>CBDDLM010000004.1:542500-3384015 GCA_965230665.1 Chitinophagaceae bacterium
TAGTTTTCTTGCTGTTGTTTCCAATCTTTCAAAGAACTTTCCAAGCTTAGCTTGGGACCACCTTTTTTCAAAGGGAGTGCAAATGTATTTCGAGCTTTTAAACCGACCAAATTTTATTGCTAAAATTTGAAAGTTTTTTTTTGCTTTTTATCTATTTTTTTCAAGAACATTTGGCCTAAACCAATCCCCCTTTTTTCAAAGGGAGTGCAAATGTATTTCGAGCTTTTTTAACCGCCAAACTTATTCAAAGTTTTTTAGTTTTTTTTACTCGTTTTTTTGTTGCCTGTTATTGTTTTAAAGAACGTTGCTTTCGCAATTGGGAGTGCAAATGTATGCGCCTTTTTTTAACCACCAAACTTCTTTTCGTTTTTTTTAAAATTCTTTTGCTTTACCTAAGTAAAAAAAACCTGTAACCTTTGCCAATAGTACACTATAGAGAATATCCTTTTTTAAGAAAAAAGTTTAACGCAACCCGATTTTTACATAATTGTGAGCTCCACAACCTTACTTATGGCTTTTATAAGCCTTATATTTACGGAATGAAAAAAATGATCCTATTCTTTATAGGTATAATTCCAAGCAGCTTGATTAAGGCACAAGTAAAAATTGACATGATACAACCTCCTATTACACACAAAACGGAAGTACAAGATACCTACCATAATATGGTCATTGCAGATCCTTACAGATGGTTGGAAGATGATCATGCAAATGAGACTAAAGAATGGGTCGATCAACAAAACACTTATACAAACAAATACCTAAACAAAATTCCCTTTAAAGGTAAGGTGCATAAAGACCTGACTAAACTATGGAATTACGAAAAGTATAGCAGTCCATTTAAAAAAGGTAGCTACTATTTTTTCTATAAAAATGATGGGTTGCAGAATCAATCTGTACTTTTTTATCAAAAAGGGCTTAACGGCAAGCCCGAAGTTTTTATTGACCCAAATCAACTAGATCGAACTGGAACATCTGCATTGGGCAGACTCACTTTTAGTAAAGACAATACGCTATGCGCCTATTCTGTATCCAAGGCAGGAAGTGACTGGCAAGATATATATGTAATGCGCGTATCTGATAAACAACAACTGAATGACCGTATAGAATATACTAAGTTTACCAATATGGCATGGGTTGGAAACGATGGTTTCTATTATAGCGGTTACGATCGTCCTAAAAAAGAAGAAGACCAGTTTTCTGAAAAGACCCAATTTCAGAAAATATTTTATCATAAACTTGGCCAAAACCAGCTCGATGACAAGCTGGTTTATCAAGATCTAAAACACCCTTTGCGCTACAAAGGTGTTAGTATCAGCGAAGACCAGAAATATTTGATCATGTATGAATCTGAGGGCACAGATGGTAGTCAAATTAGCTATATGGACTTAACTCAATCAGAGCAACGTTTTAAGGTTTTACTTAAAGGGTTCAAGTATAACTATAATGTGCTAGCCGTTATTGAGGATAAGTTCTATGTCCATACCAATAATGGTGAGCAAGCCAGTAATTATCAAATCGTGGCTATTGATCCTATGAAACCTACGCAAAACAACTGGCAGACTATTGTCGCTGCACGAAAAGAAAAGTTGGAAGGTGCGAGCATTGTAGGCAACAAGATTATTTGCGAATATCTTAAGAACGCTAGAAGTCAGATGATTCAATATAACCTATACGGTAAACTGGAAGGTGAAATTGAACTTCCCGGCATAGGCTCTGCGAGTGGATTTGGTGGTAGTATTGAAGACGACCATACTTTTTACTCGTTCAGCTCATTTAATAGACCGACTACTATATATAAATACCATGTCAAAAGCATGAGAAGTGAACTCTTCAAGAAAAGTGATTTTTCTTTAGATCCTGATAAAATCAAGGTTGAGCAAGTTTTCTTTCGCTCAAAAGACGGAACAAAAGTACCTATGTTTATTGTACACAGGGCAGATATGCCGTTAAGAAAGGCGAAAGCCCCAACCCTGATGTACGGATATGGTGGGTTTAATATCTCCTTGGGCCCAAGCTTCAGCATTCCCAACCTATACTTTGTTCAACAAGGTGGTATATATGTAATGGTAAACTTAAGAGGTGGCGGTGAATTTGGAGAAGAATGGCATAAAGCTGGCATGCTAGAACAAAAGCAAAATGTATTCGATGACTTTATAAGTGCGGGTGAATACTTAATTAAAGAAGGTATTACAACAAGCAACCAACTTGCAATTAGTGGGCGCAGCAATGGAGGTCTTCTTGTAGGTGCCTGTATGACGCAACGTCCAGATCTTTTCAAAGTAGCATTACCAGGTGTTGGCGTGCTAGATATGCTCCGTTATCATAAATTTACTGTGGGCTGGGGTTGGGTTGTGGAATATGGCAGTAGTGAAAAGGCCGATGACTTCAAGTATCTTATTAAATACTCACCACTTCATAATTTAAAGAAAAATACAAGCTATCCAGCAACTTTAATTACAACGGCGGATCACGATGACCGCGTAGTACCTGCACACTCATTTAAGTTTGCTGCTACGCTTCAAGAAATGAACACAGGTAAATACCCTACTTTAATAAGAATTGATAAACAAGCTGGACATGGCGCAGGTAAACCCACATCAAAAGTAATAGACGAGTATACCGATGTACTAAGCTTTACTATGTTCCATTTAGGCATGGACGTCGATTAATTGGGGCTTAGTTTCATTCCATACTGATTAAATAATAAACATGAAAAAAGGGGTTATTCTAATAGCAACCATTCTGAGCTATAGCACTCTAATAGCACAAGACATCAATTATGCCAACAAGGTTATCTCAGATTTGTGTAGTCAAAAAATGGCAGGGCGGGGATATGTAAATGATGGTGTGAATCGCGCTGCAAATTATTTGGCCTCGGAGTTTGAAAACATTGGACTGAAAAAATACCAAGGAAGCTACTTCCAGAATTTTTCATTTCCAATTAATACTTTTCCCTCTCCTATTCAATGCACTTTGGATAGTAACCCGCTTGTTATAGGGCGGGACTTTCTATTAGCTCCTAATTCTAGTTCCTGCAATGGCACCTATAAGTTATCTCATTTTGACCTAAGTGATTCTCTGGATAAAGCTCTTTATGAAAAGAAAGTCCTACGAGGTATAAAAGAAAGTGAGGCCGTTGTATTAGCACATCCACCAAAGGGATTTGTAATAAACGACCAACCAATTCATATAAGAAGTACTGATACTAAAATGATCCATGGCCTTAGAGCTAAAAGTACGGGTAGTTGCGAGCTTATTTTCCCCGACAGTATTATCAACAATGCTGATTCATTATATATACGAGCAGAAAATGAAGAGGTAGAGCATTTTATATCCAAGAATGTAATTGGCTATATCCCAGCAAAAAAGAAAAAGAATAGGAACAAGTATATTGTTTTTACTGCCCATTATGATCATCTTGGAAAAATGGGACAAGCCATTTTCCCAGGCGCTAGTGATAATGCAAGCGGAACGGCCATGGTTTTAAACCTCGCTAAGCATTATGCTAAATGTAATAATAAATATACTATGGTGTTTATCTTGTTTGCCGGTGAAGAAGCTGGCTTGATTGGGTCGGATTTTTTTACGCGCTACCCTACGTTTAATATCAACGATATTAAAATGCTTATTAACCTTGACATTATGGGGAGTCCAGAAAAAGGTGTTGTTGTGGTGAATGCCACGGAATATCCCAATGAGTTTGAGAGACTAACACGTATTAATAAGAAGAAAGGTTTTTTACCAGAGGTTAGATCAAGAGGAGCTTCACAAAATAGCGATCACTATCATTTTCATAAAAAGGGTATTCCGTCTTTTTTTATTTACGCTAATGGAGGCCCTGGTTATTATCATGACATATATGACACTCCCGAAAGCCTTACCATGACTAACTACGACAAGGTTTTTAAGCTTTTACGATCATTTGTGAACTCATTTTAACGGCCTTCAACTAAACAAATACGCAGACTAGGGTATACAACACCTGTTGTTAGAAACATCATTCTCATATCAATGTCAAAAAGTCCTTTTCTTAAAAATAAAAAGACTAAAAGTGACACAAAAGAATGTAAACTTATCGTTATCTTTAATACTCAAAAATTAAATGATAATGAACAAAAGAAAAATTGCACTTGTATTTGGCTGTTGCTTAATGGCACTTGCTTACTCTAGCTGTAAAAAAGAAGCTCCCGCTCCAACGGGTGGAGGAACTGCTCCATGTACTAAAAAGAATTGGTATGAGGATAAAGATGGAGATGGTAAAGGTAACCCAGACGTTACTTTATTTCAATGTGACCAACCTGCTGGTTACGTAGAAGATAATACCGACAAGGTTGATTTACCTGTCAACCGTACAGCTGTCCCTATCGTTTTCAAAATAACTGGTGAAACTTGTTACTATTGTGGTGCTTGGGGCTGGCAAGCTTGGATTGATCTGGCTGATGCATATCCCAATGGAGCAGCACTTGTTTGGGCAAACTACGGTGTAGGATTCTCTGATGCAGAATTCAGAAATCAAGAAATTAACCCAACTATGGAACCTATTGAAAATATGTTCGAAGATGGAGGTGGTAAACCAAATTTTGCTACAAATGGCGTTGACTACAGTACTAATGATGGAAGCGCTAAGTCCGCTGCTGATGCATTCATTCAAACAACTCCTGATGTTGCCGCTGTTATGAAATCAAATCTCGAGGGTGATAAATTAACAGTAAATACTGATGTTAAATTCTTTGCAGACCTTTCTGGTGATTACTATGTTGGCGCATATGTTATTGAAAACAAAGCGGTAGGTGATCAAGCTGGTCCTGCAGGCGCTAATGGTCCTGTTGAACACCACTATGTTATGAGAGGTTCCATGACTACAAGTGCTTGGGGTGTTAAATTAACATCGAGTGCAAAAGAGGGTGATCTTTTCACACAAGAATTTGAAGCTACAATCCCTTCTAACTATAAAAAAGAAAACCTTTCTTACGGTATTATTATCTGGAAGAAAGTTGGTACGAAATATGAGTTTGTAAATGCATACTCTGCTCAGTAGGACCTAATTACTTCTTAACAAAAAAGGTGATTTTAATTAATCACCTTTTTTTGTGCGCTAATGTTTATCTTAGGGCTCTAAATAATTTACAAATGGTAGTTTATATTATACTTGGTTTAATTGTGCTCATTGGGCTTTGGGCTATGTCCACCTATAACGGTTTAATCAAAGCGCGAAATATGGTGCGCGAAGCATTTAGTGGTATTGATGTGTTCCTTAAAAAACGATTTGATCTGATCCCAAATCTTGTTGAAACTGTAAAAGGTTATGCCAAACATGAAGCGGAGACCTTAGAAAAAGTTATGCAATATCGTTCTGAGGGAGGACCCCGTAATGTTGCCGATGCCGCCGCGGCTGACGCCAAAGTGTCCCAAGCCTTGGTAAACCTAAGAGCTGTTGCCGAGAATTACCCTGATCTAAAAGCAGATAGCCAGTACCAACAACTCATGCAGAATCTAGGAAGCATGGAAAGTGAACTTGCGAATGCTAGACGTTATTATAATGGCGCTACAAGAGCTTATAATGATAAACTTATGGTTTTCCCTTCAAACATACTTGCTGGTATGTTTAACTTTAAGGAGGAAGAATATTATGAGATAGAGGATAATGCACAACGTTCAGCACCTCAAGTTAAGTTCTAATTGTTGTGAGAAAGTTTGGCCTCCTTACTTTTCTGCTAAGTATTTCTTTTTTCGCTTTAGCGGAAGAGAAAATCTTAGCTTATCATTCGGATATTAATATTCATAAAGATCGGAGTGTTACTGTAATTGAACACATTCAAGTTAAGGTAGAAGGTTTTATTTTCAAACGTGGTATTTATCGAGATATCCCAACTAGTTATGAGTATCGTGGTGGTGTTTATCGAATTGGATTGGATATCAAAGGAGTCCAGAAAAATGGTCATTCAGAACCATACCATACCAAAAGTATGAGCAATGGTAAACGCATTTATATTGGTAGTAAAGATATTTTTCTAACACCCGGAGTTTATAATTATACTGTTCAATATAAAGTAGACCATGTACTCAATATATACGATGAGTACGATGAACTGGTATGGAACGTCAATGGAAATGGTTGGGACGTAGGCATCGATTCAATTTCTGCGACAATTCGCTTTCCGGGCTCAGCTAAATCTATTCAGAATGCGGTATACACGGGTGCTTATGGAAAACAAGAAACAGACGCTGTCATCTACAAAAAAAATAATATTGTAGAGTTCGTAGGCTCAAGAGCTTTTTCTCCAAGAGAAGGTATGACCATAGCTACATCTTGGCAAAAGGGATATATCATTTACCCAAATGCATTTGATCAGTTCATGTTTAAATTAAAAACCTATTCCCTTTGGGCTGTAGGCTTATTGGGGACTCTACTTACATTACTCATAAATTTTATCATGTGGAAACGCAAAGGGAAAGACCCCGACAAGGGGACCATTATCCCCCAATTTGATACCCCAGAAGGGATGTCACCTGCGGACTGTGCTTATATTGACAACTACTTTCGTTATACAAAACGTTCCTTCGTAAGTACCATGGTAAATCTAGGTGTAAGCAGACATATGAAAATAGAAGACGAACTAGAAAAGCAGAGCATCTTTACAAATCGCCAGAAATATACCCTTACCAAACTATCGAAAAACAATGGTAAAATTGAGGATTTAGAGCAACGTTTTCTAAATACGCTTTTTGGTAATAGTTCCGTACAAACAATTGTACGAAAACAATATAATGCCAAAGTTAAAGCAGCAGACACCAGCTTAAGAAATGAACTTTCTGCAAAACATAATGGCAGCAGCATTGTTCGAAACTATGCGCTAACCTTCAAATCGTTAATTGTACCACTTCTTTCTATAGCCGGAGGATTCTTCTGCTTACAACGTTACGGAGGAAGCTTTGGTATTGTATTACTAATGATCGCAGTATTTTTTGCGATTACTTTTCTCTTTGCACGATGGTTTCAAAAACCGACTGCGACAGGTCGGAAACTAATGGACCATATCGCAGGACTTAAACAATATATCAAGTTAACCGAAGAGGACAAATTAAAAATTGTAAACCCACCCGATTTCTCGTTTGAGCACTTCGAAAAGATACTCCCTTATGCGATTGCACTTGATTGTGCTGACGAGTGGCAACAGCATTTTGAGGTTGCAAACCCAACTGCCGCTAGGCATCACACCCCTTTTATTTGGTATCATGGTCACAGCGTGAATGGATACCAAGATTTTGATTTTAGTGACATGAATGATACCATCTCTTCCGCTAGTATTCCTCCAAGTAAATCTAACAGCAGTGGCGGAGGTTGGAGCGGTGGTGGCGGTTTTTCAGGTGGAGGATTTGGCGGTGGCGGTGGAGGCGGCTGGTAAAAAGCTACTATTCCCGTCTAATCAATACCTCCACTCTTCTATTGCGCTTAGCTGACCATTCATCTCCATCATCTTTTATAAGTTTGAATCGACTACCAAACCCTTTGTAAGATAGTCTTTCTTTACTAATTCCTTGGTCAACTAAAAAATCATATACTGCCTTGGCACGCATTATAGATAAGTTTCTAGTATGCGTATCTAGATCCATAGCATCTCTGCCCGTGGTAATACAGCAAATGTGCCCATGAAGTTCTATGATCATAGTTGGTCGGTCTTTTAGCACTTTTACGAGATCATCTAAAACGGCCCATGACTCAACAGTAATTTTGTGACGCCCTCCTTCAAAATTTACATTATTAAGAATAAATTTTGAACCCTCTTTAAACTCATAAACATCTAGATACTTATATCGATTAAATGCTTTCCTAGGTTTATGCTCCACACGTGGTTCAATTTTAGGTTTGCTCCGATCTCCGTTCTTCGAAATTTCTAAAATGTCGGTTTTAAATATAGTACTGTCCTCTTTATTGGGAGCAAAGGCAATACGCAGGACAATACGGTTAAATTGCAATGAATCGCTTGTTACCGTTCTTTCCAGATATATCTGATTAAAATACAAACCATTACGCTGACACAGTTCTTTTAGATGATTCACTCTATACTCAACATTAATTCTATTCGAAGACACACTTTTTTTACTCCCTATATAAGCACGAATAAAGAGTTTATCTACTTTTCTTGATCGAAGCAAAAAATTCAATTTAGTCTGCTGTTCTTTACTCAACAACTTGGCTTCTTCATCAAATCGAAGCACTAGCTTATCTTGCTGAGCAAACAGACTAAAAGGGATAAAAAGTAGAATCGCGAAGCGGTACATATTTTAAAAATATAAAAAAGAACGATTTTCATCTGTCCTGCCAAATAAAATGACACAAATATGAAGAAGCACAAACTATTCGTACTTTTGGGACTTTTAAGAAATGAAGCGGAAGAAGGTAGTCATTATTGGTCCAGCTTATCCTTACCGAGGAGGACAAGCAACTGTAGAAGCAAGTATTTTTAAACTGCTCACAGAAGCAGGGTTTGATTGTAATACGGTTACCTTTAAAACCCTATACCCCAACTTTCTTTTTCCTGGTAAGACACAGTACGATGAAAGTGCTCAACCTTTCTATCCTCATTCGGAAAAAATAAGTAGAGTTATTAACTCTATTAACCCAATTACTTGGTATAAAGCCTATAAAAAAATAAAGGCTCTAAACGCGGACATGGCTATTTTTGTTTGGTGGATGCCCTTTTTTGGTCCTTGCTACGGTACAATTGTTAGACTGTTGCAACAATTTACGAAAACAAAGGTCGTGTTTGTTGTAGAAAATTTTGTCTCACATGAAAGACGATGGTTCGATAAATTCTTCACGCAATGGACGTTAAAAAGAGCGGACCGTTTTATTTCTTTTTCTCAGCATATTAATCAATTGGTTACAGCGCATTTTCCGAATAAGAAAATAACGACGACAACACTTCCACCTTTTAATCATTTTGACTTAGGTAATTATTCAAAAGAAAGTGCACGAGAAAAACTAAACATTACACATAAAAAAGTTATTCTATATTTTGGGCTCATTAGAAAATACAAAGGGCTAGACCAACTGATCAGAGCCATGAAACTTATAGAAACTGAATCTCCAGACACTATGTTATTAGCTGTGGGAGAATGTTATGAAGATATAACTTTCTATCAAAAATTAATAGAAGAAAACCAATTGGAGGATCGCATTCAACTTATTAATCAATTTATTCCCAATGAGGAAGTAGAACCTTATTTTAAGACTGCCGATGTTGTTTGCCTCCCCTACTACAGTGGCACACAAAGTGGTATCTTAATGATGGCATATGGATTTGGTAAACCCGTTGTTATAACTGACGTAGGTGGGATCGCGGAATTAGTTAATCATAAAACCGGTATGGTAATAGAGGATAATGAACCTAAAAAACTCGTAGAGGCCTCATTATCGGTTTTGAATAATACAGAAGAGAATTATGCTTCCAATATTGAAAATATTGCTGAGGTGCTAGGCTATAAAAGATTCGAAAATATTATCGAAAGCTTTATGGAATAGCAGCCGTAAATGTTTTTGTAGTAGTACTATGCGAAACGCTGTCTAATTGCCAAATATTTAGGATAACATTGTAACGATGATTAGGATTTGGGAAAGTGTATCTAAAATGTTTAAGAGTATCTGTAATTTCCGTAAAAAGCACATTATTAGCACTGTCCGTCACGATCCACTTTGTATAATCATAGTTCTTTGAGCAGTTCATGAATTTGATTTCTGTACCCGCCTTCAAAGATGAACTACCCGTATCAATACAGGCTGTAGCATCACCACGTTTTCTTTCACAAGAAGAGAAAAAAACAATAGCCGCAATTAATACTATACAAATTGACAATACTCTGGTCATAGTTTACTAGATTATGTTTAGCTAAGATAAAACGAATGAATGATTTATAGGACTAAATACTCTTTAGATTTTAAGTCCATAGGGTCAAAATCGTAAGAATAGGTAATACGTTTATGACTTTGTAGTCTTTTAAGAGTGCTATTAAAAACAGCTGGATGTGCTTGCATACCATGCATCAAGATCAAGTAATCAGAATTGAGCAGTTCTGGAATTAGAAATTCTGTTCGATTCCTGTTACAAATGATATTATAATCTATACTTCGCATGGGGTCACTATCAAAGTAAACTTTATATTCTCGCCCCGTCTTATCCTGCATCAGTTCCATCTCACGCCTAAAATTTCGATCCAAAAGCATATTCAAAGTATGTACAAACTGAAAAGGTTGCATTGTGCTCACACAAGCCAAGCATTTCATCTCCTCAAAGTACTCTTCAAAGACATCCTGTTGACTGAACTTAATGCGCTGCACTTTAGGCTTTTTTATCCGGGTTGCCATAAATGTTCTTCAAAATTAACTATTTGATTGTCTTTTACCTTAATCCCCTCCTTTTGCAACAGTTGTTCCATTTTTTCAGGTGGACTAAAATGCATCCTGCCAGTCAGAAGCCCAACTCTATTAACAACTCTATGCGCTGGAACCTTAGGTTTCTGACTTCCGGCTTTATTCATAGCCCAACCAATCATTCTTGGAGTCGCCCCTACCACCTTGGCAATAAAACCATAGGTCGTTACCTTGCCCTTGGGTACTTGTCTTACAATTTCGTATACCGCAGCAGTCCAATCAGTTTCCCTTTTCATGATCTTTTTCTTTTTGAGCTCGGATGAGCTCATTTCGTTTCTGTTCATTTTGTACTGCCTTATAATCAAAGGGGCAATGTTTACAACCATTACCACAGCAATATCCCCTTTTCAATAAATACTCAGCTGTAAAAACCATGAAACCATCGTTGTTCATATAGAACAATTCATCATCATCAAAGAGTGGTTTCTTGGTCATCCTTTTTTTTCTTCGGCGGTACAATAATCTCCTCTTTAGGAAGGCGAAAACAAATATATTGAATGGTTCTATTATCTTCTAGATGCATCCCTTCATAAAATGTTTTAATATTCAAAGGAAACTTAGGTTCGCCCTTAGCATAAATATCGTCATTCCTGACTAATAATTCACATTTGTGATACTCAACCATTTCAACAGTAAAATCAAACAATGGTTTAGAGTCTGTTTTTAAATTGATCTGCGCACCAGGTCTTAGAATTTTTTGGTACTCTTTTAAAAAACGACTATGTGTTAGCCTATTTTTAGCTTTTGAATCCTTTAAGAAAGGGTCGGGAAATGTAATCCAGATCTCATCTATTGAATGAGGGGTAAAATAATCCTCAATTTTTTGAATTTGGGTGCGCAAAAAGGCCACATTAGAAACATTTTCCTCTAGTGCTTTTTTAGCACCTACGTACATTCTATTACCCTTTACGTCAACCCCTACGAAGTTCTTATCAGGAAAATTCTTTGCCATGTTTACGGCATATTCCCCCTTACCACAGGCCAGTTCTAGTACGATCGGATTTTCATTTCCAAAAAAAGATCTCCACTTCGAAGCCATCTCAACTGGATATTGAAAAACATTCTCAAATTTCTCAATCTCCGAAAACCTGAATAATTTCTTCCCTTTCATATTGCTTTTAAAAGATGACAAAAGTAATGTCATAGAATTGTCAAAAAAACTTTATCTTTATGAACTTAAATTTATAATATGAAAAGAAATCGACTTCTATCCTTAATTGCTTTAACCTTGATAAGTTTAACTGTCCTACAGTCTTTTAGCGGTGGTTATGCTGTAGACATCAGAGCTACTTCAACCACACCTGGCTGTAGCGGAACGGGGTGTCACTCAGCAACAGGTAATAATTCTACTAATGCACTTAAAATAGAAGTATTTGATGCCAATAATATGGCCGTGCTTCAATATGATGTAAATACAACCTACCGAGTAAAAATTAGTTTAGCAAAGAGTAATGTTCTTGCTCCGCTAACGGCAGGTTTTCAAGCTACATTTTTCGACGCGACGAATAACCTAGCGGGCTCTTTCCCAGGTATTGGTTCGAACACTCAAGTAAAGGAAGACAATGTAAACGCTGTAAAAATTCTAACACATAAAACAAGTAATGTAACAGCTATTGTTCAAGGATCAACTGTAGAGTGGGAATTTGATTGGAAAACACCTTTATTAGGTGCAAACGATATTATTATATCCGCAATCGCTAATGACGCAAATGCTGACGGTGGTAACTCTGGAGATCTTATTTTACAAACTCAACTTTTCCTGCCTCAAAAGACTTGGCCTACAGCTGTTTCTAATTTGTCTAAGGGCATTGATGCTATATATCCAAACCCTACAACCGGTCAACTAACAGTGCAACTAGAAGACGGTGCGGAAAGTATTGTTTCCATTTATTCAATTACTGGTCAATTGGTAAAACAACTTACTGCTGAAGGAAACAAAATAAATATGGATGTTTCTGAATTGAATAGTGGTAATTATATCATGAGTATTGCCCAAGGTGACAACTTTGCAAGACAACAATTCGTGAAGCACTAATCTATTCTTACCAAATGTGCAGAAAGAGGCAGATAATCTGCCTCTTTTTTATTGGGAAAATGTAAATTTGTGACCATTCTGAGATATACGTTGGAAGGACAATAAAAATTATTATTATGGCGGAAACAATAGAAGAAATAAGCAATGAAGCTGAAGAAGGCATGCAGAAGGCCATTGGCCACTTGGCAAATGAATTACTAAAAATTCGTGCTGGTAAGGCATCACCCGCAATGCTAGAAGGGATTTTGGTAGAGTACTATAATAATCCAACTCCTATCAATCAAGTGGCAAATGTAAGTACGCCTGATGCACGTACTTTGAATATCCAACCCTACGAAAAGAATATGCTTCCAGAAATTGAGAAAGCAATTATGGCTGCGAATATTGGGATTACCCCTTCCAACGATGGTGATAATATCCGTTTATTTATGCCACCACTTACCGAAGAACGAAGAAAAGAGATGGTAAAAAAGGTTTTTGCCGAAGGTGAAAATGGTAAAATCTCTATTCGAAATATTCGCCGTGATGCCATGGAAGCAATCAAAAAACTTCAGAAAGATGGCTTAAGTGAAGATGCTGCTAAAGATGGTGAAAATGGCATTCAAGCCCTAACAGATAAATACAGTGATTCAGTAGATGTACATTGTAAAGAGAAGGAGAAGGATCTCATGACCGTTTAATTTATTAAGATGGAAAGCATCGTAGATTTTCTAAGTGAAAATTGGCTGATTGCAATCTCTACGCCTATATATGTTGTTCTGATTTCTTTAGAAGTCCTTCTAAGTAACTACCAGAAAAGGAAGTACTATTCGCTAAAGGACTCTATCATTAACCTATGGCTCAATATTGCAAATACCTTATTAGGTTTAGCCTTTAAAACTACTGCTTTTTTTCTACTAGCTTTCGTTCTTCAGTTTAAACTCTTTACCATTTCTAATCCTTGGTTCTACTGGACAACACTATTCTTCGCGCTTGACCTTTGTTTTTACTGGGAACATCGTGCTGAACATTACGTTAGAGTATTATGGGCAGTGCATGTAACGCACCATTCATCTGAAGAGTTTAATCTTACCACTGGTTTTCGCTCATCAGTATTTAGACCTTTTGTGTCCATCTGGTTCTTTTTACCGCTTGCTTTATTGGGTTTTGAACCTTTAGACATCCTATTTATGGATGCCATTTGTCAAATCTATGGCATTATTGTACATACCCGATTTATAAAAAAAATGCCTGCTTGGTTCGATGCTTTTTTTGTAAGCCCTTCTCATCATCGTGTACACCACGCGAGTAATATTTTATACCTCGACAAAAATATGGGTATGGTACTTATCATCTGGGATCGTATTTTCAATACGTTTCAAAAAGAAGAGGAGTTTGAAAAAGTGAAGTACGGATTAACCAAGAATGTAGATCACCCCTATCACCCAACTCATATCATATTTCACGAATGGCAACAAGTCCTAAAAGATATTTCTAAGCCAGGATTATCACTTTTAGAGCGTATAAAGTACCTTACAGCTCCTCCAGGTTGGAGCCATGATGGCTCTACGCAAACAGCAAATGAATTAAGAAAACAACTTTACAAAGATGAAATTCAATAACCAAACAAACTACTATCAAGGTAAAGTGCGAGATGTTTATAGTATCGGACAAGATGACCTTGTCATGATCGCAAGCAATCGCATCTCAGCATTTGATCATATTTTACCTAAAGAAATTCCGTTTAAAGGACATATTCTAAATCAGATTGCTCAAGAATTTCTTAATCAGACGGAGCATATTGTTCCCAATTGGCTCATGGCCTCCCCATTACCAAACGTGAGTATTGGTAAACGATGTGAGCCTATTGCATTAGAAATGGTTATACGTGGTTTTTTAACAGGACATGCTTGGCGAACTTATAAGTCTGGGAAAAGAGAATTATGTGGCGTATCCCTCCCGGACGGAATGAAAGAGCATGATGCCTTTCCAGAACCTATTATAACTCCTGCAACAAAAGCTGAAGAAGGGCACGATGAAGATATTAGTCGAGAAGAAATTCTAAAACAGTCAATAGTAGACGAAACAACACTGAATCAATTAGAGCAGTATACCCGCAAACTTTTTGCTTATGGAACAATTCAAGCAAAAAAAATGGATTTAATATTAGTTGATACCAAGTATGAATTCGGTTTTTACCAAGGTAAGATTATGCTCATGGATGAAATTCATACACCGGATAGCTCTCGTTATTTTTACGCTGATGGCTACGCATCTCGACAAGCAAAAGGAGCACCTCAGAAACAGCTATCCAAAGAGTTTGTTCGAGAGTGGCTTATTGAACATGGTTTTCAAGGATTGACAGGACAACAAATGCCCGAAATGAATACAGAAGTTGTTGAGCGCATTACCAATCGATATATTGAGCTTTATGAGAAGCTAATGGGTAAGCCATTTGAAAAGCAAATAGTGCACGAAGCTGAAATCATTGACACTGTTAATCATTACTTTTCCAAACCCTAAGCCTTAATCCATTGAACAAAACAATATCGTAACTTAGCTTCAATATATTTGCAGTATGATGCGCTTAGACCTATAAACAACAATTTAAAATCATGAAGCAAGTCCTTTTACTTTTATTACTAGGGATATCTATCCAATCTATTGCCCAACCTGCCAATCTTATTAAAAGTTCTAATGCTCTTAGTTCATCTCAATTGGTCAAGGCTAAAGAAGCCATTGATCAAGCCGTAAAACACCCGAAAACAATTAATAAATCCAAGACATGGCGCCTAAAAGGAGATGTTTATTATGCCATTTTGAATTCGAAGAACCCAATATTTAGGAAGCTTGATCCAACTCCTGCTCACGAAGCCTTTACCGCCTACGTAAAGGCAAAAACTTTAGGAAAAAAAGGGAAAGGATTCGTTGATGAGATCGACGCTAAACTGAAGCTATTACAGAATATAGCGCTCAACAAAGGCGTACAAAATTTTAATAACAAACAGTATACTCAGGCTTTAAATAACTTTAAAGTGACGGAGTCCATAGCTAATCACTTTGACAAGATAGATAGCTTGGCCCTATTCAATATAGCCATAGCCTCTGAACGATCCGACCAATATGACCAAGCTGTTAAGTACTATAAGAAAAGTATGGATATTGGGTACAGGGAAGCCAATTGCTGTAGCTTTATAATCTATTTGCTTAGGAAACAAGAAAAGGACAGTGAAGCTTTGGAACAAATCAAAATGTGCCGCAAAAAGTTTCCTAATAATCAGGAATTACTTACCTCTCAAATTAACCTAAATCTGAGAAACAAAGATTTTAAAAGTGCCCGTAAAAATTTGAAGCAGGCCGTTTTAAACGATCCCAAAAATGCTACCTTACATTTCTCACTGGGCACTGTATCCGAAAATATTGGAGATAGAAAGCAAGCCATAGACTCTTACCTTGAGGCACTTAGACTTAGACCGAACTATTTTGACCCTAATTATAATTTGGGTGCTTTATATTTTAATAGTGGTGTTGAAGTTAATAATAAAGCCAATAATCTAACAGATAAGAAGAAGTATGAATCGGAGATCGAAAAAGCCAACCTTCTTTTCAAAAAGGCAATACCCTATCTGGAGAAGGCTAGAACAATTAAACCTAAAGATCGAGTTACGCTAACCTCTTTGAAAATGTTATACGGAAGACTGGAGTATATGGACAAATACAAAGAAGTTAAAAAAGCTTTACAAGATTAACCTGCAGGTTCAAGGTTCCCTCCCGTTAACTTCCTAAAGATTTCTTCAAGGCTGAGCTTCGGATGTTTCTCTTGCAGATCAGTTATTTTGTCATTGGCCACAATCCTACCTTTATTAATAATGATAACCCGGTCGCACATCGCTTCTACCTCTTGCATAATATGCGTACTTAATAAAACAGTTTTTTCCTTACCCGCCGTGGAGATCAGATTGCGAATTTCTATAATTTGATTAGGGTCTAAACCTGAAGTTGGCTCATCTAAGATTAAAACTTCAGGATCATGAAGAAGTGCTTGTGCTAAACCTACCCGTTGCTTATACCCTTTGGATAGAGAGGCAATTATTTTTTTGCTTTCAGGTGTTAAGCCAGTCATTTTTATAACTTCCTCAACACGTTCATGAGCCTTCTTACCTTTTATTCCATGCACACCGGCACAAAAAATTAAATACTCACGCACATACATATCAAAGTACATGGGATTAGTCTCAGGCAAATAACCAATTTTTCTTTGCGTTTCTACATGTTCTGCATCAACCTTAATGTCACATACCAAAACCTCCCCTTCTGTGGCGGGTAAATAACCAGTAATAATTTTCATCGTCGTTGACTTACCCGCTCCATTGGGACCTAAGAAACCTACAACTTCTCCCTTCTTCACAGAAAAACTAGCATTGTCTACAGCATTTTGCTCACCATAAGTCTTCGTAAGATTTTTTACCTCTATTGACATAAGTCCACAAATATAAGATGCACTACGCACTGAAAAGTCTATTTACTCTCAAGGAAACGTAAAATTATGTTTCTGTTATTTATACTTTCTTGTGAGCCTGAAGTAAATACCAGCTAGTACCCCAAAAATAAAACCACCTATATGCGCCCAATAGGCAACCCCTCCTGTTTCTTGCGTTTTAGCTAAGGAACCAAAACTTGCCATAAACTGTTGTACCGCCCAGAATAAAAGAAACAAAATTGCCGGAACCCAAAACCGAATTACAAAAAAGAACATCAACCGTACTTTTCCCTTTGGAAACATGATAAGATAAGCACCTAATACGGCCGATATACAACCTGACGCGCCAACCATAGGTATGGTACTGTTCCAATCCATCGCTGTCTGAAGCAGTACAGCAGATAAGCCACCTAAAAAGTAAAAAAAGAAAAAGCGCGTGTGACCTATCAGCGCCTCTATATTATCGGCAAATACATATAAAAAGAGCATATTACCTATAATATGCATCCAACCGCCATGAACAAACATCGATGTCCATGCCATTAACCAATCTTGCCCTTGCGTTATTTCAGCAGGTATCACACCATATTCATAAACGAATCGCTGAAATCCATTCGTTCCTAATGAAATAGAATAAATAAACACCACCACATTAGTAATCAAAAACAACCAAGTAAGAACAGGACGATAACCATCCTTTACGTTAATGTCTTTTATCGGATAAAGCATGTATTATTTTCTAAGATGAGTCAGCATCTGCTTATTCGTAGCATCCTTGTAATACATATACTCTAACTTATGATCTTTATTGTACAACATAATCTGAGGAATACCATAATACTCAAAGATTTTCAAGGTAATATCAGAATTATCAGACACCACCATAATTTCTTTCATTTTGTCAACTTTTACATTCTTCACATAATTAGGTAGCACCTCTTTGAGCGGCTTTCCGGTGAGAAATACAATATTTATTTTGTCAAATATGGCGATATTATCACGTATTTGTTCGAGCAGTTTTTGACAGTGGCCACAGCTTGGGTTGAATAGCACTAAAAGAACAGGTTGGCCCTGAACAAGATCTGATGTTTTCTTTTCCTCTCCCTGAGCTGTTATAAAACTAAATGCTGGGAGCATGTCTCCTTTTTTATTCTTCTCTGATTCAAACGTATCAATTACGGCAGTCACATTCTTGTCTGATCGTACGGCTTTTTTTTGTGCATGACACGAAAAAAAACTCAGAAGCCAAACAGGCAATGAACAAACCAATATTATCTTTTTAAATTTTTGCATATCTATTCTGTAAAAGTAAATCAACCAGTACAATTTTTGTATAAGCTTCCACAATAGGCACAGCTCTTGGAACGGCGCATACATCGTGTCGTCCATCAATTTCTATCTCTACCTCAGCTCCTTTTTCATTAACTGTTTTTTGCTTGCGCTGAATACTGGATATCGGCTTAAAGTACACACTAAAGTTTACAGGTTGCCCTGTTGTAATTCCACCAAGTAATCCTCCATGATGGTTTGTTCGAGTAGTAATAAGATCACCCTTTGCCATAAATTCATCATTATGGTCGGTTCCTAACATCTCAGCCGCACCTATGCCTTCTCCAAACTCTATAGCCTTGACTGTATTAATACTCATCAACGCAGTTGAAAGTTGCGTTTGTAATTTTCCAAAAATGGGTTCTCCTAGACCAGGTGGAAGAGCATCAATTACGGTAGATATTCTTCCACCCAATGTATTAGCAGTGGCAACAGCTTTCTCTAGTTCTTGATCTACTAGCTGTTCAAAAATTGAACTCGGTAAATTCTTACTCGAAGAAGATAAGAACTTCATAGTCTCTCTACTTAAACCAGATTCAGCTAGTTCAGAAATGTCATATTTGGCTTGGCCAATTTGAGAAACAAAAGATGTCACCTCGATACTTGTAATATTCTTAATGATTTGGTTCGCAATCGCACCAGCCGCTACTATGGGGGCAGTTATACGAATAGAACTTCTACCACCGCCACGATAATCCCGTTGACCATATTTAACCTGATACGTGTAATCAGCATGCCCTGGTCTAAAAACATCTTTAATCTTATCATAGTCTTTTGATCTTGCATCATGGTTCCGAATAAGTATACAGATAGGAGTACCTATTGTTTTTCCCTCAAAAATACCAGATAACAACTCAATCCGATCTTCTTCCTTGCGTGCCGAGCTAAAAGTATGTTGACCTGTTTTGCGTTTATTCACAGCCTCTTGAATATCCTCAATATTTAGCTCGACCCCAGCAGGACAACCGTCTAGAATAGCTCCGACACAAGGACCATGACTCTCACCAAAACTATGAACCTTAAAAATATTTCCGAGCGTATTCAATCTATCTTACTTTTATCAACAATATGCGCATTTTAATTACCAATATCAAAAAACTTGTACAAGTAGAAATAAATGCTAAGGGTAAAGATAAAGTATTCGGCCACGATATGGACACCTTACCAAGTATTGAAAATGCTTTTTTAGTAATTGATAACGGCTTGATTCACTCTTTTGGTCCCATGTCAGACTTATCCGAGCAAACTTATGATCGCTCGATCGATGCTCAGGGGAGAATGGTCTTACCGACGTACATAGATAGCCATACACATTTGGTACATGCGACAAGCCGAGAAGATGAATTTGTTATGCGCATTAAAGGTATGAGTTATGCCGAAGTAGCTGCTAACGGAGGAGGAATTTTGAACTCCGCTAAGAAAATGGCAGCTATTAGTGAAGACGAACTATTCAACCTATCTGTCCCCAAACTAGAAGAAGCTATTTCTAATGGAACGGGAGCCATCGAAATAAAAAGTGGTTACGGACTTTCACTCCAATCAGAATTGAAAATGCTACGCGTGATTCGACGATTAAAGGATTTAAACAAAATCCCTGTAAAGGCTAGCTTTTTAGCCGCACATGCCTACCCCATGCAATACAAAGAAAATCATCAAGCTTACTTGGACTTAATCATTCAGGATATGCTTCCCAGAGTTGCAGATGAAGGGCTGGCTGACTATATCGACGTTTTTTGCGAAGAAGGTTTTTTCTCTGTTGATGAAACTGAACAAGTTTTAGAAGCTGGAGCAAAGTATAACCTTATTCCAAAAATTCACGCAAATCAACTGCATAATAGCGGCGGTATTCAGGTGGGGGTAAAACACAATGCTCTAAGTGTTGACCACCTTGAATCCTTGGGTGAGAATGAGATCAAATGTCTTCAAGCGTCAAACACCTTACCTGTCTTATTACCTGGAGCTGCTTTCTTTTTGGCAATGAATTATCAACCAGCCAGAGCATTAATAGATGCCAATCTGCCCGTTGTAATTGCATCTGATTATAACCCTGGATCTTGCCCAAGTAGTAATATGAACTTTATGATGTCATTGGCCTGCACACAACTAAACATGACCCCTAATGAAGCGATGAATGCAACCACATTAAATGCCGCCGCCGCACTAGAGCTTCAAAATGAGTTAGGTAGTATTCAGGTTGGGAAAAAAGCTAGCATAATCATTACTAAAAAGATTTCATCGCTGGATTACATCCCCTATAACTATGCTCACAATAATATTGAGGAAGTTATTCTTTCTAGTTAAGGCGGTTCGTACTTTTGCTTAAATGTTTTCACAAAGACCTTTTTTAATAGCAGGCCCCTGCAGTGCGGAAAGCGAAGAACAAATGTTGCGAATCGCAACGGCGTTTCGAGATTATGACAACGTAAGTATGATACGTGCTGGTGTATGGAAACCACGAAGCAAACCTGGAAATTTTGAAGGTAAAGGTCAAGAGGCCCTAGAATGGCTCCAAGAGGTTAAACGAATTGCAGGTAAGCCTGTATGTGCAGAAGTTGCCACACCAGAACAAATAGAGCTGGCTTTACAGTATGATATTGATGCATTTTGGATCGGTGCAAGAAGTACAGTGAATCCTTTTACTGTACAAGAAATAGCTGACGCCCTAAAAGGAACCCAAAAACCTGTTCTGATCAAAAATCCCATTAACCCTGATGTCGAACTTTGGGTAGGTGCACTAGAACGAATTCAAGGAGCAGGCATTGAGAAAATCGCCTGTATCCACCGAGGTTTTTCTTCCTACGATAAAAGTAGCAAGTATAGGAATAAACCAAACTGGGCTATCCCGATAGAACTGAAACGACGCTATCCTGCTATTCCAATCTATTGCGATATTAGCCATATATGTGGTAATAGATCACTTCTAGCCGATATTGCGCAAAGAGCGCTAGACCTTGATTTGGATGGTCTTATGGTCGAAACACATCCCAATCCCAATATAGCTCTTAGTGATGCAAAACAACAAATCACGCCTACAGCATTGAAAGAGCTGATTGAAGGCTTGCACATTCGAAAAGGAGTTCGTAATGACTCAGCCAATGCTAAAATTGAACACCTAAGACAAATTATGGATAGTGTAGATGCTGAGATTGTTGATTTGCTTGCTAAAAGAAAGAACCTGGGGAAAGAGCTCGGGGAAATCAAGATAGAAAATAACATGCCCATTTATCAACCAGAACGTTGGCGGGATATCGTAGAAAGTAGAACCGAATGGGGACAAACACATCAATTTAGTGACGAGTTTATCAAAAGAGTCTTTGAACTAATTCATGAAGATTCTATTAAACGTCAAATGAAACAATTCACTAGGAAAGATCATTCGGCTATATAATATTACATTATATTTGTCTACCTTCTATGTTAGAGCAACACAGGAATACAGCGGTTATGTTAAGCCAACAAGAGCAGAACTCTACTGCCTTTGTGCTACCGTTTATAGAACAAAGTATGCGTGTAACGGCTTCGACTAAAGTACTGGAAATTGGTTGTGGCGAAGGGGGAGTTTTGAAACCTTTCCTTGAAAGAGGATGCGTTTGTTTAGGAGTAGATTTAGATACAATTCGTTTTAAGGCTGGCAGAGAATACCTAGCCAAGTATATAGAAAATGGACAACTCGAATTTTCTGGTCAAAATGTTTATGATGATGATTTCGTGAACAAATACAGGCACCAATTTGATCTAATTATCCTGAAAGATGTTATCGAACATATCCCGGAACAAGAAAAGTTTATCCCGCACTTGAAGTCTTTACTTGCCAATAATGGTCAGGTATTCTTTGGGTTTCCACCTTGGTATATGCCTTTTGGTGGTCATCAGCAACTTCTAAAAAGTAATATCGCATCTAAGTTGCCCTATTACCATATCCTACCCAACCCAATATATAAGGGTATTATGAAGGCCTTTGGAGAGGAGGCAGGACTTATAAATTTCATGATTGAAACAAAAAATACTAGAATTTCTATTGAGCGATTCGAACGAATTGTCAGGAAAAGTGGTTTTACCGTAAAATCAAAACAATGGTTCTTAATTAATCCAATATACAAGTACAAGTTCGGCCTTAAACCGCGTAAGCAAAACTGGCTATTTGGTGCAGTTCCCTTCGTCCGAAACTTCCTAACGACCTGTGCGTATTATACTATCCAAAAATAGAATTAACAGCTCATATAGAATTCAAACCTGCGCTTCACTTTCTATTAGCAATTCCTGTTTTTTATTTGTAATACTTAACTATTATCGATGAGAAATTTCCTTCTACTGCTAGCTTTATCACTTATAACTACTACTGGATTTGCCCAAGGAGATGCAAAAGCCAAGACTATTCTAAATAAGGTAAGTGCTAATCTAAAAGCTCTGAAATCAATGAAAGCTAACTTCAAGATTAGCATCAAAAACAAAAAAGGAAAAAGTCAGGGTAGTAAATCTGGTACGGTGATGATGAAAGGAGACAAATATCGTGTCAAGATAAGCGGCCAAGAAATTATCTGTGATGCCAAAAGCATTTGGACTTACTTAAAAGAGAGTAATGAAGTTCAAATCTCTGATTTTGAAGATAATGACGATGCATTCTCTCCTTCTAAACTGTTTACTAACTTCTATGAAAAGGAATACGGTTATAAATATCTTTTCTCGAAAGAGAACACCACATATATAGGGTTGATTCCGTTGAAAAAATCAGTTCAATATGAAAAAATAATATTGAAGGTTAGTAAAAAGAATAATTTAATTACAGGAGGTAAGGTTTACGATAAAAATGGAAATGTTTATAGTTATACAATCTCCAACTATACAAAAAATCCAACGCTTAGTGATAAGGTATTTGTATTCAACAAGAGCAAATACCCTAAGGTAGATGTTATTGACCTACGCTAGGTTATTACTTACCAACTTTAGAAACTCGTTGCGCGTTTTTGTGTTTGATTCAAACTCGCCGCTAAAAGCACTTGTAGTTGTACTACTATTTTGCTTGGATACCCCGCGCATCATCATACAAAGGTGTTTTGCCTCGATCACTACAGCAACACCAAGAGGTTGTAAAGCCGCTTCTATTGACTTGAGTATCTGGTCAGTCATTCGTTCTTGTACCTGTAAACGCCTTGCGAATACGTCAACAACCCGTGCAAGCTTGCTTAGGCCTGTAATTTGCCCATCAGGAATATAGGCAATATGGGCTTTACCGTAAAACGGTAGCATGTGGTGCTCGCACATCGAGTATAACTCAATATTCTTCACCAAAACCATTTCACTATAGCTTTCATTAAATTTTGCAGAATTAATAATCTCTACAGCATCCATTTCATAGCCTTGTGTCATATACGCCATGGCCTTAGCAACACGCTGCGGTGTTTTCTCTAAGCCTTCACGTTTGTTATCCTCCCCTACTAAGGATAGTATATCTGTGTAATGAGCTTTCATTTTATCAATGAACTCCTCATTATATTCTTCAACCTTTTTATAATTAGCCATAGTATTCTATATAAATCTTAGGAGTTTCAACCAATTTCAACTTATGCATCTGAGCACCTAATGCCTCAACGGCAGGAACAAGCTCATCCCATATTGCCTTAGTAAAATTTTCCGCACTTGTCTTTTTCCCTTTCATAAAGGGAACATCTACATTCAAATTTCGGTGATCAGCTTCTTCAACAATTCTTTCCTTTATAATTTCCGCTAAGGTCTTTGCATTGATTAAAAAGCCCGTTTCTTCATTTACCTCTCCTTTTACGGTCACATGTAATTCATAATTATGGCCATGATAATTTCTATTAGCACATTTACCATAAAACTCAGCATTTTTCTCGTCACTCCAATCAGCATTCCATAGCTGATGTGCGGCATTAAAATGTTCTATTCTCGTTACGTAAATCATTAAAACTGATTTTAAAAAGCAAATTTACAGCTTTTAGATATGCAGATTCTTAAAAGGGCTAGAAAGTTAAAGAAGAATTGATTCTATGTACTTTTGCATCTTGTGAATATTCTATTGCTCGCACCAACACAATTTGAACTTGAAGCTATACAGTTTAACCATAAAAACCTTACCAAAGGTGTTTGTGGTATCGGTGCAACTGAAGTGACTAGTTATATATATACTGCTCTTCCTAAACAGGTGTATAATCAAGTAATTTTGATTGGATTAGCTGGAGGTTTGAAAGAGAAAACGACTTTAGGAGACGTTTACAAAATTGAACAAGACATTCAAGGTGACCTCGGTGTCTATGAAAAACGTCAATTTATATCTTTCGAGGAGTTGGGTTTAATTACTTCCGCCCCACTTCAAAAGTATAATTTGTGTAACAAGATATTACCCGATGTCATTGCTTACAATTCACTTTCAACAAATATTCTTTTCGAAAGCGAAAACATGAACGTTCAAAGGCATCAATACTTTGGAACAACTTTGGAAAACATGGAAGGTGCAGCTTTTCAAACCAGCTGTGAAAGAAATAACATCAACCACCTACAATTAAGAGCGATTAGTAACTATATTGGAGAACGGGATAAGAGAAAGTGGCTTATGACTAAAGCGCTTGCCAACCTAAATAAAACGTGTTCGACTTATCTTAAAAACATACTATGCGATTAACTATTGGCATTAGCCCCTGCCCTAATGATACCTATATTTTTGAAGCTCTAGCTCAAAAAATTATTTCGATCCCCAATATTACTTTAGATTTTGAATACCATGATATTGCCATTCTCAACAAGAAGGCTCAACTCAAGGAATTAGATATTGTAAAAATCTCTTACGCAAATTATTTCAAGGTCGCTAAAGATTACATATTGCTTAGAAGTGGAGGAGCTATGGGATTTGGAGTAGGGCCACTTCTTTTAAGTAATACTGAATCAATACATCCAAGCCAAGATCACATTGTAGCTATTCCCGGAATGTTTACAACCGCAAATTTCTTGTTAGAATATGCTTACCCTCAACTTACTCAAAAAAAACAAATCTCATTTGATCAGATTGAAGATCAACTTCTTAATCAACAATTTGATCTAGGCCTAGTCATTCACGAAAGCCGTTTCACCTATCAAAAAAAAGGTTTATTTAAAGTAAAAGATTTAGGTGCATATTGGGAAGAGAAAGAAGAGCTACCTATTCCACTTGGTGGTATTGCAATAAAAAGGAGTCTAGTTGAAGCTGTAGGCTGTCCGCTAAACGAGTGTATTAAAGAATCTATCGGCTGGCAAAACAAACAGAAAGGGCTGTCCGCATATATTCAATCTCACGCTCAAGAAATGAACCCAAAGATTATGCAAAAACATATTGACTTATATGTAAATGATTTTAGCGAAGATGTTGGAAGCAAGGGAGAACAAGCTATTTCTTTTATGAGAGATCTCCTTGATCCGAAATTTGTTCAACCTATTTTTATCTCATGTTAAGCTGGAAGTATAAATCATTTCAAGAACTCACCAATCATGAGCTCTATGAAGCAATTCAACTCAGGAATGAAGTGTTTGTGGTAGAACAAAACTGTGTCTATCAAGACGCTGATGGCAAAGACATAAAGTCCTCTCATTTATTAGGATATGAGAACAACGAACTTGTAGCCTACGTACGTATAGTACCGGTTGGCATTTCGTACAAAAACTATTGTTCTATTGGACGTGTTGTTGTTTCTCCCAGACATCGAGGTAAAGAATATGGAAAAGCTGTTATGCTAAAAGGGATTGAGATTTGCAAGGAACAATTTGATGAGAATATTAAAATATCAGCGCAATGCTACCTAGAAAAATTTTACACTGAGTTGGGCTTTAAAATTGTATCTGAGCAATATCTAGAAGACGAAATTCCGCATTATGCCATGCTTTATAAACCTAAAAACGTAAACTAAACCCTATCTTAAAATTACGTCCTAAATCATTTGCAAAGTATCGTTGACGATTAAGATAATCTCGGTATATCTCATTCAAAACATTATCAAGCCCAGTAAAGATTCTCATTCTGGTTTTACCAAGTTGTATATCCGTACTTGCTCTAAAGCCCAATAAATTGTAGGCATTTGGGGGTAATATAAAATCCTGTTCTGGTAATAAATTATTTTGTCGGAATATGTACTTATTTTCTAAAGTCAGCTCTAGGTTTTCTAACTGTTGCGCACCTATTTTTATTCCTTTCGCAAATTCATAGCTAATATTTAGAAATGCATTATTAGCGGGAATATTAATTAGTGGCAATGCATTACTTCTATCCTTGCCTCGGATGTAACTATATGTTCCCTTCAAGTGTAACCCTTTTATTAATCTCCACTTAGCTGAAAGGTCGAAGCCATAAATCTGAGCATTTGTTTGCTCATAAAAGAAAAGGGGGAAAGCGCCTCGAATCGTACTACGAAACTTGCTTTGAGGTTGTAAATAAATATAGTCTTGAATACCCTGATAATAAACTAACCCTTCGAATGAGACATCATGATCAAAATCTGCATTCACAGATAAGGTTGTTTTAACGGCCTTTTCAGTTAGCAAATTTGTATTTCCTTCTTCTATCCCGCTAACTCCTTGATGTAATCCGCTGCTGTAGAGTTCATTAATGGCAGGGTTACGCATAGCATAACCCAAATTATAGGTCAATTGCCAGTTTCTATTGACTCTGTACGTCCAGCCAGCCGTTGCGCTTACATTATGAAATGTATTCTCGTAGAATAACAACCTTCGAGGTAAAGATCTGGAAATTGCGGTTACGTCTTGAACGTTATTATCATAGCGAATTCCAAGCTCGAAGAAGGACTTGCTTATTTGTTTATGTATGACAGCATACACACCCGTTTCATAAGAAAAATAGTCTGGTATAAGCGGCAAAATTCCTGTTTCGGGATCATTAGTATTATCTGTCATATTAAATTGCAATCCTACAGAAAGTGTGAGATCTTTCTTGAAGTACTGCTTATACTTACCCTCCGCATAATAAGTATACTGCTCTAAGCTCATGGCGGGTATATCAGTTCGTCCACTGCGCCTTACGTCAAACTCCTTTCTCCTATTTAATTGAGCAGCTATGGTAAAATCTAAAACCTTTTGTTCATCAAAGAAGTATTTCGCATGAATCTTTCCCAAATGATGGTTAACCCGTTGCTTGGGTGCATCAATGTTATAACTAAAACGCTGCTCAGTATAAAAAGGAACATCGCGCCTCAACGCTTCGGATAAATCCGTAACGTTTCCTATATGAGACCCGCGCAGTACTCCAAGGGTAGTATTAAATGTACTTAAATAAGCATCTACAAAGAAACGTTCAGAAATTGACTTCTCTAATTGTAAGGCCAAATTGGCTTCATTACTACCTGTATTATTCAAAAAATAAGTCGGAGATTTTCTATCACCACTTTTCTTTAGAGTACCATTCACCTTCCAAGCAATAACCGGGGTATGCTGTTGTAGTTGAATGTTCCCTCCATGACCTCTTCCATTAGACTCGAAAAAATAAGTAGCCTTCCCATGTAAATGAGGCTCACGATTAATTTTCTGTGGTTCAACCAAAATGACACTACCCAGACTAGAACCAGGATACGCTAAAGCGCTCACACCTTTTATTACCCGAATCCGATTTGCAACCAAGGGGTCAATCTCAGGACTATGATCGTTTCCCCATTGCTGACCACTTTGAGCAATTCCATTATTTAAAATAGTAATTCTATTCCCGTAAAGTCCGTGCACAACAGGCTTGGCAATACCATTTCCATTACGGAGTGTACTCACCCCAGAAATCTCCTCAAGTAGATTTGACAAGTTCTCATTGGCCTGATCCGTAATCTGCTGCTGATTAATCACTTCCGAATTTTGGGTTGTCGTTATTTTTTTCTTGATCAAAACCCTATTCAACACCTTATGATTATGTTCTAAGCCTATCTTTAACAAGGTATCACTCTTTAGGGCAACAAATATTCGCTGCGATTCGCACCCCACATGGCTAAGTACAATATGATATTGTCCATCACATAACTGCTCAAATTGAAAGAAGCCAGAACTATCTGTCTGCATACCTCGTTTCGCTTCATTCAAATAAACATAGGCATTTTCAAGTGGTTCGTTCGATTCAAGATCTTTTAGATACCCACTAAGCTTCAAGTCACAGGACTGAGCAGAACCTATTACAGGTAATAGAAACAATAAGAAAAATACCGATATCCTATCGCACATGGTCGTCAAAAGTAACTTGAATATCGGTCTCAACAACTCATTTTAATAATTAGCCTAACAAAGGATTTGTTATAATTTTTGACCAGCATATTCCTTAGCAACGGACATCTTCACAAATTGTCTTAAACTATTTTCTTGACACGTATTGTACTCCTTCTAAACCATCAAAATCTAGTTCTGTAAAATATTGTAATCCGATTTTTTCAAGGACCTTTAAAGAAGCCGTATTTTTCTTTACTGCACGGCAAACAATTTCTTCTAGATTCAACGATTCATAAGCATAATCCAAACAAGCTTGAGCTGCTTCAGTAGCATAACCATTGCCCCAATATTTTTTAAAGAAACGAAAGCCAATATCATACTCATCGAGCTTTGGCGTGTATTTTATACCGCACCAACCTATAAAAAGATTATCTCTCCTTAACACAACCGCCCAACGCCCAAAACCATATTGCTCGTAATGATTATAATTTTGTATAAACATCTTGGCCTCTGTAATATCGGAAAACGGACGGTCACCCGTATACTGTAATACTTCAGGGTCCGAGTTTAACAAATACAAATTATTTGCATCGGACATCTCAAACTCCCTAAGTAACAATCTTTGAGTTTCTAACACTGTCATACTGGAAAATTAAACAGAATGAGATACATTTTTCTTTTTTAGAAGTCCTCATTAACCCTTAGGTTATAAATAATAACAAAATACTGGTCTTTAGCGTATAAATTTGCTCTCATTAGTACGTTCAAGCTCAAATAGAATACATGTCTTACGAAAAGCTCAAAACTAAACTCTCCAATCAATACCCAGCCATCGAAGATTTAGCCAGAAAGGCGAAAAGGAGGATCCCCAAGGTTTCTTGGGAGTATCTTGAGTCTGGAACTGGAGATGAAGATTTGATTGACAGAAACAGACAGGCATTTCAAAAAATAAACTTCCTTCCACAATTTTGTAAAGGAGAGCTTCAAGCAGATCCAAGTACAACTCTTTTTGGTAAATCTTATAATGCACCTATTGGTGTAGCTCCTGTAGGGCTTACTGGTCTCATGTGGCCTAAAGTTGCATCACACTTAGCAGCTTCATGTGCTCGATTCAAAATACCATTTTGTCTAAGCACCTTAGCTACAGAAACTCCAGAAGTGGTTGGAGAACAAATGGAAGATATGGGATGGTTTCAATTATATCCTCCTAAAGATCAAGATATCTTACAATCCCTTCTACAACGAGCAAAGGATTCAGGTTATCATACACTTGTAATAACAGCAGATATTCCCATGCCTAGTTTGAGAGAAAGAACCAAGCGAGCTGGTATGTCTATGCCACCTAAAATTACTCCTAAGATGATATGGGAAGGAATTACGCATCCTGTTTGGAGTCTGAATACTTTAAGAAATGGAATTCCTCGACTAAAGACTGTAGAACATTACACGAACAATAATAACCTCAAATTTGTGAGTGGCTTTGTTGGCAATAGGCTGGGCGGCACTTTAAACTGGGATTATTGTAAACAAATAAAAGAACAATGGGATGGCCCCGTTGTCATCAAAGGTATCTTACACCCTACCGATGCAGAGGCTGCCATCCAAGCTGGTATGGATGGGATTTGGGTATCTAATCATGGTGCCCGTCAATTTAATGGAGCGGCTACAGCGATTGAAGCACTGCCTGCCATTGCTCAAATTGTGAATATGAGAGTTCCAATCATACTGGATAGTGGTGTGCGCAATGGCCTTGACATTATGCGTGCGATACACCAAGGTGCAGACTTCGTTTTTGCTGGACGTCCTTTCTTCTATGGCGTAGCAGCCTTAGGTAAATATGGTGGAGATCATGCTGCCCATATTTTTATTGACGACCTTAAGAATAATATGGTACAGCTAGGAGCAGCTAATTTGGCAGAAGTTAGAAAAGCGGATTTATTAGGTTAATGCTCTCAATCAGATACTAGCTGCCTAATAATCTTTGATCATTCGTTTTCAGACTGTACTATAAACACATGGACTTACAATATCGCGTACCAACTATACAGAACTAAGCCAAGGTATCATACAGCTCCAATTCATTCAAAGTCGTTTTAAAGGTAAAGTTTCCAATTATAACACTCACTTTCTTCCCATTAACCTCAATGACTTTACCTGTTTTACTTTGATTCTTAAAACGAACGGTATCTCCTACTTGAATTGCTTTAGGCTTACTTGCTTCCTTTGCCTTCTTTGATTCTTGCTCAATTTTTTCAATTTCCTTTTTTTCTAGTTTCGACTCGGGCAATTTCGGCGCTTTTAATTTTTCATCCAAGACAACCGGTTTTTCAAGCGTTCTTAGTTTTGACTTCTCAATGCTTATTATTTTCTTGATCGCATCGTTAAGGGGTTTTGATTTTTCATGCTTCTTAAGTTGTTCGTAGATTTTCTTCCCCATGCTCACGAACTTACTTTGCTGTTCAAAATATTTAAGCTGTGTGATTTGCTTTTCTGCTAAACCGACCAGCTTCTTATCATACTCAGTTATTTTTCTTTTTGCATTAGCCTTTGCCTGATAGGCTTCAGTATTCACTTTTTTAAACTTAGATTTCTCCTTTTGAAGTGCCACGGTGAGCTTATCCATGTTGATTTTATTCTCAGACACCTTTACCTTGGCCTTATCTAAAAGTGACGAATCAATTCCATTGTACTGGGCTACCTCAAAAGTAAATGAGGATCCCGGCTGTCCTACCGATAATTCGTAAAGAGGCTTTAATTTCTTGGTATCAAATAGCATACAGGCATTTACGGCATGAGGAAGCGAAGCGGTTAGAATTTTAATATTCGTGTAATGAGTCGTAATAACCGCAAACGCATTTCGACTATAAAGTTCTTCATAAAACACTTCTGCAAGCGCTCCTCCAAGTTCGGGATCAGATCCGCTACCAAACTCATCCAACAACAATAAAGTGTGCTCATTAGCAACCTCTAAAAAGAACTTCATTCTATTAATCCGATAACTATAAGTACTCAGTTGATTTTCTATAGACTGATTATCACCAATATCTGAATAGATCGTATCAAACCAACAACATTGACTATTTGGATGCAATGGTAGAAAAAGTCCTGATTGAAACATCATTTGCACTAAACCAACAGTTTTGAGCGTGATCGATTTACCACCTGCATTCGGTCCAGAAATGACTAAAAAACGCGTATGCTCATCTAGCTCTATCTTCTGCCCTATTGTGGTAAGGCCTAGCTCCGTGTTTTTAATTTTGAGCAAGGGATGAATGGCATTTTCCCAATACATTTTTTTGTGCGTATTGATTTTGGGTTTAATACCGTCATACACATCAGCAAAACGAACCTTAGCATAATACACATCGAAGCGTACCAATAAACGTTGGAATGCCTTTAAATTATTCCTTTGAGAACGAAGTTGATTCGTAATTTGTGCAAAAATCAAATGCAACTCATGATGCTCTTGAATTCTGAGTTGATCCTGATTTCTATTCAGCTCGCTGTTCACTTCTGGTTCAATATGTGTAACCGCACCTTTTGAACTTATCCCTACAACTCGACCTCTTACTCTTTTTTTATAGGACGATACTACGGACAATAATCTTCTATTTTCTAAAAGTGTTTCTTCAGTATCAGCTAAAAATCCCTCACTCCGGTAATGCTGTAATGCTTTTTCAAAATTTCTATTAATCTCTCTTTTATTAGATCGTTGCCGACTCCTTATTTCAAACAATGTCTTTGACGCATCATCTTTTATACCCAGTTCCTTTTCGTCTAATACACTTTTGATAATATCTAATACATCATCGATTTTATCGATATGCGCACAAGCTTCATAAATCAAGGGTGCTTCCGTTTTATTGTCGCGTGAAAACTTTATGAGCTGTTTGGTCCCCACACAAAGCCTATAAATTTTGATAAGCTCATCTAAAATGAGCACACCGTTTTCTACACGTAATAAGCGTAGGGCTCCATCAATATCCTCCGCATTGGGATGAGGCAAACTCAAACTATCTGAAAGGTGAATTTGTTGAATTTCATCCAATACGGCATACTCATGGCCTAAAGCCTCTAAATCTGGAAAGAATTTCAAATGCAAGGCTAATTCTTTTGCCTTGCTAGACTTACAAAAGCCAGCTAACAATTGACAAACTGCATCAAATTCTAAATCTATTTTACTCTGATCTTCAAGTTGCATCTCAATACCAAACTAATCTATGCAAAAAAACAAGTTTACAAGCGCACCACCATTTATTGCTCTTACTATTTTCATCTCTATAACGACACCGCTTCCTAAAAATAATTTATTCCTCAACCCAACCCTTTCTGTATTTTTATCTCTTATAGTAGTAGCAGAACAGAAAATTGGATTTTGATCAACTTGTAAGCGAATGCCTCAACGGGAACCCGAATGCTCGAAAACAGCTCTATGAGCAGTTTGCAAGGCAGATGTATACCGTTTGTATGCGCTATGCTCGGAATAAGGAAGATGCTAATGATATTTTTCATCAAAGTTTTCTGAATATCTATGAGAAACTACATCAACTTAAAAATCCGAAATCCTTGCCTGGTTGGATCAAAAGTATTTTTGTTAATACATCGTTGGCCTACAGCCGCAAAAATTATAAAATTCAGGATCTAACTGAATCGATCGCTGACAATGAAGAATGGACCACTGATATGAATACAGTCCTTAGCAAAATGGCTCTCGATGAGCTTACAGCACTTATTCAACAACTCCCAGAGCAATACAAGCGTGTATTCAACCTATATATCATTGACGGATTTAGTCATAAGGTAATTGCCAATAAACTAGAAATATCTATTGGAACTTCGAAATCAAACCTGCATGATGCAAGAAAAATCTTACAGGGTAAAATAATAGCAACTAGAGGAGTTAATAAATGAGTAAGGAACATTCACATATAGACTTTGATCGTACCCTTCGAGATAAATTCGAGGACGCTGAGACTCCTACTACTCAAAATAATTGGGAGAAGTTAGAAAAGAATTTGCAAGAAACAAACCAGCCGTTTGACTCCATATTTAGAAACCGTTTTGCAGAAGAGACACTGCCACTAGACAGCCCTACTCCTGACTTTATTCAGCCAACAGATTCCAAGAATCCGAAAACTAATAAAAGGTGGAACTGGCTCTTATGGTTACTATTGAGTACTCTGATCCCAATTGTAGCTTATAACTTCCTGAAAAAACCAAGTAGTCGAAAAGGGAGCTCAATGGTCACAAAAGAAATAGCACGCAAGGAAAAATCTAAAAAAGTTGAACAAACAAGTAACACTCCGGAATACGCGAATAGGCTAGAGGAAAACAATAGCACAACCGGTACTACAACGGACCAACTATTAAGACCCCGGCCCGTTGTAAAAAAGCAAGGTTTTACCAAAATAGGCATACGAAGTACTACAAAAAGAAGCATCAACCAATTAACGAATTTAAAACCTAAAGACATACTTCCTCCTTCAAAAGCGTTCATTATAGCTCCGAATAATGAGCGAAACAAAAAATCGTCGGAAAACAAAACTCATAGGACATCAAGGATAAGCCATAACAAAATCGAGGAGCCTAATAATCTCAGCGGCAAAAAAAACCTTCGCGATTACAAAACACCTCAGACAAGAGATGGAAATGCCCAGTTAAAAGAACCGTCAAGAAACAAAATAGAGTTGGAAAAACGATCGAAACAGCGAAGTAAAATCGAGCCTAAAACGAGTTCAGGCACTAAAAACTCTCCATTAGCCAATGGAAATATAGGTACAAGCGATCAAAAAAGGATCCCTCGATTACTATCTAAAAAAGAAAGGCGCAAGAAAAATAAAGAGGCTAAGAAAAAAGGTTCTACATTAAACACGAAGCCAAAAGAAATTACGGATGCCTTGGTTACAAAGTCTTCGTCTTCTGAGAAAACCTCTGATGAACAGCTCACAACAATAGATCCCACCAAACAAATAGGAAAAATTAGAATAGGCGTAGGTGCATACGCTCAACGCCCCATAACAAAAACGAGTAGTCCGAACTCTATTTATCAAACCAGATATAAACAAGGCGAAATAAAAAAGTGGGAAGTAAACGCTGAATTACAAACGGAATACAGACTTAATCAAAAATGGTCTATAGGTTCTGGCATATCGATGTCTTCTTATGCCACTTCGACGGGCACAAATAGTTTTGACCGAAATAAGATAAACAATATCCACCTAGATACGACGAATAAAATGTTGTTATATCAAAGCTCATTAGGACAAGCACAGGCTAACAGTTTAAACGGCTTCGAGTTTGGACGTACCATTTTGAATAATCTCGGATCACCTAAAGACACCCTTAATAAGTTCACATATGAAGAAGTACAATCTTTCCAGTTTATTCAAATTCCATTATTTATTCAATATACAGCCGGCAAAGGTAATTTACATTATTCTATCGGAGTAGGGCCGCAGCTTTCTTTGGTTACTAAATCTAGTTCAAGCTTAGAAATTTACAACACTGCCTTTCCTAGTGATAAAGTGACGCTAACGAATTATCATAAAATAAATAAGCTACTTTGGGGAACAACGGCAAGACTAGGTTTGCATTATGATGTTTCTGATCGACTTGGAGTTTACCTGCGACCTACATTTAGTTATAGGGCTACTGACTTCAGCAAAATTTCATTACTCTCCATTTATCATCATAACCTAAGAATTCCCTTAGGAATAAATTTTATCTTTTAAGGGTAACCCAACCTTTCTAATATTAAAATCTCTTATTAATACAACAAAACAATAGAACATGAAAAAAATAATTCTAAATCTCACATTGGCAGTAAGCTGTATAACATTGATATTTACTGCTTGCCAACCAAACAACCCCGATTGTCCTAATTTACAATTAAACTTTGGTGATACCTGTTTATTTAGTGCAGGGAATCAATCTTTCCCTGGCATAGTAGATTTAAATTGCAATTGCGACACGAGCCTGTTTAATAATCCTACTCTAACATTTAATTGTCCTCAATTACAGAAGAATTTTGGTGACAATTGTATATTAGGTGGTGTAAGTGGAACAATTGACAGTAGTTGTAATTGTGATACTACGTTGTCCAATACCCCAGTATTCGATTGTCCCTTAATTCAAAAGAACTTTGGTGATAATTGCATACTAGGTGGAGTAAATGGAGTTATTGATAATAACTGTAATTGCGATACCACCGGTAATCCAGCTTCAATATGGGACTGCCCAACGTTGCAGTTAAACATCGGAGATAGTTGTAATCTAAATACACTTTTCCCCGGAATTGTAGATTCAAATTGTAACTGTATTTAAGGAACAACAAGATTTATAGAAAAAAGGGTCAACATGATGTTGACCCTTTTATTATTTTAATTTCTTAGCCAATACCGCCTTTTCCATCTTGACTTTGTAAGCCACCATTTTATCAGAAAGCTTTTCATCAGCCGTTGCCAGTATTTGCGTCGCTAATATGCCTGCATTTCTTGCAGCATTCACAGCAACGGTTGCAACAGGCACCCCATTGGGCATTTGCAAAATAGAAAGCATAGAATCCCAACCATCGATACTATTAGAGCTTTTAATCGGCACTCCGATCACAGGAAGAGAAGTCAAACTCGCAACCATACCAGGCAAGTGAGCAGCACCTCCTGCCCCTGCAATTATTACTTTAATTCCCCTGTCTTTAGCCGTTTCGGCATACGTCGCCATCCATTTTGGCGTTCGGTGTGCACTAACCACTTTAGCCTCAAGCTTAATACCAAAGCTTTTAAGAATTGCTGCTGCTTCTTTCATAATAGGCCAATCGCTATCGCTCCCCATGATTACTCCAACTACCGGCTTACTAGCTGTTGACTTTTTACTTGCACTTGTTCTTTTACCCATAAGGCTATTTTTTTTGCTTGTTCTAAGTTGTTATTTGTTACTGTAATATGCCCCATCTTTCTGAAGGGCTTGGTTTGTTTTTTTCCGTAAATATGAATGTGAACACCCTCTTTCTCCAAGACCTCTTGAAGTCCTTTATAAATAACATCACCAGAATAATCAGTATGACCGAGTAAGTTAACCATAGCGGAGGATAGGTTTATAGCCGTTTCACCTAAGGGTAAGTTTAGAATACCTCTCAGATGTTGCTCGTACTGACTTGTGCTACAGGACTCTATAGTTTGATGCCCAGAATTATGGGGTCTAGGTGCAACCTCATTAATAATAATATCATCGTCCTTCGTAATAAAGAACTCAACAGCTAACAATCCACAGATACCCATCTTCTCAATAAGCTCCTCTGCCATGCGCTGTGCTTTATCTTGTAGATAATTATCTATATCAGCAGGAAATAAAAGTACATCAAGCAAGTTTGCCTCATGGTTAAACTCCATTGCACATGGTTTATAACTTGTAATTTCACCATTAGTGTTCCGAGCTGCAATCACAGCTATTTCTAACTTGATATCGACAAGCTCTTCTATTACAGATGCAGTATCCATAATCTTATCCATGTCATTTTCAGTTGCAATTACCGAAACACCTTTCCCATCATAACCGTCTGTTCTACTTTTCTGCACAAAAGGTATTTGTATTCTACCAGCATTTAAACCCTTAAGAATATCAGCCTTATCGTCAAATAGTTCGAAGGGAGATGTTGGCAATTTATGCTCAGCATAAAATTGCTTTTGCAGCCCCTTATCCTTAATAAGTGCAATAGCCGCTGGGCGCGGGTGAACAACCTTACCTTCATCTTCTAACTTTTGTAAAGCGTCTGTATTAACATTTTCAATTTCGATCGTTAAATAATCACAATCCTTACCGAAATTATAAACAGTATCAAAATCAAGAAGGCTCCCTTGAACAAATTCATTGCATAAGTAGCGCGATGGCGCATGTTCTGATGGATCCAAGACTTTCGTATGAATATCCCATTGATTGGTTTTCGCAAGCAACATTTTACCTAGTTGCCCCCCTCCTACAATTCCTAATTTCTTTTGCTGACTGAACATATTTTTATGGTAGCGCAAAGGTAGTTTATTTATAAGAATGAAGTGTTCACAACTCCTGCATAAATGAAAATGCTAAGAGAGGTGTAGAGGTTAAATTTGCGTCAATGCAAGATTATATAAAGGAGTTGAACCCGCAGCAACAGGAAGCTGTACTGCATACCGAAGGCCCACTCATGATAGTAGCTGGAGCTGGTAGTGGTAAAACTAAAGTCCTGACAACTCGGATTGCACACCTGATTAACAAGCCCACCGACCCTTTTAGAATCTTAGCACTTACCTTTACGAACAAGGCCGCTCGAGAAATGAAAGAGCGAATTGAGAAAATCCTTGGCAATGCATCGGCAAGGAGTCTATTTATTGGTACATTTCATAGCATTTTTGCACGCATCCTAAGAGCTGAAGCCGAAAAGTTAGGCTATCCTAGCAACTTTACCATTTATGATACTGATGATGCTAAATCTGTTATCAAATCCATTGTAAAGGGTATGAACCTTGATGATAAACATTATAAGGCAAATATTATTTATAATAGAATATCTGCGGCAAAAAACAGTTTATACACATGGGAAGATTATCAAGCCGACCCTGATATTAAAAACGAGGACTATCAATCAAAACGTCCGGAGATTGGAAAAATCTTTGAATATTATAGCAAACAGTGTTTTAAGAACGGAGCCATGGATTTTGATGATCTGTTGGTTAATATGTATCTCCTATTAACCTCTAACCCTGAAGCATTATCGAAGTATCAACATAAGTTCCAGTACATTTTAATCGATGAGTATCAAGATACCAACACGGCCCAATATCATATTATCAAACTCCTTGGAGCAAGGCATGAAAACATTTGCGTAGTAGGCGATGATGCACAAAGTATTTACTCATTTCGAGGAGCAAGTGTAAAAAACATCTTTATGTTTCAAAAGGATTATGAAGATGTAAAAATTATCAAACTAGAACAAAACTATCGTAGCACAAATAGTATACTTATGGCTGCTAACGCAGTGATAGAGCATAATTCTAAACAAATCAAAAAAGAACTTTGGACGGATAAAGGCGATGGAAATAAACTGCGTGTGATTTGTACGTTTACAGATAATGATGAGGGGAAATTTGTAGCGGAAAGCATTAAAGAAGAACAGCTTCGAAATCATTTTAGCAATAAAGATTATGCCATTCTGTACCGAACAAATGCGCAAAGTAGGTCTTTTGAAGAAAATCTAAGAAGACATAACATCCCTTATAGGATATATGGCGGCCTGTCTTTCTATCAGCGTAAGGAAATCAAAGACTTTGTGGCCTATCTCCGAGTAATTGTAAACCCTCAAGATCAAGAAAGTATTAAACGTATTATCAATTATCCCACAAGGGGTATTGGAAAAACTTCTACAGACAAGATAACGGTTTTAGCTGCTGAAAATGGGATTACCTTTTGGGAAGTTTTGGAACGTATTAGAGAATTTGGGTTTACAGGTAGAACGGCTAATTCTATTGAGGCTTTTGTACTCATGATTAAGTCGTTTCGTATCCTTCTAGAAACTAAAAACGCTTATGATGTAGCAGAAGAAGTTGGCAAGTCAACAGGTATCGTTAAAGAGCTTTACAAAGAAGGAACCGTTGAAGATCTTTCTCGTTATGAAAATGTACAAGAATTATTGAATGCCATCAAGGAATTTACTGAAACACCTGACGACGAAGGTGAACTGCTTGATAAAACACTTGGAAGCTATCTACAACAGATTACGTTGCTTACAGATGCCGACAAGGAAGACCCAGAAAATCAAAATGTGGTTACGCTTATGACCATTCACGCAAGTAAAGGTTTGGAATTTCCAAACGTTTTCGTTGTTGGCACAGAAGAAAACTTGTTTCCAAGCCAAATGAGTATGTATGACAAAGATGACTTGGAAGAAGAACGTCGTCTCTTTTATGTAGCCATTACACGCGCAGAAAAGAACGTTTGGTTAACCTATGCAAATCATCGCTATCGCTTCGGTCAATTGGTATCAAACGAACCTAGTCGTTTTCTTGAAGAGTTACCGCAACAGTATTTAGATTTAAGCAAAGCTAAAAAGGCCCGAAACAAAGCGATGGCAGGTGAACGCCCACGTACGACTCGGTTTATTAGCCAGAAAAAAACGAGTAATCCTAATTTAAAGAAAAAAGTAGACCCAAGTTTCGTTCCAGACAGTCCAAACGATATGGAAGAAGGGATGAAGATAGAACACCAACGCTTTGGTATCGGCAAAATAGAACAACTAGAAGGTCCAGTTGCAAATCGGATTGCTACGATTAGTTTTGGCGGATTAGGTAAAAAGAAAATAATGCTAAACTATGCCAAGCTGCGTATCGTAAACTCATGAGTCGAACTATAGAAGAACAGATAAAACACTACTGCGCTTACCAAGAACGCAGCCATTATGAGACTCAAAAAAAGCTCTATGAATTAGGCGCTAATAAAGAAGAAGCCGACGAACTTATTGCTGTATTGATTCAAGAAAACTACTTAAACGAAGAACGATATGCTAAAGCTTACGCGGGAGGTAAGTTTAGAATGAAACAATGGGGCAAACAAAAGATAATACAGGGACTCAAGAAACAATATATCTCTGACTACTGTATAAAAAAAGGATTAGCCGAGATAGACGATAGAGATTATAAGAAAGTCCTACAAGCCCTTTTTGAAAAAAAAAGTAGAACGCTAACAAAGGATGAAAACAAGTTTAGTCGAATGGCAAAAATTAAAGCGTATCTTGTTCAAAAGGGATATAGCTATGAGGATATAAATCCCTTACTTCAAAATGTATAATTATGGCAACACTCACTTTTACACTTATTCAATCTAACCTGCATTGGGAAGACGCAGAAAAGAATCGATCCATGTTTCAAAAAAAGATTGAACAAATTCGAGAAAAAAAACAGGTTGTCATTTTACCTGAAATGTTTACAACGGGTTTTAGTATGAATCCTAGTACGCTAAGTGAAGAAATGAATGGACCCACTGTCGAATGGATGAAGGAACAAGCGGCCATTCATAAAATAATTCTTTGCGGTAGTTTAATTATTCAAGATGCTGGGCAATATTACAACCGGTTTTTATGGGTATTGCCATCAGGCAAGGTAGCGCACTATGACAAGAGACATTTATTTTCTTACGCCGGTGAAGACGCCGAATTCACTCCAGGCAAACAAAGAATTATAGTACAGGTCAATGGGTGGCGAATTCTATTACAGGTATGTTATGATCTAAGATTTCCCGTATATGCTAGACAACAAAATGCAAATGAATATGATGCTATTATTTATGTAGCCAATTGGCCCAAAAAACGAGTTGAAGCTTGGGATACTTTACTAAAAGCAAGAGCAATAGAAAACCAATGTTTCACTCTGGGTGTTAATCGTGTCGGGACAGACGGACTTTTATTTGATTACAATGGCAGCTCAGGTGTATATGACCCTTTGGGTAATAAGTTGTATAACAAAAAAGTGGAAGAGGATCTCTTTACGATTACACTTAACAGAGAAGAAGTTGATGTAGTAAGAGAAAAACTACCATTTCAAAAGGACAAGGATTCATTTACCCTATAAGACAGGTAAAAATCAAAGCAGGTGGCGTATTACGAACCGTAAAGTCTACCATTACCTTATTAAAAACTTTTTTTAGGTATACATACTTACCCAAAGTATATTGATATTGAATAAAAGCGCCTTCCTCAGATAAGTAGGTAGGAACTTTATCAAATAGAGATTCAATTTCATTTTGCTTAAACAATGAAAGGGGTAAGCTAGAAATAATATAATCCACCTTCTCAACCCCGAGTTCCAGGAGTAATGCATCAAAATCAAAAGCAGACGCGCAATGCAGCTCTAAATTCTCAAAGGCTTTAAAACGCTCCCGGCTATACTCGCAGAGGTTTTCGTTAATCTCTAATGCAATAACCCGGCAAGAAGGGTTTACTTTAGTCAAAATCTCCTCCGTAATACACCCATCTCCTACTCCAAACTCCAGAATTACTTTAGCAGATTCAAAATCAACGTGTTGCAAGCATTTCTTTATTAAATACTTACTGCTCGGGCGGATACTTCCGCTCGTCTTTATGTTTTTAATCGCCTCTTTAAAAAACTTCAATACGCTGATTTATAATTCAATGATAAGGTGTTTTTTTCTTATTTCATCATGCGATTCGTTATTCCTTTTATAATTCATAAAGGAATCTTAAATTAAAGTAATTTTATACTAAACTCATCCTTTTAATTGTTCTTATCTTAAAGATTTACTATGAACTACTTTTTTCAAATACTAAGCTTACTCCTATTCCTACCGTTTATTACCGACGGCACAAGTTTACAAGATGCAGTTGCAAACAAAACTGTAACAGTCGAATTCCTAAGTAATGGTGGACATCGCGGTCATTGTCTTCAGATGATTATAGAGAACAAAAAAAGCAATACAAACAGAATACAAGTCGAACCGGGTACGTATCTCGAAAATGACGATAAGACGCGACAAGATATCATTATTGTAGATAACCAGTTTTTCGTATTGCAACCAAAAGAGAAGCGTACTATTCTTTTAAATGGACTATGCTGCAAAAGTAAAAGAGCATCGCCGCTAAAAGGCAAGCCCTTTTCTATTCGAAAAAAGACATCGCCAGACATCCAGAAACTTAGCATGCTCCTTATCGAGTTAGATGAGTTTCAATATGCAGGTCAAAGTGCTATGTGGAACTTAGTGGACAAAGGAGATCCAAACCAAATTGTTGGTGCGGATAGTGTAAAAACAATGAAGCTCCGTCAATTTATTGGACAAGCACTTAATAAAGAAGTCAAACCATTTATTTGGACACAATATAACAGACCAGCGACGATTGTTTCTAACGAGCTTTCACTTAAAACCGAAGGAAATCATTTTATAAGAGGTGTTAAAGAAAATGATTTGATTGAATGCGCCGTTTATGATGAAGCTAATCAGGCGATCTCAGCTATTAAAAGCGAAAACGTTCTGGCTAATAGATGGAATAAACATAATGTAAGATGGAATTTCTCCTTAGAACATCTTAATCCCAGCAAAAAATTCTATCTACGAATTAGCGTAAATGGGGTGATAAAAAAAGAATGGATGTACTATTTCTGGGGCTAATTAGTTTTTCTTTACATATTTCGTAAGGATATAAATAGCGGTCCCATTTACCTTTCCCTCAATATGCGTCGGATCATCATGCACAAGCCTAATGTTCTTAACAACAGTTCCCTTTTGCGCTGTAAAATTTGTTCCTTTTACATTTAGATTTTGTACGAGTACAACATTATCGCCACCAGCGAGTAATGCTCCAAAGGTATCTTTATGTGGTTCTTGAGCAAGTTCGTCTTCGGCATTAGCCCATTCAATAATATTTTCTTCTAGAAAAACATTTTCTATGGTTTCAGCTGCCCAATCCGTCGTTTTCAATTTACTCAATATTTTATATGACATAACCTGTACTGCAGGGACTTCACTCCAAATAGAACCTGTGACAAAACGCCAGTAATCGGCAACCGAATAGTCCTCGGCCCTTATTTTATCCAAACAAGTTGTGCAAACGACTACCTGATGTTCAGGTCTTGAGTCGTCCTTGGGCGGTATTGCATAAGCCTGTAACATAGTATCGTCCTGAGCACAAAGCTCGCACTCATTATTGCTTCTATCTTCCAGTATTTTTTGCAATCCCATAGGCCACAAATGTATTATTTGATTTTCACAAACGGTTTTTTATCCCTTACTTTGAAGGAATATGGAGTGGTATATACCGATTACAATCTTACCAGGCGTTGGCATGCTGATTCTATCAACTACGAGTCAAATGATGACCTTAAGCGCAGAAATTGGAACACTACTTTCTAATAAATGTACCCCATTCCAACATCAAATCTCTGACCTAAAAATTAAACAACTCAATCGACTTACTCTTTCCGTGGCACTCTTGTACATTTCAGCAGCCTGTTTTGTTCTTGCTGGCATTGCAGGTTCTATTGTAAAAGAAGAGTTTGGAAATAGTATTCCTAAATTGATTCTCATAGTTGGTGTACTACTTGTACTCATTGCTTTATTCATTTTGATCATCTATGGGATAAAAGCAATTCACATTCGAAAATCACAGCATCAACACAACCACAACTTATAAGTCTTATCTACGACAGAATGTCTAAAAAGTTTAGCTTACGGCTTGCCATGAAAGTAAACGTATAGACCAGCGTCTATTGTAGATACGATATGGCTCTACAAAAAGTAAATAAAGCTTGCTTTCAGAAAGCACCCAAACGATATGAGCTTAGAAGTGGCTCGCATGCTGATGCTCCCCTATGCCCTTTTGGTAACCACTATCGATGGATTGGATTTGACACAGTCTCTGGTAAATATGTACGGCTGACGAAATCTGTATTTAAATTATTAATTAATAAATAGGTTGCATGAAAAAAGAAACTATAAAAATTGGCCTAGGCGGAAGTTGTCATTGGTGTACAGAAGCTATATTTTTATCGCTAGTGGGTATCGAAAAAGTTGAACAAGGTTGGATTTCTTCCGTTGAAAAAAATAGTTTTTCGGAGGCCATTATAGTACATTTTAATGCGTCAATGATTGAATTAATCGATATCATTCAGATTCATCTTTATACACATAGTTCTACGCACCAACACAGTATGCGCAGTAAATATCGTTCTGCGATTTACTGTTTTGATATTGAACAACAATATGAAGTACAGAACAATCTAAATTTGTTACAAGAACAATTTGAGGAAAAAGTTATTACTGAAGCATTGAGATATCAAGACTTTAAGCTTAATAAAGAAGAACAGCTCAATTACTACTACTCCAACCCTGAGAAACCATTTTGCAAGAACATAATCAATCCGAAATTAAGGCTTATATTAAACAAATTTGGACACCAATTTGACAAAGAAAAACGCACAATAGTAGAAGAACATGAAACACGAAAAACTTACTATAACCAATAGAAACAATCACGCCCTCAATACGAGCATTGACCTACCGGTAGACAAGAAACCAATAGGCTATATCATTTTCGCACACTGTTTTACATGCAATAGCAATTTAAACGCCGTGCGTAACATAAGCAATAGTTTAACAGAAAGAGGATTTGCCGTTGTAAGATTTGATTTTACTGGCTTAGGAAAAAGTGAAGGGCAATTTGCCGATAGTCACTTTGCGGCCAATGTGAGCGACCTAGAAGATGTAAATCAATTTATTACCGAGCATTACGAAGCTCCAATCTTATTGATTGGACACTCTTTAGGTGGTGCAGCGGCTATAGTGGCTGGATCTCGACTAGAAAACATCAAAGCTGTGGCTACCATTGGAGCCCCTTCATCTCCTAAGCATACGACTAAACATTTTGAGCCACAAATTCAGAATGCCAGAAACGATGAAAAAGTAGTTGTAAGTATCGGAGGTCGCCCCTTTGACATTAATCAAAACTTCGTCGAAAACTTTAAGACCATAGATGTTCCAGATGTTGTAAAAAAATTAAAGAAACCCATTTTAGTTATGCACGCTCCCTTTGACGAAATAGTCAGTATAGAAAATGCTCAAGAAATTTACCAAAATGCTTTCCACCCAAAGAGTTTTGTCTCTTTAGATAATGCAGATCATTTGCTAACTAATGCTCAAGACAGTCAATATGCGGGAACCGTTATTGGGGCATGGGTGCAACGTTATTTTTCTGCTCCTAAGGAAGAAAAACTGGATACAAAAGGAGAGCAAGTTGTGGGCCACTTAGACCTTGTAGAAGATAATTTCACAACCACAATACAAACTAATAAGCATTCCTTTCTAGCAGATGAGCCTAAAAGTTTTGGAGGTGATGACTTGGGGCCATCACCTTATGAGCTATTAAATGCGGGCTTAGCCGCTTGTACTGCGATGACCTTAAAGTTATACGCGGAAAGAAAACAATGGGATCTTAAAGAAGTATACGTCTATTTATCTCATTCCAAGAAACATACAGATGATATGGGTAAATCAGTACATTTAGATCATATTGAAAAGAAATTACAATTCGAAGGCAAACTGGATGAAAAACAAATTACACGATTAAAAGAAATTGCTTCTAAATGCCCAGTACATAAAACCTTACTGAATCCTGTGCAAATTGAAACAACAATTATTGAATAATGCGTATTCTAATATAAAAGATGAACTTAAACATACGAGATACTTTTAATAAGGAATTGCCAGCTGATCCAATAAAGGAGAATACTAGGCGACAAGTGGAAGCTGCTTGTTTTTCCTATGTAACACCTCGAATTCCGAGCAATCCAAGTATACTTCATATTTCGGATGACATGCTACAAGAAATAGGCATTACCACTAAAGAGGCCGAAAGTGAACTCTTCAAAAACATATTTACAGGAGCTAGCGTTTATCCTGACACAGCTCCGTACTCCATGTGTTATGCTGGACACCAATTTGGTCATTGGGCTGGCCAACTCGGTGACGGCCGAGCTGTTAACTTAATGGAGGTTGTACATAATAAGAACCGTTGGGCCCTTCAACTAAAAGGTTCCGGAGCGACTCCTTATTCTCGCACCGCTGATGGATTTGCCGTTATGCGCTCTTCCATTCGGGAGCATTTATGCAGCGAGGCTATGCATCACCTTGGCGTACCTACAACCCGCTCTTTATGCCTAGCACTTACGGGTGACGATGTCCTACGCGATATGCTGTACAACGGAAATTCCGCTTACGAAAAAGGTGCCGTGGTTTGTAGAGTTGCTCCTAGTTTTATTCGCTTTGGTAATTTTCAACTCTTTATGGCCCGAAAGGATATTAAGAATTTAAAGAAGCTTCTTGATTATACCATCAAGTACTTTTACCCGCATATTAAAGGGAATAATAAAGCCGCCTATTTGCAGTTTTATAAAGAAGTTATGGAGCATACCTTGGATATGATTATCCATTGGCAACGCGTTGGTTTTGTACATGGTGTTATGAATACAGACAATATGTCTATTCTTGGTTTAACAATTGACTACGGCCCCTATGGTTGGCTAGAAGGTTACGACCCTGATTGGACGCCGAATACAACAGATGCATCTACTAAGAGATATCGTTTTGGAAACCAACCTAGCATTGCTCTTTGGAATATTGTTCAACTAGGAAACGCCTTATATCCTTTGATTCAAGATGTAGATGCTTTGGAAGGAATTCTTAACGACTTTAATCAAAGCTTTAGCAAGAAATATCATTTTATGATGTTGGATAAAATTGGCTTATCTACTCACAAAGAAGGAGATAGTAAGTTGATTTTAGCTTTGCAGAAAAATCTACGTGCTATTGAAACCGACATGACCATTTTCTTCCGAAAACTTAGTAATCTGAAAAAGACAAACACCGAGGCTGAAGCAATTGGAGAGATCAAAGACGCTTTTTACATCCCAAGCGATTTTAACGGCGAGGTAAAAGAAAATTGGTATCACTGGTTTAAAACTTACCTTATGCGCATTCAGGAAGATCAACAAAGCGACCAAACCCGCCAAACAACAATGAATCGTGTAAATCCAAAATATGTGCTCAGAAATTATATGGCACAACTTGCTATTGACGATGCAGATAAAGGAGACTATGCTTTAATTAGTGCGTTCTATAAGCTTCTCAAAAAGCCTTACGACGAACAACCAGAACATGAAAAATGGTTTGCCAAACGCCCGGATTGGGCAAGAAGCAAAGTAGGTTGTTCTATGCTCAGCTGCAGTTCGTAAATAAAAAAAGTCTGCTAGAATGCCTAGCAGACTTTAATACTATTTTTTGGTCCTACCTGTGTTCTTGCATCTTTCCTACAATCGTAGTCATAGAAGCTTTTACCTTACTCAAAGCCGAATTGAAGGCTTTTTCAATAACATCATCTTGTGCCGTTACAGCAATGGGCTGTCTATTTCGCATTCTGGCTTCCAACTTGCACGTCTTATCATTAGGACTGTTTTTATCCCCGTTTTCATCGGCAAAATGCACTTCAACACGCGTAATATGTTCTGAAAACCTATCCAACTCTCTTTCTACCTGTCCAGAAAAATAATCTTCAGTTCTGCTCTCCCCCGTAATGTTCTTATCTGTATTGATTTGTATTGTCATGATCTGTTCTTTTAATTAAAATACAAAGATACAACCTAGGCTATCATCGATAAATTGATATATGTTAGGTTTTAGCCAAAAAGCAAAGCGTATACTTCTATCGAGCTTTAAATTTTTTGACAAGTTCTTCAATTAGCTCGTAATGTGCCGCCCAGGTACCATAAACACATGCTGCCCTATGCAACTCCCTTCTTGTTTGTCAAATCTCTATAATCCTGCATTGACTAAAATCACTTAGGACAAAGATCTTATAATTTGTTTAAAATGACTAATTGCTACTGCACCTTGGATAAGATGAATTAATTTTAATGGAACATGAATTCAGGACACGTAAGAGCAATAAGTAAAAGTGACAAGCATACTTTGCGCAAGTTTAGTTGTGCAAATATTCATCTTATAGAAGGTTTAGGAGTTCAAGGAGACGCTCATTTGGGCAAAACAGTAAAGCATCAGTCAAGAGTAGCAAAGGACCCTACACAGCCTAACCTTCGTCAAGTTCATTTAATTCATGGTGAATTATTTGAAGAGCTAGCAAAAAAGGGCTTTATAGTAAATCCTGGTGATATGGGTGAGAACATTACCACTTATGGCATTGATTTACTGTCACTTCCTAAAGATACTATTCTCAAAATTGGGTCTGATGCAGTAGTTCAAGTAACAGGGTTACGTAACCCTTGTTATCAATTAGAGTCCATACAAAAAGGATTAATGAAAGCTGTATTGGATCGAGATAAGCATGGTCAGCTAATTCGTAAGGCGGGCATCATGGGTATTGTATTGAAGAGCGGCAGCGTTGAAGTTAAGGACGAAATAAACGTACTATTCCCCAAACAACCCCATATAAAATTGGAAAAAGTATAAGATCACTCTGACCTCTTAAGAAGTTTAAAAGCAATTTCTCGTCCTTGTCCCTGAAACATGGCCAGATTAATCCAAAACCATGCGAACTGCTCAAGCATCTCGAATTTATCATCTCCACCAATATCGTAACATGCTCCAAAACCTGCATCTTGTGCCAAGACTTTTGCAATACTCTTTCCTTTAATACTATCGCCCGCTACAAAAACATCAATCGCTATATCATTATAAATAGGGTTCAACATATTATTATAACCTGTGGTATTAAAGCACTTCACAACATCTTTTGTTTGCGTATTATCCAATATCGCATTGGCGGTTGTCCGAAAGCCTCGGGGACCTCGTCCTTGAATGATATTCATAGCATCTATGATTAGTTTATTCGTAGTATCTCCTAAAGCCTTGGTAGCTTCTACAGTTGCGAGGGCAGGAATAGCTAGGAGAATAACATCTGACAAGCGAACAGCATCTGGAATCTCATAAACCTTTGTCCGCGGGTTATTCAACAAATCTTTCCCTTTGAAATTTTGAATATCCTGGACTCCTAGGAAAATTTCATGCCCTGCCAAAGCCCATTTTGTTGCTAAAGCCCCTCCTACATTTCCAGTTCCTATAATTGCTATTTTCATATACTTAAGTATTAAAATTGTTTCCGAAAAAAAATACCAAAATTCGTATTACTATGTTTCCACTCCTTATTCTGTTGTCCAAGATTTAGAGCAATTCCAAATTGATACCCTCTATTATCCAAGCCCATTCTTAAACGCTGCACACTATTGGCATGCCCTAGCCTATTGAAAGCCGAAAACAATTCTAGACTACTATAGCCGCTCCAAAATTTAGTTAGAGTAGGAGTAAAACGTACAATTGAAAACCAACTATATGCAAGAGAATTACTTAAATTAATCGATGGTAACGCATAGATTAAGAATCGTTTACTAGCTCTAAAGTAATGTACTCCAACATCTACCCCTGAACCAAATGTTCCAATACGTCCAAGTACTGTTCCGCCAACTCCTACAGGAGTGGTGTAGTTTAGATAAGCTCCTGTAAAAAGATTCGTGCGCTGTGTATCGTATTCTGCCGTTGCTCTGGATCTACTAAAAAGGGATACCCGATTCCGAGTATCAAAAAATTTAAGATACTGTGCATCAACAAACAATCGCTTTTCGCCCAGCATTACTTCAAAACTCTGTCCTCGAGCATCGATGGCTACCCCAATAAATAACATTAATAAAACGACCAATTGTTTCTTCATGGTAAAGTAAACTTAGGTATAGACAAAACTTATTTACCTAACAGATCAACAACCATTTTAGCAGCTGCTGCACCTGAATTTTGTTGTTGTCCTGTGATTAAATTCCCATCGGTTATCGCGTAAGCTGCAAAGGGTGCTGCTACCTTAAAATTTGTATGCTTAATTTTTTTGGCTTCATCTTCTATTCTATATGGTTGTATTTTTTGACCTACCGCTTTGTCCGCATAATCCTCCTCTGCGTTAGCAAAGCCAGTCCATGTTTTGTTGTTCACAAGTAATTTGCCAGCAGATGTTTTGGCTTCAAGTAAAAGAGTCGTGGAATGACAAACTGCTGCACTTGGTTTGTTCGCCTCATAGAATGACACAAATAGTTTTTCCAACACCTTGTTTCCTCTAAATGTATACATTGGTGCTTGCCCTCCAACTAAAAAAATAGCGTCGTAATCATCCGCACGTACTTCCGAGAGCTTTTTTGTATGTTCTAACATTTTATTGAAGGATTCTTGTTGCATATAACCTAGAGAAATAACGTCGTGTGCAGAGTAACCGCTTTTATCATTAGGGTTTGAGTAGGCATCCATTTCAACTTTACCACCAGCTGTAGAGGCTAGGGTCACTTCATACCCGGCAGTTTCAAAAACATGTAATGGATGTGTTAATTCTGCCGCCCAAAAACCAATAGGCCAACCTGTTTGTTTTGATACAGATGGACTACTAGCTACCATTAAAATTTTACCTTTTGAAGGCATTCCGTGTGCATGCACATAGTGCGTTGTCTCTTTTATACTGGTTTTCATTTCCTTTTGATGATTTGTTTGTGATTGACAGGCTGATATAGAAAAAAGCGTAATCAGCGTAAGTAATAAAGACTTGTTTTTCATTGTTTTCATATTTGAAAGCAAACATATATTTTATACTTACCTTTGACAATATACTTACCTAATCGATTGGTACTAACTTTTGGGAAAGTATTAATAAAATCAATACTTATGCCGGACTTTATTTATAAGAACAAAGTATATTATAATCCCGTAGAATTTGCAATGGATCGCATTGGTGGAACATGGAAAATGCCTATCCTTTGGCGATTAAAAGAACGTATTTTTCGGTTTGGAGAATTAAAAAAGGATATTCCTCATATAACAGATAAAATGCTCACTACACAACTGAGGCAATTGGAAGCGGAAGGTTTTATAAATCGGAAAGTTTACCCAGTTGTTCCGCCCAAAGTAGAGTACTCGATAACAGAAAAGGGAAGAACAGCGATCCCCATTATAGAAACCATCCGTAACTATGGCCTACAGCTCATGGAAAACGAAGGAATAAATGAATAAATTTCAATCTATTAAACCAACGTTTTTCGTTAATTTTCAGTCTATATAATAATGCAACGTAAGAATCTTATTTGCTGTTTTTGCCTTGTGCTATTCACTTTTAGCGCAGGAGCTCAGTTTAACAGTAATACATGGTATTTTGGAGAAGGAGCTGCAATCCAGTTTGATGAACAGGGACAGGTAAATAATTTATCAGATGGGCAGATTTTATACAATGAAGGCTTATCGGCTATAACAGATTGTAGCAACAATCTACTCCTTTATTCCAATAGTGAAAATGTTTACAATGCAAGTCACCAGATTATTAAAAATGGAGATGCTTTACTTGGTAGTCATTCTTCTACCCAAGGAGCTCTTCTTGTTCCTCTACCAAACAGTTGCAACCAATTTTACTTGTTTACCCTTGATGATAAGGAAAATAGCTTTCAGGATGGCCTACGCTATTCTATAATTGACATGAACGCAAATGCAGGCCAAGGTGAGGTGATTAGTAAAAACAATTTGCTGTATACACAAAGTACCGAGAAAATGTGTGCTACACATCATGCAAATGGTACTGATATTTGGATTATCACACATGAATATCAAACGAACAATTTTCGAGCATATCTCCTCACAGAATCAGGAATAATGCCAAACCCAATCGTTAGCTCAGTTGGTCCAGTGATTTCTCGAATCTTTAATGGTATTGGGCAAATGAAAGCCTCTGTAAATGGTGATAGACTAGCTTATGTTAATTTACGTAGTGGAGCTGCTCTGTTCGACTTTGACAAAACGACTGGTACTGTTTCTAATCATATTTCCTTAGATATGAGCAGCAGCTATGGTGTTGAGTTTTCTCCTGACGGTAGCAAACTTTATACTACCTTTCATGCATTAGACTATTTAAATGCGCCGGGTGCGGTGTATCAATTTGATTTAAACGCTGGAAGCACAGCCGCAATTAATCAATCTAAAACTTGGATCGGATCAAATCCACCTTTGACAGATATGCGCGGTTTACAACTAGCTCCAGATGGCAAAATCTATGTCGCCCGTTCTTTAGGTAAGCATTTAGGTGTTATTGAGCATCCTAATATGTTAGGTCTCGCAAGTAGTTACGTCGACTCGGGTTTCAGTCTTAATAATAAAATTTGCCTTTGGTCACTTCCAAGTTTTGTAAGTTCTATGATCTTTACTAATCCTATTATTAATCAACCCGATTTCTCATTTGAAACGGATTGCGTTGGGAAAGAAAGCCGTTTTCAGAACGAATCAATTGGAGATCATTTAACTTATGAGTGGGACATGGGCGATGGCACTCAATACCAAAGCAAAGATGTATCGCACACATACACTCAAGAGGGCTCCTACTTGGTAAGACTAAGAACATACAAAAAATGCTGCTTTGAAGAACGCACTCAAAATATTGTAATAAAGCGTTGTCCGAATAAGTACTTCATCCCGAACTCATTTAGTCCAAATGGAGATGGTAAAAATGATGAATGGAGAATTGTTGGTACAACGATAAAGAAAATCCAAATGTTTATTTTCAATAGGTGGGGCCAACAGATCTATAATAGTAATTCCTTGCAGTTTGGCTGGGATGGGAAGTTAGGTGGTGATCCTCAACCTATAGGCACTTATGCCTTTTATACTCATATTGAATTTAACGATGGCGAAGAAAAGGATTTGAATGGTTACATCCATTTGATTCGGTAGCCTACCAGCTCAGATCTTTTTTACAGCAAATAACTCATGCTCAAATTCTTTCCCTCTTAGCTTAACAAGCCCTGTAGAATGAATAGACCATTCATAGAGATTGGGTTGTATATAGTCGTATAATGATTTCGAAATTAAAAAAGAGGTGTTGAGTTGATTACATAAACTTTGAATTCTGGCAGTGGTATTTAATACATCGCCAGAATAAGTAATATCGCGTTTAATAATACCAACTTCCCCAGCCACAACCTGACCATAATGTGCACCAGCCTTAAACTGAGGTATATGGTCATATCGCCGTTTATAATATTCTTGTTTATTGATTAACTCTTCTTGAATTGCAAAAAAACAATTCAGATAGTCATTTACATTGCCAGTCGTTTTCATACTCCAAGATATAACCACTTCATCTCCAACATATTGATAAATCTCTGCTCGAGCATTGATGATCGGGTCGGTAATATCAGAAAAAATATCCTTCAAAAATTGGTGATAACGTTCACCACCTAGTTCCTCTGCAATAGACGTTGAAGATTTTAAATCAAGAAACATGAAAACTCTATCTTCTAGTTTTGGAGAATGATATTTACCAGTAAGAATTTTCCATAAATTTCCTGGGCCGAATTTATTAGCTACCTGAACGGAAAAATGAGTCATGGCTACTACAACAGCCCAAAAAAGAATATTTTTTAGATGCATTGTATTCAAAATCTGCTCGCAAAGAAAAGCCTTAGCTTCAGGGTTTGTGAAAGGTTGCTCGTATATCAATATCGTAGGAATAAAAGCACTAATAAATGTTATTATTGAAATAATTAGGATGAACGATAAAATTACAATTGTAAGACCTGCGTAAAACGGTTTAGTCCTAAATCTTCGATTTACAACGGTCAAAACTGTTCCACCCATGAGCCCTCCAAAGAAACCAGAAAGTACATTAAATTGCAAAGCCTTAGTAAGTGTATAATCTGCCCCATGCCCAGTAGACAAATGACTCTTTAGAAGAAACCAATCATAGGCAGTAAGAAACAAACCTAACAATAACCAGATTATAGCAATAGATAATATTCTATTGAAATGAATCCTGAACATACCACATTTAAGCCCCAAATGTAGCTCTTCGGTTTCGAAAGCTAATCATAACTAACGGTCAAATTGTCTTTTGTCTTTTAATTGTTCAATCAGTTTGTCGGTATCAGCTCTCTACTTCCCAATACAAAATCTACTAAAAACAGAACTTAAAACATCTTCATTAGTAATTTTACCAGTTATGCTACCTAAGGCATCTAATGCCACTCGAGCATCAATGGAAACAAACTCACCGCTTACGTTATTTTGTAGTCCATCTTCTACCTTCTGAAGTGACTCCTGAGCTTTTTCCAACGCATGCAAATGTCTAGCGTTTGATACCTGAATATCAGTTTGTATTTTTCTTTTTTCAATAGTCTTTACTAGTAATTTTTTTAATTTTTCCAAATTACGTTTTGTAACGGCTGATAGCTCCAGACAAGTATAATTTGTTAAGACTGCAACAGCTTCTTCTACATCATAAGCACTGCAATTACTTTCAAACTGATCAGATTTATTGAGTACTATAATGACATCCTGATTAGAATCAAACTTTATACTTTTTACATTTTGGGCAATTTCACGATGCGGCTTATTAATATCAGCCAGATAAAGTACGATACTGGCATCCTTTAATTTTTGAAAAGAACGTTCTATTCCCTTAGATTCTAATATATCATCCGTCATCCGAATACCTGCTGTATCTATAAACCTAAAGTTGATCCCATCAATACTCAACTCATCTTCAATAAAATCTCGGGTGGTTCCTGCAATATCACTAACAATAGCTTTCTCTTCATTAAGCAAGGCATTGAGCAAGGTTGACTTCCCCACATTAGGTTCACCAACAATGGCAACGGGCACCCCGTTCTTTAACACATTTCCGTATTGGAACGATTGTATGAGTGAATGAATGACTTCCTTACTCTTATTAATCAATGCATAAAACTTTTCTCTATCAGCAAATTCGACATCCTCTTCGGAAAAATCCAACTCAAGCTCAATTAAAGCGGTAAAATCGATTAACTCTTGTCTCAATTCTTCTATTTGTTCAGAATATCCTCCACGCATCTGTTTGATGGCCAATTCATGCTGTCCTTTGCTTTGAGCAGCAATAATATCGGCAACTGATTCCGCCTGACTCAAATCAAGTTTTCCGTTCATAAAAGCCCGCTGCGTAAACTCACCTGCGGTAGCTAAGCGTGCACCATTTTTTATACATAGACTTATGATCTGTTGTAAAACATAGGGTGAACCATGCGCTGATATTTCAACACTATCCTCGCCTGTAAAAGAGTGAGGGTTCTTGAATATCGAAACGAGCACCTCGTCTATAACAGTTTCTCCATCTTTAATGACACCAAAATGTAAGGTATGACTTTCTTGTTGCGATAGTCGTTTACCAAAAAAAATAGTCTCAGCTACAGAAATAGCTCGATCTCCCGAAAGTCTTACGATTCCTATAGCCCCAACTCCGTTGGGAGTTGCCAATGCAACAATTGTATCATTATTCTTAGCGATCATATGCGTGAACAAAAATACCCAAAACAAAGGCAGAAGTGTTATTATCTCTTATTTAATAATGTGCGTGTTTAGTATATATTTGCCTTCACGGGGATTCATATGATTGATAATTTCTATTTCTATCTGTTCGGTGCTTTTTTTACTAGCTTTATGCTTCAGTACCTCGTAATCGACCTCTCCTATAAGAGAGGTATCTTTATTGACGATAACACTAGTGATCTCCCCCAGAAGTTTCATACGGCACCCACTCCACGTATTGGAGGTCTCGGGATCTTCATTGGCTGCTTCTTCTTAATGGTTAATACCGAAATTGGTCTCTTCCTCATGTTGGCTTCTGTTCCCGCTTTTGTTTCAGGATTCTTAGAGGACTTGTTTGCCAAAATTAGTCCGGGCAGACGTTTAATTATCATGCTGGTCTCAGCGGTGATGGCTATTTACCTTTTGGGAGTCGTGGTCACAAATTTCACTTTCTTTAAAGTGCCATTGGAAATAGGTGTTGTAATCACGTTGATCGCAATCATTGGTATGATTAACGGCACGAATCTAATTGATGGGATTAATGGTTTATCATCTGGCATTTCTATCATCATCTTTGCCACTTATTTTTTTATGAGTCGCATTGTAGGTGATATGGACATAGAATTTATAAGTATCATCTGTGTATTCACTTTACTTGGATTCTTTGTTTTTAATTATCCTAAAGGGAAGATTTTTCTTGGCGATGGCGGTGCCTATTTTATAGGATTCATGCTAGCAGTTGTGGCTATTCTACTAAACAAAAACAGCGTAGAAAACGGTACGAACATCTCGCCCTGGTTTATTTTATGCACACTCATTCATCCAGTATGGGAAGTAATTTTTTCGTTTTTTAGAAAAGCTGTTATTGAGAAAGAGTCCCCATTTAAACCAGACCCATATCACATACACCAGTTTGTTTTTATTTATCTAGCCAAAAGAAATAATCCGGCTACAACCCTTATTATTCTGCCATTTGTGCTGATCAATAATTTAATTGCCATACAATTCTATGACCATCATATCGCACTCGTTATTTTGGCTTTTATCTACATAAGTATTTACACAATGGTTTACTTGTATTTATATAAGAAGCACCAAAACGAAATTAAATCTGGTAAACATGCTATGACTAGAAAAGAAGGTTTAATTGATAAAAATCCATCGTAATCCAAAGCGAAACATCTGATTTTGCGCTGCATAGTTCACATAATTTAGATTATTCTTTACGAAAAAATGTTGCATTTGGTCTAAACTAATGCTAGCTCTAAAGCGCTTTATTCTGAAGTTGAAGAATGGATTTAAACGAGGAATCATTTGATACGTTACAGTTTGTTGAGGATTGAACGATTGAAAAATAGGTTGATAAATATCGTTTGTGTAAGCACTATTGAAGTATACATCAAATCCTGTACTTATTTCAAGCTTCTTTTTAAAAATGTAATCATTATAAGCTAGGCGATGGTAGGTAGCAACTAAGGGTAGTTGAATAGGTGTATTATCAGGAACAATTTGAAGTAATATTTTATTTACTGCGTACCATTTCCCAAAATTAAAACCCTTTTCTAACTGCAATTGTTGAATGCTAATAGCCTTACTATAGTTTTGATAATTGGGCGCTAGGCCAATACCATAAATGAGGTTATTAAATAAAAGACTATGCAATGAAACCTCAAACTTCAGTTTTCTATTTTTATAATAAACACCCAGTGTTGTGTTAATCTGTGACTTTAAGTTTTTTGTTTCGTTCGTACCATTAACCTGAATAGACTCCGCTACATAAAATGGTTGTTGAATAAACTGTCCTAGATCTACTCCTATTTCCCCTAAGGCTTTGGGCAATGTTTTACTCAGAGTACCAGCTAGGTTTAGATTTCCCTTAGCCATACCTGTATAATATAATTTGACATTGGCATCTAAAAACCAACTGGAGTCCTTGCTCTTTTTATTAGTGAGTGCTCCAAATATATAGTTGTTGATTGTTCGATTATCTGAAACCCAACCGCCAATTTTCTGATACTCAAAACCTATTCCACCCATAACCGAGAATACTTTTTCCTTGAGATAAACATTTCCTTCAGCAGAAATACTTGTACCAATAGTATTATTATCATATCGGACATTGAGCGTGTCACCATCTTTCAAGCTGTACTCATAATCGAAATAATTCAAACGGAAAGCTGTATCGGGCTGCCCATGTAAAAAACAATAACGCTCAGCGCTATAATAGATCTCATTAGCAAATGTCAGTATTGGCTTAAAGGTCTTATTCTTAACACTATCCTCATCGTAAGAAATCGTTGTTTTACCAATAGAATAGTCTTGAATAAAACGCACATTCACATCTCTACGATAATTTAAAAGAGGAGAACGTACTATTGAAGAAGCAATATTAGCCCCTACCGGAATAATCACATGGTTGCTAAACTGAGGCTCCGTAAGAAACGAGTCTGAAGTTAACCCTAAGTTTTCATCTTGCTGTAATTTATTAAATAAGAATACTCCCTTGGCCGTGTACCTTTGATTTGGTGCTGTATAATCAGAGGTAAACTTGAAATTATCAATATTGTTTTTCTGTACATTAAAAAAACCCAGCGAGTTTATCTTACGGTATGCCGTACTAAAGTTCCAAAGTGGGGTAATATTTTGTGTATGAAATAACTCTAACACTTGTTCTTGTTTTGAGCCCGCGACGTAGCGCACTTGAGAAAAGGGTTTCGTTGTATTGTAAAACCTAAGTGTTTCAGGTGTATACCGATACGCTGTCCATCTATTGGGCAAAAGTGTATACCGAATGGGTAAATCAGCTCTTGCCTTTAAAGATTGATATGCCGCCCCAAGATTTCCTAAACTAACTTCCCATTCGTTCAAGAAGCCATGACGATGTACATTTAGTATGGAAGTATCAATTGGAGTACGCTCTCCATCTTCATCCTCGTAGAAAATATTTACCGAATAGTCAAGCCCTTTCTCAGCAAAACCTTTTGCACTATCAGAGATAATTTTTGGATTGTCAACAATGGACTTATCATTTCCAATACCCGTAGTACCATTATAAATTTGTGCTGTACTGAACTTGCTTAAGAGTACAACTGCAATAAAAAAAACACCATATGCAATATGTGCAATGCGCTGTTTGGGCATACCATGCGCAAATGTAGAAAGGTCAATTTACAATTGCGTCAATAAATCCTTAAAGATTCCAGCCATAATAGGTGCTGCTGCATTCGCAGCCTCTAAGACCTCCTCATGAGTAATCTCGTTCATTTCTTCTCGAATTCCAAGATCTGTAATCACACTCATCCCAAATACTTTCATACCCATATGTTTGGCTACTATAACTTCAGGAACAGTGCTCATACCAACGGCATCACCTCCAATAGTTCTTAACCACCTGTATTCTGCCTTTGTTTCAAAGGTTGGACCTTGCAATCCAATATAAACCCCTCGGTGCAATTGAATGTTTTTTTCAAGTGCAATACCTTGTGCTTTTTTGATTAGATCAAGTTCATAAGGTTCAGTCATATCAGGGAAGCGTGGTCCAATGCGATCATCGTTTTTACCACGAAGAGGATGTTCAGGAAAAATATTGATATGATCTTCAATAATCATTAGGTCACCGACCTGAAAGTCTGAATGCATTCCACCAGCTGCATTGCTCACCATTAAAAACTCCGCGCCCAACATGTTCATCACCCGAACAGGAAAGGTGACTTCCTGCATAGTATAACCTTCATAATAATGAAAGCGGCCACTTAACATAACCACAGATACTCCATGAATTGTCCCAAAAATCAAACGCCCACCATGCCCCTTAACAGTAGAAACAGGAAAATTAGGAATTTGTCCATATTGTATTTCATGCTCAATATTCACGGCATCAACTAAACCACCCAAGCCACTCCCCAGTATAATTCCAACCTTAGGAGTTGAATCAATTTGCTTTTTCAAGTAATCAACAGTTTCTCTAAGCTTAGCTACATCTAAATTTTCCATAATGAATAATAGAACACGAAAATAAGGTAAAAGAGACTGAGTTCGGAATGGAGATCTTGAAGTCTATGGAGAGAAAGCTCAAAAACCCAAAGATGCTGAAAATACCGCAGTACTTTCTCTTGTAAATAATATTCCCGAAACTAGAGATTAGTCGTAATTTAGAGCCAATGTCTCTGACCTTCTCCGCTATAGACTTTGAAACGGCCGTAGGTCATAATGCATGTTCTGTAGGAATTGTAACTGTTGAAAATGGAATTATTATAGAAGAATTTCATCAACTTATTCAACCTCCCTATAATAACTATAATTATTATAACATTCGTGTACATGGCATCACACCAGAAGATACGTGGGATGCCCCCCTGTTCAATGAAGTATTTCCAGAGATCAAAAAAAGGCTTGATGGTCGAATAACAGTTGCTCATAACGAAGCATTTGATCGCGGCGTTTTACTAAAAAGCATGAAAGACTATAATATCCATCCTACCGATCTCAATACTACACCTAAGTGGGAATGCACGGTAAAGATATTTAGAGCACTTGGTTATAAGCGAAACAACTTAGCAGCTTGCTGCGAACGCCACCAGATCGAATTGAAACATCATGATGCGCTCAGTGATGCAAAAGCCTGTGCCAAGCTGTATCTGATAGCACAAGAGTACAAAAGGAACAATGAGATAATAGAGTAATCATTCATTGAGCTTCTAACACTTAACTGAGAATTAACTGGAATAGGTCTTAGCTGTACCCTGTAATAGATAACTTTATTATTCAAATAAAATCCAATGAGAAATACTATAACAATTCTTTTCTTACTTGTCCTCTCTTCTTTTACGCTTCAGGCTCAAACCACCACGAAAACAAAAAAAGATAAAAAGAAAACGCAAAAACCGATTGACAAAATCATTAAGTTTAAAACCTTAGTGCACGACTTCGGACAAATTCCTGAGGGCGGAAAAGTTAGTTATGATTTTACCTATAAGAATATAGGTCGTAAACCTCTTATTTTGGAGCATGTTCGTGCCTCCTGCGGTTGTACAGTTCCTGTTTGGTCTAAGAAACCTTTGAAAAGAAGAAAGAAAGATAAAATTACCGTTACTTACAATACCAAGGGCAGACCAGGAGCTTTCAATAAGAAGATAACTGTACGTACGAACCAAGGTACGCAGTACTTATTAATTAAAGGAGTTGTAAACAGACCTCCTAAAAAATAAACTCCTCTATTTCCTTCCCTTTAAAGAAGTAAAGGAGTTTTCATTATACATCTTTCGAATCATACCATCTACAAGTCCTACTTGAGGTACGAGAATTTCGGAAAATTGCCCCCATTTTAATATAGAGAGATAAATCTTAAGGGCGGGAACAACCACATCAGCACGGTCTTCACGAAGTTTGTAATTATGAATCCGTTCCTGAACACTCATCTTCTTTAAGTCTTTATAGTAGAACCTGAGCAAATCCAAACTAATAGGCAAACCTGGTTTCTGTTTGGAAATGGAGAAGACTTTATTAATGTTTCCCCCTGAACCTACAGCAAAAATGTTGCTATGCTTCTTAGTAATCTTCTTGATAAACTTTTGCATGGCAACCAATTCTTCTTCTTGAACACTATCTTTTAGCCATCGAATAGTCCCAACATTAAATGACTGTTGAGCTAGAATTTTAGAACTTTTGAAAACTGTAATCTCTGTACTCCCACCACCTACATCAGCATATAGATAGTAATTATTTCTTGAAAAGTTTTCTCGAAGCTGGGTTTCTAACAATAACTCAGCTTCCTGCTTACCCGAAATTATTTGAATCTCGATTCCAGTTTCTTCCTTGATTTTGTTTACAAGATATGAACCATTTCGAGCATCACGCATAGCACTCGTAGCAACTGCTTGACAGTGCTGCACATCAAACACATCAAGGAGGTGCTTATAAGCTTTCACAGTTTGCAATAATTTCTCAGACTTTGGTTTTGATATTTCACCTGTTTCGAATACTTCGAACCCCAGACGAAGCGGCACACGTACTAAACTTACTTTCGTAAAGTCAGGACTTCCATCAGTATAGATCCTTACTTCCGAAATAAATAAACGAGCGGCATTGGAACCAATATCAACAGCAGCTAATCTCATGTATGCTTCCAAAGGTAGCATCGATAACATAAAACCCCACCAAAGGTGGGGCTATGTCTTCCGCGTTAATAGAGATTAAACCAGCATGCAGAAGTAAGATTTTATAAAAGGCAAATAACGACAGGGTAGATTACCTTATTGTTACGACAGGGTTACCAAATTAATATTTCCAATTACAATACTTTAGCCAAAAGCAAGAGTTCCCTCTAAATTGTGCAATATATTTGCCGCTTATATGTACGCAATACTAATATCTTTATTCGCCGTTGGTTATCTTTTTATTGTTTTAGAACATACGACCAAACTTGATAAGGCTGCTCCAGCATTATTAACTGGCGTTTTATGTTGGACCGCTCTAATAATGTCTGACCTTGCAGGTTCTCACGGCAGTGTCGATACAGAACTTTACCACCATTTTGCAGAGATTTCTGGAATCTTATTTTTTCTCATAGGGGCCATGACTATTGTGGAGCTTATAGATTTGTATGATGGCTTCCAGATTGTTATTAATTTCATTAAGACGAAAAGCAAACGAAAACTCTTTTTCATTGTTACCGTATTAAGCTTTTTCTTCTCAGCACTATTCGACAATCTAACAACAGCTATTGTAATGGCCTCATTGATCGGCAAGTTACTTGAGGATAAGAATGACCGCTGGATGTTCGCAGGGATGGTAATTATAGCTGCGAATGCCGGAGGTGCTTGGTCACCAATTGGGGACGTTACCACGACCATGCTTTGGATTGGAGAACAAGTAACAACGACCAGCTTAATATTGAATATTGTAATTCCAAGCGTTGTTTGTACAGTGGTTCCTTTATTATTTCTAAGTCGCAATGTAAAGGGAGAGTTTGAAAAGAAACCATCAAGAGTTCGAACAGCACTTCAAACAAGACATAGCCAAATCATTCTTATTTCAGGTATTGGTCTTTTGGTATTTGTTCCCATTTTTAAGACGGTAACACATCTGCCTCCTTTCATGGGTATGATGTTTAGTGTAGGTGTGCTTTGGGCTATATCAAGCACATTGGAAAAAAGAGCAGAAAAGAAAACACATGAAAAAAATACAAACCCAACAATTTTTGATGCGCTAGAAAAAATTGACCTCCCGAGTATTTTGTTCTTTGCGGGTATCCTATTAGCAGTAAGCGCGCTTCAAACAGCTGGTATTCTTAAAGATTTTGCAACAATACTGTCCAGTACATTTGGTAATGAAGACTTGATTGTAACAATTATCGGAGGTATGTCTGCCGTTTTTGACAATGTGCCGTTAGTAGCCGCTTTACAAAAAATGTACCCTCTTACTACTTATGCAACTGATCATCCCTTCTGGCTATATCTCGCATATTGTGCAGGTACTGGCGGGAGTTTGCTGATTATTGGTTCTGCTGCTGGTGTAGCTATTATGGGTATTGAAAAAATAAACTTCTTCTGGTACTTAAAAAAGATTGCATGGGTAGCCTTAATAGGATATTTAGCAGGATGTGGTACCTATCTGTTTATTGAGCATTGGTTATAACTAATTCTTACTGAGTTGGTAACATAAACCTATGCCTATCCCAAAACCGTTCAACGGTAACTTCTGACATAAAGAATTAAAGGGCTCATTTTGCCTAATAGGGCCAAGAATTGGTCGTTCCTTTACAAATTTGGTTTCTTTCTCGCTTGTACTCAAATTTGGCAACTGATCTTTTCCGTTCAAAGTATATAACTTCAGTTGAGCCGATTCTGGATTAACAGACAATTGAACAAGCTCAAGTTCTGCGACTAGTTTTATACGTTTTCTCAATTTCAAATTAAGGCCCAACCCAGATTGCCAACCAACGCCATCCGCACCATGATAGACAACCTGCTGGTCTATCGTATTTTGACCAATCTGCCAGCTGTTCGTAAGATTGAACGAACCAGTTGAATACACCAATCCCCATCGAGTAAAAAACGATAATTGCTTCTTTTCAATTATGGTAAACAAAACAGAAGGGCGTAAAGTGACCATAGACGCGCTCATGCCCCCTTTTGCTCCAAGAGATGAAGCTAAAGAATAACTGGATTCTATATTATTTGACCTATGCAGGCCTCCAAAAAATTCTACAGAAAATTTAGAATTCACCTTATAACCTAATAAGGCTCCACCTACAAAACCTCCTCCAAAAGAGGCCTTATTGTCTACCAGCTTTAATGAATCAGCCGTTACCGAAGGCAAAACCGAAATTTGCCCTGGCTGCTCTAACCTCTGTTTATCTACCCCTAAACCATAGGAAGACTTTATCCCAACGTAAAACTGGCCAAAGCTTTGTTTACTTATAACTACCAATAGCAGAACCAAACTTAGCTTTCTCATCTAGGTACCTTTGTTTAATGGAGTTCACTCATTCTTTTTTGCTTAGCATCTCGCAAAAAATCCGATGCGAAAATAAAATCATTGAGACGTTGATTATCGCTAAAAATGATTTCCTCATTGTTTCCTTCCCATCCCTTTTTGCCCTGATCCAAATACAGAATATGATCACCACTCTCTAACACTGTATTCATATCATGCGTATTTACAACTGTTGTGATATTAAATTCTTGAGTTAAGTCCATAATCAGTCGATCAATGACCAAACTTGTCTTAGGGTCTAGACCAGAATTTGGTTCATCTACAAACAAATACTTAGGATTCAGCACAATAGCTCTTGCCAAGGCAACTCTTTTCTGCATTCCTCCACTTATTTCCGCAGGATATTTTTTATTAGCATCTTCAATATTAACACGGGCCAACACATCGTTTACAATCTTTCTTTTCTCTTGCAACGTATGATTGGTAAACATATCCAAAGGAAATCTAATATTATCCTCAACGGTCATACTATCAAACAAAGCCGATCCTTGAAAAAGCATTCCAATATTTTTTCTAAGCTCTTTCTTCTCATATTTATCCATTTCTAGGAGGTCTTTCCCTTCGAAAAAGATTTGACCTTTTTCAGGTGTAATTAGACCAATCATACACTTCATAAAAACAGACTTTCCACTTCCGCTTGTCCCTATAATTAAATTCATCTTGCGCTCGTACATATTACAACTCACGTTGTCTAGCACAACTTTACCAGAAAAAGACTTTGACAAATTTTTAATCTCTATCATACATACTATAATAAAAGTGCTGCTAGTCCATAATCAGCTAACAAAATCAATACACAACTCACTACAACCGCTCGTGTGGAAGAACGTCCTATTTCAAGAGCTCCACCTTTGACGTGATACCCAAAATAGGCCGAAATAGAAGTGATAATAAACGCAAAAACGAAAGCCTTAATCAGTCCAAAAAATAGATTGAAAGGAATAAATTCTAATAATAGCCCCGCTTCGAATTGAGTTGGATTTAGTATGCCACTCCAGGTTCCTGCTATATAACCTCCTAATACACTCAGAAACATTGAAAGCACGATAAGACAAGGTATAACGAATAGGGAGGCCAATATCTTTGGTAAGATTAAAAAAGTATGCGTATTAATACCCATAATTTCCAATGCATCAATTTGCTCGCTTACTCGCATATTCCCTAACTCGCTCGCTATTTTACTGCCTACCACACCCGCCAAGACGATACAAGTCACTGTTGGCGATAGTTCTAAAAATGTACTATCTCGGATAATTGTAGCAATCAACTCCAACCCTACAAAAGGACTTACGAGTTGATAAGCAGTTTGAACTGTGGTCACAGCCCCTAGAAATAATGAGATGATAATAACAATCCAGAGAGAACCGATGCCAATTTCATTGCACTGATGAAACAGCTCTTTCCAGTACACTCGGGTGCTCTCGGGGCGTCTAAACATTTGCTTTAACATAAGCAAATAGCGACCAAAATGTTCTAGAAAAGCACTTATCATTACTGGCCCAAAAATAGTATTAATATGAATCAATCAAAGGTGAAAGATTACTTAATAATTCTAATAAAACATCAGATATTTGATATTAAATGTTTTTTTTATAAAAAAGAGGTCTACATTTGCCCGTCATTATTTAATTAACGCTAATAATTTCAATTATATGCCAGTAAAAATCAGATTACAAAGACACGGGTCTAAAAAACGTCCATTCTATTTTATCGTAGCTGCTAATTCGCGTTCTCCACGCGATGGTAAGTTCATTGAGAAATTAGGAACATACAATCCATTGACTGTTCCTGCTACTATCGAAATGAACCGAGAAAGAGCGCTTCATTGGTTGAACAAAGGAGCACAAACTACACATACCACGAAAAGAATTTTATCTTTCAAAGGTGTATTGTACTTAAAGCACTTAATGCGTGGTGTAAGCTTAGGATTATTCGATGAGGCTGCGGCTTTAGAAAAGTTCGAAACTTGGAATGAAGATCACGAAAAATTAGTTGCTGAGCGTCAAAGCCAGCATAAAAAGGATAAAGAGTCTAAAAAGCAAAAACCTATTGTGAAGAAGATTGAAGTTGCACCAACAGCTGAGGAAGTTGAAGCTGAGGTAGCAGCCGAAGAGGCAACAGCAGATGCAGAAAATACAGAAGCTACTACTGCTGAAGCAGAAACTCCTGCTACAGAAGAGACAAAAGAAGAAACTCCTGCTGAAGAAGAGAAAAAAGAAGAAGAATAAGTTTATATTTTTTACAAAAAAACCCCAAACCTTGGTTTGGGGTTTTTTATTTTTACAAGTATGAGAAAAATAATAGGATTAAGTCTTTGTCTTGTGCTACTCGTAATTGTCTCTTGCCAGAACAATTCAGCATCCAACTCTGCTGGAACAGATTTAAAACATTATACATCTGACAGTTTAGGATTTAGCATCGACTACCCAACGAATTTTGAAGCGAAGGAATACTTTAACCAGTATGTACCTGTTTCTTTTTTCGAAACAATAACCGACTCGGTTCAAGATACCTATCCAGAAAACGTACTGATGTATATCGAACCTATTCCAACACAAGTAATTGTCCCCTTCAAAGAGTTTATTCAAGCCGCCAAAACTAAACTCAAAATAGAAATCCCTGAAGTAGAAATCTCAGGCGAGGACAGTATTTCTATAGCTGGCATCCCAACAGGAGTTTATACGATTCGACGTCCTAAAGTAGGTGGTGCCGACTTTAAGAGTAAAATGTTTATTCTTGTTGAAAAAGATCGAGCAATTAATATTAGCTGTACATCAACGACCGATCAATTTGATACCTATCTTCCGATATTTGATAAGATAGTAAACAGTTTAAAATTGACCACTAAGAAGTAATGAAGTACCTTGCACTGGGCGATAGCTACACGATTGGAGAACTTGTTGAAACAAAAAATAACTTCCCCAACCAAACTGTTTCAATACTTAAAGAGCAGGGTATTGAAATTGATCTTAAACAAATAATTGCCGTAACGGGCTGGACTACTGGTGAACTTAATGAGGCCATTGCAAAAGCTAAACCCGGATATGATCATGACTGGGTTACATTGCTCATTGGTGTAAACAACCAATATAGAGGTCAAGATATTGCCCTATATGAAAAAGAGTTTTACAACTTACTGAGTCAAAGTATCCTGTTTGCAAATGGTCGTGCTTCAAGAGTTATTGTACTCTCCATTCCTGATTGGGGCATGACTCCTTTTAATACCAAACACGATGTTCAGACTGTGTCTGACGAAATAGATGCATACAATACGATCAACAAAAAATATACTGAACATTTCGGGGCACATTATATAGATATAACGCCAGTGACTAGAAAGTATGCTCAGAATACAGATTACTTAACGGAGGATCAATTGCACCTAACAGATAAAATGTATGAAATATGGGCAAAACAAATAGCCCAAATTATTACCGATAACTCTTAAAAATTTGGTCGACTTTTTTCTTAGGTAATATTCGTTGCCCTTGTTTACCAGATGCTACAAGTCGCTGTCCAACTCTCGCTTCAAAAGAATTTATAATTTCTCCATTTTCTTTAATCTCATCAAATGTTGCAGTAAAGACAACCTCGTCTCCTATGAAAGCTGGCGATTGATGGTCAATGGAGATTGAAGTTCCAATGCCCTCTTCATGCTCATCTTTCATTTCTAGTACAAATAAGCGTCCACTCCACTCAGCTGCTTTACAAAGTGAAAAAGTGGAGTATACTTCATGTACAACTCCACTTTCAAATTCTGCAATATCGTTTTCTGATACTACAATTCTATATTCCTTGATACTTCCCTTTACAAAAGGATTTTTCATGTTATTTAAGATATTTGAAATTTGTTCTAGGTGTTATTTTCTTTAAGGCCTCTACGTACAATTTAATACAATTTTCTACATCGTCTTTATGCACTGTTTCAACGGTAGTATGCATGTACCGCAAGGGCAATGATATCAACGCACTCGGAACTCCACCATTACTAAATGCAAATGCATCTGTATCCGTTCCTGTAAAACGAGAAGAGGCTTGTAATTGATACGGTATTTTTTTCTTATCTCCTGCCTCTCTAATTAACTCTAATAATAAATTATGAACCGCTGGCGCAATACTAAGAACAGGCCCTTTCCCGACATGAGCTTCTCCTTGAGCCTTCTTGTCCATCATAGGAGTTGAGGTATCATGTGTAACATCCGTAACGATAGCTACATTCGGTTTAATCGTTTCGGTAATCATTTTAGCACCATTCAATCCAACCTCTTCTTGCACGGCGTTTACTATATATAAGCCAAAGGGTAACTTTACCTTGCTTTCCTTTAGCATTCTAGCGACTTCAGCAATAATTACACCACCCATTCTATTATCATGCGCACGTGCTATCCAATGACCGTTATTCCCTTCTTCAAAGCCATCTCTAAACGTGATAACATTACCTACTTCAATACCCAACTTCTCAACTTCTTCCTTAGAGCTACAACCACAATCTAACCAAATTGTTGAAGTAGTTGGTTTCTTTTCATTCGTTCGAGGCCTTACATGAATAGCAGGCCAACCAAAAACTGCTTTAACAAGGCCTTTCTTTCTTGTGTGTACGTGAACGCGCATTGCAGGAGCAATCTGATGATCACTCCCTCCATTACGAGCCACATGAATAAACCCATCATTAGTGATGTACTTTACATACCAAGCAATCTCATCAGCATGAGCTTCAATCACAACTTTGAACTTTGCATTAGGGTTAACAACACCAACGGCAGTTCCATAGTTATCTATAAAATATTCATCAATGTAAGGTTTAATATAGTCTAACCATATACGCTGCCCAGGTGCCTCAAAGCCAGTGGGAGCATAATTATTCATATATTTTTCAATAAAGTCCATTGACTTTTTATTGAAAAAATCTTTTTTCTTTTTCGCTTTTGCCATAGTTAACAAAGATGCCCTATTTGAACTAAAAAAAGAAATTAGATCCTAAATAGTAAAAGTTAATCCTGTTTGAAAGGCCACTTTAGGGAGTACCCTTTATTTTCTTAGCCAACGTACCATCAGGATTTATTTTAAACGCTGCCGGTATATCGCTAACACCATATTTCCTTGAAAATTCATTTAACGCAACAAAACCGCTTACTTCCTCAATTTGATACTTCCAAGGAAAATTTAACGCTTCGGCAACTCTACTTGATTGCCCCTTTTTCTTTTCCAAGGCAATACTCACTATTTCTATATTATCATTGTTCTTCGTATGGTAATACTCAACCCAATGGGGCAGCTCTGCTCTACAAGGCGGACACCAACTACCCCAAAAAACTAGATATACAGTCTTTCCTTTTAAATCAGACAACTTAAACTTTTCTCCCGATACTAAAGTCGCTGAAACATCGGGTGTTTTTTCACCTTCTTCAACATCAGAGGATGAAAAGAACATGAAATAGACTCCTAGTAGGACAACAATCAGAACGATAGGTGTAATTAATTTTCTCATTCCTTCTATTGGACGATGAAAGCCTAAAGAATTTACCAGTTTACAAAAGCACGATTAAAAATATCATCTTTTAGTTGGTCTGTAATTTCCTCGATAAGGGTATTTTCTACAGTCTGAAAATTTTGGTCCGCATTAAAATCTGCGAAACGAGAAAATGTCTGGGTAAAGTTCTTTTCTTTATCTAAACGGTTTTCGAATATAATATTAACTCCAATAGTAAGTCTGTTCTTGGCCGAAGTCTCAGTTCCAGTAATGGATGCAACGGTTACATTATAAGTTGTAATAGATCCTTTGATGTCGTAATCCGCCTTATCATTATCAACTTGCGCGAGCGACGACAAAGATGTTAAATGCTGTCGAAGTTTTTGCGTAAATGTTGCACTTAAGGAGGGAGCAATTGTTGGTGCCTTATTTTCAATAAAATGAACATTGATAGTGTCTCCACTAATTGCTGCGCCCGTTAAACTGTAAAACCCACAAGCAGACAACATACTGATACAGAGCATACATAAAATAGCTAGCTTATAAAATTCCTTTCTAAATATCAACATCGTATTCCTTTATTTTTCTGTATAGTGTACGCTCACTAATGCCGAGTTCAGCCGCTGCATTTCTTCTACGTCCTCTATGTTTACGTAACGCTTTTATAATAAGCGTCTTTTCATTTTCTGCAAGGTCCAATACATCTTCAACTTCTTGAGCGCTACTTGTGGTTTGATCCCCTTGTGATATAATGATCGGCTGACTTTGCTGAGTATTTTCCTCAGTCCTTATTTCATTATCCTGTATATTACTAGAAGGTAAAAAAGAAGTTTGAGTGTCTCCTCTATTTTCATGCTGAAAATTTTGTTCTCCTTGATAGGCCTGAGCAGCATGAGGATTCTTCATAATCTCAAAGAACATTTTCTTTACATCTGTTACATCTTTTTTCATATCAAAAAAAAGCTTGTAAAGCAAGTCCCGTTCGGAAGAGAAATTTGAATGTTCCCCTTTACCATCAGTAGGAATAATTGCTGGTAATTTTTGTTGGTTATCTTCTGGTATAAAAAATTGGAGCTCTTGCGCAGTCATTCTTCTAGTTTGGCTTAGAACAGAAATTTGTTCCGCCATGTTTTTCAATTCTCGAATATTTCCTGGCCAAGAATAAGAAGCTAATAATTGCTGCGCCGCCGCATCTAAATGAACAGTATCTGTTCTGTATTTATCGGCAAAGTCGGCTGCAAATTTTCTAAACAACAGTGGTATATCATTCTTCCTTTCTCGTAAGGCCGGCACCCGTATAGGAACAGTACTTAAACGGTAAAACAAATCCTCTCTGAATTTGCCAACTTGTGCCCATTCTTTTAAGTCTTTATTGGTAGCGGCAATGACTCGCACATTGGTCTTTTGCACCTTACTACTCCCCACCTTAATATACTCACCTGTTTCTAAGACACGTAATAATCGAGCTTGTGTACCCAAGGGCATTTCTCCAATCTCATCTAGAAAAATCGTACCACTATTCACAGTTTCAAAATATCCTTTCCGATCCCCAACTGCCGAAGTAAAAGAACCCTTTTCGTGCCCAAACAATTCGCTATCTATAGTTCCTTCTGGAATAGCTCCGCAGTTAATCGCAATAAACGGCTCATGTTTCCTGCTACTGTTAGTATGAATAATTTTAGAGAAAACCTCCTTACCTACTCCACTTTCTCCAAGTATAAGCACCGTCAAATCTGTATTCGCAACTTGATGAGCAACACTTAAAGCATAATTCAAGGCTGGGTCATTGCCAATAATTCCAAAACGGTTCTTTAGTGCCTGCAATTCTTGATCTTTAAGCATAATTCTAAAAAAGAGTGACAAAAATACAGATTAGTATGACAAGAAGTATGTAAAATCTTGCTAAATCAAAAATGTGCTCATAGCGTATAGCTCACTGTACTACCTAGACTATTTCTCCAAAAAGTGTTGCCCCATTACAACGATTGACCTTCACCTTCACATAATCACCTTTCTTTGTACTTCCTTTAGGGTAAATAACAAGCTTATTACTATCAGTTCTGCCCGCATACTCATCGGGGTTCTTTTTACTTGGTCCTTCTACCAAGATCTCAAAGGTCTTACCAATATCTTTTTGATTACTTTCTAACGCATGCGTTCTATGCAATGCGACTACCTCCGCAAGTCGTCTCTTTTTGATATCTTCTGGGATATCATCTTCAAATCTGCGTTGGGCCAAAGTTCCAGGCCGCTCACTGTAAAAGAACATATAAGCCAAGTCATACTTGCAATACTCCATTACACTTAAGGTTTCTTTATGTTCTTCTTCAGTTTCTGTGCAGAAACCAGTTATAATATCTGTGCTGATTCCACAGTCGGGAATAATCTCCCTAATACGATCTACCTTAGCTAAATACCATTCTCTAGTATAAGTTCGATTCATCAGTTGCAAAACACGAGTACTTCCGCTCTGAACAGGTAAATGAATATAGTTACAGATATTATCATATTTACGCATGGTAAACAAGACCTCGTCCGTAATATCTTTTGGATGCGACGTACTAAAACGAACGCGTAGATCACTCCCAACACATGCCACTTTCTCCAAAAGTTGAGCAAATGTTACCTCCACGACATTTATTTCGCCTTGTTCGTCAACATTATTGCTACTCCAATTATAAGAATCTACATTTTGTCCTAATAAGGTAATTTCCTTGTAACCTTTATCGTACAAATCCTGCGCTTCCGCTAAAATAGAACGATAGTCCCTGCTACGTTCCCGTCCACGTGTAAAAGGCACAACACAAAACGTGCACATATTGTTGCAACCACGCATGATAGAAATGAAGGCACTTACTCCATTACTATCTAAACGAACAGGGCTAATATCAGCATAGGTTTCTTCACGCGATAATAATACGTTTACCGCTTTTTGCCCACCATTTGCCTCTTCAATTAGATTTGGTAAAGAACGATAGGCATCTGGACCTACTACCAGATCAACAAGTTTTTCTTCTTCAAGTAATTTAGCCTTTAGGCGCTCTGCCATACAACCCAATACACCAACCAATAAGTTCTTTTTCCTTCGTTTTAACCCTTTGAAATGATTTAAACGATTTCGAACAGTTTGTTCTGCTTTATCGCGAATGGAACATGTATTAAGTAAGATCAAATCTGCTTTCTGAACATCTTTTGTTGCACCGAAACCATTTTCATACAATATACTTGCAATGATCTCGCTATCATTAAAGTTCATAGCACAACCATAACTCTCAATATAAAAATTCTTTTCATACTGATTGATTCGATCAATTGGTTGGAAGGCTTCTCCTTGCCTATTCTCATCTAATAAATCTTCCTGCAAACCCATAAGAGGTTCCAAAAATAAATGATTTCGTTAAGATTGAGCTTTCTTTCTAACCGTAATGAAAAAATATTTATATTTCTGAGAAATCAAAACAGAACATTACTATGGTGAATGCAAAACATATGGCGACATTTCTTCTTGGCGCAGCCGCGGGTGCTGCCCTTTTAAAATACAAAACAATGACCGAAGAAGAAAAAGAAGAAATGATGGAAAAATTTAAAACAAAAGCAGAGGAGTTTAAAACTCAAGCTACCGAGACAGCGGAAAAAGCCGAAGGATATTTTGAAGAACTCATGAGTAAAAGTGGCGAGGCTTTTAAAGAAATGATAGAGAGTACTGAAAACTTTTTCGACGATCTCTTTGCTCCAAAAGAAGAAAAAAATACGGATGAGACGACAGCCTAAACATATGATCTACACTAGGTTTGTTAATGCTTAGCCTTTCTTTCACACTTGTTTTAAAAGTGCGTTAAAAAAAATTACAACTGATTTTTGAATTTAATTTCAGTCCTAATTTTGAACAAAACACAATAACAATGAAGAGAATATTTGGAATAATTTTGATTGCAACTTTAACCACGATAGCAACCCTAGCTATTGCAAAAAACTTCTTTTTTAATGAACAAGACCTTGTTGCCCATACAGAGAATCACGGTTATGAAATGCAACAAGCAAACTTTACTGAAGCCTCTCCTAGTGCTCCAGTACCACATGGTGGAGGCTATGTAAACCTTGAAACGGCTGCCGAAAAATCGACAAAAGCAGTTGTTCATATTCGAACAAAATCGAAAGCACGCGCTGCTCGGTATAACGATCCGTTTGATGATCTTTTTGGAAATTTCTTTGGACAGCGAAGGCAAATGATGCCGCAATCATCTTCGGGATCTGGAGTCATTATTTCTAGTGACGGACACATAGTTACAAATAATCATGTAATTGATGGAGCCGACGAGGTAGAAGTTACATTCAATAATAAAAGGACAGTTACGGCTAAGGTTGTGGGTAAAGATGCTTCTTTTGATCTCGCTGTTCTTAAGGTTCAAGAAAGAGGACTCCCTTATTTAACCTACGGTAATTCTGACAATGTAAAGCTAGGAGAATGGGTTCTAGCTGTAGGATATCCATTGAATTTAGAAACAACTGTTACAGCTGGTATTGTAAGCGCAAAGTATAGAAATATAGGTATTAATCAACGTAAAGCAGGATCTAGCGCAATTGAAAGTTTTATTCAGACCGACGCAGCCGTAAATCCTGGCAACTCGGGTGGAGCGCTTGTAAATGCTCGAGGTGAACTCATTGGCATTAACTCGGCCATAGCATCGCCTACAGGTAGTTATGCTGGATATTCATATGCAATCCCTGCCAATCTTGTAAAAAAGGTTGTGAAAGATATGATCGAATTTGGGAATGTACAGCGTGCTTATCTTGGAGTCAATTTCATAGATAGTAAAAATGCTACGAAAGAGATCAGGGAACAATATAATTTGGATAACACCGAAGGAGTGGTCGTTGCTAATGTAATAGACGAAAGTGGAGCTGCTCGTGCTGGGGTTAAGAAGGGCGATATTATTAAAAGTATTGATAGTAAAGCAATCAGAACTGGAACACAACTCCAAGAGCGCATTGCTGGAAAGCGCCCTGGCGACAAGGTGACTTTAGCAATAGAACGTAATGGAAAAATCATAACGCGCAATGTTGAGCTCAAAAACAACTTGGGTAACACAAGTATAGTAAAAAAAGAACGGTCTGCAAGCCTAGACAAGTTAGGTGCCAGTTTTAGAAATTTGAGTAGCAGTGAAAAAAGAAGATATAATACTTCAGGCGGTGCCGTGGTAACTGATCTACAACGGGGCATTATGGCTTACTCACGAATAAAGAAAGGATTTATTATTACCAGTGTAAATGAAAAAATCGTAAAAAATGTTACCGAATTAAAAAATATCTTTAATTCTGGAGCAACAAATTTTCAAGTAGGTGGTTTTTACCCAGGTTCTGCTGGTAACTATTTTTATAGTTTCAGTCTGAAATAAGACTTACCGTTTCGATAGATAAAAGGAGGGCCTACAAAGGCTCTCTTTTTTTGTGGCACACGCCTTGTTCTATATAATGTACTTACTTCTTTATAGGGTAGGTTATTGATTTTACTGACAAAAAGATACCACAATATGGATTTCGACCGACAATATTTCGCAAATCAAGGAGATGATATAGATGTTATGCCAATTGTTCCACTTACAGAAGAGGAGCTGTCTGATGAAGAGAAAAAAAATCTTCCGACTCAAAATTTAACCATTCTGACGCTCCGAAATATGGTTTTATTTCCTAATGTCGTTATACCCATTACTGTTTCAAGAGATAAATCACTTGAGGCAGTAAAATATGCTGATAAGAACGGTAAGTTTATTGGAGTACTTGCACAAAAAGATGATAAAGTTGATGAACCAACAGGTGGTGACCTTTTTACCAAAGGTACTCTTGCGCAAATCATCAAGACCATCAAAATGCCCGATGATAGTATTACCATTTTTATCCGAGGACAAGTGAGATTTGAGGTTCAGCGGTTTACTCAAGAAGAGCCTTATTTTAAAGCTGATGTCCAATATCTTGAAGATGAAATGCCAAAGCCGAATAAAGAATTTAAGGCTATGACAGATAGCGTTCGTGATATGGCTGAACAAATCATGAAAAAATCGCAGAATGTCCCCCCTGAGGCGGGTATTATTCTAAAAAATATTGAAAATGTAGCGTTTCTAAATCATTTTATTTCTTCAAACCTTAATAGCACCTTGTTGGAAAAACAAGAAATGCTTGAAATGGATAGTTTTCAGAAACGTACAGAGATGTTACTCCAACTGCTACAGGTTGAGTTACATCATGTAGAACTCAAAAATAAAATTACCAATAGAACGAAACAAGATATCGATAAACAACAACGCGAGTACTTCTTACAACAACAAATGAAGTCTATTAAAGAAGAACTTGGCGGTGATAGTAACGATCGAGAAATAAGAGATTTAGTACAACGTGCTGAAAAAGTAAAACTAAGCAAAACGGCCAGAGAACTTTTTGACAAGAGCATTCAAAAACTGGAACGCATGCACCCCACTACTCCTGATTACTCAATCACTTATAATCACTTGGATCTTGTACTTGATCTTCCTTGGGATACCTATACCGTAGACACATATGATATTCCAAAAGCAAGAAAAATTCTTGATGGCGACCATTATGGTATGCATAAAATTAAAGATCGTTTATTAGAATACTTGGCAGTGCTAAAACTGAAAGGTGATATGAAATCACCTATCCTTTGCTTTGTGGGGCCTCCTGGAATTGGAAAAACCTCATTGGGCAAAAGTATTGCTCACGCCATCAATCGTAAGTATACTCGCTTAAGTTTAGGAGGGATGCATGATGAGAGCGAATTGCGAGGGCACCGTAAGACATACATTGGGGCAATGCCAGGTCGATTGGTTCAATCTCTGCGAAAAGTAAAAACGTCAAATCCCGTTTTTATTCTAGACGAAATTGATAAGCTAGGCAGAGATTTCAGAGGCGATCCAAGTTCAGCCTTGTTAGAGATATTGGACCCTGAACAAAACCACACTTTTTATGATAACTACCTCGAACTTGAATATGACCTAAGCAAAGTGCTTTTTATTGCAACAGCCAATAGCTTACAAGATATTCAGCCTGCTCTTCGTGATCGATTAGAAATTATTAACCTTAATGGATATGCGGTTGAGGAAAAAATAGAAATAGCTAAGAAACATCTTATTCCTAAACAAAAAGAAGCTCATGGCTTAAAGAAACATAAAATCAGCTTAGGCAATCCAGCCATTCGCAAGATTATCGAAGATTATTCTAGGGAAAGTGGTGTTCGTGAATTGGATAGACAAATTGCGTCGGTTATGCGCAACATTGCGATGCAGGTTGCAACCGACCCCAAAAAGAAAGAATTCAAACTCGTACCTGACGATATTATCAAAATTCTGGGCAAGGCGAAGTATAATGTTGAGCTTTACAAAAAGGATAACCCAGCTGGTGTTGCCGTAGGTCTGGCTTGGACCTATGTCGGTGGAGATATCTTATTCATAGAAACTGCTATGAGTAAGGGAAAAAGCGGCCTAACGCTTACTGGAAACTTAGGTAGTGTAATGAAAGAAAGTGCTATGACAGCTCTTACCTTCCTAAAAGCTAATACCAATCATTACCAAATTGATCCAACAATATTGGAGCAGTACCATTTTCACATTCATGTGCCAGAAGGAGCTACTCCAAAAGATGGGCCTAGTGCTGGTGTTACTATGCTAACCTCTTTATACTCCACTATTACAGGTAAAAAAGTAAAAAAGAATTTAGCCATGAGCGGTGAAATTACATTGCGAGGGCAGGTACTTCCGGTTGGTGGGATAAAGGAAAAGATTCTTGCTGCAAAACGTGCAGGGATTAAAGAAATAATTCTATGTAAGGATAATGAAAAAGATGTCCTTGAAATTCCACAAGAGTTTATTCGTGGTTTGAAATTTCACTATGTAGATCAAATGAAAGAGGTTCTTGAGCTTGCGGTCTAGCGCCAGGAAATAAACAACCTAGTGTATTAATAAAAAAGGCTACGATTAAATCGTAGCCTTTTATTAAATTTCGTCGAGTTACCGATCTATCTTTTGACAATTTTTGTCATTTCTGTTCCATTTTCCGATGTTACAGAGATCATATAAATTCCTTTAGAGACTCCAGATAGGTCAACGTTCAATTTGTTTTCACCAACTTGAAGAGCACCAAAAGTAGTTTTGATAATACCTCCATTTAGGCTTATTACTTGAATCATGGCCTCACCAGCTAATCGTACATCATATTTGATATGAGCTGTAGATCCAACTGGATTCGGGTAAACTGTTAGGTTGTTTGTCTTCGCCTGAATATCTGTTGTGCTAGTAGGGAAGAAATCAACTGCTCTTGTCTTAGAAACAAATGTACCTCTACCATAAGTACCTGTATAAATAATTTCACCAATGTGGCCTCCCGATGGTGTACTTAAGAATGGTTTAACTGCGATTTGCATAGTTGGGATTCTTGGATGCCATTGGCTTTCTTGACCACTAATATTATTAAGCTCTGTCCAAGTAAGTCCGCCATTATCAGTCCCCCAAACACCTAAGTCTGTTCCTACTAGATAGCTATTTGACTGTTTAAGAATTGCCGCAGAGTATACGGGCATTGGAGGTAGATTACCTTGAATATTTGAAATTGTAGGAGTAGGAGACAAAGCATTTAAAGAACGATAAACGTGTGTAGATACACCATATCTAGGCACAGTAATAATAAGTTCGTTCCCCGAGCTATCACATTCTAAATCCGTAATATGAAGTCCACCCCATGGTGATGCTAATTGAGTTACAACAAAGTTTGAATCTCCTGCAAAACCACTAGATAATAAATTTGAAACTGTATCATCATATTGATAACGTGTTCCAAACAAATCAACACCTGTAATACGATATAAAGCACCATTACCCATACCTGCAAACACTGTTTTACCATCTTTGCTTACAGCAATTGCCGAAAATCCACTTGACCCATCTCCAGCGGAGTTTCCGTTCTGCATAAGTGGAAACCATACCTTAGGCTTCGTTCCGATAGCTTGCTGCGTAAACCAAACGCGCTGTGTCAATCCAATCAGTAACACGGATTCGGATGCTGTCCCACCTCTTAGCTCGGCTAAAGTGACTGGAGCTATCCAATTTGAGCCTTCATTTGGCAATCCATTAGGCTGTGAAGTTGCGGTTGGCGGCGCGTCAATATTATCATCATAAGATCTAGTAAAGGCCGCCACAGAAGACCCTCCATCTGAAGCCCCTCTAAGGCCACCACGTTGGGTAGTTCCATAGAAGAAATCTGGGTCAATATCACTAGCTGCTCCACGCATTCCATCTCCTCCCATTGCGTCAATACTAGAATTAGGAGAATTTGCAATACTCCCGTTCAATATACTCGTTCCATTATCTTGAGTACCGAATATAATATGACCTAAATCGTTCGCAGCAACACCATAACATTGCGCTGTAGCGTAGTCCTTATTCTTTTCAATAAAGAAAGGGTTTGGCACTGTACAATCAGCTGTTCTATAAAAACCTCCATCAGTCACTACATACATTTCATCTGGATTACCAGAGTTAAACATAATACCATGCATATCTGCATGAACTTGCGCTCCATTTTGGATAGAACCCTGCCAATATGCAATGGGTTCCCAAAGAGCCTGAGGTGTATATCTATAAAGATCCAATTGTCCACCAACAAAAATCATATCTGGATTTGTAGGATGTACACCCAAAGCAATATTATACGTTCCTTGTGTTCCAAGTGGGTTAAACGTCTGGGAACCTCCTACAGCAATCGCAGTCCAGCTTTGTCCTTTATCAACTGATTTATAAATTCCTCTTGTCTCATTATCTGGATCTGAATTACCTGGGTTCGTCAACTCACTCATTACACAATACATAATGTTCTCGTCGCTCGGAGCAATCTCAACTTCAATTCTATTTATCGGTCTGTTATCCTGACCAACTATTCTTGAAGTTCCAGGAAGTCCATAACTACTATTATTAATCCCTAAAGTGAAGTTTGCACCTCCGTCAGTAGATAAATACATCTGATTAGCCGTCGAAGCCAATACCACATTTCCTGAACTAGAAACAGAAATATCTAAAACAGGTGCATTTGAATTTACAACTTTAGTCCATAAGTTACCACCATCCTTCGTTTCATAAAATCCACGACTAATACCAGCATAGATATGATTAGGGTCAGTTGGATGCGCTACTAATCTATTGACATGGCTCCATACCTGATTATCACTATTAAATGAAGGTTTTGTTTGAGGTAAATTTACAGAAGACACTCCACCGTCGGTCGACTTAAATACGCCACCGCCAGGTATTCCACTAAAATGACCTACACCACCAACTTCTGCAAAGCTTTCTCCAGTACCATAATAGATATCTCCATTAGCAGCTTGTGTCATACAACTTACGCTAATTCTGGCAGCAGAATCCATCCCCGCCATTTTAACCCAAGTATTGCCTCTGTCGGTAGAGGTAAAGAACCCACCAGTTACCATACCCATATATAATTTATTTGGATCATTCCTATCAGAAACCATTCCTCGAGTACGACCACCGATATTATTCGGACCACGCTCTTCCCATTCTAAAGTGGCTAGCGCTGTAGTCTTATTCGCATCATATCGTTGTCTATTTACTTGTTGAATTACGCGCTCTACATCCTCTACTTCAACTCTATTCGTTAAAGGGTTTGCTCTCATTTGATGAAAGAAAGCCGAGCTTCCAGCGGCTTCAGCACCTTCCTCACGAGCTTTTTCAGCTTTTTCCTTAGCATAATAACTATTCTGTTTTTTTTCAGCTTCAAAAGTTATGGCCACTGTAGAAACAATGACAACCGCGAGAGCAGATAATAAGATAGATTTAATATTCATTTCAATAGATTTTAACATAGGCTAAAGTAAGCACTTCTATTCACTTCACGAAAAATAATTATATCACATTTGGGTAAAATTTTTTATGACACACTGTAAGCTCTTTGAAATTAATCCTATAAATTTGGAAAAGTAAAATGTAAACAGTGATGAGCGATTATAACAATGAAAACATATTTAGCAAAAGACTAAGAGCCGGAAAAAGAAGAACGTACTTTTTTGATGTAAGAACCACAAAGAATAATGACTACTTCGTCACTTTAACGGAGAGTAAAAAAAGGTACGATGGTGATGGTTATGACCGACATAAAATCTTCTTGTATAAAGAAGATTTCAATAAGTTTGTAGACGCTCTAAACGAAACGATCAATCATGTAAAAACAGAATTGATGCCTGACTTTGACTTCGATGCTTTTAATCATGACGAGTACGAAGACAATACCTCAAACAACTATGAAAAAGATACTACCCCAGCCGCGGTGGTCAGCGAAACTGAAAAAACAGATGTACAATCTTTAACCGAAGATGTTGCGGAACCTTTAAGTTCTAAACCAAACGAGGAACCAAACTTTTCAAACCCCTCTGAAATAGAGAACCCTTCAGCGAATGACGAGGCACAAACCTGGTAATTCACCAGTAAATATCTGACAGACTGTTCTCCAATTAAGGTTATTTTAGATTAAAGGAGTACTTTCGAACTTTCTTTTTTTATGCAGAAAAACATCCGCAACTTTTGCATTATTGCACATATTGATCATGGTAAAAGTACCTTGGCTGATAGACTGTTGGAACATACTCAGAGTATTGGTGAACGGGATATGAAGAATCAGCTGTTAGATGACATGGACCTTGAGCGAGAGAAAGGGATTACGATTAAAAGCCATGCCATTCAAATTGATTACGAGCGAGATGGTGTACAGTATACGCTTAACCTCATTGATACTCCAGGACATGTAGACTTTAGTTACGAAGTTAGCCGTGCATTAGCTGCATGCGAGGGTGCTCTTTTACTTGTTGATGCCGCACAGGGCATTCAAGCTCAAACAATCAGTAATTTATATTTGGCTATTGAGAATGATTTGGAAATCATCCCTGTTATAAATAAAATAGACATGGAGGGCGCCATGGTAGAGGAAGTGCAAGACCAAATTATTGACCTTATTGGTGGTACAACTGATGAAATATTACTAGCCAGTGCAAAAAATGGTATCGGCATAGATGAGATCTTAGCAGCGATTATTTCAAGAATTCCGGCTCCCAAGGGAGATGAAAAAGCATCGCTGCAAGCGCTAATATTTGACAGTGTTTTTAATAGCTTCAGAGGGATTATTATCTATTATAGAATTTTTGAAGGTTGCCTAAGAAAAGGTGACAAAATTAAATTCCTAAATATGGATAAGGATTATTATGCCGATGAAATTGGCGTATTAAAACTTAAACCGGAACCTAAAAATATTTTAAAGGCAGGTGACGTAGGCTATATTATTACTGGAATAAAAAATGCAAAAGAGGTAAAAGTTGGTGATACCATTACCAGTGCAGAAAACCCTACAACTCAAGCAGTAAAGGGATACGAAGAGGTTAAACCTATGGTCTTTGCAGGTATTTTCCCTGTGAATACTGATGACTTCGAAGAGCTCAGAGAGTGCATGGAAAAACTTCAGCTCAATGATGCATCTTTAACATTTGAACTTGAAACATCACAAGCATTAGGCTTTGGGTTCCGTTGTGGTTTCTTAGGCTTATTGCACATGGAAATCATTCAAGAACGTTTAGAACGAGAGTACAACCAAATGGTTATTACCACAGTGCCTAACGTAAGTTTCATAGCCCATACCTCTAAAGGAGAAACCATAACGGTTAATAACCCTTCTGAAATGCCTTCCACGAATTTGTTAGAAAGCATAGAAGAACCTTTTATTAAAGGTCAAATCATTACCAAGCCTGAATACATTGGCAATATCATGAATTTGTGTATTGGTAAAAGAGGTGTGATCTTGCACCAAAACTATATTACGGAAAGTCGTGTAGAACTAGAATTTGAATTACCACTTACCGAAATCGTATTTGACTTTTATGATAAATTAAAAAGTCAGACACGTGGCTATGCATCCTTTGATTATACTCCTATTGGTTATCGCAAAAGCGATATTATCAAAATGGATATTCTTTTGAATAGCGAAAAAGTGGATGCGCTTAGTGCTCTTATTCATAGAGACCGAGCACAAGATTTTGGACGCAAACTATGTGAGAAGTTAAAGGAACTTCTGCCCAGGCAGCAGTTCCTTATTGCAATCCAGGCGGCCATTGGAGCTAAGATTCTTGCACGAACCAATATATCGGCCATGCGTAAAGATGTGACAGCAAAATGCTATGGGGGAGATATCTCAAGAAAGCGTAAACTTCTGGAGAAACAGAAAGAAGGAAAAAAACGTATGCGTCAAATTGGGAATGTCGAGATTCCACAAGAAGCTTTTCTTGCTGTGCTTAAATTGGACGACTAAATCATGCCCAAATACATAGAGGTGTAAACTATTTGTCAATGGGCTATATGTATTTGTATAACTGTAAAACTCTTTCCATATTTGAACTATAAAAATTAAGATTTTATGAAAAAAATGAAAATGTATTTAATGACCGCAATGCTAGGTGTTGCTTCATTGTCAATGGTTTTTACTTCTTGTAATACTGATGAGTGTAAAGATGTAGTATGTGAAAATGGTGGAACTTGTAATGCTGATGATGGCAGCTGTACATGCCCTATCGGATTTGAAGGGACAAATTGTGAAACATATTCTACTACTAAATTTGCAGGGAACTATAGTTGTACAGATGTTTGCACGACTGGAAGTGGAACATATGCTGCGAGCATGTCACTAAGTTCTAATCAAAGTAGCTTAATCATTACTAATGTTGGTAACCTCGGTGCAACGGCAACGGCAACGGCAACTGCTGACGGCAACAACTTTACTATTGCGCGTCAAACTGTTTCAGGTACTACATCAACTGAAATAGAAGGTAGCGGTGCTTATAATAGTGGAGTTATTACTGGTTCTTATACAGTATATGTAGGTGGAGTTGTTCAAGATAACTGTACATTTACTTGGACAAAGCAATAATAATTCAAGCTTATACAATAAAAAAAGAGGTCGGCAATGCCGACCTCTTTTTTTATTATCTCTAAGTGAATTGATTATTTCCCAAACCTATTCTTAACCTTTTGAGTTTCGTCTTTGATACTTTCTTCAGTAGCTTTTTTCTTGAACCTATTGTTTACCTTTTCAGTTTCAGCCTTTACATCCTTTTTAAATCTATTGTTTACTTTATCCGCTTCTTTTTCTACCTTGGTCTTAGGTTTAGGCTCTTTAGGAGTTGGTTTTGCCGTAGGTTTCTTAGGTTTAGGCTTAGGAGCTGGTGCTTGTACAACCTTTGCTGGTTTATTTGCTGCGTCCATAAGTATCTTATCAGCCTCAGCATTAGCAGCAGCTAAAAGGTTAGCATTACAATCTTCTTGTAATTGTTTTTTTACAGCTTCAACTTTTTCATTAACCAAAGCGTCAATTTCAGCTTCTGTAGGTTGTTTCATTTCTGTTTTGCAAGCTGCGAATGTCAAAAGAACTGCACCTGCTAGAATTACTTTCTTATTAATTTTCATTTCTACTATTTTTTAGTGATTAATTTATTGCGCACTTGCTGCCACTTTTCTTGCATTTAAGATGGAATCAGTCATCGCCTTAAGCTCAGTAGTCATACGGGCTTCACAACTTGCAGCATATTCTTCATTAGCTTGTTCTATAAGTACTGCAGATCTTTCTTGTACTTTTAAGTCCAAAGCACCTTGGTCAACTTGCGCCTCTCCGCACGATGCCATCCCGAAGCAGATTACTGCGAACGAGAAAAGTAAATTGATTTTTTTCATAATAAATATCTATTTACCTCAAATGTAAAAAAATGATGTGGCAATATCTAAATATTTATTCAAAGCAGTAGTTAAAACCTACAGGGTTATTTATAACCAAACTCTACCTGTCTATTCTCATCACGCTCCTTTTGCAAGACAGCCACGTGCGTCATTTGCTTTTTCTTTCCACCACGCTGAAAAACGGTGAGCAAGTAATAACCTGTTTTCGGGCAGACGTACGAAAACTCTGTATAGAACTCTCCAGTCCTATTCGGATAAAACTTATCCGTTATAATGTGTCCCACACCACGCTTACCTAGTTTTACCTCCACTTTGCCGGTTTCTGGGTCTGCAAAGATTAAATAATGATACAAACGTCCTTTAAACATTTGCACTAGAATAGGCAACTCCGTGTTTCGATCAGCTTTTCGACTTGTTTTTTGATAAACCAAAAAATTATCATCTCTTGTAAACTTATCATATTTTGCCTGTAAACTATCCAACCAGAATTTGGGAGCTGTTCTCAAGTCAAACTCTTTTGTCTTCTTTTGAGCACAACAGACCGAGTTCTTAAGAAACAAGGTACAAACAACCAATAGAAACAGAAATGTCTTTTTTTTCATACTTATATTAAGGACTTATACACATTAAGGACTCGGATCCTTAAAAATATTAACCTTCCTCATATCTTTGTTTGCAAAATTCATACCATAAATTATGCGCTCCGAAATACAAATATTCTCAGGTAATGCAACCCCTGATCTAGCAAAGGCTATAGCTGAACATGCAGATATACCCTTAGGCGAACTTCATATTCAAAAATTTAGTGACGGAGAGTTCCAACCAGAGTATAAAGAGAGTATTCGCGGCGATTATGTTTTTCTTGTGCAAAGCACCTTTGCTCCCTCCGATAATCTCATGGAGCTTCTCATGATGATGGATGCAGCTCGAAGGGCTTCTGCTGGCTACATTACAGCTGTAATCCCCTATTTTGGTTTTGCCCGACAGGATAGAAAGGATAAACCTAGAGTATCTATTGCCTCTAAACTATGCGCTAATTTAATAGCGAAGGCTGGTGCAAATCGAATTATGACTATGGACCTTCATGCTCCTCAGATTCAGGGCTTCTTTGATATTCCTGTAGATCATCTAGATAGTTCGGCAATTTTCATCCCGTATATTGAAAACTTAGAAATTGAAGACCTATGCTTTGCGAGCCCTGACGTGGGCAGTACCAACCGCGTAAGAGAAGTAGCTACGTATTTCAATGCGGAAATGGTTATCTGTGATAAACAACGAAAACGTGCAAATGAAGTTGCATCAATGACTGTAATAGGTGATGTAACGGACAAGAATATTGTATTGATCGATGATATTTGTGATACCGCAGGTACTTTAACTCGTAGTGCCGCTATGTTAATGGATAAAGGGGCCAAAAGTGTACGAGCTTTTTGCACTCACCCAGTATTAAGCGGTAAGGCCTATGAAAACATCGATAACTCAGTGCTGACAGAACTTGTAGTATGTGATACGATTCCTTTAAAGCAAGAATCTAGTAAAATTAAGGTTGTGAGTACAGCAGAACTTTTCTCTGTAGCGATTCGCAATATGTTTGAGAATAAATCAATCAGTTCTCTTTTTGTACATAGTAACAAAAAAAAAGCTGAACCTGTAGGTTAAACCTCTTCTAGAGTGTGTTGTAAATGGGCTTGATAATCCTTGGCGGTTCTAGGGTTTTGCTTATCTTTGCGCTCCATTAAAAAAAATAGATAATGAAAAGTATTACTATAAAAGGACAACTTAGAAGCGAAACTGGGAAGAAATCCTCTCGTCAGCTACGTTCTGAGGGGCAAGTGCCTGCAGTAATTTACGGAGGTAACGAAACAATCCACTTTTATGCAACTCCATTAGAAATTCGTGATATTGTATATACTGCTGAATTTATGTTGGCGAATATCGAAATTGGAGATAAAACGTATAAGTGTATCTTAAAAGACTTACAATTCCACAAGATTACAGATAAGGTGATTCACCTTGATTTCTTGGAACTTGTTGAAGGTAAAAAAGTGATCGCAAACATTCCACTTAAGTTTGTGGGTACTTCGGAAGGTGTTAAAGCTGGTGGACGTTTCGTAGTAAAAATGAATACAATTAAAGTACGTACCGTACCAGCTAATCTTGTAGAACATATCGAAGTTGATATTACTGATTTATTGATTGGTAAAAACTTACGAATTTCCGATGTTGTTTTTGCCGATGCAGAAATTATGCATTCTCCTCGTATTCCTGTTTGTTCTGTTGTAACTACGCGTGTACTTAAGCAAGAAGCTAATGCTGCAAGTGGGGCTGCCGCTGAAGAGGAAGAAGCAACAGAAGCTTCCGAAGCAACTCCTGCAGAAGGATAAGCAACCATACTTAACTAATAAAAAACTAAAGCCACCGCTAAGCCGGTGGCTTTTTATTCGTACTAACTATTGTTAAGTATAAATTATAATAAAACGCCTCTTAAAAACAACATGGCAAAAGAGAAGTAAATGATCAAACCAGAAACATCAACCAAAGTTGCAACAAAAGGAGTAGACGAAGCAGCCGGATCAGCTCCCAGGCGCTTTAATAAAATAGGCAACATACTACCCGTCAAGGTTCCCCATAGTACAACACCTATTAGTGAACAACCTATCACAAGAGATATTGCAAGATAATGATCCCCAAATGAATTGGTCGTTAAGTGCCAAACCCCAAAGATCAGAATGCTGAGTAAGCATAACGTAAAACCTAAAAGCAAGCCAGAAATAATCTCTTTTCGCATAATGCGCCACCAATCTCTTAGATCAATATCATCTAATGCCATGGCCTGAATAATCAACGTAGCCGCTTGTGAACCAGTATTTCCTCCGCTACTAATGATTAGTGGAATAAACGTAGCAAGTAATGCGACTTTCGCAATCTCATCTTCAAAATTTCGCATAGCCATTATCGTAAGCAGCTCTCCAATAAATAATACAATGAGCCAAATAACTCGCTTCTTATATAAGTTAGAAATTGAAGCATCTAAGTAAGCCTCATCCAGAGCCTCGGTACCACCAATTTTCTGGATGTCTTCCGTAAACTCCTCTTCTTGAACAACAAGCACATCATCGATTGTCACAATGCCTAACAAAATATTTTTGTCATCCACCACAGGTAAGGCTACTCGATTATTCTTCTGAAACACATCCATCGTCGTCTCTTGGTCATCATTTACATTAAGCGTAATAAAACGCTCATCCATTAAATCCGATACTAACGTTTTACTCGGATCTACTAGCAAAAAATCCCGGATTCTGATATCATCAAGAAAAGTTCCGTTTTCATCAGTTATATAAATAACATCAATCGTTTCAGAGCTTTTACCATAATCTCGAATGTAGTTTAGTACTTGTTCTACAGTCCAATCAGGCTCTACATCGATATAATCGGGTGTCATTAACCGACCTACTGAATCTTCAGGATATCCAAGTAGTGATAAAGTAATTTTCCGTTCTTCGGGTTTTAACACTTTGATTAGCTCTTTAACCACCGAGCTTGATTGCTCACTTAATAAAGAAGTTCTATCATCGGGAGGTAATTCGTTAAGGATTTGTGCAACCTTATTGGCAGGAATACTATTTAAAAGGCTTTCTTGATCGTTTGTATCCAAAACCCCAAAAACGGCAATTGCCCTATTGAAGTCTAGCTGCAAGAAGAAACGACTAGCATGCTCCGGAAATTCTTCCATAACATCCACCACATCAGAGATATTTAGCTCGTTTATGAAATCATTAATCTCACCCCAGGCATCGAGTTCGATGAGGGTATCTAGACGTTCAGATATGGCTTTAAAGTCTTCCACGACGGCGCAAAGGTAGCAATTTGCCCTACTAATTTAACAATTTGTAGAGTTGATAATTCAAGCTGCCTTGAAACGATCCATAAGATTAAAGGAGTATCAACCTTTAAATAGATTTAGCAGCAACAAACTTTTTTATATAATCAGCAATTTCTGTAGTTGGTGTTCCAGGCGAGAACAGTTCACCCACTCCCATCTTTCTTAGCACATTCATATCTTCTTCAGGGATAATACCCCCACCAGTCAACAACACATCGTCCATACCTTCCTCTTTCATTTTTTCAATTATCGCAGGAAATACGGTCATATGAGCACCACTTAAAATGCTAACTCCAATGGCATCGACATCTTCTTGCAAAGCAGATTTAACAACCATAGCCGGAGTTTGTCTTAAACCAGTATAAATAATTTCCATACCGGCATCTCGTAAAGCGGCTGCTATAACTTTAGCGCCCCTATCATGACCATCCAGGCCAACTTTTGCTATGAGAACTCTTATTGGTTTCACTTATGCAAACCTAGTAAAAAGCAATGAAAATAATCTTAAAATCATATTTTAACACTTAAAGTAAAATTTAACGTTTTATGACCTTTCTTGCGAGTTAACTACAAGCAAATCAGCTATATTTGATAATAGATTATGATTGTCTTCATTGAGGGAGAAATACTACGGAAGAGCCCGGCAAACATATGGATGCAGGTTGGAGGAATTGGTTATGAAATTCACATAAGTCTGAATACCTACGAACAAATTCAAGATTGGGAGAAAGGGAAGCTTTTTATCTATCATCACATGACCGAACAAGGACAAAGCCTTTACGGTTTTCATGGAGAACTTGAGCGTGACTTATTCTTGCACCTGATTTCGGTATCTGGCATTGGAACTTCTACGGCCCGAGTTGCTCTTTCTGGAATGAAGCCTAATGAAATAAGCAATGCTATCGTCAATGGAAATGAAGCCGTTATTACAGCAATCAAAGGTATTGGACCGAAAACAGCAAAACGCTTGATCTTAGAATTGAAAGATAAACTCTTAAAATCAAGTGAAAATATAGAAATACACCCCACGAGTAACAATAACCTTAGTCAAGATGCGTTAACAGCATTAATAAGTCTGGGCATTGCCCGAAACGCGGCCTACAAAGCTGTACAAAAAGTTTTATCATCTGGGGAGTATCAACAAGTTGAAGAAGTTATAAAATTGGCACTAAAACAGATATAAAAGAATTTGAAAAACCGTAGCATAAGATATTACTTCATTCTGCTCCTTGGCATTGCCTTTGGAATAGGTATATTTTCTAACACCCAATCTTCACCTTTTTTCTTCCCATATTTTCCAGGTAAAGAGGATAGTACAAAAAAAGACAGCCTAAAATTCCCAATTAAAGACCGAACGGGTAATAAGGCTGTAGACAAAAAAGGTAAGCAATTCGACCTTGAAGACCCAAAGAATATTAGAACCGAATATGAGTACGATCCAGAAACGGGAAAGTACACCGTTAAGGAAAAAGTAGGTAACTCCTACTATAGAAACCCTACGGAAATGAGTTTTGACGAATTCATGGATTATCAAGCTGGTCGATATGAAGACGCGTATTGGAGAAAAAGGGCTAATACCTTGTTTAATATTTCTAAGAGTGGCGGTATCATTCCTAAGGTTGAACTTGGGAATAGAATATTTGATCGAATATTTGGTGGGACCACCATCGAGGTTAAACCTCAGGGGAATGTAGATATGTTCTTTGGTGGAAACTGGCAAAATATACAAAACCCTGCGCTTGTTCAAAGTGCACAGCAGTATGGAATTTTTGATTTTGACATTCAAATGAATCTGAATATGCTTGCGAAAGTAGGTGACAAGATGCGAATGAATTTCAACTATAACACACAAGCTAGTTTTGATTTTGAAAACCAACTAAAACTTGAATGGACTGGTCAGGAAGATGATATCATCAGAAAAATTGAGGCAGGTTACATCAGCTTCCCTTTAAAGAGCCAGCTTATTCAAGGAGTGCAATCTTTATTTGGGATAAAAGCTCAATTACAATTTGGTCGTTTGATGATGACCAATGTTGTTTCTCAACAGAAGTCTCAAAAAGAAAGTTTCTCTGTAAAAGGAGGAGCACAAACACAAGAGTTTGAAATAAAAGCAGATGATTATGATTACTTCCGACACTTTCTACTTGCGCAATATTTCAGAGATAACTATAACGGTGCTTTAGAAAACTACCCAATTATTCAATCTTTGAATAACATTACCCGTATTGAAGTTTGGATAACAAACCGTCAAGGGACCACACAAAACGTAAGAGATATCGTTGCCCTTCAAGATTTGGGAGAAGCAAAGCCGTATAATACGCTCTTCCAGTCTAATCCGCAAGCCCTCCCTGACAATAATGCGAATACCTTGTATACTCAAATATTACAGTCTCAAGGAATTCGTGAAACAGGCACCGTTATCACAGCACTTCAGAGTAGAGGTCTTCAGGCGGCTAATGATTTTGAAAAGACATTCGCTAGAAAATTAAACCCTAATGAGTTTAGCTTTAATCCTCAATTAGGTTTTTTATCTATCAATACCCAGTTACAACCAGACGATGTAATAGGTGTTGCATTTGAATATACACATAATGGTAAAGTACATCAGGTTGGTGAGTTTTCTCAATCACTACCTCCTGATAGTTCTGCCCCAAAGGTATTATTCCTAAAAATGCTAAAATCTACAACCCCTGATCCAAGAAGGCCAATATGGGATCTGATGATGAAAAACATTTATCCTTTAGGAGCTAGCGGTGTAAATCCAAAAAACTTTGTACTAAATGTATTATACCAAGATCCAGGTGGCGGATTAAAACGCTTCTTACCGGAAGGTGCAAATGCAGGTATTCCGCTCTTAAACTTATTAAACCTTGATCGGTTGAACAATCAAAATGATCCGCAACCCGATGGTCGTTTCGATTATGTTGAGGGCCTAACTATTCAAGCACAGCAAGGTCGAATTATCTTTCCAGTTTTAGAACCTTTTGGAAATGATTTACGCCCTGCGTTTAATGGGAATACTGCTTTGGAGAAAAAGTACATCTATGACATTCTTTATGACTCTACTAAAAATATTGCAATTCAGTTTCCACAGTTTAATCGATTTGTTCTAAAAGGTAGTTTTGAAGCAGCAAACTCTTCCGAGATCTTTTTAGGTGGTTTCAATATTCCTCAAGGTTCAGTAAATGTATCTGCTGGTGGTCAACGTTTAGTTGAAGGTGTTGATTATACCATCGATTATGGAATTGGTAAATTAAAAATAATCAACTCTGGTATCTTAAGTTCAGGTGTTCCAATTAATGTGACTTATGAGAATAATATTGCTTTTGGAACTCAAGTACAGAATTTTGTGGGAACGCGTTTAGATTATTTTGTCAATAATGATTTCACATTTGGTTCGACTATCTTACGCCTTTCTGAAAGACCGTATTTTAACAAAGTGACATTTGGTGATGATCCAATCAAAAACACGGTAATAGGCTTGGATGCAAATTATCAGAAAGAATTACCAGGCGTAACGACCTTCCTAAACAATCTGCCTTTAATAAAAACTGAGGCAAGTTCTATGATAACAGCAAGCGGTGAAGTTGCTCGTCTATTCCCAGGACATCATAAAAATATTGAAGGACCTAGCGGAACAGGTGAAATCTACATTGATGATTTTGAAGGTGCTCGTAGCTCTTATGACCTAAAGTTTCCTGTTACTACTTGGAGTCTTGCCAGTACACCAAACGGTGCTACTGACGATAAAGGAAAAGAGCTTTTCCCTGAAGCAAAATTGGTAAACAACCAAGACTATGGTAAGAACAGAGCCAAATTAGCTTGGTACAACCTAGATCCTTGTTTAGCCGATCTAAATCAAAATTGCAAACCCGAGCATATAGATACGGCTGCTGTCTCAAGTCATTATACCCGGCTTATTCAACAGCAGGAAGTTTTTCCAAATCGTAGTTTTACCAGCCTTCAAGGAAACCAAACAACCTTTGACCTTACTTATTTTCCAAGAACACGCGGACCTTATAATTACGACACTGATAATATTACGGCAGATGGAGAACTATTAAATCCAGAAAAAAGATGGGGCGGTGTCATGCGCGCCATTGATTTTAGTGATTTTGAAACAGCCAATGTTGAGTTCATAGAATTTTGGTTATTAGACCCATTTCTTGATCCAAATAAACCAAATCCAACCCCTGGTAAGCTATACCTAAACCTAGGTAATATATCCGAGGATATTTTAAAAGATTCTAGAAAATTCTTTGAAAATGGTCTTCCATCCCCACCTGATCCAAGTAAAACCTTGACCACTACTTGGAGTAATGTTCCTAAATTTCAACAGCAATTGACTCCTGCCTTTGGAAGCTCAACAACGGAACGAGAAAATCAAGATGTGGGATATGATGGAATGAACGATGATGAAGAACGTGTTCATTTGCAAGATTATTTAAATAGACTGTCTAATAACTTTGGAACTTCATCTAAGGCATATTTACAGGCGAATGAAGACCCAAACAATGACAACTACCATCATTTTAGAGGTGCAGACTATGATGCCGAAGAACGGAATATCTTAAGCAGATACCTTTCATTTAATAACCCGCAAGGAAATTCTCCAGTTCAAAGTAATAATCAAACATTCTCGAATTCTTTTACGAATATTCCAGAAACAGAAGATATTAACCGTGACAATACTCTTAATGAAAACGAACAGTATTTCCAGTATGTAATAGACATTAAACCCAATATGGCCGTCGGAGAGAACTTTATCGTGAATAAACAAATCACACCGATTACCTTCCCAAATCAAAGTTCTTCTCAAGCAGTTTGGTATCAGTTTAAAATTCCAATTCGAAAGTATGATAAAAGTGTTGGGGGGATTAGTGATTTTCGATCTATTCGATTTGCGCGTATGTTCTTAACTGGATTTACCGATACCACTGTATTACGTTTTGCACGATTAGAATTAGGTCGTAATCAATGGCGTCGTTACAATTTCTCGTTGAAAGAACCCGGTGAATTAATTCCTATTTCAGACAACGATGCGACTACTTTTAATCTTACCTCTGTAAGTCTTGAAGAGAACGGATCAAGAAACCCAGTACCCTATGTAATTCCTCCAGGTATTATTCGCCAGCAACAAGCTGTATCGAATGGTCAGAATGTTGAATTAAATGAGCAAGCACTTTCTTTACAAGTTTGCGATTTAGAAGATGGAGACTCGCGTGGGGTCTTTAAGAGTTTGGGCATGGACATTCGTCAGTTTAAAAAGATTGATATGTTCATTCACGCGGAAGATGCGGAAACGGGTCAATTAAAAGACGGTGATCTACATGGGTTTATTAGAATTGGTAGTGATTTTGCTAGTAACTATTACGAATATAGAATTCCTTTAAAACTCTCAACTCCCGGTTCTGGTGCTCCTTTAAATGTATGGCCTGAAGAAAATAATTTGAACCTTGAATTCCAAGAGTTGATCGATGCAAAATTAGCAAGAAACAAAGCAGGCCACCCTGCCACTGTTCCTTATGTTGTGGATGCCGGAAACGGACGCACGATAACCATAGTTGGTAATCCCAATATTGGAGACGCAGAAATGTGCATGCTAGGTGTACAAAACCCTAAAAAAACTCCAAATTCTACTACTGACGATGGAGGAAATCTATGTGGAGAGGTTTGGTTTAATGAGTTACGGCTGTCCAATATGGAAGAAGAGGGCGGTTGGGCAGCTATCGGACAAACTGATATTCAACTGGCCGATATTGCAACCTTCAAACTAGGAGGGAATATGTATACCGCTGGCTATGGAAATATAGATCAGCGAGTAAATGAACGTGCTCGAGAAAATTTTTCGCAATTTGATGTTTCTACTACAGTAAACGCAGGAAAGTTATTTCCAGAAAAGTGGGGTGTCCAACTTCCAGTATATGCAGGATATAATCAGGCGGTAACTAACCCAGTCTTTGACCCATATGATCGTGATGTAAAATTCTCGGAAAAAGTAAACAACTTTAGTGGTGCTGCTAGAGATTCCGTTCGAAAAGCAGCTCAAGACTTTACCTCTATTAAAAGTCTTAATGTTCAAAACGTACGAGTTGCACCAAGGAAAAATGACAAAATCGAACCTTGGGACTTGCAGAACTTTGATGTAAGCTATTCTTTTACTGAGACTTCAAAACGCAATCCACTCATTGAAAAAGATGAACTTGATGAACATAATCTAAGCTTTGGGTATACTTATGCCCCTAAGTCTAAGCCAATAGAACCTTTTAAAAAGATGATCAGCCCTAAGCGGAAATACCTTAAGGCCATACGCGATTTTAATTTTAGCCTTTTACCTGCCAATTTTACTTTTCGTAATAATATGCAGCGCATTATTGGTGAAACTGTATTAAGAAATATCGACGACGGAAATTATCAACTCCCTACCAACTTCTATAAATTCTTCACTTGGACAAGAACATATAACCTACGTTGGAATTTAACTCGTCAGTTAAATGTAGATTATTCGGCAAATAACCTCTCTCGAATTGATGAACCTAATGGTCGAATTGACACTAAAGAGAAGAAGGACTCCTTAAGACGGAATATTTTTTCAGGCGGTAGGAATACAAATTTCTCTCATAATCTTAATGTAAACTATACCGTTCCTTTCAATAAATTCCCAATTACAGATTGGATTACAGCAAGAGCATCTTATGCAAGTACCTATGACTTTACTCGGGCATCGCTACTGGCCACCTCGCTGGGTAACACTATTGGCAATTCACAAAAAAGAACCATTAATGGTGAAATGAATTTTGCACAACTTTACAATAAAGTAAAAATTCTACGCTACATCAATCAGCCAAAACGCAATAAAGGGAAAAAGAAAAAAAAGAAGAAAAAAGACGCTAAACCTTCAAGTATTCCGAATAGAGGTAAAAAACCCAAGGAAGGAAAATTGGTAGAAGTTGATTTAAAAGACACGAATCAACCCAAAGTAGACAAAAAGGATACAACAGACAAGGTCCTCGTAGAAAATGATAAAGTGACTATTAGTTCCAGCGGGAAAAAAGATATGGACCGTGAGGCGGCAAAAAGAAAGAAAGAAGCTGCTAGAAAAAAAGCCGAAGAAGAAAAGAAAAAAAAGAAACTTGCCAAAAAGAAAAAAAGAGAAGCTCGCAAAAAAAGACAACCCGACCCCGCAGAAAGTATTCGAATTGCAGGAAGATTTCTTATGGGTTTAAAACGAGTTAGTGTAACCTATAATGAAACCATGGGTACTGTACTACCGGGCTACATGGATAGTAGCCAATACTTTGGTTTAAATTTTGCAAACCAGTTTAAACCAGGCGCAAACTTTGCTTTCGGATATCAGCCAGATAGAGTTTGGTTAGATGAAAACGGTAATAAGAATTGGTTTACTCGCGATTCACTATTCAATCAACAACTCGAACAACGCTATGCTCAAAACTTTAATATCACCGCGAACATTGAACCATTTAAAGACTTCAGAGTAGACCTCACGTGGAAAAAAACTTTTAGTAAAACACTAACAGAATTGTTTAAAGATACGATTGGTGGTACTGATGAGTACGTTCATTTGAACCCATACCAAACAGGTAGCTTTGATATCTCATTCATAGCCCTTAAAACATTATTTCAAAAGAGAGACGCTCAAAGCCTTACACAAGCTTTTTATAATTTCGAAAATTACCGAAAAAATATTTCACGTAGGCTTGGGGTCGTTAATCCATATACTGCAGGTTTAGCTAACCCAAATGACCCAGAATATTCCAAAGGATACTCGCGGTACGCTCAGAATGTAATCATACCTGCCTTCTTAGCGGCCTATACTGGAAAAGATCCTGAAACGATTCCATTAGTCGAAGAAAATAATTCATCTGTACGATCTAACCCCTTTAAGAATTTATTCCCATTACCAAATTGGCGTCTTACTTACAATGGCCTGTCACGCAATAAGAAGTTGAGAAAGATATTTCAACAGTTTACTTTACGTCATACTTACAATGGCTCGATGTCAATGAATGGATTTAACAGCGCACTTATGTACAATGATGTGTTTGGTTTAGGCTATCCTTCATTTATTGACTCTACTTCTGGTAACTATGTTCCATTCTTTTTAGTTCCGAATATTACGATTACAGAAAACTTTGGACCTGTAGTGGGAATCGATGCTACACTGCAAAATTCACTAAGCTTTAAATTTGAATATAAAAAAGCACGAACGCTTAGCATGAGCCTAATTGATTTCCAACTAAGTGAAACGAATAGTACCGAGTTTACAATAGGCGGTGGAATGCGACTTAAAAATGTTACTATTCCTACTCAATACTTCAATTTACATAATCAAAAAAGTGATGTCAATATACAGTTTAACTTCTCTGTACGCGATGACCTCACAACGATTAACCGATTAGATGAGCAAAGCAGTATTCCAACTCGTGGTCAGCGCGTTATTAGCATTGCTCCAACAATAGATTATATGCTTAACAAAAATCTTACTGTGCGTTTTCTATACGACAGACGCAAAAGTATTCCTAAGGTTAGTACAGCCTTCCCAATTACCACTACACGTGGAGGAATCATGTTTAGATTCTTGTTCGGCCAATAACTCATTTTCACAAAAACTTTAACTTTCGAGCCATTTAAATGGTGTAACTTGCAGTTAAGGTATCATGACCAATTACGAGCTGCTTATACATCGGTTAGATGGCTTCATTAGGAAGTATTATGCTAATAAATTATTGCGAGGACTTATTATATTCTTGGCAAGTGCTATGGCATTTTATCTTATCATTAGCTTAGGGGAATACTATTTTTACTTTCCTTCTTGGCTTCGCTATACACTCTTAACACTGCTTGGTACACTTGGACTAGGTAGTTTGATCTCACTCGTTCTTATTCCACTACTAAGAATGCAGAAATTAGGTAAAGTAATTTCTCGAGAACAAGCTGCGGAAATTATTGGAGACCACTTTCCAAATGTAAAAGATAAACTATTGAATATTCTTCAACTAAATCTTTTGCAAGAGAATGTAAAAAGTCAAGTGCTTATTGAAGCAAGTATAGATCAAAAGACCGATGAGCTCTCACCTATTCCATTTGCAGCGGCTATTAATCTCTCTAAGAACAAAAAATATCTTCCTTATCTTTTAGTTCCTTTATTGGCGGGTATTGTAATCTTATTTACGAACGCCAAAATCTTTACAGATAGCGCAGAACGTCTTTTTCAACCAGATAAAGCGTTTATTCCAAAAGCTCCCTTTCAATTTGAATTAAAGAATAAAACACTTTCAATTCCGCAATATAATGACATTGAAATTATTGTTCAGCTGAACGGAAATACATTACCGGAAGTAGTAAATATTAATATTGGCGGTCAACAAATTGCAATGCATAAAAAGAGTATGAATCTTTATGCCTATACCCTGCATAAACTTAGTCAAAACACGGTCTTTAATTTTGAAGGGAATGGTTTTGAAAGTAAGCAATATGAAGTTCACGTTCTTCCAAACCCAAGTATTCAAGGATTTCAGGTCTCACTAAATTACCCTGATTATACGGGCAAAAAAGATGAGGTAATAAAAAATATAGGCGATGTGGTTGTTCCTCAGGGCTCCTCGATTAAATGGTCCTTTGAAACAAAACATACGGATAAAATTTTGTTTGGCTTAGGACAGCTGCCTACCGAGCCTATGACTAAAAATGACGATCGTTTTTCAATGACCAAATCCTTTTATCGAGATACTTCTTATAGCATCCTGCTTAGTAATACAGCGGTGAAGGCAAAAGATATACTTCAATATCAAGTTTCGGTTATCCCCGACCAAAGCCCATCTATTAATGTAAATCAATACAATGACTCCTTAACCGGTGATTTCGTTTTATTTACGGGAGAAGCTGGTGATGATTACGGAGTGCGTGCGGTAACGCTACACTATAGTATTAAAGGAGCCAAAAACACAAGAAATGGAAGGGTCCCTATGAAAATCAGTAAAGGCACCTTCACCCAGTTTGACTATCTTCTTGACATACAAACCTTGAAGCTGCAAGCTGGTGATAAACTACAATATTATTTCTTAGCCTGTGATAATGACGAGGTTAACGGAAGTAAATGTGCAAAAAGTAGTGTTTTTACGTATAATAAACCCAGTGCCGTTCAACTAGACTCTCTTTTGAAACAAACGCAGAAAGAGATTAATAAGGATCTTAAGGATGCCTCAAAAGAAAATCAGAAAGTTGATAAACAAATTGAAGAGTTAAAAGAAAACCTCTTGAATAAAAAGTCACTGGACTGGCAGGATCAGAAAAAAATAGAACAACTCGTCAACAAGAACCAATCAATCCAAAAACAGATTGAACAAATTCAGAAAAAGTTTCAGCGAAACCAAAAAAACAATCAAGATAAGCAATACTCTGAAGAACTAAAAGAAAAACAAGAAGCGGTTGAAAAAATGCTTGAAGAGCTAAAAGATAATAAGCTCGCCGAGCGAATGAAAAAAATTGAGGAGCTTATGAAGATGCTCAACAAGGATAAGCTTTTTGATGAACTTCAAAAGACCAAGGATGAAAACCTTCAGATGGAAAAGGATCTAGATCGCATGCTCGAGCTTATGAAACAGCTAGAACGTGACATGCGCATGGAAGACTTGGCTCAAAAAGCTCAAAAGTTAGCCGATGAGCAGGAAAAATTAAATACCGAAACGAAGCAGAATAAGAAAAGTGAGACCCTCAAAAAAAAGCAGGACGAACTCTCTAAAGAAGTATCTGATCTTAAGAAAGATCTAAACGAATTGGATAGGCTCAATAAAAAAACTGAAACGCCTCAAGACTTAAAACAAGTTAAAGAAGATCAAAAGACTGCCGAACAGGAGATGAGTAAAAGCTCTGATCAGCTCAGCAAAGGAAATAAGAATAAATCCTCCAAGTCTCAGAAAAAGGCACAAGAAAGTTTACAACGTATGGCTAACGCGTTGAATTCGATGGCCGGTGGCGGCAGTCAGGACCAAACAGAAATCGATATCCGAGCAACAAGACAAATCCTTTCCAATTTGCTTAGAATGTCCTTTGGACAGGAAAAGCTAATTGACAAAGTGAAAGTAACCAATAGAACAGATCCTGCATTTGTAGATAACGTCAGAGAACAGTATAAGCTAAAAGATGATAGTAAAATGATCGCAGATAGTTTATTTGCCCTGAGTAAAAGACTATTCGAGATCTCCACTTTTGTGAACAAAGAAACTGCTGAAATTAATTCACATATGCAAAGCAGTATCAACTTCTTGGAAGCACGTAATACACGCAGTACTTCAGTAAGCCAGCAATATGTTATGACCCATACAAATAACCTTGCTCTTATGCTCAATGAGCTGCTCGATCAGTTACAAAAAAAACAGGCAAAGCAACAAGGCATGGCTGGCAAAGCGGGTAGTTGTAAAAAACCAGGTAGTAAGCCTGGAAAAAAACCAGGGAAAAAATCTGGACAGGGTGTTGGCATGCAACTGGGAGATATTATTACAAAGCAGAAGAAGCTGGGTAATGCAATGAAACAAATGATGAGCCGGAAGTCTGGTCAAAAACCAGGACAAGGCAAAAAACCTGGGCAGCAAGGCAAGAAACCTGGTGAAGGAAATAAACCAGGACCGGGAAATAAATCTGGTAAAGGAGGGCAAGGCAATGGAGCTGGTCAACCTAGTGAAAGTGAGCAAATGGCAAGAATGGCTGCGCAACAGGCTGCACTTCGTAAACAATTAAATGACATACACTCTCAGCTCATCAAAAACGGAAAATCAAACCCTGAGCTTACTAAAATTCGCTCTGAAATGGACCGTATTGAAACAGAATTAGTCAACAAACGTATTACAAATCAATTGCTAAGTCGTCAAGCCCAGATCCTAACGCGTCTTATGAAGGCTAAAGATGCCCTACGAGAACAGGATCAAGGTGAAGAACGAGAGAGCAAATCAGGACGAGAAATTACCCGAGAAATCCCTCAGGAACTAAAAGATATATTAAAAAATAAACAATCCGCTGTAGATTACTACAAAACTGTACCTGCTTCGCTTAAACCCTATTATAAAGAGCTTGTAGAAAAGTATTTTGGCCTGATTCAGTAAAGTCTTACGCTTTTTCTTTCTTTTGTTTTTCAAACACTACTTTTACTAAACATTTAATTTTATTATGCACTTTTTAGACTTTGAGAAAACGATCGAGACCTTGTATGAGGAATTAGAGAAAGTGAAAGCTTCTGAAGCAAAAACCAAGGTAGACATGAGTTCTACTATTGAAAAGATAGAAGAAAAAATATCAGCTGAACGTAAAAAAATATATGCGAACCTAACGGATTGGCAAAAAGTTCAATTAAGTCGCCATCCTGACCGCCCCTACTCCAACCATTATATCGATATCATATTTGACAAATTTCAGGAACTTCACGGCGATAGAAATGTAAAAGATGACAAAGCAATAGTAGGAGGATTTGCTCAAATCGAAGATCAGACTTATATGGTCATCGGTCACCAGAAGGGTGTGAACACCAAATTAAGAAAGTATAGAAACTTCGGTATGGCTAACCCTGAAGGATACCGAAAAGCACTCCGTTTAATGCAGCTGGCCGAAAAATTTAATAAACCAATTATCTGCTTTATTGATACTCCAGGAGCTTACCCAGGACTTGAAGCTGAAGAGCGTGGACAAGGTGAAGCCATTGCACGCAATATTTACGAGATGATGAGACTTAAAGTTCCGGTAATGTGCATCATCATTGGCGAAGGTGCAAGCGGCGGTGCCTTGGGCATTGGGATTGGTGATCGCGTTGTCATGTTAGAAAATACGTGGTATTCTGTTATTTCACCAGAGAGTTGTTCAAGCATTCTATGGCGCTCATGGGATTATAAAGAACAAGCTGCTGAACAACTTCAGCTAACTCCAAAGCATATGCATAAGTTTGGGCTAATTGATAACATCATCAAAGAACCTGAAGGAGGAGCTCATACCAACCCTGAACAAATGGCCAAAACCATTAAGCGTTATATTAAAAAAACCACTGATGAACTACAGGCCTTAAAACCTCAAGAACGTATTGATGCAAGAATTGAAAAATTCTCTTCAATGGGCTTCTATGAAGAAAGTGTTGAAGCTGGGTAACAGTATCAGTGCAACGTACAGGAACATTCTCCTTTTGGCTTAATATTTACGATTGTTGTTCTATTTTTGAGGAACTGAATTGCTAACGTGTCTTTTCTAAAAAAATTACAAGAATCTCTACGTGATCCGGCAAAGCCGAAAAGGACTATAAATGTCCAAAAACCAAGACCAATTGTACCAAAAAAGAAAAGTGTTCAACATGAATATATCGATTTCTCAAAGGCTTATCGAATTGGCATTCTAAGTAAATTTTCAGAAACAGTTGATATCCAAAAAGGAATTCTAAACTATAAAAAAGAACTAGAAAGACTCGGTTTTGAATGTGAGGTATTAATCTTTATTAATCAAAGAGAAAAAGACCCTAAGGTTTATCTCCCCTCTTTTAATCTATCCGACCTAAATAAAGAGCAAGTTCCAGACTCTCCTCGTACAGATCGGTTCATGGTACGTAGATTCGATATGTTATTGAACCTATACTTTGAACCCTGTGATCAACTTCTATATCTTTCAAAAGAGTCTAATGCCAAATGTCGCATTAGTCCATACTTGGAGTTCCTAACTCCTTGCAGTGATATTCTAATCCCTACCGAAAAACCGCATAATATTACACTGCTTATAAAAAACATAAACGAAACGCTTAAAATACAACCTTATGTTAGACCAGAAATTTAGTGGCACTGGTGTTGCACTTGTAACGCCTTTTAATACTGACGGCTCTATAGATTTTCCAGCTTTAGAAAAACTTGTTCATCATACGATTGATCAAGGCGTTGATTTCTTAGTAGCACTTGGTACAACGGCCGAAACACCAACACTAAATGTAATTGAAAAGATCTCTTTACTAGAATATATCGCCCAAGTAAACAATAAACGAGTTCCCCTTGTTTGTGGGCTTGGAGGGAATAATACATCCCTTGTTTTGAAAGACTTAACAGAATTCCCTTTACATCACGTCGATGCGATATTAAGTGTAGTTCCCTACTATAACAAACCTAATAAAGAAGGTGTATATCAGCACTTTAAAGCACTGGCAGAATCAACGGACAAGGATATTATTCTGTACAACGTTCCTGGTAGAACGGGTAGTAATATGGAGCCTGAAACTGTTGTACGATTGGCAAATGATTTTAAGAATGTCGTGGCCATTAAAGAAGCTGCTGGTAATATGAGCCAAAGTATGCAACTCATAAAACGTTTGCCGGACTCCTTTAGTGTTTTGAGTGGAGACGATGACTTGGTCATGCCACAAATAGCAGCAGGCTTTTCGGGAGTTATTTCTGTAGCAGCAAACTGTTGGACAAAACTCTTTACTAATATGGTTCAAGCTGCTTTAAAAAATGATTTCCCTGTTGCCCGTGACTTACATTATAAGTTACTAGATGGTATTGGCCTTCTGTTTAAAGAGGGTAACCCTGCAGGTGTGAAGTTTGTATTGAGTGAAATGGGGATTTGTCAAAATACTTTTCGCCTACCTGTAGTAGGAATTAGCGAACCTACGCAGCAGGAAATAAGAAAATATAATGCCACGCTATAAATATGACAGATAAGAAAATAGTCTTGTTTGATGGGGTTTGTACATTCTGCAATTTCTGGGTACGTTTCGCGTTTAAGCGCAACAAAAAGCAAGATCTTTTCTATATGCCTTTGCAAGACGAACGTTGTGCTAATCTTTTGCCTAGCGAGATCAAACAAGGTGAACTTGTATCGGTAGTATATTACCGGCAGGGAGAAATCTTCACTCGTTCTACAGCCGCTCTTATGATATGCAAGGAGTTAAACCTTTTCTATAAAATACTATCAAATGTATTCATGCTGGTACCTGAAAAACTTAGAGATCGCATCTACGATTTTGTAGGAAAAAGACGCTACAAATGGTTTGGCAAAAAAGCTGAATGTCCCATCCCCTCGCCTGCACTCAGAAAACAATTCTTATAGTATGAAATATATTCTTCCTATTCTCATATTTTCTTTTATTTCTATCGACCTGTTTGCTCAGGAGGAAGAAACAATAGATGACGTTGAAATAGAGGTGTTATCGGAAGATAGTATTAAACCTAAACCACATCGACGGGCCTATTATTATGAAGCTTTTAAAGAGGTAGATGGCGTTATTGATAGTATGGTAATCTATAAATCTAAACGAATGTTACAAACCTATCATCGGGGAAAAAAAATGAAGTTATACATGGTATCGCTTGGCATGCATCCTATAGGTGCTAAACGCTGTGAAGGTGATATGAAAACACCAGAAGGCTTGTATCGAATTAATGAACGAGAGGCAATTAGTAGCTACCATAAAAATTTGGGTATCAGCTATCCGAATCGAATGGATTCTATACGGGCCGCTAAAATTGGAAAATCTCCAGGCGGTGAAATAAAAATTCATGGTTTCCCTAATAAGCACCGAATGGCCGATGAGCGTGAACTTATGAATACGGATTGGACATTGGGTTGCATTGCTGTTACCGATCATGAAATAGACGAGCTTTTCACTTGGGTTCGGAACAATTGTCCCATACTGATTTTACCTTAGTTAGATTTCAAATTCATCTCCTTCAATAGCTAATACGGTATTCTGAAAAATAGCTTTTGCCTCTTCAAAAAGTGTATCCAATTCTTTATATCGTGAGGAGTAGTGCCCTATGACTAACTTCGTCACTTTGGCATCTTTGGCTACTGTCGCGGCTTGATTAGCGGTGCTGTGCCGTCTATTAACGGCCTTATCCAAATGTCTTTCCTCATATGTTGCTTCATGATACAAGAGGTCAACCTCTTGAATAAGGTCTATATACTTCGTGTGCGGTGCAGTATCAGCAGTATAGGCGTACGTTTTTGGCTTCTTGCCTTCTTTTGTCACCCATTCATTTCGAATAATTTCACCATCCTTTCGTGTATAATGCTCTCCTGCTGTCAGACGTTTATAAAAGTACTTTGGTATTTCATAATACCTTACTTCCTCGAGAAGTAAAGTACGTTTACGTTCTTTCTCCATAAATAGAAACCCACAAGTGTCAATAGAATGATAGACTGGAAAACTCTTAACCTGCACGCTTTCAGAATCATAAATAAGCTCACTGGATTCAAAATTTAGAAAATGAAAAATCAATGGAAAACTTAACTCATGAAACAATTGAATTTCAATAATCTTTTTAAGTGGTTTAGGACAGTAAACGTGCATTTCTTTTTCTCGCCCATACAAGGCCAATGAGTTTAAAAAACCAATTAAACCAAAATAATGATCGCCGTGCAAATGACTTATAAATATGTGATTGATCCGATTTCGTTTTACACCAAATTTTTGCATTTGCATCTGAGTACCTTCTGCACAATCTACAAGAAACAACTGCTCCTTAATATTAACTACCTGTGCCGTAGGATTTCTATCGTACGCCGGTGTCGCGCTATTGCTACCCAGTATTTTTATTCTCATCTTAATCGCTCTTTATGCTCTTCTAAAAATGATAACATGATGGATCGTGTCTCTTCTTTTAGCGTTGGTATATCCTGAATATTGAGTCCACCTACCGGGATTTTGTCTAAAAAATGGAATTCAATCTTATTAGGCCATGCATACATAAACTTGCTTAGATCCAAGATATTTTTTGTGCCCAAAATAATTCCCGGCAATACGTCTTTTTGCTCTTCAATTGCCACCTTAAAGGCCCCATCCTTGAAACCAGCTAAAAGCTCATCAGTTTTGTTTCGAGTACCCTCTGGATATAGACATAAATGCATTCCTTGACGTAATACATTTTTCATTTTTTCAAAACTCTCATATCTACTTTTTCGGCTTTTTCTATCTACTAATATAGATCCCTGTCTATAAATGTATCCAAAGAAAGGTACTTTGCTCAACTCAATTTTTGCCAATGTTCTGTTTGCACCAGGAATGCCAGGAGCAGAAACAGGAATATCAGCGTAGGCATTATGGTTTATTACCACCACGTAATTCTCTCCCTTCTTGAATTTATCTCTTCCGTAATGTCGTACAGGACAGAATACCAATGGCATATATATACCCATCCATATTTGAAAAACCTTGTGCAAGAAAGCAGGATACCTCTTTTTTGAAACAATCGGCTTTGCTAATATAAGAACCAACCATACGATTACACTACTAATAAAAAACAACAGCAACACATATACAAAATAGAATCTTGCCAATACACTTTTCATTCCTTATTTCTTATAGCTGCCAATTAATCTTTTCGAAGCCAAAGGTAGCCAAGCTTTCATTAGTTTTGGAAAAATGTTGGCAACCGAAAAAACCATTATGTGCTGAAAATGGAGAGGGATGTGCTGCCGTAAATACCGTATGTTTTGTAGTATCAATTAAGGGAACCTTCCCTTGAGCAAAACGCCCCCAAAGCAAAAAGACCAATCGCTCTTTTCGTTTACTTAGAATTTGTATAACGGCATCTGTAAAATCTGCCCAGCCTATATTTGCATGACTCATGGGTTTACTCCTTTCTACCGTGAGTGATGCATTTAATAAAAACACTCCTTGTAGCGCCCATTGGGTCAAATCACCGTGCGAAGGGATTTTGAAGTCTACATCAGTAGCCAATTCCTTATAAATGTTCTTAAGCGATGGAGGGATCAAAACCCCTTGTCGCACACTAAAGCATAAACCATGAGCTTGTCCAGGCCCATGATATGGGTCCTGTCCAAGAACCACGACTTTAACCTGATCAAAAGGAGTTAGTTTGAAAGCATTAAATATTTCACCACCCGGAGGGTAAATCTCCTTAGCAGATCTCTTTTCTTGTTTTAATGTAGCAACTAAGCTACTGAAATACTCCTTCTCAAATTCTCCTTGCAGTTCTTTTTTCCAACTTTCTTCTATTTGCACGTCCATTTCTCTGATATTTGCCTTGTGTTCCGAGGCATAAAAATAACGCTAATCTTGTTATTGATTTCATCAACGTGTCGATCACAATTTTACAGAAATGAAGGTGTTAAACTTGGCTTGGTTTATGAGATCGGACAACCAGTTCATCGGGTAGGTTTAACATTGGGGTTTCATATCAATTTTGGACGTTTACAGATTAATACGAACTGTTTTTATTTTTACGGATTCAGAAATTATGGCCCTCGGATTCCTCACTGGGAGTTACAAACGCAAACTCAATTAGGCCTTGCCTTCGGACAGCTCTACGATCAACATGAAAGTATCGCCATGTTATCTCCCGTTTCTAACTTCTCAAACAGAAGGAATCTAATCGCCTATAGCGTCAAGTATTATTTCGATAATATTGAAACGAGCCAATTGACAGGAATTATTTCATTGAGACATCTTGAATACTTCTTAGCAGTGGAAAATGATGGCTTTGTATTTCTGCCGTGGGATCAGTACAGAACTGGGGCATTCACTTTTGGAAGATACATCACAGATGAAGATGAATTTACTGATATATGGCAGCATAGAATTTCTCTAGACGTTTTACTTTATACAGGTAAGACTCAGGGGCCACCAACGAGAAAGGTTATCGACAGCAAATACCCAAGCCGATTTGGTTACAAGAAATTAAATCACTCAAAACATAGCAAAAGCTCACACGGAATACTAAAATTGACCTGGCAATCTAATTTACTTTTTGCACAAAATGCCTTTGCCTCAATAGGAGTTGATCATGAAAAAATTAGAAATGTCGTGCAAAATAAATTTATTCATGATCTGCCATTTATTCCCAAGCATCTTATAAAAATTAAAAACCCACATGTACCCATGCGCAATTCACTGGGTGGAGATTTTTTGTATAGAAAAAACGAAACGTTGAGAAAGGGAAAATTTGTTTGGGGTTTAGGATTAAATAAAGACCTTTTCTATTAAATCATACAAGGTATCAATCCGTTATTTATAAATTTCGATTTAAAGTATTAAATTGAGCAAAAGTGGAATTGACAAAAATGATGAATAACCTATTTCTTTTAATGGCACTGCTCACCTTCAATATCGATAATTCTTTTGAAAATGACCCTGAACTTTGTTCAATTTTGACGGAAATGTTTAAACGCGACAAAGCAATTAGAAAGGAATGCGCTAAGTTGATTCATCCTTTTTATAGAATAAAAGACTCACTTATAAAGGCGGATAAACTGAGTAGGGAGGACTACTTAAAATTGAAAAGGTCAGAGCAGATCACGTATGTAAACAAGGCAAAAAAAATGGCGGCCAAAAGACTCAAGCATAAAAGCCCACATCATGATTCTCTTCGTCGAATGCTTTTAGAAGTAGACAGAAATAATACCCAATCACTTATTGCTATAATAAAAAAAAGAGGGTGGATTAATAAAGGAGACTTAAGCTGCCTCAATGAGTCTGTATGGCCTGCTCTTATCTTTAGACATGCTCCTAAGGAATTTTGGGGCGAGATTAGACCTCTTATAGAAAAAGAGTATAGAGAGAAGAGAATGGCAAAACGGGATTATGATCTTATCGATCAACATTTAAAAGGACGACCTAGTTATAGACTACGATAATTACTATAGAAAAAATAACTGGGAATAGACTCCCCTAAGCAAACTTGGCAGCAAGTGTACTGCAAAAATCTGTCTCGACCATACGCTTAGCCATATCCAACATATTAATCATAGCTGGAGCTTTAGCAATTCCATGGCCAACAATAACTGGCTTTTTGACACCAAGAACAGGAGTTCCACCATAATTCTCAAAATTTAGCCTCTCTACAAAATCATTCTGAATACCCTGTTCTATGGCCAGTAAATCATACATACTTTCCGCAAGTTTAAGAACAATATTGCCTGTATAACCATCGCAAATCATAACATCGGCCTTATCATAGAAAACATCCCGTCCTTCAATATTCCCGATGAAATTAATTTTATCACTTTCCTTCAATTGAATGAAAGCTTCTTTAGCCAACAAATTGCCTTTACCTTCTTCCTCACCCATATTCAACAAGCCAACGGTGGGGTTATCATTATCTTGTGCCATTCGTGCATACTCCGAAGCAAGAACAGCAAACTGACGAAGATTCTCTGGTTTACAATCGGCATTTAGACCAACATCCGCTATCAGCCCTAAACCACCACTTAACTTCGGCACCATAGTAGGTATCGTTGGTCTTAAAACACCATCTAAAGGTTTTACTACCATTACAGCGCCAACCATCATCATACCCGTATTGCCAGTACTTATAAATGCATCTACTTTACCCTCTCCAAGAAAGTGAAAACCTACAGGAATAGTGGCCTTCTGCTTTTCACGCATTGCCTTAGTGGGATGCTCATGCATCCCGACCACACCTTCGCAAGGTACTGGTATAGAATTAGGAATGCCGTCCAAACCATTGATGGGTTGGGCGGCATCAAAAAATAAATATAGCTGTGCGTCTGGATTCGATTGGGCAAACTGCTTCGCAGCACTCAAGTTTTCTTGAGGTGCATTATCACCGCCCATCATATCAAATCCTATACGCATATAGCTCTGATAGATGAATTAAGATTCAGTACTGTCGTCAATATCTTCGTCTACTACAACTTCTTTTTCCATCACCACACGGCCTTTATACATGAGTTTGTTTTCAACCCAATGCGCGCGGTGGCGTTGATGTACTTCTCCTGAAGTTTTGTCAATGCTTAATGTTGGCTCGTTCGCAGTATAATGCGTGCGACGCTTTGCTTGACGTTGACTTGATTGTCTTCTCTTAGGATGTGCCATAATTAGTTATTTTCCTTTTTTATTTTTTTCTTCAATGCATCCCACATTTTATTTGTCGTATGCGGTGCTTGTGTGCTTAATCTTTTTAAAACCTCTTGATTACATTCGCTAATACCATCTTGATTCGTACCATGTGTCTTCTGAATAGGTAAACTAAATACTATATACTCGTACACTAACTTACTTACATCTAATAGACTATCTGACTTTGAAATGTATGACACCTCAGGGTCTACCTCATTCTTTAAGGTTACATCAGAATCATCTACAAGTTTAACCACATGATCAAATTCATCCCAGATTCTCATTTCAAAATCATCACCACAACGATCACATGGGGCTATTGCCTTTCCGTGAATATCAAAATGAAGTAAAAAGATACCTGGTTTCTTGTCCAATATCATTTTCACCTCAATGTCCGACTGGTCAAATCCTGGCTTTGCAAAATGTTCAAAGAAGCTGTCCTCTATTTGGTAGTTAAAATGGTGTTCCCCCTGCTTCAAGCTTACAAAAGCTATCTCGAATTCTCTCTTCCATTTCATACCACCCCATATAAGGAGTGCAAAAGTAGCAATTTTATTAAAAAAAGGTCATTTTAGCCTCCTTTTTATTGGCCTTTTTACTCTAAACCCTTTAAAACAATGTAACCTAGGATATATCCTTTCCAAATCTAGATCGGAAAACAATTACAGGCCCCTATCGGTAACATTAAGATAATAATTTGTTAACTTTAGATAAGAAAATGACTAAAATACTCCTTTCCATTCTTCTTCTAAGCCTAAGTGTACACAGCTACAGCCAAAAATATGAATGGGCACAAAGTGCGGGTAACTCAAGAAGTGACAAATGTATTGCAATCCGCACAGATGCTCTAGGGTATATCTACGCTGCGGGATACTTCGGGGACAATATAGATTTAGGCATCAATCAACTCAATTTACAATATACGAACAACTCAAGTAGCAAGGAGGTTTGGCTTGCCAAGTTTGACAGTACAGGTTATTGTTATTGGGCTATTTCTGGAGGACGCTATTTCGATGATCGTATTTTAGGGATGGCTGTAGATCCTCAAGGAAATTGTGTGGTTACAGGTACTTATTGGCACGGTAACTCAGGTTTTGACTTTAATGGATACATCATTGGTGCTGGAGCAGGTAATGGGAGTGCTGATCAAGGCTTTGTATCAAAGGTGAACACAAATGGTGTAGTACAGTGGGGGCATGTCATACGCTCTAATCAAGGAGACGACCAAGGTATGGATGCTGCAATTGACAAGTCGGGCAATATTTATACCTGCGGATTTATGGTTGGGAATGATTTATATGGAGGACAAACCCATCTCGTGACAGATAATAACTCAGGCACGTATGAACAACCCTATTGGGTAATTAAACAGGACTCATCCGGCAACTTTCTCTGGGCTAAAACATTTGGCAACCTTCCTTATGACTCTTCTTACGGAAAATATGTAGAACGTGATATTGCCTGCTGTGTTGATGAAAATGATAATGTCTACATCACCGGTGGGTTTGATCACACACGGGTATTTGGTGGAGTATCACTTACAAGTAATGGACATTATGATGGCTTTCTTATTTCGTATGATGGTAGCGGGAATTTTCGTTATGCCAAAAATTTTGGTAGTCGAAAAAAAGACTGGTGTAATGGCATTTGCTCCGATGACAAGGGCAGTATTTACCTAACAGGTGAACATCGAGACTCCTTATATTATGATGGCCAATTCATGACCAAGAACTATAATGGTCGTGATGTATTTGTGCTCAAAATAAATGCGGCAGACGGAAGTCCTGTTTGGGGTGCACGTGCTGGACGTGATGTAGGTGGTGAAAGAGGAAATGATATTGTGGCTGATTCAAATTGTAATGTGTATGTCGTTGGCGATATTAATAACAATGCTAAGTTTGGCGATAAGATTATATTACCAGCTAACCTAACCAAACAATCATTTGTAGCTCGTATTTCTCCCGATGGAAAATGGAAATGGGCTATCACAGGAGGAGGACCTGATGATCGAGACCGTGCAAATGCAGTTGCTCTAGGAGTCAATGGGCAAATCTATACAGGCGGATTTATGCGCTCTTCTGGAATTTATGGAAATACAACCCTACCTTATAACGCGTCTAGTGACATCTGGATGGCTCGAGTACATGACTCTTCCTTCAATAAATCCTATGGGTTCGACTTGAAGAAACCAGGCCATTTAGAATTCTGCTTGGGAGACTCTACGACACCCATGATAATCCCACCCCATAATTTTCTAGACTACTCCCCTAAACAAGGGGTTATCCAGAACAGTAATAATACAGCCCTTGTATTTGCACCAGATACTACGACAACTTATACTGTATTTGGCTATGAAGGTGCAATCTGCAGAGATTATGATACCGTTACTTTTACTGTAACCGTTCACCCTTACCCTACAGCAGATTTTGAGGTTACCCCTAAAGAAGTCAATATAAAGGATCCGAACTTCCAATTAACCAATCTGAGTCAGGGAGCAACACAGTATGCTTGGTACTTTAATCATACTTTACTTAGTAATAATACGGATGAGACATTCCTCGCTGATACTGTTGGAAAATATTGCTTTACACTCAATGTGCAATCAAACTTTGGATGCGCAGATACCGTAGAACGATGTGGGCAGGTTTATAAACTTAATGATGTCGATCTTATTTTCCCCAATGCATTTAGTCCAAATCAAGATGGAAAAAATGAAGAATTCAAACCTTTTATAATTGATAAAGGCACCAATATAGTAGAAGCCTATCGTTTAAGCATCTTTGACCGTTGGGGTCAAAAAGTATTTGAAACAAATGATGTAACAAAGGGTTGGAACGGCTTAATTGGTGGGAGTAGGCCCGCTGCTTTGGGGACTTATTTCTATACTGTTAGTTACAAAAAACCAAATGGCAACATAGCATATTTACGCGGTGATATTAACTTGATCAGATAACAAATATTCTTTACTTTTTTTTATTTTAGCCTTATGCAATATAAAGCAACTACAGTTAAAGAATATATTGATCAAATTCCTGAAGAAAGAAAAGCAGCAGTAAAAAAATTACGTGCGGTTATCCGAAAAAACATCCCAAAAGGGTTTAAAGAATGTATTGGGTATGGTATGCCAGCCTATGTTGTACCCCTATCAAAATATCCCGATGGGTATCATTGCAAAGCAAATACCCCACTTCCTTTTGTCAACTTCGCCTCACAGAAAAACTTTGTTGCTCTTTATCATTCAGGTATTTATGCTGATAAAAAACTGATGAATTGGTTTGTAAAAGAATATCCAAAATATAGCAACCGTAAATTGGATATGGGCAAAAGTTGCATCCGCTTTAAGAAGGTAGATGATATTCCATATGATTTAATCGGAGAACTCATGAGTAAAATTACTCCTGACGATTGGATCAAAACCTACGAAAAAAACATTAAGAAGAAATAAACATTTAAAGCTAAATAAAAAAGACGAGGCCCTATGAACTCGTCTTTTGTTTTATTTAAGTTTTAAGTTTAAAGCTAAAGGGAAGAGTAAACTTAACTGAGACTGCTCGCCCTCTTTGTCTTCCAGGTTTCCATTTAGGCATCCGTTTTACAACACGAATGGCTTCTGCATCACAACCAGATCCAATCCCTTTAAGAATTTTAACATCCCGAATAGCCCCATCTTTACCAACTATAAAACGAACGTATACTCTTCCTTCAACTCCATTTTCCTTAGCCTTCTTCGGATATCGAATATTCCTATTAATAAACTTATACATGGCCTTCTGTCCACCAGGAAATTCAGGCATTTGCTCGGTAACCTGATAAACTTCTTGTTTAGGCGCAGGCTCTGCAACAGGAGGTGCAACCATCTCAACATCTTCATCTACCACCAACTCTTCTCTTACACGTTCGGTCACCGGTCGAGGTATCCTAACTCTGGGAGCTTTGATCTCTTCAACATCTTCGATTTCCTTCAATTCCACTTCTTTCACTTTATCTTTATAGTATTCCATTTTAGGGTCAATAAATTTCAAACGCACTTTATCGCCTAAAATAAAAAACAAGCCGCTCGGATGATCATAAGTCAATTCCGGAAATCTTAATTCTGCAACAACCTCTTCTATTTCAATTCTCATTAATGCACTAAAAATTCTAATCGTCTTACTGCGATCCCCCTTTAAGTCACTAAATTTCATGTCTACCAGTTTTGCCCTGCGGATTCCCCCAGGAGTTTGATCTAATCTTGCATAGGCCTTTTCCAGAGACTTTAGTAATCGCTTCTTTGCTGTTTTTCTTTTTTTCTGGACCTTTTCCTTTTTAAGAAACTTAGCCAAGTTGGGCTGTTTTTCTTGCATTAGGTCCAATACATTATCAATAAAAAGACTATCAACGAACTTATCTGTTACGGCTTCCAATCGATTCTTCTTAAAATCTCTAAAAACACTTCTTACAAACTGTCTCTTCAGACCTTCCGATTGACTATATCCATTTATTGAAATAAGGAAAATGGAGAAAATTAATATAATATGTTTCACAGCTTAAAAGTAAATCATTATTTGGAAGAATAAACAGCTTCACCCCCAACAAATGTTCTATTAATGGTCCCCTTCCTAATTTTTAGAAAATCATTTTTTAGAAAATCTATATCAGTCATAATAAAATCTGCGTACTTGCCTATCTCAATACTCCCCTTCTCTTTTTCTTCAAAGGCTGAACGTGCGGCCCAAATTGTCATTCCTTTCAATGCTTCAGCACGGCTAAGAGCGTTTTCCGGTTGAAACCCTCCAATCGGAAACTCCTTAGCATCTTGACGCCATACCGCAGAGCAAAATGTATACATTGGATTGATATGCTCCACAGGAAAATCTGTTCCCAAAGGCAGCCAACCAAACTCGTTCAATAGCTTTTTATATGCATAGGCATCTTGTAACCGTTTATCCCCCAAACGTTCACCAGCCCAATACATATCACTTGTGGCATGTGTGGGTTGCACACTAGGAACAATACTATAGTCTCCGAAATAGTGAAAGTCCTGCTCATGTACAACCTGAGCATGCTCAATACGCCATCTTCTATCGTTTTTCCCTTTCAAAACTTCTGAATAAATCTCTAAAACAGTTCGTACTGCACCATCTCCTATGCAATGGGCACACATCTGATAATCTGACTTTATAAGCTGTTTTGCAGCCCATTTCAAACTGTCAGCTGATTTAAGTAAGAACCCTTTATGTTGGTGCCTGTCACTATAGTCTTCCAGCAGGTAAGCGCCACGAGATCCTAAGGCTCCGTCGCTATAAAACTTAAATCCAAACACATTAAATCGTTCAGTTCTTTTAGGTCTTGTATTTAAAAAACGGTCGAAGTTTTCTTTTGTATCACTGAGCATAAACGAGCTTCTAATTTTCATATTTTCATCATAAGCTTGTTGTACCCAATCGATTACATAGTCATGCACCCCGCAATCAATAACCGATGTCAATCCATAAGAGAAACACTCCTTTTCCAATTCCTTGAAATAGGCAATAGCCTCTTTAGCCTTTAACTTAGGTATGTGCTGTCTCACCTCCTTAATAGCATTATCAATAAGAATACCCGTACAATTTCCATTCTTCAATATGTTTTCACCACCCGCCACGGTATAATCACAGGTAATTTTTGCAATGTCTAACGCTTTCTGATTGCAAAGTGCTGCATGACCGTCAACTCTAAGCAAGAATACTGGCTTATCTGGAAATAGCGCATCAAGCTTTTCTTTAGTCGGAAATTTTTTATCTGGCCAGTCATTTTGATCCCATCCCCGGCCCTCTATCCATTCTCTATCAGATGTCTTGCCATAGGCATTGACCAATTCTATAATTTCATCAAAAGACTTTGTTCCAAATAAATCCAATTTATAGCTATCCATGGCATACCCTGTAAAATGGCAGTGTGCATCAATTAAACCAGGGTAAATAAATTGTCCTTGAGCATCAATTGATTGCTTAGCCCGGCTCTTCCGTATTTCGTCTGTTGTTCCCATTGCAACGAATTTACCGTCCTTTATAGCTATAGCTTCCACAGTATCCATATGGTCATTAATGGTTACAACTCTGGCATTATAAACAATAAGATCTACACCTTGATCTTGTTTGCAAGACAAAAGGATAAAGAATAAACCTAGTACAATAAATAAATTCCTCATTTTGCATAATTACAAAGAATGCTTCATGCTTTAAAATATATTTGGTTTGTATTACAAACTAAATTAATATTGTAATATAGTTTAACAAAATGAAAGAATAAATATCGGCTGAACAAAGTCTAGAAATTATCAATAATGCTATATCCAAAACAAAAGAGCAGCTCCAACACCATAGTTTTGGGTTTATATTCTGGGGGTGGCTTGTTGTACTTACAAGCTTGGCACACTATACCATAGTGAAAATCCATTACGTTCCTGCCTCATGGCTTATATGGCCGATTTCTATGGGTATAGGTACTATTGTCTCAATATGGCACTACAGAACAAAAGAACGCCATAAAGCTTATAGTACTTATCTAGATACCCATTTATCGAACCTATGGCAAACTATTTTTATTGGATTTATACTGGGTTTCTTTATTTGTTATAAATGTAGAATACCACCTACTCCCATCATGCTTACCATTTGCGGTATAGGTACTATGGCATCTGGTAGGGACATGAAATACAAACCCTTGATATACGGAGGTTTCAGTTTTTTTGTGTTTGCCGCAGCCTCCCTTTACATACCCGGTGCAGAAAATTTGTTGATAAATGCTGTTTCAATTTTAGTTGGCTACCTCATTCCGGGACACTTACTATAATCGCAAAATCGAAACGTACCGTTTTTAGCAAACGAAACGTACCGTTTTTTTTAACCTAGTGGATAATTGGCTGTAAATACCTCCACTTTCGTCTGAGTTCGCAGTTTTGAACCGGGACGCTTGTTCACGGCGATCTTCATTTCTTTTCTATACTGGTTCCAGCCATTCTTTTGGGCCATTTCAGCCAACTCGGTATAATCATAGCTACTAACTAAAAAACGGCCCTTAATCGAACTAAGCGCCTCTATAAGCCCCATGAAGTCCTCCATGGAATATCCCTTGTAATGACCCTGATCTGATTTGGGGTACGGTGGATCACAATAGAAGAACGCTCCCTCTCGGTCGCGCGACTGTATGATCCTAAGCGCATCATTACATTCGATTTGAACGGTTTTTAAACGGTCTTTAAAAACAGCTTTGAAGCGCTCCTTAGTGTTGTGAGTTTTCTTTTCGCAGCTGTTCCCTTTCTTACCGTAGGCCCAACCTCCACATATTTTGGAACTAAAGGACTGATTACATTGAAGCCATAAGGCCCAAGCGCGATCTACTGGAGAGAATAAATGGGGATTATTGTAGATAACCGCTGAGTCCGAATGGAGCTTACGACTATGTAAGGTGGCGTGAACCAACTCATACAGCTCGTCGAATCTCGTCTGCATTACTTTATAGAAGTTGATGATCTCACCGTTTAAATCGTTGATGATCTCAACCTTGCTTGGTTCCTTCGCCCAGAATACAGCGCCTCCACCTACAAACGGTTCGGCGTAAAGCTCATGATCTGGGATTAAAGGGAGTATCGTACTTACTAAGTTCTGTTTTCCACCGTAGTACGTTATCGGTGTTTTTAATCTTGGTTTCATTTTATATATCTATTTTTGTTTTGTCAATTTCCCATTGTCTATAATTATTAATGCAATGCATATCATATCAAGAGCTTGGCTCTCGACTGGTTGGTGCATTGCATTATTTACTTTTGGGAAATTGACAGTCGGGGGCTTTTTCAAAGCCCAATAGATCAGCTAGATAGCATTGAACATTGTATTTAAGTTAAAGAACTTATTGTTGAACGATCCTGTTCCTGCATTAGTTGGGGGACTAGCCGGGACTCCTATATAAACCTTACCGTTCGTTTCGATTCGCAGACCAAGCATTTCTTGAGGGAACGAATTCAAATTTATCGGAGCCATTAAATAAGTTGTGAATGAAGGTCGATATCCTGAAGGTAAGGTAAACACCTCTTCTGTTGATAAATGAATATCAGGTAACGAAAGTAAAGTTGCCCAGTGACTCATATCTAATGCGTTCACCGCAATCAATACATTATCAGAGACAGACTTTTTAAATTTGATAAATGTTGCACTATAATTAGCAGCAAAAGGCGGTTCATTTGTAGCTCCAACAGTATGCCAGTCATCTATATTCAAAACATTAGTTCTTATCAAACCAGCCAAGCGAGGTGTCGTATGTACATTATAAATCATCTGATCAGGTTGTACGGCGGCATTGGTCCATGCAGCCGTTCCAGTAACAATAACATGTGGACTATGTGAAACAGATGTAGCATAGATAACAGGATCGTCGACATGATACGAAGTGGCACGTGAGATCACGATATTATAGCTAGGAGGTAAAACAGCATTACCGAGATTATGCTCAGGAAAAATACAGATTTCGCCACTTAATAAAACAGCACCCTCTTTAATGATTCTATTACCTCCGACAAAGTCTTCATCTAAACCCCATAGAATACAATTCTGAGGTGCGTTGCTGGCGTCTACGGCCAGACCTTTGATCCATGCTTCTAATGACTCCTTTACTCCTTCCTGAAGGTGTATCAAGTCATTTAAACTATTCGGGTGGCCGCCGGTTATTATATCTAAGTACTTCATAATAAATTATATGTTTTGAAATGTTAGTTTGTATCGTTTGCCAGCTGGTCTGAACTTATCCAGAAAAGCCTCGATTTGTGATTGTGCTGCGTTATGACCTACGGGTATGATCACTTCATAATCGTGCGGAAGGGTTCGCTCTGAAATGTAACGACCGTATTCAGCAGAGTAAGAAGATTCGTTTAAAAAATAGGTGAATTGCTGCTTGTGATGCTCACCGATGAATTGATTGTAAGTCTGTGGTAAAGTGTCCCATTGATTGATTACATAACAGCGAAAAGAACCTATGTCTGGATAGTCAACACGAAGTTTATCCTGTATTACATCGGTCAGGATATTAATGCTTAGTTCGTCTATGTAATCCTGACGTACCTGAGCGAGCAAACCGAATAAGTCCACGAGTGCAGTTAGTAGCACGCGTAACCATGCTCTTTGTCTTGCCTTTCGACTAAAGGTCTCCAGAAACCAATTAACAAACTTATCCCAATCTATATTCAGTGCATTCATTATGTATACATATTTAAAGTGATCAAGTCATTGTTACTGGTGTCTTTTCCAATTTCCCAATAACCAGCATCTGGAGTGGCCAAGTTTCCGGAGATCAAAGTATAACCAGCACCGATATCAACCTTTAAGTTTTTAACATAGGCGTTTACAACATCTGGAAGATTAAGCAACTCATCGACTAGTAAGGTTTTGCTCAGGTCGCTATCAAATTCTAAATCGTCTAGATAATCTTTAATAGCTTGGATAACAGCAGCTTCTACGGTAGCCTGTACACCGTTGTATTGAATATCTAATTCAATATCTACTAAGTCGGCCGTCTGACTAATTACATCAATATCCGTACCCGCTACTTTTTTTACTCTTATATATGTTTTGAGGTTTGTTAGTTCAGCGATTGTAAGTTGATCGGTAACACCCCCAACCTCTTTAGCCACTTTAAGAATAACCTTTGGGCCGTTTTCAATACAGCTGGCCTTGGCTACTAATAGACCGCCATTGTAGTCTTTAGCTAATGTAACATACCAAGCACATGTGCCAATGCGGTACGATGATGCTAATGTTTTCAACTCTTCTTTTACAGCTGTAAAGGCATCGTATAAGTACTTGCCTGCTACCGCTACAACATGTTTTTTCTTTTTAAAGACAGCGGTACTACTTGTTGTAGTTATACCACTAAGAGCAGGCTGATTTGCCTGTTCATTGTCCATATCCGTGATTATATCTGCTACTGTTTTTCCCATTGTCTACAAGTTTGGTTCGGCGGTGCCCGGTATTTTTAAAGGGTTCGATTTATAGTATTTTACGACCTTCTGCTGTTCTCCAGTTATATCAATATCTGGAATTTCTAGCACTGTATTTACAGCCAAATCATCTGTCATACTGATATTATTTAATAGGGCGATCTGCATGGCATATTCAACACTACCGAGATATTGAAGTGCTATATCAAAAAGGTTCTGTTGTAATTGTACTTTAATCTTCATAGAACGCTTCTGTGTTTATTGTAATGCCACCATTAGGAGTTGTCACGGCTTTCATTCTATTTACTTTCATGCCATCTTGAGAAAACGCAAGACGTACTTCACGAAGCAAATCTTCTGGCCCTTCGTCGTCAATCTCGTGGAATAAGTCAACCCCAACGATAGGGTTTTGTTTATAGTCTCCTTTCTTGGCCATGAGCAAACACTTCTGATGTTGCGCTGTGCTTTCGCCAATTACGAAATCGCCGTTTTCAACTTTTAAATCAAAGTCGTCGTCTAGTAATATGTCGTACACCTTCTTCATTAAGTAGTTAGTTTTTCAAGACCAAGTTTTGAGAGAACCCAATCAATTACATAATCATCATCAGCTCCCCAGTTTTTCAAATCTGTACTTTCCATTTTCAAGTAACCATCAGAAACAATGTTTTCCTCAACATTTACAGATTCTAGGTCTATTGTATCAACTAGCTTATAGTAAAAATCTACACTAGTTGCATGCAACGGAAACTGCAAAGAGGCAATTGCTATATAATTAGCTTCTCCCTTAGTCTTTATATCTATCCTTTTTATTTTCGTGTATTTTACCATTGTCAATATATTATGCATCAGTGATCCCAATAATTATTCCGTCTACAATATTTAGTGTCTTACCATCAATTTCTATCTCTCCGGTATATCCATTATCAGCATGAACTTCATTTGCTTTGACCTTTCCGATAATATGCAACTTTTCCGATGGCGATGTTGTTCCTATTCCAACGTTACCGTTAGCCGATACTGTAACCCTGCGAACGTTATTAGTCCAAATATGATACGGGTGATTACTTACTGTTCTTTGTCCCGTTTCAGAAGAAGAACATTGCAGCCAAATTTCCGGATTACCACTTAAGTACCCATTAGCAATCTTAACTTTACCAATGGCATAACCTAAAGTATTGGAATTTTTAATTTCGAATGTTGGAATATCAGCATCCATAGTACTTGAGGTATTACCATTAACAGAAAATCTTGCACCAACATTTTTGGTAATGTCAAGTGTGTTTTTAATCGCTACCTCTCCTTCATCTGAAATGGTCGGAGCATTACCAGTATAATCCTGCAATACCTTCCCAGTCTCACCATGAAATCGAGCTATAGCATGATCATTTGATGAATTTGGACCAGTTACAACACCATCAGGTGCTTCGCCCTGTTCGCCTTTAAGGCTTAGTAAGTAATCAGCAATCGTCCCTTCATTACCCTGACTAAGCCATACCTCGTAAGATGAAGCTCCATTGCTACCTTTATCGCCTTTAAGGCTTAGTAAGTAATCAGCAATCGTCCCTTCATTATCTTGACCGAGCCATACCTCGTAAGATGAAGCTCCATTGCTACCTTTCTCACCTTTAAGGCTTAGTAAATAGTCATCAACCGTTCCTTCATTACCCTTACTAAGCCACACCATGTAAGATGAAGCTCCATTGCTACCTTTCTCACCTTTAAGGCTTAGTAAATAATCATCGACCGTTCCTTCATTCCCTTCGTTAAGCCATACTTGATATGCCGAGTCGCCAACAACTCCCAAATATTCAAATTCCGTTATGGCCGTTAGAGCTTCATCATTATCTCCGGAGAATGTTATTTGCGTTTGATTTCTGAATGTGATTCTATTCCCTCTTACGTGTTCAACTAGTAAAGGATTCACCACTACTTCGACATCACTATTACCAAATTGCAGAACTGGCCAACCGACCAAGTTTTTGAAATCATCATAGGATATAGATTCTATTCGTAATGGCTTGATAGCACCATCACCAACAACGTCGTACAAGGGTACTATGTGAAAATTCAAAAGGTTATACGCGTGCGTAATATTATTAACCTGAACGGGCTGCTTGTTATATAATACGCTCTTAACCATGCTTTACTTTTTGATTTGAAATGCCGTTATAAGTTGGAGTACTTAATGTGCCAATCGCAATATTGAGAGCTGCTTGAAAAGCAGAAGGCGAACCGTTACCGGGTTCGTTGATTGGCGTACTACACACTTGTTTTAGCGCCGTTAAAAATTGGTTGACCTTTTGCAGATCATCTACGAGTTTAGATTCAATCAATAGATTACCATGCTGATCTCCGTTCAGCTTAATATTTGTGCTATCAATCTGCATGGTAATACCTCCCACATTACAAAGGACTTTTTTCGCTTTTTGAACGGATAAAACAACATACTCCTCTGTTCCTTCTATACTACCAATAAGCACCCAAGTATTATCCTCCGGAACAATGATTAAAGACTCATTAGAACCCGTTTCAATAGCCTTTAAACGAACATTGTGAACATCCAAATCATCAACGGTACAATCAACAAGGAAATCACTTGAAACGCTCTTTACTAAAGCTGGCTGGATTGCCTCAATAGCCAAGTCGGGTAATGCAATTTGCTCTATCGCCTCTCTGATATTTTCTTCTTGTTTACCCACTATGCACTTAATTTTTTACTTATTTCTACCTCTCGACGCGCGCCGCTCATTCCGTATCTTACATCTGTGCCGGCAATGAAATAACCGCCACCGCGTTTTTTATATCTATTATCCTCTAGGGCCGCTGTGTCGCCATGTTCTGCAAATGGTTGGAGAAAGGTTACGATTTTTCCTTCGTAGCCCGTAAAACTCAATTTCTTCAGATAGCCTTCAGCAATTGATTTTAATCCGGACTTATCTGTATTACGAACAATGAACTCTCGCACCTCACCATTAGGATCGCCGGTGGTATAAACCTGTCGGCCGCCGGAGGCTTTGTTCGTTTTGAGAACAATCTTAACAGGACGATCTGAAGCCTCTTTATATTTCAATCCGCTTACGTCGATTACGTTCCAGCCAATTCGATACTTTATTGTATTAGATTTAATAACCTCTTCGGTACCAACATACAACTCATTGCCATTGATGAAATAAACGGATAGCTTTAGTTTTTTCTTCAGGTGATCCAACACTTTTGTAGCTGGTGCATTTGAGACACGCAGATTGGTAATATTCATAGAAGGTATTGAGGAGGATAGTTTTACATCGGTACCTTTTACCAATTCCTGACAAAGTGATTTAAGCGATGTTGATTTCCAGCTTTTCTTAATTGGCTTTTTCTTCAGCAGATAGCTATAACCTTCACACTCAATTTTGCAAGGTGTAGAGAAATGCACCCGACTAACAAAGCCTACAAATTCGGTTTTATAATCACCATTATAACCTAGTTTAATAACTACTTTATCGCCCCGGTTGAACTGCTTGGCCGTTTGCTCGCTCACCGTTTGATCATCTTCTTTTTTAAGGCGCGATGTGGTAGGGATCATTATATCGGCAACGTCCACATATGAGTGAACACTTTTACGAATACGAATATCATTGACAGCGCTAAAGCTGAACGTTCCAATGGTGATATGTGCGTTAAGTACGAATGACATTATTGTATTTCTAATTCAAATATGGAGTCACTAACAAGGTTTAATTCATAAGGTTTTATATTCTCTATCCCGGTTACTTCTGGGAAGTTGATATCTGCTATTACTACGCGATCATCTTTAGTTAAGAATAGATCAGTAAGTGCAGATACTATTGGTTGACTTTTGTTTTGCTCATAGAGTTCCTTGAGGTTAAATACTTGCTCCTCCGGAAACTTGCCTGAGTGGTCAATCAGGAATCCTCTTACATAAATTTTGTAACTATCTTGATTAATGATTTCGATTACGCTACCCTTGCGCTCGGTAAGTTGAGTTTGTACAATATGCTTTTGACCTTGTACACGTATGATTGGATATCCTAAATCCAGATCCCCCAATTTAGCGGGCATAAAATAAGGACGGCCAAGTGCGTCGTCTTTTCTGAATGAGCTACTCCCAAACTTACTAGAGTAATCATCTGATTCGTTTTGATCCGTACCAAAATTATACTCTGGTAACGGCTCATTGAATGCCTGTGAATACAACGCACCGATATTAAAACTATATGTTGGTCCACTACTCATTATCTTACTATTGCGCCTCCGCTGTTTAGTACTCTTAAAAGCATATCCATTAGTTTAGCCTCAACCTCATTACTTCCTTCTTTAAGCGTAGTTGTGTTGATATGTAGGTTGTCAAAAAATTTGCCTAGGTTGATCGTTACGTTTCGCGCTCCACCTCCAGTAATACGATCAGCGATACTCTTAACTCCTTTGCCCAAACCTTTTTTGACACCAACTCCTCTCAATCTTCCGGAGCTTCCAAGAGCGCCCAATTGCATTTTGTATTTTTCTCCAGGCGATTTAAACCGCGACTCCATTTCACGGGCTCCATCAAGCAACTTCTGCTTATTCATTTGTAAACCGACTAAAGTCAACTGATTTTTATAGTATTGATCCGTTGTTTTTTCTATGTAGTTTTTACGCTGTTCTGTGTACTCTGATTTCTCCTCTTTGTTCCAGTACTGTTTAGCTCCTTTAAAATCAAGATGCATGAACCGCTGTGCAGCTTGATATAAATTTCCTAACTTCTGCATTCCTATATCGCCGAACTCCTTTACTTTTAGTATTGCCACATCCCATGCAGTTGCTATTCCAGTAATTCTCTGTGCAAGCTTAAAGGTGAAAATTTTAAAATCTGCAATGAAGAAACGGACACCATAAGACCAGCGCTGCATCATTCTACCTACGGTACCCATGAAAGATGCACCCATTGTCATAATACCATCAATCACCGGCTTTAGAGTGAGAGCAGCTTCGCCAGCATCGGCCTTAAAGTTATCCCACATCGTGTTCCAACGTCCACTCAATGATTTACTTTGAGACTCCATAGCATTGAAATACAAGCCACCCTCCATGCTCGCTTGTCTTAAAGCATAGCTAAGGGTATCGTATCCGATTTCCATTTTCTTGATCTCGTCTACACTTCTGCCAGTTGCTTTTTCTAAAAGCGCGTAGATGTTTATACCCGCCATTCCGAATTGTCTTATATCCATGGCCGTAGCTTTACCCACGGTTCGTATTTGTTGCATATTCGCTGCCATTCGCGACAAAACGTCATTCCCTCCACCAACAGCACTAACAGCATTGGCCAGCGCTAAAGTGTCAGCTCGTGCATCTTTGGCGTTTGTGCCGGCACTAATCAAAGAACGGTTTACAGATACTAAGGACTGGAGATCAAATGGAGTATTGGCCGCATCTTTCTGAATGTTGGCGTATGCCTCATCGGTCTTATCACCAAGAAAAGTCCGGAGTCCTATTTTCGTATTTTCCTGTTCGCTACCAGCTGATAAACCAAACTTACCTAACCGGTAAGCTCCAGTCGCTATAGCCGCGGGAATCGCGTAACGAGATGCTAACGACAGAAGACCACCGCCGCCAGACCGACCTGATCCTCTTCCCTTTAATCCGCTCAGCTGGCCTTCAAGTTGTCTGATTTCTCGGTTGGCTCGTTTGATCTCAGAAGTGTCGATACTAATATCACGCTCCTTGGTCAACTTATCCAAACGCTTGTTGATCTCATCAATGGAACGTGGTACGGTTCTGGCCTTACGATTGATATTATTAAATAGTTTGGAACTACGACTACCTATACCATTAAGACCACTACTAAATTGATCTTTTAATTTTATGATATATTCTAGTGTATTACTCAAAATTTAATATTTCTCCGTTTTTCTCTTTTGTTCGTATATCCTGTAACTGTATAAACATTTCTGCCCAACGCTTGTCGCTCAATTCAGATACGGAAACGTTGGGCAGATAATAAGCGAACATCGTATCGATGTAGCCTATGGTATTTTTCTCAATGCTTCCATCCGTATCCCTTAGAACTTTAGCAGCTGCGCTACTTTACGTTCTATCATTTGATCCAAAAGAGGAGCTAACTGAAGAAAGTAATCATCGTTATCCAGCAATTCTCTATCTCCAACTAAAAAACAGTTCTCAGCTACGATAGATGAGAACAGTATTTCATCATGACTTGCCTCAGCGCTAGCGGCCGAAATAATATCGCGATTAGGCTTTTTAAAGAAGGCCATTCTATCACCAATCCTTAAAAGATTAATGCCTCTTGGATTATCCTTCTTAAGCTGCTCAATTTCTGATTTGCCGAATTTTTTCTCTACCTCTTTACGAAGTTTTGCTTCATTCGACTTAGCAATTTTTTCAGCTTCAACTTCCTCCTTGCTTTTAGTGGATTCTTTACTCATGATTGTTTATGTTATTTTAAGATTTAAAAAATTATATGGGAGATCAATTTCCATGAACTTGGCACCTTGATCCCAACCTTTAGTTAGTTTACTGATCTTTACTCCAGTAAGTGTGTCGGTCTGTAAAAGGGTTTGGCCTTCCGGCTTATACACCTTAACCAATACAAGGTTATTAACCTCGGTAATGTCATTGTACCCTTGAGCCTGAGCGGCTTTATTCATGGCATCGATATCACTTTTAAAGGCTTTTAAATTGCCTCGATAACTAACGTTACCAGACTGTATTGCTATCGGTTGATCACCACCGGCATAGATAGGTTCATCGTCCGATTCTTTTTCGTAAGTGAATCCTCTTAGTCCAGTAATCTTAACACCGTTCATATAGGCTTCACATTTTTTCCAACTAGATTCTGCCATTATACTATTTTTTAATTGTTATTAAAAGGGTTATTAAATCCAAGATTTACCACAATGTCTGAGGAGTAACCTTTGGGTCGAATCGATGCCTCAACTTCTGTTTGACTTGTTGCTATAACGTTTTGATCCGTATCTACGGTTGCATCAAACTTGCTAATCTCACCACTCATTAAGGTACGCACCTGACTCTCGATTCTGCCCTCTAGCGTTTTGGCTGTACCGGCAGCAATTTTTCCGTCGTCTTCGTTATCCACCTCCTCATCAATTTCGTCGAAGTACACCTGATAGGCAATCCGGTGGGCTTTATCAACTACACGACCATTGCTGAATGTAGCGTAATCATCGGTCGTTGGTACTGCCGTGGGATCACCACTAAAATAGAACACAGTCTTGCCTTGATAAGTTCTGATCATACAGTAACCTTTATCGATATAGTTACCATAGGATACCCCGTTTTTAATCTCTACAGATTTAAGCCAAGCTTGTGTAATTGGTAAGCCACCATCTTTGGTTCGACTAACCTTTCGTTGTACAGGTATGTTTACCAATCGGCCTAATACCAAACCAATTGATGCGTGATGATCATTTTGTGTAGGCGAACCTATCATAACCATGGAGTAGCGATTGGTTTGTGTTCGAAGGTCTTGTGGGGTAACATTATCATTATCGATACGCCCCTCAAGAACGATTCTGAATGGTTGATTTAATCGCTGGTTGTGTTCTACAAAATTGCTACCCACGGCTATCGCATCCATCACATCCTGCATTACGAAATTACCGGGAACACTTGGCTCTGAACTTGGATTTCGACAAATTCCTAAGAAGCACAACTTACCCTGTACAAAATCAATCAATGGTTGTGCCGTGAATGTACCGGCGGTGTCCACAACCTCTCTCATGGTAACCGTCTCTGGGTATAACAATAAGTTTAACTCAGCTCCAATACCCGCCAGAGAATAGAACTCTTGAACGTTTCGATAAACGTAAGGCTCACCTACATGAGTCATACCATGGACAGAAGCTAACTCGGTTATTGAATTGATCTTAAACGGTGTGCCAACATAGGCCGCACCAGTACTTACCACGCCGCAAATAACGAGGCCAACAACACCATCAGCAGTTTGCACAGTTCTTTGTAGATTTCCGTTTGTAATATTTACTTGTACACTTCCCATTGTATTAAATTTTTAGTTCGTTTACTTAGTTGCACCGGCAGGAGTCGAACCCGCGACCTTCGGATAATGAGTCCGACGAGCTACCACTGCTCTACGGTGCGCATCTTAAATTATTTTACTTGGTCTTCTAAGAGCTTTACCAATTCAGGCTTTTTAGCATTTTTTGAATAATCAACTTCCGCCTGATCCAAAGCAGCCTTTAGTTGCTTTACATTCATATCGGCGATAGCAATCTCTTCAATTTCAGTTCCATCAGGTATTTTAGAACCATCGGATGTCTGAGTGTCTTCATCGGCCACAATTGTATCACTTTCCTCAGAAATGGTTGTTTCATCAATTTCTTTTGCAGTAATAGGAGTAACGGTCTTATCATCAAGCGTACTTGCGTGGCCATGAGCTGGTTCTTCTTTTAAGAAGACATGTCCATCTGATGTTTCGTGAAAAGTTTCTTGTTCCGGGTAAGCTTTTCTAATACCCTTTAATCGTTTTGCATTTTTCATGTTACGTTGTTTTTTTAATTAGAGTCTTTAGTTTGGGTAAGAAATACCATCCGAGAAAAAGCATTATAATCAGAGCGCCACCAATCAAGGCGACATTCGTCAACCGGTTATCACGCTTTACATCTCGAATGGTATCCTTTGTTTTCGTCTCAGTACGCACTCGCTTATTGTTCCTTTTAAGAGTGGTCGTTTTCTTTTTCTTGGTGAAGTTGTTTTTAATTTTCTTAGATTTGGATTTGGCTTTTACGTCAATATCAACGTCTCCATTGTTTTTCTTGGTAGCGGTAATTGTGAGCTTCATGCCACCGCTTTCGACCGTTTGCGTTGTTGTGGTATCCTCCTCTTTAAGAGTTGTTTTTGTGAGTAAACTATCGGCAGGCACTTCAACAATTGAATCACCTTTAATAAACTCATCTACGGTTTGATCTAGTGTAGAGCGATTCACAGAGTCGATCGTCGTGTGTTCCTTCTCGATGTTAATTTTCTTCTTAAGTACACCGCAGGAACTTGCGGAAATGATTAAAAAGATAGCAGCTAATATGTTGAGGATTCTATGCTTCATTTTTCTTGTGTTTACGGTAGGCCGCGGCCATTTTGATGTCGTATCTATTTTTCTTGTAACCGGGGCCGTTGTATCGCTTAGCAAATGCCGCCCAACGCTTATCACGAATCTCATCGTCCAATTTATTAGATAGAATAAAATTGACGAAGCACTCTAGCTGGCCACCTTCGCTTTTAAGTGTGGCATTTATAAAGCCCTGAACATTGGAGAAACCACAAGCAGCATAATTAAAGCCCATAATTTGAAACATACCCCAACTGGCACTCTCTAAAGCCGCCTCCCGGTTAATCGCAACGGCTTTCTTTAATCTATCATGTTGATTTAACTTCTTGTAGTATTTACGAGTCCACTTTGGATGAAGGATATCCTCATTACCTTTAAGATGATTGTATGGGTTAATACCTCGAACCTTTAACCTACGCCAAAAGATATGTCCCTCGAAAAGAATCTTACCTTGACCATCTTTGAGAAATCCTCCCCCTCGACTTTCTACTTCCGCAACCGCTTTGATGGCCGCAACTTCGCATCTTAACTTTTTAGCTGCCCACTCGAAATCTGCTTGTGTTAATTTTTTATTCATGATGTGTTTCTTCGTTTAGGTCATCATCGTTGGGATTGATCTTGCCACCAAAAACGCTGATGAGTTTATTTTTTAATAGGATGATATAAAAGGAGGATTCTTTACCCTCCAGCTTAGCAACATTCTCAGATATTGAGATGATATTTTCGGCAGTTATGTGAACGATTAAGAGGTGGTGCATCCATTCGAATAATGTACCGGGTAACATGCTCTCTTTTTCTAAAAATTCGACGGACATCGTATGTGTTACGAAAATCAGGACGAGGTAGTAAAACAATTTGAACAGGAAACGACTGAACTTACGAGAGTTGAATTTTTCCTTACTCGCTTGTATACCGCTAATTAATTCAACGGGCATTACAACCATAAAGGCGATCAAACTGGCGAATGACATACCTAAGTATGCTTCAAGGATAACTCCAATACTAGATACAGATACTACGGCCATTGTCATGCTATATTTTAAACTAGGCATGAGACTACTCAGCAACTCCGAGAAAGACTGATATCCGTAATCTTCTAATATGTGTGAATTGAATTTCATTTGTTTCGCCTTGGTGATTTTTGCCTAGTGGCCGGAGGTGATCATTCATCTCACCTCCGACGGTCGGCTCCTCCACCTATGAATAATTATCGTTATGCAGTTTCTTGTACAATCGCAATAACGCCTTTTTGGTCTTGTCTTACTTTTCTACCTCCAGCACGCATTAAAGCTGATATGATTGTACTATAATAAGTAGCATCGTCTTCGTTTTCGAAGGTTTCAACAGCACCCAAGGCACTTTCCACTTGATGTTTCTGCCAGCACAATACGGCATCTTGATCATCAATATTCACAGCAGCACCTAAAGGGTTTGGCGTGGTACCAGCGGCGTTATAAGTTGTAACAGTTGGACGGGTTAAAATATCAAAGCCATACAATCTACCGATTACACCTTCCTTGGCATCCTCATATCGAGAGAAGTCCTTTTGTGCATTCGCTGACAAACTATCCTCAAACTGATCATACATATCCTCGCTCATCACAGCCACACGATCTGTTTTAGGAACACCTTGTTTATTCAACTTGGTTCTGGCCGCTTTCAGATCTTTAGCTGTAAATGCCTTTCGACTACCGGTAGTACCCGTAATATGGGTATCTACTGAAGCACCAGTTGTACGAATGATACTATTAGCACTTGTCGGAGAAAATATGTAAAGTAAATCATCACCCGCCGTTTCATGTAAACCTTCTTTATGCTCGCCCATAAGACTATCCATTTTGTCGTATGACAACTCTACTTTCTCGGCGTGTTTAACCAAAACAGGATCAGTAGTAAACTCATTGATCATGTAAAAGATATCCGTATCTACACGCTGAGTAACTGAAGCTGGTAAACCGCTTCTATTTTTTACTACCGTAGGTTTGGCACCAGCCTGCTCAATGTGAACGATCTTACCCAGTACAACATTCCCGGAGCGATCTTTGGTGTATTTTAGAAACGGATTGGTTTTGAAGAAATTTTTGGCGATGTAATCGTTCCAAATTTCCACCTCGATACCGTTCTTAAATACTCCGGGTGTTTTGATGATTGGATAGGTATATTTTAAACCTAACAAAAGGCCCGCTACTATACCCAAGGATACAAGTGGATGCTCAACTATCATATCAACACCAGCAGTAATCGTGATGCTAATTATTAGGAGCGACATTATTAAAAAAAATCTGTTTTTCATTATTCTGTATTTAAAATTTTCGATTTAGTGACTTACGTTTTTCTCTTCTATACTATTCCTCGCTACTGCTTATTTCTTTTTTGGATACTTAGCAGCTTTAAGCGCTTTGAAGTGATCGGGATATTTTTCCGCAATTTGTTCTAGCTGGCCAGACTCATGAGCTTTGTCCCATGATAGCTCAAGTAACGGATCAGCTTTATCCGCCTCGCCACCTGCACCAGCTAAGCGCTGCTCAGCAGAAAGATGAACCGGACGCTTGGCAATAAGTTTGTCTAAAGCCTCCGGATTTGTGGCGGCCAATTCTTTTAACTCTTCGCGCTCACCTTCATCAGTACGGCCTTCAAGTTCCCACTTATCCAACTTAGCATCTATTTCCTTTTCAGCTGCTTCGGCTTTAAGTTTAGCCACTTCTTTGGTCAGCTTCTCTTTATCCGCTTTAAGCTCCACTACGTTTTGCGCTTCAGTGTTTAGCTTCGTGATTTTATCGGTAATGGCGGATAGATTCACATTACCCGCGGTTAAGCCGAGCATGTCGGCCACTTTACTTAGTTCGATTGTTTCTTTCGACATTGTGTTTGTTTTTAAGTTTTTGAATAAGGTTTGTTTATTATCCGCGTTGAGCGTGATCAATTCATTTGTTATTTCATCGTATAGTGTTACAGATAAGGCATTAGAGTTAGAGCCAATATCTACGATAGACACCTCGCGCAATTCAGACTTGCTCAAACAAGGTGCGCCATCTTTTAAATGGGCCTCGTCGTCTCTAACTTCTTTAGGAGCTAAACCAGCGCTTGTCATTCGGTAAGTACCGTTTTCTACCTTGCGATATACTTTCATAGCGAAGTCGTCTTCATCATCAAAGTATGGAACACCGGTGAGCTGATTCTTTTTATTAACCTTAAGGTCTGTCATGGTACCCAAGGCTAAAATGATATCCTCCTTCCCGCCTATGGCACGAATGTGCATGAACAACATGATTGGATTTTTTTCATATTGTTTAAGATCAATCCCGCTGGTTTTTACCCAAAACCCATCACGGTTTACGCTCTCATCACTTATCACAAATCGTTTACTTGACTTCGGCATTACAAGGCAAAGTAATTGCGATTTTTCACCCCTAAGAAATCGCAAAAACTATAAGCAAGTGCTGAGTTGCTTATAACTTTTCGTCGGCTGGTCTTTGGAATAGAGGTTCTTTTTTAGTCACGTAATAATTGAATTTTGTCTAAAATTCAATTGGACAATGAAGTATATAACAAAGTTTATTAAGGAGTTAGATTATACAAATGACTCGCCACCGGTCTTAGAAGTCAAAACATTGGAGCCTTTAGACGCCAAGGAAGGCAGGATCATAGTTATTAACGATGAACAGGAGATTACAATCACAAAAGTAGTAATCAATATAACTGATGGCCGACAACAAAAAACTTATCTCTATACTGACAATTAGTATGCCATGAATTACAATCACAAAAGAGAAGTAGCCAGAGACCTATACTTAACTGGTAATTTTTCGCAAAAACAAATTGCAGATAAAATAGGAACTACGCCCAAGACGATGAGTGGCTGGGTGAAAAAATTTAATTGGGATGACATGCGCACATCGCTTCTTACATCAAAGAAGCAGCAACTCGTATTCCTATATAGTCAACTGGCCACAATAGAAAAAAACATCAAGGATAAAGAAGGTGATAAGGTATTTGATACTAAAGATGCAGACAAGTATTTAAAAACAACAGTGGCAATTAAAAACCTAGAATCGGAAACTGGACTGGGTGAAACCATAGAAGTGGTTACTAAAATAATGAAGTGGCTCAGTAAAAATGATTTAGAAGAAGCCCAAGCCATTCTGGATATTCTGGATAGCTACATACAAGAAATAGCTGCATAAATGAGTAACAGAAACGACATACAAAAACTAAGGGAGTGGGACAAACTATGTGATGCTATTCGCAAGGCCACGGTGGTGGATATGCACGAAACGCCACGTGAACAGAAAGAACGAGTAAAGCGATTAGAAAAGGATTCGGAGAAATGGTTTGAATATTACTTTCCTAATTTTTACTCTTCTGAACCAGCTCCTTTTCATGAAAAAGCTACCAAACGAATTAATGATAATCCAGAATGGTATGAGGTTCGTGCATGGAGCCGGGAGTTATCAAAGAGTACGCGATCCATGATGGAAGATTTGTACTTACTGCTCACCAAGCGTAAGAAAAGTAAGCTTCTAATCAGCGCCAATTTTGATAGTGCCAGCGCTCTAATGAAACCGTATAAGGCACAGTTGGAAGCGAACCTTCGTATTATCAATGACTACGGAATACAAAAGAAAATAGGCAGTTGGGAGGATGGTAATATTACTACGAAGGGAGGGATTAGTATTCGAGCCATTGGTGCAGGACAAAAACCACGTGGTACTAAAAACGATGAGGTGCGTCCGGACATTATTGAGTTCGACGATTTTGATACCGACGAGGAGTGTAGAAATATAGACATCATTGATGAGAAATGGGACTGGGTAAACGATGCAGTTATGGGTTGTAGATCGGTTTCTGTGCCTACTCTTATCCGTTGGAATGGGAACCTCATTGCTGAAGATTGTTGCATACAACGCGCGCGGGAATATGCTGATTATGTTGAAATAATAAACATACGCGATGAGAATGGCGTATCCAGTTGGGCAAGAAATACAGAGGATAATATTGATCGCGTACTCAGTAATATTCCATACTCTTCTCAACAAAAAGAATATTATAATAATCCCATAACGAAGGGTAAGTCATTTACTGAAATGACATGGGGAAAATGTCCTCCATTAAGCAAGCTCCGGTTTGTGGTTTCATATGCTGATCCAGCCACCAGTAATAAAGATAAAGCACGCGGTAAAAAAGGGAAGAATAGTAGCAAAGCCGTATTCCTAGTCGGTAAGCATGAATTAAAATATTATGTATATACGGGCTTTCTGGATCATACAAATAACAACACCTTTATCGGTTGGCTGTATGCTATTCGAGACTATGTCGCCAACAAAACGCAGCTCTATACCTATATAGAAAATAATACCTTACAAGACCCTTTTTATACTCAGGTACTCAGACCATTAATTACGGCTTTCGGTAAGCTAAAAAAGAAAATATTGGGAGTCATGGAAGATGATAGAAAGAAGCCTGAAAAGTTCTTTCGAATTGAAGGGTCGTTACAACACCTTAATAATAATGGTCAACTTATTCTGAATATAGATGAGAAGGACAACCCACACATGAAAAGACTGGAGACACAGTTTAAATCAGTATCACCTCATAGTAAAACCATGGACGGCCCAGATGCGATTGAAGGAGCTGTGTTCATTCTTGATAATAAAACGGAGGACTTTCTTGGAGACATAAAAGCATTCAGACGTAAAAAATCTAAACGAAAATTTTAATGGCATATTTAACACCAGCAGAAATGAATACGCACTTGTATACCGAATTACAGAATGCGATAACTGATAACAACGATGCCATAGTAGAGCAGGCGATTGCAACTGCTATGGATGAGGCAAGAGGCTACTTAACGAAGTATGACATCGATGATGAGTTTGATAACTCAAGTTCCGGGAGTGGAAACAAAAAATTATACTCAGTAGTAAAAGACATTGCTGCATGGCATATTATTCGCCTAGCGAATCCAAATATAGATTACGGCTTCCGTGAGGACTTATATAAATACGCTGTGGACTGGCTTAAAATGGTACAAAGCGGTCGTACTGATCCAAAGTTACCCTTACTGCCGGATAACAGCAGCGGTAATTCTCAGGGCGGCAGCGGCATCACATGGGATAGTAATCCAAAACGTAGAAATCAATTTTAAACCCTGTTTAAATAGCAATAAAACGAACAATAATGGCCAAGAAAAAGAATAAAAGGAAAGGCGGAAATCAAAAAGAAACTCAACAGGATAACACCGGTACACAATACATTATTCAACAGATCATAACCCGGCCGGCGAACCGAAGACGATCTGATATTCAGGACTGGAGATCAGCACATAAGTCAGCAGAAAATTCACGTGATGAAAACCGTGTACGCTTGTATGATCTGTATGAGGATATTTTACTTGATCCCATATTAAGCTCTGCAATTGAAAAAAGAGTTATGGCCGTAACGAATACGAAGCTGCGATTCGTTAGAGATAATGAGGACGTAAAAGAGGTTACTGACATCATTGAAACAAGAGCATTTAATGAAATGCTTGAAGAGGTTATGGCTGCCAAATTTTGGGGTATTTCTGTACAAGAAATCACCTTTAAAAAAGGTTTATTGAAAGCTTATAATGTACCCAGAAAACACATCCGTCCTACAAAGGGAATTATCACTTATAGACAGCATGGGAGCGATGGATTTAGTTATCGCCATGGCAAGTTTGTAAATACTATATTGGAGGTCGGAAAGCCAAAAGATTTAGGTCGTTTAGTAAAGGCTGTTCCTTATGTACTTTGGAAGAGAGGTGCGATGGGCGACTGGGCGCAGCTGAGTGAAATTTACGGACACCCCACTAAGGTCGGAAAGTATAGCGGTTATGATACGCAAACAAGACTGGCGCTGGAGGAGGCGCTCGACGAATCTGGTGCTGCTTTATCTATCATAATACCGGAAGAGGCGAAGCTTGATTTCTTAGAAAGCAAGAATGCAGCTGCCAATTCTGATATTTATAACACCTTAAGAAAGGCGTGTAATGAAGCGCTGTTAATACTAATATTAGGTCAAACTGGCACGACTGAAGATAGCGCAAATGGTGGATATGCTCAGGCAAAAATACACGCCAATACGGAGGACGATATCAATAAGGACGACCGCAAGTTTATCCTTTCTGTCCTTAAGGAATCGTTCAACGATATATTAGAAAAAGCCGGTATTAATACCAAAGGTGGTAAGTGGCTTTTTGAAGACCCGGAAGAGAATATAAGCCTTAAGGATCGTGTAATTATAGATGGCAAGTTGAAAGAAATGGGGCTACCCATGGCAGATGAATATTTATACGAGCGTTATACAGTTCCTAAGCCCAAAAATTACAAGAAACTAAAAGCCGAACAACAAGCAAAAGCGAACCAACCTCCAATTGAAACGGATCCAAAAAAAGAAGAAAACAAACCCAAGAAGAAAAAGAAGAAAGCGAAAAAGGAGGAGCCGTCAAAGCCTACTGAAGAGGAACAAACAGAGAGCAAATTAATGGCTAGTATTAATTCTTTCCTAAGCTTATTTAGGTCAAATTTAGCGCTCAAAAGCCAAGGCGCATGCCTGAAATTACATGACGAGCTGAACGATCTATACGATAATGAATGTGGCCATACAGATTGTACGATTCACTTATCGGATGATGAAATACCATTTACGGATGTAGAGCTGGAGAAATGGATTAAGGCCATTTATGAAAAAGGTGGTAGAGTTAAATTGCACCAACCTTCGATTGATGCTTTTGCTGAGGCGTTTTATGATGCGTTGCAAAAAGGATATGGTGTAGTTTATGACGACTTGGATGCCGCCAGTTTGGATTACGAGGTAATGACTCATTTGAGAAAGAATGTTTACCAGTTCTCAGCAGCCAAAAACAAAAGTGAATTGAAGCTGCTTACTGAGGCCATACTTGACAAGGAAGGTGAGGTGCGAAGTTTTGCAAACTTCAAAGCTGCCGCGGCAAAAATTACAGATTTGCATAGAGTTCAATACATGCGAACAGAGTATAATCTTGCGGTAGCTGGTAGTCAAATGGCCAGCAAATGGAATGATTTTGAGTCGACTGATTTACTGAAGTATTCTACGGTGGATGACGATCGTGTAAGACCTGAACATCGCCTATTAGATGGTGTAACCAAACCCGCCAGCGATCCGTTTTGGGATGTATGGTACCCGCCTAATGGTTTTGGCTGTCGCTGTGATGTTGAAGTTGTTTTATATGGCAGCATAACGCCCAATGAGGACATCCCGGCGCCTGATAGCATTCCACCTATCATGCGCACAAACTTGGCCAAACAGCGCCTTGTATTCCCTAAAGATCACCCATACTTTACAGACTAATGGCTCAACCCGGAGACATAGAATTACGATTAAGAATTAAAGCGGTAGAACGGACTTTAAGCGGCTTACCTCGTAAGGTAGGTATCACGGCTGTAAACTTCACGAACCAACGCTTTAGAGAGCGCGCATGGATCAACCATAGAACGGAACCATGGCGCCAACGAAAAACGGGAGCCAGAAGAGGTAAAGGTCGAGCGTTGTTAGTGGATAGTGGTCGCTTGAGAAGAGGCAATCGTATTAAAAACACAACCCGATCGAGTGTAACGATTACCAATAATGTGCCCTATGCTGCCGCAAATAATAACGGCTTTAAGGGAACGGTAACGGTGCGTTCTCATAGTCGTACTGTACAGGGTAAACGAATCGTAGTAGGCGCTCACAAGCGCAATATGAACTTGCCTAAACGGCAATTTATGGGGCCTAGTGCCAAGCTGGATAAACAAATAAAACACCTTATATCTGATGAATTAACAAAGGCACTAAAATAAAAGGACTAATGAGTATGTTTAAAATGTTATATCAAGAACTAGTCATCCGACTAGAGGAAGAAGTTGGAAGATTGAAATATATAGATCAAGATTTAGGACAGTTAGATCATTATGAGGTTGGTAAACGACCGCCAGTTCAGTTTCCCTGTCTTCTGATAGATTTTACAGATGCAAGTTTTGAGGACTTCGGATCGAATGTGCAACTTGCTTCTGTAACGATCTCTTTGCGGCTTGGATTCACACCTTACACTTCAGCAAACAATTTACAAACTGGAGGTTTCGCAAAAAAAGCCTTACAGTTTTACGACATCGAAGCTGACATTCAAAGAGCACTTCATGGGTATACATTGAGTGATGGCGACTTTAGAGAACTGGCCCGATTAAGTGCTAGCACAGAAAAGCGTCTTGATTCTATTAGAGTTCGTAATCTAGTTTATACTATTGAATTTGAAGATGACAGTACGAAAGAAGTGAAGGCCACGAAAAAAGCTACTATGTACTTTAAGAATATACCTCCTAATTAAACTTTAACCACGACCATTTTTGTTCAAGCTCTTTGGTAGTCATAGGTTTTTGTTTCAAACCGACTAGGTAGGTTTCCATTTGAAGTAGGCGTGCGCTAACAGTAAACTCACTTAAAAAAAACTCTTTACTCAGTATTGAAAGTATAGTGCCATATCGAATAGCCTTGATCTTACTGTAATAATAAAACCGATCAGCTAAGCACTCACTTTGGCTATTTTGAATTTCAGGATTGCGGCCACGAATTTTCTTTTTGAGTTTCTCCGTTGGTGGATCGTTGAATAAGGTGGCTACGTGTCTCACGATACCTGCAAGGTACAAAGAGACAGAGGACTATGATTTATTTACTTTTTAACAGGGGGTGTGGGTTTCTCAAGAGCTTGGAGTAAAGCCAACTTTCAATATATCCCACTCCTGTTCTGATTCGTTCCATTTTAACTCTATATGATATTTGTCGGATTGCTTCTGGCCATTGGACATATATGATACTGAAGAGTTGATCAACCAATGCGCGGTACCCATATCAACAGCAGTATGATTTTGCGATAATGAATACTTTACTATGCCTTCATTCTGGAGGTAATCATGCATTACATTTTTGGTCGCTTGAAATGCTTGCTTGGATGTAACTTGATTAGCTGTTCGAGGAGCTTGATCTATTTTGCTTGGGAATAAAAAACTAAATGCAAGAACAACTGCAATGAGGGCCAGTATAGAATATAATATCGTTTTCATAGTGAGCGCGTTTGTTGTAAAATTACTAATTTATCTTGTTTAAATAGTCCTTATATACCATTTCAAACTGTGCGACAAGTTTAGGTAGCTCCTTGTATTTATAGTCGTTTAAACCTTTCTTTAGATAGCTGCTATCGATACACCATTTGTTTATCCGGGCAATGTCCGCTTTCAATTTTCCTTTGACTTCTTTCGTCCAGTTCATTTGCCAAGCCATGCTAATGATCTTCTTACGCATTGTGTCGGCGGGGTCGGGTTTCTTTTCCGATTCTAGGTGTCTGATTAGATCATTGATCTCTGATTGCTTTAGGTCGCTAATACTGGCCGTACGATCGTTTGTAATGCCTAAAATGAGACTTTCTTTGTTCTGCCGATGCCTTGGAGTCATCAAGGCGTATATCTTTCTTATTTGCGATGTGTTGGCCATGATTACGGTTTCTTTTGTCGTGGGATATTATACCGCTGATTGCGCAACGTCTCGGATAAACGATCCGCTTTATCTGTTGATGACGAAGGTTCGGTTGTTCCTTCGATTTTAGGAGTTGCAATAATAATTTGACCGGTATATAAAATACCATTAAGTGTATTGCGTTCATGTATCTCTACAAATCCGGCTACCCTAATTTGATTTGTAACAAGAACGGTTAACTCATTTTCAATGTTACGCTGATAAGTAAAACAATGATCAAAGTCAATCTTCCGATCAACTGACAGTTTTGTAAATTCATACTTCGACTCGTCAATTGGCGGAGCCGGAGGTTCTGGTTGTTTGTAGCCAATGATTTTAGCCACGATGTCTATAATTTTCTTTTTGGTGGAGTTTTTCATAATGTTATCTTTTTAGTTTATGCCATTCGGTTTCAAATTGTTGATCACGGAGCCATTTCTCCGGGTCCATGATTCCGCGATATTTTGTCCATGTCAAGTATCTTTTATAGGGAGCTATTCGGCTAATAGCTAAAGACTTACTCTTATCGTCCAACTTCTCATAAAGAGGAAGACAGCGCTTTCTATTAACCTTGTGGCCATAAGTGTCCCAGAATCTCTTAAAGGATAGATCGCCAAATATTTCTACAATATGCAGTTTCGATGTAACGGAAAATGTATTGAGGGTTTTGTTTGAATCTGATCCAAGCTCTTTAGGTAGAATTTTGAATAGTCGAATCATATTCTTAACCGTGAATTCGGAGTCGGTGGTATCAACTAAATTGATCACTCCCTTTTCGTTATAGGCTATTGTAATCTCACCTTCAAAATGATCTGATGTTATACTGAATTTACGCATCGGTGCTTTTGATTTTTTGTAAGAGAATAAAGTCAAATTGTCGGGTTTCAATATCCTTGATCTTGGTGTACATAGTTCGGATCATCTTACGACAATCTTTAGCTGTATAGCCGGTATCCAAGCCTGCGATAAATTCGTTTACATCCTTAAGGCGAATTTTCTTCTTATCAACAATAATGGCATCGTGATGGTGGTGTCCTTTAAGGTACACGCCATGAGTTGAGCCGACTATGTATTTTGTATCGTTGGAAAGCCGAAGCGTAGTATATACGTTGCAATCTAACTTGTTATTCCAGTTGAATGAAAATTTAAGTGGTGGATATTGCATAGTTACTTTTTTAGTTTTTTGACTGGTCTATGTTTGTTATCAGCCTTAACTCCTATTAATGACCAGAGGAATACTTCGGCTTGAGAGTAACAGTATTTAATCCCAGTTACGTATTTGGTTTCAATATCAATCATGGGTATTTTATTCTCATACTTCTGTCGATTATCAAAGGCCACACGAACGTAGTTTTTGCCATCCTTATTGAATGAAAATACCAATACTGCTGGCTGGTATTTTGTACTGTAAATAATGCGTTTACGATAGAATACGCGTAACCAGTATCCAATCTTTTCTTTTAATGTTCTCTTCTCCATTGCTCGTATTTTTTTTGTAAAGGCATATTAGTTGGATGACCTTGCTCTACACTTTGATAGAGTATGATCATTCCGGATTCTTTGGCCAGATCATGTTCTATTTTTGCTCCTTTGCTATTCTTCCAATCAGAAAGCATATAAATCGCCTGGCACTCCTTTAGTGCTTTTAAACAAATGTTCATGGCCTCATCCCAATCGCTGCCCTGATAGAGTTTTTTAGGGTTTACCACTTCATAGTTTGAGGATTGAAGCTCGTCTTGCGCTCGTGCGAACTTGGCCACAACTTCTGTTTGATCTAAGCCAGTGATCTTACCAGCGATGTAAATTTTATATCGTTTCATTTCTGTTTATGGTTTATACAGTTTCTTGCCAGCAAACTATTATTACGAATGGGAGTATGAACATAAAGGATCTGTCCTCGTAAGCGATACCTAATGCTAGTCCTATGTAACTCTGTGTTGCTATTTTTAGTTTTCTTTTCATATTGATACCAGTTTGATTTTAATGATGGAGATTAATGACTGAGGCTTTTCTATTTTCTGGCTAAGTTTAACTGGAACAACCTCTCGGTTGGCTGCAAATACATCAAGGGTATATTCCTTTTTGTCGTTTAAGAGTTTGAATGTTACTAAGTAGTTTTTCATGGTGGTAGTGTTTAATGATTATAGTGATAACAGAACTCGCATTCGCCATCAAACATGTCAAGTTCGTGTTGTGAGGTGTGATCTAAACATTCTGGACAAACTACAGGAGGCGCAATGAATACATCTTCGTGCTTGATATTAATTATATCAACCAAGACTCGTGGCTTTTCTCCTTGTTTGAGGGTGTCATTAAAAAATTGAATTATGTCTTCTGCAATTTTTTTGGGGTTTTGTAGACTCTGGCTATTATCCAATTGAGCCTCAGTACGTGTCATAGTCTCATCCCATACAGTTGAGTCGTCGGCGCCTTTGTTTTTTACTTTCATTGTAAACGTTACTTGTTTCATATAATATTTATGGGTTTATAAAGCTTCCCAAGCTGTTAGTAGGGAGAGCAGGGTTCGAACCTGCGTAATTTCGCCTTGTGCTTATTACTCCACAACCTCCCTGTGTAATGATGCACCCTTGGATTTTAACCTATTATGAAAAAAAGTGTAATCGCAATCGTTTCGCTCATGGGTAAGAATACCGGAGCTAGGACACATCATTAATTTAAAGAACATCCCTTCTGTTTTACTTCCGTTAGGGTGGGAAGGTTCGTTTGATTTTTTAGACTAACATAAAATTCAAACTATATCGCTGAGAAGTTTAGTTGTACATCATCATATCCACCCTCTGCATTTCGCACCCAAACCCGGAAATAGGTTTTAGATTTTGGACGTCGTATAGCGGCGTCCAATTCGTCCATTGCTTCATGATAAAGCTTGTTTTTGATACGACCGGCATGTTTCTTTAGTGAGAGTACTTTCTTAACGTCAAGCTTGCCTCTCGAAGTTTCAAAGGCTGATTTCACGATAGATTGAATAAACTCTTTTTCTGAACTAACAGCTTGATCAATAAATGCCATAAGTTTATCCTGTACATTTTTAATGGCCAGATCATCAAATACAATTCGCTCTGTAACATCTACTTGCACCTTAAGCGAACGGTCAAAATTGAATAGCGTAACGCTGCCTTTGTTCTTACCTATTTTGCCATCCTTTTCCTTCATATAAGCTTCGTATAGCTTTTGAGCTTGAGTAGCTATTTTGTCCTTAAATGTGGTTAGAGCCTTGTTTATTTTGATAGCTTCTTTACCCAATGAGGCCAACGTCCGCTCTGCCAGACGTTCGTATTTTGTAACTCTATTTGTTGGGATTCTTTCGTCAGATTCGTCTATCCAATGACTTTGTGATACTTTTTGTTGTGTGAATTTGTACATGATTTTTAGTTTTAAATAATTATGATTGTTTTTTAGATTCTTCTTTATCGGCTACCGTGATTTTTTTAACTCCAAACTCTATTTTGATTTCAGGGTTATCATTTCCGACTGGCGCTTCGGCGATCGCTTTGCGTAATATGGTTGATAGTTGCTTTACACTAGTATTTAATTCACCGTGTATTGTACCGTCTTCGTTTAGGGATATTAGTATTGGCATAGTTGCTGATTTATTTCTGTTTTAATTGTGTGAATAGTGTTACCTAGAAGAGATGTAATAGGTGATGGAAGCTCGTTGTAAAAGATCATGATGGAAGCAGCTACATCATAGCCAAGGGTAAGGCTATACTTGTCCTTCTGGCCTATAAGACGCCCTTTCATCTTATGGTTCCATTTGAGCAAAACGACTATTGCCAAACGACGAGAGAAATTCGTAAACGCATTTATATCTGCTTGGAGTATAAGCTCCGTATCCAAGTCGCCGCTAATTGATGATAGCTGCCTATGTGTAAGTTTTATTTTCACTTTTTTCATTGTCCTATTTTGCGGGGTTTATATTAACAGGGAATTTCTCGTACACTTTAAGGTAGTAGTGCATCATCTCTTCGTTTTTGGTTGTCATTAGGTCGGCATACGTTTTACAAGAGTAAATAACCGAGGTATGATCTCGCTCAATCATTCGACCAACTTTTGTAAGCGAATGTCTGTATATCTTATTGGCTATATAACAGAACATGTGGCGCGGGAAGGCGTACTCTTTTGTTCTGTTCGGCGTTTTCAGTTCGATCTCGAACGTCGCTTTAAAGATGTCATAAATGACCTCTAACGACATTTTATAGTCTTGATCTACTTTAGATCGGTCGACAATTTTAACGTCGATAATGATCACATGACCAGAGTCTAATTCTATTACTTGCTTATTCATTGGTGTTATTTTTTAAGGAGAAGTTGAAGGCTTTAATTAATTCTGTATAGGACTCAGAAAGGATCACGCTTGGTATTTCGCAAGTGAGATTAGCAGGGTTATGAATTTCAAGGTATAGGGCTCGTTTATGATCGGCCGTTTCTACTTTAGGTAAGAACTCGCGCTCGTTGCGAAGGTTCCATTCGTTTTTCCACCATGCCCAGAATAGCTTTTGATCTTCTAGGAATCGGATATTCTCTTCCGAAATATCAAGAGTCTCACGTAAGTAGCGCAAGCCATATTCATAGGTGATATTAGCGTACTGCTCGGGGCTACAATTGAGCCAATGGCAGCACCTTACTTCATTTTTTTTACGTTGTAATTTTTGTTCTTCTGTGTGCGACATAGTGAGGTTATTTTTCAGTATCCGGGAGATCGTTACCGTGGAATATTTTAGATTGTGTTTCATGAATATGTAGATGACCACTCGGACAACGACCAAATACATGGGTGCGTAATCCTTCGGCATGGCAAATGATTTGAGAAAGTTTTTTGATCAACTTGGCCGTTGCTCCTACTACTTCATTTTTCTCGTAGTGAGCCACAAAGATCATGAGCTTTTTATCGCCGAACTCCTCACGAAGTTCTTTGTAAACTTTCGGCGTAAGGGTATCATAAGCGGTTGTATTATCGAAAATGATACACCATGGAGATTGGCGCTTACGGAGGTACTCTTTTAGCTCATCAATGTCGGGCTTATCAATGACCAATAGTTTTTTATTTTTAGTATCTAGTCCGGCACGTTGCGCATTCTCTTGGAATGTTTTACTGGTTCCCTCCTCGGCGCTGATATAAAGCACTTTGCCTAGTCCTAACTTTGCAAGCACATTAGCAAGCATGAGAGCGAACCAAGTCTTCCCGTTTTTTTCATTACCATATACAATCCAGCTTCCTTTGTTTTCAGGTTTACCGAATACCTCACACCATGGAGCTGGCAGCTCCAATGTTTTGTAAGTTTTGTCTAGTAATGTTTTAATGCTCATTGCTCTTATTCCCATTGAGTGTATCTTCTTAATTCTTATACTATCTAGCGTATTCATCAGCTACCGCTCCATACAGATCGCTGAATATTTCCTTTATTAAATGAACTCCGACACCGGCGGTTAATAATTTTTCGGCGCTATCGATAAACTGCTCGTATCCATCGTCCCACCATTCACCGTTGTCCGGTAGTTCTGTCATGATCCATTCTTTTAATTCTTCCATGGTTTAATTGTTTAGTATTAGTAATGATTCGGCTCTACGTAGTCCGCTAATATTCCCCTCATGGTCAGCTTTAAGACATTGACTAACTATTTGGTTGAGGTTCTTTTTGTTCTCCATATTGGCACGCAGAACTTGTGTAATTATTTGGCGGTACCACTTTTTACGTTCGTTGATGTCGGTTGGTACCACCGATGTATATCGATCTGAGAAGCGGCTGAATATCTCTTCGAATCCAACCTTTTTGTTGTTGATTCCTTTTGAGATTTTAGCACGTAAGCCATTGGCGCCCATTAGGTACCAGCCACAAGTTCCTTCGGTTGCGTTCCATAGTTCTTTGACCTCTAGGAAGGCAGGGTAATGAAGATCACCGGCCTCGTCGATTATTATTATCGGTTGTGGGAGCTGTTGTAAATAGTACTTTAAATCGGCTTTAACCTCGGCATATTTGCCCGTACTATCAACGCCTATGGTCTTGGCTATTAAACGAATAAAGAGCTGTTTAGTTTTGGCCTGACTGGCATCTACATAAAAGCAATTCTTACGAGTACGACTTAGATATTTTGCAGTGAAGGTTTTACCTATACCGCATTGATCAACGAAGATTTTAGCTTTCGAATACTTCTGGCAGAAATCGATATCCTCTTCGATGTACTCGAACACTTCAGTCTTGGCAGCTTTCCAGTTTCGCTCATTTTGATTGACGCCAAGAATACGGGCTATGGTGAGTAGTTTATTATCCTTAATCAATCCGTCTGGACTTTTGCCCTGTTTTATTTGAGAATATACGGAACCGTTCAACCCGAAAGATGTGGCAAAAGCGGAATCGCTACCGTCGTAATTATTACGGGCGGCTAAGAGTGCATTGATAATTTCTTTTTTGAATTTAGGTGGTAGTTTCATTGATTAAAATCTGTCTTTAAATGATTTGCGATTAGAGTTATATTCGGTTGATTGGTCTTCTATTATTTCTGGTAGAACTTCGACGCTTGTATCGTCGTAGTTTTTGCTTTCATGACTATGTAAAATCTCTCCGTTAATACCCCGAATTTTAAAATTCTGATTAAGCTCTACGGTCCGATTGTCCTCGACATAAACCCTGTCAATACTTCGTTTTTTGGATTGCATATAACCAGTAATTGTGGCCACATACTGACTCATTAATTCTCGGTTCTCGCGGTCTTGTGATGTTTGTCCTAAGAATGATCTGCTGTAAGTTGGCTTAGCGATTAACTCACAAATAAACTGGTCACCTATATAGGCGTATGCTTTGATAATATGAGTACCATTGCCATCATATAGATCATTACTATCCAGCCAGTACACATCGAAGTGATTATCTTCTAAAACGCTCAGTACATTGATCAATCTTTCGCCTAGAAGGATTTTTCCATAGTCACCAATAAGAAACTCGCTGTTAAAAAATCGTACTATACCAGCGTTACAAGTTGTTGATGTTCTGTTACCTAGAAAGGGTATAATGCCACGGTAATTCGTTGGCTTAAGTTTGGGATTTTGGTTGTCATTGTGCCAATCAAATCGGCTTATATCTTTATGCTTGCTGTGTGGCATATTGTTCCACTTGGCAATGATTTGTTTACTATTGTTGATGATGGTTCCGTAGGGTAATTCTGGAGCTTTGTTTGGGCCAATTTGGTTGCTTTCGCTTCCTGCGAATGGTCGAGCTATCCATCCCTCTTGTTGCTTTTCAAATCCATAACGCAGGTCTCTGAAATAGCGCTCAATTCGTTTTCCTCTAGCGTTGTTTGCTTCAATACGAACTTCTTGAAACATACGTCCTTCTTTAAGAAATGTATCTTTAAAAGATGAGTTCAAACTACTCTCTGCCTCAAGTTCCCATGGCAAGTTCCAGCCATATTGATAGTAGTCTTTAACCATTTGGCGATAGAACTCTTTGATAATACCTTCTTTACTTTTTCCGAAAACATGAGTTGTAAAAACTTCGCTACCCAGATCAATGCCTAAATAGAACCAAGCACGTTTATTGCTACCATAACTAAAAGGAGGTTGTCGATCGTCTATCGATATTATTTCACCAGCGTACTTAGGAGCAACGAGTGAGTGATAAGGTTTGAATTGTTGAATCCATTGTTGACGGTTCCCTGTGCGCATCGCATAGGTGGCAATTCTTTGATTCCATTTGCCGAGCCAGTTACGAATACTCGCCTCGGTGATAGCCTTGAACGATTTAGGATCGTATTGCTCACCGGTTTCCATATTAGTAACAATTATGTAGCCATCTAGGAAAGCATTGTAACGACGAGCGACCTCCGTTCGATGTGGTTTCTCTGCATCGGTTGTAAAAAGGCTATTCAAAAGACCGAGTAATTCATCGGTCATTTTTTTAGAGTTGGTATTACGGTGGCGCTTACTTATTAATGTTTTGTAACCGTCTTTTTCAAACTCATTTAAAGCCTTTTTAAAACGCCTTTCACTCGTAGGTAAAGTGTGTTTTACCTTATGCTTGGATTCTAGTACTGGATTGAATGTGATAGCATCGTTTAATAAGGATGTAAGTAGTCCTCGCTTTATTGCACCACCTTTCGAGCGGCGCTCTTCAATTCGAGCTTCACGCATTTGAAACAACGTAACAATTACAGATGCGTTAGTAATATATTGCTCTTGATGTTGAAGTGATAAGTATTGGCCATCTTCAAATTGGAAATCCTGAAAGAATTTAATAGCTTCTGGATCAGTTTTGTAATAAAGGGAAAGTATGTGGTCTAATTTTCGCGGGTCTTGGAGTACATTTTTAATATCACCGGGAAGGCTATCGTAAATAATCAGGAGTTGTCGACCATTACCTCCGCTCCTTGCTTTCTTTATACCATACTTTTTATCCTCATGGCGCTTAATGTGTTTTTGAAGTGCATCATAAGTAAACCAAGGCTCCAGTTCTTTCTGGGTTACGACTGCGATATTGTTCCAAATTTCCGGCATTAAAACTTTACTCTTTTTTTAGCTTCCTTAATCAGTTTATTTATACCATCGTTCATAAACTCAGTAACTTCTTGAATAACTAATGTTTGGGGTTTTTTACGGGTCTCTTCACTTGTTGAATTCCAAGCGTTTCGAACGTTGCGATCGGAACAACCTACTATGTCTGCGATGGTGGTACTACTAATTTTATTTTGCTTATCCGATTGCGACATATATATTTGACTTTCCGTTTTTCGGAAACAAATATATACAAACTCGTTTGTATTTTCCAAACAAGTTTGTAATTATTTTATGGAACCGATTGTGAATCGCATACAACAGTTGATGACGGCCGAAGGGCTGAATAGTTCCCAAATGTCCCAGAAGTTAGATTATAAAAGCTCTGAGAAAATATCTCGACTATTCAGAAAGGAGAATGCCATGCCGAGTGCTGAGATAATTATTGATATTGCAAACAAGTTTGAAAATTTGAATAAAGATTGGTTTCTAACTGGTAATGGGGCCATGTATAAACATAACAATGAAAGTAATTCTGATCAGGATAAGAATGATCTCAGTTTCTTAAACTTAAAGAAACCTCCGTCGAACGAATTGATATGGGATAGAGTATTAACAAATCACGAAGAAATTAAGCTATCATCGGAGAACCAAGTCAATTTTAATAAGAGACTTCAAACCTTGGAGTCGAAACTTACCAAGATTCTTAAGCACCTAGACGGTGGCGCAACTCAAGATACTGTATAGAGTTTTTTTTTACCGCGGGAAATTACCATGCGAAAATTTGGTGAATTGCCAATAATTACTTTGTAAGCATACATGAAATTCTTTAGTAATATTTTACTCTCTAGACAAGGGTATTCATGTGACACCCTGAATACTAAATAAGCACCTTCTCTTAGAGAGGATTTCAAGGGTTTTAATTCTGATGTGCTATCCCAATCAGAATGCTGAAATATTAATTTATAATAATTTCTCAATCCGATACACAAAAAAACATCCTCTTGAGAGTATCCTAGCGACTCTATTTTTTCAGGCAATTCTGCTATGAATTTATAGAACTTTTTTCTTGTGGTCTGGCTATCAATATTCTTCAATTTGTACTTAGTTATTCTACACATAGGGTCAGGCCATTATCTAACGGTAAAATTCTGTATTCATTGCGCAGCTATTGTACGTAGCGTCCTAATTCTTATAGAAAAAAAAGAAAAAGTTTGCTTAAATGCTTTGCGATTAAGTATTTGATCTTAGTGTTTATAAGGGTTTCACGTAATTGTCGCCATAATTTATAGGTGTTAATAAGGGGCGCGAAGTTGGCTTTTCGTGCAAAAAACTTGCATATTTTTTACAATACTATTTTGATACTAGCATAAAAAAAGATTCTGTTGTCCGCCCAACTGTCCAACCAACTGTCCAACCAAATAGCGAAATGGTTGTTTAGGGTGAATTCGATAGTAATGTTTGTATACAGTCCTTAATTTAGGATTTACGGGGATTTAAACGGAATATGGAGCAATATAACGTTTGGTGTGGATGAACCTCAAATTAACCTCTTATAGTAATTTTGGTACGTTTCGTTTTGATTAACCAAAACGCCTACAATACCGTGAAACACCCGCCGTTTGTGCATTTTTCGCACTTTTTTCTCTCTTGTGTTTTGTATCAATTGGTTTTTACCCCCATATTACTTAGCAGAAAATAATGAATTTTAGAAGATTAGATACTGTATTAAACTCGCCCGTCCGTCTGGCTGTGGTTTCTATTCTTATGAATATAAAAAAAGCTGATTTCAACTATTTAAAAGAACAAACCGAAACGACTCAAGGAAATTTGAGTCATCAAATAAAAAAATTGAAGGAAGCTGATTATATAGAAGTTATCAAATCTTTTCATAACAACTATCCCAAAACAGAATGCAAAATCACTCCAAAAGGCCGAAAAGCTTTTGAGGAGTATGTAGAAAATATTAAAACTTATTTGAATTTAGACTAAGAGATGAAACAGTATATTTTTATATTCGTCTTGCTAGGCTTAGCAATAAACAGCTTCGCACAAACTACCATTTCAGGCACAATATTAGATAAACGTGGCCAGCCTATACCAGGTGCTAATATTAGTCTAGAAGGGACCTATGATGGTGGCACATCGAACAAAGAAGGACACTATTCCTTTAAAACATCAGAAAAAGGCAAACAAACCTTGATAGCAAGTATGATAGGCTTTATCAAGAATAAAATATCTCTTGAAATCAAACAGGAGCACATTATACAAAACTTTAAACTAAAAGAAAAAATCAGCAAGCTCAAGGCCGTACGCATCACCGCAGGTGCTTTTGAGGCAAGCGATGAAAAACAAGGCACTTCTCTGAAAGCATTGGATATGGTAACAACAGCGGGAAGTAACGGCGATAATTATAGCGCCATGAAAACGTTACCGGGAGCTCAACAAACCAATGAACGTGAAGGTCTTTTTGTTAGGGGAGGAACTGGTAACGAAACTCAAACGTTCATAGACGGAACCCGAGTGCGTAACGCATTTAGCGTCGCCATTCCAGACTTAGGAGCACGAGGGCGCTTTAACCCTTTTATTTTTAAAGGTACTATTTTTAGCACGGGTGGCTATTCTGCGCTATATGGTCAAGCTTTATCATCAGCTGTTATTCTAACGACTATAGATCTTCCAGAAAAATCTTCAGGTAACTTTAGTTTATCATCCGTAGGTTTAGGCGGGGGGATTCAAAAATTAACTAAGGATAAAAAACAATCCTATGGTATCAATTATAATTACTTCAATCTAGCGCCGTATTTTAAAGTCATAAATCAAAACGTTGACTTTTATCAGGCACCCACAGGTCATCAGATTGATGCAAACTACAGAGCCAAAACAGGTAAGACGGGGTTGTTTAAATTCTATGGTTATTTAAATAACTCCAATACGGGAATTCGAAGACAGAACCTTACAAGTTTAGATTATCATGATGCGAGCAAAGAATACAAAGATGAATATGGCGTAAAAAACCTAAATGTATATGCAAACGTTTCCTACAAACAATTCTTAAACAAGAAATGGCAAGTAAAAGCAGGATATAGCATTAGCAGTAATAGCGACGATATTAATACCCGCATTCTTACGCAACAGAATAAACTGATTAATGATCCTAACTTCCCAACGAATGCTACCCATATAGATAATGGTAATCTTTTCACGAGTACGAAAGTGGTATTAGAACATTATATGAAAAAATTGAATGCAATTCGTTTTGGAGCAGAATACGTTTACCAAAAGGAAAACCTAAATGTTACATCGACTAACAGTACAGCCCTAAAATACCAAGATCATTACAAAGCTGTTTTTGCCGAGACGGACATCCATTTGAGTAACCAAATTGCAACAAAAATTGGTATCCGAGCAGAGCATAATTCAATCGTCGATAAAATGAATATTGCTCCGAGAATATCAGCAGCTTATAAGATTAACAATGGTGGACAATTCTCGGCCGCCTTTGGCATGTTTTATCAAAATCCTGATGTCCGATTTATGTACTCGCCTACTGGCACAAGTTCTAATCTGAGCTATCAGAGAGCGGATCATTATGTATTGAATTACCTCTACCAAAGGAATAAACGCTTATTACGCTTAGAGGTTTATAATAAAGACTACCACAATCTAGTTAAGACCAATACCCCAAATGGAATAACGAATGATGGGAGTGGCTATGCCCGAGGGGCAGAATTGTTTTTTAGAGATCGAGCCTCTTTTAAAGGAATTGACTATTGGATATCGTATTCTTATATAGACTCCAAGCGTGATTTTTTAACTTATCCCGAACAAGTTCAGCCCGATTTTGTTGCGAATCATGTAGGGTCCATTGTTTTCAAAAAATTCTGGACGAAGCATATGTTTGGAATCAATGGAACATATACTTATTCCAGTGGCAGACCTTATAATGATCAGAATACAACTGAGTTTATGAATGGTCGCACCATTGATTATCATACTGTAGGTGTTTCACTGAACTATATAAAAAATATTGGGAAGGCCTTTACCGTTTTCGTTTTAAGCGTCAACAATCCCTTCAATTTCAAACAGGTGTACGGCTATAATTATGCAACCGCCGACCTTAATGGCGATGGCATTTTAGCTCGGAAAGAGATCGGCCCTCCGGCCAGACAGTTTGTTTTTCTGGGCATGTTCATGAGCTGGGGTATTGATCGATCTCAAGAAGCAATTAATAACAATCTTTAATCATAACTAAAAAAAACATGAAACACGTATTAACTACTCTTGCTATTTTCCTTATTTCTTCGGGTGTATTCGCGCAAGACAAAACAAAATTTAACAAAACCATGAAGGCCACACTGATGAAACTTTCAGAGGCCAAAACAACAGAGGATTATCAATCTATTGCTAACCAACTAGACCGAATCTCAAAAGTAGAGACAGAACAATGGGAACCCGTATATTACCTAGCTTTAGTGAAGGCTATTCAGACTTTTGAAACTGAAGATAAGGCAGCTGCGGCGAATGAACTGAAAGATTTAGAACCAAGAATGGGAGCTATTCTTGGACTAGAACCTGTAACAACCAATAAAGAAGTACAGTCCGAAATTTACTCACTAATGGGTATGATGTATACAGCACGTATGATGGAGAACCCTATGGCGCTCGGGGCCAAATTTAGCCCTCTACGCGACGAGCAATTAGCTCGGGCCGAAGCAGCATACGCAGATAATCCGCGCTTATGGCTTTTACGAGCCCAAAATTTATTTTATACTCCCGAGGCCTTTGGCGGAGACAAGAAAAAAGCAAAACTACTTGCAGAAAAGGCCCTACAGTTATTTCAGCTTCAAGAAAAAGAAGATCGAGACATGCTCCCACGCTGGGGAAAAAACCAGGCAAAAGACTTAATAAAAAAAATGAGTAATAAAAAGTAACTCATTATTTTATCGTTTCCGAAAAAAAAGAAAGGCACATGAAATCATGTGCCTTTCTTTTTTATTACTAATTATTATTTTATCCTTCCAAAGCTGCAGCTCCACTTACAATCTCAGTAAGCTCAGTTGTAATAGCAGCTTGACGAGCACGGTTATAAGACAACTTCAAATCTTTCAATAATTCTTCTGCGTTTTCAGTTGCTTTATCCATAGCCGTCATTCGTGCACCATGTTCTGAAGCATGCACATCTAATACGGCTTTAAAGATTTGTGTATTTAAAATCTTAGGCATCAACTCTTCAATTAAGATTTCCTTAGAAGGCTCAAAAATAAAATCACTCTTCACAACCTCACCCTCATTCTCCAACTTAGGAATTGGTAAATGGCCTTCACAGATAAACTCTTGGGTAGCGGCATTTTTAAACTCACTATATACTAACTCTACCTTATCGTATTTCTTTTCTAAATAAGCATCACGGACGAACTCAGCGGCCTTCTTTACATTTTCAAAAGTCAAATCTGTAAAGATATTCCAGAATGCATCTTCGATGTTAAAACCAGCTCGTTCAAAGGCTTCCATTCCCTTCTTACCTAGCGGTAAAACCGAAATGTTACCCGCCGCCTCCTGTGACTGATAACTTTCTGCAATTTTCGCTTTAGCACACTTAATGATATTTGCATTAAACGCCCCACAAAGACCACGATCACTAGTCACTACAATGAACAAAACATTATTTACTTCTCGCTCTTTACTTAATTCTCCACCTAAATCCCCTTCTGAACTGCTAATAATACTGCTCAGCATTTCCTGTAATTTGTTTGCATAAGGGCGCATTTGGGTAATAGCATCTTGTGCACGGCGCAATTTTGCAGCACTCACCATTTTCATGGCCTTTGTGATTTGTTGCGTCGTTTGTACCGATTTAATACGAGTTCTTACTTCTTTTAACTGTCCAGACATAGCGGTCTTCTTAAATTCGGGCGCAAAGATAGCTTGGGTATCCGATTTAGTTCTATTAATAATTGATATTTTTCCACCGAAAAAGCACGCAATACACATATTTCGACCAAAGTAGCTTGATGCCGTCCCAAAAACACATATTAAACGTCTGACTCTGACCAGAGTTCAATCATGCTTAGGCTATACTTAAAATCGCTTAACTTTAAGTCTTTATGAAAACAGCTCGAATTTCCTGGTTGGTGATCGCTCTTTTGTCTACAATTATAGGAATTTACCCAATGGTTTACTTCTTTCTAGATCGTCGCTTTGGATTACTCTCAACAAAATCAAATGAGATTTTACAGAATGAGTTGTGGAACATCAACTTTTATGGTCATATCGTATTCGGGGGACTGGCCTTATTGATTGGTTGGTTACAATTTAGTAGTACACTCAGACATAAAAATCCTGGCTTGCACAGAACAGTTGGTAAAATCTATATCATTTCCGTATTTTTCAGCGGCCTTTGCGGTCTCTTTATTGCGTTCTATGCCACAGGTGGTTTAGTGAGTACATTAGGTTTTTTAAGCCTTGACACGATCTGGTTGAGCACGACTTTACTTGGTTTTCGAACCGCTAAAAGACAAGACATAATCGCTCATAAAGAATATATGATTTACAGTTATGCTGCTTGCTTTGCCGCCGTTACACTTAGAATCTGGCTTCCTATCTTAACCATCGCATTAGGCGACTTTCTGATTGCTTATCAAGTGGTGGCTTGGTGGTGCTGGGTGCCGAATATTGTAGTCGCCTACCTTATTATCCGAAAAGGGCAGAATACATAATCATATAGCTTATGGAATAAGTCTTTCAATTTCACACATATGTTATAAAGGTATTACGCCGAATACTGATGTAGCACGTACTTCAAGAAATATTCATATGAATGTTACCACTAAGAACCAATGTACGTTTGAATATATTCAGCCCAAATCATTGATCGATGTTCCCGTTTTCTTTGGCGATACCAAAAATTATAAAACATATTGAGGAGCATCACAAATTACCAAAGCTTCCTCCACTAAAACCTTACTAATGTTAGATAACTCCCTGGTCTAACATGGCATCGGCTACTTTTACAAAACCAGCAATGTTAGCACCTTTCACATAATTCACATACCCATTTTCCGTACCATACGCAACACAAGCCTTGTGAATATTCACCATAATGCTATGTAGTTTTTCGTCTACCTCCTCACGAGTCCATGACATACGTAAAGAATTCTGTGACATTTCTAATCCTGAGGTCGCTACACCACCTGCATTGGATGCTTTACCTGGTCCAAATAAAATTTTGGCTGCATGAAACTGTTCTACAGCTTCTGGTGTACAGGGCATATTCGCGCCTTCCGATATGCAGATACACTTATTGTCTAATAACGTTTTAGCATCTGCTTCCTCCAACTCATTTTGGGTAGCACAAGGTAAGGCAATATCACAGTTTACTTTCCAAGGGCGCGCACCTTCAAAGAACTGAGCACCTGAAAATTCTTGCACATACTCACTAATGCGACCTCGTCTTACATTTTTAAGTTCCATGACCCAAGCAAGTTTATTGGCATCAATACCTTCAGGGTCATAAATATATCCTTTCGAATCAGATAAAGTAACCACTTTACCGCCCAGTTGTGTAGCTTTCTCACAAGCATATTGTGCAACATTTCCAGATCCAGAAATCGCTACAGTCTTGCCTTCAAATGAATCTTCTTTCGTAGCTAACATTTCTTGAGCAAAGTAGACTGTTCCATACCCGGTAGCCTCTGGACGAATTAAAGAGCCACCCCAGTTAGCTCCTTTACCTGTTAGTACACCTGTAAATTCATTCCGAATTCTTTTATACTGACCAAACATATAACCAATCTCACGCCCGCCTACACCAATATCCCCCGCGGGCACATCAGTATCTGGACCTATATGACGAGAAAGCTCGGTCATAAACGATTGACAAAAGCGCATCACCTCATTGTCCGACTTCCCTTTAGGATCAAAATCAGAACCACCTTTACCACCTCCCATAGGTAAGGTTGTCAAAGAATTTTTAAAGATTTGCTCAAAGCCCAAAAATTTCAAAATTGACAAATTCACCGAAGGGTGGAAACGTAAGCCTCCTTTATATGGCCCAATCGCCGAATTAAACTCTACCCGATACCCTCGGTTCACTTGCACATTTCCTTCATCATCTAACCAAGGCACTCGAAACATAATCGTACGTTCAGGTTCAACCAAACGTTCTAATACTTTAGCCGTTTTATACTTTGGATGCTGCTCAATAAATGGGATAACCGTTTCGGCTACTTCCTCAACAGCTTGTAAAAACTCTGGCTGGTGCTGATCTTTTGCTTTTACCAAATCCATAAAGGCGTTGATCTTATCTTGATGAACATTTTTTTGTTCTAAAGTATCTGTACTCATGTATAAAAAATTAGGGCAAAGTTAGTGCCAAAGTGTGAAATTGGACGCACTAAGAAAAGCATTCTTACAGTTCAGGGATTTCAAAATATGGGATAATTAGGTATGCATATTATTACACTTGAGCCATAACACCTTCGTGTTACTCTTCTGTGTACGGGTTTCTTTAGAGTAGTGTTATATTAGCACTTACCTCAATAAAAAATAACGCTTATGGTCATAACAGTTTTATTAAATCAGATATTGACACCACCAGTATGGGCTCTATTAGGAGTCATTATAGGAGGATCTCTGACTGGACTTATCAATTTCCTACTTCAAAAATCACAATTTAAACACAATAAGGAAATGTACTATCTACAGAATCAAAGTAGAGAACAAGTTAAAGAAATTTTACTTGATCTACTAAACCATAGAAGTCATACCGATAGATCTTTTGAAGCTATTCGAAAAAGAATAGGTGGTTACAATGAAGACTCGATCAGACAGATGCTACATGAGGTAGGAGCTATCCCTTCTTCAAGAAAAGATGGAGCTGGTGAATGGTGGTACTTAAAAACCCGAGCTCAAGAAAGAATTGAAAAGAGGAAGGCCAAAACGAATGCATAACTTCGTACAGCAATTCGACAAACAAAATACCAGTACCAACTCAATCATGAAAGATAAGATCAACAACATCATAAAAACCTTAGAGCTTGCACCACACCCAGAGGGTGGGTATTTTAAAGAGACCTACAGAAGCACGGGAGAAATAGAAAAGAATAGTCTACCGTATGAATATAACGAGAAAAGGAACTACTCTACTTGTATTTATTTTTTGCTCACCTCAGGTAACTTCTCAGCCTTACATAGAATTAAGCAAGATGAAATCTGGCATTTTTATGATGGTTCACCAATTCGTTTACATATGATCTCAACAGAAGGGATTCATACTATTCAACTTATTGGTCGCGACCTCAAGAATGGCGAAACCCCGCAATTTGTAGTACCTGGTGGTTATTGGTTTGCGGCCGAAGTTTTAGAAAAGGACAGCTATTCTCTGGTTGGCTGTACAGTATCACCTGGTTTTAGCTTTGACGACTTTGAACTTAAGAACAGTCAAGAACTCACTCTTTTGTTTCCTCAACATGCGGACCTTATATCGAGACTCACCCATGAATAAGGGAAAAGCACTAACTTTAATACAGCCGCTTACCCTGCTATGAAACGAATCATCATCTTCTTTTTGCTTACCGTTTTTCCCTACTCAACAGTATGCTGCCAACCTCTGGATACCATAGATGTACAAACTTATATGGTAAAGCCAGCACATTATATCATCCCTAAATCTAATGCTCTAATCAAGATTGATGGCCTTGCCAACGAAGGTAGCTGGCAAAACACAGGTTTTACGAAAAATTTCATCGATATAGAAGGTATTAAAAAACCAAAATTTGACACCCGCGTCAAGATGTTATGGGATAATAATTATCTATACATCTACGCCGAATTAGAAGAACCACACATTTGGGGGAATATTAAGGAACGCGATGACGTGATTTATTACAATAATGACTTCGAAGTCTTTATCGACCCATCAGGTCAAGCAAAAAACTACGGTGAGATTGAAATCAATGCGCTGAATACAGTATGGGATTTATACTTGAATAAACCTTATCGCGTGGGAGGTTTTGCCAATTTTCATTGGAACCTAGATCAACTTAAGTCAGCCGTAAAAATCTATGGCACTCTTAATAAGCCTGATGACATTGATTCACTTTGGACTATGGAGATGGCTATCCCACTCGAACCGCTTATACAGTTAAAGAATCGTCCTCGATCTCAACCTAAGGAGGGAGAACAATGGCGCATGAATTTTTCTCGAGTTGAATGGGATTTTGATGTAGTAGATGGCCAATACGACCGAAAAAGACAAGATGGTATTTATAAATCTGAATACAACTGGGTATGGAGTAATCAAAAAGTGATTAATATGCATGAGCCCGAAAAGTGGGGTTATGTGCAATTCACCCAAGAACCAACAGCACAAGAAATTGTTTATCGAGCCGATGAAGATCAAGCCATCAAACAAGCCCTATTTGCCCTGTTTAGACAAACTAAGAATGGTAAACTAAAGCGCTTACTAAAAAAGAAACAAGCATATCAGCATATCTTCGTACTTCAATACGGCAGAGCAAAGTATGTCAAAGTTACTTTCAATCGAACTAATTTTGGTTTTGAGTATGGCCTTAAAAGTCCGATTTCCCGAGCTACTTATTTTATAAATGAAGAAGGTGTATTAAAAGAGAATCCATGAGAAAGCTACTCCTATTACCCAGTATCCTTTTCTTCTTTTCTTGTCAGAACAATGTCGCACATGATGAATTGACAAAAGAAAAGCTTTTTACTTTTTCTACTTGGACACAGGGCGGTAAGGAATTTGATGTCGAAGTTTGGAATAAGAAGTTTGCCCTTTACGATTCGCTTGGTATAACCGAAGTATTAGTTGGAGCAGGGGCCGAACGCTTAGCACAGATTGTTCCTTTAGCACAAAAACATAATATAAAAATACACGCTTGGCTATGGACACTCAATCGCCCTAATGATACCATAGCAAACAAACATCCTGAATGGTATGCAGTAAACAGAAAGGGACAAAACTCTTTGGAATATAGAGCTTATGTAGATTACTACCAATGGCTCAGCCCTTTTCACCCTGATGCTAGAGAATATATTAAAAACAAGCTTAGAGAACTGGTAAAAGTCAAAGGTCTTGCCTCTATTCATTTAGATTATGTACGCTATGTTGATGTTATACTCGGTGCCGATTTACAACCCAAATATGGTTTAATACAAGACCACGAAATGCCAGAGTATGATTATGGCTACCACCCTATTGCACGAGAAGGATTTAAGAATCTATTTGAAAAAGACCCTATAGATTTTGAACATCCCGAATTAAGCACAGAATGGCGACAGTATAGACTGAATGCGATTACAACATTGGTTAATGAATTGGCAGATATTGCTCATGAACACCAGCACAAGATTACTGCAGCCGTATTTCCTTTTCCAGAAATGTCACGTCAAATGGTACGGCAAGCCTGGGACAATTGGAACTTGGATGCAGCCTACCCTATGCTTTATCAGAACTTTTATCGCGAAAACATCAACTGGATTGGTTTTGCTACCGAACAAGGTGTGCGAGCTGTAGACTTCCCTATCCATGCTGGACTCTATGCACCAGCACTTCAAAACCCAAATGATTTTGAGCAAGCCATTCGGCTTGTACAAGAAAAGGGGGCAAGAGGTATTTCTATTTTTACTGCCGACAACTTAAATTCTGATCAAAAAGCAGTTTTGCAAAAACTAAAAAATACGCTTACAAAATAATATTTATTAATCTAAGCAACGGAAGACCAGTCCATTTAGAATATTTCTTTTTACAAAGACAACATATTATATTTGGTTATGCCCGTCATGTATACCCTCAAACAATTTCGAATAAAAGAACTTTTCTTTATACTTGTATTGAGCCTCTGTTTGCTTAGTTGTACAAACTCGAGTAACCAAAAAAATACTACGACCAATAACTACTTAGATTATTCTGGCCGAGCAGATCAATTGAGTGGTGGCGTTCGTATGATTCCTATTAAAACAACTTCTGGAGAGTTTAAAGTCTGGACGAAGCGCGTAGGTAACAACCCAAGTATAAAAGTTCTGTTACTGCACGGCGGCCCTGGCATAACTCACGAATATTTTGAATCATTTGACTCTTATTTCCCGAATGCAGGAATAGAATATTACTATTATGATCAGCTTGAATCTTTTTATAGCGATCAACCAAGCGACAGCAGCTTATGGACAATTGATCGATTTGTGGATGAAGTGGAACAAGTTCGAAAAGCACTAGGACTGAATAAAGATAATTTTTATCTCTTCGGAAATTCATGGGGTGGCATACTCGGTATTGAATATGCGTTGAAGCACCAAGAACATTTAAAAGGTTTGATCATATCAAATATGGTATCCTCCATTCCAGCTTACAATCAATATGCCAATGAGGTATTGGGACCGCAACTTCCACCTGCCGTTTTGAAAGAAGTAAAGGATTTAGAAGCTAAAGGGGCATACAATACACCCAGATATAGTGAACTTCTTTTTGAACACTATTATACAAAACACATTCTTAGAAAACCATTGTCAGAGTGGCCAGACCCCGTAAACAGAGCATTTAAACACATCAACTCAAAATTATATGTCGCCGTACAAGGTCCTAGCGAATTTGGTATTGTAGGCAACGTGACCCTGCAAGGTTGGGACCGAAGTCAAGATTTACATAAGATCACAGTACCCACATTAACAATCGGTGCGAAATTTGATACTATGGACCCTGAACATATGAAATGGATGGCAGATCAGCTTCCGAAAGGCCATCACTTATATTGCCCGAACGGTAGCCACCTAACTTTTTACGATGATCAAGCAAATTTTTTTCCTGGTCTAATTCAATTTATTCAAAATGTGGATCAGGGTAAAATTAAATAGCCCCTTGGAGTAGAAACTTTATATATGAATATGATGTCTAATCCAATCGTACAATTTCTCTAACCAATGCTTTAGTTCGTCCTCTACAGGATTAAAGTGTGCTCCATCAAAAAAACGAACTGGACGAGGCGCGTACAAATGAGGCCATTCTTCTTGTTCTTTTTTCGAATAGGGCGGTCCATGATGCGCGTCAATAGACTTTCTCCATTTCTCCGCATGTGCTTGCCATTCTTGCTGGTTAACGAGTTGTGGTTCTGTAAACCAAACATTCCAAGTGAGTACATTATTCGGGGCAAGCATATTGCCAGAACCAAGATTAAACCCATCCATTAAAAGTTGATTAAAATCATCAACGATATCGTGGTTTTTCTTCTCGATCTTACCAATCTCAACCCCCAAGTTAGCTACAGTATAAAACCCGCGTTCATGATAGTGCTTTGCAAAATCTGGGCTTTTAAAGACATCGCTTTCGCCTCTCCGAATAGGAAACTTGGAATGATGTGGAGGGTTTGGATCAAATGTATTGATTAAAACAGCATGCTTCTTAGAAAGGGGCATTTCAGGAAACAAGTATTGCAAATAAGGCCAGGCTTCCTTCAGTAAATTTCCTTGATGTTGACTTGGTGTCAACCAAACTCTAGGTTGAACAGTCATTTCAGCTGCCATTTGCCGCTGATTCAAATCGTCCGATTCATTTACCCATCCTCTAACACCTGTAACGGTTACCTCAACATTCAAACATACTTCGTCCAAAATCCATACACCTTGTTGTGGACAAATAATGGAGTATACTCTACCCGTGTCTGTATAACCTAATCGAGATATAAAAGGAGAAAACATCTGAAAACATCTGCTTGCTTCATCACCAGGTTCTGTTTGCCAACTAAACTCAGGCCAACGAACTCCTTGTTGTCTTTTCAAAAGTGGTACATGCGCCATATTATGCATCATAGGTAAGGATGACAAATTAGGGTTTGGGTAAGCAAAATCAGGGTTTGATTCTGCAAACCCACCTATCCAACCAGGTGGGATAGGTGGTAACTTAGAAGTTTTCATAGGTTGATTCTTTTAAGGATTGCAGTTAACTTGGAATAGCTAAGTTAAATTGATAATCTCACTCTAGAAATAACACATTAGTGTGAGTTGATAAAGCTGTTCCTAATTTTACCCTATCATCTTGAATAAAGAGTTTTCCAACATTTTTTATGAAAGACAGTATAAACTTTGAACTTGAATATCCCTGTCCTATAGAAACAGTATGAAGAGAGCACTTACTGATTCAAAGGCTATGAGTACTTGACTTATACCCTATTTTTTTATCGTAGCCATTCTTCGGCGTTCTTACACAAGAACAGCTCTTGCTGCGCGTCATTTACAGCTAATTGTTCTATAAGTTTACCAGGATGGTGCTCCCCTAATGGAAACGGGTAATCACTCCCGCAACAAATACGATCCTCACCGATTACTTTAACCAATAAGTCGAAAGAATCTCTATCGTGTACCAAGCTATCTACCCAGAAATGTCCTAAATAATCTCTTGGACTCTTGTTATTATCTATTGCGACCAAATCGGGACGCACATCAAAGCCATGTTGTAAACGACCTATGGTTGCCGGAAACTCTCCTCCTCCATGAGCAAAGGCAAATTTAACCTTAGGAAACTTCTCAAAAACGCCTCCAAAAATCAGGGAGCTTATAGCACGGCTAGTTTCAGCAGGCATTCCTACTAACCAAGGAAGCCAATATTTTTGAATATGTTCGGAACCCATCATCTCCCAGGGATGCACAAATATGCTACAACCTAGCTCTTCGGCTGCCGCCCAAAAAGGGTGAAAACGCTCTTCGTTTAAATTGAGTTGATTTACATTCGATCCAATTTCAATACCTGGCATTTTTAGTTGCTTGACTACACGCTCCATTTCCTTAATCGCCAAATCCACATCCTGCATTGGAACCGTTCCCAACCCAATGAATCTATCCGGATAATGGTCTACACATTGCGCAATATGATCATTTAAAAATCGCGAGGTGTCATGCCCATGTTCTGGCTTCGCCCAATAATTAAAAAGCACTGGAATAGTAGAAAGTACCTGTACGTCTACATCAGTACTATCCATATCGATTATTCGATCTTTAGGTTCCCAACAATTACTTTCTATTTCTCTAAAAAATCGATCTCCTTTCATCATTTTGGCACAGCACGGTTTGTGATGCTCAAGCCAAATAAATTCACCGTAGCCGAACTTTTCAAACCAGTTTGGCATTTTCTCGGGCATTATATGTGTGTGGATATCAATCTTTTTCAAACTCTCAATTTTGGGTAAAAATAATAAATCCTAGCCCGCAATATAAAAAAGCGAGTGCATTGTTTTAACTCTTACACATTCGAAGTATTTTTACGCCTTATGGCAAGCAGCAGCCGTCCCAAAAGAAATAAACGTGGCAAGGCCAATTATATTTATTCCATCATTGGTGTGGCGCTGGTATTATTCCTACTAGGTATCTTAGGTTGGATTGTTATTTATGCATCAAAGCTTACCAACGCCTTAAAAGAGAATATCGAAATCCAGGTAATTTTTAATGATTCTACTAAAGAGACCAAAGCCACTCAGTTAAAAGACATTTTAGACAAACAGGGTTTTACAAAAAGTAGCGAGTATATTTCTAAAGAACAGGCTGCGGAGATTTACAAAAATGACTTCGGCGAAGACATGGTGCAACTATTGGAGTATAACCCGCTGTATAGCTCTATTAATGTGCACTTGCATAGTAATTATGTCAATACGGACAGCCTTGTTAAAATAAAACGCTTCATTGAACAGAGCAATATTGTTCGAGAAGTAAACTATCAGAAGAATCTTGTAGACGCTATGGTGAGTAATGTACAGAAGATTAGTATCGTGTTACTGATCATATCGCTACTACTTATTTTTGCCGTGGTATTTCTTATTGACAATACAATTCGCTTGGCAATGTTTAGCAATCGATTCTTGATTAAAACAATGCAGATGGTAGGTGCAACGCGCAAATTCATTGCCAAACCATTTATTAAACGAAGTGTGATCAATGGTGTAATTAGTGGTATTCTGGCCGCTGTTGCAATATTGGGTATCCGAATGAGTGTAGAAAAATGGATTCCAGAACTTAAAACCATTTCTAATAATACTCAACTACTATTACTTTGCTTAGGCATTGTGTTCCTGGGCGTATTGATTTCTTATATTAGTACGAGTAGAGCTGTTGTGAAATATTTAAAAACCCAATTAGACGATCTTTATTAATTTATCCTAACTTTATATTTATGTCGAAGAAGAAAAACCTGAAACAAAAGCTAAAAGAGGTACATGCTGAAGTAGAAGAAATTAAAACAGCTGGACAAACTGGAGAGCAATCTATGCCTGCGGATGGAATGCTTTTTCATAAGGAAAATTATATCTTAATGGGAGCTGGTCTGGTCCTTATTTTAATTGGTTTTGTATTAATGGCTGGTGGTAAAAGTCCTGACCCTAATGTCTACGACTATGACGCTCTGTTTGGTTTCAGAAGAATTACCTTAGCTCCGATTCTTGTATTGCTTGGTTTTGCTGTAGAGGGGTATGCTATCTTTAAGACGCCAAAGAAGGCTTAATCATTCTTCTCTATGAGTTTACTTGAGGCGATTCTAATCGCTATTATTGAAGGATTGACAGAATTTTTACCGGTCTCATCCACAGCGCATATGATCTTCGTAAGTTCTGTTTTCAATATTCAGGAAGATGAGTTTGTAAAAATGTTTGAGTATAGCATCCAGTTTGGAGCCATTTTGGCTGTAGTGGTGCTCTATTGGAAAAAATTCTTTGATTTTAGTAAACTAAATTTCTATTTTAAATTAGCCTTGGCCGTGATACCTGCATTAGTGCTTGGACTCTTCTTTGATGATATGATTGAAGCTGTATTGGGCAATCCACTTCCGATTGCGATTGTACTTATCTTAGGGGGAGTTATTCTGCTCTTTGTTGACAAATGGTTTAAAAACCCTACAGTTCACAAAGAAGAGGATATTACCATTAAACAAGCTGTAACTGTTGGTTTTTGGCAATGTCTGGCTATGATGCCAGGAACAAGTCGTGCCGCTGCTTCTATTATAGGGGGTATGCAACAAAAAATGAATCGACAAACCGCTGCAGAATTTTCATTCTTCTTGGCAGTACCTACAATGATGGCCGTAACGGCCTACTCTGTCTTTCTAAAAAAATGGGATTGGAATGGCGTTACTGTAAGAGGATATGAAATGATCACATCTGATAGTCAGCATATTATGTTATTCCTTTTGGGTAACATAATAGCATTTGTTGTAGCTGTTTTAGCAATTAAGTTTTTCATTGGCGTAGTAAAAAAATATGGCTTTAAGATATGGGGTTGGTATCGAATTGCCGTAGGCCTCCTAGTAATCGGATTAATCATTGGAGGCATTATCAAATAAACTTAAACAATATAAGAACGGAATTCTTACCGCAGTTCTTATTCTTTTATGCGCTGCTCTTTGTATTGAAATAATCCGTGACCTTAGCCGAGGTGGCGACTTCAAAGGTTATGTAAACGCTGGATTACTTGCTTGGAATAAGCAAGATATCTACTCTGATGTTTATAATACATGGCCTCCTTTCTTTTCTGTATTTAGTATCCCCTTAGCTTGGCTTGATGCAATCAGTCCAATGCTTAATCGCTTTATCTGGCTTGTACTATCCGTTGTAGCCTTTGTTGCTACCATCGATCTAAGTACTAAGGTCCTTTTTAATAAAAGACTCCTATTACATAATACCAATAAACACTCCATCTCGATAAAAAATATACTAATTGTAATACCCGTACTTCTGGTTTTTCGATATGTGCTAGATAATCTATCGAACATTCAGATTAATATCTTTTTATTGTACGGCTGTTTACTGTCCTATTATCTATTTACTCAATCGAAGTACATCGTATCGGCCCTCATACTCGCTCTTATCATTTCTCTAAAAGTGATTCCTATTTTTATCCTTTTCTTTTTTATCTATAAAGGAGCTTGGAAAGTTTCCGCGTGGACTTTGTTTTTTATTATTGGTATTAATGCCTTAAGCCTGCTGTACTTCGGACCAGTAGAAGGTTTGCAGTATTATCATACCTGGTTATCTGATGTGGCTCCAAAATCCTATATCTCCAATAGGAGCAATCAAAGCATTATAGGAGGTCTATTAAGGTTATTAACCAATGAGGATACCACGCTCCCGTTAAAAATTAATCTTGTTCACTTGCCAAAACAATTCGTGATCAATTTAGCTTATGTTATAATAGGAGTGATAGCATTGATACCTGCTTATATTTTTAGACTAAGAAAAAATGATAACACACCCGTTCTGCGTATACTGGAATTCTCGTTTATTCTAACAGCAATCCCAGTACTTTCTCCCTTGTCGTGGAAAGCCTATTTTATTTTTCTTTGGTTCCCTTACTTTCTGTTATATTATCTAATTTATCATTCGGAGTATGTATTGGACAATTCCAAACGAATCAAGTTGCTTTTTATTAGCTCTGTTTTACTTACAACATTCTCATCGGATATTTTTTGGGGACAATTTATAGCGTACAGACTTGAAGTCTTTTCTGTTATTACAATAGGCACTATTTTGCTGCTTATTATTCAGCTACTTGTATATCTAAATATCATAAAAAAAGCGCCTCTTATTTAGAGGCGCCTTAAATATTTATCTATTTCTTTATTTTTTAGGAATGGCCGCCATAATTTGTTTAGCCGTGCCATTGGCTTCATCTAAGGCCAAGATATCATTAGCATACCTCTTAGCTTCTTCATATTTTTTATTATTAAAAGCTGATACAGACAAGTAAGTCATTGCTGTAATTCGTTGCCTTTGATTCGTTGGTTTTACCTCAACCAACTCCAAATACTTTTTATAATGAGGAACACCAATGCCTTTAGAACCATCTGCATCTTGGGCCATTGCAACTTTACCGAGTGAGTAAAAACCACTTGGTTCATCAGGACGAATTTCCGTCATTTTGGTTAGAATATCAGTTGCACTTGCATAATCATTCTCTAAATAAAATGATTGACCTGCCCACCAATAATCAAGAATTTCTTTCTTAGGCGATTCTGTTTCTGTTATTTTCTTATACCAAATTGCTGCATTCTTATAATCCTCGGCATCTTTAAAACTCTCCGCTAATTCTCGATACAATGGAACCTTATCTTTCGCAGTATCTGCTGCAATCCCTTGCTCAAAGTATGCTGTCGCTTCTCCACTACGAATGGAATCTTGCGCTAGAATCTTACCATAAGTAAAATAATCTTGTACGATAAGTTTATCCTTAGCATGCTTTTGAAAGAGTAAGTCCATATTTTTTAACGCCTCAGGAATATTCTTTTTCTCCAAATAACTATAACCAAGTACGCGGTGCATATAAGACTTTCCATTACCAGAAGCGAATAGCTCATTCATTTTAGCAATGGCCGCATCATAATTCTTAGAAAGGTATAGAATATTAGCATATTGCGTTTGATCGTCTGGAGACTGATCAGAAAGACTCAAATATTTTTCAATCTGATCCTTAGCTCTATTGTACTTATTAATTCTGTAATAAGCCCATGATAACTCATAGAATGGTAAAGGGTTTTCAGGATCAGCAGTTGCCGCACGCTTATAACATACAAGTGCACTATCATATGTTTTTGAAGCATACCATAGGTTGCCTTGCTTATAATTAGATAAAGAAACATAATTACCCATTTCACCAGCTTCTTGATAAGCCGTCATAGCTTCTCCACCTCGCTGCATTTTACGAAGCGCATCGCCTTTATGAATCAACGCACGAGGCGTTTTCTTCCAATCCAAATAATAATCATACCATTGGATAGCCTTGTTCAAATCGCCGCCATCTGTATAAGTAATAGCATTCGCAGCATATAAATAGGCTGATTTGTTCTTTCTACTTGTCTTACGAATGACATTTTCTAACATTGCTTTAGCCTCCGCATCTTTTTCTTCAATGAAAAGCACGCGGGCAATACCGGACATGTTCGCATAATTACTCGGCTTTTTCTGAAAAATTGCTTTAGCCTTTGCAATATCTTCCAATTCTAAATAGCTCAAACCTAAGTAATAATTCGCTGTTGCATCTTTTTCTGCAAGAGGTTCAAGCTCTTTGATTGCAGATTGATACTTTTGGTATCTGTAATACTTAATACCTGCCTTTTTATCCTGCGCCATTGCACTAACGGTGATTATAATGGCTAATACCAGTATGCTTAATTTTTTAGTCATAAGAAATTCGAAGTTATAATTTTTAGAATGAGTTTAAAGGAAATAGTTTATATCAAATGGTTAATTATTCTTTATTGCCGTTTTCTTTAAAAGCACGTTTACTTGCAGCGGAAACAGCTTAGACTGCTTAAATATTAATTGACCATCTCGACTTAAAAAATTCACCAAACCTGTCCCAAGACCAATCCAAGTCTCTTTGGAAATAAAATAAAGGTTCCTTGTGAATGGATAAGTATTAAGACCAATATAGGCCTGATAAGGTCTTAAAAATTCAGTTCCTGAGTCCGGTAAGATCCCCGCAACTTGAACTTTAGTCATAAACTCAATCGTATTGGTATCACGGACATCAGCCACCCAGGGGACTCCTACCACGCCTATCGCATTAGGATTACCGGCCACATAGTCAATAACATCCTCTGATCCTTTGGCTGCAAATATATTCTCAGAAAGCCGTTGGCCGGGAATAACAGAATCCATAATATTCCGAACAGTACTTGAGTTTTTATTATCGAAAACAAGTTGAAAATCTCCAGCATCGGAGTCTCCCACCAATATATTTTTAATTTGTTTCTTTGAGAAATTGTTTCTTTTCGCGTCTTTCGCCACAATAAAAGCCAGTGCGTCACGAGCAAGTGGTAATGTTCTACTAACAATTTGTTTCTGCTCAGCATAATTTTGTTCATCTTCTGTCAAGTGACGACTCACAAAAATAACGCGTGTAGTATCCTCTAAGTAGTCTTTAAAACACTCCGCTTCTGGCTTATACTCAACCCGAATATGTGCATCGGGGTAGCGAGACTCAAACACCTTAATAGCTTGTTCCATTACTGGTTTATAGGTCTCATCAACACTGATCTGGATATATCCTGATGTTTGATTATCCTTTACCTCCGAACCACTACCGCAGGAAAAGAACATGAACAAGCTAAAAAGCATTAATAGGATTAAAATATTTCTGTTCATAGAACTACAAGTATACCACCATTAGACGTAAAGTAGTGGCAAAAATTGTCAAGTTAAACCTAAGAAAACACTAAAATTATTTTCGCGTAATGCGATACACCCCTCTACCTATGCGGAATAAACCGTAAATGGCGAAAACAACCATTACGACCTGTACCAAATCTGCGCTTAAAGATGCTGGAGGGCTTGCATATAAAAAGTACGCTAAAAATACATAGAGTGCTCCTGCTACGATATCATAATAAGTACCCATTTTTAAGGGTTTTCGTGGCTTTCCGTTATTACGTTGGTCTGACATTAGTCTTCTTTTTTAGGCGCGGCCTTTTTTTTCGAAGTAGATTTTTTCTTTGCTACTTTCTTTTTGGCCGCTTTTTTCTTTTTTGTTGGTGTCGATTTTTTCGATGCCGCCTTTTTCGTTCTACCTCTTGGGTTTTTCATATGCTCCTCCATCATTTGAAGCGCCTCTTCTAAAGTGATGTTTGCAGCATCTTCATGACGTTCTTTAGGAATCCTATAATTCCGAAGCCCTTTCTTGATATACGGACCATAAGGGCCGATCAATATTTTTATCTTCTCTTTTTCAAAAACCTTCAATGTGCTTTTACGCTTTTCCTCCCGTTTCTCCAGTACAAGTTTCTTCGCATCTTCAAAGTTGATGGTATAAGGATCTCGCTCCTTACCCAAACTATAAAACAAGCCATCATGTTGAGCATATGGGCCGAAGCGACCTATGTTAATCACGATAGGCTTTTCTTCTAACATGCCCAACTCTCTGGGTAATAAGAACAGTACAAGGGCCTCTTCCAAAGTAATTGTTTCTATACTTTGTCCAGCTTGAAGCTTCGCATATTTGGGTTTGGGGTCATCATCTTTTTCCTGCTGTTTGCCCATTTGGACCATTGGACCATAGCGCCCCATTCGCGCGATAATCGGCAATCCTGTCTCAGGGTGATCTCCTAAAGATCGCTCACCACTTACCGTTTCCGCGTTTTCAAGTGTATCGGTTACTACTTCATGGAACGGATCATAAAATTCACCTAATACCTTGTTCCAAACTTTTTTACCCTCGGCGACATGATCAAACTCCTCCTCGATTTTAGCAGTAAACTCATAGTCCATAATCTGCTTAAAATGTTCTTTTAGGAAATCAGTAACTAAGAGCCCAAGATCTGTTGGAAACAGTTTATTTTTCTCAGCCCCAGTTATCTCCGTCTCCGTTACCTGTTCTAATTTATCATCGGACGTTAGGGTTAACACTTCATACTGCCTTTCTTTCCCCGCTCTTTCTGTTTTCTCTACATATTTTCTATTCTGTATTGTACTAATGGTTGGAGCATAAGTTGATGGTCTTCCAATGCCTAATTCCTCCAATTTTTTAACGAGACTAGCCTCTGTAAATCTTGCTGGATGCCTTGTAAAACGTTGTGTAGCAACTAACTCTCCTAGGTTTATGACCTGCCCTATCGTAAGATTTGGTAACATTCCATCGACCTCGTCATCATCATCCTCTTCATCCGTACCTTCAAAATACAAACGAAGAAAACCATCGAACTTTACCATCTCACCTCGTGCTACCAATCTTTCATTATTTGTAGAAATACTTATACTGGCGGTAGTCTTCTCCAATTGAGCATCGGCCATCTGACTTGCCATGGTTCTTTGCCAAATTAGTGTATAGAGACGTTGCTGGTCTGCATTACTAATATTCTCTTCAACCATACTCGTTGGACGAATCGCCTCATGCGCTTCTTGTGCACTGTCATTCTTATTCTTAAATTTCCTAAGCTGGTTGTATTCTGGACCAAACTTTTCAGTTACAACCGTCTTAATGTCTTCAAGCGCTGTATCGGATAAGTTTACTGAATCGGTTCTCATATAAGTAATCTTACCCGCCTCATATAAACGTTGTGCCAACAACATGGTTTTAGAAACTGAATAACCTAGTTTTCTACTTGCTTCTTGTTGTAAGGTAGATGTTGTGAATGGAGCCGAAGGGGTTTTCTTGGCAGGTTTGACCTGAATATCACTTATTGTATAGCTTGCCCCCTTGCAAGACTCTAAAAAAGATTTTGCGTCTGCTTTTGTTTCTTTTTTCTTAGTATGCTCGGCCTTAAATCCCTGTTGTTTCTTTGCAGCATTCTCAGCCGAAAATTGTCCCACTATCTTAAAACTGCTTTGGGGAACAAATGCTTTAATCTCACGTTCTCGCTCTGACAATAATCTAACCGCTACGGATTGCACCCTTCCTGCTGATAGATTATTTTTCATACTAATCTTACGCCACAGGATAGGTGATATTTCAAAACCTACAATACGGTCTAATATTCTTCTTGCCTGCTGTGCATTCACCAGATCAAGATTTACAGTGCGCGGATTTTCCACGGCACTTTGAATTGCGTTTTTAGTAATTTCATGAAAAACAATTCGTTTTGTCTTAGCAGGATCCAAGCCAAGCACCTCACATAAGTGCCAAGATATGGCCTCTCCCTCACGGTCCTCATCCGTTGCCAGCCATACATGATCCGCTTTCTTCATTAAAGATTTTAGTTCCTTAACGACTTTCTTTTTATCATCAGAAACTTTATATTTTGGTTCAAAGCCTTTATCAATATCAATACCCATATTGGCTTTTTCGAGATCTCGAATATGCCCAAAACAAGAAGTCACTTCAAAGTCTTTTCCAAGAATTTTCTCTATGGTTTTTGCCTTTGCAGGTGACTCTACTATCACTAAATTCTTTGCCATTCTTATCCTAATTAACTACAATTTAGTTTGCAATGATATATCATAATTTTAAAATGCCCCTTGATTATATTCCAAACGGCGGGGATATCAAGGTCGAAATTAATCGTTCAGCAGAAGATTACAGCCACGAATTTCACTTGCATCAAGTCGCCCTAAAACATCGAATTTTCCATCTTCATACACACAACCGATATCATCAGTTGCAATAAAACTACAAGAATAAATATTAGCCAAATCAATAATATTGAGTGCTCCTTTACCTATTGGCCGGAGATCGAATGGATCGTACAAATCACGTACCAATACGCTCTTCCAAGCGGGTGGTTCAAATCGTTTATCCTGCATATAATAAGACTGCGAAAGTAATTCTGCCATACCATATTCCGAATAAATCGCTCGGGGGCCAAAGCTTTCATTCAATATCTTATGCACCGCTTCTCTTGTTAACTCTTCTCCACGCCCCTTCATGCCACCAGTTTCTATGATACGCGTATACTTTAATTCTGAGGAAAACTTTTTTGCAAAATCTAATAAAGCAAATGTTACACCAAATAAAACAACGTCCTGCTTTTGTGTCTCTAACCTTATGATCTGCTCAAACAAATCTTCCTGTTTATCCAAATAGAAACCACTTTCTGCTCGACCACTTTTTCCTATGAGATAATCTACCATATAAACTAACGAACTGTTCTTACGTTCTAAGTAATGTGGTAACAACCCCAATACAACTTTATCATTCACATTGCCGAGGGCAGCTTCAAAAGAAGCGAGTAATGACCGATCATACAAACGCTGGTCTGCCACAAAATGCTTAGACGACACCTGACTTGTTGTTGCGCTACTCTCGAATAACAAATACTCTTCTTGCCACTTACTAATAACTCGATGTGTTTTAAAAAACTGAATGGGCAAGAAAGGTATCGCCTCTAATTGCTGTACCTGAATTACATCGATACCGAGTTGTTCTATATAGTCTTTATAAATTGAACAATGTTGTGCTTGAAAACGAAAAACAGCAAGTGCGGTTTTAAGAAAATCTTTACGTTCTAATGAGAATATTTGATATGGTGAATCAGCGATTGACAAGAAAAAAAATTAACTTTGGATATATGCGTTTAGCAAAGGTAGTTGCTTTCTTCTTGGTGGCCATTTTTCTGTGGGGTTGTAAAAAAGAAAAACTCTCAGAAAGTCCAGTTATTTCATTTATCGAACAAAGCACAACTGAAGTCGCTGATAGCGGTAAAGGCGAAGATCCCATTCGATTTCAGTTCGACTTTGTGGATGGATACGCAGACACAGGACCTATTGACTTTCCACAATCTTGGCAAAATATACGATTTGTAGATAATCGAAACAATGATGTTCTTTTCTTCGATTTTCCTCCTATTCCGTCTACCGTCGTTAAACGCGATGGTATTACTGGTACTTTCGATGTCATTATGAATCCAATAAATATTATTGCACGAGATGACACTTTGGCACATAAACTAACAGATACCGTTATCTGGAGTGTATTTGTAATTGATGAAGCTGGGAATCAAAGTAATATTATTGAAACAGAACCTATTGTTATCGTGAAGTAAGATACCCTACAGCCAAGGCATAACCTTCTAAGCCCAAGCCCATAATACACCCTTTACAATAAGCTGCACTTAGTGACTTATGGCGAAATTCCTCTCGCGCATAAATGTTACTTATATGTACTTCTATAACAGGAATACCTAACCCTTTTATAGCATCAGCCAATGCTACAGAAGTATGTGAATATCCAGCCAAATTAATAACAAGTGCATCCTGCTGTTCATTCCAAACCTGTAGTTGATTAATAAGCTCTCCTTCAACGTTAGATTGAAAGTAATCGAATGATATATTAGAAAAACGCTCTCTTAGTTCAATCAAGAAATCATCAAACGATATCGCGCCATAAATCTCTGGCTCACGTTTACCTAACTGATTCAAATTAGGACCATTTAAAATTCCTATTTTTTTCACAGCGTAAAAATACGAATCTTTGCTCTGTAAAACAATGTAGCTTCAATAAGGATACCTTAGATATAATTAAGTGGCAACAATCGTTAAGAAACACTCAAAACAACAACAGTACTAAGCACATGTGGCAAAGTCAATTGAAAGGATATAGGACTTTTTTAGCACTGGAGCGCTCGCTCAGTAAGAACTCAGTGGATGCCTATCTACAGGATATAAACAAGTTGCGTTCTTTCTTTCAACTAGATGGAAGTAAAACAAATTTGAAAGAAATAGGTTTAGAAGATTTGCAAAGGTTTATTCAACACCTCAATGAATTAGGCTTAGCTGCAGGTAGTCAGGCTAGAATTATATCTGGTGTGAAAAGCTTCTTTAATTTTTTACTTCAGGAAGAAGAAATTGAATACTCGCCAGCTGAATATCTGGAAGCTCCTAAACTTTCAAGGAAATTACCAGAGGTATTAAGTATCGAAGAGATTGAACAATTCCTATCCGCCATTGATGTCAGCACCTCTGAAGGCACCCGTAATAAAGCTATCTGTGAGACTTTGTATAGCTGTGGTTTACGAATCAGTGAAATCAGCGAACTGTTGATATCTAATTACTATGCAGATGCTGGGTTTATTCGAATTATAGGTAAAGGAAACAAAGAGCGTCTCGTTCCTATTGGGTCGCAAGCTATTAAATATGTAAACCTGTACTTAAAGAATTACAGAAATAAAATAGAATCGAAACAAGATTTTAATGACACCTTGTTTCTGAGCAAACGAGGTAAAGCCTTATCACGAACTATGCTTTTTTATATCGTAAAAAATACAGCCGAGAAAGCGGGTATTAAGAAAAATGTATACCCACATAGTTTTCGACATTCATTTGCAACTCATTTGATAGAAGGTGGAGCAGATCTACGAGCCGTACAAGAAATGCTAGGCCATGAAAGTATCACAACGACTGAGATCTATACACACCTAGACAAGAATTTTTTAAGGGAGACTATAGCGTTACACCATCCAAGATATAAAATCAAACCATAATGGATAAACAACTTAAGGAGCTTATATCTTATCAAGACAAACTTGGAATTGTAAATAAAACCGTTTCAAATGCAGCTGTTGGTTGGCACATACAGCACACATTGCAAGTAATTAATGGCATTTGTTTAACCCTTATGCGATCGAAAGAAAAAAATTACAATAGGACCTTCAACTTTAAAAAGACATACATTCTGCTTACAGGACACTTTCCCAGAGGGAAAGCGAAAGCTCCCAAAGTAACAAACGATACAGAGGACATCACACTTGAAGCCATTCAGAAACACTTAAGCAACTCTTACAGACTTCTAGAGAAAGTTAAACAGCTCCCTAAAAACAGTCATTTCAACCATTCGATTTTCGGAAAGTTAAATCTAAAAGAGTCTAAGAAATTCTTAAGGATTCATACAGAACACCATTTGAAAATCATAAGAAGTATTCTGAAATAAGACTAATTCGTAGAAAAAGGTTTAGGCATATCTTTTTACAATAGCCTCACAACCTTTTTTAATCTGATCGAACACAGCATAGTATCCATCTTCGCCACCATACCACGGGTCAATCACATCTTGATTTTGTCCTGGGTTTAGCTCATTCAGAAAGTAATCTACCTTAGAAGCTACAAAATCTCCGCCAGCTATTTTTTGGACATCATGCATAACATCTGCGGCGAATACATATATCTTATCATATATCTCAAAATCTTCTGCCTTAAAATCTACGGATCGCTGATGACTGATATCAAAACCATGTTCCTTGCAAACTTTTTGCGAGCTTCTATGAGGTGGTTCTCCAGTGTGGATACCATTGGTTCCTGCACTATCCACTTCCCAACTTAATCCTTTTTCATCAGCCAGCTGTTGTAAAATACCCTCAGCCATTGGTGAGCGGCAAATATTACCCAAGCAGGTCATTAGTATTTTCATAAACAAATTTTTTTAAGGTATTTTACAAAATTTAGACCTTTCACGTTATAAATAAAATATCCAGCTTACCAGCTTCCGTCTTTACAATTACTCTCAACATATTTAATGTCAATAAATAGCACCCAGACTTTTGTCAAATTTACTTCAACTCTAGTTTTAAGAACTTCCCTGTAATGCTTTTCTTATTCTTTATAATCTCTTCCGGTGTACCTTCTGCAATAATTTCACCGCCTCCATCACCCCCTTCGGGACCTAAATCAATAATATGATCAGCTACCTTTATAACGTCCATATTGTGTTCGATCACCAAAACTGTATTTCCCTTGTCCACTAGCGCATCGAGTACGGCAATTAACATTTTTATATCTTGAAAATGTAATCCCGTTGTTGGCTCATCCAATATATAGATAGTCTGTCCAGTTGCCTTCTTGGCTAACTCACTTGAAAGTTTTACGCGCTGCGCCTCACCACCGCTTAGAGTTACCGAGCTTTGACCAAGTGTTATATATCCGAGCCCAACATCTTGGAGTGTTTTGATTTTTCTATGAATATAGAATATGGGCTCAAAAAAATCGACAGCTTCATCTACCGTCATATCTAACACATCAGCAATGGTTTTTCCTTTGTATTTAATTTCAAGTGTTTCTTTATTAAATCGCTTTCCACCACACTTCTCACAATGCACATGTACATCAGGCAAGAAGTTCATCTCGATGGTTTTTACACCAGCTCCTTCGCAAATATCGCAACGTCCTGTTTTTACATTAAAAGAGAAACGTCCTGGCTTATACCCCCTAATCTTACTTTCAGGAATTTCGGCAAAAAGTGCTCGAATATCAGTATAAAAACCGCAGTAAGTAGCTGGGTTACTACGAGGTGTTCTACCTATAGGTGATTGATCTATTTCTACGACTTTATCAATGTTCTTTAGTCCAGTAATGGATTTGTAAGGCATGATTTTACGTTTGCTCTTATAAACATGCTTGGCCAATAAAGGGTAAAATGTTTCATTAATAAGGGTTGATTTACCACTACCTGAAACACCTGTTACACAGATAAATTTTCCCAATGGGAAACTAACATCTATCTCTTTCAAGTTATTACCACTAACACCTTTCAAAATAATTTTCTTTTTATTCCCTTTGCGTCGTTCTTCAGGAATAGCGATCTCCTGCTTACCAATAATAAAGTCGGCTGTCGTTCCTTTATTCTTTAAGAATTTTTTTGGTGTTCCTGCTCCTACCATCTCACCGCCAAATGTTCCTGCACCTGGACCTATATCTATTAAATAGTCCGCCTCTAACATAATATCCTTATCATGTTCTACTACAATGACCGTATTACCCACATCACGCAAATCTTGAAGAGCTGTAATCAAACGTTGATTATCTCGCTGATGTAAACCGATACTCGGTTCGTCCAAAATGTAGGTAATCCCTTTTAATTTACTTCCTATTTGTGTAGCTAGTCGAATACGCTGACTTTCTCCTCCACTTAAACTTCCAGAAGGTCTGTCTAAACTAAGATAATGTAAACCTACATCAAGCATAAAACCAATACGTTCATTGATTTCTTTAAGAATTTCTTTAGCAATCGTTTTTTGTTTGGCGTTTAAATGTTTCGGTAAAGCCGCAGCCCAAGTCCCAAGTTTATCTAAGTTCCAAGCACTGATCTCTGCTATGTTTTTATTATCGAGTTTAAACCAAACAGCCTCCTTTTTTAAACGAGCCCCATTGCAGGTTTCACAAGGCATAACCTGCATGTATTCTTCTGCCCAACGTTTAACCATGATACTACTGCTTTGGTGATACCAACGCTTGACCATGTTCACCACCCCTTCGAAATTCCTAGAAAAATTACCTTCATATTCTATTTCATTTTCACCATCTTCAGCACCAAATAAAACTATATTCAGTTGCTTTTCAGTAAGCTTTGAAAGTGGTACCGTAAGCTTTATTTTATGTTCACGAGCTATTTCTTTGATTTGATTAAATGTATGTGCTTCTCTTTTCTTACCTAAAGGTAAAATCCCTCCTTCATTTATGGATAATGATTTATCGGGCATTACTAAAGCCAAATCTACTTTGGTCTGTACACCTAAGCCTCTACAACTAGGACAATACCCATAGGGCGAGTTGTAGGAAAAGGTATTGGGAGAAGGTTCTTGATATGAAATTCCTGTATCTGCACAGACTAAGTTTTTAGAATAGAGCATATCCTGCTCTGCATCTAAATCCATAATAATCAAAGTACCCTTACCACTACGCAAAGCAGTTTGAACACTCTCACTGATACGTACAGCATTTCTCTCTTCTACTTTCAGGCGATCTACAACAATCTCGATATCGTGTATTTTAAAACGATCAACCTGCATTTTAGGTTTCAACTCCTTTAGTTTACCATCTACCCGTACACGTACATGACCCTGTTTGCGCAGTTGATCAAACAACTCACGATAATGGCCTTTCCGACCTTGAATAATTGGTGCTAATAGACCAATTTTCTTCCCTTTAAATTTTTTCTTAAGTGTCTTCACGATTTCCTCCTCACTATACTGCACCATTGGTTTACCTGTATTATAACTGTAAGCTAAACCTGTACGGGCATATAGCAATCTAAAAAAATCATAGATCTCCGTAATCGTACCCACAGTAGACCGCGGATTCTTACTTGTCGTTTTCTGTTCTATACTTATGACAGGCGAAAGCCCTTTTACTAAATCAACATCGGGCCTTTCCATATTGCCTACAAACTGTCGAGCATAAGCACTAAAACTTTCCATATACCGTCGTTGACCTTCAGCATGAATGGTGTCAAAAGCTAATGAACTCTTCCCACTCCCACTAATCCCCGTAATAACTGTAAGTTTATTCTTCGGAATATCGACATCAATATCCTTGAGGTTATGCATTCTCGCTCCGCGAACTTCTATGTTTTTAGACACAAACACGAAGATAAATAGGAAAGCTTAATGGTAGTGTGATCGTGGATAAGTGAATGACATTTCCTCTGCATCTACACTTTTTCTAAACTCACTACACCTTTGTGGTATTTTCGCCATTACTTGCTAAGGGTAACTTGCGGTTCTAATATTTCTATATGAAGCAGTTGTTCCAACAGGCCGAACTAAGAGAGTATCTCAAGCACGCCATAAAAGAAATTCCATTAATTGTCATTAGTATCCTTTTGGCCTTTCAACTTGATAATCTAAAAGCTCAACAAGCACAGAATACCGAGGAAGCCGCCATTATCCGTTCAATATCTCAGGACTTTGACAAAAACATACTTGAACTAAAAAAAACTATAGCAAAACAACAACTAACAATTCGTTACAGTAAAAGACTTATCGCTTTATTTGGGAAAGAAAACCTCCCATCGGTCGATTCGCTTCTACTTTACAAGGACAAAGGGTCGAACTCTTGGTGGCGCGCTGAACTAACCAATGGAGCTTACATATCCATGGTTAATTCTGGGAAGCCTGATTTGATAAAAAATGATAGTTTAAAAAAAGAGCTCGCCCATTTTTCGGCAGACTTGGAAGCTGGTTTTGAAGATGAAAGTGAAGAAATGGAATCACTCTTCAGAATGTACAACATCTCTTATGAATATGAGTATAATCTACTAACAAGCAAAAAACAAGAGTACTATAATGTTAAAGTACCTGAAGAACAGGCCTTAAATAGCATGAAGACGCTACTTCGTAATAAGTCTTTTATAGGAGCTCTTATAAACAAAACAAATATTGAAAAAGCACGGCTTGCTTATCAAAATAAACTGCTCACTCATGCGCTGAGAATAGATCATATCTGTAAACATTATAAACCCTAAAACTATCTCAACCTTTCGGGTTAAGGACAATTGTTGTTCAACTAAAGCGACGAGCCTCATATACGAGTTGATGAATCTTATGATTTATAAAGGGGCCACATAACTGCTCCGTTTGAGGTTCTCTAAACGAAAAGTCCTTTAAATTGACTAACTTAGTTATAGATCATGCCAAAACAATCGGCAATGATCGTGAACCAAATTATCAAACGATGTCTATAAAATCCTTTTACTTAATAACACTTCAGCTCGTACTCTTCATGGCTCTGACTTTAAACACTCTAGGGCAAAATTTTCAATGGGCAAAACAAATAGGTAGTACAGCTTGGGATGAAGGAACTTCGATTGTAACGGACCAGAATAATAATGTTTATACTGTAGGGCTTTTTAGAGGCACGGTCGACTTTGACCCTGGTGTAGGCATTTTCAACCTAACCTCAGTAGGAGAAAAAGATGCCTTTATATGCAAGTTAGATGGAGACGGCAATTTCCTATGGGCAAAACAATACGGAGATAGTGCTTCTATAGATGAAGAAAGTTCACTCGGTATAGATTCTTTAGGCAATTTGTATACAACAAACTCTTTTGTAGGTACTGTAGACTTCGACCCTGGCCCCAACAGCTTTCAACTGACTTCTGTCGGTTGGGATCGAGATATTTTTATTCAAAAACTTGACGCGAATGGCAATTTTATTTGGGCAAAGCAAATTAGCGCGCAGCCTTCGATGGCGGTTCCCACGCCAGCGCATTGCCACGCCATTGCAGTAGACCCAAGTGGCAACCAATATCTTACGGGCTACTTTGATGGCACGGTCGACTTTGATCCAGATCCAAACTCAACGTTCAATATGACGGTTCATCTTTTTACGGATATTTTTGTTTGTAAGCTTGACCCGAATGGCAATTTCGTCTGGGCCAAACAATTTGGAGGTCAAACTGGTGGTGTAGGTTATGGAATAGCCGTAGACCAAAATAGCAATGTGTATTCCACTGGGACCATTGGCGGAACAGTGGATTTTGACCCTGGAGTTGGTGTATTTAATTTGACTACTTCAGACCCTGTACGAACAGAAATCTATCTCAGCAAACTAGACCCACAAGGTAATTTTGTTTGGGCAAAAGCCCTAGGCAGAGGACAAGGAGAAGCAGTAGCTATTGATGCGCATGACAATATATATAGTTGTGCTTCACATCCAGCACCAGATACGGGTGTGATTAATAAGTTTGACCCCTTAGGCAATTTGATTTGGACAAAAGAACTAGGTGGTCTTTATGGAACGGCTATTGACACAGATCCCATGGGACATGTATATACAGTTGGTCCATGTAGAGCAGATACGAGCGACTTTGACCCAGGACCAGGTATCTTTAAACTTTCGGGTGATGCTTTTATTAGCAAACTTGATACAGCTGGTAATTTTGTATGGGCCGGAACGTTTTCAACATCATCACAAATCTTTCTAGATGCTATGACGGTGGACCCATCAGGTAGCGTACTCTCTACTGGCTTCTTTACGGGAACTACTGATTTCGATCCTTCGACTTCAATGTTCAATCTAACGGGACCAACCTTAGGTTACGATGTCTTCATACATAAGTTAAACCCTACCATCGGTTTAGGATTAGAAGAAAGTAATTTAAGTGAGCAGATAAAAATGTACCCTAACCCAACCGCAGGATCCTTAATCGTTGAATTTGATAAAGAACACCCTGACCTCCAACTCGTACTCAGAAATATTATGGGACAAACACTACTTACAAAGTCTGTACATCAGGACCATCGCGTTGAAATCCAAATTAATGAAATTCCAGGCATTTATTTTCTAGAAGTCCTTACCCCCAACCGAAGTGCGGTAATGCGTGTTATAAAGGAGTAGATGGTAACATGATGAACTGTCTAACGACTCTCAATCTTATGAATTGCAACCACCATTGTTGAAAATAGTACAGATATTGAACCTAAAACGACTTCGCGGATACTACTAAAAAGTATTATGAAGAAAATAATTCTTTTCCTAGTGCTAAGTAACTGTTTAATAGGCTGTGAAAATCCTTTTTCGAAAACTAACGCATTTCAAATATGCACAACGGAACACTACAAACTCTACAAAACCTCGGATAAAAAAAGTAAACTTTTAGTCCTATTTCCCGACCTTGGAGGCGGTGTGCAATCGATAGAACAAAATTTTCAAATTCTTGATGAAGATAATGTGAAGAAGGTTTCTATTGTAATGATGAACTTTAATCATCACTTATTTCTTACTAATGCAGATCAGATATTTCTTACAGCGTTATTAGATCGTATCATTAAAGAGCATAACCTGTCTCCACAAGAATTAATTATTGGCGGCTTTTCAAGTGGAGGAATTGTAAGCTCTTTATGGGGCCAACATCTGCTTGAAACGCATCACCCAGTTAAACCTAAAAAAATATTTCTTATTGATACACCGCTTGACCTAGTTGACCTTTTTAAAAATGTAACTAATGTCGATTCAACGTCCCATGCAGTAAGTCTTGAGGAAGCCGCTTATATCGAGCGTTATCTTGAAGAAGCTTTCAATACAAAAGATTCTCTGCTTCAAAAAATAAGTAGCATTTCTCCCGTCAGATTAGATAAGTTAACTTGTAAAAACATTGAACAGCTTAAAGATATAGACCTTCGGTTGTATACAGAACCTGATTCCGTTTGGTGGAAAAAACAACGTGGTTTTGATTTTAACGAAACAGACTCGTATCAAGTCCTTCGTTTTGCCGCTATCGCAAAAAAACTAGGCTGGAATAAAATAGAGCTTATCCAAACCATGCACAAAGGCCATAGAGCGAATGGACAACAACATCCGCACTCATGGTCCATTGTTGATACAAAAGAACTAATGCAATGGATTCTGGAAGAATAATACCTCTTCCCTGATCATTACCACTTTACCAATATCAACAACTCATTCCGATCATAGAGTTAAAATGCCATGTTCTTTAATGGAGTTCATAACGAAAGAACTATGTATCGTTGAAATGTAATCAACTACGGATAGTTTATTATTTATGAATTCTTGAAATTCATCCATATTGGCAACAACCAATTTCAATAGAAAGTCAAAATTCCCAGAAACGTTATGACATTCAATAACCTCATCGAATTGAGCAACCTTCTTTGTAAAATCTTCAATTAATTTCTTCTGATGTTTGAATAGCGTTATCTGACAATAGACGATTGTATTTTTTTGGACCTTCTTTTTATCTAAAATAGCTACGTACGATTGTATATACCCCTTCTCTTCAATTTTCTTAATGCGCTCATAAGTCGGTGTGACTGTTAGACCTACTTCTTGAGCGATTTCCTTCGTGTTCAGCTTTGCATTCTGCTGCAATAACATTAAAATCTTCTTATCAATACGATCCATAACCATTATTTTTTACTAAAAGTACTGTAAACAATGACCCTAAACAGTAAAAAAAATCTAAAATATTATACTTTATGGTTTTATTTTCCATATATAACTTATGTACAATAATATTTAATTGCATTTAATAATTTTACAGCTCATTCCGGCCAAAACAGTAATATATGAAATCAGCTGTACAAGAAAAGATTATCGAAGAGGTCTTTCAAAAGATTACATCCGCAAAAAAAACATTTTTGGGCTATCCTGTATCTAAAGATTTTGACTACGCCAAATTATATCGATTTCTAGAGCACCCTATTAATAACCTTGGCGATCCGTTTGAAGAAGGCACCTATAAAGTACAAACTAGAGAGCTCGAGAAAAAAGTAGTTGAATTCTTTGCACATTTATTTCGTGCGAATCCTGAGGACTATTGGGGCTATGTTACGAATGGTGGCTCCGAAAGCAATTTATACGGTTTATACCTTGCTCGAGAAATGTACCCCAAAGCGATGGTGTATTACTCTGAGTCAACGCATTACAGCGTAAAGAAAAATATTCACTTACTCAATATTCCGAGTATTACAATTCGATCTCAAGAAAATGGAGAAATTGATTACGAAGACTTTAAAAATACGCTTAACCTGAACAGGCATAGACCGGCTATTGTACTGGCAACATTTGGAACCACTATGAAAGAAGCCAAAGATGATGTATCTAAAATCAAATCGATTTTAAAAACATTGGCTATTCAAGAGCATTATATTCATTGTGATGCTGCTTTATCGGGTTCCTACGGTCCTTTTATAGAACCTCGTGTTCCTTTCGACCTCACAGATGGCGCAGATAGTATTTCAATAAGTGGCCATAAGTTTATTGGTTGTCCAATGCCTTCTGGAGTCGTAGTAACAAAAAGAACACTAAAGGATCGAATCGCAAAAGGTGTTTCCTACATAGGCTCTTTGGATACGACTATTACAGGATCTCGGAATGGACACAGCCCACTATTTCTTTGGTACGCTATTACAAGCATGGGCTTTGAGGGGCTAAAAAAACGATACCTGCATAGTTTAGAAATAGCGACCTATTGTAAAGAACAACTCCAAAAAATTGGCATCAAAGCATGGAGCAACCCAGGTGCTATTACAGTAGTTTTTCCTAAGGTTCCGGATACGATTAAAGAAAAGTGGCAACTTGCCACAGAAGGACAGCTCACTCATATCATATGTATGCCAAATGTAACCAAACAACAGATTGACGAACTTATCATAGATCTACAAGAACATAAGGAAACAAAACATTCTGTACCAGATATGTTTGCCGTATAAATTAACTTAAAAAAATCCTAGGTATTCACTTATGTTGCCGCAAAGAATAAATTGTAATTTCGCAACCCCATGAAAATTGATCTTCAGAACCCCTGGCACAAAGTAAGTGCTGGAACAAACGCGCCGGACATTGTAAATGGCATTATAGAAATTCCCAAAAACACAAGAGCAAAGTATGAGTTAGATAAGGAAAGCGGTATGTTAAAACTCGACCGTGTCCTATTTTCTTCAATGTACTACCCCGCCAATTACGGCTTTATTCCTCAAACCTATTGTGACGACAAAGATCCTTTAGATATTATTGTATTATCTCAAATTACAGTTGTTCCAATGTGCCTAGTATCTTCCAAAGTAATTGGTGTTATGCAAATGCTTGATGGGGGAGAAATGGATGACAAAATCATAGCCGTAGCCGAAAATGATATGAGTGTAAATCATATTAATGATATTGCAGAACTACCTAGACATTTTTTTAGAGAGCTTAAAAACTTCTTCGAAGATTATAAAAAACTTGAGAACAAGACTGTGGAAGTTGAAGATTTTCAGAACGCTTCAAAAGCGAAAGAAATAGTAAGTCAGAGCATTGCTGATTATCAGGAATACATAAAGTAGGCTTTATTCAGAATGGTGAAGTGCAAACAAATAAGCGCTGAAACAACTGAACATATTATGAATTATCCTAATCTAAATTAGGATAAACTTAATTACGAACTCCTTACACTTAATTAGAGCAAAGACCTTCGCATTTATAAACGACTAAAAATGAGCAGTTTACATATAATAGGTGGATAACTTATTCTCAAGAATATACCCTTATAAACCTTTTGGCACTGAATTTGCATTCATTTAAACGTTCTCAACCTGTATACAAAAAGTTGATGTAACCTTATAAACTAAAGCATTATGACTAAATCTTTTAATACCAAAATCGTTTTTCGCCGTTCATTATCAAATCAAGAGCAATTTGCCTTTTGGAATGGCGCGTTGAAATCTATTAAGCAAGTAAGTGTTTCAGGTACAACTGAGTTCGAAAATAATATGGATTGGAGAATAGATTATTCGGATAGCAATGTGGACGAGTTTGAAGCAAAAAGAAGGTTTTCTGATTTTTTGTACAGCCAAAGAAATCTTATTCAGGATTTTAGCTTTTACGAGTCACAGGCTGCTTAATCCCTTATCAAATCGAGCCGAAGTATCCTTAAGTAACTCCGTTCGCTTAATTGAGTAGATTACTTAGGATTAGTCGATACATCCCCTTCGTACACTACATTAAAACGACCTGCGAACCGCGATGAAAGCCGTTTATTTAGAACGGGATGATTCCATATGCTTTGTCGTTGACATGAGTATCTACAACCTAGAAAATAGTTGTATTTTTATTTATGCTATGAATAAAGAAAAGAACAACGAACGGAATAATACCATGCCAACACCCAAAGTAACAGGAATCGGTGGTGTATTCTTTTTTTCTGAAGATCCAGCTGGAATAAAGGAATGGTATTCAAACAATCTAGGACTTGAAGTTAATGATTGGGGGTCAACTTTTGAATTTAGAAACGCTAACAGGCCGAATGAAATAAACTATCTTAGCTGGAGCCCTTTTGAGAAAGACAGCAAATATTTTGCTCCATCAAAGAAAGAGTTTATGATTAATTACCGTGTTCAAAACATTGAAGGTCTAATAGAAAAACTAAAATCAAACGGCGTTACGATTGTAGATGAAATTGAAGAATTTGAATATGGTAAATTCATTCATATAATGGACCAAGAAGGTAATAAAATTGAACTTTGGGAACCTATAGATCAGGTGTTTACCAATATGGGTGGTAAAACAACAAAATAACTTTGCTTTAGGCGTTCTTAAAATTACTCAGAAGAATGAACTATAATGAGCCAAGGAAACATTATAAAATACCCGTCTTAAACCAAATATTTATATCATGACGAAATTAAAATTTTTTATTTTGATCATTGTATCACACACCATATTCTCTGGTTGTGAGGCCACCCCTCAGCAACAAGACCAACACGCTAAAAGAAAGCGCCCAAGCCCTGAACGTCTAATAAAAGATCTCGACAAGAATAAGGATGGTAAGCTTTCTAAATCGGAATTAAAAGGTCCGATAAAAAGAGATTTTGTTAGAATCGATAAAAACAAAGATGGTTATATCACCTTAGCCGAGCTCAAAGCTATGCCTAAGCCAAAGCATGGAAAGAAACAAGCACCTCCACCACGGGAAAAATAACATCAAAAATTCTGACGCAAGTCTGACACTTTAAGACAAACTTCCGCTACCTTTCGTACGTCTTATATATATGCAACGTTTTATATATACCCTAGGGTGCGTACTTATCCTTTCTCTCTTTGCACAATGCAATAAAAAACGAACACCCGATAATTGCTCGGAGTTAGTGAACAAAGATTGTTTTTGTCCTGGTGTCATTGACCCAGTATGCGGTTGTAATCAGGTCACTTACAGTAATTCTTGTGTCGCAGAATGCCATGGAATAACTGACTACACACCTGGAAAATGTAATTAGCCAGTATGAATTTACCGCATATTAAAATTGGCCGATTGATTAATGTAACCTCTTTGTCCACCTAAAGAAGAATTGCCCATCCGTTATTTCAACAGAATCTGTACCATCTGAGCTTAACAGAAATCCGCTAAAAGCACCCGTTACCTCATAAATATCATAGTTTTTACCTTGTAGGTCTGTATCCGGACCTGTTCCTATTTTTGTTATATTACCAATTGAAATATTATATTGATGATCATCCTTGTCATAATTATAGGTATCTTGCTGATTGGTAATAGGGTTCATGCGTTGGTAATTTAACTCTACATAATATTGGGGATCATCAAAATAGAAGGTTCTACCTATGAATCCTAAAAATTCCTGTTCAGTAATACTGTCATTTCTATCAAATATTGTTATACCAATAGAAGGGTCTAGCAAGATACGTTCACCATTCATTACATGACCACCGACTTGATCATACCCTAGAAATATACTATGTCCTGTTTGTAAAGTATTCGATCTGTGTTCTGTTGCAGCGCCGTCAACTTTAAATTTAGCCCAATACTTAGCGGTTGGTGCAGAACCACCCCCACTTCCTGAAGGAGGGTTTGTTTCTTTTTTGCTACAAGAATTGCACAGAAATATCAAGGCAGCACAAGCTGCAAATAGGGGTAATTTTCTCATAATTCGAAGATAAGTCAATAATGCTTAATGTATTTGCTAACACTTCTTACCTATCTTGCGTTCTTATAGCATATTACAGTTATGAATCAGAATATTCTTTTAGGTATACTTGGCCTTCTATTGTTAGGGAGTTGTGATTTTAACCAGAAATCCCCTAGCGAGATTGAAGGTTATGCCCCAATATACGTTAGCGCCTCAGAACAATTTACCATTCGGTCTACGGCAGCGAGAGACTATGAAAATCCAGGTAAGATATACAAGTATGGGAATTATACGTTTCAGATGGACCGTGGTAATGGTATTCATGTGATCAATAGTTCAGACCCTTCTAATCCTAAAAAAGTAAAGTTTATTCAGGTTTTAGGCTGTACTGATATTTCTATAAAGGATAATATTCTATATACAAATAACTTCAAAGACCTCATTAGCTTGAATATTTCCGATATAAATAATGTAACCTTAAGTGCGCGAAACAAAAATGCCTTTCCGATAACCTTGGATACAAGCCCACCCGAATCGGGTTATTTTGAATGTATTGACAATACCAGAGGTGTTGTTGTTGGTTGGGAGAAAAAAATCTTGAAAAACCCTAAATGTCGTAGATAAATGAAAAAATTAGTTTTAGCTTGTAGTGTTTTATTCATTTTAATATTCGGTGCTTGTTCCAAAGATTCAGGTATTAGTCAAAGTACGGCTAATGCTGGTAATAGTGGACAAGGTGGCTCCTTAGCCCGATTTACAATTGTCAAGAATCATCTCTACACAATTGATCATCAAGATTTAAGTGTTTTTGACATAACGAATGCCAATAAACCCATTTTTATTAGGAAAGTAAATATTGGCTTTAATATTGAAGCATTATTCCCCTATCAGGATAAACTATTCATAGCGTCTAATAATGCTATGTATATATATAACATAACAGACCCTACCCGCCCCTTTCAAGAATCTAGAGTTCAACATTTCACAGGTTGCGATCCAGTTGTAGTCAATGACACCATTGCTTTTTTAACAATACACGGTGGAAATGCCTGCGGTTCAAGCATTAACCAACTTAACGTGTATGATATTTCTCAAATAAATAGTCCAAATCTCATGACTTCCATACCTATGACTAACCCGCACGGGCTTGGGCTAAAGGATAGTATACTATACATTTGTGATCGCGGAAAGGGGTTGCGCGTTTTAAATGTCAAAGAACCATCAAACCCAGTAGAAATAGACATCCTGACAGGCGATACCTATCTTGATGTAATACCAACGGGTAACTTACTAATCGGTATGCTCACCAATGGTATAGCGTATTTGGACATCTCGAACCCTGCTTCTCCACAAAAATTAGCTCATATCAAGAAATAGGTCTGTGGAAAGTGGAAAATTGCTTGAAAATTCTTGTTTTTTTTGAGTTTTCATCTACCTTTGCCGTCCTTTAAAAATCTAAGAATATAGTATGCCAACTATTAATCAACTCGTTCGTAAAGGACGAAAAGTAATAAAAACAACTTCTAAGAGCCGTGCTTTGGACTCTTGTCCACAACGCCGTGGTGTATGTACTCGTGTTTATACGACTACTCCTAAGAAACCAAACTCTGCACTTCGTAAAGTAGCTAAAGTACGTTTGACGAATAAAATTGAGGTTATTGCTTATATCCCTGGAGAAGGCCATAACTTGCAAGAACACTCAATCGTATTGATTAGAGGAGGTCGTGTAAAAGATTTACCTGGTGTACGTTATCATATCCTTCGTGGTGTTTTAGATACCGCTGGTGTAAAAGATCGTAAACAAAGCCGTTCTAAGTACGGTACTAAAAGAGAAAAAAAATAATCGCTCACAATAGCTAATAATAATTTCTAATGAGAAAACAAGCAGCAAAAAAATTACCCTTAGCTCCCGATCCTAAATTTGGAGATAAAATGGTGACTCGATTCATCAACTGTATGATGTGGGATGGCAAAAAAAGTATTGCACAAAAAATCTTTTATGATGCCATGGATAAAATCACAAAGGATACTGAAGAAGAAGGCTACGAAACTTGGAAAAAGGCAATTGAAAATGTGACTCCAGAAGTTGAAGTACGCAGCCGTCGTATCGGTGGTGCAACATTTCAAATTCCAACAGAAGTACGTCAAGATCGTAAATTATCTTTAAGTATGAAATGGATTATCCGTTTTAGCCGAGAGCGTAACGGTAAGTCTATGGCTGAGAAATTAGCGAACGAACTAATAGCAGCTGCAAAAGGTGAAGGTAATGCGGTTAAGAAAAAAGAAGATACACACCGTATGGCCGATGCGAATAAAGCATTTGCTCACTTCGGACGATAAGCCTAAAATTTATTCCTAAAAAGCTCTTCATTTTGAAGAGCTTTTTTATTTTACAAGAAGCTTTGTCAACATTACATTTGTAACCTATATGACTTTCGCTTCATTGACATCAGATTTTGGTACAGAAAGTCAGTATCCAGGTATTTGTAAACTTATTGCACTTCAATTAATTCCAGATCTTCAAGTAATTGACATTAGTCATAGAGTAAAGCGATTTAGCATCGTTGATACCGTCTACTTATTTAACTCTGCCTTGCCACACTTCCCTCCAAACTCCGTACACTTTCTATTAAGTAATTTGTATGGTCATAGCAGCGACCGATTCTTATATGTCTATGAAAATCAACAACATATTTTCGCTCCTGACAATGGTACAATACCGCTGCTTTTCTCAGAGCAAGCCTTTGCATTACATGAGCTTAAAACAAAACCCAAGGACTTACTTGTTCCAAGTATTATGACGCTTCTTGCCGAAACAGCACAATCTATATTGCAGGGTCATAAGGACGAAATTGAACCTATTGATAGTAACCTGATCATTCAAGAAAAAGAACTAAGTAGCATATTTAATCCAGACGAGATTATAGCTCGTGTACTGCATATAGATCGATTTGAAAACATTATCCTCAACCTTAAAAAAGAAGAATTTGAAGAATACCGACGAGGCCGAGATTTTGTAATTCGCTTCCCCAATGGTGATGAAATTCAAAAAATAAGCGATCGGTATAACAGCGTAAAGTACTTAGAGAAAGTTGCATTCTTCAATGCTAGTGGCCTTTTAGAGATTGCGGTAAACCATTCCAATGCAGCTGGACTCTTCGGCTTTAAACCGCACAACGATGTACTCAAATCCTACAAAAATATTACCGTTAAATTCTTATGATACGAATTGTAAAAATGACTTTTAAGGAAGAGCACTGCCAAGAATTTCTAACCCATTTTGACCGCATTAAATACGATATTTTAGATATGCCAGGGTGCGAAAGTTTAAGATTACATCGTGACCAGGAAGTTCCTACGATTTTTTTCACTTATAGCCGTTGGGATTCTGACAATGCTCTTCAGCATTACAGAAACTCCGAATTGTTTCAAAAAACTTGGAAAAAAATTAAAGCTTGGTTTGCAGAACGTGCTCAAGCTTCGAGTGTAGATACTATATTTGATGCAACGTGCTAGTCCTACCTACTAAAGAACTGCTAAGAGTCCAAGAACTCTTTAGTGATTATAATGCTGATAAGTGTTTTTTACTCTTTGACGCCAATACAATAAAAGATTGCGACCCTGTATTAAGAAAATTATTTCCTAAGTTTAATAGGTCGAAAAGAATCATTATTCCATCTGGCGATGCTTACAAAACTTTGGAGAAAGCAATGGTCATTTGGGACACCTTAGCGGTCTACGGCGCTGGACGCGATTCGCTTTTGTTGAATGTAGGGGGTGGAATGATCACCGACATTGGTGGCTTTAGTGCTTCATGTTATAAACGCGGAATAGATTTTGTAAACATTCCTACTTCACTGCTTGGAATGGTAGATGCCAGTATTGGCGGTAAAACTGGGATCAACTTCAGAAATTTTAAAAACCAAATTGGTTATTTTGCCGATCCTAAATTTGTATTTCTGCATACAGATTTCTTACAAACATTAGCTCGAAATGAGCTTCGAAGTGGATTGGCTGAAATGGTAAAACATCAATTACTATTTAATCCAAATGCGCTGCAACTAATACTCAAAAGGCCTAGTGTTAGGGATTGGACGACTTATGAAAGCATCCTAGAGAACATAGGTTTTAAGAAAAGTATTATTGAACGTGATTACAAAGATCAAGGCATAAGACAGTGTCTAAACTTTGGACATACTATAGGTCATGCGATAGAGTCATTATCGCATGAGAGAAAAACACCCCTACTTCATGGTGAAGCAGTGTTACTCGGTATGATTGAAGAAATGAAATTGTCGGAAAAGTTGTTTAAAGCGCCTAAAGAAATACGATATACCCTTAATGCAGTAAAGAAAAAATTCTTCCCGTTTCTAGATTTTAAGTATCGTTTCGAGAAACTGATACCGTTTTTGCTGCAAGACAAAAAAAATGATAAAGAAATTCGTTTTAGTCTCTTAGAGAATGTGGCCAAACCAATCGTAAAAGTTGGCGTCCATATTGAAACATTAAACAATGAGCTGGCATAAAGTCACATCTTTTAAACCTGACCTTACAAAGAAATTGATAGAGCTTCCTAGTTCTAAGAGTATTTCAAATCGCTTACTTATTCTACAATGGCTTGCAAACGAAAAAGTAGAAATAGAAAATCTCTCTAAAGCCAATGATACCATACTGCTAAAAAACATCTTAAGGCGCGATGCCCTTGCTCAGGACATTTATTGTCAAGACGCAGGTACCGTGCTCAGGTTTCTGATTTGTCTTTGCGCTTCTCAGCCTGGTCGCACATTTTATTTACGGGGTACGAAACGTCTGTTAGAAAGACCGCTACAACCACTGCTTGATTGCTTAAATGCACTTGGAGCTCAGGCTTATCTTACACAGGATCAAGAAGGGAAAACATATATCTCGGTCACAGGTGCTCGACTTGTTTCGGCACCACTAAAAATCTCAGGAAATATATCCAGCCAGTTTATAAGCGGACTTTGTTTAATTGCACCCTGCGTAAAAGGAGGAGTAGAACTTACGATAGAACCTCCAATTTATTCCAGACCCTATATAGATATCACACTAGATTTAATGAAACAGCTAGGTATTAAAAGTACTTTTATCCAAAATCAAATATCTATACCTGTATCTCGTATTCAAGCAAAAAAAATACGGGTAGAACCTGACTGGAGTAGCGCTAGTTTTTTCTATGCACTTCTTATAATTTCTGAAGCAATAACGAGCATTTCTATAAATGGCTTACACGAACTAGATATTCAAGGAGATCGATATATTGTCAATCTTTGTCAACAGTTTGGTATTCGTACAGATTTTGAGCCGTTCGGGGTGCAGATCACTAAAACCGATGCTATAGTAGTCCATTCAAAAGAAATTGACCTAAGAGATTATCCGGATTTATCAATACCCATCTTAGTAGCCTGTGCTTTTCGCTACCCCTCCCTTCGTTTTAAAGGGCTTGATCACCTCAAATTAAAAGAAAGCAATCGTATTGCAGCGTTAAAAGAAAATTTAGAAAAATTTGGCATTCTACTGGTGGAAGAATCTGGACAAATTTCCTTCGTAAAAGAAAGAAAAATATCAATACAAGAACCTGTTCAGATCAACACGCATCAGGACCATCGTATAGCCATGAGTTTCGCTCTAGTAGCAGCTTTGGGCTACTCAATAGAACTCGATAATATTGCCTGTATTCATAAATCGTTCCCCGATTTCTTCGAAGAAATTACGAAACTTGGAATAGGCCTCAAAAAATAGATTATTTAACTGCTTTTAGCACTTATACTCTAGGTCAAATAATTATATTTGTTTCTTAATCCTCTAGAAATATGAGCTATAATAAATTGAATAATATTACGGGTTGGGCGGTTTGTATCATTGCTTGTCTGGTGTATTTAATGACCATGGAAGCAACCGTAAGTTTTTGGGACTGTGGTGAGTTTGCCTCGGGTGCTGTAAAATTAGAAGTGGTACACTCTCCTGGAGCGCCACTTTTTTTAATGATCGGTCGCTTCTTTGCAATTTTATTTGGATCTGGTAATGAACATATCGCTATTAACTCACTTTCGGCACTTTCTAGCGGGTTCACTATCCTATTTCTCTTTTGGACAATTACACACTTTGGTAAAAGAATAGCATTGCGCAGAAGTAAGGATAATTCACTTACTGAGGGCAGCACATTGGCTATTATGGCAGCAGGTGTTGTAGGTGCATTAGCTTATACGTTCTCAGATACGTTTTGGTTTTCTGCTGTTGAGGCTGAGGTATATGCAATGTCTTCATTCCTTACTGCTCTAGTTTTCTGGGCTATCCTTAAGTGGGAAGACAAGGTATCTGACGGTTCCAAAATTGCAGACCGTTGGATTATTTTTATAGCCTTTATCATTGGTTTATCGGTTGGGGTTCACCTTTTGAACCTTTTGACCATACCAGCTATCGTAATGGTGTATTACTTCAAAAAGTGGGATGTTACACCAATGGGTACCGTTATTGCCTTTATAGTTGGCTGTGTGATCACTGGTGTTGTTCAAATAGGTGTGATACAATATGTACCCAAAATAATGGCATCCTTTGATGTGTTTTTTGTAAACTCGCTAGGTGCTCCGTTTAATGTAGGTGTTTATGTGGTACTTGCGCTGATCGGCATTATTGTAGCTGCCGTTCTTATGATTGCGAAACGAAAAGGAAAATATTTTTTACACTTAGGAACGCTTTGCTTTGTTTTTATTCTAATAGGCTATTCTTCATATTTCCAGACTGTTATCCGCTCTAATGCAGATGTAGCTATTGACATGACAAACCCTGATAATTCATTTGCATTAGTAAACTATTTAGGGCGTTCTCAGTACGGAAGCATCCCACATCTTTCAGGACCTGACTTTACAGAAAGACCCAATGGCATTAAGGAAGGGAGTATGCAATACTGGAAAGGAAAAGAAAAATATGAAGAACTAGGCCCCAAACGAGATGAATATACTTATCCCGCAGGAGCTACGAGAATTTTCCCTCGAGTATGGGATGGCAATAGCGAACCGCATAAAGCTTTCTATAGAAATTATTTGGGTTTAGCACAAGGGGAAAGACCGAGCTCTGCTGATAATATCAAGTTCTTCTTGGGTTATCAAGTAAATCAAATGTGGTGGCGCTATTTCTGCTGGAATTACATCGGCCGACAAAATGATTTCCAAAACATTATCGATGAACCTCAAAATAGTAATTGGATCTCCGGCATCAAACCAATCGATAAAATGTTTGGACGAGGAGATATAGACAAAGCTCCTGATATGTTTGCCAAGAATAAGGCACGGAATGAGTTCTTTTTCCTTCCCTTCATTCTTGGTCTTATGGGGCTGCTATTTCATATTCAATACGATAAACGAAATGCATTCGTCGTTGGGTTATTATTCTTTTTCACAGGGCTAGCTATTGTGATTTACTTGAATAATACACCAATGCAACCAAGGGAGCGTGATTATGCTTATGCCGGTGCTACTTATGCATTTGCCATCTGGATTGGTCTAGGTATGCTTATGGTCCAAGATTGGCTACGAAAAGCACTTAAGGGTAAAATGGCCACTTATGCTGCTTTTGCACTTTGCATGCTGGCCGTTCCTGTGCTCATGGCTTTTCAAGGTTGGGATGATCATGACCGATCTAACAAAACATTGGCAAGAGATAGTGCTCGAAACTACTTGTCAAGCCTTGATAAGAATGCCATTCTTTTTACTGAAGGTGATAACGATACCTATCCATTATGGTACGCACAGGAAGTAGAAGGAGTAAGAACGGATGTACGCATTGTGAATCTGAGCCTACTCGGAATTGATTGGTATATTGATCAGTTAAACTATGCCTCTAACGATAGTAAGCCGCTACCTATGATTTGGAAGCCAGAAGATTATAGAGGAAGAAGTTTAGATCAGGCTCAGTATCAAGCAACGGATAAAGTAGATGCTAATGCTTTCTATGATCTTACAGAAGTTATAACCTACCTGAGACAAGCTAAATCAAGAATGGGTGGACCAACGGCCTTACCTATTAAGAATTTCAGCATCCCAGTCAATAAGGCCAATATCAAAGCAAGTGGTATTGTAGAAGGCAGAGATTCCATTCTGGCTAATGCCCCTGAACGAATTAATTTTAAACTTCCAAGAGATTATGCACTTAAAAATGATTTAGCCGTCTTAAATATATTAGCAGCTAACGATTGGAAACGTCCAATTTATTTCGCGAATTCAATTGATCAGAATCATTATGAAGGCTTGGGAGAATACCTCGAACTAGAAGGTCTTGTATATAAACTGGTCCCGTATAGAACACCAGGTTCTAGTACAATTACACCATTAGCTTTTAATGAAGCGAAATGCATGGATTGGGCGCTTAAAGATTTAAAATTCGGAAACGCGGATAAAGGAACGGTTTATTACAACCAAACAAATCGCAGAATGTTAAACGGTATTCGGGTTGCTTGCTTCCAAATAGCAGATAATTTAATTAGAAGAGGCAAAAAAGCCGAAGCAATAAAAGTTTTAGATCACATGATTAAAAATATACATGAAGGGTCTTACCCAATTGCTATAACACAGGAAGATAAAGCACTTATTCTTGTTGCTGATTCCTATATCAAAGCTGGTGCAACGAAACAAGCTAATGAATTATGTGATAAGATCATTACTTTCTGTAAAAAACAGGTAGATTACTTCAACACCTTGAAATCAGGTGATAAAGAACCAAACACGCGGGCATTTGGACAAACGGATTTTTGCCGTACGGCACTAGGGTTTCTAGCCCAAAGTGCTATGATGCATGAAATGAAACCACTCGGAGAAAAACTACAGAAAGAACTTACTGAAGTTAGTACGAAGCTTCCCGCTGCTCCGCAATATGGCCCACAATAGTTTTTTATGAATTATATAAGCAAAACACAAAATACCTCATATCATATTACAGGTCAAGATGGCTGGTCTATTGATGGAGTACATTATACATTTGAAGTACACCCAGGGTCCAAGGATGTCATTTTAATGAAGGATGCAGAGGGCAAAACGTACGAAGCCATCATTCAAGAAATTGATCAAGACAAGAAAAAAGTAAAGGTCCTATTGCAACAGAAGGAACTTGTAATAGAGATTCTAGATCCAATTGATCAAAAAATGCTGGCTCTTGGTATTGATACAAAAAAACTTCAAAAGGCAAAAAATATTAAAGCTCCAATGCCTGGGCTAATTCTCAAAACACTTGTTTCTGAGGGAGAAACCGTCAAGGAAGGACACCCGTTATTCGTTCTAGAGGCTATGAAAATGGAAAATGTTTTTAAAGCACCAGAAGACGTAGAAATTAAAAACATCCTCATTAAAGAAGGTGAGACCGTTGATAAGAATCAAGAACTCATCATTTTCAATTAATCAAGATAAAACATGAAGAACTTACTCATAATCTGCTCGTCTTTATTCTTTTTAGGCATTCAGAATACCTATGCACAGACCGCTAAAAGTACCTATCTGTATTTAGAAGTCGATAAAAACCTACCTGTTGGCATTAAACTCAATAACCGTAACATCAAGAATGAGCGGAAAGGTTATATTATCATTCCAAGAATGAAGGACGGGAAGAACACCCTAGAGTTTAAGTTTGCAAATCCTAACTTTAAGACGCATCAGTTTGAGATTGAGTCCAGTGGTAAACGCTCTATGGGCTTAAAACTAATGCGCGTATCAAACAATAAGTTCGTCCTACAAAATGTTGTAAACCGACGCATTATTAGTGATGTTAGCACCATAAAGAGTGCGCCAATTGCAATAAACACCAAGAAAAATACTCCTGCAACGGCCGAGCAAGAAACCGTTGCAGCAAATAAAACACCGAAGCACGGTATTATTAAGGTATATGAAGCGGATGAAGCACCTACAAAAAAGAAAAAAGAAAAAACTACAACTTCTAGCAAAAGTACTCAGGTGAAACCTATAACGCGTACAACAACCAAACCAAAAACCTACGCCATGTACCAAAACCGTCGCCCTATGACTGCTGCTCAAAAGCGCAATCGATACAAGGACTACGGTAAAGCGAAACGTGCAAAAAGAAGAGCGGCCCGTGCAGCTAAAGAGCAAGCCGATAGAAAGCCATCTCCCATTAAATCCGTTGATGAAAAAAAAGCTGAAGTTGAAAGGCTTAAGCAAAAAGAAGGGAAGAAACTACGAAAAGAGCAACAAAGAAAAGAACAACAGCTCAAGGAAAAAGAACAGTATCTATTACAAAAAAAGATACAAGAAGAGAAAAAAGCAAAGCGTTTAGCACGAAAAGAAAAAGAACGCATGGCTCGCGAAAAAAAGTCTAAAGAACGAGAGATTCTTGAGCGTAAAAAGCAACTCAGCAAACAAAAAATTAGAGAAGAGAAAAAACTAAAAAGAGAAGCACGTATTAAAGCGCAACTTGCTCGCGAACAGGCTGAAGACGAGCGTCTAGAAAAAGAAAGAATCGAACTAAAGAAACAGCGTCAGGCTAAATTAGCCGAAAAAAGACGACTGGCTCGTGAAAGAAAGGAAAAGCAAGAAGCAGATATACGCGCTACTAAAAAAATGAGACTATCTAAGAAAAGAGCGAAGGAAAAAGCTGCTATTGAAGAACGAGTGATTAATGCTGAACCAGTATCAGATCAACCCGTAAGAGGTCGAGATCTCGATAATGAAGTAAATTTATCCCCTACGCATTGTGCACACTCCGTGCGATCTGAAAAAGCTGCCGAGTGGACCCTAAAACTTCATAAGAAATTCGATGATGAAGCTCGAATGAACTATATCAGAAGAAAAATGGGGAGCCGTTGTATTAGTTCGAATGACTTAGGCGTATTGTTAGGTAATATGGAAACTCAAATTGGACGCTATAAAATGATTCGATCTGTTTATGATCAAATAGAAGATCCATCTAATATAGATAGGCTCTTTAAGTACTTCCAATCTAAATCTTATATCAATAAACTAAAAGAACTGAAGCCGACCCGCTACTAGTAAAAAAAGCCTCTTGAAAAAGGGGCTTTTTTATTAGTACCTTGTTTTAGGTCCAACTAATAATATGAGTTTGAATATCTCCTCCCTGATGTCCTTATGATTTTTTTTCGCAATATCATTCCATGTTTACTTTTATAAACCAAAAGAATACTTTCCTATGAGAATTTGTTCAAGAACCCAAAACAGACCATGATAGAATTCAGACCGCTTAACAGTTTATCCGTACATATTGAAGGACTTATCAAAGGTCGTTTATGGTTAAAAGTGATTATCGGGCTCTTTTTAGGAGCAGGACTAGGCATACTCTTGAATCCATCAACTGGTCTAATACAAGAAAGTACCAGTGCCTCTTTAGCAAATTGGTTAGACCTTCCTGGACAGGTATTTATGAAATTGGTTCAAATGATTATGATCCCTTTGATCTTTACCTCAATTATTTCAGGAGTTATTGGCAATGCCTCTGAAAACCTTAAGACCTTCGGGTTTAAGTTGCTGCTCTACTTCTTTTTCACAACGGGTGTCGCCATTTCAATTGGTCTTATTCTAACGATATTTTTAAACCCTGGACAATATATTTTTGATATGGGTGGTTTCCCCAATACAAGTTCAGAAGCTATCACGCCTATTGCATCTTCCAAAACTTTCGAGAACATTCCGAATACTATATCAAATCTTATTCCCGACAATCCACTTGAATCTATACTAACTGGAGAGATGTTGGGTGTTGTTATATTTACAATCATCATAGGTGTAGCCATTACGCAACTTGAAGACAAAACTGCAAGGCCTATTGTGCGCTTCGTTGAAGCCGTGCAAAAGATTTGTATGGTGATTGTATCATGGGCAATGAAACTTGTTCCCTATGCCGTATTTGGACTTATGGCTGCCTTATTATCTCGAATAGGTGTTGAAGTGTTTCTGGGTTTAGGATATTACATGATTGTCGTTATACTTGGTTTAATATTGCTGACATTATTTTATCTGACACTTGTGTTTCTTTTGACTAGGAATAATCCTTTTACCTTTTTACGAAAAATACGTGCCCCTCAACTACTTGCATTTTCAACAGCAAGTTCCGCAGCTGTAATGCCTTTGTCCATGAAAACAGCTGACGAAGAATTAGGTGTTTCTTCAAGTATAAGCGACTTTGTCGTTCCCATCGGAGCTACGATTAATATGGATGGAACTGCCTTGTTTCAATGTGTAACTACAATATTTATGGCCCAAGCTTATGGTATTGAACTTTCTATTATTAACCTGATACTGATCACTTTTACGGTAGTGGGAGCATCTATTGGTACACCAGCGATACCAGGCGGCGGGGTTATAATTCTTGCTACCGTGCTGCAAAGTGTTGGCATACCTATAGATGGTCTGATTGTCATCATAGGCATTGATCGTATTCTCGGAATGTTTAGAACTGCGGTAAATGTTACTGGAGACCTAACGGCTTGTCTAATTTTTAATAAATTCTACGGTAAGGACTTTTAACCTACTTCCTATACAATAAAAAAGCCTCGTAAACTCAGAGTTTACAAGGCTTTTAAGGTTTTATCAGTTACCCCGCCTGGACTCGAACCAGAACTGACAGTACCAAAAACTGGAGTGCTACCATTACACCACGGGGCAATTGAAGTGCAAATATAAACGTTTTTCTAAATTGCGAAAATAATTTGTCTACTTGTTAGATAAAGTTTTTTGCCAGGCCCATGCCGTCCTTAGCATATCGTCTGTGTTGTAGCGTACATGCCAGTTTAAAAGATCTTGTGCTTTAGCACTATCAGCATAAACTGCAGTAACATCTCCGGCTCTTCTCGGGCCTATTTCATAATTTAACCGCTGTCCACTAATTTTTTCAAAAGAATGTATCACCTCCAACACACTAACACCATTACCCGATCCTAAATTTAGAACTTGATAAACAGGTTTTTCTGTTTCCAAAAAGAGATACTGCAATGCTTTGGTATGAGCCTCGGCAATATCCATCACATGAATATAATCTCTTATACATGAACCATCTCTTGTATTATAGTTATCACCCCAAACATACATTTTATCCAATATACCTACAGCCGTTTGTGTAACAATAGGTAATAGATTATTAGGTTTATCTGGTGACAACTCACCGATAAGAGCAGATTCATGTGCCCCAACAGGATTGAAATAGCGTAGAGATAGTGCCTTCAACTGAAACCGATTCGCAACGTCTTCAACTACAACCTCTCCCATTTGCTTAGTTGCTGCATAAGCACACTCTGCCTTTTGTAAAGGTGTCGATTCCGTTACGGGTAGCTGATCGGGATTTCCATAAACAGAACAAGAAGAAGAAAAGACAAAGTTTTTTATCCCCTCTTCCTTACAACATTCTAATATATTGTAAAGAGAATTCATATTGTTCCTATGATAACGTAAGGGATGTGTTACACTCTCCGGTACAGATTTAAAAGCCGCGAAGTGAATAACTCCCTCAATATCCTTATTTTCTTTAAATACATTTCTTACAGCACCTATATCGCACAAATCAACATCATAATTTAGCACCTGTCTACCCGTTATTTTTTGAACACCGTCCAAACTAGTAGGAAAAGAACGGGAGAAATTATCAATAGATATTACTTCAAACCCATTTTCGATAAGACTTACTAAGGTATGTGAACCTATGTATCCCGCTCCACCAGTCACTAATATCTTTTTCATAATACTATTTTCTTCTGAACAAATTTGTAAAATTATAACCGAAATAACTCAAGCCCGATAACAGCAAAGTTGTAGCCACTCCCTCATCCAAATTCCCAATGATGGGAAAGTTATCAGGAATAATCTCAACAATTCCCATCGTAGGGTTTATTAAATACAAAACACTAATGGCCATTACAATTAATACCAATATATCCTTGGGTTCACGTTGCCCATTCTTTGCCTTGTCTTGTTTCAAACTCATTCTTCTATAATTTTCTCCATCGCTGTTAACCTGGACCCTTTTATATAAACCCAATCATTTCGTGTAACATATTTATGATACCATTCTTTAGCTTCACCTACATGTTCGAAATGGATAATCCCTTTTTCCTGTGCACTTTGTTTGAATTCCTCTCCTACAGTTACAACATGCTTCCAGTGTTTCTCTTGCGCATAACTTAAAACTTCTGCATGCTCCTGTAGACTATCATCCCCTAGCTCCATCATGGCACCCAACATCACAATCTTGTTTTCCTGTTTCAAATCTGCAAATGAATCCAAGGCAGCTTTCATACTGGTAGGATTTGCATTATAGGCATCGAGGATAATATGCACCCCATTGATCACCCTATGCTCTGATCTATTGTTGTTGGGTTGATAGTTTGCTAATGCATCCACAACTTCGGCACTAGGCACTTCAAAATATCCACCTATTGCCAAGGCTGCTAACACATTAGCCAAATTATAATCTCCTACTAGATTGGTAGGAATGATTTGCTCTTGTCCATTGGTAATATTGGCAATCTTCAGAAAAGGATCTTGTTGATATATTTTAGCACGATAATCACCTTGGAATGCTCCATAAGTCACCTGCTTATCAATACCCACTGCCATCTCCTTTAGATAATCATAATCTGCATTTCTAAATATGAGCCCCTCTCTCTCTCTGATAGCATCATATAGCTCGCCTTTTCCTTTACGCACACCTTCTATTCCACCAAAACCTTCCAGATGTGCTTTACCACAATTATTAATCAGGCCAAAGTTTGGTTGTGCCCATTCACAATAAGATGCGATCTCCCCCTGATGGTTGGCTCCCATCTCAATAATTGCAAAGTCATGCTGAGCACGAATACTTAATAAGGTAAGTGGAACACCAATGTGGTTATTCAAGTTTCCTTTAGTGAATTGCACATTAAACTTCTTAGATAATACACAAGCTACAAGTTCTTTGGTTGTGGTCTTGCCATTACTACCTGTTATTGCTAAAAAAGGTATATCAAACTGCTGACGATGGTATTTAGCTAATTGCTGTAGGCTAGCTAAAACATTCGTTACAAGGTAACATCCTGTTATATTTTCTAAACTTGGGTCATCTATTATGGCACAAGATGCGCCTTCCTCTAATGCCTTTTTCGCATAGCTGTTTCCATTAAAATTATCTCCTTTTAAGGCAAAGAACATTTCTCCTTTCCTTAATTTACGTGTATCCGTCTGGACACCAGTAGATTCCTTGAATAGTTTATATAGCTCTTGAATGGATATCATACTTATACTCCAAAAATAAGAATGCCCCGCTATATAGCGGGGCATTTAATTCATTATAATCTATTATTATTTTCTGATTTTGTTCCCAAAAGCTCCAAAGTAGTTACCACCTGGTGTGTGCAAAGTTGGACTACCCAAGCGATCCATACAACAACGGAAACCTACATAAGGACTTGCATGATTACCTTGCATAAATCGACGTGTTCCAGGACTCATCCAGTACGCACGATCATTCCAAGAACCACCTTTATAAACGTGTGCTTCATCGTTAATTAAGGTTGTCTTGGCGTAGTCATAAACTGCTTGGCTCATAGAATCTCCATCAACATAATTAATCACATTAGCAGTGCGATAATCTTTACGCTTTTTCTCTAGCTCCTCTCTAGTAACCAAACGTTGTGGCATTCCACCAAGGCTATCCTTTTCTTCAAAAGAGAAGTCATCAAGAGTTTTGTATGTCTTATAAACATTACCACGGAATGGTCTAAAGCCATCATCACCTGCTGCATCAGCAATTGTAAATGGACGATATACATCCATGACCCACTCCGATACGTTACCAGCCATATGATACAAACCAAAAGGATTTGCTTTATAAGAATAAATAGGACCTGGGATATCAGCGTTATCATTCAATCCTCCTGCAACACCCATCATATCACCATTGCTACGACGGAAGTTTCCTAAGAACTCTCCTTGATAAGAATCTCTAACACCTTGACGAGTAGAATTATTATCTCTCCAAGGGTAAATTTTACGATCTGTTACAATCTCCTCACCACGACGACGGCGACTATCTGGTTCTGGGTTGTTGCCAATTAAACCGAGAGCGGCATACTCCCACTCAGCCTCGGTTGGTAGACGATAGTTTGGCAATAAGATGCCGTCCTGATAATTAATATTACGCTCTCCACCTCCAGTAGGATCTAAATCTCTTTTCTTCTTACCGGCCAGACCTTCATATTGACCTGCGATATATGTTCTAGTATCGAAATTGTCATCTGATACCTGATAAGGGTTTTTCTTAAGATACCCCTTTTCAATTAATATTCTTTCATTCACACGATCAGAACGCCATTTACAATAAGCAGTAGCTTGTTCCCAACTAACACCTACTACTGGATAAAAGTTATAAGCGGCATGACGGAAGTAATACTCCACTAAAGGTTCATTATATTGCAAAGCAGTTCTCCAACTTTGAGTGTCAGGTAATGCTTGTGCATAAACTTCTGGATAATCTGAATAATAAACTCTTCCTAACCAATATAAATATTCACGGTAATGCACATTTGCAACTTCCGTTTCATCCATAAAGAATGAAGATACCGTTACACGACGTGGTCTATTATTATCCTCATAAGTCAAATCTTCTTCCGTTTGACCCATAGTAAAAGTTCCACCTTCTACAAAACGTAAACCAGGTCCTACATACTGACCTTGATAACTTGGAACTTCAAAACCACCAAGCTTTTTATCATTATAATTCCATCCTGTTTTTGACGAAACCATATTACCTGCTTTTTTGCCGCAAGAAGAGATTAAAACTACCGCAAGTAGTAATAATATTGGTAAACCGAAAACTTTTTTCATAAGACTTTTGTTCATTTTTCTATATATCCAATTATGGCGTACTTTCTCTATTTGAAAATACCTCACAATGATAAGACAAAGCTATGATATAAGCAATAAACAATTAAATTTATTTTAACCAAAATGGGCTTCTTATGTGTAAGAAATTAAAGACAGTAATGGATCGTGCATCTCCGGCCTGTTTAAATATAAATCACTCAAATCACATTTTTGCACTCATATATTATATAACGCATCCAAACTCACTTTTATTTTATGATTTATAAAGTTTTTCTCTCAGCCTAGATGCTATATATTTGTCCAATAATTAAGAAGTTAATCAAAAATTGTTTTAACTTTCGGAAGATTTTAGAGTATGAAAAAAATAATAACACTGGTATGTTTGTTAAGCACTGTCGTCTTTTTCCAAGCAGAAGCTCAAACAAGGGTAAACAAGAACAGAAAAAGCCGTTACTATCAAAATAATACAGAGATTAAATCAGATGATGGTTTCCATATAGATGGTTTCGAAAGAAACTATGACAAAAGAGCAACTCGTAAAAAGGTAGAGCGCAAGTCTAAGAAAAAAGTTTACGAAGTAAATGTCCGCAGTAAAGAAACCGTAGGCAAGTATCAGGGTGAACGTGAAATCGAAACAGTAAAGACAATTATGACTGCCCCTAAGAAAAAGCGCCTCGTTCGTAAGCGTACTCGAACACGTAAAATTAGGAAGCCGCTCATCAGAAAAAAGAATAGAAACGTCATTCAAAATGAACGTGTTATTTATATGTCGGCTAATGAAAAGGACTACGCTACCACTGTAGTTCGTAAGCGTTATACAAGTTTAGATATCTTAGCAGATGACCTTGATATTTCCAAGTATCAACGACCTGTTTTTAAAGGTATTTGTTCTGAATGCGATGAAGATGTTGATGATATTATCACTAATAAAAATCTAAGCTCTTTAGAGAAGAACTATCAACTAAAGCAAGCTTATATGCTTCGCGATAAACGTTTAAGAGAAACGCTTTCTCTTCAGCAGTACAAAAAATGGCACCGCATTAAGGATGAAGATGAATATTTAATCCTTACAAAGGACCCAGAGCTAATCGATGGTGTTTATAAGTAATAACACTTATAGCTTATATAGCAAGATGGTAAAGCGACCTATTGGGTCGCTTTTTTAGTATTGACCGGTACTTAGCATAACCAAGGTACAAGCTCTTACTGTTTCAACCCCTTGCCGCTCGGCAAGCTCTTCCAATTCTTTGTTCTCCGTACCTGGATTAAAAATGATTCTTTCTGGCCTTAAACTCAAAATATAATCATAGTATGCCTTCTGACGAGTGGGGTTTAGGTATAGTGTAACCGTATGTATACCTTCATATTCTTTCAACTCATCATCTATCCGAATACCCGCAACTTCCCCAGCCCTCAGACCAAAAGAAACGGTATCTATCCCCTTGTTTTTCAAAAGATTAATCGCTTTATTACTATACCGATCCGGATTCAAACTTCCGCCAAGAACTAAGGTTTTCATATTACAATATTATTATGGAATACTATGTATATACGCATCATAGTCCTATAAATTACAATGCATGAAATATCAACATTTACAATCTTTTATTAAAAAAGGTTATGGCATGCTTAATTCCTTTAATACTTTTGATGTTAGCTGTTTTATGAAAAAAATAAGTCTCTTACTATTGAGCCTATTCTATTTTGGATTTGGGTTTGCTCAAACCGATACTGTAGAAATCATCGTAAATGATTCGTTGATCAGTTCTACAGAAATAGATTCTACTATGCTCTTAACGAATGTTAATGTATTCAAAGACCCTCGCTTGGATATTTTGAAAAGCCGGGCTGCTCTATTTGCACGAAATAAAGCCAAGGAGGATATTATTAAAAAGAGAAAGGAGAAACTCGGAGTTAGTAATCTAAGAAACTATTCAGCTATTCAGAGAGGAAAAAGAAAAGTAACGGGATCTATTGTTACTAGAAAAGGATATCGAGTGAATATTTATTCAGGCGCTAGCCGAAGTGAAGCCATTAATGTAAAACGTAAGTTCATGCGTAGATATCGAGGTACACCATCGTATATGTCTTATATAACACCCTATTTTAAGATTCGTGTAGGAAACTTTGCCAGTAAGACAAGTGCGTACAAATTCTTACGCAAAATTCAATCTGCTGGTTTCTCAAAATCGTTTGTTGTGCCTGACATTGTAACAATAAAGGACATCAATGTCAGATAATAGCATACAAGAAGCTATTAGAAGTCAGCTACAAGACTTCGTCTCTATTCGTGAACATTTACATGCACACCCGGAGCTTTCTTTTCAGGAATATAACACCGCTCAGTTCATTGCGAATAAATTGACGGAATATGGTATAGAACATCAAACAGGTGTCACAGGCACAGGTATCATTGGAATTATACAAGGAAAAAATCCAGAAACAAGAGTCATTGCACTTCGAGCAGACATGGATGCATTACCTATCCAGGAAAATAATAACGTTCCCTACAAGAGTAAATATGATGGTGTGATGCATGCCTGCGGTCATGACGTACATACGACATGTCTTTTGGGTGCGGCCAAATTGCTTCAAGAGACCAAGGAACAGTGGAGTGGGATGATCAAACTTATTTTTCAGCCAGGTGAAGAAAGACACCCTGGCGGTGCTAGCCTTCTTATTAAAGAAGGTGTATTAGAAAACCCTAGCCCTCAAGCTATATTTGGTTTACATGTTTATCCTCACCTCCCCTTTGGTACCATCGGAATGAAAGCTGGTCAATACATGGCTAGCTGCGATGAAATACATATCACCGTAAAGGGTAAAGGTGGCCATGCGGCTCTACCCCATCAAACGATTGATCCTATTGTAATCGCCTCACAAATTATTCTAAGTTTACAGACTATTATTTCGCGTAGACATAATAATGTTCTTTCACCTTCTGTGCTTTCTTTCGGAAAAATAAAAGGTGGTGAGGCAGGTAATGTAATTCCAAATGAGGTTCAAATTGAAGGCACATTACGCTGTATGGATGAAGCATGGAGACATGAGGCGTGGGAATTAATTAAAAACCAAACTAAAGAAATAGCCCGGGCTCTAGGTGGCGATGCGGATATTAATATTCCTGAAGGCTATCCCTCTTTATTCAACCATCCGGAAACCACCAATAAAACCCGAACTATTCTCGAACAGGCTTTTGGACATGAAGCCATCCATACTTTGGATAAACGTATGACCGGAGAGGATTTTAGTTTTTATACACAACACATACCAGGTTGTTTTATGCGGTTAGGCACAAATTGTAATGGCTCATTTGAATATCCTGTCCATCACCCAAAGTTTGACATTCACCCAGATGCTATAGGTATTGGGATTCAAATGTTTTATGAGATTGCTACTAAATTCTAGCATGACCTCCTCCTTTTAATATCTTGAAATCAACAATGGTATACGCTGCTTGATACATAATAGTGGCTGATAGCACTACAATTTTAACCTATTTGAACATATAATAGTCAACAAAAAGGCATCTAAACCCCAAAATACCCCAAAAAATTGGAGTTTTTAGTTTACATAATTGGTATAATTTTGCAGTTCACATAAATTATTCTAGGAATATGAAACAGAAACTTAAAGGCCTTTTACCAGCCTTAATGGTAATTATGCTTATAATTTCTTGTAATAAAGAGAAAGTAGTCGTAAACGCTGAGAACAATCATATGGACGAGAACAATACCCATTTAGCTCTAAAAGCAAAGCCAGACTCTTCTGCCGGACAAGGTTATATGATTTTAAACGATGGTAATGGCAAACCCTGCGTAAAAGCACCATCGTGGTGCTTCTCAGATATTGCCGCTCATGAACCGATCAAACTAAGTTCATTTACAGCTTCTATACTAGACAAAACTTATTCAGAGTGGTTGCTAAATCCTGATAATTTTAATTTTTTGGTCGAACTGTTTCCAGAGTACAAAAACTTTCTTATTGAATGTAAGGAAGGTACAAGAAGCTTAGTAACACTCTGGGATAATGAAGAAAGAGTTGGGATCTTGATTGGATTTAAGAATGCCCAAGAAAGAACAAGTTATACGCACCATGAGGCCTCTATGGTTTTGTATAAATAACAGTAATGCCATTAAGTAGACGCATGCAGTATAACTGCATACGTCTACTTAAACTTAACTAATAATCGGAATGAAGAAGTATTGTTATTTTTTAATGAGTCTTTTTACCACTTACCTTAACACCTCTGCACAAGATTATGGGATAAAAAAAATTCTATCTGTAGATATCTCCCAGTTCTATGAAACCGAAATTTGTAATAGTTGCGTTCAAATAATACCACAACAAACCGAACTAGGCAATAGTATCTTTTTTTATTTCTCTGACAAGAACTCCTTCTTGGAATATGACCTGAGTGAGAACAAAATAAAAAAAGATATTAAAATAGATTTTGGAGATAGTATAAGAGTTATATCTCCTTTCTTTCTAGACAAAAGAGGAACTATTTATTGCCTTACTCTCCGTACGAATGACAATAATGAAGTCATAAAAATAAAAACTAAAGGAAAAGGAGGTTTACACAGATCAAACCTTACCCAGGCTTGGATTGTAGATAAATATAATACGCCTCGTGATCTTTCTAGCGCAGTAACAAGAAAAGGGAAATGTATCTTGAACCTTGTTCGAACATATAACCACACCACTAAAAGAGACTATTTCGAGCAATATGCCAAAACACCCGTTGTGGGGTCTTATGATGTTAGGTATATGAATGCAAAAGGTTATCCAATCCACTTTTACCGTCTATTGGCGGACGAACCTAAAAGGAGACTTGTAAATAATTTTTGGTTCTTTGATCTTGTAGAAAGCAATGGTTGCATGTTCTTTCAAAATATGTGTGCTGATACGATTTATGAATATCATATTAAAACAAAATCAACTAAAAGAATTATTCCTTTCGGTTCTAAGTATGATATTTTACCCATCTGGTTTAATCCGACAAGTGAGGATATAAGTGATATCTTCCTAAAACAAAATCTAGCTACCAATATTTTTGTAGATTACCCAAGGAAAAGAATCTTTAGAAGACTGGGGATTAATTTAGAAGAAGGCAAGCGTTATATTCTTCAAATCCTAAACTTAGAGGGAGAAGTTCTTACAGAAAAGATGCTTGATCCTAAGTACATTAATTTCATTAGACTAGGTAGTAAAATATATCTGTTGGCAAAAGAAAATAAACATATAGAGCTATATGAAATCTACCTTTAAAAACTGCCTGTTTATTAACTGGGTGTTCATCTTAATGTTACTCAACAAAAGTGTTTGTGCTCAAAAAACATTTCATGATCAAAGCTTTGAAAATTGGATCACCTCTTCCAACCACAAGTACAAGTATTATGTATTGTTAAACCCCAATTTAGCTTGCTATACCTGTTTTAAAAATCAGCTTAATGCAATTCTATCAAACAAACTATATGATAAAATTGGTATTGTAACCTATCCCGACGTATTCCAACATATAAACCTAAAAAACACTCAGAATTTGAATATCATTTTTAAAGAGCGAGCTGACTTTGATGATCTTGGATTTCTTAGATATAGAAATGCATTACTTCAATATAAAAAAGAACACCTTCAACTCATCTTAAACCTTAAACCTCAAAATGCAAGTTTATTAGTAGAATTAGTGCGTTAAATACCCAAAAATTTGGGTATTTCAAGTTTAGTTGTTCTGATTACTTTCGGGGCACACATAAATAGTTTTACGATTATGAAACACATACAAAAAGGCCTTTTACCAGCCTTAATGGTAAGTATCCTAATCTTTTCTTGTAGTAAAGAAACCGAAATAATAACTCCCCTTGAGACAGTAGCACAACAGCAGTTTGCAGAACCTATGGATGACGGACCTATTTATGGGAGCACAGCACATAGAACCCTAATTAAAGTTCGTCGCCATTCGAACTGGTATTACTTATGTATATTGACAGGTGGACCTTGTTTAAAAACTGTTGTAATAAAAGGTGACAAATTAAAACACGAACTAGAAGGTACTGGCCCTGAAATTGCCGCCTATTTTTCTGGCGATGAATGGGAACAGCATTTTACCACCGATGAAATTAATGATGAAGATTTTGTCAACTTTATGCGATCTGGAGATGTGGCTGTTGAAATTTCAGGGGAAGGGGAAACAGGTGAGACATACTACTTGTTAGGGTATGATCATCTTCCTAAGATAACAACGGAAAATGCTAGTATCATTATTCCAATTGACTAGAACATTTATAATAAAAGAATTCTTCTCAAAGAATTCTTTTATTATAACCACCTACTTCCTATACCCTATACTTTTATGAAGACGAAAATATATACTCTAATTCTTGCCAGTGCTATTATATGTATTATAGGCGGGAACGGGTGTAAAGTTTCACCATATAAAGAATTAACAATTGCAATTGTTGATTCGATAGATGCGAGTAAAATTTTAGGCCCTGATAATTTATTTCAAATACAGTTTAGTACAACCGAACAGACTAATTATCTTATGAATAGTTCATTGCTTGATAGAAACACAACTCTATTAAGCTTTGGAAATAATAAACGGATAAAAAGAACTCAACTCCGTGGTCTTAAAGATAAATTCCTAAAAGACAATCTAGAGCCTTCTTGGTTATACGTTAATAACGACAGTATATTCGTCTTACTCGGAAGGAAGTTACCTTATAAATTTCTACTACTAGATTCTTCTGGTAATGAGAAGAAAAAATGGTTGTTCCCACATTTAAAAAATGGAAATCAAGTAATAACCTTGGATATGAATAGTTTCGTATTTCCTTTTAGTTACAACCGACAAAGTAAAGAATTTATTTTTACGATTAACAAGCCGTATTTTTCAAGAAGGGATTCGGCAATGTTTAATACATTGGATAATAAACTTATTTGTGAACTCGAAGAAGACAGTGTTAAGATAAAAAGGTTCTTCGGTAAGATTCCAGTAAAGCATAGAAATCTTTTTCTTGGATACAGCGGTAAAATGGTTAGTACTTACTTTGATAACAAAACGGTACTTTCTTATTCTCAATCGGACTCAATTTATTCTTACAATAATGGAGCTTTAGTCGGTGCGCACTATGCCAAATCCAATGATTTTAACGCCTACGAAGAACCTTTTGATTATAGAAAATGTCGTAACAGAAATTATATTTCTGAATTTAGTGAGACGGGAGATTACTATCATAATATAATTGCTGGAAGTAAATACTTACTGAGAATCAAGATTAAAGGAAATCCTGTAGAAATTAACAAGAATGGGGAAATTATTGAGAAAAAGCCATTATGGAGTATAGTTGTGTTAAACAACAATTTAGATTATTTGGGTGAAATTGATATGGCTGATAAAGATTGTGAATTCGGCTTAGTGTTTCCTTTAGGAAATGAACGATTGCTCTTGGGCTCATATGAAACACCTCATAAATATTATATATATGAAATTGTACAGTAGTTTGATAATTACTCTTGTCTTGGTATCATGTGCTACTGAATCGCATATCCAAAGTGACCTATCATTAAGTCAGAACTATTATCAAAAATATATCTTTCCCATCATGCCGAAAAATGCTTCACCAGAATACATTATACTATATAGCACCACGACATGTCTATCTTGCTTCTTGGGTTACTTTGATCGTTTATTCCCAAAATTCAAGAACAAGGATTTTCTATTCTTTTCATCTCGAATGAATAACGATTCTATCAAGCGACTTTACAAGCTAGACAAAAATATTTTTAGAGAGATTTCTCAAACGAGTAATTTCGATCATCAATACTTTATGAGACACGAACTTGTTGTGCTAAAAATAAACCCATATTCAAACTCAGTGAAAAAGTTCATCCCTATAAAAGTGAGTAATATAGACACCCTCTCATTTGATTAAAACTACTCTGCCCAGCTCATCGTATAATTCTCATCCTCTATATTCAAGGCGTCCTTGGTTAACTGTAAAGGTCTAAATGTATCGACCATAACAGCCAATTCAGGCGTCTCTTTCTGACCAATACTTTTTTCTACTGCACCAGGATGCGGACCGTGTGGGATACCAGCAGGATGTAAAGTAATCATACCTTTTGTTACATGCTTCCGACTCATAAATTCCCCATCAACATAATATAGCACCTCATCACTATCTATATTACTATGATTATAAGGTGCAGGAATAGAGTCTGGATGATAATCATATAAGCGCGGTACAAAAGAGCAGATTACAAAATCCTTACCATCAAAAGTTTGATGAACAGGAGGCGGCTGATGCACTCGACCTGTGATAGGTTCAAAATCATGAATACTAAAAATATATGGATACTCGCAACCATCCCAGCCTACAACATCGAATGGGTGATGAGCATACCATAACTCATACTCCATACCCTTCTTCTTTGTTTTAATTAAAAACTCTCCCGACTCATCAATAGCCTCCACAAAAGTCGGTTTCTTAATGTCTCGTTCGCAAAAAGGTGCATGCTCCAACAATTGCCCATGCCTACTCATATAACGTTTAGGAAAATGAATAGGACCAAAACTTTCGGTTATGAACAAACGATTTTTATCCGTGTCAAATTCTATTTGATAAATAGCCCCTCTTGGAATAACCACATAGTCGCCATACTTAAAAGATAATTCACCATATTGTGTTTTTAAAGTTCCTGTTCCCTCATGAATAAAAAGTACTTCATCGGCATCCGCATTCTTATAAAAATAATTATTCATACTTTCCTGCGGAGCAGCTAACGTAATTTGACAATCGTTGTTGAACATAACGATCTTACGACTGTCTAAATAATCTTTCTCCGGCTTAATATCAAACCCTTCAAAACTTCTTTGCTTAAGTAAGTTTTCAGTAGCCGCAACGGGTTGCACATTCTTAGGCTCACCAGTACGAATAATTTCTGTAGGCGGATGAATATGGTATAATAAAGAATAATTAGACGAGAATCCTTCTGTTGAAAACAGCTGCTCCGAATAGAGTCGGCCATTTTCATCGCGAAATTGAGTATGTCTTTTATGTGGAATCTTTCCTAGAGAGTAATAATTTGCCATAACTAAGTATACAAATTTAAGCTAATCAAGTTTAAATCTTAGGTTGACATTTATCAAGAATTGAAAGAAATGATTACATCAATTTGGCAATGACATCTTCTATGCTCAAACCTTCAGCCTCTGCCTTATAATTTCGCACAACACGATGACGCAGAATCGCTAAACTGACTGCCTGAACATCTTCAATATCAGGAGAATATTTTCCTTTTAGCAGCGCATGACACTTAGCGCCAAGAATCAAATTTTGTGATGCTCGTGGTCCTGCTCCCCATGCGATATACTGTCGCGCAAAATCCGTTCCTTGCTCATTAGGTCTTGTTTTGTGCACAAGACTTACCGCATACTCCATGACATTATCTGGTACGGGAACACGACGAACCAATTGTTGAAAATAAAGAATTTCCTCACCACTTATTACATTCTTAAGATCAATGACCTTATCCGAAGTTGTATTCTTGATAACCGTTACCTCTTCCTCGTATGTTGGATAATCCAACCAAATATTAAACATAAAACGATCAAGCTGTGCCTCGGGTAGTGGATAAGTCCCTTCCTGCTCAATCGGGTTCTGAGTTGCCAAAACAAAAAACGGCGCAGGTAATCTATGTAATTCTCCACTTACCGTAATTGTCCTTTCTTGCATAGCCTCTAGTAAGGCCGCTTGTGTTTTAGGTGGTGTTCGGTTAATCTCATCAGCCAAAATAATATTAGCAAACAAGGGACCAGGGATAAACTTCATATTCCTATGCTCATCCAAAATTTCTGCACCCGTAATATCACTTGGCATTAAATCAGGAGTAAACTGAATTCGTTTAAAATCTAAATCTAATACGTCTGAAATCGTTTGTACCAATAAAGTCTTTGCCAGACCAGGCACACCCACAAGCAAACTGTGACCATTACAGAGAATAGAAATAAGTACTTTCTCGATAACATCATGTTGCCCAACAATAACTTGACCAATGGCTTGTGTTAACTCCTCATATTTCTTTTTCAGCGCATTGGCTGCCTCTACATCGCTTGCGTACATTTATATTATTTTTTTGTTGTGGGTGGGTTTAACCATTCAGCTATATTCGGACAATCTCTATATTTTTCATCAACTCTTAGGTAAAATGTAGGGACTTGAGTCGCCAACCAATTATACAAATACTCATTTTGTTTTTTACCAAGTGCCACTTCCTGAATCTTGTAATAATCATCTTCCAAGTTTGCCTTATGAGGTTCTGTACGATTCCTTAGGTAAATAATTCGTACCGTTTTGTCACCACTTCGTGTAGTATACTCAGAAGGTTTGGCGTATTCGCCAACTTTTAAGTCTTGTATAGCTAATGCTGCGGCAGGATCTAGCTGGCTCATTTCCAAAAAAGAACTCCCTGTATATGGGTTGCTTACAATCCCCCCAGTGTTCTTTGATTGCTTATCACTCGAAAATTCTTTCACAGCTTGACTAAATGTAATTTTCTTAGCCATCAGTTCAGCGCGTATGCTATCCGCTCTTCTTTCTGCGATTTTAATATCTCCAGACGTTACTAAAGGCTTAACCAAAATGTGTCGTAAATGTGCATTCTCTCCTTGTCGTTCAATCATTTCAATAATATGATAACCAAACTCGGTCTTTACCACTTTAGAGATTTCACCTGTTTGCAAACGAAATGCCGCAGCCGCAAACTCAGGAACGAGTTGTTCTCTTTTTACAAACCCCATATCACCTCCATTGTTTTTAGAGCCAGGATCTTCACTGTAAATTCCAGCCAATACATCAAATGCACTTTTACCTTCTACAATCTCTTTTCGATATTCCTCTAACTTTTGTTTGGCATAATCATCAACTTCTTTCGATATAAGAGGAGCTATAATAATTTGACCGATTTCAACCATAGACGGATAAAACGGCAAACTATCTTGTGGCATTTCCTTATAAAAAGCACGCACCTCCTGCGGAGTAATTTTTACTGTGCTCATCAACTGTTGCTGCATACGCTGTGCCTTGAGCTGTTCTCTAAAAACAGGACGATACTCATCTTTTAATTGATAAACTGTCTTACCAGCTACCTGCTCTAATTTTTTTTCAGAACCATAGTGCTCTACAAAGCTTCTAATTCGATTATCCAAAAAACCTTCCAACTCCTCATCTGAAACCACTAGACTATCTCTATCCGCTTGTTCCGCTAATATCTTTTGCCCAAGTGTTTGTACCAAGATTTCGCACTTCGTACTTTCAGGCAAACTTGGATTTTGCTTTTTAGCATCTAAGTAAGCCATATCAATATCGGAATTTAAAATAATTCGATCACCGACAACACCCACAATTTTCTCTAAATTCTGTGGATTCTGAGCCTGGGTAGATACTACAAAAAAAAGCAGACCTAAAATAAAAAATATACGTTTCATGAATAAGCATGCAAAATACGAATTAATACGCTTGTGCATTGCCCAATACAAAATCATTTAACATTCTTTTGTAAGGCTATTCATACCATACAGCGACTTCGTCAAGGTTTTTGCGTTCAATATCAGGCACCCAGCAGTGTTCTACAGGATATCCCACTGGAATCAATAAAAATGGTTTTTCATTTTCTGGGCGGTCCAATAATTTCGTAAGAAAACCCATAGGACTTGGAGTATGCGTAAGTGCGACCAGCCCCGCATCGTGAATAGCCGCGAGTAAAAAACCAGCCGCAAGCCCCACACTCTCTTGTACATAGTAGTTTTGATGTTTACTTCCATCTGCGTTATACTCATAACTTCGTTTACATACGATAATCAAATAGGGCGCCACCTCTAAAAAGGGCTTTTCCCAGTCAGTACCTAATGGCTCCAGATCTTTTAACCATACGTCGCTCATTCTACCGCCATAGCTAATACGCTCTTCTTCTTCAGCTGCAGCTCTTATCTTTTTCTTAAGAGTAGGGTCACTTACAACGCAGAAAGTCCAGGGTTGTTTATGAGCACCACTTGGAGCTGTAGAAGCAGACATTAATATATTCTCAATTACTTCTTTGGGTATCGGTTTGTCTGAAAAATCACGAACACTTCTTCTTTCATCAAGCCAAGAATGAAACTTGCTCGAACGATTTTTAACTTCTTCGGCTTCAAAAGTTTGTTTGCTATACGATACAAAAGGATGACCTTTTATGAGTTTCTTATCAGACATTCTAACTAATATTTTATAATTTCATAAACAAATCTAACAACTTCAGCATCGTTTCATTCATAATGCGCTTTCAAATTATACTATTTCTTATCTTCTTGTTTTCTAAAGGAGCTTTAGGCCAGGATACCTATGTATCTATTCCGTTGAGCAACTCAGCTAAAGATTCAAGTCTTGTTATGGAGCAAACACGTGTAGTAGATATTCGTTTTCTTTCGAAAGATGAACAAGCCGTTATACAATGGATCAATATTGCCCGTATGTATCCAAAATGGTACGTCCGGTTTAGAAAATTGAAAGATACAGATCCGGTCTATACTCGAACGCTCATCAAGACCTTGAATCGTATGAAACCGTTAAGAAAAAAATTAGTCCCAAGTAAAAAATTATGGTTGTGCGCGGCCTGTCATAGTAAGTCTACAGTTGGTACTGGGTATATGGGGCATACTCGTCAAAACTCAGCTTGTAAAATCACATATAACTCAGAGTGCATACATTACGGCAATAGCAATCCTGCGGAAGCCGTTGAATCCTTGTTAACAGATAGAAACGTTCCAGACCTAGGCCATAGAATCGCAATCTTGAATCCTGATTTCAATTATATCGGTGTAAGTATGATGTTGTTCGATAAAAATAGAAAAACTAATATCGTTGTCATAGATTTTGGGATATAAAAAGCAAAAGACCCCGCACGAGCAAGGTCTTTTACTATATAACAAATATTCATGAAAGCAAACCTCTCTACTGATAAGCTTCCTAAATATAATTCAAATTTAGATCAAGCATTTCAACCGAAAAACCCCAATTTATTGGGTTTTTTCAAGCTTCCATTTAAGCATATTTTATATTAGGTAAGCCCTTGCTAAAAGTAAAGGGCCTCGATAATTCGAGACCCCTAACCCATAACTAATATTTACGAAAGCCTATCTATCCACTGAATAGCCCTCTTAAATATGACTCAAATATAAAAGTGTCTTTGTACTCAAAAAACCCCAATTTATTGGGTTTTTTTCTTTTATTATCGAGACGATCAATAACAAATTTTGGAACCGTACTATTCACATATCAGACATCTTCATCTTCCTTCTTTGAGAACTTTTCAATTAAAATAAGTGTTTCACTTTCACGGACAGCAACCTCGTAATTACCCAAAGGCCAGCCTTTCATGGACAATGAAAATGTATAAGTATCCTGTAAAGAAATTTGTACATTACTTTCAATATGAAATAACTGTCCAATCGCACTAATAATTCTAAGTTCTACTTCACGAGAACAATTTGATTGAATATAAATGTGTGCCACCTCTTCTATCATTTCAACCCAAACCTTGATATTATTTCGTATCATATCAGAAGTAAATTTATTTGCTTACTTTAAAACAAAACGACCCAATTTATTGGGTACTTTATTATTGAACTTTAAACATATTTTTCGATCGCTACATCCAAAAAAAGACTGCTTTAGTATAGCAGTCTTTTTTTGTTTGTTCTTAATCAACCCATTCTACTTAAGTTTATTTTTTATTTATTTTTTGCACGTATTGATACCCTGCGTCGTCAATAATGTTTAGTAAGTACAAACCGGGTGTCATACCCTTGGTTGATACCCGCTCTTCATATGTTGCCGTTTCAGGAATGAGTTTGTTTTTGTAAACAACTCGCCCCTGCATATCTGTAAGTACAAGGTATACAACTTCGAAAGCTACATCAGTAAATGATATCGTAAAGTGATCATGCACAGGATTGGGAAAGACCCTTACTGGTTCGACTTCTGAACAACGAACGTTTAAAAGTGATACAGTATTCGACTCCGTTTGTGTTCCATCCAAATCTATTATATTTAGTTTATATTGATACGAACCATCGAGTTTATACGAATCAACAAACTCGTAATGCTGTATCGCTGATGAATGACCATGCGCCGCCACCGTTCCAATTTTTTTAAAAATTGGACTTCCTTTATCTGCCCGTACAATATCAAAACGCATGGTATTTTCCTCTCTAAGCGTACTCCAAGATAAGTTTGCAGTACAATTTACCAAGCGCGCTTTAAAATCAGTTAACACAACAGGCAGACGAAGCTCAACATAATAAACCCCTCCATCGACCGTTCGATTACTTGTACCACCAGTTATATTATAGATGCCGCTCAAACCAGTGATTTGATCAATATCAGAATCTGTTACATCAGGACCTTGGTTCGCTGGACTATAAACATAGGAATAGGGTAGTTCTACACCAATCTTATAATCTCCATCGGGTAATTCGGAAAAAAGATAGTTCCCATTCGCATTCGTCCAAACGCTATCCAATACATTATCCATGCCATCATATAAAATCACCTTTACGTTTGACATCCCTAATTCCCCCACATCTTGTGTCCCATTTCGATTCGTATCATTCCAAATTACATCTCCAATTTCATTGCAGCTAATCGTTCGGACGCTCAGAACATCAATTTTTTCACAAGCCCCTTCAGACCATCGGTACGTAAAATTATACACCCCATTAGGCATGCTCATTGCTGAGAAGTTCGTTATGGAATCATGCATAGCACTAAAAGAAGGACTGCTCATCCCAGCAGGAAAACTACTCAAAGACCATTCTACCTGTACACCAGTAGGTGCAGCGTTTCCAACCAAGGTGATTAAACCACTACTGCCCGCGCATTGGACAGTATCCGGCTCAATAGAAGGAGCCTCTGCAAAATTGATAAGATCTACCTGTACATCATCAGATAGAGAGCAACCTGCATAGTTCAAGGTATAGCGATAGGTATAACTATTACCCGCTTGTAAACCACCAACAACCGTTTGATGACTATTCGGATTATAAATCGTATCACCTGCGGCGCCGCTTACTTTACTCCATATGGTACTACCAAGTGTACCTAGATTAGGATTTCCCTCTAAAGAGATGGCCATAGCATCACACAAGCTGATATCACTGCCTGCATTTGGTGTTTCCAAACTATAAATTGTTACCTCATCATAATTGGCTTCACATTGTAAATCTCCGCTTAACTTGGTTTCCCACCTGAGGGTGACACTACCAGCACCTGTAATGTTAGCCGATGTATTCGCATCCGTAGGATCGGCTAAACTAATTGCCGCACTACCCGCAACAGATTGAACCGTCCACAGTCCTTCTGAGCCAGAACTAGACGGTACATCTAAGGCATCTAAATTAAAAGTACCTCCTCCGCAAATCGTATCATCTAGACCAGCAAAGGCGGTAAATGCCGTATCAGCTATCGTTACTTGTAGGGTAAAATAGTTCGGAGATACACTCCAACATACGCTTTCATCAGCAATATAACGCAGAGTATACACCCCATATTCATCAAAAGTAACATTGGCCGTTTTTTCATTTTGTGATGTATTAAACTGAACGATTCCCGGACCACTTAGCACAGACCAAAAACCATGTGCCCCAAAGTCCACTTGTAATTGCGGAAAACCTACTATATCCGTTGTAAAGGGCATACCAACATTACAATAACGCACTTGGTTAGAAGCATTCGAGACCGTCCCCGCTACATTATGAAGCAACATCGTATCTCGGTTCACATATGGACAAGCTGGATCAGAACTGCTTACTGCTATTGCTATACGATTGGCACCGAAGCGAATCGCACCAACTGTTGTAGTATCATTAGTAGGATCCGAATTGTTCACCATATATGGTGTAACAGGGTTTAAAGTTGTCCATAGTATATTACCTGTGTTGATTGGCTGATCCGTCCAAATTGTTTCGGTACTAATAGGACCCGTTGTAATATACTCGCAACGATCCGTAAGTGAAACAGTTGGTGGAGATGCGGCTGGTAATACATAGATACTTTTGCTTACCGAACCTGCCCCACAGGCATTACTTACATCAAACTGAAAAATATAAGCCTGACCACCTGATAAACCGGTAACTCTTACATTGGCAGCACTATCATGTGGTACAAAATTCACACCAGTAGTATTTCCAGAAATAATAGACCACTTGCCAAAAGAGCCTGTGCCTAAGTTTCCGTATAAACGAATTTCTCCTCCATTACAAGTTGTATCCGCATCAGACGTAATACCCATAGCAGTAGGTGGTGCACTGGCAATGTAAACAACTGCTGTATCGAAATTTGATTTACATATCAAACCACTATGTTCACTATAAACAAACTGATGTACCCCATCATTCAAGTTTTTAGCCGTAACAAATTGATTCTTAAAGTTGTCTAAACCAAGCGGGTTTGGGCCAGGACCACTGGCATAGGCCCAACGCCCTTCATTTGGACTTAGATTATTCCCAGCTAATTGTACCGAATCTGTTCCGCAGGGCATTATAACGTCAGTTCCTGCATTGACCGCCATTGGATTATTTGTTCCACGCCCTAAGTGCCAGCTAACCCGTTCACTATAGGTCTGACATCCATTTGAATATTCTACGTCAAACACATAGGTTCCAAGTGTATAACCTGGTTTAAAACGAGCAGCAAGTAGGTCCCCGTCGATATAATCCTCGGGACTGACACCGGGCATTTGTCTGCCCCAACGTACAATATAGCTCTCTCCTATGGCCGATAACGTGTCATAAGATGTCGAACTAGTGGCATCCCAGCGGTTGTTCATTGGGTCATAATATTTTGCGGCCGTTTGCGGATTGGGATCGATAATAACATGTCTTCTTTCCAAAGGAGTAAAACTATCGGGAGCTTGCACCAAGGTATATTGTATATAAAATGTATCCATGTACTGAAAAGGTGTATTCGCCGAAGTAAATATGGAGAGAGTTGGTGTAGAACAAGAGCTAAAATCGTTAAGGGCGGGCAAACCTGGTCGATTGCGAATCGTCAATGTATCATAACTATAACAAACGGAATTTGTCACAGCCCATATGAGTCTATAGGGTCCACCTTGATCGGTAAAACCGTTTATAATCGTTTTGGGGTCATGAGTGTTTTGAATATTGAGTGGATCACCATCTAATTGGGTCCATTCTCCTGTAGCACCTTGTGGTAGTGCGTTGGCATCCATCGTCATACTAGGTGCTATAGGGCTGCAAGCAACAATGTCTTCTCCAGCAGAAACGGGAAATAAAGAGTCACAGGGTATAGGACAATCATATAAATATACTGTATCAGTCTGTGCGCTACCTGGTCGACAGCCACCTCCTACAGTCCATGAAAATACATAAGAGCCTGTATCACTCACCGTAACAGGTGTAATGGCAGCATTGGCTTGGTCAAAACTTGCCGTTGCACCAGTGGTAGAAGCCCAATCCAAGGTCCAATTACCTGTACCATTCAGATTGCACGAACCAGCCAATACTATGTCCCGGCCACAAAGTGTATCTTGTAAGGCTTTGGCCACGACCGTACCGGGAGCATAGGTCATAATCACATTCATATAATCACTAGTAGAACAACCTGCCGCATTACTTATCGTATAGGATACCACGGTTGTATACTGATTGTTTCCTCTGCAATCGGTTGGAATAAAATTGGGAAATAAATTTGCCGATGCGGCCGTACTACCACCCGAAACGATTGATCCCTGTCCATTTACAACAGACCATGTCGCCGTTTCTCCAGAGCCAGGATTATTAGCAGGAGATAGTACAATATTCCCCCCGGTATAACAATTCACTATTTGAGTGGAAGGAACACTTGCCTGAGTAGGAAGTGCGTGTACGGTATAACTTACATCTTGAAATGTGGCACCTACAGTACAATTTGCATTTAAACGAAACGTATAAACCCCGGGTACAAAGGTCCCCGTTACTGCAGTTGTTAAATTTAAAGGGTTGGTAATGTTTACGCTGGCACCTGCAGGTTGCGACTGCACCGTCCAATGAATACTCTGAAAATCGATATTAAAACCAGAGGTAGCCCCCTCTAATTGCATGCTGCTTACGGGCATACAGTAGCTTTCTGATATACCAGCGTTTACTGCACAATTCTGTGCCTTACTCAAATTTGTTAAGCCAAACGAGCAAAACAGAAATAGCACAAATCGGAGGGCGCGAAAACGGATAAACCCAAAGAGAGAAAAAGGTATTATAGGTAATATTTTTTTCATGTTACTTAATCTTTTTGTTTGTAAGAAAAGCAAAGGTGATATAAGCATCCTGGTCAAAAAACCCCAATTTTTTGGGTTTTTTGGATGAATCAAGTCGCTATCCTTTATGTATACAAATAATTATTAGGTGTTATTTTTTAATAAATCGAACGATCTTCTTTAGAGGCGTTTCTAAACCCTGTACTTGAATAATGTATGGTCCATTTACCCAACTTCCAACAGGGATAGATAATTGAAATCCTTGGTCTTGACTGTTCAACTTTTGCTTATAAACTAATTGGCCCGTGCTATTGAATATCGATAAGATGAGTGGCTCTCCTTCATTTATTTGTAAGTGGTGAGCCATCAGATTTAAATGATCTACAACAGGGTTGGGATGCACGTTTACAATATCAAACACTCCATCACAATTGGCTCTAATACTTTGAACCGGAGAGTAACTATATCGTCCATTCCGATCTACATATTTCATACGATAGTAATACGTTTTGTGAGATGCCAATGGCTCCAAATCAAAACCAGTATAGTACCTCTGGGTATAACTATCTCCTTCTAACCAAACTGTCTTCACATCATGATATGCTCTTTGATTTTCTGTCCGTTGCAAAACGGCAGATAAAGCTTCTGATTCACTGTATGTAACCAGATTAAATTGAACAACGCAATTATTTTGTTGAATACTAAAGTCGGCTTCTACGGGTAGTGGGTTTGTTGTAATCGGTACATAGACCGAGGCAAAATTATTTTGCACTAATTGATCGTTTGAAGCTACTACATCCAAACTACCGGCAAAACCCATATCCTGATTAGGATTTGTAGCTACTTGGTTCACGATTAAACCTTCAATTCTAATTTCTCCACCAGCGTAAGCCGGAATGTTTGTTGCAAGCGTTCCATAAATAATGTTTTGTGTAGAGTCGTGAGTCCAGTTAAAAAAGGTAGACCCATTTCCTGTAATATTATTAGGATCAAACATGCCATGAACATTCATGTTATTGAGTAATATGCTTATACCCAATGGTGACGAAGCGGAAAGTTCCTGATTGCTTAAGTTTTGGAAATTAACCAGAAGTGCATTCTGAGTTTCTCCATTTGCCGATGATACTAGATCAATATAAGGATTAGCTAAGACCATCTCATACGTTCCTACGGGTATAATTGTGCCATAGACCGATGCCAAATTATTATCGCTTAAACGATCATTTGAGGAAAGAACATCTAAACTAGCCTCAAAACCCATACCCGGATTGGGGGCGGTTGGTGATGCATTGACGATCAAACCTGCGATGTTAATTTCTCCACCAGCATAAGGGGGAACTGCGGCCGACAATGTGCCAATAATTATATTCTGAATACTATTATAGGTCCAATTAAAATAGACCGAGCCATTGCCCGTAATATTTACTGGGTTAAATACTCCCTGTACATTTATATTACTAAGCTCAATAAGTATGCGTGTTGATTGAGGTAGATTCATGGGGATACTTGACAAATTTTGAAAAGTAAAATGCATGACATTTTCGGTTTCACCATTTACAGCTGCATTAATTCTCATGTAAGGATTTGTTACCAAAGGGTCGGGTGCCTGAGCAGAAACCGCACCAATTCCCCATATAAAAAAAAGTAAAGTGCAGCGCATAGACTTTTTTAATAGTAGACTTTTTCTCATTAGTATTGTTTTTATATTCTGAGCAAAAGTGTCTAGCAATTGCCTATTTAAAAACCCCAATTTTTAGGGTATTTTGTTATAGGAATACAAATTGTACAACGATAAACATGTAATTGATTTTAAAACTTTGTCCAATCATAATAGTTGCTTAAACGAAACGGCCACCTCTTTAAAGGTGGCCATTTACGATAGAACCGCATATGAAAAAAGGGTTAACGCTAGTTGTCTTCTTTTATGAAACGTTGCGTGTGCAATTGCTGACCGCTTAGATCAGATAAACGTAGTATATAAGGCCCAACAGACCAACTGCTAATATCCAATGCTTTGTCTAATTGGGTATTACTTACATCTTGTTGTACTGTTTCAATAAGCTGGCCCAGAGCATTGTATACTGATAGGTTTACACGACCAACATCCAGTCCGCTGGCTTTAATACGAATCTGGTCAGAAGCTGGGTTTGGATATAGCTTAACACTAAGATCTTTTTGACAATTTATATTCAAGACTTGAATTGACGAATAGGTAAACCTTGTATCGATATCAACCATTTTAAGACGGTACTGATACTGGATGCCACTTTCCATTTTGGTATCGGTATATGTATAATTTGTTTGATGAGCTTGTTGCCCCTGTGCAATCACTTGTCCTATAGTTTGAAAAGCACCGCCTGCCGCTTTACGTTCTATAACAAAGTGCGATGTATTTTCTTCATACTCCGTAGTCCAATATAATACTGCTTTACAATCCTGCTCGTATACCTCAAAATTTATGAGATCAAGTGGTAATGGTGAGGTAATCAACCCAATTCCAATTGATGTAATCCCTGCTTGCATGGTACCGCTCAAAGTACTGTTTTCTGTAGTACCGCTAGCGGTTGCACTCCCACTAAGGTCAATCCAGCTACTACCATTCCAACCGACCAATCGCAGGTCGCTGGCTAAAGGTGCATAGCCGCTCATATCTGGTATACTTACCGTTACCGTTGTGCCTACTGCTCCATTGTTTAGATCCTGCCAATCCCACTGACCGCTACTATTTACATTTTCTATTGGGGCACTTACGCTTGCTCTGTTATGCATACCTGCATTGGGACCTGTAGGGTCGTTTGTGCTGTTTGGGTCGCCAACAATCCAGGCTACTGCCAGTTCACTATTAGCTGTACGGGTACCGCTTACGCTTAGCGTTCTCAGGTCGGTTCCATCTCCAACAGGAAAGCTATAGGCTTGATCGGCAGCATTGGCGTAATGTTTTACATAGCCATTGATGTTGTTGGCATCGCTACCATTAGTATACATGGCAGTGCCTATGGCACTCCAATACCCAGGGGTGGCACTCCTATGACTTGTCCAATTTGTACTGGTGCTCAGGCTTAGGTCTCCAAAGGCTACACTTTCTGATCCAGAAAAAACGTGATTTCCTAATTGAGCGCTTGCTACATAGCTACAAAGGCTGGCTAGTAGAATGAGAATGTTTGTTTTGTTTAATTGTTTCATGATGTTTTTATTTTTTGTTTACGAATACGGATTCTTTTTTTATAAGTGATATAATATCATGGGTTATAACTTGGCTTGGATTTACATATGCTAAAGCAGGGCTTAACTGATCTAGAATATAAATTGCGTTTAACTTTTTTTTCTTGGCGTAAGATGCCATGACTTTATTCAGTGCATCTATATAAGGTTGCACCCGTTTTTTATATTCGAGTGTAACAATCTGCTGGTAGGATTTTTCTTTTTGCGTGAGCGCTCGATCATCGTCCAGAATGACATTGAGCTTTAAGGTATCTGTTGGTTGCATACGCTGTTTTACCTTTAAAAAATTTTCATTTTGCTTCGGCTTATAAGGCCGTAGTAAACGATTAAGTTTTGTTTGTAACACATTACGCTGTACTTGCATATCCTTACTATACAACTGGCGAATACTATCCCACTGAACGTAATCGGCCTGATAGTTTTGCATAGCGGCCAGTATTTGGTTTTGATGCACATAAGCATTTTGCGCTTGTACAAGTTGAACTGTTGAGGCCAACAACAGCATAATGAGTATTGACTTGATCAGTTTTATTTTCATACTTCTTTCCTTTTTTGTTTTTTATTTTTTATTTGTTTTATCTGCTTCAAGTTCTTGCTGTAGTAAAACAACAAACCATCTACTAATATGGGAACTACTACCTAACCATATGTTTGAAACCGAGTTTATGCACTTAAACTATATCATATATAAGCTCAGCGGTCTGTCTGTTCGGTTAATTGCTTAGCCTTACAGAAATGTTTTACTACAACAAGAAATCAAAGAACATAATGCTCAGCTAAATTTATCTCTAGCTAAGCATCTTTAGATTTAGTACATTCGGGTGGCAGTTATGATAACTCCGTCACCAGGTCCTGTAGCCGCTGGCATGGTGAAACGAGCTTGTATTTGATTGAGGTTAAAACTGACCACAGTTCCATCAGATTTTATATTTGCGTAGTATATATGATCGAAATAATTTGCCTCTCCTACATTCACGCAAAGTATACGATGACTTGACGGGAAAGAAGTACTCCCGCTAGGGCTCATAAATAATCGCCCTTCCGTTTCGCCTAGATGATGCTGATGCTCAACTCTACATCTAACAGCTATTGCCCAGTAACCTCTGTTTAATGTAATAGTACGAGGACAAGTCCAATTCCAAACATTTCCTGTGCTAGGGTAAGCGACTGTAGTACCTGATACATCGGTCGTTCCTGAACCCTGCTGCCAGGTACCCACACCGTTCTGGTCTGAGACAAGAATTTTGCCATAGCCTTCCGTGCCATCTTCTATTTGGATAGCACCATTAGTTGTGCCATTATCGATATGGAGTTTGGTATTAGGCGTTGCGGTACCAATCCCAACATCGCCATCGGGCTGTACTAAGAATTGGTCTGTATTAACGCGAACTTCTCCTGTTCCTTTGACTGCAAAAATTTCATCTAAGTCTGTGCCACTACCCACAGATGTATTGTCTCCAAAAGCTTTCAATAAATAACCGCTTGCGGCCGCACTACCCAAAGGGTCAACATCTTCAATGCGTAGAACGATATCATCTTCATTTCCCTGATGTGTATTACCTGTAAGATATGCCGTTGTTGTATGAAAACCAGACCCTCTTACACCATCGACTCTAAATGTGGTCCTTCCTTGAATGTTGGGTAGTTGATCCCAGATATGTGCATTAGCAGTTGGCGTTGCGGTACCAATCCCCACATTACCGCCGTCTAAAACAGTCATAACATCGGTAGTGCCATCACGCAGGTTTAGGATATCTTCGGTACCTGAGTTACGTACATCCAATGTAGCCGTGGTGGCTCCAGTGGTACCAATAGCTACACGACCTGTTCTACCTATATTACTCGCCACATCTTCTCCTGTAACACCCCAAGCGTCACCGTCTTGAAGGCTTGCAACTGTACCGCCTTCTTTTAATTCTCCAGTAGTTGCATCTGCGGTTACAATCACATCTGTGGCCTGGTCTGCACCCGTGAGGTCGCTTACACGAACTTTACCGTTGACTTCTAACTTTTCGTTGGGGGTGGTGGTGCCAATACCTACGTTGCCGGCAAAATAATTATTTACACCAGCTGTATTTTGATATAAACCATAATCATTGCTACCATGAGATGGATTATCTAAGAAAATATTGTAAGCTATTTGTCCATTACTTGGATGTGCATTCATGACGGAATTTATATTGTACAACTTTGCAAGAAGTCCTAGATTTGCAACGTTTGCAAACCGACTTGAAGATGCGTTTGTTGTAAAATCTGCAGTGACCAATTTTTGATTTCTTAAACTGGTGGTAAGAGTCGGGAAGTTTGTTGTATAGCTGAACCCTTTTCTCTCGTGATTCTGACCTGGAGTTGACAATCTATTGTCTACAATAGAAACAACGCCCATGGTATCACTTCCGGTAAAACCGTCACTTATAGTAGCATCTATAAACCTTCCCAAACCAGAATTGGCAATATCTGCTGTTATACCGTTCAATACGCTCGGACCAGTTGGTTTAGTTAAATGTAATAACGAAACTGGATTACTTGTCCCAATCCCTACATTACCCATCGTATAAATATCCTCGGTATTCTCAGTAGCACCAGCATTGTTATCGGTGCCAAACCAAGGTTCTATATTTGCTAAGCTTAGAACGGGGTTATTGTTATTTTCATTGGTATAGGTTAGTAAACCTGTGGTACTATCTAAGGCTAAGGTAGTATTGGTTTCACCTACATTAGCGGCATTGGCTAGGCGCACCCATTGAGTACCATCGTTGTAATAATAACCTGGTGTTACATCACCAGCAGTAGCTGTATTGTATACCACCATGCCTTCTACATGTGTGGCTAAGGGTACAAAATTTGTGGTACTGCTTAAGGTAACACGCGGTAGCAGTAAACCTTTGTTTGTACTTTCTATTTCCAATACAGCACTAGGGTTGATGCTTGTAGGGTTATCACCTACTTTTACCTGTGCCTGCACCACTGTTGTAAGCAGTAAAGTACAGAGCAATATTGCTATACGTTGTATATTTTTTTTCATAACTTTTTCCTTTTTGTTTTGTTGACACAAAAGTCCAGTAAACTCCTTGCTCAAAAAACCCCAATTTTTTGGGTATTTTGTTAGCAGGATCTAAATGGAGATTTAGGGTTGATTACCCTTCGACAGGCTCAGGGTGACACAAAATGTTTAACCATTCGTCGCTTATAGCTCTGGCTTTAGCCATTCTGTGTGGATGCTAAACTGTGTAGAAGCAGCGTTGAATACACCGTAATTGAACTCACATAATTAGGTCATGTTATTCTATATTATACCCATTGTTAAAATCATCTTGTTCCTTTTTGCACTTTTTCTTTAAATCAAAAACATACCAAAGCATTAGAACAATTATTACAAGAAACCCTAACGAAAGAAAAATCCATTTCATAAATTTTACAGTTTCAACAATTTAACCATTCGTAGCTTATAACTACCCTTCGACAGGCTCAGGGTGACACAAAATGTTTAACTATTCGTAGCTTATAACTGCCCTTCGACGGGCTCAGGGTGACACAAAATGTTTAACCATTTGTAGCATATAGCTACCCTTCGACGGGCTCAGGGTGACACAAAATGTTCAACTATTCGTAGCTTATAGCTACGAATAGTTAATAAAACCGAGCTTTAAGCATCAGCAGCTATCGCAAACCGAACTGTTGTTCTTTTGAAGATTTTAAACGTACGCCCGCTTTTATTTCATTCACTTCTTTTTTCAAGCTGCTGAGCATAGTGGTCATTTCATGTGCTAGCAGCTTGTTCTTTTCTTTCTCGGCATCAAGCTCCGTTTTCAATTCTTGTATAGCTTTGGTTAAAACAGGAATCAGCTCGGTATAGTTAATACCGAGGTATTTTGTTTCATGATCTGTTTCTATAACTACTTCAGGTATAAGCTCGCGCATGTCCTGTGCTATAAAACCCAAGCTTAGCTTGTTGTGTTCTTCACCACGATAACGGTACTGTGTAGGCTTCATGGCCAAGACTTCGCTTAGCCCGTAATGTGTGGGAGCAATATTTCTCTTTAGCCTTCTATCCGATGAGTTGGTAAAAGTACCTGTAACCGTGAGGTGGGTGGCTACCGCGGTATTATTGGCCGTAACGATATGTCCACTACCCGATAATACTGAGGCATTATCTCCCATGACTACATTATTATTACCCATTGCAAAGGCATTATTACCAGATACATGATTAGACTGTCCAACACAGAGGCTCCGCAATCCTGAAATGGTATCGGCAGATCCTACAGTCATGGATCCTGAACCTGATATCTGATTAGCCGCACCAAAAGCAGCGGACTGCGAACCTGAAATATGATTAGCACCTCCCATGGCCAAAGCAGGCCCACCAGAAACAATATTGCTCGATCCTGCTACGATAGAAAATATCCCAGATACTGAATTGTTTTGCCCAGCGGCTAGGCTTGACTGTCCTTGAACTACATTGTTGGCTCCTACGGCTAGGCTGTAATTGCCACTCACTTGATTGGCATCACCTACGGTCATAGCGTACTGGCCACTTCCACCACCAGTTCCAACGTGTACATTGCCTAAATGATAGATGCTATCTGCCACAGTGGTAGCCGCGGTACTGGTGGCTTTATTAAACCAAGGTTCTGTATCTGAAGAAAGGGCACTTAATGTTTTACCCGAGTTGCGTACCTGACCTGTTACATCATCTGCTACGAGCACAAAATCGCTATCATTGGTATCAGCAGGAGGTAGATTTTGCACACGTAAGGTACCGCCTATATCTAATTTGTCGGTTGGTGCCTTTTCACCAATACCTATATTTCCCGACGAGGTATTCGTAGCCCGACCATCGAGGCCTGTACCGTAAATAAGATTTCCGATGCTCAATTGGTTGTTTGCGGAGTCTATGGGTAATTCAGCATCCCAACCAATGGCTATATTGCCAAAACCATCTAGTAAACTGGTGCCTGTGGCATTCCCGATGGCTATATTGTTGGATGCAACAGGCGCATTACGCAGGGCGGACTTCCCTAAGGCTACATTATTACTTCCGCTTTGGATATTCCCTCCGGCATGACGGCCCATAAAAATATTATGAACCCCTACACCCAGGTTGGCACCTGTTCCTCTACCCAAGGCGATATTATATTGTGTACCTATAGCGGTACCATTACTGCCAGTACCTGCATCTTGGGTAAGATGATTATGGTTTCCGACCATACGTAAATCGATATCATCAGCATCTACGAATTGAACCCAGGAAGTATCTTGGTCATCCCAATAGTAGTATGCTTCTGTGAGCAGGCCACCTGTGGCAAAGACAATAAGCCCATGTTCGGGTGCGTTTATGGTGCTGATGTCTTTTAGGCTATCGAGTGGTACGTGGGGTAAGAGCACACCTTTGTCCGTGGCTTGTAGATGAAGCAATGCGGAAGCGTGAGGTATAGCGGTACCTATACTTACCGCACCATTATCTAAAGCAACAAAGTCTGTACCGGCGGGGCGGGCGGTGATGCCATCGCTCAAGGTAGCCAGATGTACCCTACCTGAGCTATCCTGCCAAGCATCTGTAGAAGGGTCGGCACCAGAAACGCTCCCCCCTATACGAATCCATTGGCTACCATCGTTATAATAATAACCTGGAGTGACATTGCCTGCGGTGGCCTTATTGTATACCACCATACCCTCTACATGTGCAGTCAAAGGCGCAAAGTTTGTTGTTGCACTCAGCGCAACTCGGGGCAATAAAAGCCCTTTATTCGTACTTTCGATTTCCAATACGGCATTGGAATTAATGGTGGTAGGATTATTACCAACCTTTAGTTGTGCGCTTAGTGTACTACTCATGAGTAGCAAGGCTATGAAGGCCATAAGCATCTTTCTTACTGTAATCTTTTTCGTCATAATAAATGTGTTTTGTTTCGATGTATAAAATTGGGATATATTGATTAGGCATAAAACCCCATATTCTAGGGTGTTTTGTTACTGACTTACAAAAAAGGGTGATTGGATATAAAAAAACCCGCCCTCCTAGATAAGAGTGCGGGTAAAGTGTACATGAAAAAGCACGATTTTAAATGGTGAACAAAAGATCTTACCTAACCCATATTGGGTGCGCTTTGATTAGACGCTAAAACACTGATCTTTAGGTTACTTATTTTCTCGGATGCTCAAGGTTTCTTCTATTTTAGCTAAGCGCGCCTTAAGCGTATTGTTTTCTTCTTTTTCTTTTTGCAGCTCGGCATGTAGGTCTTGTACTGCTTTTACTAATACGGGTGTTAGTTTACCATAATCCACTGCCCAAGGTTCTACCAAATTACCATTTTGGTCTACCTCATCGGTACCTTTTGTTACGGCTTGTGGGTATATTTTATATAACTCCTGAGCTATAAAACCCGTACTCTTGTTTTTTTGTTGACGATCTACTTTATAAGTATAATCTAAAACATTCATATCTAAGATGTTGGATAAACCATACTGAGAAGGTTTGAAATTTTCTTTTAACCTTCTATCTGAAGAGGTGTTGTATGAAACTGTTGAACCATTTGTACTAATGTGCCCCTTAACAAATCCGCCTGAATAGAACAGCACATAACTACCAGATCCGAAAGCACCTGTTTTTGTAAGAAAAAGATTGGGGCTGGTTATATTGCGTTGAATACCCGCCCAGGCATCACCCCCAGCACTATGAATTTGCATACCAGGTATATCTGCGGTTCCTTGCCAAATATTTCCTGTTGGGTTACCATCAGATATTTGAAGTGATGCAGTTGGTTTGGTGGTACCAATACCAACCCTACCATTATCTAAAAGAGACATGACCGTTCTATTTGGAATGGTCTGGTCGATAGTGGGTGCCGTAGTTTTAAAGTCAACCCGCGTTCTTGGAAAGTTATTTGTGATGGCTTCATGAAACGACAGACCAATTGCAAATGCCGAACCTTTAGACCCAGCTTCAGTATTGGGTTGATGTAATCTAAGCATATCCTGAACAGTGCTATCTGCCCTTGAAGATATTTCGTTTCCAATTATATCGACAATTGAATTGGCATCTAAACGTCTATTGCTAGAGGTAGCACTTTCATGTCCAACTTGTAGCTTTACATCTGGAGTATTCGTCCCAATCCCCACATTACCTCCGTCTAATACGGTCATAACCTCGGTAGTGCCATCACGTAGGTTTAGGATATCTTCGGTACCCGAGTTACGTACATCCAATGTAGCCGTGGTGGCTCCAGTGGTACCAATAGCTACACGACCTGTTCTACCTATATTACTCGCCACATCTTCTCCTGTAACACCCCAGGCGTCACCGTCTTGCAAGCTTGCAACTGTACCGCCTTCTTTTAATTCTCCTGTAGTAGCATCTGCGGTTACAATCACATCTGTGGCAGCATCTGCACCCGTAAGGTCGCTTACACGAACTTTACCGTTGACTTCTAACTTTTCGTTGGGGGTGGTGGTGCCAATACCGACATTGCCTCCAGCTTCAACTAAAAATCTAGGGTTTGTAGTTATGGCGTTTGCTTCTGCAATGACAAAACCCAGCGAAGCATCTAAACCAGCCGTCCAATCCAGTCCTGTATTTTTATAATTGATATATGAATCCTGAGCATTCGATCTTTCTAATGTTAATTGTATTGGTACGTTCTTAACAATATGCAACGGTGAAGCAGGAGTGGTGGTACCAATACCTACATTACCCGTACGGCCAATTGCACTCGTTTGATCTTCCCCAGTAACACCCCAAGCGTCACCGTCGGCGGTTGCAGATGCTAGATCTGCGATACTGGTTTTGGTGATGTCTCCTGTTGTGCCGTCAGTAGAGAGTACGTAGTTGGGGTTAGTTTCGTCAAAGTTGGTGCCGGTGTAATTATGTAAACTTGCTCGCCCGTTACCAAAAACTTCAAAACGATCAATGTTTGCAATCCTAAAACGTATGCTTCTGCCTGAGCTATTTGTGCCTATTTGCAAACCCTGTGCATCGCCAGAAAGGTAGGCATTATAACTTGGAGGATAAATAGCAAAATGATAGGTGTCGAGATCTGAACCCATTCCTGTTCTATTATCTCCTCGCCCCACAGCTAATGGAGGATGGCCATTAGGAACCGCAGAGCCCCTAATCCATACTCCACCATTATTGTATCTTATATTGGTAGAGCTTTCAGTGGCTTTTGTCGTCCCGGCAAGGTCTTCATCCCAAACGGAGCCTAGGTCTGATATAGCACCGCCTTCTTTTAATTCTCCAGTAGTAGCATCAGCGGTTACAACCACATCTGTGGCCTGGTCTGCACCCGTTAAATCACGTACACGCACTTTACCGTTTACATCGAGCTTTTCTGTTGGAGAGCTAGTAGCAATACCTATGTTGCCACTAGCCGCAATGCGCATTCTTTGCGTAGGAACTGTAGCACCTGTATCGGTCGTACTAAACACCATATAACCTCCATTAGCAGTTGGGGTAAAATTTTCGGCAGCAATATAACTAATGGCAGAAGAAGAGCCTCCCATAGATGTTCCATTATACCCTTGCGCATCTAAGTAAAGTAAAGCATCACCAGCATTGAGGGCTGCTGGAGCGTCTTTTGTACCACGCCCTGCTTGAGCTCTAAAAGCAGCATGTGTCCAAGGGCTATTCCGATATGCTTCTATAACTATGTGACTTGAAGTGTTTCCTGTAAGTGTAATATTGGCTGAACCATTCGGTGCATTATTTTCAATCACTAAGGGGCCTGGACGATCAAAGGAATCTTTTCCAATTGCAACGCGCCCCATTGTATAAATATCCTCGGTATTCTCAGTAGCACCAGCATGATTATCGGTGCCAAACCAAGGTTCTATATTCGCTAAGCTTAAAACGGGGTTATTGTTATTTTCATTGGTATAGGTTAGTAAACCTGTGGTACTATCTAAGGCTAAGGTAGTATTGGTTTCACCTACATTAGCGGCATTCGCTAGGCGCACCCACTGAGTGCCATCGTTGTAATAATAACCTGGTGTTACATCACCAGCTGTAGCTGTATTGTATACCACCATGCCTTCTACATGCGTGGCTAAGGGTACAAAGTTTGTGGTACTGCTTAAGGTAACCCGTGGTAGCAGTAAACCTTTGTTTGTACTTTCTATCTCTAATACAGCACTAGGGTTAATCGTTGTAGGATTATCACCTACTTTTACCTGTGCCTGCACCACTGTTGTAAGCAATAAAGCACAGAGCAATATTGCTATATGTTGTACATTTTTTCTCATAACTATTTTCTTTTTTGTTTTGTTGACACAAAAGTCCAGTAAACCCTTTGCTCAAAAAACCCCAATTTTTTGGGTATTTTGTTAGCAGGGTCTAAATGGGCTACCCTTCGACAGGCTCAGGGTGACACAAAATGTTTAACTATTCGCAGCTTGTAGGTACCCTTCGACAGGCTCAGGGTGACACAAAATGTTTAACCATTCGTAGCTTGTAACTACCCTTCGACGGGCTCAGGGTGACACAAAATGTTCAACTATTCGTAGCTTGTAGCTACGAATGTTTAATAAAACAGAGCTTCTAGCTCTTGATAAAACAAAATGTTCCGACTTAGCACGGGTTTTCTTTTGCCTTCATGCCCAGCAGAACGGGGTAGGTCTCATAGAACGGGAATCAATTATCAAAACAATAGTTCGGTAACGGTCATATTAAGCTGGTTATTCGTAGTTAGAAACAACGAATAGTTAAGTTGGGCATGGTATCTGGGGGCTTATTTACTACCCTTGGGGTGGTTACCTACTACCCATAATGTAGTTATTCAATAGTCATTGGGCAATCATTTATTACTCCTATAACACTTATTTACTACCCTACGGGTGGTTCCGTACTACCCATAATGTAGTTGTTCAATGGTCATTAGGCAATCTTTTACTACCCATAAAACACCTATTTACTACCCTACGGGTGGTTCTGTACTACCCATAATGTAGTTATTCAATAGTCATTAGGCAATCTTTTACTACCCATAAAACACTTATTTACTACGCTTGGGGTGGTTACCTACTACCTTAGGGGTGGTTCGTTACTACCCTTAAAGTAGCTATTGAATAGTCATTAGAAGATTATTTATTGCCCCCCAAGATACCTCTTTACGGCGCTATGGGCTGTATCTTCTTTTCTTACGATAACAAAAAAACCCAATAAATTGGGGTAGTATCTCAACAAAATAAAACATAGGATTGCAATAAGACTGATAATTTGATTGGCTGATTTATTAAATAAACTCCTTATTAAACAACTAACTTAGAGCAACATACATGATGCATAGAAGATTTTTTTTATTTCTAACCCTACTAGGAACTTGGCTTGCTACATCTTCTTGTAAACCATCTGTTGAAAGTTTACAACGCACTAAGCGTTTTGATAGCCTACTAAACCAAGCGCAATATCGTATAGACCATGAATACAGAGATGATACGTTGGCGCAGGTACTGGATAGTATTGGCTCTTCGCTTGATGAACTTACTAAGGTCCAAGAAGCACAGTATTACTATTTACAAGCCAAACATTATATTAATTGGGTAAACCTAGCAGGTGGGTTCTATTATTTTAAGAAGGCCCAACTTTTGATTGAAAAAAATGAGGAGGCCTTTAAACCAAGATTTCGAAGAAATGTATATATGACCAGTATACATGATATTGATATGTTTAAAAATGATTTACCACAGGATGTATTAGATGAACTGGTATTTCTAAAAGAAAAAACTAAACCCTTATTCTTAAAGCAGCCAACCCATATGGAATTGGAAGATTATATCCATTTTAGTGAATACCACCGACTCATTAATCATCGTATCGACTCAGCCCTATACTACTCTGAACTGGGTATTCAAGAAGAGTTCAAAAAGAAAAGAGCCCCGAGTATCCAATTTATAAACATGCTAAGCTTTCACTCGCACCTCAAGAAAGATCTGCTCATGAAAGATATGAATTTGCACCAACAACTTGATCCTACCCATGATGCGAAAAAAGCCTTGGCATTAGCTAAGTTGTATCAAAAACCTAGGGCTATGGCCGTATGCCTTATCACCATCGCTCGAAATTATAGAACGTTATATAGTACGTTTCCAGAGTATGAGGATAGTGTTAGAAAATATTTTAAACAGTTTGAGGAGTTTTGCGAGGCGTTGCCCAGTGATAGTAAGGATGCCTACAACTTTGTTATACAATATAAATTCTATAATCAAAGTATGGGTATTGCCAATTATGACTACGGCAAATACCATAAACTTAGCGAAGCTGACTTTAAAATAAAGTATCAACTCCTTAAAGCAAAGCGTGAAGCGATGCGCATTAAAATAAGGAATGGTGCGCAAAAACAAAATAGATTTTTGTTTAAGCAAATGGCAGGACTTGAGAAAAATCAAAAAGAAAAGTTACACAACGCAAAACTTAGAACGGTTCTGATCATCATCACCTCGCTTGGTATTATAGCTTCTTTAATACTATTCGCCCTCCGTAAAAAGGCCGTTTACAAACTAAAACAAGAAACTCAAGAAGCCATCTTACAGCAAAAACAAGCTCAACTTGACGGACAAGAACAAGAACGTGTAAAAATAGCACGAGAACTGCACGACCAAGTGGCTAGCACCCTGGCAGCCTTAAAATATAGAATTGAGGCCCTCCTACCTACATCAGATTCTGAACGCAGCGCCTCTCTCCATAAAACATCTCGACAGTTAAGTTATCTATACCAAAAGGTCAGAAACCTTTCGCATATTATGGATATGCCCGAGATCAGTCGTCATACATTTATAGAGGTGCTTGAAGTACTTATTGAAGAATACACTATAACAGAAGCCTTTGAGACTGTTACAAATTTTCCATCAAATCGTGCCTTGCATGAACTTAATGATGCTTTGCGAAAACACCTTTTTCTACTCTTGCAAGAACTTTTACTTAATACACGCAAGTATGCCAACGCATCAATCGTTTGTGTTACTATTGAAATTAAGGATAAAGAACTTTTTCTAATATATACAGATGATGGCATTGGAATACCTGATACTGCAATCCAAAAAGGGCTTCATAGTATTAAAAACAGATTGGCTATTATAAAGGGGCAACTTAAAGTAGAGAATACGCAAGGAACCGAAATATATGTGTCTATACCGTTAGAGTCAATAAAGTAGGACGCGTAGAAAACGAAAAAGGTTCCATAGAAATGGAACCTTCTAATAAAAAGTCTTAATAGGACTCTTAATTAATTAGCACAGCTAAGGTGCAGCAAGCTGCTCTGATAAAAAACCCCAATTTTTTGTCAATCCATCTGGTACAACATCGTTCATCTTTAATAGTTATGTTTTTTTTGAAAAAGCCTCCTAGTTCGGAGGCCTTTTCTTCATTTAAAATTATACCGAACTGTCTATGAAGAAAAAAGTTCAATATAAACTCAAATGTAGTCTTGCCAATACAACTTATATACCCCAATTTTTTGGGATATTATTTCTATGTTGTTGTTTGATTATCTGGTCTTGGTAAGTACAACACAAGAAAAAAATTGATGCTCAGAATTCTTCTTGTACACATAAAGAAACACAACTTATATTCTTGCTTTAGCTATTACAACCTTTCTTAGGTAATAAAAGAACATACTCTCGCCCATCATAACACCAATAAGTACGGAAACAATATCCCAAAAAAAAGGGTAGTTAGAAAATTAAAAACAGTTCGTTCTTTGTAAGAAGAGCAATATAAGTTAGCGCGAGGTGCTTTATGAAGAAGTTTAGTATAGAAATAATTGATGATCAACGTTTGTTTTCGGAAGTGCTTCGTGAGCTCCTGAGTACATTTAGTTTCATAGACGAAGTTAGATTGAGCAACCCACCAGATAATAAGCTTTTTAAATTACCTCCTCATTCAGTAGACCTTTTTATCATCGATCTTCTTATGCCTTTTATCAATGGGTTTGAAGTTGTAGAACAAATAAGAGCAGTACGCCCAGAACAAAAAATAGCTATCCTAAGTTCTAAACAAGATAGCTTAAGTCTTAAGAAAGCTAGACAACTAGGCGTCCAAGCTTATTTATTTAAAAACTCGCCAAAAGATCAATTGCGCTATGCAATGTATCAGGTACTGATTCGAAATAAAATATATTTCTCTCAACCCGAGACATATGGCGATATATATAGTTTTTCCGATGGAAAAAAAATTAAAATAACGATTCGAGAACTACAGTTTGCAGAGCTTCTTTTAGAAGAACTCAGCGGTAATGAAATTGCTAAGGTTATGAATGTATCACCCCATACAGTAACAGGCTATAGAAAAAATTTATTTAAAAAGTTTGGTGTTAATAATATGATTGGCTTAGCAAAGTATGTCCTACAAATATTACCCTAATCAATTCATCAATAACTATTTCAAACTAGCATGCTATAATATTGAAAGAAGAGAACTTATATTTGACCTATTATGCTACCTCAGCAAATAACAATAGGAATTATAGATGACCAGCTTCTTTTTGCTCAGGGTCTTCAAGAGCTTATTGCTTCTATTGAAGGGGTAACATCGGTTGAGCTTCTGCCTGTTCCCTCTGGCGATTCCTATCGCATACCGCACAAGCAGTGGGATCTTTTGTTTATTGATATTAATATGCCCTATAAAAATGGCTTTGAGATTAGCGAACTGTTTAAACGCAATAGCCCTAGTCAAAAAATTGCTCTTTTGTCTGTGCGTGAAGATCGACTTAGTATGCAACAAGCCAAGAACTTAGAAATTGAGGGTTATATATTTAAAAGCTCTTCAAAGGAAACGATTACTGAGGCTATTCATTCCATTATTGGCGGTCAACCCTACTTTTTGCAAAAGGACATTGATAAAAAGAAAGAGTTTCATTTTCATGATGGCAGTAATGTTAAGTTGACGGATCGTGAATTACATTTCCTCGAACTGCTAATTCGAGAACTTACTACCAAAGAAATTGCAGATAAAATGGATGTATCCATCCACACCGTGGTAAGCTATCGAAAAAAACTTTTTAGTAAGTTTAATGTCCAAAACATGGTTGGGCTAGCAAAATACGCTTTGGAAATCATAAACTAACACACTGTATGTTTTAACAAAACCTGTACATGGAGGGCTTTTTTTCTGATAAGCTCTCTTATAATAACCCCAATAAATAGGGGTTGTTTGGGTCAAAATAATAGCCGTACTTTATCCATTATGAATACCAAACAGCGTGAGAGAAAATTTAGCCTAGGAATAATAGATGACCATAAATTGTTTGCTCAATCCTTGAAATCCTTACTGCACAGAATAACTTTTATTGAACACGTAACCCTCTACCCTCCTGCTAATGCAAATGGATTCAATGTACCAAAATCTGCATGCGACCTTTTACTATTAGACATTTCAATGCCCTACATTAATGGATTTGAAATTTTTAATAAAATAAGGACTTCTCACCCAAGGCAAAAAATAGCATTCATATCAAGCAAAGAAGATCGCTTAAGTATACAACAAGCATTACTATTGAATGCAGATGGCTATATATTGAAACGCGATGGTCTAGAACGGCTCTTGGACAGTTTAAGCCAAATATTAATCGAAGAAGTCAAGTCCTTTCCTGACCTCCCAGAAAAAAAACTGTGTTTCAAAAATCAGGATGAGGTTATTGCACAGCCTGTTAAATTAAGTAAGCGGGAAAAAGAATTTTTTAGAGAACTGACTTTTGAAGCACTGGCCATTGATGATGCACTTAACAAAAACATTAATGGAACTATTTCATCTAAACATATCGAAAAGATGTTGGAGAAAAGAATTATCAATGAAATTAAGAATACCATGTCTATCACCAAGCGGATTGCTTTGGCTTATCGGAATAGTTTACTAGATAAATTTGAAACGGATACTCTACAAGGTCTTATTGCAAAAGGGAAACAAGTATTATTCACAGAATCAGAACTTAATAAATAAGCTCCCAAGCCGATGTCATTATTTCAATAAAAAAGCGACTCGATAATTCAAGTCGCTTTAAAACATAAAATTACAAAGGTTCTTTAACTAGAGCGTTCGTTTTGTTTCAATTTCTTCAAATGCTTCTACAATATCACCCGCTTTAATATCATTAAACCCTTTAACGCTAATTCCACATTCCATACCGGTTACCACTTCTTTCACCTCATCTTTATAACGCTTTAAGGCTCCAAGTTCTCCACTGTACAATACAATTCCTTCTCGCACTAAGTTTATCTTATGCTCGCGTTTAATCTTGCCTTCTGTAACCATACAACCAGCTACTTTACCAACACCTGTAATATTAAATACTTCTAATACATCAAGCTGTGCGGTAATCTTACGCTCAACTTTTGGCTCAAGCATACCTTCCATGGCACTCTTAATTTCATCTATTGCATCATAAATTACGGAGTAGTTTCTAATCTCGATGTTTTCATCCATCGCTAACTTATTGGCTTGAGCAGAAGGACGCACCTGGAACCCACAGATAATAGCATCAGAAGCAGATGCTAATAATACATCTCGCTCAGTAATCTGTCCTACAGCCTTATGGATTACGTTTACCATAATCTCCTCGGTAGAAAGTTTTTCTAACGAGTCGCTTAATGCCTCAACCGAACCATCTACATCACCTTTAATGATCAAATTCAATTGCTGGAAGTTTCCAAGAGCTAAACGACGTCCGATCTCATCAAGGGTAATATGCTTCTTCGTACGCATACCTTGCTCGCGCAATATTTTTTCTCGTTCGTTTGCTTTTGCCTTAGCCTCATTTTCATCTTCATAGGCTTTGAACTTATCTCCCGATTGTGGTGCTCCATTAAAACCTAGTATTTGCACTGGTGTGGAAGGGCCTGCTTCTTCTACGGTATTACCTCGCTCATCGGTCATAGCTTTAACCCTGCCATAATAGGGACCCGCTAATAACATATCACCTACTCTAATGGTACCATTTTGCACCAAAATTGTCGATACGTAACCACGTCCTTTATCCAATGAAGCCTCTACTACAGTTCCATAGCCCATACGATCAGGATTTGCTTTTAATTCAAGCAAGTCCGCTTCAAGAGCTATTTTTTCAAGTAACTCTGGAATATTCATACCTGTTTTCGCCGATATATCCTGCGACTGATATTTACCTCCCCAGTCTTCGACTAGAATATTCATACCAGAAAGCTGTTCCTTAATTTTATCAGGGTTAGCACCTTCACGATCCACTTTATTTATCGCAAAAATCATAGGTACTTCTGCAGCTTGTGCATGTGAGATTGCTTCTTTGGTCTGTGGCATAACCGCATCATCGGCTGCAACCACAATGACTGCAACATCAGTGACCTTAGCCCCCCGAGCACGCATCGCTGTAAAGGCTTCGTGACCAGGTGTATCTAAGAAAGTAATTTCTTTACCACTATCTGTTTTCACTTTGTAAGCACCAATATGCTGAGTAATTCCACCAGCCTCGCCATCTACAACACGTGCATTTCGGATGTAATCCAGCAAAGAAGTTTTACCGTGATCTACATGTCCCATAATAGTTACAATCGGAGAGCGAGGTGTTAAGTCCGCTTCATCATCTTCTTCGATAACTTCTTCGGCCGTTTTATCCTCTAGCTCAATAAATTCAATTTCAAAATCAAATTCAGCAGCTACAATCTCTATCAACTCAGCATCTAAACGCTGATTGATTGATACCATTCTACCCAAACTCATACAAGCACTAATTACATCCGTTACCTCCACATCCATTAAGCTGGCTAGCTCAGATACAGAAAGAAACTCCGTTATGCGTAATACTTTTTCTCCTACATCATTGTTTGCTAATTGTTCTTGCAGGTCCTTACGTTCAGCTTTATCGCGTTTACGATTCTTCCGAAGGCTTTTTGGTGGTCTCTTAGAAGCATTACCCTGTACCCGATTCAACGTTTGTTTTAGACGTTGTTGAATCAACTTTGGATCAACGGTTTGCCCTTCATTTTTACCTTTTTGCTGCCAAGGTTTATTTGGACGATCTCCACCTGATTTATTTGTAGTACCCGTTCCTTTTGTAGGAATTCTCTTACGTTTTTTACGCGTACGGGGCACTTCCTCCTTCAGTTCAATTTTCTTAAGAATTTTAGGACCTTCAAGCTTCTTCGCCTTGATATTCTCAATTTTTGCTTCGGGCTCTTCTTGTTTTTCAGTACCTGTTTTATGAACCTTCTTTGCTTTGGGCGGATCAATTGTAACTTCTTCCTCCTTCTTTTCTACAACCGCTGGTTTATCTAGATCAATCTTGTCCTTGACCTTTAGCTTTACCGCCTCATCTTTCTTTAAGGAAACTTTCTCCGTAGGTTTACTTTTTACAACTTTCTTCGCCTTGGGTTTTTCCTTAACAACTTTAGGCTTAGGTGGCTCCTCTTCCTTAGGTTTTTCAAGGTCAATCTTATCTTTTACCTTCAGTTTTACAGCTTCTTCTTTCTTTAAAGAAACCTTTTCTTTTGGTTTTGATACAGGCGCCTTCTTAGGTTCTTCCTCAACTGATTTTACCTGAAGACTGATCTTCTCACTTTTCTTTTTTGCAGCTTTATCTTGGGCATACTCTAGCATAAGCTCTTCATACATCTCTTCTGTAAGAACTGTATTCGGCTTATTCTCTACCTCAAATTTTTTGTCCAAAAGAAATTGCACAAGGGTATCCTTACCAATGTTAAATTCCTTGGCGGCTTTCATTAATCGTATGCCTTTACCTGTTGCCATATATGATTTTTCGAATATACTCTTTTTTTTATCCTTGGTCGAACTCAGATTTTAAAATTTGTTTTACGTCTTTGATCGTTTCTTCTTCTAGATCACTACGTTTTACCAGATCCTCGTCCTCCAGTTCTAATACACTTTTGGCTGTATCACATCCAATTTTTACTAATTCATCAATGATCCATTGTTCTATTTCATCAGAAAACTCAGTTAATGGAACATCATATTCATCTTCTGCATCCACATCATCTCTGAATACTTCAATATTATAACCTGTTAATTCTTGTGCTAATTTGATATTTACTCCACGACGGCCAATAGCTAAAGAAACCTGATCTGCCTTCATGAGCACTTCTACATACTTATCCTCCTCATCTATTTCTATCGAACTAATCTTAGCAGGTGTTAAAGAACGAGTGATCAAAAGCTGAAGGTTATTTGTATAGTTAATAATATCAATATTTTCATTGCGTAACTCACGAACAATTCCATGAATACGGCTTCCTTTCATTCCAACACAAGCACCTACAGGATCAATCCGATCATCATAGCTTTCAACTGCCACTTTTGCACGCTCACCAGGTACTCTTACAATTTTCTTAATCGATATTAACCCATCGAAAATCTCAGGGACCTCAATTTCTAATAATTTAGCTAAGAAAGATGGGTCAGTACGAGATAGGATAATCACGGGTGTGTTTCCTTTCATTTCTACTGCTTTTACGACCGCACGAGTCGTCTCACCTTTCTTAAAATAATCCGAAGGAATTTGTTCATACTTTGGTAAGATCAACTCATTTCCGTCATCATCAAGTAACATAATTTCACGCTTCCAAATCTGATAAACTTCCCCACTAATAATTTGGCCAACACGCTCTTTATACTTTTCTAAAAGGATGTTTTTCTTTAAATCATTAATCCGTGAAGCTAGGGTTTGTTTCGCAGCAAGAACCGCTCTTCGCCCAAAATCTTGCATCTTGATTTCCTTATAAACCTCATCTCCTATTTCATAGGTATCATCAACCTCCAGAGCTTCCGAAAGTTTGATCTGCGTTACATAATCTTCTAATTCGTTATCTGCTACGACTTCCTTCCTATGAAAAATTTCCAAATCCCCAGTTTGATCATTTACAATTACGTCAAAGGGTTCGTCAGTCTCATATTTTTTACGAAGAATCGTCTTAAATACATCTTCCAATACCTTGATCAGTGTTGGTCTATCAATACTTTCGGCTTCCTTAAACTCTGCAAATGAGTCAATTAAATTAATACTTGCCATAATTAATTATTTAAATTCTACCTGAACAGTAGCAGTTTTAATGTTATTCATTTTAATGTTTATTGTTTTCTTAGGTTCTTTTTTTGTTCCTTTAGTTTCTATAATTAGTGCTTCATCCATCACTTCTATTAGTCTTCCCTCTAGTAATTCCTCTTCCAATGTCTTTATCTCCAACAGCCTGCCTACATTCTTCTTATATTGACGAGGCAATCGAATGGGCTCGTCAATACCAGGACTAGAAATCTCTAAGGAGTAATTCCCATCAGGGAATAAGCCCGAATCATCAATCCTATTTCGTAAAGCTCTATTGATTTTTACACTTTTTTCAAGCGAAAAACCTGTGTCGCTGTCTATAAAGAACTTATAATTTGCATCCGTACCTAGCTTAGAAGAGACGATAAAACAATCCGTCTCATCTAGTATTTCCTGTATCCAATCTTCAATTTGCGCTTCTTTGCTCACTATAATAATATACTTACAATTGCGGCTAATAGAAAAGGGAACTAATTAGTTCCCTTTACCACTCGCTCAACTGAGCGCAAATATAGTGTAAATTTTTTATTTTACCATAAATGGCTCCCCACTTGGGTTAAAATGCCTCCTTATGGAATCTTTTAATTTTAGGGTATCGCCAGAAGGTGTGGTTGCGTAAATTACCAGATAATGTTTAGCACCTCGTGTTATAACAGTTGTTTTGTTCTCCCATGAATTAAGCTTCTCTGATTTTGCTTGGGCAATAGCTAAGCTATCAAAAGCTTGAACAGCAATTTTATATTCACCGACGGCCGCAGGAGGCATCTCTTCGACAGGAGGGTTATCAACTATACCAACTGTTTCGGAGCTATCTAACGAAGAAGGGGTTCCATTATTAACACCTGCTGTATCTGATGCCTCTACATCATCATAGTCCTCAACCATAGCGGCCTCTTCTGTTTGTGTAGCTTGTGTTCGATTACTTTCAAAGTACTTATATCCAAAATAGGCTATAGCTGCTAATCCAATCAGAAGCAAGAAGGCAAGAAGGTATTTTAATAAGGTTCCCATTTTGGGCTTACCAATACCTTTTTCTGAATGTGTGTAATTTAAATCTTTAAAGCTCTTAGCATCGGCTAAGGTCTCTTCGTCCTCTTCTGTTACGGTTTTTTCTCTGTAAAGTTGAATAGGGTCCCGCTCTAGATCTAATGTTTCATCCTGATGAAACTGAATAATATCATTTTTATGTGTAAAATAACCAACCCCGTCGATTTCAAAACGTCCCGTCTTATGCAACTCATGTTTTACCTCTTGACTAAATGTTTTTATGTCGTTTGATGCCTTTGAGATACTTACATTCTCATGATTGGCAATAAAGGTCGCAAAACCATCATCGATAACTCCTATCGGAGAAAAAGTGATATTATAGTTAGGGGGACTTATAGTCCCGTTATCAGCAGAGTAGGCTGGCTCACGTTTTAGTTCAAGCGTTCCTAAACCACTAATTGCACAATATTTGTTCTTCAGTAAGAAGCTAGAGATATAGTTTTCTATTTGTATCATTCGACGCGATAAAAGTAAGATGTTTTATTTTAATTCAGTATTATTCTTTAACGCTGAAACCGATTTGTCAAAAGAATAAACTAAACCTCCTAAAGCATTTAAGCCATAATTAGGATAATTGTACCAACGCTGATATGTATTATTCATAAGATTATTAAGTTCTACAAATACATTCCAATTTTTACTGAGTTGATAATCAGCTCGTACATTTAAATCAAAGGCTCCAGTAAGGCTTCGAGTCCCTACACCTGTCTCTGCAAATGCCTTCGTCCCAGAACGCATGAATAGGTCTCCGCGAAGTCCTAAACGTTGTAATAAAGTATATCGTGCAAAAATATTTACTTCCATAGGTACATAGTGATAGGCTGTTTCAAATGTTTCGGAACTAAGCAAAGGCTCGTAACGAAGCTGCACACCAGCGTTCGTCTTGAAATTTAGCTGGTATTCAACATTGGCCTGCAATGAAAAGATTGTAGCATCTTTTTCATACCATACGTCAAACCCAGCATTGAATAAAGTATCATTAATAAAAAGTGGCAAATTCTTAAACTTCCCCCCTCCTACTTTTAGCGCATAATTGAAGTTTTCATAAATAGCACCGGCTACCTGACCATAATAAAGTGTCCTTTTCGTTTGTTGTAAATCAACCATGTTAATAAATGGGTTAACCTGAGAAAACTGCTTATAAGAATTAGCCATAAGCTCACTCTCCGCACCTACACGCACCAGAGCATTTAACATAGGCGAGAATTTTGAGAAACTTACATTCGGTAATAATTGTACTTTATGTCCTAGTACAGGATATAGGCCTACCTCAATATCCAGATCGTTTACCCGTTTATGTACACTGGGCTTAAGAACTAGAAAAGAACTTCCTGTTCTTGTGTTCCTAGGTTTAACACTTCCACCTACCAAACCATTAGCTTGAACTTCTAATCCAATATTTGCACTCGTCGTTTCATTGATTTCTTTAGTAAAAGGGATATCAAGTAAGAATGATAACTCATTACCATTCCAATTGCTTCCTTGGCTCTTAATGTGATAGGTGCCTATACCAACTCTTGGTTGATAGTGCGTATCTCCCAATGTTTTTAGCAACGGCTCAATCTCTGCAAATAAATTTACATCGAAAAACCTGTTTCGAACATCACTCATATTTGGGCTTCCAATACCTCCACCGTACGGTCTGTATACATTGCGATCAACAGTTAAGGCGGTACGTATTGCAACATCACGAGTCAGATGTTTGCTTAATAACCTCATTCGATTTCGAGAAGCTTGTTGTAAAAACCTACTGGACTTTGACGCTCGATGATCTACTTCGAGGTAAAGATCATGACCAAGAATCTGGCTTAGATCATACCCCAGTTCGGCATGGGTTGTTCTGAAATTACCGAAACCTGCTTTAATATAATTGTTGGCCTTGGCGGTTCCTTTATTCTTAATGTTGTAAGGTATAGGCGTTAATGGTAATGGCTTGTATACAAAGTCTATTTGCTGACTTGGTAACTGGTAAATAAATACATATGGGTTGGCCTCCACGTAAGGAACATGACTTGGCACATAATTAGGTTTAATGCTATCCATTTCTGATAAGGCCATTGCTGCGGATATCTCGGTAGCCGTATCCAAATAATTGATATAAGCTAGCTTAAGTTTTTCCTTATCATTTTGATGCATATAGATATATGCATTTGTTAGGAAGGCATTCCGAATAAGTGATGAACTGTTTCCAGCACCTGGCTTATCAATAAATTGGTACGAGGCCGCCAAAGCATCGCTGTATTGTCCTAAACGATAATGACATTCAGCTTTCCAAAACTCCGAAAGCCCTACTAAGTTCTCATTTACTGGGTATTTTTCTGATTCAGTAAAAAATGGGATAGCGAGATCAGCAGTACCCGCTTTTAGTAACTGGATACCTCTGGCATAATTTACTTTTTGATATACAGCCTGAAATATAGGTGATAGCTTACCCAGTTTTCTCAATGACGCACTGGCCTTTTCGAAATTTTTGTATTTAATATGGAGTAGTGCTAGCATTTCGATAGCATCACCATAGTACTTTGAGTTAGAATAACGCTTTACAAAAGACTCTAAACGTGTTTCAGCAGCTTGATCCCCCTCTAAATCGTAGCTTAATTTTGCCGTATTAAACGTAACGTCTTCGGTCAACTTTCCTAATTTCTTTGTTTTGAGTCCTTCTTTAAAAACCGTATAAGCGTTTTTCTTTTCTCCATTTTTTAAATGACAGAGTCCACGATAGTACAATGATTGGGCATAAAGATCTGTTCCATTGTTTTTGACTTTTTCAAAATAGCTTACCGCCTGGTCGAGCTCTCCCATTTGATATTTGATATAAGCCATCCTAAAAAAGTCATCGTTTCGAGCACCAGCGTTTTTATCTGTATACGCGCTGAGGTATTGCTGTGCTTTTTCAAAATCATTCTTCTCATAATAGATCTGACCTGCAAGTTGACTCATTGCATTGTAGTAAGGCGCTTTCGTATTTTTCGTGTACTCTAAGGCTTTTTGCAAAGCTTTCTCAGTATTCCCTTTAAAGTAGTTTAGTTCTGCAATATAAAAAGGTACAATATCTTCATATTGCTTTTGGTTTTTTACTGCCTCAAAACTTTTTAAGGCAGCATCGTAGTCGCCACTATAGTAAGAAAGAACACCATGATAGTAATTACCTGGACTAAAGTACTCGCCCTTTACATCCTTAATAGAGGCAAAAAGGGGACTAACCTTATCCAGTTGATTATTCAAGAGATAGCAATAAGCCAATTCAAAATTACGTTGGGTGATCTCAGTATTACTCAAATACGTGATGCTTGATTTCTCGTAAAAGGGAATCGCTTGCGCAAAACTCTGTTGTGCAAAAAGAGACTTTGCCATTTTAAAATAACCATATTGCTGTAGAGAGGCGAAAGGTGTTTCTGCAAGAAATAGCCCTAAATCCGCAAGGGCTTGATCTTCTTTCAAACCAACCTGTGCCAATAGCTTATAAAACTCAGCGGTTGCAGTATACAAGGCATCCTCGGTACCCTGCGGTGTTCGTTCTTCTTTGATAAATCCCTTGTTCAAATACTGAGTAGCCAGATCTTTTGATTTTTTAAAATGACCGTACTCATAATGCTCCATGGATTGTTTTAGCAATCTATGCGGTTCAGTAAACTTAAGTGAAAATTGTGCATTGGCATGTAAGATAAAAAAAGTGGCAAGGAGGGTAAAAGTTAGTTTAAGTCTTGGGTTCATTTTATTGGGTTGGTGTCGTGTGCATTGCTAGAAAGACCAATTGATCGCTGCACTTGGGAATAGCGGCAACTGGTATTCTCTAGTATTTCGTATTCTATCTATATAAAATATATTTCTTCTATCATAGGCATTGGTCAAGCTTGCGCTTATTTCAATTTCGGTTTTATTTCTCAGTTGAAATTTCTTAGCCGCTGAAATATCTAAGCGATGATAAGCAGAAAGTCTTCCTCCATTAATGTCATTAGCATAAAGAACTCCTAAATTTCCGTTCTGGGTAAGGTAATTCGTACTTAAGCCATTGCTAAAATCGATTTGTTCGAAGAACGCCTGTGTTTGCGTAAAGGGGAAGGCAGAACCATAATTGAATCTCACAGAAAATGTCCAATCATACTTGCGTCCAGCTGTATAAGATGCCAAAAGATTCACATTATGTCTTCTATCAAATGGCGTTGGATAAGTTTGCTCTCCATCGTAACGATCTACATAACCATAGGAATAAACGCCCCAGAAATAAAGCCGATCTTTCACATATTTTGTTGTAAAGTCAACACCATAAGCTTTCCCTGTTTCAATTAAAAAGTCAGAGTCTTCAGGTTGTAATTTATAACGGTTAATAGAAATTAACTGTGTAAAATTCTTAAACCAAGGTTCTAACAAGAATTCAAAATTACCTTTATCTACTTCGATCCCGCCAATAATGTGATAGGCTTTCTGTATATTGTTATTTACGTTGCGTCCTTGCTTGTCTTCAACCTCAAATGAAGGTGCGGTTAAAAATCCAGCAAAGAAATTAACCACATCTCTATCAGATTTTGAAGAGATCAAGTTTTGAGAATACAAACCTGCTGAAGCTTTTAATCGAACATGATCCGAAACGTTGTACTTTGCCGCAACTCGTGGTTCTAAGCGCATCACTGGAATAGAAGCATAATACTGTAAGCGAATACCTGGCTCTAGAATAAACTTGTTACCAAAGTTCTTTTTTCCTTTTACATAAACACCTAATTGGGTAGTATTCTGTGTTTGGTCTAATGGTAAACCAAGAAAATTAAAATAATTGTAGACCGTTTTAAACCCATTAAACTCTACTCCATACTTAAGTTCGTTATGGTTTTGAAAATAGGAGGTTACCGCAATGTTGGCATCAAATCCGTTAATGGCGCTCTCTCTTGGTCTGCCATCAGCTTCTTCTAAGCCAACCTCATAATCACTAAAGTAAACACCACCAGAAATTAAAGAACTAGATCCACTTGGCGAAATATTAAAATTGGTTCCTAAGCCCCAGTTTTTCCAATTTAGTTTTGACCCTGTGAAATTCACTCGATCGTCAAAATTGAATCCAAAGAAACTAAACTTGCCACCGCTTGCCGAATTCAAATTGATTTTGCCATACATATCTGTAAAAGAATAGGGTAATCTACTTTTGTAGGGTTCACCCAACCCACCATAAAGAGCCGTTGATGATTGATCCAGATAAGAGTGCTTTAAAGATGCCAAAAAAGTGGTTGTACCACCACCTTCTTCCTTAGCCTTGCTAATTGGCCCCTCTACAAACACCTTCGCCAAAATTGGATTGATACCAATCTTACCTTTTAATTCATTTTTGTTCCCATCCTTGGTCGTAACATTTACAATCGCAGAAGTACGGTCTCCATATTCAACACCAAAACCTCCACTCATAACCTCAGCACCACGAATTGCTTCAGTCTCAAAAACTGAGTATAACCCAATTGAGTGAAAAGGATTGTAGATAGTCATACCATCTAATAAAATTTTATTTTGAATGGGCGATCCTCCCCGAATATATAACTGCCCACCTTGGTCACCAGTGGAAACAACACCAGGCATTACGCTGAGATACTGAGCAATATCAGGTTCCCCCCCTATACTTGGAAGTAATTTTAGCTCTTTAGGTGTAATTTTCGTTACACCTACTCGCGTATCGTATTTTTTTTCAGCTTTTTTGGTTGTAATCACAACTCGTTTAAACGTGCGCGTCCTTTTCTTTAGAAAGACCTTAGTGCTGGTCGTATAGTTCGCAGTAATTTTTACCGTCTTTGTAGCCGTTTCATAACCTACAGAACTAACCCGAAGTGTTACCTCTCCCACTGGAATTTTAGGAATATTAAAGAACCCTGAATTGTTCGTTTTATTCCCTATGCTCGTTCCTTCAATAGCTACTGTAACAAAGGGCAAAGGTTCTCCACTACTCTTCTCATAAACAAATCCTTTTACAGCACCTTTTTGTGCGTATGTAAAGCCCACGAATAGTAGTAATACTGCTGTAAAGAGAACCTTCTTCATAATAAAATATTAGGTCGTAAAGATAGGGCAAACATCTATGAATTACTTTTGCGGTTTATAACAATTTATCCTGATGAAACCAGCACTTCCGCAAGGCACAAGAGATTTTGACGCCGCTACAATCTACAAGCGTGCTTATATTTTGAATACTATTAAGGAGCAGTTCGGACTACATGGTTTCGAACCCTTGGAAACCCCTGCATTTGAACGTTTGGAGACCCTAATGGGAAAATATGGAGATGAAGGAGACAAACTAATTTTCAAAATATTAAATAATGGTTTGGGTAAAAAGAACTCTCCCGAGGAAGCACTAAAAGATTTTGAAAATGTTTTGTCAGGAAAAAATGACCCAAAAATTACACAGCGTGCGCTGAAATATGACCTAACAATTCCATTCGCTCGGTATGTAGCTATGAATTATGGTAAGTTGGCCATGCCACTTAAACGGTATCAGGTGCAAAACGTTTGGCGGGCAGATCGCCCACAAAAAGGACGTTATCGCGAATTCACCCAGTGTGATGCCGATATCGTTGGAAGTCCTTCATTACTAAATGAAATCGAACTTTCTAATATCTATAAAAATGTATTTGAATCACTCCGTATTGACGTATCTATTTGCATTAACAATAGAAAAGTGTTAAGTGCCCTTTCGGCCTTGTGTGGCCCAGACACTAAAATGACAGACCTTGCAATAGCTATTGACAAGCTCGATAAAATTGGTTTGGAAAAAGTTATCCTAGAACTATCACACAAAGGTTTTAGTGAACAAGCAATAAGCATCATCAAAGCTTATTTGGATACACAAAGCTTATCAAGCAACGAGGAAAAACTTGAAAAAATCACTGCGCTTTTAGGTGAACATGAACTTGGTAATGAAGGCATATCGGAGTTAGAAACCGTTTTACAGGCTTGCCCTTATTTAGATATTGATTTTACCTTGGCTAGAGGCTTGGACTATTATACCGGTAGCATATTCGAAGTAAAACCATTACACATAAAAATGGGTAGCATCGGTGGCGGTGGACGCTACGACGACCTTACCGCTTTGTTTGGCCTAAAAGAAAGCGTTCCAGGTGTAGGCATCTCTTTTGGAATAGATCGTATCTACGATGTCCTCGAAGAGAAAGGTTTGTTCCCTGAAGAAATTCTGGAACAAAAGGGAGTTCTTATCGTAAACTTTGGCGATGATGCCATAAATGAGCTGTTGCAGATTGCCTCTACCTTAAGAGAACATAAAATCAATTGTACGCTATTTCCTGATGCAAAAAAAATAGATAAACAGTTTAAGTATGCTAACCGAAAAGGTTTCGACTTTGTATTGCTTTATGGCGAAGAGGAAAAAATTAAGCATACGGTACAGCTCAAAAATTTAAATAGTGGTGAGCAATCCAATGTTTCTCTTGAAGAAGCCATTAAGTTGATTCAACAAGCTTCATGAAAGATCTCTTAAAAGCTATTTATTCGGTTTACGTCATGCTAATTTTCTTAGTCATGCTGTTACCGTCTTTTCTATTTTGGCTTTTGATCTATTTACTCCCCCTCAAACTTAGAGATCAAATCGTGCATTACATGCTTCGCTTTTACGCTCATTTTTGGTGTTATGCTATAGGTATTATCCCGCGCAAGTTTCATGAAGAAAAAACCAATTTTGACAACTCTTATGTTATAGCCGTTAATCATCAATCCTATTGGGACCCTGTGCAGATGTATACCTCTTTAACCTCCTATTTTAAGGGTGTAGGTAAAGTAGAGGTGAGCAAAGCACCTTTGTTTGGCCTGCTTTATAAAATGGCTGTAATACCAGTAGATAGAAGTTCAGTAAGAAAAAGCGCCACGACCTATCGAACGATGGTTCGTTACCTCCAAAACAATTGGTCCATTCTCATTTTCCCAGAGGCTACCTTCCCCGATGTTAAACGAGCAAGCCTTTTAGCTTTCAAGAAAGGAGCTTTTGCATTAGCCCAAAAGGAAAAAAAAGAAATTTTGCCCCTGCTTTTTGTAGATACCGCCGAGCGCATGCCCCCTAATAGTTTTTTTAAATTTACACCAGGCTATCTAACTACCGTTTATCTACCAACGATTCCTGTTCAACAGTTTGACGAAGAGGTCAAGCTTAGGAAATTTACCCAACACTATATGCAGATTTGTTTAGACTATTGCCGTGCACAAGATTGTAAGGGCGTATACGAATTTGCCTTAGATCATCTAAAGGCGAACAATATTATTTAATACCTTCACGAATATGTTCGCTGACATTCTGCTTCCTGTACCGCTTAAAACAACGTTTACCTATGGGGTGCCGATTGAATTTCAAGAACGAATTCGTGTCGGTCAACGTGTAGAAGTTTCCTTCGGTAAGAACAAAATGTACAGCGGCATCATCAAGAAGATTCATACTCAAAAACCTGAAGGGTACAGCATAAAACCTATCAAAAATATTATTGATACTATACCTATTGTAACCTCAACCCAGCTTGAGCTTTGGGCATGGATGGCTGATTATTACATGTGTGCGGAAGGTGAAGTGATGAATGCTTCATTACCTGCATATCTCAAACTGGAAAGTGAACAGGTTATTACCCTGAATGAAGATGCTGTAATAAACGAACAGGAGCTAAGCGACGAAGAATTTATCCTTATTGAAGCGTTGAAAAGCAAAATGGGGCAATAGGACACAGCATTTATGAAAAAAAGAGTAAAAAGCCCTCTCACTTTTACATTCTACTGACAAATTGAAATTATCGAATTCGAAATTCATACTTGATTTGTACTAACTTTATAAATGTGAAAACCAAATTCTTTCTAATGATCGCCTTTCTGGCAATAACGCATATTGCTTTTGCTCAAGATCAGATTATTCATAGCAAAGAAATTTTTCCCGAAGAGCAGCATAGCCAGTTTGAATTACTTAAGCAACTGATCCCAGAAATCAATCAAGATCAAATTACATTACGTACTCGGTTTTTTAATACAGGCAAACGATCAAAACATTATACCTATGATGTCCTTTATATAGGTTTACCAATTTTCACAAACTATATTAAAGTCAACACTAGCTTGGACAATAGAATCATTTCGATTGCTAAAAATCTAAATGATTACCAATCCTATTCCATAGAACAGTTTACTTGGGAACAAAAGAGTTGGGAAACACAAAAGCTTTCCGCTAAACATTGGACCCCAAAAGAGGCGGTTAAAAATAAATACTACGCTATTTATGAACACGACGGACAAGCCGCAGTCGTACAAGTTCAAGAAGCATGGGATAAAACATATGATAAAACAAAACTAATTAACCTTGATAACGAAGTGGTAGGTTTTTGGGATCACCAATTGCGGCTTGGGATTGATACCTTCATTAATGCCGATGTGTTTGAACCCGATCCACTTACCTTTCTCAATAAAATATATGGTGTACCTTATGTTGATTCAAACGATCAAAACCTAAGTTGGATGGGAGCCGCTTATGTACCTGTTAATATACCAGCAGTCTACGACACATTTGTAAATAAATTTTTTATAGAAAGCGACTTCGTAAAAATAGAAGATATTGAAAGTCCCAATATTGCACCTGCAAGCTCTACCACGAATAACTTTTATTTTAATCGATCCGAATCAGGTTTTGAGGATTGTATGGTTGCTTATCATATTAATGTGTTTCACGATCACTTAACGGCATTGGGTTATAACTCCTTAATGAATCTGCAATTAGAGGCTGACCCCCATGGGCAGTTCGGTGGTGATAATTCTGTCTTTAATAGAAATGGAGGCAGTCCAACCATTATTTTTGGAGTCGGTGGGATAGATGATGCTGAAGATGCCGATGTCATTATTCATGAATACTGCCATGGAGTAAGTTGGAGTGCTAATGCCAATGGAGTTTTTACATCAGAAAGACGAGGATTAGATGAAGGAATTGGCGATTACTTTGCCACCTCCTACTCTAGGCATCTATCTTCATTTAACTGGGAAAAAGTTTTTAATTGGGACGGAAATAGCGGTCAGTGGCAAGGCAGAACAGCAGTTACAACCACTAATTATTCAAAACCTTTCTTAGGAAATTACTATGCAATGGGCGAAGTGTGGAATGCGGCCATGCAAAAAATATATACCGATTTAGGACGTAATACGACCGATGAGCTCATGTTAGAAACTTTGTACTTTCTTACCGAGCAAACCACATTGACCGAAGCCGCACTATATATGATGCAGGCAGATACCCTTTTAAATGGAGGCGTAAATGCGTTTACAATTTGCCAACGCTTCGCTAGTAAAAACATTCTGGCTTGGGATTGTTTCCCGGTGGGCACAACAAATCAAATAGCTGCCAATAAGTATGTCGATGTTATTAATTCTTTCGGATTTAGCCAAGGAACAGACCCTGTCCAGTTTAGATTGCAAGTTCCACAAAAAGCCTTTTTTCAGTTGTTTGACATAAATGGTCGTTTATTGAAGAAGGATAAGATTGAAAATGGTTTGTACGAACTAGCTCCTGAAGATTATGCATCAGGCATTTACATTGCACAAATTAGCACAACACAAGGCATACAGACTATTAAATTGAGCCGTAAATAAGATCAGAAATAAGGCAAGATTAACGCTTATTCTAGTTGAGGTATTCTTGAATTCACATACCTTTGCCCAACTTTTCGTAACACTATGGACAAAAAATCTGCAATTGGATTTGGCTTACTACTTGTGCTTTTGGTAATATACGTGGTATATAATCAGGCAAATGCGCCTAAGAAAAAAAATGATCCGAAGCAAAACACTGAATTGGTAACGGATAGCTTGAAACAAGATAGCCTAGCTATTTTGAATACAACTGTTTCCGATACGATCAATCAGTTCGTACAAGACACTATTCTTCCTGAGCAAGAAACCATTCTTGAAAACGACTTGATTCGCATCACCTTTACAAATAAAGGTGCTTATCCAAAACAAGTTGAGCTTAAGAAGTTTAAAACGTACAAGAACTTTGAAGCTAATGTGGCAAAAGATCTTACACTTTTTAAAGGAGATCAGAACAATTTCAATTTTGAATACCAAAGAAATGGTGTAACCCAAAATACGTTAAAACAGACGTTTAGCTCTGCTGTAAATAGCGATGGTAAATCCATCATTTTTACTAGCCCTAAAGGTGTTGTGCTAAGTTATACCCTTCCCGAGCAAAGCTATATTCTCGATGTAGATGTAACTACTGTAGGTGTTGATAAAAGCAAGAACTTAACGCTGTTTTGGAATGGTCAATCCTTACATACCGAGCGTGATAAAACAACAGAAAAGCTTTATACACAAGTATGCTATGACTTAGAAGGCGAAGGCTATGATTACTATACCATTCGTGAAAAGAAAACCGAAGACTTTGAAAAACGTGGTATTAAGTGGTTGAGCTTTAAGCAACACTTTTTTAATACAACACTCATCCCTAAAGGAGATGCATTTGTATCAGGCGAAGTTACCACAGAGCCAACTGAAGATAAAGACTCCGCCACTGTTTCAAACTTTAGTGCTAAACTTAGCATGAAACCTATGGACAACTTTAGTTTCCAAATGTTTACTGGGCCTAATGACTATGAATTATTGAAGTCTTACAATAATGGCATGCAAGAGATTGTTCCATTAAGTTACGGGATTTTTGGCTTTATTAAATACATAAATAAGGGTCTCATTCTTCCTTTGTTTAACTGGTTATCCTCGCTCTTCTCCAATATGGGAATTGTTATTATTCTATTGACGTTTATAATTCGCTTATTAATGTCTCCATTTACGTACAAAAGTTATGTTTCTAGTGCTAAAATGAAGGCGCTAAAACCTGAGCTTGATGAACTAAAAGAACAATATAAAGACGACAAACAGGCCTTCGGCGTAGAACAGATGAAACTATATCGAACAGCAGGAGTAAATCCATTAGGAGGTTGCTTACCGGCCTTATTACAAATGCCGATTTTCTTTGCTCTATTCTCCTTCTTCCCACATTCGATTCAATTGCGACAAAAAGGTTTTGCTTGGGCTAATGATCTATCTTCTTATGATTCTATCATCAACTTACCATTTAGTATTCCGTTTTACGGAAACCATGTGAGTTTGTTTACCATTTTGTTTGCGGCCACAAGTATTCTACTGGCCTTGTATAGTATGAGCAACGCAACTATGGATCAGAGTAATCCTGTTATGAAGTATATGCCGTTTATTATGCCGATCATGTTTTTAGGGATTTTTAATTCATTTGCTTCGGCCCTAACACTTTATTACTTCATCTCAAACTTAATAACATTAGGTCTCCAAGTTATAATTCAGAAGTTCATTATTGATCCTGATAAGATTCGAGCTAAAATTTTGGCAAAAAAGAACGAACCTCCTAAGGAATCGAAGTTTATGCAAAAAATGAAAGAACTTCAAGAAAGGCAGGCAGAACAAGCTAAGACAAGAAGCCAACGCCGAAAATAGGCAATACTTAATTCAAACTTAATTCTGTAAAGTGACTTCCTAGGAAGTCACTTTTTTTGTCAGAAAAAATATATCTTGTGTTCAAATACCATTTTTATGAGTCCAGTCGTTAGAAATATTTTAGCCGTTATTATAGGACTAGTTGTAGGAAACCTAGTCAATATGTTTTTAATCACCTACAGTGGTTCCATTATTCCACTACCCGAGGGTATTGACCCTAACAATATGGAACAGTTACAAGAAAATTTTAAACATTTTCCACTTAAGAATTTCATCATGCCCTTTCTTGCCCATGCTCTTGGAACCTTAGCAGCTGCTTACGTAGCTTGTAAACTAGCCATGAGTCGTAAGAGGACTCTGGTCATTATAATAGGATCAATTTTCTTAGTTGGTGGCATTGCTGCAAGTTTTATGATTAAGCCACCTTCTTGGTTCATATTTGTAGATTTAGCTTTGGCCTACTTCCCTATGGCCTTCTTAGGGCAGAAGCTCGCTGGGGACAAAAGTTGGATCTCAAACAAATCCTAGTATATAAGCTCCATATAAAGTAAAAATTTAGTCTTCTTTAACTCAGAGGAAAAGTCTGCTTCCTTACTTTTATCGTCTCAAAATTTGACTATGGAAGCAGTATCATCCGACATCAGAGAATTAAACGAACGGATACAACAGAAAAGCGCTTTTATTGACTTGCTCCAAATGGAGCTATCCAAGTCCATTGTAGGGCAGAAGTATATGACAGAACGCTTGCTCATTGGACTTTTAGCAGGTGGACATGTATTGCTCGAAGGGGTACCTGGTTTAGCAAAAACTTTGGCCATTCGCTCCCTTTCTTCAGCGGTCAATGCAAAATTCTCGCGCATTCAGTTTACCCCTGACTTACTCCCAGCCGATGTAGTGGGTACTATGATATATAATCAACGTGAAAATAACTTTGAGGTTAAGCAAGGACCTATTTTTGCGAACTTCATTTTGGCAGATGAGATTAACCGGGCTCCTGCAAAAGTGCAGTCGGCCTTGTTAGAAGCCATGCAAGAAAAACAAGTAACCATTGGTGAGAGCACCTTTATCTTGGAAAAACCCTTTTTAGTATTGGCAACTCAAAACCCAATTGAGCAAGAAGGTACCTATCCACTGCCTGAAGCACAAGTAGATCGTTTCATGCTAAAAGTTGTAATAGGTTATCCCAATCAGGAAGAAGAACGCCAGATTATCCGTCAGAATATCCAACCACAACATCAAGCACCTATTCAAGCAGTTGTTTCAACTGCGGATATTTTAGATGCGCGCAAACTTGTGCAGGAAGTTTATATGGACGAAAAGATTGAGCAATACATTATCGATATTGTATTCGCTACGCGCACGCCAGAAGAATATAATTTGAGTAAGCTTAAACCCCTTATTGCTTATGGTGGTTCTCCTAGGGCAAGTATTAATTTAGCTATGGCTAGTAAAGCCTATGCTTTTATTAAAAGACGTGGCTATGTAATACCAGAAGATGTACGCGCTGTATGTCAGGATGTAATGCGCCATCGTGTAGGAGTTACCTATGAAGCTGAGGCAGAAAATATGACCAGTGAGATGATCGTAAATGAAATTCTAAACACAGTAGAAGTTCCATAAACCATTGGCTACCGAAACGAACATAAGCGATTTACTTAAAAAGGTCCGACAGATTGAGATAAAAACAAAAGGACTTTCTAATCACATTTTTAGTGGAGAGTATCATACTGCTTTTAAAGGACGCGGTATGAGCTTTAGCGAAGTTCGAGCCTATCAATATGGTGATGATGTTAGAAGTATTGATTGGAACGTAACTGCACGATATGCAAATCCTCATATTAAAATTTTTGAAGAAGAACGCGAACTAACGTTGATGCTTCTGGTTGATATTAGTGCAAGTGCACTCTTTGGTACAAGTCAAAAAAAACGAGATACCATTACCGAGCTTTGTGCCACACTATCCTTTAGTGCACTGAGCAATAATGATAAAGTTGGAGTTATTTTCTTCTCTGATAAAGTAGAAAAATTTATTCCTCCCAAGAAAGGCAAAGGACATATCCTTTATATTATCAGAGAGTTGCTTACCATAGAATCGCACAAAGGTGCTAAAACAAATATTGAAGAAGCCTTGCGCTACCTCAATAATGTTATTAAGAAAAGAAGTATCGCTTTTATGCTTAGCGATTTCATAAGTCCTGATTTTAAGCAGAGCTTACAAATAGCAAAAAAAAGACATGATATTATTGGTGTCCAAGTTTATGATGAGCGAGATGCCGAACTTCCCAATATTGGTTTGGTAAAAGTACAGGACAGCGAAAATGGCGAAGAAACTTGGTTAGATACTTCTATGCCAGACCTTAGAAAATTTTATGCTCGACGTTTCGAGAGCATGTGCGAACAAGTTAAAGATGTTTTTAATAAGTCTGGGGCAGATATTATCCGAGTGCGTACCGACGAAGATTATGTAAAACCATTGAAAGGATTTTTTAAGGGTAGATAATGAAGATGGATTCTATTATACAAAGAAAAATAGCAGGTCGTCTAAGCCAGATCATCTGGATTCTTCTTGCCAGTGTTTTTTCATTCACGGTAAAAGCTCAGGAGGTCAAATTAGAGACTAAAGTTGACAAGCGTGAGATCTTGATTGGTGATCAGATCTCATATCAAAACAAAATTCAGTTTAACCCTCAAAAATTCAGAGTTCAACTAGCTCCTGTACCCGACACCTTTAACCTATTTGAAGTAGTGGATCGAAAAAAAGTTGATACGGTGGTAAAACAAGACGAACTTGTTCTAACTCAGGAGACCACTTTAATTCATTTTGATTCTGGTGTTTGGTATATCCCCTCGCAAAAATTCGTGATAACACCCTTAGATGGAGGTAATACCTACGAACTGCTCTCGGATTCTATACCCATATTGGTAAATACTATAGATGCCGATACCAGCAAACCTATAAAACCTATTTACGATATCATAGCCGCCCAAAGGCCGTGGTGGGAAAAGTGGCTCTACCCAGTTCTTGGGCTTATTGCCTTAGTCATCATAGGAGGCCTTATTTATTACCTTATCAAGAAAAATAAAAACAAACCAACCGCTCCCAAAGTAAAGAAAACATATGTTGCCCCATGGGATGCTGCTAATAGAGCTCTTCAAAAATTAGTGGATGAAGAGCTTTGGCTTCATGGTCAGGAAAAACAACATCATACTAAACTAACAGATATTGTACGTACCTATCTAGAAGATGCACTCGGTTTAGATTGTTTTGAAAAAACATCTCAGGAGATAATTACGGCAGTAAAAAAATCACTCCAAAAGAAAAAATATAAAAAAAGAGGAGAAGAGCTTGACAAACTTCGTACTATTTTCTGGACGGCCGACTTAGTAAAGTTTGCCAAAAGCAAGCCTACGGAACAAGAACATCAACGATCAAATGAGCAAGCCTTTTCTTTTGTGGAAAGCACCGCTACCTTCTTAAAACAAGAAACCAAAGACCCAAAAAATAATACCCACTAAACGTGAAGGAACTTTTTGAAATAGGAAATTACTCATTTGCACACCCCTGGTTGTTGTGGTTGTTACTCGTGATTCCGTTTCTAATATTCTGGCATCTTAAAAAACAGCAAAAGAAAAGAAGCACACTTATTCTTTCATCTATAGATGGACTACCCAAAAAAAATGGTCGGGGTAAAGCTCGTTTTATACCTTTACTTTTTGCATTACGCTTATTGGCTATTGCTGCTATTATCTTAGCCATTGCACGTCCACAAACATTCAATGTCAATGAGCAGATTAATAGTGAAGGTATCGATATCGTGCTTAGCATCGACATTTCGGGATCTATGTTGGCGCAAGATCTAAAACCAAATCGAATAGAGGCTGCAAAAAAAGTAGCTGAAGAGTTTATCGCATCTCGTCTTACAGATAGAATTGGACTGGTTACCTTCTCTGGCGAGAGTTTTACCTTGGCCCCGCTTACAACTGATAAAAATATCCTCCTGCATCAACTTAAAAATACGCAGGTCGGACAACTAAAAGATGGTACTGCCATAGGCATGGGGCTGGGTACAGCAGTAGGTCGAATGGAAACAAGCAAAGCCGAATCCAAGGTTGTGGTCCTACTTACGGACGGAGAAAATAACTCTGGATTGATAGACCCCATCACGGCATTAGAAATTGCCAAATCCTATAAAACCAGAGTGTATACCATAGGTGTAGGCTCTAAAGGCACGGCGCCCTTTCCGTTTCAAACTATGGATGGGCAAATTATTACTAAGCCCGTTCCTGTACAGATAGATGAGGAACTGCTCCAAAAAATTGCTAAAGAAACGGGAGGCAAATACTTCAGAGCGACAAACACAAATGCCCTACGGAGTATCTATCAGGAGATTGATAAGCTTGAGCGCACAGAGGTAGATATTGCTTCTTTTAAGCGGTATCACGAACAATTTTTTCCATTTGCATTTGCAGCTATCCTCTTTCTTTTTTTAGAAATCTTACTTCGGTATACTTGGTTAAGGAGTTTTCCTTAGGGCTACAACTATTTGTAGCTCATCTATTCGTAGCTTCTAGCTACGAATACCTAATAGCCCGAGCTTTCAGCTCACTTAAACAAAGTCTATCACAAGTTTACCTGTTTGACATCCAGTAGTATAGTCTCTAGCACTGCTATATACATAGTCCTCTGCTTCCTATTCGTAGCTTCTAGCTACGAATACCTAATAACCTGAGCTTTCAGCTCACTTAAACAAAGTCTATCACAAGTTTACCTGTTTGACATCCAGTAGCATAGTCTCTAGCACTGCTATATACATAATCCTCTGCTCGTGCTACTAACTTTCGCTTGACAGGATTCTGATGAACATATCTTAATCTACTATCTAAGATATTTTGGTTATGGCAATGAATCGGATGGTTTGTTTGCTGCCAAATTTGGTGATACTTATTTCGCTTATTGCTTTGACCTGATGACATAAATAACCATAACATCCAATTCTTTCTACTCTCTTTAGGGTGATCCTTAATAGCCTTGAATAGTTCTTTTGAAGTAAATTGTTTATAATCCCGAATGGTATCAGATAGTTTATTGGGTTCTACAGATGAGCATATTAAATGTATGTGATTAGACATAATACAATAAGAATGAATACGTAAATTCTTGTTCAAACGACAATACGCTAAGGCATCTAACAGAACATCACAATACTCCGTTCGAGTAAATACATCTATCCATTGAACAACGGTAAACGTAATAAAGTAAATAGCGTGCTGATCTCGTATTTGATAACCTCCTTTGTACATAACTTATAATTGATTAGGATTATATACGCAGTAAAACTGCTTGTTTATAATGTATTCGTAGCTAGGAAGCTACGAATAGATAGTTCTAGCTACGAATAGATAGTTAGCAGGATCTAAATGGGCTACCCTTCGACAGGCTCAGGGTGACACAAAATGATCAACTATTCATAGCTTGTAGCTACGAATAGTGTATAGTGTGACGGTTATAATATACCCTTGGGGTGGCTCTTTAGGGCTGTAAGGGTGGTTTGATAATACTCTTAGGGTATTTATTAAGTAGTGTCATAGGGTTTATTTACTCCCCTTAGGGTGGTTTAGAACCACCCCTACAGCAGTTATCTACTGGTATTCTAAGACTTATTTACTGCCCTCACCTTGCTTATTAACCACCCTTGTAGCATTTATTTACTGGTACGCAGACACCTATTTACCACCCCTGGAGTTGTTCAGCACCACCCCTAAAGTAATGCTTTACTCCTCAATGGGTTGTGTGTCACTATCTGTATCCTCTTCGTTACTACTTCTTACAGAGACAAAAAACTGTTTCATTTCTTTATGGAGCGTACTGGTGCCTGGTACGTTTTCGTTGCTTAGATATTTTATGTTGCGGTAAAAAGATAGCGCATTAAAATAGTTATCATGGTCTAATACAATTTTGGTATCTCTAAGCTGCTCTGCTAAACCTGCTAGTTTTTGCAAGCGTTCTTCTATTTGCTCCCTTGCTGCATGGTCTTTATCAAACTCTTCTTTATCCAAAAAGCTGGGTATATGTTGCGGGTTCTGCTCCATAATTAGCTTGGCTTTGTTTACAAAAAGTTTGTTTTGCTCTGCTATACTACCATATTGCCTGCGTTGTTCTGGTGTAAGATTCACCACTTTATCTTTTATAATTGTGCTTATCGTTTTTAGTGCTTCATCGAGCTTCGATAGTTCTGCACTGGTAAACGATATAGATATTAAGTTTTCAAATGCCATATTGTTTGTGTTTTTTTATTCGTTTAAAAGTGGAAAGCTCTATTGCTATGAGCTTTCCACTTGTTAGTTCTTATTATACTTATCTTCATCTTCTGTTGGCGCTACCTATATTTCAATAAGGTCATCTTATAGAAAATTTTGTCTTTTTTTCTAATCTTATCTTCCACCTAAATATGTTGCGGTGGCATTTCGACAGTTTGGACAGGGACTTGTTCCACTGGCGCTTAAAGTGGTAGTACCACCAGATGAAGATATCTGAGTTAAGATTAGATACAATGTTGTAGGTCCATTTACATAAATGGTTCGATTAAGATGTAACGCATCTCTTCCAAAATGCTCAAAATCCAATTGAGTGACGTCTCTTAACCCTCCAATACCTGGTGTTTCTGAGTTCTTCCAGTCAAATTCTACCATTGAGGCAACGGCCGAAGGGTTATCTGGTCTAACTTGAAGGCCTGCATCTAATAACCAATACCCAGCATGAGGAATAGAAATAGTAGCCCAACTTTGCCCTGTAGATGCATCCTGCGCTGTAATTGAGGTATTAATCGTTCCGTTAATAATTTTAGTTTCTGGCGTTTTAATCACATTTCCATTTGCGTCTACACCAAGCATAGCAGTTGGGGTAGCATCAAAATTAGTGCCCGTATAGTTATTTAATCTAAGCTGACCTCCATCTCTCATACTCAATACTTCTGTAGCATCGTCATACAGGTTTAGTATATCTTGCGTACCTGTGTTCCGAACGTCTAGTCGGGCACTAGGTGAGGCCGTATTGATACCCACATCACCATCAGGTTGAACAACTAATTGATTTGTATTTATACGTACCAATCCTGTTCCACTTATCCCGAATATTTCATCTAAATCAGTCGTCGTACCTACACTATGATTGTCGCCCAAAGCTCTTAATAAAAACCCCACATTGTTAACACCAGTATTTGTTGTAGTCTCAAGTTTTAAGAGAACGTCATTAGCTCCTCCATTATGTAAACTTGACTTGATCGATACGGTTTCCTGTGGTTGGGAATTGTTATTACTGCCCTCCACTAATAAAGCTGTACCAGTGTTTTGAACAATATGTGTTTTGGCGGAGGGTGTTGCAATGCCGATACCTACATTACCCGTACGGCCAATTGCACTCGTTTGATTTTCCCCTGTAACACCCCAAGCGTCACCGTCGGCGGTTGCAGATGCTAAATCTGCGATACTCGTTTTGGTGATATCTCCTGTTGTTCCGTCAGTAGAGAGTAGATAGTTGGGGGTGATTTCGTCGAAATTGGTGCCAGTGTAATCAATAAAGGATAATTGCCCATTATCATCTATGGTAAATTTAGCCATTGAAATATTCGTTCCCTTACCGATACCATATTTTGTTTGACTAAGACCACCATTATACAAAATACCATAAGCCCATTCTGTAGTGCCGTTTAAAGCATGCCTTATTACAGAAGTTCTGTTGGTTTGTATTCTGTTTAATGCTATGGTAGGATGAGAACTTCCATTCTGACCATCTAATAGAAGCCAATCCGAATTATTTACTCCCGTTCCTGATAGCTTTAAAAATGTAGAATTATTGCTATTTTCTATTTCAAGCTGTGTGGTAGGAGCTAGTGTTCCAATCCCAACATTACCTGTTCTTGTAATCGCACTCGTTTGATCTTCCCCAGTAACCCCCCAAGCGTCACCGTCAGCGGTTGCAGATGCTAAATCTGCGATACTCGTTTTGGTGATGTCTCCTGTTGTTCCGTTTGTAGAGAGTAGGTAGTTGGGGGTGGTTTCGTCGAAATTGGTGCCTAAGTAAGATCTAAAGTTTATTTGTCCATGTTCGTCTATTCTAAATCTAGGAAGATTATTTGTTCCTAGATAAAGCGCATCATTAGAGATATTAACCATTGCTACGGTTTTGTTTTCCCCTGAAGTCGATGTATGGTAATGTGGTCCATTTGAAGTTGAAGATGTCAATAATAATCCATCAGTAGCTGAACCAGCTAAACTAGCAGCTCCAATTGTAACCTGGTTTTGAACACCAGAAAAAACAGAAAACTTTCTAGTTCCCAACGTATTAGACCCTATCGTAACATTACCCGTACGGCCAATTGCACTCGTTTGATTTTCCCCAGTAACCCCCCAAGCGTCACCGTCTTGCACGCTTGCAAGGGTACCCCCTTCTTTTAAGACACCTGTGGTGGCATCTGCGGTTACAATCACATCAGTGGCAAGGTCTGCACCCGTGAGGTCGCGTACGCGGACTTTGCCGTTTACATCTAGTTTTTGAGTCGGGACAAGCAACCCTATACCTACAAATCTGTTAGCACCAGTAGATGAAATGATATGTTGTATATCACCTCCAAATGTCCCATCATCAGATTGTTGTAAAACAAACCGGTTGTCCGCAAAAGTAGTTCTCCATCTCTCAGTGTTATCCTTATCTATAAACTCAATATTGGGATGCGTAGTTTCTACAAGAATATCCCCTACGCCTGGAACTGTTGCACCATCTATATGTAAGAAGCTACCAGGATTTGTCGCTCCAATCCCTACCTTACCCATTGTATAAATATCCTCGGTATTCTCCGTAGCACCAGCATAGTTATCGGTGCCAAACCAAGGTTCTATATTGGCTAATCTTAGAACTGGATTATTGTTATTTTCATTGGTATAGGTTAGTAAACCTGTGGTACTATCTAAGGCTAAGGTAGTATTGGTTTCACCTACATTAGCGGCATTCGCTAGGCGCACCCATTGAGTACCATCGTTGTAATAATAACCTGGTGTTACATCACCAGCAGTAGCTGTATTGTACACTACCATGCCTTCTACATGTGTGGCTAAGGGTACAAAATTTGTGGTACTGCTTAAGGTAACCCGTGGTAGCAGTAAACCTTTGTTTGTACTTTCTATTTCTAATACTGAATTTGGATTGATGCTTGTAGGATTATCACCTACTTTTACCTGTGCCTGCACCACTGTTGTAAGCAGTAAAGCACAGAGCAATATTGCTATATGTTGTATATTTTTTTTCATAACTTTTTCCTTTTTATTTTGTTGACACAAAAGTCCAGCAAACCCTTTGCTCAAAAAACCCCAATTTTTTGGGTATTTTGTTAGCAGGATCTAAATGGAGATTTAGGGTTGATTACCCTTCGACAGGCTCAGGGTGACACACTATTCGTAGCTTATAGCTACGAATGTTTAATAAAACAGAGCTTCTAGCTCTAGCTGAGGAAATTTCTACTAAAAACCTGCCTCAAACTGCCTAAAACGCTCACTTCTAGCTTGCTTTCTGCCACAATTTCAAGACGACTGACAGAATGTTATACCCCTTTTGCCATGGCATAAAGATTGACCTATAGTAGACATAACACAAAAACTAATTTATAATGGGTAAAATAATAGGAATTGACCTCGGAACAACCAACAGCTGCGTAGCAGTTATGGAAGGGAACGAACCGGTGGTGATTGCAAACGATGAGGGACGCAGAACAACCCCATCCGTAGTGGCTTTCCTTGAAAATGGTGAGCGTAAAATTGGTGACCCTGCAAAACGTCAGGCTATTACCAATCCACAAAAAACAATTATGAGTATCAAGCGCTTCATGGGAAGTAAGTTTGACGAAGTACAGGCAGATGCGGAGGATAGCTCATACAAAGTTGTAAAAGGTGATAACAACACTCCACGTGTTGAAATTGACGATAGAAAATATACTCCACAAGAAATCTCTGCAATGATTCTTCAAAAAATGAAGAAGATTGCTGAAGACTTCTTAGGACAAAGTGTAACAGAGGCGGTAGTTACCGTTCCAGCTTACTTTAATGATGCTCAGCGTCAAGCGACTAAAGAAGCAGGTGAAATTGCTGGTTTAGATGTAAAACGTATTATTAATGAGCCTACAGCAGCAGCTTTAGCATATGGCCTAGACAAGAAAGACCAAGACCAAAAAATCGCGGTATTCGACCTTGGAGGTGGTACGTTTGATATATCGGTACTTGAGTTAGGTGATGGTGTGTTTGAAGTAAAGAGTACTAATGGAGATACTCATTTAGGAGGTGATGATTTTGATCGTGTGATTATGGACTGGCTTGCGGCAGAGTTTAAAGCTGAAGAAAGCGTAGATCTTCGTAAAGATCCTATGGCTTGGCAACGTTTGAAAGAAGCTGCTGAGAAAGCTAAGATTGAATTATCATCTAGCAGCGAAACTGAGATTAACTTACCGTATATCACAGCTATTGATAATGTACCAAAGCACTTGGTGCGTAAACTAACACAGGCAAAATTTGAACAATTAGCAGACGAGCTAGTACAACGTACATTGGAGCCTTGCCGTAAAGCATTAAAAGATGCTGGCCTAGATAAGGGTGATATTGATGAGGTCATTTTAGTAGGTGGTTCTACTCGGATTCCTAAAATTCAGGAAGTCGTAGAGAAGTTCTTCGGAAAAAAACCAAACCGCTCGGTAAACCCTGATGAGGTTGTTGCTATTGGAGCAAGTATACAAGGTGGTGTACTAACAGGTGAAGTAAAAGATGTACTACTTCTTGATGTAACACCTTTATCACTAGGTATCGAAACCATGGGTGGTGTAATGACAAAACTAATCGAAGCTAATACAACGATTCCTTCTAATAAGTCTGAAACGTTTAGCACTGCGGCTGATAATCAGCCAAGTGTACAAATTAGCGTTTTACAAGGAGAGCGACCAATGGCTAAAGACAATAAATCATTGGGTATGTTTATTCTTGATGGCATTCCGCCTGCACCGCGTGGCGTACCGCAAATTGAGGTCACCTTTGATATTGATGCCAATGGTATCTTAAATGTAAGTGCTAAGGATAAAGGAACTGGAAAATCTCAGAATATTCGTATCGAAGCTGGTAGTGGATTAAGCGATGATGAAATCGAGAAAATGAAAGCTGAAGCTAAGGCCAATGAAGAGGCTGATGCTAAACTAAAGGAAGAGGTTGAAAAACTAAACATGGCAGATAGCATGATCTTCCAAACTGAAAAGCAGCTAAAGGACTACGGCGATAAAATACCAGAAGAGAAGAAAGGACCGATTAATGACGCTCATACTAAACTAAAAGCGGCTCATGAGTCAAAGAATCTTGAGGAAATCGATGCTGCCTTAGAACAGTTGAATACTGCATGGCAAGCTGCTAGCGAAGAGCTTTATAAAGCGATGAACGAAGAGCAAGCTGCTGGCGGTGGTGCTGCACCTAATGCTGAAGCAGATGCAAGTGCAGGTGGTGGCGATGATATTGATGAGGTGGAAGACGCTGAAATCGTTGAAGAAAAATAAATAGAGTTGCTTGAAACTCACTAAGTATTGGCCGTTCCTAAAGGAACGGCCTTTTTATTATAGCTCTACTACAAAGGTGGCCATGCTTCTACTAATATAAAACCTCTTGGTCTTATATTTCTTGCGTCCTTTTTTTCGATAAATAAACTTATACATCTTCATTGGTTGTACCCAAAGTACAAACGAGGTGTTATCCAATACCCCCTCTTTACATAATTTAAATTTCTTAAAAGGATAGTTGGCATAGAACAGTTTAAAGTCATCATATCCTCTGGTATTTATTGCTTGGAATAACACATCGTGATCAATTGTTTTTTCAAACGCTACAGAGGGTTTTACATAGACTTTTTTATGTATTACAGGGTTTGTTTTAAGATGAATATAGTAGGTTCCACTACTATGCTCTTTATGATAAGGAAGTGTTATATCGAAAGCGCTACTGTCATATAGGTTTACAATACTCCCTTTTATCGTGTGCAAATTACTAGACTGGTTCATGCGCATTGGTAATGACACAAAGCCACCTTCGCTTCTAATTTCAATTCTATTTAGTTTGTTTTGCTTAAGTACTATATCCTGAAGCAAAAGTGTTTTACCTATGAGCAACTGTACTTTAAATTTTATCGCTCTTGGGATAAAACCAATGCCACTTGCCGTATCAATATAAAGATAGAAATACTGAGCACTACTATCTGCGAGTACTCTTCTTAGTCTAATATGTTTTGTATAAAATGTACGATCGTAGTAGTTGACTATTTGCAGTAAAGTTGCGTTCGTATCCTTATACTGGATTTTATACTGGGGTTGAATATAATCTTTGCTACTTTGAGCAGTTGATGTTTTTGCTATAAGCAAGATCAAAACAGTAAGCCAGCAATACTTCATTTCGGGCAATGAAGCTATCGCAGAACTATCTTATAAATAACCCCAATTTTTTGTCATAGGAACAAAAAATAGAACTGATGCTGAAGTTAACCGTAGTAGATAAATCATTGCATTAAAAAAGGCCTACCTAACATTCATTAGATAGACCTCTTATTATGAAGAAAAATCTTGCCTAGCTACAACCTGTAGTTGTTCCGCAATTCGGACACATATAACACGTTCCGTTTCTCAACGTTATATTCCCACATTGTTTACATACAGGTGCATCAGCACTGGTTCCCATAAGCTCACGCTCACTCTTAGTATCGGCATCAGCCTCGCTTAATACTGCTTTTTTTGCCGGGCTACCCTCTGTAGGTACAGGGCTTACTTTAGCACGTGCTGCAAGGGCTGTCATACTCACTTTAGCCGCATCACTATCTTGGCTTGGTGCATCCCAATTTGACTCACCTATTCCTGTTTTAGTGCCAGGTGAATCTAGTACGTGTACTAAATCTTCTCTACTGCAATACTCATAGCCTAATACTCTAAATATATAATCTATAATAGAGGTTGCATTTTTAATATTCGGGTGCTGCACGATACCAGCAGGCTCAAATCGGGTGAAGATAAATTTGTCAACAAACTCTTCTAATGGAACACCATATTGTAGGCCAATACTTACAGAGATTGCAAAACAGTTTAGTAATGAACGCATGGTCGCTCCTTCTTTACTCATATCAATAAAGATTTCGCCTAATGTGCCATCGTTATACTCTCCTGTTCTTAAGAAAACAGCTTGTCCACCTATTTTAGATTTGATGGTATAACCACGGCGCTTGGCAGGTAGTGCTTTACGCTCTACGATAGTAGACAGTTTACGTTTTAATTTTGTGTCTTTACTCGCTGCCATACGTGCGTCTAGCTCAGCTAATAAATCATCCGTACTCATTTGAGCAGGGTCTGTAATGATGGTTTCTTTTGTGATAATTTCTTTCTCAACTTTAGCTTCTGATTTTGTTGCATCAGTTGTATCCTCGTCTTCTTCTTTATCACTCTTATTACTCAATGGCTGAGAAAGTTTTGACCCATCACGATATAGTGCGTTTGCTTTCAATGCCAACTCCCAACTTAATCTATAACAATCTTTGATTTCTTCAACGGTTGCTTCATTAGGCAGGTTAATTGTTTTAGAGATCGCACCAGAGATAAATGGTTGCGTAGCACCCATCATTTTAATATGGCCATGAGCATGTATATAACGCTCTCCTTTTTTACCGCACTTATTGGCACAATCAAATATTGGGAGGTGCTCTTCTTTCAAATCAGGAGCCCCTTCTACCATCATGGTTCCACAAGCATAATCATTTGCCGCTGCAATTTCTTCTTTCTTAAATCCTAAAGAAAGCAATAGATTAAACTTAGGGTTATGATACTCCTCAGGTTGAAAACCAAGGCGCTTCATACATTCTTCTCCGAGTGTAAAGTGATTGAACACAAAGTCAATATCGAATGCGCTTTGCACGGCATTATCTAACTTCTCAAGTTCTTCTTTTATAAAGCCTTTTTCGCTTAGCGTTTGATGATTAATAAACGGTGCTCCTGCAAACGTCCCATGCCCTTTTGCATAGTTTACGATTGCCTTTATTTCTTTTTCTTTATAGCCCAAATTTTTAAGAGCTAAAGGAATTGAGTTATTAATAATCTTGAAATATCCGCCTCCGCTTAGTTTTTTAAATTTAACTAAAGCAAAGTCTGGTTCAACACCTGTTGTATCACAATCCATCACAAGACCAATCGTTCCTGTTGGTGCAATCACAGTCGTTTGCGCATTGCGATAACCATGTTTTTCACCCATTTGAACTGCATCGTCCCAAGCTTTTGTAGCTGATTTTAATAAGTCTTCAGGACAATGTTTTGCATCGATCCCCATTGGTTTAATCTCTAAACCTTCGTAGGCGTCGCTTGCATCATAAGCTGCAGCGCGGTGGTTACGCATTACTCTGAGCATATGTTCTCTATTTTTCTCAAACTCTGGGAATGCTCCAAGGTGTGCCGCCATTTCTGCCGAGGTTTTATAAGCAACACCTGTCATAATCGCTGATAAAGCTCCTGCCATGCCACGTGCTTCTTCACTATCGTATGCTATTCCTTTAACCATTAATAGTGAACCTAAGTTTGCAAAACCTAAGCCAAGTGTTCTATAATCATAACTTAATTGCGCAACTTCTTTTGACGGAAACTGTGCCATTAAAACAGAAATTTCTAATACAACTGTCCACAGACGAATTATATACTCATATCCTTCAATATTAAACACTCCTGTTTCCTCGTTATAGAGTCTGCGCAAATTCATACTAGCCAGGTTACAGGCTGTATTATCTAAAAACATGTACTCACTACATGGGTTTGAACCATTAATTCTTCCACCCTCAGGACATGTATGCCATTCATTAATGGTTGTATCATACTGTGTTCCTGGATCTGCACATCTCCATGCGGCATACGAAATTTTGTCCCACATGTCTTTTGCTGGAATTGTCTTCATTACACTTCCATCGGTACGTGCTGTTAGTTCCCAATCCTCTCCCGCATCTAACTTTTTAAAGAATTCATTCGGGATACGAACCGAGTTATTTGAATTTTGTCCACTTACTGTTCGATAAGCTTCACCTTCATAATCGTTACTATACCCTGCAGCGATTAAGGCTGCTACCTTTTTTTCTTCCTCAACTTTCCAATCTATAAAATCAACGATCTCTGGGTGATTTAAATCAAGGCTCACCATTTTAGCCGCACGGCGCGTGGTTCCTCCACTTTTAATTGCACCGGCAGAACGGTCTCCAATTTTTAAGAAACTCATCAGTCCGCTCGATGTGCCTCCACCACTTAATACTTCTCCTTCGCCTCGGATGTTTGAAAAGTTTGTTCCAACACCAGAACCATATTTAAAAATACGTGCTTCACGTACCCATAAGTCCATAATGCCTCCACCATTTACTAAATCATCATCAACGCTAAGAATAAAGCAAGCATGCGGTTGAGGACGCTCATAAGCATTTACGGACTTCATAAGCTCTCCTGTATTCTGCTCTACATAATAGTGGCCCTGTGGCTTACCAGTAATACCATATGTATTATGCAAACCCGTATTAAACCATTGCGGTGAATTAGGCACACATGTTTGATTCATGATAGAGTACACCAACTCTTCATAGAATATTTTTGCATCTTTTTTTGTAGCAAAGTAACCATACTTCTCCCCCCACATTCTCCAACAATCAGCCAATCGATGTGCAACTTGCTTAATGGATGTTTCATGGCCCGTTGTTCCATCTTCTTGGGGTACCCCAGCTTTACGAAAATATTTTTGGGCCAAGATATCCGTCGCAATCTGACTCCAATGTTCTGGAACCTCAACATCTTTCATTTCAAAAATTACTTCACCACTCGGGTTACGAATTACTGAAGTTCTATAATCGTACTTAAACTGATCAAATACGGATGTATCGTCAGTAGTAAATTGTCTTTTGAATTTGAGTCCAGTGTTTTTTGCCATGTGTGTAATAGAGTTTTTAATAGGGTTAAAAAGTTAATTCGTTTTGCTTTGGAGAGAGTAATATCCCGTGCTATCAAGGTGTGGTTTTATGATAGCAACAGGTTTTGAACTAAATAATCTGGTGTGAAAATTAGCCTTCTCTCGATTGCTAAAGCGAATGTATTTCAGACACTTTACATTTCCACTTGTTAATATTCACAGGTGTGTATATAATCATTATGATATTTCGGAACGCTGAAATGTCGGGCTGTATAAGGATGTGAATATTTATTCACTTTTTTCGGTGGAAAAACGACTCGTCCGCCAATATCGATCCTAGCCTATCGCTCAACAATTAGATTCACAGCTTGGGAGGCTAGACGTGTTTCAAGGAAACTAGTTAACCGATCTCGCTTATCTGTTGTAAAGGGCTCTCCTACTTTTAAATAAACTAGATATTGATCACTATCACTTGTACTATCAGTAAACAAGTTGGCCTGTTGAATATAAGCACTCTTCAAGCTTGGATAGAGTGCTTTTATCTCTTTATACAACCCACCAGCCAGTCTCTGCTGATTATCAAAACTATCCAATCTCAATTGCATAGACTGTAACAAACTTTTGTCCACTTCTACAAGATTATTATCTACTTTCACTTTACTTTCATTTAAGTAAGAAAGCCCCTGATTGATTTTTAATTCACACGCTCCTATGTCATAATTTTTCAGCTTTCCTTTCATGACCTCAATCGTCGAATCCGAAATATTCTTTCCTATATAGGATATCGTAATGATCCGTTCTGCCCGATCAATTTTATGATCAAGGATTACATTATCTTTTAATTGGCTTTCCATTTCCACAAAACGTTTAGCATTATTAGCAAATCTGTTTTGCTGAACAATAATGTAGGCTAAATAAATACTTGGCAAAAGGGTTATCAATGTGATGATGGTAACGATTCTTTTTGATCTTGTTCGTGCCACTTCATCAGGAAACTGGCGGTAAGGCAAATTCAAGTAACGAACTGTCAAATAGGTCGCGACAGAAATAAAAACAGAATTGATTAGATACAAGTATAAAGCACCTAAGAAATAGGTCATATTGCCTACAGATAAACCATAACCTGCAGTACAAAGCGGAGGCATCAGGGCTGTAGCAATAGCAACGCCAGGTATTACATTCCCTTTTTGTTTACTACATGCAGCTAAAATTCCTGCTAAGCCACCAAAGAAAGCAATTAGTACATCGTAAAGATTTGGCTGTGTTCTAGATAGTAATTCCGAGTGTGCCTCATGAATAGGAGTTAATAAAAAATAAATGGTTGAAGCAGCTAAACCAACTAAACCAGCAAAGGAATAATTCGTTAAAGACTTTTTTAATAAGGGCAAATCGTTAATCGACAAACTATAACCTATTCCCATTATAGGACCCATTAATGGTGAGATAAGCATGGCCCCAATTACAACTGCTGTAGAGTTTACATTTAATCCCAACGAAGCAATAAAGATTGCAAAAATTAAGATCCATAGGTTCGTACCTTGAAAAGGCACAGCTTTAGATATAGTGTCATATACTAATTCTGGTTGTTCCTTTTCTTCATAAAGCCTAAAGCGTCTTAGATAGTTCTCCATCTAAGACGAAAGTAATAAAATTTCTATTTAAAACTCCTTAATTGATTGCTATCAAAGGTCCATTCAGGAGTCTCAATTTGTCCGTTTATTTTACGCACTTCATACCACGGACTCATTACTAAGTTATTCGGATTTCTGAGGATATGTATTTCCTGAGCAGGCATATAAGATTGTGCCAACATAAATACTTTATCACCAGCAGTATTCTGAGCTACATCTACTACAAGTACGGCATGTCCTGGGTGTCCTCCTTGTATGAATACATCCCCAATTTCAATATCATCTAGTTTTTTGTTCACTAGCTCCTTTTCCAAGGATGCTGTTCCTGCAAATGTGAATACTTTATTCAAATACTGTCTAAATGATTTATAAGTGCTGTTACTTGAAGAAGAATTTACCCAACGTACCCTATTACCGTTTACAGAAATCCCCTTACCATTTCGCCAGGTACTATACTTTGCATTAAAGCCGTTTGTAAAATTGAAATGTATGTCGTTATATCGCTGCACTTTAAATAAATACTCTGCTCGTAACCTCATAACGGCGTCAGCACATTGCTGTAAATCACGCTTACCTACATCCATTCTAATCACAGCGGCTTGTGCATCTTGATTCACCTTTAACTTCCCATCATATAACACAACTTGTTTTTCAATGGGAAAAAGCGGCAACTTTCTAAGATATTCGGCAAAAGACCTATTCTCGGCTTGTTTTCTACTAAAACCCTTAGGGGGCAAGAAACGAGTAATTACAGTCATACCTTGGGGCTGCTCAACAGACATACGAACCTGCCCTTCTCCCTCTTCTCTATTAACGGCAGTTTCCGAGAACTGGCAACTCATCAAAAAGATAATTGTTATTATTTGGCACCTCATACTAACCAAGATGAGGTAAATAATCGTTTTCCATAATAAATTGAAGTGATTGTTTCTCAAAATAATTCCATGACCTACATTAGCGGCATGAAAAAGGCATTTGTATTTCCAGGTCAAGGAGCGCAATACCCTGGTATGGGGAAGGAGCTTTATGAAAACAACGCTAAGGCTAAGGAGCTTTATGATCAGGCGAATGAAATTTTAGGTTTTTCAATCACAGATATCATGTTTCATGGCACGGCTGATGATTTAAAGCAAACTAAAGTAACGCAACCGGCCATATTTTTAGACTCTATCATCCAATATTTATGTTTAGAGCATGATACGCCCGATATGACCGCGGGTCATTCCCTAGGTGAGTTCAGTGCATTAGTCGCTGCAAATGCGCTGAGCTTTGAGGATGGTCTAAAGTTGGTAAGCGCACGGGCAAATGCTATGCAAAAAGCATGCGAAGCTAATCCTTCAACTATGGCCGCAGTATTAGGCATGGAAGATGCTGAAGTTGAAAAAATTTGTGAAAGTATAGACGAGGTTGTAGTTGCTGCTAACTATAACTGCCCAGGGCAACTTGTTATATCGGGTAGTAATAAAGGAATTGAAATTGCTTGTGAGCAACTTAAAGAAGCTGGGGCGCGGCGAGCATTGCCCTTACCTGTAGGCGGAGCATTTCATTCTCCTCTTATGCAACCTGCTCAAGAGGAATTAGCCGCTGCTATTAATGCCACTCAAATAAAGGACCCCGATTTTCCTGTTTATCAAAACGTAGTAGCCGCTGCTGTTACTCATGCACAAGAAATAAAAGATAATCTTAATGCTCAGCTTACGGGACCTGTTCGCTGGACGCAGAGTGTACAAGCAATGCTGGCAGATGGCGCTTCTTCTTTTGTAGAATGCGGACCAGGAAAAGTATTGAGCGGATTAGTAAAAAAAATCCATCGAGAAGCTGAGACGATCCAACTAAATTAAAACATGAAAGAAAAACTAAGAGCGTATTTTAGTTTTTCCAAATCAACAAACCAAGGAATTATTCTATTGAGTATTCTCTGTGGCTTATCTATTGCCTACTACTGTAGTCTGGACCTATGGATATCTGCACCTCATATAACAAAAGCTCATAATGAAGAGCTTGATAGTCTACTATCCTCTATTTACATTGACACTTCATATAAAACAGTCCACCATAATCAAAAACTTACTCCCTTTACCTTCAATCCAAATACACTAAATGAAGCAGGTTTTATAAAAATAGGCTTACGACCGAAACTGATACAGACTATTCTAAACTACCGTAAGAAGGGCGGAACGTTCTATAAGAAAACAGATTTTAAAAAGATCTGGGGGCTTCGTGAAGAAACATATCGCCAACTTGCTCCCTTTATACGAATTCCGAAAAAAAGACTTTCAAGTAAAGATTACGCTAAAAAGGAATCAGAAAGAAAACTACATATAGAAATCAATGGAGCTGGTTTGAAAGAACTCATCCTTTTAAAGGGTGTCGCACAAAAACGAGCAAATCAAATTTTAGCATATCGAAAAACCTTAGGTGGCTTTTATTCTGTAAGTCAACTCAAAGAAGTTTATGGAATTCCAATAGATCTTTTTCACAAAATAGCGCCGCACCTTTATTGTAACTCGGATCTTATAAAGCAGATTAATATTAATGTAGCTACTTTAAAGGAAATGAACCAACACCCTTATCTGCAAAAGGACAATTGGGGACTTAAGATTACCCGATTTCGCAAGTCCCAGGATTACGATATCAAAGCATTGGAAGACCTTAAAAAGATGGATGGAATGACCAACGAAATCTATCTCAAGATTGTTCCATACCTAAGTTTGCAGTAAATTTGCAGCTTATGAATTTCCAGTATACCGATATGCAGAATGAGATCGCCGAAATGGTGCGATCTTTTGCCGAAAAGAATATTCGTCCTAATATGATGGAATGGGACGAAAGCCAAACCTTTCCTGTTGAGCTTTTTCAGCAAATGGGTGAACTTGGCTTAATGGGCATTCTAATGCCCGAAGAACTTGGAGGTGCGGGCTTATCCTACTTTGAGTATGTAACCGTGGTTTCTGAGATTGCCAAGGTTTGCGGTTCAATAGGCCTTTCTGTGGCCGCTCATAACTCGCTTTGCACAAATCACTTATATAAATTTGGCAATGAAGCGCAACGGAAAAAGTATATTCCGAAATTAGCTTCTGGCCAATGGATTGGAGCTTGGGGACTTACCGAAGCCAATACAGGGAGCGATGCTGGTAATATGCAATGTACTGCCGTTAGGGATGGTGACGATTGGATTATTAATGGAACTAAAAATTGGATTACGCACGGGAAAAGTGGACAGGTTGCTGTTGTGCTTTGCAGAACGGGTGAACCAAGAGCTAGAAACAATGCGACTGCTTTTATTATTGAAAGAACAGATGTCGGCTTTAGCGCTGGAAAAAAAGAAAATAAATTAGGTATGCGCGCTAGTGAGACAACTGAGCTCGTATTTGATAACTGTCGAATTTCTGACGATCGCAGGTTAGGCGAGGTTGGTGAAGGTTTTAAACAAGCTATGAAAATTTTAGATGGCGGTCGAATCTCTATTGCAGCACTTTCTTTAGGAATTGCTAAGGGAGCTTATGAGGCGTCGGTTAAGTATTCCAAAGAACGTCATCAATTTGATCAACCGATAAGTAACTTTCAAGCCATCCAATGGAAACTGGCAGATATGGCTACTGAGATCGAAGCTGCTGAGCTACTTATTTATCAAGCTTGTGACCTTATTACACGTGGTGAAAACGTAACAGAAAAAAGTGCCATGGCTAAATATTATGCCTCAGAAGTATCAGTTCGTTGTGCCCAAGAAGGTGTGCAGATATTCGGAGGGTATGGATATACTAAGGATTTCCCTGTTGAGAAGTTCTATAGAGATTGTAAACTTTGCACGATTGGAGAAGGAACAAGTGAAATTCAAAAACTTGTTATCGCTCGATCGATTCTTAAGTAAATTTTTTAATTCGTTTAACGGTAGAAGGCCGTTTGAAGTAGTAACTTTAACAAAAACAACATCATATGAAACGTCTATCCGTGTTGCTACTAGCCTTTTTTATAACGAATTTTGCCTTCGCAGATGAAGGGATTGGTCTGAGTACAAACTGGAAAAAGAAGAATCGAGATCGCGGTTTTGATCGAACAAGGTTAATTGTAGGAGGTGGCTTAGGAGGCGGAAGTTTACAAGGTGGTTATATCTTTAGTGTTACCCCAAGTGTTGGGTATATGGTTACAGACCGTTTTCATGCTGGAATTAACCTAGGGTATTTCTACTCTAAACAAGAAATTCCTTATTCGGATGGTAGTTATGAGTTGTTTAAGAATCGTGTTGTTTCGACTTCATTGTATGCACGTTTCTTTCCACTTGACGTAATCTTCCTTCAGGTAACGCCTGAAATAAATTTTGCTAAAACAAAGTATGAGTATTACTACGCATTAACGGATCAAACAACCACGGAAAACTTGACGAATTCTATTCCCGCCTTTTTAGTAGGTGGTGGTTATGCACAAAGGTTAGGAGGAAATTCTTATATGATGATATCAGTTATGTATGATTTAGTTCAGAACCCTAACTCACCATATTATCGCCAACCTGTGTTTGGTGGTGGTCTTGCATTAGGACTCTTTGGTAGATAGCTTCTACACCTCTTTACATTATGCGACAACTCTTTATTGCGACCCTTTTATTGATGAACTCATCTATATTCGGTCATGGTTTTGACTTCTGTATTCCTCCTGCTCGGAATGCATCATTTCAATTTAGTACTGGGCAGAGTGCTTACTATAGTTCTCCTGTATATTTTGGAGGTAATTTTGGAGTTTTTCCTAGAAAGAAAGGAATATTGGCAAGCATCTCACCCATAGTAGGAGCTAGACTTGCTCCGAGGTTTCATCTAGGTTTAAGTGCTGGTATCCAATACGAGGCGGAACAAATTACGTTTTACGAACCTTTTCCGGATAGTACAACCTATTCATATCAAAGTGCTTCCTATGATGTTTCTATTTTTGCTCGATACTTCTTTCATCGTCGTTTTTTTCTGCATGTCGAACCTGAACTTATCAATGTAAAAAACGCCACCTTGACGTGGGATTATGTTGACAATAAAGTCCTTGAAACTGCAGAACGAAAGAATATCTTTGCTGGCCTCGCAGGTATCGGATTTGCAGCACCTATTGGCCAGCAATCAATTTTAGTACTGACTGTTTTATATGATGTACTTCAGGATCCACTTGCGCCATATGGCTCTTACCCTTTCCTGCGGGGAGGATTTAATCTAGGATTTTAATGAAAAAGTATAATCAATTTACAGCTCTAAAGGCCTTAACAAAAGCAAGTTTTATTGCCTTGCTCAAAAGCCCTTCTTCTATCTTTTTTAGTATCGCTTTTCCTTTATTGTTTATCGTTGCGTTTGGCATTATGAGCGATACTGGTGTAAAAGTTACGATTGCTTTCACCCCTGAATCAGATACAACGAGTCAGATTTACGAACAACTTAAAAACGTCCCTGTTGTAAAGATTTATAAAGATCATGGAGAACTTAAAAGGTTTGAAGATTTAAAAAAGGGAACTATTGCGGCCATCCTAGACATAAAAAAAACACCACAAGATTCTGCCGCCTATCACATAGATTTTCGAACATCTATCGCCTCAGGGAATGACAAAAATATAGCTAAACAAATAGTTGTTAGTGTCATCAATAGTTTAGACAAAAAAATATATCCGGCTAATCAAACTATTGCTGTTATTAAAGAAGCCAAACCAATTGAAGGTCGTGCGTACCGGTATTTAGACTTTTTCTTACCAGGCATGCTAGGATTTTCAATGCTTTCTGCCGGAGTGTTTGGCACTGCTTTTATTTTCTTTAACCTGAAACAAACTTTAGTCCTTAAAAGGTTCTTTGCAACACCAGTTAAGAGATTGTATATTATTTTGGCAGAAGGGAGCTCTAGATTGATCCTTCAAATGATGGCCGCCGCCATAATTATTTTAGTCGGTTATTTTGCCTTTGACTTTACCCTCATCAACGGGTTTATAACTTTCTTAGAAATGATGGCATTATGTTTTTTTGGCTTGGTCATTTTTTTGGGTATGGGCTTTATTATTAGTTCGGTGGCTAAAAACGAATCGCTAATCCCTCCTTTAGCCAATATGATTACTATGCCTCAATTATTATTATCTGGTGTATTTCTTAGTACAAGTAATTTTCCTGAATGGTTACAGCCTATTTGTAATGCGCTTCCGCTCACTCAATTGAATAATGCATTACGTGAAATAGCTTTTCAAGGCAAGTCTTTTTTCGAGGTATGGCAGCCATTACTTATACTGTCCGTTTGGGGTATTTTAGTCTATACTGTAGCTGTAAAGGTTTTTCGATGGGAATAAGCTCTCTTCTTCCCCCCCGACAAAACATCGGTTTAAAGTAAACTATGTATTGGACTCGTACCTAAGAACGAGCTTAGCCCCAGAACTGAAATCCCTTAAAGTCTTATTTCTTTCTTATAGGTATTATATTTGGTAAAATTACCTATTATGGAAAAGAGATGGTCAATAGTTGAAACAGATGATACGATAGTAGATGATTTACGCGATGCGCTAGGTATAAATCGAATCTTCTGCGAATTACTAGTAGCTCGGGGTATAGATACATACGATAAAGCCAAGGCTTTTTTTAGAATGGATGCTGAACAACTTAATGATCCCTTTCTTATGAAAGATATGGATCTAGCTATTCAACGTATTAAAACTGCAATTGATCAAAATGAAAAAATACTATTATATGGTGACTACGATGTAGATGGAACAACAGCAGTCGCACTCGTTTATAGTTTCTATAAGCACTTTTATGACTCAATCAGTTTTTATATCCCAAATCGATTTAATGAGGGGTATGGTTTATCAGAGCAAGGCATTCAACATGCCATTGAAAATGACATTAAACTTATTGTTACACTAGATTGCGGTATCAAATCCGTAGAGCTCGTAAAAAAAGCAAAAGAACACAATATTGACACAATTATTTGTGATCATCACCTACCAGGTGATGATCTTCCAGATGCTCATGCCATATTAAACCCCAAACAACGAGGGTGTCCTTATCCTTATAAAGAACTCTGTGGGTGTGGTGTAGGCTATAAATTAATATCAGCCTATGGTAAGCAGTTTGAGGTGGATCAAGAACTAATAGATGAACATCTAGATTTGCTAGCTTGTGCCATTGCCGCGGATATTGTTCCGATAACTGCTGAAAATAGGACGCTTGCTTATTTAGGCCTTAAGAAAGCAAATGAAAACCCATCACTTCCCATAAAGGCATTGAAACAGTTAGGTGATATTAAAAAGAATTTAAGTATTCGTGACTTAGTATTTATTATTGGCCCTAGAGTGAATGCTGCAGGAAGAATGGATGATGCTACGAAAGCGGTAGAATTGTTTATTGAAAAAGAGGAAACCCAAGCTCAGGCATTGGCAAAAGTGCTTGATGAAAGTAATAAAGAGCGAGTTCAAATAGATAAGACCATTACAGAAGAAGCAACAAACTTATTGACAGAGGCCCACGATCATTCTACAGTTGTGTATAATCCGAATTGGCACAAGGGGGTTGTAGGGATTGTTGCATCAAGGTTAATCGAAAAAAAATACAGGCCAACTATAGTACTTACTCAATCTAACGGATTAATCACTGGGTCTGCACGTTCTATACATGGATTTAATCTTTTTGAAGGTCTAAGTGAATGTAGTGATTTACTAGAGAACTTTGGTGGACATTATTTCGCCGCTGGTCTTACCATGAAGGAAGAAAACCTTTCTGAGTTTAAAGAACGGTTTGATAAAATTGTAGCCGATCGCGTGACTGAAGACCAATTTATTCCTGAGATTAAGATTGATGCTGAAATAAGTTTCGAACATCTTGGCTTTAATTTTTTAAAGATTATTGAAGAATTTGCACCACATGGCCCGCAGAATCTAGCACCTATATTTCTGACAAGGGACGTTACTGATCATAAACGTTTATCAAAAATTGTGAATGATAGACATATTCGTTTTGTAATTCGTCAGTGGGATGAAGCTATAATATTCAATGGTATAGGGTTTCATATGGCTGATAAAATTGCAAAGGTTAAGGATAAAAATAAATTCGATATTGTATACCATATAGAACGTAATGTGTGGCGTGAAAGAGAATCATTACAGTTGCGCGTTCTTGATATAAGGTAAATAGATACAAGGATAAAACACAAAAAAGGGACTTCAATGAAGTCCCTTTTCTTTCTTAATTTTCTTTGTGTGCGAAACTACTTGGTTATCGTAATCTTTTTAATGAATTTAGTATCTCCAGCAGTAAAGGACATCATATATACTCCAGCTGCGAGATCATTAAGATCCATAGAAATGTTCTGTACTCCACTTACGCTTCCTAAGTTCTTACTTCTAAGTACAGAACCAGTAAGATTCAATACATCTATATTAACTTCTGTGCGCTCGGTTGCATCAAAATCAACATGTACAACACCTGTTGTTGGATTCGGATAAATACCGACATTGGCTATATTATCATATACCTCCGATGTATTCAACGGTAAATTGAATCGCAAATAAAAATCCTCTGTTTCTCCAGAAACATAATTTCCAAGTCCAGTATCATTTGCAGGGTTCGGACTTAAATCTTCATTTAATACGACGCGCATGATTACTGGCGTATTGGTTACAACAGTGCCTGGAATATAAACGAGGGCATTCATAAAGAAGTTTGTAGCCGACGTATTACCATTATAGACTCGCTCAGCAGGAAGATCAAATACCTGATTTCCATTATAATCTATAAAGATAGAAACTTGGGCATCATTATGAATAGCCGTATTCATTATATGAAATATTGAAAACTTATACGTATTCGCTGCAAATAAATCAAGTGGACCTGCTGCCGTATAGTTTGTATAGAACTTATATGATGCAGGGTTATTTAGATGTGGTCCCCCAGAAGTGAACGTATACAAATTGACATTCGTTGGAGGTGGTTCACTAATTACAACTCCACCAATATCGCTACGATCATTAGGTCCAGTACTTGTGCTTACGCCAATGCACTGGTCAGCTGGAAGAATTCGAACACGTACCACATTGGAATATGAATTTGAAGACCCATTACAAGTCGTGCGATAGCGGTACCACATATCTTGATTCACAACCCGGAACATCGTATCTACATCTCCATTAGGTATATCATTAAATACAACACCGTCGGAAGATTCTTGCCAAGAAAAATTCAGATTGGCAAAGAACCGGTCATGTGTATTATTTACAATACGAACCGTATTATTAATACAGGTTGTAGAATCATCAATAAACGAAGTTCCAGGATTTGGAGGTGAGCTGCATGGTAGCAACTGCAAATCAATTACGTAATCTTCTACCTCTCCTCTACCAAAAGCACTACAAGGTGCTACGGTATTACCTGTACCACCTTCCTGTAGAATAACACGCATACCTGTTAAGCCGTAGTTTGTTATAGCTGGTACCGTAAAACTATCTAAAGCCATGTAATTTGTTGTACTTCGAACAGCACCACTCAGTGCTAATTCTGAAGTCACATTATAGACTCCATCTCGGTTAAAATCGATATAAACCTTAGCCCAACAATTACTGAAACTATTGATATAGCTGATTCCTGTTACATCGATATAATAAGAACTGTCTCTATAAAGTATTGGAGGTGTGATGGATTGAAATAAAGTATAAGGATTAACAGCCGTATTATTGTTTAAAGTAGGGTTGGGGTTTCCGTTATTTAAAATAGGAGCACTGCCATGTTTATCTCTGATATTCACGTTTCCTATATTTTCAAATTGGACTGTATTGGCTGAATTATCGCAGTAACAAATATAGAAAGGAAGGACATCTATGAATCGAACAGGGGTTGTATCAGCTAAACTTGACGATTGACAAGTAGCAATACAACGCCAATAGGTTCCTGTGGTAATCGTGGTTGAATATGTTGGGCCAGCTGAAGTTCCACTAAATGTCCAAGGTCCTGTTGCTGCAGGCGCAGTTTCCCAAACGTAGTTAATATTCCCTTGTAAAGAACCTCCTGAAAGGTTTAGCGTCAATGTCTTATTTGGGCAAGCCGTAGTGCTATCTATAACACCAGCAACAGGTGTACCTGTGCAAGGAGATAAAACTTTGATGTTATCGATACCAATATCCGAGCCAGGTACAGAGTTAGACCCTCCACTTGCTCTAAATCTGATGACGGTGTTTGCACTATTTGACCCAATACTTGCAAAAATAGCTTGCCATGTCGTACTAGAACCATTTAGAGTAGTAGGTATGAAAAAACCACCTGGACCGGTTGTAGAATAGGCTACTTCCAAGTTGTCCGTTCCTGAGGCCGTATTATCATTTATATAATCAAAGGATAGCGTTTTATTACCAATAGAAGAACTACAGTCTACATAAAGAAATAAGTCTCCAGTACCTGTGGTTGCAAAGCTATGAAATCTTGCAGAGTGATTTCCCTGGCTAGAAGATGGGAAATAGAGTCCTGAAGCTGGAGCAGACCAAATTGCGTTCGGCCCTTGATCTTCCCTACGCCATGAGTTATTGCCAGTAAGTGGTGAATTGGACCAATGATAATCATTCGGTACGTCTGTATTACTGCAATAACTTGCCCATTGTTCAAAATCTTGTGAATAGGGTAAAGAAGCATATGTAGGTGGAGATACTGTTACCATTGAAGGAGCAGATGTATCAGACACACTGTTTGAAGTACAAGTGATGATTAATCTAAAATGCGTAGTAACAGTCATTGGTGCTGGTTGATAATTGATGTTTGTAGCACCTCCAATATTTGTCCAGAATGTTCCGTTAGGAGAAGACTGCCATTGATAGGTTAAGCCACTTGCTAGGGTCGCATTTGGTGCGGTTAGGCTAATTGTCTGTCCTGAACAAACTGTAGGATTGTTTGGAGTTAATGTTCCGGCAATGGTAGCAATGGTGTTACAAGGTGTTGGCGCTACTAAATCAAAACCGAAATCGGCAAGACCTCCACTAAGGGTTCCTGTTGTATTAACATATCCACCTGTAATCCGTGCATTACCAATTCCAGGGTTTTCACGAATAGTTACACCATTGGTAAAACTGTTCTGTCTCATTTCTACAACTAAAGACCGTGTTGGGTCATACAAAAATGGGTTTTGTAAGGTAATCTCAAACCAGTTTCCCGCTGAAGTTGTTATTGTTTGAGGACCTGCAGGTACGACATTTGTCATACCAAGATTAAAAGTACCCGAAGTCCAACTTGTTTGAGTTCCTCTATTCTGTGCAAGTGATATTGAGAAATCAGTAAAATTACCAATCGTAGATGCCGAAGCTCTAAAGTATACTTTAGATACCAAACCTAAGAAGGCTGGTGTACCTCCTAAAGTCCCCATGCTGTTAAATATTCCTGGAGGGTAGATCCACTGTACTTTATTATTAGAAGTAGAATTTAAAGGAAAGGGGGTTGCCGCTGATCCTGCATTAAAATTATAGAAGTCCGGTGTTTGACCAAATGAGAATGTGGCTAAACTTAATAAAAATACAAGGGCAATAAAAGCTTTTTTACTTGATTGAGTCAAATTTTTTTTCATATCAATTATTTGGATGTCTATCTCGAATAATTTCTTAAATTGAATAATAGGAATGAATGCCAACATATTAACGAAAACATTCACAAGTAAATATAAATAAAAAAGCCCAATTGAAATAATTGGGCTTAGAATATTATTTGTATTTTTTCTACTCTTCTCCTTCGATGATTACATCAATTTCGAACTGGTTTTCTTCGCCAAGATTCAAAGCAATTTTGTGCTCACCAATTTCTTTAACTTCATCAGAAATTGAAATTCTTTTTCTATCAATTTCATAACCTTTCTGTTCTTTGATTGCTCGGGCAACTTGAATAGAAGTAATAGAACCGAAGATTTTACCAGAGGTCCCTGTTTTCGCAGTAAGCTTCAATGGTGACTCTAATAACTTTGCTTTTACTTTTTCAATCTCCTTAAGCAATTCTGCTTCTTTCTTACTTTGAGCTTTTTGACGCTGTTCTGCCACTTTTAAGTTTTGGGGCGATGCTTCTAACGCCATTTTATTAGGCAATAAAAAATTTCGAGCGTAACCAGGCTTAACCGTTACTACCTCATTTTTTGCACCTAAGTTATCTATATCTTGAGTTAATATTATTTGCATGATGTTTACTTTAAAAGGTCAGTTACATATGGTAAAATTGCCATTTGGCGTGCTTTCTTGATTGCTTCGCCTACTTTTCTTTGATACTTTAATGAGTTTCCTGTAATACGGCGAGGTAACATTTTACCTTGTTCGTTAATAAATCTTTTCAAAAACTCTGGGTCTTTGTAATCAATGTACTTGATCCCCATTTTCTTAAAACGACAATACTTTTTTGGACGTTTCTGAACGCGCGTAGTATTTAAATATTTGATATCACTTTTAGCCATAACTTATGCTTCTACGTTTTCGTTAACAATTTCTTCCTTTTGCGTTGGTTTCGCATTGCGCTTCTTTGCATTGTAGGCAACAGCGTGTTTATCCAATGAGGTAACCATCTGACGCATGATACCTTCTGTACGATTCAATTGAACTAGCAATTTGCTAATTACGTCAGGGTTTGCTTTAAACTCCAAAATGTAATAAAGCGCGGTTGTTTTCTTTTGAATAGGGTAAGCCAATTGGCGAAGCCCCCAGAAGTTTTCATGAACAATTTCTCCAGCGTTCTCACCTAGAAAAGTTGTAATTCGCTTAGCTTCAGCTTTGTATTCATCTTGAGATAATACGGGCGTGAAGATGACCATTAATTCATAATCTTTCATATAACCTATATTTTAAATGCTTACCAGCTGTTATAATTGGATCTTAATTTTAGTTAAGAGCTGATAAGCGGAGCGCAAATGTACTTTCTTTTTCTATTAAAATAAAAAAACCACCATTAAAAATGGTGGTTTTACAGTACAATTTTAATCTCAGATTAGTGAGCAGCTTCTTCTCCAGTAACAGCTTCTTCTACAGCGTCAGCAGCTTCTCCAGCGGCTTCACCAGCAGCGTCTACAGCTTCTCCAGCAGCCTCAGCAGCACCTTCAACAGCCTCACCAGCAGCGTCAGCAGCTTCTCCAGCTCCTTCTACCACAGCATCAGCAGTTTCTTCTACAGCATCAGCAGTTGCTTCAGCAGCTTCAGTTGTAGCATCAGCAGCAGCGTCAGCAGTGTTTTCAGCAGTTTCACAAGATGCAAAGATTCCTAATGCAAGAGCGAAGATTGAGATTTTTACTAAGTTTTTCATGTTTAAAAAGTTTAATTTTTAATTTATACCGCAAACGTAAAAAAGGTAACCCAATAATTATAACTTTTTTTGTAAAAAGTACATTAAGGACAGTTCTATTAGCCCAAAATCGAGGAATTATATGCTAAACAAGGGTTACCTTTCAGCATCTAGCGGTATTAATGGGTACTACTCGGACATTTTTGGAAGAAAATAAACTAATTCGTTCTTTGGCAAAGGGAGAGCAAACTGCTTTCCAGCAGGTATACAGAAGCAGTGTTACAATTGTGACAAGAAGTTTACAAAATATGAATGCTAAACTTTTTGAAGCGGAAGATATTTTTCATACTTCTATACTTGTTCTATATGAAAAGGCTCAGGACCCTAATTTTAAGCTGGAATGTAAAGTTTCTACTTTCCTTGTCGCAATAGCACGTAAAAAGTGGCTTAAACAACTTGAAAGAGAAAAAAGGCTTAGTCAAAAGGAACTAGATTATGCCAGATTGCATGAAAATGAAAAAGCCAATGCTCTATTTGATATAAGGCATATTTACGAAAAAGAGGAGCAACTGAAAAAACTACACCAAGCATTAGCGTTACTGGGCTCTCCTTGTAAAGAACTACTAGAAGAGTATTATATTAAAGAAAGAAATATGAAAGAGTTGGCCCAACAGTTTAACTATACCAACGCAAATAATGCCAAGACACAAAAACATAAATGTTTAAAAAGACTAAAAAAAATATTTTTAACGAATCGATAGAATGAAAAATATAGCTGAGATAGAGTCCTACCTTTTAAACGAAATGACACCCAAAGAAAAAGAGTCATTCGAACTCCTCGTGTCAAAAAATCCACCACTAGCAAAGGAATTAGAGGAGTATAAAATATTGTTTGATCAGTTTAAGCATGCACAAAATGAAGCTTTTGTGAAAAAACAAATTGAGATCATCAGAGCACAAGAAAATAGAAATACTCATAATATCTCTGGGGGAATTCGAAAGTCGTTAAAGAAATACTGGCGTACCGCAGGTATTGCTGCATCTGTGGCTATTCTAGCTAGTACGATTACATATTTTATAGCTGAAAATACATTTAATAAGAGGGATGAAAAGAGAATTCTACAGCTTGTAAACAAAGAGGTTCGTGATATAAAGAACAAACAGGTTCGCATTCAAAATGATTTGAATAAAGTAAAAAGTAATGCACTACCTGATTATCCGCACAATGGATCTGGCACAGCCTTTGCCTTAAGTCGAGACGGATATGCGATCACAAATCTTCATGTTATTAAAGGTGGCAAAAAGATCTTTCTGTTTACAAAGGAAGGAAAAGCTCACAAATGCGATATTACTTTCCAAGATAAAGAGAATGACTTGGCTGTGCTGAAAATCTTGGATTCCAATTTTGTTTTCTCCGATAAACATGTTCCTTATAAGTTGAGTAATAAGACCCAATTATCTGAACGCATCTTTACCTTAGGTTATCCTAAGAATGAAATCGTTTATAATGAAGGCTACATCAGTGCGTTGAACGGTAGAAAAGGTGATTCGACGAAATATCAATTGGAACTACCGAGTAGCCCTGGTGTAAGTGGCGCACCTGTGCTGGATAACAAAGGCAATTTAATTGGTATCGTAAACAGTAAGGAGTCAAAATCAAAAGGAATTACTTACGCTATCAAAGCTGATATTGTAGATAAACTAATTGACTCAATGCCCCCCACTTTTAATGCAGCTGGCCTGAACAGTAATTCTTTAAGAAGCAAGAATCGAACCGCTCAAATTGAATCACTTCGTGACTTTATTTTCGTGGTAAAAGTCTATAAGTAGTGTACTTTGCTCTTTGTAAAAGAGCCATTATGACACAACAACGTCCAAAACCTGACACAGTGTCTTCTTTTTCTTGCATTTAGGACAAAAGATCTAGTATTTTCTCATTTGGAATAATTCTTAATCAATTCTATAGTATAAAACAAGAAATTATTATGAGACATTTAGTAAAAACAAACTTTGATCCTTTATTTAAAAATTTATTTGATTTAGAAACTCCTAGCTTCGGAAATAGCAAACACGTTCCTGCTGTAAATATCGCAGAAAACGAACAAGAATATCATCTCGAGTTTGCTTTAGCCGGATACAATAAGGAAAACCTTAAGATTAACTTAGATCAGGACACTTTAACCGTGAGTGCCAAGGTTGAAAAAAAGGCTTCAAATGAAAGTGAAGACAAAAAGTACACACGTAGAGAGTATACTTCAAAATCCTTTAGTCGTTCTTTCTATTTACCAGAACAAGTAAATGAAGAAGATATTGAAGCTGTATTTGAAAATGGCATTTTGGTTCTTACGCTCCCTAAAGCTGCGAAAGAAAAAGCCAAAGAAATCAATATTAAATAAAGAACAGGTTAAATAGGGGTAAAATTGGGTGAGTCAAGAATGACTTACCCTTTTTTCTTTTTCTTTTTTTTATGCTTGAGCACCTCGCCATCCAAGTAAAAAATCCAATCCTCAGCTATATTCTTAATATGATCTCCAATTCGTTCTACTTTCTTAATTGTACTGAATAAATAAAGTGCTGATGCTGTGCTTTTTGAATCCTCCTTCACCATTTTTTCAATTAGATCTGAAGCATCATGGTTAATCTTATTGAGCTGTCTATCCTTCTTAAATACCTGTCTCGGTAATTCAGCATTATCTGATTCAATAGACACAATTACCATATCTAACATATTATAAGCAATATCAAACATTTCCGACAATCTTGACTTTTCTAGATAATCGTTACTTATTGGATCAGCCAAATCGATAACATAATCTGAAATTCCATCGGCATAATCTCCAATACGTTCTATATCCGAGTTCATTTTGAGCATACTGATTACAAACCGCAGGTCTGATGCCACTGGATTGAAAAGAGCAAAAATATTCTCACAATGTTGGTCAATGGTAAGTTCCATTGCATTGACCCGTTTCTCAGAGTGAATGACCTCCTCAGCAAGCCCTTCATCGAAGTTTACAAAGGCATCACCTGCTTTCTCAAGTTGATGTAAAACCAACTTCAACATATTCAATACTGAATCCTTAATTTCCTTTAACTCTTGTTCTAAATTAGTCATAATAAATCTCTATTTAGTATGCATGCTACCCAAACTTACCAGTAATATAGTTCTCAGTTCGTTCATCATTTGGTTTTGTAAAGATAGTTTTAGTATTATCATACTCGATAAGTTCCCCCATCAAGAAGAAAGCAGTTTTATCACTTACCCGGCCTGCCTGATGCATGTTATGCGTAACAATTACTATGGTATAATGTTGTTTAAGATCATAGATTAGCTCTTCTACTTTGGCTGTAGATATAGGATCTAGAGCTGAGGCAGGCTCATCCATCAATATAACCTTCGGTTCCACGGCTAAGGTTCGAGCAATGCATAATCTTTGTTGCTGTCCACCAGAAAGCCCCAAAGCATTTTTTTTCAAATCGTCTTTAACCTCATCCCAAAGTGCTGCCTGTTTCAATGTTTTTTCAACAACCTCATCAAGAATCCCTCGTTTATTGATCCCTTGAATCCGGAGACCATATACTACGTTCTCATAAATAGATTTAGGAAATGGATTTGGTTTTTGAAAAACCATACCTACTTCTTTTCTCAAATCTTCAATACGAACCTTCTTCTTGTAGATATCTTTTCCGCCAAGTAGAACATCTCCCTCTTTTCTAAAACCGTCGATATAATCGTTCATTCGATTCAGAATACGGAGGTAGGTAGATTTACCACAGCCCGAAGGTCCGATAAATGCGGTTACCGTATTTTCTTCCATTTGAAGGTCAATACCATGTAGCACTTTTTTCTCGCCATACCAAGCGTGAATATTCTTTGTTTCTATTTTTATCTTTTTTTCCATAGAATTATAACCCAAACTTTTTACGAGAGCGATTTCTAAGATAGACCGCTATACCGTTTAATACAAAAACAAATAGTAATAGTATGAGAATAGCTGCAGCTGCATTTAACAAAAAGCCATGTTGTGGTCTAGAGACCCAGTTAAAAATTTGCATAGGCAAAACTGTAAATTCATCCATCGGTGTTTTGGCTACAAATGGCACATATGCAAGCGCACCTATTACAATGAGCGGGGCTGTTTCTCCAATTGCGCGAGCAAGCGCGAGGATGACTCCCGTTATAATATTGGCAGACGCGATAGGCAATACTTGATTCCAAATAGTTTGCCATTTTGTAGCACCCAAACCATAAGAGGCCTCTTTAATAGATTTGGGCACAGCCTTAATAGCTTCTCTAGTAGCAACTATTATGATAGGCAGAATTAATAAGGCCAGTGTAAATGCTCCGGCCAATAAAACCCCTCCTAAATTCATTAAACGTACAAAAATTTGCAGCCCAATAATGCCATATATAATACTTGGCACACCCGCCAGATTAGAAATATTGATTTCCAGCAAATTACTCAATCGTCCTTTTTTGGCATACTCTTCTAGGTAAACACCAGCTCCAACCCCTACTGGAATCACCACAATAGCCGTCAACACAAAAATCCAAAGGGTTCCGGTCCAAGCTGGTAGAATACCGGCCTTCTCCCACTTGCGAGAAGGGAGCGATTTCATAAATTCCCAATCTAACCGACCAATACCATCGTTTATTATTTGAAAAATAAATAAGGCAAGTAGCACTAAACCCAATACCGTGGCGAAAATTCCAAAGTAGCCAAAGAAGGCATCCTTTCTTCTATTCAAATTGGCCTTACTCATATTCCTGTCTGAATCTTTTATTAATCCAAAAACTAATATTGTTTAGGATAAATGTGAAAATAAATAATGCTAAGCCTGCGGCAAATATGGTATTATACTCTAAGGAACCATGTTGTACATCTCCTGAACTGACCTGAACAATATAGGAGGTTATTGTTTGAATTGGAACAGTGGGGTCTATTGTTAATTGCGGTTGTTGCCCAGCGGCTACTGCAACAATCATGGTTTCCCCGATCGCTCTAGAAAAGGCAAGAATAATTGAAGCAATAATCCCAGAAGAAGCTGAAGGTATGAGCACACGAAATGCTGTTTGCAAACGAGTAGCTCCCATTCCATAGGACGCCTGACGTAATGAGTTTGGGACCGCAAAGAGCGCATCTTCACCTAGAGAAGAAATAAAAGGAATAATCATAATCCCCATAACAATCCCGGCCGAAATGGAATTAAATCCTGATATACCTGGCCAAATAGACTGCAAGAAAGGTGTCACTACTACAAGTGCAAAGAAACCATATACAACCGTAGGTACTGCAGCTAGTACTTCCAAAAGCGGTTTTACGGCTTTTCTAAAACCTTTAGGAGCATATTCATTTAAATAAACTGCAATAGTTAAACCTAAAGGAAGAGCGACTAACAAAGCGATGACTGTTGTCAGTAAAGTACCTGAAAGTAAAGGCATAATACCGAAATGCTTTTCGGAGAACAAAGGCGTCCACTCACGATCGGTAATAAACTCTACAATAGAAACCTCCTTAAAAAAAAGAAATGATTGAGAAAGTAACACCCAAATGATACCAAGTGTCGTTAGTAATGTTATGGCTGCACATACAAAAAGAAAAGCCTTTATTAGCTTTTCTTTTTGTTCTATGGATAAGATTTTTCTCATCTACGTTGCTAATATAGAGTAAAAACTATTCAGCAGTAGCAGTTGTTGTCAAGGAACTTAAAAATTCCTCAAATTTTGATTTCTCAGCGGCATATTCTTCATCCTTTAAAGGAATATAACCAACTTCTTTTGCCATTTCACCAGCATTTTCCATGTAAAACTTGACAAAGTTTACAACATGTCCTTTAGCCGCAGCCGTGCTGTTTACATAAATAAATAAAGGACGTGATAATGGTGCATAAGAACCATCTTTTACAGTCTCTAATGAAGGTGATACTGGTCCATTACCTCCGTCTACTGGAACTAGCTTAAGTTTATCTTGATTGGCTTCGTAGTAAGCTAAACCGAAGAAACCAAGAGCAAACTTGTTTCCAGAAACTCCGGTCACGAGAATATTATCATCTTCACTTGAGTTATAATCGGCTCTACAACTTCCACTTTCCCCAACAATTGCCTCTGTAAAATAGTCAAATGTACCAGAAGCCGTTCCAGGACCGTACAATTCAATTTTCTCTGCAGGCCATTCTGGACGAATTTGATTCCATTTCATGATAACACCTTTTGCCGAAGGCTCCCAAATTTTCTTTAATTCTTCCACGGTGATAGATGTCAACCAGTCATTCTCTGGATTTGCAATAACGGCCAATCCATCATAAGCTACACTAAGTTCTAAATAGGAGATATTATTTTCTTTACACGCATCTATTTCTTTTTGTTTAATCGGACGTGATGCATCAGAAATATCAGTTTCACCACGTGAGAATTTCTTAAATCCGCCGCCCGTTCCAGATACTCCAACGGTTACCTTTACATCATTTGCTACGGCTCTATATTCTTCAGCTACCGCTTCTGTAATTGGAAATACGGTACTAGAACCGTCAATGGCTATCGAGCCTGCATCAGAAGAAGTTGTTGTTCCAGCTTCACTATGTTCACCTGTTGATTCACTTCCATTTCCACAAGAGGCCATTAAAAAGGCTACGCTTAAAACCGCGGCTATTAAAGTTATTGTTTTTTTCATTTTGTTTAAATTAAAAGTTTAAAAGTAGTTCTTTGTTTTTGTTTATTTCTATTTGAATATTACGATAAAATTATCAATTTTTAAAAGTGTACATCAAGTTGAGTTCGGAACATCAATCGATCATTCGCACCCATGATTTTACGATACGTCATATCAGCTTGTAGTTTCAGCTTATGGCCTGCGAAAAAGTTATTAAGCCCAACAGTATATTGGTTTTCATCATTTTGACCGTTGGTATAATCTACAGAAGTTAAACGCCCCACAAGTTCAACCTCTCCAAAGCCACCTTTCTTCCCTACCATTTTATGATATGGACGCACATCCTTCTTCGTAAGCATAATACCAGCTTGAACGTTCAAACCTCTACCCGTTCGATACGTACCTACGGTTGTATTTGTAGCGTCTAACACCACTGGATTTCCATCATCTGTTTTCTTATCCATATACTCGGTCATTAGAGAAAACCTCTTATATTTTACCACAGCATCTGCAAAAAATGTGTTTAACTGTTTACCATAATAAGCTCCATTGGCGTCTTTAATAAAGCTACCTAACTGACCTCTTGTTCGTACTGCATTATCGTTAATATCATAACCTACACCCACCATTACTTTAGGCGATTTATAATACGTAAGAGCAGAACCTACATAATCATCTTTATCTTTTTTAAATAAACCCAGAGGTAAGAACTCTACACGACCTGTATAACCATACCCTCCAAAAGGTCCGCGCGTTACATTCCGACCATCTCCTTGACCAATCGCAATTTTCTCCTTCATTACAAAGTCACCTGACACTTTATGCTTATTCAAAATCTGGATACCCAAATCACGATCTATATTAAACGCAGCGTTTACCAAGGAACGGTTTACCAATTGCAAGTTTGCTGAAGAAACAACACGCTCTACATTTCCAGGTAGCTTACCTTGCCCAAAACGAATTTTCAGACCGTAAAAGTCTGCCTTATTATAAGTATTCACATTCGAGCCCTTATAAGCGAATAAACGATAATCTGCAAATGCGTCCAATACTAGATTACTAGAATTATGCATTTCGGGAGTTACTGCTCCATTAGCCATATCTCTATTGGTAAGAGCCAACTCTACTTTCCATTGTATTCTTGGAGAAAAAGCAAAGCCATTAAACTTCAAACGCGAACGTCTGATTAAGAAATTAGACTGGTGACCCGTGATTGTTCCTAAATCATCGTTTACAACATTCCAAGTCCCGGTATATAGGTTTTGAAATCTAAAACCGAACTTTACGTGGAAAGAAGAATCTTTACCGTAGAAATTAAGTCCTTTACCAAAGTTTTTAGGAATGTGTTGTCCATTGGTACTTAATGCCAACATTAGCACTAACGTGCCAAGTAGAGTAATTTTTTTCATTTAATAAACTGGTTTAATCGAGCGCAAATGTATCGGAATGATTAAGCCAGAGAGAATTTTCAATATTACCTTAATGTTACCTTTTTATTATTATTTGAAAAATGACACACATAAACTTATTCAGGCAAGATTTTCTCTAAAATACGCTTAACATCAGCTCCCTTCAGAAAAATATTTGACTAAGAATACTAAAAGAATACTGATGACTAGCCCAAGCGTTACCTTGGTTAAATCAAGACTGATACTCTTTAGCATCCCTTTTCGTGTTTTTTTCTGACCAAGCATAAAATTAATCGCAATTTCACGGCCTGCCAATAGCCCTATAAATACCCAAGTTGTACTCATTGGGATATTATTCATCTCTTTAAAATAGAATAATACCATACCATAAACGGCATCAATAATTGTGGCGGATCGTATATCAATCGTATTTGTTTTTGACTTGACTATTTTCTGGATAGCCCCACCCTTTGTGGCCACGATATAAGCAAGTAGGCTTAAAATAACAATCAGTGAAAAAATCAAATGACCTATAGATAAGTCTCTTGGCAGGTAAACATAAATATTAGCGAAGTCCTGTATGAGCCACTGCGACCATAAGAATCCAGTAGAACACCATTGCAAAACCGTCCAAATATGCCTTTCCTTTTCAGTGATTTTCTTTTGAAGAAAACGTTTTTCAACCAAACGTGTTATCAGAATATAAATACAAACTGCTGCGCCAAACGCTACAGCGTAGCCTAGAAGCGATTTCTGTATCATATTCATTAAATTCTTTTCATTAAAAAAAGTAAGAATTAAGAATGAAGTACTCACAGGAATTCCTGTTCTTGTGAGCAATACTAATATAAGGGGTGGAAATAGATAGTACCATGCAAACGGATCTGGCAACTTATATTTTTCCAGACGGCCGTAGCTCACATCGCCGGTATGTTGCACCCAACCATAAATCAAAGTTCCTGCTAAAATACATGCTGCAAAAGACCAAAGCACAATCCAACTACGTTTTGAATTAGAGCTTAAAAAAGTACCCAAAGTTTGTATTGAATCATTGGCAACAACAGAATAAGCCGCCATTATAAAACCCAAATACATTACAATATGCGTAAAGTCCAATTATTAGTATTTTAGTGAACCCTAAATATCTATCACAAGGGATTAAAAAGGAAGAATTCTAGTTCATTTATAATAAAAAAGACCTCTATATTGAGGTCTTTCCATAATAACTACAGGTCAGGTTTAGATATTTCCTAAAAACTAACGTAAGAATAACAACTCTCTTAACTTAGGCAATGGCCACATCTTATCTTCTACGATAAGCTCTAACTTATTCGCATGATATTGAATTTGCTCAAAATGTGGCTTTACTTTATCACAATAAGCAATTGCCATTTTACGGCTATCTTTCATTTTATTCGCTTTCTTGCGCTCCTCTACCATAGCCTTAACAAAACCACTAATAGCCGTAATATGTTCACTCATTTGTGCAACTATATCTTTTACAGATTTGTATGATTTGGCAGGTAAACCAATTTCCTTTTGACCTAAGATGTTTTTGATCAGTTTATTTTGATACTCAACAGCAGAAGGCAATACATGATTCGTTGCTAGATAACCAATCATGCGGGCTTCAATTTGTATTTTTTTGACATACTCTTCAAGTTGTATTTCATGACGTGCTTCTAACTCAATCTCGCTAAAGATTCCCATACGAGAAAATAAATTCTTAGCCTCTTTAGTTGATAATACATCTAGGGCACGCACGGTATCCTTATTATTGCTCAAGCCTCGCTTTTTAGCCTCTTTTGCCCACTCTTCACTATAATTATCTCCTTCAAAACAGATCGATTTACTCTTCTTGATATATGACTGCAATGTTTTAAGGATGGCAATTTCCTTTTTATCCCCTTTCTTAATTTTAGCATCTACATCTTTCTTAAACTGCACCAACGTATCAGCCATAATCGTATTCAATACCATCATTGGTCCTGCACAATTAGCGGTAGAGCCTACTGCACGGAACTCAAACTTATTACCTGTAAAGGCAAAAGGACTTGTACGATTTCTATCTGTATTATCTTGGAAGAGTTCTGGTATTGATTTATGAATGTCCATTTTCAAGATCACCTCGTCTTGCTCTGAAAACTTATCTTTTACCCTAGACTCAATTTCCTTCATAAGACCTGTTAAATACTCACCAATAAATACAGAAATAATAGCCGGAGGTGCCTCATTAGCTCCAAGACGATGATCATTACCCGCAGATGCGATTGCTGCACGTAATAAATCTGCATGATCATGAACTGCCTTAATCGTATTAATAAAGAATGTCAAGAACATAAGATTTGTTCTTGGGGTCTTACCAGGTGATAACAAATTAACACCTGTATTGGTAGCCAGACTCCAATTATTGTGCTTTCCGCTACCATTAACACCGGCAAAAGGTTTTTCGTGTAGAAGCACTTTTAATTTATGTCTTTTAGCTACTCGTGGCATTAAGTCCATCAAAAGCGAGTTATGGTCTACAGCAAGATTTGCTTCTTCAAATATTGGAGCACACTCAAACTGACCAGGTGCGACCTCATTGTGTCTTGTTCGTAAGGGAATACCAAGCTTATAAGCTTCCTGTTCAAAGTCTTGCATAAAGGCAAAAACACGCTCAGGAATTGAGCCAAAATAGTGATCATCTAACTGCTGCCCCTTTGCAGGTGCATGCCCCAGTAAAAAACGGCCACAAGCAACTAAATCTGGACGAGCATTGGCCAAAGATTCATCTACTACAAAGTACTCTTGCTCCCAACCTAAACTGGCCGTTACTCGATTTACATTTTTGTCAAAGTATTTACATACATCTACAGCAGCATCATTTACAGCGTGTAGTGCTTTTAATAAAGGTGTTTTGCTATCTAAACTTTCTCCGCTATAAGCTATGAAAATAGTTGGTATACATAAGGTCTTACCTTGCGCCATTTCCATAATAAAGGCTGGTGAAGTAGGATCCCAAGCCGTATACCCTCTTGCTTCAAAGGTTGCACGGATACCTCCATTCGGAAAACTAGAAGCATCAGGCTCTTGTTGAATCAACGCATCTCCATCAAATAATTCCAATGCAGAACCATCGGGTTTTAAGGTAAAAAATGAATCATGCTTTTCAGCAGTAGCTCCTGTTAGAGGTTGAAACCAATGTGTAAAGTGTGTAGCCCCTTTATCCATTGCCCAAGCTTTCATAGCAGAAGAAATTTGATCAGCCATAGCGCGATCTACTTTTTTACCACTTTGTACTGATTCTCGCAAACTGTAAAATGCTTCTTCACTTAAGTATTCACGCTGAACTTTATCAGAGAATACATTAGTTGCAAAAAAATCGGTCACCTTAGAGCTTCCATAAGCTCTAATATTTTTCTCGCCTTCATTAATTCCATTTATTGCTTGGAGCCGTAAATTATTCATATTAAATTATTTAATAATATATGTTTATCTAACAAAAGTAATACGTTTTTTCGCATTTTATAGTAAAAATATTCACATTATATTTTTATTTAATATGACATAAATACGTAAAATGTCGTATTGCTACCTCTAGCACCTCCTTCTACTTTTGAAGTAATAAAACAAAAATTATGAAAAAACAATTCCTATTCTTTATTGCGATAGCTTCTTGCTTTGTTCTAGAAGCTCAACAAATTGACACGACCTGGTTAAGACAATATGACCGCGTTTCATTTGCTGGCAAAGTAAATATTACCGAAGTAAATACGAATAAATTCATTGCCCAACATGGAGAGCGATATTATGAGATCAATGGAGCAGGAGACTCCTTAACGAGTGGTAAGTTTGATACTGCATTGGGAACCCTTGGCCCACGATCCTTTGCAAGCGACGGAAATTATCATTACGCTGGGGGCTGGTCTGGTGGCGGACCGAGCCTTGCCAAATTAGATACGAATTATAACATCCTTTGGAATACAACTACCACAACTTCATCATTCGGACAAGGTGTTGAAGCTATTTTGTTAGACAGCAACTATATTTATGTAAGTGGAAGCCATTCTAGTATGCGACCTTTTATAGCCAAGTTGGATAGCACAGGAGCTGTTGTTTGGCATAAAGACTTTAGTCAAACAAGTTTTTCGAATCTAACCAACCTAATCAAACTCGGTGACGGTCGATATCTCGCTAGTGGCAATAGAGATGACTATCCACTGGCTATCAAATTTGACACTAACGGAGATACGAGCTGGTCTTATACTGAGAATATTTTCATAAGCTTTACATATGCCGCTGCCGCGGAGAAAGCTAATGGAAATATGGTCATGGTAATGCGTAATAAAATTATTGAGTTGGATACCAGTGGCGCACGTGTTGACTCCGTCCATGCATTAAATGAATATAGAGACATTTTCAGAAAAGGCGATACACTTTATTTATTTGGGACACACCGCGATCAGCAGTTTGGAAGCAACAACTATGCATTTGTCGAAACTCGAAACCTTAACCTAGATAGTACCAACGCTTGGATTTATAATTGGAACTCATTCCCAATGGCAAATAATGTTTTTGATGATGTCTTACAAACTTCTACGGGAGGGTTTATCGCATCTGGTAAACATAGAGATTCTATCAACACAAGCGCCAATACATATAACGTATTAATTGGGCGTTTTAATGACTCTTTGAGCAATACAAATACTAGCATTCGAACGGTTGGCATGGCCTTGCGGCCCAACCAGCTCTATCCAAATCCTGCGAACAATAAATTATTCGTTGACGTTGACTTAGCTACCGAAGTTACTCTAATAGATTTATTGGGTTATAGTGTCACCTTGAAAATAAAGAATGGTCATATTGAAACGAATACAGTCCCTTCTGGTTTTTATATTATAATGGTTAAAACCTATGACTCGTATTATACTGGTAAAGTTTTAATTCAACATTAGATAAAGCATGATTATACAAGGGAGGTCTTAGAGATCTCCCTTGTATAATTTAATTCAGACGGAGCGGCCTAGCCTGCTTAATAAATAACCATTTCTTTCTGCTTCCTGGATTCCACATTACCTTATACTCAATATCTATTGCATACTTATTAGGGTTTCGATAATCCGGGTTTTCATTTTGTACGATCATTCTCGTAAAGATCAATCTCAACGAATGCATCAATTTTTCTAACAATTCTTCTCTCCTACCTGCTTTATTAAGACGCTTACCATCCTGACCTATAAAGATATAATTTACTTGACCACCCACTTGAGATAAAGCCTTAACGCTTAGCGAATCTTCTTGAATAATAAATGACTCTGATAACTCTCCTTCTATTGGGTTTGTTACTGAAGCGCTACCAATTTGACTATTAATGGTATAGACTGGCTTTCCGCCTTTCTCTTGATAAAGAGCAACTCCATTGGCCCATTCTTCCATGAGATCGCTATCCAACCAATACTTAGAGAAAGCAGGGTTGATCTGAATACCCATAGCAGCATTCCTATGATTCATTCTAAAATACTCCCTCTCATAAAATGCTCTCTCCAACCAAAGTGAAGAAAGTACGTTTTTAAGCTTTTGCCAAATGAGCAGCGAATCAATATGTCGAACTCCATGTTGCATAAATTTGCAACCTTGAGATTGATATAAACCAGCCCCATTAAACAACGGCAAATCCTCACAGTTCGTAGAAGATCTAAATCGCATCTTCCCTACGCTACGATAGTCGAATGCATCAAACAGATACTTTGATTCTCTCTCGGATAGCTCTGGTGCCGGAAACGGACCATAACCTGACTGAAGTACTCCTTCCTCACATAAACACGCTAACTCTGTAATAATGGTTGATCCTGAAACTTTATGTTTCGGTATATTCGTGATTGGAATTGCCTGAATGGCCTCACGAATTCTCTTCAGGGATAACGAAATTTGATCTCCTTTCATGGTGTCTTTACCTGAAAGAAAAAATTGAATAAGACTATCTGGTCTTCCAAAAGGGCTTTTTTGTTTCAGAACTTCGAAATAAAAATCAAACCCTATTGCATAGCCAGGTAGTACGAATTCATTTCCTAATATACGCTCTAACAAGCCATAATTTGCTGCCTTAGCACCGATATGACGAACGGTAAGACTACTATCCTCCGCTGGCCTAACTAACCAACCCAATTTCTTAGGTCTTATAGGTTTTGCCAACGAGATGCGCGCCTGGCGAGCTCGTAGTTCCGCCACTCTTTTTGTCAATTCTTGCTGGGAAATCTCTTTAATCAAAAGCTCATTCCCAGAAAGCACTAAGCGTACTGGTTTATTCATCAAGTTTGATTTATATCCGACAATAGCTCTTTCTAGTAGTTTATGAACTTGTTGTCGCTGAGTATCCGTTGCATTCAAAGAGACATTTAAAGTCCCCCTATTTCTGGCTAATATGTTGACATGTGACAGTTCGGTTTGAGGTTCTAAAACAAGAATCCCAGCAACAGGTAAAATATTCTCGGGTAGTTCAGAAAAAATTGCGATATCTCTAAAACTTAAACTGTTATAACTTTTTGCATCGAATGCTGTATCAGAATAGTTGTTGATGTATCGAAGGGTTCCATAAGATTCATACCAATTTGAATCTGCATTGAATGCTCCTTTATTTAACACATGTATTAGGTTTTGATCTTTATTCAGTAATTCATTGAGTTGATGAATTGTGACAAGTGAATATCCTTGAGATTTCAACGCTCCTATATCTCTTTGCCCTTTACTCGTTTTCGAGTTAGGGCGTTGAAAAGTTCTGGGTTTATCATAATCTACAAAAGCCCCTTTGAAGTTTTCCTTTAGTAACTTTTGACGAATCAATCCTTCCGCTTTTATTAATATGGAACTAAAAGTTTTACTACTCTGTACATACTTATAGCGCCTATTTTTTAGTACCCAATTTAACTTCCATGCTTCAGAAAGTCTCCCTCCTTTCAAGGGGAGGATTATTTCGAATGGAATAAGCGCACCATTGGCTTGCAAAACCTTTTGCACATAATGAGAAGAACTATTGCTATAAGCATGATATCTAGAATAAGCCTCATGAACACCATACTTCGGTCGGATATGTGTTTTAGCGACACTTGAAAAAAAATCAGGATCTATTATATGTACCTCAGCTTGCTTCCCATTTAGGTTCGTCACCAGAACCAACCAGATCCCATAATCTTCATTAGCCGAATTCGCTCTAAAGGAAAGAAATTCCTCTCGGCTTAACTCTTGAATAGCTCCACCTTTGACGGACCCAACAACCTCAATATGTTGGTTTATGCAGTCTTGGCCATACAATGCATGCATTTGTGTAAACAGCATTGTAAATAGAAAAAAATACCGGTACAATGCAAAATTGACTTTACCATAATACTTGCGAAAATGAGTGAGCAGGGTCATTTATGAGTTTCTATCTTCCAGCAAACATTCTGAGGTAACTGCAGGTTCCAAATGCACGTTTATATATTGGAGTTTCTACAAAGTCATTTTTAAATATCTTAAAGTAAGGGTTTCTTAAACTCGTACTGACATAATCCTTTGCCATACCACCTGCTTGTTTATCACCCGTTTTTTGCCAACACAGTGCAAGCATAAATACGCATTTCGCTTTCTCTTCTCGTATTTTTGATTTCTTCAGTGCTTTTGTGAAAAATATCTGTGCTTCAGATAAATTAAAATAATTATCTAACTCAGGCACATGTGGCAAACCTTGATGAGCTGGTATTGGATAATAGTTACTCTCATACATAATGGAGTCCATTAAACCGGTATAGGCCGGTATACCATAATTCCTTCTATCATAAACGCTAAGGTTCTCTAACCTACCATAGTAACTTAGGTTGTATAATAGTAAGCCGTAATTAAATAAATCAGTTGCCTTATTCTTTTTAGCTTTGGTCTTCAGATCTTGCGCTAATAGTAATACTTCCTTAGTTGTATACAAGCGATCACTTTTCTCTTGGCCAAAAGAAATTCCGCACTGCTCTTTCGTTCTAAAGATTATTGGATCTTCATACTTTACACGTTCAGGCATACTTAGTTTGTAGTACGCCAATGCTTCTTGCCAATTTAGATTTCGAACATACTTACGCATAATTATGTTAGCCAAATTTTGTACTCCAAAGCCTCTTTTAAGTTGTTCACTAGCGTAGCGAACAAAGGGATCATCTGTTTGTCTTGAGGTTTCATATGAAAATATCTTTTGTAACTTGTCAAACGATACTTGATAAGCTAAGAAATTAGATAGCTCACTCCTGCTTTGAATTAATGAGCGCTTTACATTTTCCTGACCATAATCTGACCAGTTAGCTTCTTCAATATTTGCTTTTAGCAGTGCGTAGGCCTTTCGAACAATTTGTCCTGTTTTCTTGAAATACGGTGCTACGAAATACTTTAAAAAATGATATTTGGCGCTTTGTACACTTTGCCTACTCGTTTCAATTTTATCTAGCCTTACCAGAAAAGAAAAAAGGTCTTGTTCATCAATTCTTGCATTCTGTTTGAACCTTATGATCCAAGCTAACAACTCTGCTTGAATTCTGGATGCTCCAACATGGTTCTCTTCTTGAAGACTCTTTGCAGCATCTTCATAATCTCCTTTAGCAATAGCTAAGTAAGCACTATAGTTCGAAAGGAATTTTTTATCAGAAAATTTACCCTCCCTTTGCATTCGTTGTACTAATTGATACAATCTATCCAACCCTTGCGCCTTCGAATTGATTTTTTTAGATGAATAGCTACTAGAACTCCAATCATTAAAATGACTAGATAGCATAATCTTAGGAAAATAACTTTGCTCTAACTTGGCTAACTCTCTGCTCATTAGTAAGGGTAGCATTCTGGAATCTGGCTGTAATGTATACAGTTTCTCAAGATAATGAACGCGCTCTTGACGTTTGCCGAGAGAACTTACGAATAACACATCTGCCGAGTCCAAATAAGTATCACAATAAGGTAAGATATCATCAGCGGACAAACCAATGTGAACAAAATCATTATATGCTTGAAGATATTTATCTCGACTTCTCACAACTGTCTTAGCAAACCATACCGCGGCTTCTTCCTTTTTATTTAACCTTCTCAGTATTCCTCCTCTTAAACCCCAAAGCCAGTAGTCCGCAAGTGCATTACCTCTATTCATGGGTAACACATATTGCCTATAAAGTTCATTAGCTTTTTTATACTCCTTATAATAGTGAGCGAGTCTTATAAACTGAAATGCATACCGCTTTTTAATCCAATCACTTTTTGCCGCACGGAATAATTGCGTACCCTGTTTAATGAGCTTAAAGGTTTCATTATCAGCCGTCCTGTTCGTCCAACTTTCATAGTCCCATTTATCGATATTCCTACGCTTGTTATGTTCTTGTTCGCACTGCTTGGCATACATTAGATAACCTAGTACTTCGTAATTTTTTTTCATTAAAAAATATTTGGTCAACCCATTCCGCTTCATAGAATCTGGTATTATTAATCGATGACCTCTTTCAATATGATAGTACAAGTTTTTAAGATGTTCATATGGATAACGGTATATAAAATTATCTATATCCTGAATTGGCGTTTGAAGATCTAAATAAGATTGCCATTCAAGATTATTCCACTTATAATCTGCACGATAAGAATGTTGATAGTAATACTCCTCGACATTATAATTATAAAACAATTGACCTGAAACGTATTTGAAAGGATAGAGTTTATCTCCTTTACTTATTGGATGAAAAAATAAACTGAATTGATTATAAGTAGGTGACCACCCGCAGGAGTAAAGTGCTGATGGTAGCCATAAAAAACTAAGGAGCCAGAATACTTTCTTCATATCGCACAAGGTTTGTACTATCAAGGCTAAAGTAAATAATTTCATCCGACAAATTCAAATTCGTTCTTGACAAGTAATCCTTTATTCGAATAATATCATTGGAGCTAACTCTTTCATCTCGGACATAGTCTCCTTTCTCAAAATTATGCGACCCAATGATTGTATCAACTTTAAAACGAAACCCATTTTTATAGGGCACACATACTTTAGAAATACCAGTAACATTTGAAGTCCGATCTAAGATGCCCAAAAAACGCTCTTCACGATACCAGAGCATCCAGCTAAAAATAGGTAATGCAACCTTTAGATCAAGGGGGTAAGATGCCCTTTTAAGATAACGGTTTAGAATTTCGGGATCGTAAATTGAGTTACTCGCATCTCGCGATTTCATATTACCCATATTATAACACATCAGTATTCCATAATCACAAGGTGGAACCCCTGTTGAGTTTTTAAATTTAATCTGATGTAATCGGATTGTAGTACTTATTATTTTTTGAGATTCGTTCTTAAGTTGTTTTAAAAAATAGAAATAACCATCCTTGGTTCCTTTGGTCCAATCACAATCTATTTGAATTTCTTGAAAAAGAATATTTTGGTGTTTGCATATACCCTTTAAAAGTCGAAACACATTCTTCGCAAGCTTTGAATTCGAAGTCTTGTCAACATGCCGAAACACTTCATGGTCGATAAAAACAACTGGAATATAATGTAACGAATTATCTATAGTCTCTTTCCAGTGCAGAACACCAACAGGCTCCTGATCTACTACATCAAAAGCTCTGAAGTAAATATTCCGAACATTTAGTGCGTTTAAATAATTCTTTTCGTAATCTGAAATTTTGTATTGCGTTTTCCAATAATAAAATGAAGTTTGACTGAATTCATTTTTTGATTCACAAGCCGATAGGCATATCAGTACAAAAATAATTAAACGACTAAGGCTCTTCACGACTTTCTTTCCGATTCAATTCTTTATTTACAAAAATGCTCACATTTAATTCGAAACCAATGAGCAAAATTTGTGAGATGGTAAACAGCCAAACTAAGAATATAATTAAGGTTCCAACAGACCCATAAATCTGATTATAGTTGACCAAATTATTAACAGCATAAAAGAAGCCAATCGTTACAATAATAATAAGCGCTGAAGCCAATATACTTCCAGCCGTGATCAATGGCCAACGTGAATTTGTTGACGGACCATATCGATAAATTATAGAAATCGTAAATACGAGCATGGCTGCAATAATTATGTATTGTAATACCTTTCCAATCACAATCCAATCTTGTAATCCAGCATAATCAAATAGCCACGCTTGAAAAATCATTAAAGAAAACGAAACGATAATAACTACTAAGAAAATTATGGTCAAGAGTATAGCCCATAATCGTTTTGCATACCAAAATTGCTTTTTGAAGCCTGCAAAACTTCTATCAAAACTTGTCATCAAACCCATCATACCATTACTCGAAAAGAACAAAGTCATCAATACAGAAAAGGAAAGAAGCACTTCTTTCTTATGCAAGAAAAAGTCTCTGAGCAAAGCCGTAACAGACTGCTGAAGGCGAGCATTCTGCGTGACAATGCCTACGGTTTCTTCAATCGAACTTATCAATGATTCATCTGATAAAGGTAAGTATGGAATCAGCGTAAAAAGAAACAATAAAAAAGGCGGCAAAGCCATAAGAAATGAAAAACTTACTGAACGCGCCATAACTGCAAAGCGTGTAGAGAATATTTCTTTCCCAAAAAAATTTAGAGAATCATAAAGTGACACTCCGTGAAAACCAGGTAAAACAATATTAGAAAGCCAGACTTTGAGAATCCTGACAAAACGGGCATTTTTTATTCTTTCTTCCCAAGTGCTCATAACCGCTGGAAGACATTAAGCCGAAATTAATATCGAAATGAGTTCGAGCGACGCCCTTGATGATCATAGCGGTATCCACCTTTTCTTCTATTCTTACGAATTAAGCGATACTTATACCTGTTTCTTCTGCTCACTCTAGCATTACGCTTATCACCTCTCCTATTAGATCGAGTAGTATCTTTTCTCTGACGATATTTCTTCTTTCTTTTATCCTTATGACTGCTATAGGTTGACGACTCATTGAGTTCTGCCGAAGAAGTCTCAAATGGTTTCTCCATTGCTATCGTTGTGCTAGAAATAGCGATTGCACAAAATATAAGTACCAGTATTGTAAGACTTCTAGATATCATATAACTATTAGATTTGAGCACTAAGATAACAAAGTTGACCCAAACTATAAGCACTGGATTCGAATTACATTAAATATTACCCTTATCTCCTAATACCACGTTCATCCATTGCTTTCCTAAACTTCTTTGCATTCGCCTCATGTTCTGCTCCATTTGATGCAAAATTATGATACCCGCTAAAGTCTTCTTTAGCACAAAAAAATAGGTAGTCCGTTTGCTTATTTGCCAGTACAGCGTCAATTGCTACCGCAGAAGGTGTGCAAATAGGACCTGGAGGAATCCCTTTTACTTTATAAGTATTCCACGGAGAGTTAAAGCGAATATGTTTATTCAACACCCGTTTTATGGAAAAATCGCCATAGGCAAAACGCGCAGTTGGGTCGGCCTGTAGTTTCATTTCTTTCCTAATTCGGTTTAAATATACACTGGCAATATTCTCCATTTCATCACGTTTGTTTGTTTCTTCATCTACAATCGAAGCAATTGTTATCACCTCGGATTCTGTCAAGTTTAATCGTTTCGCTTTAGCTTTCCGTGTATCATTCCAAAAACGTTTATAAGCTTTATACAGTTTATCCAGTAAGGCATCTGGTTTTATATTCCAGTATACATCATATGTAAGAGGCAAGCAAATGCACTGTATTTGATTACTATCGATGCCATATGGCTTTAGAAAGTTGTTATCGTTAAATAGGTTCATGAAGGTCGTAGAATCTGTTGCAGTCTTCTTAGCGAATAAACGAGCTATGTGCGCTTTGGTTCTTAGTTTGTTAATCACCACTTTCACCACTTCCTGTTTCCCCGATTTTAAGAGATTTATTATTTCATAATCATTCATCCCTTGTATTATTTTATACTTACCGGGATGGATATTCTGGTCTAGCTGCATCCCTGCCGCATGCTCTTTAAACGACTCTAAATCTATTAACACATTGTGTTTCTCCATTTGAGTAAAAACATCTTCAATTTTTGCATGGTCTTTCAAATAAATACTCACATGATCGCCAAAATCCGCTGTATTCGATGATGCAAAACGCGCACACCCCCCAAGAAATAAGGCGGTTGAACACAGTAATAACAGACGGTTCCAAGGGATAAACTTAGCTTTCAAAATAGGTATTTTCATCAAAAGTAAAACAATCCAAAAGCTTCGTGCTTAAGAGTTCTTAAATGATAACAGATTTTTATAACTTTGCCATTCCTTAAAAAAGAATTTATGGCTGTAGAAGAATTGGTAATGCCTAAAATGGGCGAGAGTATTACAGAAGCAACGGTACTAAAATGGCTTAAAAATGTTGGAGATCCTATAGAAATGGATGAAACCTTACTTGAAATTGCTACTGACAAAGTAGACAGTGAAGTACCCAGCACTGTATCTGGCACTGTAACAGAAATTCTTTTCAATGTGGATGATATTGTTCCTGTGGGCACGGTTATTGCAAAAATTAGTACGGGCGGTGACACGAGCGCTCCAACCCCGCAACCCGTAGTGGAAGCTCCTAAGCCAGAACCCGTGCCGCAAACTGCTGCACCTACTCCTCCTCCTCCAGCAAGCTCTAGTGCTCCTGTAAGTAAGGGCGAGCCAAATCGCTTCTACTCTCCATTGGTTATGAACATTGCAACAAAAGAGGGGATCTCCATGACAGAACTTGAGTCTATCCCAGGCAGTGGAAAAGAAGGACGTGTAACTAAAAAGGATATTATTAATTATGTGAAGAATAGAGCTGCTGGAGTACAACCAAGTTCGAGAGCAACCCCAACTACAGAACAGGTTGCCGCTCCTGCTCCTACTCCTGAAGTAAAAAGTGCTCCTACAACTCCTGCTGCTAGTGGCAATGTAGAAATTATTGAAATGGATCGTATGCGTAAGCTTATAGCTAAACATATGGTAGATAGCGTTCATACCTCACCTCACGTAACATCTATGACTGAGGCTGACGTTACAAATTTGGTCAATTGGCGTAATAAGGTGAAGGGTGAGTTCTTAGCAAAAAATGGCGAAAAACTAACATTCACTCCGTTGTTTATTGAAGCGATTGTGAATTGTATTAAGCGAAACCCTATGATCAATGCAAGCATTGATGGTGATAATATCATTATTAAAAAAGATATCAATATTGGTATGGCAACAGCTTTACCAAGCGGTAACCTTATCGTACCCGTAATTAAAAATGCAGATACTAAAAACCTGTATGGTATTTCGAAAGAAGTGAATGGCCTAGCTAATAAAGCTCGTAGCAATAAACTAAAACCAGAAGATACCCAAGGTGGAAGCTTTACACTTACTAATGTTGGAACATTTGGTAGTCTTATGGGCACTCCTATTATTAACCAACCTCAAGTGGCAATTTTAGCGGTAGGTGCTATCAAAAAGCGTCCTGTCGTTATTGAAACTGCTGAAGGCGATGTTATCGCAATCCGCCATATGATGTATTTATCTATGAGCTATGATCATAGAATTGTGGACGGTTCTTTAGGTGCCGGCTTCTTGAGCGAAGTGGCTAAAGAGCTTGAAAACTTTGATACCAATAGAGCAGTATAATGCAACGGTTATCTGAAAAAGAGATCTTAAGCAAACTCCAAGACTTAGACGGCTGGACGCTTAATCAAGCGGCATTAGAACATAATTTTGAGCTCGACAACTTTAAGGAGGCTCTTGATTTTATTAACCAAATCGGAGAATTAGCTGAAACAGCCAATCACCACCCAGAATTGTATAATGTATACAACAAAGTGAATATTCGATTAAGTACACATGATGCCAGTGGAATTACTCAAAAGGATTTTGATTTAGCCGAAAAAATATCCGAACTTCGTTAGAAGTTGAGAACAGTATTATTTATTATATGCGTCTGTGCTTTAAGCATTGTACACTGTCGGGTTTGTTTTGGACAGGACAAGAATGAGAAGAAAGAAGAGAAACCTCTTGTTGATTGGGATGAATTATATCATGAAAAATATATCGGTATTGGCATCATGGGACTTTTCAAGCATCCTGGTGTAGAACTGAACTATTCGTTTCCTCACAAGTTTTATATCAAAGAAAAAACAAAAAAAGGGAGAGAAGTCAGGATTAATAAGGCCAGACGATGGGACGTTTTTGCACGTTATTATTACCATAGAAATCATCATCATAATGTGATCTTGAGTGTAGGTCGAACTTGGCAAAGAGCCTTGAAAAAAAATAAATTTTTCATATCGCAGGTAGATCTAGGAGCTGCACGTACTTTTTATACGAATCCAACTTTTGCCATTGAAAATGGCGTTGTAAAACGTCAATATTTAGCTGGAGATTTTTATGTCAGCGCTAATTATCGCTTTGGTTTTGGAAAACACTATGTAAGAAAAAATGAGACCTATAGATTGTATTGGTATTTTGGCCTCATGAATTTTGCACCTTATAATAATCTATACTACTCACGACTAGCCATTGGTATAAACGTCAATAAATTCTTAAAGAAGAAATGAAAAAGATAATATTCATATTACCCGTCATATTGTTTTTTTCTTGTCAAAAAGACAAACTCCCTCTTTCAGAAAATACGGACGAGATCTTTTTTGTAAAAGCCGATGATCAAACTCTTCCTGTAAGAGTAAAGGGTAATTCCGCGTCAAAAGTCTTTGTTATCTATATTCATGGCGGTCCGGGTGATCCAGGTATTTGGGAACATAATACCGAACAAAGTATTCAATTTCTACAACCACACTATGCCGCCGTATTTTTTGATCAGCCTTTTGCAGGTTTTTCTCAAGGAAACAATATCTCTACAGCAACAGTTGAGACTTTTACCACGGCGGTTCATAATGTTGTTTTAACGATAAAGCATAGATTTGGAGATGATATTAGTCTTTTCTTGCTTGGACATTCATGGGGTGGATTTGTAAGTGCTGCCTATCTTGCTAAGGATGATTTTCAGAATCAATTCAAAGGATGGATCAACCTAGATGGTGCACATAACTATCGTTTAGGCGATAGCTTAGTTGGTGAAAAAATAAAAGAAGTAGGAACTCGTCAGATAGCACAAGGACACAACAAATCTGAATGGGAAAGTATGATCGATTGGATTGATAAAAACCCTCCAAATGGTAAATCTAAAAGATCAAACAATATTAACTCGTGTGGGTTTGATGCTATGAACTTAATGGATGATTCAACCAACGCAGGTTTTCGAATGAAAATTGGTAAGATTGTTCTTGGTCAATATCAACCATGGGCTCTAACTGCTTGGGTTACTAATATCATTACCACAAATACGCAAAACCTAAATCAACTTGCACTAGATAATGAAATGAGTTCTTCGCTGTCCAAAGTAAACATACCTGTATTGAATATTTATGGTCTTTACGACTTTATTGTACCACCTGGATTGGGAGATGATGTCATGAATCGAGTTAGTTCAAGTTGGAAGAAGATGGTGATCATGGAAAAAAGCGATCACAACCCACAGCTATCTCAACCTATTGAAACGCATAACGAAATAAGAAATTTTGTAGAACAATTTAAGTAAACAGCCTTCTGTTTATTAGAGGGTCTCTGATTCAAGTTGAACAGGAGGAGCAACAGAGACAAGAGTTTCAGCGATTTAGCTTTGAAGCCCTTTTCATTTGCACTCAATTTGCATTTGAAATAAGAGTTTGTAAAACAAACGCAAAGCTCCGACCAATTGTTTTTGATAGGCATAACTGGCATTATTAAATAGAATAAGTTTCTTTATAGATACTGTACGTTGAGCTTCTGAAAGCTTATTCCAGTATTGCACTTTATGCAGTTGATAAAAACCTTTATCATACCAGAGTACGTATTTGTAGTATTTGAACTTGATCTATGCACCTTCATTTCTTGTTCAAAATTTTCTATTGCTCTTAGTCCAAAGCTGCGCCCAACCATCCATATTATCCGTATAATCAAAGAAATGAAAATAATCATTAACAATACATGTTGATAACAGCCTATATTTGGAAGTATAATAAACAAAACTGGAAAATATCATATATTACTCCGTTATACCCCACAACCTAAATGGCAAGAACACGAGGAACAACGATGACTAATTACTTAGCAACGGGAGACCCTGAAGGAGTCATATTTGCCTACATGTCAAACTGGACAGGTCAAGTAATCAAAATTCCTAGAAATCTATTTGCCGACAACAAGGATATTGATGAACTCAAACGACCCGGAATTTACTTTCTTCTGGGTCAGGACACAGAGAACCCTGATGATAAAATGGTGTATGTTGGTGAAGCTAATAATCTCTCTGAACGTATAATTCAACATTTAAGAGACAGTGAAAAAACTTTTGCTGAAACGATAATTTGTTTTAGCTCAAAGGATGAGAATTTAACGGTATCTCATACGAAATATCTCGAAATGAAAACCATCAAGCATATTTCAAAATCGAGCGAATTTAGGTTAACAAACAAAAAAGTTGGGGCAGCCATCAACTTGCCTAAAATGGTTCAAGATGAGATGGATGATTATTTTGATAACATGAAGGTAATCCTGCCAACCTTAGGTTATTCTGTTCTTCATCAGACAAAAGAATCTACCAAGAAAGCAGAAATCTTTCAATTAGAAGTTAGCGAATTCAAGGCAACAGGTGTTCTTACTTCCAATGGCATTGACGTTCAAAAAGGAAGTGAAATGAATAAAAAAGAAACTAATTCACTTTCTGGTAGTTATTCAAACTTAAGAAAGACATTGAGAGAAAAAGGGATTGTGGAGGAACAAAATGGAAAGATGGTATTCATTCAGAACTACGAATTCTCAAGTTCTTCTACAGCTGCTGCAATCATTTTGGGGTATTCAGTCAATGGACGAGTAACTTGGAAAGATAAATTTGGAAAAACGCTTAAGGAGTACGAAGAAGAAAAGATAAGCGGTGTATAACAAATGCTATGAATGAATGGGGTTTTATTGGTCAAGGTATTTTCGTGGGAATTGGAAAATGCGATACAAATAATAAATTTAAATCAAGACCGGCCGCACAACAGGCGTGGCTATATGCGATACTAGAGGTTAGTGCTTTCTAATCCCCACTCATAATAGCTGGACGTTAGCAATAATTATGAAAAGAATTTTCGGCATGGTAATATTAACTCTTTCCCTTTTTTCTTGTGAAACTGGAGAAGTTGATAGTGCATTCGACCTATCGAAAGACCAATGGAAAGAAGACCTACACTTTCTTAAAGACAAGATCATAAGCAATCACGCCGCCGCATATCATTTCATAAATAAAAATGATATGGACTTAAAATACCGCAAGTGTTTAAAACAAATTGATCAATCCCGATCAGGAAAAGAGTCATCCCTTTTTATAGCAGAGTTTGCAGCTTCTTTTGGCGATGGGCACACCTATGCGAACCCATTTGACTTTTTTCAGAGATTTCCAATTTGGCTGCAGTGGTTTCAGGACAAATTAATTATTACGGCAATTGACAACCACTTAAAGGACTATCAAGGATGGGAAGTAAAAAAAATGGGGAATATTGAAATTGAAAAAGTTCTTCGGAGAGTCTCCAGATACATTCCTCAGAACGAATCCAAATCATTTCTAAAAACTCGATCTGAATATCTTCTTTGTTTGAAAGATGTATTATTTGCTTTAGCCATTTCAACGAATATTGAAAATGTTGAATTAACTATAATCAATAATCATGGGAAGGAAAAGACTATTCTATTAGAGACAAAAGAATACGATGTAAACAAGACCATTACTCCAGAATTTAAGAACGAATATCCATACAGATACAAGTCAAGTGACCCCATCTCCACCCACGTTGTGGCTGCCAATATTGGTTACGTTAATTTCAGAAGTTATCCCAAAAGGTCTCAAACTTTTGCTATAGCAACCAAAATAAAGGAATGGATCGAAGAAGAACATCTTAAGACTATAATTTTCGATTTTCGACAAAACACTGGTGGAGATTTTACAATTGGACAAGCTCTGCTCAATAGAATAAGTGACGGTATCAATAATGCAAACATTGATGTTTTTATTGGTATCGGTAAACAAACCTATTCAGCAGGTATGAGTAATGCAACTCACTTTCAAAAACAGTTAAATGGGGTCTATATCGGTCAAATTACTGGAGCCAGACCGAACGGATTTCAGGAAAGCAAGGAATTTCGATTGCCTAATTCGAAAATAAATTGCTCGGTTTCAGTTGAGTACTATGAATTTTCGGATATAGATACCGATGGTATTTACCCTGATATTTTTATTGAATATAACTGGAAAGATTATTATTTGGGAATTGATCCTCTGATAGAGAAAATAATTGACATCAAAACTGCTAACAAAAACTAAACCGTATTAAAACACCGTTTAGCCAAACAGTTCGAGCAAATATCTCACTCCTTTCAGTCGAACAAAATCCCTTCGTTTTTCCGCTACGCTACAAAACTCTCGGTCTTTTGATTGAGCTCGAACGATGCGCTAAACCAAATAATGCTAAAGCGACTTCAAGGAGGCCAAAGGCAAAACGAGCAAGAACAAGTCACTAAAGCATAATTTGATCCCAAGTTTTTTGTTTTACTTTTACTGAAGCGCTGTGCGACTTCGTAAAACCACAAAAAAGCTTGGAACTACGTTTAGCGCATCGTTGTACGCAAGCAAGGAAATACTAAATGAGAATAAAAAAAATTCAACTCAAGGAATTTAAAAGGTTTGATGACCTAACTATTGACCTTGGAGAAAACCCAAAAAAGATAGTTGCAGTGGTTGGCCCAAATGGCTGTGGTAAAAGCTCAATTTTTGACGCCCTCGAAGATAAATTACGGGACTTTAGACATCTTGGTGACGAAGGAGCAAGTTTTTACTCAAAGGCCTTATACTATGAAGATGAAGAGAAAAGGAAAACTACATACAATAAAACACAAGCTGTACAAATCACATTAGACGATGGTGCAGTAAATCGAAAAAGCTTTTACATCAGGACCGCTTACAGATTTACTTCTAAGTTTAATGTAACCAGACTAGAAGCCCAACCAGAAATTCTCGCATTAAGAGATGAACCTATTAGTTCAATTGCAATTGACACAAGATTGGAAGCCAACTATAAGAGGCTGTTAGGAAAAGCTTATACTGAATTTTTCGATGGCTCAAAAACAGGAGACGCTGTAAGAAATGAGCTAATCGGTAAAGTGAATCAAATTCTAAATCAAATTTTAGATATAGAAATATCAGAATTAGGGAATATTCTTGAAAAGAAGGGGCAACTATACTTTAAAAAAGGAAACGTTAAGGACTTTCCCTATTCAAACTTATCCTCTGGAGAAAAAGAAGTAATTGATATCGTTTTAGACTTGATTATAAAAACGCAGGAATACAATGAAACCGTTTTCTGTATTGATGAGCCTGAACTTCACTTAAACACCTCCATCCAAAGAAAACTGTTACTTGAGATTGAAAAATTGATTCCCGATAACTGCCAACTATGGGTGGCAACTCATAGCATTGGTTTTCTTCGAGGACTTCAAGAAGATTTGAAAGACAAATCACAAGTGTTAGATTTTTCAGAGAAGGACTTTTTTACGGGCACTCATACAATTGTTCCCATTGTTCCTTCGCGAAAAAATTGGCAACGAATTTTCAGTACTGTATTAGAAGACTTAACAGGTCTGATAAGCCCAAGAAAAATTATTTATTGTGAAGGCAAAGATAGACCTGGACAAAATGGAGAAGAAAGAGGTTTTGATGCTAAAGTCTTCAATTCTATTTTTTCTGAAAAATATCACGATACGGTTTTTGTCTCAAGTGGTGGTAACACAGAACTTGACCAAAGAAGTAACATCGCAATGACAATTCTAACCAAAGTATTGAGTGATATCGAGATACTAGTACTAAAGGACAGAGATATTTCTTCAGGAAGACTTAACACTGAAAATGACCGACAGGTATACTTAGACAATAACCCTAACAACTATCGTGTCCTTAAGAGGTGGGAAATTGAGAATTATTTATTTGACAAAGAAGTACTCAAAAAGTATTGCCTTAATAACGGCCTTGAATTCAAAGAAGCTGATTACGACAATTTTGTAACCGACATTGTAAATCAAAATGTAAAGGATAATACAGGCCACATAAAGAACTTCTGTAGCATAATTACAAATGTTAACCCAGAACAATTTAAGTTGAATTTAGCAGGACTGATAACTGAAGATATGAATGTTTATACAGAACTAGAAAGTTGTATAATGTAGAAAAGCCAGCGTACAACAAAACCTATAAGCAATAGCACCCTTTGGGATGCGACTGCTCATAGCCAAGACGTTCGAGCTCATTCTCCTTTCAGTCGAACAAAGTCCCTTCGTTTTTCCGCTACGTTACAAAACTCTCGGTCTTTTGATTGAGCTCGAACGATGCGCTAAACCAAATAACGCTAAAGCAACTTCAAAGAGGGCAAGGGCAAAACGAGCAAGAACAAGTCGCTAAAGCATAATTTGATCCCCAATTTTTTGTTTTACTTTTACTGAAGCACTGCGCGACTTCGTAAAACCACAAAAATTATTGGGACTACGTTTAGCCCGTCGTTAGCGACAATTAGATGAGAAGAACAATAATTTCAATACTTATCCTATTAATGGGACTGAGCGGGGTCGCTCAATCAAAAGAAGAACTAATTCTGAAGATTAAGGAATTGAATATTCTAGAAAGCGATGACAAAGGATTGCCAATAGAATATCCTGAGGGATATATTGTGCCTGCCGCAGTCATTCCTAGCAATACCGATAATTATGCGAATTTCGAGGCCCTTTCAGAAATATTATCAAGAGCAGAACTACGAGAATTGGCGAGAGACAAGAATGCTGTTCTAAGAATGTTTGCAATTAGAAAATTATTCTTGCTGAAAGACACTGTTTTTAATTTTTCAAAGGCATTTATTGACGAACTATCTTCTCCGACTTACATAAAAAATCACGAAGGCTGCGAAATATATCCTTCCTTAACTAGTGCAGTAATATTTTATGATCAAAGTAGAAATTGGAACGCCACTTCCTATTTAAACAAGAAAAGAGACTTTGAATTTGTTAATGCTATTTTGAACAAGATAGATTTATACTGCTTGTATTACCATAAAAAACTGCAAAATCATTATTATGAAACAATTTTTGAAAGAAGAAAGTTTCCAATTGAACATTTAAAGCGAATTAAAGAACTTGCCTATTCTCAAACTAACTATTATGCATTTGAATATATCAAAAAACAACACCCTAATGATTTCAGATTAATTAAGGATAGTATAATTCAAGATATTACAAATAACTCAAGACTTAGTCTTAAAGAAAGACCTAGACAATTTTATGAATTTCTTAAATATTCTATCCAATCAGAAAATGATAGTTTACGAAACCTTTTACTGAAACAATTTAAACAAAAAGGAAATAATGAAAACGAATATAGCTGGATAAAGAATAGAATAAGAATTGAAACTAATTTTGAAATTGAATAAAAAACTACCGCTAACAAAGGCTATAAACAATGCGGCAATCTCGCAAACTTAAACTACCTTTCAATCAAACCGCCAAAGCTACGCTTTGGCTAACAATATTAAAACTACGAATTAGCGCTCCGCAACTCCGCACTACTCATAACCTAACCATTCGAGCCCATTCTCCTTTCAGTCGAACAAAACTCCTTTGTTTTTATGTTACGCTGCAAAACTTTCGATCTATTAATAGAATACAAACTACACAACACAGCTGTTAATCACATGGCGACTAAATTAAGCCCCTTTCTCGGCGGAGTAAATACAATAGTTCCAAAGACCCCGTTTCCAACATTGGTATTGATAGTAAGCACTCCACATATTTTCATGCTTACCCTTACGTTTGCCTATTACACGCAACACCCAGTCTATTGCAGCTGATGGAAGGAAAATATAATAAAGTCGTTTTATACTTGGTGCCACATTTTGGGTAACAATCTGTTTCTTGATATTTACAAACCCTGCTTGTTCTAGCTTTTTTTCAAACTCTTTTTCGTAAGCAAAATCAGATACAGCCCAACTCTTTGCCCAATTCTTCATTGCTGCTCGATCTTTTTCATTTCGCTCGACACCTTTCCAAAAAAAATCCAACACGACTAATTTACCTCCCTGATTTAATAAACGTGCTGACTCTTTTAGCACATCTGATTTATCTTGAGCGTGGCAGTAACTTTCAATACCATAAACAATATCGTACGCTCCGCTTTTAAGGGAAGTGTTACAATAATCTTCTGCATAAAATTTAGCGCGATCTTTAATACCCATTCTGGCGGCTTCATCATTCGCTTGTACAACTTGCTTTTTTGTGATCGACACTCCGTCTATTTTAGTATTATACTTTTTCGCTAAATACAAGGCCGGCCCTCCAATGCCACAACCCAGATCAGCTAATTGCATATCAGCCTTTAACACGGCTTGTTGGGCTATTTTTTCTGTCATGTTATGAATAGCCTGTTCATGGTTACGAATGCCCTTTTCCCAAAAACCATAATGCAACGATCTGTGTTTTTTTAAGCCCCAAATAATTTCATAATCCTTCTGAGAAGATTGGTAATAATATTCTACCTCTTCATGATATGTTTTAGCATCCGTCATGAGATTAGCAAAGCTAATCAGAAAAGGTCAATGAAAATCCCTACCTTACTCTTTTAAGACTTTGGCATAAGCTTTTTGGTTGTCAGGTAACAAGACTTCAACAAAGTATAAACCTGGACTTGTGTTCAAATCAATTTTAAGACGACTCGTATTCTTATGGCTTTCACGTAAGATCACTTGGCCATTGTAGTTGATCACCTTTACGTTTAACTGGTTATATTCTCTCGGTAAATGGATATAAAATAATCCCATAGTAGGATTGGGAGCTATTTCTACTTTTACTAAGTTCTTCTCTATTATCCCTACGCTTGCATTTTTCAGTTTATGAATATACCCATCTCTTTTTCCTGCAACAGTTATTTGGTAAACTCCATTGTCTGGATCAAAGTCAGCAGTAGTCTGAAAGGATCCGCTTGTATAAACTTCGTTAGTACTACCTAATGCAATTGAACTTATAGCATCGTCATTAAGACCACCATAATTTTTAGCCCAAACCAAATTACCTGCATCGTCCAATTTACTCACAAAGGCATCACCATTTCCATGAGAAGTAAGCAGAAAAGTGGAAGCCGATGGATCGAAATCTACAGTACCATAAATGTGCCCCCCTATAAATACATTTCCCGCTTCATCTGCAGTAATTGCTTGTCCTTCGGAAATTCCAGTACCGTTAAAATGCCTAACCCAAAGATGTTGGCCCGTATTTGATATCTTTTGAACAAATATGTTACGCCCAGCAACTCCTGCTGTATCGTTGGTGACTCCAGGATCAAAGTTGGTTGTTCCTCGAAATGAACCTGTTGTATAAATATTACCTTCAGGATCTACGGTCATATCTCCCTTAATACTTGTTGCAGCAGGAACAAAAGAAAAACTTTGCGTTGTTCTGGCCCAAACAAAATTGCCAGATGAATCCAATTTGGTAACGAATGATGCTGTACCAAAGTTAGCGGTTAGGTTATACGTGCTAATTGGGGCAGGATCAAAATCAAACGTTTGCACATATTCACCAGAGATGATCACATTACCCCATTGATCTGTATCAATAGATTTGCCTTCTCCAAACAGGGAACCTCCAAAATTTTTAGCCCAACGATAACTTCCGTTGTTATCGTACTTAGCAATAAAAATATCGTAATAATCTACAGATCGGACAAAAGCCTTATTGGAACTTGGGTCAAAGTCTACACTATCTCTAAATCTGCCAGTGACCAACACATTACCAAACCTATCAACGGCAAGATCGACTCCTTCGGCAATATTTGTAGCAGCGTTAAAACTATGTGCCCATACGAAGTGACCAGCACTATCATATTTGGCAACAAAAAAATCTCTAAATCCTATCTTTTTTAACCAATAATCAGTTGGACCTGGGTCGAAGTCTACAGAATCCAACATTTCGCCGATAATAAAAATATTACCTTGGTCATCTAAATCCATTCCTCTTACAAAATTGCTACCCGCCGCTTGTAAAGATTTAGCCCAGAGTAAATTACCCTGTTGATCATACTTCGATATAAAAGTGGTGATCATAACTGAGTTTAAATTGAGTGTCGAAGGCCCTGGGTCAAAATCTGCTGTGCCTTTTAAATCTCCTACAACCACTAGGTTATTAGAGACATCCTTTTTAATGATGGTCGCTTTTAGATTATCGGGGCCTTGAATGGGCTTTACCCAATCAAAGTACACTGTTTGACACAAAACCGAGTAAGTCAAGCATGAAAAAAGAATTACCAAAAAGAACTTCATTACTCTAAAATTAAAGAAAAGTAACTTCTTAGTCTTGGATTATTTATAAAAACAATAGGACATTGTTACAACACAGAATGGAGTAGATTTGCATGGTGAAAGCCATTGAGGACAAAAAGGATATTAAGTTATTAGTGGATACTTTTTATGAAAAAGTACTACGAGATAAGCGGATTAGCTATTTTTTTACCGATGTTGTACAACTTGATTTTGAAAAGCACATGCCTAAAATGTATGATTTTTGGGAAACAACACTCTTTCATTCGGCTGGATATAAAGGTAACCCCATGAAAGTTCATAAGAGTTTACATGAGCGGTCTCCGCTTGAGCAAAAACACTTTGACGTTTGGTTGAGTCTTTTTAAAGAAACGGTTGATGAGCTCTTTCAAGGCGAAACAGCAGAATTAGCAAAACAACGTGCACAGTCTATTGCAATGGTCATGCAATTAAAAGTAAGCGGTCAACAACAAGGTTTATTGTAATGGAGCTTTCCGTAGCATTCCTTGAGTCCTTAAACGAAAGAGAGTTATCCTTTTTCTATACCTTCAGATTGCCCATGCTCAGTATAGAGCTTCAGCCTCCTCTTAAAGAGTACGTTCTTTTTAAGGTATCTGTAAACGATATAGCCATGCATTTAAGTCAACCGAATGTACCAGGCTATGGAAACTGTAGACGTTGCAGTTCAAAAAAAGTTGTACGCAACCGACTCAATGAAAGAATTTGTACAATTTGCGGAAAGCAAAATCCTGGAAGTCCTATTCATAGAGTTGCATTTTATATTCTTGATTTTTTTTCTCAATAGTTTCTAAATCAAAATACAGCAACGTTTTTTGGTTTAAAAACTATAGAAAGCTCCTATGAGTACCAACCATCTTACATCCGTTAGCGTCTTTAGAACATATCCTGATCTGATATGAAAGCAATTATTCTCTCGATCTTTAGTTTGCTTTGTGCGAGCTATTGTTACTCAACGACTACCGTACCTGGAGGTACCATTTTGACAGACCATTGGACCGTTCAAGGAACCCCCTATTTAATACAAGGTGATTTAGAAATCGTAAATTCTTTGAACATTGACCCAGGTGTTGAAATTATCTTTATGGGTCATTACGGTATTCGCGTTCATGGAACACTGCGCGCTATAGGTAGTAGCGATGACCGAATCATCTTTAGGGCAAATGATACAACAAACTGGCATATAGATTCGATACCTCAGGGAGGTTGGAAGGGAATCTATTACGATCAATACAATCATACTTGGACCGATTCATCTCAACTAGAGTTTTGTGATATTCAAGATGTAAAATTTGGTGCCAGTAGTCATACAGCGGCATCCTATTATAATTATACATTATATTCAAGCGACCGGGACTTTAAAATACTCGATTGCAATTTTTTTCATAACCAAAGTGCTACCACGAACCACAGCCACGGTGTAATTGTTCAGATTTACCAGTATAACAATAAGAAAACTGAGATTGCTCGTTGTAATTTTTATGATAATATTACATGGCTTGGTGTCATATACTTAAGTCAGTGGAACCAACCCCATTACCAGACTTTGTATCATGTTCATCATAATAAATTTCATGATAACCTAGGAGCTACTTCTTCTGTCTATGGGTTACATACAGAGATGTTATATGAGTATAATGAAGTGTATCATAATACATGCGACGATAGAGGTGCACATGGTAGCGGACTCAAATTACTTGGGGGAAGAAATACAGTTCAGTTAAATAAGTTTCATCATAATACTTTACATAGTAACGCAAGTATGGCCTTTAATGCTGGGAAAGCGACGATCCAAAAGAATTTCATCCATAATAACTACATGGGTGCTTCTGGATCACTCTGCGGCATATCAGGCGGCGGAGCGGGTATTCACATGGCACACAATCTTAATGTTCCGAGAGATAGCACAAAGTTTATTGTAAGAGATAATATTATTGCCAATAATCAAGCGAATTTTGCAGGAGCAGGTATTCATATTGTACAGGGTAATGTAGAAATCTATAATAATCATATTCTTAACAATAAATCAAATGCGAGAGGATCTGCCATATCTGCACTTGGGATGCAATACGCCAAGGTCAAGATCAACAATAATATTTTTTGGAATAATGGCTTTCCTAATATTCAGAGTATACGTGTTGCCTGTGATACTTTCTCTTTTGATTATAATCTAATAGACTATTCCTATAGTTCGAGCATGCACGTTATTGCTGGTACTCTTTCTGGTGATACTGTTCATAATATCATTGGCCAAAACCCTAACTTAATAAATCCAACAACCACTAACGGCTATCTGACAGATGCAACGAACAGCAATTTCCAATTAATGCATAACAGTCCTTGTATTGAGCATGGAAATGCAAGCGGATTTAATCTCCATCCCACGGACTACTATGGCGGCAATCGTGTGCAAGGAAATTTTATAGATATTGGAGCTCATGAATCTGAAAACACTACACCCAACAGTATAGACGAAGTGCTTGAGGATGCATTCATGATATCCCCAAACCCTGTTTCTATTGGTAGCCTCATTACTATAAAGTTGACATCGTTCGAAAAAGCAGATCTACAAATAACAACAATTCAAGGTAAGGTTCTAAAAAGAATAAAATTAGATAATGGTGTTAACTATTTGGATACTCAATTGTTTTCAAGTGGTATTTATCTAATGAAGCTCCAAAGTGGTAATAAGTCGTACACACAAAAGTTGCTTGTAAACTAGACCACTAGATAAATAAACTGCTTATTGCCAAAATGGTTAATAATCCAATAGCAGAAAAGAAAACTATAAACATTCTTACCATACCTTCCTTTTTTTCCTCATCGGATGCTTTAGTATAAGTTTGATAGTACTGTTCATACTTTCTTTCCGAACCAACTACTTTAGAAACTACAAAGTAGATTCCTACAAGAAGTGGAACAGCAATAATCTGCCCTATCATCTTCCCTGAACTTACTCCAAAAGTCTTTCTTAAAGAGCGAGTCACTTCATCACTAATATCTGATGAGATCAGGCTCATACTAACAAATGGAATTAGAAGAACAACAATGATAAAGGCAGCGAACAATAGATTTCCATATATCCGCCCTTTGCTAATTTCGATACCTTTTTCTTTCAGTTCAGCATACTGACTACCATAAAGTACTTCTAGTATGGTCATAAAAAGTTTGCTATTGGCTTACCGTATCGAAATCATTAATACATTATCATCTTTATATACTTCAATCAGTTCCTCAGCCTTAAGTGCCTTTATCGCTTTGTCCCACTTGGAATTACTTAAACCAGCTTGCTCTTTAATCGCCAATAGTTCGTTAGCATCATCCACCAATAGGTCGTACACAATCTTCTGATCTCCAACAACCTCTACTTTCTTTTCTCTTCCTTGTTCTGGTCTCATTTGAGGAAAGAATAAAACGTCCTGTATAGAAGCATTGTTGGTCATAAACATACACATGCGATCAATCCCAAACCCGATACCGGATGTTGGTGGCATACCATATTCTAATGCTCTTAGAAAATCCTGATCAATAAACATCGCTTCATCGTCACCACGCTCCATCAATTTAGCCTGCTCTTCAAAGCGCTCTCTTTGATCAATAGGATCATTCAATTCAGAATAAGCATTTGCAAGCTCTTTTCCGTTTACGATAAGCTCAAAGCGCTCTACCAAGCCCTCTTTGCTTCTGTGCTTCTTAGTCAAAGGACTCATATCGACTGGATAATCGATAATAAAGGTGGGTTGTATATAACTTGCTTCACACTTTTCTCCGAATAACTCATCAATTAACTTACCACGCCCCATCGTTTCGTCTACTTCTATGTTGAGTTTTTTACAAACATCAAATATTTCACTTTCACTCATTGCAGAAATATCGATCCCAGTATGTTCTTCAATGGCATCGTATATACTAATCCGTTTATAAGGCGCCTTGAACTCAACCTCATTATCGCCAATCGGTAACTTAGTTTTTCCGTTACTATCCATAGCCACTTTTTCAAGCAAAGTTTCAGTTTGCTCCATCATCCAGTAATAATCCTTATAGGCTGTATAAAATTCGAGTACGGTGAACTCCGGGTTATGGGTTCTATCCATACCTTCATTTCTAAAGTTTCTACTAAACTCATATACCCATTCAAACCCACCAACAATTAACCGCTTTAAGTATAGTTCGTTCGCGATGCGCAGATACAAGGGCATATCAAGTGCATTGTGATGGGTGATAAATGGACGCGCAGCGGCACCACCCGGTATTGATTGTAACACAGGGGTATCCACTTCTAATGCTCCTCGCTCATTTAGAAATTCACGGATACTATTGATAATTTTGGTTCGCTTAACGAACGTTTCTTTTACACCAGGGTTAACTACGAGATCAGCATAACGCTGACGATATCGAAACTCGGGGTCCGTTACTTCATCATACACTTCACCGTCCTTTTCTTTAACGATAGGAAGCGGTTTTAAACTTTTACTTAATAAAGTAAACTCATTTACATGAATGGTAGTTTCCCCCATTTTAGTTGTAAAAACATAACCTTTAATACCTACAAAATCTCCAATATCTAATAGTTTTTTCCAAACTTGATTATACAATGTTTTATCCTCATCTGGGCAAAGATCATCACGTTTCAGATAGATTTGAATTTTACCTGATCCATCCTGAATAACTGCAAAATTTGCTTTACCCATATCCCGTACACTCATGATTCTACCAGCAATGCATACCTCTTTAAAGTCCGCTGCATTTTCATCTCCTTTGTACGTCTCAAGAATTTTTTTTGAATTCGTATTGACTGGATATAAAGGTGCTGGATAAGGGTCTATGCCTAAGTTGCGTAATGTTTGCAACTTCTCTCTTCTTATAAGTTCTTGCTCTGATAATTGCATAATCGTGCAAAGATGTGATGAAATGTTGAATTTAGTAAGAAATTAGTTCGAGTAAATCTCTTAAAAACGATCCAACTTGTGACCTTGGAGTGATAGAAGGTAAACAATTTAATGATGTTTTTTCCGTAACTTCACACAAAAGAAGTTTATGAAATATTTTATCCTCGGATTGTTCTATTTACTATTCGTTTTCAACATTTCGGAAGCTCAAATTGTTCAGTCCAAATTGAAAACCTCGCCTTTACACGCATCAATTGACTTAAGCAATATTAAAAAGAACCCATGGAATACTAATCTAAAAACGACTATAGATAAACCTAAAAGTGGCCTAGGCAATATTCATAAAGTAAAACGACGTAATAGACTTCTTAAGCTCAACAACCAATCCTTTACAGCGCCCTCTTTGAATAAAACATTGGGAGCTGCTCCAACTATTGGTCAAAGTTTTCAAGGAAACGATTTAACTTCTTTAACTCCTGCTGATAATACAGTTGCAATTAATGACAGTGGAATTATCGTTAGCTTAAATAATTATAGTTATGCAGTCTATGATTCTAGTGGTAATACACTTACTGCTCCAATCACATGGAATACTTTTTTAGGAGATGATTCTGTTGCATTGATTCGTGGTAAATTTGATCCACGCATAGAATACGATCCATATCATAAACGGTTTGTTTTTTGTATTCTACACGCTCCTGTAGATTCTACCCATACAAGTATTATACTTGCTTTCTCTAAAACAAATAATCCTACCCAAGGTTGGCACGTTTATAATATCGGCGGTAACCCTCTTCTAAATAGTTCATGGACAGATTATCCTTCGATTGGACTAACGGAATACGAACTGTTTATTAATGCGAACTTATTTGGTCTCCCCCCTACCTATGGCTACAACGGAACCTATATTCACCAAATTGATCTAGATAGTGCTTATGCTGGTGGTACTCTACAATATAGAACTTGGTCTGGTTTTGACCCTAATAAATTTATAACCCTTAAACCTGCGCAAGATGGATTGCATGAACCGAATGGAGACCGATTTATGAATTTTGTAATGCTCAACCCTGGTGAGGATACGCTTGTACATCGCTTTATTATTTCAGATACCATGAATGCAACAGGCGTAACCATTACGGATACTTCCTATAAAATACCATATTACAGTGCTTGTGCAAATGGTTTTATAAAAGGTACGAGTACCAATGCGGACTCTGTGAATAATTTTATCGATTCAATCTCTACAGGAGACTCTCGGATTCAAAATGCTTTTTTATTGGATAGTTTTATTCATTTTACTTTCTCAGCAAATGTCAGTGGGTATTGTGGTATTCATTATGGGAGAGTCAATTTAAGAAACCATACTGCTTCTTATGTTACTTACTCAGAATCTGGCACTGAGCTTTCTTATCCTGCCATTGCCTCGACCGGGCGTAACAATACAGATAAAAATATTGTCATGGCTTATCTACGAGCAGATACTAATATCTTACCAGAGTTTTGTGTGATAGCAATTGATGATAATATGGTTTTCAGTAGTGCACAAACAATTAAAACAGGAGATACCATTGTAAATATTCTTACAGGAAGGCCTGAACGTTGGGGTGATTATACTGGCATTGCTAGAAAGTATAACTCAAGTGCAGCTCCTGAAGTATGGGTTTACGGTTGTTATGCGGGTAACTCTGATAGTTCTTATGCAAATGCCGCAAGAAAGAATAGTTATAAAAACTGGATTGCCCAGATAAAATCGAATGAAGGACCTGTTACTGTTCTTAATACTAAGAAAAAAAGAAACGTAACATTATACCCAAATCCAGCGAGAAGTACCTACTTCCTGGATTTTGAATTAGATAAAGTCAGTCATGTTCGCATAGCACTTTACGATATAAATGGGAGGAAAATAAAAACTCTTTTTAATGGAGAGCTCCCAGCTAGTAAAAACGAATTTTCTTTTAATCGCAATGCTTTAAGCAACGGACAATACTTTATTCAGCTGAACGTTGATGGTACCCAAAGCTTAAAGAAACTAGTTCTCGTTGAGTAGGACCGTGGTGAAAAAGAATCTTTTTCTTTGTGGCTGTATTTGTGCCATATTATCGTGTTGTAAATCTCCCTCAAAAAACAAGATTGCGATACAACCTTATTATCCTATTGATTCTGTCGTAGTAATACCGATCAAAAATTTCTTAGCAGAACTTTACTCTTGTGATGTTATTCTTCTAGAACGTAAAGATCTTCCACAAAGAGCATTTGTAAAGATTAAGTCGCCACGCTACAGAGCGGATACAATTATTCAATCCCTGAAAAAAACAAAACCCGATTCTATTGATTTTGTTCTTGGACTTACTAATATGGATATATCCACGACTAAAAAGGACAAACTTGGACGAATAAAAAAGCCAATTCATAGATATCAAGACTGGGGTATATTTGGATTGGGCTATCGACCAGGACCAAGCAGTATTGTATCAGGATTCAGATTAAAACATAAAAATAGAAAGCGATTTATTCAAAGATTAATGAAAGTTTCGGCACACGAAGTCGGGCATAATCTTGGCTTGAAGCACTGCCCTAATAAGAATTGTTTGATGACTGATGCTTGTGAGCGTATTCAAACCATAGATAAGGTTCAAATGGATTTATGTACACAATGTAAAACAAGAATATAGTCTGCATCTATGCATCCCAACAACAGACACTTTAATGGATATGACTTCATTAGTCTAGCGAAAGAATTTGAAGACCTTACTCCGTACCTATACGATAATGAGTACGGTAAGCGATCACTCGACTTTAGCAAGCAAGAATGCATTCGATTATTCAACAAAGTACTTCTAAAGAAATACTACGGTATTGATCATTGGGATATCCCACCTGATAATCTCTGCCCTGCTGTTCCTGGACGAGCAGATTATTTGCACTATTTGAGAGACATACTAGGCGATGCGTCCAAGCGTATATTAGATATTGGTACTGGAGCCGGTGCAATCTACCCTATTCTAGGCCTACAGCTCTTTGGATGGAGTTTTGTAGGGACTGATATAGATCAAGCATCTCTAACTCATGCTCATGGTATTTTAGAAAAACTCTCTATCGGAACAGATAAGATTAAACTTCGTTTACAAAGGAATCAGAACAAGATATTTGATCATGTTTTACATGCGCATGATCGGTTTGACGCATGTATTTGCAACCCTCCCTTTTTTGAAACGGCACTACACGCTCAACGTTGGAACCAAAGGAAATGGAAACTAGAAAACGGTCATCATATTGGAACAAGTAACGAACTCGTCTATGAGGGCGGAGAAAAAGGTTTCATCAAAAAAATGATTAAGGAAAGTGTTTTGTTTCAAAAGCATATCGCACAATTCAGCTGCCTAGTTTCTCGTAGATCCACAATTGACCTCATCGAGCAGCAATGCAAGGAAGTAGCTGTAACTTCTCTTGAGTTCATTCAAATGAAAACAGGCAGAAAACTTTCTAGAATTGCCATATGGAGCTATTAAAAAGTCCTAAAGCTTTGTAACCTTAGGACTTACTATACGAATTTTATCGTTCCTTAAACCTCTGCAGCCTCCATATAACTCTCTATAGGCTCACAAGTACAAATAAGGTTTCGGTCTCCATGCGTATCATTTACACGAGAAACACTTGGCCAGAACTTAGCTAACTTAACATACTCTAATGGAAATGCCGCTTTCTGACGACTATAGTTTCTTTCCCAACTATCAGAGGTAATGACGGCTTGCGTATGAGGTGCGTTTTTCAAAACACTATCTTCAGCATTAGTTCCATCCAAAACTTCCTGTATTTCCTCACGAATTGATAGCATTGCATCACAGAAACGATCTAGCTCTGCCTTATCCTCACTCTCTGTAGGTTCTATCATTAAGGTTCCAGGTACGGGAAACGCTAGGGTTGGTGCATGAAAACCATAATCCATTAATCGTTTGGCTACGTCAGCTGCTTCAATACCAGCCGCTTTAAACGGTCGTAGATCTACGATAAACTCATGCGCACACATCCCTCTTTCACCCGTATACAGTATTTCATAAGCATCTGATAAACGTTTCTTCATATAATTTGCATTTAAAATAGCAAACTCTGTAGACTGTCTCAACCCTTTGGCACCAAGCATTTTAATATAGGCGTAGGAAATCAGCAAGATACTGGCACTTCCATAAGGAGCCGCACTCACTGCTCCTAAAGACTGCTCGCCTCCAACTCCTAATATAGAATGATTGGGTAAGAAGGGGATTAGTTGCTCGCGTACACAAATTGGTCCCATGCCAGGACCACCTCCTCCATGCGGTATAGCAAATGTTTTGTGCAAATTCAGGTGACAAACATCAGCGCCGATTTCACCTGGACTTGTTATACCTACCTGAGCATTCATATTAGCCCCATCCATATAGACCTGACCACCAAAGTCATGAATAGTTTGACAAATTTCTTTTACCGATGCTTCGAAAACTCCATGTGTAGAAGGATAGGTAATCATAAGTCCTGCTAAATTATCCTTATGTTCTTCAGCTTTTGATTTCAGATCAGCAACATCAATATTACCGTGCTCATCACACTTTACGATTACAATCTTAAATCCGGCCATTACTGCTGATGCTGGATTTGTACCATGCGCAGAAATTGGAATAATAATTATATTTCGATGATCATCTCCTCTACTTTTATGATAGCCTTTAATGGCCAACAGGCCAGCATACTCTCCTTGCGCTCCCGAATTTGGTTGCAAGCTACAAGCATCAAAACCGGTAATCTCGGCAAGGTCTTTTTCTAATTCCTTGATCATTTCGGCATAACCGGCCCATTGATTCTGAGGTGCAAATGGGTGTATACTATTCCATGATGCTTGGCTAACCGGCATCATTTCACTAGCAGCATTTAACTTCATCGTACAACTACCTAAAGAAATCATGGATCGATTCAAAGAAATATCTTTATCCTCTAAGCTGCGCAAATAGCGCATCATTTGAGACTCCGTACGATAAGTATTAAAGTTCGGATGTGTTAAATAAGCAGAAGTTCTCTGAGCATAGGACGGAATATTATTCAAATCGACCTGATCATTTAATGTAACACCCAATATTGTAGCAATCATGTTCACATCATCTTCTGTGAGTGTTTCATCAAATGACAACCCAATGTGCCCATCTCCAAAAGAGCGTACATTGAAATCTTTTTCCGCAAATGCCGCTACCATACTATCCTCATTATCCACTTTGATTTTCAAGGTGTCAAAGAAGAACTCATTCTGTTGTTTATCTCCTAAGGCATCTGATATTTGCTTGGCATAAGCAGATATTCGTTGCCCTATTCTTTTTAACCCATCAGCTCCATGATATACAGCATACATGGCTGCCATATTCGCTAATAAGGCTTGGGCCGTACAAATATTTGATGTTGCTTTTTCTCTACGAATGTGTTGTTCCCGTGTTTGCAAGGCCATTCTAACCGCCCGCTCTCCTTGCGCATCAATGGTTACTCCAATAATTCGTCCAGGAATACTTCTCTTAAAATTATCCCGTGTGGCGAAATATGCTGCATGAGGGCCTCCAAACCCAATTGGAATACCAAAACGCTGTGTTGATCCAACTGCCACATCGGCTCCTAATTCTCCAGGAGGTGTTAAAAGCGTCAACGAAAGTATATCGCAGATCATAACAGTGGATGCTCCTTTTTCTTTAGCAGCGGCTATAAAAGACTTATAATCTATAATTTCACCATCGTTGTTTGGATACTGAACAACTACAGCGAAGTAAGTCTCATCAATTTCTGCATTCTGGAGCTCTCCTAATACAATCTCTATACCAATAGGAACAGCTCTTGTTTTAAGTAAATCTAGGGTTTGAGGAAAAATATTCCGATCTACAAAAACCTTAGTCTTTTCTTTCTTTCGCTGGCTACCATATAACATGGTAACTCCTTCGGCAGCGGCAGTAGCTTCATCTAATAATGAAGCATTGGCTATTGGTAGAGCTGTCAAGTCGCTTACCATTGTTTGAAAGTTTAACAAACTTTCGAGACGCCCTTGTGCAATTTCTGCCTGATATGGTGTGTACTGTGTGTACCAACCGGGGTTTTCAAATATATTTCGAAGGATGACGGAAGGAGTGATTGTTCCGTAATACCCCATTCCAATTAGATTTTTATTTACTTTATTCTTTTGGCCCAATGTCGTAATCTTATTGAGATAATCGTATTCTGATATCGCATCAGAAACTTTCAAACTTTGCTGCGACCTAATACTATCTGGTACAGTCAATTCAATAAGCTTCTCTATGCTTTCAACACCTATAGTTTCAAGCATTTCCCTTGCTTCGGCGGCATCGGGTCCGATATGACGTTGTATAAATTCTTCTTGTTGAAGTTGTTTAAGATTTTGCAACATGGTTATCAAATTAGTTTGCAAAAGTAAATTAGGAAGTCGGCATTTTTTGTTATTTTTAATTGGAAATGAAAACGTCGCAAATGAAGCCACTAGCTCTATTTTTTGTGCTTTTGTTAACTGATATTTCTGTTGGAGCACAGGATGATTTCGCTGGAAGATTTGCAAAACGCGATGTGCAGGTAAGTTTGAGTTATGGATTACCTAGCCCTCTAAGGGCTTATTTAAATATACGCCCGAGCAACAGGGAACTCAAAGCAACGGGCTATGGTCCGAATTTTCTTAAGATTGAGTATGGGATTACGAATAAATTTAGCGTACTTGCCAATGCCTATTATAACTTTAGTGATGTGCACTGGATACAGGATGCTCGCAACCCTGCAACAGGTTTGCAAGAACCATATCGGCACGGTGTAGAAGCTTGGGAGTTTGCTGCAGGACTCCGCGTCAACTACTATTTCCTTAAAAAGAAGAACTGGAATTTATATGGAGGCTTAGGAGCAGGAGGAGGGTATATACAGGTTGAGACTTACACTATGGCACCGAAAGAACGTGTATATATACATTTTGAAGAACCTTTTACTTGGAATTTTGAAGGCACGCTTGGGGCACGCTATTTTCTAGCAAAAAATATTGCCCTATTCTCCGAAATCGGAATAGGGCAAAGTTGGTATCTTTTTAAGTATTACTATATCCCTTCTTCTATAGCACAATTGGGACTTAGCATTAAGTTATAGCTACTGAGCCACATTTACGGTAGCCGTAACTGTTGTATTAAAATCAATTTGAGTATTTCCTTGCAAATTATGATTTCCTGCACGTTTTGTTCCGGCAAAATAAATTCTGGCAGAATCCGCTTTAAATATATCTTTTACATCTACATCTACCATATCTAAATCAAGTGATGTCTGCCCTAATTGATAACCATATTTATGCGCAAAAAGGACCTTACCAGTTCCATCTTTTTGTGCAACAGAAACTTCAATTGTATCCAGAAAATCAAAGTTCTGGCCTGGGGTATTTACAATTGTAGCTCTAAGCGATTTCCCTTTGATTGCAATAACATCCTCCTTGGTAAAACCTTCATTTGCTAATTCTGCATCTGTATTCGTTTCAAACGTACCAGAATAAGGTTCTAACTTTTGACCTACGGGTGCAATACCAAAGACAGTAACTGCTGTAGGAGGAATACTAGCGGTTTCGGTATAACTAAAAGAAAGGTCACGGGTAATCACAGGTCCTCCTGTTCCTCCGCTACCTCCTGAGCCTCCACCATTACCTGGTTCTTCCTTTTTACAAGACCAAAGAAACAAAGCGCAAGCTACGCTTAGTACCGTTAAAATTAAGGGAGTTTTTTTCATCATACTAAAGTAACGAATTTATGTATAAGGGTGTTAGCACGTTTCAACCTTTTTTACAATATTGTGACGCTACCCTATAAAAAAGGTTCCAAATATTACGAAAGCGATACGAATCCCCTATCTTTGGGAGCGTATATGAAACGCATTTTTGTTTTATTGGCATGTATTTTAGCCGTTCAAGCTGTTCAGGCACAAGGCAATCATACCTATGTGATGGGATACCAAACAGCAACTATCTCAGTGAACAACGATAACTTCTTCACTCAGCTACATTTCCCAGGTCAAAAACCGGTGTGCGGGTTTTACGATCGTTGGTCTGAGAACTTCTATACTTGTGATTACAGTACGTATCGTGAAATTGATGAAGATTTTATTGAAGAAACTAGCTTGACTTGTTGCGAAACGATCGATTTTGATGCTCGTAAATATTATGGTTCCCTAACTATAAATGGCATTGTAGATACGGTAGAATGGGATAATCTAATTATTAAAATTACTACATCTAACGCCCATTATGTAATTAAAACGGACGAGAAAGAGATTGACGCTTTCTATAAAAACTTCTACTCTAAGGGTCGTATGGGCCGATTGAAAATTCGGCTAACTTTGGTAACATACGATAATGTTGTTGAACACCGAAGAGAAATTCCTGAGCAAATGAAACGTTTCAAAAAACGCAAGAAACTTGTGAAGTTCCTTCGCTTTTAATACACATTCATTTTTTTCTTTTGTCTTGATTAAGATTTTAGCCATCGAAAGCTCCTGCGATGATACCAGTGCAGCTGTGTTATGGGACAATGATGTACAAAGCAATCTTATTTATAACCAAGTAATTCACGAACAGTATGGTGGGGTTATACCTGAAGCTGCCAGTCGTGAACATATAAAAAATATCCTTCCAGTTATTGATGCCGCCCTTCTTAAGGCTAACACTAAACTGCATGAGATTAATGCTATTGCCTATACTCAAAGCCCTGGTTTGATTGGTTCACTTCTTGTTGGTGCACATACTGCCAAAGCTTTATCTCAAGTCCTTGAGGTTCCTCTGATTGCGGTACAACATCTACAGGGTCATATTCTCTCTTGTCTTATAGAAGCTCCTCGCCCACAATTTCCTTTCCTATGTTTAACCGTGAGTGGAGGGCATACACAATTGGTAATATGCAGGTCGGCGAACAATATGGAAGTGATTGGAGAGACTATGGATGATGCCGCCGGAGAAGCTTTTGATAAAACGGCCAAATTATTAGGTCTCAAATATCCTGGTGGCCCTTTAGTAGACAAATATGCTCAGCAAGGTGACCCAAATATGTTTGATTTTGCCAAACCAAAAACTGAAGGATTGAATTTCAGTTTCTCTGGATTAAAGACTTCCGTGCTCTATTTTTTGCAGAAGGAAATGCGCAAGGATGATCAGTTTATTTCTAAGAACATGAACGATCTATGTGCATCTATTCAAAAAACTATTGTAGATATTTTATTGGCTAATTTGGAGCAAGCTGTAGCGCAAACAGGCATAACCGAAGTTTGTATAGCAGGTGGAGTTTCTGCAAATTCTGAATTAAGAGATCGATTTAAAAAACTAGGTTCGATTAAGAAATGGAATACTTATATCCCTAAATTTGAATATTGTACGGACAATGCAGCTATGATTGGGATTGTAGGTTATTATAAGTATCTTGAAAAAGACTTTGCCACATTAGATACCAAAACCGAGGCTAGATCAAATTTTTAAAGAGGCCGTTATTTATAAACCCTCTTCAGGTTTAGATTTTCTACAGGTGCTACTACCAATGGAATGGCCTCAACGATTACATTATTCGGATCTAAACCAAAGCTTTTTTCCTCACTTAAGCTAAAGCGTTTCAGCAGGAAGTACAAACTCATAATCCCTTTCTCTGAATTCGGCAAATCATTATTGTGTGATAAGAATTTCTCCATAACAATAAAACGGAAATCACCAGGCATTTTTCTTTTCTTCAATGATGGGTATGAACTACTGATATTGACTTCTTTGTTCTTTACAAGCTCATCTACAACCTCTCTAAACATCAAGTTTATTTTCTGCTCAACTCTAAACCCTAAGCGGAACTCTATTCTAATAATTTCGTTAGGTATGATTTCTTCTACTATATAGTCTTTCGTAAACGGATCGTCCTGAATGTCTACATGGACAAACCAGTAAATACTAGCCCGCTTTGGCTTCTGATGCAATATTGAATAGATAATTTTATGCTCAATTTCGCGAGGGTTATTAGCACTTGTAAGGTAAACAAGGTGCGTAGCGTATTTACTCACACTGTTATCTGTACTTAAATCTTGAATAGTAGGAAGATGGTCTTCAAGTTTTACAAATTCAACATAGCGATTCTTAATCTTACGTGCCTTAAACCAAACGTACATTACTACGAATAATAGACCTGCTATAATAAATGTTGCGAAACCACCTTCAGGAAATTTTTTGATATTAGCCACTAGAAATCCAGCCTCTATGAAAAGATAAATGGCCAAAAAGAGATAAATCCAATAGCTCTTAACTCTTTTAAATACCAAATAGTTCGCAAAGAGAATCGTCGTGCTGATCATTGTGGTAATAATCGCTAGGCCGTAAGCCGCTTCCATTTTTGAAGAAGATTGAAAGTATAATACGACCATGATACAGCCAGCGTACATCATCCAATTCAAACCAGGAATATATAACTGACCTTTACTATCCGTAGGAAACTTAATTTTCATCTTTGGCCAAAGGTTCAAACGTGTTGCTTCACTAATGAGTGTAAAGGAACCTGATATCATAGCCTGACTAGCAATAATTGCTGCAAAGGTTGCTATAATAACACCAGGAATAATAAACCATTGTGGCATTAAATCATAGAAAGCATTCACGGCATTGGCCTCAATAAATGCTTCCGTCATTTCTTGACCATTATATTTGGCTAAAAGATTAGCTCCTTGACCAAAATAATTTAGTAACAAACATGTTTTAACATAGATCCATGAATAACGAATATTCTGCCTGCCGCAATGCCCAAGGTCCGAGTATAAAGCTTCTGCACCCGTGGTACATAAGAATACGGCACCTAATAACCACAATGCACCTGGATATTTCATCAGAAAGTTAACGGCATACATTGGATTTAAAGCTTGAAGAATTGAAAAATCACCTAGTATGTTTATAAACCCAAAAACACCTAACATAGTAAACCAGATGCCCATAACGGGGCCAAAGAATTTGCCAATAGAACTTGTTCCGAATTGTTGAATGACAAAGAATAAAGTAAGAATGACCAATACAATTCCTACAATAACCGTTTGTTTCGTATCATGTAATGCTGGCAATTCTCGTAATCCTTCTATTGCCGAAGTAATAGAAATAGGCGGTGTAATAATCCCATCCGCCAACAAGGATGCACCACCAATCATTGCAGGAATAACAAGCCACTTCTTCCTTCGTCTGACAAGAGCAAACAAGGCAAACGTACCACCCGCACCATTATTATCGGCACGCAATACTAACCATACATATTTTAAAGTAGTTTGCAAGGTTAGTGTCCAAATAATACAGGAAAGACTGCCATATATAAGTTCCACGGTAATCCCACGACCATGTGAAATTGCGTTGAAAACGTACAGAGGCGATGTTCCAATATCACCGTAGATAATGCCCATGGCAATTAATAAACCAGCAGCTGTTACCTTGTCATTATTAAGTTTATGAGAGCCCAATGCTTCTTATTTAAGTTGTCAAATATATGGCGAAATAAGAATTACACAGACTAAAATCGTATCCCCTAGATCAAACCTATATTTCGGCAATATATCGTACTTTCAAACTTTAAATGGTTAGTGAAGCGATTACACCGAATCAAGCATTGAAAAGCAAGCTCATAGACTTGGCAAAAGCACAGCGTCTTCCTCATGCCATGTTATTTACAAGTCCAGAAGGAGGAGGTGCTATGCCTATGGCTCTGCACCTCTCGAAGTATATATTGTGTCAGAACAAAACAGATGATGGTCGTGCCTGCAATGATTGCAATTCATGCAACGCTGTAGATCAACTAACACATCCCGACCTATTCCTAACATTTCCAGTTTACAATAAAGACAGCAATCGAAAGTATACGAGCAATGATTTTATTGCGGAATTTAGAAATTTTATATTCGCATCACCTTATGCTAGTGCGACGGCTTGGATTCAAAGCCTGACCAATGAGAACAAGCAAGGGAATATATCTGCTGAAGAGTGTAAATCGATTAGCAGTAAACTCATGCTAAAGTCTATTCTGGGCGGAGCCAAGATTCTAATTGTTTGGTATGCAGAATACCTCGGTAAGGAAGGAAATCGTTTGCTTAAATTGATTGAAGAACCTCCTAAAAATACATTTATTCTGTTTGTGGCAGAAGATCCAAACAAAGTTTTAGGAACGATCTTATCCAGAACACAACAATTCAAACTTCCTCCTATTTCTGCAGAAGAAATTGAACAAAAGCTTCTTAAAAAAGGTTTAGATCAGGAGCGAGCCTTACAAATTGCTAAGCAATCAGAAGGAAATGTATTTAAAGCATTTTTATTGGCAGATGAGCATGATGCCGATTATTACAACCATCTCCGCAATTGGCTTAACGCGCTTTATACAAACAACGGTGCCTTACTTTTTAACTGGCTAAAAGAAAGTAATCTTATGAGTAAGGAAGAACTTAAGAGTTTCTTTCAATACGCTGTTCATATTTTTGAACAGGCGCTGCGGGTACAACATTTACCGGAGAAATTTTGGTCGCTCACTGCTGTTGAAACCCGATTGGTTAAAGGCCTAATTAATAAAGGTTTAGAAGCATATCACTGCGAACTAGCTAGCCAAAAATGTATGCAAGGTGCTTATCATCTAGAACGTAATGTATTTAAAAAAGTATTGCTTCATGCAATAAGTTTTGAGGTGCAAGAAGCCCTACTAGGGAACTAGTATAGGATTACTCTGAAGGTTTCTTTTGTTCTTCCGCTGGTTTATAACTTTTGGGAATATTATACGGCATTCTATACTCTCCATCAAAGTCAACCTTCTGGATATCCATTTCCAGGCTTAGTTTTCCTTTCGAATCTTCTACATTATAAACCCGCTTTGTTGATATGAGTCTTCCTATCTCCTTCTGATACTCACCTAACATTCCCAGAATATTACTAGCATAATTACCCCTAAACACTTGTAATTGAATTTGCCGAAGTGTTGAATCACTTCTGTTATATGTCAATTTATTCAAGAACTCTTTGTCTTTAAGACCAATATTTACTGTTCCTCCAAACTCTGTAAATTCAAAGACCTCACCATCCCTTCCGATTGCATTCCCTATGATAATGTCTTGTAAGGTTGTAAAATCAATGTCTACGTTTATTAGTTTCTTTATCTCATCGAAGGAGTAATCATAATAGACCTTATTGACTCTATTGATTGCCCGTACTCTGGTGGGCGTAAGAAGAGCTCTTGCTACGGATAAACCAAGTGCAGAGATATCTACCCAAATTGTTTTATCATATTCTATTCTAAATTGCGCATTAAAACTTTGTCTTTTACCTCCCGATAAAAACTTCATTTTCGTTTTAATCTTCGCTGTATTAAACTTAATTCTATTCTCATCAATAATGCTCTGAGCTTGGACTTGCTTAGATCGTACCAAAGCCACTTTTTCTACACCTTTTTTTTCACGAGCCAATGATGCAGAATCTAAGCCTACAACGGTAGTATCTCCAGGTAATTTACTCTCTATTTTTTCAAGCTTCTTAATCCGACGTTTTCCTGACCCCTTTGCAACGTCTAACTTATACTGTGCTTTTTTTCTTTTCTTTTCTAATCGTTCTACTCTTTTTTTCTGACGCTCTTCTCTTTTTTCTTTTGGAATAAAAAAGGGTACAACTTTGCAGCTACTCAATAAAAACGATAAGAATAAAAAAAGAATAAGAATTCTATTCATAGAGTTTGCCATCCTGTATTTTCTTATCGAGCTTTCCACTATTACCTCCTACTTTCTTAGCACGTTGCCAATACTCTAATGCCTTTGCCGTATCATTCAGTTTAAAATGAATATCACCAAGATGCTCGAGCACATCAGCATCACCTTCGCCCTCAATCGCCCTCTCTACGTATTCTTTTGCCTTTTTATACTTCCCTTGCTTAAACAAAATCCAACCGTAAGTATCCAAAAAAGTCTTGGTATTGGGACTCAATTTTAAAGATCGGCCAGACATTTCCAGAGCATCTGATAAACGTTCATTTCTTAACGAAAGGTAATAAGCATAGTTATTCAAAGTAGTGGCATCTTCTTTAATCTTAAGAGAGGCTTCAAAATTTTCATCAGCCTTTTTATATTCTTTGAGACTATTGAAAGCATCACCTAGTATTGAATAGATTTGAGCCTTTAAACCATTTTCTGGTTCTAAGTCAATGGCATTTTCTAAACTACTTACACTATTCTCAAAATCATTCTTTTGAAAAAGAGCTGTCCCTTTAAAATAGTGGGTTAAGGCATTATTAGGAAAGTAGTCCAAGGATTCGGAAGATACTGATACTACACTATCTAAATTCTCAAGATTAGAATGACAAAGCATTAGATTAAACCATACAGTGAATTTAGACTTATCAAAGTGCAAATAGTTTCTATACTCTTTTGCAGCCGTTTTGTATTGCTTCGCGCTATACAAAACATCCGCATACATTTTTATCGTTTCTTTATCTTCATCACCCCCTTGCTTCATACTTTGTACAACGGGCAAAACCTCACTTTTAATATACTCTGGATTATTGTTCAGTTCTATCAAGGGCATAAGCATACTCATTCTTATAGACTTATCAATTTTGGGATTACGAACAATCTTTTTAATTACCGTTTGAAAACCTAGAGTATCTTTATTCCTAAGGTAATAGGAAGACGAGCGCATTAATATCTTAGCATCATTCGGTGCATCATCTACAAGTTCTTCATATATTTTTTTTGCTTCTTCCTTTCGATTTAACCGATCGTATAAACTGGCTAACTTCTCCTTATAAGCTGCATTTCTAGGTTCTTCTTGAATAAGATCCTTGATTTCCTTTATGGCCTGCTCCTCTTTTTTTTGTTTTAAAAGAAGTTCTACCTTCTGCATGGTAATTTCCTGTGAAGCTCCCCAACTAGTTTCAAGTTGATCCAATGTTTTGTACGCCTTATCATACTCCTTCAGCTCGGAATAAATGCGATACATTTTATATTGGTATTCATCGGTTCCATTTTTATTTAGTCGGCTAAGTTCCTCATAGATTTTAATCGCGTCTTTGGGTTTTTTGTTTAAGGAAAGTACATCAGCGTATAATTCTAAGTAATACTTATTCTTTGCATTAGATAGATCAACTGCCTTCTTAGCATACTGTTCGGCCTCTTTAAAATTGAATGACCTAAACTCTAAACGTGACAGGTTATAATATGCCGTCGCATTGCTTTTGTATAACTTAACAAAATTCCGATACAATTCACGGGCCTTTTTTTTGTCACCCTTAATTCGTGCCTTTTCAGCATCAAAAAAAGCAGCGTACTCTCCAGCAGCAACGCGTCCGTCTAAAGCTTTGTTCGCTTTATTTTTTTGTACTACTTTTTTAGTACTCCCACATGACCCTAAAGACAATGTAAGTAGTACAAAAAAAGTAATATTCAATATTTTTCTTAGCATATCCTAAACGAGAAATCTCCCAAGCTCAATTCTTCAGCTTTGGAATTACAATTTACATTATTTCCCAATAAGGATTTCTCAATTATGCAATTCTTAACTTTTGAAGCCTTTCCTACTATTGACGTCTTGATAATAGAATTCTCTACAATACTACCAGCTTCTAGACTGACATAGGGTCCAACAACCGAATCGATAACCTCTACATCGGCACCGATAAAACAAGGTTGTATAATCGTGCTATTATTCAAGCTAGCGCTGTTATGAAGCAATGTTTCTTCATTACCTTTAATTTCCAATATTCGTTCCATAGTGTAAAGTGTGGCATCCTTATTTCCACAATCCAACCATTCTTCGACCTGTCCTGTATAAAACTTCAACTCCTTTTGCTTCATATTCTCCATAGCATCTGTAAGTTGAAACTCTCCTTTATCCATTATGTTGTTGTCAATAAGGTATTGCAACTCACCTTTAAGGTTTTCACCATCCTTAAAATAGTACACTCCTATAATTGCAAGATCTGAAACAAATTCTTTAGGCTTCTCTACAAAATTCACAATAACTCCCTCCTCATTTAATTGAACAACACCAAACGCACTTGGGTCTTCAACCTTTTGAGTCCATATAATTGCGTCTTTATCTGTATCTATACTAAATTCTGCCTTAAACAGGGTATCAGCGAAGGCAATAAAAGTGTTCCCCTTTAAGCTATCTCCAGCTCGTAAAATTGCATCGGCCGTTCCTAAAGGTTCATCCTGATAATAGATTTTACCTTCTGCTCCAAAGCTCTTTGCTACAGCCTTTAAATCTTCTTCCGCTTGTATTCCAAAATCGCGTCTTATTACAAATGCAACTTCTTCTATCTTCTGATTAACGGTGGCTGCTATATCTTCTACAATGCGGTGCACCATGGGTTTACCAGCAATAGGAATTAAAGGTTTAGGTGTTGTTACTGTATGTGGTCGCATTCTTGTACCGCGTCCTGCCATTGGAATAATGATGTTCATATTTTTTTATTTTGTACCAGTGTGTCCATAACCTCCGACACCTCTTGCTGTATCGGCAAGCGTATCAGTTTCTTCCCAAGTAATTTTCTCATATCGAGAAACAATCATTTGAGCAATACGTTCACCTGGCTCTATGTTTACTTTTTCTTTTGATAAATTGATGACTAAAATTTTTAGCTCTCCTCTATAATCGGCATCAATTGTACCGGGAGTGTTTAGCACAGTTATACCGCGCTTTAAGGCTAAACCGCTACGCGGTCTAATTTGCGCTTCTGTACCAGAAGGTAATTCAATAAACAAACCAGTAGGAATCAATAAACGATCTAATGAATCTAGCTGAACTGGAGCTTCTATATGAGCGCATAGATCAAGACCTGCAGCATCTGCAGTTTTATATTCCGGGAGCGGAAAAGGACTATGGTTTACAACCTTTACTTTCACGACTAAAAATCCGTGCAAAAGTAATAGATAGCTAGCGTTTTTTTACCGTATCAACGTAATATCTCCGCGTTGTATAATCGTTCTTCCGTTTATCAGTTCGGCATTTAGAATATAGAAGAAGGTAGCTGTAGATTGCTCTGTACCATTAAAAGTACCGTCCCATTTCTTTAAAACATCATTGGTTTCAAAAACTTTTTGTCCCCAACGATTAAAAATAGTGAACTTCAGATTATCAATTTGACAAGTATTCTGAATACTTACGTAGTCGTTTAGTCCGTCTCCATTAGGCGTAAAAGCGGTTGGAATGAATATATTACTACAACTTGTATCTACCAGAACAGTGGTACATGCTGTATCCTTACAACCATTTCCATCCGTTACATCAACACAGTAGACAATTTCATCAGATTTTGGTAATGCAATTGGGTTAGAACAGTTGTCACAATTTAAATAAATAGAAGGACTCCATGAATATACGGTACCTCCAGTTGCCGTGAGTTGAACAGACTCTCCTATTCGAACTGAAGCTATAGGATAAGGAGTAATAGCAGCAACGGGGTTTGGATGCATACCCACATTGGCAGAGGCAGTAGCAGTACAATTCTTGCTATCACTTATTGTAACCGTGTAGTTCCCAACTCCGAGATTAACAGCTGTTGCTCCTGTTTGAGCATTAGACCAAGTATAGCCATAACCAGGAGTTCCGCCTGAACCAACCGCGACTATTCTTCCATTGTCTACATCACAATTTGTAAGCTCGCTTGTAAGCGTGGCAAATGGTAATGGGTTAATGGATACGGTATGCGTTGCAGAGTCAATACAGTTTCCGTTAATGGTATAAACTTGATAAGTCGTATTGTTTGTAGGACTTGGGTTAATGGTTTGAGTGAACTCAGTCGTACTCCACAAATAGCTTATGCCCGCAGGTGAAGCAGTAAGAGTTGCCGTTTCTCCAAAACAGATTTCCGTTGGTCCTGATATGCTAGCCACGGGTTGCGGTGTAACATTTACCGTTATTTGAGCCGTATCGGTGCACAATCCATTATCAACCACGACACTATAAACTGTCGTTACAAGAGGACTAACAGAAATGCTAGGGGTATTGGCACTGGTGTTCCAAGCATATGTTACACCGGCAGTTGGTAAAGCAGTTAATGTTGTGGCTTCTCCACTACAAATATTTGTATTACCCGTAATACTCGCTACGGGAGCAGGAAGTACTAAAATACTTTTTGTAGCCGTATCATTCCCTCCAGAGTTACTTGCGATCAAACGGATGCTGTAGGTTCCGGGTGTATTAAAACATACATTCGGTGGGTTTTGTAAGGTAGATGTTGCTGGTGTTCCAGCGGTAAAGGTCCATGACCATGCCGTAGGTGTATCCGTACTTAAATCGGTTAATGAAATATATTCTCCAGCGCAGATTGTATCACTGCTCATAGAAAAGTCTGCTTTGGGCGGCGGTTGTGTTGACGCACATACTCTACAAGATGCCATATCACTTGGATTAGGAATAGTATTTGAGTTCGGCGTGAAAGCTATATTTGTTCCAGGTGCGGTAAATGGCGCACTTCTAAAACCACCACCATTATGATAATATACTGTATTGTTTGCTATGGCAAAACCGCCACCAGCTGCATTCGAAGAACCTGTAACAGGCCAAGACTGTGCTAAAGCTCCAGTGGCATCATATTTTCTAAGATAAGGGTTTGTGGTTGTCCTTAAAATATAAAACCCACCATCGCAGTTGCCTACTAAGTCATAAGGGCCTCCACCTGAAAACCCTGGAACAGTTAGCAAAAGTGTTGCATTGGCACTTCCATCGTATTGATATACTTGACCACTTGCTCCAATGAGGTTATAAAGGTAATTTCCTCCACCTCCCGAGTTCACAGCAGCGGTCCCTCCACAACTATGCCCTGTATTAACCCAAGTAGTTCCATTGTAGTACCACCAATTTCCAGCCACTGTAGTATAGAATGTAGGCGAAGGACCTGCACCATTTAGATTATTGGAAACGGCTAGACCGCTGCCACCTGAAGGCATTGTAATTGTATTTAAGATCGGATTTGTCGCTGACACGGGTTGGGTCACATCATAATTATATATAGAGCCACCAGAATGAATATAAATAATGGGAGTTGGGTTTATCGAACAGTTAGGCAATTGTGCCAGCAGCTGCTTTGCGAATGATCCAAGAAGCAAAAAAAGAATAAATCCCGTCTTTCTCATAGTTAGGTATGAATTTAATAAAAATCAATGACTTTTTGGTCATTTCTTAATCAGAAAGACGTTGAAAACGCGGGCAACGTTGGTTAAATACCCGAATACCACAGTACACGGTTGATGAAATTACCCCATTGCTTCATATTACCTTTGAGATAAGTCATCAAACTCTCGTTTGTATACTCTTTTCCTTTTTTAGGCGGTTGAATGTCTCTTCGAGCGTCGGTGTATGTTTGTACATCTGTGGCAAAATAAGTAACATTTAAACGAGGCATTACAATACCTAATATCATACCTGGTAAGCCATTAAAGGATTCAGGACCACCCGGTGCTATAATCGCATCAGTATAAAACGCTACCACCCATACAGAATCCATGATAATTGTTTCGGCTCTACGACAGTTAAATCCAGCAATGGTCCTAAATTCTTCTTTGATTTTCCAATTAAATTTTTTAAAAGAATCTTTAATCAAAATATTCTTATCGTAGATTTCTTTGGCAGCAACTGTCTTGTTATTCTTATAATCATTGTAAACTATATTCTCTTGAGCGGGTGCTGTTCCCCATCTTATTTGAGATTCAGAAATTCCATCTTTTTCTGGCTTATAAATGCTCTCTTCTTTATTGAAGTCCATCTCAAACTTATCAATTTTGTACTTATCAGCTCTTTTCTTTGCCATATCCAAAAAGGCTTTATTACCTCCTTTAGACATGTCATCTAGGTAAGAATGGATATTTGTTTTGCGTTCCCATTTTACCTTACCTCTGTGCACAAGATCTGGCGTTTTCTGTGCTACGGCACTAATAGATAAAAATGTCAGTAATATAATTAGTCTATTTTTCATAATATTTATTGATTATATCGATTCTATCTTCTTTTTCTTCTTTTTGGTCCTCCTCTAAATTTATTACCTTCAGCTCTTGACTCGGCTAATGGACCTGAGAAGAAGTTCCATACAGCGCTAACCATCCAATAGCGTTGTAAAGTATTATAATAGCTCTCTACGTTATAGTTGTTAGAAGAGGTTCTATTATACCCTTGATTTTGATTAAGGATATCCCATACCTGAAAACGTAATTCTAGGTTTTTCTTAGGTAAAATTCTTTTACTTACATACGCATCCCAAATCGTTCTTTGAAAGTTGTCTGGATATGGATCAACGGCAGGCCTGAACTCATAGTCTATATCTGTACCAACTTCAAAGTCCTTGGGTAAGTAATAACTCACACCTAAAGTTGGTGTATAACTAAAGTAAGATATAGTGCGCGCACGTCCTACGTTATTCTTGGTGTTTGTATAACGTATATTAGGCTCCAAGGTAAGAAATATTTTTTCTTCCTTATTGTACGTAAAATTAGGGTTCAAATTAAAATTCCACGAGGTATTTCTACTCTCCACACTATTGACAATCGAAGGCATATCACTATAACTTCCAGATAATGTCAAACGGCCTTCCCAACCATTTTTACCCAATTTCATCATACCACCTAACCAACCAGAGGCAATATAATTACTGCTTAAATTCACGTACTGATTAATAGTCCGACCGGATAAATCAAATGTTCTGTTCACCCCAACTGGGTTAAACGCATTTTGAAAAAATACTCCTGTCCACATTCCTTTACCTTCAAGAGCTTGAAATGTAAAGTAGTTCACTCTAATATTTTGTCTAAACCCAATTTTCAGATCGGGGTTACCAATTGTTAGCTCTAATGGATTGCTATTATCTAAGATTGGTTGTAATTGCTGCGCTGTGGGATTAGTTGTACTACCGCTATAACGAACATCAATTCTTTTAAACTGAGAAAATTTATATCGTAGACGTAGGCTTGGGAATAAGTTAATTTGATTGTAATCATAATTTTGGTTTCGAATAAGATCCTGCTGTTCAAACCTTGTGTTTGCCACCGCTGTACCTATGGTCATATTCAGTTTTTTTCTTTTGTACATAAACTCAACTAAACCACTATTCCGGAGAATATTCATATCAAATTCATTGCTCAGGCTATCCAATTGACGATTATAAATTCCTAGCCCATACCCAACTGTGTCTTGAGTCAAGGTGGATAAATCTGCAATATCATTACTGATACCATATCCTAATCTGAGTAAGACATTTTTATGAATCGGTTCGGTATAGCTAACCGTCCCAACTAACGAATTAGCTGTACTGTTATCTAATTTTCTTTGATCCAAGTTTTGTGTTACCCGACTGCCGTTTGTTCCGAAACTATTTGTGCTTAACAAGAAGCTTTCTCCTTTCTTTTTATTAAATGTATGACTACCAGTTACAGATACTGTTCTTCCCTTTTTTCCTAACTTCCTATTTATTGTAAGTCCATTCGTAACGCGAGTTGTTGTCGTAGAACGATTAATACTACTCTTGTTTTCACTTAATGGGATTTCTGTATTCGTACGATTAATAGCCGAAGCCTCTTCAATATAATCTTTGAACTGTAGGCGTGTATTCAAATTATAAACAAGAGCCGTCTGACTATCAATCTTGAATTCGTAGCGCCCTGTTAAATTATGTATGTTTCGCTCGCTCCGTGTATCGGTTGTATCATCACGTAATGTCGTAAAGTCTGGTAAGATATTCTCGGTAAACGATCTTTGATTCAACTCTTGTGTTAACCTTCCTTGTGAATAGTTGGCTGTAATATTATGCTTGCCATCATCTAGTTTGTTGGCATAGCGTCCACCGCCTGTCCAAGTTTTGTTCAACCCAGGTTTGTCTGCAGCTCTACCAAAACTACCAAAGTCATTTTGATCTTCATCTTGAAAAAAACTGCTGATAATCTTAGTATCTTCTTGCCCACCACCAAACATACGCATATTACCTCCACCTGAACCGTAGGTCATATTATCTTCCCAGCCTAAACCTGTTTTACCGTTACTATTCATTAGACCATACACACTTATTTGTCGCTTCCCTTCGAACCAATTGACCATGGCTTGGTTATCCCAACGGTCTTCCCAACCACCACCAGCCTCAACTTTACCAAAGAAACCATTACTTTTCTTCTTCTTAAGTTTTAGGTTAATTGTCTTTACCTCTTCCCCATCATCAAAACCAGTAAATGCAGCCTGTTCACTTTTCTGGTCGAATACTTCAACTGATTCTACCACGTCGGCTTGCATATTTCTAGTTGCAATAGTTGGGTCGTTTCCAAAAAACTCCTCTCCATTTACTAATACTTTCTGTACTTTTTCACCCATTACGGTAATGGCACCATCTTTATCTACCTGCATACCTGGTAGAACTTTTAGTAGATCTTCCACATTAGCTCCTTTTCTTACACTAAAACTATCTGCTAAATAAGAAAGTGTATCACCCTTTATACGGACCATTTTATAATCTTTAATCACAACACGCTTTAACAATTGCGCTCGTTGCGTAAAAGGAATTTTTTTAAAATCTTTCGTCTCATTAGGCCTTAAAGAGAAACGTTCTATGTAATTAACATATTTGCTCTGCGAAGCCAGAATGATATATTTTCCAGCTTCAATATTTTGAAATGAAAACTCGCCCTTACCATCCGTCCTAGTAAATTGAACTAAAGTAGAATCCTCCTGTCCAATTAAGGAAACTGAAACAAATGGAACACTTTTGTAAGCCGATGTATCTCGTATAACACCTTTTACATTACCCTGAGCATAGGTCGATGAAGTTAATAGTCCTAGAACAAGCGCTAATATTAGTTTTTTCATTGCACCAACAAATTTATTATTTGTATTGTTTATAAAATGACAAAAAAATGACAAAAGGTAATATAGCTTGATGAACGCTGTTAAAACGTTTATTGTCTTTTTTTGTTAGGACTAAGACGACTTCAAGTATCTTTTCCTTCGGTAAATAGCATCCTTAATGCGCACACCTTCTATATTAATATTACCTTTGCCTTCGTTTTGAATGAACCCAAAAAAATAGGATTTCATACACTTGGCTGTAAACTCAATTTTTCAGAAACCTCTGCCCTTAGTAGAGAAATCGCTGATGAGGGGTTTGTAAAAACTAAAGGCGAAGAAAATTTAGATGTTTTTGTCTTAAACACTTGCAGTGTAACAAATAATGCGAATCGTGAGAGTCGTCAGATTGTACGAAAAATAAAACGAAAGAATCCTAATGCAAAAATTGTGGTAACAGGGTGTTATGCGCAACTTAAACCTGAAGAGATCGCAGCTATTGAAGAGGTAGACTTGGTACTAGGAGCACAGGAGAAGTTTAAGCTTAAGGAACATCTTATTCGATTAGAAGAGCGCCCAAACGGCAAAATTCATAGTTGTGATATCGAGGCTGTATCTGGTTTCAATGCAGCCTATTCAGCGCAAGATCGGACGAGAACTTTTTTAAAAGTTCAGGATGGCTGTGACTACAATTGCTCTTTCTGTACCATTCCAATGGCTAGAGGGCATAGTCGAAGTGATACTATTCAAGGTGTGTTGGCCAATATTGCTGAGCTCGCTCAAAATAATGTTCAAGAAATTATTCTTACTGGTGTAAATCTTGGAGACTTTGGCAAGGGGTTCAACGGAAATCGTACGTCCGAAGAAACATTTTTGGATCTAGCTAAAGCAATCGACGCGCAAGGATTGGTTCCTAGGGTGCGCATTTCATCTATAGAGCCTAACTTACTAACGGACGAAATTATCGAATTCGTAGCTTCATCTAAGCATTTTATGCCACACTTTCATATCCCACTGCAAAGTGGTAGTAATGAGATACTAGGCAAAATGAGACGTCGCTATAAAAAAGAGCTTTATGCAGAACGTGTAAAGAAAATTAAGTCATTAATTCCTGACTGTTGTATCGGTGTTGACGTAATTGTTGGCTTTCCTGGTGAGACAAACGAACTGTTTGAAGAGACCTATGATTTTCTGCACGGTTTAGATGTTTCTTATTTCCATGTTTTCACGTATAGCGAACGTGAAAACACTTTAGCAGATAGTATGAAACCCATTGTCCCCAATAAGATCCGACATGAGAGAAATCAGCGCCTCCGTATGCTTTCGGACAAAAAGATGCTACACTTCAAAGAACAATACATTGGTACTAAACGGCCCGTCTTATTTGAGCAACAAAATAAGGACGGCCTTATGGAAGGATATAGCGATAACTATATAAAGCAAGGGCAGATATACAAGTCTGAAAAGGTGAATAAAATAAACCTTGAAGAGATTCGATAAAATATTTGGTGGAAAAAAGAATGATTCTATATTTGCACTTCTTTTGAGGGAGCTTAGCTCAGTTGGTTCAGAGCACCACGTTTACACCGTGGGGGTCACAGGTTCGAATCCTGTAGCTCCCACTCTCAAAATAAAAACCTCCAAATAGGGAGGTTTTTTAATTTAAAGAAAACGATTCTTTATATTTGAGTTTCTTTGAAACGGATTGTCCTCGTGTCAATCAGAAAAGTTTGGGTCATTAGCTCAGTTGGTTTAGAGCGCTACCTTGACAGGGTAGAGGTCACTGGTTCGAATCCAGTATGACCCACGTATTAACTCATAGCCCCTCATGAAGTATCTCTTTCTTTTCATTACATTGACAATTTGTTCTCAACCATTACTTTCTTCAGCTCAAGTGGATAGTACCATTGGTATCGAAGCTCCAAAAAATGTTAGCCGTGATTATAAGCGTCTTGCGCATTACTTATGCGATAGTTTGGATACTGATGTTCATAAAGTTAATGCTCTCTACAACTGGATTACTCACAATATTTCTTATGATGTAAAATCAATACATCACGCCAAACTCCGGTCCGACAAACCTAATCAGGTCCTTAAAAGAAGAAAAACGATTTGCGGTGGCTATGCAGATCTTCTAACAGCTATGTGTAAAGAGGTTGGTATTCAATCTCAAACAATTGAAGGATATTATAAAGATTGGAAATTCGATGAGGGGGATAAGTTCTTTAAACCAAACCACGCTTGGAATGCAGTTATGCTTAATAACAAATGGGAGTATATTGATGCAACCGCTGGGGCTGGGTTTACAAGCCTTGAGCCTAACTGGTTTCAGAAACTTCTTGGTAAGATCAACAAGAAAAAACTATATACTGCGCGGAAGTCTAAATTCGTTCAATACTACGACCCATCTTATTTTATGCAAGACATAAAAACTTCAAGATTCAAACGTCTATCGGCAGATCCTCTTTGGCAACTGGCAGATTCTTGTATGCCACTAAACATATTTGAAGCTGGACGAAATGAGATTAATACATTTAACGAAGCGTACGGAAAGCCTGAGAAGTTTTCTGTTGCGCTAAGTAAAATGAATAAAATGGATTGGGATGATCAACTCATGGAAAGCGCAGACCGAACGTATACTTATAACCCAAGATATACTAGTATGCTTGCTCAGAAGAAGTTTGTTTTGACCACTTATAAAATAGCGAAAGCAATAAATGAGCGCAGCAAATCTGAAGGTAAAAGACTGCTACAAGAGGCTAAAAAGGAAATCGCGGAAACCAAAGCAATTCAATTAGATCAAAAGAAAACAATTATTGAAGAAATGGCTTGGCTGAAGAAAAAAAACAAGGAAAAAGCGGCATCCTTTAATACCTACAAACAGTTAATTTCAAAAGATAATAATTCAAAAATGAGAATGTTTAAACTTCGAAAAAAACAAGCTCAAAATGCATTGTCAAAAATAAACAAACAGAAAATTGCAGTCAGAAAAAAAGCACTGCCCAATTCCGTACAGTATATCGAACTTGTAAAAACAATGCGTACACAAAGAGATCAAGGTACTCCTTATTTAAGTAAAATAGCAGATTCGGTACAAGCACGTACAGAGCGTATACAGTTGCACGAGCAGAAGTTTAACCAAATCATTGGCCAGATTCGAAGCTTAAAATCTAGTAATACAGAACGCGCTAAAAAAGCCGTAGCTCTTTACAACGAAATTGATTCACTCCTCTATAAAGAAACTAAGGCGCGTTATCAACTAAAAGATGACTATGACCTTGAAGTAAAAACACCCAAAAAACTGATCACGCAAAAACGGATCGATGAACTAAATGGTATTCTTACTGAACATATAGCATCGTTTGATAGTATTGGTAAGCATTATGAAGCTCTACTCAAAGTACATAAAGCGCAAGAACGTGACTACAAATCAAACCTTAAAAGTCTAGAACAATATAAGAAACAAAACAGTAAGAATAAGACGCTGCTTGCCCAATACAATGTACAAGCTGCTAAAGCCAAAACGACTCGCAATAAATACCTAACCACTTTAGATTACTATTATAACGACATGCATTCTTACACAAAACTATTTGACGCCCTTATTGAAGCACATAGTCGCGAAAACAAATATTTCAAACTGATGAATGCCGCTGAAGAAAAAAGAGAAGAACTCGAAGAGAAGAAAATAGATCGTGATGAGGAGTGGCTTAAAGCTAGTAATAAGAAAATCAAAAATCTACTTAAGGATACTAGTAAAGAAGCTGACCGTCTTTTTAAACTAAGGCACGGTAGAAACCAGAAAAAATGGAAAAAGGAGCTTAAAAAACTTGAAGATCGGGCTAAAGCAACTACTTAGTAGAACCTAAAAATTGATTGCAATTCCTGTATTCACGATACCCAGCCCATACCCTACTTCTGCATATACACCAATATTGGGTTTAAGCCAGTAGTTACCACCACCGAATAAACCAGGTGCCAAAGCAGGACCATATGAACCGTAAGGTGAATCAGTATCACCAGTCCATATAAAAGCTCCAGCACTTGCACCAGCGTATAGGTCTAAATGCTCTTCATTCAAAAAGTGAAAATGATAGGTAGCTCGTGCACCAATATAAATTCTATTCCAACGCCAGTGCGTATTTCCATAATTACAATTCCAGTTGTAATGTTTTAAGGCCACAGCACCTCCCACTCCTAGATTTCCAAAAAACAAATCATGTAGAATGCCTTGATCATAAGAAAAACTTACAACAGGTAAAGGAGCATAACAATTACCGACTCCAAACCCACCAAATCCTACTCCTCCATGCAATACATGACTTTCTTTGGTAAACAAATCTTGCGCGGACGCCTTAGTTTGAGCATACAGCACGAAGAAGGTCACAAACAATATTATAATTGTATTATTTTTTTTCATAAAATTGTATAGAGGACAAATATAATAAAGTGTATAAATCCTGAAGTTCAGCTATACTCTTTCCTTTACATCAAAGGCGTCTCGTAAACCATTCCCTAATAAGTTAAAGGCTAGAACAATAATCATTATAGCAATACCAGGCACAATAGCAAGAGCGGGACGATTTGTGATAATAAAATTATAGTTCTCTTTAATCATGAGGCCCCAACTTGCAGTAGGGGGCTGTACCCCTACCCCTAGAAAGCTGAGTCCAGCTTCTATCAAAATAGCTGTGGCAAAATTGCTGGCAGCTAGTACAATTGTTGGACCAATTACATTAGGCAATATGTGTTTGAAAATGATACGCGCATCAGAAAATCCCATTGTCTTAGCAGCTTGTACGTAATCCAACTCCTTAAGTGCCATAACCTGACCACGAATTAAACGAGCTGTACCAACCCACATAGTCAAACCAACCGCAATAAATATTTGCCAAAAACCTTTTCCTAAGATGAAAGTTATTGCAAAAACAAGCAATAAAGTTGGAATACTCCAAACAACATTAATCAACCACACTATAAGCGCATCAACCTTCCCTCCAAAATAACCAGCACAAGCCCCAAGTAATAGACCAATACTAATTGAAAGGATCACAGCTATAAAACCAACTGCCAAACTTACCCGAGTTCCTAGTAATAGTCTAGACCAAACATCACGCCCATAACGGTCCGTCCCAAACCAATACTTTTTCTTTATGACCTCTGGTTTCCCTTTTCCATCTAGTTCTAACTTACTCAATGCAATTACCTTAGACTCGGTTAAACTTTCATCAACGAAGTAATCATAGTATACATCCTGTCCTTTAATACGATAATCTAGAATAGGAATATGAACAAGCGTGTTTCGATTGCCTAGAAAGAATCTTGAGATAAGCGTTTGACTAATATGTTTTTGTCTCTTCTCAACAAGAAAAGTTGCACTATATCCGGGTGGCTTTGTTGCCATCTCTAACATAACTCTATTCGCATCGGGATAATCATCATTTGCTAATGGGTAAGCAAATAGTGCAATTACAATAAAAAGAACAATAACAAAAAAAGAAGCCATAGCCATCCGCTTTTTAAGCAAACGCTGCCATACACTGCGCGGCGCCGAGCCTGATTCGTTTGTTATTTTACTTTTCTCCTCTTCCAAGTATAAGTATTAAACATTCCTAAAAAACCCACAAAGGTCATATAAATGATATGCAAAGGTTGCAATATAAATAAAAACGGTAATCTTTTCTTACGACCGAAGAATCGAGCAACATCATTGCTAAAGAAGTACTCTGCTACACCCTTAATAATGAACAACAACAGAACCAAGATAAAATTATCTGGATATTGAATTACAGAAAACAATGCTACAAGGATGACGGCATTCATGAGCCAGGAAAGTAAGAGAACAACTTGTATTTTTTTATCAGACAAAGATTTATTCTTACTGGCCCATCGTATGCGTTGTTGCAAAAAAGAACCAAGAGTAGTCATTGCATCTGTCTGTACAATTGCATCGGGATTCTTTAAGTATCCAACTCGCTCAGGGAACTTATTCATGAACTTATACATAAGCATCATGTCATCTCCACTCGCTAAATGATCTATTCCTTCAAATCCATTTACTTCCTCAAAAGCTTTCTTAGTATAAATAAAATTAGCACCATTGCTCATTGCACCCTTATTAGATGATACAACAGCAGCGGTTATCCCTTGCATAGCAATACAATCTAATTCTTGAAATATGTTAAGTACGGTATTGTTATTAAAGAACATTACAGGACCTGCCAATGCTTTGTAGTCATTTTCCTCCACTGCTTGTGCAATTGATAATAACCAATTTATTCCTACCTCGCAATCAGCGTCGGTGGTAACAATTAGATCTCCACTTGCTCTTTGTATCGCTTCACTTATCGCTTTTTTCTTAAAAGAGTTTTCGAAATCATTATCGACCAACTCGCTCAAATGAATATATCGCACATCAGAATACGACTTAACGATAGCTGCTGTTTCATCCTCGCTATGGTCATCAACTACAATGACTTCATATCGCTCCTTAGGGTAATTTTGATTTTGAATGGAATCAAGCAATCTCGCAATTTTCTTTTCCTCGTCCCGAGCTGGGATAATTACACTAACAAATTTCTTTGGTTTGAAGGACTTGTTTGAACTCACATCTTTTACAGCATCCCACAATATTTTATAATACAATAAGAGAATACTATATAGTAATAATAGGGCAGATGCTATTGCTATAATACTCATTTTCTAAGTTCGTTTACAATCGTTTGAAAAAAGATTCCGTTCAACATATTATGATCGGTATCCACTAGGTTATGACTTCCACTTGAAAGAATACGTTTGCATTTTTTATAGATATGCAGTGGTATCACGGCATCTTGTTTTCCAAAATAGGTCACAAGTTTAATCTGGTGATTTTGTATTCTTTTATTTACTTGTTCTAACCGAGGTACCATAAAGCGCATGTTCATCCACGCGTTGTATACCTTTTTTCGTTGTGTATGATCTCGCATATTCCATTTACTAAAGGTGTACAATGGCTTATTTAATATTCTTACTTTATACAGCACGTAAAGTAAATTAAGATAGACATGCTCACTCCTAACAAAAAACTTAAACAGGCTATGTCCGATCTTTGTGCGCACTGCTATTCGATTCCAAAAATTTATACGAATTCCATCTGGAGCAATAAGAACCATTTTTAAAACCTTTTCTGGAACATATTGGGGTAAGAACAAATTCAACCTACTTCCCATGCTGTATGAAACAGAAGAGAAACATACAATATCATTGTTTTCTAGAATATTTAGAAATTCTTGCTTAAAGTCCTCTGGATAAAAATCATCAGTATAATCCTGTGCGGGTAAATCGATCACAAGCACATTATGTGTTTCCTTAATTAGCTCATAGAGTGGTTTATAAGCACTCGCAGATTGGCCAAAGCCATAAAATGCCACTAACCATTGAGATTTATCTCCACCATAGATCGTATGAGCAAGCACACCCCAAAGATGCGTTTAAATTACCTCACTCTGGTAACCTTTATCAAATTTGTCGGTAATTGATCTTCCACAGGCGTACTACCCGTACTCACTACCACGTCACCGGGCTTAATAATATCTCGCTCTTTGAGCATATCAATTTGATCTGCAATAATTTCATCTAGATTATCTGCCTGTTTGAAATAAATGGCACGCACCCCCCAACTTAAACTTAACTGGTGTACTAAGCTTTTTGTTTTAGTAAACACAAAAAGAGGGGCTTTCGGCCTATAGCTTGAAAGCATAAACCCTGTATAACCGCTTTGCGTTGTTCCCACCAAAGCATCTGCTTTTACATCAACAGACATTTTTGATGCGCGATAGCATACCGCATCTGATAAAAAGGATGGCGAATGTTCTTGTGGTGTTAGATCTTCTCTATGATATAAACTTTCTTCTTTTTCTACTTCTGTAATAATATCTGCCATGGTTTTAATAACCTTAGCGGGATGTTTACCTACTGCGGTTTCTCCACTGAGCATCAACGCATCGGCTCCATCCAGAACGGCATTCGCAACATCGGTTATTTCACTTCGATTAGGCTTGGTCCGTTCTATCATGCTTTCCATCATTTGCGTGGCAATAATGACTGGTTTAGCACGATGAATGCACATCCTAACAATATCTTTTTGAATCATAGGTACCTTAGCAACGGGCAGCTCAACCCCTAAATCTCCTCGCGCGATCATAATTGCATCGCTTTCTACAATAACATCACGTAGCACATCTAATACCTCTGGTTTCTCAATCTTAGAAATGACTTTAGCCTCACTTCCCAAATCTCTGAGCATTTTTCTTAATGAACTTACGTCTTCTGGTTTACGAACAAAAGACAAAGCCACCCAATCCAAACGCTCCTTAGCCATAAAAGCAATATCCCTTTTATCTTTTTCGGTAATTGCTGGTATTGATATTTTAGTCTCTGGCAGATTCATTCCCTTACGCGAACTCAAGACTCCCCCCATAACAACTTCCATTGTAACTGTTCTATCCTCATGCCGTTCTTTCACTTTCATCTCAATCTTACCATCATCAAAAAGCACAGTTTCTCCACGCTCTACATCATCATAAAAATTCGGGTATGAGACATAAACTCGATCTTTGTTGCCTAAGACCTTTTCATTCGTAAGCAACAAACTATCTCCCGCTTTTAAAAGAATCCCATCATTTTCAATCTCTCCAACACGTAATTTAGGCCCCTGCAGATCTCCCAAAATGGCTATTTTAAACGTATATAGATCATTGATCTTGTTGATCAAATCAATTACTTTTTTGTGCTCTTCATGTGTTCCATGGCTAAAATTGAGTCTAAAAACATCGACTCCCTCTTCTACCAACGACAATAGTTTCTCATAGGTATTACAAGCTGGTCCAACAGTTGCTATAATTTTAGTCTTCTGAAATATTCTTTCCATTCTATTCAGTAAAAATAAGAAAGCTCGGCCTAAGCCGAGCTTTGTAAGAGTTTAAATAATTATTATTCTATTTCTTAGTAACAACAATAGCAATTCTTCTATTTTGTGCTTTGCACTCTTCGGTATCATTACCGGTGCAAATAGGGTGCTTGGAACCATAACCCTCATAAGGCTTATTGGCATCAAATGATACCTGTTCGGCTCCTAGAGAAATCAACTTATTATACACTGCTTCAGCTCGATCATTAGAGATCTTAATGTTTACATCTTCGGAACCAGTATTATCGGTATAACCTCCTAATTTGAATCTTACATTAGGAAATGCCTTAAAGACTTCAACTACATTTTTCAGTTGATTTTCAGAGCTTGATTTTAATTTAGTACTTCCTGTCTCAAATAAAACATCTTCAAAATTAAACCAATTTTCTGCTTTTTTCTTGTCGGCCACAGCATCCGGTGCTGAAATAAACTGATAAAGCTTGTCCACTACAGAACCTTTAGTACTCATCAATTCTATTCCGTTATCCAACTTTATGCTTATGGCCTCACCTTTCGTAGCAATCCAGTTACCAGCATCATCTAGTACGCCTCCCATAGCATCAATTTCTTCTTGTGATGCTTCCGGCGTAGCCGAAGTTGATGCGCTTGAGTCTTTCATTTCATCATCTATAACACTAGTCTCTGCAACACGGTCAGTGTTTTCATTAATATCTTTATTACAGCCCTTCATAAACCAAATCATACCTGCTATAAAAGCCGCCAACAACAGCAAAGGCCAAAGCCATTTCATGAGCTTCTTACTATTAGCTGTTGTGTTAGAAGCAGCATTATGAACAGCCGTCGTAGTGGTATCAACGACTTTTTCTACGGCATCTTCAGCATCAACAACAGTCTTTTCTATTCTATCAGCGACTGCTCCTGCGGCACCTGTAACCGCAGCAGTGGTTTTTCCTACGGCATCTTTAACTCCTTCCCACGGACCTTCTTGCAACCCTAATGTACTTATTACACCTTTAGGGGCATTTGCGATGATTGCTTCTTTTTCTTCACCAATCATGTTTAGCATACTTCCAAAGCCCAAACCATTTTCTTGCATTTTTTTCCCAAAGAAAGAAGCTACCAATGAACTAACTATTCCAAGAATGGATTGAGCGCTCCCTTCATTTTTAAGCCCTCCCAAATTTGTCAGAATATTGATCATCCCATTGGCCTTATCACCAAAAATACCTGCAATAAGAGCTTCTGATATGCCTTCATCGGTATCGTCATCTTGAGCAGCTTTATCAAAAAGACCTGATAGTGTAACTTGGCTTTCTGAATGAGCATTGAGTAATCCTCCTAAGATAGCTGGCAATGAACCCTGCATCACTTTGGAAATTGAGTTAGTGTCTTCATTAAGTGTGTCCGCTGACTTTGTTACAAGTTCATCTGTCAATAGACCTTTTAAAGAATCTAAAATGTTCATAATAGTTAAGTTTAAGTGTGTTTTTTCATGAACGAAAATACCACTTTGATGGAGCCTTTAATTTATCGAATAGTTAAGCTCATTGAATTAACATTCGATTACCTTTGCAAGGTGGTAAACATTGGAAACATTACATTACCTGACTTTCCGCTGCTTCTAGCTCCGATGGAAGACGTAAGTGACCCACCTTTTCGAGCACTTTGTAAGGAATATGGTGCCGATTTGGTTTACACGGAATTCATTAGTTCTGAAGGACTTATACGTGATGCTATAAAAAGTAGGGAAAAGTTGGACATATTTGATTACGAACGTCCTGTTGGTATTCAAATTTTTGGTGGTGATGAAGAAGCGATGATGCTTTCTGCAAAGATCTGTGAAGCTACAGGCCCTGATTTAGTAGACATTAACTTTGGTTGTCCTGTAAAAAAAGTCGTGTGCAAAGGTGCTGGAGCAGGTATCCTGAAAGACATTCCTAAAATGATTTCTTTGACCAAAGCTATTGTAGACGCTGTAAAAATACCAGTAACGGTCAAAACGCGCTTAGGTTGGGATAATGATACTAAAAATATTGAAGAAGTTGCTGAACGATTGCAGGACGTAGGGATTCAAGCATTATCTATCCACGGAAGAACACGTGTTCAGATGTATAAAGGCGAAGCGGATTGGACTCTTATTGGTAAGGTTAAAAATAACCCCCGCATCAAAATTCCCATTTTTGGTAATGGCGATATGGATTCTCCCCAGAAAGTTGTAGAATATAAGAATCGTTATGGTGTTGACGGTATTATGATTGGACGTGCAACAATTGGGGCGCCTTGGTTCTTTAAAGAGGTTAAGCATTATATTCAAACAGGTGAAATTCTTCCACCGCCAAATATAACTGAACGGGTAGAAGTCTGTAAAAGACATTTGCATACTTCTATTGACTGGAAAGGTGAAAAACTCGGTATCGTTGAAATGAGACGACATTATGCGAATTATTTGAAGGGATTATCTCATGGAAAACAATTTAGAAATAGATTGGTCAATACAATGAATGTTGAAGAACTGAATGACATTTTGGACGAAGTAATCACGTATTACCAAAATCACCAAAGCGAAATCATAAGCAATTAGAAGAAGTACTATGATTCGCTTAAATAGTTCAATTCGTTTTTTCATCTGAAATACATCTTTGCATTAAAAGAAGTAATCATGAAAACGAAATATTATACCCCAAGTTTTGCTATAATAATTTTATTACTTTGTGCTGGTAGTTGCACAAAAAAAGATTATCCGCAACAAACCGAGTCCAACTTTAAGCTTGCCGTAGGTAACTTTTGGACCTATACAGAAACCTATTATTTCAATAATATATGGGATAGCCTGCGGAGCACTCGAAACATGACACGCAAAATTGTAAAAGATACCTTATTAGAAGAAGACCAGCTTGCTTATATAGTAGCGGAGACCACAGGAAATTACACGTATCGGTATATATGGTATGAACAGAATAATCAACTTATACAAGCTAATTTTAATAATGAACATATTAACGTTTTGGTGGCTAGCGATTTAAAAAAAGGATTAATCTGGGATATGTGGCCTACCCTAAACCAAGGACCTCGTACCGATGAGAACATTGTTACAGAAGAGTATATCTCGTATCCCATTTTAAGCAAAAATGTAAAAGCATTTAGATTTGAGAATGGTATTAAAAACTTTCTTCAAAGCAATGAAACAGGGCATTTTACTGAACAAGTGTACGCTCCTGAAATCGGAATTATAGAAGAAACAAATTATACCAACTTCTTTGGACCAACCCGTACCCATAGAGTTTTAACGGATTATTTCATTAATTAATGAAATAATGTATCCTTTTCGTCAGGTTCCATGCTACCTTCGCGCCCTAATTCGTTACGCTTGGCGTAACAAAAATTACAAATTATGAAAGTAAAAAGCGGAGACAAAATCAAAGTACACTACAAAGGCACTTTAACTGAAGGTGGAGAATTATTTGACAGTTCTGAAGGACGTGACCCTTTAGAGTTTACTGTTGGTGCTGGTATGGTTATACCTGGTTTTGATAATGGTGTAATCGATATGGAAATTGGTGAGAAAAAAACTATCAATATCCCAGTTGATCAAGCTTATGGTCCTAAAAATGAACAAAATATCATAGACGTGGATAGAGCGCAACTCCCTCCTGAGATGAAAGAGTTGGAAGCGGGTATGATGTTACAAATGGTTACTCCAGACGGGCAACCTATTCCTGTTACCATTGTATCTTTTACTGAGGACAAAGTAAAACTAGATGCAAACCATGCCTTGGCAGGTAAAGATTTGACTTTTGACCTAGAACTGGTTTCTATAAACTAAACAAAAAAAATTAATAATTATAAACCCGTTGTATTCTATGCAACGGGTTTTGTTTTTACCTTTATTTCTTTTTTTAAACCTGCATCAGAGCATCACGCTAAGGGGCAGGTTTTTTTATATCCTTAACGTTATATCGTGTCCCTATATTATTTCACAACAAATACATAAAACATATTTCTAGTTCTACACGTTATAACGTAATATTATCTCCTCCTCGAATGCCACGGTCAGTTTGTACTAGACGACAACATGCATTCTCTACATCATGCTCAAAGAACAACCACCAATCATTTGCCAATGCCTCAGGAAGTATTGTAGCTTTCTCATTAAGCGTTTCCAAAGGCTGCATATCATAAGCCATAACCCAGGGCATAGAAATATGACTCTTCGCCGGTATTAGGTCTGCACAATATAAAATGGTTTGACCATTATAATCTATAATTGGCAACATCATAGCTTCTGTATGTCCATGAACAAATCGAACTTTAATATTTTCAGTAAAGGAAACATCCTGTAGTTCTTCTATAAATTTTAGTTGGCCACTTTCTTCTATAGGTAATATGTTCTCTTTAAGAAAAGAGGCTTTCTCCCGTGCATTAGGTTCTATAGCTGTTTGCCAATGGCTTTTACAACTCCAGTATACGGCATTAGGAAATTGTACTTTGAGCTCATCTCCCTCTTTAATAACCGCTCCACCGCAATGATCAAAATGTAAATGGGTAAGAAACACATCTGTTATATCTTCTGCCGTAAACCCTTTTTCCGATATGGACTCCATGAGCGTCTTACCAGAAGGATAATAATACCCGAAGAACTTTTCACTCTGTTTATCACCCATACCTGTATCAATCAGGATTTTTCGATCACCATCTTCAATGAGCAAAGAGCGCATGGTCCAAGTGCACATATTATGTTCGTCTGCCGGATTTTGTTTATGCCACATACTTTTCGGAATAACGCCGTGCATAGCCCCTCCATCTAACTTAAACTGTCCTGCATCTATTATGTGTAATTTCATATTATTGTATAAGTAGAGAGGCGAGTTTTCGCCCCCCATTTTTTAATTAAGTTGTTTGACGCTGTTTTCCCAATAGCGACACCAGTATTAATAGCCCAATAATAAAGTAAATCATCAAAGCAAGTGCCGACTGACGCATACCTCCCAATGTCTGGCTCACTAAACCAAATGTAAGTGTACCTATGACTATCCCAACTTTCTCACAAACATCATAAAAGCTAAAGTAAGAAGCTGTATCCTTTGTGTCGGGTAACATTTTGGAATAGGTTGATCTTGACAAACTCTGGATTCCACCCATAACCATCCCAACTACGAATGCGAGTACATAAAAATCAATTACTGTTCTTACAAAATAGGCTCCAATACAAATACCAATCCAGATCAGAATAAGTATTAATAAACCCTGAATATTACCTAAGCGCTTTGAAATTCTAGCGAATAGCCAAGCTCCTAAAATCGCGACAAGTTGAATGATCAAAATAGTAATGATGAGTTCTGCCGTCTTCATCTTTAATTCGTCCGTCCCGAAATAAGTAGCCATATACATTACTGTTTGTACACCCATATTAAAGAAAAAGAAAGACAATAAATACCGTTTCAATCTTGGCAAGTCCACTAACTGCTGCCAAACTTTTTTCAGCTCTTTATATCCATCCCATAACCCAAGGTCTTCAGCAAGTTTAGGAACATTGGGTAACCCTTTAAACGTAATCTGAGCAAAGCCCAACCACCAGACACCTACTGCTACAAAGGAAAAACGTGCGGGTAGATCACTCGATTCATATGTCAATACAAAAACCAAGCATATTACCATAAGCACAACACTTCCGATATAACCCATTGCAAAACCTCTAGCGCTTACGATATCCTGTTTATCCCGGCTTGCTATTTCAGGCAAATAAGCATTATAAAAAACCAAACTTCCGCAATAGCCTATAGAAGCCAACATTGAAAAAATCAGTCCAAAGAATAAACCTGTTTCTTTTGTGAAAAAGAATAAGGCGACACAGGATAAAGCTCCCAAATAACAAAAGAATTTTAGAAAACTCTTTTTATTCCCGCGACTATCTGCAATACCGGAAAGTATTGGTGACAAAAAAGCTATAATAAGAAAGGATAAAGAGATAGAATAAGCAGCCACATCTCCGCGCTTAAAGATACTACCTAGAATAGTTACTTTCTCTGGAATCATAGCGGAATAATAGATCGGAAAAATCGTTGAAGTGATGACCAACGAGTAAGCGCTATTGGCCCAATCATAAAAAGTCCATGCTCTTATTTGTTTCTTATCATCCACGCTTTGCTAATGTAATAAAGAATCGTATTCTTTACTGAATTTATTTAGCAAAACGCCGATTCCACTTGGCAAAATCTCCTTGGAACTTGGGTAAAGTATTCGGTGCTGCAAACCGAGTCACATCACTGCTAAGTGCATTTAAAAATGCGATTAAATCCTTCTTTTCTCTATCACTTAAATCTAATGAATCAGATGCCAGTGTCTGATGCTGCAAACCAAACCCCCAACCGTTGCCTCCACCATCATTATAAAAATCAACCACTTCTTCTAAGTTTTTAAACACACCATTGTGCATATACGGTGCTGTATATTTGACGTTCCGGGTTGTAGTGGTTTTGAAAGATCCTTTATAGAAGTCTGTTTGTTCTTTTATGTTAATAAAACGACCGATATCCGTATCGGCCTTGGCAAGTGACTTATTACTTGTATTAGGAACGCCAAGCACCTCGCTTTCTGTATCCATATAAAAAGGTGGCACCAAACCAGAATAGGTCGGCCCAAAATGACAAGTTGCACATTGCCCTTTTCCATAGAATACATTCATTCCTGCATAAACCGAGTCCGAAAGTTTATTGTTCTTTTTAAGTAGGTACTGATCTACTTCGGAGTCAAAGTCCGTTAATACGCTTACGTAAGAAGCCAAGGCAAGTGCTACCTTCTGATAACTAACCCCTGATTTCCCAAATGAGTTTTTAAACATGTCATTGTATGTTTTGCTATAACCTAACTTCTCCGTAATGTCCATCGGGTTAGTACTCATTTCCTTTTCGCTAACTACTACATGTTCGATTTGATTAATTAGATTTTCCGTTCGCAGATCATAAAAATATTTTTCAGCATATACAACATTCAATAAACCAGGAGCATTTCTATCTACGGTATCCTTACCATGGTGAGTAATACTTCGCGGCACTCCATCACTAAACGCTAGTTTCGGGTTATGACAGCTTGCACAAGAAACTGAAATATTGGAGGATAATATAGGATCATGAAAGAGGGTCTTGCCCAGTTTAATCAATTCAACTGAGTCAACATCTTTAGGAAATGTAAAAAAGAATTCTTTATCGAGTAACTGTCCATTGATCATATTATTAGCCAACAAATTCACACCTAAGCGTTGGTTCGTTACTTCATAGTAGGTTTCAAATCCAGAAGACTTATGCAATGTAACAATTTGCGCAAAAAGAGGATTTAAATAGTTCCGGATCAGGTCGACCCGATCAAATGTCTCAAACTCTTTTTGCTCATTGATTCGTTTACTTGTTTTAGATATACTGGAAAGAACGGTTTCAAGTAAGGCTAGAAGTTTTCCATTTCGTTTAAAGAGAGGGCGATAAGCGGCATATCCAAATGTCAACGCATCAAGGCTTGCCTGCATATCACCAAACGGTTGTAAAGATCCAGGCACATCAAAACCTGAAGCAGAAACATACGCCAAACGCACGACGGCAAGCTTACTCGCATCAAAAAACTGTTGATCTCTTATATCTAAAGGAGCTGATAAATTATGAATCTTACTTAATAGGTTTTTAGTTAGACGAATTAATTCTTTTCGATCAAACTCATCATCAAAAAGAACTTCATCAATGCATTGAAGCCCTTTAGGTTGAATAATTTTTAAATCAGGTGCATTCGGTTCAACTTTAGGAAGTGGTGCTCCATTTATATACTTCGTAACAAATTCTCTATCTAAAAAGGTCCAGAGAAATTCTACTTTCTTGAAGTATGTACGCATCTTAAAATATGCGTTTATGACATCCTCAGTGCTTGCCTCATGCTCTAACAGATCAAGAAATGTAGTAGTTGCTAGTTTGAATGACTGATAATTTTTTTCATAATTCGCTTCTATTTTTTTTATAGGACTTACTTCTTGTTTAGTCTCAAAAGCAAAAACACAGCAGAGACCAACAATAAAAAAAGAAAGATATAGAATTTTTATTCGCATATTGATTTACTTAAAAAGCAGTTGCCAGATACCTGGCAACTGCAAACCCGACTAATATTGTAGAATGAAAAAGAGTACTATTGTATAATTAGTTTAAGGGTTTCTCTATTGCTATTTTGAATAATATAAAGACCTGGAGCCCATCCGTTTACATCTACACGGTCAACATTTCTGCGTACACCTATGCGTTGTCCGGTGCTGCTATATATCGCTATGTCTTGCTTCTTGTTCAAGAAAAATTCTCGCGTAGCGGGATTTGGATAGATCGAAAATTCCTTTACATGCTCTTTGATGATATTTTCTGTAGCTAAAGGTGCCGAACCGTCAAAGCCCGAAATAGCAATGGTCATAGAATTATTGTACGGGAAGGTATTGCTACTATGCGGGTGCTGTATGTTAAAAAGGATTGTTTTTTCATCTACTACACAGGCTCCTGTAATCTCAGCGCCAGGAGGACATGCTGTAATTCGTTGTAAATCGCTAATGGTAGGATTTGAAATACTTAGATCTAACATCCACAATTCGCATTGCGTTTGAGAACTTGAAGAATACTCGGCTGGCATGCGATTATATGTACGACCATTTAAATCTTCCTGAATTAAAAGGTAGTCCTTCCCGTTTATTGTCATTGTTTCTAAACCATCAGGATTAGACATATGTTTACTTGGATACGCCGATAAGGTTTGTGAAGTAGAAGAAGTGTATAATGGTCCGCCATGTAGTTTTACTTTTATAAAATCAGTAGCAGGGTCAAACTCTAATACCCGCCCATAGTAATCTGGGAAAAGTCCCATGCGAACAGAATCAGCAGCAGCTTGATCTCCATAGGTATACTCAATTCCATTTGCGTATTTGTAATAGTTCTTATACCCCGCAATCATAGTTGGTGACACTACACCATTCTTTCCTTGAAAACGAGACCCGATGCCATCACGACCTGTTTCTGCAATATATACTTTACCACTTTTATACGTTCCCCACTCTAAACGGTTGAACATCGTAGCACCCATTGCTACGGCAATTGGGCTTAGATTCTTAAGTGTATCTAGGTTATTCGGAATCTCAATCCACTTACTTGGTAAATCATGCTTATAAACATACAGTTGACCATCTGTGAAATCACCAGCCTTAGTTGCTACGAATTTTGCCAAGATACCTGGTGTTCCGTCTTCGAATAAAAATACTGTTTTGTTATCTGGCAATAGTACACCGCCTTCCCAGCCAGCACGTCCCCAGTTGTATTGCTTACGAATCGCTTTTCCTGTGCGCGGATCCACTTCAACCATCCAGTTTAGGTTTTGATATCTTTTGATAACTTCTCCATTAAACCCAGGAAAACCAGCGGGTTTTGAATAACCGATTTTGAAATCGATTGTATCCGTAAACCCTGTCCCACCATAATATATATTGGCATTAGAAGTTCTGAACCACTCTTCTGCTGTCCACATGCGCTGACCACCTTTAATACCACCGCAGTTCATACCCGTTTCACCAACTGTGTTTGCAAAGTCTACATTAAAGAATTTTCCCTTACGACCATCAGCTAGTTCTTGTTCAAGTACTACCAATGAATCGCCATTTACTCTTTTGATTTTAAACGAAGTCATTCCGCCACCATCGCCTAAGCGATTATCCGCTTGAATACGTTCATGATTTACAAGAACCCAACCAAGATCTCCAGAGTTTGTAGTATCAGGAACAAAACCTATAAAGTCATTCCAAGATTTTGATAGTACTGTACCTGCTGGGTTACCATAGGTTGCATTCGTTTCAACACTATCAACACCTCCTATAAAAATATTTTGCGTTGTTAATGGACTTTTAGGAAACCAAATTGTTTTATTGGACCAAGCTGTATCAATATGAACAGGAAAAGGAATTTGTGCCTTCATGGCAAAAGCTGCTAACAGCAGCATCGATGAGAATAGAAGTTTTTTCATTTTTCAGTTTAATTTGGGAGCAAAGAAATAGTTCCTATTTAAACAAATTGTAAACTGAAAAAATCGGAATTATTAATTCTAATAGAATAGGTAATAAAAAATTAATCTACTCTATTTGTAATCGAGCAAACGAACTTTTTTGTTACAAGATGCATACTCTTTAGCATCATTACTTGCAATAATCGTAATCCGATCCTTGGTATTATTTTCTAATAAATTATTATATAAGTCGCCCCCTTTTTGATCTAAATTAGAACAGGGTTCGTCCAAAAGTAGTAGGTCGGTATCTGCAAAAAAAGCTTGTGCTAAACTAACTCTTTGTTTCATTCCGCTACTAAAATTTTCAATTGGAATATGCTCTTTACCTTCTAATCCGATTTGAGTAATCATATCAGAAATTGAAGTCCTGCTTTTCTTAAAAGAAAAGTGAAACTCTAAAAACTCTTGTAATGTCATTTCCTCTATCAATTCTATATATGGAGCTGAGAGTGAAACGTAAGGTGATACATCTTCTAAAGTCTTATTCAGTCGTTCGTGCGTTATCGTACCTTCTTCTGGCGACAAATAACCGCTACAGATTTTTAAGAGCGTAGATTTCCCACTTCCATTGTCTCCAATAAAAACGACCCGATCATTCGCATGAAATTCAGCTGTAACAGCCCGAAACACCCATTGATTTTCAAAATGAATTCCTATGTTATCGAGCGTTAGCCGCATTTATTCGTCGTCTTTTCTAGGAACTAATTGCGCCATTAAATCTGCTTCACAAGCTAGCTGATTCCCAACATAGGCCGAACCACGCATCTCGCATATCCCACGACGAATAGGTCCTTTGAGCTCTAATTTCATAATGAGCGTATCGCCAGGTACAACCATGCGTTTAAATTTTGCATTATCTATTTTAAGGAAGTAAGTGTCAAATTTCTTCTCAGGACCGCCTTGCGAGTTCAGGGCCATAACACCACCGCATTGGGCCATGGCCTCTAATTGTAACACTCCTGGAAAGATTGGATTATCGGGGAAATGACCTGTAAACTCCGGCTCGTTGAAAGTAATATTTTTAACTCCGACAATATGTTCATCACTGAGTTCGATAATTTTATCGACCAATAAAAAAGGGTACCTATGTGGTAATAATTTGGAGATATAATTTACATCAAAAACGGGAGGTTGTGCAGGATCGTAAACAGGTACACCTAACATTTTCTTATTCTTTCGCACATATGTCTTCAATTTCTTTGCAAAAGCCACGTTGGTTTTATGGCCAGGCCGATATGCAAAGATATTCGCTTTCAAAGGATAACCTGCCAATGAAATATCACCCAGTACATCTAATAATTTATGACGAGCGGGCTCATTGGGGAAATGTAATTTGATGTTATTTACAATACCGGTGTCCTCAACTTTTATATCTTTCTTATTGAATAATTTAGACAGCCTTTCGAGTTCTCCATCTTCAAGTGGTCTATCTACAACAACAATTGCATTATCCAAGTCACCTCCCTTTATGAGATCATTTTCGTGTAAAGCTTCCAATTCATGTAGGAAGCAAAATGTTCTACACGGTGCAATTTCTTTCTTAAAATCTCGAATGTCCTTCAAGGTTGCGTTCTGCGTACCTAATACATTACTATTGAAATCTATCATAGTCGTAATACGCAAATCATTAGAAGGGGTTGCAACAATTTCTACATCTTTTTCATCATCAGTAATTTCTATATTATCCTCTATAGATATATAAATGCGTTTGGCATCTAATTCTTCCAAACCTACTTTTTCAATCGCATCTATAAATTGAAATGCACTGCCATCCAAGATGGGCACTTCGTTTCCATCCAATTCAACAATTGCATTGTCAATACCTAAACCATAAAAACTAGCTAACAAATGCTCAATAGTTGAAGCCCTTGCGCCATTATGCTCGATAGTGGTTCCTCTGGAGGTATCGGTTACATAACTCACATCAGCTTTCACCTCTGGTTGTCCCTCTATATCTATGCGTTTAAAGCGAATTCCCGCACCCGCTGGTGCTGGCTTAAGTGTCATATTCACATACTCTCCAGTATGTAAACCTACTCCGCTAACGGACACATCTCCTTTGAGTGTATGCTGATTTTCTTGATACATTCTTTCGTTTTCAGTGGTGAATTTAACCTTGATTTTTCAATTCCTGTAATTTCTGCTCTAAAGCTTCGATTTTTTTTACCATTTCAGGTAATTTTCTAAAAATCACTTGGCTTTTTAAGGTATCCCGATAGGCAGCGGCTGGTGTTCCACTAATACTTGCATTATCTTCGGTGACCGCTTTCCCTACTCCGCTTTGAGCTTGAATTCTTACTTGGTCTGCTGTATAGATATGACCTACGATTCCCGCCTGTCCGCCGATCATGTTATTCTTCCCAATTTTTGTACTGCCGCTTATTCCTGCTTGCGCTGCTATAACCGTATTTTCTCCAATAACTACATTATGAGCAATTTGTACTAAATTATCTATTTTAGTTCCTTTCTTAATCGTTGTACTACCCATTGTTGCTCTATCAATAGTGCAGTTAGCTCCTATTTCCACCTGCTCCTCTAAAACAACATTACCCAATTGAGGAATTTTCTCAAAAGATCCATCCGCTTGTGGTGCAAAACCAAAGCCATCAGAACCTATAACCGCTCCAGAATGTATAATACATTGTGCTCCGATTTCACAAAGTGAATAAATACTGACATTAGAGTATATGACTGATTTTTCGGCAATCTTAGCATGCTGTCCCACATAAGAATTCGGATAAATTTGAACACCATCTTCAATTCGGACATGCTCATCGATAACTGCGAAGTCTCCTATATATACGTTTTCACCAATTCGAGCAGTTTCGGCAATAGATGCTTTGTCACTAACTCCAGACTTCACGACCTTGGTCATCGCCTCGTATGTCTTAAGAAGTGTTGTAAATGCTGAATATGGGTCTTGTACTCGAATAAGTGTTGTACCAACTTGACCTTTTAACTCTAAATCATCTGAAACAATTACAATAGAAGCCTCTGTTGAATATAAGTATTGCTCATACTTAGCATTTGATAAGAAGCATAAAGCTCCTTCTTTTCCCTCCTCTATTTTAGCCAGACTATATATTACAGCATTAGGGTCTCCTTCAATTTTCCCTTGTATAACTGCTGCCACCTGTGTTGCACTAAATTTCATTCTCTTTTTTTATTGGGCGAAACAAATGTAATATTTTTTTACTTGCTCCGTAATACTTGAATTAATGAGTGGATGCTCTACTTCGGATACATCAATGAGTTCACCATTTTTCTTTAAAATTTTGATCCGTTCTTCATCCTGACTATATAGCATATTCGATGTTTCGTCTTGCATAAAATAGTACCCTATTTCGTCTTCTGAAAGGTTTAATTTTTCCTGAACCGTGCGCTTCATATCATCTAAATCTATATTATCAGAAGGGTTGTAATACTTCACTTTAAATAGCTTTCTATTCAATAAACGAAGAGAAAGTTCTTTTAGTATTTTATCCTCACTTTTAGCCCATACTTTTATTGCTGAAGCAATGTCATTATCATCGAGTGAGATAAAAGAATCTACAAAATCATCTGGGATAGTATTTTCTTCTATTTCATTGCTTAAAAAAACTTTCAGGGCTGGTGTCGCGAATAACGTTCTCCCTGCCCTAGTTAATACTTTAGCTCTTTTTAGAATATTGACCAATAACAGTTCACTGCTCAGAACAGTCTTATGTAAATAAACCTGCCAATACATGAGCCGCCGAGCAATTAGAAATTTTTCTACTGAGTGGATTCCTTTTTCCTCTACAACCAATTCATTATTATAAACAGTAAACATTTTAATAATGCGGTCATAACCAATTACCCCCTCACTTACTCCAGTAAAAAAGCTATCACGTGCGAGATAGTCTAAGCGATCTACATCTAGTTGACTGGAGATTAATTGATGTAAAAATTTCTTTGGATAGGTTCCTCTAAAAATCTTTAAGGCAAGATCTAACTGACCATTGAATTCTTGATTCAAGTATTCAATGAATCGGTCGGAGATAAGCTCATGGTGAATATTCACTAATGTGTGTTCTAAAGCATGTGAAAAGGGGCCATGACCTATATCGTGCAAAAGAATTGCCAGTTTAGCTGCCTGTTCTTCCTCCATACTTATGTCAACTTCCTTGGCTCGAAGCTCATCGATTGCCATACACATTAAATGATAAGCACCTAAAGCATGATGCAACCGCGTATGCACCGCACCAGGATACACTAAATAAGCCAGAGCCATTTGTTTGATTCTTCGCAAACGTTGAAACGCAGGATGTGACAAGACATCATAAATTAATTGATCATCTATGGTAATAAAACCATGAACTGGGTCGTTAATAATTTTACGAATAGGCATTAAATAAATCGGCAAAGCCGAAATTCTTGTTAAATCACAATGTTAATCATTATTCAGTGTTATAAAAAGCAACTGGCAACTAAATTTACAATTAACTATGGCAGCAAAAATTCTTTGGGTAGACGACGAAATTGAAGTGTTAAAAGCACAAATTATGTTCCTTGAGGGAAAGGGATACGAGGTTGAAAAAGTGACGAATGGATATGATGCACTGGAGCATATTAAGGTAAACCCGACGGATGTCGTATTGCTTGACGAGAGCATGCCTGGAATGACCGGTTTAGAAACGCTGGCGGCTATTCGTGAACTGAATCAAAACCTACCAGTGGTTATGATCACCAAGAATGAAGAAGAGAATATTATGGAAGAAGCTATTGGATCACAAATAGCGGACTATCTTATCAAACCAGTAAACCCGAATCAGGTATTACTTTCTCTTAAAAAAATCATTAATTCTAAAGATTTGGTTAGTGAGCAAACCACTCGGAGTTATATGATGGATTTGCGCAACCTCATGATGACCATGCAGTCGAGCCCGAACTATGAAGAATGGGTTGAGCTTTATAAAAAACTGGTCTATTGGGAATTAGAGATACAGAACAGTGGTAATGAAGAAATGATGGAAGTCTTTCAAAATCAAAAAGATGAGGCCAATAATGATTGGTGTAAATTTGTAGAGAAAAACTACCGGGATTGGATGAGTGGTAGTGAGGACGCTCCTATATTTTCTAATCAAATGTTTGATCAATTCATGCGGCCGCATTTAGAAGGGGACAAACCAGTCTTCTTTCTATTAATCGATAACCTACGTTATGATCAATGGAAGATTATTGAACCAGCATTCTCGGAAAGCTTTCGTTTAAAGGATGAAACAATGCTTTCTTCTATTCTCCCTACTACGACGCAGTACAGCAGAAATGCCATCTTCTCTGGATTAATGCCCGCAGATATTAAAAAAGAATTTCCTAATGAATGGAAAGATGATGCTGAGAAGGGAGGCAAGAATATGTATGAAGACAAGTTTCTAACCTACCAGTTGGGTCAATTAGGATATAGTGGGATTAAACATAGTTATACTAAAATAACCAATCATGAGAAAGGTGAAGAGCTTGTAAACAACATTCATAACCTTTTACAGAATAAACTCAATGTAATTGTCTACAATTTTGTAGACATGTTGAGCCATGCCCGTACAGAACTTGAGGTGCTTAAGGAACTAGCTAATGATGAAGTGAGTTATCGTTCTTTGACTAAGAGTTGGTTTGAACACTCCCCCTTACATCAAGCAATGAAAAAAATTGCGGATAAAGATATAACCGTTATTGTAACCACGGATCACGGGACTATCCGCGTAAAAAATGCACACAAAGTAAAAGGTGATCGCGACGCTACCACGAATATTCGTTATAAGAACGGACGAAATCTTGATTATGATGCCAAAGAAGTTAGCTTTTTAGGTTCTCCAGAAGTACTCGGACTACCCAAACCGAACATTAATACTTCCTACATCTTCGCTAAGTATGATGGTTACTTATGTTACCCAAATAACTATAATCATTACGTGAAATACTTTAAAAATACGTTCCAACATGGTGGTATAAGCCTGGAGGAAATGCTGATTCCCTTTGTCGTGATGGAGAGTAAGTAGAGCTATTTTATAGGCTCAACCTTATTTATATAAGTTCCTAAGAACCTAGCCAACATATGCATATTTATTGTTTAACAAAAAGTATTATTTATTAAACATTATATTTGCTTAAAATAGTTCCATGTTTAAGCATATTCTAGCATTAATACTCTTGATAACCTGTTCCCTATTATTGGAGGCACAATCTTTTGGCACAGTAACAGGCACAGTAAGAAGTAAAAAAACAGGAGAAACAATTATCGGAGCCAGTGTCTCTATTGAAGGTACAAGTTTGGCAGCTAAAACAGATATAAACGGTGTATTCACCATAAATGCCATCCCTCCTAAAACGTATAACATCAGTTGTACGTCTATAGGCTTTGCCAGTAAAACACGTTTTGGTGTAATTGTTCGTTCTGAAGGAAATGCGGACTTGGACTTTGACTTAGACATCAAGAAAAAAAGCTTGGGCAAAGTTGTCGTTCGTTCGAACCCATTTCAAAAAACGGAAGCCACACCTCTGTCCATTCAAAAATTGAGCAAGGAAGAAATCGTTTCATATCCGGGTGGTAATAATGATGTAGCTAAAGTGGTACAAACTTTACCTGGTGTTTCAGGTTCTGTTGGAGGTTTTAGAAATGATATTATTATTCGTGGAGGTGCTCCTAATGAAAATGTGTATTATTTAGATGGCATCGAAATACCAAACATTAATCACTTCTCTACACAGGGAAGTGCTGGCGGCCCAGTTGGCTTACTTAATGTATCTTTTTTTAAAGGTGTCACATTAACGGCTAGTGCTTTTGGTGCGCAGTATGATAATGCTCTGTCTGGAGTATTACAATTTGATCAACGAAGAGGTAATCATAAAAAGTTTCAAGGAAACTTTCGTTTAAGTTCAAGTGAAGCGGCCCTTACGGCAGAAGGTCCTCTTTTCAGATCCAAGGTAGATCGTAAGGAAAATAAACCAGCTAAAACCACCTTTATAGCGTCAGCTCGGCGTTCATACCTGCAATTACTTTTTAAGGCAATAGGACTTCCGTTTCTTCCTGATTATTATGACTACCAATTTAAGGTCAATCATAAAGTAGACGATTATAACGATATTTATTTAACTGGCGTAGGTGCTATTGATGACTTCTCAATTAATGAATTGGAAGAATATGATGCTGAACAAAAAGCAATACAAGAGCGCATTCCGGTAATCAATCAATATTCTAATACCACAGGAATTGGCTGGAAAAGAAGACTGAAAGATAATTCTGGTTTTATGACAACGACCTTTAGTAATAATCTACTTATTAATAATTTTAACCAGTATAGCGATAATATTAATCAAACGGGTTTGTACTTTAAAAATGACTCTCGAGAACGGGAATCTCGTCTTCGCTATAGTCTTAAGAAATATTATGACGATTGGGCCATTCAAATTGGAGTGGTAGGTATTAATGCGAACTATAAAAACGTAACCAGCGATTTAGTCAATAATCGTCAGTTTGTATCAGAACTAAATTTCTTCCGCTATGGGATATTTGGTCAAGCTTCGCGTAGATTCTTAAATGATAGACTAGGCATTTCTATTGGTGTTCGAGCTGATGGTAACACCTTTACCCATAATGGAAATGAAATATATCGTACGCTTAGTCCACGCGCTTCAGCATCTTATAAACTAACAGAAAGTGGTAAGTGGACAGCTACAGCATCAATTGGACGTTACTTTAAAATATTACCTTACACAGTTCTAGGTTTTCAGAATAATCAAGGAGAGTTTATTAATAAAAATACGGAATACATTAGAAGCGACCATTATGTGGCAGGTTTGGAATATTTAGTCACGAAGAAGGCCCGCTTCTCCATCGAAGGTTTCTGGAAACAATATGGCAATTATCCTGTCTCTGTTGCAGATCAAATCTCACTAGCTAATAAGGGAGGTGGTTTTGAAGTTCTAGGCAACGAACCAGTTACCAGCAATGGGAAAGGTAGAGCATATGGTTTAGAACTTCTATTTCAGCAAAAATTCACAGGACGCTTATATGCAATTGCAGCTCTAACATTATATAAGAGCGAATTTACGAATGCCAATCAAAGCGCTTATTTACCTGCTGTTTGGGACAATGGTGTACTGGTTTCATTAGTAGGTGGGTACAAATTCGGGAAGAAACGGAACTGGGAAATTAGCAGTCGCTTGCGTTATTTGGGGGAAACGCCATATGCACCGCTAGACTTGAACGCGACATTGGTGAATTACCCTGCGAATATTCGAGACTACTCTCGTCTAGGGAGTGTTCAACTTGACCCCTTTAGTCAGTTAGATGTTCGTTTGGATAAAAAATGGAGTTTTAAAAAGTGGAGCTTAGATTTATTTTTGGATATCCAGAATATTCTAGCCACGGCAAATCCAAATGAACCCGCCTATGGTTTAGATCGCGATGATCAGGGTAATATTATTACCCCGCGAAACTTAGTTCAGGTAAACACGGCAGCTGATGGTAGCCCCCTACCCTCCCTTGGTGTGGTGATTAATTTTTAATTCATCACATTAAGTTATAATTTCACATCTGTGAATTTTTCGATTATCGGCTCTGGCAACATTGCACATTACTTTGCTGAACGTTGCCTTGTTGCTGGACATAATATTGTTGAGGTTATTTCATCGAATAAAGAAACGGGTAGTGCTCTGGCAGACCAAGTAAATGGAACCTTTCTGACTGACTTCAAAGAAAGCAAAAGTGATACTTTTTTACTTGCTATTCCGGATGACACCATTCGTTCATTATCTGGCTCTAGTTTTTTCGAGGACAAATACGTTCTCCACACATCAGGTAGTATTGGCCTAAACGAAATCACTGAACTAAGTGAGCATATTGCTTGTCTATGGCCAATTTATTCAATCCAAAGGGAAAAACTTCCTGTAAGGAACGATGTTCCCTTTGTCATGCAATCCTCAAACTTACCCATGCGAAAAAGAGCTGTTCGTATTGCTAAGTGTATTACGAATAATGTGATTGAGGCCACGGATGAACAAAAAAGTATTTTACATTTAGCTGCTGTATTGGTCAACAATTTTACTAATCACCTTTTCGTACAAAGTGAACAATTACTGCTTAGGAACGGGCTCGATTTTAAACTATTACTTCCAATTATTCAAAATACCATTCAGAAACTATCTGAAACAACTCCTACTCGACTACAGACTGGTCCTGCTATTCGAGGAGATCAAAAAACTATTGAAGAGCACCTCAAGCTTCTGCAATCAGACCATAATCTTCAACGAGTTTATTCCATGCTTTCTGAGAGCATCCAAAACCTAAATTAGTCTACCTTAATTACTTTAGTATGAGTTGATTTCGTAGAAATGAAATAAATCCCAGTAGCTAAACTAGAAACGTCTAGTTCTTTTTTAGTGTTAGATATTTTTTGCTCTTTGAAGTGAACACTGCGAATCATACCACCTAATACATTGTATATTTTTAGCTTTTCGAATTCTTCCTCTGGACCTTCGATGGTAATCTTATTCTTAAAAGGGTTGGGATATATACGAACAGGATTCACAACTGCTTTTCTAATAAAAATTGATTCTACTTGCGAATAAGTAACGGTTTGATCTAAACTGGTCATCTTTAATCGATAATACGATCTACCCAAGTATGGGGTATTATCTAAGGTACTATACTCATGCTCTTCAACTGAATTCCCAGTAGCTGGAATCTGCGCAACGATCTCCCAACGAAGTAAGTCACGGGATTTTTCCACGGTAAAATAACTTGAATTTATCTCAGCTCTAGTTTTCCAGTTACAAACTACCTTTTCGTTATTGATACTTAAGAGAGCAGTAAAACTTACAAGCTCAATTGGCAGTGGAGCCCAAATTCCTAAATGATAAACATAAAACCCTGGTAGTCGTTTCGAACAATTATTTTGAACGATTTCTGCTTGATAATACGACAATGTATCATTCGAAATAATCAACAGGGAATCCTGATTAGCAGTTGGGATTAAACTATTGTCTTTATACCAATGATAACTAACATTGCTTTGTTGGCTTTTCAATACCACATTTGTATCATTATTCGCCGTTAAAACAAAATACTCCGTGGCATTACTCCCACAATCAGTTCCATCAAAAGTTGCAAAGTAAACACCTGGGTTCACAGGAATAAAGGAAGAGGTATTAGCCCCCTGGATAGGCGTTCCACCATTTCCATCAGCTATATACCATTGATAATTAGAATAACCTGCTCCAGCTTGTAAGGTAAATTGTGCCTGAACGGCATTCACCCAAGATATAGCTATGATCGCTAAGTAATATCTAATACGGTTTCTTTTCATTTACTTTTCTTCTATCATAAATACTAAACTTCCTGCTGGACAGGTAACACTTCCGGTCCCTGCCATTCGATCGTTTCTAAAACTTACAATGTCACCAGATGTAAGTCTTAGTAATTTAGAAATACTCACTGTACTTTCATTGTGACCTGATGTCATTCTTTGATATCCATTGGCTCCATAAACTCCTTGAACAGTCGTATTAACAATCAGTCTTAAAGCTGCATTGTTTCTAGTACTTGAAGCACCAACTTGATACTGATATATTGTAACCTTATATATTCCAGTTTTGTTTACCTGAATACCAGAGTTAGATACAGTATACGCACCTGGTACATTCTCAATAATAGAACTAGGCGCCGTATTAATCCAACTAAACACAGTTCCATTAGCAGCAGCATTAATATTAGTTGACGTTGTATTCGTAACTTCAATGACTGTCTTAACACTATCACAGAATTGTAGAGGACGTTTTTTCACCACGCCATCAGACCCGATAATCAATACTGTATCTTGAGCAATGCTCGCGGTATCGATATTTCTAAGTCTAATTGTACCATCGACATCAATACGCTCCGTTGGGGTAGTAATCCCTAGACCAAGCCTTCCGTTATCGCTTACGACAACTGTATCTCCATTATCCATGGCGTTCTTAGCGTAGTGATAACCAGAACTAGAAATTCGACTTGCATTTGGCCAATTCCCTTCAATTATTTCTGTTTTAAATGTAGAATTATTTTCAACTACAGTTAATGAATCATTGGCGTAGGTAATTGAGTTTATTCGCTCATTTGTGGAATCAATATCTAAATCATTAGATATGTGCGTCGAAAGATTCGAACTGTTCGTGGATATGTCGGATGCATTATTCGTAACTCCTGAGGCGTTTGTTGATATAGCAGAGGTATTGCTATTTATCCGAGTACTCAAACTACTCGTATCAATTTGAAGACTGCTTAAAGGAATTGACAAGGTACCACCGGCATCAGTAATCCGTAAGCTATCACTAACAATCTGGAAACTAGTATTTAATTCGTTCGTACTATCCTGATCATTGTCGCCACTAATGGAACCTAAATAAATATTATTACCATTGCTTAAGTAAAGAGTATCATTACTTATACTTAAGGTCTGTAACTCATTCGTGGAATCAATATCTAAATCATTAGAAATGTGAGAAGCGAGATTCGAACTGTTTGTGGATATAGCAGAAGTATTCGTTGATATGTTGGATGCATTATTCGTAACACCAGAAGCGTTTGTTGATATACCAGAAGTATTCGCATTTATTCGAGTACTTAAACTACTTGTATCAATTTGAAGACTACTTAAAGGAATCGACAAGGTCCCACCTGCATCAGTAATCCGCAAACTATCACTAATAATCTGGAAACTAGTGTTCAACTCATTCGTACTGTCCTGATCATTGTCGCCACTAATTGAGCCTAAATAAATACTATTACCATTACTCAAATAAAGCGTATCATTACTTATACTTAGCGTCTGCAACTCATTTGTGGAATCAATATCTAAATCATTAGAAATGTGAGTCGAAAGATTTGAACTGTTCGTGGATATAGCAGAAGTATTCGTTGATATGTTGGATGCATTATTCGTAATACCAGAAGCATTGCTATTTATTCGAGTACTCAAACTACTCGTATCAATTTGAAGACTGCTTAAAGGAAGCGATAAGGTACCGCCAGCATCAGTAATCCGTAGACTATCACTGACAATTTGGAAACTGGTGTTCAATTCATTCGTACTATCCTGATCATTGTCGCCACTTATAGAGCCTAAATAGATACTATTCCCATTACTCAAATAAAGCGTGTCATTACTCATACTTAAGGTTTGCAACTCATTCGTGGAATCAATATCTAAATCATTAGAAATATGAGTCGAAAGATTCGAACTGTTCGTGGATATGCCTGAAGTGTTGCTATTAATCCGAGTACTTAAGCTACTTGTATCAACTTGAAGGCTACTTAAAGGAATCGACAAGGTTCCGCCAGCATCAGTAATTCGTAGACTATCACTAACAATCTGGAAACTAGTATTTAATTCGTTCGTACTATCCTGATCATTGTCGCCACTTATAGAGCCTAAATAGATACTATTCCCATTACTCAAATAAAGCGTGTCATTACTCATACTTAAGGTCTGTAACTCATTCGTGGAATCAATATCTAAATCATTAGATATGTGCGTCGAAAGATTTGAACTATTTGTTGATATAGCAGAAGTATTCGTTGATATACCAGAGGTATTCGTTGATATACCAGAGGTATTGCTATTTATTCGAGTATTTAAACTACTCGTATCAACTTGAAGACTGCTTAAAGGAATCGACAAGGTACCGCCAGCATCAGTAATTCGTAAACTATCACTAATAATCTGGAAACTGGTATTCAATTCATTCGTACTATCCTGATCATTGTCACCACTAATGGAACCTAAATAGATGCTATTGCCATTGCTTAAATAAAGAGTATCATTACTTATACTTAAGGTCTGCAACTCATTAGTAGAATCAATATCTAAATCATTAGAAATATGAGTCGAAAGATTCGAACTGTTCGTGGATATACCTGAGGCATTCGTTGATATACCAGAGGTATTGCTATTAATTCGAGTATTCAAACTACTCGTATCAATTTGAAGACTGCTTAAAGGAATCGACAAGGTCCCACCTGCATCAGTAATCCGTAAGCTATCACTAACAATCTGGAAACTAGTATTTAATTCGTTCGTACTATCCTGATCATTGTCACCACTAATGGAACCTAAATAAATACTATTACCATTACTCAAATAAAGCGTGTCATTACTTATACTTAAGGTCTGTAACTCATTCGTGGAATCAATATCTAAATCATTAGAAATGTGAGTCGAAAGATTCGAACTGTTCGTGGATATAGCAGAAGTATTCGTTGATATGTTGGATGCATTATTCGCAACACCAGAAACGTTGCTATTAATCCGAGTATTCAAACTACTCGTATCAACTTGAAGACTACTTAAAGGAATTGACAATGTACCGCCGGCATCAGTAATCCGCAAACTATCACTGATAATCTGGAAACTGGTGTTCAACTCATTCGTGCTGTCCTGATCATTATCACCACTAATGGAACCTAAATAAATACTATTACCATTACTCAAATAAAGCGTGTCATTACTTATACTTAAGGTCTGTAACTCATTCGTGGAATCAATATCTAAATCATTAGAAATGTGAGTCGAAAGATTCGAACTGTTCGTGGATATAGCAGAAGTATTCGTTGATATGTTGGATGCATTATTCGCAACACCAGAAACGTTGCTATTAATCCGAGTATTCAAACTACTCGTATCAACTTGAAGACTACTTAAAGGAATTGACAATGTACCGCCGGCATCAGTAATCCGCAAACTATCACTGATAATCTGGAAACTGGTGTTCAACTCATTCGTGCTGTCCTGATCATTATCACCACTAATGGAACCTAAATAAATACTATTCCCATTACTCAAATAAAGCGTGTCATTACTCATACTTAAGGTCTGCAACTCATTCGTGGAATCAATATCTAAATCATTAGAAATATGAGTCGAAAGATTCGAACTATTTGTGGATATGCCAGAGGCATTATTCGCAACCCCAGAAGCGTTGGTATTTATTCGAGTATTCAAACTACTCGTATCAACTTGAAGACTACTTAAAGGAATCGACAAGGTACCGCCAGCATCAGTAATCCGCAAACTATCACTAACAATCTGGAAACTGGTATTTAATTCATTCGTACTGTCCTGATCATTGTCGCCACTTATAGAACCTAAATAGATGCTATTTCCATTACTCAAATAAAGCGTGTCATTACTTATACTTAAGGTCTGTAACTCATTCGTGGAGTCAATATCTAAATCATTAGATATGTGAGAAGCAAGATTTGAACTATTTGTGGATATGTCTGAGGCATTATTCGTAACTCCAGATGCATTCATTGATATAGCAGAGGTGTTGTTATTGATTCGAGTATTCAAACTACTCGTATCAATTTGAAGACCACTTAAAGGAATCGACAAGGTACCGCCAGCATCAGTAATTCGTAAACTATCACTAACAATCTGGAAACTAGTATTTAATTCATTCGTACTATCCTGATCATTATCGCCACTTATAGAACCTAAATAGATGCTATTCCCATTACTTAAATAAAGAGTATCATTACTTATACTTAGTGTCTGCAACTCATTTGTGGAATCAATATCTAAATCATTAGAAATATGCGTCGAAAGATTCGAACTGTTCGTGGATATAGCAGAAGTATTCGTTGATATGTTGGATGCATTATTCGCAACACCAGAAACGTTGCTATTAATCCGAGTATTCAAACTACTCGTATCAACTTGAAGACTACTTAAAGGAATTGACAATGTACCGCCGGCATCAGTAATTCGTAGACTATCACTAACAATCTGGAAACTAGTGTTCAACTCATTCGTACTGTCCTGATCATTGTCGCCACTTATAGAACCTAAATAGATACTATTCCCATTACTCAAATAAAGCGTGTCATTACTTATACTTAAGGTCTGTAACTCATTCGTGGAATCGATATCTAAATCATTAGATATGTGAGAAGCAAGATTTGAACTGTTTGTGGATATACCTGAGGCATTATTCGTAACTCCTGAAGTATTCGTATTTATTCGAGTACTCAAACTACTTGTATCAATTTGAAGACTGCTTAAAGGGAGGGACAAAGTACCGCCAGCATCAGTAATCCGTAAGCTATCACTGACAATCTGGAAACTGGTGTTCAATTCATTCGTACTATCCTGATCATTGTCGCCACTTATAGAGCCTAAATAGATACTATTCCCATTACTCAAATAAAGCGTGTCATTACTTATACTTAAGGTTTGCAACTCATTCGTGGAATCAATATCTAAATCATTAGAAATGTGAGAAGCGAGATTCGAACTATTTGTAGATATGCCTGAAGCATTCGTATTAATTCGAGTATTCAAACTACTCGTATCAATTTGAAGACTGCTTAAAGGAATCGACAAGGTTCCACCAGCATCAGTAATTCGTAAACTATCACTAACGATCTGGAAACTGGTATTTAATTCATTCGTACTATCCTGATCATTGTCACCACTAATGGAACCTAAATAAATACTATTCCCATTACTCAAATAAAGCGTGTCATTACTCATACTTAAGGTCTGTAACTCATTCGTGGAATCAATATCTAAATCATTAGATATGTGAGAAGCAAGATTTGAACTGTTCGTTGATATACCTGAGGCATTATTTGTAACCCCAGAAGCATTCGTGGATATGTCGGATGCATTATTCGTAACTCCTGAGGCGTTTGTTGATATAGCAGAGGTATTGCTATTTATCCGAGTACTCAAACTACTCGTATCAATTTGAAGACTGCTTAAAGGAATTGACAAGGTACCACCAGCATCAGTAATCCGCAAACTATCACTAACGATCTGGAAACTGGTATTTAATTCATTCGTACTATCCTGATCATTGTCACCACTAATGGAACCTAAATAAATACTATTCCCATTACTCAAATAAAGCGTGTCATTACTTATACTTAAGGTCTGCAACTCATTTGTGGAGTCAATATCTAAATCATTGGAAATGTGAGTCGAAAGATTCGAACTATTTGTAGATATGCCTGAAGCATTCGTGGATATGTTGGATGCATTATTCGTAACACCAGAAGCATTGGTATTAATCCGAGTATTTAAACTACTCGTATCAACTTGAAGACTGCTTAAAGGAATCGACAAGGTTCCACCAGCATCAGTAATCCGTAAACTATCACTGACAATCTGGAAACTGGTATTTAATTCATTCGTACTGTCCTGATCATTATCACCACTAATGGAACCTAAATAGATGCTATTGCCATTGCTTAAATAAAGCGTGTCATTATTTATACTTAAGGTCTGCAACTCATTTGTGGAATCAATATCTAAATCATTAGAAATATGAGTCGAAAGATTCGAACTGTTCGTGGATATAGCAGAAGTATTCGTGGATATGTTGGATGCATTATTCGTAACTCCAGAAGTATTCGTATTAATTCGAGTATTCAAACTACTCGTATCAATTTGAAGACTGCTTAAAGGAAGAGACAAGGTACCACCTGCATCAGTAATCCGTAGACTATCACTGACAATCTGGAAACTGGTGTTCAATTCATTCGTACTATCCTGATCATTATCGCCACTTATAGAACCTAAATAGATGCTATTACCATTACTCAAATAAAGCGTGTCATTACTCATACTTAAGGTCTGCAACTCATTCGTGGAGTCAATATCTAAATCATTAGAAATGTGAGAAGCGAGATTCGAACTGTTTGTGGATATGCTTGAGGCATTATTCGTAATTCCAGAAGCGTTGGTATTAATCCGAGTATTTAAACTACTCGTATCAATTTGAAGACTGCTTAAAGGAATCGACAAGGTACCGCCAGCATCAGTAATCCGCAAACTATCACTGATAATCTGGAAACTGGTGTTCAACTCATTCGTGCTGTCCTGATCATTATCACCACTAATGGAACCTAAATAAATATTATTACCATTACTCAAATAAAGCGTGTCATTACTCATACTTAAGGTTTGCAACTCATTCGTGGAGTCAATATCTAAATCATTAGAAATATGCGTCGAAAGATTTGAACTATTTGTTGATATGTTGGACGCATTCGTATTAATCCGAGTACTTAAACTACTTGTATCAATTTGAAGACTACTTAAAGGAAGAGATAAGGTACCACCAGCGTCAGTAATTCGTAGACTATCACCGATAATCTGAAAACTGGTGTTCAATTCATTTGTACTGTCCTGATCATTGTCGCTGCTTATAGAACCTAAATAAATACTATTACCATTACTTAAATAAAGAGTATCATTACTTATACTTAGTGTCTGCAACTCATTTGTGGAATCAATATCTAAATCATTAGAAATGTGAGTCGAGAGATTTGAACTGTTCGTGGATATAGCAGAAGTATTCGTTGATATGTTGGATGCATTATTCGTAACACCAGAAGCATTGGTATTAATCCGAGTATTTAAACTACTCGTATCAATTTGAAGACTGCTTAAAGGAATCGACAAGGTACCGCCAGCATCAGTAATTCGTAGACTATCGCTAACAATCTGGAAACTGGTATTTAATTCATTGGTACTATCCTGATCATTATCACCACTAATGGAACCTAAATAAATACTATTACCATTACTCAAATAAAGCGTGTCATTACTTATACTTAAGGTTTGTAACTCATTCGTAGAATCAATATCTAAATCATTGGAAATATGCGTTGCGAGATTTGAACTATTTGTAGATATACCAGAGGTATTGTTATTGATTCGAGTATTCAAACTACTTGTATCAATTTGAAGGCTGCTTAAAGGAAGAGACAAGGTACCACCAGCGTCAGTAATTCGTAAACTATCACTGATAATCTGGAAACTAGTATTTAATTCATTCGTACTGTCCTGATCATTGTCACCACTAATGGAACCTAAATAAATACTATTACCATTACTCAAATAAAGCGTGTCATTACTCATGCTTAAGGTCTGCAACTCATTTGTGGAGTCAATATCTAAATCATTAGAAATATGAGTCGAAAGATTCGAACTGTTCGTGGATATAGCAGAAGTATTCGTTGATATGCCTGAGGCATTATTCGCAACCCCAGAAGCATTGGTATTAATCCGAGTGTTTAAACTACTCGTATCAATTTGAAGGCTACTTAAAGGAATCGACAAAGTACCACCTGCATCAGTAATCCGCAAACTATCACTAATAATCTGGAAACTAGTGTTCAACTCATTCGTACTGTCCTGATCATTGTCGCCACTTATAGAACCTAAATAAATACTATTACCATTACTCAAATAAAGCGTGTCATTACTCATACTTAAGGTCTGTAACTCATTAGTAGAATCAATATCTAAATCATTAGAAATGTGAGTCGAAAGATTTGAACTATTTGTTGATATGCCTGAAGCATTCGTATTAATTCGAGTACTCAAACTACTCGTATCAACCTGAAGTTTGTTTAAAGGAATTGAAAAGGTACCACCTGCATCAGAAATTTGTAAACTATCGCTGATAATCTGAAAATTGGTGTTCAACTCATTGGTACTGTCCTGATCATTACCACCATTAATTGAGCCCAAATAAATACCATTGCCATTGCTCAAATAAAGGGTATCATTACTAATGCTCAATGTTTGAAGTTCATTCGTGCTATCTTGATCCAAGTCAATCCCAAGGCTTCCTAAATTAGGTATTTGCCAACTGCTCCCGTCCCAGTAGAAAACTCCACCGTTTACGTCCACCAATAAATCTCCGTGATTACTTCCAGCATGAATAGTATCTCCTTGACTTATGTTTACACCAGTTTTTTTTATTTCACAGTTACATTGATCTGCTAGGTTAATTACCGTCTGTCCCTGAGCAAAAAATGAACTCAAACACAGAAAAAGTGATGATAGTAGTAGATACTTCTTCATAGTAATAGTAGTAAATTCCAATAAATACGCCTATTCATCGAATAGGTGTAGTGTTTTTCCGGTTTAACGTTAACAAAACAGTTCCGGTTAGTATAACCAGTATTCAAGAACCGTTCCAAATTGTCAAATATGAAGAAATTTTTAATAAATAAATTCTAGAACTTCCCGAATGAATTAATACATAGTTAAACTTTGCTATTTATCTTCGCGCACTTATGGCAGTTTTAGTAACAAAAGATAGCAAAATAATTGTGCAAGGATTTACAGGTACGGAGGGTACTTTCCATGCTGGTCAAATGATTGAATACGGAACCAATGTTGTTGGAGGCGTAACACCTGGCAAAGGTGGACAAACACATCTAGACAAACCTGTTTTTAATACAGTGGTTGAGGCTGTCAAAGAAACTGGGGCAAATGTTAGCATTATTTTTGTTCCTCCAGCTTTTGCGGCAGATGCTGTAATGGAGGCTGCAGATGCGGGTATTGAGACTGTAATCTGTATTACAGAAGGAATTCCAGTAAAGGATATGGTTATTGCCAAAGATTATGTAGATAGCAAGGGAGTCAGATTGATTGGACCAAACTGTCCTGGTGTGATAACTTCAGATGAAGCGAAAGTAGGTATTATGCCAGGCTTCATCTTCAAAAAAGGAAATATTGGTATCGTTTCTAAGTCTGGAACACTTACCTATGAAGCAGCCGATCAAGTAGTAAAAGCTGGCTTAGGAATCACTACAGCCATTGGTATTGGAGGAGACCCAATTATTGGAACCACTACAAAAGAAGCCGTAGAGTTATTTATGAACGATGATGACACTGCTGGTATTGTAATGATTGGCGAGATTGGAGGTAGTATGGAAGCCGATGCTGCTCGCTGGTTAAAAGACAATATGAAAAAACCTGTCGTAGGTTTTATTGCGGGTCAAACGGCACCTCCAGGACGTCGTATGGGACATGCAGGTGCGATTATCGGTGGCGCCGATGATACAGCAGAAGCTAAGAAAAAAATCATGGCAGCCTGTGGAATACATGTAGTTGATAGTCCTGCTGACATTGGTAAGAAAATGGCTGAAGTTTTAAACTAATTTAAAACAAAATATTATTATTCTTAATTGACTTAACTTCGAGAAATCGGAGTTAAGTTTTTTTATATCCTGTCGTTTCTTTTTCTGATGAACATATCATTGTCGGCTCAGTCTCTAGTACTTAAGACAAACATTCCTAGTCCTTTGCAAGAAAGCTCAGGGCTACTCTACTGGAATGGCAGACTCATAACGCATACAGATTCAGGTGGTCAGCCTGTCCTATACGAAATGGATACTACAAATGGAACGGTAACACGAGAGGTTATCATTCAAAATGCTGATCATGTAGACTGGGAGGATATTGCCATGGATCAAGATTATATCTATATAGGTGATTTTGGTAATAATCAAGGTGTTCGAACGAATTTGAGGATTTACAAAATATTAAAACAACACTACCTAACTAAAGACACCGTTTTGGCTGATACAATTCGATTTAACTATGCAGACCAAACAAACTTTACCCCCTCTACTTTTAGTACAAATTTTGATGCAGAGGCGCTTATTGCATTAGGCGATAGTCTTTACATATTCACAAAAAATTGGGGTAATCGTAAAACAAATATTTATCCTGTCAGTAAAAATCCTGGTCAATATACCTTAACTAAAACTGATAGTATCGACGCACAAGGTTGGATTACTGGAGCCGACTATGATAGCGCAATACAGCAAATTTTACTAATTGGGTACACTTTTAATACAGCGTTTTATATTCGATTAACTGCTTGGCAAAGTTTGTTTTCTTCCGGGACAATGGTACGTGGTATTCTACAACCGAATTCGTCCATCCAAATTGAAGGAGTCACACGTTTAGATAGCTTTCGTTATCTTATTTCATCTGAAAATTTCCAATCCACTGTTTCTCAGCTCCATCTATTTGATTATCGATTTCCTGTTTCTACAACTAATCTATTTAAGAGTGACTCAATACTTATTTATCCCAACCCAACTCGAGATTTTGTCTATATCGACGCCCCAGAGAACGCCAATGTGGATCTATTTGACGCACAAGGAAGACTAATACAACGCACTAAAGGAAAAAAAATTGATGTTCGTTTCCTAACATCTGGTACCTATTTCATTCATGTTCACCTGAGGAATAACCTGCAATATCAAAAATTAATTATTCTATGACACTAACCGAAATAAAAAGAACAATTACGCTCTTTGAATATTACAAAAACCTAGGTGAAAAAACTTTTGTACAGCTTACTGATGAACAGCTTTTTTTCAGACCTAATAATGAGAGTAATTCAGTAGGAATACTGGTGAAACATCTTTGGGGCAATATGCTTAGTCGATGGACAGATTTCCTTGAAGAAGATGGTGAAAAGGAATGGCGCGATCGCGACGGAGAATTTGAACCGACTATTACTACAAGAAAAGAGTTATTAGAAAAGTGGGAACAAGGTTGGACCTGTTTGTTTGATGCTCTGAACGGAATACGAGAACAAGATTTGAACAAAGTAGTCTATATCAGAAATCAAGGTCATTCAATATATGAAGCTATTCAAAGACAACTAGCCCATTACGCATACCATATAGGCCAGCTTATATACATAGCAAAGCAAGCTACCAGCTCAAACTGGGAAAGCCTTTCTATACCGAAAGGTGGTTCTGATAGTTTCAATGCAGAAAAATTTAAACAGGAAAAACATATAGAACATTTTAGCAAAGAATTTAAGGACAAAAAAAGCTAATACTCATTTTAATGATCTAACTTGCACGCTTAATCATTGAGATTTTTACGATCGGCTTATTTCCTTAATACTATTATCGACAGACTCCCTTTTTAGACTTCTCGCAAATTTTATTTATTTTATATGAACATTTTCGTAGCAAAGCTCAACTATGACACGAGCGAAACAAAGCTTAAACAAGCTTTTGAAGCATTTGGTGAAGTATCATCTGCTAAAATCATTTTTGACAAATATGAAAACCGATCTAAAGGATTTGGTTTCGTAGAAATGGACAATGACGAGCAAGCTCAGGCTGCTATCGCAGGTCTTAATGAAACGGAACTAGACGGTCGTCAGATTGTTGTTAAAGTGGCTAACCCAAGAGATTAATTTTTTTATTAAATATTTTTGAGTTCTACGCTCTCCCAAAAGGGAGAGCGTTTTTTTTCATATTTAAACTTTAAATGCATAAAATTCGAACTATAAAATTCGTTTACGCTTAAACCATATAAAAATAATGATACAAATGATGGCCATTGCAATCATTGAAATCGGATAGCCCATACTATACTCTAGCTCAGGCATAACCTTGAAATTCATGCCATATACTCCAACAATAAAGGTGAGCGGTAAGAAGAAAGCTGAAAAAATCGTTAGTAGTTTCATGACATCATTACTCTTTTGAGCAGCAATGGATAAATACGTATGCGTGATATTATTAGCATCATCAATTGCTTCGTCAAATTCAAGTGTGTATTGCACCACACTATCCTTTACATCAGCTAAATGGTAATGATAAGCTTCTGGGAATTCTATTTTGTTCAAGACATTTTGGTTCAGAAGTAATAGCTTCTTGCTTAGACGAATTTCAACTTTTTGGAAATACAGTTCCTCTAGAGAGATTTGACTATAATTTTTCAGAAAGATTGTCTCTTCCATATTGTCCAGATCTTCACTATGCCATTCCGCAGGCAGATCAAACGTATTGATTATCGTATTGAACAATGCTATTAAATGGTCATAAACAGATGAGTAGGTCTTATCAGATTTATCAAGATACGGGAAAGAGACCTGATGAATTGTAATCAGCTTATTCTCAAAAACAAAAAACGAAATTTTATTGGAAAGCTCTGGAATATTTGTTGCGTTAATTTCACGTTCTGCGGTATAGGCTCTTAATATGAAGAACGTATATCCCTTTCGTTTTTCTAATTTGGGTAAATGGCCTGGCTCTAAACTATCTTGTAGTAAAAACTTTCCGAGCCCATACTCCTCCGCAATTTGGGGAATATCCTCCTCACGAGGACCTTGAATATCTACCCATGTATACTGCTCAGTTTTTATTGTTTTGATATTCATAGCTTCGTATAAAAATAAGGCAAAGATTATGAATAGCTAAGTACTCCGCCGTTTGAATACCTCATCTTATTAGTATACTTTTGAAGCCATAAACAACATGGCACTCAAAAATGAACTTAGAACACAAGGTGACTTCTTATTTAGATACAGAAGTTATCTGCCCTTAGTAATTCTTATCGCTGGTTTTTTAGTTTACCTGTTTCAGGATTTTATGTTCACTGGGACGCAAAAAACGACCTACGATATAGTCTGTCTTGGCGTTGCATTATTCGGTTTATTGATTAGGGTTATTACCATTGGCTATTCTGGTGATAACACTTCAGGACGTAACACTAGTGAAGGACAAATAGCCGATGAAGTGAACCGTACTGGGCCATATGCAACTGTACGACATCCGCTTTATGTAGGAAATTATTTTATGTGGCTGGGTCTTGCCATGCTCACCCAAAATGTTTGGTTTTGTGTTGCTTTTACCTTTTTATATTGGGTCTACTATGAGCGTATCATGTATGCCGAAGAAATGTTCTTGATTGATAAGTATAAAAGCGATTATACTGATTGGAGTGCTGTCACACCTGCATTTATTCCATCGCTAGGACAATGGACCCGGCCGAAATATAGGTTTAGCTGGCGTAAGGTAATTCGTCAGGAAAAGGCCGGAATATTAAATCTGTTTCTTGTAATTTTTATCTTCGTGGCAGGAAGAGAATTTATTGACGGACACCCTTTTCTTGCTCAAGACGAGCATTGGCTTTACTTATTACTTTTAGCAACTGCTTGGTACGTTATTATCAAAATCATCCAAAAAACAACTACTTTATTGAATAGTGATAGAGGATAAAAGGTTGAAAATTATCCGTTCTATTTTAAATCACTCTACCTTTGTGGGACTGCAAGCCAAACTATCGATCTGAGAAGTATTTCTTGGGTAGGAAAGTCCGGACAGCATAGAGCAACGTAGCAGATAACACCTGCCTTAAAGTAATTTAAGAGCTAGTGCCACAGAAAATAACCGCCTTCGGGTAAGGGTGAAAACGTGCGGTAAAAGCGCACGAGTGTTATAAGCAATTATAATACTGGGCAAACCTTGCGTGCTGCAATACCAAATAAGTAAACGCTACAAAGCTGCTCGCTTGATGTTTACGGGTGGGTAGCAAGATCCTAGTAGCGATACTAGGGCTAGATAAATGATAGTTCTCGACAGAATCCGGCTTATCGGCTTGCAGTATTTTTCATTTAACGTAAATTATATAAAAGATTAACAGCTTTCCTTCGCATCATCTTAACGCAACCTCAATTTTTGTTTTAAAAATGTTTTATGAAAATACCCTGTTTAATATTACTTAGTCTTTTCTTTTTTTCAAAGACATTCTCACAAACCTATACGCCAGAAAAATTAGGGTTCAAACACTATTCAATAAATCATAAAATGCTCGGTCAGATTAACTATTACGTCAGTCTGCCTAGGATTAAGGCGAAAAAACAAATTCTTTTGTATTTGGACGGGTCGGGCGCAATACCCTTGTTTCAATATACTAAAGGAGGAATTGGTAGCACAGTGCCTTTAAACACCAAAGAACTCTCTGAAAAGTTTCACGTTGTTCTAATAAGCAAACCTGGCGTTCCTTTTATCGACAGTATGCTTCGGGATACTAGGACAGGCCGTCCCCTGTATAAAGAACCACGAGCGTATACGGATAAACTTTCTTTACAATGGCGGGTTGAGGCATCCAAGGTCGTAGTGCAAGATGTAATGCACAAACTCAAAACCAATAACAAGGTTTCTGTCCTTGGAATATCTGAAGGCTTTCAAGTGGGAGCAAAACTCATAGAAGAATACGATCGAGTCAGCCAAGCTATACTTTTTGTAGGAAATGGGTTATCGCAGTTCTATGACTTCATTATCCATAATCGCATGTTGGAACAAGCAGGTAAAATCTCCTCAACTACGGCCCAAAAGAATATAGATTCGTTAAACAGAACCTTTACCAGTATTTACAACAGTCCGACCTCCACTACAAAAAAATGGTATGGTCATACGTACTTAAGGTGGAGTTCTTTTGCGAATAACTCACCTATGGAAAATCTTTTGTCTAGTGATATCCCAATATATCTTGTTGGTTGTTCTAAGGATTTGAACACATCAGTATTAAGTACAGATTATCTTTATTTAGAGGCTATTAGAAGGAAAAAGAAAAATATTCAGTATAAAGTGTTGCCCTACGATCATTCGTTTAATGAGCGAATCCTTGATCAAAATGGTGAGACACTTTCAAACGAAAATCACATGCGTGAGGAAATTGAAAAAGCCATTTCTTGGCTGACTAAGCAACTATAACATAATAAACAAATATAGACTTATAGGTAGGTTCAACTGCCCATTGTTAAACTTGTCTGTATCATCAGTCTGCGTTGTTACATTCCCAAATTCATCCGTAAACTTAATTTTACTTTTGTTCTCACCAGTGAGGTAATAAAAACTTACTTCCGTCCCAAGCAGAACATTCTTGCGTAAAAAATAACGTATATACCCCATGGGGCCTCCACCGAAATGGCTATTGTTCGTTTGGATCTCCGATTTGAATCTTTGGAAATTTGCCTGATCGGTTACTGTTTTATCATTTTCTATATTAAAAAGTAAATCTAGACCAATACCAGTTTCCCATTTATTATTTAACGGAATTCTTTTATCGAAGCCAACTCGGCCCGTAAAATTATAGCCGTTAGTTGTAATGATCGCACTTCCATCGCGGTTTGTAGAAGAATATATACGAGGTCCAATCCCTAGTCTAAAACCATAACCGCTTTTTTTAGCATTCAAATGATAAACAAACCCATATGGATTTTGCAGAATAGTATTGTTACCCCCTAGGTTTAAAATCTCGCGAAGTAGATAATTTGCCTGTACTCCGATATAATGATCAACTTTTTTAACCCGTTCTGTTTCTTCATCCTGAGCGTATACCGTAGTTATGAGACAAAAACATAATGCCAATCCTATGATTCTTTTCATTAAAATAATTTTATTGATTTGCAAATGGGTTGGAAAACCGATCATGCGTAAGTACGTCATAATCTGTTAAGGTATGTAAGAAAGCAATAAGCGCTTTTTTATCATAAGTTGATATATTCATCTTTCGAGGCTGGCCATTTTCCATTAATCGTCTGTCGAGATTTGTGGCAGGTTGAATACCATGGCTGTAGTGATTCAACACCTCATCTAAAGACTTAAAGCGACCATCATGCATGTAAGGTGCTGAGAATTGAATATTTCGTAATCCCGGCGCCTTGAACTTCCCTCTGTCAGAAGTATTACCAGTAACACCCATCAAGCCTTCGTCCCGACTTTGTTTATCCAAACCAATATTTATGAAGCTTCCGTTGCTCCCATATGATGAGACTGGATTCGAATGACAAGAATTACAATTATACTTTCCATTAAATAAAGACTCTCCATATTCTTCTAAAGCAGTGAACTGTTCATGGCCATTAATATCCTTTACGCGATCAAATTTTGTATCCTTAGCATTAATAGAAACTACGAAGTGAGCTAACGCACTTGATATATCATCAAGAGTAGGAACTGTTACGGCAATGTCTTTAAACAAGGGTTTATAGTAATCTAGGTTTTTTATTTTATTAAGAATTTCACCTGTAGAAGCCATACCCATCTCTATATGATTTAAAGCGGGTAATAAGACCATCTCATTTAAATCTGAAGATCGGCCGTCCCAAAACAATTGTGTAACAGGTTGGGGGAAAGGCGTAATAAACATTGAGCCTCCATTTATATTGTGAATGGCCAATGAATTTCTTGAAGTCTTTTTGTTTTGAAAACCATGGCTCAAGGCCTTATTGTCTCCAAACGCATGCTCCTGAATATGACAAGATGCACAAGAGATTGTATTGTTCTTTGAAAGATGCTTATCATAAAATAATACCCGCCCTAAGGTTGCCAAGGCATCTCCATCTACTGGTCCTACATCAAAATACTTATAGGGTGTGTTCGGTAAATTTAGCACTCCATCCTGATGTACAAAACCCGTAGGTTCTTTACGACATGAGGTAAAACACATCATGAATGTAACCATTATGCCAGACAAAAAGAGGAGTATTTTTCGCATAAGAGTGGGGTTTTGCTATACAAGTTACTACTTTTTTTAGAAATAGAACTCTGTATAGATACCTCTATAACGCAGCTTCCGCCAATTTTATTATCTCCTCCTCTTCTTTTTTTGCCAATGCAAGTATGTTATTGGCTTCATTTACATACTGATCAGCTAAGGCCTGGTCGTTTAAATCCTTACAGTTGATACGTACATTTAAGTTCGCTCCAAAGACTGCAGCACGAGCACATAATGCTCCAACAGCTGCATCGCTTAAACTATTTGGATTTCCTATTTCCACCATTTTTCTACAAAGCTCAAAGACCTTAAAGCTTGCTTTTACAGTCTCTAAAGGCACTTCAATAGCATAAACAGTAGCTGCTTGAATTGCCTCTTTTCTGACGCTCTTTTCCTCTTCGGTTCCTTTTGGTAATCTTATGGCATCAATGATCTTATTAAAGGCGTTGGTATCTTCATCGACCAATTGAATCAATTCATTCTTAAGAGTCTGCCCTTTCTCCGCCCAATTCGAAAACTGCTCCCATTGATCATCCCAACCTCTTTTATGGCTGCTCAGGTTAGCAACCATGGTTCCCAATGCGGCACCTAAGCTACCGATATAAGCACTTACGCTTCCACCACCTGGAGCCGGGCTTTCTCCTGCCGTCATATCGGCAAATTCGGTCAGTCTAAGGTCTACCAATCGATCAGATGCACCGTCATGCATCACATATTCTATAATCTTTTTTTCTGGTTCAAAAGGGGTTAGCTCATCTAGTCCCATACTTTTAACAGCAATCTTTATTTTCTCAGCATCATCTATACCCAAGCTTCTTTTTTGTTTTCTGAGAAAATAATCTCCTGCATCTAGCATGGCCTTTAGCGGTACAAGACCTACTAACTCGCTTCCTGTTACGCGCATCCCTCTTGCAGCTGCCCGTTCTACTGTTTTGTCAAACGCTACATGCATTGGCGTTACCTTAATATCATTCAAATTCATTGAAATTTGAGCAATACCATACTCTTCAATAAACCAACCAATGGCCTTTACTTTTTTTAGCAATCCAGGCTCCCTCATTGGATCTCCATGATCATCAAGAATGGGTTTGCCAGTAAGCGTGCCCCCTTCTCTCTTAATTCGACCATTTTCTCTTAGATCAAATGCTACACTATTCGCACGTCTTACAGAGGTTGTATTTAGATTTACATTATAAGCGACTAAGAAATCTCGGGCAGATATGGCAGTGGCACCTGCCTTACTATTAAACTGAGCCGGTCCAAAATCAGGCAACCAATTAGGATCTGTTAGTTTTTTTTCTAGCCCCTCATACTCACCAGCTCGTACGGTTGCCAGATTTCTTCTCTCTATACTTTTCGCTGCATCCTCGTAGAAATAGCCTGGAATATTTAATTCTTTACCTACTCGTTCCCCTAATTTATGAGCCCATTCGGCAGTTTCCTCCATCGTAATGCCACTGATCGGGATCAAGGGGCAAACATCTGTAGCACCCATCCGGGGATGCTCTCCAGTATGTTCACTCATATCGATCAACTCGCTGGCCTTCTTAATCAGAAGAAATGCTGCATCAATCACGTTTTGAGGTTCACCCACAAATGTTATCACTGTTCTATTCGTAGCTTCTCCAGGATCTACGTCTAATAGTTTAACACCCGCAATAGTCTCAACTACACTGGTAACTTCTTTAATAATTTCTGGTCTTCGACCCTCGCTAATATTGGGTACACATTCTATTATTTGCATGCTCATTCTGTCTAATTAGTATTGCGAAAGTAAACCTCTTAGAGAAAAAAGGATATAAGAATGTAAAGAACACGTTATCAAAAACCAACATTAAATCTTTATTATCAAAAAAAGCTCTCTAAATAAAACATATGTCTATATTTGTGCCATAAGAGGTTTCGAAAGAAACTTTCTTTTTCATAGGTTGATTTGGTTAGGGATAGCAGTTCTTATCGTTCTCGATAAGAACTGTTCCCTTTTTTAAGACTAGCCTACTCCTTTTCTTTTACCCGATCCATAAAAAGAGCTTTTAGCTCTCCAGCATCTTCAGGCTTCATTTTACCACCAAGAATTAAGCGAAGTTGACGACGACGTAATGCTCCATCAAAATGCTTTTTCTCTTGATCAGACTGTGCAATTAATTCAGGTACTTTTCGAGCTCGTCCATTAGGATCTAATGCTACAAAAGTCATATAGGCTTCATTAGATACGTATTTATACTGCGTAGGTACGTCTTCTCCATATACCTTTAAATATATCTCCATCGAGCTGTTAAAAGCTCTGGTTACCTGAGCTTCAATAGTAACAAGATTACCAAGTTTAATCGGATTTTGAAAGGATATATTGTCTGCACTCGCTGTAACCACAGGACAATTACAGTGCTTCATAGCTGCCATAGCCGCCGCTATATCCATCCAATGCATTAGCTTTCCTCCCATTAAATTACCCAATGTATTCGTATCATTGGGTAACACTAGTTGGGTCATGACCGTAAAAGATTCGGACACTTTTTTATTACTCATAATTCACAATAATTTCTAAAGAGCAAAGCTAAAGCTAGAAAATGGCTTAATTTAGAAACATAAATGAAACTTATCTTAAACATTTTACTTTGCATTCTTGTTGGTAATATATCACGAGCACAGCAATCATATTATGTTTTATTTGAGTACAATAAAGCCGTTGTTCCTGATACGGCTATGGCCTTTCTTATAAAAACGATTTATACAAACAATGTAAAACAGATTTACCTAGAAGGTCACTGCGATAGTATTGGTAGCCGTGGTTATAACTACGCTCTATCTGAAAGAAGAGTTCAAGCTGTTGAACAACTACTTGTTGATAATGGCTTTGATAGAAAAAAAATAGAAGGTAAAGTTGGGTTTGGTAAGGACAAACCGCTTGCGAAAAATAACTCTCCCGAAGCTCGTCAAAAGAATAGACGTGTGTTAGTTCGTTTTAGTTTAGGCCCTTCACTGGCCAAATCTAATATAGTAGTACGTAAACCCATTACAAAAAAACCAGAAAAAATCAAAGGCCTGACAACAGAAAAAGTAAGGCTAAAAGTAGTTAAAGATGATAATGCAAAAGAGGGCAGTTCATTCCTAAGAATGAGCACGGCCTCTAAATCCAAAAAAATTATCAAGCAACAAAAGCCTGCTAAACCTCCTAAGGAACTGAAAATAGAAAATTTTACTCCTAATAGTACCATTGCATTGCCAAACTTACTTTTTCAAGGTGGTCGACATTTTTTGATTAAACAGTCTACCCCTTCACTTGATACATTGTTGCGTATATTAAAAGCTAAACCAGAAATTCGTATTGAAATTCAAGGGCATGTATGTTGTACCACCTATCATGCTGATGGCTACGACTGGGATACTCGGACCGATAATCTATCGGTTAACAGAGCCAAAGCAATAAAGGCATACCTCGTAAAAAGAGGTATTAGCTCAACTCGATTAAAAACAAAGGGGTTTGGTGGTAGTAAAAAGCTCTACCCACAAGAAGAAGATGAATTTCAGCGACAACAAAATAGAAGAGTAGAAGTCATGGTATTACCTAGACAATGAAACTATTCATAAGTCATAATTCCATTCTCATAACTTAACATATACAGATACTTGTTCTCATAGTATTTGAATTTACTATCCTTCTTAACTGGCATGATTTTGTAAGGTGTTAGAAAACTATAACGGTTGTCCGTAATATGTTCATTGAACGGTACACCATATCGATTCATCATGTGGGCAAAAAAGTAAATGCTTTCAAACCCTTTGTAGACCAAATCTGTAGGTGAGCCACCCATTTTTTGAGCGTACATTTTAAGAATATACTTAGTTGCTGGAGAAAGATTTTCTTTAACAAAAGCGGTTGTAAAGTATATTTTCATATTTGGAAAAGCTTCGCGCTTTCTTAACGTCGTTATCATTTCCATAGTAGGCATACCGAATATTTTCAACCTCGTCTTCTCGGCGAATGGAACTAATGACTTCAGCACTTTGTAGGATGTTCTAGGGCTCAAAGTACCTAGAACAATCGTTGTATGATAGTTCGTATCAATTAAAGAAGCTAGTAATGAAGAATCAATTTCTGATCCAGCTAATCGGACTTTATGAAACCTTCCTGGAAGGGGATAAAACTTATCATCTTCAAAGTAGGATAATGCATTAATTTCCGACTTTTTCGAACCATGAAGATAGATCACATTATCCTCTGGATATTTTTTAGATATAACCCTATGTAAATCTCTTATATGAGTTCTTAACGTAGGCTGTAGGATGGTAAAGAAAGGGTTAAAGTCTTGCTTGGCCGCTGAAGGTGAAACTGCACTAACAAAATTGATCTCTTTTTGCTTTGAATAATCAGCCAAGGCTTTTAGATCTTTGATGCTTGCATTTCCAATGATGAGGTCCATTGAATCCAAACGATCAGAAGCAATCACGTTCTTAATATTCATATATTTCGAACGGCTATCGAATACATGGATATCGAAATGATATCCTTTTCTTCTTAATGTATCTGCTGCAATTTCAACCCCTTGATAAAAATCAATCCCAGGTTTCATAAACTTTGGAATACGCGTCAAATTTTGGTTTAAATCAATAGAATCTAAAAACATAGGTGTAAATACAGCGATGTTATACTTAGCCTTACGACGTGAAACGGGATAACGATAATATGTATTCCAATCCGATCTTGGTACATTCTTTCTTGTCTTGACGAAGTTGGTATTTCTGTCTGTACTTTTTCCTTCTACAGGCAACACAACTTCTTGTGCATTCAAAACAACAGTTGTCAACATGAATAGACACAGGATATAAATACTTTTCATAATACTAAGTCACAAAAATATAGATATTCTCTATTGACAAACAATAAACGAAGCTTTTATCTTAATATTAATAAAATAAAGAGCTTAAGTATACCTTTGATGTATGCGTTTTTCGGATATATTTAGTCTTACCAGACAGTCCATTAAAGGAAATCGACTCCGATCCAATCTTACTATTGCCATTATAACAATAGGGATTTTTGCGCTGATTAGTATCATTACTATCATTCAAATATTAGAACACAGTATTGTAACCAGTTTTAGTTCAATGGGCACGAATACCTTTACGATAAAATCGCAAGGTTTGCGAGGGTCTGGTAGGCAACAAGGAAGACGGAAACAGTCAAAGCGTAACCCAAGAATTACCTATTTGCAGGCATCACTTTTTAAAAAACAATATGACTACCCTTCTCAAGTAGGAATTAGCGTGTTAGCTAGTAGTAATGCAACCATTAAATCAAAGAAAAAAACATCTAATCCTAATGTAAAAGTGCTGGCAGTTGATGAACAATATCTACCTATGTCAGGCGTAGTTCTTGAAGCAGGAAGAAACTTCACAACAACAGACGCTCGGCGTAATGAAAACATTTGCTTTATAGGAAACAAAATTGCTAAAAATCATTTTGGGGGTGTTCGCAAAGCCCTTGATGAGAAATTATATGTCGGGAATAGACCCTATCGAATTATAGGAATACTTGAAGAAACAGGTTCGACCTTCGTAGATCGGACAGATAATCAGGTGTTTATTACCTTAAATAGTGCTCGTCAACGATTCCCACTTAATGACAAATCATACGTACTTAGTGTTAAAGTAAAAGATATAAAGTATATGCAACTCGCGCAAGATGCTGCAATTGGTCAAATGCGTAGCTTGAAGAAATTGAAAGTAAATGAAGACGAAAACTTCTCCATTATGAGCAGTGATGGTATGGCTAATATGCTTTTAGACAATATTCGTTTTGTGACGTTGACAGCAGGGGCCATTGGTTTTATTACCTTACTTGGAGCTGCCATAGGGCTTATGAATATTATGTTGGTCGCTGTAGCCGAAAGAACTAGAGAAATAGGTGTTTCAAAAGCAATTGGCGCTGATAACAAAACGATCAGAAGGCAATTCCTTACCGAGGCTATTTACATCAGTTTAAAGGGCGGTATTCTAGGTATCATAACAGGAATTCTCTCTGGTAATTTGTTTTCCTTTTTCTTCGATAGCCCGTTTATAGTTCCTTGGAAATGGGGTCTTTTGGGTTTAGCCACTTGCTTTGCAGTTGGTCTACTCTCTGGTATTTATCCTGCAATTAAGGCTTCCAGACTCAATCCAATTAACGCACTTCGATACGAGTAAAGCGGAGATTAGCATCTCAATTACAACTTAAGCCATCTACTTTATTTATTTTTTACGATACTTGTAAAAAATTACATAATGAATATTGAAAAATTAACACAACAAATAACTGATATGGCGATTAATTATGCGCCTAAGGTACTTCTAGCTGTTGTCACCCTAGTAATCGGTAACTGGATTATTAAAAGAGTACTCAAGTGGGCTATTCCTCAATTAGAAAAAAGTACTAAAGATGAGACCTTAGCAAAGTTTCTTTCTTCTATTCTAGGAGCACTACTTAAGATAATGCTTCTCCTTTCTGTGGCATCTATGTTCGGTGTAGATACAACTTCCTTCATCGCAATATTTGGAGCGCTCATGGTTGGTATTGGTATGGCATTAAATGGTAGCTTAGGGCATGTTGCAAGTGGAGTTATGCTTATGATTTTCAAACCGTTTAAAGTAGGAGATCTTGTTAAAATAGGTGGTGGTCAAACGGTAGGAACTGTTGAAGCGATCAATGCATTTAACACGACTCTTGCCACTCTTGATAACAAACGAATCATTATTGCCAATTCTAATGTTACGGGTAATGATATTACGAATATCTCTGGTCAAGATTTCGTAGGTGTAGAACTCACCTACGGTATTGCATACAGTGCCGATATTGATAAGGCAAAGAGCATTATCAAAAAAGTGGGTGATACGTGTCCTTATGTATTAAATGAACCAGAACAAGCCGTTGTTGTAGCTAACCTTGGAGATAGTTCTGTAGATATTGCCACCCGTCCTTTCTGTAAAAGTGAGGATTATTGGGATACAATGTTCTATATGCAAGAAAATGTAAAGAAGGCCTTTGATCGTGAGGGCATCAACATTCCATTCCCAAATATGGAAGTTCATATGGTCGGAAACAATTAGGACCAACCTTCTTTTGTTCAAAACGTCCCGAAAATTCGGGACGTTTTTTAATTATAAATACGTGGAGATCATTCCTGAACCTTTATCTTTACGCACTTATGCGATATTTACCTTTGAACACTAAATTGTTTTCGACTAATCGTAGTCGTTTCATTAAAAAAATGAAAAAAAATAGCCTAGCTATTTTCCAAGCCCATCCTGCTATTCCGGAAAATGGAGATGCTCAAACTTATCACAAACCAAATAGTGATGTAGTTTGGTTAAGTGGAATTGTTCAAGAGAAAACAATGGTTATTCTGTATCCAGATAATCTTGACAAATCATTTCGAGAGGTATTGGTTATTCTTCGTCCAAACGAACATCTAGAAAAATGGGAAGGACACAAATTAACGAAGGAAGAAGCCACTGGTATATCGGGTATTAAAACTGTCATTTTTTTAGATCAATTAGACGCAATGCTTCAATCTTGGATGCATCACTGTGAGCATGTTTATCTAGATACCAATGAGAACGATAGACTATCGGGTGAAGTGGTAAGATTGGATCTTTTGTTCGTAAAAAAAATACAAGCACGATATCCATTGCATAATTATGAACGAGCTGCACTCATCACAAAAGAGCTCCGCGCTATTAAAACGAAATACGAAGTTGAGGTTATGCAACAAGCTGTAGATATCACACACAAAGCTTTCCTACGTGTTTGTAAATTTTTGAAACCTGGTATTTGGGAGTACGAAATAGAAGCTGAAATTACGCATGAGTTTATGCGTAACAGGGCAACCCGACATGCTTATGGTTGTATTCTAGCAAGTGGAGATAGAGCTCGTTATCTTCATTATGTAGATAACAATCAGGAGTGTAAAGCAGGTGAGTTAATCCTTATGGACTTTGGTGCAGAATATGGAAATTACTGCTCTGATTTGTCTAGAACAATTCCTGTAAATGGCAAGTTCACAAAACGGCAAAAAGAAGTTTATGATGCATGCCTTGCCGTACATAAGTATGCTAATAAGGTAATGAGACCAGGTAAAACCTGGTTGGAGGTGACCGCATTAGCCGAAAAAGAGATGGAAAAACAATTGCTCAAGATTGGTTTGATCACTAAATCTGATATTAAAAATCAAGATCCTGGGAACCCAGCCTTTAAAAAATATTTTTATCATGGTCTTGGACATCATATTGGCTTAGATGTACACGATATAGGTACCCGTAACGAAAAAATTAAAGAAGGTATGGTGTTTACTATTGAACCGGGTATCTATATAGAAGAAGAGCAAATGGGTATTCGAATCGAGAATGACTATGTTGTGGGAAAAACAAAAAATAGAGATTTATTTAAAGGTATTCCTATAACCACGGCAGAGATCGAGAAAGTAATGAATTCCAAATAATACAACTTTAGTAATATCATCTAATGAAACACTTACCGAATATGCTTACTCTGGCCAACCTCTTTTGTGGTTGTATTGCTATTGTATTTGCTTTGCATTGGCAACCTTTCTTAAGAGAACTGAATGGCCAAGATTTCTGGATTCCTGGAACCAGTCAAATTTATTTTTCTGGCCTATTCATCTTTCTAGCGGCAGTTTTTGATTTATTGGATGGTGCTGCCGCTCGCTGGTTAAATGAATATTCTCCCATAGGTAAGGATTTAGATAGTTTAGCAGATCTTGTAAGTTTTGGTGTTGCACCAAGTATGATTCTTATGAAACTATTGTGGGTAGCTTCTATGGAACAACCCGATGCAGTTGATGTTTCCATGTGGGGCATGAGCCCTGCTTTTCTACTGGCTTGTTTCGCAGCACTCAGACTAGCTAAGTTTAATAATGCGGAACCAACAACAGTATATTTTATTGGTGTACCGACACCTGCTGTAGGTTTGATGGTGGCTTCCTTTCCTTTAATTTACTTCTTTAACCCTTATGAAAGTGCCTCCCTTTTAACTAATACTTGGGTTCTTTATATCATCATAGCATTATTATGCTGGCTAATGAATGCAAAATTTAAATTCTTTACACTAAAAGGTTTAATGAAGGGGTCGATTAAAGAAAATATACTTCCTCTTGTTTGGGTATTTCTCAGTATTGTTTCTGTGGTGGTTTTTCGTTCCTTAGGTGTACCAATAGCCTTTTTACTCTACGTACTTTTCTCATTTGTCATGCAAAAAAAACTAGTACAACCTTAAAAGAGATCCCATCTAATCTACCTCCTTTTTATTACTTCCCTTTTCCAAACATTGGAACTCGGTTCTCATTACCTGCAACTAAGCGACCAATATTCTTATGATGAGAAAGTACAACAAGAACAGCTGCGGCTATTGCAAAAATTTTGTACAACATAACAGGTTCTCGAAAAATGAATAAAAGTAAAATTGGGAAAGCGACACTTGCCGCAATTGAACTAAGCGATACATAGCGCGTGGTAAACAACATTACCACAAAAACAGCGACTAAACACAAAGCCACCGTCGGTTGTATTGCGAGAATCATTCCAAACAAAGTTGCAATGCCCTTACCACCTTTAAAATTTGCCCAAATAGGAAATATGTGACCTAGAACTGCTACAATACCAAGCCCAATCTGCAAATTAGTGAGCGCTGTGTTACTCATCTCACCAGCCATTAGTAAATAGGCTAGGTCAACTGCCACAAAGCCTTTTAGAAAATCAAAAAGAAATACAAAACTTCCTGCTTTAACGCCAAGCACTCGAAATGTATTGGTAGCGCCTGCGTTACCACTCCCATAATCTCTAATATCAATCTGAAAAAAATACTTACTTACCCAAACCGATGTAGGAATGCTACCTATTAAGTAAGCCATTATAAATAATATAATTTCTTGCATATAAAGGAACCTCAAAGGTACTCTCCATATTATTAAAACTTTGGTTAAAACTAATATTTAACGTGTATACATAGCCAAGTATTTTTATCAAAAACCTGATAATCAACGCTATATGGTTTTATTTCATTTATTATATCTTCCTTATTTTCCTGTAATACTCCGCTGATGATCAATGAACTTCCGTCTTTTTTTAACTTGCTAAACAGCGTATGCATGCTTTCTCTGAGCACATTCAGATTAATGTTAGCCAATATACAGTCAAAGGTATCTTCAAAGATCACTTCAATTCCTCCTAATCGAACTTCAACCTTTTTACAATGATTTCGCTCTAAATTTTCTTTAGCATTCTCCTCACTCCAAGGGTCAATATCATTGGCAAGCACATAATTCGCTCCTAGCAGTTCAGCATAAATGGCCAATACACCAGTTCCAGTGCCATAATCCAACACCTTTTTACCCTTATAATTTAAGGTACTCATTTGTTCCAACATTAGTTGAGTGGTAGCATGATGCCCTGTTCCAAAACTCATCTTTGGTGTAACAATAATCTCATGTGTTACTAATGGCATAGGTTTATGAAAATGAGCTCGAATTACAACCTTGTCTTCAATGATTATTGGGTCAAAATCTCGTTCCCACCTTTCATTCCAATTAACCTCTGGTAAAACCTCACTTGAAAAACTAAAATCCTGAAGGATCTCTTCATAGACTTGACTAGATATTTGATGGTTTTCTGCATAGGCTAACAGATGCGTTTCTTTTTGTTCAAAACCGATAAAGTCAAACTCAGAAAGTTTTGCGATGATCAACTCTTGCGTTTCTTTATCAACATTAGTAAATGTTAGCTTCAAATAATCCATCGGGACAAATATAGAACGAACTACTGTCTTACATTTGTGCTTATGTTGAATAGATACCTTACGTATTATAAAACATCTGTGCAGATGCTCAGTTTCTTTTTATTGATGCTGCTGAGTTTTTTACTCATCTTTGGTATAGATAATTTACTCATTCCCCTGTTGACTGAGGGTGTTTCGTATGAAGAGTTTTCTAAACCTGAGAATTATAAACTACCAGAATACATTCAGGCGCATAGAATTGTTCAACTCATTACTCAATTATTCATATTTGTTTTACCGGCTTTCATTTTTGCATACTTGGCCTATCCAAAGCCAATGCAGTATCTGAAAATCAGGACGAGTCTAAACACACGTCACGTACTAATGGGTATCTTAGTTATGGTGCTCTCTATACCCTTTATTAATTTACTAGAATATTTCAATAAGCTCATTCCCATGACTGACGAAATGAAGGCTCTTGATGAAACTGCTCAGATTGTTACAGATGCGTTCCTTACTACAAATAGTGCGGGTGCTATTCTTTTCAATATTATCATCTTTGTTTTTGTGGCAGCCATTGGAGAAGAACTTTTCTTTAGAGGCGTATTTCAGAACATTCTACTAGGAAGTCGAACATTTAGAAAATATCCATTCGTGGCTATTGCTATTGCGGCTTTCATATTCAGTCTTTTTCACGGACAGATGTCTGGGTTGATACCCCGTTTTTACGCAGGCTTTTTACTTGGTTGCGCGTATTACTTTAGTAACAATATTATCGTACCGATTTTTATGCATGCCTTGAACAATGGATTCGTGCTCCTTATGTTTTATGTAAGTACGGCTAACTATGATAATCCTATCGGAACATTGGATTATAAAGACCTACTAGAGATTGTTCCACTAACGATTATTAGTTTATTTTTATTATACAGGTTCTATCAAAGACGAAACAATTATACAATTGATAAAGTCGAGATTGATCCTAACGAAACCCATTTTTTGGCAAATAGATAATTTATTATGAGTAATGATATAAAGTGGACGGTACTTCATAAAACCACAAGCAGTTTTGAAGCAGAAGCGCTGAAGGGTAATTTAGAAACCCAAGGTATTCCGGCAATCGTTTTAAATAAACAAGATTCCTCGTACAATACGTTTGGTTATGTTGAAGTTCATGTCGACGAAAGTCGTTTAGAAGAAGCTTTGGCCATACTTAAGTCTGAAAATAATTAATGGCACTTGATAAGAAAAAATTTTCGATGCGTGCCTTAAGTGCGCTTCTGTTTGTAGTCGTTATGCTATCTTCCATTGTATATAGCTCTTGGAGTTTTATACTACTATTTGCAGTGGTCCAGTTTATTGCCCTTCGTGAGTACTCTTTTTTATTAGAGCGTATTTATAAAACATCTTTTCTTGGCAAGGATAGGTTTGCTTATTATGTTGCTGGTTTTTGCGCCTATATTTTTCTGGCTCTTTTTCCTCTCAAAGCATGCAGTTTTAACTATACGATTCTTCAAATGCCACCGCTCTTCTATTTCTTAGGAATATTTATAGGTATGTTATTCATGCTCCTTATATCAAAGGACAAAAAAGCTAAAATGCTCATAACGGGTATTGGGTATATTGCGCTTCCTCTTGCCTTATTACATCATTTGCGATTGCAATCGCTAATGATTCCGTTATTTCTCATTGGTTCTATATGGATCAATGATACCATGGCCTATATCGGTGGCTCTTTTCTTGGCAAAACTCCTCTCGCTCCTAGCATCTCCCCAAATAAAACAATAGAAGGCACAGCTATTGGTATATTGTTTGCCTTGGGATTTGCATTTATATGGAGTACTCAGTTCACCCAATATAAACTAGTCGACTACTTCATATTAGCATTTATAGGTAGCAGTTTAGGAGGAGTTGGAGATCTTATCGAATCTAGGCTAAAACGTTGGGCCAATGTTAAGGATTCTGGACAATTAATGCCTGGTCATGGTGGAGCTTTGGACCGATTTGATTCGCTCATTTTTGCATCATCATTTGCTTTTATCTATGCTTTCTTCTTCATGGACTGTCAATTTTGGGAATTTTTCTAAGCTGTAATATTTAGAAAAACGATTATTATCTGATACTTTTACAACCCCTCATTCTAAAACTGGCTTTTTATGTATATACACAAGGAAGGAAGAAACTATGTTACTATCGGAATCATAGCTTTTAGTTTGATCAACGTAATCAATTATTATTTCTTGTCTCCTTACTGGTTTTTATACTATCCAATTCTTGTGCTGACTTTTTTGTTATTGATCTGGGTCTTTTGGTTTTTTAGAATTCCTAGTAGAACTTCTCTTGAGGGTGATGAATTGATTATGGCTCCTTGTGATGGCAAAGTTGTGGTTATTGAAGAAGTTGAGGAGCCGGAATATTTTAAAGATAAAAGAATACAGGTTTCCATCTTCATGTCTCCATTAAATGTACATGTAAACTGTTATCCGATCTCTGGAAAAGTTGATTATGTTAAGTATCATCCGGGAAAATATCTGGTTGCCTGGCATCCTAAGTCTTCCACGGAGAATGAAAGGAGTACAGTTGTTGTAAGTAATCATAAGGTGAGTTTATTGATTCGTCAAATTGCTGGAGCGGTAGCTCGAAGAATTGTAACCTATTCTAAAGAGGGCGACCACGCTGAACAAAATGGCGAATTAGGCTTTATTAAGTTTGGGTCTCGTGTAGATGTCTATTTTCCCTTAGGAACGGATATACAAGTGGCTATAGGTGATGTAGTAGCAAATCAAACAAGTATTCTAGCAAAAATCACCGACTAATGCAACGCTGTAGTTTTCACGATTATGATATTAGAAGTGGCGTGAAGCATAAACGCAAAATCGCACTCCTTGTCAAAGAAATTCTAAAAAAGAAAAGAGCGAACTACAACATTAATTATATCTTCTGCTCTGATGAGTACTTACTAAGCATTAATAAGGAATACCTTAAACATAAAACGCTTACAGATATTATCACGTTTGACTTGTCTGAAAAAGAGAGTGACTTGCTAATAGCCGATATCTATATTAGTATTGAGCGTATTGAAGATAATGCTCAACAATTTAAGAAACCTTTTACGGAAGAACTCTTACGTGTCGTTGTTCATGGGATTCTTCACCTGCTTGGCTATAAAGACAAAACAGCAAAACAAAAAACTACGATGAGACGTATGGAGACTCGTTGGATCAACTACTACGTTCACAATATTTTGCCTTTATAATTTTTTCTCAAAGTATAGAAAATCTATCTTTAATCTTTCTAAAAATTTATGTCATTTAATAATAATTACGTGGCCATCATGGCTGGAGGCATTGGAAGTCGTTTTTGGCCTATAAGCCGTAACAATCATCCTAAGCAGTTTTTGGATATTTTAGGTACTGGCAAATCACTTATTCAATGGACCTATGAACGATTTAAAAATATCTGTCCAAAGGAAAACATATTTATAATAACAAATGGAGACTATATTCCAACCCTTAAAGAACAGCTTCCTGAACTTTCTATTGAAAACATAATATCAGAACCTTCAAGAAAAAATACCGCGCCATGTGCTGCATACTTCGCGCATAAACTACATGCTAAAAATCCCAATGCGAATATTATCATGTCACCTGCAGATCATCTAATTTTTGATGAGCGCAAGTTTGAAAGAGACATTTTGGATTCGTTAGACTATGTAAGTAAACATAATAATTTAGTGACACTCGGTATTAAACCCACACGTCCTGATACTGGTTATGGTTATATACAATACGATACCAATAGTAAGACAAATCGGTTTTACCAGGTAAGAACGTTCACTGAAAAACCAAATCTTGAACTTGCCGAGACATTTGTAAGAAGTGGTGACTTTCTATGGAACGCGGGTATTTTTGTTTGGAATGTAAACACAATTTTAGAAGCCTATTCGAAACACCTGCCTGAACTGAATGATATATTCAAACAAGTAAAAAGCTATAATACCGAGGCAGAAATTGATGACATCGCGAAAGCCTATCCGCAATGTACAAATATTTCGTTGGACTATGGGATCATGGAAAAAGCAAAAAATGTTCATGTCATTCCATCTTACTTCGGCTGGTCAGATCTTGGTACTTGGAACAGTGCCTATGAAAACTCAGATAAAGACTATTTAGGCAATGCAGTATACGGGGAAGATGTTATGATCATCGATGCGTCTCAGTGTATGGTAAAAAGTCCAGATGGCAAATTAGTCTTAATTCAAGGTTTAGAAAACTTTATTGTAGTAGATACGGAAGATGTTCTTTTGATTTGCGAACGAAACCGAGAACAACAGATAAAGGATTATGTGGCTGAGGTTAAGAGAAGTAAAGGTGACAAATTCCTTTAGTTCATAAATATGTCAAATAAGGTAACAATTTTTAGTGAAATGAGCGCTTTGGCGAAAGCTGAGCGAGCTGTTAATTTGTCTCAAGGTTTTCCAGATTTTGAACTAGACAAACGTTTGGGAGCTTACTTAAAAGAAGCCTTTGATGCTAATTTCAATCAGTATGCTCCTATGCCAGGTTTACCTATACTTCTTGAAAGCATCTCGAATCGTATTCTGACGAAATATAACCAATCCTTTTCTACCGAGCTGATTACGATTACCCCTGGAGCGACTTATGGTATTTATACTGCTCTAGCCGCAATTATCCAACCAATGGATGAAGTCATTATTCTTGAACCAGCCTACGACAGTTATGCCCAAAATATTAGTAGCTTAGGTGGAGTTGTTGTAGGAGTACCCTTAAGAAAAGAAAACTTTAGTGTGGACTGGTCAAAGGTGCAAGAAGCTATTAGCGATAAGACCAAAGCCATTATTATTAATACTCCTCATAACCCTACTGGCCAAGTCTGGGACGCAAGCGATTTTGAAACGTTAAAAGAACTCGTTCGCAATACGGAGATTAATATTATCTCTGATGAAGTCTATGAATACCTTACGTTTGACGGTAAGAAGCATTTTAGTATTCTCGAAGACGATGAGCTTTTTGAACGCTCATTCGTTATTTACTCTTTTGGCAAAGTCTTACAAGCTACTGGTTGGAAGATAGGCTACGTAATCGCCCCATTAAAACACACCAGTTTATTCAGACAAAAGCATCAGTATATAGGATTTTCAGTAAACTCAATTTCGCAATATGCGATCGCCAAATTTCAGAATGAGGCACATGAAGAATTAAACCTTATTTCAAAACAATTTCAGGATAAACGGGATTTGATGCTCAAGGAGTTTCAGAAACTACCTTTCCAAGTTCCTTTCAAGAGTCGTGGTAGTTATTTTCAGCTGTTTAGTTTTAAGGGCTTAAGTGATCAATCAGATAGACAATATGCCAAGGAACTGGCGGTAAAGGCTAAAGTTGCCTCAATTCCGTTAAGTCCCTTTTATCAGAACGAGACAAATACTCAAACGCTTCGATTTTGTTTTGCCAAGAACAATGAAACCATTGAAGATGCGGCGAAACGTTTAGGAGCATATTTTGATCAATAAAAAAACCTCAATAAATATATTGAGGTTTTAAATTAGATTTAGAGCAAAAATTATTTGTTTACTCTTGCGCTAAGATCTTTACCAGCCTTGAATTTAGCTACAGTTTTAGCAGCAATTTTGATTTCTTTACCTGTTTGTGGATTACGACCCATACGTGCTGCTCTCTTAGACGTTGAGAACGTACCAAAGCCTACTAAAGTAACTTTATCTCCTTTTTTAAGCGTTTTAGTAACTGATTCGCAGAAAGCGTCAAGAGCTGCTCCAGCTTGAGATTTTGTACAATCTGCTGCTGATGCCATTGCGTCGATTAATTCTGATTTGTTCATAATGAATTTTATTTATAATTTTTAACTGATACGAAAGTAATACTTTCTACCTATATTTTATAGGTTTATTTTCGCTGAAATGCAGACCAGCAAAGGATTTGCACAAATTATGCACAGCATAATTATGAGCTCATTTTCTTCAAAATAGATCGAAATGCGACAAACTTTTCTCCAAATTTTTTAATCCCGTCTTCACGTAATTGAGGTGCAAAATCTGATAAGTATCGTTGATAGTTCTCCTCATTTTTTGCAAAATACTGGACGACAAACGTTCTTTGGTCATCAACTTTCGGTTCGAGTAACTCAAAAAAAGAATACGACTCAAAACAGCCTGTAGCGACCACTTCTGGCATGTGCTTTTCAATCCAATTGAGCCACTCTTCAAGTATATCGTGTTCTACTTTAACTGTTACATTGTATACAATCATCTTTGTTTAATTTAACTCAACAAAAATAGGACAATGGTCGGAATGTAGGGCATCTGGAACAATACCAGCGTCATCAATTCGATCCTTCATAGCCTCTGAAACACTGATATAATCAATTCTCCAGCCCTTATTATTAGCACGGGCATTGGCTCTGTAGCTCCACCAACTATATTGATGTGGGTGCGGATTAACCTGTCTAAAACTATCGACAAAACCGCTGTCAAAGAAGTCATCCATCCAAGCCCGTTCCTCTGGCAAAAAACCGCTACTATTTTTATTTCGGATCGGATCGTGAATATCTATGGGTTTATGACAAATGTTATAATCACCTACGATAATCAAGTTGTTGTTGTCTTTCCTTTGTTGGGTTGCAAAATCAAGGTAATCACCTAAAAAGTCCATTTTATATGCTTGACGTTCTTCACCACTGCTACCTGAAGGAAAGTAAGTATTGATAAGCTTTAGATCGCTTAAAGTCCATTGTATTGTCCTTCCCTCGAAATCGGCTTGGTCAAGTCCCATTCCTTTTTCAATCGAAGAAGGGATCTGTTTAGAGACAATTCCTACACCACTATATCCTTTCTTTTGAGCAGAGAACCACTCACAATGGTAACCGAGTCGTTCGAACTGCTCTGTTGGTATATCTTCTGGATTAGCCTTTAACTCCTGGAAACAGTAGGTGTCAGCGTCATCATCGCCCATCCAATCTAACAAGCCCTTTTTTATCGCTGCTCTTATACCATTTACATTGTAAGATACTATTCTCATATAACCTCGCTAAAGTAAAAAGCTCTTGCGTAAACACAAGAGCTTTTACAAATATTATGTTTTGTAAATTATCTTTTCGTAATTCTTGTTACACCTAAGATCTTATCATTTTCGTTTTTAAACTGAAGAATATAAATTCCTTTAGGTAAAGCTTGTAAAGACAACTGATGAACACCACCGTTCGTACTAGAAATATTCAATCGTTGAATTTGTCTCCCAATTAAATTGCTTAAATGTACTGATTTCACATCTTTATTGATCACATTCAAATTGATCACGTTGTGCGTTGGGTTAGGATAAACAGAAACCACTTCTTTATCAATATTAGCAGTCGACAAAGGTCCACATGGTGTGAATGTAGCGTGACTAGTATGCTTAAGCTCTACTTGGTTTGAAGGCATCCCTTGCTGATTATAGTTTACTCTTCCAAAAGCACAACCTGTTTCAACACCAGGGTTTCTTCCCATTTCAATATAAAGCTCACGTGTTTCACCAGCTGGAACGGTTACAGTATGAAGAGATTTATCATCAAAGCCATAGCATTGCTCCCAATCACAAATGCCAGGTGCACTCCAAGTCCATGGTTTGAAATAATCTTCAAGTTGCCATTCTAGAATAAGATCAGTTGTTCCTGGGTTCGTAATTGTAAATTTTGCTTTTTGTTTAACTGCATCATCCGCCAAACTTACATAAGAAGTGTCTGCAGTAAGAGAGAATGTTAGCTGCGCTTTAGAAACAAACGCAAAGGCCAAAAAAGGCAAAACCAATAGTAAAATCTTTCTCATTGTATAATTATTTCCCGTAAAATTAAGTTTTTATTGTGAATTCAACCATTTAAAAAGTTAAATTTTACAATAAAATGATAAAATTTTAGGCCTATTTTTTGACAAATCCTGTCACCCCAAGAATAATTCCGTGGATATCCTTAAGCTCTACCATATACAGGCCTGCAGGATATTGCGTAACAGGTATATATGTGCCTGCATTCGACCTATTCATTGTAAACAAAACCCTACCATAAATCGTTCGAACATGAAGGGTTTGAACATTTTCATTTCGGATATCTAAATAGACCTTGTCCGATGCTGGGTTCGGAAATAGTATGGCCAATTCTTCTATATTATCCCTTTTTACGGACAAAGGCCAACAACTTGTAACATTGGCATAGCTCGTTATTATTAAGTTGGTAATATTGGTTGTTGATTGTCCCTGTTCTTTATACTCCACTTTTACAATTGCACACCCCGGTCCAGAGTTGATATAACGTTTGGCACTGTAAAACAGTCTGTTCGCTGGGATATTACCGTTCCATGTGCGATAATGCCATGCAGTATCCTGAAAAGGGTAACATCCTTCCCAATCACAAATTCCGTTAGACTGCCAATTGGCAGGGATAAAATATTCTAGTACTCTCCATTGGAAACCATAGTTCGCATTGTTGGTACTCAAAATTTCAATTCCCGCATTTTGCTTAATTAAGTTGGCCGATAAGTTCAAAGAAGCCGTATCCACTAAATTATAGCTCAATTGAGCCGTCGATACTCTCGGTAATACAAAAATTGCTATATAGAAAAGAAGATAGGTTTTTCTTCGCATATCGAACGGTTTACATTAGTCCTTAAAGGTAGGTTTTATTATTCTAAGCATTCTTTGTCTACCATAAAAATCCTTCCTGATTTCAGGAATCAGGGCGTTCTTTTTTGCTAAATCGAAGACTTCAAGTGCATAATTCTCATGTACTTCTACATATAACTTTCCATTTTGTGCAAGCTTTTCTATCGCCAACTGAATCAAAGCATGATAAAACTGCAAGGGATTTTCCTTCTTTGTAAACAACGCCATTTTTGGTTCGTAATCTTTAACTCTCCTATCCATAGTTGCGGCTTCCTCTATGGGAATATAAGGAGGGTTGGACACCATTACATCATAATCCATTCCTTGAATATCGGAGTTTAGCATATCATCCTTAATAAACTCTATGGATACATTTAGTCTCTTTGCATTATGCTTCGCTACTTCAAGAGCACCTTCGCTAAGGTCAGTAGCTGTAATGAAGGCCAGTGGCAAAGCCTTCTTTAAGCTTATAGCAATGCAACCACTTCCTGTTCCCAGTTCCAACAACCTTGCTTCTTTGTTTCGATCACTTTCTGAAATAGCCCATTTGACAAGCTCTTCTGTTTCAGGTCGTGGAATCAGTACATGCTCATTGACCATAAATTGCTCTTCAAGAAAATATTCATACCCCAGTATATATTGAATAGGTCTTTCTTTTTTTAGATCTTCAACATATCCTTTCCATATCAACTCATCAACCTCCAGCTCGTCAATCATTGCCCAATCTAACTGACTGATCCCATTATGTTTAAGTAGTCGGAAGAAGATCACTTGCAACTCCTCGGGTTCGAGGAGTTCGCTTAACTCTGTACTATACCAGACATAAAAATCACTTTTTTTCCAACTCCTTATCACTACGTAAACTCTTTGCGTACTACCTCTAATATCTTTGTAAATGTAAACGAAAAAGCTTTTGTTTTGCGTTAGCAAGGTTCAGGAAAGTGTGGGTACGTTCGCGACGTACCACCTTTTTGAACCAAGGTGCATAACATTCAATTATAAACAAAGCAAAAGCAAACACAAACAATTATATTTGACTAACTAAAAACAAAAGAACATGGCGGCAAAAGAAGCGACAGAAAACAAGGAAAAATTAAAAGCGCTCAAACTTACTATTGACAAAATTGACAAAGATTTTGGTAAGGGATCTGTAATGAAAATGGGCGATAAAGAGAAACAAGAAATTGATAGTATTTCTACTGGTTCTTTAGGTTTAGATATTGCTTTAGGTATTGGTGGGTTTCCTAAAGGTAGGGTTGTTGAAATCTATGGTCCAGAATCAAGCGGTAAGACGACTATTGCTATTCATGCTATCGCAGAGGCTCAAAAACAAGGTGGTATTTGTGCGTTTATTGATGCAGAACATGCTTTTGATCCCACTTATGCAAAAAATCTAGGTGTCGATATTGATAATCTACTAATTTCTCAACCGGATTATGGAGAACAAGCATTAGAAATCGCAGATCGATTGATTTTATCTGGTGCTATCGATCTAGTTGTTGTAGATTCCGTTGCCGCTTTAGTTCCGAAGGGTGAATTGGAAGGAGAAATGGGAGACAGTAAAATGGGCTTACAAGCCCGATTGATGAGTCAAGCCTTGCGTAAGCTTACTGCAACCATCAATAAAACCGGCTGTTGTTGCATCTTTATTAATCAGCTTCGTGAAAAAATTGGAGTCATGTTTGGAAACCCCGAAACCACTACTGGAGGTAACGCACTTAAATTTTATTCATCTGTCCGCCTTGACATTCGTAGAAGTACACAAATCAAAGATGGCGATGAGGTAATCGGTAATCGCACCAGAGTAAAAGTTGTAAAAAATAAAGTAGCTCCTCCTTTTCGTAAAACAGAGTTTGACATAATGTATGGTCAAGGTATCAGCAAAGTTGGAGAAATTATCGATCTCAGCGTTGAGCACGACATTGTTAAAAAAAGTGGTAGCTGGTATAGCTACGCCGAGAATAAACTGGGTCAAGGACGTGATTCTGTTAAACAACTTTTGATTGATAACCCTGAACTATCAGATGAGATAGAAACAAAGGTTCGCCAGAAATTGGCAGGTGCCGAAACGGTAATGGATTTAGCTGAAGAAAGCGAAGAAGTTGCTGCGGAATAAATAACTGAATCGATCAGTATTAAACTTCAAAAGCCACCTTTCTTCAAGGTGGCTTCTTCTTTAAGCGTATACTATGCTTATACCAAACAACTATGCATTCTTAACAACAAGAACAATCTCCCCTTTCACATTTTTAGCGGAGAGTTGTTCAAGAACTTGCATAATCGTTCCTCTTATATGCTCTTCAAATTTCTTTGAAATTTCTCTTGATAAAGAGACCTCAACATCTCCTCCCAAGTGCTCCTTGAGTTGCTCAAGTGTCTTGACAATGCGATGTGGGCTTTCGTACAAAACAATCGTTCGTTTCTCGTGGACTAATTTTTCGAAAAACGTTTTTCGACCCTTTTTCACTGGAGGAAAGCCAACAAACAAAAACTCCTGACTTGGAAAGCCACTACAAACCAATGCTGGAACAAAAGCCGTTGCACCGGGTAAACATTCTACCTCAACCCCATGTTGAATACATGCACGAACCAATAAAAAACCAGGGTCCGAAATAGCCGGTGTGCCAGCATCACTTATTAAAGCAATTTGCTTACCCGTCATAAGTTCATTTAATAAACTCTCTATAGCCGCATGTTCATTATGCATATGATATGCCCAGCACTTAGTGCTGATCTCAAAATGCTTGAGCAACTTTCCAGAAGTCCTTGTATCTTCCGCCAGAATAATATCTACTTCCTTTAAAACTCTGATCGCTCTAAACGTCATATCATCCAAATTGCCAATCGGAGTTGGTACTATAAAAAGCTTCATAATGTCTCGTACAAAGTAAAACAATCGCTTACATCTTTGGGTAATTATAACGAACGAAATGAATATTGTATTAACTTAGTATTTGGGAAAATGGCAAAGCTATTATCATCATACACAGAGAGTGAGGAGGAAGATAAAAAGGTAATCCTTAGAGCATATCGTTCGCTTCTTAGATCAACAGGACCGCATGTAACTAAAGACGGAAAAAAAAGAATTCGAAAAGCTTTTGAAGTATCTGCCGAGGCACATAAACATATGCGCCGTAAAAGTGGTGAACCTTATATTCTACACCCTATTGCCGTAGCAAAAATAGCTGCATCTGAAATGTATCTGGGTACCACCTCTATTATTTGTGCGTTACTTCATGATACCGTTGAAGATACGGAAATGACGCTTGATGATATCCAATTTGACTTTGGTAATACAGCCCGGAGCATTATTGACGGGCTTACTAAAATCTCAACGGTCGCAGCTGGGCAAGATACTTCCCTGCAAGCTGAAAATTTTAGAAAGATATTACTGACCCTTGCAGATGATCCTCGTGTAATCTTAATAAAAATAGCAGATCGGTTACATAACATGCGCACCCTGCAAAGTATGCGCAAAGACAAACAATTAAAAATCGCTTCTGAAACTTCCTATATTTATGCTCCTATTGCGCATAGGTTAGGACTATATGAAATCAAATCGGAATTAGAAGATTTAAGCTTACGTTATACGCAGCCTGAAGTATACTTCGACTTAAAAGATAAACTGACTAATACCAAAAATGAAAGAAATCGTTACATCCGTGAGTTTATCAAACCTGTCAAAGCAGAGCTCGCTAAGCACGGCTTTGACTTCGAAATCGCAGGTCGCTCCAAGTCCATCCATTCTATATGGAACAAAATGGAGAAGAAGAATGTTGCGTTTGAAGAAGTCTTCGATCTGTTCGCCATAAGAATTATTCTGAATTCCGCTCGCGAAAAAGAAAAGGTAGATTGTTGGAAAGCCTTTTCTGTAATAACAGATCTCTATCATCATAATCCAGATCGAATGCGTGATTGGCTGAGTTCACCTAAGAGCAATGGTTATGAAGCCTTACATACTACTGTTATGAGCCCTAAAGGAAAATGGGTTGAAGTGCAGATTCGCTCCAAACGTATGAATGAAATTGCTGAAAAAGGATTAGCAGCACACTGGCGATATAAAGAAGGTGAACAAAAGGAAAGTAAAATTGATTTATGGCTTAAAAATATTCGAGAGACTTTACAAGACGCTGACATTAATGCTTTAGAGCTTATTTCGGATATTAAAACAGATCTTTTTAAGGATGAAATTTTTTGCTATTCGCCAAAGGGAAAAGTTGTTTCTCTACCTAAAGGTGCAACTGCATTGGACTTTGCCTTCGATATCCACTCTGAGCTTGGTAAAACATGTATTGGTGCAAAGATTAATTATAAGTTGGTTCCCATTAGTGAAGAACTAAAAAATGGAGATCAAATAGAAATCATTACTTCTAAAAAGCAAAAACCGAGCAGTGATTGGCTTTCTTTTGTGAAAACGGGCAAGGCCAAATCCAGAATAAAGTACTATCTAAAAGAGGAAAAAAGAAAAATTGCCGATGAAGGTCGAGATATTTTAAAACGTAAGTTAAAAAGCCGCGGTATCGAGGTAAACGATCATAATGCTATGGTCATTATGAATTATTATAACTACGATTCGCATACCGACATGTACTATGACATGGCTAATCAAAATTTTGACTTCAAAACACTTAAAACCTTTCATAATAAGAATGGTCACTTAGTGGCTCCCAAAAAAAGTAAAGATCCTAACAAAGAGAAAAAGAAAGAAAAAGAAGCTACACAACTAAAGAAAAAACTCTCTTCTAAAGAGTTTGAGCTAGTTCTATTCGGAAGTGAATCTTCGGATAAAATTCATTATACCTTAGCAAATTGCTGTAAACCTATTCAAGGAGATGATGTCTTTGGGTTTATAACTACTGGAGAAGGCATGAAAATTCATACGAACAATTGCCCTAATGCTGCTTCATTACTCGCACAATATAGCCATCGCGTTGTAAAAGCAAAATGGGCTAGCAATAAAGATATTTCTTTCCTGACTACCTTAAAAGTAACGGGTATAGATGACGTGGGCATTATCAATAATATTACAAATATTATTTCGGGAGAATTAAAGATCAATATGCGCAGTATGAGTATTGAGAGTACAGAAGGTTTATTCGAAGGAAAAATAAAAGTTTTCGTAAAAGAAAAAAAGGAGCTTCGGAAACTAATTGAGAAATTAGAAAAAGTTTCTGGAATTCATAAGGTAAGTCGTACCGAAGAAGCCAACTAGTTATAATTCAAACTTCCCAATCAACGGGTAGTGATCTGAATAGGACACATCCACTTTTTTAAATGCATTAAGCTTAAGGGCATTGCTATAAAAGAGGTAGTCTATTCTCAGGAAAGAAACACGACCATTATATGTAGGCCCAATTCCTCGTCCCCTTTCAAGAAACGCATCTTTAAGCTTGCCACGAACATTGAAATAACTATACGAGCTGGGTAGATCATTTAAGTCACCGCACACAACTGTTGGGTAACTCGTATCTTCTTCTATTACAAAGGCGGATAAGTTCGCCTCATTGCCACGTTGTTTGTATGCTCGTAATAATTTATTATATACTGATTTTGAGCTCTGCAATGCTTGTTTGGCAGTCTCTAATACCTCACCATTTTGTTCCCAAGCTATATCTCTTGGCGATAGTTTATTTGAATGCAAATGAATATTATACACCCTAAATTTTTGACCATCTTTATTAATGAGTGCTTCTTGGATCAGATTTTTATCTTCCTCATTGATCACTACATTCGTGTTTTTAAGGATTGGGTATCGTGAAAATATAATACTCCCCCACTCTCTGTTTTTATGCCTTTTCAATGCACAAGTTTCAACATATTGATAACCGCCAATTTTTTTGATGGCCTTTATATTATCCAAACCTGTACCAGCTTTCGTATAGAATTCCTGCAGACACAAAATGTCTGGGGATTGCTTCTTGATAAAAGATAAAAGTTTTTTACGATTGTTTTTATCACCGGTCCAGTCATATAAGTCTAATAGTCGAACATTATAGCTCATAATCGTGAACTCATTTTCACTCTTCTGAATATTGTTTTTCTTAAAGAAATTAAAGCCAAAACATACACATAGTACGTTCCAAGAAACAGCAAGTCCTAATACAGCTATGCCAGCCCAAGTATATTTTTTTACAATCAACCAAAAAACGAAGAATAGAATATTGATAATGGCAAGTATTGGGGTAAGCAAGCCGAGAACGCCCATTATCTCATATTCTGCTGGGCTAATAGAAGGTATAAAACGTATTACGAAGAACAATAATAACAGCAATAGTTGCGGTATGTATAATATTCTGAATAATAGCTTGCGCATCGTTTAATCATTATATTTCTTCAAAAACTCAACTTCCTCTGGAGAAAGACTTTCAGAACCGTAAGAACTCATTTTTTTAAGAATGGTACGCCTATCAAGTTCATTCGAAGATGGGCTTACCTTACTTTTAGCTTTGCCTTTGATGAAATTATCATTTGAAGAAACAAATGAACGCATTTTAGTCAATCGATCTTTGATTTTTTCAAAATAGTTATACAACAGATTCTGAGATAGGTAACCCAATATTCCACCACCGATGAGCATTACGAAAGAACTTTTATCTTCCCATCTCACATAGAGTGTAAGAATTAAAAACAGTATCCCAAATATGTAAATGGGCACTCCTTTATTAAAAATAGCGTAAAATATATACCGCGGTTTATAGGTCACTGAGGCTGCCGCTACAGCTGTAACACCACCTAAAGTAGATATATACAAGCCATCACCCCATTGGGTAAATTTGTTTATTAATAATAGTAGCATCCCTGCTACTATACTACCAAACCAAAAAATAGGTAACACCCGATTTGTACCTCGCAAGTCCTCCAAGACAGTTCCAAAAATCCAGAGCCAGACCATATTGGTAAAGAGATTCCAAAAACCAGTTTCCATAAAGCCAAATGTGAGCAGGCTCCACGGTCTTTTTAGAAAAGATGATAAATCCAATGGAAGCTGTAAAGGTTCTTTCATATACTGAAAGAAAAAGTCTGTTCCAGACTCGGTCATCAGAAATGTAATTTCAATAAACCATAACAATACAAATAGTCCACCACAAATAATGAAAAGCCTTACGATATCGCTATGATATGCATTCTTAAAAATTGATCGTGACTGAAACCCTTGCATAAGCTAACCTGAATTATAACTAATTCTCCAAAATTTAAAAATAATGAACCCAGCAATCATACCACCTAAATGAGCAAAGTGTGCAACATTATCTCCTGGATTATTACTTATTCCGCCAAATAAATCAATAAGGGCCAATCCAGCTATTGCATATTTCGCTTTAACCGGTATGGCAAAATATAGATGCAATATGGCGTTTGGAAACAAATAGGCAAATGCAAAAAGGATGCCCATAATCGCACCAGAAGCACCAACCGTCGGTATGCCTAATACATCCACACCCATAGTATGAAATTCTAAATATTGGACCAATTGGTGACATATAGCAGCACCTAAACCACTTAATAGATAAAATTGGAGAAAACGTTTTGACCCAAGACGTTGTTCTATAATTGTTCCAAACATCCAAAGCATAAACATATTAAAAACGATATGCATTAACCCTCCATGCATAAACATATGAGTAATAATCTGCCAAGGTTTAAAGAAAGGAGACTCCACATAGAACATAGCTAGCTGTTCTAAAGGATTGAACGGCATGCTTTCAGCCAAAACATTAAAAGCCAAGTAAAACAAGGCATTAATAATCAATAAATTCTTTACTACTGGTGGGATAGACTGCTGAACGCCAGGACGAATTTCCATTGATGCAAAGGTACTTTTAAAAAACAGCCTAACCTGTTCTTTATCCTATAATAGTCATAAAATTTATTGACCAAACTGATGCTGAAGGAAAATATTATCTTTGCCTCATGAAATACCTGATTAGTGTTGTTTTCTTGCTGATAACAGTTGTTGGACTTACATCATGTAATAAAAAGAAAGTTAGCAAAGTACCTCTTCCTGAGGGCTATTATGAGAATCAATGGGACGAACCCTTGGCAGCGGCTAAAGATTATGACCGAAAGATTTTTGTACAATTTTATGCAGACTGGTGTAGTCTTTGTGCTTCGTTCAAAAAAGAAGTATTGAACGATGATGAAGTGGAGACCTATATGAAGGGCAAATTTGTACCCGTGTTATTGGACGAAGAGAAAGGAGTTGGTAAAGAATTATTTGAGAAACACGGGCTAAGTGGTCACCCATTATCCGTAATGTTCGATAAAGATGGTGTCATCCTTGGCCAACATAAGGGCAAAATGACCAAAGAACAATTCCTTAATTGGATTAAGCCCTTTGAGTAGTTCCTATTTTCTAAAAAAGCTATAACATAATTTTTTGACTAGGTATAGTGGGAACCACTATATTTGCCGCGCTATTTATGAGAGTAACTTTTGGCATTTTATTTATTGTTCTTTTTGGATTTACCTCTTGTAATGAACTGGAGAAAATTCAAAAATCAAGTAATACAGAGTATAAGCTGCAGAAAGCCAATGAGTTTTACGATCGTACTCATTATGGTAAAGCTATTGTACTTTATGAAGAGTTACTGACTATTTTTAAGGGTACCAAACGTTTTGAAGATATTTATTATAAGTATGCTATGAGTTACTATAAACAAAAAAGTTACTTAGCCGCATCATATCACTTCAAAAATTTCTCTGACTTATTCCCAAGCTCCAAAAGAGCCGAGGAAACAAGGTTTTTACATAGTAAAAGCCTTTTTGAAGACACAAAAGACTATACGCTCGATCAGGCCAGCACGAAGAAAACTATTTCGGAACTGCAAAATTTCATTAACACATATCCAAAATCAAAATATGTTAATGAAACAAATCAGATGATTGATAAGTCTCGTGAACTACTTGAAGCTAAAGATAAATATTCGGCTGAGCTTTATTATAAGGTATCCCAATATAAAGCAGCCGCCCTTTATTTTGAGCAAATAATCAATAAGTACCCGGATTCTAAGGATATTGACTATTACCAATACAAGGTACTTCAATCTAGATATAAATATGCAAAGCAAAGCATTACCTCTAGACAAGAGGAACGTTTCAAACAAGTGCTTGCCGATTATGCCTATTTTAAGAATATTAATCCAAAAAACAGGTACCAAAAGGAGATTGAAAGCATAAAATCCTTATCTTCGCAGGCCCTGTCAAAAATTAATTAGACTATGATGCAGCAAGGAAAAAAACTTCTTATCAACACGACAAATCCTTCTATTGAGGCGAGAAACGTTGAAACCATCAAGAATCCTACTGGTAATTTGTATGAATCTCTTGTTATTATTAGCAAGCGCGCCAATCAAATCAATACTAAGATCAAGGATGAGTTAATTAAGAAATTGGAGGAATTTGGAAGTCACACTGATAATCTGGAGGAAATTTCTGAAAACAAAGAGCAGATTGAAATTTCTAGATTTTATGAAAGAATGGCGAACCCTGCAATTCAGGCTACTAATGAATTTTTAGACGAAAAAATTTATTATAAGAAGCCAGAAGGAGTGATCTAACCTTTCGGTGTTCTTCTCATATCTTTTCACCCTCTTAGTTTATTGATTAACACTAAATGACTATACTTGAGATGCCACTTGCTGTCTTTTTAGGCATTGCGATGAGTTCAAAAGAACAAAAACTTTTGCAACTTTCGTACAAAGACAGTTTTAGAAATCATATTAACACATTTCATGGTTCTGTAATATATAGCTTGGCGGAAATCAGTACAGGTGTTTTCTTGGAAAAGCACTTTCCAAGAGAAAAAGAAACCACAATTCCCGTTCTTCGACGCTCTTCCGTAAAATACTCAGCACCATGTCATGGTGAGTTGTTTTCAATAGTCTCTCTCATAAATGCTGAAAAAGAAGCGTTAAAAGATGTTTTATACTCTACAGGACGAGTTATAATAAACATGCAGGCTGACATTCACGATGAGAACGATCAATTAGTCTTTAGAGGTCGTTTTGAATGGTTTGTCAACCTAAAGCCAGAATACCTAAAAGTTTCTAAAACTGTACCTGAGATAGGTAAATAGAGTATTTTTGCTTGGTGCAAGGAAAGAAAATCCTTATCGGTATAACAGGTAGCATCGCTGCTTATAAAATTCCACTTCTTGTAAGACTTTTTATAAAAGCTGGTGCAGAAGTAAAGGTGGTTATGACAACGGCCTCCCAAGATTTTGTAACTCCCTTAGTGCTTTCAACTTTATCGAAAAACAATGTAAGTATTGAATTGAGCCAGGATCACTCATGGGAGAATCATGTAATGCTTGGTCGTTGGGCGGATATTATGTTAATCGCACCTGCCTCTGCCAATACAATCGCAAAAATGGCTCAAGGTGTGTGCGATAACCTATTGCTGGCGGTATATCTTTCCTCGACATGCCCCGTTCATTTTGCTCCCGCCATGGATGAAGATATGTATCACCACCCTTCCTTTACTGCAAACTGTAAAACCCTACTGTCTTACGGAAACACCATGATCAGTTCAAACCATGGTGAATTGGCCAGCGGCCTTGTAGGGATGGGACGTATGGCCGAAATAGAAGATCTTTTTATACATGTTCAAAACGCTTTAGGTAAAGAGCAAAGGTTAAAAGGGAAATCTGTGCTTATAACCGCTGGACCAACGTATGAAAATATTGATCCCGTTAGGTTTATTGGTAACTACTCTAGTGGAAAAATGGGCCTTGCCATTGCAGAGGCCATCGCCGAAGAAGGAGCAACGGTCAAGTTGATCATGGGCCCAAGCAAGTTAAAAGCTACGCACCCTTTAATTGAGCAAATAAATGTTCAATCCGCCGAAGAGATGTACAATACGTGTTTAAATTATTTTGATCAGATTGATATTGCTATAATGAGTGCAGCCGTGGCAGATTATAAAGCGAAGCAACAATCATTAGAAAAGATTAAGAAAAAAGACAATGACATGAGCATTGCACTGGAAAGAACTCCAGATATTTTAAGAACGCTTGGCGAACGTAAGAAAAAACAAATTTTAGTAGGTTTTGCTCTTGAGAGTCAGAACGAAGAAAGCTACGCCCAAAGAAAATTAAAAGAGAAGAATGCAGATCTCATCGTTCTAAATAGTATAAAAGATAAGGGAGCTGGGTTTATGAGTGATACGAATAAGGTAACTATCTTTAATAAAAATGGTAGTCAAACGGCGTATAAACTCAAACCTAAAACTGAAGTTGCTCTTGATATTGTAGATGAAATAGTAAAGTTTTTATAGAAGAATGAAACAATTATACCTAGTCATATTATCGCTACTTATAGTTAGTATGGTCCAAGCTCAAGAGATGCGCTGCAAGGCAATTGTCAATGCAGGACAAATTCAAGGGGTGGATAAGAAAATATTTAAAACGTTGGAGCAAGCTATTGAAACATTTGTCAATACGCGTAAGTGGACAAAAGACAACTACGAACCCAATGAGAAAATCGATGTTGTTTTTTCCTTAGTTCTGTCAAAAAAAATTGAAGGCGTTGAAGGAGGTTATACAGGTAGTATTTCTATCCAAGCTACTCGCCCTATCTTCAACTCAGATTATTCCAGCACCACTGTTAACTATGTCGATAAGAATGTTGCGGTGAAGTATGTTCAGTTTCAACCATTAGACTTTAATGATAATCGAGTAACGGGCTCAGATGCATTGGCCTCTAATTTGACAGCGCTTATTGCATACTATACATATCTTGTCATTGGACTAGATTACGATAGTTTTTCGATGAAAGGTGGAACACCTTATTTTAATAAAGCACTCAATATTATCAATAATGCACCAGAGAATAGAGATATTACAGGTTGGAAAGCAAGTGAATCAAAAAGGAGAAATCGTTACTGGCTCATAGACCAAATTTTAAACAATCGATTTGTGAAATTTAGAGAAGCTTTTTATACCTATCATCGTAAGGGCTTGGATAATATGATCTCCGACCCAAAGAAGGCAAGAACGAATATGAATAAAATATTCTCCGACCTAAAAAGAATCAACCAGGAGAACCCTTCTTCTGTACTGCTTCAATTCTTTTTTAATGCTAAAAGTCCAGAGATCATGGACTTCCTAAAAAATTCACCCAAATCTGAGAAAGACATTATTATCCCAATCTGTGCCCAGATTGACGTACGTAATACCCAACAATACTTCAAATTGTTACGACGATGAGATATCTCATTTCTTGTTTGTTCTTCATGATACTCTTCGTTTCATGTAAAGAAGAAGAACCTTTAGTAGCAGAAGATCAAATGGCTGCAATCCTTTCGGACTTACATATGGCAGAGGCTTACGCCCAACTGGTACCCAAAAACATGGGAGACTATATGACCAAAAACAATGATACGCTCAAAATTTTGTATAGTCATATCTACAAAAAATATGACTTAGACACCACGAAATTCAATAAAGCACTTACATGGTATAAGAATCGTCCAAAAGTATTTGACAAAGTATACGAAAAAGTGCTAGAGGAGTTGAGTATTCGAAAGGACTCATACCAGGATAGTATCATAGAATATTCAGATAGCACGGAAGTGAATATTAAGGATACTTTATAAGATTAAGGTCTCTTCAGGCCCTATTTCTCCTAACTTTTTCGTAAATTCGCACTCGTTTCAATAACACCTTCTAGCATTAATTATGAACAATTTAAAGCAAAAATTTGATACTAACGCGAGCGAATTAGGCGCTGAGATTAAGACACTCCTTAAAGAACACGGTGATAAAAAAATCCAAGAAACTACCTTAAAACAGGTATATACAGGGATGCGTGGTATGATCGGTTTGGTTTGTGAAACATCTTTGCTAGATGCGGATGAAGGAATTCATTTTAAAGGATATTCTATTCCACAATTAGTCGAAAAATTACCTAAAGCGGAAGGAGGATCTCAACCCTTGCCAGAAGGTTTGTTTTATCTTATGCTGATTGGTGAACTTCCTGCTGATGCAGATGCTGAAATGGTATCCGCGGCTTGGGGACGACGCTCTCATGTTCCAAATCATGTTTTTGAAGCTATTAATAAATTACCCTTACATACGCACCCCATGACTATGCTAAGCATAGGTATCATGGCGATGCAAACAGAAAGTGTTTTTGCTAAGGCATATAAAGAAGGTATCTCTAAAGCAGACTATTGGTCTTATACTTTTGAAGATTGCTTAAACCTTACGGCTCGTTTGCCAAGAATTGCTGCCTATATCTACCGCAGAAAATATAAAAACGATGAACACATTCATCCAGATGGAATGTTGGACTGGGCAGCGAACTTCGCGCATATGTTAGGATACGACAATCCTGAATTTCATGAATTAATGCGTTTATATCTATGTATCCATGCTGATCATGAAGGCGGGAATGTAAGTGCTCATACATCGCATGTGGTTAGTTCTGCCTTAAGCGATCCGTATTTGGCCTTCTCGGCAGGTATGAATGGTTTAGCTGGGCCGTTGCATGGTTTGGCTAATCAAGAAGTTATCCGTTGGATCAAGGAAATGATCAGTGAGTTAAATACTACAGAGCCAACAAAGGAACAGATTGCAAAATATGTTCAAGATACACTTGACGCTGGTAAAGTAATTCCAGGTTATGGTCATGCAGTCCTTCGTAAGACAGACCCTCGATTTACAGCTCAAATGGAATTTGCCAAACAATATTGTTCCGATGATTCAACAATACAAACTGTGTGGAATATCTACGATGTAGTACCAGATATATTAGGATCTATTGGAAAAATTAAAAACCCTTGGCCGAATGTAGATGCACACTCTGGTGCTTTGTTACAGCATTATGGTTTAGTAGAAGAAGAATTCTACACTGTTCTGTTTGGAGTTTCACGAGCACTTGGTATTCTAGCAGGCATGTGCTGGGACCGTGCATTAGGTATGCCATTAGAAAGACCTAAATCAGTTTCTACTCGTATGGTAAAGAAATGGATTAAAGGGGAAATCGATTCTCTTTAAGCAACGAAATTCTATAAGTTCTGAATAAAACGGGCGGCTTTTTCTAGCCGCTCTTTTTTTGTACCAGAAATGGCCTGAAAGGGTATGGGTTGATCTTGAAGATGTGTTAAGTAGTTTTTGTATAGCCAAGTACGATCTTTCTTTGAAGGATGTTCGCGCAATTGATCATCCTCCCAGGGAATATCAGGAGTACATAATAAATACGCATACGGTTTAAACAAAGCCGCTTGATCTAAAATCCATTTCGAACAATTTGCATATCTTTTCTCACTCCATATTTTAAGGACAAAAAATGCAGTATCGACGAATAAATATTGTTTCGCCTTAAGTTCTTCATTACGAATATGCTCTAGATGTTCTTTTGCTATTTCTTCTATGTCTTCATAGCAGTATTCTCCTCCTTGTTTCTCAAGATAATTACGTGCAGTTTCAAGCACATAGGGTGCTCCGAAATACGCAGCCAAGTCTTTAACCAAGGTTGTTTTACCAGAACTTTCCACTCCCGTGATTACAATTACCCTTACTTCAGAGAGTTCTTTCATTTTTCTTAAAGCTAAAGCTTAATTTCGTTGTAGTATATATGCGAAGATACTATCTTGTTTTACTATTTAGTATAGGATGTTTTCTATTACTCCTTCGGTGTAACCAAAACATAGAAGGGCAAAACCTCTTTCGAAATATCTCCAATAAAAAGGCCCACTACGTAGGTATGAACGAATGCCGCAACTGCCATGAACCAGTTTATAAAACGTATATTCAAACTGGAATGGGACAATCATGGGGGCTTGCAACCAAAGAGAAAAGTGCTGCGGACTTCAGCGATAAGCACCCTCCAATCTACGATCAAAAACTGGACTTGTACTATAAAGCATTTTGGAAAAAAGATGAACTGTTTATAAAAGAGTATAGGTTATTCGAAAAAGATACAACTCATTATCGTGAAGAAAAAATAAGTTATGTTGTAGGTAGCGGCCAGCATACCAATTCTCATATCATTGATATGGATGGATATCTACACCAAGCACCGATTACATTTTATACACAGAAAGGAAAGTGGGATTTAGCGCCCGGTTATGAAGGCGGACATAATGCGCGCTTCTCTCGAAAAATTGAAACAGAGTGTATTACGTGTCATAATGGTTATCCTGAACATGTAAAAGGAAGTTTAAATAAGTATACCCAGGTAAAAACAGGTATAGACTGCGAACGTTGTCATGGACCTGGAAGTATTCATGTAGCTGAAAAAAAACTAGGGCAAATTATAGATACATCGCTAGGGCCTGACTATAGTATTGTCAATCCAAGAAGGCTATCTACCGAGCAACAAAATAACTTATGCCAACGCTGCCATTTGCAAGGTATCGCTGTACTACAGGATGGTAAGGATTTCTTTGATTTTCTTCCTTCACAGGAGCTAAAACAGACCATGAGCGTCTTCATGCCTACCTTTAGTGGAAGTCAGAAGCATATGATTATGGCTAGTCATGTTGAACGCATGAAGATGAGCGCTTGTTTTGTTAATAGTGGTCGAATGAGTTGCATCAGTTGTCACAATCCTCACATAAGTGTTAAAGCAACTCCGTCTGAAACCTTTAATGCTGCCTGTAAAAACTGTCATACCTCATCTGATCAGTGTACAGAACAGGTAGAAGTGCGTGCATCGAAACAGGATAACTGCAGTGGTTGTCATATGACTAAAAACGAAAGTATTGATATACCTCATGTGGCGGTTACAGATCATTATATTAGAAAAAAGCCGAGAATAGAAAATGAGGATGCCATTCGAAATTTCATTGGCATGAAATCCTATAATAATAATGCTCCAAGCAATCGCATAAAGGCCAAAGCCTTTCTTGAGTTTTATGAACGATATCAAGCCAATCCCTTGCTACTAGATACTGCTATTCTTTATTTGTCCAAAGCCGATAAACGCACTACTGATGCAGACTTAATTCGTACCTACTTTTTGAAAAAAGACTATAATAAAGTTATCGAGTTGAGTGATAGTAAGCCAGAGAAGATTGAAGAAGCTTGGACAGCCTACAGAATTGGAGAGAGTCATTTTAAGAATAATAACTTTGAACGTGCACTTCAATATCATAAACGTGCAGTGACCTTAATGCCGCTTGGCTTAGATTTCAGAATCAAATTAGCTAATACCTTATTAAAACTGAATAAAATGGAAGAGGCTAAACAAGAAGCTGCTTTCGTTTTAAACGAAAATAGCAGATATAGTCAAGCTCATAAGATATTAGGATTCATTGCATTATCACAAAAAGATTTTAAAGCTTCGGCTATGGCTTCGGCCAAAGCTATTGCCTTAGCCCCCGATAATGAACAGGCCTATATAAACCTAGCCGTTGCTTATTACAATTTACAAGAAAGGTCTCTGGTGAAACAAGTTCTGGTAAAAGCGCGTAGATTATATCCAAATAATAAACAAATTGAAGCCATGCTGAATGAGCTTAAATAATGTCATGTAACGGTAAAAAAAAATCAACTCCTTGAAGTTGCAAAAGATAATTCCTATCTTGATGCTATGAAAAAGCTCTTATTCCTCACCGTTCTATGCGCTCCCATACTTTGCTTTGCCCAAGACTGGAAAAGTGTACGTGAAAATGATACGACCTATTACGATGCAGGTGACCTAAAAGTAATTTGGATCGATTCATCTAAATCCTTAGCTGTTGACAGTGTTTTTTATTTTTACCCATCCGTTCGAGCAAACCCAAAAGATACTTGTCTAAACATTAAAAGTGGTCCTACCTGGTTGGGAAAACTTTTTTATAGAAATTCTAGAGGTATAGAGACCTATTTTAATTATTGGGATGATTCTATTAAGCTGAATACAAAAGCGAATTTGAATAGTTCTTGGTTGATGCATAGAAGCGGTATAGGTAATGAATTTGTTGCTACGGTTACAAATATGGATACCATGACCATAGATAACAATTTGGATAGTATTAAAGAAATAACCTTAGCTGTTTTCGATAATAATAATGCTCCTTTAAACACGCATTACTATAATGGCAAAAAAATGGTCCTAAGTAAGAATCATGGTTTTATACAATGTTTAGAATGGTATATTTTCCCTGATGATGTTCCATGCTTATCACCACAAGTTTTTCGGAATAACCATGCCATCCATAAGAGGTTACCTAAAAACTTTAATGAACAAGAAATAGGAATCGACATTAGGCACAACATTAGATTTATAAAAACAGGCAACGCTAGGCTATATCGCGATGAAGCGCACCATAGTGTAAATACACCTTTTCGTAAGACCTATTTATACGACTCCATAATTTTTGCACAAGTTTTGAGTCCCACACAAATGTATATTCAAAGTTATAAGGCAAGAGTAGATCATTTTCCTCAATACAATAATCCTCCTAATTATGTTATGACCTATTCTAGGTGGGATACAACCTACTCCTATTATCTTAACTATTCTTTTCCGAACATATATACAAGAGTTAAAGACTCAATCTTTCCTGAGGTAGCATATCGTCCTGCTAATTATAGTTATTTTAATAATGTGCCACACATTAACTATCCTCACTACAGAGTTGATACACCTCCAAACTCATGTTTTAACTATAAACTGATTATTGAGCTTAGCACTGGATCTCAATACATTGATACTTCCATGCCTTGTAGGTTATCCTTGGGAAGCCTTTCCGGGGGCAAATCAGAGCGATTCGAATATCTATTGCCTCATGAAAGATCGTCACACAGGTATAATGAAACGGATTTAGTAAACCCTACAACTTATAGCTACTCCCCATTTGTACTTCAGTATTTAAAAATGGATGGTTGTTCTTATGGGGAATATATAAAAATTCTTGCGCTAAGCAGTTCTGATATAACTAAAGTATCTAAGGTTGATATTTATCCGAACCCTGCGAAGAACCGCATTTATTTTAAGATGAGTGAAAACATAAGAGTATTGAATGCGGAACTGTTCTCTCTACAAGGAAAACGACTCTCCGTATGTAAGAACTGTAATGAACTCAATACAGCTAATGTTGCTGATGGTTTCTATATTCTATCGATTAAAACAGATCAAGGAATTTTCAGAGAAAAAATTATAATACAACACTAGCTTATAAACTCATGTCGGTTTCTTCTATACCAAAAGAAAGCTAATAGGAGAATTATAGTTAGTGGCATAAAGGCCAGAAAAATGATACCTGAATTCAATCCTTTGGCCGCTCCATCGTCCAAGCCAGCCGCTGTTTTTGTACACATTGCGCATTGAGCAAAAGAGCTTACCGAGCCAAGAATCAAGATAATGAAAAGAAGGAATTTTTTCACAAGGGCGAAAATACGAATTAAGTTTCTGTTCAATAGCAATTTTGAAATCTAATTAATCCGATACAAGATTTTACACAAATAGGGTGCGTTCCAATATGTTAAGCCACCTTTTTCCCTTAATTTTGTACGCCGCTTTTTACACGTTATGTCATTACCACATATTACAAAACATATTTATAAAACAGGAAGTGAAGAGGCCATTATACGTGGCAAAAAAATCTTTCTAACAGATGGAGTCCGTTTGATACATAATGATGATGTCATTCAACAACTGACTTTTAGAGTTCGAAATGATATTTACAAAAACTACTATAATGTAACGATTAGTCGATATGCCGATGAAGAGCAAATGGAGGTTCGCTGTAAATGCCCTTATAATATGGGAGACGTTTGTCGGCATGAAGCCGCGGCGCTTTATTTTTTAAACGAGCTCATTATTACAAACTCCTTAGATAGTAAAGACAACTCATTTGATCAGAAGAATACGGTCATCAAAATGCGCAATCTCGAACTAAAACTTTTGCGCTTATATACAAGTGATGAAAATTTCGCCGAGGCAAGCGATATTGCCAAATTGAATGTACTTAAAATCTTTACTGCTGCCAACGAATACGTTGAGGCTGATCTCCCCTACAAAGGAAAAAACCTATGAGCTTAAACTAAAGCGTAGCGATAATGGCACAATAAACACCTCATGCACCTGTGAAGAAAAGCACTACCCTTTATGTTTACACAAGACGGCTCTCCTTCTTCAATTACTAAAATAATTATGGTGCAAATTATTTTGATAGTATCCGCAACTGGGACAAACAAAAAAAACCTACTTCTTGGACTATATGGTTATTCCCTAGAAGATGATCTAACAGATAAGTTTGAGTTCTATTATAAAGACAGCAAACCATTCTTAAAAGTATTAGACAAGAACATTAAGAAAGTAAACCAAACGGAAAAAGTCCTTCCTCCCCATCTTCAAAAACCTGAAGAAAAAGTTACAACACCTGCTGATTATACAAAATCGATAGGCCTTGTTCTTAATTTGAATCAAAAGACTTTTCCCTATTTTAAGTTTGATCTTGTGGAAGGGAAAAAGATAACAAGTGATAATACGTTGCAAGGCAAAGTAACACCATTAGATACGACCAAATATGTTAACCTCAACCCGTATGCCCCTGACGATCGAGCAGTTGTAAATGCAACTAAAAAACTACAGGAGGCAGAAGTCAATAAATATATCAGTAAGAATTCCCCTTTTGGAGACTTATGGGAGAGCCTCAAAACAGAAGAGGACTGGACCGAGGACAATAAAAAGTTATTCTATGAATATGCCCTCCCCAGATTACATAAACTATTTGGTTTAGTTGGGGATCAAACTCCAATGTATGTTTTACCTAAAGGCAAAGCTTTGAAAATTGCGAACCTTTCTAAGATCAATATTTCATTTGCGGAAATTGATATGAAATATGTTTTTAAGGGTAAAGTTCCAAAAACTAAACTTTCTATTCAATACGGCATAGGTCGAAACCACTTTAAGCAGGAAGAAAACCTCTACCCTGGCTTTACGTTCTTCTTAACAGAAGATTTTAATCTTCTTACCCAAGAAAGGTAATGATGCAAATTGTAGTGATCGACTCTATAATAATTTTTCCGCAGCGTAAAGAAGATTGGGATAATTACATGGAGAAAATTGTCCTACCCTATAGCAGAACTAAGCACATGGAACTGGATAAGAGCCTTGTAATAAGTGCCCCAGTACAATCTCCTACTCTTGGATTATTACTCAACGAACGGGGAAATATGTTTATTTTAAAACCTATTTTCCTTTATGGACAAAGTGAACTTGATTATAGCGAAGAGAAACAATTTCCGAGCATAGAAGGTGGACAGATCGTAATGATACAGCGAGATAAAGAAAGTGAGAAGGCTTTTATGGATCAAATCGAAGGGCTACACCAGCGCATGCGATTGGGTACACATGGCAATGCTTTTCTACTAGAGTCCTAAATATGCCTTAAGTGAAAATTGGATGTATACGTTCTTCCAAAAAATGAAACAATGGAAGATTCAACTTTTTGGGTATGACAATTTAAAACAGTTCAAATTCAAGAAGATCAAACCCAAAACGCAACTGAGCATCACATCGAACATCGATTGGTTTGACACTGAAGTAGAACTAGATTTTGATGGCGAGCAAGCTGATCTAAAAGAAATTCAAAAATCGATTCAAACGAAGCAAAACTATGTTAAGCTCAAGGATGGAACATTAGGTTTACTGCCTGAGGAGTGGATTAAGAAATATTCTTTGCTATTCAAGATGGCTGAAATTAAAGAGAATAAACTTAAAGTCAACAAAGTCAACTTTCACATTATCGATGAATTGTATGATAATATTAATCAAGAAGATGTAAAATATGAATTAGATGAGAAGAAACGTATGTTACTTAGAACAGATCTACCAACTGAAGGAACGATTGATGTTCCCCAAAATGTTGATGCAGAAATGCGTCCATACCAAAAAGCAGGATTCCGGTGGTTGAACTACCTCCAAGATATCAGTTGGGGCGGTCTCTTAGCAGACGACATGGGATTAGGTAAAACATTGCAATCACTATCCGTTCTGCAAAACTATAAGAACAAAAATGAAACGTTGAAGGCTATTATTGTTTGTCCTACAACTCTTATGCATAATTGGATGCAAGAGATCGAGAAATTTACTCCAGATCTTACATATTACATACATCATGGATCGGGTCGTACATCGAAGTATGAAGTGATTGATGCGCACGATATTATTATTACAACCTATGGTACCTTAAGAAGTGATATTACTTTTTTAAATAAATCTGAGTTTGACTATATCGTTTTAGATGAGAGTCAGGCTATAAAAAACCCTACTTCTAAAACAGCTAAAGCTGCCCTAATCTTACAAGGGAAGAATAAGATTGCTTTGAGCGGTACCCCTATGCAAAATAACACCTTTGATATTTACAGTCAACTGAACTTCTTAAACCCCGGCATGCTTGGAAGTAAGGAATTCTTCAAAGAGCAATTTGCAGTTCCGATTGACAAATTTCAAGAAGCGGAAACTAAGGAGCACTTAAAAAAATTAATTTATCCCTTTCTTCTTAGAAGAACGAAAGAACAGGTTGCTAAAGACTTGCCAAGTAAAACGGAGATAACGCTTACCTGTGAAATGGGCAAAGAGCAGAAGAAAATTTACGACCAGTATAAGAACTTATACCGTTCCAAAATATTAGGCGAATTGGATACCAAAGGCCTAAACAAATCTCAGTTTTCTATTTTACAAGGATTAATGCGCTTACGACAGATCTGCGATAGCCCATCGATCATTAAGGGAGCGGAGAGCAAGGAACCGCATAGTATTAAATTAGATGAACTAGCGGCACAGTTAAATTCTGTTGTCGGAGAACATAAGGTGCTTATTTTCTCTCAATTTTTGGGTATGCTATCACTGATCAAAGAAAAACTCTCGGAAGAAGGTATCAAATATGAATACTTTGATGGGAGTTCTACCACCACCCAAAGACAAGCAGCGATTAAAAACTTCCAGGAAAATGAAGAAAGTAGAGTCTTTGTGATCTCTCTTAAAGCTGGTGGTATGGGACTCAACTTAACGGCCGCAGACTATGTATACCTGATGGACCCTTGGTGGAACCCCGCCGTAGAGCAACAAGCCATTGACCGAACACATCGGATAGGTCAAACGCAGAATATTTTTGCATATCGATTTATTTGTAAAGACACCGTTGAAGAGAAGATCATGAAGTTGAAGGAAAAGAAAAACGCATTGGTAAAAGATATTGTGAGCGACGATACCAAGTTCGTGAAGAACCTGAGTCGTGAAGATATTGAGTACCTATTTACCTAATTGTTGCATGAAAAATATTCTAATCACAGGAGCTACAGGATTGATAGGAGGAAAACTCATTCCGCTGTTACAGCAAAGAGGATATCAACTTTCAATCCTTAGCCGAAGTGCTAGAACTATAGAAGGGGTAAAAACTTATATATGGGATATTGAGAAGGGCATACTCCCACAGGAGGCAGTAGATAATGCTGATTGCATTGTTCATCTTGCTGGTGCGAATGTGGGTGATAAAAAATGGACGTCAGAACGAAAGCAGGAGATTATTAATAGTAGAGTAAAATCAGGCGATTTATTACTGGACAAAATAAAAAAATCAAACCACAAACCTGAGGCTTTTATTTCGGCTTCGGCAGTTGGGTATTACGGTTTGATGACCTCTAATACAATATTTACAGAACAAGATGATTCTGCCGACGACTTTTTTGGAACTATTGGAAAAGCATGGGAATCCGTCTTGAAAGAGACAGAGCAACTCGATATTAGATCGGTAGCACTTCGGATTGGAGTTGTACTGGCAAAAGAAGATGGCGCATTACCTAAAATGATGACCTCACTTAAGTTTGGTTTTGGTACTCCGATCGGAAATGGTGAACAGTTTGTTCCTTGGATTCATTTAGACGATATCGTCGCTATTTTTTTAAAGGCTATAGAAGATGCTTCAGTACATGGAGTCTATAATGCTGTAGCTCCCCAACATACAACGAATAAGGAACTAATGAAGACCTTGTGTAAAGCGAAGAAACGACTTTTTATTCCTATTGGTGTACCTAGTTTTCTTCTTAAACTCTTCTTAGGGGATATGGCCGATATTGTATTGAAAGGAAGTCGCGCCTCTGCTAATAAAATATTGAAAACCGGATTTGCATTTAGCTACCCGAATTTATTAAAAGCGTTACAAAACTTAATACGCTAATAGTTCCTCTACTTTCTGATCTAAATAATTCTTAGCTAAAAAATTATCCTCAAGCTCCTTGGCAAAAGGTATTGGCGTTTCTAAACTGCCGCATCGCATGACTGGAGCATCAAGAAACTCAAAACAATGCTCATTAATCCACGCAGATATTTCACCACCTAAACCACCAAATAGGTTGTCCTCATGAAGAACTAACACCTTATTTGTTTCTAGTACAATTTCTTTAATGCTTCTATAATCTAAAGGTGCTAAAGTACGTAGGTCCAGAATGGCTATATTTAGTTCAGGGTGCTTAGCTGAGTATTCCTTAGCCCAATGCACACCTGCTCCATATGTTATTATTGAAAAGTCTTCGCCACTTTGTATTTTGTTTGCTTTTCCTATTTCAATGGTGTAGTTTCCTTGTGGTACTTCATCTTCTATACTTCTATAAAGCGCTTTATGCTCAAAGAACATGACTGGGTTCGGATCATTTATAGAGGCAATGAGTAGTCCCTTTGCATCAGCAGCTGTACTTGGATATACAACTTTCAGACCTGCTGTGTGGGTAAACCAAGTTTCATTGCTCTGAGAATGAAAAGGCCCTGCACCTACTCCAGCACCTGTTGGCATACGTACAACAATATCAGCCTGTTGCCCCCAACGATAATGAATTTTTGCAAAGTAGTTTATGATCTGAGTCATGCCGACTGATACGAAATCAGCAAATTGCATCTCTACCATTGCCTTGTACCCCTCAAGAGAAAGACCCATTGCGGCTCCTAGAATTGCACTTTCACAGAGCGGAGTATTTCGAACGCGTTCTTTTCCGAACTCTTCAATAAAACCCTCTGTGATTTTAAACACCCCACCATATTCGGCAATATCTTGTCCCATGAGTACAAGTCGATCATGTTCTTTCATACCCTCCCACAATCCATCTCTAATAGCTGCCACCATCTTCTTAGATTCAGTAGGGATATTAGAAACATTAGTCGTCATACTATGATGCGGTGCAAATACATCGGCTAACTCTTCCTGAGTATCGATCTGAATTGCTGGCACTTCTAGCACTTTCTGAACATCAGCGTTTATGGCTGTTACAAATTCTTTATGAATTGTTTCTATAAGAGCATCGGTAAGAACACCTTCTTCTTTTAACCAATTTTCATAATTGGAAATAGGATCTTTCTTTTGCCATTCATCAAATAATTCCTGTGGAACATATTTAGTGCCACTTGCTTCTTCATGCCCTCTCATTCGAAAGGTCTGACACTCTAATAAGAATGGTTTTTGATTTTTCAAGCAATAGGATTTTGCTTTGCTTACTTCATCTAAAACCTCCAAAACATTATTTCCATCAATTGTTTTAGCTTTGATTCCATACCCTTGTCCTCTATCTGCCAAGTGTTTAGCTATATACTGTTCTTTTGTAGGAGTACTTAGTCCATAGCCATTATTTTCAATAATAAAAATTGTTGGAATATTCCAAACGGCTGCTACATTCAATGCTTCATGAAATTCTCCCTGACTTGTTCCTCCTTCTCCTGTAAAGGCAAGCGCTACTTTTTCTTCAGACCGTAATTTTGAGGCTAAAGCCGCCCCGTTTGCTACTGATAGTTGAGGTCCTAAATGTGATATCATTCCACAAATCTTATGCTCTTTACTACCAAAATGAAAACTCCGCTCACGTCCTTTACTAAAACCTTCTTTCTTTCCTTGCCATTGCAAAAACAATTTCTCAAAAGATACCTTGCGTGTTGTAAATACTCCCAGATTTCTATGCATGGTCATCATCCATTCATCTGGTTGAAGTGCCATAGTGCTTCCAATAGCTATTGCTTCTTGTCCAATACCACTAAACCACTTGCTAACTCTTCCCTGTCGGAGGAGCTTGAGCATTTTTTCTTCAATCGTACGAGGGTAAACAAGATTCTTATAAATCTCTAAAAGTTCTTCGGAGGTGCGCTTACCGCGGTGGAACTGCATAGGGTGCAAATGTATATAAAAGAGTGAATAGGTACACTATTCTAAACACCAAACTGCGTAAGATGATGATCCAAATGTTTATAAAATAAGTTATTCCACTGGTCAGAACTTAACGGTCCAAAGGACATCGACTCTTTACCCTCAAAAGCCATTTGACCATCGTTGACAACTTGTCGAATATAACTCGTCAACTTTTCTTTCTCCCGTTGAAAATCCTGCTCTGCTGCTACCAAGAATTCTGGGGCGGTTCTGCTATTTTTAGGGTATGGTTTGGGGCCTGTTACCGCATTTTTAGCAAATAACTTCACAAAGAATTTTTTAAATGCATTGGGCTTGGCATACTGATTAGTATATAGCATATCATAGGTTACATTGCAGTGAGCCATCATTTGGGCTACGTTCATTTTACCCCATTTTGATTGCGCATCAGAACCTAAACTATTAATGCGATCAATAATCTGTTGGCTTATTTCTTCTGTAAAAATGTTCGGAAATGTCATATTGAATAGATAACGATTCAACCAGCTAAAATAAGACAAGTCTCCTCCCTTTTACTCTAAAAGGTCTTCATTAAAGTGTATATCAAACATATTATGACCTTGGAACATTTGGTATGACGGTCGAGCTAGTGTTTAAACATGACGAATAACCACAATACCCTCCATAAAAAAGGCCTCGAAAAATTCGAGGCCTTTTTACTTTATGCTTTTCAGCTCATTACATCATACCTGGCATGCCTCCCATTTCTGGACCATGCGAATGCGGAGCTTCAGGCTCGGGCATATCTGCTATTACACATTCTGTAGTTAATAACATCCCTGCAATTGAAGCAGCATTTTCTAAGGCGACACGACTTACTTTAGTAGGATCTAAAACACCCGCTTTTTGTAAATCTTGGTATTTTTCTGATCGTGCGTTAAAGCCATTCCAACCTTTCGCATCTCTCACCTTTTGCACAATAATGCTACCTTCTAAACCAGCATTAGCAACAATTTGGCGTAACGGCTCTTCCAAAGCGCGACGCACAATTGCTACTCCTGTCGTTTCATCTTCGTTCTCAACCTCTACTTTATCTAATGACTTGATTGTGCGGATAAAGGCCGTACCACCTCCTGGTACAATACCTTCTTCAACTGCTGCACGCGTAGCATGTAAAGCGTCATCAACTCGATCTTTCTTCTCTTTCATCTCAACCTCAGTTGCAGCACCTACATACAATACAGCCACCCCACCGCTTAACTTAGCTAAACGCTCTTGTAATTTTTCTTTATCATAATCGCTAGTCGAAGTTCCAATCTGCGCTTCGATTTGCTTAATACGTGCCTTAATAGCAGCACCTTTTCCTTTACCTCCAACAATTGTTGTATTGTCTTTATCAATAGTCATACTCTCACATGTACCTAAAGCATCGATATCAGCTGCTTCAAGGTTATGACCTGTTTCTTCACTGATAACGGTACCACCAGTAAGAATCGCAATGTCTTGTAACATTTCTTTTCTTCTGTCTCCGAATCCAGGTGCCTTAACCGCTGCAATTTTAATCGTACCACGTAATTTGTTCACAACTAAAGTAGCTAATGCTTCTCCCTCTAAATCTTCAGAAATAATTACTAATGCCTTACCTGTTTGAGCAACTTTCTCTAAAATATGTAAGATCTCTTTCATTGTAGAAATCTTCTTATCGCAGATCAAGATATACGGATTGTCAAGCTCCGTGTTCATTTTCTCAGAGTTTGTTACGAAATAAGGAGAAAGGTAACCGCGATCAAACTGCATACCTTCCACAACATCAACTGAAGTGTCCGTACCTTTTGCTTCTTCAACAGTAATCACACCAGCTGTTCCTACTTTTTTCATAGCCTCAGCAATTAAGGTTCCTATTTCCGCATCATTATTCGCAGAAATCGTACCTACCTGCTTAATTTTTTCAGTATCACTACCTACTTTTTGACTTTGCTTTGCCAAGTTTTTAACAACAACCTGAACGGCCTTATCAATACCTCTTTTTAAATCCATTGGATTTGCCCCTGCAGCAACATTACGAAGACCTTCTTTGATAAAGGCTTGAGCTAATACAGTAGCAGTTGTTGTACCATCACCAGCTACGTCGGCCGTTTTTGATGCTACTTCCTTAGCCATTTGAGCACCCATATTCTCGAATGCATCTTCTAACTCTACTTCCTTAGCAACCGTTACTCCATCTTTAGTAATTTGTGGGGCACCGAATTTTTTCTCAATTACTACATTACGACCTTTAGGGCCTAATGTTACTTTAACTGCGTCTGCCAGTTTATCTACACCCGCCTTCATCTTGTTGCGAGCATCTAGGTTAAATTTTATTTGTTTTGCCATTTCTATTAAATGTTTATTTTAAATATTGATTTCTTTATTTTTCTGTTACTTAACAATGGTTATTATACAATCGCTAGAATATCGCTCTCACGCATAATTAGGTAATCGATTCCATCTACATTAAGCTCTGTTCCAGCATACTTACCATACAATACGGTATTACCTACTTTAACAGTCATAGGCTCTTCTGGTTTACCATTGCCAACTGCAACGACCTTACCACGTTGTGGTTTTTCCGTAGCTGTATCAGGGATAATAATTCCTCCAGCAGACTTTGTTTCAGCTTCTGCTGCTTGTACCAGTACACGGTCGTGTAACGGGGTAATGTTTACTTTTTTTGCCATAATAGTTCTTCGTTTTTATATAAAAGATTTAATTCTGAAAATTTATACAACCTTATCAATCACAGAATATGCCAAGGAAAATCGAATACGCCAATATTGCAGTATGACGTTATACAGGCTAAAAAATGAGACATAATAGCAAAATCAAGACTACGGGAGTTATTTTTTGGCAGTTTGACTGTATTTCTTAACTAAGAAAACTCCCAAGAATGTTACAAGCGTTCCAAACGCTAAGTTCCAAGTGAAAGGTTCATTCAAAAAGACGATCCCTAACGCTAAGGCCACAATCGGATTAATGTAAGCATACACACCAGAAATATCTGAAGGTAGATTTTTAAGAACGTACATAAAGCATAAAAAACAGAGAATTGATCCGATTAGGATCAAATACAATAGGTATGTCCAAGCTTTCCAAGGTAAGTGATCGAGCACTCTACTTTCTCCTACAATGGCCGAGAAAATAAACAGTTGTAACCCTCCAAAAAACATTTGATACCCAATACCTGAAAGGTTATTCCCCTTTAAAACCTGCCTCGACGATACCAAGGTTCCTAGAGTCCAACAGATAACCCCAAGAAGACAGAGAATGATTCCAAAAAAGAAATCACCAACAAAGAGGTCATCTAGATAACTATAAAATATAAGCCCCACCCCAGAAAATCCAATTAACAGGCCAATTGTGGATCGTGGGTTGATCTTTTCCTTATACAGTAGCGCGTTAAGTAAAATGAGAAAGAAAGGAAACAAACAACCCAAAAGGGCACCTAAACCTGATGGAATATACTTTATGGCCCATGTGGTCAGACCGTTAGCTCCTGTGAAAATTAAAAAACCTAAAATAAAGTGCATTCCAAGTTCTTTAAAAGAGGGCCTATACTTACTTCGAATAAAGAAATAAGCTATTAATAGGGTTCCAGCCAATGTTTGACGAATGGCGCTCATGTAAAGTGGCGAAAAGTGAGCTATAGCAAGCTTTGAGACAAACCAAGACCCACCCCAGAAAAGAGAAATTGTAGCTAAGGCCCAGTAAGCTTTGGTTTGAGATGTAGACAAGATGCCGCAAAGAAACGTCAATTCATTGAATTTGAATTTGTTAAAATATGATTTAGGAACAAAGTATTTGCAATATCAGCGTATGAAAACCACTATCTTTACGTCAAATTAAAAAAATTAATAATTCATATGAAAAAGTTTATTTTATTAGCACTTACTCTAATGCTTTCTGCAGGTGTAGTAATGGCAGACAAAAAATGTTGTAAAAACAAATCCAAATGTGCCAAAACAGCTTGCGCAAAGAAATCTTCTAAAAAAGCTTGTTGTTCAAAAAAAGGAACTGCTAAAGCTACTAATAAGCAAAGTACAAGTTCAGCAACTACAAAGAAATCTTGTAAAAAAGCTTGTTCGAAAACAAGTCATGCCAAGACTGAGGCTAAAACTTCTCACGCAGGACATAACCACTAAGGTCTAGTTGAAAATAACACTAACCACTTACCTACGGTAAGTGGTTTTTTTATGGTTTATACTTTGCTGCACGTAAAAACTGCTGAGCTGGCAATTTATTTTCCATAAGCTGTTTCATCGATTCGTTTGGATGCTCTTGCATGTACTTTCGAACCATTTGCCATCCTAGCCAAGAACCAATATTTCCTGGTGCCTCCTCTGGCATACCAACCGTATTAGGACCATCATTTACTAATGGCATAATATCTTGCCAAGTAGTTGAATACAGTAATTTCTGCTTGACAAAGAAATAATAAATCCCTTCCTCGTTTTTATCACAAAAAGCAGTTTGCTCTGGAGTATACCCTATAATCAAGGCATCTTTCTTCGTACGACATACTTGTTCACAAAAATAGAGTTCTTTACCCTTGTAAAGCATCATATCTAAGAGCGATTTCCCCTCGTAAGTGTAAGGAAACTTAGCTTGAAAAATGGCCTTCGCCACCTCAATTGCTATTCTGTTCTGAGTACGATCAAGTGCTTCATAAGCAGGAATTTGTACCGACGAATAAAAAGGAAAGTCCGGGCCTAGATACATATCTAAGCCAACACCCACTGCACTATCAATTGTAATTGCACTCCATAAATTCAGACCCGATATAAAGTAATACACCTGTTCATAGTTTTCTTCGGGAAAAAAATATTTAATATTCTTAAACGTTATTTCTAACTCTTGATCAATCCTTTCGATATGACTAAAATGTTTTTGAACGGTATCATATAGATTTCTATAATCCTTTAGGGTAAGAAATTGATGAATAGCTGTATCGAACTGCGGTGTTCCGATCTCACCAAACCCTGCCAGCGTGGACAGATACAGCTTGGTAAAATCAGGGTATTTTCTCCCCAAACGATCTATTTCTTTGTAAACGTGTTTTGGGTCAATACTAAAGAATAATTGATCATAACGTACTGATTTGTAAGATATTTTTACTCCTTTTGTATCAAGAGGTTTTTTACGCTCAGTTTCGCTACAAGAGCTTATTAAACATGTTACCAAATAACATATCATTAAAGCAAAAAGAAGAGTAGTTCGGTAGGTGGTTGGGTATTTTTGCAATGTTCTTTATAATTAGAAAACAAATAAACGATAAAGGGCAAAACAAAATTTAAAAATTATGAAAAAACTTACTTTACTAACCTTAGTAGCATGTGTTTTAGCTACAAGTGCTATCGCACAGGACTCTCAAGTTGAAGCTGTATTTAAAAAGTACCGTTTCGGTCTTTTCGTTGGACCAACATTCAACTCTTTAAAACCAACTGTTGAAGTTGCTGAAGACAACAATGGAGATTATAATGTAAAAGCTGACGGTGGTCGAACAAGCTTTAATGCTGGTTTAAATATGGAGTTGAATTTGAATGAGAAGTATACTGTTTATTCGGGTATTGGTCTGAACTGGAACGGAGGCACTTTGAATGCAAACTACGATTCAACTAGTACGAATGCTCCTGCGTTAAATGATAACTACGTACGAAGTGCAGTAGTAAGTTACAAAAACCAGTATTTGGCTATTCCTCTTGGTTTAAAAATGTATGCTGCAGAATTCGGTGATATTAGAATATTTGCTAAAACAGGTATTGATTTATCACTATTACTTAGTCAAAAAGGTGATTATACGCTCATTAAGAAAGACTATACGGTACTTACTGGAGAAAACGAAAAGCTAGGATCTTATGCGGCAACGACTCCAGTTAACATCGGCTGGCACATTGGTGCTGGTGCTGAATACACTTTAGCTAATGGAAGTGCTGCTTACCTAACAATCCTATATAGAAACGGTTTTACAGATTATACCACACCTAAGTTAAATGATTTAGGAAACCGTTTTGCAGATGGTAACATTCGATCTAACACAATTGCTATTCAAATTGGTTATTTCTTTTAAGAAGGAAAAAATACTTTCAAAAGTCCCGGCAAATTTGTCGGGACTTTTTTTATTCTACCTTTGTCCAGCATGAAAATTTTCTTAGCTCAGCAGAATTATATAATAGGAAACTTTGAGTACAATCTTCAAAAAATAAAAGAAGCTACTCTAAGAGCAATTGATGCATCAGGCGACCTTATTGTGTTTTCTGAACTTTGTGTTTGTGGTTATCCTCCAAGGGATTTCTTAGAATTTGATGATTTCATTACACGTTGTGAACAAGCCGTTGAGAGCCTATTACCGTTATCAAAAAAAATTGGTATTATCATTGGAACTCCTGATAAAAACCCAAGCCCCGAAGGTAAAGACTTATTTAATGCAGCCTTTCTATTGCACGCAGGAGGGATAAAAGGGAAAGCTTATAAAACCTTATTACCTACCTATGATATCTTTGATGAATATCGATATTTTGAACCCGCTTTTACTTGGAACTGTATTGAGTTTAAGGGAAAAAAAATTGCTCTGACCGTATGTGAAGATATTTGGAATCTTCATACCGGTAGAGCAGGTATGCCGTATAATCCACTGTACAGAAATACGCCCATGGATGAGCTTGCAAAGCAAAATCCGGACATTATGATCAATATTAGCGCATCTCCCTTTGACTACACACATGCTGAAGATAGATTAGCAATGGTCAAGGCGAATGTAAAAAAGTATCAACTCCCAATGATTTACTGTTGCGGTGTGGGATCACAAACTGAGGTTGTATTTGACGGAGGAAGTTTAGTATTTGATAAAGACGCAAACCTAATTAAAGAAGGAAAATATTTCGAAGAAGATTTAATTGAGGTCAATCTACTGAATAAAGGTCAATTCGATGAACCGATCCAACAATCGGAAATGGATGTTCCCAGCGAAGAGCTTACACCTCCACATTACGACCCAGATTTAAATATCAATAGAGTTTATAATGCTTTAGTTATGGGCATAAAAGATTACTTTGATAAACTTGGGTTTAAGAAAGCCATACTTGGAGCGAGTGGCGGTATAGATAGTGCATTAACGCAAGCATTAGCAGTTGCCGCTTTAGGAAAGGAAAACGTACATGCTATTTTGATGCCTTCACAATTCTCCAGTGATCATAGTGTAAATGATGCGGAACAGTTATCTATTAATTTAGGAAATAAATATGACACTATTCCTATTGAACCCATCTACGATGCATTTATGGAACAACTTGCACCTCAATTCAAAGACCTCCCTTTTAATGTAGCTGAAGAAAATATCCAAGCACGCAGCCGGGGGAATTTACTTATGGCAATAGCAAATAAGTTTGGTTACATATTACTGAATACTTCAAATAAAAGTGAACTTGCAACAGGTTATGGTACTCTTTATGGAGATATGGCTGGAGGGATATCGGTTATAGGTGATGTTTATAAAATGCAAGCGTATAAACTTTGCGAGTATATTAACCAGCAAGCGGGAAAAGAAGTGATTCCCTTAGATATAATTCATAAAGCACCAAGTGCCGAATTACGTCCTAACCAAAAAGACAGTGATTCTTTACCAGACTATCTAGATTTGGATACGATTCTTTATCAATATATAGAGTTGCGTCAAGGACCTAAAGAAATTATTGATATGGGCTATGATGAAAAACTGGTTCATCGTATTTTAAAAATGGTAAACCGAAACGAATACAAACGAAATCAATTTTGTCCGATTATTCGTGTTTCGTTTAAATCGTTTGGTGTTGGGCGCAGAATGCCCATAGTAGGGAAATACTTGGGTTAGGTTCCTAAAGTTTCTCTATAAAACCTAGCAATACTTCTCGCTGGTTTTTAATTAGTTTTCTATAATTATTCTTTGATGCTTCCGCTTCACCTCCATGCCATAAAATGGCTTCTTCAATATTTCTTGCTCTTCCATCGTGAAGCAGGGTTGTATGCCCATTAACAGTCTTAATGAGTCCGATGCCCCATAATGGAGGTGTTCGCCATTCGCGACCTTCCGCATTAAAAACTGGTCTGTTGTCACTAAGGCCTTCACCCATATCATGTAACAATAAATCGGTATACGGCCTTATTGTTTGTTCCGCCAATTGAGTGATTTCAGTTTGGCCTGTCCTGACTTCGGTAATATGACAGCTAGCGCATCCTGTTTCGATAAATAATTGCTTCCCAGCATTGTATTGATTTATATCTGTGAAGCGCGATGCAGGTACCGCAATCGTCTGCATATAAAACTGTACCCGTTTTAACCGAACATCATTGACCTCAGGCAAACCACCATTTGGTAAACTGCCGTATAAATTGCTTTGCATTATCGTCAAGTCTTCATTGGGGAACAAACTTGTCGTTACTCCAATATCTCCGTTAAAAGCAGCAGCGATTTGTGAGCGTACACTTGGCTGTGATGCTTTCCAACCAAAACGCCCAATAGACATCCTATTAAGTTCTGGATTCCAAACCCGTGCTATTTTTCCTGAGATCCCATCCCCATTTGCATCTTGTTCGTCGGCCCATTGCATCATGCTTCTTTCACTAATCGCCTCTAAAAGTCCCAGTCCGATTAATTGGTTCGCTATTCTAGGCGAAAACATTGTTCCAGCCCCCATACTGCCATAGTTCAAGTTTTGAAAAGAATAAGTAGGTTTACGAAGTGAATAGATCGTTCCGTCTGCCAAGGTTCCAGATTGTTCTACATATTGAATCTGTACATTCCCCTCGGGCTGAACATTTAGGATCGCTCTATGATTAAATTGCCCGCCATAATTCGGGTCAGGATTAGGTGCTCCATGCGTCCCTAAACCAGCAACACTCAATCGCATTAATAAACCATGTGCTGTTTCACCATTACTTTGTATCGGTCCAGATCGCCCATCACGCACGTGACACCCTCCGCAAGATAATGAATTGAATAAAGGACCTAAACCGTCTCGAGATTCTACAGATGAAGGAGCGGTCACCCAATTATTTCTAAAGAACGAATTCCCACTTGAAAAGTCATTTAATTGTTCAAAGGATAAACCTTCAATAGCATTCCCAAATGCATTAGTAGACCGATCGAAAACAGTACCATTTCGTCCGCCTGCCTGAATAACGGTATTCAGTTCTTCAGCAACAGGAATCAAGGGATCTTTATTACAAGAAACAACTATGAATAAAGAAGAAAAGCCCAAGAACAAAAGGCTTACTATAGTGGTTTTATTCTTGGGCATTTTAAATAGGAGTTTTAATAATTAATCTAACTCAAAATTAGGCTGCAAACCTAGTGCAAAAGCAGCATCTACCAATTTATCAGAAACAGATCTTAATGCATCAATTGATCCAGAAACTTTATTCCCTGGATCGGTCAAAATAGCTTGATCGAACGGAACTGGGATAGCATATACAGCAGTATTCGCAACGGCTAGCTGTGCAACAACGGCTGCATCTTTATCAGCATCTAACTCTTTAACTAAATCTGAAAGGCTTGCCCCTGAAACCGTGGTGCCATCTACTTTCTTATAACGACCTAAGTATACATTTTCAATTCCTTTGAAGTTCATTTGAATATCAACATGTGTGTTGTCGCTAAAGCAAGAATGTTCATCTTCTTGATCTTGATTGGTTAAGGCAACAGCAATTCGTTCACCAGCTAACTCACCTTTCGCCATAGCTCCAATACCTCTGAAAATGTTTGTCAATTTCTGATTTAGGTTCTGACTTTTTACAAAGTTGGTGCGGTAAGCTCCTCCTACTTTCCACTCATTTACCAAGAAAGTCAGGTTCTCGATAAGTAAATCGGTTGCCACAGTAAGGTAAGTTGCACGACGAGCTTGATTGCTGGCGGTTCCCCCCGAGGTCAAATAATCTGTATATGGACGTTGACCTGCACTACTCGCGCTGAGGTCCTGTCCCCAGAGTAAAAATTCGATGGCGTGATAACCCGTAGCTACATTTGTTTCTCCGCCATTTTCGTTCGCATCTAGTAAAACTTGTTTCGTAATCGTAGGAAAAGCTGTTGCATCATTGATAATTCCCGAAGTTGCGTTTGTTGATACATAGTCGATGTACGCTTCATCCATTGGCCAAGCGTTAATTAAACCTTCAGGACCGTTATCATCATCTATGGGTCCTGCATAAAAACGATACGTCTCTGTTTGTCCATAGGGCATACGAGCTGCTTTCCAAGCTGCTTTACATTGGTCTAAACCTGCTTGTGAAGGATTTGCGACAAAAGCATTTATTTTAGTCTGTAATTCAATGGTCAGGTTTAATGCATCTTGGTAAGAAGCATGCACCATCGCGGCATAGTTCGTCAACACGTTTACTTTTTGTTGATCCGAAATTGTTACTGGATCATCTGTTTTTTTTCTACAAGAGTTTAATGTAATCGCAAGTAATACTGCACTACATATAGTTACTAATTTTTTCATCTTCTTATGATCATTTTATAAGTCTGCAAAAATCATTCATCGCATTAAGCGACATTTATGCAATCAGGAATAACATTCAATAAATTGGGAAAAAATCAAAATGTTAGCCCTAAGGTGAGAAAGAAAAGTCTTGGGGAAGCAGGAATAATACCAGGCCCTGGGTAGGAAGGGGCTCTACGTGTAAAATACAATTCATTTAAAACATTGTTACAGCTTCCTTCCAGACTAAAACGATCAGAAAACTTATAGGCCGCACTCAGATCAAATACCTTATACGCTGGAATAAGCCCTTCGATTGCAGAAGATGTATACCGTGCATTTGTTGCATCGGAATAGTGTTCGGCAGTATAATTATACTGTATGCCAATCTTCCACCTATTCCTTTGAATTTTACTCCCTATGCGAACAACTACTGGTGGTACCATCTCGACTAAATTCCCTTCAATCGTTTTATCCTTACTATTTACATAACGGGCGTCGATCAAGGAAATATTGGTATAGGTTGTCCAATTAAATTTTTTCCATTTTAAGAGTTGATTCCAATTATACGCAATAAAAGACTCAATTCCCATGTTTCTTGAAGCACTCACATTTGTTCGAAAACGATAATCCAGATATAAAGGAGGAACATTGGCTTGTAAAATCTGTCCAATTCGATTATTATAGTGAATATAAAACAAGGTAGTCTCCAACTTAAAGGCGCGATCATCATCTATTTTCAATGTTAGGTCGGCTGTAAATCCTCTTTCATCCTGAATATTACTATCAATTACAAAGTTTGGATTTTGAACACGGAGATCTGAGAAATTAATCGCCCGATAATTCTGAGAAATATTAGCCAGAAGCTTTATCCGCTCATTTATAGTATATCGAGCTCCAAGACCAGCTATTGCAAACTGCCTCTGTCTGGTTATGTTCTCATCATTTCTAATATCAGCTATTAAATTACCGGCGAAGTCAAACGACCTTTCTCGGTAATATCCATCAGCCTGTGTATTAATATACTCGAAACGAAGTCCGGGAGTAATACTTAATCTTCCAAAACGGAAAATATGTTCTACAAATACGGCTACGTTTTTGTTTGGATATTTATATTCAAAATTTTCAGGATAGTCTTCATTTATAAAAATAAAATTAGCATTGTCCCCATTATCGGCATCACCCTGTCGTGAAAAAGTATTCCCTTGATATACTCGTATGCCAGCAACAAGATCATTTCTATGTCCTTTAAATTTGTATTTTTTGTGTAGCCGAAGCTCTCCACCAATATTACGGAAGGTTCCATCGATCAATAGTCGATGCTGTCCAAAGTCGGTTACATTGATTCGATCCAAAATACCCAAACTTTTACGATTTGCTATCAAACCAAAGGTTCTTAAGTTCAATTTAAACGAAGAAGTAAACTTATAGGTTCCACTTACCGATAGTAGATTCCAATTCACAGAAAACCAATTTCTTGCTCTAACACTTTGACGTGGATCTTCTTTAAATAGCGCATCAGTTAATCCTCCAGCTTGCTGTGATAGGTAGTCTAGGTGGGTAAACTCTACATTAAACTTAGAGTAGTTTCCCTTATACGCTAAACGTGCAAAGTAATTATTGGCATCTAAACTACTATTCTCTCTCCAGCCCTTCCCTTTTCTTTTTTGATAAAATGTAAAGTATTGCCACCCTTTCTTTATTACCCCACTTAGTTCATTATAAGAACTGATATACTCATAGGAACCAATACTTTGCTTTCCTCTGTATTGAATCATTTTATCTTCAGCACCATCACGAAATTTAAAATTAACAGCTCCGCCAAATTGAGTTCCATATTGAAGTGCAGCTGCACCTCGGGTCACTTCAATCTCTTTAAGCGCATCAGCTGGAGGAGTATAATAACTCTCTGGGTATCCGAGTGCATCTGCGCTAATATCATATCCGTTCTGCCGCGTATTGAAATTACTTGTTCTGGACGGGTTTAATCCCCGACCGCCAATATCTAGTTGTAAACCAGCATAATCGCTCTCCCAAATATTTAAACCCGTAACAGTTCCATAAATTTGTCTAGGATTGTTAGCCGCCTTATTCGCAACTAAATTGTCCAGCAATACAATCTCGTTCTTTTTCCCTTCGAAAATCGCAAAATCATTCACACCGTTCTTCGAATGTCGATCGTTTAAGCTATCCTGTTTCTCTGTGATAACAAGTCGTCTTAACTTTTTTACTCGTTTAAAATTCAGGTGTAAATCAAAGCGTTTCTTTACCGTATTAATTCTTACATCATAACGAATAGGTTTTGATCCATCTCGTTTTACTATTAAAACATATTGGCCAAACGGAATATTTTCTAATTCATAACGGGTATTAGGTTTTACCTTTTTCTCAATATTTGTACTTAAAATAGATAGAGTTATCGTTGTTTCACGCGCATCACTTACGGATAAAGTACCGAACAAAGTTCCTGTTTGCGCCCAAGTCACTTGAACGAATACGCAGAACACAACAATGGCGACTATTTTTTTCATTTAAAAGGATATGGCATAACCCAATCACGAGGTGCCCAGCTATCATTAATGGCAGCCAAATTTACGCTTGAATCTATGTATAGTTTGCTAGGATTACCGTTTAACGTAACATAAACTTCCGCTCTCACTTCCGGATCTTTCATTCCTTTCTTCGAATAATGGTCTTTTAAGAAGTGTGCGTATTGCAAAATAAAATCGGGCTGAATCGCAAGCTGTTTCTGCTGTTGTGCAGTTAAAAAATCATCATTAAATACTTCTCCTTTTCTGGTACTTCCTTTTTCGTTTACAAAGAAAATTGCATGTCCAGCCTTTTCAATAAGCATAACTCGCCAACTAAATCGATAACCTTGTTCTTTCCAGAACAAGCTATCCTTATACAATAAGTATCTAAATGGAAACAATAACTGAAACATAAAAAAAACTCCCAATAAAACGAGTAATGTTTTTTGTGTAAAGAGGGGCCAACGAAAACTCCTGAATCGCGTGTAGTATAAATGTATCTGCTTGGGAATTCGAAGAAATCTTCTAAATCTACACTGTAAGTCGTAATGCCAACGTGGAGAGAAAAAAATTAGCGTCATACAGATCATTACAAATGGAAAGATTCCAATTGGAAATAGCCAGCGTGTTAATAAATGAAACACAACCACTAATGCAAATCCGATTAAACGTGTTCGTTTATATAATAACAACACCACTATGAAAATATCGTATAACATACCTATCCAACTAAAGGCATAAGCCACCCACTCCTGCTGAAATAAGGGACCAAGTAAGAAGTAATCCCCTCTTGAAGGCAACCAGATTTTAAGCGGCAAAGCCTCTAGTAACCAAGGAGTATTGATCTTTGCAATACCAGCGTAGACATACACTATAGCTAATTGTAGCTTGAGTATGATGATCGTCCAACGCGGAACCCGATTTGAAAAGAGCTTAGGGTTAATGTAGGCATCTAACGAAAAAGATGCATGGGCAGGCACTATTGTCATGAGTAGTGCAAAAAGACTAATAAAGTAATAATGATTTAAATAATAGGTGGCGTCCCATAGTTGAATATAAGTGAAAAGTAAAAATGTTGCAAGGGCACTGCACCTATAAAACAAACCGAGGGCCATAAATAGGGAAGCAATAATCAAAAAAATATGAAGCGTATAAACCCAAAACGCTCCAGGTATCTCTACCCATTCAAAACCATAGTATTTAAAGTTAAAATCAGGGCAAACGAAATGCTCATTGACCCAACCGAGGGCTAAAAAACGAATCGTACTGAACGCAACTAAAAGACCAAAAAGAATTCGAATACTAACAAGCGGCGCTATATGGCACGAGCCGATCCAAGGATTTTTTAATGACTTGGCAAGAGTTCTAATCGCCATCCGCGTCCGTAAAAGTTATGGCAATGCCAAGCAAGCTACTCATATCGCTCTTATAAAAACGAGTTTGCTTCTGTAATTCGGTATATAAATTATCTAACGAACTACTACTGGTATTGATTTGGTCATAAAGTGAAAGACTCTGATTAACTGCTGTCAACGCCTGTGCTATATTCGCCTGCTGGGCCTGAGTTCCATTGATTAAATCTTCGCCACCCGTTGCACTAGCCACATATTCTTTCCAACCTATGGCATCACTACCAGATCGAGCTTTTCCAAACCAATTATATTCTACCGATGTTACATTCTCTTTCAAAAAAGGCAACGAATGTTGCGAAAAGAGGGCTTCCACTTTATCAGCTTCTATGCCTGTTTGACCAGCCTTTTTACCTAAAGGTATACCAAGTTTAAAATTTTTAATAGCTTCATATCCTCGTACGAACTCATTATAGAGTAAGGATACCGAGCTTCCTACAGCAGTTCCAGTATTATTGATAAATGCATCTCTATAGCCACTCTGCCATTGAGTAAGCACCTCATTCACCTGAGCTTGTACTTTATTCGCTAGGGCCTTTAAGTAATACATTCTATTTGGATCAACTTGAAACGATGTCACCACTTGTGAAGCAGGTTGTTGCATCCCAAAAATCAAGTATTCTACGGCGAGCAGACCACGCGTATCTCTATTAAAGTCTGAAAATGCTGTATCCAAGGTAGCCATCTTCGTTTGAACACCCATTGTATCAATAGGCCATGTTGCAATTTCCTCTATTAATCTCTTTTTTATGCCTTGCTCACCCGCAGGACCAAAATTATAGCCGTTAGCCCACATCCAATTTGTATAAAGTTCTTTCCATTTATTGCGGACACCTTCGAGGTTTGCTGTACTGTAATTTTGTTCAAAGGTTGTGATCGATGCTTGTAAAGAACTCAAGGAGTTCGACACAGCGGTATAAGAAGGTATGATTAAATTATCAGCATAATTAGTCAACATTGCTTGTTGGTCAAAGCTAGTATTCCCATCTGGATCCGTATCCTTTTTCTTACAAGCACTCATCAACATGGCAGTTGCTGCTCCTAAAGCCACTATCGTTACGAAAATATTTCTTTTACTTTTTTTAATCATACCCTTTTCAAATTTAAAAAAAAGCGAAACCGTCTATTAGAAAAAGGACGGTTTCTTATCTTTTTTTAACATAAAATCTTAACGTCCTTGTACAGAAACCCAATTATTCTTAAAGTCATCCATTTCAGTTGTAGAGAAACCGTAAATGGCCTTTAATTTATTCTGAGCAGTAGTTAATTGAGGAAGGTAGGTTGCTCCATTGGTTACAAATTGATAAGCGCTACCTGGACCAGTACTAGGTGCCAACAGAAGTGTAATAATTTCGTCAACTTGTGCATCTGTAATAATACGAGCACTGGCTGGAACGGCTTTTAGTCCGTGAATAAACCCTATCGCCTCACCTAAGTCGTGCAATGCTCCTGCTTTATCAGCATTTGTAGGATTCGTAGCAGATAGCTTCGACAATGCTCCATAACAGTAATTAATGTTCGTAGCGGCCATTGACTTTTCTATATTGCTCCGAATAGCTGCAATTGCAGCATTTTGTTCTGTTTTGTATTCGTCACCAGCGGCCACTGCTGCTTTTAGCTTTAGAAAACCATTTTTAATATTGGTGTAGAACCCGTTTCCATCGTTTTTATCTCTTCTACTGACATACTTCAGAACATACTTGTCAGGTGAATTAACATTACTTGTATACGAATTAGGAAAACTAGGGTTCCCACCAATAACGGCTAACATTTTGTCAATACTAGCCTCGGTTATTGTCCCGTTTGAGACATTAATTAAGTGATTAAAGAGTGCAGCCAAATAAAGCCCTTTCTCAATTTCTTGAATATTTTCTTTTCCTTTTGCATTTAAAAGACGTCCTCCAAAGACACCTCCAACTGTTGCCGAAGCTCCATTTGTTGGGTCATACGTGTTCTGGCTGCTGGCAACCATAATATCAAACCAAGTATTCTCTATCAAATTTGCATAATAAGATCCAGCTACTGTTTTTAAACTTGGGTTTCCGTTTCCACTAAAAAAATAATTCAATGAGTCCTTGTTCAATTTAAAGGACGCATCTTGGGCTTTTTTCATATAAGTTGTTAGTGATCCCAGTTGGCCTGCAACATCTAGCTCAACAGACGCGTTTGTCGAAAAGCTAGGTGATGAATAGGTACTTGGTATACTTAAAGGAGATTTTGTATCTCCGCCAACAACGGTTTTATCCTTCTTACAACTCGAAATAGCGACTACGGCTATTAATAATACGATTTTAACTGTTTTCATTTCTATACGTTTATTGCCGAGCAAAAATGCTAATTGCACCTCGTGTAGCATTTACGAAATCGGGAAAAAGGATATCGAAAAAGGGAAAATGACGGCTATATGACAAGAATTCCCTAATCAATTAATCATATTCCCGTTTTAATGAATTAAGAGACTTTGATCTCAATAATTTTACACAAAAATGACAATACTATGTTTAAATCAATATTTATAGCTCTTGCCTATGTACTCGTTTCAATAACAAGTGTAGCACAGGGTAATAAAAATCAGGATATAAAAGCCATTAAAAGTATGTGTGGCTGTTTTGAAGTTGGATTCAACTTTTCTGAAACATTTTCGTTCAGTAAGGATTCTTTGTACAAGCCTTCCAAAGCGAAACGAACGAAAGCCCTTGAGTGGGTCGTGCTTGCAGAAGAAACAGAAAATAAACTTGCCTTGCAACACATACTCCTAGCTGGAAAAAACCAAGACTATATCGTGAAGCATTGGCGTCAGGACTGGCTTTACGAAAACACCAACCTATACTACTACTACGCAAATAACCGTTGGACTTATAAAAGACTTACAATAGATGATGTTGCCGGACAATGGACACAAAAAGTATTTCAAGTTGATGATGGGCCAAGGTATGAAGGCTCCGCTAGTTGGGTGCACGTTGACGGGAGAAGCTATTGGGAAAATACAACTGATGCTCCCTTACCAAGAAGAGAGTATACAATACGAGATGATTACAATGTAACCAAAAGGAGAAATCGTCATGAAATTACACCAACAGGTTGGCTTCACGATCAGGACAATGATAAAATCATAAGATCAAATGCCGGTGATCAGTTGCTTGCACAGGAAAAAGGGCTAAACACGTATACCAAGGTTGACGACAAACGTTGCTTGAAAGCACAACAATATTGGTCAAAACATAAAGACTATTGGAAGAAAGTTAGAACAAGTTGGGATGTAGTTTATAACGCTCACAAAAGTTTTGAAATCGCTGAAAAAATAGAAGGAAAACCTTTGTTCAGACATTTATATACACCAGATGAAACGGCTACCGAACAGACATTAAGAAAGGCTATTCTTACATATATTAGAAACTAAAATAAGCAATATGAGATCTAGTAAAATTTTCAATGTCTTGGTACTTATATTGGCTACTTTTCTGGGAGGTTATATGATCTATGGTGGGGTTTGTAAATTTCTGGTTGATTCAATAACTGCAGCTGAAGTCTTAGAAAAGGCGAATCGATTTAGTGATCCTGAACAAGAACATATTCTCCAAAAGGTTCTTTACATAAGTGGCAGTCAACAGACTGGATATTTTTGGCAAGTGCTCGGTATTTGTGAATTGCTTTTTGGTGCACTTATCATCATTCCTAGAACACGTTTAATTGGTGCTATCTTATTGCTCCCAATTACTTTACATATTCTACTCTTTCACCTTGTGTTAGAACCAGATGAATTAGGTGGCCTAGTACTTTCGCTCCTCTTACTCGGTATAAACATTTACTTGGTTCTTAGAGAATATGAAAATATTCGGCATCTTCTTTTGAAAAAAGCACCCATTCGAGAAGCAACTTAGACTATATACTATAGGCACATTTTTATATGCAGTCCGCTCTTTTCAAGAGTGGACTTTTTTTACACGCATGTCATTTTCACTACGTGGTATTTTCTGTTGATTGTTTTATTTAGTTTATTCTTGACACGCTCTGTATAAGAAAAGACTTTCTCAATTTCTAAACAAGAGTCTTGTATAAGATTTTCAATATCAGTTGGACCGTAAAGTTTAAACTTATCTCCTACAAAAGGTAAGGTACTCATAAACTCCTTTTCAGCAAAAGTTAGTACAAAGGTTCCACCTACCCTAAGTACTCGACTAATTTCCTCAACAAGTTGTTTTGGGTCTTGCCAGAAGTAAATTGTATTGACAGTCATAATGCGGTCGAATAAATCGTTTTCATAAGGAATGATTCGTCCATCAAACAAACTAAACATAGCATCTTCTCCTATAATTCTTGAAAATCGCTCTGCTTCTTTTCGCATTGTTTCCGAAATCTCTAAACCAAAATATCGTATAGACTTAGCAGCACCCAACACCTCATAAAGATGCCGACAACTTCCGTGACCAAGCTCTAAAATACTTTCATCATCCGTGATATCTAAAGTTTGAATGGTTTTGAGTATCATTCCGATATTGGACTCATGCATTTGTTCAGCCACTTCAATACCGTGCTTTCCATTTGGACAAGATAATTGCTGTTCTATCTCTCGAATTTCAACTAAAGTTTTTGGTTCTCTCATATCAACTTAATATTCAATACTTCCTGTTTACACCGTTCTTCTTTTCCTTTTAAAAAGAATTTGATGAAATTCAAGCACCCCATATGCATCCTTGATATCATCATGCAGCGCAATTATCTCTTCAGCCCGCAAAACAAGACAGATAACATCAGACGGGAGAGGTATAAAATAATGAGCGGTAGAAGCTCTAACTGCAGGATCTTTAGACATCTTACTTAAGAACTCATATAGACTTTCAAGTTCTATCATGGTCAGTCGCATTGCGGTATTGCCCCTGATGATCTGTACATTTTCACATTTAGGACAATGAGAAATAAATGTTTTATCATTTTGCAATAAAATTGTCAGTTGACACATAGTTTTATGTATTAAAGGTGCTAATAGTCCCTACCTATACTTTTAATTATTACTTTTTAAAGTATCCCAATAGAAATAAGAACGTTCTGTAAATTTCGTCATTGAAGAGCGAATGCATTCATCAAATCAGGAAAACGGATCACTGAATACGGAAAACTAATTCAATACATTTTATTTAATTCGAAGGACAAGAGAATAGTAATTTCCAACAAAAAGAAACAGTTATACAAATATTCCTTTAGATTAATTTGCGCGGCATTACTCCGAATCTAGAGATTCTTTCACACTACTGTTACAATTTCTGAAATTCAAATTTCGGAAATCCCTTCTCTCCTTGTGCATTATAGAAATCAACAAAGTGTAATTTATAATAAAATCCTTTATTTGTTTTAATTATGTAATTCACCTTATCATAAACTGTAAATTGTCCTGCACTTAAACTATAGTACTTCCAATTATAGCCTATGGCATTAGCATCTCGAGTAAACTTCAGCTCACCCAAGTTATCCATTGAAAGGTCAACAAATGCAATACTAGTATCAATGGCAACCTCCGTCTTGTTCGGATTAATCAATACTCCTGTTACGGTATAAGCTGTAAACGGATTAAAGAAAATATGTGTGTATTGCGAAAAGAGTAAATCCCACTGTTCCTTATTAGGTTCTACCTTGACTACGTCACTCTGGTCAAAAGAGAAACAAACATTGTTCTTAGAAGCATCTTTCGAAATTACTTTTTCCATTTTATGGTTTCCATTGGTTGTGGCCCAAAAAATCTTATAGGTATCCTTGCTCTCTTGGATCAGTCTAAATTGAACTCTTCCTAATTCATTTCCTTCTTCGTCATAGCCGCGATCCATTATAAATACGTTTCCGTTTGCTCGATAATCTCCTATTGCGGTGCTATCTAAATCTCCATGGGGACGATCCCATTCCCAATCTAGATTATCAAAGTCAAGACCAGAAAAATCCTGAAAATTTGTTTTGTTTGTTTCATATACCTTAGCTGCATTGGCACCGTTTATTTGTACCTGATACCCATCTGTGGCACAAGAAAAAGCCAAATCCCAACTGGACTTCAAGTTAGCACTAATTATTTCTTGAGCTTCTAAACTAAAAAATAGTTGATTTCTGTAATCGGACTCCATGGCCAATTGCTTTTCAACTACATCGCCACGGTCATAAGGTGTCACAGGAATTTCATCCTTTATACAGGCAGTTAAAAAGCTTGTTGCAAATAAGATTATTGTTATTCTAGTTTTCATTAAAGCATAATTTTTAAAGATGTAAAATAAGTTCGGCCCCAGCTAATAGGTACGCTTCCTACTGCACTGGAATGAACAGCATTTCCTCCTACGCCAATCGTATTAATATTTTGAATACCCAAAAGGTTTTTACAGCCTAACACAACTTGTAATTTATTTTTCCAAAAAATCTTCCTAGCGCTCAAATCTAACATATGATAATCTTGCACTTGTGATTGCTGGATATCTTGATTAGCATCTAAATAGAACTGATTTAAACGACCGGTGTACTTATAAAAAAGAGTCAAAAATAAAAGTCGCTTTTGGCTTACATCATAATTTAAATTCGCTCGCAACTCAGGCGTAAAATTAAACGCAGGGATGCCATTTTCTTGGGCATTCTGATTAGAACGTCCGATATAAGCCAAACCTAGCTGAGCATCAAATCCTTTTCTAGCCATGGTTGTTGAAAGGCGTAAACCAAGTGATTTATAATCTCCAATATTCACATAGGTGAATAGTGTAGAATTCGATACGTTACCTAATGTGATCAAATTTCTGATTTGATTATAAAAACTCGAAAATTCAACTTTTTGAACAATGGCTTCACCTTTGAAGTTATAGTCAATGTTGAACTGATAGTTGTTCGATGTTTCCGCTTTTAAATCTTCTGAACCAAGTATGTTATGATTAATATCAACAAACTCAAAATATAATTCTTTTAACGAGGGCGCTCTAAAACCTCGGGCATACGAAGCCCTAAAAACAAAATTATCCAAGTCATAACGCACATTTAATGAAGGAACTATAGGAGCGCGGTAAGATGAATTATAGATTAACCGTAAACCAGATTTAATCCTTAAACCGCTCTTGGTAAGCCAATGCAATGAACCAAATGCAGCAATATCTGTTTGCGTTTGCCTACTCTCCTTTATTCTACGCCCCGTACCCAGGGAATGATTCGCATCGTATCCAAGCTGATATTCAATACCCTTTGTAGCTAGTTTATTTAATTGTCCTCTGGACATATATGTTCTGAACGAAGATGTATCCTGTGCTCCTGGTGATTGAGCCAACTCACTATTCATTGTAACCAGATTTTTATACCACGTATTCTTTGTTCTTGTAAAGTCATTAACCGCAGCAATGATCTTAATGTTCTTGTCAGAATTTAATCTATAAAATAAATCAACACCCCCATCTGTTCGATTCGTACGATAAAAATCGTCAAATGCATTTTCATAATACGGTGCACGAGGACGTCCACGGTTTAGTATCGTTTCGTGATAATAATTTGCATAAGTCCTTAGTGAAAATTGTTTCGCTTTATAAATATGGTTTAAACCAGCAAAATACTGCTCTTTCGGATTCCATTGTTGAGCTCGATTAGTATCAGCCAATTTCTTCTTAGGAAGATCAAAAATTCCATCTGTAGGAGACCAACCATCAAAAAAATATCGACCCGCGTTTACTTTAAATGTGTTCTTCTTTACTCTTCTGCTTAGTGTAACATCGAGATTATATTGACCTACTGATTCGAAATACGAGTTAATACTTGCTGCTGTTTTTTTACGTGCATTCTTTTTTGATATGAGATTAATCGTTCCGGCTAACGCATCAGAACCATAACTTACAGACATTGGTCCTTCAATAATTTCTATTCGTTCAATATCCGATAAATTTATTTGACTTAAATCAATGTTTCCGTTTACGCGACCAATAATGGGAACGCCGTCAATCATAACTTTTAGATTTTCCCCTGATACTCCTTGAACGCTAGCACTGCTTCCAAGAATTCCATCTTGAGCAAGTCGGATATTCAGTTCGTTACTCAATACATCTTTCAAGTTAACAGCCCCTTGATTATCTATACGCTCTCGATTAATAACTCGGATTTTATGCATACTTTCTTCCGCACGTCGGCTCCCAATTTGTCCTGTTATAACAACCTGATTTAGGTTAGCAGACTTTGGACGCATTTTTATCTCTAAGAATTGATGACTTGCAATACTTCCTGTTTCTCTATAAAAACCAAAAAAACGAACTTGATACGGCGTAGGTAATGCTTTGCTGCTTAAACCAAGTTGTATGAAACCATTTACATCGGACTTGAATACTTGTTGCTTTTGAGAATCCCCAGGATGCAATATCAGAACAGCACCTACAATCGCCTCTTTATTATGATCTAGTATGCGAACCTTTTGAGCCCTTACAAGCGAAGCACTGAGTAGAAACGTAATTATAAAGGTCGATTTAAAAAATTGATTCATTGGATACTTCGATTGTGTGATTGCTTGTGTTTATAATTAAGAGGGGATATGCAATTTCTATTGCATATCCCGCACTTATAACTGAAAAAAAAAGACTAATTCATAGGTTATTTGTATTTCAAACTTTTCAATTGCTATTTTCCTAAAATGATTTTTTCTGTTTTTTGAATGCCTTTGTTATTGGAAACCTTCACAAAATACGTTCCCTTGGTCATACCATCTACGGAAAGTTGGTAATCGATCAGACCATTTTGTAAAACCGATTCATTCTTTAAGAGTTTCCCATTCATACTATAAAGTTGAACCGTCCACTTATCGCCCTTATTAGCATCAAATACGATATGCAAGTTTCCTGTGGTCACTGGATTTGGGTAAAAAGCAACAGTTAAATCCTTTTCAATATCCTGTACCGAAGTTGCGAATGCCAATAACTCTTTTTCGAATTTGATTTTTCCAGTACCGCTCCCCTCGAAGTCAGTCAAAACTAATCTCCAAATACTTCCATTTTTTGCTTTAATAAAGAATGCTAAAGAATCTTGAATGTCATACGAACTTGTTCCAAAATTGTATTTTTTCCAGTCGTAACCAATAGTATTAATCTCGGGTGTAAATGTAAAACTGCTATAATTTGTTTCCGTTTTAGGATTGGCAATTCCCGCGGCTTTCGCTACTTCAACTCCTTTATTGTGCAACACACCTGTTACACCGTAAAAGGTCATTGGAGCTACTTCCGAAGAGTATTTTGTAAAGGCAATATCCCAATCTTCGCTCAATGGTTCTCTATCGATGGGTTGATCTGTTAATAAAGAATAGCATACAAAGTTCTTACCAGAATATGGTGTTTTATCTAAGGTCGTATCTACAAGATCAGAACCGTCAAGGTTAGCATAACGGAATGAATATACTTTGCTTGCTAGCTTTTTAATATCGATTTTTTTGATATCACCATTATCCCATTTCATAATGAACAAACTATCTCCATTAATATGGTGTGTACTTAAGTTATATACACCCCAACCTAAATCACTACTATTCCCCGGATCGGCATTCACATTAAAAGCACCTAACCACCAAGCAGTGTCACTATTATATAATGGAGACCACGAACTCATACCAGTTGTATCGATAGTAGCCCAAGCAGAATTGTCACCACCTGGATATACATAAAGACGGTTCCCTTTTTGGGTATTCACTCGAATGGTATAGCCAAAACCTGAAGCATCAAAAGCTATATCCCAGTTCGTGTTAGAAACGTTTGCTTTTTCTCCATTTTGTAAACTATAAAAGGAAGTATTCGCATAATCCATTTGAACACTCACCGAATCATACACCACTTGAGCGGATGTTTGCTGCCCCATGACAAGAGCAAGAATTAATAAAAGAGTAAAATTTATTGATTTCATAAATATTGTTTGTTTTTGTTTGCACAAAGGTGGCGGCGGCAACTGGGAAACGAATAACGCAATCGGGAAATAATTGTCACGAAATCGTCATGAAAATATGACAATTGATTTTTTTACTTTTTCCTCTTTACTAAAATCAATTTTCTGAAATCATAAACGATAAAAATAAGCACCATTTAATTTTACATTCCGATGACAAATAAACAAAACATAAGGAAATCCTATTTAGTTGGCATCCTTGCTTTTGTACTTGTGTTGCTCTTTATGCCTTTAGGTCATGCTCTTATGGTGCTGAATGAAATTACTTTAGGACAACAAAAACTAATTGGAGCCTTTGGTATTGGATTAATCGGTACTGTATTACTTGTTTTGGGCTTAGTCAATAAGAAAAAATTGCCTGCTACATTGCTCGGCTTACTCGCAGGTGTTTTGATTTGGACGGGTTGGGTAGAATTCTCATTTGTTTGGATTGCTGAGAAATTGAGCGTTGCACCTCAAATAGAAGATGGAGAGGTCACAACCAAACCGGAATATCTAGTTATGCTCTCTTCTCTTGGACTCCTGCTTACGTTAAGTCTATTCTTTTTGTTTTCCAAAACGAACTGCCAATTCTTCAACTGGTTCCAAGCCAAATTAAAGCTTAAAACCGCCGTCCGTAATCATTCGAATCATATTAAACCCAAAGCGCTGGTCACTTTCATAGAAACCATCATGATTTTATGGACTTTCTATATTGTACTACTCGTAGTGTACGACCCTGAAATTGCCGGAGACCGCCACCCGGCTACCTATATTGTGCTGCTCGGATCATTGGGTTGGTCTGCCTACTTAATCATAAACTTACTGCGGATAAAAAAAATGGATTACGCTATACGCTATGCAATTCCTACCGTTATCATCTTCTGGAATGTTGTTGAAATATTTGGTCGTTGGGACTTCTTTGAGGAGATTTGGATTAAACCTTTGTTATACTGGAAGGAAGTTGGTCTTATTAGTATTGTGCTTGTGGCATCTATTATTATAGCTTTCATAAGAAATAAAGAAGCTGGCGGTGTCGCTAAAAAACAGCTATTCTAATTTTATTACACAATTATGACAATTAAACAGAATCTGACTAACCATTGACATAGACCTTTGCCAACTATAAATTATGAAAAAAGCTATATTCTTGCCTCTGCTGCTGCTTGTTATTACGGCAACCGCTCAGGAAAAACACCTTAAAAACATTACACAACTAACTAATGGAGGCGACAATGCCGAAGCCTATTTCTCGCCTAATGGTAAAAAACTTTGTTTCCAAAGTAACAACAAAGCTTGGGGGCTTTCGTGCGATCAAATCTTTTGTATGAAAGTGGCTGATGCCAAAAAAGATAAAACAAAAAAACACAAATTAATCAGCAATGGCTTAGGGCGCACAACCTGCAGTTACTTCATGCCTAATGGAAAGGATATTCTTTATGCTTCTACTTTTAAAGGCAGTAAAGCTTGTCCAGAAGAGACTAAAATGCCTGGAAAATATTTGTGGTCTATCTTCCCATCCTTTGATATTTACGTCGCCGATGAAACGGGGAAAATAAAAAAACAATTAACCGATGCACCTGGTTATGATGCTGAGGCCACCATCTCACCGCAAGGTGATAAAATTGTTTTTACGAGTACACGAAGTGGAGACCTAGAACTTTGGACTATGGATATTGATGGTAGCAACCAAAAACAAATCACATTCGGTCTGGGTTACGATGGAGGGGCTTTCTTTTCTCCCGATGGTAAGCAGTTGGTCTTCAGATCTTCAAGACCTAAGACACCCGAAGCTATTAAGAACTACAAAGATCTATTAAGTAAAGGCTTAGTGGCTCCTACAAATATGGAAATATATACCTGCAATGTGGATGGATCGAACCTAAAGAAAGTGACCAATTTGGGTAAAGCCAATTGGGCTCCCTATTTTCATCCTTCAGGAAAAAAAATCATATTCTCTAGTAATCACCATAGTGCTAAAGGTTATGATTTTCAACTATTCATGATAGACACGGATGGAAAAAATCTAAAACAAGTAACTTTCAACAGCCGATTTAATGCCTTCCCAATGTTCTCTCCTGATGGAAAAAAACTTGTTTTTTCTTCAAATAGAGATAATGGAGGAACAAGAGACACAAACATTTTTATTGCTGACTGGGAAGATTAAAAATAACAATTATGAACGTAAAAATTATTTATTTACTGTTGAGCTTTGTATGCTTGACTTCACAGGTAAATGCTCAACTAATAAATGAGAAACAGATCTATGAAGACATTAAGTATCTTGCATCAGATGAACTAAAGGGTCGAAGAACAGGATCTGAAGGAGAACAATTGGCCGCGGACTATATTGTCAATCGTTTTAAAAGAATAGGACTTACTCCTAAAGGCAATGATGGTTATTTTTATCGTGTTGATCTGAAATATAGAAGTAACCCACATGATCAATCATCAGAAAACTATGAACTAATTAAAGCTAAGAACATAGTAGGTTTTTTAGATAATCAAGCGAAGTATACTATTGTTATCGGAGCGCATTATGACCATTTAGGGTTAGGACATGACGATAATAGCCTAGAAGCTAATTCCGAAGGACAAATACATAATGGCGCAGATGACAATGCTAGTGGAGTAGCAGGTGTGATTCAACTAGCTCATGCACTAAAGAAAAATGGAATTAAGGAAAACTATAATTTCTTATTCATTGCTTTTACTGGTGAAGAGCTTGGTTTATTGGGATCTAAGAAGTGGTGCGACAAGCCTACTCTTCCCTTTAATAAGATTAACTGCATGATGAATATGGATATGATTGGCCGACTTAATGATAGCACGAAGAGGCTGATGATATCTGGTATTGGAACATCAGATAAATGGAAACAGCATATTACATCTTCCAATTCGTACTTCTCACTAAAACTGGATAGCTCTGGCACTGGGCCAAGTGACCATACCTCCTTTTATAATAACGATATACCTGTTTTGCACTTCTTCTCAGGTCAACACAGCGATTATCACAAACCAAGTGATGATATTGAAAAAATCAATCTCACTGGAACAGCGAAAATTATAGAGCTGATGTATAATATCATTCTAGGAGTTAATAATGAATCTAAGCTTTCTTTCTACAAGACGAAATCAAAAATGGGTAAGAAAACTAGATTTAAAGTTACACTTGGTATTATGCCTGATTATACGGCAGAGGTCAAAGGTTTACGCGTGGATGGTGTTAATAAGGATAGACCAGCCGAGAAAGCTGGGATGAAAAAGGGTGATATTATTATTAAGATGGGTTCAATAGAAATTGATGATATTTACGCCTACATGAAAGCACTCTCCAAGTTTAAGAAAGGGGAAACGACAACGGTAAGCGTACTGAGGGGAACAAAAAAAATAAATATGAAGGTTACTTTCTAAAGTCAACTCCTTAGATTTTGAGAAGGTCTGTATGCAATATACAGGCCTTTTTTTAATACCTCGTTAAACCTTTTGTTCTGATCAGACGTCCAAGGTTTAAATAAAATATTATGAGAAATAAAATCCTTTTATCCGTATTTGCAGTTTGTATAGGTCTCTTTTCCTTTACTAACCAGGCAGAAGCAAAAACATTTAAAAACCCACGGGGTAAAAAAGTTGTGATTATTAAAAAACGTGGAAGAACGGGACGAACCGTAATTGTAAAGAAACAAAGACGTGGAAGAACCGTAATCGTAAAAAAGAATCGAAGAGGACGAACTGTACTTATCAAAAATAATCGTCGTAGAGTATGTCGTAGATAATATAATAGAGGCCGCTAAAATAGAGCGGCCTTTTTACTTAGAAAACTGAATAATATCACAATTGACGTTTAAAAGCTTTAGATGTTCTGCATCAAAGACTGAAACGTTCACAAAACCTGGAGCTTTGCCCACTTCTAGGCTTCCTATTTTCTGTTCTAAGCCAAATAGTCTTGCCCCATTCATGGTACTCCACTGTAACAATTTGCGCAATTCAATGTCAGGAAACTTGTTTTGAAGTGCAAAAACCTCGGACAGCACATTGAGTTCATCGTTCGATGCTAAACTATCAGTTCCTAAAACTATTCGGTTCTCATATTTTAAAAAGAGTTCGACGCTGGGAAGTTGATCTTCAATATATAAATTCGCCTTAGGGCAAAAGCAAAACCAAGATTGTTCATCAACTTCTGATAAATCCTTTAAACGAGTAAAAGTATTATGAACAAAGAGTTTTTTAGTTGTCCTATCTAACAGTTGTACAGAGTTCCTAAAACTTGATGGATTTGTATCTTCTTGAATGATTTCCGACTTATCTAAACCAAAATAGGAGTAAAAGTTATCAAAGCTTCCAGCCTTACGTTCAAACAATAAGTTCTCTGCTTCACTTTCTTGATTATGTATGCTAATAAAATTGGAATGGGTGTTTACTAGTTTGTATAACCCTTTATTACAAGTATATGGAGTATGCAAACTAAGCGAAGCAGATAGTTGTGCCTTTTGGTATGCTTTGTAGACTCCATCGTACTCTTCAAACCGATGTTGAGTGTCTTTGTCCCTAATTGCAATGCACTCTATAAAACTGTGATAACGAATACCACTTTCCTTCTTAATAGGAATGGTCTTTGTTGTATTCGAAATATCTCCTACAGCTACAATCCCATTTTCGGTCATGGCGCGGTCTGCAGATACCATACCCTCAACAATAATTTCATCTGACACTTTATCTGGAATTACTTTGCTGACCTGTTGTAAAAAGTTACTCAACCCAATTTTTTCCTCGACCATCCCCTTAGCATGACTAAGTTCAAGATGGCAATGTGCGTTGACCATCCCAGGCATGAGTAAGCCCTTTAAATAAGTGATATCACCAACGGGTTCCTCCATACATGTTTGGATTATTGTGCCATAGGCATCTACTCCTACATAAAAACCCGTTTGGAAATCATATCCGTCAAAAACAATATCAGCTGTGAGCCATTGCATAAAAAGAAAATGGTTATTTTCGTGCCTCAAAACTACGATAGATGTTATTCAAAGCCTCCATACAAGTTATGCCAATTAAAGGATTGTTAGACCCACAGGGTAAAGCGGTAAACGCTAGCCTTCATAATATGGGGTTGAACGCCATAAATAATGTTCGAATCGGTAAGGAAATAACATTAGAGATTGAAGCGTCGGATAAAGCTTCGGCTGAGGCTCAGGTTGCAGAAGCTTGTAATAAATTGCTGCATAACCCCGTAATGGAAGAATATTCCTTCGAATTAAGCGAGGCTTAGTTCCTTCTATCAATGCCCCAATACATTTTGTTCCGTAACGTTTGCAAGAAGTTTTGCCCTTCTAGGCGAACAAGATTTATATGAAACATTTCCTTCTTAACAGCAAGCGATACCGCTGTGCTAATGGGTGCAGAACGTGCATCTAAAGTACATAAAAACTGTTTTGCCCGTCCCTCTATTTCGAAAGATATAATTTGATCATCAGGGACCACTACGGGGCGTACGTTTAAATTATGTGGTGCAACTGGCGTAATCACAAAGTTGTTTGCCTGTGGGAAAATAACCGGCCCGCCACAACTTAACGAATACCCTGTAGAACCTGTCGGGGTTGAGACTATAATCCCATCAGCCCAGTAAGTACATAAGAACTCACCATTGATATAGGTATGAATTATAATCATACTCGAGCTATCCTTACGATGCAGGGTAAATTCATTCAATGCAAAGGGCGAATCTGGAAATAAAGGCTCGCTTGAATCTAAATGCACCAAGCTCCTTTTGTCAATGATATAATTATTGTTTTGTAGTTGCTGAATGGCAGATTCAATTTCACTTACACTAGTACCTGCCAAGAAACCTAGTCGACCTAAATTAATTCCCAAAATAGGAATTTCTTTATCACCAACGTACGTTATTGTGTCTAATATGGTGCCATCTCCTCCTAAACTTAAAAGACAGCGAACATCCTTTGTCAGCGGATTTTCTTTTGAGAATGTGCGATAATTTTTAGGTAGTAAATCATGCAATTTTAGATGGGGAACCATTCCCTCAAAAAGTAATATATCACACTTATAAGTCTTGAGTGCCTTAAATATTTGCTCAATTACCTCGATATCATCATCGTCAAACCTGCGGTTGTATATAGCTATGAGCATAAGTTATTATTCGTTGCGAAGATGTAAAAATAGTCCTTTTTCGTTTAAGCTATTAAAACTATACTCTAACCTAACTTTCAAATAATACGAAAAAACAAGGTCAAAGCCTAGACCATAACCGTAGAGCATTTTGTTATTCAAAAAACTGTTGCCAAAATTATTAGAATGCACATAACCACCATCGGCATAAATTTTCGGGTAAATGTCAATAGGAACATAGGTTAGTATCGGTAAAATATTTTGTTTGAAATTATAGCGAAACAACCTATACCTTAAATCAGTACGTAACATAGCATAGTGACTACCATCTACAATATAATATTCAAACCCACGTACATAGTCATTTTTAAATCCCATGGCTCGATAATTAAAGTAGGGCTGGTCATCAGGACCAAAGAGTCTTCCCCGAAAATGAATAGAAGAAGATAAACCCTTATAAATTGGCTTATAGCTCGCTACGTGTAGGTACCATTGAATTTGATTAAAGTCTTTTACAAGCCCCCAACCTTTCTGATCCAAATAAGTGTCTATCTCCCAGCCGTTCGTAGGATAATTTCGATCATTCGTATTGTTATATCGATAGCGATACATGATTTCGGGAATACTCATTCTTTGCCTACCGCCCAAATACTTCTGCTCATCAGCAAACATTTTATTGGTTAACGCGTAATGATGAAAACTTAAACGCACTTCATGAATTGATGCATATTTCGGACGATATAAATAAGAGAATTCGGCGCGAAACCAGCGATACGGGTTTTTGCTCTCATCTCTATAAAAAACCTGTTTGTTAGAATCAGTTCTAGACTGGATTTCTTTTCCCGTATTATAGGCAATACTTGTTTTGATTCCATGCATCAGAGACTTGTCTATGTACGGATTGGAATAGTATAAATACAAGTGTTTGTTAAAGCCTACTTGTCCTTCAATACCAATCTCCTCGCCGCGACCGCGAAAATTTTTTCTATTAATGTCTGCTCCAATATTCAAGCGATTTAATTTATGATTATGCTCATACCACCATACATTAAAATTGCGATCCGCTAGTGTTACAAAAGGATGCGCATTCCAATAGAACAGTTCTTTTACTGTATAAATTATATCAATACTATCTTTTATACGTTCAACGTTTGAGGTCGTCGTTAAAAAAAGTTGAGCGTTCATTATTCGTAATCGATTAAATTCAACAACCTGATTTAATTCACTTGCCAATACACTATCCCCCTCATGTATTTTCATCTCACGTTGAATAACGAAATCCTTGGTTATTTTATTCCCTTTAAAAATAATATTCCGAATGTGCAATACCTCCTTCTGATCATCTTGACCATAGGCTAATGAAGAAAATAGCACATAGGAAAACACAGTTAGCAATACTTTTCGAACTCTCATTAACCCTGAACTAAAGTATAAATTTCTAATTTGTCGGAACTTAATATGTAAACCTGATCCTTTACTAATCGAGCATTCAATACATTCGTTCTTGGAAGTTCTATTTCGGAAGCTCGTAGAGATTTTATGTTATAGGAATTCAATTTGTTCCTATGGTAATAAACGATATAATCATTCATAACAGAAACTTCAGTAGTAGTAAACCTAAAAATAGTTTTATAAAACCCAAACCGATCAAATTGTAGAATACCTTCTACACTGTCTGTCATATATAATATTCGATCGCGCTCAATCATATGACTTGGATTAACAGAAAAGTCAATCATATTTCTAAGTAAATAAGAATACTTTATCTCCAGCCTTTCATCAATCTTAATCAATGTACCCGTTGGGTCATAGACCCATATATTACCGTCCATACTATTCGCTATAGCTGGTACATTAAAAAGCCCTAAGCGAGCGAGATCTAATTCATTTTTTAGCGATAATAGATTATCCAGTATTTTTATTCTACTAAACCCAGAGTAAAAGACCAGTATGCGCAATGGATTAGTAGCATCAATCATACTTACAGCTCCAGAGGTAATATCATTGAATACACCTATGCTATCTCCTTGCGAATTGTATTTTACAATAAAATTGTTCTCTTTAACCAAATAAATATTTCCGATAGGATCCGTTGTAAAATAACCGTTTTGAACTGGGATAGCTTTTTTTAGCACCAACTCATACTTGATGGCAAACAGGTTTAAGCTGATAATAGATAAAAAGCCTGAAATAAACAGTACGCGCCAAAGCATGGTCTGAAAGTAACAATAGACGATCAATACGCCTAAAGTTAACACCTAAAATTACTGTAAGGTAGAGAAAGCTCCATTCCGTATTGGACGCCAATCTTCACCACCTGAATCTTGTTCACTAAGAAATAAGCCTACATCGGTAGCACAGAAATAGTAAAAACGTTCAACTCCGGTGCGGAATACAAGTTTTTTACCTTCTACATATTGAAGCTTTGCGTACCAAGGGATGCCAGAACTTGTTGCTTCAAAGGCTTGTGAAGCAGGATCTAATTTAAACAAGCCCATACTATCGCGTCCTAAAAACAGATCATTTCCACCGGCTGGGTTTGCTACACTATTAACGAATAAGATAAATCTTCCGTTGCCTGCGACACCACCATAGCGCGTCCAATCGACACCACCATTGGTACTGTAATAGCATCCTAAAGTTCCTTCATAATCTGTAGCAACTAATGTATTCCCGTGGCTGGTTAAATAATAATTTGTACCAGCGGCCAAAGTTGAGGTCCCAACAGGTACTTGTGTCCAAGGACCTACCCCACCCGTACGCTTATAAATATTAGCGTCGTCCTGAATAGCATATACATCATCATTATCTAACTCAACAATTGAAGTGGGTGCACCACCTACTATTGCATTTGTGAACGTCTTACCAAAGTCAGCACTTTGAGATAAGCCTCCGTTCGTACATAGGTATACGAGCTTCTCAGATTTGTCATACAGCATCTGATGCGGTAAAAAGTATTTATAAAACGCATTGTAATAAGGTCGTGCATTCGTGTTACACACATTGAACGCTCGTCCTTCATCATCACTTACATAACAATTTCCTTTTAAATATAGAAGATTAGAGTCAGCTGTGATAACCTGTCTTACAGGAGTGTTATCTATTGGGAACAAGGGAAGAAAATAGTTCGCATCATTCGTCTTATGCATAGAGCCAGCTAAACCACCAACATACAGGACATAAGGAGTTCGAACAATTCCTGTATTATCAATTTGATTGTACTTCTCACATGAGGTCGTGATTACGATCAAAATTGAACATATCCATACTAAATATTGTTTTGGCATCATATACTTAAATATCGAGTGAATAATTAAGTGAAAATAATACAAATTTGGCACACTTACTCACTTTTTAAAGGTAGAAAATAGTTTTATCATAATATTAGACGCAAATTTGTGTCTAATCGTTGAGAATATATGAAGATTTCTTTTCACGGCGCTGCCCGTACTGTAACAGGTTCAAAACACATTATTCATTTAAAAAACGGAAAAAAAATACTACTGGATTGTGGATTATTCCAAGGTTTAAGAGAAAAGACACGGATCTATAATAGTGATCTAGGCTTTGATGCCAAAGAAATAGATCATGTCTTATTATCACATGCTCATATTGATCATTCTGGTTTGCTTCCTAAACTTGTCAAAGATGGCTTTCAAGGAAAAATCTGGTGTACAGCAGCTACAGCAAGCTTGGCTAAGATTCTTTTGACGGATTCCGCCTATATACAAGAAGCGGATGTGAGCTACGTGAATAAGAAAAGAGCTAAACAGGGGCTTCAATACATCGCTCCTATTTATACTGTTGCGGATGCTGAGAAGGTCTATCCTATGTTAAAAACACTTGATTATGATAAAAAAGTAAAAATCGATGATGATATAGAAATTCTCTTTACAGACGCTGGTCATATTTTAGGTAGTGCTTCTGTTCATCTTTCAATAAAAGAAAATGGGAAGCCCGTTAATGTTTCATTTAGTGGAGATGTGGGCCGATACAGAGATATTATTTTAAAATCCCCTAGTAAATTTCCACAAGCCGATTATATCATTTTAGAAAGCACATATGGAAATTCCTTGCACTCAGATTTCAGATTAGCCAATGAAGAACTACTAGAGCATATAAACGAAGTTTGTGTAAAGAAAGGTGGACGTATTATTATACCCGCATTTAGCGTAGGACGAACTCAGGAGATTTTGTATGACCTCAATATGCTTGAACTGGAAAACAGACTGCCTAATATTAATTATTTCGTAGACAGCCCGCTTTCTAACAAAGCCACTGCCGTTATTAAAGAACACCCTGAATGTTATAACAAAAGGGTACAAGAAATTCTTAAAAGGGATAGTGACCCATTCGGTTTTAAAGGGCTTAAATTTATTACAAAGGCCGAAGATTCGAAAGCATTAAACAGTCGCAGAGATCCTATGGTTATTATATCAGCTAGTGGAATGGCCGATGCGGGTCGAGTTAAACATCATATTGCAAACTCTATAAGTGATGAACGTAATCTTATATTAATTGTGGGTTACTGTGAACCGAATTCTTTAGGCGCCCGTTTGGTACGCGGTGATGAAAAGGTTCGCATCTTCAGAGAAGAATACAATGTAAAAGCCAAAGTAGCTAGTATAAGAAGTATGAGTGCTCATGCTGACTATGATGACCTCTGTCAGTATCTTGCCTGTCAGAACCCAAGAGATGTCAAGAAACTTTTTCTTGTTCATGGAGAATACGAAGTGCAACATGAGTTTGCTCGCAGATTGGTCAAAAAAGGGTTTCGAGATGTTGTTATACCCGATATGCACCAAACAGTTGGTTTGGGTATTTAAAATGGATATAAGCTCAGCAGCATGAGCTTGTATAGCTTATTCACTATAAGGGAACGATACTTAACTCTTGCTTTCAAAGTGCCTCGTCTTGCAAGACTTTTTTTGAAAAACATATGCAATGAGCTTTAGGCGCAACCTACCATTCTGAAAGGGTTTATTTATTAATATATAATAATTCACATGTGTATAACGCTGCTTTTCAATAAAATTGGCACGCCATTTGATTTATACTTCTTGGATTAGACAAAAGGTATGATAAATCAAAATTCCATAGTCGTTTTAGGAGCTTCCCCCAACCCAAGTAGAACTAGTTATTTAGCTGCTAAGGTTCTCATGCAAAAAGGCTATGCTGTAACTGCTTATGGAAACAGAACGGGGAAAATAGACCAACTTGCCATTTTAGACGGTGTACCGAATGATGCACAAAGAAAAATCGATGCGATCACGATTTTTTTAAAACCAGAACGTCAAAAAAAGTATTACGACTATATTCTCTCAACAAACCCTAAAAGTATCATTTTTAATCCTGGAACCGAGAACCCAGAGTTGATAAAAATGGCTCGTAGAAGAAAAATTAATATCATTAGCTGTTGTACAATAGCACTTTCAGCAGTTGGTATGCTGTAGACTTTATCCCCATTAGACACAATAAGATAACTTTACTGTAACACCTTCTATTACTAACTTAGAGGGTAATGAAAAATTGGAGACATTTTGACGGTTCCAGTATAGAACTTGGTATTTATGATGCCGTAAAAAAAGCTATTATTCAAGAGACTAAAGCTGGACAAAAATTAAAAGTTTGCATCGGTACGGACTCACAACAAAAAGGTGAGGAAATGGAATATGCCACGGTAATTGTTTTTTTGCGCGAAGGACGTGGTGGCTTTATGTTTATTCACAACGAAAAGGACAATAGACAAATTAGCATTAAAGAACGTATGCTCCTTGAGGTAGCCAAGAGTATTGAAATTGCATACGAACTTTGTAGTTTGTTTAATGAATATGATGTAGAGATGGAGGTGCATGCCGATATTAATACGAATCCTCAGTTCAAAAGTAATGTTGCCCTTCGTGAAGCAACTGGCTATATTCTGGGTATGGGCTTCGCTTTTAAGGCAAAGCCGGAAGCTTTTGCAAGCAGTAGTTGTGCAAACAAAATTGTAAATTAGCCTTTTATGGGCGGTCGTATTAAGCTGATGCAAATCACTCTTTTGTTGCTTCTTGTTTTATTTCTAGGTAGCTGTAATACCTACAAATGGGAAAGAAGACGTTATTATAAAAGCAACAAAAAGGAAAATTGGAATAATTATAATCCGGAAAAAACTCGAAAAGACGAACAAAAAGAATTAGATAAATATTACAAAAAATATTAATTTGTTCATTGTGTTCCGCTGCTCGTTCTGGCATGGCAAAACAGTCTCTATTATTTCTTTATATTCGTACACTAAAATTCTCACATAAATGAAAACAATTGCTTCCCTACTATGCGCGTTTACTCTAGTTGTTTTTTCTTTAAGTTCATGTAATAACTACAAAAGCATCCATTCTGCGAAAAATGTAAGGCAACTGAGTGCCAATCCCTTTATGAAGAAAGTAGCCCGATCTGTAATTCAAAATATAAGTCAAAAAATTATTGCTCAAGGCATGACTTCATTTAAAGGGAAACCGCTATTGCGCTCTTCGTTAAATGCTATGCTTAATACTAGTAAGAGCGTTTCCACTTTTAAAAGTATGGTTAGCAATGCTTATGGTATTTCTAAGAATAAGGTTAATGCAAATTATAAAAACTGGAATACGGTTAGAGATGTTATTAGCTTTGTGGCAAAAAATGGTAAGCGATATAATTTTAATTCGTACTCTAATAAGTTGTTCTAAAAATTGCGATCCCCTTTTTCGAAGGCCGTTTATTGTTCCTTATCATTCAACAGGTAATTCATAAATTCCAGCATTTTTTCACCACCTTTTTTTTTCACTGCCGAAGTCAAAAACATGGGAGGCAGTTCTTCCCATGTTTGTAAAAGTGTTTTGTTGAACATATTAATATTCTTTTGAACTTCGGACTGCTTGCTCTTATCCGACTTTGTAAAAACAATAGCAAACGGAATTTGACGTTGCCCCAATTCGTTTATAAAGTCTAAATCTATTTGTTGTGGTCTGTGTCTACTATCAACCAAGATGAATAAATTCACTAAGTTCTCACGTCTTTCCAAATAGTTCCATATCATATTATGAAAGGAGAGTCGTTGTTTCTTGGATACTTTGGCGTAACCGTAACCAGGTAGATCTACCCAATACATATTCCTACCGTTGACCTCAAAATGATTAATCATCTGTGTTTTACCAGGAGAACTTGAAGTTTTGGCAAGGTCCTTCTGATTGGCCAACATATTTATCAAACTGCTCTTGCCTACATTACTTCTTCCAATAAATGCAAATTCAGGCCTATCAGGTTTAGGGCATTGCTCAACACGTGGACTACTGATAAGATATTTAGCTTGTTTTATATTCATAGCTTTCTGGGTGCAAAATACGAAAAGCGGACTACCTTTGCGCACGCAATATGCAAGTAGTTCCTAATTCTTCATCTGCTGACTCGAAGAAAAAGCAGGTGGAAAATATGTTTGACGATATAGCACCTCGCTATGATTTATTGAATCGCATTCTTTCTATGCGTATTGATACTCTTTGGAGAAAACGTGTCCGTAAACTACTAGAACCACATGCACCGAAAAGAATTTTGGATATTGCTACTGGCACGTGCGACTTAGCCATAGAGCTCGAAAAATTAAACCCTGAACAAATTATTGGCTTAGACTTATCTGCGGAAATGTTGCATTATGGCAGTAAAAAAATTGCCTCGAAGCAATTGGACCATGTAATATCTTTGCAGCAGGGTGATAGTGAAAATCTACCATACAATGACAAAAGCTTTGACGCAATTACCGTTGCTTTTGGTGTGCGCAATTTTGAACATCTTGAAAAGGGATTATCCGAAATATATCGAGTGTTAAAGCCCCAAAAGCATTTTATCATTCTAGAATTCTCAAAAGTTAAATCTTTCCCATTGAAACAATTATACCACTTCTACTTTCGTTATATTACTCCAGCCGTTGGTAAATTGCTTAGTAAGAACAAAGAAGCCTATAGTTATTTGCCAAATAGTGTGGCTGTTTTCCCTGAAGGTGATGAAATGTGTTTAATTTTAAAAAATATTGGGTTTAAAAAGGTCATATGCAAAACTCTAACATTTGGTGTAGCCAGCATTTATTTTTGCGAAAAGTAAGCTTCTTTACTTTTTTGTGCATGCTATGTTCAATTTTGAGTTTTGGACAAGGCGAGAACATGAATAATACCTTACACGAAACCAAAAAGTTTTATTTTGGAATTACCGTAGGTTTTAATAGCTCTTCCTATAAAATTGCTCATGACAAGTGGTTTATTGATTACGATAGTATTACTGAAATTACCCCTTTATGGAAGCCAGGTCTACAACTGGGAATCATGGGAAATATGCGTTTAAGCAGTTTTATTGATATTCGAACGATTCCATCTTTTGTATTGAGAGAAAAAGCTGTTCGGTATCGCTTAAAGAGTATAAATGACCCCACAAAGGATACGTTCCAGACATCAGCTTTGGAGTCCGTTCTTTTTCATTGGCCCTTTGAATTTAAATTCAAAAGCGATCGACAAAACAACTTTCGCTTCTATGCAATATTAGGCGGTAAAATTGACTATGACTTTAACTCAAGTGTTACTAGACGACGTAAGGAAGAACTCCTTCATGTAAAGCCTTGGGATATTGGAGCTAATGCTGGATTAGGGTTTGAGTTTTATTTTCCTAACTTCATACTCGCTCCAGAGATAAAATTCTCTCAAGGACTAATAAATATTTTAGACAAATCGGATACGGACCTGCAAACCGCCAAGGCAATTGAGAGGCTAAATACTCGCATGCTTATTCTAAGCCTACATATTCAAGGATAAACGATTAAAAACAATCAATAAAAAAAAGTGCCTCCCTAAAGGGAAGCACTCTTTTTCCATAAAATCAATTGTGCTAAAAATTAGTCTGGATAATCTCCATTTAAGAAATTATTCAAGGTACTAATATTACTATTGAGCGTATTCTTTTGATCACTCACTTGAGTTCCAGAGATCTCTTCGTCTTCTGAATTTGGGTGATCATCTAGGTTAATATTGTTGCGTTGATACGCAGGAATCTCCTCATCTTCCTGTTGATCTTCTGGCTGATTAACATTAAAACTTAAAGAACGTAGTTTGGCAGCACGTTCGTCGAATGCTCTTTTCTGTAATTCGAAATTAGCCTCTTGCTCCAGCTCATAGTCTGTAAGAATCCGACTGCCCTTTCTTCGCGACAATGTAATACCATGAATTGTTACAAAATCATTTTCGACAATCTCCTCGTTGGAGGTGGTATGCTCTTCTTCAGACGTTTCAGCAGTAACAGATTCTGCTTCCGATTGTGTTGGTTCAACATCAGGGAAAGCATTGGTTACCTCAAAAATAATCTCTTCTTCTGCCTCATCTTTCTCAATAAGGGTAAGCTCTTCTTCAGTTTCTGTACTTGAAGTAGCAGTTACGTTGTTTACATCGGTTTCTGTTGTGCTGCCCTCTTCCTCAATCGATGATAATTCCAATTCGGTTTCTTGCGTTACGTCATTCATCACTGTCATGGTCATTTCCTCCAATAATGGCTCAAAACTCATAGCTTCTTCTTGGATATCATCGGATGATAAGTCAACAACCTCTTTTTCAACTTGCTCTAGGGAGGCATTTCGGATTCCTCCAAAACCATGTTTAATAGCAGATAGGTTTGGAATTGCTGGAGGCTCCAATTCAAAAGCTTGGGGTGTCATATTCATATCTAATTGATCAATAATATCTTCTCCCTTGTTTTCAAACTTATCGATCTCTTTTGTTTCCTTGGCACTATCGGAGGTTTCTAGAGAAACAACTACTTTGTTTTTCTCTTTATGCAAATCTTCAAATGATGTTTTCGTATCGTTCGTTTTAAAACCCGTAGCAATTACTGTAATACTAATTTCATCGCCTAGATCTTGATCATACCCCATACCTAAAATCAAATCACAATCTTCACCAGCTTGATCTTGGACATAAGCCTGGATCATCTCCATTTCGTCGAGCGTATGTTCATACTCTCCTTTTGACGAATTAACATTCAATAAAATCCATTGTGCTCCTTTAATATCCCTATCATTTAATAATGGAGAACTTAGGGCCTCTTGAACTGCTTGCGCCGCTCTGTTTTCGCCACTTGCATTAGCACTACCTAAAATGGCACTGCCTCCGTCACGCATTACTGTACATACATCAGCAAAATCTACTACAATATGTCCTTTAGAAGAAATAACATCGGTGATACACTTTGCTGCCGTTGCTAAGATATCATCAGCTTTAGCAAATGCTTCTGATATGGCCACGTCTCCAAAGTGCTGACGCACTTTGTCATTAGATATCACTAATAAAGTATCTACATTTTCTTGAAGCTCTTTGATACCTTCCTCTGCATACAGTTTTCTTTTTCTGCCTTCATAAGAAAAAGGAGTTGTAACGATTCCAACAGTTAATGCACCCATTTCTTTTGCTAGTTTAGCTACGATTGGGGCACCACCCGTTCCTGTTCCTCCACCCATTCCAGCTGTTACAAAAACCATTTGGGTATTTTCTCCAAATGCATTTTTTATTTCTTCAAGACTTTCATTACTTGCCTCGCGACCAACATCAGGCTTCGCTCCAGCACCCAAACCTTGGGTAAGATTAGGCCCTAATTGCACCTTGGTTGGAACAGGACTCTGGCTTAATGCCTTCATATCTGTATTGCATAGAATAAAGTCTACATCATCTATACCTAACTGATACATATGATTTACGGCATTACCGCCGCCGCCGCCGACGCCGATCACCTTTATTATACTTTCGTTGTTTTGTGGTAATTCAAATTCAATCATGATTTTATGGGTTTTGATTTTTATGGGTAAATTTTATAGGGTGATTAGTTAAGTTTTTCATCTTCTTCGTCATCGAAGATTTGCATAATATTCTTGCCAATAGCATTAAATACTTTTTTTAGTCCATTAGTTCTTTTCTCTCTTGGAATCTCAATATTTTGAGGCGCTCCTTCTTCATCTTTAGGAATATCGTCGCCAAGAGTAAAGAAGTTTTCTAAATCCTGAGCAAGATGCTCATTATTATTATCCACTACGGGCTCTTCTTGCTCATTATTTACTTCTGGCGTTTCATTAGATTCTTCTTGTACAACCTCTTGTTCAACCGGAAAGAGTGTGGCTAACTCATTTTGAACATTCTCAGGTTCTGCCTCAATTATGGGTGCGGTATCTAGCTCTTCAAATAATGTATTGGCGGTAAAGTTTGTAAATCGTTGGTTTTCTACATCGTCGTAACCACGTAAGATTAGTCCAATACAAGTTGCAAACATTGGTTGATTTAACTTGGTAGCCTCATTACCTGAGATATGCTGATTTGGGAAACCAATTCTGGCTGGCAAACCAAGTTTAAACTCTGTTAACTGTTTTAAATGTTTTAACTGAGACCCTCCGCCTGTAAGAATGACTCCACCATGAAGTTTGTCTTCCAAATTCAACTGACGTAAATGGTGTTGCACATGGTCTAGAATCTCCTCCATTCTTGCTTGGATAATTTTAGCTAAGTTCTTGGCAGAAATCTCCTTAGGTTTATGACCCCGGATGCTAGGTATAGAAATAAACGTATTACTACTCACCTCATCAGCAAGTGCTACTCCAAATTTCTTTTTCATTTGTTCTGCCTGAGATTTCAATACACCTAGGCCACTTTTGATGTCTTGTGTTATGTTTACACCAGCACGGGGTATAACCGCCGTATGTTTGATGATGCCATCATGAAAAACTGCTAAATCTGTTGTCCCCCCTCCAATATCAATAATGGCAACACCCATCTCAATATCTTCAGGGCTCATAACCGCCGCTGCTGAGGCTAAAGGTTGTAATTCAAAATCTTTAATTGCCAGAGAAGATCTTGTAACCGCTCTATTAATATTTTTGATTGCATCTTTATCAGCGGTTATGATATGAAAATTAGCTCGTAAATTGTTCGCACTCATCCCTACAACATTTTCTCTTAAGAAAGGACCGTGACTATCAACCATAAATTCTTGAGGAATGACGTCAATTATTTGATCCCCAGGATGAATTGCTGTTTTAAATTGTTCTTTAATTAGCATTTCTACATCCTTACGAGCCACTACATCATCTTCGTTCTGGATCACGCGTTTTCCTTGTGTTTGAATACTCTTAATATGATGTCCTGCTACACCTACATATACTTCCTTGATTTCTAGATAAGGATTATTCGCTTTACAATCTAGTAAAGCGGCTTCAATACATTTATTACACTCTTCGATGTTTAGTACCATACCATGGTTTACACCACTACTGTTACTAAAACCATGACCTAGAATTTCGATCTTGTCGTATTCATTTTTTCTTCCAGCAATAGCCACAATTTTGGTTGTTCCAATATCTAATCCGACTATAATTGGGTTGTTGTTTTTTGTATTCATTTTTGCGTTGCGTTTTTAGATGTTACAGGTTCTGTGTTAATAATGATTTCTCTTTTTTTCTTTCTTGGAGTTGGTTTAGGTAGCTCTGGTTTTACCTCGGCCTGCACCGTCGATTTCTTCTCTTCAATACGTTTTGGAGTTTCTTCTTTTATTCTTTCTTTCTTGGGCTGAGTTTTTTTTGCGACAGCTTTTGCTTCTACGGGTGCCGAAACTTTCAGGCTAGACTTTTTCTGCTCAGAAACAACTTTCTCGATTCTCGAAGCAGCAGGTTCCTTATGTTGAACTATCGTCTCTTTCTCTGCAGCTTTCTGTTGATGTTTCACAACTTCTGGCATTCGTATCTGTTCCGTGTTAGACACAACTTGCTTTGTTTTTGTCTCGGTATAAAGTTTAGGAGCACTTGCCTCTTCTACATGTTGTTCTTTATGATATCGTCTACAAACTAGTTGCTTGTCAAATCTTAGATCCAGTTCTTTTACATTAGCCCAATTAATTCGATTCATCCCCTTCTTGTAAAACTGAAATAGTCTAAAGAATTTATCTATCATATTTTCAGTTGATCCAAAACGTATATTTGCATCGCCAATAAGACTAACTAGTTCAATATCATTATGCTGATCTAAATTGATCTGAGCAATTGTAGCCCGCCAGAACGTATCTTGCTCTATAAACTGTGCAAGTTTAACCAAGTCTTTTCTTTGATCAATATTTGTAATTCTTCTTTCAGAGGTAAGAATAGGCAGATCAGCCGAATACTTTTTAGAAAGTGGTATCATGAACCCCTTTTCATCAAGATAGTAACCGTTAGCTGTACTATCCGTTCGCTGTACACGCAATTTCGGTTGCACTTGTTTTAAGATTACCCTTATGTTTTGCGTTGATGTGACGAACACCTCTGCATGTTCTACCCACGGGTTTGAGTTCACCTCTTCTTCCAAGGCTGCTATGTTTAACTGCGCAATTGCAGTATGATCTAGTACGATATTTTTAGACATCAAAGAATATTCAACATCCTGACTTGTAACAAAACCAAACTCTGAATTTAGAATATCTACTTCTATTGATCGTACCGTCGAACTTTTATCTTCAGCAACTGCAAATACAAAGGCCCCTATAATAACGGGAACAGATAGTAAGAACCCAATATTGCGTAATATGTTTTGTACTTTGTTACTCATTTAGTGCATTTTTAATTGGTTCAACTAATTGATCTATATCTCCAGCCCCAGCAGTAATTAATACGGAAGGCTTTCTATTTTTAGCCCATTCTATAACACCATCTTTAGTTAAAAGATGCTTGTTTTGCACGCCCATTTGATCCAAGATTATTTGGCTACTTATATCTTTAATAGGAAGCTCTCTGGCCGGGTAGATGTCTAATAAAATCACTTCATCTGCCAAGTCCAATGATCTAGCAAACCCTTTGGCCAAATCTCGGGTGCGGGAATATAAATGGGGTTGAAACACAACCGCAACCTTTTCATTTCTGAATAGTGAGGACGTACTCTTAATCAATTGTTTTAGCTCTTCTGGGTGATGAGCATAATCATCTATATATACCTGTTTGTCTGTTTTAATAACATATTCGAATCGTCTTCGGACCCCTTTAAAAGATTCAATAGCAGATTTCAGTTTTTCAATGTCTAATCCCATATAATGAGAAACGGCAAAAGCAGCAATACAATTCTCTACGTTATGCATTCCTCCCATATGTAAGGTTACATTTATCAAGACATCTTCTTGCATGCAAATGTCAAAATTGTAACTCCCTTTTTTGGAGATCACATTTTGAGCATAATAAGTCGCTGCATCATTTTGAGCGCTATAAGTAATTTCTTCTTTTACCTTGAATTCTTTTGCTTGTTTTAGACCGTGCTTATAAAAAACAACTTCTGTACTACTATTGACAAATTGGAAATAGGCTTTTTCCATTTCTGCTTCAGTGCCATAAATATCTAAATGATCTGGATCCATGGAAGTCACTACAGAAATATCGGGGTACAACTTTAAGAAACTTCGATCATACTCATCTGCCTCTACAACAACACAATCATTTTTGCTTTTGATATAATTTGTATTATAGTTCGAAGCGATTCCGCCCAAAAATGCATTACATCCAAAACCTTCATCTGTTAATAAATGTGTAATCATTGAGCTTATTGTAGTCTTGCCATGTGTACCTGCAACACAAATTGCACGTTGATGTTCTGTAATTAATTGAAGTACATCACTTCGTTTTAACAATACAAAATCACGTTCCTGATACCAAACAAATTCAATGTGCTCCTTTGGAATGGCTGGTGTATAAATCACCAATTGAGCCTGCTCGTCTAAAGCGTCAATCCGTTCTTCAAAATGCACTGCAATTCCTTCAGCTTCTAATTCTTTTGTCAACCTCGAGGGCGCTCGGTCATAACCCTGAACAATGCAACCCCTGGACTTGAAATAACGAGCTAGTGCACTCATACCAATGCCGCCAATTCCTATGAGATAAACTCGCGATATGTCATTCAAATTTATCACGCTATTATTTCTAAAATTTTACTTGCAATGAGCTCATCCGCTTTTTTTCGTGCGAAGGGCTTAATATTTTCTGATAATTCCTTCTGAAGATGCTCTCCATCAAAAATCTCCATAACTTGTTCAAATAGTTTTTTATTGACCTCATCATCTGGGAGCAACCGTGCAGCTTTTTTACTGACCAAGGCCATAGCATTGTGTGTCTGATGATCCTCCGCTGCATGCGGATAAGGAATAAATAAAACAGGTTTAGCCACAATACTAAGCTCGGCAATAGACAAGGCCCCTGCTCTGCTCACAATAACATCTGCAGCGGTATAAGCCATTTCCATCTCACGTAAAAAGTCAAATACTCTAATATTGGATAGATCAGCAGTTGCCTCTTTAGCTCGATCATAAAATAATTTACCCGTTTGCCATATAATCTGAATATCCTCAGAAGCTATACTATGGACATGAGCAAGAAGAGCTTCATTAATGGATTTTGCACCTAGGCTTCCTCCAAAAACAAATAAAGTCTTTTTATTAGGGTCTAGGTCAAAGAACTCATAAGCCTCCTCTGAAGTAACATGCATCTCTTGAATAACATCACGTACAGGATTACCAGCATGAATTATCTTATCCTTGGGAAAAAATGTTTCCATCCCCTCATAGCCCGTAAAAATGCGGGATGCTTTTTTCCCGAGAATTTTATTGCTCTTACCAGCAAATGAATTCTGTTCTTGTAAAATGGTGGTGATTCCTTTTTGTTGTGCCGCCCTTAAAATAGGAAAACTTGCATAGCCTCCGACTCCGACACAAACATCCGGTTTAAAATCATTGATTACTCTTTTAGCCTGTGTCATACTTCTTACCAACTTGATAGGCAACAGTACATTTTTAAACATATTGCTACGATTAAAACCAGCTATATCTAAACCCACAATTTCATAGCCTTCTTTTGGAACTTTTTCCATTTCCATTTTCCCATTCGCTCCTACAAAGAGAATCTCTACATCACTACTTAATTTCTTAAGAGCGTTCGCAATCGCTATGGCCGGAAAAATATGTCCGCCTGTACCGCCTCCTGCTATGATGATTCTTTTGCTCACGTTATGATAATACTTTTTTGTCTTTATAATTTTCTTCTACGAACTTGCTTACACTTAAGATGATACCAATTGTCAAACAAGTAAACCAAACGGAAGATCCTCCTTTACTTACCAAGGGCAAGGTGAGCCCAGTAACTGGAAATAAGTTTACATTGACAGCCATATTTACAAATGCTTGGAACACAAGAGAAAAACTCAAACCAACGGCCAAAAATGATCCAAAAGCATAAGGACATTTCCTAAAAATGATAATACTTCGCCATAGAAATAGAAGATATAAGAAGATCATTCCGATACCTCCCAAAATCAATCCATACTCCTCTATGATGATACTATAGATAAAATCGGAATATGAATGTGGCAGAAAGTTACGCTGTGTACTATTACCAGGCCCTTTTCCAAATAAACCACCCTTTGCAATTGCAATTTTTGCTTGCGTGACTTGGTAGCTCTCTTCTGTATCAGCCCCTCCCGCAAAATTTGTAAGTCTATTCTTCCATGTCGTTGCACGTTCTGAAAACATAACCGCCGTTCCGACCACAATAACCAAAACCCCGACCAAACCAAAAATATACTTCCATTGAATACGACCTATAAAGAACATGATACCACAACAAACGCCAATAACCAAAGCAGTAGACATATTTGCCATGGCAATTAAGAAGCATACGATTCCTACAGGTAGAAATACTCTAAGAATAATACGTTTTACATCCCCTTGAATGTTTTGCATCTTTGATAACTGCGCAGCAAGAAAAACAAATAGCGCTAATTTGGCAAAATCAGATGCCTGAAAAGTGACATTTACAAAGGGCACCGCAATCCAACGTGCAGCTTTGTTTAAGGTTACACCACCACTTAGGAGTGTATACGCTAATAATACAATACCAATCATAAGTGCTATCAAAGCGAACTTTTTATAAAGCGTATAGTTTATATTGTGTGCTACAAACATGATCAATAATCCTATCACTACAATAAATAAACGCTTCATCAGATAGACCTCTGCATGACCATCTTTCATGCGGTAAGCTAATGAACCGGTGCTACTATAAATAGCAATCAAACTAATAAGCGCTAAAACGATTACGATGGACCAAATAATGGCATCACCCTTTAAGCGGTTATTAAAATATGGTTTGATATTTATTTTCTGTAGCAGACTCATCTCTTATAAATTTTTTACTGCTATCTTGAACTGATCTCCACGGTCTTCATAGTTCTTAAACAAATCAAAGCTGGCACAGGCAGGTGATAATAAAACACACTCTCCTTTGGTCGCCAACTCGTATGATGAAGCAACAGCATCTTCCATTGAACCAACTTCTACCACGGGCACCATTGTTCTAAAATAGTTTTGAATAGCCTTCGTATCTTTCCCCAAGGCGACGATGGCTTTTACCTTATCCTGAACAAGTTCTCCTATCTCACTATAATCATTCCCTTTGTCAACCCCTCCAAGGATAAGGACCACTTTCTTTTTCATACTTTCTAAGGCGTACCATACACTGTTCAAGTTAGTAGCCTTGCTATCATTAATAAATTCTACGCCGCGAATACTCACAACTGATTCCATTCTATGCTCTAAAGATTGAAAAGATTGTAAGCTCTCTCTTATCTTTTCAGCACGCACCTCGCCCACCCGTGCAGAAATGCATGCGGCCATTGTGTTATACTGATTATGTTTTCCATTTAGAGAAACTTTGTCTTTAGAAATAGTAATGCGTTCGTTGTCCTTTGATAGGACCATCTCGTTCTCATTAATAAATGCACCTGATTTGTTCGGTTGTTCTTCCATTGATATGTATTGAATTTTTGGATTAGTCTTTATATAGTTTATATTGTTCATTATGTTCGGGTCATCGAAATTGAGTACCAAAACATCCTCTTTTTTTTGTGCTTGTGTTATCTTAAATTTTGCTTGTATATAATTATCTAATTTATTGTCATACCGGTCCAAATGATCTGCTGTGATATTTAATATCACAGCTACATCGGCTCTAAAAAAATTGACATCATCTAGTTGAAAACTGCTGATCTCCATTATGTACCATTCCGTAGGGTTGGTAGCAATTTGTCGGGCAAAACTGAAACCTACGTTACCAACTAATGAAACATTATAGTCTGCATTTTTGAATAGATGATAAGTAAGGGTTGCTGTAGTTGTTTTACCATTTGTACCAGTAATGGCTACAATTTTACTATCAGCTTTATATCGATATGCAAATTCTATTTCGCTTACAATATCAATATTTTTCTCTCTAATACGCTTTACGATAGAAACACTCTCAGCAATCCCAGGGCTTTTAACCACTTCTTTGGCGGAAAGGATAACCTCTTCGGTATGTGAACCTTCCTCGTAAGGAATATGGGCTTGATCCAGTTCTTTTCTATACTGCATAGGTATTTTACCGCCATCACTAACAAAGGTTTTCAACCCTTGTTGATGAGCTAGGAGTGCGGCACCTGTACCACTTTCTCCACTTCCTAATATGACAATATCATAGTTCAATTGCTCTTACTGTAGTTTTAATGTTACAATACTTAATACGGCCAAAAGAATACCCACTATCCAAAAACGTGTTGATATTTTACTTTCATGATAACCTAACTTTTGGTAATGGTGATGCAGAGGAGTCATTAAGAAAACTCGTCTTCCTTCTCCATACTTCTTCTTTGTATATTTGAAAACCGCCACTTGGATCATCACACTTACATTTTCTACTAAGAAGATTCCACAAATAATTGGTACCAGCAGTTCTTTCCGTACAATAATTGCCAAGGTGGCTATTATACCGCCTAATGCCAGACTTCCTGTATCGCCCATAAATACTTGAGCCGGAAAACTGTTATACCATAAGAACCCAATGCAAGCGCCTACAAAGGCGGCTATGAAAATAGACACTTCACCTAAGTGCGGTATATACATAATGTTTAAGTATTCGGAGAAATAATAATTTCCAGAGACGTAAGCAAAGATTCCTAAACATATGCCCATAATTGCACTCGTACCTGTTGCAAGTCCGTCAATACCATCGGTTAGATTAGCACCATTCGAAACTGCTATTATTATGAAGGTCACAAATAGAATATAGAAGAGCGGTGTTAAATACTGAACAGCTCCATCTCCGAAAAACGAAGCTATTTTAGAATAGCTTAATTCATGATTCTTCGCAAAAGGAATTGTTGTGACGGCAGAGCGTACTTTTACGAAGGTGGCTGTTCGACCATCTTGTTCTCTTGTATACTCCTCCCCAATAACTTTATCTTCGCTGCTATAAATAGGTGAAACACCTCCTGTTGTTTCCCTTACAATATTCACGTTATCATTAAAATACATTGTAGCACCAATAATTATTCCAAGACCAAGTTGTCCGACCACTTTGTATTTACCTGCTAAACCATCTTTATTTTTCTTAAACTTCTTTAGATAATCATCTAAGAATCCAATAGCACCCAACCAGATCGTACAAAGTAGCATTAAAAGGATGTATACATTATTAATTTTGGTAAGTAGGATTGTAGGAATTACTATAGCCAGAATAATGATGATCCCGCCCATTGTAGGTGTACCAGCTTTTACTTTCTCACCAGCCAGACCTAAGTCTCGAATTTGCTCTCCTACTTGTTTCCGTTGTAGCATTCGAATAATGCGTTTTCCGTAAACAAGTGAAACCAATAATGAAAAAATTAATGCCATAGCCACACGAAAAGAGATAAACTGAAATACTCCTGCGCCAGGCAAGTTGAAATGTTCGTTGAGATATTGAAACAAATAGTATAACATATTATTTTTCCATTAAGTTTAAGCAGTCCTTTAATATTTTTTTATCATCGAAGTCAAATCGCTCACCATTTATTTCTTGATACGTCTCATGGCCTTTGCCTGCTATCAAAATGATATCGCCCTCTTGGGCAAAGCCACAAGCAGTTTTTATTGCTTCCTTTCTATTAGCAATCGTCAAGTATTTCTTCTTGAGATGAACAGGAACCCCAGCTTCCATATCGGCTAGAATCTCGTCTGGGTTTTCAGTACGTGGGTTATCCGAAGTAAAAATTACTTTATCCGAATGTTCACATGCCACATGGGCCATAAGTGGTCGTTTCTTTTTATCTCGATCTCCTCCACAACCCACTACTGAGTGTAAAGTTTCGCCACCTGTACGCAGTTTATTAATTGTTGCCAATACATTAATAAGCGCATCTGGTGTATGGGCATAGTCTACAATACCCAATATATTTTCTTTTTCAGATGAAATGGTTTCGAATCTCCCTTGTGCACCAGTTAAAGCACTTAGATGCTGTAACACTTCGATCTTATCAAAGTCTAAACATCTTGCTATGGCATAAACAGAAAGAATATTATAAGCATTAAATTCTCCTATGAGCTTACAATGCACCTCTTCGTTGTCAATAGATAATACGAGACCACTTAGGTTGTTTTCAAGCACCTTTGCTTTAAAATTGGCAAGTGTCTTTAAACTAAACGTTTTTTTATCGGCACGGGTATTCTGCAGCATCACCCCTCCACGTTTATCATCAATATTGCTGATCGCAAATGCTGTAGAGGGTAGATTATCGAAAAAAGTTTTCTTGACACCAATGTATTCATCGAATGTTTTATGATAGTCTAAATGGTCATGAGAAATATTTGTAAAAAGTCCTCCAGTAAATTCAGCCCCAACAATTCGCTCCTGATGCACTGCATGAGAACTAACCTCCATAAAAGTATATTCACAACCTGCAGCCACCATCTTATCTAACAATGCTTGCAGCTCGATAGCATTTGGTGTGGTATGTGTGCTTTTTAAGACAGTACCGGCGATACAATTTTCTATTGTAGAAATTTGCCCCGCTTTGATTCCCATATTGCTGAATAAACGGTACAACAAATGAACGCAAGTAGATTTACCATTTGTACCTGTGATACCTATTAGTTTTAGTTTTCGAGAAGGGTGCTGATAAAAACTTGAAGCCATTTGACCGCAGACCTTAGCAGAATTTTCTACTTGGATATATGTAACCTCTTCACTTAACTGTTCTGGCAATTGCTCACAAACTATTACATGTGCACCCAATTCAATGCTATTATCAATAAACTGATGTCCATCTAGCTGCCCCCCTTTTATAGCGAGGAATAAATCACCCGATCCGCAATTACGTGAATCTAGTTTTAAAGCGGACACAGTTTTATCTAACGATCCTTGATAAGAAACGATGGTTACATTTTCTAATATGTCATTTAACCTCCTCACGAACTCAGATGTATTGTAATAGTTTGTCCTTTTTTTATCTCAGCACCAGGTTCAACTGATTGTTTACTCACTTTTCCTTTACCTACGGGTATCACACGCAAACCTCTATTCTCTAACACCGACATAGCATTCCGCAACCCCATTCCATGTACATCCGGAACCGATGATTTCTCAAATTGTACTAATTCAGCATCCCACTTTTTATCTTCAGATTCTTTGGCAGATGATATCCAGCCGCTCTCCACATCTCTTCGGGTTTTCATGCCAAGTGCACTTGCAATCATAGAGAATTGACTAGCATGAACCTTTTTGATTTCAGGTGTCTTATGTAATGAGTCTTTATTCACGTAAGTAGCTGGATTTTTTACATGAGTTGCATAAAGACGATTTGCGACTTCCTGAAATACAGGTAATGCTAAAAGTCCACCATAATAGTGCCGTGAATTCTTACTCGTACGAACCACAACGGCAATTGTATATTGTGGATCCTCCTTAGGAAAGAATCCTATAAAAGAAGCGTGATATACTCTATCCGAATAACGAATCCCTTTATCCACCACACGTGCTGTTCCGGTCTTACCGCAGATCTTATAATATGGATTTCTTAATTTTTTTCCAGTGCCTCTTTCTACTACGGCATACATAGCATCTTTAATATCTTCTACGGCTCCTTGCTTTACTGCTTGGTCGTTTAATACAAGGGGCTCAAATTTCTGAATTGTCTGCCCATACTCTTTAACCTCATTAACTAAATAAGGTTTCATTAGTTTACCATTGTTCGCAATAGCATTATAGACCATACATAAATGCATAGGCGTTAAACGTAAACCATAGCCAAAGCCCATAGAACCCAGCAAGTATTCATCGTCATGAATTCTTTGCTCATTCAAGTTTGACTTGCTTTCACCCTTAATTTCTATACCTGTTGGCATATGAAGGTTTAACTTCTTCAGATTATTGATATAAGCATCTCTATTATTTTTATAGTTGCCATAAATCATCTTGAAAAAACCTACGTTAGAGGACTGAGCAAGCGCATCAGCTACAGTAACAACACCTACAGGGTGACTATCCGATACTCTCCGACTACCAATTCGATATGAACCGGGTCCACAATCGATAGTATGATCAATTTTAATTTTTTCATCATTCAATAAAGAGATCAGTGAGATGACCTTACAAGTAGAGCCGGGCTCAATACCTAATAAGGCATAATTTTTATCCTCGTAATAACTACCATCTTGCTGACGACCTAAATTAGCTAACGCTTTAATCTTGCCCGTTTTAGTTTCCATAACTATACAGGTTCCAAATGCTGCTTGATCGATCTGAAGCTGTTCCATTAGTGCATTCTCTGCTACATCTTGGATATTCATATCCAATGTTGTTACAACATCCTTCCCGTTTACTGGCTCAACTTCACTACCATCAATGGGCATATAAGCGCCACCAGCAATTTTACGAACGATGCGCTTTCCTTCTTTCCCTTTTAGATGATTATTAAACGCAGCCTCCAGACCTACATTTTGAGCATTCTTACGCCAGATCCCTACGGTACGATTTGCCAAAATACCAAAGGGGTTAATACGCTTAATGTGCGATTCCGTCATAAAACCACCCTTATTCGCCCCCTTAATAAAGGGCTGTAATTGTTTTAATTTTAAGTATTGGGAATAGCTTACTTTTCTGGCCAATAAATAATATTGATTTCCCTTTTTCTGTTGATGCCTTAAGGCTAACCTATAATCCATAGCCGACTTTCCTTTATCATGAAGAATTTCAGCTATACCATGTGATAACGTATTTATATATTTATTGAACGTATCCTTAGGTAAGGTTACTAGATCTAATCGAATGTCAAATTCGGGAATAGAAGAAGATAACAAACGACCATCCTCGGTATAGATATTGCCCCGCTCTGGCTGTAACACCTGCACATCGGTATACAAACTATCGGCATATGCCTTAAGATGAGGACCTTCCTTGAAGATGACCATGCTTCCCTTTACTAAAATTGCAAGAGCAAACAAACACATCCCCATAAAACATAAATACACTCGAAGTCTAATTACTCTATCCGCACTCATTAATTAGTTCCATTTTTAGGGTTCACTTCAATCTTGCTAGGTGGTGATGTCAATACATCTAAACCTTGGTATACGGCGTGCTTTGCAAGCTCACTTTCTTTGGTCATGTACATGAGCTTAGACTTTTGGTCTATATAATGCCAGCGCAGCTGCTTTAGCTGTACACTTTTTTTATTGAGATCACGAATAGTATTCTCTGTATAGTGCACAATAAAAATGTTCAGAATAAAAAAGCCCATAACAACCAAGATGAGCGGAATATTATTCACTAACCCCTGCATGCCAAGATGTTCTAATCTCTTTTGCCAGCCTGATATGTTCTTATTTTTGTTCATTTACTAGTTAATCCTTTCGGCATATCTAATTTTAGCACTACGTGCTCTATTGTTTTCTTTGAGTTCCTTGGTCTTAGGTTTTATAGGTTTAAAAACTTTAAGTCTAAATGCATTACTGTCCTTTTCTATTTTTCTTCCTAGCAGCTTTTCTTCATCTGTCATCTCTTCTTTTGCAAATTCTCTGAAGACTTCTTTAACCACTTGATCTTCTAATGAATGAAACGTAATAATACACACCCGCCCTCCGATCGCTAATTGCGGAATAACACCTCGAAGTAATTTTCGAATCACACCTAACTCATCGTTCACCTCTATCCTTATTGCCTGAAAAACCTTAGCGAGGTACGTGTTTTGCTTACCCCGTATAATAGGTGTTACAACATTTACTAAATCTTGAGTTGTACGCAAGGGTATTGATGTACGCTCGTGTACGATTCGTCTAGCTAAAGTTTTTGCATTAGTAACCTGACCATATTGTTCAAAGAGCTTGTGAAGCTGCTCCTCATCATATTTATTCACTACATGAGCCGCTGTAAACGACTGCCGAGTATCCATACGCATATCAAGCTCTCCATCAAAACGAATTGAAAAGCCTCTGTCCGCTGTATCAAACTGATGTGAACTAACCCCTAAATCCGCCAATACTCCATGCAAAGGCAAGAAGTTATACAGACGCACAAAACGGTCTGCATACTTAAAATTTTCTCCAACGAAAATTAAGTTTTCATTTTGGGGAATATTTCGCACGGCATCCTTATCCTGATCAAATGCAATTAGTTTTCCATTTTCTAATCGCCTTAATATTTCTCCACTATGTCCACCACCACCAAAGGTGGCATCTAGATAGTGGCCGTTAGGATTGATGTTTAATACGTCAATACTCTCTTGTAAAAGAACAGATGTATGATAAAGGCTCTCCTTCTTATCATGAATCTTCTGTTGTTCTTTCATTCATCTATGTAGCTATATTCATCTTTATATTTCAGAATCCAAGGGATTCAAAAAACCATTTCCTAATACCTCACTGGCCAAATCATTCATATCCTCAGCACTAATTGTAGTATGCTCCTTATAGGTAGGGGCATCCCAGATTTCTACTTTATTCATTTGTGCAGAAAACACAATCTCTTTTTTCATGCCAGCGTGCTCTATCATTGATTTTGGCAATAGAATACGCCCTGCACTGTCTGGACTCAGTTTGGTTGCTCCACTCAAAAACAAACGACGAAGTCTTCTTCCTTTCTCATTGTAGTCATTAAGTCTCATAAAAACCTTCTCAACTTCAGACCACTGCGCAATCGTGTATAATGAAAGACACTTATCAAACCCGCGGTTCAGGACAAACTCATCTCCTTCACCTCGGCCCAATTGTTTAACAAAACCGGCTGGAAGTTTTAGACGCCCTTTGGCATCAATAGAAATTTCATATTCTCCTAAAAAACCTTGCATCTACTTCTGATAGAACTAATTATCCCACAAAGTAACACAATTTCCCACTTTATTACCTAATTATGATGTTATGTTATTATCCACAATAGTTAAAATAGCTCTAAGTACTATTGTCAAAAGGTTTGAAGGCAATTATACGAGCTAAAATGCAAAATGCGCTGTATAAGCTGTGCACGATCTGTGAACAGTATAGAATAACTGTGTATTACTGTTGAAAATGGACCTTTATAGTGGATAGGGAGTGTATTTCCTGTGAAAAATGCATCGTTCGCCAAATAGAAAGGACTATCTATTGGGCTCACGCCACATAACTTCTTAAAGTTATCTTTGAATAGCTTAACGGGAAGAAGTAAGATCTTTAAACGTACAATAGCCTATCTTCATTTTCCATGAAAACTAACATGAAAACAGCACTAATTGGTATATTCTTTATTAGTACCTCTTGGCTTATGCTTAAAAACTTGCCGGATTCAGAGTTTCTTTTTATTGAAACCCAAAAGCTTGAAACACTCTATGGCAATTCAGAAAAAGAAATTGCGAAACTAGAAAACTCTTACGCTAAAGCAGATGTACAAGAAGCTAAAGAGTGGATTCGCTTACATAAACTGAATAGCGCAAACACCATTGATTACATTTTTGAAGTTACAGATCTTATGAGAAGGTTTGAACAGAAAGAACTAAATCCTAGTAAAAATTATACAGGAAAGGTTTTCACGAGAGTTCTAGAAAGTCGAGATGCTGGTATTCATATTGACTGCGGACGTTTTACGGATTTTATTAGCGTGTTTATGCATGCCGAGGGTATTCCATTCAGAAGAATCGATGCACACTATATACCAGATACTGCTATTGGTGCGCATTCATTCCAAGAAGTATACATCAAAGAAAAAGACCAGTGGGCCTACGTAGATCTTACAAATGACAAGATTTTAATGCAACACAACACTGGGGATTATGTTACTGTTCAAGATGTTTATGAAAGAGTGGGCAAAAAAGATTTCTCTGATATTGGCATCTTCTCATATAGTAAAAGGAACACAATACCCATTGCTTGGAAAGACAATATCGTTGAGGAACATAAATGTTTTGTCCCAAGTATTATGCTTCTCTACTATACTACACCCAATGTTCAAAAAGTATATAGTGGTAACAATCTAACTAAAAGAAGATACTTTTTTACCGATTGGATAACGCATTTTAACCCTCCTGTTAAACGAAGTAACTGGAAATATTATACACGAGTTTTATTATTGTATACAGGTATTCTTCTAGTACTCATCGGAATTGGCAGCATCGTCCTACGTAAGATCGGAAGTTAACTAACCTCTATCAAATAAGACTCGCTCACCGACACTTAAGTCATAAACTCTTCCATCTTCATATACGATTTGTCCGTTGACAAATGTTTTTTCAATAGAAGCGGAAAAATCATGTCCTTCAAAAGGGCTCCAATTGCACTTATAAAGTAGATTATCCTTTGTAACACTTGTTGGTTTATTTAAGTCTAACAAGACTAGGTCCGCATGATACCCTTCTCTTATATAGCCACGTTCCTTGACCTGGAAACATTGTGCAGGAGCATGGCACATTTTCTCGACCACTTTCTCCAAACTTATCTTTCCTTGTTTAACATAATCTAACATAAGCAATAAAGAATGTTGCACAAGTGGAACACCACTAGGTGCTTTTAAATATTCTTGATTTTTCTCCTCCCATGTGTGAGGAGCATGATCCGTTGCAATAATGTCTAACACATCATTCTCAAGTGCCTTCCACAATGCATCTCTATTCGAGCCTTCTTTAATAGCTGGGTTACATTTTATTTGATGACCATATTTCTCATAATCTTCTGCCGTAAAATGCAAGTGATGCACACATACTTCCGCTGTAATTCTTTTCTCAGTTAGTGGCATCATATTGGAAAACAACTCCAGTTCTTTAGCCGTACTGATGTGCAAAATATGAAGTCTGGTATTTTTCTTCCGAGCCAGCTGTATGGCTCCGAAAGATGATTCATAACATGCATCCACATCTCTTATTATTGGATGAAAATTAATATCAGGATTAGGAGTCTTAGCCAACACCTTCTCCAAATTATTGGTAATAATCCCCTCTCGTTCGCAATGCGTTGCAATAAGTACTTCACTTTCCCCAAAAATCTTATCTAGTGTTACATAATTATCAACCAACATATTACCCGTGCTACTCCCCATAAATATTTTAAGCCCACAAACTTTGTTTTTGAACTCATTAATTCTAAGAGCCTCATCCGCATTATCATTACTTACACCCATAAAGAAGGAATAGTTTGCAGGTGAACACTGCTCTGCTATTGCATATTTTTTCTCCAATAAATCAAAGCTTAAACTAGGAGGTTTTACGTTAGGCATTTCCATAAATGTGGTAGTCCCACCAGCAACTGCCGCCTTTGACTCAGTAGCAATCTCTGCTTTATGGGTCAAGCCAGGTTCTCTAAAATGTACTTGATCATCTATTACACCTGGCATAAGTACTTTATCCTTTCCCAAGATCTCCTCATGATCTTCTTGTATGTTTAAACTAGCACCAATTCGTTCTATACGACCTCCCCTTAGATATACATCCGTAGCCGTTTGATTTCCTTCATTAACTACTAAAACGTCTTTGATAAGATAATTTTTCATAATAATAATTGGCAAAGCTAAAATGATTTACCTTTAAAATTGATTTATCATATCCTAAGTTATGAAGCTGCTCGCTATTGTTCTACTATTTTTTCTACCAACATTACTTCTTGCCCAGTCAAGTTTTTATGATCGAAACAACGATGACTATGTTCAACTAGAGCGTCTTGATATTCTGCGCGGGCAAATATCGAAAGGTTTTCACACCGGAAATGGAAGTTTGACCCGAAAAGAAGTAGTTACTTTTTTAAAAAACTATGTTCAATTTCTCGAGGACGAAGATTATGTAAAAAATGCTCGAGATATCCAAGAGATCAAATCAATACTTTCTAAAAATAGTGAATGGACAGAAGACCCTGAAACTGGCGAATCTGACTATTCGTTATTCAATATTTTTTATCAAAAAAGGGCGGAATTCTTTTCTACTAAACATAAAGACTTTTTTGTTTCTATTAACCCTATTGTCAACTACCAACAGATGATCGAAATAGGTAATTCCGATCAAACGCTCTTTCAAAACAGAAAGGGCATTGAAGTTCGAGCAACCATTAAAGATAGAATTGGACTATATACAAGTTTTACTGATAATCAAGAACGCGGGCCTTTGCATCATCAGCGTTACGTATTAAACAATCAAGCCATTCCAAACGGACCTACATACTATAAAGATTTCAAAAAAGATAAACCAGGTCGAGCACAAGATTATATATTGGCCAATGGCTATGTAGATGCTGAACTTATTGAAAATACACTGAATGTAAGTTTTGGGCATAATCGTTTTCATATGGGAGATGGATACCGTTCCATGTTTTTATCTGACCTAGGCAGCAATTATCTTTTCTTTAAGATTAATACAAAATTCTGGAAGGTAAATTATCAGAATATTTTCATGGAACTCACCCCACAGTTTAATCGAGGGGTCGATGTACTACTTCCTAAGAAATATGCTGCTATGCATCACTTAAGTATGAATTTGACCCGTTGGCTGAATATAGGGCTGTTCGAGGCAGTGGTTTTTGGGAGACAGAATCACTTTGAATTTCAATATTTAAACCCAGTAATTTTGTATCGATATGTCGAACAAAGTGTTGGTAGCCCGGATAATGCGCTTCTTGGATTTAATTTTAAGGCAAACCCGAATATCAAAGCAATGTTCTATGGACAATTTTTGCTGGATGAATTCAAATTTGATGAAATTACTTCAGGAAATGGTTGGTGGGCTAATAAATACGCTTACCAGTTTGGTACTAAAATAGCAGACCCATTTGGTATAAACAATTTAATGCTGCAAGCTGAGTATAATCGTGTAAGACCATTTATGTATAGTTATAGAAATGGTACGGCTGAGTATTCCCATAATAACCAACCGTTGGCTCACCCATATGGTTCTAATTTTTCGGAAATAATCCTAAACGTACATTACAAGCCACACCAAAAAGTTCATTTTAACCTAGAAGCTTTCTACAATAAACAAGGAAGAGACCGATCAGATTCCGTATCATTTGGTGGCGATATTTTTAAATCAAATTCTTTACGAAATAGTGGTTACGGCATCAATATGTTTAATGGATTTGTATCAAATGTATTCTACGCAAATTTGAATGTGAGCTACGAAATAAGACCTAACTTATATTTTGATCTTGGAGGAGGTGCAAGAAAAGAAGAGGCATCTAATATCAATAACCCTACGGATAATACAGCTTTCATCTATGTCGGTCTGCGCTGGAATACAGCTAGAAGACGGTACAATTACTAATTCATAACAAAGTATACAAAGCATTCTCGGGTAGAATGTTTTATTTTGTGCATGAAAATTGTATTCATTATGAAAAAAATATTCACATTACTACTACTTATTACTACAATTGGAATTGGCTGTTCAAGAGTACCTCTAACAGGACGAAAACAAGCTGCATGGATTCCTTCTGGTCAGATGCAATCCATGTCTTATTCGCAATACTCACAATTTATGCGGCAAAATAGACCGATTACGGGTACAAAAGATGCACAAATGGTAAAACGTGTAGGACAACGTATTTCAAGCGCTGTAACCTCTTATTTGCATTCAAAAGGACTACAGAAAAGGGTAGCGGGTTTCAAATGGGAATATAATTTAGTTCAAAGTAATCAAGCAAATGCTTGGTGTATGCCAGGAGGCAAAATTGCTGTATATACTGGGATTCTTCCTATTACTCAAACCGAAGCAGGACTGGCTGCCGTGATGGGTCATGAAGTAGCACATGCCATTGCAAAACATGGTAATGAACGTATGACACAGGCATTAGGTGTTCAGCTGGGTACAGCGGCAGGCCAAATAGCTTTATCAAATAAAAATCCGCAACATCAAAACTTGTTTAACCAAGCTGTTGGAGTAGGTGGTCAATTGGGAATGCTTGCCTTTTCAAGAAAGCATGAATTAGAAGCCGATGAGATGGGAATGATTTTTATGGCGAAAGCTGGTTACAACCCACAAGAAGCTATTAACTTGTGGAGACGAATGGCTGCCAATAGTAAAGGGCAAAGACCACCTGAATTTTTGAGCACCCACCCACACGAATCAACAAGGATTGCAGCACTTCAAAAGGTCTTGAAAAGGGCACAAGTATACTATCGTCCTAACAATAATCGGTAATGCTTGACTTACCTTGGTATAAACGATGGATAAGCTATATATATCCAATTACTATTACCAAGCAGCAAAATGACACTCATTCAAACCTTAAGCTAAAGTATTTTCAGGGACAGGTACAACTAGAAAGCGAGCATGCTCTTTACTCCGATGGCCATCGTTATACTCCTTTCAAAATAGCCTATAACTATTTACAGAAACGACAAGCATTATCATCTGTTCAAAGGTTTCTTCTCTTAGGCGCAGGTTTAGGCAGCGCACTACACCGTCTGCAAACGGTGTATCAACTTTACCCAGAGACCTATTTAGTAGAGTATGATGCAGATATTTTAAAACTCAGTCAGCAATATCTTCTAACTAATCAGAAATCCAATGTTCATTTCGTTCGTAAGGAGGCTATGGACTTCATTTCGGAGTCAAAGGATCAGTTTGATTTAATTGGTATTGACCTTTTCGATGCGTTGAAGAACAGCTATTTGGTAACCCTTCCTAAATTTTGGGAGCAAATAAAAAGAGCAAGTCACCCTAAATCTGTCTTGGTTGTAAATACAATTTTTCTTCAGAAAAAAGCACGTCGTGATTTTGAGTGCTTAATCTCTAAAGACTTTACTTTTGTCTGCCTCAAGAGGATCCCAAACTATATCTATATATTGAAAATAAAGTAACGACATGGATAACCCAATTCTAGAAACCTTAAGAAAACATATTGGTAAACCTTATCAAAACATAAGAAGTGCCGCGGGTGGGCATCTTGAGTATACCATTCTTACACTTGAAGAGGGGCGGGTTGAAGTTAGCCTTACTGTGAGGGATGTGCTTACCAATCCGAGTAAGCAACTACATGGTGGCATGATGGCTATGCTCATTGATGAAATCTCAGGCCTTGCTTTTTATACTCAGGGTGTTCAGACCATCTATACAACGCTTAATTTAAGTATTGACTATCTACACAGCGCTTTGCTCGGAGAAACCATTGTTGCCAAAGCTCGCGTACTTAAGTCTGGCAAAAAAATAGCCAATGTTCATTGTGAGGTTGTGAATAAAGAGGGTACAATACTCGCTTATGGAACCACCAATCTTGCCAATACGCACAAAGAAATTCCTGCCGCATTAATTAACTAGCTGAACGTTTCGTTTTACTTTAGCGACTAGCATGCTAGCCAACAAGAAAATAATAGTTGTACTGCCCGCGTATAACGCATCAAGAACGTTGGAGAAGACCTTTAATGAGATTCCATTCGATATTGTAGATGATGTGGTTTTAGTCGATGATAAAAGTTCTGATAACACGGTTGAGGTAGGACGACAACTTGGTATTAAACATATTATATCACACGATGTCAACAAAGGGTATGGTGGCAATCAGAAAAGTTGCTACAACAAAGCGCTTGAGCTTGGGGCGGATATTGTTGTCATGCTCCACCCAGACTATCAGTATACTCCTAAACTCATTCCTGCAATGAGTAGCCTTATTGCACAGGGCTTATATCCCTGTGTTTTAGGGTCTCGTATTTTGGGCAAGGGGGCCTTGAGAGGAGGTATGCCCATTTATAAATACATTGCTAATCGCATTCTTACCTTAAGTGAGAACATTCTCATAGGACAGAAATTAAGTGAGTATCATACTGGATATCGGGCTTTTTCGAAGGAAGTTCTAGAAAAAATTTCTTACAATAACAACGATGATGATTTCATTTTTGACAATGAGATGCTCTCTCAAATCTTTATGGCAGGCTATGAAATAGCTGAAATTACATGCCCAACAAAATATTTTGAAGAAGCAAGTAGTATTAATTTTAGTAGAAGTATGAAATACGGCTTAGGTGTTCTTCGCGTTTCTTGGAGACACTTTCTTCATAAGAAAGGGATTTTAAAAAGTACATTGTATGCTTAAGGTTGCAATCTAACTCGGTCCCACTGCCCCTCTTTTTTGCTATAAAGTAATCGATCATGCATTCGTCCTTCACGTCCTTGCCAAAACTCTATTTCTAAAGGGTTTAATATATAACCGCCCCAATGCTTAGGCATTTCAGGTTTAATTGTTTTGTATTGCTCTTGCACATCCTTGAACTTCTTTTCTAAAGCCTCACGAGATTCAACAATTGAACTTTGTGCAGAAGCAATCGCTCCACACTGACTATCAATAGGGCGTGTTGAAAAATATGCCTGAGCTACTTCAACCGTTGCTCTCTTGATCATTCCACGTATACGTACTTGTCTCTCAAGTTCTTTCCAAAGAAAAACAAGGGCAGCACGTGGATTGGCCTCTAAGTCTCTACCTTTCGAACTATTATAGTTTGTAAAAAAGAGAAAGCCTTCTTGATCGAATGATTTTAGTAATACGATCCTGGCGTCAGGTACATTATTATGGCTTGTGGCCAAAGTCATGGCATTAGGCTCAAAAATATCTTCTTGCTTGGCATCATTAAACCAATCATTAAACTGCTCTATGGCGTCTATATGAGCAGTCTCCTCATTTAAAGAGCTCAATGTATAATTCTGTCTTAGTTTACTTATTTCGTCTCGTAACATAAAAAAACTGAATACAAAGGTATTCAGTTCTTAGAATATATTAATTGATAAATATCTTATTCTGACTTCAGGTAGTTCTTCATACAAAAAAGAATCCCTAATGTGATTACCGCACTATAAAAGTAACAACCAAAGGTTCCGATTGCATCACCAACAGAAATAACAGATAAAATTGAATCTAACATAGTTCTTTATTTTGCGTTGCAAATATAGTTTCAAAAATGAATTTACTCTCTTTTGGTATGACGAAATTTAAAGACAAACCCAGCCTGAATAATTGATTTCCCATAACCTGCTTCTACATAAAATGCATTACGTTGTCTGAAATACAAGCGATACCCTAAAGTAATTTCTGCCGCAAAAGGCCCAGGGTGCTTAAAAGAAGAATTAAAGGTTGTATCCTCAGGTCCATAATTAGTGAAATCCTCAGAATCCCAATAGTTATAACCCATACCTCCTCCTATATAGAAGTCCGAACGAGCAGTAACTATCCAATGATAGTTTAAGCGTAACATTGCGGATACATCATGTAGTTTGGTTCCATATCTGAACCACAACTCGCGTTGATGATAAGCATCGAAACGGAGTTCTTCCCAATCTGAAGTATATTGGATATATGTTGCCGAAAGACCAATACTTAACTGGCGCGTTAGGCCATATTCAGCTTTGAAAATAAAAGGGCCAACACCCTCTACTCTATAGGCATTTCTATCCTTATTAAAGTTAAATCTGCGATCATCGAGTCTCGGAAAACCGTAACCGTAAGACATATGAATCTGTCCACGATCGTGAGCCTTGGTGTCCCAGAAATAGTCGAAGCGATCCGCACGAGCTTCATCAGCAAATAAACTACCTACAAAAAGAAATATCAAGAATAAAGTAAGCTTGCGCATAGTCCTTTAATTAAATAAATACCAAAATAATGAAATTATACGGATAAAAGGAAATTATGTGGTGAGAATGTTTAACAGATCAATAAGAGTACTTCCTATTCTAAGAAATTAGCAACAAACCAGCCAACAGAAATCCTTATAATAACAGTTCTCCTTTTCCTTCTCTTAGGATCTCAAAATCGCCATTTCTACAGTCTACGACCGTAGAGCTCTCTATACCACCATGCCCTGTGCTCAACATAGCATCAATATGACTTTCAAATTTGTGATATATAATATCTGGTGAGGTCATTTCTTCTAAATCCTCATCTTCGGGCAAGGACGTGCTTATAATAGGATGACCAAATTCTTGTAATAATAGATGACAGATTTTGTTATCCGGAACGCGAATTCCTACGGTCGTTTTGTTTCGAGTGATCAGCTTAGGTACTTCTTTACTCGCCGAAAGTATAAAAGTAAACGGACCCGGAAGATTCGAATTCAATACCCTAAAAACAGGCGTAGAGATACTTTTCGCAAACTGACTCAAATGACTTAAATCTGAACATATAAAGGAAAAATTAGCCTTCTTTAAAGGAATATTTTTAAATTGACAGAGACGCTCAATAGCTTTCTTATTATAAATATCACACCCCACACCATAAACTGTATCCGTAGGGTAGATCAGCAAACCTCCCTGTTTTAAGACATCAACGGCCTCGTTGATTTTACGCATATCAGGATTATCCTCAAATACTTCTAGCAACATACTGCAAAGGTAATCTTATATTTGAAAGCTCATGGGTCGCAAACTAAACCGAGAAAGTGTATGGCTACTATTTATTTGCTTCACGCTAGGTAGCTTTGCGTTTAGTGAACGGATAAACTCTTGGGGAGTCATTCTTCTTGGCGTGTTCTTCTTAGCTGATCGGAAACTGATACAAAAGATAAAAAAACGCCACCTTGAAAAAAAAATATTGGTACCCGTCGGGTTCTTTCTACTCTACTTGATTTTTTATTTCTTTTCGGATAAGACCAATACCGCAGAACATGCCTTGTTCTCTAAATTTACGTTCCTTTTACTTCCCCTCATTTTTTATTATGAAAATTATTTCTCTAAAAGAAATGAGCGCGTGATACTCTATGTTTTCAGTATTGCCCTAAGTATTGGTTTTCTTTACGAATTATCCATTTCCCTGTATACAAACTATTTCAATTCGGAAAACCCAAGGCTTATTGTGGCTTTTAATAGAATGGAAGTTTCTAAAGCCATTATGCACCCAGGTTACTACTCGAACTACTTTATGTTCGGTATCATCTGGCATTATTTTCACGGCAATAAGTTTCGTGCGGCGTTTATAGCCTTATTTACATTTGCGCTTATCTTATTGCTTTCTAGAATCGTGCTCATATTCTACATTATATTTATTGTCTATGTGGCGTACCAATTTGTAAGACAATCAGCTAAGCCACTAGTTTCAATATTTTATATGCTTCTCACTGTCTTAGTCGGAGGGTTTTGCTTGTATCAAATTCCTACCATCAAATCCAGAGTCAATGAGACCATTTTTAAAATTAATAATACTTCGAAAGAAGTTGACATATCATCCGCTACTGACTCACGCCGTATCACATATGCAGAAGAAATAAAACTAATTTATGCCAGGCCATTATTGGGCTATGGTCTTGGTAACTCAACGACTACACTAAGGAAACATTTATATAATGAAGGTTACGTAAAGTTAAGCGAGGGGATGAATAACCACAATCAATATTTCAAAATTTGGATGCAACTAGGCGTCATTGGCCTCGTATCCCTCGTCTTTCTTTTGACGTTTCTCTTGCGGTATTTCAAAAAAGAACAGCTTCATGTTGCTTTTTGGTTTACCATAATGGTAGTAATTGGACTTCTCACCGATGACATGCTTGAAATTCAAGCCGGAATCGTCTTTTTCGTATTGATCTGGAGTCTGTATTTAACGCAGAAGAATGCTATTGAGAATCCGTAAACTTATACCCAACCCCTCTAATACTATGAAAGAACTCAGGATTTCTAGAGTCCTGCTCAAAATACTTTCTAAATGTCAAAACGAAATTATCAATAGTGCGCGTGCTTGGATAAACGTTATAACCCCAAACGGTTTTCAAAATCCTTTCACGCGTTACAACCTCATTTTTACTTTCCACCAAAAGTTTTAGAAGCATTAATTCTTTTTTCGTAAGTGTATGTACCTCACCATTTTTATCGATACATTCTTGCGCTTGGAAGTCAATTCTATTCGGTCCAAAACTTATTTCGTTTACGACCTTTCCGTTACTATGAATTTGTACATTCTTTTCAATAAGCTTTTCTACACGAAGAAGAAGTTCTTCAAGATTAAACGGTTTTGTCATATAATCGTCGCCGCCTCTTTTCAATCCTGCGACACGATCTGCTCCAGTATCCTTTGCCGATAAAAACATAATGGGTACATCATTGTTTTGTACCCGAATGGTTTCGCAAACTGTTAAGCCATCCATTTCTGGAAGCATAATATCCAATAAAATACAATCAAAGTGTTCGTTCTTAAACGTATGAATAGCTTGTTTACCCGTCTCCGCTACTGATACATCATAACCTTCCAATTCAAGGTTTAACTTAAGTGCATCACTTAAACTTTTCTCATCTTCTACTACTAATATTGCTGGTTTTGATTTTCTCATATAGGGTATTAAATTAGACTAACGAAATACGATTTCAAAGATAGAACCTTGTGGTTCATTGTTTCTCACCGAAATGTCATATTTGAATAACTGCACAACCTTTTTTACTAAGCTTAAACCGATACCCGTGCCTTGAGATTTACGAGTATTCTCATTGCCAATTCTATAGAATTTGTCGAAAATCAACTTCTTCTCTTCATCGGCAACACCGACACCTTCATCGATGACCTGTAGTTTTGGCTTATCATTTTCCATAAAGAGCTTTAGTTCAATGACTTTATCTACAGGACTATATTTATGCGCATTCTGCAACAAGTTTGATATCACTAATTGCCAAAGTGCAGCATCTCCCTTTATTTTAACGGTTTCCTCTAGTGCTGAGTCTACCTTTAGTTCACGTTGTTCAATTGTTTCCATGAAGTCCTCGGCACTTTGCAAAGCCATCTCATTTAAGTTACACTCCGATTGAAACAACTTCTTCCCACCATCCTCAAGCTGCGTACTTACCAAAATATTGTTACATAAATTGCTTAAGCGTTTTGCCTCTCGTTCGCTACTCTTGAGCAGTTTCCTTTGCATATCAGGAGGAACAGCTCTACGCAACATAGTCTGCAGGTTTAGAATAACCCCCGCCAAAGGTGTTTTTAGCTCATGGGTAACGCTCATCATAAAGTTTCGTTGAAGCTTGGTGAGCTGAATTTGTTTATGAAAAGCGCGATAAACAAAAAATGCACTAATCAAAATCACCAATAAAAATGTTCCTCCTTCTCCCCAATATTGGAGGGTACGCCTCCTTTTTTTATCCGTTACATCAAAAATTGCCTGATTATATTCTTCTTTCGAAAGCACAGATCGTTTTAGATTGATAACCTGCTTTTCAAGTTTATAAATTTCTTTACTTTTCTTTTGGAGTGAGTAGCCCCAAAAAAGTATCGCTGATATTACATAAAGAAACAATACGGTATAGGCTATTGTAAAACGCACGAAACAAAAGTAATACTAAAAGAATTTGCTATAGATTATTTTTCATGCATACCTTTGTGACTCACTTGGCAGATTTGTTTATTGTTCGGCCAAGGAATAAAACCTGAACTAATAAACATTTCTCAATTCATTTTTTGCGAAATCGAACAGTTCAGTTTAAAACAAAATTGAATGAATATGACTTTGCAAGAACTACTGGAAAAACAGATCGTTATCATTGATGGTGCTATGGGCACAATGATTCAGCGACACAATTTGGAAGAAGCTGATTATCGCGGCGAACGATTCAAGGACTGGCACTGTGATGTTAAAGGGAACAACGATTTGTTAAGTATTACGCAACCTGAGCTTATTAAGAATATTCACCTTGAATATTTAAGATCTGGCGCTCATATTATTGAAACAAATACATTTAATGGTCAGCGCATTTCTATGGCCGATTATGAAATGGAAGATTTATCTTTCGAAATAAATAAAGCCGCTGCTCAATGTGCACGAAAGGCTTGTTTAGAATTTGCTCAAGAATCAAAAAGACCAACATTCGTAGCAGGTGCCATAGGCCCAACCAATAAAACACTTTCACTGTCACCTGATGTAAACAACCCAGGTTATAGAGCAGTAACCTTTGATGAAATAGAACAAGCTTATTTCGAACAGGTTGCCGGTCTCGTTGAAGGGGGTGTTGATATCATTATGATTGAAACAATATTTGATACTCTTAATGCCAAGGCAGCAATCTTTGCAACGAAACGATATTTCGACGAACAAAATATAGAGCTCCCCATCATGATTTCCGGAACTATTACAGATAATAGCGGGCGGACATTAAGTGGTCAAACTTTGGATGCATTTTATTACTCAATACAACATACCCAACCAATTTCTGTTGGTCTAAACTGTGCACTAGGAGGAGAACAAATGCGTCCTTTTATCACGAACCTTTCTAAAATTGCCGATTGCTATGTTAGCGCATATCCCAACGCAGGATTGCCAAACGCTATGGGTGAATATGATGAAACGCCTGATTTCACGGCAGGTATAATCAAAAGTTGGGCTGAACAAGGACTGATCAATATTGTTGGCGGTTGCTGCGGAACGACACCTGCACATATCGCAGCCATCGCACAAGCAGTTCGAACTATAACACCTAGAAAACTAAAAGAACTGGTTTAGTTACCAGTAAAAACTGTAAGTAATACTAGTATGAAACTAAGAATAGCAGGGCTAGAGCCTTTACAAGTATTTGAAGGTAGTAACTTTATTAATGTTGGTGAACGAACCAATGTTACGGGATCTAGAAAGTTTGCAAGACTAATCCGTGAGGGAAATTATGAAGAAGCTTTAACGGTGGCCCTACAACAGGTAGAGAATGGTGCACAAATCATCGATGTCAATATGGACGATGCCTTACTGGATGGCGTTGCTGCCATGACAACTTTCTTAAATCTAGTGCAAGCCGAGCCTAGTATTGCGAAAGTCCCGATCATGATTGATAGTAGCAAATTTGATATTATAGAGGCAGGGTTAAAATGTGTACAGGGTAAATGTATTGTAAATTCCATCTCACTAAAAGAAGGCGAACATAGCTTTAAACAACAAGCAAAAATTTGCCAACGTTATGGGGCAGCGGTGGTCGTAATGGCCTTTGATGAAAAAGGGCAAGCGGACACATTAGAACGACGAATAGACGTTTGTTCACGTGCCTATAAAATACTCACCGAAGAGATTGGCTACGATCCGAGTGACATAATTTTTGATCCAAATGTTTTTGCTGTTGCAACTGGTCTTGAAGAACATAATAACTATGCAATAGATTTTATTGAAGCAACCTATCAGTTAAAACAAAAGTTTCCAAAAGTTTCCATCAGTGGAGGTATTAGCAATCTTTCTTTTTCATTTAGGGGAAATAATTATGTGCGCGAAGCAATGCACAGCATCTTTCTTTATTATGCTATTCAGAAAGGACTGAATATGGGAATCATCAACGCTGGTGCGTTGCCTATATACGATACAATAGAACCAGTTCTAAAAAAAGCCATAGAAGATGTTCTTTTTAATAGAAACGAAGAGGCCACGGACTACTTAATAGAATTTGCTGAAGGGCTAAAAAACAAAAAAGGTACCGAACAAAAAAAGGATCAACTCGAATGGCGAGCCAACTCCGTAGCAGAAAGACTATCACATGCCTTAGTTCATGGGATTACCGAGTTTATTGATGAAGATACAGAAGAGGCCAGACAACATTACAATAAGCCTTTAGACGTTATTGAAGGTCCGTTGATGGCAGGAATGAACGTAGTAGGGGATCTTTTTGGAAGCGGAAAAATGTTTTTACCTCAAGTAGTAAAAAGCGCCAGAGTCATGAAAAAATCTGTTGCTTACCTAACACCGTTTATTGAGGAAGAAAAAACCGAAACACAAGATGCACTAAAAGTTTTACTTGCAACTGTGAAAGGCGATGTCCACGACATTGGTAAAAATATTGTTGGTGTAGTGCTCGGTTGTAATGGTTACGATGTAATAGACTTGGGCGTAATGGTTCCGACAGAGAAAATATTGGATGAAGCAGAAAAACAGAATGTAGATGTTATTGGTTTAAGTGGCCTTATCACCCCATCGCTTGATGAGATGGTTGGTGTTGCCAGAGAAATGAAAAAACGAAATTTGAATCTTCCCTTACTAATAGGAGGTGCTACGACAAGCCGTATGCATACCGCTGTAAAAATTTCACCTGAATATGAACATGGTGTTCTACATGTACTGGACGCAAGCAAGGGTGTAACAACTGTTGGAGCATTATTTCAAGAGAACAAAGGCTCACAGCTTCTAACTAAAACGAAAGAAGAATACGACAAATTAAGGGAGAGCTTTCTTAATAAGAAAACAGAAAAACAGCTGATCTCCTATGCTCATGCCAAAGACAATAAAGTTAAAATTGACTGGAGCTCTTTCGAATCAAGGACACCAAACGTCCTAGGTATACAAAAGGTAGAAGTTGATATCGGTACGCTTAGGAAATACCTAGATTGGACACCATTCTTTATTACCTGGGAAATGCATGGCAAATATCCAACCATTTTGCAAGATGAAATAGTCGGTACTGAAGCGACAAAATTGTTTAATGATGCTAATGAACTCTTAGATAAAATTGAACGTGAAGGTTGGCTAACTCCGCAAGCAACCTTTGGTATTTATGAGGCCTATGCCACGGGTGATGATGTACTACTTGCTAATGGGACACAACTCAATTTTCTTCGTCAACAATCGAAAAAATCTGCGACCCAACCCAATTTTAGTTTGGCTGATTTTATTTGCCCAAAAGCTGAACAAAAGAAAGATTTTATAGGAGCCTTTGCCGTTACTATTCATGGTATTGAGCCCTATATTAAACAGTACGAGGAAGCTCATGATGACTATAATAAAATCATGCTTCAGGCTGTAGCCGATCGTTTGGCTGAAGCCTGTGCTGAATATCTACATAAAGAGGTTCGCACAAACTATTGGGGGTATTCCAAACATGAGCAATTACAAAATGAAGATTTAATCCGTGAAAAATATCAGGGCATTCGTCCAGCACCAGGTTATCCCGCTTGTCCAGATCATACCGAAAAATACAAACTCTTTGAACTACTCGGAGGTGAAAAAAATACAGGTATAACTCTCACCGAGAGTTTAGCTATGTATCCAGCATCTTCAGTAAGCGGTTGGTATTTCTCACACCCTGAAAGTAAATATTTTGGAATTGGGAAGATAAAGGAAGATCAGATCCAGGATTATGCGAAACGAAAGGGAGCCTCGGAAGAGTATATAAAAAAATGGCTCGGACAGAACTTAGCCTAAATTTTTAACTTTTCGTATTCTTCAAGACTCGATATATTCGTAGTCTTAACTGATAGTTTTATGAAATTAAAAATAAGTCTGGTACTCCTTTGTATCCTTGGATTGCATGCACTTAGCCATGCGCAAAATCGATTACAATTCTCTGATCTTTATTTTGTAGGCGGTGCTAGTGGAGTGCTTACCGGACCACTTGGTAACTTTGAGGTAAATAATCTTGAAAGAAACCTCTTCCAACCAAACACCTTAAGACCTAATAACAACACATTTGATATAGATTGGGAAAATCGAGTTAGATTGAATACTCAAATCGGTTTAATGGCAGGCTGGAACGTTAGAGGTACTAGATTGGGACGACAAAAAATAAGAATTGGCTTTACGGCCGGGAGCTATCATGTGAATTGGGATAATAACTACCAGGCGAAAGATGTCTATAGAATTGATACGCTTGTTTCTCAACAAACGGGAGAGGAGTATTATATCGACTCGACGCGTGTCCGCACGCTAGACTATGAACATATTGCTCAAATGTTTAATCTTCATTTTGACTATCTGGTGTATTTAAACCCTAGAAATAAACTCACTTTTTATACTGGTGTTGGTGCTCAACTTGGCATTTCATTAAGTAATACGGTCACAGCTACCTACTATGAATATGACGCCTTCGACAACTACGACTTGGACTATTACAAAGATAAAAAAGACTATGATCACAAGTACGATAAGGATGAGGATAATAATTACTTCCGAAATACTAAAACGCTTTCGCCAACCACCAATATAAGTGCTCATGCTCTAGTAGGTTTTAACTATCGCCTCTCTAAAAGGAGTCGTTTTCTTAGACATGTTCATCTCTTCAACGAGCTCCAACTTGGTTTGCAACTAAATCAAATGGAAATTATTGATCCCAGTATTGGTTTTAACGTAGGGTTTCAAATGGGGATGCGCATTTCATTCAATAGACCAAAATCTAAGACGCCAGTAAAACGTCGTAAAAGATATTAGAATCATCATTACGCTTAAACAGATAGGTCGGAATTCTTGTATATTTACTGCTGACTTATGAAGATTGATAACTGGTTAAGCAATTCGAACGTACAATTTGTTTTAGTTGTACTCATTGCCATAGCTTATGTTAGTACTCCGCAAGCAGTTCTCCAAAACGATTTAGACAGTGCTGTACGATGGGCATCTGACCATTTGTTTAGTCTGGGTAGTAAAAATTTATTGCTTTATCCTCATACGAATGGGCCTCTATTTTTCTTAAAGTTTCCATCGCCATTTGGTCAGAGCATCCTGATCTCCGTAATATTTGATGTTATTACCAAAGCATCTCTTGGATGGTACATCCTTTTATTAGTTCGGCTCTTTCGTCCACAAAATATTTGGCTTCCGTTTGTTATCCTTATCGCCCTTTATACTTTTCTAACATTCGATTTTATTATCATATCCATCGTCCTAGGTTGTAGTCTTCTTAGCTTGAACACAGACCGTTTTTACACGCTCCTTCCTGGCATACTTATATTAACGATTTCAATTTTCATAAAAGCTTCTATCAGCTTCCCATCTTTGTTCATATTCGGTAGTACCCTTTTAGTACTCGTTTGGCGGAAAGAATATCTAAGATCAGCTCTTTTGGCTGGTACTTTTATACTGTTTTTTGTTATCCTGACGGTTAGCTTGTATGGCTTCAATATTGATGGCTTCGTTTGTGTTATACAATCTTTTATAAAGACATTAGGATATGGTAGTGATCAGGCTATCTATTTTAATAACTTTCCTTTTTATATTCTTCTAACTGCTCTCTTTGTTTTACTCCCTGCCCTACTTATACGTACTAAAAGAAATAAAGAATTTTTCTTAATAACTCTTTTGGCCGTATTTGCTGTTTGGAAATATAGCTTGGGCCGAGAAGATTTTACGCATTATCGTGCCTGGTATTTCTTATGTATAACCCTTGCCACTTACATTGTAATAATCAATGGGCGGAGAGGAGCACTTATCGGTAGTATATGTTACTTCCTGAGTTTTGGTTTCTTTCTTACGAATACGAAACGAGGCGATTCACCAAAGGAAATAAAGTACCACACTCCCCGTTTCGATTATTTGCCTCGTGTTCTTTTTCGTTATGATAAGATCAGGGAAGAGTTTCAGAATAGATCGAATGAATATTTGTATGGTGCAATTCTGTCAAAATCCATCATCAATACCATTGGTGATAAAACCGTTGACGTTTTTCCTTGGGGATTAGCCGTCCTGTCCAAATACAATCTGAATTATAAACCCCGACCTGGTTTTCATTCAACGATTCTGGGTCGAGATGCTGATCAGAGTGAAGGCAAATATTTTGCTAGTGCTCATGCTCCAAACTTTTTGCTATGGCACAATTCACAGCCTTCACTCTACGCTTTGAATGCTCATGATCAAGTTTATCTGCCAAATCCAGTTCGAGAGGCTATTTCATCCATTTATTCTAATTACCAATTTATAAGGCAGGATCATGACTACGCCCTATGGAAGAAAGTGAAGTATCAACAAGAGTATTCTTATAATACGGAGCTTGACAAAATGATTCAACTAGGAAAATGGTTTAAAGCTCCTTCCTTTGATAGCTCGCAAGCCATTTATGCAGCTTCAAACTTTGAACTTCCAATGGCAGACAAAATAAGAAGTTTCTTTTATAAAGGTCGGTTCTTTAAAATAATCTATAAGCTTAAAAATGGTAAAGAGGCTGCCCATTTTATTGCTCTGGCATCATTACAAAAAGGGTTTCTGTTGCAACCATACTTCAAGAATCCAAAGATGGAGTATGAACAGGTAGATAAGATTTTTATAGAGCCTTTATCGAAAAAGTTTAATGGACATCAAATTAAACTACAACCTAGCAAGGGCTTTGCAATTAGAACGAAGGTTGAATAGGTTTTGTTTTAACGATCGTATCAATTTTCTCTAATACTTCTGGAGTCAGTTTTGCTTTATCCTCTAGGGCCTTGAGATTTTCTTTCAACTGCGTTTTTTTTGATGCTCCTAAAATCGCTGTTGTTACCTTGGGATTACAAATACACCATGCAATACTGAGCCGAGCCGTTGACATATCGAGTTGTTGAGCGAGTTTCCCAAGACGTTCTACTTTTTTAAGATTATCCTTCACTAACCAATTATCCTTTAGCCAATCAAAACCGCGTAAAGCAAAGCGAGATCCTTTAGGGATAGCCTTGTTATACTTACCTGTTAACAATCCCGAAGCCAAGGGACTCCATATCGTAGTTCCCAAGCCAACTGTTTCGTAGATTAATTTGAATTCCTTCTCTACTTTTTCACGAACAAATAAATTGTATTGAGGTTGCTCCATTGTAGGACCAATTAAATGATATTTTTCTGCAAGACGATGTGCTTCCATAATCTCCACTCCGCTCCATTCACTTGTCCCCCAATATAAGATCTTTCCTTGCTGTATTAAGGTATTCATAGCGCGGACGGTTTCTAAGATCGGCGTTTCCTTATCAGGTCTATGACAATAGAAAAGATCAATATAATCTACTTGCAGTCTCTGTAGAGCTTCTTCACAAGCTTCAACGATATGCTTACGGCTCAAACCTGTTTGATTCGGTTTATTATTCTTTCCTCTCCAACCAAAGTAAACTTTAGAGGATAAAACATAAGAAGTTCTATCCCACTTTTTCTTTTTAAACATTCGCCCCATCATCTTCTCACTTTCTCCTTGCGCATACACTTCCGCATTGTCAAAGAAATTTATCCCGGCATCATAGGCCATACTCATCAAGTCACTGGCCGTTTTATCATTGATTTGTTTGTGAAAACTTACCCAACTCCCAAAGGATAATGTCGAAAGTTTTAGCCCAGATTTACCTAATCTTCTATACTCCATTAAAGTCTTTTTCTTATGATTCTAAAAGTACTAATGCCGAACATATTTCCGCCACTTCTCAATAACACTTAAGATATCTTTAGGGAGTTTACTGTCAAAGTCCATTTCCTGCTTAGTATCAGGATGTACGAACCCCAATGTTTTTGCATGAAGTGCCTGTCGCGGGCAAAGTTCAAAAGCATTATGAACAAATTGTTTATACTTGGCATAAATGGTTCCTTTTACAATCTTGTCTCCTCCATAGTCTTTGTCATTAAACAACGGGTGACCAATTGATTTCATATGGACACGAATTTGATGCGTGCGCCCAGTTTCTAATACACATTCGATCAAAGTGGTATAGCCAAATCGTTCTAATACTTTATAATGGGTAATTGCCGATTTACCTTCATCCCCTTCTGGGAAAACATCATACTTTGTTCTGTAACGCGTATTGCGACCTATATTCACGTCAATAGTTCCTTCTTCAGAGTCTACATCACCCCAGACAAGTGCAATATATTTTCTTCTTGCTGTTTTTGCCTTGAATTGCTCAGCAAGAAACATCACACTGTTTTCATCTTTCCCGAATAATAAAAGACCTGAAGTGAACTTATCAATGCGATGTACTAAACCAATTCGTTGTAATTCCTCGTCAGTCTTTTTCCAATGAAAGGCTACCGCATTTACGAGTGTTCCATCTGGGTTTCCATTTCCTGGATGCACGACCATACCAGGCGGTTTATTTACCAACATCACATAGTCGTCTTCATAGGCTATATCTAACGCAATATCTTGCGGAACGATTTCACTGTTTGGCGGAACACTCTGACTATATACTTGTATTAAATCACCAGGCTTTACTTTATGATTAGATTTTACTTTTCTACCATTCACAATTACCCAACCACTTTGACATGCTGCTTGTATTCTACTACGTGTAACATTCATTAACCGATCAGCCAAGAACTTATCGATTCGTAACGGGCCTTGACCTTCGTCAGTCTTAATTTCTTTAAAAAGAACTAAATCTTTAGATGTGAATTCGTCTTTCAAAACAGATTGGAAAGGTAACCTATTACCTTTTTATAAACTTAAAATAAATTAATACTAGTAAAATACCAATTAGTAGGAAGACTCCAAAATTCCCCAGGAAATGCAACCCAAGTACTTTCCATTCGGTCATACGTTCATCACCACCATTCTTATACTCGAAGTATTTTCGACCTGTATTTAGTAGTGATACAAATAAGGCCCAAAGCCCAGTCAATGCATACACCTTGTCTTTCTTCATAAAGTTCAAAAGTACACTAGAACTGATTATCTTAAGAACACTAACCCATACTACTTGCACTAAAGCATATACTTCGTTCGGAGTCAATAAAAATAAGCCGATATTTGCAGCCTATGCAAGTTCGCTTCGAAGACTTAGGAAGAATACGATACAAAGATGCTTGGGACTATCAGGAGAAATTACTCGCTGAAAATCTAGAAGTAAAGAAATACAATCGTCAACTAGAGTTAGATCAATCAAAGGATGAGCCGAAGAATACAAAAAGTCATTTCTTATTGTGCGAACACGAGCCAGTGTTTACCTTGGGTAAAAGTGGCGCGATGGAAAACCTCTTGGTTAACAATAAAGTTTTACAAGCTAAGGGTATCGAATTTTTTAAAACAAATCGTGGAGGGGACATTACGTTTCATGGGCATGAGCAAATCGTTGGTTACCCGATCTTAGATCTTGAGCTTATCAAACCAGATATCGTGTTATACATGCGCAACTTAGAAGAAGTAATTATTCGAACGCTGGCCGAATACAATCTCAAATGTGGAAGGAGCGAAGGGGAAACGGGTGTTTGGTTAGAACCAGATAATATTCGGTTCGCCCGTAAGATTTGTGCTTTAGGTGTTAAAACAAGCCGTTGGATTACGATTCATGGTTTTGCACTTAATGTAAATACGGACCTTTCCTTCTTTGAAATGATTATACCCTGCGGTATTGAAAATAAACAGGTTACTACTTTAGAAAAAGAACTCGGTCACAAAGTTCCTCTTATAGAGGTTCAAGAAAAGATAAAAAAACATTTTCAAGAGGTGTTCGATGTAGAACTCGTTTAACTTATTAAGCTATATTTAGTATCTTAGGTAGGTTGTGTTTAAACCATATAAAATGAAAAAAGCCGCCTTCCTGATTTTTATACTATTGTTTTATCAAACTTCATACGCTCAGAATGTATTACTTCCTGATTGGGTTAAAACAAAAGGTAGTGCTGTAGGAGGCATTGCAGAAGGTTGGGGTATTGATGTTGATCAAGAAGGGAATGTTTACTGGCCTATTAGCGTAGATAGCATGGGACAAGGCTTAGATATCGTTTGTTATAAATTTGACGCCAACGGTAATGACCTATGGCCTACCCCTTTCTTTTATGGAGGTATTGGCACTCAACACAGTTATACATGCAATGCAAAGGATACCGCACTTTATATAGGAGGTCGTTACTGTGCAATTCATGGTTTCTCTTGCGAAATGCTCTTACTGAAGGTAAATAAGAATAACAAAAACCTAGATTGGAGCAAGACTCAAGACTTTGGTAATAATGGTTATGATGAAGTTGACGGACTTGTAGTACGAGCAGATGGTATCTATTGTGGTGGCTGGGCACAGGCCTTGCAAACAGGAAGTTATCAAATAGATATGGGACTTTGGAAGTTAAATTTTGATGGAAGCACGGCTTGGACAAACTATCTGGGTAAGACCAACACGGCTGAACATCTCGATGGACATTTTGTGGTAGATGATAGCACAATATATGCAACAGGATTATGGGGAGGTAATGGCCTGTTCAATTTATATAATGGTCATTCCTTTCTCGGAAAATTCTCTAAAACGGATGGAACACTAAAGGATTCAACTCTTTATGGTCATCAATCTAGTGCCACTCTTGATATTGAAAATGCTTTGGGTATGACCAGCGATGGAACCTATCTCTACACTACTGGATATACTATATTACCTAACTCTACTGATTGGCAAATCTTCATTGCGAAATTCGATAAAAACCTGAACCAAATTTGGTATAGGACATGGGGAGGTACAGGGAATGAAACTGCTCGTGCAATTGCTGTAAGTGGTAATAAACTCTTTATTGGAGGAAGAACCGAATCTCCAGCTTGTGCTCCAGGTGGACGAGCAGATGCTGTATTAATTGAATATGACACTGCCGGTAATTTTACCTCATATAAAAGTTGGGGTGATAGTCTAGATAATACGTTTAGAGATCTTGTAATCCATGATAACAATATATACTTAAGCGGTACTTCTAGCTTTCCGAACTCACAAGGTGATACCGCATTTATAGTAAAAACATCATATACTTTTCCTAATAGTCTTAGTACGGAGAGAACAGCTGAAGCAAATATTAAAGTCTTTCCTAATCCATCGACAAATGGATTGATTAATATCTGGATCAAAAATAAAAGAGCACAGCTTTACACGATTAGACTTTTCAATACCTTAGGTCAAGAAGTTTTTAAGGACGCTTTCAATTCTAACAAGTTTTCTTTTTCAGTTCCCAATCCTAATGCGTTATTCTTTTACACGATCTCAGATAAAAAAAGAATACTAACGAGAGGTAAACTAATCGCCAAATAAGTACTAACCGAAGATGTTATTCATGAAAAGAAAAACGCCACTTATTAAAACAACCTTAGTTGTCCAACGCCGTTATAGCGTAAAATGATCAAGCTTCTATAGATTTTTTCTTCTCCAAGTATTGTTCATAAGTTCCTATGAAATCACTCATCCCGTCAGGCCGTAATTCTATGATCCGATTACATGTTGTATTAGCAAACGTCTGATCATGTGTAGCCATAAGAATGTTGCTTGGATAATCTTTACAACCATTATTAAAGGCAGTGATACTTTCTAAGTCAAGGTGCGCCGTCGGCTCATCTAAAATAACCACATTTGGGTTCATTAGCATCATACGACTAATCATACAACGGACTTTCTCCCCCCCACTTAAAACAGTACATAATTTATTGACCTCATCTCCTCTGAACAACATTCTTCCAAAAAATTGACGTAAAAAATCTTCATCGACATCTTGCGTACCTTCAGGTACATATTGATGTAACCAATCCAGAAGATTTAATTCCTTTTGAAAATATTCCTCATTGTTCACAGGAAGGTAAGCAGTAGTAATTGTGGTGCCCCAATTATAAGCCCCAGTGTCTGCTTTCATCTGACCATTTATTATTTCAAACAATGCAGTCACCGCTCGCTTATCTTCACTCACAAATAGCACCTTGTCATTCTTGCTTAGATCAAAATTTATATCGCTAAACAGAGTTTCACCATCAATTGAGGCTGCCAATTTTTCCACTTTCAGAATATCGTTTCCTACAGGCCGACTTGGCGTAAAGAAGATACCCGGATAACGACGATTACTTGGTTTAATATCTTCAAGCACAAGTTTCTCAAGAGCCTTCTTACGACTCGTCGCTTGACGGCTTTTACTTGCGTTCGCACTAAAACGAGCAATGAAGTCTTGTAGGTCTTTACGTTTTTCTTCTGTCTTCTTGTTTTTATCGGTTGCCTGACGTGCTGCAAGCTGGCTACTTTCGTACCAGAAAGTGTAGTTCCCTGTGTAAATATTGATCTTTCCTTTGTCTACATCAGCAACATGAGTACATACCGTGTCTAAAAAATGTCTATCGTGGCTGACAACAATTGCGATATTAGGATAATCAGCTAAGAAATCTTCTAACCATTGAATTGTCTTAAGGTCAATATCATTGGTAGGCTCATCAAGCAAAAGGACATCGGGATTCCCAAATAAAGCTTGCGCAAGCAAGACCTTTATTTTAATTTCACCAGCGACATCTTTCATTAAACTTTGATGGACTTCTTCCTTAACCCCAAGATTAACTAATAACTGCGCCGCATCACTTTCAGCAGTATAGCCGCCCATTTCACCAAATTTCTCTTCTAGCTCTCCAGCCTTAATCCCATCGGCTTCGCTGAAATCCTCTTTCATATAAAGTGCATCCTTCTCCTGTTGAATAGCAAAGAGGTCCTTATTTCCCATTAAGACTGTATTCAATACAGTTTCCTCATTGAAAGCATAGTGGTCCTGACGTAAAAAACTTAGCCTTTGACCAGCGGTTAAAGAGACACTTCCTTTATTGGGCTCTATATCTCCTGAAAGGATTTTAAGAAACGTACTTTTCCCAGCACCATTGGCACCAATTATACCATAACAATTACCTTCGACAAAGTTGATATTAACTTCGTCGAACAAAGTTCTTTTTCCAAAAGATAGAGATACATTATTAGTTGATAACACAGCTATTAAATTTTGCCGCAAAGGTAATCGCATAAAGCAGAAAAACCCCATAGGGGGCTTTCTGATTTAATGAAAAAAAACACTACTTATCTACTACTATAAGTATAGGTTGATGAGGTCAGTTATAACGAGATAACAGTTCCTTACCAGTTACAAAAATATACGGCATTTTTTAGTTCTTATATAGTATTTGAGTATTTGGTTAGTCTGAATGAGTATTTGGTGGCTAAATTGAATATTTGGTAAATTTTTACATGTATTTTAGCCTCAATATTAACTGTTATGGACTCATCTTACCACGAAATTTTCAACTTTTTAGCACCTATTCATCCCGCATCGACAATGGATATACCATTAAATGACCAACATATTGGTAAAAATATCACCATAGTAACACGAGAAAATCCAGATATTGATGACGCGCATGTCGTTATTGTGGGTTGCGGTGAATTTAGAAATCAATATCCTAATAGTGAATACAGTCAAGGACCAGATGCTGTACGCAATGCCCTTTATCAATCCTACTACTGGCATAAAGATATCCAAATAGCTGATTTAGGCAATATTCAGGAAGGTGCATCTGCTTCGGATACCTACGCGGCCTTATTAACCGTGCTAAAGGAACTAAACGATCTAGGTAAAGAGGTAATCGTACTAGGTGGCTCTCATGATATGACCCTACAGCAGTACTTGGTGTACAAACACCAAAAGGAAATCATTGATATGACTGTATTGGATATGTTAGCTGATGTTGAGTCAAATAGCATCATGAAGTACGAAAATCACCTTATAGAAGCACTTACTTCAACTCCTAATTTTGTAAGAAACTTTAGCCTAGTAGGTTTTCAGTCATATTATGTAAACCCTAATGTGATTGAAACTTTGGACCGTTTTGGTTTTGATTGTATTAGAGTAGGAAAAGCACGTGAGCATATGAACGAGATTGAACCGCTTCTACGCATGAGCTCACTATGCAGTATTGATATCAACGCGATTCGTTTTAGTGATGCTCCTGCAAATCGTACGGGATCTCCAAATGGATTTTATGGCGATGAAATGTGCAGGATTACCCGCTATGCCGGTATGAGTGCTTCTATGAAGTCTTTGGGTATATATGGCTATCAGCCCAAATATGATACTGACAACATTACAGCAAAGCTTATTGCACAAATGATTTGGTACTATATAGACGGTATGTTGTTTGCACAGGGTGAAGCTCCTGTAGAGGATACAGAAGCCTATCTGGAATATAATATCTCATTTACCGATCAAAATATTTTGTTCAAAAAAAGCAAGAAAACCAACCGCTGGTGGATGCAGCTACCAGAAGGTCAGTTTATCCCTTGTACTTATGGTGACTACTTAGAAGCATGTAAAAATGAAATCCCTGAAAGGTGGATAAAAGAACTAGAACGAGCGGTTTAAGTAAATTTCAGACTTACAGTGTCAATAGGGGAATAAACTTTGCCCTAGTTCTAGGATTAATTGTAGCGGAGTATGGTACCTATCTGGCCATACTGTCATCATAATATGACAATTACAGCTTTGCCCTTTCGTTAAATTATTCTAAATTAGAGGATAAATGTATCGCCCCACAATACATAAAACCCTTTTTTCGGCGGCTTTTGTTGCGACATTCTTTATGATCAGTTGTAAGAAATCATACACCGTTGTAAGTGCTACACTTCCTATAGAGCACTACTCTTACCTAATTTATGATTCAGTGGAAGGGCAAACGAATACATATCACTATCCGGTCAATAGAATACTTACCTTCCAATATGACCCCAATCTTGATAAATGCTATATGCCCCAACCTATATCGGTTGGAACGGGTATAGATACATTCGATCGAAGTCCTTTATGGAAACGAGGATATATCAATCGTCGCGATTTTCATCACCGTATTATTTTTAATTCAGATACCATAACGATTAATCATAGCGTCGATAACAGCGCAGGTGAAAAAAGATTCCGATACACATCAGGGGTCAAAATATAAACTAGTTTTATTACTCTCAGACTTACCTTTGTGAAGATGAAATACTTATCTATAATATTGGCTATGCTATCATTTCTATTTTCTAAGAACGAATTAAACGCTCAACATAAATCTATATATGACTTCAAAGTTGAAGCACTAGATGGTGGGATTATTGATTTCTCTCAATTCAAGGGTAAAAAGATATTAATTGTCAATACTGCATCTAAATGCGGTTTAACACCTCAGTATGAGGGTTTAGAGAAACTACACGACCAATATGGAAAAAATCTAATAATTGTTGGATTCCCCGCAAATAATTTCTTGAAACAAGAACCTGGAACGAATGATGAAATTGCTAATTTTTGTAAAAAAAATTATGGAGTCAGCTTCTTGATGGCTGCCAAGGTTTCAGTAAAGGGAAAAGATCAACATCCAATTTATACCTGGCTTACTCAAAAAAGATATAATCAATTCAAGGATAACAAGGTAAAGTGGAATTTTCAAAAATATTTGTTGGATGAAAAAGGCAAACTCATTGCCGTTATATCTCCACGAACCAAACCAATGAGTGAGGATGTCATAAAAATGCTCTAAAGCGTTTATCCACCAAATTTGAGGACTAACTTTGTAGCCTCTTGGAACTCAATAATCTTTATCAAAAAGCAATGCGCCTTGAATTTCTCTCTGAGGAAGAAGGTCTTTTTTTATACCACCATGCACCGCTTACTGAGCTACAATTTGTAGCGAATGAAATGCGAAAACAACATGTCCCACATGGTAAAGTCACTTGGCAGATTGATCGGAATGTCAATACAACTAATGTCTGCATAGCGAATTGTAAATTTTGTAATTTCTATCGTATTCCAGGACATCCGGAATCATACATTACCGATATAGAAACTTATAAAAAGAAAATTGAAGAAACAATTGCTTGGGGGGGAGACCAACTGCTCCTTCAGGGTGGCCATCATCCAGAGTTGGGGCTTAAATTTTATGTGGATTTATTCAAAGAACTAAAGGCTTTATATCCTGAAATTAGGTTGCACGCGTTAGGACCTCCAGAAATTGCACATATTACCAAATTGGAAGGAAGTACACACCTTGAAGTTCTAAAAGCACTAAAGAACGCTGGTTTGGATTCCCTTCCTGGTGCAGGGGCAGAAATCTTGAATGATCGAGTGCGACGACTGATTTCTAAAGGTAAATGTGGTGGTCAGGAATGGCTTGACATCATGCGAGTTTGTCATCAACTAGATATTACAACGAGTGCGACGATGATGTTCGGTCATGTAGAAACTCTTGAAGAGCGTTTTGAGCATCTTGCTTGGATCCGACAAGTTCAAAGTGAAAAACCTGAAGGAGCAAATGGCTTTCTAGCTTTTATTCCTTGGACTTTTCAGGATGTCGATACCTTGCTAAAAAAAATTCGTAGGGCCGAGAATAATACTACAGCTCAAGAATATATCCGTATGATCGCATTGAGCCGGATTATGCTTCCTAATATAAAAAACATTCAGGCCAGTTGGCTTACCGTTGGTAAGGAAGTTGCCCAAGTATGCTTATACAGTGGAGCCAATGACTTTGGCAGCATCATGTTGGAAGAGAATGTTGTTAGCGCTGCTGGTGCTCCACACAGATTTACATATAAAGGAATTCAAGAAGCAATTCTAGAGGCTGGTTTCGAACCCCAATTACGCAATCAAGAGTATGAGTTTAGAAAAATTCCAGAAAGCATTCAGGAGCAGCATATCGATTATTAGTGCTGCTTTACTTTTTATTACCTACTCTGGTACGGCACAACCAATTGCTATAAGTATTCAACAGGGTAAACAAGTATATGATCTATTAGAAATAGATAGTCTGGTTTTAAAACCAAGACCATTTAAATACCTTGTACAATTCCCAACTGGCAAGGATATAAAATTACATCATGCCTTTACAGACTCCCTTTACAAAGCGTTTAAAGAACAGAAGGTAGAACGTATAACACACTGGGGTGCTCGTTGTATGGCGGAAGCCTCTTTTAACTCAGATAAAGAAATTCTGTTAGCATCGAGATCATGGAGCTGTTGGTTCTATGATGAAACCTTAGATTTTCATAGACTTGATGCTAAAAGTATTCGTGAGAAGTCTGGCGTAACGATGGGAAGAAAATCTGTCATTGCTTTGTATGATGTAAAAAATAAAACCACTACGAGTCTTAGAAAAGCAATACAACCCATTTATTTAGTTATTGCTTTCGAAGCCGAAGAGCATGATAAAGTTGCATATGCTCATTGTTGCAAGATCATCTTTGAAGACTAATTTAATTTTAAGTCTTTTTTTATTTGAAACAGCCACACTTCTTATACTTTTGTAGGAAGAGCCGGCCCATTGCGTAAAATTGTAGCTTCCATATTATTCATCTCCCTTTTGGGTATAAGCTGGGCCCAAAAAAAAGGCACATCTTCTAACAAACTCGAAAAACGGCGCATTGCTCTGTTAAAGGAAATATCGAATACGGAAAAAAGACTGGAAGTATTGGGTAAATCCAAAGTGAGCTCTTTAGAAGCTCTTAAAGTGCTTCAAGAAAAATTAGAAGTGCGAAGTGAGTTACTCAATAATTTAGATAGACAAGTTTCTTCCCTCGATCATAGTATTGACCGAACCAACACGCAAATCTTAAACCTAAGAAAGGATCTGAATGACCTGAAAACGCATTACGCTGAATTGGTACGGTTCTCATATAAGAATAGAACTGCTCAAAATTTTATTCTCTTTCTGTTTTCAGCGAAGTCATTTAACGATGCTAATAGAAGACTTTCTTATGTAAAACAATATCGAAATTATCGTGCTAGTCAAGCACGAAAAATTGAATTGGCTGATACGAAGCTCAAAAAAACAGTCGAACATCTTCAAGCAAAAAAAGAAGACAAGGCAATTGCGGTTCAAACCCAAAGAAAACAGCATGTCGCACTTGAGAAAGAAACTGCACAGCAAAATCGTATGGTCGAAAAATTGAAAGGAAAAGAAGCTGTGCTTAAAAAACAGCTTGCTGCTAAAAAGCAAACGGCAGTCCAATTGAATAACGCCATTGCTAAAGCCATACAAGAGGAAGTAGAACGAGCTCGGAAACGTGCCATAGCTGAACAACTTAAAAAACGCAAAGCTGCTATTGCTAAGAAGAAGAAAGAAGAACAATTGGCCTTAGCAAAAAAAAGACAAGCAGAAGAAAGTAAACGAGCGGAACAAAGAAGAATCAAAGCAGAACAAGAAGCAAAAAGGATCGAAGCAGAAAATAAGCGCTTAGAAGAGGAACGACTTAAAGCGGAGGCCATCGCGAAAAAAGAGGCGGAGAAAAAAAGAAAACGAATTGAACGAGAGCGTAAACTCGCATTAGAAAAGAAGAAGGCTGAAGAAGAAGCGAAGAAACTAGCTGATCTCAAAAAGAAACGAGAGGCTGAGGAACGGAAGGCTAAACAATTGGCAGAAGCTAAAAGGAAGAAGCGGGAAGCTGAGTTGGCTTTACAAAGAAAAGCAGAGGAAGATCGAGCTAGGAAACTCAGAAAAGAAAAGAAAAGACAAGAGGCACTTAGAATTAAACTAGAAGAGGAACGAAAAAAGCAACGGGATTACGAAAAACGTCGTAACAAAGAAAAGAAAAGGCGAGAACGAGAACGAAAGAAATTAGCAGCTGAAAAAGCTAAAAACGCAAAACGAGGTGGTAAATATCTAAACCCACGTTATGTGCCCACACAAGCTGAACGGGAAGCAGAAGCCAAGGCCAGAGCAGCAGCTGTGAAGCGAGCAAAAGAAAGAGTAAAAAAAGACTATACAATAGCTTTAACACCTGAAGAGCGTAACTTATCATCGAATTTTGCTGCAAACCAAGGCAAATTACCATGGCCTGTGGGTAGTGGATATATTAGCGATCACTTTGGTAAAAATAAACATCCCGTTTTTAATATTTACACCGAAAACTACGGTATCGATATTAAAACGAAAAAAGGAGCTCCTGCTTATGCCATTTTCGCGGGAGAAGTCTCTTCTGTAATTTATATTCCAGGTGCTGGCCAAACTGTTCTTGTTAACCACGGCTCGTTTTACACGGTATACTCTAAGCTAGCTAATGTCAGAGTAAGCAAAGGACAAAAAATAAAACTGAAACAAGTTCTAGGAACTGTATCGACCGACGAATCCGGAAATACAAAAGTTCATCTCGAAATATGGCGTGTGGGATCCAATGGTGCTCCAAGAAAAGAAAACCCTGAAGTATGGGTGAAACGACGTTAAAGTGTAATATTCTTTTCTGAAATCATTTTCTTCATATTTAATAGACCATATCGCATCCTGCCCAATACAGTATTGATGCTACTATTTGTTAAGCGAGCAATTTCTTTAAAACTCAAGTCTCCATAAATTCTCATAACGACCACTTCTCGCTGCTCGAAGGGTATTTCTCCGAGTACAGCACGAACCGTTTTATGGGCATGACTATTAATCATCTTTTCTTCTTGATTTTTATTTCCATTGTCAATCAAGTCAAAGATATCTCCTCCCTCAGGCAGCGTAACCTTAGTTTTCTTCTTGGCTTGTCTAATATGATCAATACAAAGATTTCTTACAATACGAGCTACCCAGGGAACAAACTTTCCCTCCTCTGCATAATTTCCCTTGCGCATGGATCTTAACACTTTGATACACGCTTCTTGAAAAATATCTTCAGCTAAATACCTGTCTCGAACAAGAAGGTAAGCGGCATAATAAAGCTTGTCCTTGTGCTCATCAAGTAATTGAGCAATGACATTTTCTTTATTGAGATTGGTTAAAATTGATGGGCCAGCCTTCTGGCTGTAATCTTCATATCGCATAATCTTCTACTTTTGATAGTTCGTACGTATTGTAGAACAATGGTTAAGTTTAAAAGTAAAAGTTTCCTATATGCGTTTCTTTTAGTTGGTTTATTAGATATAGCAATACGCTATTTCTATTTTAAAGGTAAGCTGTCATTTTAAATAGCCACTAAAACTTTAGAGTTAATTGAGTGTTTTTTGATTATTTTAAGAATTAAGAAATACTAGTTATTGATAACATAAAACTCAAAAGGACGCAGTTTGTTCTCAACCAACTTGTTTTCGATAGCCTTTGTTGATGTTTGAATCTTACGCGTATACAAGTTAATAATGGCCTCAGGAGTAGTAGTTTCCTGAGAGGCATGCTCCTGTAATAACTGAATGAGTCTTTTAGCATCTTGCGCATTCTTCTTAATAATTCCCTTCTGACCTTTCTTATTAAATAATATTTCGTTCATAGCCTTTTCCATAATTAGGTGTATAGGTCTAGGAATAAAACAAAAGCTATGCCAAACTTATTAATATTTTTTACATGTCTGTAATGTATACATATATACATTACAATTTAATTAATATTTCAAAGAATATGGATCGAGGTAACAACAAGGTTGTATTGTTTTCACCTCCATGTGGTGAGGTAGATACACCATTTGACCCTTCATTTAGGACATTATTTTGAATATTGAATACGTTTTTTACTCCCATTTGTACTCGAATCCGCTTTGCAAAACTCTTGGTTAAAGAAATATTGGAGATATGAAGGGCTTTACTCATAGCATAACTTCCATCAGCGAAATAAATAGGTTGGTTTTCAGTAAAGCGATAAAAGGCATTAAATCGAGTGTCAATCTTTGGAATTAAGTAAGATGCCGAGGCCAGTAATTCACTAAAGGAGCTTGCGGGCAACCCTGTACTCTGTAGAAGTAAGGTTCTAGAATAGCCCAATGAGCTTTGCAGGCTAGTGTTAGAATATTTTAAGCGTACAAATGATACGAAGTTCTCAAAGTTCTCAATATTGAAGTACTGCATTTCATTTTGAGCAGAGTTCACGGTACTCAAAGAAATTTTATTTTGAAGCTGATTGTACATTGCGGTAGCCTCGATAAAAAGGTCACTTTTCTTCGTTAAAGTCCATTTCTTTTCTCCTGATATTTCAGCATGTATTCCTTCTTCTTGTCGTAACTCCTCATTACCGAGAATTCTATGATTATTATCGATGAACTCAAGGTACATCTCTTTAATATTAGGTGTTCGATATCCTTGAGCAAAAGAGGCTCTATAATGCAACGTACTGCTCGGACTATATTTTATATGCAACCCATAGGACACATTTCGTTTAAAAACGGAATGAAGGTTTAGACGTACGGATGGCATAATACTGAGATTTTTGTATTCATAGTTCGCAGAAGTAAAAAAACCAAACTCGGTCATCGCTCTGTTTCCTCCTGTTGTTTCAATATCAGGGTTTAACGCATTACCACTAGTCGTACTGGGTGAAGATATCTTTGTACTTCTTGAGGTTTCATGATTAAGTTCATAACCTAAGAGAATATCTGTATGTTTTATTCTGGAAGAATTAACAGCACCTCTAAAATGATACTGATGAAAGATCGATGTATCATGATCATCGAGATCATCTGTTAACCTTCGGTTCATAGAAACTAAGTCCTTATAATACTTATTCTTTTTACGGTCGTAGATCGAAAATGTGTTCTGACTTTTAAAATACTCTTTAGAACTTAGTTGATAGTCAATATTCAGTGTATTCCGAAAGCGATTTGTATGATAATATTCATCAAAAGCAAAAGCTCTAAATGGAGAAATAGATGGAACACCTCTGTTTTCTATCTCTTCATTCAGATAGAATGAATAAAGACTTATTTTTCCCTTGGGCAAAGAATAACGATACGAAAAGTCCGCGTTGTACTGCACCTTAGGCTTCCATAGTAACCACCGTCTCAATGTATCAGATGGTGCCCAACCTGGGAAAAAATTGCGCCCTACTGATAATTTTGTATTGTGCCTTTTACGCTTCCAACCCATATCAGCTGCAAAATTTACTCGCATCAGATTGTCCATATACGTTCTTAAACCCAGTTCAGTCTTCTTCTTCGCCTCTTTGGTAATAATATTAATCACTCCCCCTAAGGCATTACTACCATACATAACGCTCATAGGACCCTGTACCGTCTCTATTCGTTTTACATTGTTAATATTGATCTGGTTTAAATCAATAAAGCCAGCTTCTGAACCGTTCAAAGGAACTCCATTCAATAATATTTTTACATTTTGCGCACCAATTCCGCCAATGTTATTAGAAGCACCCAGAATATTATCATTGCTAACAAATTGATTCATCTCAAACTGTAAAACATCGGTGAGGTTTACCGCGGCTCGTTTAGCAATTTCGTTCTCCGTTATGGTTTGTACTTTATAAATCGAACTACTGCCAAGCACGGGTCTCAACCTTCCCGTAATAACGGTTCTCTTGAGTTGAGTGCTTCTTGGCTTCATCATTAACGTATAATAGTATCCATATTTCTTCCATTGAGCACTTTCTTGGGTAAGTACTAGCGTATCCTTCTCATATCCAATCATGCTAAATGTAACACGAATAGGAAAGCTATAATTACTTAAAATAGCAATTCCGTTTTGAGCTGAACGGGCTCCACCCTTCTTATCAAATTTATCCTTGCAATAAATATTAACCCCTTCAATCGGCGTGAGGCTTACGGCATCTAGAACCTTGAGCTTTACATCTTGGGCATAAGCTTGACCAAAGACTAATAAAACGATAAAGGTTAATAAATATATACGCTTACTTGCCACAATACCTATTCTAAGCACGAGCAATAAAGTTAGGCTAAATTGAAGGGAATTACTTCAATCGTCTATCTACTTATTGTCATTTTTTTCGTAGAAACACCTTCGCCATTACTTAATGTAATTAGATAATGACCTGGTGCATATGAAGCTGTATTAAGCTGCCAAGCATTTAAACCAGCGTCTACTTTCTTATCCGCCTTAAATATAGTACGACCGTTTAATGCAGTAATGGTAAGCGTTGCTTCAGTACTCTTTGCAGCATTGAACAAAAAGTTTACCTGATCCTGTGCAGGATTCGGATAAATACTAGCTTTGGCAAAAAGCTCATTATCCTTTACAGATAACGGATTTTGAGCCATTGCTCTATACCGAAATTTAATATTGCCTAAAGAACCTCCTGAAAAGTCAAGGAACTGCAATTGATAAACCGTGTCATTCTGTGCTGCTACAAAATAGGTTAACGAATCGGGGATTATGTACTGGAATGTTCCCATATCGAATATTTTCCAATCATAACCTATTGTGGTATAGGCTGATGTCTCCCATCCATTAATCCAAGCAGGTCCGCTAAACGTTGGCACAATTGACATATAGTCCGATTGAGCAGCATCTTCCTCAATATTTCTTGCTTCTGCAACCGCACGGCCTCTGTTATGTAAAACACCAGTAACTCCCCTCCATGAAGAATTTGGCCCAGCTGCTATATAAGCTGGATAGGTAATAAACTGCAGGTCCCATGAGCTGACAATAGGTTCTCGATCATAGGCCTGAGCACTATCTAAGTTGAAATACGCAAACAATCTATCTTGATAACCACTTGATTTACTGACTGTATACGTTTGCGGCATGCCAATTGCATCGATACGTTCCACTCTTATGTACCAGTCATATGTTAATGGGTTAAGAGAATCTATTGCAAATTTATAGAACCAACTTCCCGCTTGTACTATAAACATAGAGTCTCCTTGAATTTTATGAGTAGAAATGTTATATGTTCCCCACCCGTAATTAAATGCACTGGAATTAGGTATTTGGTTAAACGCTCCTTGGTGCCATCCTTCCTGACCATTATACAAGCGATCTGCCGTCATAGTATCATTAAGTGTGACTGTGCCCCAATCTGAAATTGGTTTATGAATGTTAAATACTTTTACAAAATCTCCTAATCCACCTTTTTGATTCGCAAATACAGATGCACTATCCATAGCGTTCATAGAAAAAGCCAAATGCCAATTTGAGCTCGAAACCGTTTTCTGAACCCCATTTCCACTTCCTAAAGCGTAAAATATATTGTTTGCATAGCCAGACCCCATGCTCACAGAATCTATCATCCATTGTGCGGAAAGCGTTCCAGTCATCAAAACCGTCACTACTAGAATTTGTAAAAACTTTTTCATAAGTTATCGTATTTATTTTTGAAGGATAAAGTTAAAACTGCGGAAACTAGGAATAGTAATAAATAGAAACAGTCTCTAAACTTATGACAATTGGATGACAATGAAAACCTAAATGAGATTATTTTGCGCCAAGTGCTCCAAGATTTGCACCGCATTTGTGGCAGCACCTTTACGAAGATTATCAGATACAACCCAGCAGTTTAAACAATTCGATTTAGAATGATCTCTTCGGATTCTTCCTACGAATACGTCGTCCTGATTATGAGCTTGTAAGGGCATAGGGTATTCTAAATGGGAAGGATTGTCCAATACCGTAACTCCAGAAAACTCTTGTAGTAACTGAACAACATCTTTTATTTCAAAATCCTTTTCAAACTCAATATTCAAGGATTCACTATGCCCTCCCATAACTGGAATTCTAACAGCAGTAGCAGTAACTTGAACAGTATCATCTCCCAAAATTTTATTCGTTTCTTGAATCATTTTCATTTCCTCCTTGGTATAGTCATTCTCCATAAAAACATCTATTTGAGGAATCAAATTCATATCTATAGTATGCGGGTATGCTTTTTCTCCAACAGTACCTATACGTTCATCTTCCAACTGTCGTACCGCCTTAATCCCAGACCCAGTGACTGATTGATATGTAGATACAACAACACGCTTAATATTATACCTATCGTGTAATGGTTTTAAAACCATTACCATTTGGATAGTGGAACAGTTTGGATTAGCAATGATATAGTCATTAGCGCCTAATTCCTTTCCATTTATTTCAGGTACGATTAGTTTATAAGCTGGGTTCATTCTCCATGCAGATGAATTGTCGATTACTCGTATTCCAGCTTTGGCAAATTTGGGTGCTAATTCCAAAGATGTGTTACCCCCTGCCGAAAATATGGCACAATCAGCCTGTTGATCAATAGCTGTTTGATAATTGACTATTTCCCAATCACGATTTTTATATCGAACTTTCTTACCTAAGGAACGTTCCGAAGCCACGGGAATCAATTCCGTAATAGGCAAATTTCGTTCTTCTAATACCTCAATTATTTTAGTGCCAACTAAACCTGTAGCTCCTACAACTGCTATTTTCATTGTTCAAGAATAAGAATACAAAGTTAATCCGATATCAGATCTTTTATTCCCTTGTGTTGCTCTAAAATTTTCATTTGTTTCAGAATCCATTGCTGCTTTTTTCTGAGCCTTTTCGTTTTCTTATTTGGATTCATAACCTTAGGGTTTGGCAGTGCGGCGATGATGTAAGCTGCTTGTTGAGCAGTTAACTTATCCGGACTGGTTTTATAATAATATTGTGCAGCTTCTTTTACCCCATAAATACCAACACCCATTTCAGCAATGTTTAAATAATGCTCTAAAATTCTTTTCTTCCCCCAGATTATTTCTATTAATACGCTAGAATAAGCTTCCAAACCTTTTCGTATCCAGTCTCTACCTTGCCATAAAAAGATATTTTTGGCTGTTTGTTGTGTAATGGTACTCCCTCCCCTCAGCCGTTTTCCTTTTTCATAATCCTTATAGGCCCCTTTTATAGCGGTAAAATCAAGCCCATAATGATCAGGGAATTTTTGATCTTCACTGGCTAAAGCAGCCAACTTTATTTGTTTACCTTGTTTTGAAAAATCAAGCGGTACATACTTTAGGTCATGTCCCCTGAGTATGTTCGAAATCATTGTGATCGTAACAGGAGGCTTTAACCAGATCAATGCAATTGTATAAGCAAGATGTAACAAAAAAGCGATTAAAAAGAATCGCTTCAGTTTCTTCCATAATAACTTAAAAAAGCTTTTCAATGCTAGAATCTGTAGCCCATTGACATGGTAAACATGAACATCACATTAGGCTCCTCGTTGCGAAATAAATTATTATTCGTAGGCGTATTTTTAAAATCATTTAGATAATTAATCCCAAGTCCCATTTCACCACCGATATAAATATTCTTTTGTATCGTTATATTCAAAGAGTTGTTTAACATAAAACCGAATTGCATGAGCGGATTGTCAACCTCTTCAGTAAACCAGAAGTTATTCAGACTATCGAAACGTTGTACCGAAGTAGTACCAGATGATCTGGTAAGCAACAAGGTTGGCCCTACAGCGTATTTTACCGGACGCTTATGTCCGCCTGGGTAAAACTTAAACCCCAAACCTGTTTGAAACATGTTCGATGACAATCCGAAGTTAACAGGAAGCTTTACACCAATGTAATCATTCACAAAACGTTCGTAAGCAACTCCTACTCCAAAATCACTAAATTGGGGAGAAGCATATCCAACAAATGGACTTACCGTTACCAGGTTATCGCCATAGGTGCGATTTACTTTTTTTTGTCCTTGAACGCTTACGCAAAAGAGACAAGCAACAATAAGGGAAATATAGTTCTTCATAATATCAAAGATAACGTAAGCGATTAAGTGATTCGTTAAAAATAAAGTGTTAAAAAAAACTTAGGCACGCATTTTCGCAAGGACTATCTTTTATCATTGTAGTCAAATGATTAAACATAATTACATTATTAAGAATTTCTTCATATTATTCTTTAGTTTGAGTTGTTTAATCCCGCTTCATAGTAAGGCGCAAGATGCTCAGCGATGGGTTGATAGTGTCTACAATACCCTATCTCTCGAGAAACGAATTGGGCAATTATTTATGGTGGCCGCCTATTCGGGAACAGATAAGTACAACGAAAAAAAAATTAAATCTTTAATAAGAAACCAAGGGATTGGTGGGCTTATATTTATGCAAGGTACCGCAGCAGAACAAGCTCGTTTAACAAACCAATTTCAGGAGCAAAGTACTGTCCCACTTTTAATTGGAATGGATGCAGAGTGGGGACTTGGCATGCGTTTAAGGGGCATTAAGGATCTACCGAAGCAAATGTTTTTAGGCGCGACCTATGATGAAGCTCTTATGAAACGTTATGGCGAGGCCGTTGCCGCTCAATGCAAACGGTTAGGCGTTCATATAAATTTTGCCCCTGTGGTAGATGTCAATAACAATCCCAAAAACCCAGTCATTAACTCCAGAGCTTTTGGAGAAGACAAAAAAATGGTAAGTAAACTTGGTGTTGCTTATATGCGAGCCTTGCAAAAACGTGGAATAATGGCCTGCGCAAAACATTTTCCTGGTCATGGAGATACGGATGTAGATTCTCACGAGGACCTACCTCATATTAACAAAGACAAAAATAAATTAGACCTACTCGAACTCTACCCATTTCGTGAACTCATCAGAAATGGTGTACAAAGTATAATGGTTGCCCACCTAAAGATTCCAGCCCTAGAACCTACCCGAAACGTACCTACTACTCTTTCAAGAAATGTTGTTACGAACTTATTAAAAAAGGAAATGGGCTATAAGGGTTTAGTATTTACAGATGCACTAAATATGAAAGGTGTTACCCAATATTATAGACCTGGTGAAGTGGATTACTTAGCGTTTAAAGCAGGCAACGATGTACTCCTTTTTTCAGAAGATGTTTCTAAAGGAATAAAAAAAATAAAATCAGCTTTGCGTAAAAAGGAAATTTCCAAAAAACAACTTGAGCAAAGTGTAAAAAAGATTTTAAGAGCGAAATACAAAGCTGGTTTGGATCAATACAAACGAATTAACACTGAAAATCTAGATCAAGAGCTTAATAAACTCACTTCAGTTATTCGTACCCAAACTGCTCAAAAGGGCATCACTTTGTTAAGTGACCCTTACAACGTATTAGATAAAATAAGAAAAAAAACAAGTTATAAAATAGCGTATGTTTTTCTTGGCACCAGCCAACAAAACAAAATGAAAAAACTGCTCAAGGGCCAAGACCTAGGAGACATCTACTTTGCAAACACAAGTACTGAAGCTAAAATAGCGCAAATGCAACGAAGGCTAAAACAGTATGACGCTGTTATAATTGGTGTTCATAATATGAGCCGTTATGCCTCAAAAAATTATGGTTTAGATGTTGGTGAACAAAAGGCTATAAAGCGTTTTGCTCAGAACGAGAACACGCTTACTGTATTGTTTGGTAACCCCTATTCGATCCCTACTATAGAAAATGATGGTGGTTTCTTGGTTTGTTATAATGAGCATGATGAAACCATTGAAACCACGATAAAAATCCTTACCAGTCAATTGAGCCCATATGGTAAATTACCCGTGACGATAAATAAGAGATACAAACTTGGAACGGGCATAAAAAGTAATACAGGGGCCTTAGGGGAGCGTAGAATTATCGTAGATAGAAATTCTGAGCTGGGACGAAGAATTATTGAAAAAAGGGGTTCTACTTTTAGTGGAACGCCTCAGCACAAAGTGGCCTGTTGCGTGAGCCCTCTTGCTGTTGGATCGAGACCTTCTGACCTTGCAAAAATTGATCGACTTATAAATAAGGCAATTGCTAAACACGCCTTTCCCGGATGTAGAATAATGGCACTTAAAGATGGCAATGTTTTTTATGATCGTTCCTTCGGTTTTCAAACTTATAATAAAAAAATCCCCGTAACTGGCAATACTGTTTATGATCTGGCATCTGTTACCAAAATTGCCGCTACTACCATTGCGGTTATGAAGCTTTATGAACAAGGTAAAATAAATTTAAATGCTACTCTTGGAAAATATCTTCCTAGAGCTCGAAGAACAAACAAGCGTAATATAAAAATTAAGGACATATTACTACATCAAGGTGGTTTACACGCATGGATTCCTTTTTATAAAGAAACATTAGACTCTACAGGTTACCCTAGAAAAGATATTTATAGGAATCGCCCCAGTTCGTTATTCAGTATTCAAATTATGAATGGCATGTACATGAATCGACATTGGGTAGACACAATGTGGAAACGAGTTTATAGTAGTAAATTAACGAATCTGGGCAGATATAAATATAGCGATTTAGACTTCATATTCCTACAGAAGGTCGTGGAACGTGTTTCGGGCATGCCACTGGATCGATTTGTTTATCAAAATTTTTATCGCCCTTTATTGATGAAAAATACCTGTTTCAACCCTAAGAGAGTTCCTCTTAAAAACCCAATTGCCCCTAGTGAGTATGATAACTATTGGCGGTACAAAAAGGTACAAGGTTATGTGCATGATATGGGAGCAGCGATGTTCGGAGGTGTTAGTGGTCATGCTGGTCTATTTTCTACAGCTCAAGACCTAAGTGTATTAATGCAAATGCTTTTAAACGGTGGTACCTATAATGGCAAACGGTATCTTAAACAATCTACAATCAACTTGTTTACAGCTAGAAACTCCTTTATCAGCCGGAGAGGTCTTGGCTTCGACAAACCTCAACCTAACTTAAATAAATCACAGCCTACTTCAGAGAATTGCTCTTTACGCACATTTGGTCATACAGGCTTTACCGGAACTTGTATTTGGGCCGACCCTGAACATAATATACAGTTCATTTTCTTAAGCAACCGCACATATCCGAATTCCAAATACAACTTATTGGCACGTATGGATATACGTGAAAAAACGCAACAGTATATTTACGAATCCCTCGGTATTAGTAAACGTTAGACTGCAGGGTCTTCCGATTGGATAAATGCGATTTATTATTGGAAAAGAATTATTACCTTCGGGCATATATTTAAGTTTATGAAAAGACTTTCAGTTCTAGCCGTACTTATCATTTTTGCTTTGACGTCTCAGGCACAAAACGATTATGGCGGTAGCGGTGCCTTCGGCTTAGTATTTAATGGTGACGGCTGGTTACGACCTGGAGTAATTGTCAAAGAGCCAGGTAAAAATGTTTTTAAAATAGGCATTGCTGAAGCGGCTAACCAGAAAGTACAATTGGGTTATGAAAGGGCTCTTACGGATCATCTAAGCATTGGAATTTATGGGCTTTATCAAATTCCGCAGGCAGGTGGTAGCGATTTCTTTTCAATAGATAACTTGTTCGATTACGCAAAAAATATAGGCACAGGTCTCCAAGATTCACTTGATGGTTCTTTTCCTAATCTAAAATTCTATTTCGGCGATGCTACCGTCAATCGCTTATGGATCATGCCTGAGGTACGCTATTATTTTAAAAGAGCTCCACGAGGTTTTTTTGCTAGTTTATACTTCAAGTACAGACAATACGATTACGATAATACATTTGCCTATAATAACGAATCCAATGCCGATACAGCTTCTTATAACTTAAACATTAAAATGAATACCGCTAGTGCGGGTATAAGCTTAGGTTTTCAAACTTTCCTACTTAAGTGGTTGAGTTTGGATTTTACTTTGTTTGGAATACAATATAACTCAAATATTGGTGAGGTTGATTTGAACATTGATAATCAGATTATCTCATCGGATATTCAAAACGGCGTGGTTGATGCTATCACTTATGTGAATGATATTTTCCCAGTTAAAGATGTTGTGCGCCAGAGAGAAATTAATGACCAACGAATTCTTTTGGAATCTCGTTTTAATGCCCTCGGTGTAAGATTACCTTCTGTACGTTTAGGAATTCGTTTCTAGAAGTTCAAGATTTAATAACCGTATTTCTCTTTCCAAAGTGCTCTAAGGCGTTCCCTTGTTTTGTGTTCAGCAGGATTATCACTGGGTTCATAAAATACACTTCCAACAATTTCCTTAGGTAATAACTCCTGTTCTGAAAAATTACCCTCCTCATTATGATCATAAGTATAACCTTTACCATAGTCAAGGTCTTTCATTAGTTGTGTTGGTGCATTTCGGATATGCATAGGTATGGACAAATCTCCTTTTTTTCGAACTACAGCCAATGCCTTATCAATTGCCGTATAGCTTGCATTGCTTTTTACAGAGGTCGCTAGGTAAATCGCACACTGACTTAAAATAATTCTAGCCTCAGGATAACCAATTTTACTAACTGCCTCAAAAGTTGTATTCGCCAGAAGCAGCGCATTCGGGTTAGCATTGCCTATATCTTCACTTGCAAAAATCAGCATCCTACGTGCAATAAACTTTACATCTTCACCCCCCGCTATCATTCTTGCCAAATAATAAACAGCTGCATTCGGATCACTCCCTCTCATACTTTTTATAAAGGCAGAGATAATATCATAATGCTGCTCACCGGTTTTGTCATAAAGAACCATTTTTTGTTGTACCGTACTCGTAACAAGATTATTATCAAGAACAATATGCTCTTTTTGAAACTGCGATAGAACAAGCTCCAATACATTCAATAGTTTTCGCGCATCTCCTCCTGATAGCCTCAACAAGGCTTCATGCTCTTTAATTTCAATCTTTCGTTCTCGAAGAATAGGGTCTTTAGCCAAAGCATGATGTAATACCTTCTCTAACTCTTCTTTTCCTAAAGACTTCAGTACAAACACCTGACATCGACTCAACAAAGCTGAATTAACTTCAAAACTTGGATTTTCGGTTGTTGCACCAATCAAAGTAATGGTACCCTTTTCTACAGCGTGTAAAAGAGCGTCCTGCTGACTCTTATTGAACCGATGAATTTCGTCAATAAAAAGAATACAACTATCAAGTTTTTCGGCAGTTTTTAATATCTCCCGAACATCTTTAACACCAGCAGATACAGCACTAAGTTTAAAAAAAGGAACCGATAAGGTTTCAGCTATCACATTAGCTATACTCGTTTTACCTGTTCCGGGTGGCCCCCAAAAAAGCATAGAGTGTAGTTGATTATTTGCCAAGGAGTTTGCTAACACACTGCCAGAACCTGTAATATGATCTTGTCCGATAATATCAGAAAGTTTCTTGGGACGCTGTCTTTCGGCTAGTGGTTGCATAACTTAAACTAATACAGGTCTACCTTTTAATAAGTCTCTTAAATCATCTGGAATCAAGTATTGATCCATAAAATCATCCATTTCCTGTCTAGTTTCAGGTGAAAGTAGTTCTTGTAGTTCATCCATAATCTCACCACTTATGGCATACGGCAAAGCTGAATAAATCATTTCCCGCCCCTGACAGAATGCATAGATTTGATGTTCTTCATTAGGTTCAATCTGCTTACCAGAAACTAGACACCGACCTATATAATCTTCTATACGGTCACTTTGGTTTTCCAGAAAGTGCTCTGCCCGTGCTTGAAAATCTACTACAGCCATGTATTCTTCCATACGTTTCATAGAGTCTACAGATAATTGTTTTCGCATTTTCTCGGCACATGGAATACACATAGCAATTTCAAAAATTACATCATTTCCTTTAATGGCTTTCTCAACTAAGAAATCCGTATTCTCTCCAAAAACTGTTTGACACATCGTACACGACTTAAAGGGCTCATCACTATCAAAGGGGTAAAACACCTTATTGATTGCCCCTTTTTTAGGTTCAATAAAATCAAACTCATTGTCGTCCCAATGCTCGTCTAAATCATCATATTCTTCCTCGTCATTCATAAAATACAAAGATACTTTATGATTCTTCTAATAAGCTTCTCTCTATCATGATTTACTTTTGCGCTCATGCAATTAAATGCCGATATTAAAAAGCTAAAACGTCATTACCTTCCGGAGGATTTTACAATTGATTCAAAAGATGATGTCATCCCGTATTTTGAAGAACTGCTCACGAGGAGCCTTAACAATGTAAAAGACTTAAAACAATGGCTTCAAGATAATAGTGAACTAGAGGCCGCGCTTAGTGAAGATGTATGTTGGCGACAAATTAATATGACACGAGATACGGAAAACAAAGAAATTGAAGAACATTTCACAAAGTTCATGATGCAGATTGATCCGCACCTAAAACCATATGCACACAAGCTTAATGAAAAATTAATCGAATGTCCCTTTACCAAAGAGTTAGATGAAAGCTACTCTATTTATCTCCGCTCAGTAAAAAATCAAGTTGCTCTTTATCGAAAAGAAAATATACCACTTGAAGCAGAAATCAATGTATTGGCGCAACAGTTTGGAGCCATAACAGGAAAAATGGCCATTGAGGTAGATGGTAAAGAGTTTACCCTACAGCAGGCTGCTAAGTTTTTACAACAACCCGATCGAACACGTAGAGAAGAAGTTTATTTTAAAGTTGCAGAAAGAAGAGCACAAGATCGAAACAAGCTAGACGAATTATTTGATAAGCTTCTGGCCAAAAGACATCAAGTTGCCTTAAATGCGGGATTTGAAAATTATAGGGATTATATGTTCAAGGCTCTTGGACGATTTGACTACGGTGTAAAGGAATGCGAGGATTTTCATAATAGTGTAAAAAAATACATGCTTCCCTTAGTTGAAAAAATCTACGAAAACAAAAAAGAAAAACTGGATTTAGATTCCCTTAAACCATGGGATACCGACGCTGTCCCGAAAGGACAACAACCGTTACAACCATTTAAAGACGGACAAGAACTTACAGATAAAGCTATTTCTGTTTACAACAAGCTGCACCCTTTCTTTGGAAACTGCATTCTTAAGATGAAAGACATTAAACACCTCGACCTGGACAGTCGAAAGGGTAAAGCACCAGGAGGTTATAACTGTCCCTTGGCTGAAACTGGTATCCCATTCATTTTCATGAATGCTGCTGGTACGGCAGATGACGTTATAACTATGATGCACGAAGGTGGGCACGCATTCCATTCCTTTCTTGCACATGACTTACCGCTCAATGGTTTTAAAGAGTATCCCATGGAAATGGCCGAGCTAGCTAGTATGAGCATGGAGCTTTTTACATTTGAATATTGGGCAGCATTTTATGAAAATCAGGAAGACTTAAACCGAGCAAAACAAGAACAATTAGAACGTGTTCTAACAATATTCCCATGGATTGCGACTATTGATAAGTTCCAGCATTGGCTCTATACAAACCCGACCCATACTAAAGAAGAAAGGACCACTGCATGGACCGATATCTTAAATGAATTCTATCCAAAGAATATAGATACTACAGGGCTTGAAGACATTCGCGCCATTCAATGGCAGAAGCAACTTCATTTATTTGAAGTCCCTTTCTATTATATTGAATATGGAATTGCTCAATTGGGTGCTATTGCTATGTGGAAACAGTTTTTAGAAAACCAAGAGCTTACTATCGAAAACTATACCAAAGCACTATCATTAGGTTACACTAAAAATCTTGAAGAACTTTATAAAGTAGCTGGAATTAAATTTGACTTTTCAGAAGACGCTGTCAAGAAACTTGCTGAGTTTATAAACTCGAAAATGTAATAACAAATTCAATAAAAAAATGGCACCTCTACCAAAAGAAATTGTTTCGATTATAAAATAAGGATTTAACCTAGATAAACAAAAAGACCTCGCTGATCGCGAGGTCTTTTCTAAAATTAATAATTAAACCTACTGATATCTATCTAAACTTTATCTTTTTCGACCAAACGGAAACCATTACCGTGGATATTTACAATCTCTACACCATCATCTTCTCTTAAATACTTACGTAGCTTGGCAATATAGACATCCATACTCCGACCATTAAAGTAGGTATCACTCCCCCAAATTCGTTTAAGAGCTAGTTCCCTTGGTAATAAATCATTTTTATACTCGCAGAGCATTCGAAGCAAATCGTTTTCCTTAGGCGAAAGATTGAACAGCGTATCATTAACCTTCAATTCTCTAAGCTTACTATTGAAATGAAACTTTCCAAAATCGAATTCTATATTTCCGTTTTGTTCTGCTTGTTGCTCAGAACTACGTTTTATAATGGCCATAATTTTGTGTAACAATACCTCACTATCAAATGGTTTTAAAATGTAATCATCGGCACCTAGTTTATAACCATGAAGAATATCTTCCTTCATATTTTTTGCTGTCAAGAAAAACAATGGAACATCTGGATCAATATTTCTAATTTCCTCTCCTAGCGAGAAACCATCTAAATTGGGCATCATTACATCACAAATACATAAGTCGAATTTCTCGCGCTTAAAAGCCGCTAGTCCCAATATTCCATCACGAGCTAACTCTACGACAAAATCGTTCAACTCAAGATAATTTTTCAACACCTTACCAAAATTTGTGTCATCCTCTACTAATAATATTTTTGATTTAACCTGTTCCATAATTACTGTGTTTGAATTCAAATTTAGTTAGAGGTTAAAGGTCATACCCCCTTTTGCCGTGTAAGATTATGTTAAAAGGAGATCGTACTAAGTAAGTGCGCTTGAATGTATAGTTCAAAATACTCCCTACATTTGTCTGGTGTATTTTAAGTTTGCATGGCGATACTTTCGATCTAAGAAATCTACGAACGCGATTAATATTATATCGTGGGTTAGTATTTCAGCCATTGCAATAGGCACAGCAGCATTGCTCATTATACTATCTGTTTTTAATGGATTTGAGGGATTTATTAAAGATCTTTATAATTCCTTTTACCCTGAAATAAAAGTGACTGCCCGTAGTGGAAAAACGTTCACAACAGATTACACAATTATTAAATCACTTAAGGAATTAAAGGGAATTGAAGCAATTTCTTATACCCTTGAAGAAAAAGTACTATTAAGCTATGGTGAAGATCAGGCCATTGCAGTTTTGAAAGGTATCGATGATAGTTATAATAAAGTAACTGAACTGAACGAATCTGTAAGTCATGGCCAAATGGATTTTAGTCGTCAAGAAACGACAGCACCTATTGTGCTGGGGTTAGGTATTGCCAATAAGTTGGGTGCCAGTGAACAGAGTTTGTTACCAATTACTACTTACGCATTTAGAAATCGAAAAGGATATAGCCTAAACAGTTTAAACTCCTTTAGTCAACGCGATTTTTCCGTACAAGGAGTTTTTTACCTGCAGGATGAAATTGATGAAACATATGCATTTGCACCATTACCTCTAGTACAAGATTTGCTAGGTGTACCGAATACCTACTCGGCCATAGAGATTGCTTTGAAAGAAAATACCAATCCGGATAAAATTAAATCAAGCTTATATCGTTTATTAGATGACGAACAATTTAAAGTTCAAACACGTTACGAACAGAACAAAACTTTGTTCATGATTTTAAATTCAGAACGCTGGGCAGTATATGCTATTTTGAGTCTAATGCTCTTTATTGCTTCCTTTAATATAGTGGGTTGTTTAGCAATGCTTGTTCTTGAGAAAAGAAAAGATATAGCCATTCTAAGAACCATGGGAGGGCAAAAGAATTTTATCAAGAAAATATTCCTAAGTACGAGCGTTTTGATCGCGCTCATAGGAGCCTTAATTGGAAGCATACTAGCTATTACTTTTTCTTTATTGCAAGGAAAATTTGGTTTCCTTAAGCTTGGTGATGATAACTTTCTGGTTGATGCCTATCCCGTTGACATGCATATTCTAGATTTTGTGCTCATCATTGTAACTGTAATTTTGATCGCGATTGTAGCTGGTTATTGGCCTGCAAAGAAAGCATCAGAGAGAACAATTGAGTTACGTCTTCGTTAGACATTATCAACTCCTTAAATCTATTCCATGAAGTATATAGAACGCTCCGTAGCTCCCAGTACTTCAATGGCTATTTTTAAACAATTCTGCGGGAGAAGGCTTTCGGCACGCTCAGGCCATTCAACAAGACAAAAAGCTCCCCCAATCAAATAATCTTCAACTCCCGCATTTAAAGCATCGGCCTCATCTTTGAGACGATACCAGTCCATATGCGTCACACAGTTATTATTCTTTGTTTTGTATTCATTTATGATTGAGTAGGTAGGACTTGAAACATTATCAATTACATCTAGCTCATCACATATCGCATGAATTAATGTAGTCTTACCTGCACCCATTGGAGCGAAAAAAGCGAGGCATTTACTTTGTCCTACCTGGCTTAGTATATACTTCGCAACTTCCTTAATATGAGCAATAGAATAGTTCTTACGCACAAATACAAATTTACGCTCTCTTTAAGAATAACTTTTTTAATAAATGCGACCTAATTTTACAATTAATGAGCAAACAAATATCCTGTAAAGTAGATGGTATGACCTGCGGGAATTGTGCGCTCACAATTCAAAAACACCTTGAAAAACAAGGTGCAACTGATATTATGACAAACCCTACCACGGGTGAATTACATTTTGTTCCTAACGAAAACACTGATCAAGCCGAAATCTTTGCTGGGTTAAAACAATTAGGGTATACACCAACAACTTTAGAACAAGAAGGAGAAAAGTCTTCGCGCACTGCGTATTCTAAAAGCAAAATATACCTGATTATTAGCCTCATATGCTGGGTACCCCTTATTGCACATATGTTTATCAAGTGGTCTCCGCTTCACAACCCATTGGTTCAGTTTATTCTTTGTTTACCAGTTTACGTTGTTTGTGTTATGCATTTTGGACAAAGTGCCTTACGCTCTCTTAGAAATCATCTTCCTAATATGGATGTACTTGTCTTTATTGGAGCCAGTGCAGCCTTTTTTTATAGTATTATCGGTTGGACTTTCTACACTCAAAACGTCCATGATTATCTCTTCTTTGAGACGTGCGCTTCTATTGTTACACTTGTGCTATTGGGTAACTATCTTGAGGAACGCACCGTAAAATCTACTTCGTCTTCACTTACGACCCTAATGACACTTCAAAAGACTACCGCCAAGCTGATTTTAAAAGATTCGATTGGTAAAGAAACGATTACTGAAGTGCCTAATACTGAAGTCCAAATTAAGGACCTGCTTCAAGTAAATACTGGCGACAAAGTACCCACCGACGGTATTATTCTTAGTGGTACGGCTGAGATTAATGAAAGCATGATGACCGGCGAAAGCCTTCCAATTTTTAAAAAAGAAAAAAATACGGTAATAGGTGGTACTTTGGTTGAGAGCGGCTCCTTTAGAATGCAGGCCACAGAAATTGGGAGTGATACCGCCCTATCTCAAATCATTGCGATGGTTCAAAAAGCACAAAGCACGAAACCAGCTATGCAGAAACTAGCGGATAAGATTAGTGCTATTTTTGTTCCACTTGTATTGACAATAGCCCTTGTCACGTTTGCGGTAAATTACTTCATTGCTGAACTTCCGTTTGCTGAAAGTATGATGCGTACCATTGCGGTACTAGTAATAGCCTGCCCATGTGCCATGGGTCTAGCTACACCCGCTGCTGTTATGGTGGGCATGGGTCGAGCAGCTCGAAATGGGATTTTAGTAAAAAGTGGTGCTACTCTAGAGCATTTCACTAAACTAAAACACATCATTTTTGATAAAACGGGAACACTCACTTCTGGCAAAATACAAATTGGAGCATTCCAGATTTATGATAGCACATTGGAAGAAGAAGACTTTAAATCATTAGTTGCAGGACTTGAAAAAACATCTTCACATCCCATTGCTAAATGTATAACAAATCAATGGGCAGATTTTAATACCCCCTATACAGAAGCTGAAGAAATAAAAGGGGTTGGTCTGAAAGGCAAAACCTTGAGCGGAGACCTTATTGAAATTGGTTCCTATCGTTTAGCAAAAAGGTTAACAACCGAAAGACATGATCTGTTCGTACTAAAAAATGGTCAACTTATCGGTTGGATTGACCTAGAAGATGAGCTAAGAAAGGAGGCAAAGACAGTTGTAAAAATGCTACATCGAAAGGGTTATACAATAAGCCTTCTATCAGGAGATCGAAGAGAAAAGTGTGCAAACGTTTCAAAACAATTAGGCATTCAACAACTATTTGCTGAAAAACTACCAGAAGAAAAATTATCCATTATCAAAGGACTGTCAGAAGAAGGCGGTGTGGCTATGGTTGGTGATGGTATTAATGACGGACCTGCTCTCACACAAGCCGATATAGGTATTTCCTTTAGTGCTGCTAGTCAAATAGCTATGCAAAGTGCCGATGTAGTACTGACCAAAAACTCACTAATTGCACTTCCAGAAGCAATCGGCCTTGGAAAACATACTTTTCTTACCATCAAGCAAAACCTCTTTTGGGCTTTTTTGTATAATATCATAGCAATCCCCGTAGCTGCATTTGGCTTCTTGACTCCTACTTTCGGAGCAGGTGTTATGGCATTGAGCGACCTTGTTTTAATTTTGAACTCTCTTCGATTAAGATTCAAACAAGTAAGCTAAGTTTGATTTGATTTCGCACTTACGTTCCTGAGTAGTATTTTAGCTGTCATAACAAACGAATACTCAGGGTGGCAGCAGAAAAAAATATGGTCAGTTGGTTTGAAATTCCAGTAAGTAATTTCGATAGAGCACTCAAATTTTATGAGACTGTCTTCGATTTAAAGTTAGAAGTGACTGAAATTCAATCTTATAAAATGGCCTTTTTCCCCGCTTTCGATGGCAAGGTAAGTGGAGCAATTTGTTTTGGAGAAGGTTATATCCCATCAGGTGCAGGTTCATTATTATATCTCAATGCCAACCCAGACCTAAATCTCGTACTGGATCGAGCCGCTCAGCATGGTGGAAGAGTTATAGTTCCTAAAACACTTATTTCTTCAGATGTGGGTTATTATGCCTTCATAGTAGATACAGAAGGTAATCGAGTCGCACTACATTCAGATCGATAAATGAAAGACCAAATTGTTCGCTGTTTCTGGGCAACCAAAGATGAGGAAGAAGCTCACTACCACGATACCGAATGGGGGGTGCCGGTGCACGATGATAAAAAACACTTTGAATTCCTGCTATTAGATACTTTTCAAGCAGGTCTTAGCTGGAAGATAGTATTACACCGAAGAGCCGGTTTTAGAAAAGCTTTTGATAACTTCAATTATCGCAAAATTGCCTTATACAAAAAGGATAAAGTTGAACAGCTTTTGCAGAATACCGATATCATTCGTAACCGGCTCAAGATTAGAGCTACAATTACGAATGCCCAAGCATTTATTGGCATACGACAAAATTTTGGCAGTTTTGATAAGTACATCTGGCAGTTTACAGAGGGTAAAACTATTGTGAATAGTTGGGAACACTATAAAGAAGTTCCGACCACCTCGGCTGAGAGTGATGCCATGAGTATAGATCTGAAAAACAGAGGATTTAAATTCGTAGGTTCTACGATTTGCTATGCTTATATGCAAGCAGCCGGTATGATAAATGATCATACAACAGATTGTTTTAGATATAAAGAGATAAAATATTAAATTCGCCTTGGTATGAGACATATTCTACTGATCTGTTTCCTATTTACTTGTCTATCGTCATGTGCTTTGAACTCTTCGCAGTCTATAACGAGCGGTGGTATTGGTTTAGGAAGTCTAATAGCAGTATTAGCCTCATGGAGTAGAAATGAATCCATACTTTGGGCTATATTGCATGCATTTCTTGGCTGGATCTATGTGATCTATTTTGTATTGACCAGAAAATCTTAATTAAAACAAACTCAAATAATTAATTATATGAAATTACTAGAAAATAAAGTTGCAATTGTAACAGGTGGAAGCCGTGGAATTGGAGAAGGTATTGTGATGAAATTTGCTGAACATGGTTGTAAAATTGCATTCACATTTGTTAGTGACCGTAGTGCAGATTTGGCAAAAGCCATTGAAGAAAAATGTGCAGCATTGGGGATAGAGGCCAAAGGATATAAAAGTAATGCTGGCGAAATGGCTGATTGCGAAGCACTTGTCAAAAGTGTTTTAGATGATTTTGGGCAAATTGATATTTTAGTAAACAATGCGGGTATCTCAAAAGATAATTTGCTCATGCGCATGAGTGAAGAACAATGGGATGATGTAATGGCTATTAACTTAAAGAGTGTATTTAATATGACCAAGCAGGTTATACGTCCTATGATGAAAGCACGTAATGGCGCTATTATTAATATGAGTTCTGTTATTGGAATGATGGGAAATGCTGGGCAAAGTTCTTATGCTGCCAGTAAGGCTGGCGTTATAGGTTTCACCAAAAGCATTGCTAAAGAATTAGGCAGTAGAAATGTACGTTGCAACGCAGTCGCCCCAGGTTTTGTGGAAACGGATATGACATCATACCTTCAAGATGGTGAAGGTGCAGACAAATATAAAGAAGCTATCCCCTTAGCTCGTTTTGGACAGGCTGAGGATATTGCCAATGCATGTGTCTTCCTAGGTAGTGATATGGGTAACTACATTACTGGTGATGTACTAAATGTAAGCGGAGGCCTTTTAATCTAACTTTTTCTATCCATACTATAAAAAAAAGAAGGCTGAGCGGTGCTCAGCCTTTCTTTCTAATATTTGAATTGATTAATTCTTTACAAAAATCAAACGTGTGATAAAGATCCCTTTTCCATCTTTCTCACCAGCGTCACTCTCTACTCCACTCGTCACAAACTTCAGTTCGTACCCTTCTTGAGATAATTGATTAATTTTTGAAGCAATTAAGGCATCATTACTCGCAATGTTTTGAAAGTTAATACCAACCATGCTATAAAAATTCAACAGCTTTGTTTCAGCAAAACGATCCACCTTGGCATCGCCCCTCTTTACATTTTTCATTTTACTCCGCTTACCATCTGTTCGCTCAGTGGTGAATTTATCTACATCCATCGGAGTTTTTTGCTCTACCATTCTTGAACGACCAATACCACCCGGTACAATAGATTCCACAACTGTTATTACTTTATAGGAAGGTGTCTGAGCTTGCATTTCCAAGGTTAATGCACAACAAATGAATGCTGCCAAAATAATTTTTTTCATGTTCTTTAGTTTTATTTAGTTACGAATGTAAGATTGGACTGGCGCTTTTCATAATGGTTTAAAACAATGTGTATTTTTTTATTTAGATTATCTTCGGTGAAATGTTTGATAAAAAAACAAAGCTATTCCTAATACTCGGAGGGTTTTTTATTGCCAATGCTTTGATTGCTGAAATGATTGGCGGTAAGATTTTCTCATTAGAGGAAACCTTAGGTATTAGCCCAACCTATTTCTCTCTCTTTGGTGAAGATCAATTAAGCTTTAGTTTGACCGCAGGAGTTTTACTTTGGCCTGTTGTTTTTATCATGACGGACATTATTAATGAATACTTTGGTATGCAAGGAGTTCGATTTCTTTCCTACTTAACAGTAGGACTCATCGTCTTTGCTTTTCTCGTTATATATGGTGCGATACACCTTACGCCTGCCAATTGGTGGATAGCAAGCTATGAAAATAAAGGTGTTGAGAATGCTCAAGCTGCATTTAGCGCTATTATGGGACAAGGGCTTTGGATTATAATTGGAAGTCTTATTGCATTTCTAATTGGACAGATTTTAGATGTGTTTGTATTTCACAAAATCAAACAACTCACAGGTGAAAAAAAGGTCTGGTTGCGTGCCACTGGTTCTACGCTCATCTCTCAAGGAGTTGATAGTTTTGTTGTTTTATTCATAGCCTTTTATATCGGCCAAGACTGGAGTTTTGCTAAAGTATTTGCCATAGCCTCTGTAAATTACATTTATAAATTTGTTGTTGCTATTGGACTTACGCCCCTTATTTATCTTGGACATAATCTGATCGATCGGTATCTTGGGAACGATGTAGCTGTAGCGCTCAAAAATAAAGCAATGAAGAACTAGTTATGATTTGTAAGAACTGTGGTGAACAAACAATAAGCAAAGGGAAGTACTGTCATAGCTGTGGTCAAAAATCTGATACGCATCGGCTTACGTTAAAACATTTTATTGCGCACGATGTCATACATGGGGTATTTCATCTGGATAGAGGACTACTTCACACGTTGAAAGAAATATTTACAAGACCTGGCGGTGTAGCGCTGGATTACGTTCAAGGAAAACGAAAGAAGTACTATAATTTTTTCTACCTTCTACTTATTATTATAGGTATTTATGTATTCCTAAGATCATCAACAGCATTAAATCCGGAAACGGATTTTGTAATGGAAGGTGCTTCAAAGAAGCTAGGTGAATTTATAAAGTCTAATAGAAAAATGATGATTTTCTCTCTAATTCCAATTCTAGGAATTTCGTCTTATATCGTATTTCGTAGACTACAGTATACACTACTCGAATTCTTTATTCCTGCAGTTATCGCTGTTATTGGTACGAACGTATTTAATATTATCACCTATGTTATTACCATTATTAGATCCCAGTTCGAACTTGAAGATCGATATGATATTTTATATTACATCGATACGCTCTTGGTCACATCCATTCTAGTATTTCCTTTGGTTACATTTGCCCAATTCGTTAAAAACCATTACTCCCTTTCTGGGAAAATATTTCGCCTCTTTATTTTTTATCTATTGTCTGTTTTTATTATTTCTGTACTCTTAGTATTAGCGGCAATCATTGTAACAGGCAGTGGATCTTTTCGTATTGGTTTCGAGTAATTTAATTACACGCTCTCCTTTAATTATTGCACTTAGTAATTAGCTTTGCGTTTATGAATGAAAACGGCTTTGTTGAACATAATATTGAACAAAAAATTGCAACCATCACATTCGGACACCCTGCTAGTAATTCCTTACCAGGTAATATTCTGAATAAACTCGCGGAAACGATTAAAGAACTTGGCGCTCATAATGAGATAAACGTAATTGTACTTAAAAGTGCAGGCGAAAGAGCCTTTTGTGCCGGTGCAAGCTTTGATGAGCTTATTGCAATTGAAGATGAGGCCACAGGAAAAGAATTCTTCTCGGGTTTTGCAAAAGTTATTAATGCAATGCGAACATGTGGGAAGATCATAATAGGACGTGTGCAAGGAAAAGCTGTAGGTGGTGGTGTTGGAGTAGCAAGCAGTTGTGACTACACAATAGCAACTAAATATGCTGCTGTTAAGCTTTCTGAGTTAGCAATTGGTATTGGTCCATTCGTTGTTGGACCTGCTGTGGAGCGCAAAACGGGCACATCCGCTTTTTCTCAATTAGCACTTGATGCAACTACATGGTACGATGCCTCTTGGGCAAAGACAAACGGCATTTATGCTGATGTTGTAGAAGATGCAGAAGCTCTAGACGAAGCTGTGAATAAACTAGCCAAAACATTGGCGCAGTCTAACCCTGAGGCCCTTTCCATGCTAAAAAATATCTTCTGGCAAGGAACAGAACATTGGGATACTTTACTCTATGAACGTGCCCAAACAAGCGGAACACTTGTATTAAGTGAATTTACACGAAATGCGATTAATAAATTCAAAGGAAAATAATAGCTATTTCTTAAGCACCTTCTTCTGAACAGCGGCATCTGCTCCAGTATAGATATCAATTGTATAGTTTGCACCTTCCTTATTAACCACAACAAATACATCTGCATCGTGATTAGCATTTACTGCAAAGTCTCGATCGCCAATGGATAAAATGCGTTTCTGATAAGTTTCAAAAATTTTAGAGATCTGATGCGTTCGTCCGGAGGCTCCTACATATTCATTACAGTTCGCTTTTTTATATGCATTATCTTCTTTGGCTAATGTGTTACGATCGCTTTTGAATTCGTAATAAGGATTTGGCATCTCTAGAATAGAGGCCAATCGACTATCCTTTACCTTAAATGAAGATACTTCTTCATTAATATTACCTTGTTGCTGATAATGCCCGCCAAAAACTTGAGTGCATAAAGTAGCTAGCACAACGAATATCATTATTTTTTTCATAATCTGCGTTTACCCAAATATAACGAAAAAACCCGATAGCGTCTAGAAGCTATCGGGTTATAAATTTTAAGATGATCTCTAAAGTTTTCCAACCATTTTTTTAGGATCTACCCATTCATCAAATTCTTCTGAGGTCAAATATCCCAGTGCAATTGCTGATTCTTTTAAGGTCGTATTTTCAGTATGTGCTTTACCAGCGATCTCGGCCGCTTTATAATAGCCTATTTTAGTATTCAAGGCGGTCACGAGCATAAGTGAATTATCTAAGTGCTTTTTGATATTAGCATCTATTGGCGCAATCCCTTCAGCACAGTTGTCATTAAAACTTACACACCCTTCACCAATAAGACGTGCAGAATGTAGAAAATTATAAATCATCATAGGCTTAAATACATTTAGTTCAAAATGACCATTACTTCCACCTATATTAATCGCCACGTCATTACCTAATATTTGTGCTGCAATCATAGTTAAAGCCTCACATTGAGTTGGATTCACCTTACCTGGCATGATAGATGAGCCAGGTTCGTTGGCTGGAATACTCAACTCACCAATACCACTTCTTGGACCGGATGCTAACATCCGAATGTCGTTAGCAATCTTCATAAGCGAAACTGCAATAGTCTTCAAAGCACCATGAGCTTCTACTATGGCATCATGAGCTGCTAAGGCTTCAAACTTGTTTTCTGCAGTTCTGAAAGGTAAACCTGTAAGCTGCGCTATATGCTTTGCTACATTTTCAGAGTAGTTCTCAGGAGTATTAATACCTGTTCCAACTGCAGTGCCTCCTAATGCTAATTCTGAAAGATGATCTAGTGTATTTTTAATTGCCTTTAATCCATGATTTAACTGAGAAACATAACCACTAAACTCCTGACCTACAGTCAAGGGTGTTGCATCCATAAAATGTGTACGACCAATTTTTACAACATCCCAAAACTCTTTGGATTTTCGATCGAGCGTATCCCTTAATTTTTCAACCCCTGGAATTGTAATTTCCAAAAGCATTTTATAAGCTGCTATATGCATCGCCGTTGGAAAAGTGTCATTACTCGATTGACTTTTGTTTACATCATCGTTTGGGTGGATAAACTTTTCTTTATCGGTTAAGCTTCCACCATTATTTACATGAGCCTTAAATGCAATCACCTCGTTACAATTCATATTGCTCTGTGTACCACTACCTGTTTGCCAAACCACTAAAGGAAACTGATCATCTAACTCACCAGCCAAAATTTCGTCACAGACCTTTCCAATGGCATCACATTTATTCTGATCTAAGACTCCAGCATCGCAATTTGTAAGAGCGGCCGCTTTTTTGAGATAAGCAAACGCCCGGATGATCTCCAGAGGCATTGTATTCGTATGTTGTGCTATTTTGAAGTTCTCAATAGAACGTTGTGTTTGTGCACCATAAAGGGCTGTCTCTGGGACCTGAACCTCTCCAATGGTATCTTTTTCTATGCGAAAGCTCATAATTTAAATTTTGCGCGAAGTTACGACTGGATTCATGCTCGGCAAATTAGCTGCACAAAAACAAGATAAATGCAGTAAGTATCCGATATTGATTTGACCACGTTTAACTTTATAATTACTTATAAATCTTTGAAGTATGTATTTGTAGACCCTTGCGATCTATAATACCCTGCTGGAAAAGGTTCATATATATTGTATTTGAAGTTTAAATTTGTTGCATTATGAAAAAAATAATACTAACCCTCTCTGGCATTTGTTTTTCCATTTTTTGTGCTTTTGGACAATACTATCCTTATACTGATACATCTGTCAATTTTCAAATAACGTCCTATCAGGTGTCGAACAACAACATTAATCCAAAATCCGTAGAGGTAAAATTTGAGGTGAGAAATGATACTGTTGTATTAATAGATAGTTTTTATCTAGTAAGGGGTGCAAATCGGATTCAAAATTTTGTGCATACTTCATTTACAAATGATACCGTTTATGTAGGCTATTATTATATTGATACCTTCATAATTAATAATACCCCAGTTTATATTACTAATACGAGTTGCTCAGGAAATGGAGGTATACTAGACACAATTTCCACGCATTCTTTTAAACTAATGCATGTTGATTCTTTTATTACGAAAACAATCGTTTATAAGAGTTTGTCTTATTCTATTACCAATATCGGAAACCAGCAAATTGACTATACTCCCAAGGAGAAAAATTATATTCCTTTCACAAATACTGGAGGTTTCTTAGCTCCGCCTAATTGCCCGGCCCAAGTAAGTATCAGTAACGACTCCGTTTATGTTCATTACGTAGCGAATCATACGTATGCGGAAATGCAGTTAAGTCAGAACCTAGAGACAAGCCCTGATACTTTAGATCTTTCTATACGATTTACATGTGGTTCTGTAGGTCTGCTCGAAGGTGGGGAGGTCTGTTACAAAATCTATGTCGGTGACTCTTCAAATATAGACACATTAGATGTAGGCATTATTAACAATGCTGATTACAATGGGGCTCCCACAAAATCTTGGTATCGAATTATCAATACCCCAACGGGAATTTCTTATTTCATAAGTGGTGCAGTACCTGCGGTAGGCCTACAGTTAGAAGCCCAAAGAGGTATAAATATCGACCACCTTTATTGGTCTACGATCTCAGAGAAAAACACAAGTCACTACAATGTCATGACAAGTTATGATGGCATTCACTTTAAAACAATTGGTACGATTAAGGCTGCTGGTTTTTCTAATCAACCGAGTACATATGAGTACGAAGTTCCTAAAGAGAATCAGGACATTTATTATCGAATTGACTTGATGGATATAGACTTAAAACAATCTAGTTCTAATGTAGTGTATCTTGCATATAATGAACTAAGTGAACTATCCGTCTTCCCAAATCCAAATGAAGGAACCTTTCATATTCAGGGAGATCATATTAACGATTATAAATTTACGCTAAGTAGTTTGGATGGGCGCGTACTTCTTAAAGACAATATTCAATCTTCAAATACCATGTTTCCACTTAATATAAAATCTTATCCAAAGGGAATATACATACTATCTCTTCAACATACCGAAACTCATGAGATCATCACCCACAAAGTGATCAAAGAATAGATTTTAGTGCAATAATAAGGTTAAAGTAGCCAGAAGAATACCTAAGAGTATAGCCGCAACCTTCCTTGTGCTCATCTCATGATGTTGTGTGCCACTTTCAAAAAGAATGGTGGTCGATATATGTATAAAGGCTCCAATCACAACAGGTATCAAAAAAGCAATTGTGTCTTCTACAAATACATAATTCATAGTATGCCCAAAATAGTTAGCCAATAGTCCGGCAATTGGAGAAATAGCCGCAAATATGATAACCCAAATCCACTTGACCTTGCTTCTACTTAGTACCAACAAACTACCCAGGGTAAATGCTTCGGGTATTTTATGCGCCGCCACACCGAAGAAAACAGAGGAGGAGGTATGTTCATTATGGTAAGCAAATCCAAGCGGGAGTCCTTCAAGGAAAGCATGAACACTAAGTCCTAGCATAATAGCCCACAAACTTTGTGAATGCGCATGGCCGTCATGGCAATGTAGATGTCCATGCTCAACACCATGTGTAAAACGCTGAATTAAAAACTGAAAAAAGAAACCTGCAAAAATAAATCCTCCTGCTTGACTACCAATCTCTTGAAAGCTTTCGGGTAATAAATGCAACAATGTAATACCTAACAAAAAAGAACCTGAGAACGCTAACAACAATTGTAAATGTTTCTCTGTTATTTTTTTGAAGTAAAACGGCAATAGACCAGCGCCTAGTGTAACCAAAAATAATAGGATGAAAGAAAGGTTCATTTCACTTAAATTTGGCAAAGGTAGAAAACTATCAAATTCTACCTCTTAATTTCTATTCTTTAATTGCCCTAAATCTATGAATCGATTAAAGATTGAACTGACGACACCTGCGCTTATTAGTCCTAACAAAAGCCCACCTAAAATATCCAACGGATAATGAACACCAACGTATACTTGTGCAACCACGACCACCACAGCCCACAAAATAGCTGGAATCTTCATCCAATTAAATAAGCGCCCTAATGTAAAAATGATGAAGAAACTAATTCCAAAATGGTTGCTCGAATGAGATGACGGGAAACTTTTACCGCTTCCACAGCTAACCACATCGTGTATAAACTGTTGTAACATAGGTTCGTTGCAGGGCCTAAGTCTATTAAAATAAGGTTTAAGTATACTGGCTGATGTAAAATCGGTAAGGCCGAAAACAACAATGAGTGCCAAACACCAAAGCAAACCATTACGTCCGAACTTCCGGATAGAAAAGTAGAGTAAGAAAGCATACACTGGAATCCAAAACAACGGATTTCTTAATATCGGCATGATGGTATCTAAAACATTTGAAGACCAACCATCATGAATGGCCAAAAATAGTTTTTTGTCCCACTCCAATATTTGCTCTAAACTGCTCATTTCTTTCTAAATAGTAGAATTAATCTTGGAGATTCATCCACGTCATACTTGTTTAAATCGTAGTCTCCAAAGCTCCTTTCTAGCTCCATGTTCAAAGGCGTAAAATATCTCAAGAAGTCCTCTTGGGTTAGAGATTGTAACGATTCCTGAAATCGGGTGCATTGTTCATGTTCACAAACCGTTATATTTTTAAGATAGCGCCCTCCCTCAAATTTCCGTTCAATATCAAAGTGAATATCGCCTCGAATTTGTTTCTCCTGACCTTTTGCTTCTATATTGCGTAATGCATGCGCTTTATTAACGAAATCAATAAGTAAAACCCCACCACTTTTCACATTATCGACCATGGATTTTGCCGCTCGGATATTATCTTCTTCCGAATCAAAATACCCAAAACTTGTAAAAAAATTAAAGGCCGCATCAAACTCATTCTCTCTAAAAGGTTCACGCATATCTTGAACAAAAAAGGACAGATTTTCATTGGCCATCTTATTAGCTTCTCTGATACTATTCGGGCTTAAGTCTACACCAACGACATTATAACCCTTTGCCGAAATAGCTTGAGCATGTCGCCCCTTACCACAAGCTATGTCCAATACATGACTTCCAGATGGGAGATTCAAATGTTTTAAAATATTTTTAATGAAACGCTCTGCCTCAGTTTCATCTCTATTGTTATATAATAGATGATAATAAGTTGTGTCAAACCATGATACAAACCAGTTACTCATAAGATGCAAATGTCTACTTTTTTTATCTCCTAAGAAACAAAGACATAAATCAATATTCCATCTTAGAAGGGAGCTCTCACAAATTTATCCTAAAAACCACCCTTGATTTATGGAAAAAATTCAATAATTCTATCTTTAATCCGTTATCTAAACGAATTAAATCTCACCCGATTATGAATAAAGGAATACAAGAGATTCATCAACACGTTCAACATAAAGACTATGCTCTTGCCCTTAGACGGTTACTGGACATAAGCTTGTACACAAACAAGCACCCCTTAATTTCAGAAAGCATACAACTTAGTAGGCGCTTCAGAGAATCATGTCAATTGAAAGAACTTTCAACAACTGAAGAAGCAAATCTACTTCAAGTGCTTCACGCATTACTACCGAAATTAGATCAGGCTATTCCTAAAGTTGAAAGCTTACATAAGGAGATTTTAAGAGCCACAGGTATCTCCAAGGTCTACTCGAAAGGAAACTTTAGACTCGAATCTATGGATATAAGCATCAAACAAGGTGAGATTATAGGTATTGTAGGAGAGAACGGAAATGGTAAAACCACCTTACTTCGCACCTTGGGAGGTCAGCTTGAACGTAGTAGTGGCCAAATCGATTACCCTCTTTTCCCTACCGCCGATTTATACGACATTCGATCTAAAATAGCTTTTATTCCACAACGTATTCCGCGCTGGTACGGATATTTAAAGGACAACCTACACTTTAGTGCGGCCATCTCGGAAGTATATAAAGACGAAAATGACCTGATGGTTGAATATATTTTGGAACGCCTTGGGCTAAACAATTATAGAAATTTAACTTGGGATCAAATCAGCAGTGGATACCGAACCCGATTTGAAATTGCACGTATTCTACTACAACAGCCGAGCGTCTTAATCTTGGATGAACCTCTGGCTAATCTGGATATCAATACGCAAGAGATTATTCTGAATGACTTACGTTTCATGGCAAAAAGTGCCGTTCGACCTTTTGGTATCATTCTAAGCTCACAACAATTACATGAAGTAGAGAAAGTAGCTGACAAAACAATTGTTTTACGGCAAGGGAAACATATCCATTCACAGGTTGCAGATAATGTAAACACTGAGGAGGGAACAGAGTTTGTAATCGAAATCGAGACAAAAAATACTCGAGAAGAGATCAGTACTTTATTTGCTTCATACCAAGTGAATACAGCTTATAACGGTGGCTTTTTCCAACTACAATCTCACGAGCTAAATGCCGAGAAAATGCTAGATATATTAGTACAATCGGACATCAAAATTACTTACTACCGCGATATTACTTTTTCAACTAAACGCTTTTTCTAAACACCCTATTATGATCTCTGTACTTAAAAAAATTACGAATCAAATTCTTAAATGTAAACCAGATGCATGGACAACAAGATGGCCATGGGTGATTGCATTTGGTATGCTTATCCATCTTGGACTTGGCGCTGTCGTATTGTTAACAGAATGGGATGTACGTTACGATACCCAATATGAAATATGGGTTGGCTTCATATCCATCATTATGCTATTAGCCCTTGTATTTTACCTGATTTACCTTCTTAGGTTCAATGTATTTAAACGTTTTGGGAAGTTAAGTAAGTGGCACTACTTGGGAACATTTCTGTTATACTTTCTTACCATGATGATCATTGTAAGCTGGGGATATAATCCAAGCGCGGTTACTACAATAAGTGCCCGCACTAAGTATGACGAAAAAAATGTAGCCAAAGATATTAATAGGATAAACACATTGATCAATATACTCGAGTATGACTCTATACCGCACGTTTGGACACGCAGACAGGTTATTCTAGTTCGGAAGCAAGGTCGACAGAACTATTTAAAAGATGATCGATACGCCACAGATAAACACCAAGAAACAGTAGTTAATGACGGGATAGAGTTGGAAAATGAGTACATCTCGGAACAGCAAAGCTTCTACGAGGATACTCGAATATCCAGAAAAGACAGCTTTAGCTTCTATAGTATGCTGAAAACTGATAGTATTCAAATAATCAATGATACGTCCTTCTATAGATTTTACTGTGCCGACTATACATATATCACAGAATACCATGACTTCTTCAATGAACGGACTGAAAGTGAATTAGGTGATCAAGATTTGTTTCACAAGATCATAAAAAAAGCACCTATAGTAACGGATCGTAAAAACCTGATTGACGAACTTAAGCAACTTATAAAAAAATACTGGGCTAAAGGGTCACATGTATACCGGTATAATCGTTATTCTCATGAGCCTGGTACGGAGTCGAAAGAAAGTAATAGAGGGACCTGCCCTGAGGCTTACATAGAGTATATTAATGATAAATATAACATCTATGAATTGGATGAAGGTATTAAAAACATTTCAAACCGCTACTATATGTGGCAATCTAATAGACTCGGCTTTCTTGTTTATCCATTGTACTATATTTCCTTAGCTCTTTCCTTATTACTATTCTTGTTTCGTCACAATAGAAAAAAATCATTTTTCTACTCCTTGTTAGCTGGGGTTGTATTGTTTATACTCAGTGCAACTTTTTTGGCTCTTACCAGAAGTAATTCGGAAACAGTGCTAAGTCTTATGATTGTTTATATGGTCGTATTCGGTGTTCTTGCCTCAGGAATATTCAAAGCAAAAAGAAAATCCTTACTACAAGATATTAGTAAGAATTTATTCATTTTCTTCATTCCTATTTTGCCATTAGTTTGTACGGCACTTTACTATAATATCAAAAAGGCAAACTTTAGATTAAATCATGATTCATCTTCACCAGCATACTCTGAACTATATCATGAAGCATTCAAATATGAGGATCTTGTAATAGAATGTTCTCAGGTATTTGGATTCATACTACTACTCCTACTGCTGCAATTTGTGTTTTCCAAAATGCTACGAAAAGCTTACGCATTACCTGAAAATTAGTAACTTTCAAGCATGAGCACTATAGACTGGCAAACATTTACGAAAACCGCTGTCATCAACAGTAGTCTAGACCAACTATATAAGGCATGGACTATTCCTAGTGAATTAGAAAAATGGTTCCTTAAAAAAGCTGATTACTTTAGAGATGGGCAACCAATCGATAAGAACAGTGGGATACAGACGGGTGATACTTATACTTGGTATTGGTATTTGTATGACGGACAGGAAGACAACCATGTAGTCAGTGTAAATGGCACGGATGAAATTATTTTTAATTTTGCGGGTAATTGCCTCGTAAAAGTAAAGTTAGAGGAACGCGATGAAATGGTCATCGTAAAGATAACACAATCTAATATCCCTACAGATGACACATCTAAAAAAGACATTCGACTTGGTTGTGCAGGTGGCTGGGCATTTTATTTAGTTAACTTAAAATCGTACTATGAACATGGGATAGATCTGCGTGTTAAGGATGAACGTTTTATGGATATTAGAAATCCCTAACAGGATAAAGTAACGAAATAGTAACTGAGTTTAGCTACCAGACAAGTTGTAATTGATCACTCCAGATCATAGCTTTGCGCCATGTCATTAATAAAGTCAATCTCAGGTATTCGGGGAACAATTGGAGGAAAACCCGATCAAGGTTTAACCCCTGTTGATATCGTTAAATACGCTTCAGCTTTCGCGACTATTGTAAAGGAAAAAGGAAATAATAAAATAGTTATTGGGCGTGATGGAAGAATAAGTGGACCCATCGTCGAAAGTTTGGTCATTGCTACCTTACAATCCATGGGTATAGAAGTAGTTAACCTAGGATTGAGCACAACACCTACGGTAGAGATGGCTGTAAAATATGCCCAAGCTGGAGGTGGAATCATTCTTACAGCAAGCCACAACCCGAAGCAGTGGAATGCGTTAAAGTTATTAAATGAAACTGGAGAGTTTATTTCAGCAGCGGTGGGACAACAGGTCTTAGATCTAGGGAATTCGAACGATTTTATTTTTAGCACCGTAGATCAGCTCGGCACAGTAGAAACCAATACTTTATATAAACAAAGGCACTTTGATGATATACTAGCTCATAGTTTGGTAGATCAGGACGCTATTACTAAAAGGAATTTCAAAGTCGTAGTTGACGGGATTAATAGTAGCGGTGCCGAATATGTACCGGATTTATTGAAACTGCTCGGAGTAACAGATATTATTGTTCTCAACGAAGTTATGAACGGTGACTTTGCTCATAACCCTGAACCACTTCCAGCCCACCTTACTGAGATGACCGAGATCATAAAAAAGGAGAATGCAGACCTCGGTATCGTTGTAGATCCCGATGTAGACAGACTTGCCTTCGTGAATGAGGATGGAACCATGTTTGGCGAAGAATATACTTTAGTTGCTGTAGCGGACTATATCCTACAACATAAGCAAGGAAATACAGTGTCTAACCTTTCTTCTACTCGAGCGTTGCGTGATGTCACAGAAAAGCATGGTGGATCATATTTTGCTTCGGCAGTGGGCGAGGTTAATGTCGTTACCATGATGAAAGAAAAAAATGCGGTAATTGGAGGTGAAGGAAATGGTGGTATTATCGTTCCCGAGCTTCATTATGGTCGTGATGCGCTAGTAGGAATTGCGTTATTCATGTCGCACCTTGCCAAATTTGAAGGTCCTATGTCGGCACTCCGTGCGAGCTATCCAAATTATTTTATTTCAAAGAATAAAATAGAACTCACTCCTGAAATTAATGTAGATAATATCCTTGCCCGAATGGCAGATCGATATCAAAATGAACAAGTTAATACCATTGATGGTGTAAAAATTGACTTTGCCGAAGAATGGGTACATTTAAGAAAGTCAAATACTGAGCCAATCATCCGTATTTACTCAGAGAGCGCTTCTGAAGAAAAGGCCAATGCACTTGCCGAAAAAATTATATCAGAAATTAAAGCACTTTAGTAAAAAGCGCCAATATTTTGTAAAATAGGAATGGGTTTCAAATAAGAAACGCACTCCTACTGTTTCATTTTCGTATATTTGGTAGACCAATGAAAAAAATACTTTTTCTACTTATGTTAAGTGCTCCTACCCTAGCACAAAACGTGTTAATCTCTAAGGTAGACAACCCCAAAGAGGCCTGTATTAAGATAAACCCCAAGAAACTGAATCAAGTTATTGCAGGCTCTGTAATGAATGGGTTTCATATAAGTAATGACACAGGACGCACTTGGTCTTCAATGAAAATGGAAAGCGAATACAATGTATGGGGGGACCCTGTTGTAGACATAGATGCCAATGGTAAGTTTTATTACTTCCACCTGAGTTATCCAAAGAAAGGATACTTCATAGACCGAATCGTTTTACAGACTTCAGAAGATGAAGGGGAAACTTGGACCGATGGTAAAGGTATTGGCTACTACCCTCCCAAGCAACAAGATAAGCACTGGTGTTTTATTAATCCGAATAACAATGAAATCTACCTTACCTGGACACAGTTCGATAAATATGGTAGTAAAAAAAGTAAGGATGTATCTAATATTCTTTTCTCAAAAAGTATCAACGCAGGTCAAGATTGGACCCCACCAGTAAAAGTAAATAACACACCAGGAGATTGTAGAGATGATGATCGAACTGTAGAAGGTGCTATGACTGAAGTGGGAAAAGACGGAACAATATACTGTTGCTGGGCAGGTCGAAAAGGTATTTATTTTAATACATCAACAAACAGAGGAGCAAGTTGGAGTAGAAAAGAACAAGTCATTGAAAAATTAAAAAGCGGTTGGAGTCTTAATATCCAAGGGTTAGATCGAGCAAATGGCTTTCCCATTCTTAAGGTAGATAGAAGTTCTTCTTTATTTAATAATACAATTTATGTGGCCTTTGCGGACCAAAGAAAAGGTAAAAGAAACACCGATATTTTCTTGATAAAGTCTAAAGACGGTGGCAAAACATGGGGTGACGCTGTTCGAGTCAATCAAGACGATAGTAAAAGACACCAATATGGTATGTGGTTTGACATTGATCAAAAAACTGGAGTACTTTACTTCATGTATTATGATAGACGATACACCCAAGGAAACGCAACGGATGTCTTTCTCGCGTATTCAAAAGATGGTGGACAGACCTTTAAAGAAAGAAAAATAAGTGAACGTTCATTTACGCCTGATCCCAAGAAATTTTTTGGTGATTATAACGGACTTTCTGTAGAAGATGGCATTATTCGTCCAATTTGGACACGATATGACAACGGAGAGTTCAGTATTTGGACTACCTTATTATCCCAACAAGAATTGCCCTAAAATTTGCTTAGCTGCATCGCAAAGTCTATTTTTATACCTTTATTTAGATAATATTAAGACTTATGTGGAAGAATATTGCTTTGGTTACTTTGATGCTTTTTATGTTTACGCAATCAGAAGCGCAAATAGACAGAGGGTACCTTAAGCGCAAGTATGCCCAAGTTGGAGTCTACGGAGGCTTTGGTTATTACGGTAACGCGCATTACGCTTTTGGTACCAATATTCAATATACTTGGGGTATTGGTCGTAAGAAACAACGGTCGAATATTGGAGCCGGTCTCCGAGTACAATCATTCTTTACAAAAGATCGCTATTATAAAACATCTAGTCTTGAACTTTCAGATTTAAATCGAGGAGGAGCAGATACCATGTTTTTTCAAAAAATACAGAATAATACACTCAATGCCTATATCACCTTTCAGATTCACATTAAACAAGGTGTAGATATCTACTTTAATACGGATATTGGTGGGATTAACTTTGGTGATAGAAGAGCAGGTGCTTATATCTCCTATGAAAACAATCCGGATTTTTATACAAACAACGAAAATTTCCCTGTTGATTATGGTACAGAGCCCTATGCCTTTAACCTAAACCTATACAACCAAAGTTACGGCACTATTATGAGTGAAGTATATGGTTCTTTCAGAATCAACCAACTTGTCGGGTGGCGATTAGGCGTTCAAATGTATCGAAACGAGTATGTTACCATTCAAGAGGTCCCTTATAATGGTAAACGCTTTTCTCAAACTAATTGGATGGCAACATTAGGCATCACCTTTGATATTCGTCAGCATAGAACCATTTATGAGGACATGCGCTAATTTTAATTAGTCCTTCTTAGCTTTATACAATACAATATTTCTTCGGCGTAAAGATTAGCCTATCTTTGCGCCAAATTTTTATATCATGTATCGCACGCATACCTGTGGAGAACTTAGAGCAAATCATATTGGTCAGCAAACAACTTTAAGTGGTTGGGTAAAAACCGTACGAAAATTTGGAAGCATCACTTTCGTAGATCTGCGAGATCGTTACGGTATTACGCAACTTTACTTCAACGAAGAGCTTACTAAAACGTTAGATGCAAATCCTATGGGGCGTGAATTTGTAATTCAGGTAAACGGAAGTGTTATTGAACGTGAAAGTAAAAATCCAGATTTACCAACTGGTGATATTGAAATATCCGTGGCATCATTTGAAGTCTTAAACGCTTCAGCCACACCACCTTTTACAATTGAAGATGAAACAGATGGTGGAGATGAATTAAGAATGCAGTATCGATACCTCGATTTACGAAGAGATATCAATAAAAAGAAATTGACCCTTCGATATGAAATAAGCAGAGCACTGCGCAATTTTATGCATGAACAAGGGTTCTTGGAAATAGAGACTCCTTTTTTAATAAAAAGTACTCCTGAAGGTGCCAGAGACTTTGTTGTACCAAGTCGAATGCATGAAAATCAGTTCTACGCACTACCTCAATCACCTCAGTTATTTAAACAATTACTGATGGTAGGCGGTTATGACAAGTACTACCAAATGGTGAAATGTTTTAGAGACGAAGACTTACGAGCAGATCGCCAGCCAGAGTTTACTCAACTCGATTGCGAGATGAGTTTTGTTGAACAGGAAGATGTTCTAGAGCTTTTTGAACAATTATATAAGCATATTTTAAAGGAAACCAAAGGAATAAATGATCAAATGCCTCTTCAACGCATGCCTTTCAGCGAAGCTATGGAACGTTATGGGAACGACAAGCCAGACATTCGTTTTGGCATGGAATTAAACACCCTACCTTATGGAAAAGGTAAGGAACCATCTGGTTTTAATGTATTTGATAATGCTGAGTTGGTTGTTGCCATTTCTGCACCAAATTGTGCTACATATACGCGAAAGCAACTCGATGCACTGACTGATTGGGTTCGCCGTCCGCAGATAGGCATGAATGGTTTAATCTACATAAAGTGTAACGACGACGGAACATACAAGAGTAGTGTAGATAAATTCTTCGATCAAACAAAATTAGCAGATATCGCAACAAAGTGTGACGCAAAATCGGGAGACCTAGTTTTAGTTCTTTGCGGTCCTACTACACTTACACGAAAAGCAATGAGCGAGTTGCGATTGCATATGGGAGACACACTAGACCTTAGAAACCCAGAAGAATTTAAAGCACTTTGGGTTACCGATTTTCCTTTGTTCGAGTATGACGAAGACAATGATCATTGGGTTGCTCGTCATCATCCGTTTACATCTCCAAAACCAGAGCATACCGCATGGTTAAGCGATCAGACGAAGTATGGTGATATCCTTGCAAATGCTTACGACCTTGTATTAAACGGAAACGAAATTGGAGGTGGATCTATTCGGATTCATAAAAAAGAGTTGCAGCAGCAAATGTTCACAGCTCTTGGAATGGACGAACAAGAAGCGAATGATAAATTTGGGTTTCTTTTATCTGCCTTTGAGTATGGTACCCCACCTCATGGAGGTCTAGCTTGGGGTTTTGATAGATTATGTGCCATCCTAGGGGGTAGCGAGATTATTCGGGACTTCATTGCATTTCCTAAAAATAATGCTGGACGCGACGTAATGCTCGATGCACCAGCAGAGATTGCAGACAAGCAGAAAGAAGAATTGGGTTTGAAATAAATTCACGTTTTTGAATTAGCCGAGTATTTTTACGGCAGGCTCTCTCATGAAAAACTCAGACAAACTTCAATTACCCAATGGACTCCGTGAAGTTTTTACCGCTCGGAAAGACACGGAAGGCAATGCAATCGAGCTAGATTATCAATATGAGTTGTACAATGGTTTTATATCTGAGGCAATTGGATATTTAAGATCCAAATATGGAAACAAGATTGCAATTGTACCTATAGGAGGGCAAAGTGCGGGTGGTGGTGTATTTTATTCAGATAAAAGGAAGATAGATCAGCTTAATATAGGATTAATAATTCCCGCTGCTGTTCCATATGACTCTGGTAATGAGCTTGCTTACACAATTTCAGATAAAGCTCCTCCATCAGAACTAAGATCGCATGATGTACATATCAATAGCAAAGACCGGCTGGTTTATGTAGGTGCAGGTGTTGTACTGGATCAAATTGTAGCTACGGTTAAAAAAGCAATGGGTAAGAACTTCTCTGTTTTAGGTACAGACCTTACAAGTAGTGGTTACGCCAGTTCAGGAGCTACATTTATGACGGGTGGTATGGGACCTACAAGAATTAACTTTGCTCGAAGCGTTTCAGAAATTTCTTATTACGATGGTGAAACAACCCTTTCTGTTGCTAACCGAGTTACGCTTAATCAATTAGCGGAGACATATGGTTGGACTGGAATGGTACAAAGCCTTACGCTTCCAATATACGAAATCCCGCAACATGCATTTGGCTTTGCTTTACCCATTAATAATACACCTGAAGAATTGGGAACACTCGTATCCTACTTCGCAGACAAAACAAAAATTCCTCAAAACGGTATTGTTTCAAAAGATGCATTTATTGCAGGTTTAGAGATTATTACAGGTGATGCACTCAATTTACTAGAAAAAGAAACTCCTAATCTGGAGGGATTAGATGTTCTACTTCAAAACTGCAGAACTTCTTCTAAAGATGCTGTTGTATTTATAAGTGGCGCGGCTAATGCTAACCCGTTTGAAGACTATAATGACCCTCTCGGTATTTTTGTCTCTAATGAATTAAGTGGCTTGTCTCTTGAGCAAGCGACTCCGTTCTCTAATCTACAGGCTATGAAAAATATTCGTGAAGGTGCTCCTGAACTGGCAAGAAGACAGTTCTTAGATGCCCCTTTTTGCTATAAAGATCATACAGATATTAATGTACAAGTGAATCTCAAAAATACATTTGCTAGTACCAAAGCAATTATGTTATGTTATGAACGTTATAAAATAAAACTTGAACAATTAATAGAATCTGAGAATGACCTAAAAGGTAATGTTCAAGTATATGGTCATATTAACCCACAAGGTTTAGACCCACATTATAGAGTTACTCTGGTTTCAAGTAACAAAGAAACCCTTGATACGGCTGAAAAAAAAGCAAGAACTTTTTACGGTGAACTTGTAAAAGATATTAGTCGCGCCTGTAAAAATACAGGTTCTCAAATCTGTGGAGGAGAAAAAGGAATCATCTCGAATATGAAAGTGCTAAACGCTCTTAAAAAATATGAGGAATTTATTCCTCGAGAACTACAGAATCGACTCAAACAACAACAAAAAGCCATTGCACATGCCCACCCCATGTTTAATTGGCGAGCTAAAGCATAAATAAGAAAACATTATGAATCAGAAACGTAACGTATTACTATTGGAAGGTGTTCATGAAGACACAGTTGATTTACTTACACAGAATGGTTTTGTAGTAGAACGTTTGTTGGATAGCCTTCCAGAAGATCAACTCATTAAAAAAATTCAGGACGTTCAATACCTTGGGATTCGTTCTCGAACTAATTTGAATAAAAACGTTCTTGAACAAGCTACCCACCTAGAAGCAATATGTTGCTTTTGTATCGGCACGAATCAAGTTGAAGTAGATTGTGCGCAAAAGCTTGGGATTCCTGTTTTTAACTCTCCTTTCTCTAATACGCGAAGTGTGGCCGAATTGGTATTAGCTACCATCGTTTTTCTTATGCGTGGTATCGCGCAAAAAAATATAGCAGCTCATCGAGGTGAATGGCAAAAAAGTGCCCAAAACGCCTACGAAGTAAGGAGGAAAAAACTTGGTATTGTGGGTTATGGAAACATTGGAACACAGTTGAGCATCTTGGCCAGTGGTATGGGTATTCATGTATACTACTACGATATTGCTAATAAATTACCACACGGTAATTCAGTTAAGGTTGATACGCTTGAAGAACTGCTTGAACTCTCTGATGTAGTTTCCTTGCACGTTCCAGAAACTTCGGATACCGAGAACCTAATGGATGCTAAAGCATTTGCTCACATGAAAGAGGCTAGCTATTTAATTAATTATTCTAGAGGGAATGTTGTTGATATCGACGCACTGGTAGAAAACCTAGAAACTGGCAAAATTGCTGGTGCAGCAGTTGATGTATTTCCGAGCGAGCCCAAAGGGAAGAACGAATTGTTTGAATCTCCACTTAGAAAGTTTGATAATGTAATACTTACTCCTCATATCGGCGGTAGTACAATGGAGGCACAAAAAACAATTGCAGCTGACTGTTCGGATCGACTCACTAAATATGCTATGCATGGAGTTACGGACGGGGCCGTTAATTTTCCTGAACTACAAATTCCACTACTGAAAGAAGGCTATACTAGAGTCATTCATATTCATAAAAATGTACCTGGCGTTCTACAAAAGGTGAATCAAGTATTTTATTCTCGTGGAATCAATATACTTGGAGAATGGCTGCAAACGAATCCAAAAATTGGCTACACCATACTTGATTTGGATGATCTTGAAGATGAACAAGCCGTTTTAAAGGACTTAAATGATATTGAAGGAACGATTCGAACGAAAATTTTATAACTATGGTTGTAGACTTTGTAAAAAAGACTTTCATCTTTGATTTCGATTCAACTATCTTTCCTGGTGAAACGCTTGATGAAATCATTCAATTCAAGCTCAAAGATGACCCCAGAGAAAAAGAAAAAAGTACACGAATAACTGAGATCTGTAATCAAGGTATGGGAGGTCTTATTTCTATGGAAGAATCTCTTAAAAGAAGACTAGATATCGCTGCTCCCGACAAAGCTCTTATTGAACAATACGTTCAAGAAAATAAAAACAGAATCGAAACTGAAATGATTGATTTACTCTTGAAGATTCAAGAAAAGAAACATCAACTACTGATTGTGAGTGGAGGCTTTGAAGAATGGATTAAACCTTTGTTACAAGGAATTGTTCCACCTGAACTTATTCATGCCAATAAGGTATTAGACTTCCAACTTCCCTTGTCTTTCCAAAACATCTTCCGAAGGGATAAAGAGCAAATAATCCGAGAATTGATTCATAGTAACAAAAGTTCCCGCACTCAGATTATTATGATTGGTGATGGGGCAACAGATTTTAGTGTCTATGAGAACGGAATAAGTGATCAGTTCATAGGAACATTTTACTATGTAGATCCAAATGATAGAAGCTCAGTAATAGAAGAAGCTAAAAGAAATAGGCAATTGACTTATCTGGATAAAAAGTCTTTTATCAAAAAAATACTAGATTATATCCAATAAAAAAGCTCACCAAATGGCGAGCTTTTCTATTAGATAAGGTTTGATTACTTAATCTCACATTCTGAAGTTACAGTAACACCGCCTACACTTGAAGAAGAATCTCCTTCATCACATTTCTCTTTAGCTTTTTTCTTCGTATCCTTGATTGTTGTAGAAGCTGAAGCAGAAACACCAGCAGTGGTTGTTGTACACTCACAAGTGTAATCTTTTTTACATGATGCAAAGGCCATTACGAAAACGGACAATGCTAAGATAGTTAATAGTTTTTTCATGAATTATTTGTTTTATTACGCGCAATATAATTTCGATGTTGTGCATCAAGAAATTAGACATCACTTTCTTTATAAACGGTCCTTTTTTTTTGATAAGCGGTCGATTTTAGCTCCAAAATAGGTTATCTAGTACAGCATTAGCAGTCATAATGAACGTTAAAGAGTACTTTACAACTAAATCTCTTCCTGCCTCTTTCCTTGCATTATCACCCTAAAAATCATATAATGAAATTGACTAAATAAATAAAGACTACATTTGCGCTGCTTATTAATGAAATTTGCGGTTGTTTCAACTGGATTGAATAATACTGCCTAAAGCATAAATCAAGAAAGTATGGGACAAGGATACAGAAACCGTAAGGGTAAATCCAGTGGTGGTAGACGCCGCAGAGGATTCAAGGGCAAGAAAGAGCCTTCAATAAAACATGAGCAACTTGAACATATTGGAGTTCCTTTGGAAGATGTCAAGTATGACGCACCACGTTCATTTGAAGAAATGCCCATCCACCCTAGATTAAAGCAAAATATTCTCGACCTAGGGTATGAACATCCTACTGAAATACAGGATAAAACGTTTGAAACTGTTGCAGATATTGAGGACGTTATCGGGATCGCAAACACAGGCACGGGTAAAACAGGTGCTTTTCTGATCCCTATTATTCATAACCTTCTGGAAGATGATGATATCTTCCAAACCCTCGTGGTACTTCCCACAAGAGAACTGGCGGAACAAGTAGAACAAGAGTTTAGAAAACTGGCTAAAGGGCTCAATCTTTATACCATATGTTGTATTGGTGGAACGCCCGTATATAAAGACATTAAAAAACTTCGTCGTTTTCATCATATAGTTGTGGGTACTCCAGGACGTCTTTGTGATCTAGTGCGTCAAGGTGTTTTAGATATAACCACCTTTTCTATTCTTGTAATTGATGAGTTTGACCGTTTATTGGATATGGGTTTTAGCGAAGACGTCTTCTTTCTTGCTAATACAATGGATAATCGAGATCAAACACTCCTTTTTTCTGCAACTATAGAACCCAAACAGGAGCAACTCATTGATCAGCTAATGAATGATCCGATTGAACTCAAGGTAAGCAGCGGTACTACGACCGCCGAACATATTACACAAGAGATTGTACGTTGCACACGAGATGAGAAGTTTGACCGTCTCTTAGAAATGCTCCAAGGAGATTCGTTTGAAAAAGTATTAATTTTTGCTGAAACCAAAAGAACTGTTAGTGATATTGCCTACCAACTTAAGAAAGCACGAATTAAAGTAGACGAAATACATGGTGATAAAAGTCAAGATTATCGTAAAAAGGCTTTAGCACGATTTAAATCAGATAGAATAGATGTATTAGTTGCAACTGATGTTGCGGCACGGGGTTTGGATATATCAGATGTTACCCAAGTGATTAACTATGAAATCCCTCGCACCTATGACTCTTACATACACCGAATTGGCCGTACAGGCAGAGCCGGTAAACCGGGACATGCTTATACATTTGTAACTAGCAGAGGTAAAGACGGAAATAAGGGTAATTACAATAAAGACCGTAACCGAGGTGATCAGGATCGCAAAAGAAACGATCGCCCTAGCTACCGTAAAAGTCGTGATCATCAAGGGAAACCACAAAGAAGAAACAAACGTAGAGATTAGGTTTGCGAACTCTTAAATTATCAATCCTTGAAAAATAAAACTTTCTGGGATTTTTTACATTACCTTTGCGCCCAACAAAGATCTTTCAAAAGAATAAAAATGGAAAGCTCATTAGCTTTCGTTTTTCGGGGAATCGTGTTTGAATCACGAGCTGTCACGCAACTGTATTGAGTTTATAACACTCTAAGCCAGAATGCCGAACTTTTTTATATGACTAAATACTTTCGTGATTTGAAGTTAATGTCAGTTTACAGTAACCTTTCCTCAAACCGCTGTCCCTGTCTATCTTAATTTTCTTATTTACGCAATTTATTTTTTCTTTCTTCTGAAGGTTCTCTTAAAAAAATAAATTATGAGTACAAACATTACAAAAATTCTGAGCTTATTAGTTCTAGCGTTGACACTGCAACTATCAAAAGCTCAAGGGCAATCCGTTGCCGACTTCGAAAACTTTACATTACCCAGTACAGATACATTCTGGAATGGATCAAGCACGCCATTGGGAACCACCTTCGCCAGTGGAAGTGCAATTTTTCCTAATTACTACGATACTTCTTGGGGAGGATACTGGCGTGGTGGTTGGGCTTACAGTAATATGCAGGACAGCATGACGGGGAACTCAACCAACTTATACGGTGCAAGACCTGCCATAGGTTATAATGGGTCGGCAAATTATGCAGTAGGTCAACAAAACTCTTGGGTTAGACTAGATACTCCATCTCGAGGTAAGATTGTTAATGGTTTTTACGTAACGAATAGCACTTATGCGGCTCGAGTTATGGAAACGGGAAACACCTTTTCAAGAAAATTTGGTGACACAACAGGCACAGGACACTCTGGACCTCAAGGTTCATATCCTGACTATTTCTTACTAACTGTTTATGGTTGGTACAATGGCAGCAAGATCACCGATAGTGTAAACTTTTATTTAGCTGATTTCCGTGGGCCAGACTCTTTGGACTATATAGTAGGAGATTGGCAGTGGGTAAATCTAAGTTCATTAGGTAATGTAGACAGCTTACAATTTACGATGCGTAGCAGTGACGAAGGCGCAGCAGGCATTAATACGCCACTTTTCTTCTGTATTGACAATTTTACAACGGCCGATATTGCCCTGGCTACAACCGATATTTTATCTAGGAAACCACTTAAACTCTTTCCAAACCCTGTTCAAAACGAGATCCGTGTATCACTTCAAGAGATAGGTGCTAAAGAACTTGATCTAGAAATATTTGATGCTGCTGGTCGAACAGTCGTTAAAAGAACAGTTGCAAATATGCAAGATGAGTATATCATAGATTTTGCAAATCAAACAGCTGGTATGTACTTTGTTACGCTAAAAGATCAGAATACCGTTTGGAGTACCAAGGTCATCAAACGTTAAGTATGAAAACACTGCTTTCAACTATATTATTTTGTGTCACTAGCCTTATGGCGGTGGCACAATTTGCCCCGCCAGCAGGACAAGTTGGTAGCACCGCTATTCATAAAGATTCTTCCATCTTCGTAGCTTGGGCAACTTCTGGAACCGTACAACGTGGCCTTAGAGATATTACAAACCCCTCTTTAGGTACAGTGAACTATGGCAGTGGTACCGCCATTACTGGCAAAGCCGATGCTCCAGGTGTTGCAAGTTTGGGAGACGGAGGCAGTGCAATTGTAAGCTTCTTAACCCCAATCGTAAACGGACCGGGGTGGGATTTTGCAGTTTTCGAAAACGCATTCGTCGATACCTTCTTAGAATTGGCTTATGTTGAAGTAAGTTCGGATGGAATAAACTTTCATAGATTCCCAGCCGTTTCTAATACACAAGACACAATACAAGTAGGAAGTTTTGGAGGACTAGACGCAACCAAAATAAACAACTTGGCGGGCAAGTATGTTGTAAATTATGGGACTCCTTTTGACTTAGAAGAAATGAAAGGTATTAGTGGTTTAGATGTCAACCATGTAACCCACGTAAAGATCATTGATGTAGTTGGTTGCATTTTAGACTCCTTTGCACGTTATGATAAAAACAATAAAAAAATAAATGACCCTTGGCGTACTGATTTTATAACAGGTGGATTTGACCTAGATGCAGTGGGTGTGATTCATACTTGGCCAACGCAAGTTTCTTCTTTAGAAAAGGATAATATCGATTTAAGGATTTTCCCAAACCCTTCGAGCAACGGACAGTTTCATATACAATTTACTGCACCTCAGAAATCTAAAGCAAGTGCAAAAGTGTTTGACGTTCTGGGTGCAAACGTGTTTAGTAAAGATTTCCAAAGTGCAAAAGGGAACAATACAACCTCAATTTCATTGCCCAATATGGTCAAGGGGCACTATCTGATAAAGATTCAAATAGGAGCGACTCAATTTGTCAAAAATATCTTTATTCGCTAATTCCCAATTTAATTGAAAATTTGGGAACTCCGTCAAAGGCAGTATATACTACCTTTGCATACTCTTTTAGACTTTCCTTAACTTCACAGTTACTACGTTTGAATATCTAACAATGAGAAATTATTAATCATTTCAATCATGAAGACTCCTGTTCTTGCTATACTTTTCTGTTTAATATCTCCAATAGTTCATTGCCAAATTAATGCGACAGTTATTAACTCGCAAACCAAAGAGGCAGTTCCCTTTGCAAATATTTGGGTACTAAATAAAAATATCGGTACAAGCTCTGGTGAAAATGGTTCTTTCAGTTTAGACTGTAAGTCAAAGGATAGTTTAATAAAATTTACCGCTATCGGTTTTAAGAGTAAAACGATTAAAGCATCCTTAATTGATCGCGTTGTTTATCTAGACCCTCAAGTTACAACGTTAAAAAAGATCGTAATTGCAAATAACCCCAAATCAAAACGCCATGAAAGGTTAATTGGAAAACTTAAGAAAAGAAAGATTAATCACTATTTCTCTGGCAGAAGTAAGCCCATAATTGCTGCCAAGTATTTTGAATATAATGAAACATATCAGCATACTCCTTATTTAAAGAAAGTTCGCCTTCTAACGCAAAGTGAAGTAAAAAAATCGAAGTTCCTTCTTAAACTTTATAAAGTAGATAAGGATCATAAACCAGGTGAACTTCTATGTAATAAGAATATTATTGGAATTGCTAAAAAAGGCAAAAATGTTAGTGAGATAGATATTTCAAAACTGGGCATCGAATTTCCAAAAGAAGGTCTCTTTATGGCTATTGAATGGTTGATCATAGCATCAAATAAATATGAAATAGACATTGAAATTTATGATACAAAAAAAAGTACTAAAATGACTCGATATGCTCCTATGGTTGGAGCCATTCCAGAAACCTTAAATAACAAAAGTTGGATTTATGACAGAGGGGATTGGAATCCAGTTCGGGTAAACAGCAGTATTGATAAACACCTGTCTGGCAAACGATATAGAGGAAAATATACGACCGTTGCTTTTGAAGTGGTTTTATCAAATTAATACACCCTTCTAAAACCTAAAATGTACAAATACTCGACCAAAATTTTTGCTATCCTTCTCTACCCTATGATATTGATTCTTGATCCGTTTTTGTTGTAGAAAACGAAGCACTTTTTTCTTGAGCTGCCCACTTCCCTTGCCCGGTATTATTTCAACTAGTTTTATTTTCTTATCAACTGCCTCTTCTATAATTCCATTGAGCGCATCATCGATTGATTTGCCTTTATTATAAATAGGATGTAAGTCTAAAACCAATTTTGCCATTCGCCTATAAATTTAGTTGTCCTTCAATCAAAATCAATCCAATAGTTTAAATACTACCTTGCTAGGGGTTTCAGCACAATGGCTTCTTTTATTTTTTATACGGTCCTAAAGCATCAGCAATTTTTCGATCATTGCTTAAACGTGGTACTTTATTCTGCCCCCCTAGCTTACCTATACTTTTCATATAATCTTGAAACGCATTTTTCTTCATAGGTGTAATGACCAAAGGTTGTAGAATTCCACCCCCTACAAGGTCTTCATAATAAATATTCTTTTTCCGAAGGGCATTGTCAATGGATAAAGCAAAGGTGTGCATATCGGTAGGTTCCTGATCAAAAGAAATAAACCATTCATGATATGAATGCCCTTCTCCTGAAGAAATATTTGGTGCCACAGTAAATTCAATCGTGGATACATTATGTGCTTCACTCGCTATGCGCATAGCATGTTCTACTTCTTCGGCAATCACATGCTCTCCAAAAGCAGAAATAAAGTGTTTAATTCGACCACTTACGATGATTCGATAAGGGTCTAATGAAACAAACTTGACAGTATCTCCAATATTATAGCCCCATAAACCTGCATTACTATTTATAATAAGTGCATAGTTTACGTCTAATTCTACATCTGCCAACGTTAATCTTTTAGGATGTTCATTGTGTACTTCACTTAATGGTATAAACTCGTAAAAAATACCACTATTTGTATTGAGTAATAAACCTTCATCTTCTAAGGTGTCTTGAAAAGCAAAAAAACCTTCACTCGCTGGGAACGTTTCCAACAGTTGTATTTTATTTGTACCCAAGCTATCAAACAACTTCTTTTTATAGGGCTGAAGATTAACTCCGCCGTGTGCCAACACTTTTAGGTTTGGAAAAAGCTCTATAATTGTTTTGCCACTTTTCTCTTGTAAACGATCAAAATACATTTGCACCCAAGGTGGAATACCGCTAATCAAACGCATATCTTGGTTAATCGTTTCATCTACTATTCTCTCTAGCTTGTTCTCCCACTCTTCTATACAATTAGTTTCGTAAGAGGGCAATTGATTTTTTCGCAAATAACCCGGCACATGATGATTAACAATACCACTCAATCGGCCTGTTGGGATACCTCCTTTCTCTTCCAAAGTGGGAGAACCGGATAAAAAGATCATTTTTCCACTTGCCAAACCATGCTCTTTAGAAAGATACATGTAATTGAGTAACATATCACGAGCTGTATTGATATGGTTCGGTATGCTGTCTTTACTTATTGGAATAAACTTAGCACCGCTGGTAGTACCACTGGTTTTGGCAAAATAGGCTGGGCGGCCATTCCAAAGCACATCGGTTTCACCGTTAATAATGCGATCGACATACGGTCTAAGTCCTTCATAATCTCGAATGGGTACTTGCCGCGTAAATTCAGAATGATTTGTAATTTTATCAAAAGAATGATCCTTACCAAACCGAGTATTTTGGGCACGACTTATAATGAGCTGGAATAGCGTCTCTTGGTCATTTAGAGCATTTTTGCGCTGTTTTTCAAGTTTTTTGACCACTGTTGCAGCAAAAGGACGTGCCAATAACGATTTGATTCCCATCTTTGTAAGTGCAAATTACGGGAAGTCAGGAACTAAAAGAGCAATTTTGGCTTGTTTTCCCCAATTTGCCGTCTAAATTTTCCAGAAAAACCTTTGCTGTTGTGGAAAATCGAATATCTTTGCACTCCTTAAAAAAATCACGAACATGTTCGCAATAGTAGAAATCGCTGGAAAGCAGTATAAAGTTGAGAAAGATGATCAGTTATTTGTTCAGCACTTGAACGAAGAAGTTGGAGCGTCGGTTGATGCTAAAATCTTGATGACATCTGATGGTGGCAAGGCCACTTTTGGAGATGGTACCGCAAAGGCGGAGGTACTTGAACATTTACAAGGTGATAAGGTCATGACGTTTCATAAAAAACGTAGAAAAGGTTACGCAAAGAAAATTGGTCATCGTGATCAATTAACTAAAGTAAAAATCACATCTCTGTAAAAATTAAATTTCTAAAAACACAAAGTTATGGCACATAAGAAAGGTGAAGGTAGTGTAAAGAACGGACGCGATTCAATCAGTAAAAGATTAGGCGTAAAAATATTTGGCGGTCAAGCTGCTATTAATGGTAACATCATTATCCGTCAAAAAGGAAATAAATATCATGCAGGAGAAAATGTAGGTCAAGGAAAAGACTTCACATTATTTGCTTTGAAAGATGGTACTGTTGAGTTTAAGAAAACAAGCTCAAAAACAATCGTATCGGTTGTTTAGTTTTTACTAATTCTTTTAATACATATTATTTTTTGCTTCAATAGTTAACTAAAAACTATTGAAATGAGTTTTGTTATTACGAAAAGTTTTTTTATATCTTTGTGGTACTAACTTAAAATTCAAAACAATGGCAAAAGCTAAAAAGGCGGCTAAGAAAAAAGCAGCTCCAAAGAAAAAAGTAGCTGCAAAGAAAAAAGCAGCTCCAAAGAAAAAAGTAGCTAAGAAAAAAGCGGCTTCAAAGAAAAAAGTAACTAAGAAAAAAGTTGCTACTAAAAAGAAAGCCACTAAGAAAAAAGTTACCAAGAAAAAAGCAGCTCCTAAAAAGAAAAAAGCAGCTAAGAAAAAAGTAACCAAAAAGAAAGCTACTAAGAAAAAGGCTTCAAAGAAAAAAGTAACTAAGAAAAAAGCTACCAAAAAGAAAGCCACTAAGAAAAAGGCTACTAAAAAGAAAGCAGCCAAAAAAGCAGCTCCTAAGAAGAAGGCAGCTCCTAAAAAGAAAAAAGCAGTTAAGAAGAAGAAAAAATAATAATCTTCTGCTATTAAAAATTAAAAACCCCAATCAATTGATTGGGGTTACTTTTTTAAGAAAATACTTGTCGTAATTACTTATTCATATTCAAACCTTCCATATTCAGATTCTATCAATAAAGATTTCTTATCCGCAGACTCAACTACACCTGAAACCTGCGCATCTAAACCTAACTCTTTTGCCAAACCAATAATTTCCTCAGCACTATCTCGATCTGTATAGAACTCAAGACGCTGCCCCATATTAAATACTTTGTACATCTCTTTCCAATCTGTGTTAACGGCTTCTTGAATTCTAGTGAAAATTTCAGGAGGCGATATCAGATTATTTTTAATAACTCTTACATTGTCAGGAAGGTAATGCAAGCATTTAGTTTGTGCGCCTCCGCTACAATGAATAATCGCATTTATTTTTTGTCCTAATGCACTCAATACTTTTTTTACTAAGGGAGCATATGTTCTTGTGGGTGATAAAATAAGTTTCCCTATCGTATCCATGGTATCGGCAGCGTCGGTTAACGCATATTGACCATTAAAAATTACAGCGGGATCTAAATGCTCATCAACAGCCTCTGGAAATTCGGTGGCGTACTTCTTCTTTAATAAATCATGACGCGCACTTGTTAATCCATTGCTTCCTATACCACTATTGTACTCCTTTTCGTATATAGCCTTTCCGAAAGAAGCTATGGAAACGACCACATCACCAGGTACGACTTTCTGACTGTCAATAATTTCCTTACGCGGCATGCGAGCCATCATGGTGCCATCTACTATTATCGTGCGTACAACATCACCTACATCAGCTGTTTCACCACCTAAAAAATGAATATCAATGTCATGCTTAACCATTTCGTCAATAAACTCTTGCGTTCCGTTTATGACTTCTGAAATAACCTCGCCAGGAATAATTGAAGCATTTCTGCCAATCGTGCTTGTATATGTATACGGACCGGTAGATCCTACGCACAACATATCGTCTAAGTTCATGACAAGTGCATCTTGAGCGATACCTCGCCAAACCGACAAATCACCTGTTTCTTTCCAATATAAATAAGCTAAGACACTCTTAGTACCCGCACCATCTGCATGCATAATATTGCAAAAAGCATCATTTTGAGCTAGATAGTCAGGGTAAATACGGCAAAATGCCTTAGGATATAAGCCCTTATCTAGATCTCGTACGGCTTTGTGAACATCTTCCTTGTCCGCACTTACACCTCGTTGTTTGTATAAATTACTCATTGAAATGCGAAGATAGAATATTGTAAAACTATATTTAGATTTGCGGCTCGAATAATGCAGGTTCATACCAATATAGAAGATTTAAATACCTTGCGTAAACCGATTGTTACAATTGGTACATTCGATGGTGTACATGCAGGACATCGAACAATTATTGAACGCATTCGTGAAATTGCCCAAAAAAGAGGAGGCCAATCGGTACTGGTGACCTTTGAACCACACCCTCGTTTTTTGATTAACCCGAATCACAATCTAAAATTGCTTACCACCCTAGAGGAAAAGAAAATTCTTCTAGAGGAAATGAGCTTAGATCATTTGGTGATTGCTCCCTTTACAAAAGTGTTTGCAGAGCAAGAAGCGAAAGAATATGTCGAGGATTTTCTTATTAAAAGAATACGACCCGAAGTACTGGTCATAGGATATGATCACCATTTTGGTAAAAATAGAAGTGGTAACCTCAGTCTTCTTGAGCAATACGTTCAAAAAGGTTTTTTTGATTTGGAAGAGATTAGTAAGCAGCAAGTAGATGATGCTCATGTATCCTCAACCACCATTCGAAAGGCAATCGAACAGGGAAATATTAGAGAAGCTAATACGTTGCTACAATCAAACTATCAACTTTCTGGTATCGTAGTCAAAGGTGATCAAAAAGGTCGTACTATTGGTTTTCCGACAGCCAATCTTGAAATAGATAGTACAAAAAAACTGATTCCAGCAAATGGAGTATATGCCGTAAAAGCACTTATAAACAATAACATTTACGAAGCCGTTATGAATATAGGTTATCGACCTACTATTAATGATGAAAAGGAACTTCGACTAGAGGTTCATATCTTCTCTTTTGAAGCTGATATTTATCACAAAACACTCAAGATTGAGTTTATAGAGCGCATAAGAGATGAGCAAAAATTTGAGTCCTTCGAAGCTTTGAAAAAACAGATTCAAATAGACGCTGAATGTGCAAAGAAGGTATTTCAATAATTTGCGACCCAATTGCTAGCGATTAAGATACTATTGGGTATACAAATACTTCTAGCAGTCTTTCACGCTTGTATGCTCCTTAAAATAGTTCCACATAACCAGCGTCGATTAAAAAATGATTAGGTAATATATCAATTGAAAAAAACCTTTCTATTCCGACTTTAATTTATTACAAGGCTCACTAAGAAGCAAAAGTTTAATTATTCGTTTAGCTACAGCGCAAAGAATTTCCCTACTAACTCTTTATACAAATCAGCAGGAGCAACTTGTCCTCCAATGCCACGCTCTTTTTGGTTGATATCGTATAAGAGTTTAATTGCATTTCGCAATTGAGGTTCTGAATATCCTTGTGCATACCGAATAGCCTTCTTAGCCTGAAAAGGAGATAATTTAAGTTCCTTCATCATAACATCAACACTTGGCTTAGCCATTAAATGATAGGTATGCATGGCTTGCAGCGTTCCATATAAAGTCGCCACAGTAACAGTCATAGGCATTGTTTTCGCATTGGCCTCTACATAACGTACAATTCTATAAACTTTATTCTTGTCTTGACCAATTAGAGCATCACTAAACTCAAAAAAGTTATAGTCTTTACTAATCCCAATATACTGTTCAATGTGCGCTCCTGTTATTTCTTTCTCGCCTTCCTTTAAATTAATACGAACCTTCTCTAACTCATTTGCTATTTTTTCTAAGTGTGTCCCCATATTCACACTCAGTAAATGTGCATTTGTTTCGCTTATTTCTAAGCCATGAGATTGAGCGTATTGCATAATCCATGAAGGCACTTGATTATCATACAACGGTTTAAATGTATGATAAGTCCCTACTTTTTTTAAGGCTTTGGCCAAAGCACCTCGTCCATCGAGCTTCTTATACTTATGAGAAATGCATAAAAAGGTAGTCTCAGGTAGTTTATCTAAGTACGGAGCTAAATTATTTATATCCTTAAGCTTAGATGCCTCTTTAATTATAACTACCATACGCTCGCCAAACATTGGAGCTTGCTGACAGGTATTCAGTATCTGTTTCCAGTCCGAATCCAGCCCATAATATATATGTAGATTAAAATCACGCTCTGCATCGGTCAAAAGATGCTTTTCAAATGCTTTTTCAAGCTCTGTTATATAATAAGTTTCTTCTCCATCAAAACAGTTGATGTTTTGCAAAGTTTTTTTCTTGAAAGACGTTACGGTACTTTGTGTAAAAGCAATATCACTCATATCATATGAATTCCACTGCTGTTTCCGGCAGTACTTCTTTTTGGTTTAATCTTCTATATACTTGTACTGTTGTCAATACATCTTTTTCACAATACGTTTTAATTCGTTCAACATCATGTTCTTTATAAAAAACACGTGCCACGTCGGCACCACAGATATCGGACTTTGGTGTTTCTATATCCAAAACAGCAGCCATTAAATCTAATGATGTATAATGTTTATAATCACCAAACTTCCATAACTGCAATGTGTCTAACAAGGGAATTTCCCAAGGTTTCTTAGACTGTAGTGTTGCCAAAACGTTCGGCATACGAATACCTTGTATAAGCGCACGACGACAGATATAAGGAATATCGAACTCTTTAATATTGTGTCCACAAAACTGTTTTGAGCGCCCTGTGAAAAAATTTTCAACCTTCTCAAAAAAGTCGCGTAAAATGGTTTCCTCCGATCCAATAGAAGAGGTAATGCGCAATCGTTCTTTCCCAGATTGTTCATAGATAAAACCAGCACTAATGCAAACAATCTTTCCAAACTCAGCGTAAATACCCGCTCTGGTATACGCTTCGGCAGGCGATTCATCAGGAGCGATACGAGTAGCCTTGAGATCCCAAAGTGACTGCATTCGCTCATCCAGCGCTGTATAGTCTTCTAGGTTGGGAACTGTTTCTATGTCAAGAAAAAGAATATCTTTCATCACCGAAGAGCTAAAATATAACAAAACTTTATTCGAAGAAGTTATTATCCTAACTGACTTTTTATAATTTTGAGAAAGAAGAAATAAATCTGATTCCTATGTCTGAAGAATTCGAAAGCAGCAAACCAAAAAATTCCAATATCCTCTTGTGGAGCATCATCGCCTTATTAGTCGCCGCAGGTGCGTATTTTTTTATTCAAAAGAATAAACTCTCCAAGGAAAAAGAAGATACAGAACTAAGGTTAGACGAAGTCAATCTTGAAAAACAAGAATTAAACAAGGATTATAATGCAGCCATCGCTCGCTTGGATAATATGAAAAGTGAGAATGCTAGCATGGACAGTTTGATTCAGCAACAAGGTGGGCAACTTAGTGATATGCAAGATGAAATCAAACGCATTCTGGCTGATAAAAATGCATCTCAAGCTGAGCTTAAAAGAGCGAAAAATTTAATTGCTCAATTAGAAGACTTAACTATGAAATTCCAAAAGCAAATAGGTGCGTTGAAACAAGAAAATATAGAACTAAACGAGAACAACCGAGCTCTGGCAGAAGCGAAAAAGACTGTTGAAATAGAGAATGAAGGACTTAATCAAGGTCTGGAAGAGAAGAAAAAAGAATTAGAAGAAACGAAAGAGGTAGGCTCTGTTTTAAGTGCTAACAATATCTCCATGAAAGTTATTAATAAGAAGAAAAACCTCTTTGGCAAGAAAAAGGAAAAAGCCACAACTAAAGCCAAAAAAGCAGATCTGCTGGAGGTTAATTTCTCGCTTGGTGTTAATCGACTTATTGAATCTGGCGAACAAACTATATATATTGCGGTAAAAGGCCCTGATGGTGGTATTATACACTCCATGGGGAATGCATCAGGTTCTATTGATCTAGCTGAGGGAGGTACTCAACAATATACCACAAAAAAAATAGTCCCTTATACTCAAGGTAAGAACTCCTATAATATTCAAACAAATTGTGTCCCAACCGATAAGTTCAAGGCTGGTAAATATTCTGTAGAACTTTTTCATAAAGGATATTTAATTGGTAAAGACAATATAACTTTGAGGTAAAATAATTTCCTTCATGAATATTCCTATCGGTTGCGATCACGCAGGCTATGAACTAAAAGATAAGATCAAAACGCACTTTGAAGAACAGGGTTTCTCTTTTGACGACAAAGGAACTAATGGTCCGGATAGCGTTGATTATCCTGACTATGCTCACGCTGTTGCCCAGGCAGTAGAAGGAGGTGCAGATTGGGGAATACTGATTTGTGGCAGTGCGCAAGGTGTTGCGATGACGGCAAATAAACACCAAAAAATACGCGCTGCAGTAGTCTGGAATGATGAAATTGCAAAACTTTCTCGTCAGCATAACAATGCAAATATCATATGTTTACCTGCTAGATTCATTGAAGAAGCTGATGCGCTCAAATGCATCGAAGTCTTCGCTCAAACGACTTTTGAAGGTGGTAGACATGAAAGACGCGTGGACAAAATAGCCTGCTAAATTTTACAAACTTATTCAAGGGTAAAAAGTATTTTTGTTCACTTTAGATGAAGAATACATACGCATCCCTGATAGATCAAACATTTTATTTCCCACAAGAAGGTTTTAAACTTAAGGATGGATACCTCCAGTTTAATGGTATAGACTTAAAGGCTATTATTGAAAAATATGGCACACCGTTAAAGCTAACTTATCTACCCAAAATTGGTAGTCAGATTGAAAAAGCGAAGAATTTGTTTGACAAGGCGATCAAGAAAAACAATTATGAAGGTGACTATTTCTATTGCTATTGTACGAAAAGTTCACACTTCTCTTTTATAATCGATGAAGTCTTAAAACATGGAGTACATATTGAAACATCCCATGCCTATGATCTAGAAATTATCAAAAAACTTTTTGCCAAGAAGAAAATCACCAAGGATATCCATATAGTCTGCAACGGTTATAAAACACCTGCCTATACGAGAAACATCTCTTACCTAATCAATAAAGGGTTCAAAAATGTGTTGCCTGTTTTAGATAATAAGGATGAATTAGCCGAGTATCAAAAACGGATTAAAGCAACAGAGCCTGTTCATATTGGTATTCGAATTGCGGCCGATGAAGAACCGACGTTTGATTTTTATACGTCGCGCCTTGGTATTCGGAAACGTGATGTCTTATCGTTTTATGAGGAAAAACTAAAAAGTAACAAGAAGTTTAATCTCAAGATGCTGCACTTCTTCATGAACAAAGGTATCAAGGACGATTTTTATTATTGGAAAGAACTTCAATCTATTGTATCCCTCTATTGCGAACTAAAAAAGAAGTGCCAAACGCTTGATTCTCTGAATATCGGAGGTGGTTTCCCGATAAAAGATTCATTGGCTTTCAAGTACAATTATAAATATATGGTAAACCAAATTGTGGCAACCATTAAAAAAATCTGTAAAAGACACCGTGTAAAAGCTCCTAATATTTATACTGAATTTGGGAGTTTCACGGTTGGTGAAAGTGGTGCCACAATCTATTCTATTATTGGTGAAAAGAAGCAAAATGATAAAGAAACGTGGTATATGATAGACAGTTCATTTATCACCACATTACCTGACATTTGGGGCATAAGTGAAAAATTTCTTTTACTACCTATAAATAAATGGAAAGAAGAATGTCATGAAGTACACCTAGGCGGACTGACTTGCGATAGTCATGATTTTTATACAAAAGAAGAATACATTAATGCCGTATTTCTTCCAAAGGCTAGACTTGAAGAACGATCCCCGAAAAACAAAAGCTACGAACCCTTATATGTTGGTTTCTTTCACACCGGGGCATATCAGGACCAGATTAGTGGATACGGCGGTATTAAACACTGTTTAGTTCCTGCTCCTAAACATGTTGTTATTGACTTAGACGCTCAAGGTAACATAACCGATAAATTATATGCTAAAGAGCAAAGTGCTCAGAGTATGCTAAAAATATTAGGATACTAGTTTAAAACTCTATACCATCCTGTCTGGAATACACCGTAAACTGATCTCCTCTACAGAAAGCTAATAAGCAAATACCACTTTCAGTTGCAACACGCACCGCCATAGAAGATGGTGCTGAAACAGCTGCCAAGAAAGGAATCTTAGCTTTATAGGCCTTTCTCACAATTTCATAAGATAAACGCCCGCTTACCAATATTACTTTGGCCTGATTTAATATTCCTTGTAAAAGGAGATCACCTATTACCTTATCGACGGCATTATGCCTTCCAATATCCTCTTGTATAGAAAGTAACTTGCCTTCACCAGTAAAGGCTGCTGAGGCATGAGATCCTCCTGATTTTTCAAAGGTATTTTGAGCACTTCTCATTGCATTAAACATGCTCTTAATCCTTTGAGCCGATACGACTTCTTGATGAACAAGTGGTGGACCAAGATATAAATCTGTTTCCTGAATTCCGCACATACCACAACTTGTTACGGAAAGAAGGTTTCTTTTTGTTTCAATTCCTTTTTCAACATCCTCTTTGTCTACAACGACATTAACCTCAGTTATATAACCCAAATGGTTTTTATTGCTTATAACAAAGTTTGGGTGCCTATCCTTTCGAGAATAAATATCCTCCGTAAGTAAAATCCCACGCACCAGAGCTTTCTCATGCCCTGGCGATCGCATTGTAATTGTATATGGCTCGCCATTAACAGAGATACTTAACATTTCCTCTACTGCAAGTGTATCTTCTACTTGCTCAAAAACATGCTTAACCCATTTCTTTCCAATAACCTGCTCCGTCATGAAACGTTTATTTGCTAAGTTAGTACTTGACAAGAGAATTTAATACAAACAAAAAGTCTCGCCAGACGACGAGACTTTTGATTTGAGGTTTTAAATTCTATACTACTCTGACTTATAGTATTTCTCGTCTTTACCAAAAAAGAAACTTAGATCCTGATTATTCGCCACAAAGCGTTTGAACTCAGAAGCTGATTTAAACTTTTCCTTTATATTTTTAGTTAAGGGTTCTAATGTTACAAAAGCTCCTGATTTTGCCGGCTTTAATCGGTATATGTAATAATATTTTTTCGAGCTTGAACTCGTTGGTTTTTTATATGTCTGTAAAAAGACGTTTCCGTCTACTGTTGTTGTATAACCAAAATAAGTGTACGTTTTTTGCGATGAATTTGATATTTCTAGAATCTTATACAGTTTTGATGATTCCTTCTCAACTTTGTAGGTGTAGGTAGAACTATTTTTCTTTTCATAAGTTCCTAGATATATATCCTTTACTGATTCAGTTGGTGTAGTCGTTAAAGGCACATTTGATTTGTAAGGACATGCCATAAATGTTAGTGACAGTAAAGCAACGCACACAGAATAAAGTATTTTTTTCATAGTCTTGAGTATTTATAACTGCAAAGTAATAAGTGAAGAGCAAAAAAACGAATAGGGCATTTGCCTAATTTAATATTTGCCACCTTTGGCCATTATTTTCTCGATTGGATGCCAAGTCGTTTTAATTTCTTGCAAATCCATGATCAGGTATGGATGCTCTTGATCATTCTTTCTCCAGTCTCTATACCAGTTATAAGTACGCTTTAAATTAGTAGAAGATAACTCCTGTATTGCTTTGAACTCTTTCTTATGATCTCTGCAGTATACCAAAGCGTTGACATCCATGTGAGAAGCAAGATGCTCATAGAGCTCTTTACTTCTCCCTGTAAGTACGTTAACAACCCCACCTGGAACATCGCTCGTTGCTAAAACCTCAGATAGACTAATGGAGCATAAGGGATGTGACTCACTTGCCAGTATTACACACGTATTTCCTCCAGCTAGACAAGGTAATAGAGTCGAAAGTAAACCAAGAAGTGAACTGTCTTCAGGAGCAATCATCCCGACAACTCCCATGGGTTCAGCAACCGAAAAGTTAAAATGTGATGTATTTACTGGATTAACAGAGCTATAGACCTGTTGGTATTTATCGCACCACCCTGAATAATAAATACATCGATCTATACTCTGCGTAACCTCCTTCTCGGCTGCCGCTTTCGTTTTACCTTGTAAAACAATCTCCGATACAAACTGCTCTTTTCGTCCCTCAAGTATTTCTGCTATTCTATATAATATTTGAGAACGGTTGAAAGCACTCCTTTGACTCCAGTTTTCAAATGCCTTTCGAGCGGCAACTACGGCATTCCGTACATCTTTTCTAGATGATAGACATACGTTTGCTATAGGTTCTCCCCTCTTATTACTTAATGGATAGTAACGCCCACTTTCCGTTCTGGGAAATTGGCCTCCTATAAATATTTTATACGTTTTCAATACATCAATCCTTTTCATACTAACTAATTTTTAAATACGCAGCTAAACCATGCACACCTCCTTCTCTACCAAAACCACTTTCTTTATAACCTCCAAAGGGTGATGTTGGATCAAACTTATTAAAGGTGTTGCCCCATACAACACCCGCCCGTAAGCGCTGTGTAAGATTAAAGAGCTTTGATCCTTTTTCAGTCCACACTCCGGCACTTAGACCATATGGTATATTATTCGCTTTTTCTATAACTTCTTCAATGGTTCTAAATGTCTGTATAGCTAAAACAGGACCAAAAATCTCTTCTTGTACAATGCGATGTGACTGACTCACTCCTAAAAATAAAGTTGGCTTACAATAATATCCCTTAGAAGGTACCTCTTTCTTACTTTGATAGATCTTCGCTCCCTCCTTTGCGCCTAATTTCAGATATTCATTAATGCGCTTCAATTGTTCCTTAGAGTTGATCGCACCAATATCAGTATTTTTATCTAAGGGATCACCTATAATTAAAGATTCCATTCGTCTTTTTAATTTTCGGATTACTGTATCAGCAATACTCTCTTGAACAAACAACCTAGAACCTGCACAACAGACATGACCTTGGTTGAAAAATATGGCATTGACTACTCCCTCAACGGCTTGATCTATGGCTGCATCATCGAAGATGATGTTTGCTCCTTTCCCTCCTAACTCAAGTGTTAGTTTTTTTTGTGTGCCTGCTAACTCTTTTTGAATCCATTTTCCCACAGCTGTACTACCCGTAAAGGCTATTTTGTCTATATCCTTATGTTTTACAATCTCAGCACCTACTTCTCCATAACCAGTCACTATATTAATAACTCCTTCCGGGAAACCCGCATCCTGAACCAACTCAGCCAATTTCATTGCCGTTAGAGAAGTACTTTCGGCCGGTTTTAAGACAACCGTATTGCCACACGCTAAAGCAGGGCCTAGTTTCCAAGCAGCCATAAGCATAGGAAAGTTCCATGGAATTATCTGACCAACTACTCCTAGAGACTCAACCCTTTTACCTGGAAAAGCATACTGTAGTTTATCCGCCCAACCAGCATGATAAAACAAATGATTCGCCGCTAACGGGATATCAATATCGCGGCTCTCTCGAATCGGTTTACCTCCATCTAAACTTTCTATGACCGCAAATTCGCGTGCACGCTCTTGCAACATTCTAGCCAATCGATAAATATACTTACCGCGCTCTTTGGCAGGCATCTTCTTCCAAACCTTATCATAAGCAACTCGGGCTGCTTTAACTGCTTTATTTACATCAGTTTTATTAGCTTGTGCAATCCGGGTAAGTTTCTTTTCGTTTGCCGGGTTTAAACTATCAAAATATTTCCTGGAACTGGGCTTAACAAATGTTCCATTTATGAACAACTCATACTGTTTCTTAATCTCAATATGATCTGTGCTCTCCAGTGCGGGAGCATAATCCCATTTTAATGTCGATGTTTTCATACTAATCTTTTGAAATATAATCTCCTGAGTAATACACCCCAGACTCTTGTTTTGCTATTTGAAGTATTAAATCATTCGCTAAGCTACTTGCCCCAAAACGAAACCACTCATTGGTCATCCAATTTTCACCTAAGGTTTCATTGAGCATGACTAAGTATTGCAATGCTAGTTTAGCACTGGAAATTCCCCCAGCTGGTTTCATTCCTACCATCTTACCTGTACGATCATAATAATCTGCTATAGTTTGAAGCATTACATAGGTTACTTCCATAGTAGCAGCGGGTGATATTTTCCCAGTAGATGTTTTAATAAAATCAGCTCCTGCAGCAATCGCTAGCTCACTGGCTTTTCTTACATTATCTAAAGTCGATAATTCTCCTGTCTCCAGAATTACTTTTAAACGTGCCGATCCGCACGCTTCTTTTACCTTAGCAATTTCATCGTATACAAAATGGTAGTCGCCCTCAAGAAATTTTCCTCTGCTAATCACCATATCGACTTCATGCGCTCCTTGTTGTACAGCCAATTTTGTATCCGCTAACTTCACTCTTAGATTAGTATTTCCACTCGGGAAAGCTGTAACCACAGAAGCAACACGGATATTCGTGTTTTCAAGTTCTTTTACGGCTGTTTTTACATGATTGGGATATACACAAACGGCAGCGACTGTTGGTAAACCAGGTATATGATCAGCAAGATGCTGTGCCTTGAAACACATTTGTTTTACTTTACCCTGCGTATCCTTACCCTCTAAGGTTGTAAGGTCTATCATGTTCAAAGCAAGTTTCAAACCCTGCATTTTAGACTCCTTCTTGATTGAACGCGTTTTGAAGCGTGCTACACGTTCCTCTACACCTACTTGATCAACCTTTGGAATTTTAGAAAAATCTACATTCATGCGTGATCAAAAGTAATACATGTCACTTGATCCATATGGTTTCGAACAATTGAAAGTTCTTAAATATTAGCAGCCAATTTTTTTTGAGTTCCGTAATGCCGAATAATACCTTCGGCCAGTTCTACTCCCCAAAGAATAAAAAATATCACCGTTGATAATAAAGCTATCGTATTAATATCAGGTAACAGCCCAAAATGAAATGGCATTATAAATTGAAAAAGAGTAACTGTAGCTAATACAAAAACGCTTAAACAAAAAAGAAAGAGATTTCTAGTGAACCAATAAGGTCTATTGCTAAATGCAGTTGGCTTATGCACAGAAATTTGGGTCATAATCTTATCTTCTAACCCTGATGGTACAGAGGGGAGACTGTTATAATCAAATAACTTCTTAAAATCATCTCTATGCTGTTGCTTACTTTTCATGCCTATGCAAAATTATATTTTTTATCTAAAATGACTTTTAATTCTTTTCGAGCTCGATGTAAACCTGTTTTGATTTTGGCTTCTGAAAAATCTGTAGCTATCGCTATTTCTTTAATAGATAGCTCCTCCAAATAAAATAGGTTTAAGAGTAGTTGCCAAACCTCAGCAAGTTGAGTCATTGCAGACTGCACGATTTGCTGTCTCTCATTTTTTTCACTTAATAATAATTCATCACTCAATTGAAAGGGGCTCTGCTCTTCAAGTATATCTTCATCGTGTTCTAAATACAAGTAGCGTTTGTTGGCTTTCAACACCTTTAGTGATTCATTTATTACAATTCGAATCAACCAAGTTTTAAACGAACTTTTATGTTCAAACTTATCCAAATTCTGAAACGCACGAATAAATGCGTTTTGTACGGCATCCTCGGTAAGTGTTTCATTCTTGACAATACCCTGGGCTACCCGCCAACAATTGGGAGCATACAAGCGATAGAGCAACCGAAACATATCAGATTGCCCCATTACGACCGCTTGTATTATCTCTTTCTCTTGCAATTATTTTTTCGACACACTTCCAATACCATCCGAACGTACACTCTTAACCTCAGCATTTCCACTATATCGTATACTACCTACTCCAGAGTTACGAAGGGTAATTTCTTTCTCAGCATAGACCTCCATGGAACCGACTCCTTCGTTTCGGGCAGATAGCACTTGAACAATTAAGTTGCCGGCATTTACTGAACCAACACCACTATTATGCAACTTGGCTGTATTCGCACTTCCTTTAATTTTCATAGAGCCAACACCATCATTTCTACCTTTTATGTTCTTTGCATCAATTTCTAATTTCATACTACCTGTGCCATCATTAATGATTTCAATATCATCTGCTTTCAACTTATTTTTCGATCGAACTGACCCAACTCCATCCATTTCAATATGTTCTAACTTTTTTACTGTTACGAAAGCCTTTATACTCGTTGAGGAGCTTCCGAATAGTTTAGCCCAACTCCCTTTTGAAGAAAAGTCAATTTTTAAAACACCATTGTTATAAGAAGACTTATTCTTGTATCGCTTCGTATCATATACATACCGCACTTTCTCTGTATCGCCTGTGCTAATATAAACGGTAACTACTCCTTCGGTTTTAAGACTTCGAATATTCTCTACCAATTGTGTTTGTACCGTGGTATTCACACGATTATCATCTTCTTCCTGAAAGAAAGTAACTCTAAAATTAGCAAGATGACTTACAAGGAAGATCGTTCCTGCCAATACGATTAGAGAAATTCCTAAAACAAAACGCCCTTTATTCATAACGATCTATTTCATTTTTGAACAAGAAACTCTTGATAATATTAGCAATTCCCAACCAAAAAAGGATGGCACAAATTATTATGATGGGTGTATTCGTATGCCAGTTTACTGAAATTAGATATCCTGTTACAATTCCGAGTGCCACACCTAACATATCAATTCCTTTACTCATTGGACTCTTTTGTTTGGACTCCGCCATTTGATCGCTAAGTTCCGGCGGAGTCATTCCTTTCTGTATCATGAGTTTGCGCTCATTCATAATATTGGACTTGTGTTTATAATAGAGTACAATAGCCACAATAGGTATGGTTAGTGAAAAAATAATAGCAACTAACGGAATAAGTAGCTCCGCACCTGCGGCGAGTAGTGTAAATAGCATAGTTCTTTAATATTTGTACTTATTAGATACAAGTTAAATAAAAAAGGTTACAAAAAGAGCAGCTATTTTTTCTGCGCTTTCTTGTTTTGCTTACGCTCCATCTTCTTATGCTCTTTTCTTAGTTCTCGCTGTTGCATAAAATGATGATAAATAGTATTCACAAAAGATAAAATAATACCTATCCCAACGATGATATAAAAAATCGTAAAGATCTTACCAGCATCCGTTTTAGGAGCAAAGTCTCCAAATCCTACTGTGGTTAACGTAATAAACGAAAAATACAAAGCATTCAGCCAAGACCAGCCTTCTAAAAAATGGTATACAAACATTCCGATGCAAATCACTACCAAGGTAGTAAAGATCAAGTCTCGATACTCTTTGTCTCTTAGAAACTGTAATAAAGTTTTAAAGAAAATCATCGTACTGCTAAACTAGTACGATGATTTGATTGCACGAAAATTTTATACTAATATCTCACTTAGTAGCGATACAAACTCAGTTTGGATACTTGTCGCTCTATCTTTAGCATACATCTTATGAACTTCTTCTGCATATGGCTGTCCATCTGCTTTTAACTCCATCACCCTATCTTGCATTTTTTGTGGTCTAGGCCCCCAAGTAAATATAACTTCGTTCTGCTCATCAATGGCGATTAGTTTAGGTATAGACCGACCTCCATTGGTAAGATATTCGTCCATAATATCTAGATTTTCATCTCGCAGAATAATTTCCAAATCAATATTAAAAGCAAAGTCTGCCATCTTATTCAGTACAGGTAGATTCTGAGCTGCATCCCCGCACCAGCCTTCATTGAGTACTAGCCACTTTTGTTTGGGAGCCTTTAGTAAAACATGTTTCAGCTCATCGGTCAATTTAGCCGTTTTGTCCCAACGGTTCATACGGACTAAATTCATTTTGGTATATGCAATCATGGCCTCAGATTGATCATTACCGGTTGTCTTCCCATCCTTCATGAGTTCATCAAGCATGGTACGATAGCTTGTATAACTATACGTATTTCTATCCTTTAAATTGAATTTGAATTGCATGCTTAATAAACGAAATATCAAGAATTAACTTACAAAATACTAGTTAAAGACATACGCTTAACTGGTCTTACTTGACCCCGCTGTTAGACGCATAAGTTGAGCCACTTCCTCGGAAGTTAAATAACGCCATTCACCCGTTTTCAGTTTACCCCGTTTGATATTCATAATTCGAATTCGGTTGAGTTTCCTTACCTCATATCCAAAGAATTCACACATCCTTCTAATCTGTCGATTTAGACCTTGTGTTAGCGTAATCTTGAATGCAAAATTATCGATCTGTTCAATTTTACAAGGTAAAGTCTTTTGACCTAAGATTTTTACCCCCTTTTGCATACGCTCGATAATATCATCTCGTAAGGGTCTGTCAACCACTACATGATATTCCTTTTCATGTTGATTTCCCGCGCGTAGCACTTTGTTTACAATGTCTCCGTCGTTCGTTAAGAAAATTAACCCCTCGGACATCTTATCTAGGCGACCTATCGGGAATAAACGTTCCTTATGGTTAATATAGTTGACAATGTTATTTTTTTCTTTACTATCCGTAGTTGAGACTACTCCTCTCGGCTTGTTTAATACAATATAGATTGCTTCTCTCTTAGGCTTAGTCTTTATTCTTCGTCCGTCTACCTTTACTTCATCTCCTGTCTTTACTCGACTTCCTTTTTTAGCCAGTTTCCCATTAATTGTTACTAGTTCCCATTCAATATATTCATCCGCCTCTCGACGAGAACAGAAACCAGAACTGCTAATAAATTTGTTAAGGCTGATAGAGTTACTGTTATCCATGGTCTTTCAAAAGTAACTATGATTTCTTCTGAGGACGTCTCTTTCCATAAAACTTTCTCTTAGAACCACCTGATTTCTTACTTCCCGTATGCGCACCTTTCTTTTGTTTTTGCTGTTGTTTTTTCACAGGTTGCTCATCTGGACTATCATCTACATAAGGGTGGTCTGTCACAATAGGAATCTCCTGTTTAATCAATTTTTGTATATCACGTAGATAGGCTCGCTCATCTACGTTACAAAAAGAGAAAGCCACTCCACTTGTAGCAGCACGTCCTGTTCTACCAATACGGTGTACATAAGATTCGGGTACATTAGGTAAATCGTAATTAATCACGTGCGACAGTTCGTCAATATCAATTCCTCTGGCCGCTATATCGGTAGCCACTAGCACATTTATATCTCCATTTTTGAAAGCTCCTAACGCACGTTGACGTTGAGGCTGCGACTTATTCCCATGAATAGCCGCAGCTTGAATTTCATTACGTTTAAGTAATTTAACGATCTTATCAGCGCCATGTTTGGTTCGCGAAAAGACGAGTACTGAGCGCATATCAGCTGTCTTCATCAAATGAATTAAGAGTTTGATCTTGTTCGGTTTACTAACCATATACAAGGCTTGTTCTACGCTCTCGGCTGTTGTTTTTTCAGGAGCAATAGTGACACGTTCTGGTCTGCCTAATATCTTTTTGGATAACTCTATTATTTTAGGAGCCATGGTAGCACTAAAAAAAAGAGATTGTCTTTGTTTGGGAAGAAGGGCAATTATTTTTTTTATATCATGAATAAAACCCATGTCTAACATTTGATCAGCTTCATCCAAAACAAAATATTCTATATCATTTAGTGTAATATACCCTTGATGAATTAAATCCAGTAGTCTTCCTGGTGTTGCTACTAAAACATCAACACCGCGATTTAATTTCTGAACCTGGGCCCCCTGTTTAACACCACCGAAGATAACAGTATTATGAAGTCCTGTGTGTATGCCATATTCTGTGAAACTTTCTTGTATTTGAATCGCAAGTTCTCGGGTTGGAGTAACGACTAATGTTTTGATCCGACGTTTACCTTTACGAGCTTTTGCAACAAATCGACCTCTGTTTTGAACCATTTGTTGCAAAATTGGGATGGCAAAAGCCGCTGTCTTTCCCGTACCGGTTTGTGCACAACCTAAAAGGTCTTTTCCTTTGAGAAGAATGGGAATTGATTGGGCTTGGATGGGGGTGGGTTTTGTATATCCTAAAGCATCGAGCGCTTTGATTATTGGTTGTATTAAACCAATTTCCTTAAATGTCATAATGTATAGTAAGCCGCAAAGGTAAGCTGTTTTAATGGCTTAGCGTGAGAAGAAAAATATTGATAAAAATCAAGCACCCTTATGACAAACGTCAAATTATCCGATAGTACGAGATGCTACCTTTATATGGAATATTAAAACACGATTATTATGAAAAGAAGAGAACCTGTAAGTCATATTATGACAGAAAATATTTACACGGCTAAAGAAGAGGATAATTTACATACGGCGGTTGATTTGATACGTAACCATAATATCAATCATCTACCTATAGTAAAGGGAAATAAAATATCGGGCATCATTAGCAGTACGGACATTAATAGGCTGACTTTTGGTGGTCTTTTCGATAATCAAGAGGGTGCTGATGACGCTGTGCTAGAAATGCTCACAATACCTCAAGTAATGACGAGTGAGCCCAAAACGGTCAGTCCAGATACAACGATTAAAGAAGTAGCCGAACTATTCTCTGAAAGTGGTTTCCATGCGATGCCTGTTGTTGAAGGTGAAAACCTGAAGGGGATCGTTACAACTACTGATGTCATTAAATATTTATTGGATCAATACTAATATGTGCCTTTCTATTAGCCCATAATGTAAGGGAGACCATCTGGTCTCCTTTTTTATTGTTCGCATTTTTCCTTCAAAGCTTGGTTCATGGCAACAAAACCATCCTTAGTTTCTCCTAGTAGCTTCTTTCTCAAAAACGGAACTAATAAACCACTAAATCGCTCACCGTGGGTAAACTGTACAGAACCCTCAGATTGTTGAGTAATTGTAAAATAATGTTCGCCATCAAATATTCCTTTCATACCTAGTTTACCCCGCCAACGAAACTCTCTAGGCTTTGAAAAATTTAGCACTTCTGGTTTAAAAGTCATACCGCCAAGCTCAACAGTAATCGTGTTTCCAACTTGTGGTAAACCTTGAATAGATTTTATAAAAGGATTCCAAGAATAGTTTTCAAAATCAGTAAGGACATTCCATACTTTTTCTGGTGTGGATTTAATATGAATTTCTGTTTGTATTTCCATTGCTTTGTGTTTGTTAAAACAAAGGTGCCTACAGTCTTTAGTAAATGTCTTGACCTACATCAAGAAATCCCCTTTCTTCGAATTCTACTTAAAGTTTCAGGCGTCATACCCAGCATTGAGGCGATATAATGCAATGGAACTTGATTAAATAAGTCATTCTTCATCTGAAACAACATTTGATATCGTTCTTCTGCTGTCATAGATAAGAAAGAAAATATACGTTGCTCTAGGGTGATAAAACATTTAGCAATAAACATTTTCTCTAATTGATGCCAAGCTGGGAGAAGTGTATCTATTCGGTCATAATTCTCTTTAGTAATTGTATAGAGCTCGACATCAGTAAGCGCTTCAATATCCCATCTTGCTGGTGTATTAAAAATCAGGCTTGATAAATCTGTTATAAACTCGCCTTGAGAAGAAAGCCATTGTGTTACGTCCTTACCTTCATGATGGTTAAATACTCTTACATAACCCGACTTAATAAAGCTTAGTTTTGAACATCGCTTACCGACACTCGCAAAAGCAACCCCCTTACTAAGTGACTCTTCCATAAAAAGATCTTCTAAAAGAACTAACTTACTTTCTTCAATTCCAAAATAGGTTTGTATGTATTGTTGAAGGTCATTCATACTAATCTAATAAAGATAAACCTCCTGCGAATGTTTTCACAGGAGGTTTAAAAGTAATTAGCATGTGTTCTCTAAATCTTAGCCCCTTCTTTACCTAATGCTTTCAACACTTTTGCCTTTCGATTAAATGCCATAAGCAATAGAACAGGAACAATGATTAATGTAATAATTGTTGCAAAGGCCAGACCAAAAATCATAGTCCAAGATAAAGGCCCCCAGAATGCTACATTATCGCCTCCAAAATAAATATGTGGGTTACCCGTTTCGAATAGTAGCGCAAAGTCGATATTTAAACCAACAGCTAATGGGATTAGCCCTGAGATAGTAGAAATCGCTGTCAATAATACAGGTGTCATACGTGTACGGCCAGCCTCAATTATAGCTTCCCTAGGTGTAAGTCCTTCTTCCAGCTTAAGGTCTGCAAACTCAACAAGCAGAATACCATTACGCACTACGATACCCGCTAAGGCGACTATACCAATACCGGTCATGATAATAACCAAGTCCATTCCAAATATTCCAACACCTAATAGCACACCAATAATACTTAAAAGGATCTCGCTCATAATAATTATCGAGCGACTAAAGGAATTAAACTGAATCATCAAGATTAAGAAAATCAAAGCCATCGACGTTAATAAGGCTCCGCCTAAGAAGGCTGAGGTTTCTGCTTGCTCTTCTTGCTCACCACCCATACGGATGTTCACGCCAGCGGGTTGATTAAAGTTATCGATCTCTCCTTGAATCTCAGCCACAACTTCATTTGCATTAAATCCGTTCAGGACATTAGAACTTAAACTAATAATTCGTTTTTCATCCTTTCGCTTAATACCACCATAAGTATTACCATAATCTAGATCTGCAAAGCTTCCTAAAGGCACCTGACGAACAGCACCTCCCATTCCCATATCACGATAAGTAACGGGTAAGTTCTTTACGATATCGATATTATTACGTTGTTCTCTTTTTAAACGTACCATAATCGGATAGTCATCATTAGCATCTTTAAAACGTGATACTTCCATACCGAACATTGCAGTACGTAAATCTCCAGCAATTTGTCCGGTGCTAATGCCTTCCATATTTAAGCGTGAACGTTGTATGTCAAAAACAATCTCCGGTTTATCCGCTTGGAAATCACTTTTTAGCTCTTCTACTCCACCAATTTGCTTGTCATCTAGATAACGTTTTAGATTTCGTGATGTTGCAATCAAACTATCCAAGTTTTCACCTGTAATTTCAATCAAGATTGGCTTAGCAGTAGGAGGCCCGCTACTTTCCTTCTCTACTACTATTCGTGCCCCTGGAACACCTTTTACCTCTTTACGAATTTTATCAAGAATGGCTTGGGTAGACTTACCATTACGCTCTGCAAATTTCACAAAGGAAACCGTAATCTTACCTCTATTTGGATATTCCCCAATTTCACCTCCCTCAACATTTGTTGCTCCAACTTTTACGTTAGAAACAATTGAAGTAATTAAAGGGTGCTTTTTACCAGGCGTATAATTCGCAGCTTTATATACTTTCTTTTCGATTTGCTGCAATACTTCGTCCGTTCTAGTTTGATCTGTTCCTTCAGGCAAAGTCAAATAAACATAGGTAAAGTTTGGCTCTGAACTCGGGAAAAACAATACATTAGGACCTCTAACGGCGATAAGAACAAATGAGAAAATAGCGAGTCCAACAACTCCTGCCAATACCCAACCACGTCGATCCAATATTTTTTCTAATCGTCTTACATACCAAGCCTGTACCTTAGGCCATACATTTTTCTGGAAACGATAGATAAGTTTAACCAGAACGAATTTATTTAATAAGTAAAGCAGGAAGAAGAAAATAGTCATATTCCCCATCATTACGCTACCCGATAAGTACGAGATCAGTGTTACCACAAAGAATCCGATGGCTGTATAGGTGGCTCGTTTCGTCCACGTGATTTTGGACTTGCCATCATACTCTGTTTTCTTCATAAAATCAACCGCAAATACCGGATTAATAAAGTATGCAACAATCAAAGAGGCCAATAACGTAATGATCAGCGTAATTGGCAAGAAGAACATAAACTCTCCTATCACACCACTCCAGAACGCCAATGGAATAAACGGTAACAAGGTTGTTATGGTACCAGCTAATACAGGTAAGAATACCTCCTTAGTCGCTTTCTCTACCGCCTCTTTAATAGGCAAGTCCTCTTCATGGAAGATCCTATGCGCGTTCTCAATAACCACAATCGCATCATCCACAACAATTCCTAGTGCTAGTAGGAAAGAGAATAAAACAATCATGTTGAGCGTAAACCCAATACTTGGCATCACCATGAAGGCTATAGCCATGGATAGTGGTACAGATAAAGCAACGAATATTGCGTTGGTCGTACCCATAAAGAACATCAGAATTAAGGTTACAATACAGAAACCAATGATGATGGTATTGATCAAATCATGCAAGGTAACACGTGTATTCTCACTTTGATCCGCAGTTAGTTTAATGCTAAGTTCTTTTGGCAACTCATTAGCCTGCATATCATCAATAATCTCATTGATTTTGTCACTTGCATTAATCAAGTTTTTACCAGCTCCTTTAATAATATTAAGTGTAATTACGTTTCTCCCATCTAAACGAGCGAAACTCTCGGGGTCTTCATAGGTATCTTTTACCTCAGCTATATCTCTTAGATACATAGACGCTCCATCAGGATTCTTTACGACTAAATTGGCTATCTCATCAGCATCTTTGAATACTTTCTTGATCGACAATAAACGCTGTTCTCCGTTTACTTTTACTTCACCTGGAGTAGCCTCAATATTTTCAAACGCGATGGCATTCTGAATATCTCGAAATGACAATTGCGCAGCACTCATCTTAAACAAGTCTACATTAACTTGAATTTCTCTTTCCAAGCCACCCACTTTATCCACGCGTTTTATTTCCTTAAGATCCTCAATTCGATCTTTAATCCGATCAGCATACTTCTCTAAACGGGTGACGTCAAAATCGCCATACAGATTTACGAACATGATTGGAAACTCCGAAGCATCAACCTCATTTATCTCAGGTTCGTTTGGCAAATCGTTAGGCAAGTCTGGTTTGGCTTTATCGACCGCATCTTGAACATCAATCTTAGCTTCATCAATATCGATATCTGTATTGAACTCCGCTGTGATAATTGAGAAATCCTGAAATGAATTACTCGTTACTTTTTTAATCCCCGTAATATTCGTTAGTTTCTTTTCAATAGGTTTAGAAACTAAATTCTCCATATTTTCTGGAGATGTTCCAGGATAAATTGTTTGTACAATAATCTGAGGGAATTTCACCTCAGGAAACTGCTCCTTGGGCAGACTATTATAAGCGCTATATCCCATAAACGCAAGGATAACCGTGGCAAAATAGATTGCCGTCCGATTATTTATGGGCCACTTTGATGGATTTAATTGCATCGTATTCTTCTATTTTGTATAACTTAATTTATCTCCTTCGTTCAATTCCTGATAACCTGCAGTCACTACTTGATCATCTAACAAAAGGCCACTTTTGATTTCTACCTTACCTCTATAGTTTTTACCAAGCAGTACTTCTTTCAGTTTCGCACGATCTTGTTTATCCTTTACATAAACAAAATCTTTTCCATTGATCTTCTGAATAACTTTGGCTGGTAAAACAAAGGCTCTAGGATTTGTATAAGTTGCAATCTTCACTTTTGTGATCATATTGGGTCTTAGTTTTCCTTTTGCCGTAGGTTTAATTTCTGCGGTAAATGTTCTTTTCAAAGGATCAATTGATTTTTGCACATAACGTACATTGGTAATCATGGTATCACCAAAATCTGGTAATACAACCTCTGCTCTACTACCCGATTTTACCCGTCCCGCATAGCTTTCCGGTACATCTACCTCTACTTTTACGTCTCCTGTATTCACAATTCGAATTTGATTAGGCATACCCGGACTAGACATATCACCAACTGTAATATTAACATCATCTACTACTCCGCTAATTGGTGCTTTAATGGTATACATTCTACGCTGACTTAAAGTAGTATTTTTCTTTTTAAGCAATGATTCGTATTGGTTCTTTGCGGTAAGTAATTGTACTTCCGTTCCGATCTCCTGATCCCACAACTTCTGCTGCTTATCATACATTGTCTTAGCAAAAGAAATTTGTTGATCTAATTCAGCAATACCACTTTGAATAGCATCAGCTTTTAAAGTTGCCAAGGTTTGACCGCGCTTCACATATTGACCATTGCGCACTCGTATAGATTGTACCACTCCAGGTGCTTCAGGTGTTGCATTTACCGTCTTCCCTGCATCAACTCTACCTTGCAATTCAAGAAATTGGAAGAATTTTGTTGGGTACATGTCCGTAAGACTGACTGCGATACTGCGTACGCTATCTTTTTTACCCGTTTTCGTTTCTAAGTCCGCAATTTTTTTAGCAATCTCTTTTTGCTCCTTTTTTAATTGAGCTAATTGTGCCTTAGGATCTTTTTTTGATTCACCACCACAACTTGCTAAAAGTATAATTGTTGATAGTAATAAAATGATTGTCTTGTTCATAATAATTGTCTTAAATAGATGTTGTTATTTTTTATAGATTCCGAGTGCTTTTTGTAGATCAATTTTGGCCAACATTGCGTCGTACAATGAACCAAAATAATTCGTTTGTGCTTCTTTCATTGCTGTTTGCGCTTGTATCACTTCAATATTGGTACCAAGCCCTTCTTTGTATTTCTTTTGTGCTATGTCGTAAACTTTACTGGCCAAGTCAATATTATCTTCTTGACTTTTCAATGTCAGTAGACTATTTCGTAATGATGTTCTCGCGTTGCGCACTTCAAAGTCTACAGCTTGTTGGAAATTTTGAATATCCAACTCATTCTGTTTGATTTTCAATTTCACCTGATTCATTTTTGCTTGACGTTGCCCACCACCATAAATCGGAATGTTTACAGATAGCCCAATGGCACCCGTTGGGAAATAAGGTAAAGTAAATAGTTCCTTGATCCGTTTGGTTTGCGTAGCATAACCAAATTGACCAACGGCTGCAACTGTTGGGAGATTTGATTTTTGATAGCGTTTTAGATCCAATCTATTCAGCTCAATTCCCTTCTTCAAAAGCTGCATCTCCGTACGCTGATCGTAATCTATAATATTACTGAGCATCATATCTTTTTTGATTTCTTCACTGTTCAAATCATCACTCAAGGTAATTCCATTTGTTAGTGGCATACCCATTTGAAATTTCAATACGGAGTAGCTCAAGTTGATCAGGTTATCAACTTTATTCTTTTCAGTAAGAAGGTTATTACGCTGTACCGTCAACCGGGCTACATCAATCTTCTCAGCAAACCCTGCGTCATATAGCTTACTTGTTGTATTCTCAATTTTAGTGATTAGTTGAATGTTTTCGTCAAGAAGGTTTTTTCTCTTTTCAGCGATTACACAATTGTAATATGCCTTGCTCACATTAATACGTAGTTCTTCTTCACTGCGTCTGGTATTCAACTTAGCTAATTCGTTTAGACTTTCTCGAGCCTGCAAACCAATGAGTACACCTGGATCAAACAGTATCTGTTGTACTTGCAGATTCATGGAAGCGGAAAGTGGTAAGCCAAACTGAAATTCATTATACTCTGGCGTTGGGGCTGGCGGATTTGCAGCAAGTTTTGCTGAATCGATCACAAAATAGTTAAAGGCATCTCCAAAACTAAACGCTCCTGCATCGGAGCGCTGTTTCGGTACAATGAATAGGTATTGGAAGCTTCCTGCCGCTGACACCTGTGGACGGGTTAGAGCGGTAACCTCCTTATTTACTTCTTTTTGGATGTCCTCCTCTAGCTTCTGTTTAGCTAAACTTGGTTGATTCTTTATTGCATAATCAATACAATCCTTTACGGAGTAAACTGATTGCGCTTGTGCCCCAAGGGTCAAAAAGCATAGCAATACTAATAGTCTTCGTTTCATCTTACTTTGTTTTTTCTAAATATTTGGTAATAAGTTTATGTCCTTTAAGCGTTGCCACGCCAAACATATATAGTTCAAAAATTTGTTTATTTATTTCTATCAGATCAAATTCTTTCTTGGGAAAAACGCCAGCATGCATAATGAGAAAAACAGACTCCATTCTATATCGAGCTATAATTTCCGTATCCATGTCCTCTCTAAAGAAACCTTCGGCCACCCCTCGATCTAGATTTTCCTTGATACAATCATGCAATTTTGTTTTCTTAAATTGGTCCATATACTTAAAGGCCTTGGAGTAATAGCGCTGCAAATCAATAAAACAGACTGGATTCATCCCCTTAAACATTTTGGCCATATGAAAGAAAACAGTTACCAACTCTTCAACAGCATTATTACTCGCTCCCATAAGGGCAAGCATTTCATTCCAGTTCTTAAGGTTGTAATGTTTGACAGATGCCAATACCAAGTCATCTTTCTTACTAAACTCTTGGTAAAGGGTTTTCTTAGAAATGCCTGCTTGCCGTGCAATCTCATCTACGGTTACATTCTTAAACCCATAATGGAGAAAAGCTTTTGTAGCTATTTCTATGATCTGTTCACGTGTTTCCACGGCGCAAAACTAAATAAACTTTTGCGATTGCAAAAGTTTCCTTCGTTTATTTTAACATATTTTTGGTTAGGCGGTTCTTCGGCATGACGAACGGTTTCTCTACTTTTTTCTTACGAATACACGAATTGGAGCACCTGTAAAGTCAAAGTGCTTCCGCATTTTATTTTCTAGAAAGTGCTTATATGGCCCCTTAATTTGATCAGGATGGTTCGCAAAAAAGGTAAAAGACGGTACAACTACGGGCAATTGTGTAATAAATTTAATACTCACTGGCATACCTCTATAATTCGGAGGTGGATTCTTTTTGACCTCTTCTAACATAACTTCATTGAGTTTGCTAGTAGATATTTTTTGAGCCCTCCTCTCAAACACCTCAAGGGCTACTTCTAAAGCTTTATGAATACGCTGTTTCTCAGTGGCCGATATAAAAAGTATAGGCACATCAGTGAAGGGAGCAATTTTTGTATGAATAAAGGCCGTTTGTTTTTTGACGGTATGGGTATCCTTTTCTATAAGGTCCCATTTATTCATCAGCACAACTATACCCTTCCCTTTTCGTTCAGCCAAGCTAAAAATATTAATATCCTGGGCCGTAATACCGCGCTCTGCATCTACAACGAGCATAACAATATCACAATCCTCTACGACTTTAACCGCTCGAATCTCCGAATAAAACTGAAGATCTTCTTTATCCTTACTTTTCTTCTTCAGACCTGCTGTGTCTATTAATATAAACTCTTTGTTGAAGAGATTATAGGTCGTATGGATACTATCACGCGTCGTTCCTGCAATCTCTGAAACAATATTCCGTTCTTCACCCACCAGCGCATTGAGTAATGAGGACTTACCTGCATTGGGCTGCCCGACAATGGCAATTTTTGGCAGCTCTGAACTTATTTCGGATTCGGTCTTAGGCAGAAGCTCTACAACACGGTCTAACAAATCACCAGTTCCATAGCCGGATACAGAAGAAATAGGATAAAGCTCTTCAAACCCCAATGCATAAAATTCATTGGACTCTAAAATGCGCTCGCTATTATCGCTCTTATTACCAACTACAAGTACTGGCTTCTGAGACTTTCTTAAGAAATTAGCGAAAGCTTCATCTAAATCAGTTATACCGGTTGATACATCGCAAACAAACAACAGAACATCAGCCTCCTCTAAGGCAATATTGACCTGCTTCACAATCTCTTTTTCAAAAATATCGTCGCTGTTTGCTACATAGCCTCCAGTGTCGACTACGCTGAATTGCTGCCCGTTCCACTCGGTTTCTTCATATTGCCTATCGCGCGTTACACCGCTTACATCATCAACAATAGCCTTTCGTTCGCCTATCAAACGATTAAAAAGGGTTGATTTACCTACATTAGGCCTTCCTACGATTGCTACTGTTTTCATGATTGTGACCGCAAAGGTAAAAGAAAAAAGCTATGGAACTGCCTAGCTTTTATTTAGTTGCATCCTTAGGGCTTAAAGTAATAAAACCAAATAACCGTTTTGGAAAGTATAAAAGCAGAACAGCTTTGGAATATACAGGGCTCTATTCTTTCTAGTTCGGGGAGTTTAGACCCAGTTTATTTCCCTCTGTATCCAAAAACAGGGCAAAAAAGCCACTTCCATCTGCATGAGGAGTTTTTGGAACAACGATTTTGCCACCATTTTCTTCAACTTTGTTCAGTATGACTTGAAGGTCGGACCCACCATTTAAATATATGCATACACCATCTGCCGAAGGTTTGGTTCCTGGTCCTTTTATGATTATACCCGTAATCACTTGCCCTTCGTATGGCAGTATGCCCATTTCCATTCCATCTACTTCCATTTTTTCGATATGAAGATCTAAAATGGTTTCATAAAAATTAATGGCTCGGGAAATATCTATTGCAGGTATTTCAAAAAGGGAAATATAACTATTCATATCATTTACATTTTGTTCTACAGGTAGATTTGACTCGGAGTCGCTCTTGGGTTGACGATCACAAGCCATAAACCCTATTGTGCATAGTATTGCAACTGTTCGTATTGTTCTTCTCATTTGTTTTATATTCAATTGACCTTACAAAATTATAAATAATATAAATTGCTAAAATTGTAAAAATGCGACAGCTTAAAACTACTTATAGAAAAGCTTGGAAAGGGCCATATGATCATTTCCTAAAAATTCCTTTGGAGTCATCCCGATAAATTCTTTAAAGTCCTTAATAAAATGTGCTTGGTCGAAGTATTCACTTTCGTAAGCTATACTCGTTAGGTTTTCATTGTCATGAATCAACATATTCAAGGCTGTTTGCAAGCGTAATACTTTACCTAATTGTTTAGGGCTAATGCCTATCTGCCTTTTAAAATTTCTTTCGAGCTGTCTTCTTTTCGATAAATCTTTTTTTAAAATTTGGTTTATTGGCAGACGCCCATTACTAGCTAATAGTGTATCTACTGTTGTTTTCACTAGGTTTTCAAGCGTCCTATTCTCATTAAGCCTATTTAAAAGAAAGGTTTCAATAATCTTGATACGTTCGTGTGTATTCGCTGCCTTGACAATTTTCTGTTCTAACTCTTTTGCCGCGATTTCTCCAAATAGGTTTTCTATTGGTGTTTCAATATCTACTAAATCTTCAAGCGGAGTATTTACAAAGCTTGCAAACCCATAAGGGTAAAAGCATATTGCAAATGAGTTCACCTCCCCTACAGGCTCTATAAAGTAAGACTTTGTTCTTTGCCCCATTACCATAGCACAAGGATGTATTACAAACTCATCCTCGGATATGTAGCGCTTAATCCCATCTTCAAGATTAAAGGTCATTTCAATGCACCCATCAGGAATAATTTTCTGCTTCTGATTCTTTGGATCAAAGGGTACTTCTAAGGTCCAATAAAATTTAACCCAAGCACTTAGGTCTGGATGTGGCTGAAATGTTTGATAGTTCATGGGCAATTATTTCCTATTTTGATATACGACGGACAACTCAATGGTCTTTATTCATGGGTAACAACTGCTAATTTAGGGATTTAATAAGAAAGCCCGCACAAGGCGGGCTTCAGTTTTGCTTGGTTGCGAGGGTAGGGATCGAACCTACGACCTTCGGGTTATGAGCCCGACGAGCTACCGCTGCTCTACCTCGCAGCGCAAATGAAAAGCATTTTTTTGAATTGAGAAAATATTGGAGAAAGTATTTTACTTTATTATTAATTTTTTTAGAAATTTCATGTTCTACCTTTGAGGTGTGAGTGCATTTAAAAGCGGATTTGTAGCCATTATCGGGAAGCCCAATGCGGGTAAATCGACTTTGTTAAACCGTTTTCTCGGTGAAAAGCTAGCTATTGTAACACGCAAAGCTCAAACTACAAGGCATAGAATACTCGGTATCCTAACTGAAGATAACTATCAGATTATTTTCTCAGATACGCCAGGTATTCTAGAGGCTAAATACAAAATGCATGAGCGAATGCTCGAAGAAATCAAGAATGTACGAAAGGATACTGATGTGCTTCTTTTTGTAATGGACGTAAATGATAACTTGGAAGAAAATTTAAATCTTCTAAAGGAGTATAAAACGAACAAGCCTATCATTTTTATTCTGAATAAGATTGATACTGTTCATAATAAAGACCTGATTGCCTTATCTGATGAAATTCGAGAAGCCGCCAGCCCACAAAGTATTCTTTCTATCTCGGCGGAAGAGGGAATTCGTACGGACCAACTTATTGAAGAAATCGTAGCAGTCTTACCAGAGCACCCACCCTATTTCGACGAAGAAAACATGAGCGACCGCCCAGTACGCTTTTTTGTAGAAGAAATCATTCGCGAGAAAATTTTCAAACTACTCGACAAAGAAATCCCCTATCACTCTGCCGTTCATATCCGAGAGTATAAAGACAAAAAGACGCTTACGAAAATAGTAGCGGACATCATTGTAACACGTGAAACGCAGAAAATCATTATGATTGGTAAAGGAGGTTCCATGATTAGAAAAATTAGCGAGCAGTCTAGATCGGATATTGAAAAGTTTATTCAGCGTAAAGTATTTCTAGAGCTCCGGGTTAAAGTTCGGAAGGACTGGCGCGATAGTGATATTTTCTTGAAAGAATATGGATATTGATGTTTCACTTTTTAATAAACCGATTGATGTTGACACGCTTCGCATCGACAAGGCAGATGTCTCGGTAGATGTTCTGCGGCTAGACCAAATTCACTCAACGATTTCAGGCAATAAATGGTTCAAATTAAAATATAATTTACTCGAGGCACAACAAAACGGTTTTGATGCAATACTCAGTTTTGGTGGCGCCTACTCTAATCATCTCCATGCACTTGCTTATGCCGGTAAACTGTTTGGTATAAAAACAATTGGCATCGTTAGGGGTGAAGATGTGAGCAACCCAACGCTCAATGACTGCGTACGTTGGGGCATGGAACTAAAGTTCGTTTCGAGAGCAACCTATAGAAAAAAAGCCGAACCCACTTTTCTAACAGAGCTCCAACAAACATATCCCAATAGTTTTATCGTTCCTGAAGGGGGCGATAATACTTTGGGTCAACAAGGCTGTGTTGAGATTCTTAATCCGCTTGATATCACTTCATATGACATCCTCTGCTGCTCTATTGGCACTGGGACGACCATTTGTGGCTTGGCCGCTGTATTCAAAAAAGAGATCTGGGGCTTTGCTCCGTTTAAGAACGCACTGTCCCTCAAAGAGAAACTAACACAGTCCGTTCCTCATCTTCACTATATAGATACCTATCATTTTGGTGGCTTTGGAAAAACAAAACCCGAACTGATTGATTATATGCAAGTATTCCAAGAAAAATATGGCTTTGCTCTGGATAGGGTCTATACGGCGAAAATGTTTTTTGGTATAGAAGACCTACTACGTACTAGTGTACTCTTACAGAATAAAAAAATGTTAGTCGTACATACTGGAGGTCTACAAGGAAATCGCTCCAGCAATTCATTACAATTATGAAGCTATTAAGATATTATCATATACTTTCGCTCATTGCAAGAATGAAGCACTTTTTTATATTTCTTACTGTATTACTCATGGGCGCCCATTGTTTTGCGCAGAACAAACAGATCCCTGCCTTACCGGCTATAAAAATCGAAACCAAAAATGGTCAAAATCACTTGAGTTGGGTGAGCGAGTATAATGGATTAAAGTCTGTTCAGGTGTTGCGTTCTACCGACAGTATTCTAAGCTTTAAGTCTATTGGTAATATTGCCCGACCGCGAAAAGGAGTTCAAAAATTCGTCGATAAGAATCCTAAGCTCGGTAAAAACTACTATAAGGTGCGTGTCTTGTTCACATCAGAATTAGAGTGGTTTAGTAATACATACAAAGTTATTCTCGATTCTGCAACCATTGCTGCCTCGCGAATGCGCTCACTGGCAACAGGTAGTACCAAAGCTACAGACCCTAATGAAGGAACTTCTGATAAAGGCAATTCTACTGACTTTTATTATGAGCCTTCTACACAAGTTTATACCAATCCCTATACGGGTCATGTGAACATAAGCTTGAACGATGCGGGTAGAAAACGATACTCACTAAAGTTCTATAACCCTGAGAAAGAAGAAGTGCTATATGTTTCCCGCATACGAAAAACACATGTGGTACTCGATAAGTATAATTTCAATGCAAGAGGTACTTACTTTTTTAAGTTGTTTGAAAACGACGAAGTAAAGGAAACGGGCTACGTTACTATTTACTAAATCACTTCTTTTAATTTTCCCATAAGTTCGGCACTCATTTTTTCTATTGCGTTATGAGAATAACCAGCAATATGAGGTGTTACTAGAACATTATATCGTAATAATTCTTGAACAACTTCCCAAGCCTTACTTGTTTTATCTGTCAGTTGACGCTCAACATCAAGTACATCTAAGGCTGCCCCTAAAACACGTCTTGTCTCTAAAGCACTTAAAAGATCTTGTGTGACTACAATAGCACCTCTAGCGGTATTGAGCAGCATATGCTCTTTACAATTTTGTATAAAAGCATGATCGTAATACCCTTCCGTTTCTTTGTTCAGTGGTATATGAAAAGAAATAATATCCGCCTGTTGCTGCAGCTCTATTAGATCCGTTTCCTGAACCCATTCGTCTGAAAAATCTTTTTTGTACTTATCATATGCCAATACACGCACTCCAAAGACCGAGAGTTTTCTAGCAAAAGCGCTTCCTGTATTTCCATAACCTATGATACCAACTGTTTTCCCTTCTAGTTCCCAACCTCGATTCGGCTCTCGGATCCATTCTTGCTGCTGCACTTCCTGAAAACTAGAGGTCACGCGCTTACCCAAAGACAAGAGCATGGCTATACAATGTTCCGCTACGGCATTGGCAATACCCCAAGGTGAAGATGCAAATGCAATGCTCCGTGCATTACAATATGCAGTATCGATAATCTCTATACCCGAACCTAAACGTCCAATCCACCTCAGCTCTTTTAACGGTTCTAAAAGATCTTTATCCAGCTTTAATTTGTTAGATGTAACAATAGCAGTAAGATCCTCTGGAATCTGTTGTCCATTCCAGACTACGAGCTCATACTGTTGAGCAAGAAGATACTCTTTAAATGTATCCGAGATATTCGCCGCTAATAGGACCTTTTTCTTCACAAAGCAAATGTATTAAGAATACAACTGATGATAGAGTTTGGCAAAAGCTTCTGGGCTGAGTTCTTCGGGACGCTTGCTTCTTACCTCTTCGGGAAGTACAAGCTGCATAGCTTTGAGAGAATTATTCAAGGTTTTTCTTCTCTGATTAAAAGCTGTTTTCACAAGCATTTTAAACCGATTAAAGTCATCTATCTTATAAGGATTGTTATTCCGTATCATCTCAATCAGCGATGAAACAACCTTGGGAGGTGGTTGAAATGCACCTGCTGGTATATCAAATAAAATTTGACAGTCGTAAAAACATTGTGATAATATACTTAGGATCCCATAAGCCTTCGTTCTAGGAGAGGCCACAATCCGCTGTGAAACCTCTTTCTGAAACATCCCAATCATGACAGGTATCTTCTCTTTATTCTCAAGAGTTTTAAAAATAATTGGCCCAGAAATGTTGTAGGGATAATTACCGCAAAGCAAGATCTCTTCTTCTATAGTGTACTTCAGGATGTCCTGTTGCACAAACGATTGATCACCAAAATGCTTTTCAAGATAATCGACTTTTTCTTGATCAAATTCAATGCCCAAATATGCACGTTGTTTAGGAAAGTACTTAGTAATTGCTCCAGCACCAGGACCTACTTCTACAATCTTATAGTGCTCATGCCGCAAGATCGCCTCTGCTATTCGAGTACAATAGGTTTCATCATGCAGATAATGCTGACCAAATGATTTTTTTAAAGTAAGGTTTTTATACTTCGCCAAGAAATACAAATGTAAAAACAAAAAGCCTTGGGGTCTCCAAGGCTTTGATTAAATATCATTTAGAGCTATTTGGTTACAACAACTTTGTGTGCAACACTACGCTCTCCTACTTTTAAGTTAAGCATGTATAATCCTGCCGCTACCTCACTTACATCTAAATTGATCTTGTTGACACCTGCCTGAGTAAATTCTGGGGTATGGCTCAAAAGCGTCTGACCGAATGTATTGGTTAACGTATAGGACACTTCATCAGCATGATCTAAGTTTAAGTCAATAGTTAAATCACTCATTGCCGGATTAGGATAGAGGTCATAGTTAAAATTCGCATCGTAAATCGTACTAGTACTTAAGGGTGAAGTACCACATTTGTCATTCACAAATGCTCTTAATGCATCAGCTGTGTTTAGAGAGGTGCTAATTCTGTACATTTTATTGTCTTTACAAACTACAAATACTGATGGATAACCGAGCGTACCAGAAGCTGAAAAACTTGATTTCACATTCGTCGGATTAGCCTCATTAAATATTCTATAATTAGTGCCCATTACCCAATCTCCTACAGTGTTTGTCCCTACTCCATTCAAATCATTTGAGTTCGTTGACATGTCACCTTCATAAAAAATGACTTCGGCATCCTGTAGGTCTGTACCATTGGGGCCATACTTCGCATTATAGTTATCCAAAACTTTCGTATTATGATAGCTCCAACATATACCACACCAAGTAGCGGAAATATCTATGATAATATGCTTGCCATTATTTGTGGCCATTGTTGACGAGAAGAAGTTGTTATTGATATCGGTTGCCGAGAAACTACTAATGACTGTTCCATCGGGATAAATTTGCGCACTTGCACTAAGTGAAATCAACAAAACAAAGAAGGATAAAATTTTTTTCATACAAAAAAGACGACCATCGTACTATTTGATTACAGAGAAACTTAAATCTTACAATTTTATGACAATCAAACAGAACGCTAAGGAATCACTGTTTCATAGTTATATTTGCACTTCAAAAAATATAAATTATGTCATTTACATTACCAGAATTATCATACGACTATAACGCTCTTGAACCACATATTGATGCACGCACTATGGAAATCCATCATAGCAAACATCACGCTGGATATACCAGTAAATTAAATGCTGCAATTGAAGGAACCGATCTTGCCGGAAAAAGCATTGAAGAACTATTAGCAAACTGTGAGGATAATGCTGCGGTAAGAAATAATGGTGGTGGTTTTTACAATCACTCTTTATTTTGGAGTATCATGAGCCCAAATGGTGGTGGTGCTCCTAGCGGATCATTGGCTACTGCAATTGAGAATGACCTAGGTGGTTTTGATCAATTCAAAGAGGATTTTGCAAAGGCAGCGGCTACCCAATTTGGAAGTGGTTGGGCTTGGCTTTGTGTAAAAGATGGTAAACTCATAGTCTGTTCTACCGCTAACCAAGATAATCCTATTATGGGTCATGGCTGCGGAGGTACACCCATATTAGGTATTGATGTTTGGGAACACGCCTATTACTTAAACTATCAGAATCGTCGCCCTGACTACATCTCAGCATTCTGGAATGTAGTAAACTGGGATGAAGTAGCACGTCGCTATGCCGAAGCAGGATAAGATGATCAATTAAGTTGAAACCTCCAAGGGAGCTCAAAGTATGAGATCTTCTTGGAGGTTTTTTAATGTATTTTTGAAAACGTGATAGATAAGGATAAGAAAATAAAAAAGGCAGAGAAAGCCATCTTAGTAGGTTTGATACAGCAATATCAAACGGATGAACAGATAGAAGAATACCTCGATGAATTAGCATTCCTAGCAGAAACTGCTGGCGCTATTGCGGTAAAACGATTCACACAAAGACGTGAAAAACCTGATGGCCGAACGTTTCTAGGAAAAGGTAAGCTACAAGAAATCAAACAATATATTGAAGCGCACGAAGATCAAGTGGATATTTTAATCTTTGATGATGAACTGAGTGGATCTCAGATTTTGAATATTGAAAAAGAATTAGATAAACATGTACTGGATCGAAGCGATTTAATTCTAGACATATTCGCGGCTCGCGCTCAAACCGCACAAGCAAAGGCTCAGGTAGAACTAGCCCAATATCAATATATCCTGCCACGTTTACGGGGTATGTGGACACACCTCGAAAGACAAGGAGGGGGGATTGGTACAAGAGGACCTGGTGAAACAGAGATTGAAACCGATCGAAGGATTATCCGAGATAAAATCTCTTTACTCAAGAAAAAACTGGCCAAGTATGACAAACAAGCTCATACGCAGCGAAAGGACCGAGGCGAACTGATTCGTGTATCACTTGTGGGTTATACAAATGTTGGTAAAAGTACTATTATGCGGGTACTGAGTAAGGAAGAGGTTTTTGCTGAAAATAAACTATTCGCTACGCTAGATACGACTACACGTAAGGTCGTGTATAATAGAACCCCTTTTCTATTAAGCGACACGGTAGGTTTTATACGAAAGCTACCGCATCATTTGGTTGAAAGTTTTAAAAGTACATTAGACGAGACCCGGGAGGCAGATATCTTGCTCCATGTGGTTGATTTATCGCACCCAAACTATGAAGATCAGATCAATGTAGTCAATGAAACCTTAAAGGATCTAGAAGCTTTTGACAAGCCGGTCATTATTGTATTTAACAAAATAGACCTATACGAGCAAAAGGCTTTTGATCCTTGGCTTGAGGAGGAAGTAAAGGAACAACTGATGAAAGAGTTGGTACAATCTTGGGAAAAAAGGCTAGAAGGTCAGTGTATCTTTATTTCGGCACAGGAGAAAACAAACATCCATACGTTCAGAGATATGCTCCTTGAAAAAGTCAAAGATCTATATAAGGAACGCTACCCGTATAAAACGGTTTTTTACGAGTAATATTTTCTTTGTTTTTTTATCAAAAAGTATATATTTGCACTCCTTATTTAATCATAAGGATCACATATTCCTCCTTAGCTCAGTTGGTTAGAGCATCTGACTGTTAATCAGAGGGTCTCAGGTTCAAGTCCTGAAGGGGGAGCAACAAAGACAAGGGTTTCAGCGATTAAGCTGAAACCCTTTCTTTTATTTGCACAAAATTTGCATAAAATAGGCTCCTAAAAACCCTATAAATAGGGCTTATACTCAATGTCCTTTTTTTGCTTTATTCACTTTAGCACATTTGCCCTATGGCAAAAAAGCATATTAAGTAGCTCAAAAAAATAATCAAAAAGAACCTTCCTATTATTTTACGAATAATACTTGAAACCCTGCATAAATGGATTTAACTCGGCACTCTATAAAGACCTTTGACACTATCCAACACGTGGTACTGTACGCCCTCTTCCTTGAATAAGGCAAAATGCGCTTTACCACATTTGATTTTCATATTTTCTCCTGCTCTTCGTTCCTCTGCTACAATGGAGGATTTAGTCTCAGCCACAAAGTAGATTCGTTTATCATTATCAAAAATGACCGCCCAATCAGGATTATAAGAACCTATAGGCGTTCGTATCTTAAACGCTTTAGGTAGCTTAAAATAAAACTTTACGTTTTCGTCTGTCTCACAGTCCCGAGCAAATTCACTTTCAGGCTTACTATCAATATGAACATAATTGTATAAAGTCTTTTCGGGCTTACCTACCTTAAAGAGATTACTCAAGAAAGTTTCTATTTCTTCATTCTCGAAGAGATGCATTTCATACGCTCCGCCTTTTATGCGCTCGTACTTTATTCCGTCCACCATTAGCTGATTCAAGGCTCTCTGAATACAACCTACGGCATTATCCAAAAACATTTGAGGGTTATCTTCTAACTCCTCCAAACGTTGTGAGCCTTGCAGTATTTCATATATCGTGGTCCGTGTGATGTTTATCTTGTTTTGGATATAAGCAAAAATATCAGGGATAGTATATTTCGCCCCATACACCTCTTGCATTTCCATTGCAACTTGTGAGGCTTCTATTCCTGTGCCTGTAATATCCAATCGTCCTGTTTGGGCTGTGAGTATGGGCTTTGCCGTTAATGGCATTTCTTTCATATTCTCAATAGACTTTGAGATTAAGTCCTCGCTGGTATAGCTTACCCTATAATTTGTTTTGTATTTTATCTTATCCCAAATTTCAAAGAACTCAGGACAAGAAGCGGGCGTTAGTTCTTTACTCAGTTTAACCTGTGCTTTTTTTCGAGCGTCTTTTATTCGCCCTGCAAATGATACACTTGTTTCCTCTTCTATCTCTTTCTGTAGTTGCTCGCTAAAATCTTGATAGGTCTCATTTGCTACTACAGTAAGAATATTCACTTTCTTATCAAATATCCTTTGCCCTTCAGCATTTACAGGAAGTCTTAATCCTCTCCCTATTTCTTGACGTTTTTTAAGGTCTGATTTAGTTTCATTAAGCGTACAAATCTGAAAGACATTTGGATTATCCCAACCCTCACGGAGCGCACTATGCGAAAAGATAAAGCGCAACGGCTCACCTTCGGTTAAGAGCTTTTCCTTATCCTTCATTATTAGACTATAGGTATCATTATCGTCTTTGGTGCTTCTATTTTCTTTACTGTCCTTTAGCTTGCCTTTTTTATCCATAGAGAAATATCCGTTGTGGACCTGAGAGGCTGTAAATGGATAATCCTTTGGCTTATACTTTTCAAATAACTCCTCAAACCATATTGCAAACTTGCCTAAAGATGGTTCACCTGCTTCATTGTATGCTCTGTAATTTGCTACTTTATCTATAAAGAAAAGAGAAAGAACCTTAATGCCAAACTGCTTATATCTCCGCTCCTTTTCAAAATGCTTTTTGATGGTGCGCTCAATTTGGAACTTCATTACCTCTTCGGTAAGTCCTCCTTGGTCCTGCCCTTTAGTAAGTATTAAACCATTGGCAAATTCTATTTCGCCCCACTCGGCATTGATAGAATTGATAATAAACCTGTCTTTGTAAATCTCTCGTTGGTTCGATAGCTCATATAAATCTGCGCCTGTACCAACGGTAAAAAGTTTTGGCTTTACGCCGTTTTTATCATTGATATAAATTCTAAGTTTTGCCTTTACACTTGTTTTGGCTTGCTTAATATCCTCAAAGGAAATATAAGCAGAGCTGAGATTATCCTCGGTAACGATGCCGTCCACTTCAATCTGTTTTACTAAGCCTTTATCATAAGCTTGCACGGGGTCTAACTTATAAATGAGATTATAAAAATTACGATGCGTGGCTGAATAGCGTAACGTACATAATGGATTCAAATTTGCGATGGCACGCTTTCTAATATCCGTTTCCATATTTTGCGGTTCGTCCACTATTACTATGGGATTTGTACCTTGTAAATACTCAATGGGCTTTACGCCTGTTTCCCTTACCTGATTAATGATATTTGCGTCCTTGGTAAAACTATCAATATTGATAACCAATACTTGTATGCTATTAGCAGTGGCAAAATTGCGCAGAGCAGAAAGCTTTTTACTATCATACAATGTAAAATCCATTGGAGGATTTTCATACAAACTTTGGAAATGCTCGTGCGTTATTTCTAAATTCTTAATCGTTCCCTCTCTAATAGCTACACTTGGAACTACAATAACAAACTTCTTAAAGCCATACACCTTATTCATTTCATATATAGTCCTTAAATAGGTGTAGGTCTTTCCTGTGCCTGTCTCCATTTCTATGGTAAGGTTAGGGAAATTGGCGGTTTCTTTTGTTCCTTCAGCGGTTTCATATTCCATAGGGAAAATCTCCGTATCAGGTTTATAGTTTTCTATACCTGCGCCTATGTTTTGCTTTTGTACTTGCTGTATATTTTGTATTAATTGCAGTGGTGAAAGAACCAATTTATTGGCTATCCCTTTTTCGGTAAATGCCAAACTTGCACCCTCCATACCAAAAGAAATTTCATAGTTCCCTTTATTCAAAGGTTGCCCTTCAAATACGTCAATTGTGGAGCGAATAGCTTCTAATTGATAGTCTTGGTCGCTACTAAATTTTAGTTTCACGCCGTAGGGATAAGATTATGTTTTTGTAAATGACTAAGCGTTATGTCAATATATTTCTTTTGAGAGAACATTTCCCTTTTTCGGTCATTCCACTCTTGCAATTGAGAAAGAATTGCCTCCTTATCGGTTATTTCCTTTTCTTGGACTATAAAATCCACAGTGGCTAAAAGTTCCAAAGCAAAATCGGAATAAAAACCACTCAAAAACTTATCAGTGTTTTCAACTATAGCTAATAACTCAGATTGTTTTTTGAGGTAATCATTCACTAAGTCCTCGGTATCCATTAATAAGTCCAACGGCTCAAAGGCTTTCTTGTTCAAATCTGAATAGCCCATTAAGTAACTACCATTCAAATGATTAATTACGTATCTGACCTTACCCGAATATGGTCCATATAGCTGTTTAGTATAAGTTAATTTAAAATGCTTCTGTCCACCAAAACGCTGTAAAAAATAACAGACTTTCTCACTCGAAAACTCAGAAACCAATTCACCGCTCCGTACTAATCTATACAATATAGCAAGTAGCATAGCTCTGGCAGGAGTTAATTTTGCCTTCTCTTTTTTTAACTCTTCCTTGATTTGCTTGGTAGGTTCATAAAGAAAAATAGTAGTGTCCAAATCTGACAACTCGCTTACTATCATTTCTTTTACTTTATCCCAATTTAAACCACCATTCCCACTTCCTAAAGGAGGTATAGCTATTGATTTAATCTCTCTATCTTGAATTAGCTTTCTTAGTTCTTTTAAGCCATCAGCTATATAACTATACTCGGAAGGTTTGCGCCAACTTGTTTTAGTAGGAAAATTAATAATCAATTTCTCACCGCCGACCAAACTGCTATCTTTCACAGCTAAAAGTTGCCCAACGTCTAAACCTTTTGCTTTACAAAGCTCTTTATACACTTTATAATTATTAGGATAAGTGTTTTTGAATTGTAAAGCAATGCCCTTACCCATAACACCCACGGTATTAACGGTATTAACTAAAGCCTCGGCTTCGCTTTCCAATAAATTGCCTTTTAAGTATTTAATCATAGTTAATGGGTTAAAAATATAAACTTTTATCAATAATTATGTCTTCTTGAGGTATCCCAATTTCAATTAATATTTGTTTTGCCCCTTCATTATAAACTAAATATTTTTCAACGAAGTCAATCGAAATATCTCCAAATATTAAAAACTCAGCTTCCTTTTTATTTTTTGCCTCTGGTGGAGTGTTCCACCATTCTAACCTTGTAGCAGGTAAATCCACCAAATTCCTTACCTCCTTTATTCGATTATTTGGATAACTACTTGTAAAACCTGCCATTGCATGACCGTCCGTAAAAATAAACTCTAAATCATTATCAACTATTGTTTGAATATTAAGACGACAATAAACAATATCATATGGAGCTTCTTTTTTAATGCCATAATAACCTGTTTGGATTTGCAATAGCATTGGAGAACGTGGTCCAAAATAAAACGGAGTATATGCGCCAAGCATTCTGCTCGAATATTTTTCTCCTTCATTTGGTTCTAATTCCACACTTGTAATATCTCTTTTGTTAATTATGCTTCTATCTCCAATAGGAACATAATTAGGATTAGCATTTGGCGAGTTTTTATGCGTAATACCATTGGCAAGAATGTGCGCCATATTATCAATATGCGTCATTCTAAAAATATGTATATCGCTTAACGGCATTTATATTATCTGAAAATCTATCTCAGCCTCCTTTAATTGTAGGCGAGTATTGGTTAAAAGTTCGTCTTGCTTATTGAATAGTTTATCGAGGGTAACAAAGCGTTGGGGTTGTAGTTTTTGGACAACTTCAATTATACCTGGGTTAATAGTATGCAGGGCAATAATCAATTTACCGCCGTCTATCTCATAGATAATATCCTTGCCTACTTTGGTTTCTTTGATAGGAATAGTCAATGGCAAACCTGCTTTGAGGATTATCTCATACAGCATATTTAGCTCCTCAGCACCTTCTTTGTATGGATTGGTAAAAGCTTCTATTTGTTCGGTTAGTTCTTTGCCTGTAATATCATTGCGCCAAGTTTTAAAGTTGCTGGGCTGTAGCTTAAAACTCTTAAAACCCAAATCCATAGTCTCGGCGGTTATGGGTTCTTCTTTCTTTATTTTTTCTATTACTTTTTTTATGCGGTCCTGTGCTATTTGGCTGATAGTTTCATAACCTGCTTTGCGTGCCTCGCTATCCTCAGGCGTAGGCTCTGGCATTTGCACGCATATAAATTTACGCTTGCCTCCGTCTTCTTTGTTTAGGTCTAAAACGGCGTGGGCAGTGGTGGCACTTCCTGAAAAGAAATCGAGTATTATACTATCTTCTTTTTCATTTTTTAGAGAGTCTAAAAGCATAGAAACTAAAGACGTAGGTTTAGGATAACTAAAATAGCTTTTTCCTTCAAATAACTTCTCAACTTCAATACCTCCATCACTTTTTAAAGATAGAATGGACCTAAGCAATAAATTGTTTACTTGGTCCAAATATAAAATTGAGCTTGGTTGTGTATTCTCGTCTTTATCAAACCAAATTCCACCGCACATAAAAGAGCCATTATCAAGCTCCTGAATATTATCATAATCAACCTCATCTAAAAAAGTACTTTTTTTCCAACGCCACCCCCTATCAGGTACTTTCACTATTTTCCCTGTTTTTGGGTGCTTAATATCATATCTTGGACCGAAAGTATCAGAATTGGGCCAACTCATATTTATCTTGCCCCAAAGTCGATAATCATTACTAAGAGAATTGTATAAAGTTATCCCTCTATCAAATCCTCTTTTTTCATATAATTTCTTTATCTCGGTTTCGGCTTCAGTAATTGGAGTTTTTTTTCTTTTAAGTTTTTGCACCAAGCTATTAATTTCCTCAATCCCCTTTTTAGACATTAAAAATTTATGCTTGTGCTCAATATTCTTTGCGTACAGTAAAATATGCTCGTGAATATTACCAATCCCAGTATCATTTTTTGGAACTCTTTTATTCCAAGTAATACATTCAATAAAATTCTCTTCGCCAAAAACAGTATTCATTAACTGTTTAAGATTAGCCGATTCGTCATTCCCAATACTCACAAAAATCACACCGTCCTCTTTCAGTAAATTTTTGGCAAGGAATAAACGAGGGTACATCATAGAGAGCCATACGGAGTGGAACTGCCCATTTTCTTTGGTGTTTTTTTTCCAAAGGTCCTCTTTGTTCAGATAACCCTCTTCGTCTTTTATGCCTGTGCGTTTTTCGTATTCGTCACGGCGTTCGCTATAATCGTCGGGATAAACAAAGCTATCATTGCCCGTATTGTACGGTGGGTCTATGTATATCATTTTTACCTTGCCGTAATAGCTTTTTTGCAAGGCTCGGAGTACTTCCAGGTTTTCACCTTCTATAAAAGTATTTTCGGTCGTGTCAAAGTTTATGCTGTTCTCTATATCAGGTATGAGGGTAGCTGTGGTTTGTTTTTGTATTTCTCTAAAGGCTTCGCTTTTTCCTGCCCAATTCAGTTCATAACGCTCCGCACCTGCCATATTTTCCTCGCCCAATACCTGCTTTAGTTTTTCAAAGTCAATCTTATCCTCGGCAAATACTTCGGGGAATAATTGCTTTAGTTGGGCTTTTTTGTCTTCGGTAATATTGAGCGATTTTCCGTCCATAGTATCAGGCTGTCAAAGCTAATAAATGTTAAGCGTACAAGGTAGTAATTTGGTGTGTAGTGTGTTTGCGTGGTAATTCTGAGAGCATTTAGAATGTAACTTTTTGTACTGGCAAGAAGTTTTTTACTTACATTTAGCAAATAGTTTTATACATTTGCACCTCCAAACTAAGGAGCTAATTAACAAACGGTATGATAATTGTACTATAAAAGCTTAATAAAACTCCTTATATTGCGAACAATCACTAAAACACCCTTAACATGACACAAGCAGAAAAAAAAGGTGGGTTTGATTCTTTTACGGCTTTTATAAACGAATATAAAGACCAAGCTAAAGAAAAAGGCACGGCTGAATATTACCACGTTAATGTGGTGATTGATGCGTTTAATCGTGGTAAGGAAGTGGGTAAGGAAGAAGGTCTTGAGGATTATATGACCGAAGTCTTTCTTAAAAAAATTGAGACTCTTCAAGCGAAGGCAAATCAAATTTATATCCTATCTAAAAAACTAATTAGTGATATTCAAGCATTAAAATTTGATGCTTGTTCGTTACATATTAACATCAATCCTAACAGACCTAATGTTGTGATTGCTGTGCCTAATGATGCCTTATTAGACGACAACTTTGTAGAAACCGTTTTTAATAATATGGATAGCTACAAAAAAATATATTTTAAACTTTTTAGTGAAACATTGGATATTGGTTTAATGCCAATTGAAAATATTGATATAGCCTCATTGAAAGATGAGGGGTATGCCTATCACGAAAGTTTTGAATAAATGAGTCGCTCTCCTAAAGAAATTCACGCGTCACGAAATGCAGGTCTTGCAAAGAAGATTTTTGAAGATGGCACTAATTACGATTGGGTAGTTACTATTTGTTTTTATTCGGCTATTCATTATGTAGATGATATTGCTTTCCCTCAAGATATTAATGGTATTACTTGCAATAATATAGACCAAGCTAAATTTGCCTATCCTCAAAATGGACGACACGCTACAAGATTGAGAATTGTATCAGATTTTCATAAAAGTATAAGAAATAAGTATAGTTGGCTGGACCAGCAATCAAGATATAGCCGATATAACTCCTACAAGGTTTCTAAAGATTATGCTGAGAAAGCCTTAAAATACTTAGAGGATATTAAAGAATATTGGAGAAAGAAAAATGCAGTTTAATATTTCATTCCAAAATTAAATCAACTCCCTCAGTAGATATATAATCCTCGGTTCGGTTCATTTTATACCCTGTAAGGCTTTCGCCATTTGGCCCTATCCAATCCATTAACAAAGAATCAAAGTGATAAGGCTGAGCGTCTACTACTAAAGTAGTGGAGCTTACTTCTTTTACTTGTTTAGGAAGCCTAAAACCAAAGCTACTAAAAAGCCTATGTCCTTTCATTGCCTTAAATATGTTATGCAAGGCTTTGATATACATTTTTGAATCAGGTCCTTTCATTGCATTTTTTCGGACCTCAGGGTCTGAGAATATTTTGCTACCATATTTTATAATCTCAATTAGTCCTTTTTCGGTACTGTAGATTTTATCTATTTTTTGCGCTCCTTTATATGCGAAATCAGTAGTTAGTAACTCAAGCCACTCAGCTTTGAGTAAATCAGCCATTTCTTTGGTTTGTACTATCAAATGCAAATGAGGATTATAGGTCCGTTTCTTAGGATTGAAATTCGCCTCCAAGGAGCGCACGCCAATAAGCTTTGGACCTTTGCCTCTGGCGTGTCTTGTTTTCATTCTATCTTTTATTATCTGAAAACCTTGGACCATTTGGTCTATACGTTTATCTAATGATTTTGCATAAACTGCTTTTGCCGTTAGGGTTACGAATTGAGCGTCTGGACATTGGCTTAATATTGGATAGTAGTTATTTATAATAGTGGCTTTTCTTATACTCAAACAAAGGGTACACATTCTATTTTTGCAATATTTTCCATAACTGCGCCCTGCGCTTAGGATTATTTTATCTTGGCAATTGTAGGTATTCCAGAGGGATTTGATAAGTGTGTCATCTTCGGCTTTTTCACCTACAGTTATCAGGCTCAAACTCATTCTTTGAGATAGGTTTTTTCTCCTTGCTCTTCCCTGAGCTACCTTGTTATCGGAGAGGTCTGAGCCTTTTCCTGTAAGCATTGTAGTTTTTTGAGGCTTATTTCCTGTTCCACTTTGTGCTAATGTATCAAGGAGGCAAAACGAGCAAGAACAAGTCGCCAAAGCATAATTTGATCCCCATTTTTTTGTTTTACTTTTACTGAAACACTACGCTACTTAGTCAAACCACAAAAAACCCTGGAACTATGTTTAGCGCGTCGTTGTGAACTATACAAAAGAAATAGAAATGATAAGAAACGGATTATATGGTTACTTTTTGCTAATAGCTCTATTCATTAATTTAGACATAAATGGGCAGAATAGATCAATTGAACTAAACGGAAGCAACCACTTCATTACAATTAATAATAGTGGTCAGGCTACTCCTTTAGATTTTACAATTGATACATTCACAATTGAGGCATGGATTAATCCAAACAGTTTTATCACAAGCTCAAATAATTATGAGCATACAATTGTTGGAAAAGATAGTGTATCGGCCAATGGAGGAGGATATGTGTTAAGAACTGGCGGTAGCCGAAAAATTGAATTTTCATATAGTTTTGGAGGTGGCTGGAAGAGTTTGGCTACGGACAATGCAGTTCTAAGTTCGGGGCGCTGGACTCACATAGCAGTATCCAAAATAAACGGGACTATCTCAATTTATGTAAATGGACAATTGGTTCGAGATAGTTCGTTTACTACAAATATTAATATCACTTCTACTTCTGTGCCTCTTAGAATTGGAGAAAATGGCAGCTCGAATAACCTCAAATTTATTGGAAAAATAGATGAGGTAAAAATATGGAAATCACGTCGTTCAATTAGTCAGATTAAAACTGACATGATGGAAAGTTGCCCAACATACAACCCTGATTTGCTTTCATATTATAAGCTTAATGATACAAGCTCAACTATTCCTTCCACTATTATTTGTGCGACTGATACAACTTACAATGGTATTATGAATGATTCCATAAATTCTTATTCAGGATCGCCACTTATTAATGGCTATGGTATATTATATGTAGATTCTAGCAATGCCTTTCAAGGATGCAATAGCAATACTGGTAACTCATGGAATACTGCATTCAATGATCTGAATAAAGCCTTGGAGATAGCACATACTTATCCGTATGTTGAAAAAATACATATTGCAAAGGGTACTTATCGCTCAAATTCTTATCGATACGCTATGCAAACTGATGGATCGGGTGTCATGCTCTCGCTTGGCAATAACAAAAACAAATTATTCCATATTAGAATGGGTTTAGAGATTTATGGTGGTTACCCATCTGGTGGAGGTAGCACCTCCAACCCTTATTTGTATCCTACTATTTTTGATGGCGCTGGAGTAGGAAATGTAAGTGCAGATACAGCCTATCATGTTATATATTTTGACAAATCAACAAATTGGCCGAATGCCAATGATACAACAATATTAGACGGCATAATAGCTCGCAATGCTATAAGTTCTACGAATAGCAATGCAATCAATTATGGTTCAACATCTAGAGGTGGAGTTGTGTTTATTATGGACGGGATTAATAAAATAAACCGATGTCAAATTGAAAATGGATACGGATATAATAACGCTGCCGGACTATATATTCGAGGCGGCTACAATTACCTACTTCATTCTAAAGTTCAAAATAACCGTAATGGACGAGGTATTTATTCAGAATTTGGTCAATACCTTGGTGCTCAAATTTTTAACTATGATACTATCTTGAATAATACCGATGGCGGTGGTGTGTGGATTAGGAGTTCCACAAGAATTACAAACTGTTTAATTCAGAATAATTATATTAATAATGATGGTGCTGGATTACATATTAGGAGTCATAATAACGTAGTTCTTCATAATAAATTTATCAATAATAAAGTCGGTACTAGCCCTAATTTTGGCGAGGGCGGTGCAATACATATGCACCAAACTGATAATGACACTGTGAGCAATAATATTTTTATTGGTAATACAGCTGGTTCTGCTGGAGGTGGACTATACGTATATGGTGGTTTTAATCACTTTTTTGAGAATAATGTATTTAAAGAAGATTCTGCATCAATTGGAGGAGGGATATACTCCTTTAATACAAACAGCATTTGGAAGGATAACTTATTCGAGCAAAATTATGCTAGTTCAACAGGTGCTGGAGCACATGTTAATAACGGCTCTAATTATTTCGAAAACAACATTTTTGATAATAATTATGCGGAAACTTCTGGTGGAGGTTTGCGCATGCATCAGGGTTTTGATACTTTAATAAATAATGCCATTATAAATAACTATGCCGCTGAATATGGTGGCGGAGCCTATATAACAAACGCCTACTTAAGAATGTATAATAACAATGTTTCAAATAATTTCGGTGCGTATTGCGGAGGATTGGCTTTATTTGGCAACCCGGATACAGCTGAAATAGTGAATAATACGTTTTATAATAATCAAGCAGATTCTACAGCTTTTGTTGGTTTACATATTTCTGGTGGATTATTCTTTAGTGGTCATGTGGCTGAAGTCAGTAACAATATTTTCTGGGCAAACAATATAAATGGAGACACTGTCAAACTTGGTTCTGATTATGCACGTGGGTCTGGTACTCCATTTTTTAATCGTAATTTATTGCAACTGAATGGATCTTCAAATTACTCAAGTAGTGGATTTGGTGGGAATAGCATTGGTTCTAGTGCATCGAATAATCTTTTTGGCTTGAATCCTCAATTTACAAACCCTTCAAACCCAAATGGAAATGATAATATTTATAATACCTCTGATGATGGTTTAAATATTACTAATTCCAGCCCTTGTCTTGATTCAGGCGTTAATAGTCTATTGCCTAGTTTCTTAACAAGAGATATTGCAAACAATCCCAGAATAGCTAACTCCAATATTGATATCGGAGCATATGAATTAAATTGTGCACCTAATAACATTACACCGAGCACTAATATGACAATTTGTAGCGGGAATAGCACTACATTAACCGTAAGTTCTTCTTCAGCGCCTAATAATATTACGTGGTATAACGACAGCTCAAGTGTTACTTCAATAGGAACAGGTTATTCTATCAATACTCCTGTATTAATTAATACAGATACTTTTTGGGTTCAATCAAACACTTGCTTTAATAATGCACGAATACCAATAATTATAAACGTCAATAATTCGGTACCGTCAATTACAAATACCACTCCCGTCACTCAACAACAAATTTGCTATGGAGAACACGCTAATTTAAGCGTGAGCAGTACAGCAATTTCAGATAGTATTTATTGGTATGCTGATAGTTCTTCTGTCAGTCACATAGATACTGGGTTTACATTCTCTACTCCAGCTTTGAATTCTAAAGATACTTTTTGGGTAAGTGCTCACGGCTGTATTAATAGTCCTCGCATACCTATTGTAGTTGACATCTTTCCACAAAGTGGAACAAGTACAAGTATTTCGAATTGTAGTAGCTATTATTGGACAATTAGCGGTAATACTTACCTGAATTCAGGTACTTATTACGATACAAGTATTAATATTAACAATTGTATTCAATATGATACATTAAATCTAACGATCTTGCCTGCAACCAGTAGTACAAGCTCAATTTCTGCTTGTAACAGTTATTTATGGCCTCTTAATAATCAAACCTATTATACAAGTGGCTTGTATTTCGACACTTTAATAAACTCTGTAGGTTGTGATAGCATAATAAGTCTTAACCTAACAATTAACTCAGTCAACGCATCAATTACCCAAAATGGCATCCAACTGTCCGCTACGGTGTCTGGGGCGACTTATCAATGGATTGAGTGTAACCCATTTCAAGTAATCAATGGGGCTACTGCACAAACATTTACACCTATTAGCAATGGCGACTATGCAGTTATTGTCACCCAAAACAATTGTAGTGATACATCTTCTTGCGCTAATGTCATAGGCGTTGGTCTTGATAAATTAACTACTAGCACAGGTATTTACCTAAGCCCGAACCCAAGTAAGTCAGTCTTTATTCTTCAATTTGATGAGGAAGTCTCAGAAGTTGCTATTTCAATTAGTGATTTAACTGGTCATCAGATAATTCATAGCCAGATGAGAAATATAAAGGATTATTCAATTAACTTATCGGGGTATAGTACAGGGGTCTATCTATTAAAAATCTATTTAGAAGACAAAAATTATTATCTGAAATTATTGAAAGAATAGAAATTATAATCCCAAAAAGGAAGACAGGCAAGAACAAGTTGCTAAAGCATAATTTGATCCCCAATTTTTTGTTTTACTTTTACTGAAGCGCTGCGCAACTTCGTTAAACCACAAAACATCTTGAGACTACATTTAGCGTGTCGTTAGCTGTTATTAAATAAAAAGTAAAATGACGTTTAGACTCTTTCCCGTCTTAGACTTAATGATAGACTTTTACCATAAACCAGCAGGTATTGATAGGTTTTGGGATTACCTGAAAATATTAAAGGGTGATTCTAAGGACAATATGGAAGTTCCTATTCCAAATTTCAATCCTATGGGAAAAGAACATGTTTTAACCAAATTATTAGAACTCAAAGAACTTGATGTAGAAGGTATAATTAAAGACACACTTGAAAAGATAAATAAAAAGCTTTCAGAAAATAATTCCCTTAAGGTAGATGTGGTTATGACTTTGGCTGATGATTTAAAAGGAGGTTGGACAAATAGATACACAACTGATTATGATAGTAAATTCAAATTAAACGCATATATTAATAGAAATTTCTGTATACCAGTATTTTGGACAAGTGAAGAGTATAATATTGACATAATAAAAAGGCGGACAGAAGAGTATTGTTTTCGAACTTTATATTGGAAAAAGTGGGATAAACCAGAGACTTTGGAAGAACATATCAAACAAGAGCGAAATGTAAGTACAAACTGCATAACTAGCACTAATGATAATAGGCTTGTAAATATTTCTTTTACAGACAACTTTTATAACATTAATAAATATTCAACAGAGCATAGTAAAATCTTCAACTTTATGTATGGAGATGATGCTTGTAGAAAGCTTGGATATGCTGAATATGGAATTAAAGAACCAATGACAGGTTTTAAATATGCTAGAATGAAAAGTCAATTAAATAAATAATAATGTATAAACGACATTAAAACGACCGTTTATACGGAACGTTATAACCGATATTGATAAACGCCTATGGGAACTTGGGGAACAGGAATTTCTTCAAATGATGTCTATGAAGACATCAATTATAAATTCTTTGAATTATATAATCAAGGGATGGAAGTTTCTGCCCTAACCGAAAAGTTAATCAAAGAAAATAAAGAACTGATTGACTCTTACGAAGACCAAAATAATTTTTGGATTACCATAGCAAAATCCCAATGGGAATGTAAAGCTCTTGACCCGAAAATCTACAACCGAGTTAAGCACATTGTAGAATCCGAAAAGGACATTGAAGTTTGGAAAGAACTGGACGCCTCAAAATCGGATCTAACAAAACGAAAAGAAGTACTAGATAACTTTCTCGAAAAAATATCTGTCGAAAAGAAAATCCCTCGAAAAAGAAAAATTAAAAAATTAAGGAGAGCAATTTTTGAAAAAGGGGATTGCTTAGCTTTTAAACTAAGCGATGGAGATTTCTGTGGAGCATTTGTACTTGAATCAGAACAAGAGTCTGAATTTGGACTCAACTTGATTGCTGTTACCGACATAAAAAAGTCTGATAAACTCACTGAACAAGATTTTGAAAATGCCAAAATTCTGTTCAGACTTCAACAACAAATAAACGACGAGTTTAAACCAAAAGAAGAAATAAGTTGGTATTACGCGAAATACTATAAAAAGGCAGAAATTGAAATTGAAAAGATCGGACAATTGAAAGTTGACAAAGATTATTGTTCTTCAAAACATTATCAAAATTTTTCTAATTGGGATAACTTGAAATTATTTCAAGATAGTTATTACTCTAACTTGGAAAAAAATAAGTGTAACGAGCATGTTCTATTAAAAAGTTTAAGAAAAAATACTGATTACGGCAATCGCTATAATTCATTATGGCAACGAGTTAAAACAAAGTTTAAATTATAAATAAAGGTCTGAGCGGCACAACAGCGTCACTTGACCTAATCTCTTTATCTGTTCGGACTGCGTCCAACAGATGCTAAACGAATCATAGCCCAAGCCGTGACATCTTGTAAAGAATATTTCTCCCTCTTTTATCTAGAAAGATGGATGAGCTGAAAGTATAGATTAAGAACAATTGAGAAAATGACAAATTGGAAAACTGAAATAGTGGAAATATCCAATAACGTGTATAAGTTAGTAATGACTCATAAACTCGGTTCAGTTATTGAAAAAACAGGAACCGATATTGAAGTTCTAAAAAGTGAGGCACTTAAGGATGCAATTAGACTTGAAAAACAAATCCAAAGAAAATTAAAAAACTAACTACATCGAGGTGTATAGTTTATGCCCAGTGGGATGAACACTATACACAGTCCATTAGCTAAAAGTAACATATGACCGACCGGTCACATAATGAATAATTTTATGTACCTTTGTGACTGATCAGTCATAATTTATGCATAAAAACACATTCGACAAACTTAGCGAAGAAAAAAAAAGAGCAATTAAAGATGCTTTTTACAAAGAATTCTCACTCAATCTTTTTGATAATGCATCGGTTTCACGTGTAGTAAAACAGCTTGGTATAGCAAAAGGAAGTATTTATCAGTACTTTGAAAATAAACTGAGTCTCTACCTGTATTTAATGCAAGAAGCCCAAGCTCTAAAAGCCGAATTTCTAAATCCAATACGACGAGAAGATTATCCTACTTTTTGGGAGTATATGCGTGCTACCTATATAGCAGGAATAGATTTTGATAAAAAACATTTTTTAGAAAGCCATTTCCTATTTGTTTCTCTTAATAATACGAACTCTCCATCAATAAAACACCTCTTAGACCAATGGAACAAAGCAATCCATATTGAATTCACTAAGAAAGTACAATACGAAATTGATTTAAAGCTATTTCACAATGAACTCCCTGCGGATAGACTAGCCTTTATTTTAATTCAGAACTTGAAGAGCATTCATGAATCGATGAAACATTTTTACGGACTCAATATTGAAGAAAATATTAATGCTTCAAGAGGAATATTTAGCGGAAAGATGAGAGATAATCTACTAAGATCTGTAGATGAACACTTTATGCTATTAAAAAAAAACTTTCAATAAACAGACCAGCACTAAGGGCATATTTATAAAAGCACAATAAACTTCAGGCAATACAAGAAATGAATTTTAGACAAAAACTTTTAAATAGACATAAGAACCCCATTGGTTTAGTCCTAAGAGTAATAAATTACTTTGGCATCGGGTATGCGCTATGGACACATGATATAAACCTAATAGCATTACTTGTTTTAGCTGATCTTTTGAATTGGTTTTTTATGCCAATGGTAAAACCAAAAAACGAATTGGAAATTGTGAATAAGATTGTTCAGCAAGAAATTGAATGGATAAAAAGCCCTTGGACCTTTACAAAAAAAATATCTGTTGTAATAGGATTAGGGCTTTTTATTTGTTTAGGCGTTGGGATCTGGAGGCATCATTGGATCTGGCTAACCGTCTCCTTTATTCTATTGGTAATTTTAAAACAAATACTATTAAAAACGACTAAGGGCTAATACGCAGTTTTAAACTTAATTACTAAAGCACTTATAGGAAAATCATTAAAAACATGATAGACATTCATCGAATTCAAAATAAGCAATTAGGCAAAATATATAAACCGTTATATGTATCAGAATATAGTACGGTTCGTCAAATGTTAGATAAGAAACAGATAAAAGAGCATGAAGAACTTATTGTTTTTCAGATAGATTCGGAGCATTTAGCATTTCCAAAAAAATTGATGGCATTTCATCATATAGCGCAAGGGTATGTAAACGAAAAGCCTTATATGCTGACTTTTTGTGTCATCTGCAATACAGGCATGATCATGAATCCTGTCGTTCATAATAGAATGCTTCATTTTTATGTTGCTGGCGTGTATAACGGCATGCTATTAATGGCCGACAAAGAAACGGAATCGTATTGGGATCACATAACGGGTAAAGGGCTATTCGGGCAATATGAAACACACCAACTAGAAATACTACAATCGCACCAAGTATTAGCGGCTAAGGAAACATTAGAACAATACCCTGATTGTTTATACGGCTTGCCGAAACTAAATTTCTTCCAGAAATTGTTTGCCAAATTTCAAAACTGGAAAGCAAATACTAATGGAAAAGGATTTTTACCTCCTGGTTTTAGAAAGTCCATGTCCAACCCTGATAATAGACTCGACGAAATGGAAATGGGTTTAGGTGTATGGGTAGATTTCGAGGCGAAATTCTACCCAGCGAAGTTGATTAAACAACAGGATAATTACATATTCGATCGATTCAATAAACAAGATTTGTTCATCTATATTTCACCAATCAATTCAATACCCACAGCAATATATCTGAATAGAACTAAAGACATCACCTTCAATAATAAAAAAGTGGTTCTTGAAAATGGAGCCTATCTGCTTGCTGGGAATCATTACTCAGCAGATGATAAAAAACTGAAATCCAATGCTCCAAATCAAATTTTTTCTAGGTGGTATGGGTTTGCAGCAACATTCCCTAAGTGTGAAGTATATAATGATTAAAAATGAAAGTACTACTAATATCGGTTGGAACACGCGGAGATATTGAACCCTTTTTAGCAATAGCTGAAATATTGTCTAAACAAGGAATAAATATCAGCTGTTGTTTTCCTGAGCAATTTAGACAAATTACAGAGGATAGTGGTTTTAAATTTATAGGATTAACTCCGCAATATCTTCAGATGCTAGAAAGCAAGGAAGGGCTAATTGCTATGGGTGGTAAGGGCAATCTGTTACAAAAGATTAAAGCATATTACAAACTATACAAAAGAGCAGGTATTGTTAACCAAATAATGAGTAAGGAGCAAAAGAAATTAATTTCAGAAATTCAACCTGATAGAATAGTTTATCATATCAAAGCAAACTACCCATTGGTTTATGAAACTATGAACCCTGAAAAAACCATATTAGTCAGTCCTATTCCTTATATGGTGCACCCTGTAAATGAACATGCACATATTGGATTCAAAAGTATGGGACGCTTTATGAACAAGCTTACATACAAAATTGCCAATTACGGACTCCTTAAAAATGTTCAAAAGGCAACGCAAGGACTTTATGACAAAAAGAAAATCAACGCAAAGAGAATTTTAAGCGCATTAAAAGTTGGAAAAACGATTTATACTATTTCGCCATCACTTTTTAAACAATCAGGGTCGTGGTCAGAAAACGTAAAAGTGCTTGGATATCATGAACGGAATAAAATGCTAAATTGGCTGCCCAATGATGCGCTACTTCATTTTTTAAATAAAAACAAAAGCATTGTTTTCATAACTTTTGGAAGCATGGTTAGCGCGGAGCCTAAAAAGAAAACAGAATTGATGCTTAAAGTATTGGAACGATTAGGAATTCCAGCAATAATAAATACAGGAAGTGGAGGGTTGGTGACTTTAGAAAACTACAATGCGGACAGATTTCATTTTGTATCCAACATCCCTTATGATTGGCTATTACCTAAAGTCGATTTCATGATTCATCATGGTGGATCTGGAACTACTCATATGGCTATGAAGTACAACTGCCCTTCATTAATTATTCCGCACATTATAGATCAATTCTTATGGAATGAGATAAACCATAAGAAAGGTCTTGGGCCTAAAGGCATATCCATTAACCGGCTCAATAAAACTGTATTTGAAGCGCTTGTAACAGATTTGATTTCTAATCGCAAATACAAAGAAAATGCGCGGAATATATCTAAAGCTATTAAAAATGAAAATTATAGCAACGATATCCTAAAATTTATAATAGATTGATAATTAAGAAAACTAAGGCACGTTACGGAGGTACTTAAAGTTAATACATATTTGTTACCTTAGAGACACCGCGAAATATTCTTAGGGAAACCTTTGTGGTGAAGCAAACACATCCGGGTATCTATTTTTATAGAAGAAGACATGAAACACTTTAAAAGCATCGAAAATTACTGTAGTGCAATCGAAATAGCGCCTCCTAGGCATTCACATTTTGATATACGCAGCTTTAAAGAAAATATGCCGACTGTAGTGAAAGCCATGCCACCATTTCGACATGAGTTCTATGCCATTGCACTCAAAACAGGGGGTAGTGGGAAAGCCATATCGGGACATCATGTGGAATTTCCTGAAGGCACAACAATATTCTTTAACTCTCCATTTCAAATCACTTCATGGGATATCGCCCCAAATTGGGAAGGTTTCTATATTATGTTTTCGCAAGATTTTATTTCAAATTCTAATTTCTTACAAGATATCTTACAGCATTTCCCATTTCTGAAAATTGAAAAGGATATGCCTTTTGAAGTAAATCAAACAGATGTAAAACGGATCTCTTCTATCTATACATCCATAAAACAAGAATACGAAAGTAACAGGCCAGATAAGTTTCAAGTGATTGAAGCCTATGTACTCCTGCTCTTAAACTTTGTGAAGCGGTATTTCCATAAGAATATGGCATCAGATGAAGCAACCGTCGAAATAAGAAAAACAGATTTGAAACTTCTCTCGCGTTTTCAAACATTAATTGAGACTGGCTTTAATGAAATGGAAGAAGAAATGCATGAGGCAAATCTGCATTCACCTTCGTTTTATGCTCAAAAACTGCATATTCATCCAAACCATTTAAACGCTGTTACTAAGCAAATCACAGGACTTACAGCTAAACGACACATTCAAAATCACATTGTTAACCTGGCAAAATCAAGACTTGTTCAAACCCAAGACAGCGTAAAAGAGATAGCCTATGCGCTCCACTTTGATTCTCCGAATAACTTTAGTAGCTTTTTTAAAAAAATAACTTCTAAAACGCCCAATACCTACAGACGGGAGTCTAAACTTTGATTTTCATACGTTCTACTTTGATTTCATAAATCGCGTAATACTTGTGTTGCGGACATTTGTAATATCAAAAAACACAAATGAAAGCAATAGCAACAGCACTATTATTAGTGACAGTTTCAATTACAACAGCACAGACTATGAATCAAAGAACACAAGCAAAAAATGTTATTTTACAACTCTTTTCAGCTACAGATGAAAAAGAATGGGATAATGTCGAACGTTGTTTTGCCAAGGAGGTGTTACTCGATTACTCTTCAATGGGCAACCCAGCGGAAACTTTAAATCCAGGACAGATTACAGATGCTTGGAAAACAATACTACCAGGATTTGACCATACCCACCATCAATTGGGTAATATCCAAGAATTTATAACTGAAAACACAGCACATGTATTTGCCTATGGAACAGCAACCCACTACCTAGCAAACGAAAAAGGTAATGTTTGGACAGTCGTTGGCACCTATGATTTTGACGTTATTAAGGAAAAAGGTACATGGAAGATCAGCAGTATGAAATTCAATTTTAAATACCAAGATGGTAACACTGCCCTAGCCCAAGAGGCCATAAATATTGTTGCCGGAAAAACTAATACACTGACCGTAAGTGAACGTAATAAAGAAAGCGTGAGGTCATTCCTAAAAGCTTTAGAAAATAAAAACACCAACAAGGTTGTACAATTTTTCGCTAAAGATGGAAGACATATAAATCCCTACCATTCAGGTCTTTTCCCTGAAGGAGCAAAGGGCAAAGAAGCCATCCGAGCTTATTGGACACCGGTCTTCCCTAGATTTGATAGCATGAAGTTTCCCATTGAAGAAATCTACACGATGGAAAAACCCAATAAGGTTTTTGTGAAATTTAAAGGCAGACTAGTTCTCAAAAACAATAATGGCCATTATAAAAATGACTACTACGCCATATTCACCTTTAATGAAGAAGGTAAAATTGTAGAATATGTAGAACTATTCAACCCTATAACAGCAGCCAAAAAATTTGGACTTATTAATAAAATAAAAGAATAATCACAATGAAATTAAACATTCTAACAGCAGTAGCGATGAGTTTGCTATTTGCCTGTCAACACCAAACAAAAAATACAATAATTAAAAAAATGGAAAAAATGAAAAAAATACAATTCAAAAGTGAAGGAATTAATCTTGTAGGTAATTTATATTACCCAGAAAACTACGAAGAAGGTAAACAATATCCTGCCATTGTAGTATCAGGAAGTTGGACGACCGTAAAGGAGCAAATGGCAGGTTTGTATGCGAAGAAACTGGCCAAGGAGGGGTTTATTACTTTGGCATTTGACTTCAGAAATTTTGGCGAAAGCGAAGGTGAACCCAGATTTTTTGAGAGCCCTCAATTGAAAAAAGAAGACATAAAAAATGCTGTAAATTTCTTGGCAAAACTTGATGAAGTAAACTCAGAAAAAATCGGAGCTTTTGGTGTCTGCGCGGGTGCAATGTATACCTTGATGGCATCAGCCGAAGAAGAAAAGATTAAATCGATAGTTACTGCAGCATCATGGTTACATGACAATGAGGCCGTTAAACTGTTTTACGGTGGCCAGGAAGGTGTGCAGGCAAAAATTAAAGCTGCACGTGAAGCTAAGCATCTTTATGCGACTACTGGAGAAGTAAACTACATTCCTACAATTTCTACAACAGATGAGTCAGCCGCAATGTTTGGACCCTATGATTACTATTTAAATGAAGAACGTGGAGCTATCAAAGAATGGAGTGCTGATAAATTTGCCGTTGCCAGTTGGGAAGATTGGCTCACCGCTAACCCAATGCCTTATGCAAAAAACCTGAACAAACCTGTACTTATGATCCATTCCAATGGTGCCGTATTACCAGAGTATACAAAAAAGTTTTTCAACGAAATCGCCTCACCAGACAAAAAACTACATTGGATGGACACAGAGCTAGAATCCCCATATCATCAATTCAATTATTATGACCAGGATGCCGAGGTAAACGAATCAGTCTCCCAGGCAAGTTCTTGGTTCCAAGAAAAAATGTAACTCTATGTCGAAAAGCAATGTGCTGAATCAAGTTTTTAAACCCTCTAACTTGCGCATTGCTTTTCTTTTCAGAATTTACTTATAGATATCTAGCCAAGCGAATTGGGTAGTACTTTTATTGGTATGTTCCTGAACACTCAAAAATACCACAGCACATTAGGAGACATCAAATTCTCTATAGCTAAAAGTAAAGTTGAATTTCAAGGAAAGACAAAAGGCCTTGCACTAAAGTATGTAATGGATGGCACAGAACACTATCAAACTAGAAATGGAAAAGTACAACTCTCCAAAGGACAGTTTATCGTTTTAGAAAAAGATGAACCATACGAGGTATCATTTGAAAACAAAAGTCAAACAACTCAGGGAATATGCATTGACTTGAACCTTAACCTAAATCAACGTTTAGCTAATTTATATGAGAATGAAATTCTATTTAAGACAGTGTTTAACTGTACTCATTTTTCACCTCTAGGGAATTTGCTTCAAAAAATTTCAAGAAAACAACATGAACAGGTTAATGGAGCAGAAGTTCTTAATTCAATTTCCTCGGAGTTAATCTTATTCTCTAGTGAATTGTCAGAAATGGAAAGAGGACTGGGGTCCTTCGCTAAAAAATCAGAGACGAAAAGAGAGCTTACCTCTAAACTGATGTTAGCTAAAGATTTTATTTACAAAAACTATAATCATAAAATAACACTTCAACACCTATCCTTTAAATCGGGCATATCCAAATTTCATTTTTCTAAATTGTTTAAACAATGCTTTCACCAATCTCCTTTTGAGCTACAGGAAGCCTTAAGAATGCAGAAAGCCAAAAGAATGATTTCAGCCAATAAAATCAGACTAACAGAAATTGCGTTTCAATTAGGGTATTCTGATTTAGCTGCTTTCTCAAATCAATTTAAAAAGTACTTTGGCACATCCCCATCTTCTTTCGCGTGAAACTAAAATTCGCAACATTTTACAAATGTCTCATTGTGCGTAGTTCTACTTTTGGTTAAAAGATATAAAGTGAAACACTTTTTAATCATCCTATCCATATACTTTTTAGCATTACATGCTTATGGTCAAGATAAATCTATTTCGACAGCTACCAACTTCAGAACTGTTACCAAAACCTTTAAAGAGGGGTATGAAAAATTAAACCTACCACTAAACCAACTATCCTATGTAGTTAATCTGCAAACCATTCAAAGCAAAGATTCTATTCTAAAACAGGAAGTTTTTTTTCAAGGTTTCGCAAAAATTCTGCAAGAAATAAACCCTGAAAGTCTACCAAAAAAAGAATGGCTAGACTATGAGTTAATGCAGTATGAAACCAAAATAAACCTGCTTAGAATCAACCAAGAAAAAAAATGGTGCGATTTAAATATTAAAAAAATTCCGAAAACTGGCTTATCTAAACTGCCCATAGGCAAGAGCTTATATACCTATTTCTTGAAGCGATGGGTAGGTTTATCTGTAAGCCCTGATCAGATGTTTAAATTTGGTTTGAGTGAAATTAAACGGGTAAAAGATCGAATGGCCACTGTGCAAACTCGAACAAAAAAAGATCGTTCGGCTTTTATGAAACACATTAAAAGCTCATCTTTTTATTACGAAAATGTTCAGGATGTTCAAGAAGGTTTTGAAAAAATAAAAAAGACTATAAGCAAAGAGTTATCTAAAAACTTTCCCTTTATCCATTTAATCCCAGATGTAAAAATTGCACGAGGTACCAACAAGGCGCTAGCCAAGACCCCGGGATTTTATCAAAATGGAACGTTCTATTACAATTTCTTTGACAAACCATTTAATAAACGTCAGATTAGTTGGATCTACATCCATGAAGCGATGCCTGGACATCATTATCAAGTTACATTAGAGAATAGTTTGAAACGCTCCAATATTCAAAAGTTGTTTCAGTACTCCTGCTATAGAGAAGGTTGGGCGGCCTATGTAGAAGAAATAGGATATGAGATTGGAGCTTACAGAAATATTTATGACGAACTGGGTAAATGGGAATGGGATATCATTAGATCTGTTCGAGTTGCTCTCGATGTTGGTATTAACTACTATGGTTGGAATGACAAAAAAGCATTAACATTCTGGAAGCAACATATCTCAGAACAAGATGCAATTGGATTAAGAGAAATTGCAAGAATGAAACGATGGCCGTGTCAAGTTATTACCTATAAATATGGAGCAGATAAAATTCTAAAATGGAAGGCAAAATTCGAACAAAAAGAAGGGTTTGACCTAAAACAATTCCATCAAGCTATATTACAACATGGATCACTCCCCTTTTCGATATTAGAAAAGATTTTAGAAGGCTAACAACACTACTCTATTTTTTCCTTCTTCCTATGTCTAGATTATCCCTTCGTTTAACCATCCAGAAGGCATAGGTCACAAGATCTGTCGTTGCGCGCGGTACTACTCCTTTATGATCTTCTTAGAAAAAATCAACTTCTTTGATGTTTCAATCCTAGCAAAGTATAATCCTATTGGCAAAGTTGAAAGATCAATAGCATCATTGTTCGTTGAACTATATACTCTTCTGCCAGCTACATCCCGAACTGTTACTTTTGTAATAGATCCTAGTTGGCCGTTCTGCTTAATACGGATCAGGTTGTGCGCAGGATTTGGATACAACTCAATTCTATGGTACTCGTTCTTGAAACTTTGAGATGATGTATTAAAATTGGCTGTAACTTTTAAATTGTCAAAGGCAGCATCTAACCAGTTTACAATCGTTTTATATCGTATGGCCAAGTAACTACTTCCTGAAGTTGCTGGGATATTCAAGTTGACATCCGTTCTCCAAGTATTATCGTTTTGATAAGTGGCATCCGTATAGAGCTTTAGTTGTTGTTTACTTGTGGCGAGATTTGGATCAGGAGATCCGTTTAATAAATAAAGCGCTATGGTATCACCAGTTTGAGGAGTTCCAAACCCAAAAAAACGATAAGACAGAGAATCGATCTGTCCTCCATTAGAAAAGTCGAACATAGGAGAGACCAACCAATCATCTGTAACATTTGTACCACCAACAGGATAGTAATGCATGGCAGAATTAGGGGACGAAATCGGCGTATTCGGTTCAAAAGACCAATCATTCGTTGCGCTCATAACACCTAACTCGTACTCTGTCCAACCAGACTGTTCGGAACTGTTATCCCAGCCTGTACGATAAACCTGTCCCACAGCTTGGTGGGTCATTACACATAAAAAGAGAACTTGAGTAAGTAAAATTATTTTTTTCATATCCTTATTATTTTGGCTATTCAAATTTAAAAAAAAATCCTTTCCATAAATTGTATTATTTCGACAACCAATGGGACATTATTTTACAATAAATTCTACCCTCAAAAAAAACGGGCTCTAATAAATTAGAGCCCGCTGATCATTTTGTTTTAAATCTCTACTAGAAGTGTAGATTTAAACGGATAGAACCAGAAGGTCCAAATAAAGAATTTGTATTATCAGTATCTAAAGTAAAGCCATTGCTATCTCCAGATTCAATAGTTTGAACACCTGTTGCGTTTACACCAGCGTCAACCGACTCAGTCGTAACTTCTGAAGAACTAGTAGATTGAAAACCAAGTCCCCAACCAAACTCACCTCCGATCGAGATTTTTGGGAAGATAAAGTATTCAGCTCCAATAAACCCACGTAATCCAAACTGGAAAGTATGACCAGAGTTACGCTCAGTAATACGAGCTGTATTACCATAAGTATCAGTTGTAATGTTGTTCGCACCAGCAAAGGCATCGGCAGCGTTGTCAACTCCTACAGGATTTGTAGTGTTTGTGCTCAAAGCATTACCGTAATTAAACTCTTGACGATTACCGCTAGTCCAAAAACCAAGCTCACCACCATAAAACCCTTGCAAACGAGTATTCCCTCTTCTTTTCTCGGCACCAACACTAAGACCTAAAGAAAGGCCTCTTGTTTGCATTTCATTTTCTACCATAGAAGGTACAGCTGGGAAGGTTGGAACCCCAGTTGCTGCTCTATCTGCTACCATGTTCTTTTGGTTGCTAGAACGTACTCCTATTCTTAAAGACGCTCTAAGCGCTAAATCAGATTGCAAGAAATATTTACCCGTAAGCATTTGATTACTTAACAGTTGATTGAACGTTGGTGCAGTAGCATTATTCCCTTGTCCTATTAAACCTTTTAAGTAAGAGAAGAATGGATTAGCATCTATACCAATTGACCAATCTTGCGCTTGTGGAAGTACACGCTCTCCATTTTTAGAACGAAGGTTTTGTCCGTAAACTGAAGCCACTAGGAAAGTAGCTGCAAATAACATTATTACTCTTTTCATAAATTTATCTTTATGCCAACAAAAGTAATTTCAACCCTCTTCTTAAGCAACCATATATGTTAATAGGTTATAAACAATGATGAATGGTAATGTACACAAGTGTGTAAAAGTGAACAATTTATATTAATAAAAAAAATATATGTTTTTTTCAATACTGATTATCAATACTTTAAAAGATATACTAAAAAAATTATAATTGATATATTTGGTTTCTATTGGGCAAAAAAAGTACATTTGCGCTCCCAAAAATGGGTAAGTAAATAAATAGTAATGAGACATCTAAGTTATAAAACAAAATTCGCTAAGAAAGAGACTCACAAACCAGAATGGCACATTGTGGATGTGGAGGGTATTACCGTAGGTAGAGCATGTAGCAAAATTGCAAGTGTACTACGCGGCAAGCACAAACCAACTTACACTCCACATATGGACGCTGGTGATTATGTAATTGTGATCAATGCTTCTAAGGTAACCTTTAGTGGTAATAAATGGGAAGACAAAAAGTACATCACATACTCTGGCTACCCAGGTGGTCAAAAAAGTGAAATCGCAAAACACCTTTTAGAACGTGCTCCTGAAAGAATTATTGAGCGTGCGGTAAAAGGAATGTTACCTAAGAATAGATTAGGGCGTAAAATGTATAAAAAGCTATTTGTATATGCTGATGCAGAGCACCCACATACTGCTCAAAAACCAAGTGAACTTAAAGTAGGTAAACAGAAATAATTAAAATGGAAAAACAAATAAATACTATAGGCAGAAGAAAAGCCTCTGTAGCTCGTGTCTACCTTTCAAAAGGAAAAGGAGCTATTACCGTAAATGGTAAAGATTATAAAACATACTTCTCTTTGGAGTACCTACAAAATCAAGTAGAAGCTCCTTTTGTTGTAACAGAAACTTTAGGTCAGTTTGATCTTAATATTAATGCTACTGGTGGTGGTATTAAGGGACAAGCCGAAGCCATTAAAATGGGTATTGCCCGTGCTTTGTGTGAAGTAGATGAAAACTTACGACCAGCGATGAAAAAAGCAGGTATGCTTCGCAGAGATGCTCGTGTAGTAGAGCGTAAGAAGTTTGGTTTGAAGAAAGCACGTAAGAGCTTCCAATTCTCAAAACGTTAATCGATTTATTTCAACAAAAATTAAAGAAAGAACAACATTATGTCAACAAATACATTACAACAACAACTTTTGGAAGCTGGTGTGCACTTTGGTCACTTACGTAAAAAGTGGAACCCAAAAATGCTTCCGTATATCTTTTCTGAAAAGAAAGGGATTCATATCATTGACCTTAACAAAACAATCATTGGCTTAGAAGAGTCTGCAGCAGCGATGAAACAAATCGCTAAAAGCGGTAAAAAGATTCTCTTTGTTGCAACAAAAAAACAAGCCAAAGAAATCGTAATGGAATGTGCTCAAAAAGTGAACATGCCATACGTTACTGAGCGTTGGTTAGGTGGTATGCTTACAAACTTTTCTACCATTCGTAAGAGTGTGAAGAAAATGCAGAGCATTGAAAAAATGCTTGAAGATGGAAGCATCAGTATTACTAAGAAGGAGCGTTTAACGCTTACTCGTGATAAAAACAAAATGGAAAAAGTTCTAGGTGGGATCGCTAATATGAACCGTACTCCACAGGCTGTTTTTATCGTGGATATTTCTTTTGAAGAAATTGCGCTTGCTGAATCGCGTAAGTTAGGTCTTACCACATTTGGTATGGTAGATACAAATAGTGATCCGAACAAAGTGGATTTTGCTATTCCTTCTAATGATGATGCAACAAAGTCAATCGCAATTATTGCAAACTACTTAACTGCGGCCATCATCGAAGGGCTCAAAGAAAGAGAAATGGACAAAGATGCTCAGGAGGCAGCTGAAAAAGCAGCTCCTAAGAAAGAAGAAGCTACTGCAGCAGAAACAGCTCCTGTAGAAGCTCCAACAGTGTCTGAATCTAAAGAAGAAAAGCCAGCAACGGTCAAAAAAGAAGCGGCAAAACCTGCTGTAGAGGCTAAGGAAGAAGCAGCTGATGTGATCGAGCATACTCCGGACGATTTTACAAAAATTGAAGGGATTGGACCAAAAATTAATCAAATCATGATTGATGGTGGTGTTACGACCTACGGAGCTATGGCCTACGCTAAGCCTGAGCAACTAAAAGATATCCTAGCAGCTGCAGGCAATCGCTATAAAATGCATGACCCAACTACTTGGCCACAACAAGCTAAGTTAGCCGAGGATGGCAAATGGGATGAGTTAAAAACGTTACAAGACGAATTACAAGCTGGGAAAGCAAAATAGTGAACTTCACCCTGAGCTTGTTGAAGGGTAAAACAAAATAAAAACAAAAAACAACACAAATAATATAATATAATATAATGAGCACAGTAACGATAACAGCACAGGATATTAATAAATTAAGAAAACACACAGGTCAAGGTATGCTTGATTGCCGCGCAGCATTACAAGAAACAAATGGCGACTTTGATGCAGCCGTAGATTATCTACGTAAAAAAGGAGCTAAAGTAGCAGCAAAGCGTAGCGATCGTGATGCGAACGAGGGTATTGTTTTAGCAAAAACAAACGAAAGCGGTAATGTAGGTATTGCCTTGAATGTGACTTCTGAAACTGACTTCGTAGCTAAGAATGATGACTTCATAGCTTTTGGTAATCAGCTAATTGATATTGCTGTAGCGAATAACGCGCAGTCTTTGGAAGAATTTAAAAATGCTGACTTTGGTGGTATACCAGTATCAGAAAAGATTCTTGAGCAAGTTGGTAAAATTGGTGAGAAAATTGATGTTACTACTTTTGAAAGAGTTGAAGCTGATTATGTAGCAGCTTATAATCACGGTGGCAATCGTGTAGCTGTACTTGTAGGCATGACACATAAGGAAGCTGAAGCTGGTAAAGATGTGGCTATGCAAATTGCCGCAATGAACCCTGTAGCCTTGAACCGTGATGCAGTAAGTCAGGAACAAATTGATCGTGAGAAGAATGTAATCATGGATACCATGAAGGCTGATCCTAAAATGGAAGGGAAACCTGAAGAAATGCTAACGAAAATTGCAGAAGGTAAGCTTGGTGCTTTCTTTAAAGAAAACACTTTAATGGCTCAACCCTTTGTAAAAGATGGTAGCAAAACGGTAGAACAATTCTTGAAGGAGACAAATTCTGATTTAAACCTTACAGAATATAAGCGTTTAGCAGTAGGTTAATTGCTTCGCTAACAAGTTTTAAAACCCGCTTCGTATGAAGCGGGTTTTCTTTTTACAATAAACTGACTATAAAATCCGAAGTATGAAAATATCATGACAAACGAATCGTAAGAGATCATTAGTTTTGAGTCTAGAAACTATACTTATCAAAAGAGCGGATTTTTTTTAACCTCTAAATTTTTTATTATGAAAAAAATACCTCTTCTCTTTCTTGCAATTATTGCAACGATTGACCTTAACGCTCAATTTATATCAAACACTATTGAATATCTCGATGTTAATAATGTAAAAGCTGGATTTACAGTACACGGAGATATGTTTAGCAATCCAGTAAACGGACAAGCTTCTTATGAATTTCCTAAAGGAAGTGGCTCCCACTCCTGCAATGCTTCTTCTATATGGATAGGAGGATATGATCTGGCAACAAACAACCTGAAAGTAGCTGCTCAAACCTATCGTCAGAACGGAAATGATTACTGGCCTGGACCGCTAGACGTATTTAATGGTTCAACCATTGACTCATTACGCTGTGTTAATTGGAGCAAAATATGGAAAGTCAATAAATCAACCATTGACTCATTTAGGCAATTAACCCATCACACCTTAGCCAATACCCATCAAACTATCTTGGAATGGCCAGGCCGCAATGCAAATGGTTCAGCAGGTGCACAGCAAGCAAAAGGAACACTAGGAACTTTACTAAATATTCCGGATAGAGCAATGGCACCCTTTGTAGATGTAAACAATGACAATGTTTACAACCCACTTGATGGAGACTACCCGGATATTAAGGGAGATCAGATGCTATTTTGGGTATTTAACGATAAGGCCTTTCCGAAAACAAATACTGGAAGTGAAGCTATAGGATTAGAAATTCATGGGGCCGCCTATGCTTGCACCAAGGAAGGCTTAGAAAATACAATTTTCGTTAACCTAAAGGTGCACAACTGGAGTACCAGTGTAATAGACAGTACATACTTCGGATTATGGAATGATGCTGACCTGGGATTCTCATATGATGATTATATCGGTTATGATAGTGCCTATAAAATGTCGGTAACATATAATGCAGACCCTTTTGACGAAACGCCTCATGGTTATGGTAGTAGTTTGACTCAGACAGGTATTTTAATGTTAGGAGGCCCAAAGGTGGATAATCCCAATTTCCCTACAGATCCCAACCCGTATATTGTACTCCCTCCCGCTCATTTTACCTACTATAATAACATGGGTAGCATTAAAGCAACTGCTCCTTCAATAAGCTCTGAATATTATAATTATCTGAGTGGTAGTTGGAAGGATGGAACGCCAGTAATATCAGGTTGTAATCCTGAAGCGAATGTAGGGATACCTGATAATTTTGTTTTTCCCGATGATCCATCTAACGCTTCTGGTATTTCCGAAAAAACTTGTAACCGTATTGCGGGTGACCGAAAAACAGTCCTGTCTTCTGGGCCTTTTCAACTTGTTCCGGGTATAGTACCCAGTGATATTACTTTCGCCGTGATTAATACTGACACAGGTATTAACAACAACAATTTTAACGAACTCCGCCGTTTAGCTGATTCGGCTTACAAATATGCCGACGGATGTGGAGGCCCTTTCTGGCCTTTAGGTTTACCGAATATCAGTACGAGCGAGATAAAAGTGTATCCTAATCCTTCCAATGGCTTTTTTATTATAGCAGATAAAGACTATAAAGTCAAACAAATTGATCTCATAAATGCCTATGGCCAAAAAATCTATTCGACAACAAGTACATCGCTTAAAACAACAATCGACACAAGCCCTTTTGCCAAAGGTGTTTACTTCCTACGGATTGGTAAGACTGGCAAGCACTATACCCGAAGTATACTGATTGAATGACCTACGAAAAGAGTCCAGACATTCGTTCTGGACTTTTTTTTTGCTCTGGACTAACATCACTCCTTAATTCTTCGTTATTGGATTATACAACTGCGAGTCCAGCAATTTTAACTAAATTTAGCAGCTCGGCTCCTATAAAATAAGATAATATGAAAAAATTACTTTTACTCCTCTTTTTAACGCTTAGCCTCATTGAGGTGAATGCCCAAATGTCGTGCAACTTCACGTATACCACTTCGGGTAATACAGCTAATTTCACGCACTCTTGGCCTATGATTGGTACGATGACAATAGATAGCCTTCACTTCTCATATGGAGATGGGACAAATGCTGTTATCTCACCTTATACCCCAACTAGCTCGCATACCTATGCCAATCCTGGTTTTTACTTTACGTGTATGGTTGCGTTTATGTCAAACATCAATCAACCTGGTGTTATCTCATGCACTTATTGCGACTCTGTTGTGATTGGTGGGACGTCATCTTGTAGTGTGTCAGTAAATGCGAACGCTTCGGGATCTACTGTAAATGCCGTTGCTAATGCCATTGGAGGTGTTGCTCCTTACATATATTCTTATACATTGAACCCTGGAAACATTACAAACAATACAGGTATATTTCCAGGTCTAGCCACAGGAGCTTATAACGTATGTGTTACTGCTATCGATGCAATGCAAAATACCTGTTCTATTGGGTGTGATAGTGTTATTGTTGGGAATAATTCATTTTGTAATACAAGTGTCAATGTAACTGGATCGGGTACAACGGTTACGGCCAGTGCCTCAGCCACATTTGGAACACCTCCTTATACTTATTCTTACACATTGAACCCTGGAAATATAACTAACTCAACAGGTACGTTCCTAGGTCTAGCTCCAGGATTATATACTGTTTGTGCTACAGCGACCGATGCAAATAATCAAAGCTGTACTCCAGACTGTGATAGTGTATTCCTAGGTGGTAGCTTCTTCTGTTCAACCGCGATGAATTTATCTGCTAGTGGTAATACAGTTACGGCTGTAGGGTCAGCTTCTTTTGGAACAGCGCCTTACACCTATTCTTATACCTTGAACCCTGGAAATATTACAAACAATACAGGTGTGTTCTCTGGTCTAGCAAATGGCTTATATACCGTTTGTGCTACAGCGACTGACGCGAACAACCAAACTTGTACGCCAGTATGTGATAGTATTTTCGTGGGGAATACAACTTCTTGTACTACTCTAATTACTACAAGTGTTAGCGGTAATACCGTAACTGCCGTCGGAAATGCTTCTGGAGGTGTTGCTCCTTACACATATTCCTATACACTGAACCCTGGAAACATCACAAATAATACGGGTGTGTTCCCAGGTCTGGCAAATGGCAACTACATAGTTTGTGTGGTAGCTTACGATGCTATGCAAAACTTCTGCTCTAGCTCTTGTGACAGTGTTTCTGTAGGTGGTAGCACGTTCTGTAATACAGCCGTTAGCTTGTCAGCAAGTGGTAACACGGTAACTGCAACAGGTTCTGCATCCTTTGGAACAGCCCCTTATACTTATTCGTATACCCTGACTCCTGGAAACATTACGAACAATACAGGTGTATTCTCAGGTCTTGCAAACGGTAGTTATATCGTATGTGCTACGGCCACTGACGCCAATAATTTAACTTGTACTCCAGCATGTGACAGTATCTATCTTTTTAATACAACCACCTGTGTAACGACAATTTCTACAAGTGTTAGTGGTAATACAATAACAGCCGTTGGTAATGCTTCTGGTGGTACAGCCCCTTATACTTATTCGTATACCTTAAACCCAGGTAGTATTACAAACAATACAGGTGTATTCTCAGGTTTGGCCAATGGTCTGTATTCTGTTTGTGTAACAGCATTTGATGCCATGCAGAACGTATGTTCTATTGCTTGTGATAGTGCCTTTGTTGGAAATAGTACAGGCTGTGTAACGACTATCTCTACAAGCGTAAGTGGCAATACAATCACTGCTGTTGGTAATGCTTCTGGTGGTACAGCCCCTTATTCTTATTCATATACTTTGAACCCAGGGAATTTGACAAACAGTACAGGTATCTTTAGTGGTTTGCCTTCTGGTTTTTACGCGATCTGCGTAACGGCTACAGATGCCATGCAGAATGTATGTTCTATTGCCTGCGATAGTGCTGCTGTTTTCAATAATAATGGAAATTGTATTGTGAATCCTTCCTTTTCTGAAAGTATAAGTGGTTTAACAATAAACTTCACGAATAGTTCGACAATTACCAATGGTATTATTACGAATTATGCTTGGAGCTTTGGTGATGGTAATGTAAGCTCTACAGCCTCTCCTACACATACTTATTCTTCTTCAGGAGTATATAATGTAGTATTGGTGGTAACAGGTTTTGATACATTACAAAATCAATGTATAGATTCCGTAACTAAGGTATTAACAGTTAGTAATGGTGGAACGAGTGTAAACAATGTAAATGCTCAGCGTATCAATATTTATCCAAATCCAACAACGAAGAACTTTATCGTTGATTTGCCTGAGGGTGAGAAGCTTCAGGGGATTGTATTAACGGATGTGTCAGGAAGGAAAGTTTCGACAGAATATCAGTTTGTGAAGAACAATAAGATTTCAGTTCGCTTTAAGAATGAGGCAGTAGGAATTTATTTCATAAAACTACAAACGGATAAGAACTTATATACGTCTAGTATAATGAAGCAAGAATAGATTTCTTCATAATAGGAAAAGAAGAGCCCTCCATATTTGGAGGGCTTTTTGATATCGTGGACAATTTATAGTGTTTTAAAATATTTTATATAGAAATCCCAACCCTCGAACATGTTTTTACGTCTTTAGTATGAAGCAAGAATAGATTTCTTCATAATAGGAAAAAGGAAACCTCCCATTTGGGAGGTTTTCTGTTTTGTATCCTTTCCCTTTCCCTTATATTTGCCTTCAAAATTTGGAAATGGTGCCTAAATATAAACGCGTGCTACTCAAGCTTTCTGGCGAAAGTCTTCTGGGAAAAAACAATTATGGTTTAGACCCAGAAATTCTGGCTCAATATGCCAACGATATTAAGGAAGTTACTGAAATAGGCGTACAAGTTGCTCTGGTTATTGGCGGCGGTAACATATATCGCGGAATGAACGAGGGTGAAACGGGCATAGAACGGGCGCATGGTGATTATATGGGCATGTTGGCAACAGTGATCAACGGTATGGCTTTGCAAAGCATGTTGGAGAAGAAAGGCGTGTATACCAGACTTCAAAGTGCATTGAAAATGGATCAGGTAGCCGAAACATACATCCGCCGTCGTGCAATTCGTCATTTAGAAAAAGGGCGTGTGGTTATTTTCGGAGCTGGTACAGGAAACCCTTATTTTACAACGGATACAGCTGGTTCGCTAAGAGCAATCGAAATCAACGCCGATATCATTCTAAAAGGAACACGAGTAGACGGTATTTATGATAGTGACCCAGAAAAGAATCCGGATGCTAAAAAATTCGAAACGATTTCTTATGATGAAGCTATATCTAAGAACTTGAAGATCATGGACAAAACTGCCTTTACCCTTTGTCAGGAAAACAGAATGCCTATTTGTGTCTTTAATATGAACGAAGCCGGGAATCTGCTCAAAGTAATCACAGATACAGACGATCAAGGTACACTCGTAACAGCCTAGATTTCTTTGTTTTTATGGCCTCTTAGGCCCTAAAGTTTATTAAAAACAATAAGCAATTCTTTGATATCCGATATGCTTGTTTTTTCTTTACATTTGTTTGACCAAAAGGATTAAGCAGAGAAGATCAATATTATGTCATCATCAACGTGGTTTAAAAGAATAAAGCAGGGCATTCGAACGTCCACCAAGGAAAAGAAGGATATGCCTGATGGGATTTGGACAAAATGTCCAGAATGTAAGCATACAGCTACTCAGGAGGAGATTGAAGAAAATGTATGGCTCTGCAGTAAATGCGATTATCATTTCAGAATAGACTCACCCCAGTACTTCAATATCTTGTATGACAAACATGAGTTTGAACTTTTGTTTGAAGATATTGTATCAAAGGATAAACTCAAGTTTGAAGACCTTAAGCCGTATAAAGAACGCTTAGAAGCTGCTAAGAAGAAATCAGGATTTAACGATGCTATTTCTGTTGCAGTTGGTAAAGTGAATGGCAAAAAGCTGGTCACGGCTTGTATGAACTTCTCTTTTATTGGTGGTAGTATGGGTAGTGTAGTTGGAGAAAAAATATCACGTGGTATTGACTATGCCATAAAGCACAAACTCCCTTTTATGATTATATCTAAAAGTGGTGGTGCCCGTATGATGGAGAGTGCTTTCTCTTTGATGCAAATGGCTAAGACGTCCGCTAAACTAACCTTGTTGGCAAAAGCAAAACTTCCCTTTATCTCGTTCCTAACAGACCCTACTACAGGTGGTGTAACAGCATCCTATGCCATGCTTGGTGATGTAAATATCGCAGAACCTAAAGCTTTAATCGGATTTGCCGGACCACGTATCATTAAGGATACTGTTAAGAAAGATCTTCCTGAGGGCTTTCAGCGTTCAGAGTTTTTGTTAGAACATGGTTTCTTAGATTTTATAGTCGACCGTAAAGAACTGAAGGAGAAGATCTCTGACCTAATGGGCTATTTTAGAAAATAACATTTACTTCTTCAAAGGCCGAATCCATTCATAATTATACTGCCCGTCAAGCATTGAAAGGTCAATGGTTGAATCATAATATAGTTGAGCAGGTCTTCCATTGTACTCGACAAAAGCTGTTGAGAAAAAACCAATATCCATATTCCTTGATGTTTTAAAGAACTCCTTCATCTGCTTTGCCAAAGGAATAACATCACCAGGGTTATCCTTTAATAAGATGTACTGCGACATATTTATATACCCTAAAGGTTCTACCTTGTACAGCTTACCATTTGATTTGTCCTGAATTTTGAAGACTGGAAAGCCCACTTTATAATGTGATTTCATGTGCCAAGAAAACCGCTGACCATCCATCGTCCAATCGATAGGTTGTTCTTGCTGAATTAGATAACCCCTTATGGGTAAAACAATTTGAATTGCAAAGAACAGCATCACAATAGATCGTACCGTAATACTTGGAGTTTGAGTTAGTTGTAATTTCTGTTCTTGTTTATGAGGAATGAACAAAAGAAGGCAACACAACAAAAACAAAGGGAAAATACCTATATCCAACCCTGCAGAAAAATTGAAGAACACCAGATTCAACAAGTTAAAACCGATGTACAAGGTAACCCACCAGAAAAAACGTTTCCCCCATATCAACAAAAAGATAATGACATAATCAAAGAGCATCCCAGCCCACGCAAATATCAATGCAATCAAATGCATATGATCACCGGCATAATTACTGAAAGGTTCAGATGTAAAGACAATAGATTTAATGGGTTCTGCCCTTATCAACCAATCTGCTGAAGTTTTAGCTACCCCGCCGTAGAAGAATACAACTAACAACATGAATTGAAATAGTCGAACATACCAGCTTGCAATCTTGTTGATCTTTCTATTATAGCCTGTAAAAGAAATAAGTACAAATAAGAACAAGACTAAACTAAACAAGTAATAATGGTTATTATACATTGCTTTATCCAGCGTCCAGAAATAGGTAAAAATTAAGAAAACAATAATGGAGGAGTATCTAAAAAAGTATCCCAGAGCCGCTACAATAGACGCAAGCATACCAACAGCTAGGAGGAGTTGTAATTCTTCAGTAGCCAATACAGGGAGCCATTTTAACCATTCATACCGTATTAAAAATTGCTGTGCATGAATAATATTTTCGGGATAGCCTTTTGTATAGAAAACAACTAATTGTAAAAAAATACAGAAAAAAAACGTGCTCCGAAACCAAGTAAAGTATTTAGAAGGCACGGACTCATTCCCGAAAAGGACGCTCCATTTCATAAAATCGAAGATATGCAATTAATTATTATACCTGAATACCATCGCTCAGGTCGCTATAGAACCCTCTTAAAATATTCTCCTCAAACAGATCCCCTTCTCCACTGTTATGAATATAGATATTCTTTTTAGCATTATAGGTATAGTCTTTTGACAACTCAGTTTTGTTATCAGCTATATATTCAATCGCGTCTAAAATAAATTGGAGTTCCTGATCTGTCATTGTGGGGTGTAAAGACAAACGAACCCAACCCGGTCTTGCATCCAACTCACCTTTTGAAAGACGTCTAATAATATTTGTTGAAGCTGTTTGATCAATATTCAATAAATAATGTCCATATGTTCCAGCGCAAGCACACCCTCCGCGCACCTGTATACCGAAACGGTCATTTAACAATCGTACGGCAAGATTAAAGTGCATTCCATCTATGAAGAAAGAAATACAGCCCAAACGCTCTTTCTGATGAGGTGCTAAAATATGCAGCCCACTCATCGCCTGTAAACGATCCATTGCAGTTGCTACAAGTTGTTTCTCTCTTTTTTCAATATTTTCTACACCCATTTCGGCCTTCAATTTAAAAGCAAGAGCTGCTTTAATCCCTTGAAGAAAAGGTGGTGTACCTCCATCCTCACGAGATTCTATATTTTGAACATAAATATGACGATCCCAAGGGTTTGTAAAGGTAACCGTTCCTCCACCTGGTATATCTGGAGAACTGTTCTCATACAATTTCTTATTAAATACCAAAACACCAGATGTGCCCGGCCCTCCGAGAAATTTGTGCGGCGAAATAAATATGGCATCTAAGTGTTCCCCTTCCTCTGATGGGTGCATATCCATATTTACATAGGGGCCAGAACAAGCAAAATCTACAAAACAATACCCATCTGCCTGATGGATACGTCGAGCAATTCTTTTATAATCCGTGCAAATACCAGTTACGTTACTGCAAGCCGTGACCGATGCAATCTTTAGTTTTCTTGATGCATATCGTTCTAAAAGTTCATCGAAATGATCAAAAGAAATCAAGCCATCCTCATCGGCTTCAATAATCTCGACATCAGCAATGGTTTCCAACCAAGATGTATGATTACTATGATGCTCCATATGTGTTATAAATACAACAGGTTTATGATCATCGTCACAAAGGTCAATCTTTGCTCCTGTCTTCATATAAGACTTTAAGCGTTCTGGGATACGCAAGCCCATAATTCGCTGGAGTTTACAAATCGCAGCTGTCATACCACTGCCACAAAAAACAAGCATATCATCTTCTCCCGCATGCACTTGTTCCTTAATATAGTTTTTGGCTTCGGCATAGGCTCGGGTCATGACTGTACCCGTTAGCGTTGTTTCCGTATGCGTATTTGCACAAAAAGGCATAATCTCATTATGCATGCGATCTTCTATGGGTCCATACAATCGACCACTAGCAATCCAGTCGGCATAGATTAACCGTTTACTACCATACGGAGTTTCGAATTGGACATCTTGTCCTATGATGTGCTTTCTAAAGTTTTCGAAATGTGCTTCCATGGTCCGACGTATTTAGGTTATAAATGTAAACAGTTTTTAGCTGATTTTTTATCTTTTGAAAACGAATATCCTCGATATCCTAGCCCTCCAGCGTTAATATCCTTACCTTTGTGCGGCAATGAAAAACGCTCCAACTATAGTCAATCGTTCGGCTAAGTTTCACTTTGCCATAGAGTCGACCTTTACGGCAGGTATGATGCTCGTGGGCACAGAGGTGAAATCGTTGCGCGAGGGTAAGGCTAGCTTTAATGATACCTTCTGTATTTTTCATGGAGAAGAGCTCTTCATCAAAAACCTTTACATCGCAGAGTACTCCATGGGCACTTCCAATAATCACGACCCCGTTCGTGAGCGTAAACTGCTCCTAAATAGACAAGAGCTAAATAAAATCTTGAATAAGAAAAAAGAAAAAGGGTACACAATTGTACCCTTGAAAATCTTCTTCACTGAAAGTGGTTTTGCTAAAATCGATATTGCTCTTGCAAAAGGTAAAAAAACCTACGATAAGCGTGAGAGCATTAAACGTAAAGATCAAGAACGCGACCTCAAACGCAATATGCGTTACTAGAAGGGCAAATCACTATCGTCGCCTCCACCTTGCGGACTTACTATATTAGCATCAGTCTTCGGTGCCGAAGCAGCAGATGGCGGTGCGGGTTGTGCCGCAGCTTGACCTTCTAAACGCCATGCTTCTAAATTCGTAATATAACCAATTGTACCATCTTGGCGGGTCCATTTACTTCCTCTTAGATTAAAATGTACTTTAATCATATCACCTTCGTTCATATTGTCAATTAAAGAACAACGGTCTTGGGTTAATTGAAATTTCAAATAATCGTGATATACATTGCCATTAATTTCTTTAGGACATTCTACTACAAACTCTCTTTTCTTAAACGTCTCTTTTATTTGTTGAACATCATACTTTTCAATCAATTTTCCGCTTACATCAAAACTTGCCATAATATATTTACTTTTAGTGCCCCGAAAGTAGTTGATTTTAGGAATCATGCGCAAAATTATAGTCTTCAGTTTTCTACAAGTATTACTCATTTTATCCATAGGGTGTAAAACACGTTATACTCCAGTACGATCTCAGTTTAACAACCTGAAAGTGGCATCTGGAGAGGATACCGTTGGGCACTTGATTACGCCACAATTTTTGGATCCTTATCGTAAAAAATTGCAGGACTCTTTTTCTACTGTAATTGCGACCACTACTGGAAAGCTCGTCAAGCGGAGGCCTGGAGGCAGTTTAGGCAATCTGGTCACTGCATCTATTTTGCGGTACTATCATCAGTATATGAACCTCAGTAAAGAACCTATTACAGGTCGTACAAAACCTCTTTTCATCTTAATGAATTATGGCGGAATTCGGTTAAAGGAAATTGCACAAGGTGATATCACAATCGGTAAAATATTCGAACTCCTTCCTTTTGAAAATACTTTAGTCCAAGTAGAAATTAGTGGTGTAACACTGTCCAAGCTACTTCGACAAATTGATACGCAAGGTGGGTGGCCTACTCTGGATGCGGATTTTCCTTATGAACATGGGACAACTCAAGAAGAAAAAAAGGCTGCTACCCTTCAAGAAATCGAAAATGAGCAACATATCCTACTGATAACAAACAACTATATCGCACAAGGTGGTGACAATTGTTCTGTCTTAAAAACTTTGCCACAAAACGATACACAAATACTTTTGCGAAACGTAGTCATTGATTATTTAAAGAGTCAAAAAACAATTACTCCAGATAATGAAGATTACTTTGTAAAATAGAATACTTCATGAATTTACAAGATTTACTAAATAAAAAGAAACAAGAAAGAAATCAAAAAATGATAGAAGAAGGACAAGCTTTTTTAGCTGAAAACAAGAAAAGAGAGGGTGTTGTGGAGCTAGAAAGTGGCTTACAATACGAAATTATGACAGAGGGTACAGGCCCTAAACCAGTAGCCAGCGATACCGTTACCTGCCATTATCATGGAACGCTAATTGACGGAACCGTGTTTGATAGCAGTGTACAGCGTGGCCAGCCAGCTAGTTTCCCTTTAAATATGGTAATTACGGGTTGGACAGAGGCTTTACAGCTTATGCCTACGGGTAGTAAATGGAAATTATTCTTACCACCACACCTTGCTTATGGTGATCGACAAGCTGGTGCTCATATTAAGCCAAATTCTACCTTAATATTTGAGGTTGAACTCTTGTCTTTTTAAGAAAATAGACTATTTTCGCCGTCCGTTCCGAAGTAATGAGGAATTTGGAAGCTCTTATTTTAAGATCAATATTGGAGAGGTGCTAGAGTGGTAATAGAGCGGATTGCTAATCCGTGAACGGGAAACCGTTCCCAGGGTTCGAGTCCCTGTCTCTCCGCTGGCTTCGTGAATCCAACCTGACAGTAGGCTTATTGTCAAGTGATTGCGGAAAGTCGAAGGGTAAAATATAGAGAAGGTCAACTCTTAAACATAGGCAATGAACTGGTTCATCTTTGATGAACAAGCTCGGGAGGTAGTTCAGCTCGGTAGAATACATGGTTTGGGACCATGGGGTCGCAGGTTCGAATCCTGTCCTCCCGACTAAGATAAAGCTCAAAACCTTTAATATTAAGGGTTTTGGGCTTTTCTTTTTTATAAATCCCCTTATTTTTCCCATAATTAATATAAAACTCTATGTTTCTTATAACGTAACAAATCGCTCAGATTGAAGTTTGGAGCCAAACGTGGGGGTGCAGCCCAAAAAACCATTCTAATATCTAATCTCGTGGTATGTAGTTATTCGCTCTACAACCGTGAAAAATAATCTGATACCACTAGATAGGGCTTTTAAGAATAAATCGATTCAATATTTCCCTATTCTGTTGCTCTATTTCCGTATGCACGTTCGAATCAAGATTAAACCCTAACTTTCGGTAACCTTTACAATATAAGAGACCAAACAAATGCACGGAACAGTATTTAACCCCAATTTCAATATTCAAGAAGAAGACTTAGAATATACATATCAAAAAGAGTTGACAATAAAACTTGATAATACCTCTTGCGAGTTTGACCAAAATATTCTTAATGAGATTATACTTTGGAAAGTGAATCGTTATGCAAAGTTCAGAAGTGATGTAATCCAATTAGTCAATTCAATAAATCCAACTAGTTCAAAGCTAGACATTGTAAAAACCAGATTAATATTAACAGAACTGCTTAATACAAAAGGGGTTCAACTAACTATGGCTTCCACCATTCTAAGATTTAGGAATCCCAACATCTATCAAATCATTGACCAACGTGTTTACAGAATTATATATCCTAATCAAGTATTAAAAATCAATACTTATAAAAGCGAGAAGAATATTGAATTTCAAATTAATTTGTACATCAAATATTTAGACGACCTCAGAAATGTTTGCAATAATCTACAAATCCGATTTGACAAATCCGATAGAATACTATATAATGCAGATATCAGAATCAATAAAAGTGTGAAATTGAATAATTATTGAAAACCCTAGGTATAAGATATTAATAGTATTAGATTTAAGGTAAATATTCAATATAATTCTACTTCCTATTACTTATAATTATTCTAAATGTTTGATAATGACAGTAAAAATGTAAGAGATGCCAAGAAATGGTTAGGTATAATATTGGTTGGCGTACTATTCTTTATACTATTTATTTATGTCTATCGATTAGCATATTATTTTCTCAATGAAGAACATCATTATATGTTATGGGAAGCAAACCCTGCAACCGCAGGACAATATGGTGATCTAATAGGAGGCGTGGTAGGAACTGCTGTAGCTCTTCTTAGTGTAATATTACTCTTCATAACTTTAAACAATCAACAAAAAAACTATAGAAAAGAGAGATTTGAGAATAGGTTCTTTGAACTAATAAGTTCCTATAGAGCTATAGTAGATGAAATGAATATTGCTGATAAGGTATATGGTCGCAAATGCTTCCTCAGAATGTACAAAGAATTCGAAAGTTTATATGAAGTATGCGAGAATATATACACTACTAATAAACTTACGATATTTGACAAATGCCCATTGGAAGAAATTGATACTTACAAATCAATTTACGGAGAGGATTTTCAAAAGCAGTATACGAATTCAAAAATATGTGAAGTAGCTTATCAAATATTTTTTAGCGGCATAGGGTTGAGTTCGGAAAAATATCTAGCAGGTGGCTCTGAAATTGACTCTAATTATTTTGACCTAATAAAGCAGGAACTAAAAAGTATACAAGAAAAATATACCGCTTTTTTACTTGATGACACCAATAAGGTTCTTGAGCAAAATGCGGGATATACGAAGAAAGAAAAAGTCTTTGGCATTGGAGTGTCTAATACGGGTAATGTCTTACCACTATATAATGTTTCCCCACAGACGTTACCCTATCGTCATTATGAATTTCACCCGTACCAAATAAAAACTAAACACACCACAGTATTAGTAAACTATTTTCCTTTCGATGGACATATTTCAAGGTTAGGGCATTACTACAGACATTTATTTCAAATTGTTCGATACGTAGTGCAACAAGAGCAGTATTTATTAAGTAAATCAGAAGTTCTGGAATTCCTAAAGATACTCCGAACCCAAATGTCAAATCATGAACAAATACTACTTTACTACAATAGTGTGGCTGGGGTTGGTGATCGATGGATTAGAGATGACAGAAACGGAAATAAAAACTACCTTTTAGAGTATCGAATGATTCATAATATACCATTTCCATTAGCAAAATTTGGAATCAATATAGAAGAAAGATTCAAAAATCAAATGGAGAGTAATGATGACATATTTGAGTGGCAATGGAGTAATTAACTAATCACTTTCATCAAAAAGTGTCTTTGTAACCGATTTTGAAACACCTGAGAATTTACCTTTTAAATAGTCCTTTTCTAAAGAAGAACCTGCCCTTATAGTTTTATTATCATTAGCTCTGAAGAATTTAGATTCACCGAACTCATTCTTATGTATATGCTCTTCTTTTAGGGTACTCTCTTTATATCGTTTGTCTATAAAAGACCACATCTCAGACAGCCTAAGATTGACCTCCTGATAGAAAATAGCATTTTCTTTGGTTTGATTCAATCGTTGTTTCTTCTTGCTCCAATGGGCTGTATCAATGGTAATATTCGTTGATGTTGTTTGGTCAATGCCTTTACCTTTTAATCGTAAGTGAAGTGTTGATTGTTTGGATTCTTTTTTCGTAATAAAATTAATTGTCATAAGTCTTTTTAAATTAGGTGTCAATCATTGAGAATTTCCCCTAATTTTCCCCGCAAAATTCTGAACTTGTGCGAAGGGTACCAAGCCTAACACGAACCATTAACCCCGCAATCACTGATGTTATAGTTATGCGAATATTTCTGCGAACTTGTACGATAGTACCTTGAGGGCTGTCCTCCCGACTTTTAAAAATTAAACCTAGTCAATATGACTAGGTTTTTTTGTTTGGGACAAACCATCAAGCTCGCTTGAATGGATTGGTACAAATAAAAAATGTACACTAGTACAGGCTTAATTTTTAAAATGTCTACCCACTTTCAGGATCAGCGCAGCTCATCCTGTCTTTTTCATCTATACCATTTAGTTTACAGGGACCATGAGGACGTCATGTAAAGCGTGATCCTCCCGACAAATCAATCTAAGCGATTGATAATCGAGTTCTTCTGACAATATGTGCGTAAAAACGTGCGTATTGTTGGAAGGGGTTTTAATTTTAATAAACCTAGTAACCTTTAATCGAAAAACGTAATTAGTACATGGAAGAAATCATAAAATTCATAGAAAGAGATGATTTATCAAAGTCACCCAGTGCTTGGAGCCCTGAACCATTTCCAAATCCATTCGAAATTAATGCAGAAGACTTCTTAGAATATGCTGAATCTGATCTACAAGATGATTCTCCAAAATCTTTAATAAACTCACTGGGAAATATCAAAAAAAGTATCGAAAATAGAATAGATACTCTTCTATATTCTTTTGGCTATTCTAAAAAAATAAAAAAGGAAAAATGGAATTTCCCTCGTAAAATAAAATTGCTACAAGAACTTGAGTTAATGTCACCTAAAATTCTAGAAAGAATAAATGCCAAAAGAAACAAACTCGAACATTCCTATTTGAGACCGAGTAAAGAATCAGTTGAAGATGCTTTTGACGTAGCAAGTTTGTTTATTGCTTACACCAATATGTTCTTAAGTAAAACATATGAGTTTACAGATTGGGAATTAGAAAATAGTAAACCAAAAAAGTGGGTGAACGTAACATTTAATCTTAGGAATTCTGAATTCGCTTTAGAATTATTCCATGGAAGTGACACACGAAAGTGCACTGTTAGTTTTAACGATCAAAGCGACTATAAACGCGTATTAAAGCAATGGGTATATAGTATTTCGAACAAGTAAATTTCTCTAAAAAAGTGTGCTTAAAAATGTGCGTACCCCCCCTATATAATAACAACCCAAATACTTAAAAATTTAAAAGTCTAATCATTACCCAATGACCCAAAAGCCTAACTCATCCTGTCCACTTGACAAAAGCCTTGACATATTGTCAAGGCTTTTTTATTTATTATTTTAGAGTAATTTAGTGAAAACCCTTTCAATATGTAAATGGTATTGGAATGTATATTAGAAAATGAAAGCCTTTCTAACAATATTGCTTCTAACATTGGGCTTAAACTCTTTCGCTCAAGAATATTTTACAGTTGACAAGTTTTGTCAGATTTGTGGTTACCAAGAGGTTTACGATTGCATAGTTTTGAATGGTACTGAATGGAAAATGAAAGACAAGAATATTAGATTAACTTTCAATACTAAGGGTGATACTATAAATTGGGATGGTGAAAAATTCCGCTTTACCCAAGTTCAAATAGGTTCGGCTCTTGAAGCAAACGCTACAATCACAACGGGCCTTTTGATAATAACTGAAGATAACTCTTTCAAATCATTGCATTATCAAGTACCTGTAAAAGGAGGACGTCAATGTCTAATAGATGGGGAAGGCAACATCTATTATTTGCACAATCAATACGATAACTGAAGAAAAGGAAGAATAAAAAAGGTAACTATTTCCTATCTAACTATAAATGGAATTCAAAAAAAAGAGAAAAAAGTAACAACTAAAAAAATTGATTGCCACTAAACTGTTACGCAAATAATATTATTGACCACGGAGATTTTGATCAAGCGCTCGTTTTCTTCTATACAATAGAAACCCAACAGATAACATAAGAAACAATTTTGGAGCCAGCACCTTTAATGCATCAGTTGTAATCCCACTAGCTGATAACTTATAATATTCTGCAGTAATAAATATAAAGAACCCTATTACGAAAACAATAAAAATAGCTCTCATCTTGCTTTTGGTCATATCATAAAGATAACAAAAAAACCCGCCACACAAATCGTGTGACGAGCCTTCTATTTTACAGGTCAATATTTCTACTTTTTAATAAACGGTAAACTCATTACATCGTTTACTAAGTTTAAATAAATCATATACTGCCCGGGTACCAATGTTTGAATATCTAAATGCTTAACGGCTTCATCTCTTCCTATGGTTTTCTTGAGTACTACTTTTCCTGTCATATCCAATACAGTGAATTGAGAAGGAGTCTCTAAAGCACGAGATAAGCGAATACTGATCTGATCTTTTGCAGGGTTAGGTGCTAGAACAACAGAATAGTCTAACTTTTCATTAATCAACTTTATGACTTTGGAGTACTGATAGGTATCATCCAAATCCGTCATTCTAAGTTTATAATAGTTTATACCCTGAACATCATCGCGATCGTTAAAATCATAAGATTGTTCCTTGCTAGAATGTCCAATGGCATTAACCTGACCAATATCAGCAAAATCAACCCCATCCTTACTCTTTTCAACAAGAAAGTAGTCTACGTTTTCCTCTATACTCGTTTTCCAGTTAAGTACATTATGATCGCCCATAGCTTGACCTTCAAAACTTAATAGTACCAATGGCAGGGCATAAGACTGGTTGAGTGCATTACTCCAACCATCTCCTATTCCCCCTAAATAAGGGTAAAAGTTATTGACCAGAGTAGGTTGGAAGTTCGTTACACTTAAGGAAGCAAAACCATCAGCTAAACCACCCTTATATGGATAAAAATTATCAATTAAGCTTGGCTGGAAATTGATCACCTTATCAAAAGCATACCCATCTTTCTTACCTCCTACATAGGGTCTAAAATTGGTTATTAATGCAGGGATGAAATTCTGGAGACGATCCGCGCTAAAACCATCTGCTTTACCACCAACATAAGGTACTGAGTGGACTAATAACTGCGGACTAAAATTTGTAGCGACTACTTGACTATGTCCATCTCCCTTGCCACCTTCATACCACATGGTTTGGGCTAGTAGCTGAAGTGGACTCAGCCAAAGTAATATTATAAGTATACGTTTCATAATAATCTAATTTTATGAAATTATCGTACACCTCTCACTGCAACTGAATAAGTTGGATTTGATAACGCACCTGTCGCAATAAGAACATTTCTTGAAGATACCGGACGCTGATTCGATACATTGACGTAACCATATGCAGTTCCTCCTTTAGCTCCCCAATGAGTGTTTGTACTATAATCGCTCCAACCTACTACGTTTCCATTTCCATTATTCGGACCGGGTGTATTCAACAAGAAGCCATCACCTAAGCTACTCGTTGTAATTCCATTTGCAGTTGTGTTTGTAAAAAAGGTAAACTCATAGCCATTTCCTGTCATTTCCATTACACCATAAAAAGTAGCTCCTGATGCCTCTCTTCCTGTAGAATCTTCGGCAAACATCCCACATCTACCTGATACATAGTTCGGGCTCGAACCATTTGCAAAACAACGTCCATTTACTACCGCTCCATTCGCTTTCATGCTATCTGTTTGGTGGTAGCTACAATTATTTGTATAAAAAGAGATATTCGTTGATCCCCAAGCGTACTCACCTGCGACTCTCGGATTTGGTGTACCCGTATACTTGGTACCCCGACAGATTTTTTCGTACTCCATATCCGTCATAGGTCGTAAACCACACCAATCTAAATAAGCAATGGCCAAGCGAGCACTAAATGTAATAGCCGCATTGTTTTGTCCATCATTTGCTTCATTCATAATGTTATTATTATTTGAGTTACAAGCATAAACAGCTGGTTTGGTATTGCTCACACCTGAGGAATCAATTTCAATGTAATAATTAGCTGCTGCCAAACCAGAAGAAAATCCTGAGGTCCCGCGCGCACTATTCGGAGCAATACCTGTGAGGTTATCTTGTTGATCGTAGGTAAGACAATTTAAAAAGTCTACTAATTGGGCATTACTTGCTTCATACTTTGCACAATATATCGCCTGATACCCTGTTGGGTAATTTGCTGGTAAGGGCGGTTGCCCAGAGAAAAGAACACTAGAACCAATTGAGGCGGATGTTACGGTATAGTTGTTAAACCTATTTTGACCTGTTCCTCCATCGTTTACATAAAATTGGCCTTGTGGTATATTAACCATTTCAATACCAAATACCTTAAAGTTTAATAAACCAGCTGGAAGTGTTTGCATAGATAAAGTAGCTGTAGCTGATACATTACCACTGCCAGAGTTTGAACGACGAATGAAAACGCCAACGCCATCACTTACAGCATCTACCTGTAAAACTCCACCTGTAACAGAATGCGCTCCGCTTGTTGTACTCACATTTTGATGTTTCCATAAGTTATCTGCATTACTCTGTACCTTCACGAAGACCCAAGCAGCATCCCAGTTTCTAGGATAGTTCGTATCTACATTGTTCATAGAGTTCCAAGAGTTTTCCCAGCCAATGTCAAATGTGATATTCGTACCTGAAACAGATACGTTGGTAATTTGTATGTTATTAGCCTGAGCCATAAGCCCAAAACAAAACATAATTGCGATTGTAAAAATTACTTTTTTCATTACTTCTATTTTTAGATTTGTAATACAAAGGTGATTTTGTACCGTATTTTGTACAATACGTCAGATGCCCTATTTTTAATAACGACCCATGAAACTGCGTACGCTACTACTATTTATCGTTCTTATTTCATTTGCCTCTTTAAAGGTAGCCGCCCAAAATAAGGAGCGAGAAAAAATTGATAGTATAGCCAATATTTCAATTCCTCAAGTTATTTCAAACTCTGCAGAGCTGATCCCTGTATTTTTTCAAAATGCTCGAAAAGCTCATGAACAAAAAATGTGGAAGGCCGAAGCACAATGTTATAACAACCTCCGACTGATGCATGCTTATTTAGGACGATACGATTCTTCAACTTATTATGGCATTCAAGCTATTGAAACTTTCGAAAAAGGAGGGTTTAAGAAAGAAGCCGCCTATATACATTGCGAACGTGGCTATGAGATTAAGCGAGTTGACCTAAACAAAGCGGAAAAAGAAATGCTTACTGGCTTAGCGGTTTTACAAGATCTGAATGATAAGCTTGGTTTGGCTGGTCAGTACAATAATTATGGTGTCATTAAAGAATTAAAACAGGAATTGGATAGTGCACAGTACTATTATCAATTGTCACTCAATTATAAATATGAGCTTCAAGATTCTATCGGAATCCCCTATAGTATATTAAACATTGGTGTACTAGCTGGTATGCAAGAAGATTATAACCGGGCCATTGATTCAATTAAAAAAGCAATTGTACTTTTTGATGCGGCTAATAATATTCCGAATAGCGCGGAAAGTATTCATGAGCTCGCCGAGATCTACTCGCTTATCAACAAAAAAAGGCGTGCTATCGAAACTTTTTCGAGATGTATTGAGATCAGTGAACAAATTGGCTATCTAAGACTTATCAAAGAATGCCATAAAAGACTTTCGGAAGTGCATGAAGAAATTGGAGATTTAAAGAACTCTCTTCTGCATCAGCGCCAATATAATAAAATTCATGATAGCCTTATTAATGAGACACGTGTTAAAGAGATTTCTACGTTGGAAACAAAATTTGATGTCGCTAAGAAAGAAGAGCGAATTGCCAAACAACAACTAAAAATCAAAGCCAGAAACAACCAAATATTGATTGGGCTCATCATTTTTAGCCTATTAGGTTTTGGAGTTTTCTATTATGTAAAACGCTTGCGCTTTAGAAAGAAAGTAGAGCGAATAGAATACGAAAACAAGATGCGTTCAGAACGAGAGCGTATTTCGAGAGATTTACACGATAATATTGGTTCTCAACTAGCCTTTATTATATCGGGGGCCGGCATCAAACAAGAAAATAAAGATGCACAGCTTACACAAATTGCTTCCTTTGCTAAAGATACATTGGAACAATTACGGACGACTGTATGGGCTATTAAAAAAGAGAGAATAGGTATTCAAGAATTTGCTGATCAGGTTGAACGCTTTATCGAAAAGATCAAACCAAACTCTCTCATAGAGTTTGAATTACAACAAAAACTGTCTTTAGCGGGATATCTTAGTCCAACCCAAAGTGTACACCTCTTTAGAATAATACAAGAAAGTATCAGCAATGCAATAAAACATAGCGATTGCTATACCATTTCCATAAATGTTACAGGACATACGAATGGACAGCTTGATATTACTGTTCAAGATGATGGTAACGGGTTTGATACAACAAATAAAAAATATGGTAACGGATTAAGATTTATGAAAGAGCGTCTACAGGAATTGGGAGGACAACTTGAGATATCCAGCTCTAAAGAAGGAACAAGAGTGCGTTGTCAAATAAATACGACATCTGTCGTATAGCAACAATTAAAACCTCATTATAAATTCGTACTATGAAACTTAAAATTGGTATCGCAGAAGACAATTATTTCCTAGCTAAAGCTATTCAAGAAAAGCTTAAACCCTTTAAGGATATTGTGATTGAAGTGATGGCGACCAATGGCATTGAACTCCTAAAGGCTCTGGAAAACCATCATAATTTGGATATCATTATCATGGACATTGAGATGCCTAAAATGGATGGTATTGAAGCCACTGAGAAGATAAAAAAACTATACCCACATATAAATATTATGATGTTTACTGTGTTTGAAGATCATGAGAAAATATATCAAGCTATACAGGCAGGAGCAAATGGATATTTACTTAAAGAAGAAGACGGCGTTACCATTCGTACAGCTTTATATGAGCTAAAGAATGGTGGTAGTAGCATGTCTGCCAAAGTCACCAAGAAAACTATTCAGCTTTTAAAAATGGGTAATCGCGTTGAAGATCTTGGAAAAGACAAAGAAGAAATTAAACTTAGTGCAAAAGAAACAGAAGTGTTGCAGCATATCAGTACAGGGTTGAACTACAAAGAAATAGCGGATAACTTAGCCATAAGTCCTTCTACAGTAAGAAAACATACCGAGAACATTTACAAGAAGTTAAACGTTCATAACAAGATAGAAGCGATCAGCAAAGGCCATGAATTAAACCTCATTTAGGAGAGTGGCTTTTCTTCTACTTCTGCATCTTCAAGCAAAGCATCGAAATCAAAAATTGGTTTCTCCTCATTTTCAGTCTTAACTGAGGCTTCCTTATAAAAGAACATCCCAACCATCATAATAAGTACTGTGATAATAATAACTTGAATAATCATGGACTTATTAACCAACGACATTTGAAGACTTGCAGGAATTGATAAAAAAAGTAGAATGGTAATCAAACCTCTGGGTGCGACAAAAAGTAGTGGAAGCAGTGATAAACCTATAGCTTTAAGCTGAATGGCCCGCACTAAGAAAATACCTGCGACAACGATTAAAGACCACCCTAATGTTTCTAGATTAAGCAATTCGGATACATTAATTAAGTAACCAAATACTACAAAAAATAGTGTGCGTATTAAAAAAGTACCTTCTGTAACCACTTGTCTAAAGTTTTTAACTTCATTATCAAGTACTTCGGGGTGTATCAACTTATTCATTCTTTCGTTTCTGATTAAATCTAAATTTCCCAACAGGATTCCAAAAATTAAAATGAAAACAAGTGCTGGTAAATGATAGATCTTTGATATTTCATAAATCAATATGATCAAAACAATAATGGGAGCGAATTTGATATGATGATCTATTTTATAAAGCAACATGGACAGCAGTACCGATGCAATAAAAGAAATAAAGAGCATCAGAATAATCTCTCCAAAAAAGATTGCAAAAGTAGAAACATCGAATACCACATTGAGGGCAAAAAAATTAAAAATGACTACGCCTATAATATCTGAAATACTACTTTCATAAACAACGAATTCCTTTAAGTTCCTTCGTAAGTGGTGTACACTTGGAATTGCAATTGCACTACTTATAATAGATAAGGGTATAGCATTTACTACAGCTACTTGCCAGTTCACCTCCCTAAAATAAAAAAAGGCTAAGGCCAATAAGCCGCAAAGCGTAAGCATCGGAAATACGGCTACAATTAGCGATTTCTTGATAATAGGAATTCGCTCCCGTCCTAACTCCAGATCAAAGGACTCATCTAGCACAATTAAGATAAGCCCAAAAGTTCCAAGTATTGGTAGCACACCGCTCAAATCAATTGTAGGTACATCAAAATATTTTGAAGCCAATGAAATACAAAACCCAAGGGCCATCAATAAAATAACAGAGGGTACCTTGGTAAACTTTGATGTAATATCAAAGAAATAACTTAGTAAAAACACTAAACACAATAAAACAATTACAATAGCAGAATCCATACTCAACTTCGGGTAAAAATACCGCAGGGGTCCAAAAGGATTACATGAATCGCATTACTTCTTTTTATAGAAGGTATTATTTCTCCTTATAGGGTAGACTATCCAAAATGTAACGAATAGCCTCTAGCCTAGCAAATGTCTTTTTGTTTGCCTTAATAATCTTCCAAGGGGCGCGATCGGTGTCAGTATGTGAGAACATGCGCAATTTGTATTTCGTATACTCATCCCACAATTCCTGCGCACGCTCATCAACTGGAGACATTTTCCACTTTTTTAGAGGACTTCTTTTAATCTCTTCAAAACGTTTGGCTTGTTCCTCTTTACTTATTGAGAAATAGATTTTTAATAAATGCGTACCAGATTCTATAATCATACGTTCAAACTCATTCACCTGATCCATAAAGACTTCATACTCCGCAGCTGTACAAAAGGCATTCACTGGCTCTACAACCGCTCGGTTATACCAACTTCTATCAAATAATACAATTTCGCCTTCTTTGGGTAGGCGGTTTACATAACGTTGAAAATACCATTGACCACGCTCTTCTTCAGTAGGTTTAGGAAGAGCTTCAATTCGATAAAATCTAGGATTAATATGTGCAGTTACCCTTCGGATAGCACCACCCTTACCAGCAGCATCTCTACCTTCAAAAAGAATGACAACTTTTTTCTTATCGCGAATAACCCAATTTTGTAAATCGATAAGCTGCGCCTGGAGATTCTTAAGCTCTTCATCATAGCCCACACGACTTAATGTCCAGTCTATATCAACATTGGGATAGGCGAACAAATTCTTAAGTCCAGATGGACTATTTAATAAAGCGACTTGTTCTTCGGATAATTTTATTTTTAACGGACTCATTTAAACATCTATTTGGTCGACTAACCTATGATAACGTAAAATTATATTGGGATCTGGTAACAACTTGGCAGCGACTTTCTTACTCCCCGAAAAGTCAAACTGGGACAATACATAGCGCATAGCCTGTAAACGTGCCGTTTTTTTACTATTTGCTTTTACGATTGTCCAAGGACAAAAGGCAGTATGTGTTTTCGACAACATCAACTCTTTGTAATTTGTATAACGCTCCCATAGCTCTTGCCCCTTTTGATCAACAGGACTAAATTTCCATTGCTTTAATGGATTCTCTTGACGGGCTTCAAATCTTTTTTGCTGCTCTTGCTTAGAAATAGAAAACCAAAATTTTATAACTACTACTCCATCCTCATGTAGCATATGTTCAAAACTAGGTACTTGTAACATGAACTGATCATATTGTTCATCCGAGCAAAAACCCATTACAGGTTCTACAACAGCTCGGTTATACCAACTTCTATCAAAAAAAACGATTTCTCCTGGATTGGGTAACTCCTTAATATATCTTCTAAAATACCATTGCCCTTTTTCAACTTCTGTAGGTTTATTTAAAGCAACAACTCGCATGGATCTAGGGTTTAAGTGTTCTACAAACCGCTTAATACAACCACCCTTACCAGCGGCATCGCGACCTTCAAACAAAATAGCAACACGCAACTTATTTTTCGATATCCATTGCTGCAGTTCAACCAATTTTGCTTGGAGCATACGAAGTTCTTCTGTATATGTAATCGTCTTTACATACTTCGATATATCCATTTCCTTCTCATTCGCAATTCGGATCAGTTCTTTTCGCTTCTTTACACTTTCGAGTTCGTTCGCCGTAAACATGGAGGCATAAATTTAGGGCTAAAATTTGTCTTCGTATATTAAATTTTAAGTCTTAAGATAAAACTTAACATTGCATTTTCGTTACTTTGTCGCACTATGAAGAATCAGATATACTTGCTACTACTCGTTTCTGTTGCGCTTACTGTGGTAGGTTCATGTAAAACAGAATCTAAACCAGATTTAAACTATGAGGAAATTAAAGATGAGGTATTGGGTGATAGTATAAACACCGTTGACTTATCTGATACAGCTGATATCTTCGACAATCCAAACTATGACCCCAAAAGAGATAGCGTAGAAGTTATACTAGATTCTCTAGAAAACATATATGAAGAAGATAGCGTTCAAATAAAAAAATCTGGAAATAAGGATTCTGTTATCTTAGACCGCTATGCCTTTATTGATACTACAATCTCCAACCCTTTGGATACATTTACGAATGATATAAAGAAAATTACTACTGATGAAATTAGAGCGTTGCGCTATAACTTAAAACAGCTCCACGATAAAGATTCGATTTTACAAGCCACTCATGAGAAAAAGAATGGAAGAATAGATAGTAGAGTATGGGCTAGAGTTAACAAAGATGATCAACGCCTATATTTATATATTGATGGAAAAGTCGTTGACACCTTTAAGGTATCAACAGGGTCTACCAGACATGAAACACCCACTTTTGATATGCAGCCCAAAGGACCGATATTTCAGAAATATACAAGCAAAAAGTATCCAGGCGGAAACTACAATGGATTAGGCAATATGCCATACGCCATTTTTATACAAGGTGGTTATGCGTTACATGGAACCACCCGAGGTAACATACCCCGTCTTGGCCGAAAAGCATCTCATGGTTGTGTGCGTTTACACCCCGACAATGCAAAAATCCTCAATGAACTTGTTCGAAAAGCGGGCCTAGAAAACTTTTGGGTGACTATTGAAGAAAATGAAGAAGCATCACATTAGTAAAGTTCCACTGAATTAAGCAGAACGTTTTAGCCCGTCTCAGGATACCTTATAGAACATATAAATATTTAGTACCTTTAGCCTATGCGGCTATTAACCTCTTCCGTACTCTGCTTTTTTTTATTGAACCTCTTGGTTTCTTGCGCTGGTGACAAAATTTTTATCGACGCATTGAAACATCCTCGGCGACATAAAAAATTAAGAGTTGTAAATAAATCATTGGATGAAGTTCCCCCAACAATTACTAAACTGAGCAACCTTAAAAAACTGTTTCTCGTAAGAAATGGACTAGATACTATTCCACCTGAGATTGGTGATTTGACAAGCCTTACCGAATTACATATTTCGAGTAATAGAATTCGCTACTTACCTGAAGAAATTGGAAATCTGAGAAATTTAAAAGTATTATCCATTCGCTCGAATAGTTTGCGTGAACTACCAAAAAGTATAGGAAAATTAAAAAATTTAGTGCAGCTGTACGTTGATGGAAACCAGTTGCGCTCTATTCCCGATGAGATTGGCAACCTGCAACGCTTAGAGTATTTAACATTGGGAGATAACAAACTCCGAAACATCCCAAAAACAATTGGCAATCTCTCCAGTCTCACTCATCTTTCTATCGGTAAGAATAGCTTGACCAGTATACCTAATGAAATTTGTAATCTTACAGGATTATTCGAGTTAAACCTTGCATTCTGCGGACCAAATCTACGAATCCCCCCAGATATCCATTACTTAAGAAGCTTATATACGCTTTATATTGATCGCGGTTTACTTCTGCCACCCAGTATAATGAACGCAAATATGCAGCTTCGTGTTGTATATCGTCAGCGTAGTGATCCTTACTTAAGATGGTAAATAAAAACGCGGCCTAAGGCCGCGTTTTTATTACTAGTACCTTTATTAGCTTATAATCCTAGATTTCTTCTAAGTGGCCTAGGCAATGCATTCTTGTTCATAAGAATTGCCGTTGTTTTATACTCAAAAAACGTTTTTGAAACATAGAGGTAACCTTTATAATCGTTTTTCTCACCCCAAGAATTCTTGACCATGTAGTATTCTGTACCATCTTGATCTTCAGCTAAACCAACAATGTGCATACCATGGTCATCAGTGGTTGTATAGTTATCAAAGGCATCTTCTCGGTCTTGAGAAGTAATGCGACGTTCTGGCTTAGGCCCGTCAAACATTGTTTTTCGTTCGGTGGTCGTCATCTCGCTGTATTCTTTTTCTGGAACGATGGCTATACCATTTTTCCAACTAAAATACCGCTCACTTACATCTGTTGCCCAAGCAACTGTGTAACCGTTTTCAAGGGCATTGTCCACGGCAGCAGTCATATCTCTCATTCTGATATTGTATACGCTCTGTAGACTCCAGTTATCTGGTACCATGAGCATAGTTGGTCTGTAAAGAGGTGCATATTTAAATGCCGACATCTCGACATAATCATTTGCATCTAAACCTACAACCTCATCAGCGAACGATTGCGGTGTATACGTTTTACCATTATATCGGAAGGTTTCAGGAACTTTGCCTAAGTAAGCATCAAGGGCAGCTGTAAAAGCTGGCATCCAATTTTTGGTGAGCTTACCATTTTTATTTTTCACAATCCCTTGTAGGAATCCTTGTAAAGCAGCCTGCATCTCACCAAAACGATTTTTTGTGGTTCCATAATTTAATCCAGTATAAACCTCATAAGGTACTGCACCATATTTATCATAAACCTGTACTACATCATGAAGCTCTGCTCCATCTCCCCAACCTATATTACCATGCATACGAACATAATTACGTGCACGTTCTATATAAGCACAACGTGCAGTATATATTTCGGATAGGTCTATAAACTCGCTTCCGTTGCGTAGCATCTCGCTTTCCAGAAAAGAATTACCAGAATAGCTCCAGCAAGTTCCGCTACTTCCTTGATTTTTAACGGGAGATGTCTCAAGGTTTAGAATAGTTCTAAACTTATATTTTTCTTTAGATTTTTCGGATTTATTCTTGTCTAACGACTTGACCAAGTCGTCTTGTGCAAACGCACTACTACCTATAAATAGTAAAACAAATATATATTGTAAAAATTTCATGCGCCGAAAATACAACACTGTAGGTTTATTTCATTGTAAAAAATAGACACGGAAGAGACTAAAACATGAGTAAACCGAGATCTGTATTTTGGAAAACAGCCAATATTCTTTTAACGTATTCGAATGAAAACACTACTTTTAGGACACTTTTAGTTTATGAAACACTTCTACCTACTATTGATCATATTGCCGTTCTGCTATGAGGTTCAAGCGCAGGGCATTATACAAAATAGCATAGCAGACTCTGCTCGTGTAAGTCGATATGAATGGCAAACGCTCCATCAAATTGCAAACGAACAAAAGCGCTTTGACTTTGCAGATGGTATTGGCGATCGTTTTTTGAATATAGATGATGATCAACTACGCTCTAAAGCCGTTTCAAATGCAGTATTTGATAAAGTAAATCAATTCACCTACTACATATTGAACAATTTCAAGGACTATGAGATAAAACGAAGCTTTCTATCGGAAATCATTATACAACTAAAGAAAGCTAATCGCAGTATTGACCGAGGAACCTTGAACGTCAATTACTATAAACGTTTATTTAATCATGCCTTTGAACTTGCTAAAGCAATACAGTCAAATAGTGGCACTTACTACATCAAACAACACACCACCAAAGAACTTTATGCTCTGGCAAATATGTTAGGGCCTTATCCGACCTTGAGGCAAACTCTGCTGGAGGAGGTTGCCAGTAAATATCCGGAAATTCTAGTTCGCGAACTTCGTAAAATTTCGCCAGCGTCGCTTGCAGATCAGGTAGTGACCCGAGCTGCAAGAAGTAGACCAAAACTATTACTCAATTATGCAACATCCACAGCCATAGAGCGAGATATAGTAAGACGAAATACAGATCCTTATGTAAAAAGTCTGGTTGCATTGGCAGACACCAGCAAAACACCTCTAAAGGCCATCTACTTTCTAGATGACTTTCATAACAAAAAGAAAACCGTTGCTCAAATAAATAAGATTACAGAAAGTAGAAACTCATATTTCAAGAACTTGGTTGCACAACTTGATCATTCTGAAAATAAGGCTGTAAAAAAACGTATTGGCCGAGAACTACATGTAGAAACCAAATATTATGTGCAGCAAATGAATGAATTACACTTTGCTTCGAACACAACGCGCTTTAAGAGCATCAGCCCTTTCAGCGCCTCAGAATTATACTATGTAATTACAGAGGGCGATGAAGAGTTCTACACGAGCAGTTATATGGGTACGTTCAATCGATTTATTGGCAAACTAAAACCTAAAAATGGGTATAGCTTTTTAAAAAAGATAGACTTCAATAAATTTAGAACTTTCATACGCCTTTGTGGCAATTTTAATACGCTTAGCACGTTTGTCAAAACAATGAAAGCGGAGGAAAAAGAACAGCTGATGAAAATGTTTGTATCGAATCTAGGTGGAGATTTAGAAAGCAGTTTGGAAGGAGCTATCGATGTTGCTACAACCTACAGCTCAATCAAGGATACTTCACTTCATAATATGGTGATCGAAGAGGTACAACGCAATAAAAATCAAGCGCATCTGAGCGAGAACAAGATGTCTTATCGCATATATAATATATTGAATACTCTTTTCGTAGAAAGTGATAGTGCAGTATCGGCAAAACTAAACGTCCCTCCCATTTCTTCGCTACCCTATAAAAACCTACAAAATGACTCGGGAGTTGTAGTGCAACAATTATTCTTCCCTGGAGACAAAGATGGGAAAGGAGTTTTTAACGGTTTTATGCGCCGACATATGAATAGTAAATGGAAATACAGTCAGACAAAAGATTGGGTTGTTTTTGAATCAAAAGGAAAAAACAAATTGATCAAATATGCTAATAAACCTCTAAATGAGCCCGATGATGAATTTGCCCAAAAAGCACTTCAAAAACACTTGAAAGAAAAGGGTTTAAACCCTTCTATCATTATACAACGTGGTCATAGTTATCATGTTGCCACCACCCTAGATCAATTAGCTCCTTATAACAAAGTAATCATGTTAGGTGCATGCGGAGGGTTCAACCATTTAGAGACCATTATGAGCAAGAGTCCAGACGCACAAATTATAAGTACAAAACAAGTAGGAAGTGGTCGTGTCAACTGGCCCATACTAGATTATATGGATAGAGAACTTCTCGCAGGGAATAATCTTGACTGGGTAAAGATGTGGGGAGATCTTGGTAAGCGGTTCAGAGGGAGTACCTTGTTTGATGACTACGTACCACCACACAAAAATTTGGGTTCACTTTTCTTGAAGGCTTTCTATCGAGCAGAGTTAGAAGAGGATGAATAACTTCCATGACCTGTGTCTTTGTCGCAGCAACTGTGGTTTTGAAAAAAAATTAACACCGTAAAATAGTTAACTTATTATATCTACATGTAATTTGGGCTAAAATATCCCAGATTATGAAACGAGTATACTCCCTTTTATTCATACCCTTGCTATTCTTAGGCATTGGTATCCAGAGCCATGCGCAGAACTTAAACTCAAAAATTCCTTTTGATAAAACCATCAAAACTGGTGTTTTACCTAATGGCCTCAAATATTTTATTAAGAAAAATAATAAACCAGAAAATAAAATTGAGCTCCGTTTAGCACTCAACGCAGGAGCTATGCAAGAGGACAATGATCAACTAGGTCTCGCACATTTTATGGAGCACATGAATTTCAACGGCCTCAAAAACTTTCCAAAGAATGAAATCGTTCGCTACCTGCAAAGTATTGGAGTAAAGTTTGGAGCGGACTTGAACGCCTATACGAGCTTTGATGAGACTGTTTATATCTTGCCTATACCAACAGATGATAAGAAAAAAATTGATAAAGGGTTTACAATCTTAGCAGATTGGAGTGGCAACGCGCTTCTTGAAGGTAGTGAAATTGATGCAGAACGAGGTGTTGTACTTGAGGAAAGTCGTTTAGGTAAAGGAGCGAGCGATCGTATGATGCAAAAGTGGTTGCCTAAATATATGGTTGGCTCTCGCTATGCGGATCGATTACCAATTGGTAAAGATAAAATTCTCAAAAACTTTAAACACGATGTGCTTAAGCGATTCTATAGAGACTGGTATCGTCCAAATTTGCAAGCTGTTATGGTTGTGGGTGATATTGAAGTTGCAGAAGCTGAACGTTTGATTAAAAAGCACTTCTCAGGATTTAAAAACCCAGAGAACCCTAGACCTCGGCCAAAAAAATATGATGTGCCACAACGCTCGAAAAAAGAAGCTATGGTTCTTACAGACAAGGAAGCTATGTATACCACTTTTCAATTAAACGGAAATGTAAAATACAAGGAAGCGAGCAAGACACAAGGGGACTATAGACAAGGTCTTGTAGAAGGCTTATTCAACACACTTCTTGCCAATCGTTACAATGAGTTCCGTAATAGCGATAACCCACCCTTCCTATTCGGTGGTACTAGCTTAAGTGGAGGCTGGGCAAGAGGATATGAGAACTTCAGCAGTATTGCTTTGTGCGGACCCGAACAAATCAAATCTGCAGTACAAACTGTTGTACGTGAAGCCATACGTGCACGTAAACATGGTTTTACAGAAACCGAACTTGAACGGGCGAAATCCTCTTTCTTAAGCAATTATGAAAAGTCCTATAACGAACGTGATAAAACAGAATCGAGAAAATATGTTTCAGAATTAGTACGTCATTTCTTGCAAGGTGAGAGTGTACCTGGCATTGAATGGGAATATCAGTTTGCGAAAGATGAACTTCCAACAATTGTTCTTGGCGAGGTTAATAAAATTGCGAAACAAATTAATCTGGACAAAAATTATTTTGCCCTTATCACATCTAAACCTTCAGATAAACTTCCAACAGAAAACCAACTCATGCAGTGGATTGATGCAACGGTTAACGAAGATATCAAACCTTATACGGAGGATGTTGTAGCTGACAAATTATTGTCGCGAGATCCAGTTTCTGGTAGCATTGTTAAGACAGAAACAAACAAAGACTTGGGAACTACTACATGGACTTTAAGTAACGGCGCTATTGTAACACTAAAGCCTACCGATTTTAAAAATGACGAAATTCGATTTAATGCAAAACGTAAAGGCGGCTATTCATTGTATAAGGGTAAAGACTTAATGAGTGCGATCTATAACAATAATGTTGTTGATCAGATGGGGTATGGACAGTTTGATCAAACTGCACTTTCCAAATTCTTAACTGGTAAACAAGCAAATGTGGGAATTAGCTCACTACTATATTCTGAAGACATCAATGGAAAAAGCACCAAGAAAGACCTTAAAACGATGTTTGAATTACTCTACCTTCAATGCACCGAAGGGCGAATGGATGAAAAGGGTTTCAAATCATTCATTAGCAAACAAAAGCAGCAGGCGGGTGCTATGAAGTCAAACCCACAAATAGCGTTCCAAGAAGCAAGTCAAAAATATCTTTATAAAGACCACCCATTTGCAAATGATTATCCAGATCCCGAGGATTTTGACAAAATCAATCCGAAAAATGCATTAGACTTTTACAACCAACGTTTTAAAAGTGCTTATGGAATGCACTACGTATTTGTCGGGAGTTTTGATAACGAAGAAATTAAACCTCTTATACTAAAATACATAGGTGGTATGAGCGGTAAAAAAGTAGCAACCAATTTTAAGGATGTAGGAGTGGAGAAGAGAAAAGGTAATAACAACTTTGTTTTCAAAAAAGGTAGTGAACAAAAGGCCATGATTATGGATATGATGTATGGTGATGCTAAATATGATCCACTAGAAGCAACCAAACTCTATATATTATCTCAGGTAATTAATACGAAGATTACTAAAAAATTGCGTGAAGAAATAGGTGGTATGTATAGTGGTGGTATGAGCATTAGACTTAGTCAGTATCCTAAACCTACCTATACGGTAACTTCCTTTATTCCTTGTGGACCTAAAAAACTCAATGAATTGCGCGCTGCCTACGAGAAAATTCTTAAGGATGTACAAATCGCTGGAAAAATCACACAAGCCGATATTAAGGAAGCCACGCAACCAGCTTTGCAAGCTTATACAGAAAATATGAAAAAGAATGGTTACTGGTTAAATACTCTTTCTTCAAGTTACTATAACAATGCAGATCCTAATAGAGTACTAACCTATCCTAAACGCATAAAATCAATCACGGCGGCTGAACTAAATAGATTAGCTAAGAAGTATTTGAATGCTCCAAATAAATACATCAACCAGTGGCAACCTGCGGCTGCAAAACCGTAATTGACAGGCCCATTTAAAATTAAAAAGGAGCGTTTTAAACGCTCCTTTTTTGTAAGTACTCTATTTTAAGATATAGACTCTTTAATCAGACAGATTTTAATTAATTCTTGATCTTGGGATAAAAGGTTGTATCAACAAAGTGTAGTGCGGTGCTATTTAATCGTTCAAGATCATCATACATTGCCATGATTGATGTACTAGTTAGTACTCGAGAAAGAGTAATTTCCTTATCTAGCCAAATAGAAAGGAAGGTATCTTGCTTATGAGATCTTACTTCATTGATTAATTGGTAACGCCAAAAGTCTGAGTAAGCCACAACTCCAGTATTATAAAGAACTGAATACAACACAGAAGTGGAGGCATTAATATTCTCTACTGAATCCGTTTTCAAGGAGTAAAGCGAATCAGATCGATTCCCTGAATTTTGAAAATCAATTATTACGAATTCAATGGTATCCTTATACCGTTTTTTTAGTCTTTTATAAACCGAATGAACGAAACCACAGCCACTATTCTCCACGAACCCTCCGTCAGCCAAATTTCCAAAACCCTCAATAAAATTCTGAGAACTTATAATAGGGAAAGCTTGACTTTGATTAACAGCAGTTACCATAGGTAGTGCATAAAAATTCTGCGAATCCACTCTTTTGAACCGATCCAAAACATCAATAGCAGGCATACTATCTAATACTACAGGTGCTATCACCGCTCTATGCGCGTTCTGTACTAAGGTAGAATTAATGAAAAATAAAGGAGGATATGGGTAAGATTCTTCTTCTATTTTAGAATGTCCATAATACATATACAGAAAATCCTTTTCGAAATGATTCACTACAATTTGAGAGTCTAATTTACTCTTTGGTTTGAATGTTTCAATAAATCCTTTAAGTTCTTCTTTTTGCAATCTATAATTTCGATCTACGTCAAAATGCTTTTCTCTTTTTATGATGGATTCCACTAAATCACCAAACAACAATCCATAGAACGAGTTGCTAAAATAGTTTTGCTTATAAAGATTTATAATATCGTTTCGATTTGAATCTCTGATAAATTGGTTCCCAAAGCGACTCAACTTCCACTGAGCAAATTTCATGTTAATTCCTACTGTAGACCCCGACGCTGTGGAAATAGCAAATACATGGTCCAGTAATTTTCCATCCTTGTCCATTTCATTAAGTGCAAGGTGGATCCAAGCAGCTGCACGCGACCCTCCTCCTTGTCCTGAGAATAATAAGACTTTTTTTGGACGGTTCCGAACATCATACCACTTCTCAAAATATTCCAGTAGTCCAAGCCGCTTACTACTTGGCAAGTAATCTTCTTTTTTTACCGTATGCTTGCGAATGCGATGTTTGTTTGGGTTGTATAGTATTACCAACGACCAGAACCCCAATGATAATAATACCAATAAAATTCGCACTGTGTTTAAGCGAAAACGCTTCCTTTCCTCAGTTAGATGTTGAGCTCCAAAAACGTTACTCTTGGGAATTTTTCTTGAATAAATAGATATTAATGCTAAAGGTGTCTTATAAAAAATATCAAATAGCATAAGCAAGAGTGTAAAGAAAAATCCTATTATAATCAATGATGAGATATCTCCAATGCGATCTGCATTGCTCAGCATATAAAATCTAATGACAAAAGCAAGTACTAAAACGAACAAGACAAAATAGTTTACTCTCATCATCCAATAGTCCGCCGTGCGTTTATTCTTGTCTTCGCGATATACAGCTGCTGTTTTACCTAGGTAATCTTGTCTTTCAATACATTTTAGAACACCAAATAGCCATAAACAAAGAATGGACAACAGTGTAACAAGGGCCCATCTATGAGAAAAAAAGAAAGGATTGGATACATAAAACACCAATATAAAGAGCGCTTTATATAGCCAGTTTATCCAGTTAAACGCCCAAGCTTTTTCATATAATTCTCCTCCAAGATTCATCTCTCCTTCTACAGAATTCAACCTGTTTCTAAAAAAAGACTCAATAGCCATAATTAATTTGGGAATACCAGTTCTCCAAAACAAATATGTAGAGTATTGAAGTATGCTTTTCTGAACTTTATAAATATGCTTGTATATTTTGGAAAGAAGATAAACGAATGTGAAGATGCATAACCAATACAAAAGCCAACCTTTCCAGCCTGAAATAAGAGTTTGTGGTGCACCTAAAACGCTTACAAACACCAACAAAGGTAAAATAGATAAGAAAGATAAGGGTAGACTAGAGTACTCTGTTCTAACTCGTTCTGCCGTTACTGCCCTAAAGATTTTTTTCTTATCCAAGCCAAGTTTTAATACCCAATTATATAAGCCAAAAAAATTAACCGGAATAATCCATAACGCATAACCCAATAGGATTATAGAAATAATAACTAGTATAAGTTGCGTCGATTCTTTTTCGAGAAGAATATAATCTAAAAGCTCCGTTCCTTGCCCAGCAAATATGGTCATTAAAGGAAGTAGTAAGGACCAAATAATGTAAAAACTATTATTTACAAGAGTATTACCAATTCGGAATAGTATAGAGTTCTTCTTTCTCATTAGAGTTCATATTTAGAACAAAATAAACCCGAACAGCGTACAATACAAATACCACGATGAGGTAATGACCTCAAAAGCTATTTCTTATACCGAGCATACAACTCAGAAAAAATCGGATGTTGCAACATCTCTGTATCCAGCTGATTTAAACAGCTAGCCTTTCGAACATTTCGTACTAATGCATTCTCTAAGTATTGAACCGATTCTTTTGATTTGCCCAATGCAAGTAATATCCCAGCTTTATAATACTCAAACTCAACTTTATCGCCACAATGAGTTGTCGCAATTTCTAATTGGGCAAGCGCTTGTTCTAAATAGTCAGATTTATACAAAGCTTTTATTAGAGACTGCCAAGTTGATTTAATATCTGGACGTAGCTCTACCGCATTGAGGTAGCATACGAGCGCTTCCTCTTCAGACTCTAATTCCATAAGACAGTTTCCAAGTGCTAAGCAATAGCTTACGTTATCTTTATTAATATGCAGGGCTACAGAATATGACTTAATTGCCTTTTCCCATTGCCTCTCCTTAGCGTAAGTCTCTCCTATTTTATAGAATACGGCATCATCCTCGGGATTCAGCATAGAAGCCTTTCTATAATAATGACGAGCCTTTGCATATTGTTTTTTACGTTCCCAACAGTATCCTAAGGTTTCCAAAATCACATCTTCGGGTTTAGCTAGTTCTATATGCTCTTCAAAAACGCCTATCGCTTTATCAAATTCCTTTACTTGGATATAGCACTCACCTAAATTGCGCAAAGCATATTCATACTTGTCGTCCAGAGCCAGACAGTTTTCATAAGCTTCGATTGCCTCTGTAAAATCTTTGATGCTCTGATAAAGTAAACCAAGATTATACCAAGCAGAGGCGTAAAACGGCGCTTCATCCAATAGTTCTTTATGTAGTTGAATACAATCTTCTTGCTGTTTTGTTACATCAGCCCAAAAACAGAGACGGAGCAAGGCATCTTCGTATTGCGGATTAATCTGTAATACCCGCTTCAAAGTCGCGTAAACCTTTTCGAACTCAGTTTGCTCATCGTAAATTTCGGCGAGTTCCATTAGAATAAAGACCTTATCCGTTTTATTGAAACGGTCTAGATCATGCTCCAAAAGCTCAATAGCTTCCAAGGCCCTATCGCTTTCCAATAAAATTTCAGCATGTAGTAGAAGACTGTCTAAATCTCCTAGTGTGATATTCTTAATCTTCTCTACAATAGCCAATGCCTGACCTGTTTTCTTTTGAGAAAGAAGCCATTCCGCTTTTCGAATTAAAAGCACAGAAGAAAATGGAAATATTTCCGTTGACATTTCACAAGCCAGTCTTAAATTTTCTCGATCGCCAAAAATCTCGAAATGATCTATTAAGGCCTCGAAGTCATCTTCATGCAAGGCCTTGTGTCGATTACCTTGTTTCATTTTATCAAACTCCTCCTTTAAGGCCTCAATATCTTTATAGTTGTTTTGTTCCTCGTCAAACATTTATGTAGGTAAATCTAAGTCATAAATAATCCTGATCCATCACAAAATATTCAGAATTTATTTTAAGATAACTTAAAGTTGGGGAAAAGGTAATGTGAATATTATCGGCTTACTTATTATCTTTATTCCCTTATCATGGAAGTCTTAAATCAGTTACACAGTATTCTTCGTTGGGTCATTTTAATTCTACTTGCTGTAACCATCGTTAAAAGTTTTAATGGTATGCGTACGAATGCGGATTACCATGCTCAGGACAAGAAATTTGCACTCTGGACTTTAATCGCAGCTCATCTTCAATTGGTTATTGGGTTGATCCAATATTTTGTTGGACCAAGAGGTTTAAAAAATATTCAGAATAATGGAATGAAGCACGTAATGAGCAGTTCGGTAGATCGTTTCTTTGCTATGGAACATTTGGTGATGATGTTGATCGCAATTGTTCTAATAACTTTTGGTTATAGCACTGCAAAACGGACACTTGCGCCTCGAAAAAAACATAAAAAGATTTTTATTTTCTTTCTAATCGCGTTAATCCTCATTTTGGCTGCCGTACCATGGCCTTTCCGAGCTGGTTTCGAAGGATTCGGCTGGTTGTAAACTTTGTATCCTTGAATACGAACTATTGTCTTTCTTAGTTTTACTTTGTAAGTGTAAATCATGTTAGACAAAATATTACACACTCCATGGCACCTCATGCGTTGGGTGCGACTTATTGTCGGGCTACTAGCACTGATTAGTTTTGTTTATGAATTGCAAAACAATTCTTCTAAAACGATTGACTATTTGATATTAGGAGCTGGTTTTTATTTTATTTACAAGGCCCTTTTTAATACAGGATGTGAGGTGATACAAAATGAACAAGTAACAAATACGAGTAGTGAGAACGAAATTGTAGATTATACTGAAATTAAATAATTATGAAGACAAACCTATTGAGCATGCTTTTCTTTTGTTTATTAATGGCCTGTAAGACATCCACGAGTCTGATTACCCGAATAGATATTGACCAGCACATGGAAATGATAAGTAAGGAGGACGTTATTGTTATTGATGTAAGAACCCCAGCAGAAGTAACGGCAGGTTACATTAAAGGAACTAAAAAGTTTATTAATTATAAAGATGCACGATTCAAAGAATTAATTGGTTCACTTGATAAAGCCAATACTTATGTTGTATACTGCAAAAGCGGTAACCGAAGTACTAAGGCTTTGAATATAATGGCAGATATGGGTTTTGAAAAGCTTTACGAGCTTGAAGGAGGAATCACAAGTGTAAAAAATTCAGAATACATCATTCAATAAACTTGGTACAACAGCTCTATAAAGGCATATTGCTTTCATTATTGGTAGGACTCTCTTCCTTCTTTATAGCACCATCTATTCCAGGTGTTAATGGAGTTTTGCTTAGTTTCTTTCTTGGTGTGCTGATCGGTAATATTACGACTCTACCCAGTTCGTTTAACCAAGGAATCAAGTTTTCAGGATCAAAGATCTTGGAGATTTCAATTGTCCTCCTAGCCTTTAGTATCAGTTTTAATAAAATAGCCGCTATTGGGGCATCCAAGTTTGCTCTTATAGGTATTAGTATCCTTGCCGTTCTCTTGCTCACTATCTTCCTAGCAAAAAGGTTAAACTGTCCAACTTCAAGTGGTTGGTTAGTGGGTTTTGGAACTGCGATCTGTGGTTCTTCTGCAATTGCCGCCTTGGCACCTTCGGTCACAAAAAACTCTGAAAATACTGGTATTGCTATTGCCATTGTAAACTTATTAGGTAGCATAGGTATGGTGGTTATGCCATTCGTTCTATCCTATCTTGAGTTGAGCGACTTGGACAGTAGCGTTTATATTGGTGCAAGCTTACATTCTGTAGGAAATGTTGCAGGAGCTGGGTTTGGTATGTCTGAGACTATTGGAGAAAATGCGTTGACTATTAAAATGGCCCGTGTTGCGCTCCTCTCCCCAGCCATTATCTTCTTTAATATCATGATACAAGCGGGTAAAAAGAAATCTTTCTTAGCCTATTTCAAATTACCCGCCTATTTGTGGGCTTTTATCGCTATTACTATTTTTGTTTCACTCGTTCCATTACCTACCACTTTATTGTCAGGATTAAAAACGGGCGGCAACCTTTTACTCACTGTAGCTATGGCTGCTATAGGACTACGAGTGAGTCTTCGTCAATTAATCGATTCTGGACAAAAAGCCATGAAGTTCGGTTTGCTCATATTTGTATTACAAATACTCGTTATTGCCTTGCTTTTATCCGTTCTTTAGTCGTTATAGACCCTAAAAAGATCAATTTGTTCCTTAGAATATACAACGAAAAATACCTTCTTGCTATAGCTGTAATAACTCTGTATATTCATCGTCTATTAGCACTCACTTTATAAAGCAAATTCTATCTTTGCACTCTTTAGACTATGTCAGATGCCATAAAACACGAATGCGGAATAACCTTCATTCGCTTGCGTAAGCCCATCTCATTCTACCACGAAAAATATGGTACAGCTCTTTACGGACTGAACAAATTGTACCTTCTTATGGAGAAGCAACATAACCGCGGCCAAGATGGTGCTGGAATTGCTTCTGTAAAATTGAATGTACAAGACGGTTACCCGTATGTATCTCGAAAACGCAGTATAAAAAAACAATCCATCGCGGATATTTTTGGAACTGTTCAGAATGAAATGGCTGAATTGCAGGCCCAATTTCCGGATATCATGGATCGTCCAGAAATGCTAAAAGGGTATTTGAAAAGCCTAGGCGAGGTCATGATTGGCCATTTACGCTATGGAACGCAAGGAAGAAATAATATTGACTACTGCCATCCATTTCTGAAATCAGATGTCCAGAAAGAAAAAAACATGGTTCTTGCTGGCAACTTTAATTTAGTCAATACGCGCGAATTGAATTCGTTTCTATCCGAAGAAACGAAAAGCAATGCCAACCTTGATAGTGACTTAGCAGCTATGATGGAAACTATCCATCATCACTTAAGGGCCAATATTGAAAAAAATGGTAAAGCCAATTGGAAAGATATTCTTAGCGAATCAAATGCGCTATTTGATGGTGGCTATGCCGTGGCGGGCATGGTTGGCGATGGAGAAAGCTTTTGTTTCAGAGATGCCCATGCCATACGACCTATGTTCTACTATATCTCACCTGAGATTATTGTTGCGGCAAGTGAACGTCCTGCGATCATGACAGCCTTTAATGTACAGCAAGAAGAGGTTGTTGAATTACCAGCTGGCCATGCTTTGCTTATCGACAAGGAAGGGAATTATACTATTGAAAGAATTTTACCTGAAGCACAACGGCTATCTTGTAGTTTTGAGCGAATCTATTTCAGCCGTGGTAGTGATGCCGATATTTACGAAGAACGAAAGAATTTAGGGCGTCAGCTGTCGCAGAAAGTGCTTGAAATGATTGATTTCGACTTAAAGAATACGATTTTTTCATTCATCCCTAATACCGCAGAAACCGCATTTTTTGGTTTAATAAAAGGAGCTGAGGCTTACTTAAACAATATTAAGGTAGATCGCATTAAATCTTGGGATGAGGTGACCGATGAGAAACTGCAAGAGATGATTCATCGTCGAGTAAGAATTGAGAAAATAGCCATTAAGGATGTTAAAATGCGCACCTTCATAACACAGGATAGTGCTCGTAAAGAAATGGTGCAGCACGTATACGATATTACCTATGGTAAAGTACGTCGTGGCATTGACACCTTGGTTGTGATAGATGATTCCATAGTACGCGGTACTACTTTACGAGAAAGTATTATTAGAATGCTTGATCGTTTAGGTCCTAAACGAATTATTGTTGTTTCAAGTGCTCCACAAATCCGTTACCCCGATTGCTATGGGATTGATATGAGTAAGATGGGTGAATTTATTGCCTTTCAAGCTGCTATCGAGCTATTACATGAGCGCGATTTAGGACACATCCCAGCAGAAGTATATGCAAACTGTTTACAAGCTGAAAAATCAAACAAGTTGGGTAGTGAAAATTTTGTAAAACAGATCTATGCCAATTTTGACGCCGATCAGATCAGTGCCAAGATTGCAAAAATGCTCAAAGAAGATGATGTTGGTGCTAAAGTCAATGTTGTTTATCAACGTATAGAAGGGTTACACAAAGCATGTCCAAACCATAAAGGGGATTGGTATTTTACAGGCGATTACCCTACCGATGGTGGGAATGTTGTTGTAAACAAAGCCTTTATGAATTATATGGAGAATAAGACAGAGAGAGCCTATTAAGCATCAGTCTAGGTAACCATTGTGTATTCCAATTGTCTGAGAATCATATGTATTCTAATCTTAGGCTTAACTTCGCAACTCTTACTTTCAAATAGGTAAAATGATTCAATTCGAAAAGTTCACTTTAGATAATGGCCTACGTGTCATTTTTCATCAAGATGAAAGCACCCCAATGGCAGTGGTTAATGTACTGTATGATGTAGGTGCTAAAGACGAAAACGCAGAGCAAACGGGTTTTGCTCATTTGTTTGAACATCTTATGTTTGGTGGAAGCATAAATATCCCTAGCTACGATGAGCCACTCCAAGTAGCTGGAGGTGAGAATAATGCTTATACTACAAATGATATTACAAATTATTATCTGAAACTACCTAAGGAAAACCTAGAAACAGGTTTCTGGCTTGAAAGCGATCGCATGTTGTCATTAGCTTTTAATGAAAACAGCTTAGAAGTACAGCGTAAAGTCGTTTGTGAAGAATTCAAGGAAAATTATATCAACAAACCTTATGGCGACGTATGGAAATACCTCCGTGAGCTCTGTTATAAAGAACATCCCTATCAATGGATGACTATTGGTAAAGAATTAAAGCACATAGAAGATGCGCAGCTTCAAGATGTCAAAGATTTTTTCAAAAAGCATTATACTCCTCAGAACGCCATATTGGCTATTGCAGGAAATACAACACTCGACGAAGTAAAAAGACTAGCGAAAAAATATTTTGAACCAATACCAATGGGCAATAAATATGAGCGCAATATTCCCAAGGAACCAGAACAAAAAGAAGCCCGACGGTTGCGCGTAGAAAAAGATGTGCCTGTGAGTCTCGTCATGAAGGCCTATCACATAGATAATAGGCAAAGTGCACACTACTATACTGCCGATGTGATCACAGAAATCCTAGCAGGAGGAAAATCGGCACGTTTGTACAATAAACTTGTAAAGGAGAAAAAACTATTTAGTCAGGTGAATTGCTATCATACGGGAAGTATAGAAAATGGTTTACTGGTTGTGCTGGGTAATCTTGCAGAAGGCGTAACACCTGAAAAAGGTGAAGAAGCATTGGATGAGGTGGTTCAGGACCTAATTCAAAATGGTGTATCGGAGACAGAACTCGAGAAAGTATTGAATAAGATTGAAAATCTTATGGTCTTTGAAGATATGAGTTTAATCAATCGAGCTAACAATTTAGCTTTCTATGAATTGCTTGGAGATGCACAAAAAATGAATGAAGAATTTACCCATTACCAAAATGTAACAGCTAGAGACATCCAAGAACAGGCAAAATACATTTTCAGAAAAAAGAACGAAAATGTACTGTATTACCTAGCAAAACAAAACTAGGTTAGTCCTAATATTAAAAGCGCTCTCCGAGGAGAACGCTTTTAAACTTAAACTATGGATTTACCAAATGAACTTAGTACAAAGGTATTTTAGTTCAAATTCTAAACCCTTATCATTCGGTCAAACTATCGTCATTAAAACCTGACAGTCTGATGATAAATTAGAAGTTACAATTACCTGGGGTACGCGGAAAAGGAATCACATCTCGGATATTGCTCATTCCCGTTACAAATTGTACAAGACGTTCAAAACCCAAACCAAAACCTGCATGCTTACAAGCTCCAAAACGACGTGTATCTAAGTACCAGCTCATTTCTTCAGCCGGAATATCCATTTCTTGCATACGTTGTTCAAGTTTGTCTAATCGTTCCTCACGTTGACTACCGCCTACAATCTCTCCAATACCTGGAGCTAAAATATCCATAGCAGCAACGGTCTTGCCATCATCATTCTGGCGCATATAAAATGCTTTAATATCTTTTGGATAATCAATAACGATGACTGGTTTTTTGAAATGTTTCTCTACCAGATAACGCTCATGTTCGCTTTGAAGGTCTATTCCCCACTCTACAGGAAACTTAAATTTCTTCTTTTTATAAGGTTTAGATTGCATTAAGATATCAATCGCCTCAGTATAAGTAATTCGTTCAAAATCATTTTCCAATACGAAATTTAACTTCTCTGTAAGGTTCAGTTCACTTCGTTCGTTCTGTGGCTTAGATTTCTCCTCCTGTAATAAGCGGTTTGTTAAGAACTCAATATCATCTGGATGCTGCTCCATTGCATACTGAATTACGTATTTGAGCATCTGCTCCGCACAATCCATATCTCCATGAATATCACAAAAAGCCATCTCGGGTTCAATCATCCAGAACTCAGCCAAATGGCGTGTTGTATTTGAATTTTCTGCTCTAAACGTTGGGCCAAAGGTGTATACATTACTAAACGCCATAGCCGCTAACTCTGCTTCTAGTTGTCCGCTTACGGTTAGGTTGGTTTCCCCTTCAAAGAAGTCTTGCTTATAGTCAACCTTGCCCTCATCGGTCAGAGGAGTATCCTTCATATCCAGAGTAGTTACTCTGAACATCTCACCTGCACCCTCGGCATCACTCGCCGTGATAATTGGAGAATGCATATAGATATAATGCCTTTCTTGAAAGAACTTATGAATACCAAAGGACAAAGCATTTCGAAGACGAAATACACTGCCAAACGTATTCGTACGAAAACGTAGGTGCGCATTCTCACGCAGAAATTCCATACTATGCTTTTTAGGTTGAATCGGATAAGTTTCAGCATCACTATCACCTAGAATTTCAACTTGGGCATCAGTCATCTCAACGGTCTGACCTTTACCCTGGCTTTCAATAATTTTACCCGTTGCCCGAATGCAAGAACCTGTTGTGATCCGTTTCAAGGTAGTCTCATCATAATCATCGGTATTGATTACGATTTGTAGGTTATGATTTGTGCTGCCGTCATTTAAAGCAATAAAACGGTTACTTCTAAAGGTCCGAACCCAACCCTTGATTTCAAAATCATAATCCTGCTCTCCTGAAGAGAGTATTTCCTTGATTCTCTTTTGCATTTTGCAAAACAACATAAATTTTTTGTTTTAGCTCTTATTATCGTTGGCAGAATTTTATCGGATAAAAAAAAATCAAAAATGACGATAAGAGTACGCTATTTTTTTATGGAATCAGGCCGCAGAATGTATCTTGAGTATGACAATAGAACTAAAGATTAGAAGCGTATGAAAATCCCTTCTTGTAGGAAAAGAAACATCCCCCTAAATAAGTCCATTTTATTCATTTTGCTAGCCATTTACTGCCTTATGACGGTGCGTGTTTATGGACAGCGTGTTCGTGATCAGGTCACACGCGACACCCTTTGTTATATCTATAAACTAGACAATGAACAATTGGAGTACATATATAAGAGTAAAAAGCTTAAGGATACTACTTGGTTTTTTTCTCAGAAGATTGACTCATTTAAGTATAACAAATTTGATCAAGGAAAGCTTCCTGATGGTTGTTACCTTAAAACAGAAGTCGTGAAGCACAAATTATCGATGCGTCTTATTATAAACCTTCCGTTTGAAGTCAAGAATAAGACGATTAAGGGTCAACACCTGCTCTACTTAATCAACAAAAGAACAAAGAGTGAGATAACCGATGCTACCGTGTCCCTAAGTAAACGCAATTGTACATACGATTCAGGATTTGGTGCATACGTACTCGATATTCTTAAGAAGGGGAAAACTGACCGAAATAAATATGTGCACATACAATATCAAGGGAATGATTATTACTATTACCTCAATGGGGTAAAAAATTATATCCCAAAACCGCGAGATCCAAAGTTTAGAGGAGGGAGTACTCAATTATCACCTGGTTACTTCATTATAAGTCAACCCAAATATCGTCCATTGGATACACTTAAATACAAAGCCTATCTTGTAGACCCCTTCAAAGGTAAACCAATACGAAAAAAAGTATGGCTCACCTTTAAAGATCAGCGTAAAACCTATTGGCGTAAAAAAATCAAAAGAAAATCACTTGGTGCTTATCACGGTCAATTTGTGCTACCGGATAGCTTGAAAATTGACAAAGGCTACAGACTTCGAATGAGCTACTCCAAGAAGGGACGTAATCTCTTTACAGAAAAAGCGTTTAGGCTAGAAGACTATAAATTAGATAAAAATAAATACGAGCTTATCATTCCTAAGGACACATTCCATGCTGGAGAGTCACTAGCATTTTACGGCAAAGCTACCGATGCCAATGGATTCAACCTTTCGGATACCCGTATCAAAGTAAAACTAAGCGTAGAGCAGGTAGTCAAAACTTATCAAGATACTATAATATTCAGAAACAATGAGCAACAAAATTGGTATGAACTCGATACCATCATGAATGAATTGGAGGCAACAAAAATTATCATTCCCAAACGTAAGCTACTAAACGGCTTAATTAAATATAAGGTCGTTGTTGAAATGCAAGATGTAAGACAAGAGAAAAAAAGTTTCGTACGCTATATATATTGGGAAGCTAAGAAAGAGCAGACCCTCTTCTACCAAAAGCAAGATACCATTGTTGCCAGACAAACCTATAAACTTAAAGACACGAATAAGGTTTTTGATTTATTCATCTACCAAAATAATGTATTGTTGGATAGCATAAGAATCCAAACTCCATTTAAAAAACAAATTGCTCAACATTATACATTAGCAGAGTTACGTGAGCCCATGACTGACCAGCGCTATGTTGTTTCTATTAAAAAGAACTTACTTGATCTAATCAAGTTCAACACAAAAAGATCTCATGATTCAGTAAATATACAAGTAGCTTATCCGTTAAACACACCATTACATTATAAAATATATAAAGAAAAGGAGGAAGTTGCTTCAGGAGCCAGCAATAAGATCAATTTTAGGGTCAGGGATGAAAGTGATGCAGACTATTATCTACTAATTAGTTCTAATATAAATGGTCAATTGGCCAGCAATTACAATTATTTTAAAATTAGTCAAGACACGAAAAAACTTCGCGTAACCACAGATTTTCCGGATGAAATTTACCCTGGATCGGAACATGTCATCAAAATAGATGTACGTGATTATAAAGGTCGAGCAAAGGAGAACATAAATATCGCCACGTATGCGGTAAGTAGTATGTTCAAAGAAGCTCTACAAAAGCCTTCTATTCATATTCCGATGAAGCGTGCTCTTCAGCTCAAAAAAATATCTCTAGAAAAACCCGAAGTAGAATATAGAATAAAAGGCCTTAATCTTAGTCAATCATTTCGGTTAAAGGATTGGATGGTTACAACATTCAATTTGCACAAAAATGATTATTATAAAATCTATCATAGCCTTCAGGATATTTATACCCATTACCTTCCGCTTGAAGACAAAAAGAAAGCGAACAAAACAACAAGACGGAATAATTCTGAGCTTGCCGTATTACCAGTTCTAAGAAATGAAATTTTGAAACCATCCTACGTCAGGCTGAACGATGTACTCATATATCATAATAATATTGATGCCAACCTTCCCTATTCGGCAGCTGTAAACCCAGGAAGCTATACGGTGGAGTTTAGGTTTCAGGATAAACTATTCCGTGTTAAAAATGTAGTCATAAAACCGAAGCATAAGACATTACTCTGCATTCGACTTGATAGTATATTGGAAAGAAAGGATAGTCCGTTTATCATAAGAGACTCTCTACCCTCTTATTCCATGACTTCCAAAGAGCTGAAAGAACTGGATAAAAACAGTCTCTTTATATATGGTTTACGGTTTGACACCCTCAAAGTATACCCACTAAATAATGAGAACAATGTACAATACTACTTTGGCAGGAACGAATTAGGTCGTATTCAAGTAAGAGATGAGAATTTTTCAGTAGTTGGTCTGCCTCCCCATACGAATGAAGAGGTCACATTTGTTCTAGACTTCGGACGGAATAAGAAAATTATCCGAAATGGGAAGAGCCAAGTTTGCTATTTGTATAGTAATAAGCAGGAATATAAGGATTATGATAGCATGGCTACACCTTTATTTGGTTCGGGAAGAAGCCGCCTCAGGTATTATGCGTTACTTGATGTTTCTAACAAACTTATTCCTGTAACGGTAAAGACAGAAGAGAAGAAGGTTGCCACTCCAACGTATAAGAATAATACAAACACACCCTCTAGAAAGTTATATCAATCACCTGTTGGAGCCTTTGCTCCAAAACATATTAATGGACATAGCGCTTATTTTTCTATAACAACGAGTGATACCGTTAAACTTGCCGCTTTATGGCTTATCAATAAGAACAATCCAAATCAATCCGCTTTTTATAGAGGTAGCCATGCCACTCGTCATGCTCAGAATTTCTCTGGTGGTGCTGATGTTTATGATATTTACTTCCTGTTTACCAATAAGCAATACACCATTTTTGAAAACCAAGTTCTTCAAAAAACGGAACGTTGGTATATAAACACAGAATACTTTAATACACTACCCATCGAAGAAAATACTTTTACTGAGCCCGTACTATTATTCAATCACCTTACTAAAACACCAATGTCTGCGTTTGTATCCTATCCTGATGAACGAGATGTACAGGTTAAAGTTTTGAAAGAAGGGGTAAGAAACACAGCTATGATACAAGGAATTTTACAAAATTCGTATGGTAGCATCCTAAGTGGTCAGGACATCTTTCTTGAAAAAAATGGCCGATTCTATCGCGGTGCAACCTCGAATCCCAAAGGTGAATTTGAGTTTCTGAACATCCCGAAAGGCGATTATATGCTCAAAGTTTTTACTAACGCTTTTAGACCAAGATATGCTTATAATATTAGCATTAGAGAAAATGCCGTTTATACCTATACTATTGCCTTAAAACAAAAAAACACATTCGTTCCTGACCTATTGATCAATGAAAACGAAGTACAACTTCAGGTATTTCAAACAAAAGAAAAACGTAATCTAAAGTCATTTGGAAATCTTTATGACCTAAATACGAGAGCTCCTATTGAAGACGGCTCGATCCAGTATGTAAGAAAGGATGGTAAGGTATTGGCCCAATATACCTCTAATCGCCGTGGACAATTCGATATCTATAGCGAAGACTTTGTAGATAGCGCTTTCCACATCATTTTTGAGAAAAAAGGGTATCGTACTTTAAAGATTAAAAACGTCGAATTTTACAAAGCCAATGCTAATCAGCTAAATGTATTTTTAAGCACAAGGAGTAACAGCAAAAACTTACCTATGGTGATAGACTTGCAGTTAAACGAACGCACCACGGTTACACGAGACCGACCAAATAAACGTTCACCCTATAGCAATATTATCAATACAAAAACGACTTATAAGAAAAGTGGCAAATCAAGTATCCGAGGTAAAGTTGTCAATGACCGAGGACAGGCAGTTCCATTTGCGAACATCAGTATTTTCCAAGCTAATACTTTAAAAGGACAAACTAGAACAAATGTAGATGGACGTTATCAAATAAATAATATCCAAGCTGGAACATATACGCTAAAAGTAAGTAGCTTAGGCTATAGTAAATTAGAGATCCGAAACATTTCGATTCGCAATAAAAGAATCACCTTACGTAATATTGTATTACGAAATGGGAGCAAAAACCTAAGAGCTGTTACTATTACGGCAAGACCAAAACTGATTGATGCCAGTAACTCTAGCGTCAAAAAAGTATATACAACTCCAATGCAAAGGATTTCTAATAAAGACGTCTTGGAGAACGTACAAGTTATAGCAGGAGTCGATGGGAGTGTTTCAAGTAGTAATTATTTCTCAATAGCTGGTGGACGTTCTGATGAGACATTTTATACAATCGACGGAAAGTCCGTCCAAACCAAAGTTCCATCTTATAGAGAAAAAATAAAAGGCAAAAAGGGCTATAACCTCTTTAAAGCGGCTAAGGCTAAAAGTCTCCGAACCCAATTTAGTAATCTTGGTTTTTGGGTACCCAATCTTACCACAAACAAAGAAGGGTATGCTTATGCAACAATAACTTTCCCAGACGATGTGACCAAATGGGAAACCTATGTACTGGCTATGGGGCGCAACTACTTCAATGATGTTTATACCAAATCCATCAGATCGTATAAGCCCATTATGGTTAACAGTATCATACCTCGTTATTTATATTTATCTGATCAACTCGAGGCAAAAGCCAAGTATGTCAATCTAGATAGCGCATCCCATAACGTTCAAATAAAAGTTAGCCTAAACAATCAAGAAAAAATAAATAAAACGCTTCAGCTGAAGCGAAGCTATGTTGATTCTGTCGTGCTCGATGCAAAGACACCGGACAGTCTTTTGTGGCGAGCAGAACTTGATATGGATACCTATTATAAAGACGGAGAACAAATTAAAATCCCAGTATTCAAGGATGGGTTAGAAACAAAGGATTATGAGTTAGCTGTATTAAAAAATGATACGACACGACAATTTAACCTTGGCGATCGAACAAAAACCACCATCTATTTTAACAATACTGTCCTAGAGAATATTCTTGTTGAACTTGAAAAACTAAAAAGTTACCCCTACAGTTGTAATGAACAGAAGGCATCGAAAGTCAAAGGACTTCTAATTGAAGAAAGAATTCGAACCTCACTTAAACAGCCTTTCAAAAACAAACGTATGTTACGATCTTTGATCAAGCGTTTACAACGTACTCAAAAAGCAAATGGTTCATGGGCATGGTGGACGAACGGTCGTTCCAATAACAGAATGACAATTTACATTGCGGAGGTTTTGCAAGAAGCAAACCAAAAAGGCTATAATAACTCAGCGGCCTTACTTGCAAAAGAATATATCAAAAAGAACATTAATCAATTCAACACATCGGATAAACTATACGCGCTCTATTTACTCAAAAAAATGAATGTGCGCATAAATTATGAAAAATTGACCCGAGATATTTCGTACTATGATCTTAATACATGCGACCGCCTGTACTATCTAAGCAATGAGCATAAGTATAAGAATAGGCTAAGTAAATCCAGAGTTTATGATTGTCTCGCCCAAATTAGTGCCCAAACACGAGGACGGTATTCAGAGAATTTCTTTTATGACCCAAGTGCTAATATGGCTTTGGCATCTAAATTGCTCAAAGGAACTTCTCTAGAAAATAATGTAACGAAAAGTATGGCACCTCTTATTGGTTCTGGGAAGTTCATATCAGGTGCTAATACTTTTGCCAAAGTCTATTTGATTGATGCCTGGCTTCAAAGTTTAAAGGAAAAAAATACTTCCGTAAATGCCAAGCTTATCATCAACGATACATTAATCATTACGAAGTTTCCATATGTACATACTCTTACGGACTCTAAGATTAAAATTGGTCATACCGGAACAGATGTATGGACCTCTTTTGTACGAGATGTATATCTTCCGGATCCAAAAAAACGAGATAGTCTATTTGACGTTCGCACTCAATTTATGCAAGGAAACCGAACAATAAAGAGGTTTACCAAAGGTAATGATGTCACCATGCAAGTCAAGATTATGTCTTTTAGAACGGCTAAGAATATTATGATTGAGGTCCCCATCCCATCGGCATGTAGTTATAAGGGTAAGAGTATCCCAAGGGGTAATATAAGTCATATTGAATATTACAAACACAAGGCAATCTACTATATAGAACGGCTAAATGTCGGAGAAACGACTATCAATATCCCTTTAAGACTAAACTTCAGTGGTTCATACAGTCTGCCTCCCGTAAATGTCTCTCTAATGTATTATCCCTTTAAGTCGGGTAATAATGCCAAATCTCGTATTCAAGTGAACTGATAAAGTATATTTACGACCGAAATGAAGAACATTGCTATTTTTGCATCGGGCGCAGGAAGTAATGCGCAAGCCATTATTGATTATTTTAGAGAACTTAGTGTAGTAAATGTTGCGCTCATCGTAAGTAATAAATCCAAGGCGGGTGTATTGGATATCGCCAAAACAGAAGAGATTGACGCACTTCTTATAGACAAAAGCATCATAAATAATTCTGATTTCCTAAGCTTACTCCAGCAATATCGAATAGACCTTATCGTACTCGCTGGTTATTTATGGAAAATTCCTGCTTACCTAATTCAAGCCTACGAAAACAAAATTGTGAATATTCATCCCGCTCTTCTTCCGAAGTACGGTGGTAAAGGTATGTACGGAAGTCATGTGCATCAAGCTGTAATACAAAATAAGGAGACGGAAAGTGGAATAACGATCCACCTGGTCAACGAAGAATATGATAAAGGAAAGATCTTATTGCAGGAAAAAATAGCGGTTACTTCGGAGGATACACCTAATAGTCTTGCTCAGAAAATTCATCAATTGGAACATGCTCATTATGCACCTACTATAAAAAAGTTAATTTAGATTAAACCTTCTGTTCATAAGGTGCTCTAATATTTCATAAAATAAAAACTATGAAATATCAATTTAACAAAATCTCCCTTCTTCTAATGTTCTTATGCCTTTCGGCTTTTTCTAGTCAAGCTCAAAACAAGGGCGAAGGGTCCGAATTTACCAATGTGCTAAAAACAAATGTCCTAGGTTACCTAGCTGGTCAATATCAATTAGCTTATGAACGTGTTATTAATCCGCACTTCTCTGCTCAATTATCCGCAGGATTTCTTACAGGTAATAGCGATGGTACTTTAGGAACAAACTCTTATGATAGTAAACGTACAGGCTATATTATTATACCCGAGGCACGATACTATTTCGGTGGACGCGCTCCAAAAAGATTTTATGTAGGTGCATTTGCACGCTATCGCCACGCTAATAATGACTTGACTGATAAGACTTGGACAAGTGGTGGCACTGGAACGAATCAAGACTTATCGCGCGAACGTAAGGTTAACTCGATAGGAGGTGGCCTTGTTGCAGGCTATCAAGTCATTACACGAGGAGGATTCACCTTTGATGTATTCGCAGGACCACAATATAAGAGTCGTACCACCACGATCACTTATGACAATGCTGCGCTGAATCAGGCAGCAAATAATAGTAGCTACGATTCTTTAGGAGATGAATTGTTTGACAGCAAATTTGTCAACTTTGATCTTGACGATAGTGCCAATTTTGGTCTTCGCTTTGGATTTAATATTGGATTTGCCTTTTAAAGATTATCTCATCAACAAAAGAGGAGATTCGTTGAATCTCCTCTTTTTATTTCCAATTAGCTTTTCGATCTAAAGATTGCTTTTTTTCTACTAACAAGATAAACTCCTGCAAAAATTAACACTCCAGCTATTGCCTTAGTCATGCTCATGGTTTCGCTAAAGAATAGAATAGCGATCATACCGGCCAAAAAAGGTTGCAGATAGATGTATGAACCAATTACAGTAGGTGATAATTGTTTCATAGCAAATACATTCCATAAGTATGCTAAAAAAGTCATGGCAATTAAAACGTAACCCAAAACAAGATAATCTTGTGGGGTAAATACACTCCAGTCAATTTGCTCTACCTGACCTAATCCAAACGGGAGTACCATAAGAGCACCAAAAAGAAATACCCAACGTATTACAGATAAGGGTGCATATTTAGACATAAGTGGTTTTACAGTAATCAAGTATAACGAATAAGATGCTGCATTAATAAAAACAAAAAAATCACCCAAGGGTGGATTACTCCCTAGCACCGAACTTTCGCTTCTATCGATAAGTACATATGCCCCAAACAAGCCTAAGGTAATTCCCAATCCTTTGTTCACCGTGAATTTTTCTTTCAGAATCACTGTAGCCATAATACCTACAAGAATAGGCGTTGTAAGCATCATAAGTGCAGCATGTACAGGAGTTGTTCGCGCTAAGCCCTCAAAAAAGAAGAGTTGATTCGTAGCTACACCAAATAAACCACATAAAATAAGTCTAGGAAAATCCTTCCGCTCAATCTTATTTTCTTCTTTACCCTTTAACACAAAAAAGAGCCAAAATAGAATCGTACCCACTAGCACTCGTAACAAAATAAATCCTCTGGGAAGTATGAGCGCTGGCATGATTATTTTGCTTATTGAAAAACCTCCTGCGTAGATCAAGGTAACAGCCAATACCGCTATATGTGCAATTGTTCTTGGGTGCATGTCGGGCAAAAATAATCTTTACCGCTAACTATTGAACTTCTTTTCAAGAACCTCAAACCGATACTCAAATATCCCTTCCAGTTTTTTCTTAACGAAAAGAAAGTGGGCTATGTCTCCCAGAAATCCCAACGGCAACTTATAATGAATAATATCTTTCATCAACATCCCGTCCGTTGTTTCTTCGATATGATGCTCATGGTGCCACATTGAATAAGGCCCGAAACGCTGTTCGTCGACAAAATACTCTTGCTCTTTTACGTGTGTGATTTCAGTGCACCAATTCAATTTAATACCAAGAAGCGGTGTTACTTTATAATTAATCATCTGCCCGGCGTACATCTCTTCAGCTAGATTTTCTGTTAGGATTTCGAACCCCATCTCTTTTGGAGTAATCTCTTGTAAATTGCGAGGAGAAGAAATAAAATTCCATAACGTCTTCTTATCCGTCTTGATCAGTTGTGTTTTTTCCAATTTGTATATTCCCATTTTTATTTTTTTTACATTACACACTACACTACTTTACCCGCTCTAAATTCAGTTCTCATTTTATGCCAACTAAATGTTCTTAAACAAGCTTCTTCGGATAAACGGGCTTAGTATACATTTACATCATTCTGATAGACCCCATACCTCCATCAATATGTAATATCTGTCCAGTCATCCAGCTACTCTCTTCCGTCAATAAAAACTTGGCCGCTCGTGCTAATTCTTCAGCGGTTCCCACAGATTTGAGTGGATGACGACTTGCCGAAGCCTGCCTCTTCTCATCTGTACTCAATAAGCTTGTTGCTAGAGGAGTATCCGTTAGGGAGGGTGCAATACAATTAACCCGAACAAGTGGTGCTAATTCAGCAGCAAGTGCTTTGGTTAAGCCCTCAATAGCCCCTTTACTACTAGCAACCAAAGAATGAAAACTCATTCCAGTTTGTACTGCAACGGTAGAAAACAACACTACAGAGGCCTGATTCCCTTTCTTTAGATTAGGTAATAACTGCTGTATCGTCTTAACCGCACCTACCATGTTAAGCTCATAATCCTTCAAGAAGTCATCTGGCTTGATTCTACTAAACGGCTTTAAGTTGATTGAACCTGGCAAGTAAACCAAACCATTTACCGCATCAGGAATATCCTTAAGATAAGCTTGCTCACGAACGTCGTAAAATTGATACTTTACATTCTCTCTGTCAATTTGCTCTTGCCTATTGTATGTAACAAACAAGTTGTTATCCGCTTCTAATTGATTCACAAGTGCCTTACCTATGCCCGAGCTCCCCCCTATAATTACATAATTCTTCATAATCTAACTTATAAATTCACATGTGGGGCAAGAAATAAACACTCTTTTCGTAAAAAGAGTACAGCACCTAGGCAATTGTCAGTTCTTTCTTACTAGAAAAGCTTAGGTTGTAAATTCCAAAGGCAATGACAGAAAACAATATATCCGCACCAAAGGCATTTACAAAAAGTTGAGTTGCCATTTCGGACTTATAAAAAGGGAGCGCCATAGCGTAACAATCAATTAATCCAGCAAAAGTCTGCGGATAAAGCAAACCTTCAGCCCAAGTGCCAAAATTTGATAACACAAAAAATGTTAGCGAACCGCCTATCGTATAACCTAAAATATTAAGTCCTTTTCTCGGATTTAAGCCAGAACCCATTAACGTAATAAACAGGATGGCACCGTAAGAAAATACTTGTGCCCAGCTATAAAACCCTGGTGTATCTGTGAACAATTCAAAGAAAATATCTGTAAAAAACATGGCACCAAAGGGAATCAAATAAGCCATAGTTCTGTTTTTTAGTATAGATCCACTAAAAATACCTAGTGCCGCTATTGGGACTAAATTGAACCACTTCATCTCATTAAATACCAATCGAAGCGCAACGGATGCTAAAATAATTCCAGCTACCAAAGTTATTTTCTTCCTGTTCATACTGCAAATGTAAATTTATTTTTTCTTTTCTCCCATCGCATTCTTCAAATTGATAATTACATCAATCTCTCCTGCATCTACATTATTTAAAACACTCAACTCATAAGATATCCAGTCCCCTAAATGTATATGATAAAAGGCTCGCTGCCAATACGTGGTCCCTTTAGGTTCAACAAGTGTAATATTCTTACAATATGTTTTTAAAGTCCCTAACAAAAATTCTAACCGTTTTTTGTTCTTACTAGACGCGCTTACATCCTGCAGAGCAATTACCGCTAACCGTTCATTCTTTTGTCTCCAACCTACAATTTCATTGTGAGTCATTTCTGGTAATACATTATGCCAACACAACATTTTGCTATTTTCATTTATTTGTTGTCTCAGACGGATGGCCAAACCTTCATAACCTACTGTTGTATAAATAATAGGAATTGTATTGTTTAACTTCTTTGAAATAGCTCTAGCCTTCGTTCTAATGCTTCTAGACTCTTTGTCTAATAAAGTACTAACTCCTTTAAACTGAACGCTTACACTCGATTTTAATAGACCTGCTTGATGCAGCGTATGAAGGATCTGAGTTAATGAATAACCTAAGCAAGATCTTGGTGGCATACCTCCAGGTACAACAATACACTTTAAATTGTTCTTTGAAGCAATATCAACCATATAACCTCCTGATGTTACACAAACTATTTCTGCATTTGCCTTTATCGCAGCTTTTAGGCAAGCCAAAGTCTCTTCAGTATTACCTGAATATGAACAAGCGATGAACAAGGTATTTCTATCTATTGTTTTGTGTGTATCATAGCTTTTATTAACTGTAAAGGGAATCGATAATTTGTCTTTTACAAAGTCCTGTACAATAGTAGCACCTATCCCGCTTCCACCAAGACCACTTACATAAACCTGTGAGAAATTCTTTTTAGAAAATTTTAAAGGATTCAGTTTACTAATGGCAATCGCTTCCTCTAATTGTTTCCCAAACCTGGTGATAAGCTCTTTCATAATTAATTAGCATGTAAATTTAAGCCATAATAGATGAACTCAAATCTAGATATAGGAGAATTTGGTGAAGATTTAGCTGTTGAATACTTAGAATCGAAGGGCTACGAAATAATAGAACGAAACTGGAGGCATAGACGTTGGGAAGTGGATATTATAGCCAGGGAAGGTCAAACTACTGTTTTCGTTGAGGTTAAGACACGAAAATCAACGACATATGGCTTCCCCGAAGCTGGCCTAACTAAAAAAAAGCTAAAAACCATCATAGCCGCAGGTGTTGAGTACTTACATCAATACCCGAATTGGGATATTCGATATGACTGTATTTCGATTTTGCTAGAAAATAGAAGGGTTAAAGACCTACTGCATATCAAAGATATTTATATCTAGTATTTATGCTTAACCCCGATATAATTCCATGGAGTAATTTTCTTTAGTTCAGCTTTTACCTTCTTTGTAATGTTTAATTGATCGATAAAGTTATGCATACTTTCTTGATGGATACCCCCTTTACCGCGTGTTAGTTCCTTCAAGGCTTCATACGGTTTATCATAATGCTCACGTCGTAAAATAGTTTGAACGGCTTCTGCAACAACAGCCCAATTATCTTCAAGATCGGCACGGATTTTTTCTTTGTTTAGGAGTAATTTTCCTAGACCCCGTTCTAAAGAAGAAAATGCTAACAGAGAATGGGACAAGGGCACTCCAATATTTCTAAGCACAGTACTATCTGTTAAGTCTCGTTGCAAACGTGAAATTGGTAATTTGGCGGCTAGATGTTCGTAAGTGGCATTGGCCAAGCCAAAATTACCCTCTGCATTTTCGAAATCTATGGGGTTTACTTTATGTGGCATAGCTGATGAACCCACCTCACCCTTCTTTGTTTTCTGCTTGAAATAATCCATGGAGATATAAGTCCACATATCTCGAGCTAAATCAACCATGATATTATTAATACGTTTGAGTGCATCAAACTGAGCGGCAAGCATATCATAGTGCTCAATCTGTGTTGTAAACTGCGAACGAAAAAGGCCCAAACGTTTATTTACAAATTCATTTCCAAAGGCTATCCAGTTTTTTTTCGGAAAGGCAACATGATGTGCGTTAAAATTACCTGTGGCACCACCAAATTTCGCTGCATACGGTACTGCTTCTAAAAGGATTAATTGGTTCTCTAAACGTTCAACAAAAACCATAATTTCCTTACCAAGCATTGTCGGACTCGCGCTTTGACCATGTGTACGGGCAAGCATTGGAATATCGCTCCATTGCTGTGCCAATTTGCGTAAATGGTCAATTACCTTCTTTAGACTAGGGGTATACTCCACCTCAATCGCATGTTTCCAAGACAAGGGAACCGCTGTGTTATTTATATCTTGTGAAGTCAAACCAAAATGCACCCATTCACTCTTTTTGACAAGCTTCAGTTTTTTCATTTTATCCTTAATGAAATATTCTACAGCCTTTACATCGTGCCTAGTGACGGCCTCAATTTTCTTGATTGCTTCTGCATCCTTTACAGTAAATTTCTCATAGAGTTTCCGTAGAGATTTCTTTTGTGTTGCATTTAATGTGAAGAACTTATGCTCAGCAAGAGCAATAAAGTATTCTACCTCGATCCAAACGCGATATTTGAAAAGCGCATACTCACTAAAATAATTACTTAGGTTGGAAACAGTATTCTGATATCGGCCATCAATTGGCGAAATAGCGGTCAGTTGTTGAGACATGTCCGCAAAGGTAATTTTTGAATAATGAATATTGCCTGTTTAGAAACTAATTATTGAAAATAGCTCAGGTAATACCCAAGACGAGCTAACTATTAATAGTTTTCTTCGACCGATTCGATCTTGCACATGATGTGATGACTAACGTATTTAGAACTTCGGAAAGGAAGAGTAATCTTGTTATTTTAAACTTTAAGTTCTGTTTAAACAAAACTTTCAAGATAATTAGGCTAAATTATCCAAAATGCACTCACATTTGTAGCAAGATGTTGGATAAGATTTGGGTAGGTGCGGTAAGTTATCTTAATACAAAACCATTGATCTATGGTTTAGAGCGTACGGCTATTAAGGATTCAATTCATTTAGTTACAGATTACCCATCTAACCTTGCCAAAAGAATGCAAAAGGGAGAACTTGATGTTGCTCTTTTGCCTATAGCGGCTATCCCAGATATAGAAAGAGCTTTTATCTTTAGCGATTACTGTATTGGCGCTCAGGATCAAGTTGCATCGGTTTGTTTGTTCTCTGAAGTTCCGATTGAGGATATTGATGAGATTTATTTAGATTATCAGAGCAGAAGCAGCGTTGCGCTTCTTAAAGTGCTTCTAGAAAACCATTGGAAAAAAGAAGTACGATTAAGTAAGGCTGACCAGAACTATATTTCAAACATAAAAGGAAGAAAGGCGGGACTTATAATCGGAGACCGAGCCTTTGAACAACTGGGAAACTTTGATTATATATATGACCTAGCGGCTGAATGGAAGGCATTTACACATCTTCCATTTGTATTTGCAGCTTGGGTGACCCATAAAAATTTACCACAGCAGTTTGTGGATGCCTTCAATACCGCCAATGGTATTGGTTTTAAACATCTAGATGAAATAATACAGCGAGAGAACTATCCGCACTACGATTTGAATACCTATTACACAAAAAATATTTCTTATCGATTGAATGATGAAAAACATAAGGCAATTGAACTTTTTAAGCAGTATGTGAATAGGCTTTAATGATTACCTTAGCCGAGTGACGCTCAAGAATCTTTTTTTTCTGTTCGGTTTCTTTTTGATTACTTCTTGTAATTCAAACAAAAAATCAAGGAATATTTTTAGAATAAACCAAGTTGCTGGAGTAGAAAGTTTAGACCCCGCATTCGCCAAGAATTTGAATATTATGTGGCATACGAATAATCTTTATAATCGGTTAATAGAATATGACGATAATATGAACATTGTTCCTTCCCTGGCGAAATCATGGACTGTTTCTGATGATCGAAAGGTTTATACCTTTACTATTCGAGATGATGTTTTTTTCCATGATAATGATGTTTTCCCTAATGGAAAAGGTAGACAAATGACAGCCCATGATGTCGCTTATTCTTTTAGTCGAATTATTGATGAAAAGGTAGCGAGTCCAGGTGCATGGATATTTAATGGTAGTGTTGCCCAAGCGTCTCCATTCACTGCTCCAAACGATACCACGTTTGTCCTTCGTCTTCAAAAACCTTTTAACCCTATCCTGGGTATCATTTCGATGCAGTATTGTGGTATTGTTGCCAAGGAGGTTGTTGAGAAATGGGGTAAAGATTATAGATCACACCCATGTGGAACTGGGGCATTCGTTATGAGCCATTGGGAGGAAGGAGTTACCATTACGTACCAAAAAAACGATCATTATTGGGAATATGATTATGCTGGAAATAGACTTCCCTATCTTGATGGTATCAAAGCAACATTTATAGATAGTAAGGCGACAGAATTCCTTATGTTCATGCAAGGTGACCTCGATTTTATGAATGGTATTGACGCTAGTTTTAAAGATCAAGTGCTCAACAAGAAAGGTGAATTAAAAGAAGTATTTTCCGACAAGATTGTTTTGCAAAAACACGCCTATTTAAATGTTGAATACTTAGGCATTTTGCAAGAAGCAAGCAGTACTAAAACCGAAATATTGCTCAATAAAAAAATACGACAAGCTATTAATTATGGTTTTGATCGACGAAAACTCATCCTCTATCTACGGAATAGTATTGGTCAACCTGCGGTAAATGGGATGGTTCCGCCGGGTGTAGCTGGGTTTAATCCTGATGATGTAATAGGCTACGAGTACAAGCCCGAAAAAGCAAAGGCACTTGTTGAAGAAGTTAAGGCGCAACGAAAGAAACAAGCAAATGAGAACATTCAAGTTACTTTACTAACGCCAGACAACTATACAGACCGCTGTAATTTTATTGCTTCTCAGCTAAAGGAGATTGGTTTGGATGTTCAAATAGAAATCATGCAACCTAACCTCTTACGAGAACAAATGAGCAACTCTAAGGCTGACTTTTTTTGGGCCACTTGGATAGCCGATTATCCCGATGCAGAATCGTACCTTACTCTTTTCTACTCTAAGAATACAGCTCCCCCTAACTACACCAGATTTAACAACGCGCACTACGATGCCCTTTACGAACAAAGTTTGGTTGAGGAAAACCAAGAGACAAAACTAAAACTATATAATGAGATGGATAAAATCATTATTGACGAAGCTCCCTGTGTTCCTTTGTTTTATGACGAAGTGGTCCAGTTTGTTCAAAAAAGAGTTAGAAATTTTAAGACAAATTCCTTGAATTTAATGGAATGGAAGCGACTACAGGTTAATTAGTTCTTAGCTCCCCCTTTATCATTTGCCATGTTTCTATTGCATCTTTCCAAAGATAAATAAGGATAGACCAGATGATAAAATGGTACATCAAGTCAACAAATAATCCAGTGAAATCAATGGGAAAACTATGTTTTGTGCAATGACTAGAAGACCTGATAAAATTCATTGGAAAACCATAGGCAATAGCTCCGCAGGATAAATTGGATTTATGAAAGAAGACGGCTACTATATTGGAAAATAAACTTAATCTTAACGGCGGTCGTAGTTTGAATAATTTATTTCTCATGATTAATACTTTTAGTAAATAAGACATAAGCAATACCAAGAATAAAGGCATATCCCAAACTCACAGCCCAAGTATAATAGTATACTTGTGGCTGTAAAATTCGGTGTATACAGTCTTTTAATAAGGGCACAGGATGAGTAAATAGATCCCAAGAATTCCACCTAAGATAACGTCCTAAATAGACTCCAAACCCGGACAGAAAAATTGTTACGCTTATCAAGATATTTGACAACCTAACACTAAAGTATCTTCTCGCAATTTGCTGTAGATTTTTAATGGAGAGTATATTGAATAACAAACCTATTAAGGCCGCGTAAAACATTAAAAGAATGTCATAGAAAAACGGAACGGGATAACGTTCTACTAAATGTTCAAAATCCGAAATTAGGTAGAGCGCATTTGGAAGAAATAGTATGCAAAACGTAATGATAAGGCCATTCTGTATTTTGGATAAGTTATTCTTCACTAAAAATACACTTAGGACGAAAGGAATGCTTGCTAAAAAAGTATTCCATATGAGGAATAAAGAGTACAAACTCCCTGAGTAGAGCATTCTAAAACCAACCATACTAAAGAGTATGAGGGTTGCCAATAAGAGCAATATACTTTTACTTTTCATACTAGATTAGTTCTAAAATTTTAGGTAAAAGAATGATTAACCCGATAATGGCACTGCAGATACTAGCAAATAACACAGCTCCAGCGGCTATATCTTTGATGATTCGAATTTCTCTACTGTAATAGGTTGTAGTCATATCACAACTTTTTTCCACTGCGGTATTCATAGTCTCTAGACCAATAACCACAGCGAAACAGAGTATGAGCACACTCCATTCTATTATAGAACAGTGTGTAAGCCCAGCACCTATACAAACCAAGATCAAGGTAGCAAAATGAACTTTTAAATTTCGCTCAATATATAGCGCGTGTGCTAGGCCAGTAAGGGCAAACCAGAAAGACTTTAATTTTATCATTACTTATTTTCTATACCTTATTAGGTCGTTATATTCAGAAATAGATGTACCCATGTAAATTCCAATACAACGACCTGAGGGATTCGTTTGACTATTTATTGTGCCAGTTTATTTTTCTTGATACAAACATGACAATAGAAAGAATTATAAACAGGCCTATACTTCCAAACAGTAAAGCTCTATCTTGCAGTTGAATCAAAGAGAAGACAAAGACATACAGGGCACTTAAAAAACCACTAAATACTAGGCCACTCCGAGTTGATTGAAAAACACTGCTTGTATAAATACCAAGTAATGCTACCGTTGCACTTGCGGCAATTAAATAGGCCCAATTAAAACCGACAAGTTCGGAAAACGATAATAATAGTGTATAAAAAATACACAGCGCAAAGCCAACTAATACGTATTGTACTGCATGGGCGTTTTTTTTCTGAAAGATTTCAATAAAGAAATAAACCATAAAGGTTAACAGTATAATGAGGATACTATATTTAACCGATCGCATATTCTTGCTGTAATGATTTACGGGTTGCAATAAATTTACCCCAAAGGCGGATTCGCTGAGGTTATAACGGGAATCCTCATTCCATTCTTGAGGATAAGGCCTATTTATACTTAGTATGGTCCAATCTGCATTAAAAGTGGAGTCCTCTATATTATAGTTCGGACTTGTTCCTTCAAAGGATGGATCCTTCCATGTGCCTTGCAAGTCAACTTTGGTGGTTTTACCAAAGGGCTGAAAGAAAAGTGCCTCCGATCCTCTGAGTTTAAGCTTCATCGTAAAATGCGCTCCATTAATTAGGTCGGACTCTGTTAGTTCAATCGGTGCGCTCAAACCTTTTTGGATTAAACCATTAGAAGGTACTCCAGCATTTAATACTAATGATTGATTTTCCCAATTGAGCTTCACCTCTTCATTAATACCCTTGAAATCACTTAACCCAAACAATATCTGGGCCTCCGTCAATAATAAGTCCTCCCTTGCAATTTTTAATTTATCGTATGAAATTGTACTAAAGTTACCACGGATCTCTAAGTTTGAATTATAAACAACCATCTCGAATATTGATCGATGCTTTAACTCGGGATATACTCGACCTCCAACATTTAACTTGTTTGGTAAGAAGAAAGCATGGCTCTTCATCTTGGTTACTCTACCTTTTTTATCTTTAGTATATTCCCAATAGGGTATTGAAAGAATAGGCCCACGAATTTCCTGTCGCCCACCCCATTGTCCAGCAATATCTCGCTTAACATCTTCAGCGCGATATTGACGTTCTCGAACCATTTCCGTAATAAAAAAAGTTGGAATGAGAAGTAATAGGACTAGTACCCCAATAAGGAACCCTTTTATGAGAATTTTTTGCCTTTGCCAAAATGTGGATTCAGTATGTCCAACCTCTGACATATGACCTCCTATTGAATCTGGTGTTTGTTGTGTTGTGTCGTTCATGTTTTATTGATTTATTATTAAAAGTGCTTTGAATTTCAAAGTATAGTAGTAAAAAAAATTGGCTAACTTTTTGAGTCCTTTGTAGGATCTAAATTTTGTATCATTACTTCTAATGCTTTTAGATGTTCTTTAAATGCTTTTTCACCAGCCCGTGTTACTTTGTACGTCGTATTCGTTTTTCGACCTATGAAACCTTTCTCGACTTTTACGTACTTATTTTCCTCCAAGGGTTTCATGTGAGAAGCTAGGTTTCCATCGGTCACTCCTAGAAGTTCTTTCAGGAATTTAAAATTCACACCATCATTAACGAGCAAGGCACTCATAATACCAAGCCGTATTCGGTGGTCAAAAATTTTATTGAGTTTATGTATATTAATATTCAAAACCTATGCGTCTACTCTCTTTCGCTCATATTTGTTCCACATAATAAAACCATATACAATGTGGAGGATCCCAAATCCAATAGTCCAAAAATACAGCCCATAATATGGAAGCCAAAGGTTGAACAAACCTAAGATCAATTGGGCATAACCAAGAAATTTAATTTCGCTTAATGTATACTTGCTCCCATTGATTAGACCTAAGCCATAAAATAGCAAACAAGCCGGTGCTACCAAATGATATTCATTCTGAATAATAAGTTTCAAAATAAGCACTCCACCAATACCCATGGGTAAAAATGTATTCCAAAGTAAACGTATCGAAGTCGTTCCCCAAATGGGTATATTATCTTTTCTACTTTTGCGAAGCGTAAATAAAAAGGCGGATATCAATGCAGTTATAAAAACGAGCAAGCCAATAATAATTAGCTGATTTCGAAGTTCATACGGTGAGCTCACGGTTCTTTCATAACCGTCAAGATATTGTGTTATACTCTGATTTGCAAAAAAAGCACCAATCATAGCACATACTCCTGCAGCGATCCCACTTAATCCGCTAAGGCTAATAAAGCGACTACTCTTTGCCATCATTTCTTGAATTTCCTTGAGCGCTTGTATGTTTTTATCTTCCATAAAAAGTACTTTGAAATACAAAGTAAATGCAATAAAGAATTCTATGCAAGTCCTTTTTAGATGTTTTAACAAAAATTACTGCTTGATAAACTTATGCGTTGAGGTTCCAGCTTTAGTTTTTAATCGAAGAAAATAAACGCCTGCTGGATAAGACGAAATATTTATTTTATCAATATCTACGCTTGACATAGAGCGACCCAATGTAGTATAAACCTCTACAGATTTTATCGGATGTGCACTCCTAATACGAATTAGTTCACTAGAAGGATTAGGATATAACAAAACGTCCTCTTGCCTATTTACTTGATTAAGAGAATTCGGAGTACACATAAGCTTATCTATAATCTGCCAAATCTTATCTACCATTTGAGGGCCAACTAAATGACTACTCCCCGATCTACCCATTCGAATAAAAACCAGTTGCTGACTGGGCACTATCACAATCAATTGATTGTCTTTACCTAAAGCCGCATAAGCGTCATCAGGCACATTTGGAAACAACTTACCAGAGTACGTAGTTTGGGAACCTGGTAGCATATAGTTACTTTGTCCATTAAGCCACCACAAATAGCCATAAGCTGGGTTGAGACTTTGTGATGGCCTAGTGGATTGATTAAAATAAGCTGTATCCGTTAGAATTTGATGTCCATCCCAATTCCCCTTATTCAACATAAGTAAACCAAATCGTGCCATGGAACGCGCATTACTAAAAAATATTTTGTTATAGCCAATCTTAACAAATGCACCCGTAATTCCAGCTATTCCATTTAATTTTTGATTTACATAAAGCGTTGGATGAGTTGAGGTAGCACTTTGAAGTACATCTTGCAATAAAGTATAGGGTCCATTATGATAAGCCCACCTTGTACCAGCATCTCCTATATATTGAAGGCAACTGGCATCTGTACAAAAAGGGTTGCTTACTCCATCATCTAAACCTGTATTCATACTTAGTTGATGTTGTATCGTAATCCAATGCTCTTTAGCTATTGGGGCTGAAGTCCATGCAGTACCTAAGTAGTCCGAAGTTTTATCGGTAATGGACAGCTTATTTTCCTGTTGTGCCAATCCGATCAGAAAGGTAATCATCGTTTTGCCAGCACTATTCCAAGTGTGTGCACTATCTATGTGATACCCATTGAAATATTGCTCATGAACAATTCTACCATCTTTTAATAAAATAAAAGCTCGAGAATCTTCTTGTTGTAAATAATCATTAAGTGTATCGATGTAGTTCGAGCACCATCCCAAACTGCCTAAGGAAACAGTATCCCAATTATTTCCTGTATGGGATGGAAAATATAAACCTTGCGCTTTACCTATCAATGGCAGTGCAGCAAGAAGAAGAAAAACTAGCTTTTTCATAGTACAGATTTGACAAAAATAATTTATTTGAGTTTAATCATTTTTTACATCTGGTCTAACTACATCTGTCTCAAACGGGTCTGGTGTCTATATAACTCAGCCATAGAAAACGTTCACCGATACTTTCTTACCGTTGACCGAAAGATGAGATATCAAGCATGTTTATCAATGCACTTTTACATTACTAATCAAAAAAAGAACAACATGAAAAACAAACAACAAGCAGTAAAAACCTTTTATAGCGTTATGAATTACTTAGTTATGAACGAGAAAAATCGTTCGCAGCAATTGCCTGACTGGTTTACTAAATTAAGTAATCGAATTCAAAAGAAACAGATTATGGAAGATGAGCTCATGGACATTTATTACCAGTTAGATAAACAACTAACCAATTGCTTTGGAAGCAAAGTATCTAAAAAATTAATTCCGAATCGATTTATGGCTTAAGTATAATAAACTATCGCATCAAGCGCTGACTATATCAAGTAGCAACGAACTTTTTCATGTATAGTCGCAAAGAGCATTCCTCCTAACCGAGGAGTGCTTCTTTGTTTTAAAAGTAACCAGTAAGTACTAAAATTTCAGCTGTATGAATGCCTGAGATCAAGGGAGTTCAATTTTACTCTAATACAACAGCGAGTATATTCTCAAAGGATAATATCGTATTAATACAGTAAGAAGAATTCCCTATATTTTGATTCCTTTCATTTGTATTGAACAAGGCACACCCTAAAAGGGTATACTGATGAGTTCTTATACTATAACCCAAATGGTATAATGCGTATTCTAAAATTAATTTCCACATCTACCTATTACAAAAGAAAAGCCACCCATGCGGTGGCCTTTCTTTCTTACTAGCTAATTAAGCGTCCCCGTCTATTCGACAACAAACTTTTGAGATACAAATAGAGACTTATTGCCCGTTATCTGAAGCAAATACAAACCCTTATTGAACGATGATGCATCAAACGAAAGAGTGTTCATCCCTTCTAATCCTTTCAAGTTTTGTGTAAACAATATTTTACCAGACATATCGTAAACATTCAATTTACAAGATTGTGCTTCTTGTAAACTAAAGTATATCTTTCCTTCTCCTTGTATTGGATTGGGTGTAAGTATTACTTTTTGGCTTGCTAATAATCCATGTGGTTCAAAAGTTTCTTGAAATGAAAACATCAAGGATCCCAAGCTGATTTTTTTCTTTACGACCTTCTTTTCGTCAGAAGACATTGTAAAAACAAGTGAAACAGCGTCATGTAAATCAATTGTCTCACCTGTTTCGCTCGTAAAATGATTTAAAGGAATGTAATAGTGATTTAACGAAGATTGCAGGTCAATGGTTGCCTTGAACTGGTTTTCCCAGCGATCAACACCTTCCTTAACGATTGTAATCTCAAGTATTCCTGTTCCCATGGCATCAAATTCTAAGGTATTAAACTGGCTCAAATCCACTGATTTAAAACGTGGTGTAAATGCTCTGTAGAGTGAAAAGTAAGATGAAGTACTAGCTTCGATTGTCGCTGTGCGTTCTAAAGCAAAGCCACCACTACGATCATGCTCTTCCTTAGCAATATCAAATGAGCTAATTGTACTCGTTCTTGAATCATAATTTAAACCCCAGGGACCATCGGAGAGAAATAAATCATCGGGTGTGGTATTTCCACCATTATCTAAACGAAACCCTATATCAAAAATCTTTCCCGTGTTGATTTGAACTTGATTTAAGTAACTATCAGAAATATTGAATGACCTTGAAATTGTTTCAATCTGACTGGTTTCTGTCTTCTTCAAGCCAGCTTGAATATTTAGTCGAGTTGATAAGTTTGTATTGACAATTTCTAGATCTAACGAACCGTTTACATACTTTCCTCTTTTTACATATACAGGAGGAGGACTTGAAAGGTTATATTGAGCGATGCTTTTCTGACTATGTATTAGGTCCAATACACTTGTAGTAAGTTGAACCAAATCATCAATCTGATTAGACCAAATTTGAAAATTATAATAGGTTGTTCCCGTGGGATATTTATCAATATTCCAATGACTTTCTATCTCAGTTTCGTCATCTGCATTAACAGAAGCCGATAGGCTTAATACAAACTCTTGACTACCATCATTATTTTTTATTATAGACCTTATAAACTTATGATCATTGATCAGAATTGTTGAAACATTAATAAGTTCTGAACCCAATAGCCTATCACAGATATACTTGGTATGCTCATATACAGCATCTTCTGTCCTTGTTGCAAGAATGACAGCAATAGGTTCATCGTCTTTTATATAGTCTACGGATATAATTTCTGTAGCATTTGTAATATTTACTAAATCCAATGCACTAGACTCCTTAGCAAGGGTTCCTTCCAAGGCCTGTTGGGGAATTAACTGTGACAAATTAAAGTCGCTTCCTGTTGTTTTACTTAATGATGGTTGGAAGATAGCAGCCTCTGCACTATTGAAATGGTAATTATTTTTTCTACGTAAATAATTCCGTTGATTAATTTGTTCTGATAATCTCCTATTACTTTCTAAACCTCCTTGATTTCCTCCTCCAACCGGTGGAGCAATCGTCGGACATGATGCAACTCCAGAACAAGCTGGATCATCACAGTCCACTAATCCATCATTATCATCATCTATGCCATTTACGCAATCTTCTTGCGGCACAGGTGCTGTTGGACAACGTGCACCATCATTTGAACTACTTGATGGCCCAAAGCAAAATAGGTTTGAAGAAACCGGATTAGAACCAGTTAATGATTGTACATCTTGAACAACATATATCGTTCCTGTTTGATTTGCAGAAATATAAAAGCGCCCAGAGGAATCAAAGTACACGGCCCCGTAAGTATAGTTTAAACCCTGCATTGCAGGAATAACACCTAAATCAGTTACTTGCCCATTTGTAGGGTTTATACGATATAGTTTATTTGAATTTTTCTCTGCAGTATATAACTGCCCATCTACCGAATTAAAGGCCCAATCGGCAATGCTCAGGCTCGTTGTTAAACTGTAAGACCCGAGGTAAGTCAGATAATTTGATGAGTTCGGGTTAATATCTATCTTATGATAGGTTGCTCCACTAGCTTTACAGTAATAGATCCCATTGCTATCAATATCCCCCACATAATTATTACCCGTAGGAAGATTTGGAATAGTATATGTAGTTGTATTAAAGTTTTTTCCTATTCGTATGATCGAACTAGATGGTGTACTCAAATACCCCCAGATATAACCATCTGTGGGATTGTAACCAGCGGCATTAATATTCCCAGATGTTAGATTCGATGCAACCAGATACGAACTACCCGATGCTAAATCAAGAGCATATACATCATTCGTCTGAAAGAGATATGCACTATAATCACAGTTAAATGGGATTGAGTTTGTTTGAGCCTTACTTTGTTCGATTGTTGTTAGAGCTAGAATACTTAGAAATACGATTAACTTTTTCATAATTATATATTTTATAGGACGAAAGTAATCTGGTGTAAACGCTTGAGGCCTTGCCTTTAGGTCAGCGGTAACTTTTCATCGACGAATGACATCTCCGCTTATTTTTCCCAGATCTGATGCAAACGAATTAGGCTGAATACCTTAAGTATGTTATAATGTTCTTGAAAGATAGGTGTGCTGAAATCATCAGCATGTTCTTCTAAGTAATGACAGGACTCTACCGCAGGAATTGAGAGTAAAAGCAATTTTGAAATAAGCTTATGAGCTGCATGCTTGATTCGAATTGGTTCTTGACAAGTAACTGCATGAGTTAGTTGATGAAGCCCTATCGCTAACTCTGATTTGGCAAGGCGCAACATGGCGAGTTGTTCATCCTGTTTATCAAATAATTGTTCGATGTAACTTAAGTCAAGTGGTGTTATTTGTGCAAATATGTTCCCAATATTATAGTCTTTCTCAAATGTTTTTGCTACTCCTTTTACGCATAGGGTATCTGCAGTAAAACTGAGCACAAGATCAGCTTCTTCTGGTTGAGATGATTGTATGCTCCAAAAGCTCAAGTTACCCGAAGCCTTTCTAACATCAGAAACTACCAGAGCAGGACAGTATAGAATAGGTTTATACTTCATTTACAGATTCCATTTATAAACAAATCGGAACGTAAACCAATCAAATTGATAACCAGTTCCAGAATTAAATGCCACATTGCTTCTTCTATAATTTAAACTTAGATCCATATGCCTTCTATTAAAACCTGCCTGCACTTCAAACCTATAAGCGCTTTCCCAATTCTGTTTTTCAATTTGTTGAATCCCCAAAGCTCCTTGTGTGTTACAGAAGAAATTGCTCCACTCTGGCTTCTTATATTGAACTTCTGCGAATAGCTCGGTGCTCAAATATTGATCAGGCGAGAAATACGTGGTGATATCCCTATTGCTAAAATGAAGATAGGAATAATTCCAACCTACTTTTACGTTTGGTTCTGTCCGAAATAGATGATAAAGAGAGCCAAACCATTGCGCACGTCGATTCCCATCACCAATAAAAGCATAACCGCCCTGAGAATACACACCCGTACGGGCAGTTAGTAATAGGTGAGTCATAGCACCAAGGTTGTGAACCCGGATGTTATTTTTCAACAGGCTAGAGGTGAAACTGAGCACTTCAGAATTATAGGATACGGCTATCATTCTTCTGTCATGTGGTTGATACTTTATTTTCTGACTACCCAGAAGGGTCTGAAAACTACGTAGGTCATCAGACTTTATACTCTGTAACCTCACTTCAGTTTCTCCACTCCAATTACTATTCCATTGTTGCTTTGAACTTATTTGCCCATAGGTTAGATTGGATACCTGTTCTCCATCAACTGAAAATTTGGCCGTTCCTACCCTCAGGCCAAATTTAATATTCCGCTGACCACCTTGCTCCCACAAAAGTGCAGCCTCTTGTCTTATATTCTTTACAACATCCTTAAAATAGCTTAGTTCCGTACCAACACGTTCGACTGTTTTCGCTTTATACTTAAGTAAGTAATTGTTCCATTCACTGTCGCTAAATAACGCCTTCCTTCGTTCCATTGTTTCTAAAGATCTTTTTATTTGACCTCTTGCTAGTAGTACCTCAGCGAACTCTAGGATGTAGTACTTATTCTTTGTTATAAGCGCAAGACTGTCGTAAAACATTAGACCTCGATTAAAATCTCCTTTTGTCATATACAAACGTGCTTTAAGAACAAGCTGTTGTTCATTGCTCAAATATTGAGTGTGCTGATCTAAAAAGAGTCTCGCATCTTTCTCTTTTACATTCCAGAGCATTGCATTAAAATAATTAATCATTGCATTGGAATTATTTGTATCAATTAACCAGGCTTCTTTAGCTTCCTTCAAAGCCCTCTCTGGTTTGTGACTTTTGAATAATGCATAAGATAAGTTTATCCTAGCCATAATATTATCATAGTCAAGCGGAACTAGCCGTCTTAGAGCCTTTACCGCGCCTTTATAATTCTGATCTTGCATGAATACATCCCCTTTAAAAAGTAATATTTGAGTATCGTTTGGATTTTGGGAAAGGATTGAATCAATACAAACGAGTGCTTTTTTATACTGCTCTTTAGAGCGATATTGTTGGGCTTGATCAATCAAATCGCTCCTTTTCTTCGCGGACATAACAGCTATAGTTTTGTTCGTTTGTCCAAAGCAATTGTATGGCAACAGGTTGAATGAAAAAAAGAATAGAAAAGCAAAACGAATTAATTCCTTTATTGTACATTGGCCTAAAACCATACAATGTCCATTACAATTATTAAAGACTTCGATATTCAAGGTATTCATAAGGATACGATTCAAGTGCTTATTACAGAACGGTTTACAAACGATGATACTGATACATTTCGGATGTTAATTGAAGAACAATTAAAGAAAAAATCGGATCTCATTTATCTCGATCTGAGAGCGGTTTCTGAAATTGATTTGTCTGGGGTAAATGAAATTATACATACGCATGAGAAAATGAAGTTGCTTAATAAAGAGTTGGTTGTTGTTTATACAAAGGGTGGTTTTTTTGAAGAATGGCTTTTGAATACCAAACTTGATTTTTTTGTTAGTACAGCTATGGTTCCGGCATCATTGGTTTACGAAGCCAAAAAGAATGGAACAAAGAATTTATAAATAAAGAGTACATACTTATACCCATAATACCAAGTACCACATCCCAAAAACCATTGTTAAACTGAATCAGACCGAAACGTACAATTACTATTAATACAAAAATGGCGCCAAAGCTATACCAATATGTTTTGGAGGCGTTTTCCTCTTTTAGGGAGGTGCTTGGCAACTTTACAACTGCATAGGCCAGAATAAATAGCCCCAGCAAACTACTAATTATTTGCAGCATATGATAAATAGGCATTACCCTATCTAGAAAGAAAACTTCAGCTGCTAAAGAAGGCCACAACTCTACAAATACACCGTTGGAATGTGTAAAAGCATCCCATGCTAGATGAGACGCAATACCAATAAGTAGCGATACAAATATTTTTAAGAAATTCTTTCTAAAGTAACTAGACCAATTGAGCTCTAGACAAAATTGAAAACGCGACCGAAAGTATAAAGGTAAATTTTGAATCAAAGCATATTTTAGGTAGCTATGAAAAAACCAACATAGGAATAACCCGAAAGGTATATTAAACAAAAAAATACCGGGAGTATGATGAGACCAACTGCTACCCCGTTGTAATTGAGCTATAAACTCCAAGTCAGGAACCATGCTACCAATTATAAGCGCAGTCGATGAAAAAAAATGACTCCGCTTTGTAAGAGGAAGGATAATGGCAGGATGTGCAAATGTAAACGGCATGATTATTTTACATCTGAAAGTAATCGCTCCAATTCACTTTCATTTAAATTCGTTTTTAATAAATAATCCAATGATCCGTATTCCATTGCCGATAAGGCCACTGCAATGTCTTCATATGAAGTACAAAAGATTACCTGAATACTTCGATTATAGGACTTAATCTTTCTTAGAACAGAAAGGCCATCTTCACCTTCCATTTGATAATCTAAGAAAACAGCTTTTGGTTCATCTTGTAAATGATCTAAGCAAGCTTGTCCATTATCGAAGGTTTCAATATCTTGAAACCCTTTATTCATTAATTGTTGTGACAACACCTTTGTCCATATAATGTCATCATCTACTATAAATAATTTCATGTTAGTCGTTTTCATGTTAATACAAAGGTAGACTGATATATATCACACAATAAAACCATTCACCGAGTGCTCAGAGCAGTTCGTCGAAATGAACTTCTTATTAGCTTGTTGCAAAGCACAGTTTAAGCATTAAACATTGAAAAACGATTTAAGCAAAAGCCATATAAGTTGGACACCTATATCCATACTTTAAGGGCGTGTTACTCCATTCATCGACGAAATGATGCGGTTCAACGAAAGTGAGGACTTGCCGCTAATCTTTTACTTCAACTTTGTTCCTACCATTGAGCACGACACTCAATCGTTTAAAAAGACAACAACATGAAAAACAATTTAAAATACGCCATCGTCGTTCCTTGTTATAATGAAGAAGAACGATTTCCTTTTCAACAATTTCTAAAATTTTCCCAAGAAGAACCTGAAGTGCTAATATGTCTAGTAAACGATGGTAGCACAGATAAAACATTATCTGTGCTAAAAGGATTCCAAGTAGTATCTCCTCAGAATGTCTGTGTGTACGACATGCCTCAGAATGGAGGTAAGTCAGAAGCGGTTCGTCAAGGTATGTTATATGTTCTAAAAAACTATAGTATGAACCTCATTGGTTTTTTAGATGCTGATTTGGCTACACTACCGGAGGAGTTCTTGGCTATGGCAAAATATAAAGAAAAACACGCTCACATCGCAGGTATTGTAGGAAGTCGTATACCTCGTCTTGGCGCTAATATCATGCGAAATGACAACCGCTCACTTTTTAGTGCTGTGGTAAAAAAAGTAATCAAGAAAATATTACGTACCAATTTACAAGATACTCAGTGCGGGGCTAAGATCTTTAGCCGTCAGCTAATCCCTTTCATCTTCAATAAACCATTTATGACACCTTGGCTATTTGATGTTGAGATCTTTCTACGTATCCAGAATAAATTTGGAAGGAGCACCTTACAAAAAGGTATTCTTGAATACCCCTTAATGCATTGGACAGAGGTCGAAGGGTCTAAGCTTAACTGGAAACATGCAATTCGTATACCCTTCCAATTAGCGTCACTATACAAAACATACACAATCGCAAACCTTTTTACTAAAAAACTAAATTTCGGATAAACATGAAAAACAATAATTACGTAGCCATTATGGCCGGAGGAGTAGGAAGTCGTTTTTGGCCAATGAGCACAAACACTTACCCTAAACAATTTCTAGATGTTCTAAACACTGGATATACACTTTTACAAGAAACCTATAATAGGTATCTCGGCTTTATTCCGAATAAGAATATTTATGTTATAACGAATAAAGAGTATGTTGAGATTGTACAAGAGCAGCTGCCCACACTACCTAAAGAGAATATTATTGGTGAGGTTGCAAGAAAAGATACGGCTCCCTGTGTTGCTTACATTGCCAGTCGACTATATCATCAGAATCCAGAAGCAAACTTGGTTATTGCTCCGAGTGATCATTTAATAACTGATGTCACTGCATTTAGGCAAGATTGTCAGCAGGCCCTAGACTATACTTCAGAAAACAATGCATTTGTTACTCTGGGTATCAAACCAACACAACCAAATACTGGATATGGCTATATCAAATATGAAGCAACAACTAATAATCATATTTACTCGGTAGATTCATTTACAGAAAAACCAAAGAAAAAAGATGCTATAAAGTATTTAGCATCGGGTAACTATCTATGGAATGCCGGGATCTTTATTTGGAAAGCAAGTGATATCTTAAACGCGTTCAGAACTTACTGCCCGGAACTTTATGAGGCTTTCTATAATATTCGTAATCGTTTCTACACGGATGCAGAGGCATTTTATGTAGCAGAAATATTTTATAATTGTAAGTCTATATCTATTGATTATGCTATCATGGAGCATGCTCAAAATGTATATGTAATTCCTGCTCAATTCGCATGGAGCGACTTAGGTACTTGGAATAGTGCTTGGGAAAACTCTGACAAGGATGAAAACGAAAATGCAATAAACGGAAAATATAGCTTAGCTTTAGACGCAAGGGGGTGCACAATTCGTTCGAATGAAGATAAATTAGTTGTTGTTGGTGGTGTAGAAGATTTGATTATTGTCAACACTAAAAATGCACTCCTTATCTGCAAGAAAGAAAATGAACAGGAAATTAAAAAATTCAGTCAAGAAGCCCGAGCAAGATTTCCTCAACTAGCTGTATAAGATTAGATGTCCTTGATTGAGAAACATACCTTATCAAATAAAAACGGTCGCTTACTTTTATTAGTGGCCCTATGTTTGGTTTTGCTCACGCATGGTATTATTTTATATTTTACTTTACCTAAAACATATGATGCATACGTACATATGTTCTTTTCGGATCACTACGCTCGCTTTTGGTTCGAACCCAATGAGTATAGATGGTATACGGGGTTTCTTACAACTAGTTATCCGCCACTAGTTCATCAATTAATTGCATTGTTAAGCAAGATATTTCCTTACAAAATATCATTTGTGATTTATGCAATTGTCGTCTATGAGGTCTTAGTCATTGGCATCTATCGTTTTACAAAACTATTTTTCAATAAACGAATTGCAGGTGTTGCAGCCATACTAACCGTATTATCAACTGCACTGATAGAAACTGTTCATGTATATGGTCAGGTTCCAACTATTACTGGAATGGCCTTTCTGTTAAATGCAATTCCTTTCCTATACCTCTATCTTATCAAACGCAAACCATACTATCTCATTATGGCGCTAAGCTTTATTTCAGTAGTGATTTGCTCACATCATGTAACGGCAATTTTTGGTATGGTCTTTTTTGTAGCCCCAGTAATATTTATGGCGCTAAGTGATCAAATTACTGACGCTTCTAAGAGCAAATGGCAATTTCTGTTACACGTGCTGCATAAGACATTTGTTTCATGGAAGCAAATTATACTGTTCGGTGGTCTGACCATTCTATTAGTCATTGTTTTGATACTCCCGTATTGGCTTTGGAGTAAGAACGATCCCATTACCCAAGTTTCTATCCCCCACGGTTCACGTGACAATTTCTTTCTACATCCTTCATCCGGCTTAATTTTTTATCTAATTCCTCTGGCACTTATTATCGCATTAATCTTGGCGATAAACTTCCTACTTGTAAGCAGAAGACGTAACATAGGCTGGAGCGTTTCATTTTTTTCATGCTTGTTATTGGGGAGTGGTGGCACAACACCTTTGCCTAAGCTATTATTGGGTGAGCACGCTTTTAATATCTTAACGTTAGATCGTTTCGGTTTTTGGGCAGCCATCATCGCTATCCCTTTTATGGCGAAATTCATCTATTCCTTTCTAAATGGTTCCGTAAAACGATTTTGGGTTCAGCGCATTGGAGAGCGCTACCACTTTAGTCTAGCTGGCATCTCTGGTTTTTCTTATTTACTCTTTATCATCTTTATTTTTCACCTGGGCTCATTTCGCCCGTTACAACCAAAAGAAATTGAAATACAGCCCGTACTTAACTTTCTGAATAGAGACGACCATATACGCTGGCGCTTTCTCACCCTTGGTTTCGGTGACCAAATGGCTTGGTTAAGTACACACACTTTAGCGGCATCGGTTGACGGCAACTACCATTCCGCTCGACGTTTACCAGAATTAACTTCTCGCCCCATAGAGCGATTAGAAAATGCGAAGTTCGCTGGTGACCCAGGGTTGGCTTCACTTCGAGATTTTCTAACCCAAGCAGAAAAATACAATTTGAAGTATGTTTTTAGTAATGATCGATATTATGATCCTTTGCTATTCTATAGTGGCTGGAATCGAGTCATCCAACTGGAAAATGGTATTATGGTTTGGGAAAAGAATAATATCTCAACCATTAAACCCATACGACCTAAAGCATTATCTCCGGTACTTAAGATTATGTGGGGGACACTCCCAATAAGCGTGCTAGCCCTTTGCATACTTCTCTCGTTTTATTATTTGAAATATTATAAAGAAGATGAATATAATGATTTGGTTATAGAGAAATCAGAGGGATTCCCGGCGTATGTAAATTATATCGCTTCATTACTACCCTTATTATTTTTCACATCGTTTCTTACGTATCACGTGGTTAACATCCTTTTGATGAACGAACAGAAAACACCAACAAAAACTGTTGAAAACTTCTATAACCATTTAGATTTTCAAGAGTTTGAACGAGCTTATCATTTTTATAAACCAGATCCGGCTTATTCCATTCACCAATATATTCTTGAAAAATCAGTTCAAGATGGTGGTCTATTACCTACATACTCTAAACTTCATGCGATTAAAACTAGAGCGCTTTCAAAGAATGATCACAAAGCGACGGTTGAAGCACAATCTATTTGGAATACTGCTGTAGGAACACGCACTACTTTAGATACTATTCATTTAGAAAAACAAAAAGGAAAGTGGTACATTCTTCCACCAGAGTTCGAAGCAGCCGTACCTGTAGACCAAATGATTACTTATGATTTCACGTTGTTTAAAAAGATTGGTAAACGAATAATTAGCAGTTTCCCAACCGTAAAAGATGATCGCATAAAGAAACCTTTTGTGTCTATCCGTTCATTGGAGTTCATTAATCAACAGTCAGAACAATACATAGTTGGAGAAATTTTAAATGCAGATAATATACCAGTAAACTATTTGGCCTGTGCACTTATTCATTTAGAAAATGGTGAAACCATTAAATGCTACCCACGTTTAGATGCTCAATATAACTTATCCCCAAAGGCCACATCATATTTTAAAATCCCATTATCAATCCATAAAGAGACTAAAATCAAAAAAATTGAAGTGTCCATTGATACTGACGTAAGTGAGAAGGGATACATCACTGGAGGTATTATTTCCTATTCATTCGAAGACCACAATACCGAAACTGAAATCGAGCTAAATATGTTTAATAACTTACCTGTCGATATGAATATTCCTGGTATTCTTATTGCAGAACGAAACGAAATAGGGCAACTTGTAAACGTTAAAACACAATTGTACGATAAGTCAATTCGCAGTGCACAACATTTAGATTTCAAGCATACGTATAAAAAAACAACAGCCACTTTATATGATCAGCCCATCGCGTTATACATAAACGGTGCACAAAGACAAATCGATACACCATTGAATAGTGCAAAAGGTTTGAATATAGTTCCTCATTGTTTCATCTCACAAACTATCTATCTCCACTAATGAAGTATAGTTTACTTGCCATACTGTTTATTTTTCTAGCATCTTGTCACAAACAAGAAGAAAAGGTTTCATGGTTCAACGAAGAGGAGGTGATCGATTATAACTCTTTTATTTTTGAATTAAAATCTGATAATACGAACAAAGTAAAACATTGTTACCTCTATACTTCAATACAAGCCGTTGAGCTTAAACTGGAGAAATCTGAAAATAACCTTCGTGCCCATATTCCGTATACCACTACATTGCATAGTGGACCTGCACGCTTAGTCATTCAAACAAAAGATGGCAATGTAACATCTTACACTTTCATAGGTAAGAAAAATTTGGTTACTGAATTGAAGGATTTTCGTTCTCCTAAAACTCTTATTACAGATAGTTCTCTTGGTCAACAGCAATTGGTTTATACAGTAAGTGCTTCGCGTAACATTTTGCATCAGAAAAACAAGATCGCTATAGAAAAATGGAAAGAGCTACCTCCTACAAAGGCAACCTATCAGGCACAAAAGGAAAAGCTAGAAACATCTTACTACGTTGAATCAGGGTCTCCTAAAAAAATCAAATTGACCAGAGACATGAATAACAATGATTCAGTATTTCAGTTTTATACCAATCTTCTCAAAGACAAGTTCGGTAATATTATCGCAACTGGAACAAAAGCCACTTTGCATATCGAACAAGATCAAAGGAAAACAAAAATTAATACCTATGTGCGCAATGGACTTATAAAATTAAACCTTCCAAATTATATACAGCCCCCTTTTATGGCATGTTTAGAAATAGGTATGAATAAATCGAACAGAATAATTATCGATTAATATGTTTAAGTACGTTATACATACCTGTTTCATTATGACCATTGCCTTTGTTGTAGTAATGGTCTTAAAGAATCAAAAGAACAATGCAATCCCAGCTTTTGCACAAATAGACACGATCGCCGGGAGAAATAAATTCCCAGAGCTTACTGTCCAAGTTAAATCGATGGTCATTCCTAATGAACAACAGATAAGACAATTCGAATTGGATTATTTAGCTATTTGGGCACATTTGAACCACCTCTATAATACAAATGATGTTGAGGCTGGTAAAGAATACTACACAGAAGATTTTTTCCGAGCTGTATGTCATCGTATCAAACCCATTCGTAACATTCTTGAGCGAAACGATATAACGCATAATACAACGATAAAGAATTGGTCAAAAGATGGCTTGGTTTGTGTAGGTATAGATTCAAATGTGTTACTTCAATATAGACATCATCAGGGAAAGACTGACACAGTACTGGCACATATTGCTTTCACACTCCTATTACAAGGCGAGCATTGGCGGATCGATGCTATAGAATTTTTACATGAAGAAAACTATACAATAAAATGAAACTAACATTTGTATCTCCCTATCCCCCAAGTCAAGTTACCTTGAATGAATATGGTTACCACCTAATTAGAAGTTTTGTAGGAAAGCAAGAAATTGAGGAAATCAATATCTTGACAAATCACTTAGAACAGGACCAAGATTATGAACGCTACGATATGGAAGCGCTCAACATTATTCCATGCTGGAAATTCGATAGCTATTTTACCATTTTTAACATCATGCGCCAGATCTTAAAGAATAGACCAGATGCTGTTATATTCAACCTACAGTTTATGACATTTGGAGAACGAAAAGTTCCCTCTGCACTAGGCCTATTGCTACCCTGGATTTGCAAGCTATTTAGCATCTCAACAATTGTTTTGATACACAATATAACCGAGACAGTCAAGCTAGAAGAGATCGGTATGTCGAAGAACAAATGGGTTACCAAGCTATTACTTTGGATCGGAAAAAAAATAACCCAGTTCATTCTAAAGGCAGATTTAGTTGGTGTAACTATATCGCAGTACATCGACATTCTCAAAGAAAAATACAAAGCAGATAATGTCATTCTTCTCCCGCACGGAAATTTTGACCTCCCAAATCGGGTCTATTTAAAAGAACCTTTGGCAGCCATCAATCTTATGGCGTTTGGCAAGTTCGGCACCTATAAAAAAGTAGAAGTTATGATCGAAGCGGCCCAACTCCTGCAAAAACAGTATCCCAACCTAACGTTTAAAACTACTGTAGCAGGAACTGATAATCCCAACGTAAAGGGCTACTTAGATGGTGTTCGGAAAAAATACTCCTCAGTTGAACACCTTCATTTTACAGGTTATGTAGCAGAAGAAGATGTCCCGACTATATTTCAGGAAAGTACCTTCGTGATTTTTCCATATAACACAACTACAGGCAGTTCAGGTATATTACATCAGGCAGGCAGTTATGCCCGAGCTTGTATCCTACCTAAAATAGATGATTTGGAACGAGTGGTAGAAGAAGAGGGCTACGGGGGAGCATATTTTGAAATTGATGATGCCGAGAGTTTAGCAAGGGCTATTAGTTCTTTGATTGACAATCCCGTTAAAAGGAGAAACATCGAAGACATGAACTACAAAGCGGCTAAAGGTTTACCAATTCATGAATTAGCAGATTGGTATATTAATCACCTACAGGTTATTATTAAAAAGAAAAGATAAAATCCGTGTTGCTGAAGAACATCATATCGTCAATACTGAACTTGATTTATCCTATTGTTAAAAGATGGATTCCTTTTCAGATATACGCTTATCTGGCTGTAGGTGCTGCCAACACAATCTTAAACATACTGTTGTTTACCTTATTCTTCAGGGTGATTTTAAAACAAGAGGTTTATACTGCCTTCTCTTTCTCGATGGCCTCATACACCCTTGCTTTAATCATTGCTTTTATTATTACTGTTCCAACTGGTTTTTGGTTGAGCAAGCAATTCGCCTTTACGAATGCTGCTGTGCAACAGAATGGGGTTCAACTCGGTAAATATTTCCTAGTCGTTTTACAAGGATTAGTCAGTGACTATCTACTCTTTAAGGCTTCGATTGTCTTTTTTAACCTAGATCCCGTTTTGGCAAAAGTACTTTCAACTGTTATCGTACTAACAGTAAACTACTTACTCCAAAAGTATTTCACCTTCAAGGCCACTCCAAAAGTAAGTAAGGATTCTGCAGAGTCTATTCCTTAAGTAATCGTACTCTACTTATTTGACGTCCCTCTTTTAACTCAATGATATAAAGTCCGTTCGCATAATGTTGCATATCTATTTCAAATTTCTTGCCCGATAAGTTACCTTCTTGATATACTACTTGGCCTACAGAGTTTATAATTTGCAGACTAGCATTATACAAAATACTCTTGGAGTCAATAATGAAGCGATCATGAGCAGGGTTTGGATAAATAAAAATACCGCCAAGCTCAATATTCTTTATTCCAATATTCATAACAGGGATACAAGTTGACGTATCACTACAACCGTTCTGGGTGAAGATAACAGCGTAACTTCCATTAGAAGTAACAGTATACGTCTGATTTGTTTCGCCAATAAGTGGGGTATGAGGATTGCAACTTATCCATTGATAGGACCCTCCGCCAGGACTTGCACTTAAGGTTAAACCATTAACTGCTATACTAGGATTATTAGAATTAATTGTAAGATTAAGAATAACCAAGCTATCACAGCCAGAACTATTTTGAAAAAGTTGAGAGTAAGTACCACTAGAAGTATACGTCTGACCGTTTAATGTATAAGATCTACAAGCTGAACGATTTATTACATGCACTGAATCGCTATTAATAGTTAGATTCAAAATAAGATTACTGTCACAACCTTGACTATTGGTTAATGTCTGCATATATACACCACTGCTGGTGTAAGTTTGACCGTTTATAATCAGGGAATCACAACCCGTTTGAGTAATCGAATGTGAAGTTGCTTGATTAATTGTCAAATTCAAGGTAAGAATACTATCGCACCCATTGCTGTTCGTCAGAACCTGTGTATACACTCCACTACTCGTATAGGTTTGGTTATTTAATTGAAGAGAATCACAAGCACTTAGTGTTACAGTATTACTAGTTGGATGATTCACCGTAAGGTTTAAAGTAAGAATGCTGTCACAACCTTGGCTATTCATTAAAACCTGCGTATAGACTCCACTGTTAGTATAGGTTTGGCCATTCACTACAATCGAATCGCACCCCATCATCGTTAAGCTATTTGTACTTGAATGACTAATGCTAAGATTAAGCGTAAGTATACTATCACAGCCCTGACTATTAGTTAACACTTGTGTATGCATTCCACTACTCGTAAAAGTTTGGCCATTTATAACCAACGAATCACAACCAGAATATGAAATTGTACTTGGGTTAACTGTGGAATGATTAAGAGTTAAGTTCAAATTAAATGAGCTATCGCAACCGTCGGGAGTAGTATAGCTGATAGCGTAATTTCCACTCGAAGAATATGTATTCCCGTTAAACATGAAACTATCACAAACCGTAAGATTAGCGGTAGTTCCCACAGGGAAATTACAATACGACCATTTGGTTATAAAGCCATTAGGAAGTTGATTAGGCAGTGTTGAAACCAAACTAGTACTCGCATCGGGATCAAGATCCGCCGAAACCAAAAAATAACCTGAAATTACAATGCTGTTCTTATGATCTACTTCAATATCAGTAGTATATACACTTCCAAATGCCTTTGCAGAAATCAAAGTACCAGTACTTGCATATTTTGCTACAAAATTGTTTTCACCAGGTGCCGTTGGAATCGTAAAGGTGCCCGCTCCAGGATCAAAATCACAATTAGCTCTAACATCACCTGAAACAATTATATTCTCAGCAGTATCTAATGTAATGGTTCTTCCTGCCATGCCACCAATGCCTCCAGTACTAGTTACCAGAGGTATGGCCCAGACGAAATTACCTAAAGCATCCAGTTTCGATATAAACACTCCTGTAAAATTAGATGTTGAACTGTATGGTGATATATTGTAAACAGCAGGTCCAGGATCAACATCAACTGTATTATAAAATTCACCGATGGTATATATATTACCCTGTTTATCTACAACCATTTCTGTAGGACTAGAAGAACCATTAAAGCTTTTGGCCCACACGAAGTTCCCGTTTGTATCAAAGGTTGAAATATATAAGTCATTGCTTTGCGCCGTCAAATTAAATATACTTGGGCCAGGGTCAAAGTCCAAAGTTCCTGAAAACCTTCCTGTCATGTGAATGTGACCATTAATTCCTAGTTTCATTGCACTGATAGGTGCAGGGGAAAGAGGTTTTTTCCAGATAATACTACCGTTGGAAGATATTTTCATCAAGGAATCACCCTTTACATATATGCTCCCTACAGTTTCTACTATCAGTCCAAAATCATCAAAATTAACTGAAGTTATGCCAAATACTGCCCCAATATTCGTTGCCCATAAGAAATTACCAGCACTATCTAGCTTGCATAAGTAATTTTGACCTGCATTCCATAAGCCACTATATAATTTGAATACACCTGTTCCAGGATCTACATCAGCCGAATCAAGGTACGTTCCTACGATATAAATATTTGCTGCAGCATCCAAAATAAAACTAGAAACATTGTCCGCCTTATGGTTGCTAATGGTTTTGACCCATATTAACTGCCCGTTTGTATCGGTTTTTGTAATATAAATATCAGAAGCCTCTGGTTGAGTAAAACCTGGAATGGGTGTAAGACTGGTAACACCACTGCCCATATCAAAATCTGTTGTTTCTGAAAAGACACCTACCGTATAGATATTTCCCTGTGCATCTACTTCCATGGAGCTGGCATAGTTATCACCACCAGGAACAGTTAAAAAAGAACCACCCCACTCGAATGACTGTGCGAAACTAAAAGTGCATTGGAACGAAAACAGTAGTATAACAGTTAATCGTCTCATAGTTCATATTTACATAAAGATATAACTTGTAATAACTTTTGGTAAAAAAAGTTAATAAGCGGTACTTTTTTCTTTACAAGTGGTACCGTCATGGAGAACGTAAACATAATTTTACTAGCTAAGGCTTTAGTAGTATTTTTAAAGCCGCTTTATGTCTAATAAAATTCATAACCGTCCGCTTGAGGAACAAGAAGAAATAATACTTGGTGAGCCTAAACGTGTGGCTGTAGGTATTCCAGCTATTAAAAGCAGTATAGAACATATGCTAAAGTATATGAAACCCGCAGAAGCGTTAAAGGCTTCGCTCAAGTTGAATCAGAAGAAAGGATTTGATTGTCCAGGCTGTGCGTGGCCTGATCCTGACGACGATCGCAGTAGTATTGGAGAGTATTGTGAAAATGGGATTAAAGCAATTGCAGAAGAACGCAGTGCAAAGAAGATTAAAGCTGATTTTTTCACTAAGCATAGTGTACAAGAAATCTCCACTTGGGATGATTTTACGATTGGAAAAAAAGGTCGCTTGACAGAACCGATGTATTTACCTGAAGGAGCTTCACATTATCAATCCATCACTTGGCAGGATGCCTTTGAATTATTGGGCACAAAACTTAAAAGTTTACAATCCCCAGATGAAGCCATTTTCTATACCTCTGGTAGGACCAGTAATGAAGCTGCTTTTTTGTATCAGTTGTTCGTTCGAGAATATGGAACGAACAACCTACCCGACTGTTCTAATATGTGTCATGAAAGTAGTGGTGTGGGTTTAAGTGGTACAGTTGGTATTGGTAAGGGTTCTGTAACCTTACAAGATTTCGATGAAGCTGAGGTGGTTATGGTTATTGGTCAAAACCCAGGTACGAATCATCCGCGTATGTTAAGTGCTCTTGAGAAGTGTAAAGAAAACGGTGGAAGCATAATCTCTGTAAATCCAATACCAGAAGCTGGACTGGTAAAATATGTCAACCCTCAAAGTCCATTAAAAATATTAAAAGGTGGAGTTGAGCTCTCTGATATTTTCTTACAAGTACGTGCTAATGGAGACGTCGCGCTACTTAAAGCACTCATGAAACTGCTCTATGATGCAGAACAAACAAATCCTGGAACTGTATTTGACCTAGATTTTATTCAACAAAAAACAGCTGGATACAAGGCTCTGATTGAAAGCATACAAGATGTAAATGCGTTGGACTTAGCTCTTGATGCCGGTGTTCCCTTTGAACAAGTAGAAGCAGCTGCCAAATTATTGATAGAAAACAAGAAGATCATTATTTGCTGGGCTATGGGTATTACGCAACATGAAAATGGGGTTGCCAATGTTCAAGAAATTGTCAACTTATTATTGCTTAAAGGTAGTATTGGTAAACCAGGTGCAGGCACATGTCCGGTGCGTGGCCATTCAAATGTTCAAGGTGATCGAACTATGGGTATTTGGGAAGCTCCTCCACAGTGGTTACTGGATAATATTCAAAAACAATTCGGTTTTACTCCCCCACAAGAGCATGGCTATCATGTCGTAGATGCTATCAAAGCAATGCACGAAGGAAAAGGAAAAGTGTTTTTCGCTATGGGTGGGAATTTCTTAAGCGCAACCCCTGATACGGATTATACGGCTGAAGCTCTTCAAAGATGTGAACTCACGGTACACGTATCAACTAAACTTAATCGGTCTCACGTTATACATGGTCGAGAAGCTCTTATACTGCCCTGTTTGGGACGTATGGATGAGGACTTGCAAGAAAGTGGCGAGCAATTCGTTACGGTAGAAAACTCTATGGGTGTTGTGCATTCATCACAAGGTATTTTTAAACCAGTATCTGATCAACTTCTGAGTGAACCAAAAATTGTTTCGGAAATGGCAAAGGCAAGCTTAGGGTCAAATACAAAAGTTGACTGGAACCATATGGTCTCGAATTATGATCATATTCGAACGGCTATCGAAGCTACTATCCCAGGCTTTGACCGTTATAACGAACGTGTTCGTCAACCTAGTGGATTCTATTTACCAAATGGCTCACGTATTGGCGAATTCAATACAACGAACAAAAAAGCAAATTTCACCATAAACGAAGTCCCTGAAAACAAACTTCAAGAAGGTCAATTCTATATGATCACAAACCGAAGTCATGACCAATATAACACGACTGTTTATGGAATGGCTGATCGATATAGAGGTATTAAGAACGGGAGACGAGTTGTACTCATCAACCCGAAAGACTTGGAAAGAATTGGTTTACAACACAAGCAAATGGTAAATATTCGTTCTCACTTCAATGGGGAGGAACGTTTAGCCAAAAACTTTACCTTGATTTCCTATCCGATTGCAGAGCGCACTGTTGGTACTTATTTTCCTGAAACCAATGTATTAGTACCGATTGACCAAAATGCGAAACGATCGCACACTCCCGCGAGTAAAGGAGTCGTAGTAAGTTTTGAAGCCGTTTAGGCCTTATCATCTATTATAAATCGATACCCTTTAGCCCGTAAGGTTATAATCCGAATGTGTTCATCCTTTGATAAATAGTCTCTTACTTTATTAATGTAGACGTCTAAATTCCTTGCATTAGATTGTGTGTCATCTCCCCATATATGAATGAGCATATTCTTTTTTATTATATCATCATTTTTTCTTTGTGCTAAATAATGAATAATCTCTGTTTCCAAGTGTGTGAGATTTCGAACCTCATTATTAAACAGTAATGTTTGATCGAATGAATTAAATACATACTCACCTAGTTGGATGTCTTTTTTATTATTAACTTCATTAGGATGTCCTGAAGAAATAATATTACCTATCCTAAGAAGGAGTTCTTCTAAATGAAATGGTTTTTTTAAATAATCTTTAGCGCCCAGTTTTAGACCTTCTATCACATCAAACGATTGATTTTTAGCCGATGTAAATAAAAAAGGCACCTGTGGATGTGCTTCCAATATGTCCTGAGCAAGTTCAAACCCATCTCGATGCGGAAGCATAATATCTAAGATAACAAGATCGATATTATAGCGCCCAATCCAAGTGGTTATGTCATTGCCACTTGAAAACCAGTACACTTGAAAACCAACATCCTCTAAAGTATCCTTGACAATAGAAGCCAAGCTGGCCTCATCTTCTATGTATAGTATATTACTCGTGCTCATCCAACGGAAATTTTAGTGTAAACAAGGTTCCTTCATTTGGTATGCTATCTAATTGAATAACACCGTTATGAAGGCGAACAATTTTTCGAACATAATATAGTCCTATTCCATGGCCATTTTTGGTATATGGATCCACTCTAAAGAATTGATCAAAAATGTAAGGCTGATCCTTTTTACGAATACCAATACCATTATCCTTGATAAGAATACAAAAGTGCTTTCCTGCTTGCTTCAACGATATTGTAATGCTAGGTTTTTGATTGTTATATTTTATGCTGTTCTCAATTATGTTGTATAACATGTTCTTGAAATGATGCTTATCCGCTTGGAACAATCCCTTTTCTATGTCTAGGTTAAAAAATATTCGACCTTCTGCTGCAGAAATTACTTCATTGATATCCTCTATGACTTCCTTTATGATGACATGCAATTCGATTGTTTCGAAATGCATATTAAGGTTCGTATCATCATTATATGTCAAAATTTGATCGATACTTTTATTCAACTTATTTATTTGTTCTCTTGAAGAACGGATATACTCTATACGCTTTTGAGGATCTTTCTGATAGTTTTGAATAGCCTCGAGAGCAACAGATATAATAGATATTGGTGTTTTTAATTCGTGTGTTAAACTGCTAACAAAATAATTTCGTTCCAAATTAATCTCTCGTTGCTTACGTAAAATATTATGTAGTGCTATGGCAATAAAAAAAGAAATGGATAATAAAACGATGGCAAAAATAATTTGCGGCAAGATCGCCCTAAGAACCTTATCTCTGGATACCGTGGTCGCTTCATCATCCTTTACAAGCATTTTCCGAATCGAGTTTGTAAAAATACTTTTCAAGTCTGCCCCGTCGAGTGTTGTGGGTTTAAAGTTGTTTGAATCCAATGTATCTAAGCGGTAGTTTAAAATGACCCCTAAAGGCCCATAAGAAATTTCAGGTGTTACTGCCTCTGCTCCTTGCACCTTAAATTCATTATAGATAAATTCTTTCACCAGCTGTTGTTGCTTATAGCGAACTTTCCTTATTTGTGTTTCAAACTCAATCCTATATTCTGAGTATATCCAAAATGCCAGAAAAGATATTGTAATAATTATAAATCCAGAGATATAAATCTTTGCCTTGAACATTGCCTACGAACAAAAGTATTGTGAAAATCCTATTCGCAATTTCTGCTATTAACCTTCTTTAACGTTATACCATATTACTTAACTGTCCATACCATTCCAATGTATTTACTTTGAGCATTCAGAAGTATGAGCTTGAACAAAAACAAAAGACGCAAAAACCATGAAGCCGTATCCTTCACAACTATACTTTGTGTTTACATTCTTCTAAATTCCTGTAGTGCATTCAAAACAAATCGTAAAGATGAAAATGCGTCAATAAAGAACAAAACACAACATCAACAAAACATTGATCGAACTATCGATAGAAAACTTCTAATACCTAGAGACTCATTATTTCAAGAAAAAAAATAGTCATGAAAAAAATAATTACTCCTATCCTCGTTTTGCTATTCATAATTCCAGCGGTATCAGCTCAAACGAATTCTATATCGGGTATAAGCACGCCCTCCCTAAACGAGGCTGAAGCGCATATAGCTATAAACCCCGCTGATAGCAATCAAATGGCTATTGGGTATATGGAGCGAAATGACTCGTTAAACTTTATAATTTATTACTCTGGCGATGGAGGAAATTCGTGGAATAAAAGTGCCTTCGACTTTAGGGCATCAAGTACAGCCCTAATGCCTGGTGCAGAAACGATTGGCGGTGGTGATATTCTTCTAGCCTATGATAAAACAGGTAAGTTATATACATCGTGGATATACTTATTTCGAAAACCAACCGTAGACAGTGCGTTTTTCTTAGGTTTTTGGGCTAGTTCAATGGATAACGGCCAAAACTTTCAGTTCGAGAACATAAACAACAATGATGAATTTTTTGGCAAAGGTATTCTAACGAACCAGTTTCAAAATATTGCAAATATCTACGACGGTATTTGTGATAGACAATGGATGGCGGTCGATCATACCAATGGCCCCAATAGCAATAAATTATATATCGGGTTCGTAAACTATACAAACACTTTTGGTGGGTTAAAAGTTAAATCAAAGCTTCCCAATTCTACAAGTTTTGGCGGATCTACAACCGCTGTAATGGGTAACTACCAGTTTAGTAATATAGCTGTTGATGCAAATGGAATGTTACACTACACATTCGCAGAAATCGCACCTCCATACGGTATATGGCATGTATCCTCATCCAATGGGGGAAGTACTTTTTCTAACCTACACAAGGTTGGAAATTCAGTTAATCCTACTTCAAATGCACCTTTCTTCGTGAACAACAGAGAAAATGCTGCACCCTCTCTTGCGATAGATGGCGATAATAACCTCCACGTCACATGGACTGATTATCCCAGCGGGCAAGCACCAAAAGCTTACTATGCTCACTCTCTTGATGGAGGTAATACTTGGAGCCTGCCATTTGATATAAGTGCACACATTGGAATGGGAACTTTTTTCGCAAACGTATCTGCTTACGGGGACAAAGTGTCTTTATCTACCTATAGTATTAACTCAACGAAGCAGGCAGATTACTACCTTATGACATCCTATAATAAGGGTTTAAACTTTGCCGCACCAATAAAACTTACGAACCAGCAATCCAACTTCGCCAATTTTGCCACAACCGATTTTCCAGGAGATTTTACATCTTCTGTTCGAACAGCCTGTAAAACGTTCAGTGCTTGGGCAGATATTCGGGCAGGTGGCCAACCTAAAATATACTTATCGCGATATACAGACTGTGCTCCTACAGGCTATGAAGAGGTAACAACAATTAATAGCCCATTCCAGATAAGCACTCTATACCCCAATCCAGCGAAAGATCAAATTAATTTGATCATAAAAAGTAAGTCATCTTTATTAGTGAAAATTGGAGTATTCTCTTTAAACGGTAAAAGAATATTAGCAAAGCAATATAGGTTGGATACTGGAAGAAATACAATTACAATGGCAACTGAAGCACTTGCAACGGGGAACTATATGCTCATGCTAATGGATGAAAAAGGCAGTAAAATGAGTCGAATGTTTTCAAAATAGACTTCTCTTAAGCGCGACTAAAAGATTTGCTTAAAACAAGGTTAAATCACTCCCAGACTCTAACTCAATAGCTTCTTGATTTGGCCGAAATAATCTCGCGTGCAGGTCGCCACCTAGGGTAATCGTATCGGCTTTTACACGTATGAAACTTCCTTCTCGAACTCCCAAAACTGGAACTTCATTTGAAGGATGGGCATGAAACTCCTTGATCCGAGTTTCGCGCGTTTCACCCATATGAGTTGATCCCTCTATAGGATCTAAATAATGTGCGTTTATGTTAAATGGGATGAGCTCCATTGTATCAAACGAAGGTGGATATACGATAGGCATATCGTTGGTATTTTTCATACTAGGCCCTGCAATATTACTTCCCGCACTAGTTCCTAAATAAGGTGTTCCCTTAATGACAACATCACGCAATACTTCCATGAGCTTATTTTGATACAAAGTGTCTACTAATAAAAAAGTATTACCACCGCCAACAAAAATACCTTTAGCGTTCTGAATCGCCTCTACGGGATCATCAAATTCATGAACACCTTTTACATCAATATTCAAGGATGCAAAACCCTCTTGAGCTTTAGTGGTATAACCGTCATAACTTAAGCCACCAGGCTGAGCATAAGGTATAAATACTATTTCTGTAACGCCCGAAAAAAGTTGTGCCATTTCAGGTAAGAGGTAAGATAAATAGGGCTTCCCGTGAACTGTCGATGTACTGGCAAGACAAATATTTTTCATAATTATTTTATAAAAGTAAATTTACACGGTAAACCATGTAAGAATCAAATTTAATTTTCGTTTAAACAAGCATGAAAAAATTACTCCTCCTTCTTATTCTTAGTTGTACCCTAAATGCTCAAGCCCAGTCGGATGCATATTTACCTTATAATGCCTATAGTGCTGGTGAGATAAACATTGCCGCAAAAAAAGGAGAATTTATGCCATCGCTTTCTTTTAATAATATGACCCGTGGCCAGTTCAAGGTAGGATTGGGTTTCAGATTAACTTCATTTTTTGCCAAAAATAAAACCTACATAACAGCACCTGCTATACTAACTTCAGGAAAGACAGGCCCAAGTGTTTTTTTTGCCGATCAAGTAACAGAAAACATTGACACAATCGTTTTTCAAAGGCCAAAAGGTATTTCTCTGAACGTTGCAGTTTTATTAGAGTATAGCTTCAATAAAAATTGGGCCGCTGGTTTCAATATAGATGTCCTAGGTGTAACATTCGGTGGTCAAACAGGTGGTAACTATGAGGACTTGAAACAACAAGGTGTTAATGCACGACCGACAAAACTAAATGCATTATTAATTAGCGATAATGACATTGGTAGTTTAAACAGTGAGCTCTACGCAAAATACTTTCTTAATGACGACCCATATTATTTGAAAGCGGGAGCATCCTTTTACTTCAATGAACAAAAGACACTTCAAAAACAACGGCTAGATAATAGTCGCTTTAGGTATAAGAGTTTGGCTCCAGTTATAGGAGCGGGTTACTTAATCACAAACCCACTTTTCTAAATTTACAGACTAAAAAAAGGCCCTATCCAAATGGATAGGGCCTTTTCGCATATACTTATTTTTACTCCTCAATGGCACCAGAATTGGGCTTATTTGCCTCTCCCATACTTTGTGTTGCGTTTAAAGCAACAACCATATCGGTGAGCATATCACTTGCCGCAGCTGGTGAGTTTGGCAGTAGAATCAAATTACTCTTATTATTTTGACCCACTGCACTCAACGTATCGTAGTGTTGTGTTATTACAATAAGAGCCGAAGCTTCTTGAGAATTAATTCCAGCACGATTCAGTACGGCCATAGACTCTTCAAGACCTTTTGCAATTTCTCTTCTTTGATCTGCAATACCCTGACCTTGTAATCTTTTCGATTCCGCCTCAGCCTCTGCTTTCTTCACAATTCTTATTCTTTCAGCTTCACCCTCATATTCAGCAGCCAACTTCTCACGCTCAGATGCATTAATACGGTTCATCGCAACTTTTACTTCCTCTGCCGGATCAATATCTGTTACTAGTGCTTTTACAATACCATACCCGTAGTTCATCATGGCATCATCTAATTCTCTTTTAACGGCAATTGCAATATCATCCTTTTTCTCAAAAACATCATCTAGTTTCAAACGAGGTACTTCTGCTCTTACTACATCAAAAATATAAGAAGTAATTTGTACATGAGGATTGTCCAATTTATAAAAAGCATCATAAACGGAGTCTTGGTTAATTACGAACTGAACGGAAACTTTCAGCCGCACAAAAACATCGTCCTTTGTTTTAGTTTCTACCATCACATCTAGCTGTTGGACTTTTAAACTTACACGCCCTGCAATACGATCAACTAATGGAATTTTCCATTGGAAACCGGCACGCCGAGAGGATCGAAACTTTCCAAATCGTTCTACAATGGCAACGGTCTGTTGCTTTACCACAAAGAATCCTTGTATTATTATAAATAATAAAAGACCTAAAAAAATGTACGTTCCAATCATTTGTAATCTGTTTTGTTGAAAGACAAAGATACTACAAACGCACGCTATTTCAGCGTTTCAAGCGTTCATTCGGGATAAACGGGCTTAGAATTATGATAAACGGTGTATCCTATATGACTGCTTAATTTATCATTTAAAGAACCATTTCTTAATCTGATATGGGTAGGTTTCATAAAAACGCTGGTCCTCAGATATCGTATATCCTTCTAACAAATTCGACTTTGCTTCGTCTCGATATTGCTTTGCAGCAATGAATTTATTTTGTCTAGCAAGACTTAAAGCCAAATAATACTTAGCGTCGGAAAATTTTTTATAATTTTTAATGGACAACCTAAAATACTTCTCTGCCATGTTGTTCTCTCCTAACTCTAAATAGGCAATTCCCGTATAAAAATACCGAAGTGGGTGACCCGTAGAATCAGAACCACTCTCCTTATTGTCCTTATCCAGTACTTCTAGGAAAAGCTCTTTTGCTTCTTTAAACTCGTTTAGTTGTAAATGGCAAAGTCCCATATAGAACTTATAGGAATGATCCATGATATATCCATCACCGTACAATCTGAGTGCTTCCTTAAAATCCCGTATAGAAGAACGATATTGTTTGGAAAAAATACATTTCAGAAAAGCTCTATAGTCTAAATATATTTCTGGTTTAAGCTCAACTGCTTTATCTACAAAGGGCATTCCAGCTTCATACTTTCGAGCTTTAAACAGGGGCATAGACTTTTGTTGCCACAGTTAAGCATTCTCTGGAGTTATCGCTAGTGCAGAGTCTAAGTAAATTTGCCATTTAGGCGAGAAATAGGAATATTTTGCCGCTCCATTTTTGTGGTATTTTTTTTGTATTGAATCTATAAACTTCTGTGTATGTGCTTGACCATATAACTTATGCATGAAAACAATGAGAATAAAAATGATAAGACAGGTGCGCATCTCTCAAATTTACCAAGTCATTTCAGCCCATAATTTTATCCATACGTTAAATAATGAAATACTTTTGTGAGGTGTATACATCCGAACAAGAGAAAGATTTTTTAGATCAAGCTAAGCAGTTAATTCAAACTCAAAAAGTTACTGCAGATAAAGCCGCTAACATAATTGCTATATTAAACTATGCAGACTGGAAGTATTATGTAAAAGACGACCCTGTCTTAGCAGATATAGAGTATGATACTTTGTTTACACAATTGAAAAAATTTGAGGAAGCAAATCCTTCATTAGTTCAATCCGACTCTCCAACACAACGTGTAGCCAAAGGGTTAAACCCTGATTTTCTAACCGTAGCTCATCTTGTACCTATGTTAAGTTTGGATAATAGTTATAATGCTGAGGACTTACAGGACTGGCATAATCGAAATATAAAGCTACTAGGATCGGAACAACCTATAGAATATTGCGTTGAACCAAAATTTGATGGGGCCAGCATTTCCCTTATATACGAAAACAATCATCTTACCCGCGGCGCAACACGTGGTAATGGAATACAAGGAGATGATATTACTACGAATACAAAACAAATAAAGAGCGTTCCTTTAGCGGTTAATTTTGTTGAAGAACATATTCAGCAGATCGAAATGCGCGGAGAGGTTGTAATTCAAAAGAAAAAATTCAAAGCATTCAACGAACAGCTCATTGCGAATAACCAAGCTCCTTTAGCCAACCCTCGGAACGCAGCCTCAGGTTCTCTTCGTATGAAAGACCCGAATGAAGTTGCCCAAAGAAATCTAGATGCATTTGTTTATCAAATCAGTCATATCCAAGGCAATACACCTTTCAAAACGCATTACGAAAGTCTAGCCTATCTCAGTAAAAAAGGGTTTCGTTCTTCTTATGAGATTAGCAAAGTATTTCAATCTATTGATGAAGTCATTCAATATTGTATAGAATTCGAGGAGAAAAGAGATACACTACCCTACGAAATTGATGGTCTCGTAATTAAAGTAAACGACTTTATGTTACAAGATAAAATTGGTATGACCAGTCATCACCCTAGATGGGCTATGGCATATAAATTCAAAGCACGTCAGGCTACCAGTAAACTCATCAATATAGAATATCAGGTAGGCCGTACAGGTAGTATTACACCAGTGGCCAAAATAGAACCTGTTTATGTAGGTGGTGTAACAATTAGTTCGTTATCACTTTTTAATGAGGATATCATAAAGGAAAAAAATCTACGGTTAGGAGATACAGTACTAATTGAACGTGCCGGAGATGTAATTCCTTATGTGGTAAAATCATTCCCTGAGCTGCGAGATGGCTCTGAAAAGGAAGTCATTTTTCCATCAAACTGTCCAATATGCGATACGTCATTATTCAAACCCGAAGAAGAAGCTGTTTGGCGCTGTACGAATATTAATTGTGAAGCACAGGTAGTAGAACGCATCATTCATTTTGCCTCCAAAAATGCCATGGACATTCGTGGTTTAGGGGAAAGTAATATTCGAAAATTTTTTGAACTTGGGCTGCTTAAAGACATTCCAGGTGTATACCAACTACCCTATGAACAAATCATAGAAATGGAGGGCTTTGGTTCAAAGAGTATAGAAAAACTACAAGAGGCTATTGACAAAACGAAGTCTCAACCCTTAAATCGTTTACTTTTCGGTTTAGGTATTCGTTACGTTGGCGAAACAACTGCTAAAAACTTAGCGCGCGAGGTACTACATCTAAACGAATTGCAGTATAAAACAGAAGAAGAGTTATTGGCGATTGAAGATATTGGAACTAAAGTTGCTCAATCTATTTCCGACTTTTTTAAACACACTGGAAATATTCAATTGCTCAAAGAACTAGAAGTACTTGGCCTCAACTTCGAGAACCAACAAAAAAATGAAAGTGACTTAGGGGAGCTCTCTGGTAAAACATTCTTGTTTACGGGTACCCTTCCTACACTTAAGAGAAAACAGGCCGAGGAAATGGCTGAAGCTAAAGGAGGGAAGATATTGAGTGGGGTAAGTACAAAATTAAACTATCTCATAGCAGGAGAAAAAGCAGGCAGCAAACTTGAGAAAGCAAAAAAACTTGGAAGCATTCATATTATTAGTGAAGAGGAATTTATCCAGCTGGTAGGTTCAGGTTCATCTGATGAATAGATTTGTAATAATTAAATTCTAGTTTATTCGATTATCTTTAGAGCAATGAAAAAATCCTTTCTTTTTCTTTGTTCATTAATCCTGACCACAGGCTGTCTGACTGCACAAGTTGTATACAGCCCTAATAATTATATTGAATACCATGTGGGTACCGTACCTATAATTTTATCGGCACCCCACGGTGGTAATATCACGCCTGCTAATATTCCTGATCGTACATGTAATAATCCAACGCTGATCACAGATGGAAAAATGAAAGAGCTGGCGTTTGCGACAGATAGTTTTTTTCATGCCAAAACAGGCTGCCGACTTCATCTAATTCTATGTAATTTAAAACGCACAAAGTTGGACTGCAACCGCAACCTTGCAGATGGTGCTTGTGGAAACCCAGATGCCGAAATTGCTTGGACGGCATTTCAACATTATATAGATAGTGCAAGATTGTTATCCGAATCTGCTTTCCCTGAAAGTTTTTATATTGATTTACATGGCCATGGACATACAAAACAGAGACTTGAATTAGGTTATCTTTTGTGGGGCTCACGACTTCGGAATAGCGATAGTACATTAAATACAGCTCAATTTATAGGGTATAGCTCTATTCAAGACATGGTTAGTTCAAATGTAAATAGCTATTCGCATGCTCAACTTATTCGTGGTTCTCATTCTTTTGGTACTCTTCTTGCCAATGCTGGCTACCCTTCTGTTCCTAGTCAACAAGATATTCATCCAGATACCACGGATAGCTACTTTAGTGGAGGACACAATACACGAGTACATACCTGTGCTACACCTAATGTAAGTTCCAATGGAGTTCAGATAGAAACCAATTACTCTGGTGTTCGTGATAACCCTGCTAATATTAGAAAATTTGGCGATGCCCTCAGTGATGTACTTCTGGCATACTTGAAACATCATTTCAACCTAGATTTGAGTTTGTGTGCTCCTAATTCCGTAAGAAGTTCACCAAAGAATCGAATAAAAATATACCCTACAGTTTTATCCAAACAAGGATTGATCCATGTTGATAATTTACATGGTAAGGTGCGGTTCACTATATCAGACATTACTGGGAGGCATGTTCAAAGCGGGAACACATCGGGTACAATTCGCTTAAACCCGAATATCAGCACATCGACTTATTTCGTTAGACTTTTTGATAGAGGTTGGAGCACTCAAACCAAAATCATCATTCAATAAGGCATTTTTTATCTTTGCTATTAATTTCATGCACATGATTTCTCGTGAAGAAAAAAGTAGTGAAATGCGCGGGGAAACATTTCAGAAACAAGTTTAGTCGTGCAGCGTAGATTTAATACCCCACAACGGGATGACGTTTTTACACACTAACTATTTGATCATTATTTTCTGCCTATACTTTTTCCTGTCCAACTCAAAAGATAAGATATACAGACCTGCAGCTAAACCATCTAATTGAATTGTTCGCTGTTTTACTTGCTCTTCCCGCACAACTTGTCCATTCATAGTACTGACTTGAACTATCTTTGGAATATTATCCCCTTTAAATTTCAGCAATCCTGTACTCGGATTTGGAATAATTTGAAGGTCAATCTTTTCCAACGAGCTATTTAATGTTGGCCAAAGAAGTATTGCTGCAACGGGCACTCTACCTGAGGTACAGTTCCCCTTAGGGTTAAAACCATGATGATAGAAGACCTCGCCACTAAAATTTCGTGGACTATAGGTTGCGCCAAATGTATGCGTAACTCCTGTACCGTGCATAACCTTCAACTCTGCATTCGAATAGGTGGTTGCTGCACCATTTCGATAAAGCAATCTAGAACCACTGGTTTGCATATGAAGATAAACACCTAGTGTGTCGTTTGGATGCAAGGTCACGTCTGAGAAATTAATAGTCTGAACATCTCCTTGTAAAACCGCATTTACAGTATCGACGCCCCACAGGTTCCATGCACTACTATTCATTTCGTTTCCTATTAAGCTTCCCGTTCTTTGATAACCGACTATGTTTTGCAAACCCGTCGTATGGATTTTTATTCTAAAGCTGTCTACAACTATTGTATCCGTTGCGACCAAATCAAACATCATACCATTCCAATCTGTAGTTGTGTTCCATGTTGTAAAAAGTGAAGAAGCAAAATGTAATGGACCGCGCACCGCTTCTGGATAAACAGTTTGATTGGTTGTGACACTATTAATGGGATACTGATTTCCATATCCAATAATACTTCCTCCAGTAGGTGCATCATACCATACAATGGTATCCTGAGTTCCAGTATTTGCAGTAAGTATTGCATTCGCTCCACTCATAACGGTATCATTAAGCACAGCAATAGAAGGGTGTCCGGTAGTGAGCAGTGAAATGGTTGCTGAAGAATCGTTGGAGATATCTGCATCATTGCTTTGATTAACGTAAGCGTGATAAGACTGATTTAACCCATTAGCAGAATTAACAGCAAAATGAAATGTATCAGAAACGCAAGCCCCTAATTGGTTAATCGTGTTCTGTCCAATATTTCCTGTTGTCATTAAAACATGATCTTGATAACGAACCTGCAGGTTTTCCGTAACCGCGCTATTTGCTCCTAAATTTGTGACAACAACGTGTAACATCGTATTACTATCTCCACATATGCTTGTATTGGTCAAATAAATATTGTTGACTATATGATCTGTGTAGGATAATGTATCGGAAACTATGTTCGGTATTCCTTCTGCAATGACTCGCTGATTTAACTCAGCATGTGCCGTATCATTCATATGTGTTCCATCACCAGAATCGTAAAACGTAGCTAAGCCATCGGTTGCATCTGCAAATCCTGTCCAAAAGTCAATCGCTTTAGAACCAAAGTAATTGAGTATAGAATCTCGCACGGCGGTTTGTATCGCTTTTTTTGCTGCACTAAAATTCTTAGGTTGCGTTGTGCAAACCCAAACAGGTATACCCATGCTATCTGCTACGTTAGCGATCGTACGAAAATTAAACATCTGTTCATTGACACCAAATCCGTTTGAAGCATCATTTGAAGGCATATTTACTATGATTGCATCCGCTCCGAGCGTAATTGCTTGCGAAACATTCTTAGCTGGTGTCACAACTGGTCTATTGGAGGGAGCAACAAACCAATCTGGCATGATGTGATAAGTAGTAGTACCACCAACGGCCAAATTCGTTACTAGATTATTGGGATTAATATTTTGCAAATAGGTTCTATATCTGTTGACCCATGCATTCGCAGAATTGGTAGGGCCTGTTCCAGCAGCTGTGGAAGAACCAATCACCACAATATGTATATCAGTAGCACGTGCACATGGGTTAATCGTCACCTGAGCTTGCAATTGCGAAATAAATAGTAAAGAAGCCAAAAGGATAAATAGGTTTTTCATTATGGTTTTAAATATAACATTTAACATGCCAAGGTTCAAATACCAGCGACCAAAAAATTATCTTCGCCCTATGAAGGGAAAATTACTTCTTGTATTATCACTTGTGCTATTCGCTGCCTTTGGTTTTTGGATTATGAAAACCCTGTTCTTAAACAATAGTGAGTTGCTCAACATCCCCGAGAGCGGACTTTCTTTTGAGCTTCCTGAACGAACATTTAAAATGATCGAGAGCGAAGGAGAACCGATCCGTATATCTCTGGGACAAGTAAGTAGAAAAGCCGCGGTCATCGAAATCTTATTAGGTGAAAATAATTTGAAAAAGGAAGAGATTAGAGAAGGGGAAGAAATACAATTTACTTATGAACAAAGTGTATATGCCCTCAAGCTGGAAAATATCAAGGCAAAACTTGTTGGCGAAGAGGTAGCCTCTTTTCGATTAAGTAAAAAAGGAAGTACTAAACAGGTTCAGGTCGAAAAATCAGTATCCGAATTCATTCATATGATTTCTGAGGAGGATTTTGAAGTTCTAAAGAAGAAACGCACTTTCTCAAAGCGACGATTTCTTAAAAAACTAAAGTATAAAAGTCGCAAATTGATTACGATTGATGAACTTATTGAAAAAGCAGAGCAAGATTTCAGCAAAGTAACTATTAAACAAAATGGCAAAGTGTATCCCGTAGCTGTATGGTTGAGTCTGAAAAAATAGAACCCTTTTCTCATGAATACTTCATGCGACAGGCTTATCAAGAGGCTCTAAAAGCATTTGAGCAAGAGGAGGTCCCTATTGGGGCCATTATCGTTCTGAACGATCAAATTATTGGTCGAGGGTATAACCAGACAGAACAATTAAAGGATGCCACCGCTCATGCAGAAATGATTGCTCTTACCGCTGCTTTTAGTGGTCTAGGCCATAAAATTATTCCTGAAGCAAAACTTTACGTAACGGTTGAGCCTTGCATGATGTGCTCAGGTGCCTTGTATTGGAGTCGTATTCAGACAGTAGTATATGGAACACCAGACGCGAAAAGTGGGTTCCTTTCTCAAAGTGAACACCCTTTTTTCAGAAAGAAAGAAATCATCTCCGGCATTCTTGAGAAAGAATGTCGAGATTTAATGCAGAATTTTTTCGTTTCTAAAAGAAATTCTAAAATCTAAATCTGACTAGATTTAAAGTCGAAAACCTTTATTTTTGCTGCATGAATTCTACAGTTAAAACAGTGCTGCTCACTCTTCTAACGTTGTCCGCACTGACCATCGCTATGATAGAAGTCAGTGGTATTAGTACAACTAGACTATCAGATCTATTCAGCTCATCTGAAACTCCGACTGAAACTACTGAATCTCCAGAAGTAAAAAATGATCCCAACGCTGTTAAGAAAGAGCGTGAAGCACAAATGAGAGATATGGAGCAAACCGAAATCGAAGTTGAAGAACAAGTACATGTTTTTGAGAGAATTAAAGAAGGCGACAAAGCTCGACATACTTATAAGGTAAAGAACATAGGTGACAAGCCTTTGTTCATTGCCAATGTGCAAGTTAGCTGTGGTTGTACCGCACCTGAATTTTCTAAAGATCCTGTGCTGCCAGGTCAGATAGGTGAAGTAACTCTTGAATTTAATAGTGCGGGTAAAGCAGGTCATCAGAAAAAGAATGCTTTAATTATTTGCAACGCGAGTAATGCACCCTACTCTATCGGTTTCGAAGTAGATGTAGATAAGAAATAATAAATTGTTCGGAAGAGGCCAAAATAACGACCAAACGTTTATTGGTCACTTAGAAGCATTTCGCAAACACTTGATACGCATGTCTCTGGCGCTCGTGTTATGTGCAATCTTAGCTTTTGTTTTTATTGAGCAAATATTTGATGTCATCATTTTGGCACCAACTCATTCTGATTTTCCACCATATGTTTGGCTGTGTACAATCGCTACCAAACTAGGTAGACCTAGTCTTTGTATGGAAGACGTTGCTATTAGTTTTCAAAATGTAAAATTAAGCGGGCAATTTATGATGAGTATTACCTCCGCACTTGTTTTTGGGTTTATGGCAGCCTTCCCCTATATCATTTATGAACTGTGGCAATTTCTAAAACCAGCTCTTACACCACGGGAATTAAAAATGAGTCGAGGTATGATTTTTTGGGTTTCGCTACTTTTCTTTCTTGGTGTTGCATTCGGATATTACATCATAACACCTTATACTGTAAACTTCTTTGCAAAGTATAAGATCAGCCCTCAATTTGAGAACATTATAAAAATTGATGATTATCTAAATACTGTGGTAAGCTTGGCCCTTGGTACGGGTCTTATTTTTGAACTCCCTATTCTTATATTTTTTCTCTCCAAAGTAGGTGTAGTGACTCCAAGGTTTCTAAAAGAATACAGAAAATATGCAATTGTTATAGTATTAGTTCTTGCAGCTATTATAACACCACCTGATATGATCTCGCAGATAATAGTAGCTATTCCTATTATGATACTATATGAGTTAAGCATACGTATTTCATCTCGTGTAGAGAAAAGACAAATTGCTGCAGAAAGGAAACTACTTGATCAATATAATTCATAGTCTTTTCAATTCATTATCAAAATAAGGCTAATAACTTGTATAACTTTATGGTTCATGAAAAATACATTTCTATTACTGAGTCTTCTATTTTGTACCCTTAATACCGTTAGCGCTCAAGATAACGTTGCGGAAATAGCACATGCATTTATCAAAGCTGTTAAAACCAATGATCTATCAGTCATAAAAGGACGGTATCTTGATGTAAAATCTGCTTATGCTATTCTCCCTAAAGAAAGTACTGGGATGAATGCTGTTCAAAAGAATGAAACCTTCATAAAACCACTTTATAAAAGATTTTCTGAGAATTTCGAAAAGATTCAAGATCAAATAAAAAATGGTAATATCGATGTACGAAAAATAGACCTAGTATCCTATAAATTAGAAAAAATAGATCTGAAAGCCGCAGAAGCTCAAGGTAAACAAAAACTACCCCAAGCAATGAGTCTTTTTTTTAACTATAAAAAGAAAGAACATATTATTCCTATTTCAGTCGTTGAAATTGATGAACGCTGGTACATCCTTGAAATTCTTTATACGACTGATTTGTTTAAATAAGCTATTCTTCTTCAATGATTTTAAAAGGAGTTCTTGTCCTTTGACCTGATGCATCTTCTATTTCAATAAAATATTTTCCTACTGGTAAATAATACATCCCATCATCGGACTTATTTATTGACTCTGGGAGATTTTGTTCATTTTCCTCTAATACACTTAAGTCATAAGATATGGTATTCCAGCCTTTCCCAGCGGATATTGGTTTACGATACAATGTTCTTCTTCTTGAAGAAAGAATACGCAATTCCCCTTCTCCATGATACTCGGTAAAAAAATGAATGGGTAACATATTCCTATGGGGTTCTGCATAAATAGACCACTTTTTACCTAAAGTGTTATCATACTTCCTTTCTTCTATAGGCAAAATCGTTAACGGCTTTCCAGCGTGATCATTTAATTTTTGTACTAACTCCAACGAGGAAATGTATATGGATCGACCATGTGTTCCTAATACGATTTCATTGTCTCTTTTTTGAATAGCAATATCATGTACTGCTACTCGTGGTAATCCACCACGCCATGGGTAAAAGTCGCCACCATTATTTAAGGAAACATAGAGTCCATTATCTGTTCCAACATAAACGATGTTTGATTTTTTGGGGTCCTCTTTTATCACGTTAATGGGTTCATGCGGTAAAGAGGTATGTAAAGTAGTCCAAGTCATCCCATAATCATCGCTGCGATATAAATAGGGTGAAAAGTTATCATCCCTATATGCATTTAGTGTAACATATACTCTCCCTTCTTTATGTGCACTACTCGTTACCCGACTTACCCACTTTCCTTTGGGTAGGCCTTTTGAAATATCAATCCAGTTGTAACCTACGTCATCACTTCGCCAAAGGTTGCCATCATCGGTCCCAATATAAATGAGTCCAAATTTTTTCGGACTCTCCGAGATAGTGGTTAGCGTTCCAAATGGAACATTCCCTTTATGGCGAGCAGCGGTTAAATCATCGCTTAAGGTTTTAAGATCTCCTCCTTTTTTCATAGACCGATGAAATTTGTTACTCCCATAATAGAAGATATCTTGATTATGTTGGCTTAAGGAGATAGGAGTTTGCCAATTAAATCGAAAAGGTTTTTCTCCTATATCATGTGTTGGTTTGATGGCAATCATTTTACCGCTTCCCTTCCGCATATAGTTACCAAACTGGTAGCCAAGATAAACCGTTTTATTATCCCGTGTATCAACCTGCACCTGCATTCCATCTCCGCCACCTAATCGTTTGTAACCATATTGTCCCTGTTGTAACCAGCGTGTATTTTCTTTATTCTTACTGCTTCCTGCCCAAGTTCCGTTATCTTGCAGACCTCCATAAATATTATAAGGTTTCGCATTATCTACAGCTACGGTATAGAACTGTCCAACGGCCGGTGTGTTACATATTGACCAATGTTCACCCTCATCATAGCTTATATTGATTCCTCCATCATTACAAGAAATAATATGCTTTTCATTCTGTGGATTAATCCAAAATCTATGATAATCTGGATGGCAATTGTCTCCATCTTTTTGTACAAATGATCGACCTCCATTATTACTAAAAAGCATAGGATAGCCTCCAATCCAAACTTTATTCTCATTCTTTGGAGAGACACTTATCGTACCGAAATAATATCCGTAAGTAAAATATACTCCTTCCAGTAGTTTATCGTTCGTTTTCTTCCAACTCTTTCCTCCATTATCGCTTCTATAGACTTCTGCACCTATAACAGGTGTATTAAATAAACTAGCATCAGCGTCTGCCAATTTCCATTTTCCAATATCTGCTATCGTATATTTTCCAGAACGTATCGCAGCTCGTATACGCTCTGCATTATATTTTTTGGGATAGCGGTTCTGCTTTAAATAATCATTCAATTTTTTATCGGATAATGCATCAAATGACTGGTCGCTCATATCTAGAAAATCTGTCGCCTTTATCACATTATTTTCTTTACGGTCCGTTTGTTTAAAATTATTGTCTAAAAATGCATAGATTACTTTAGTATTAGCTGGACTGGTTGCCAAACCAATTCTTCCGACTCCATCCCCTTGAGGGAAACCATTTTTTCCGTCTGTAAGTTTTTTCCAGCTTGTGCCAGCATCTGTACTTTTCCATATTGCTGAACCTCGTCCACTCCCATTAAAATGCCACGCCTTTCTCGTTCGTGTCCAAGTAGCGGCGTACAATTCTTTTGGGTTTATCGGGTTGCTAATTAAATCAACACAACCTGTGCTATCATTCACATAAAGTGTCTTTTTCCAACTTCGCCCTCCCGTGTTCGTCATAAAAATGCCGCGTTGCGAGTTCGTTGTATACAAATGTCCTAATGCGGCCACCCAAGCTGTATTTTTATCAGTAGGGTGAAGTACAATTTTTCCAATATGATGTGTTTCCTCTAAGCCATAATGTTCCCAATTGACCCCTCGATCATAGGTTTTAAATATACCCAGCCCGGCATATGATGAACGCGATGAATTAACTTCTCCAGTGCCGACCCACAAAATATTATCTTTCCAGTTCATCGCCATATCGCCTATTGTATGCGTTGCCTCATGATCAAAAATGGGTTTAAAGGATAAGCCATTATTATCTGTATGCCAAATACCTCCACTTGCATATGCAACAAAAAACTCATTCGGGTTGTTGGGATTGACTTCTACATCAACAACGCGTCCACTCATTATAGTAGGACCAACAGAACGGAATTTCACACTATCTAGATAATGCTCTTGCCCATGAACCTTTTGAAAGGATTGTAGACGTTCTACCGCAGTTGAAACATCCTGCGCAAAAGACACTTTATTCAATAACAAAAAGATAATAATTGTGAAAAACTTATACATAATAATGAAAATGCTTAACTAATTTAGCTTAGTAAGCTACGATAGTGAAGAAAATTGTTATATATTTTATTTTAATCTGTGCTACCACAAATATTTGCGCGCAGACAACTATTAAATTAGAACCAAATCAATTCGAGCTGTCTGTTGGGGGTGATACCATCAATAGAACTGATCATAATGGAAACCGGATTGGTGTGTGGAGTATTTACTATGAAAGTAGATTTGGTGATGACTCATACTACGAAGTAGGTACGTTTAGCAAAAATAGAAAACAAGGTTCTTGGAAAACCTTTTCGAAAAATGGGCTCCTTTTAAAAGAGACGACTTATCATAATAACTATAAGAATGGTGAAAGTAAGTTTTATGAAGAAGGACGCCTGGTCTGTATTGGACAATATAAAGCATTAAGAACGGACGTAGCCTATGACACAATAGAAGTTGAAAACCCAGTAACACATGAGTATAATGAGCGTATTATTGCTACGTCTTTGGGATCCGTCAGACATGGGTTATGGGTTTATTATAAACCTCCCTTCAACGAAATTAGGAGGATTGAAGAATATCAACTCGATGACTTGATCTATGAACAGGATTATACCACTAAATCCGACAGCATCGCCATCCAAAATCGATTGGCCAAATATCCGCACACTTCTGGGAAACTACCCATTGGAATTTGGGGTAACAAGAAAAACCGAACTCCTCCACGTTATACTGACTTTCCTACCAATATGAAATACATAAAGCCTAATCCAGGAAAGAAAAAGGTGCAGAACTAAGCTGTCCTACTTTGATTCGGAGCTTTCAAGCATCTTTTTGAACGCCTTTTCCATCCGCTTTCCTATTTTGGCCATGCTTTGTTCCAGCTCTTTGGTATCGGCGTTTTGCTCTATTTCTTTTGCCAATTTATTCATTGTTTTCAAGAATTGAGTCATATCAATATTTTCAATAATCAAAGCTAAACCTTCTATATTATCTTCTAATGTATGCGCAGTCTTGTCAATAGTACGATTTACAGCATTCCAATCAGTATGCTCAATCGCCTTCTCTAATTGTTTAATGCTTTTATTGATCTCTTGCGAGACTTTTTTTGCATCTTTCTCAGTTATCGTTTGCGCTTGTGTAAAAAAACCAAAACTAAATAATGCAACTAATAATAGAATTCCTCTTTTCATAACAATTCAAATTTCGTTAGAATTGTTGAGGTATAAGCCTTAGATATTGTTAAATAGCAAGCACCCTACTACTTGATTCCCTTCTTATCCAAATATCGCCCCAAGGCCTTACCAGCTTTAGCATAAGCCTCTGTAATCCTGCCGCCATTATCGAAATCCATCCCTCCAAAAACTCTTCCTGTGGCTTTTAAAACGGAGACGGTTCCTATAACATGACTAGGATCCGATTTCTTCGCAAAATCTATTACAATACTAACAAGTGCATCTTTACGTGTAATACCTACATTAAAACCTGGCTCTACAAAAATTGTTTTAACTGTAGCCATATATTCACCTCCTTCCATTGCAAAATGAGCTTTCCGGCAATTTTCACTCAAAAGCTTAAGAAATTTCGGCTCATGACGAGCAGCTCGATCTCCAAACCATGATTTTTTCCATTTATCACCTTTTCCAGCCTCCTTTTTGTTATAGTCTTTTACCTTTTTTTCAATGTATTTTGCCTCAGGTATTTTTTTCTTACCAATTAGTATCTCACTATAATCAAAAGTCAATTGAATCGTCTTTCCTTTTAGGTCACTCAAGTTCCCTTTCTTGCTAACTTTCTGTGCGATCAGGGAGAATGAACATACTATTGACAATAATAACAAACTTATTTTTTTCATACTTTAGGGTTTAATACATCTAATTTATTACCTTTTATCAATTAACCGCTGTGGTTTCCTACTTTTCTCATCGTTGATCAAAATACTAATATTTTCAGCAGACAAGAATTTGTATCTAGGAATTACACGTATGGTTGACTTAAAACTCTGATCCAATTGATGCATCAATTCCTTATCCTGTTCCATTTCATTGGGTAAAATGATTGATATATAATCGTTCTTGTAAGAATCCTTACTAATCTCGATGACATAATTATCAGTAATATTATTTTTTGCTAACGTATTGATTATTGATGAAGGGAAAAAGGTGGTGCCCTTGTATTTGAACATCTGCTTTTTGCGACCAATAACAGGGCCTAACCGCGGTGTGGTTCTACCACAACTGCAAGGCCCGTTATAATAATGACAAACATCACCTGTTCTATAACGTAGTAAAGGCATCCCCTCTACTCCAAGAGTTGTAATAACAACTTCACCAGCTTCACCATTCTGAACTTGCTTATTTTCTTCATCAAGAACCTCAAGAAATACCAAATCGTCATTCAAATGCCCTCCTTGACCAGCCTCACACTCTGTAAAGGACGTACTCATTTCTGTAGACGCATAGGTAGAAAAGAGTGTAACATTTGGCCACTCCTTTGCTATAATACGTCCCAACGCATTCAATGAAAAGTCCGCTTCACGAATGGGTTCACCAATACAAATAATTGAACGAACACTTGTATTCTTAAAATCAATGCGCTCTTCCTTTGCGAACTGAATTAGCTTAGGGATAAAAGAAGGAATCGCTATTAGAACGGTAGGTTCAAATCGTTTGATAGAGTCCCACTGTAAAAAAGCGGAACCAGGTCCAATGCGCACCATAGCTGCATTCATTTTTTGTACACCATTATAATAAGCAATACCTGCCATAAACCGCTTATCTAAAGTTGTCATGAGCTGATAAATATCATCAGATGTACCTCCAGCCACACCTAAAGAGAATGCCTCATTTATACCCAGACGATCTAAATCACTCTTTGTTAAATAAAAAGTAACGGGCTCTCCTAGAGTTCCAGAAGTAGTTACGAAATCACATACCTCTTCCTTTCGAACACATAAAAAATCATCGTTATAGGTGGCGATATCTTCTTTAGTTGTAAAATCTAATGTATAAAAATCATCGAAACTATTTATTGCAGTAACTCCCTTATAAGCAAATTGTTTTTTATAGAAAGTAGAATGCTCCTTCAAGTAATCGAAGACATCTTGTAATTTTTTAAGTTGATCTATTGTTTCAGAACTCATATGCTATTCTTTTAACAAGGTGTTTATTTTCTCTTCTACTGATTTGCGCTCTGCGCTTGTGGCAAATGATTTGGTTAAACTCTTTTGATAATATCTAACCGCTTTTTTGAAAGCGTCTTTTTCCTCATAATATTGCCCTAGTAATACATAAGTGAAATAATTATTCGGATTGGACGATAATAGTTTCTGTTCTACTATATCCTGTAATTCGTATGTCCTTCCAAAAATAATAAATGCTTGCAGCGAATCTTTAACTTTCTTGTAATACTCAAAATCATCAAAGGCCTTGCTGCTCAAAAAGTTATCCGCCATGATTCGATTGGGTTTAGTACGTGAGGAATCTGTAGGGTTAAAAACCTGCAGAAGATCATAACCTACATATTGAGCCATAGGATTAGGGGGTGCCGAAACCCAAAATCGATGGGCTGCTGGCTTGAAAATAATACTATGATGTGCAATCAATTGATTCAACGCCTTTGAGTTTCCCATTCCTAACTCTTCTCCATTCAATCCTTTTTGGTTCCTAAGAATCTTTACTAGTTCAGTTTGATCAAACTTCTGTTGAGTATTTAGTAATTCTTTCACTCGTTCATAACGGTACTTTGAGTCGCTCGTCTCTATATTCTCTTGATTTCGTTCATCTCCTTCTAACGGTACTGATTGATAATGGTTGGTGCAGATTAATTCTGCATCATTCGATTGAAATACTCCCATTCTTTCTGGTGTTTTTTCAATGAGCACTGCCTTATTCTCGTTAGCTGAACCTATTAAAAGAGATTCACTAACGAATGTCTGTCGCTTTTTTGCTATTTCAATGGCTTCTTCAGTATTAGCTGCGTATTGTAAAATCTCCCTTGCTAATAAGGAAATTGGCATTTTGGCTTTGAGGGGGACATCTGAGGCCGCAGCATTAATAGTAACGGTTAGCCCTTCTTCGTTCATACCAGACACAACACCGATAAAACCTGCCCAAGAAAAAGTGGCAAAAGCATAACCATCGGTTGGTCGCATAAAGAGCAGTAGTTTTTCTTTGGCAAAATCATCACCCATGTAGAAATCGAAATTCCGACCTATTAATAAGCTACTGTCTTTTGTTTTATGATCCTTTATTGCCATAGAAGTACATCCTACAATATTCAAGTCTTGTAAAGCATGTCCTATGTCATGAGCAGCATGATAGTTCAATATGCGCTGGTAAGGAGATGCAATAAAGTTATGCTTTTGAGAGAAGTATTGCGAGATCCCATAAATTTCTTCTTGATACTCTTCTGGGATATATTCATCCATATCCCTGTTAAAAAAACGTACGAAATACTTAATCGTTTTTTGCTTTACATTTCCTGGTAATAGTTTTTTAATCTGCTCAACGAAAACATCTTCTTGCTTCTGAATTAAATGTTCAGCTAAAGCTCCGTAAATAGTACCTCTTTCATAAGGATCTCCTTCTACATACATTTCCCAGAAACCAGCATCGTTTTTACGAAGCCAATTATTTTCATACTTGAAAGACGAGTCATTCAGCTTTTCTATTTCAATTTGCTGAATAACGAGTTCTTCAGCAATTACAGGGGTGTTGGGCTTTGTCCATAGCAGAAATAATTGGAATACAATTACAAAAACAGCTAGTACACGCAGTAATCGTCTTCCTATTTTTTTCCAAGTACCCATTCACTAGATAAACTGAGCGATCCGCTTAACAGCAGTCTTATGCTTTTTTACTAAACGGTTTTTTTCATCCCAAACGTATCCTGCCAATATTGAAGTGATCTCCGCTTTAATCGTTGGATTCATATCGTTAGCCCAGAATAATTTTTGCAGGTCTCCAGTATACCAATCACTCACATAGGATTTATAAACATCAATTCCATTATTCATATAGTCAGCGTACTCGGTCTGCCAATCTATATGTTCACCTCGCAAATGTTGATGCAACAATTTGGCTGCCAGCAGTCCAGATTCTGTTGCAAGTGCAACTCCAGATGAGAACACTGGATCTAAGAAGCCAAAACAGTTTCCTATCAAAACGTATTTTTCTCCAAAAACCTTTTGAGTACTTTGTGTGTAACTTGGCAAATACAAAGGATCCTTCAAAAATTTCTGCTCAATAAACCGTTCTTTATACACCTCAATATGTTTTTCCATCATGTTCCGAAAATCCATTTTCGTTTCCACTTGATTAAAAAACTCCTTTTCACCCACAAAGCCTAAAGATGTAGTACCATCCGAAAATGGAATATTCCAAAACCACAAACCCTGTTCTGGAACCTCAAACGTAATAAGATCTGGCTCACTATCATCACCGCGTAGTTTATCTTCAGCCAAGATAAAAAAAGCACTTTTACCGTCAGGGTTTATTTCGACATTCGTACCCAAGGCACGAGGTACTACATTTCCAAATCCACTGGCGTCGATCACGAACTTACACCTTACATCAGAAGTTTCATCACCCACAACATATTTGATCGTGGGGTCGTCCGCAAAATTGATGTTTGTAACCCGAGCATTGTAGACAATCTTAGCACCACGCGATGTTACTTCATCCGCAATAACCTTGTCGAAATGAGCACGGGGAACTTGCCATGTCCAAGACCAGCCTTCGGTCGACTTCTTACTAAAATCAATATCGCATACACTTTCTGAATTCAAGAATTTAGCACCACGCTTTATATTATATTGCTGCTTTTCAAGAACGGGCAGCAGATCTACCTCATCAAAATGCTCCATGCTTTTAGGCAATAAGCTTTCACCCACCACATAGCGCGGAAATATTGATTTTTCCAAGATGCAAACGGAATAACCTTGTTTCAATAGGTAAGCAGCAGCTACTGACCCACCAGGTCCTGCCCCAATAATTACGACATCTACTTTTTTCATACTACTAGGCAAATTCTCTTTGAGTTATAAATTTTCTTGCCGGATTCGCATACATCTCATACATAAGTTTTTCAAGTTCAGGTTTGTCCTCATCAGAATAAGATGCAATTCTTTCTTTAACATACTCCTTAAACTTCTTAACATCTTGAATTGTGTATTGATCCACAAAATCATCACACTCATTGCATAAATCTAATGCGACATAATTAATTGGATATAATTTGTAGTTTTTTGTATTAATGTTATCAATTGTCCTACTGATTTCCATAACATCATCATTTAAATGTCCTGATAGTGGTATCTCGTTCAACTGCAACTTTTCTAAGGCAATAAATACATGTCCTTTAAATTGTTTTACGCCTTTCACAATAGTTTCCCAATCTTCTCCTGGTTTCTTAATGTATTCACCTGAACGAGCAACCGTTAATTGCTCCATTGCTTTCTCCACATCACAAGGTTCGTATTCGTAGGAAATTGTTTGAATACAAATATTGAAGTCTTCTAGGTTCTCCTTAAGCTTTTTATTTTGTCCGCTCATCAACATTTTCAATAAGCTAGGTTGGAAAACATCATACCCATCTTTTGTCCTTCCATTACCCTGCGCTAACCAAGCAGATTTCTTTTTTACTTGTACAGTGTATCTAAGATACTCTGAAAGCTGCTGGAGGTTCTTAATTAGATCACGACCTGTCAAATAACGATGCGTGGTATACATCTTATTAATCTTAGCAAAATCAGTAATCTCAGGAGACATCATTAAATTACTACCTAGTGATATCTCACTAAGCCCTAGATGTGTTTCTAAAAGAACCAGTTGCAAAAATCCAGCGTCCAATAGAATGTCTCTATGATTGGATAAGATTAGACAACTATCATAATCCTTTAAATGTTCATCTATCGAAAAATTAAAGCTGCTTGCCGAGCTTTGCAGAATCCTTTCGAGTGCTCCTTTAAAAAAGTTCAACTGAAAGGCATCACTATCTTCACAACTTAATAAACGATCCTTTATCTCAATATCCTTCAATTCGGGATAAAAAAACTGAATCCCTTTAAGCATTCCCTCGAAATTACTTAAACGTTTGATGGCATCCTTAAAATCTTGTCCATGATAGGGGGACATGGAGCGAAACCAATCTTCACTTGCTATATTATCCATTATTTAGTTCTTCGAATAACTCTTCTATATTCAACAGCGCACTACAACTGATTAGGGCACTCATAACACTTCCTACCAACCCGTGTGATGCTGTATTCTGACCTGTAAGATATAAATTTTTTATCTTGGTTAAATGGTTAATCTGACTTTTTTGCAGATTCGTAGCATCTTTTTGTATTCCATACAATGCACCCTGTGGTGCATTTAAATAATCACGAAGGGTTAAAGGAGTAGCTGCCTCAACACGTTCTATACATTCTTCAAGTAGTGGAAAACGCTTAAATACCTTTTTTAATACGGCATCTGCCTTACTCTTTTTAAAAGCATAATAAGAATCACTGCGGGATTTTTTCCAGCTGTCTTCCCATTCCATTACCTCTTCATAATCCATGTAAGTCAATATATGCACAGCTTTGGCAAATTCATCATCTTCTGTATGGGGTGGTGTGGCGAGATAATAAACACTTGGCCAGTCAGCTTGCTCAGCAGAAATGGTATGCCAAGGGTGCCCTTGGTCGTGGTAATAAAAATTATTATTATAAAATGGAAATGTATTTGGTTTTAGTTCAACATAAAGAGCAAAACAGGATGGTAAGTTTTTCATATCCATGACTCTTTCGGTATACATCCTGCGCATTGACCCTTCGGGTAACATAGGCAGCAACATCTGCGGATGTATACTAGAGATAAAATGAGGGGCACTATATGTAGTATGTTTAGTACTAACTGCCTGCATCAATTTATCGGTTACAGTACAAGAAATAACCTCGGCATTCTTTTCAACAACGCCGTTGTGATCCAGTATTACTTTTCGTAGCGCATTGGCCAATTGCTGACTTCCGTTTACGAATCGATACGCACCTTGCGCATAGGAACTCATTGTGAGTAAATGAACAGCCCATGGCGTAATGTCTTTTTTCCCTGCATAGAGATAATTATTCCCAGCTAACACATCCCGTAAAACCTCATTATCTATGGTTCTTTTTAAGCGGTCTGAAACACTTTCCATATACAAATCCGTTGGTAAACTCTGTGCAACATTCTTTAAATTATGAAAGGGGATCCGCTCACTTTCTTGGATGAGGCTATCATAGTAATTTTCTAGATCTTCTTGTGCATCTGGAAAGAATGATAATAAATTTTGAATGAATGCCGTTCGCTCGGAGGCAATAGGGTACCGATTGGTATCATCTCCTCTTAGAATGACATCATAACCATTTGCGTCCATTTTTTTTAGCTTCAGCTGATCAAGCACACCAAGGTAATGATATAACTTACCTAAAGGCATATCCGTTGCCAGAGAAGAAGTATAGTGAATGCCCGTTTCGTAGATAATTCCATTTCTGCTAAAATTATGCAACCCTCCTCCAAGTTTACTATGTTTCTCTAAAACGCAAACCTTGTATTTATTCTTTGCCAGTATTGCTCCTGCATGTAGACCACTCACACCGCCCCCAATGATCACTACATCATATTCCTTGCTCATCACTTCAGTTCTAATTTATAATAAGTATTCGAATTTCTTTTATTTCGTTCTAGAATTTCAAGCTCTAGACCAAATTGTTTAGCCTTGGTTTCTAATTCAAATTTAGTAAAGAAGAATAAGTCTGATCCGACATTCCCTACCTTATTAAAACCTGATCTAGTTGAAAACTTTTCCTGTTTAGCAATCCTTGAATGCCTTGTACTATCTGCATCTGCATCCTTTATAAGTATACAACCTCCTTTATTGATCTTTGTTGAGAGTAATAGTAATAACTCATCCTGCTTTTCATAACTTAAATAATGCATCACGTCATTAATAAGAAAAACATCAGCTGTTTCAAATTTATAATCAACAATGTCCTTTTGTTGGAAGTCTAAGTTTTTAGGGAGTTTCCCCGCTCTTGCAATATTAATCTTTTCATGATCATAATCCACCCCGACTATCTGTCGATCAGGCGACTGCAAAGCTAGTGCTAGACTTATGTATCCATACCCGCACCCAATATCATATACCTTCGCTTTAGAAGGAATATATTTATTAATTATTTCGAAGTATCCTTCGGACCGCTGTTTAGCATCAACATACCAATATAGCATAGGGTTATGGTATAGGTAAAATTTGTTTACGTAATCACGATAGTCTTTGGGTACATAGTTCCTTTGTAAGCATTCATTGATCTTTTCCGTATAAAATGCTTTAAATTTCTTAGCCTTCTCTCTTCGATCATTACCAAAGCTTTTATCATTCCACGATATTCTTGGAAGTACATTGACCGTTGCTTTACCACTTTTTATTAGAATTTCGTATTTCGTCATGATCTGACCAATTCCTGTTATTACAATAGGAATAATATCTAATTTTAATTGCGTCGATAATTCAAAAGCGCCTTTCTTAAAGCGTTTTAAATGCCCATATTCACTTCTTGAGCCTTCGGGATATATTACGATAGAATACCCTTGGGCAACTTTTTTGTTCAGCTTTGGCAACATCTCATCATAACCCATTGTGACTGGGTAAAAATCAACGAAACGAATAAAATACCCGTAAAAAATGTTTTTCCAAACCCAATCTTTTGTCAATAAAATACTTCTCTCGGTGAGCGCTAGGATTAATAAAATATCCAAGTGAGACTGATGGTTGCTAATAATAATTGCAGGTTGACTGAAAGTCTCACCTCCTTTATTATAATTGTCTACGTGTACTCCAGGAATCCCCTTCAAAAGAAACCTAGCAGTTCTAGTCATGAAGCGACGTACTTTCAATTTCTTTTTTTCAAGTGATAGCCATGTCAACCGTAAACCCATCGTATAAAGGCTAATGAGAATGCAGGCAACTATTAAAAATATAAAACCTAATATAGAGCGCAATAAGTTAGACCAAGTTAAAGGATAGTTTCTTTTATGGCCATTCGCATAGAACAATCGATTGTAAAGCCAGGGTTGGATACTAAATGCAACCAACACAACACATACAATTCCGAAAATTGAGAGTGCCGCTATAGATTTTAGAGCCGGATGTTTTGCCAGAATAAGTACCCCTAAACCGATAAAGGTTGTCAAGGAGGAAAGCAGGATAGATGACTTGAATCTCGCCAATTTTAAGGAGGCATCACTTCGTGCTTGATTAAGTCCATGCTGTATAAACACACAGTAGTCTACCCCAAGTCCAAAAATAAAAGTGGAGATTATAATATTAAAAACATTCAATTTGATACCCAGCAATCCGATCAATCCAAACGTAAAAACCCATGCAAATGATATCGGAACTATCGTGACAATAGTTGTTTCAATTCGTCCATAGGCAATAAACAAGACCACAAAAACAGCAAGAAAAGCCAAGTACGAAATTGTACTGAAGTCTTCTTTAACCAACTGAATAATTTGTTGTGCATAGTAAGAGCGATCTAAAATGACGATATCCTTGTTCATCCTAAAGGCATCAAGTAATGCAGGTTTATTATTTTCTGCTACTTTGATTGGTGTTATGATATAGTACCTTCCATCCTCCTGAAATACTAGATTACTCGTTAATTGATTTATACGCTGAAAATCATTTGGATGCATAAGTTCAAAGTCTTCTTTCTCTAAGAAGGCCTTAAACAAATCAAACGTTCCTGATTTAAACCCAAGTGAATGAGCCTTGCTTTTAAGTACGGATAAAACTTCTGTTCTCCTGCCTCCTTTCCAGAATGTTTTCCAGCGTTGAAGTCGTTCGCGTTGCTCGGCCTTTGTTGGGATTAGGTTGCCTAATGATTGAAAATCTGAAAGGATTCCATCTCGTTCTAAATCATTCAATTGAGGAATCAAGTCCTTAGATTTATCTAGTGCTTCATAAAAATTACTACCCTCACTTACAAGATAAACTGTTTTTCTGGCGACACTCGTAACGGAATTTATCTGATTATGCGCCTCAGTTAATTTAGCAGACTCATAGCCCAACTTATTGAGGTCTCCTTCAAATTCTACTTGCCTACTCATAAAGAATAACACGATTCCGCTTACCATAAGACCAAGTAACCACCATTTATTTCTGTGTAACGGAATTTGCGCTAGGTAATCAATACACTTAGAAACAATATTTACCTTAAGCACATTTCTTTTACGAATTAAAAAGGGCGTATAGATTAATGATGAAATGGCGGCAAAGAAAATTGCGATACTGGCAAATAGGCCCAATGTTTTTAACGCCGGAGACTTTAAAAATAACATCATCAAAAAAGCAGCCACTGTTGTCATGCAACTTATTAATAGCGGTAACGACACTCCTCTATAAAACTTTTTTATACTTTCCGAATGAATATAGTGTACAGTACAATGAATAATGTAGTCAACCGCAATTCCGAGAAGTACGGAACAAATTCCGAGTATAATTGCCGAGATCTCGCCTTGTATTAGCCAAACAAGCACAAGGGCAAGCAAGGCTGACAAGCCAATTGGTAGTAATATTAATGCCGGCGTAAGGAAACTACGAAAGTATCCCGTAAGCAAAACAAACAATAAAAGAACCGCTAAGCCTACGGTTAATATAACATCGTTCTTGATAACCTTTGCATTGTCTACTGCAGCTGGAATGGAACCATAATAAAAAATCTGTGATTGTTTCTGTCTACATACTGTATCAATGACTTGATCCAATAATTGTATCAGCTTACCATTATGTTTTGTTTCTTGATTACCATATTCAGGAGTAAGAAACATTACGATCGCCTTTTGTTCTTGAACCTGGTAGTAACCGTCTTTCAGTTCTATATTCTTACTTAAATTATACTGCTCCAACTTCTTTAGAACTTGCGAGGTAAGATAAAGAGGGTCTTTAGGGATAATACGTTTTGTAGCAATTGATGAAGGAGAAACTAGCGATCTATACGTTCGTTCTAACGAACTTGCTATATAATCAGGTGTTGTTTTCTTCTCTATCTCATTCAGCTCAGCATCGTTCAAAAAGAATGGTAAATGTTCATAAAAGAAATCATACGTTCTTTCGAACTGATCATCGCCCAAAGTATAGTTCAGTTCGGAAATATAGGGTTCAAAGGCCTTACTATTTATTCGTTCAACAACCCGATCAGCTGTTTGAATAAGTTTTTCTTGACTTGGATTCTTAATTACGAGAACTAACTTATCAATTAGTCCTGTGGATTTAATAACCTGCTCAACCTTGTTTGTGCTAATTGCATTTGGAGTAAGCTGTGAAATATCTTCACTGAATTGAATTTTTAAGCTAAGAAAAATAGCTACGACAGCCAATACCACACTAAGAATGATAAAACTTAGTGTGTGTTTTTTTATCCAGTCATAAATTCTAACTAGAAATAGACTCATGTTTCTTTCGAAATATTTTTAACCCTATAAAAGTAAACAAACCAAAAACAAAACCTGCCAGAACTGCGAGCACACAAGCCCCTACAACGTAGATATATAAATCGCTCGCTATGGTATCAAGATTAAGCTTCTTACTAAATACGATATTAGTTTCAACATTTAATATCTGCCCTCCCAGTTTATAACTAAAAAAAATAATAAAGGGAATCATAGGTGGAATACTTATTTGAGCAGCCGCACCTACAATAATCTTATTCAATTTAAGCCAATGCGCTGTTATCAAAGCAAAAAAGAGTTGTCCCCCCCATATAGGAATGATACCCCAAAAAACACCCCAAGCAACTGATATACTAAGTTTAGATGTACTATCTTTTGTCCGAATCAAATGATCAATAAAAAACTGTTTAATCTTTTGCCAACTCAGGTTTCGCAAAATTTGAATGGGACGAAACCAAAGGAAAGCAGCAAGAACCAAAACCGTATTGAGCAAACTTATACGCAGAAAATCTTTAGTTGGTCTGAAATGAGAAACTCGTTCCTCCCCTTGATATAAAACATCAATGGGTACATGTTTTATCGTTATATCTTTCCAAGCCGCTCGAACCAATATTTCTATTTCGAACTCATACTTGGTAGTAAAAAAAGTAGTTTTGGCTAATTGCTTTATGGGATACAGTCGATATCCTGATTGCGTATCGGGTAGCTTTAACCCAGTCTCTACCCACAACCAAAAACTAGAAATCTTATTCCCTATTTTGCTCCCCTGCGGTACATTCTCCTCTTGCTCAAGATTCCTACTGCCAATGAATATCGTATTTTCTTCAAAGTTTTTTATAAACGTTGCCAGATCCTTTGCATAGTGCTGACCATCTGAGTCTATGGTTATAGCATATTCATAGCCTAGTTCCAATGCTTTTTGAAAACCCTTTCTCAGTGCAAATCCTTTTCCCTTATTCTTTGTATAATTCACATACTGAAAAGTACTGGTCAAGTTCGTAAGAACTTCATGTGTCGTATCCGTGGAACCATCATTTACTACAATCACATCAGTCGTATATTTTAGACAATCGCCAACAACATCGCCTATTGTTTTCTGATTATTATAAGTAGGAATAATCACACATATCTTGTGTGTCTCGAATTCAGTTTGAAGAAGGGGTTTTTTCATGGATAGTCTATAGCATCTTATAAATGCCTCGATACTTCAAAAATACGGCTTCGCTGTTCTTTATCTGAGCTGAAAATGTAATATGCTCTTTTGTGCGATCTTTTATTCGAATAAGTACATCTAGGTTTTTAAACACCTCAGGACTTATCGGTCTAATAAACTTAATCTCCTTAGAAGTCTCTAGCCTTAGCCCCGTCTTAAAAGTATGCATAAGGAGCTCCTTAATAATTTGTAGTTGAAACACGCCAGGTACAATAGGCTGATCTGGAAAGTGACCTTTAAACACTTCCTGCGTTTCGTCTATCTGCACGTTTACATTTAAAATATTCTCTGAAAATTGTTCACTCCTTATCTGAAAAAAATTATTCTTCAATACCATATTCGTCCTCTTTGCTTTCCTGCTTTAGTTTTTTAAAGTTAAGTGTTGCGTTCTTCAAACCGTAATGTTTTAGTAAAATTTCATTGGGGATGGTTCCATCGTACGATACAACGCGTACTGAGACTTTTTTTCCGAGTGCATTGGCTTTATCAATTCTATTAATACTGTTATGACTAGTATAGATGTAATATGGCACCTCTCCCCGCTTCTTAAGTTTCAAGACTTCAGCATTATTGCTTCTTTGATAAAGTGCTTGCTGTTTGTAATCGGCTTCATCAATCATGAGCATGGCGAGATCTTGTTGGATTAATTTAATTATCATAGGACGATTTAACTCCTCCAATACTACAACGTCTTGGTATACCCCATTTACGTATCTCATCTTCATCAAAGTAAGCCCCATTTCTGATACAAGTGCCACATCATAGTTGCTTCTAGTATTTCTCTTAATAGCTACTAAACCCGAAAAATGAAACTTGTAAAAATCTACCTTTGTACTATAAACAGCACTCGCCCCATCGGTTCTAAACAAAGCTGCTTGATTACTACCCCCATTATCATTCTTACGAAATTTAAGAACTCTTGGATTTAAGGCACACGAACTAAGCTGAAAACTAATTAGTGCTAAAAGTATTACTCGGAAGAGGTGCATTTAGTTTTTTATTCTTAAATGTAATGAGCGTATAATCATCAGAAGGCTCAATCATTTTTACGATTGCAACACTATAGTTTTTCTTATCCAAGAAGATTAATATTTTCTTGAGATTTTTTTTCATGCTAACAGACTTTGGACTTAAAGTAAGCACATAATAGGTATCATTCTGTAAATATGAAATACTAAACCGGTCTGAATCAAAAATATCGCCTGTTACTGAGCCTACCAAGAGGTCATTAAGTTCCGTAAAGTTCTTACTAGACTTGGCATCAAACGAACTCTTTTTACCATCATCATCAATAAATACCTTACCACCACTCAAGATAACCTCATATGTATAAGGAGAAGTATACTGCCACTTGAGGTGATCCTGTTTTTTAAAATAAAACTTCCCTTTAGAACGAATCTTAGAATCCAAAAAACTGATATGCTTTAATTGGTAAAAGTCACTCGTAATAGTGTTTAATTGTTTTGCCTTTGATTTAATGGTTGCCTTCAATCCCTGCACATTGCGAACCGTCTTAAAACCAGGAGTAAAAGACATTGAAATGCCGATAAAAAAAAGCAAAATGATACCGTTAATGTTCCTCATATGCAGCCAATTTAAAGGCCTCTGACAAAGGTATGATTTTATAGTTATTCTCTTTTAGATAAATGATAATGCTATCTAAAAGTTCGGCTATATTTTCAGTCGAATCATGTAACAAGTAAATAACGTTTGGCTTATTAGAGGTCTTCACTTTTACTCGCTCTAAGGTTTTTTTTAAATTGTTCTCCGTATCGAAACTTCGTACATTCCAACCCATAACATACAATCCACTTTTCTTTACAGCGTGAGCAATAAAAGGACTCATAACGCCAAAGGGAGGCCTAAAAAATCGTGGTGTCTTACCAATAATCGCATGTATTAGCTTATTCGTTTCATACAGCTCTTGTTGTATCCTTTGGCTTGTTTGAATAGGAAAGTTCGATTTATGGTAGAACGAATGACCACCGATAATATGCCCCTTTTTTGCTATTTTTCTTAGCACTCCTTCATTAGAAGCAATTTGTTTACCAATTACAAAAAAACTTGCCTTACAATCGTGTTTATCTAAAACCTGTAAAATCGCATCAGTCTGTACATGAGGCCCATCATCAAAGGTGAGCACAGCACTTTTCTCTAAAGTAACATCAGGTTTCGTATAGGTCTTTATGAAATAGTTAGAACTCAGGTACAATGACCCATATAAGTTAAACCCTAGATAAACAAGACTTGATCCAATCAAAAGTAATAGAGCCAATGACGGATTCTGCGACCATAGAAAGATTGACCAACCTATCAGTAAGACAAAACCTATATTAACAACTTTTCTCAATCAATTTTTTGCACTAAACTAATACAATGATTAGCATTATCCTCTTGATGATACATCAAGATCGTTTTAACATCGTCAAAGTCTTGCCGCTGTTTATAAATGAGTGTGTCAGGAATTTTATTGGTTACCAAAATCTCATTGGTCAACCACCAACCGAATGCTGAAGCACTAGGCTGATCTCCGCATAAATGTTTATAGGTAAGAATAAGATGATCCTTAAAAAGATCGTCCACAAGGTTTCTATAAATAGCATCCGCTTGCACATTGCCGTTCATTCCAAGCATGATTGCATCAATCTCATTAAGTTTCAAATTATTTTTATGAATAAAGGATTGAATAACATCATGTATCTCTGTCTCGATCTTGTACACAAGATCCATGTCAAGAATTTGAACAGAACTTTTTTCTTTAGTTATCGTAAAGTATGCAGCTCCTTCACCAGCAATAGTTCCTTTGGTATTGGACTTATACAAGTCAGTAAAATCTTTATTGCTTTTCCATTTATTCAAATAATTATAAATATCAAAGTTCTCTGTTGTCAACTCATCCTGTGCGCCAACTAAAACATGTTGGACTTGCTCATTATCCTCCATAAGAAGTATGCCATCCAATAATGCATGTTCGAATGAAGCATTAAGTTGCGAATAGGTCAAATTGTGTTGTTTACAATCAATGCTTAATGCAATAGACCCAGCTACCGTATTATGAGTAGATTGTATGAACGCTGTGGGGTTCAACATCTGTTCGTCTTGATCAATGATCTGATTAAGAAAATTTTCAGTATCCTGAACAATTCCCAAACTGCTCCCCACTATAATGGCATCAGGACGTTCTATATCTGCTTGTTTAAGTGCATCCTTTGCACAGGTCAATCCCATACGAACATTACGCTTCATTCTACGTAGTTTACTTGCAGGTATGTATTCTTTATAAGGGATTTCTGTAATCCACATCTTCAGATCTTTGCTAATCGGTACAATATCATCAAACCAACTTTGACGATTTAAGAACGTATGCTGAGGACTAATACAACTTGCGGATTTAATATAAAATGCCATTTTACGCTCTTGAATAAATTAATGTTGTATTATTTCCTCCAAACCCAAATGAGTTAGACATGATATGTTTCAACTCCTGTTGGTCCAATAGTTCAGTTACAGGTTTCAAATCAAATTCCTTCATCCCGACCTTCCAGTTTAGATTTGGAAAGATTGTGCGCTCTCTTAATGATAATATCGAAAAAACCGCTTCTACTGAACCAGCAGCCGCCAATGTATGTCCCGTATACGCCTTTGTAGAGCTAAACTTAGGAACTTCTTCTCCAAAAATATTAATACAAGCCATACCTTCTGACAGATCATTATTTCCAGTTCCTGTACCATGCACATTGATATAATCAATATCGGTGGGGTTCAGATTTGCCTGTTTTAAAGCTCCTTGCATAGCTAAGGTTGCTCCCTCGCCATTTGGTGAAGAAGCGGTTTGATGAAAAGCATCATTGGCGTTGCAATATCCACTTAGTCGGGCCAAGGGTAACACACCACGTCTTTTGTAGCTTTCCTCAGATTCAAGTACCAGATACGCTGCCGCTTCGCCAAGATTTAATCCTCTACGATTATTATCAAATGGTTGACACCATTCCTTATCCAAAATCATTAAAGAGTTAAACCCATTTACCGTAAACTTAGAAAGTGCATCGCTACCACCTGCAACGACTATATCGTATCGCCCCGAAGTAATTAATCTACTGGCCATCATCATAGCATTTGCAGATGAAGAACAGGCAGTACTTATAGTTGTAACCAAGCCATTAATTCCATGGTATTGTGCCATACGATTTGTTGTGGCACCGCACAGGTGTGTACTAACGTACTCGATTTTTTTTCCAAGTTTGAAGTCGCTATAGTACATCTCACTTCGATCCATTCCCGCTACTGTTGTAGAAGATATCAATGCAACACGATGTTCCGAAGGGGTTACTTGGGCTTGTTCTAAGGCTTCTTGAATCGCAATTATGCCAAGAAGCATCGTGCGCGTTATAGGTTCTTCATCAGGTATACCTAAAAGCGCCTTCAGTTCGTCATGAGTCTTGTTTAACTCTCCACTCGGAAAAATATGTTGATGTTCGGTTTGCAAGTACTGAATAGGTCCAATACCCGTTTCCTGCTTCAACAGCTTGGATAGATTTTCTTCTACACCAAGACCTAATGCTGAAACAATTCCTTGTCCCGTTACAAAAACATCTTTCGACATGTAGCGTTATTATGATTTATGCTGTTCGATAAATGTTGCCATACCCTCAATAGAATAAAAAGCATCTTTACCCTCTTTAGGGTCTTTAATCTTAATGCCGTATTCTTTTTCAAGAAGTACAATCAACTCAAGTGCATCAATAGAATCAAGACCAATTCCACCCTCTTCACCGAACAAGGGTGCCTTAGGATCAATATCACTTGGCTCTAGATCTTCCAAGTTCAACTGTTCTATAATTTGTGTTTTGAGTTTTTCAATTAATTCTGACATAATATGTTTTATAGAAGTTCAAAAATACTCTTTAGATTTTGAAGATTATATTTTATAAGCTGATTATATGAATTTCTGACAAGGAAAAACATAATGAGCTCATAATCGTTATCATCCTTATAATCCATGCAAGCAACTAATGCTACATTCTCTTTATTTACATTCAACAATGTAATGCTTCTTTCGAAAAGCTTTTCAGGGGAAAATAGTTTCTCAACAAAGGTATAGTTCTCACCATACAATTTATGACGAATACAAATCTCACCTTGTACTATATTACTTAACGTATAAACAAAAAGTCCTGGAGATGGAATATCAGATAAACTCTTCTGATAGGCATTATCCACTGCAAGCGATGCGTGTTTATTAATAAATAGAAGGTCGCAATTTCCTTTTTCAATAGTCTCGTCTTTCAATAAATACTCGGCCGCCAGAAAGCCCAGTCGTGAAAGGCCATCCATTTTATAGAATTTTACATAATTAATGTCAAGTGACTTGTATATGGTTTTCAGAAAGTTTGAATCGTCAACGGCACGCTTTAATACAAACTCCTCCTGATCTTTCTTTAATCGGAGTTCACCAGGTCTAATTATTATATGTGACTTAATACTAATCATGTATTCGCTGTACGAGAAGGGCTGCATTCGTACCACCAAAACCCGATGCTGTTTTTAAAAAACTATTTATCTTATTTTTCCTGTTTTCTGTTATAATATTCAAGGAGTGCTCCTCAGCATCTTTATGATATCCTAAAGATTGAATTAAGACATCCTGTTCCGCGCTCTCTAATGCAAAAAGTGTTTCTATTACACCTGCAGCACCCAAGGTATGACCTATATAAGCTTTAAAACTATTTACCGGTACATCAGCTGCTCCCAAACGATTGAATGCTTGTACTTCCATTGCATCATTATACGGTGTAGCTGTACCATGAGCTGATATATAGTCTACAAAGTCACCCTCTAAAGCTTGACTCGATGCTCGGAAAAGGCCTTCACCCGTTCTTGAAGGGCCTGAAATATGATTTGCATCATTGGCTGTACTTCCACCTTTTATACAAAAATTGCTCTTTGCTTTTGAAGACAAAATAAGTGTCGCAGCAGCTTCTCCCAAATTCAAACCAATTCGATCTTGATCATGCGGTTTACACATATCAGGACTTAATGCTTTAAACGACATAAAGCCAGAAACAACGAATTTGGATAGCACATCTGCCCCACACACAACCACATGATCGAACCGACCTTCTTGTATCAACCGATGCCCCCAAAGCAAAGATGCTACACCGGAAATACAAGCTATGGATAACACTAAAGGTTGATGTACAAGCCCAAAATGCTTCTTTACAATGTCTGCGGAAGAAGTCAGGTAGGATCGTTCTCTGTTATGCTCAATCCAATCAATATTTCCCTTCGTTGTGCTCAAAATAAACAATGTTCGATCACTTTGAACATCCAACTCAACTTTCGAAAGCGCTTCTTCAATACTTGCAATCACAATTTGTTCAAACCAACTTCGTTGACTTTCCTTGTTTAAAAGTGCTTGATCTATTTTCCCAAGAGCTAAGGTTTCAGGAATATCGGCAAAATGCGTTTTTTGAATACCCGATCTATTGTCTAGTAAATTAGCCATTGCATCGTGCACATTATTCCCTAACGCACAAATACAACCTCGTCCACTGGTAATATATGTATTTACTCCTTCAGCCATTTCTCTTCCCAAACAGTAACAAAGTCTGGTTTTACTAATTCCAATTCATTCTTTTCGTTCATAAATATCTGCGTGCTACTACCGGTAGCCACAATTTTTTGCTCTTCATTACGGATAACGTATTCAAAACAAATCTTGGCTGCTTCTTGCGGTATAAATTTCGTATGCACCGTTACTCGTTCGCCGTATTTTACAATTTTTTTAAACTGACAATTTATATCAACTAATGGTAATTTATAACCTTGGTCATAAACATCTAGGTAGCCAAGTCCGTACTGCGCACCAAAAGCTTCACGCCCTTCCTCGAAATATTTAATATAGTTTCCATGCCATACGACGCTCATTGAATCTACCTCGGAAAAGCGGATACGAACCTCTACGATATTTTCTAAAAACTTCTTCATCTACCCAAGGTTTTTTCTTTTTTGCAAATAAACAGAACCCACAATGAATACAATCGAAAATACTACAAATTTGAGTACGGGCGCCATGATCTCACCCAAGCTTACTTCCCTCAAGAAAAGGGCATAATAGCCATCCATACCCCAGTTTAAGGGGGACAAGGCACTAATTTTTCGCATCATATTGGGCATAATGTATATTGGAACCCACAAACCACCTAAAGCAGCCAAGATCATGACCGATATTGAACCCAACACACCAGCCTGATTAAATGATTTGCTTATAACTGATATAAAATACCCGTAGGCCGTTGCCGCAAAGGATACCACTATAGTGAAACAGATAATTGAAATGAAATTATTACCAAACTGCAACCGATGGAAACCTAGAAGAGGAACCACGTATAAGCCAAATACAAAAAGGACGATTGCAATGGCAATACAAAATAATACATGAATCAATACTTTACTCAATACAATTTGCCAAGCGGCAAGTGGCATTGTTTTTAATCGCTTATAAATGCCAGAGTCTCGTTCTTCAATAATATTCCCTGCCATTGGAATACAGATAAAAAACATAGCGAACAATATCCAGGCGGGAATATTATGCTGTGTAGAGTTAGGAAATATTTCTTTCTCTACTACTCCATTTGTAATTGTTGAAGCATACGATTCTTCCAAACCAATAAGATCCCCATTCATATTCTGATCGCTAACTTCCTGATTCGTCATGGCTGAAAGTACATTGGCATATGTCTTAAAAAGTATTGCTGTTTCAGCCTTGTTGATATAGGATCGTAAACTAGAGGTAGTTGCTTGTTTAAATGAGAACTTTGTGGTTGGATCGTAAAAAATTAGGACACGATCATTTGCATCTGCAATCTCATCCGGTACCTGAAAGATGTCAGGAGGTAATTGCCCTTTTACAATATTGAGCAGCTTGTTCTTAATCGTTTGTGTTGTATGGTCTGGTATGACTATTCCCATTTGGTACCGCCCTTCAGCTACTAAACGTTGTGCCATAGCTGCCGTCAAAGGTTTATTATCGATAGAAGAAACTGGCGCAAAAAAATCCGATGCAGCTATGCTGTCTTGCATGGCATTCCCTAACAAATCTTGGTCATCATTTACAAAAGCAATAGGAATTTTTTGTTCTTCAACCTGTTCGAAAGATGCATCCTGCAAGGCGATCATGACCAGTGTTAAAAACATAGGCATGACAAATAGCAATAACAAACCAACACGGTCTTTTAGACAAAGGGAAAAATCCTTACGAAATAGAATAAACAACTTCTTCATCTAAGCGGCTTCAATTTTTTTGCCCAAAAACTTATGATATAAGGTATCCAAATCCTTACATGCATTCTCTTGCAATAAGCTGTTCGTACTACCTTGAAGTACGTTTTTTCCTTCATCAATAAAACAAATATGTGAACAATATTTCTCCGCTTCATCAAGATGGTGTGATGTAAATAAGATGGTCACTCCATCATTATTTAGATCTTTTAATAACTCCAAAATAATACCCCTTGATTCAATATCAATACCTACAGTTGGTTCATCTAATAATAAGATATCAGGTTTGTGTAACAGAGATACGAGAAGATTGATACGCCGTTTCATACCACCTGAAAGCGACCCAACAGTTTGGTTCAATTTATTCATTAAACCTACACGCTTAAGTTGTACCTCGATTTGAGAAAGTGCTTCTTTGTTTGACAATCCAAATAAATTAGCAAAAAACAACAAATTCTGCTTAACGGTTAGTTTGTCATACAAAGTAATCTCCTGTGGTGTAATGCCAATCTTGGTCTTAATACTTTCGGGAATGGACTTGTTAATCTCTGTGCCTAAAATTTGCAGCTGACCTGTATCTTGATTTTGTAACCCTGTTAGTATGGACATTAAGGTTGTCTTACCGGCCCCATTTGTTCCAATCAAACCTAAGAATTGACCTTGAATAAGCTCTAAGGTAAACCCATTAAGTGCTTTCTTTAATGTAGCCCCTTCATATTGCTTACTAACGTTATGAACTGCAAGCACTACCAAGTTTTAATTTCTTTTTTCAATTTTTTAAAGAATACCTCTTCTTCTTTACCGATTTCAAGCAGTAAGTCTGCAACCGAATCATAACTTTCATCATCTTTAGGACGTCCCTTACATACACGTGCAGCCCGACTAGCAAAAGTGCGCCATTTATCACCGATCACAGTCATCTCTTGAGCGTATTGTCTTAACTCAGGATGATTTAATAAGTCTCCAGCCTCTTGTAAATAGGCAGAAAACAAAAAACGAAATCCAGCCCCCCCTGTTCCAATTTCCTCTTGCATCCGAACAATTTGTCCAAGGTATAATGAAGCTCTTCGTTTGGTAAGTTTAGTAGGATACTTCCTGATTTTTCTAGATAAAAACTGAATCCCCTTGGCTCCGGCTATGTAACCAGGAATATCAATCATGTCGCGACATGTCTTTTTTAAACTCTTAATTACTGATTTTTTTAAATCAGGGTACTCTTGAGGAGCATGTTTGATATAGTACATTTTACCGTTTGGTTCATAGGTCCCCTTGGCATAACGTACTCTTTTTAAATCTTCATAGGATATCCGAACAATATGTTCCATAGTCGGATCACTTACTATATATTCATCTCCTTCCTTACCTATAACTATAATATTATGACCGTTAAAGTGAAAGCGGTAAGGTTCTGGGAAGTAAGTTAAATGATAAACACCAACAACTAAACCAACAGGAATCCCCTTGGCAATAAGTTCATCTAAGGCTTTCATAGATTGCTCTGGCTTCCCCTTAAATTTTTTTGTCGTAACCTGAACTCCTAATGCTTTGTTGACGCGCTTAAATATTAAACCAGGCATGGGCCTAAAAGCCGTTACAGGAACACCATGCATTTTAATAAATGTGAAATGTATAAAAAACAAACCTGATCCCATTCCAAAAACCATAGGCTCGCTAAGTTGTTTGCCATAATGATTCAGAAGATTAACTGTTGCTCCATTTTCACAATGTGCGGACATTTTATGTTCGAAATCAATCTTCATATTCTATATCCTTTAGTGCTTCAATTCCCGGAAGGTCTAAAGCCTGACAATATTTGTTGAGTATTTTTTCACTTAGTTTTGAAAAATGTTTGGGTCGCAAATGACGCTTAACACGCCAAGTCCAAATCTTTGAGTAACCAGCTAAAATCTTAGCATCCATCATCCTTCTCACCATGTGATAATACAGAGGACTTCTAGCACCCGCCAATACTTCCTTCTTAGCAGAAGTAATCTGCTCGTGTATATCATCCCATGCATGTTGCATGACCTCATTCTTAGCTTTCCAACCCACACTTTTTACAGTCGTGTAGTTCCCGTCTTTATCTAATGCATATTGAAGCTCTCGGGTTTTACCCTGCAACATGTTTGCATCATCTTGTGGAACTTCATCTTTTTTCATAATTAAACAACCGTAAGCATAGCGTACGAATATGAGAACCTAGCACTTTCTGGCACCATTAGAAAAAGCTTTTGTCCTTTTTCTAGCTTCCCAGAGTTGAACAGTTCTTCTATCATCAAATATATAGAAGCCGCTCCAACATTTCCAACTGAAGGCAAGTTGATAAACCATTTTTCCCATGGTATCACTACACCAGATGCTGCCGCTACGTCATAAACACGTTGCTTGAAGAACATCGATGAGATATGCGGTAAGAAGTAATCAAAATCATCGGTTGTGAAGTTGTGCTTCTTCATTACTTCTAGTAAAAACTCATTCCCTTTCTCAACAATATTAGCATCCAATAGACGTACATCTTGCTTGATGGTGAACAAAGATTTATTCGTCCAATCTTCAGCATCAGCATCGCGCCAAGAGGTCAATTCTCCTTGATCATTCTTATCTCCACCTGCGTACATACAAGTTTCAAGCTCATTAGCATATGATCGATTTTCGATCCATTCAATACGCAGTGAAATACCTTCTTCGTTTGGTTTGTCTTGAATTAAAAATGCAGAAGCTCCATCAGATAACATCCAACGTAAAAAGTCTTTATCAAAACTTATGATCGCATTACTATCTAATTGTTCTAACTTGGATGCTTCTTCGTCAAAATTCTTTGACAACAGCATATTCGATATTTTTTCTGAACCAACGCTTATAGCGTTTTTAGATTGTCCAGACAAAACAGACATATACGCATACTTCAATGCAAGCATTCCTGCATTACAGACCCCAGACGGAGATACCGCTTCTAAGGGAGCCCCACCTAAAACACCGTGAACCATGCTAGCATGTGACGGTAATAAGTTATCCGGAGTAGACGTACCACAAGATAGTAAGGAAATATCAGAAAGGTTGGTTTGATGGTCTAAAAGACCCTTAATAGCCGCAGCACACAATTCTGCGTTCGAATGTGTAGAACGACCATCTTTATCAATTGCGTAATAACGCTTGCTAATTTTATTATTACGAAGAACAATATTCTTAGATCTGGAAGGCTTTCCATTAATCAGACCTAAATATTCTTCTATAGCGTCATTTTCAATGGCCTCATTGGGTAAGAATTTAGATGCTTTATTGATATAAACTGTGTTCATTCAGTAGTTGGAATTGCCCGCAAAGGTAAGTTATTCAGCCGATTTCTTTAGAGTGGTAAAGGATTGAATAGTGGCTTTTGCTTTATTAGGAAATAATTTGCCAAATGTCCTAAAGATTAACGCTGGAATTGGAGAAACTACAAAAATTATGAAGACTAGATAGTTTTTGAAGAGTCGGACCCGTCCCAAACGGCCTTTACTATCTGGACCGCCTTTTTTGAGAATAAACGAAGACCAGATTTTAAAAATCTTCTTCCCATTTTTCTCAACTAACATAATAGGCAAGTTCTCTTTTACAGCACCTAAACGCAAGAGGTGCTCTTGCAAAGATTCATAAGAATTTGCAAGAATGGCATTGGCGATAGGAGGCCCAAATCTACTTGCTTTGGCAATATCGTCTTGACTTACCCCAGCCTCTGGTAAGTTTTTGTAAGGTCCTTTATCTCCACCTAGTTGCCACTTTGTAACAGTACGAACACTTCTTAGATTGGGATTGGTATCTTCAAGAACAATATTACCTATAATATTCGCATTCAAATCAAAAAGATAATCCTTCAAATCTTGGAAAGCCATAACCCACATATTTCGTATCCCAGCTATCAATAGAATATTTTGGTTCGATAAAATACGCTTGGCATCAGCCGATTGCAAGAAGGCGGCAATTGGCTGAGATAGCGATAAGTACCAAGGTTGCCAACCCAAAACAATTAAGTCGTACTGACCATCTATATCAATGGGTTGAATAGGAGCAGGGGTACCAACAACAGTTTCGGGGAATGCGTTAAAAAAATCATCGCTTTTCCACGGAAATGCATATGGCACCTTAGGCTGAATAGCACAGTATTCAATATTTATATCTTCCTCATTAAGATGAGTAAAAACACTATCTAGTATTCTTTTGAGCTGACCTGTTTGGCTATAGTATAATATGAGTACTTTTTTCTTCAAATTCTATGTTTGCGTATAAATATTCAATTGCGCCGATGCAATCAATTCTTGCTGGTCAAACACTTGTGCATCGACCACAGTGGCCTGCCCAAACTGCATAGTTTCTTTGATTTTTGTTCTTACGGTACTCCCTAGTCGTGGTAATTTGAGAACCCTAAGCTCGGTAATTTTTCCAATATACCCAATAGGAATAGGTTCATTCCGTTGTTTAAAATAATAACCCGCTTTCAAAGCCGCGCTTTGAGCCATATGCTCGGTCAATCCCGATTCATTCAGAAACTCATTTTCTACGAATATATTATTCGAATCGACTCTCAAAGTTGTTTCACAAACTTTTCCATCTTCACTAATCTGTTCTAACGAGCTTACCATAACGATGGGGTCTCGTTGTGGAATATACTCTGTTATGCTTGCTGAAGGGATTAAACTCATACTACTTTAGTTTACATTCATATAAAGTGTGCCCAACACCACCTACATCATGATACTCTCGGTCAATAACTAAACCAGCCTTATGAACTTGTGCTTTCATATCCTCAGAGTAGTACATTTTGCTATTTCCGTTGGCCATACAAGTAAAATACAATGAGGTTGCATGCAAGCTATAGGCTGCACCTTCATATTCTTGATCATCCCAATAGTTCTCTAGAATATAAATTTTACCATTAGGCTTTATGGCATGCTTTACGTTATTCAATATCGTTAACACCTCATTTTCTGAAAAACAATCTAAGAATTGACTCATCCAAACCGCATCATATCCCGATACATCTGGAATTTCTTTTAATACGTTTGCTTCCAGAAATTGAGCCCGAGAATCCAGGCCTTCTTTTTTCAGATTTTCTTTGGCCACGTTCAACTGCCCAGGTAGGTCCATTAGAGAAACTTCAATATTAGCATCATGTTTAAGAGAAGCAATTGCCCACTTTCCGGTATTACCACCGATATCCAATATTTTTTCTATCGGTTTGCGATAAACAATTGGTAATGCAGCTGGAAAAGCATTGTCAGAATAGTAATGATCAAATTCAAACCAGCTCTTTTGAACATCTTTGGGTAACTGGGAGAGCCCCTCATATATAGTGTCCCATTCACCAAAAACTTTTAACCCTTCTGGCTTCCCACTGAGGATAGATTCCTTTAAGAATCTGAACCCATCGTAATTTACATCATAGGTAAAATTCATATTTGCTCTCGTTAGCTCATCCCGTAGTACGAAGTAACCTGTTTTGGTTAGTTTAAAGACACCATCTTTTACCCATACGAGTTCCATACCCAAAGCTGCTTCTAAAAGGACCTTGGCTCCATACTCAGAAATATTCGTAGCGGTGGCAAGTTCTTGCAAAGTAGCTTCTTTCCGTTCTAGTAATTCTTCAAGCACGTTTAGATCTAATAAGGCCCTAGTTGCTTGAAACATTATCGGTGCCCAAGCTATCTTTTGGGCTGACATCTTAGCCTCAAGTGCGGATTTTTTATCGCTGCCATATGTTCTTTTCTTTATCTCCATAATTTATGCAAGTTTATTGCTTTTCCAAAAGTCAAAATGGTTGAACCATTGTTTTGGATGCTGTTTAGTTAATTGTTCAAAGTGTTCCTTAAATTGATTGGCCAATGCACCTATGCTAGACGCCGGTATTGCACCTTGGTTTAATGGCTTACAAGTAAAGTGATAATTGTTTTTACTTGTCTTTACTCCTGAAATAAATGCAATTGGGCTTTTCAATTTCAACGCTAATTTATACACTCCCGTAGGAAAAGAAGCTGTTCTTCCAAGGAAATCCAAGCTGATGGTATTGTTATCTGTCATGGTCCTATCTACATTAAAGCAAATGATCTCATTTCGCTTTACCGCCTGGCTAATCGCTATGATAAAACTGAGGTCTTCGGTTAACGGAATAATATTAAAGTTGTTCTTTTTATCACCAATTGCCCTTTCAATTTGCTCTTTCTCATTTTGATACATAACGACATTAACTGGTGTGCCAATATCTAAAAACTGAGCCGCCATATCCCAACTACCTACATGCCCACCAACTAAAAAAACACCTCGCTCTTTTTGTAGCAGCTCACTTATAAGTGGTTCACCATCTTCTGTATAGCTAAGGCTATTTTTAATGCCTTTAGAAAAGGCTATTTTGTCTATAAGAATTTCCGCCATCATGCAGAAGTTCTTATAGATCAAATGACCTCGTTCTTCTCTGGAGGAATACCCCAATTGACGATAAAAATCATGCAATACGTTTTTAGATCCCTTAGCAGTGAAATAATAATATCTAGCCACGATTTTCGACAGGCCATAGCCAATAGATAATCCAAAATTATTCAATATCCAGATAAAGATTCGATACCCTAATGGGCTACCCTTTGACTGTCCTCTCCACGATGACATAAGCTTACTAGGCGGCAGAAGAGTTTACCTTACCGTCTATATAATCATAAAAATCTTGAAGGGTCCTAATCCCTACGAACTCCTCACTTTTCACTTTCACACCGAAGGTTTTATCAATAACCACCACTAAATCTACTAAGTCAAGACTATCCAGATCTAATGTCTTCATTAAATCATTTTGAGGAAGTATTTCATCCTCATCAGCTTCAAACTCTTCAATAAAGAAGTCATTTACCTTTTTTATGAGCTCTTCTTTTTCCATTAGTCATTCATTTTTTTTACTATTATAGATGAATTTGTTCCGCCAAATCCAAACGAGTTGGATAGAAAAATATTTATGTCCTTTTCCTTTGTTTTGGCTACTATATTTAATCTTTCTGAGCCTTCATCAGGCTCCGAAAAGTTCAAATTTGGAGCAACAAAATTATGTTGCATCATTAGCATGGAGTATACCAATTCACTGGCCCCAGCCATCCAACATTCATGACCAGTTAATGATTTTGTTGATGAAACATCAACTCCTTTATCACCAAATACGGCTGCGATTGCCTTAGCTTCATTAATATCACCAATAGGTGTAGAGGTGGCATGTGCATTTACATAGTCAATATCCCCAGGTTGTAACCCAGCCATTTCTATACTTTTTTCGATAGCTCTTTTAGGCCCATCTACATTCGGTACGGATAAATGCGGTGTCCCATTTGAAGAGAAACCGTAAGCCACAATCTCACCTAAGATATGAGCTCCTCTAGCCTTAGCAGATTCGTAAGATTCAAGAATCAAGGTGGCAGCGCCACCGCCAGGTACTAAACCATCTCGGTGTTTATCAAAGGGTCGAGAAGCCTTTGTAGGCTCTTGTTCATTTATAGAGAATGCGCTAATCCCGTCGAAACTGCACATTGCATAAGGATTAATCTCCTGAGCTCCGCCACAGATCACGGTATCCTGATAGCCGTTCTTAATCAATAGGTACCCCATGCCCACGGAATGAGAACCACTGGCACATGCGCTACTAATGGTCATATTAATACCGCGTACTCGAAATATTGTAGCCAAACTCATATTCACCGTAGAGTTCATAGATTGAAAAATCGCACTTGAACCAATGAGCGTAGAATCTTTCTTTTCACGAAAAGTGTCCACCCCTTTCATAGTAGCCAATGTACTTGTATCATTACCAATCAGCAAGCCAACCTCGTGCTCATCAAAAAATGCTTCGTCAATATTAGCTTGCTCTAGCGCCTGCCTCGTAGACATATATGCGTATTTCCCTTGTTGGGCTATACCCATACGCTCTTTTCTCTTGAGAAATTGTTTTAAATCTGGCTCTTCAACCCAACCCGTTAACGCTGATCGAAAGCCCATTTCTTTTCGTTGTGCATCAAAAATTATTCCAGAGGTCCCGTTGTATAAAGACGTTTTTACTTCATCCAATGTTTTTCCTAAACATGAATAAATTCCCAACCCTGTTATGACAACTCTTCTCATATACTAACTATACAGGCCTCCGTTTATTGAAATTACCTCACCCGTAATATAACTACTATCATCCGAAACCAAAAAACGCACTGTTTTAGCGACTTCCTCGGCTGTTCCAAAACGCCCTAAGGGAATGATTTTTTTATATGCTTTTTCTTCAATGCCCTCTGTCATATCGGTAGCAATAAAACCAGGCGCTACTGCATTGACTGTGATCTTCTTTCTGCCAATTTCTTGTGCTAAAGCCTTTGTAGCACCAATTAAAGCGGCCTTCGCTGCTGAATAGTTGGCTTGTCCTGCTGTTCCTTTCAAACCAGATAAGGAAGCAACATTAACGATTCTGCCGTGCTTATTAAGAACCATATCTTGAAGCAATGGCTTTGTTACATTATAAAAACCACCCAGACTTATATCTAATACTTGATCCCAATCTTCATCGGGCATCATAACCATTAAATTATCTTTTCGAATACCCGCATTATTTACAACAGCTTCAATGTACTCTTCAGGATGATCCGATTTCCAAGCTTCTAATGCCGTTCGAACTTCTTCGCGCTTCGAGACATTGAACTTCAGCTTTTCTGCACTCCCATGCATTGCCTTGATTGCAGCTACTGTTTCATCAGCAGCAGCGTCGTTTGAGTTGTAATTTACAATGACGTGCATATTCATAGCAGCTAGTTCTTTACAAATTGCTGCTCCTATACCACGAGATCCTCCTGTAACTAATGCTACTCTCATTATAAAATTTCTACTTTATGCGTTTTCAAATAGTTTTTTACCGCAAGAATATTCTTATACTGCGGTTTGTCTTCAACAAAAGTTGGGGCTATTTGATTCAACTCGTCAAAATACTTTTTGGTAGTCATCGATAGCTTGTCTTGAATACCTAAGATGTCAATAGCCTGAATAATGCACATGGCTTCAATAGCTAATATCTCAAACGTGTTTTCGACCACTTTCATAGCTAGCTGTGCCGAGTTCGCCCCCATACTCACAATATCCATATTATCATTATTATTAGGTATACTATGTAAGTAATTCGGGTAAGAAAGGCTCTGATTTTCAGCCGTTGTTGAAGTTGCTGTAAAAATTGTTCCTTGCAGCCCTAGATTTAAACCAAGCTCTCCTTTATTTACAAAAGGTGGTAATATCTTGTTTAAACTAGGATTTACTAAAAAATTTATTTGACGCTCGGCAAGCATACTTAGTTTGGCAATCACAATTTTTAGCTTATCCATTTCTAGACTTACATAATCTCCGTGAAAATTTCCGCCATGATAAATACTCTCCCCCTCAGCATCAATTATTGGATTGTCATTTACAGAATTTAGTTCTTCTTCTAGTAATTTCTCTGTTTGTTCCAGTGTCTCCGCAACAGGGCCTAAAATTTGAGGAACACAACGTAGTGAATAGTACTCCTGAATTTTCTTTTCGAAAAAGGTATCTTTATGACGTTTGTATAAAACATCCTCTCTTCGTAATATGTTTTTACTATCCTTTAAAATAGCACGCATATCAGCCGCTACTTTTGTTTGCCCTTTATGATGCTTTACATCATTAAGTTGCGCAGAGAAATGATCATCAAATGTTTCAACTAACTCGTTGATCATACTTGAAAAAAGGATCCCCCAATCGAGCTGTTTTTTAGCGTAGTGTAAGTTTACTAAACCAGTCCCTGTCATACCCGAAGTCCCGTTCAGTATCCCCAGCCCTTCTCTGACATAGATTTTAATCGGATCAAGTGATTCCTTTTCAAAAACCTCTTTTGCCTCACTTATCTCTCCATTATAGTAGACCTCACCTTCAGCAATACAGGCTAGCGCTAAATGAGCCAATTGTACTAGATCTCCACTCGCACCAACACCACCATGTTCATATATTACAGGAATAATATTCTTATTCAATAAGGTCTCGAGAAGTTCTAACAATTCAACACTTACACCCGATTTACCTTGTGCTAAGGAGGCCAAACGCGCCAAAGCAATAGCTCGGCAATGTATTTCAGATAAGGCATTTCCAGAACCAGTAGCATGACTTCTTATTAGATTATACTGCAATTGCTGCAATTTTTCATCAGCAATCCGGAATTGCGCCATGGGCCCAAAACCTGTATTAATACCATAAATAATCTTATCCTTACTAAAGTGGGTTAGAAATTCAAAAGCCTTTTGAACCCCTTCTTTCTCGAAGCTTACAGAAGCTTTCTCAAAAGCAATCTCGTCAAATTCATTAATTTTAAGCCAGTTCATTGGTGAATTTTGAATAGCGGCAAATTTATTGTTTTTTCTAGGAAAAAGGGTGTTTTATTACCATTTACTAGGCAAACCTGCCTGCAAATAAGGCATTTGGCTATTATTTTAAATTCTGAGTATTAACGCTTTTGAATCTGATCGAAGGATTGGACCGTATAAATCATTTGCTCTCCATTTAATGACTTGATACTCCATATGGCCTCAACCTGACCACCCCAGTATTCATAGTGTAGAGATAAAGTTGAATCTGAAGTTCGTTTCCAAGTTCCGTTATAATTTCCATACGTAATAGGAGGAGTCCCGCACCATCCAACGTTTTGCCGTACAATAAGTGATCCATTAGCCCTGAAAACGTAACATCTTTTATTCTTTGGTATTACCTCGGTCCATTCCAATACACCGTTTTGTGTAGGAACCCAAACTCCCGAAAGCAGCTTAGTATCAATCCGGAAAGAAGAAGAAATAAAAAAGATAAACAATAAAATGGCCAGATGATAAGCTCTCATTTGAAATTAGTTTCTTTCAAGATGCCCGAAATAGATAAATTCCATAAATTGAACTTACCGTTTCTTTTTTTTGAAGTCACCACGCTTCCAAGCTCGGAAAAACTCTGCCCAAGCCAGCGGGTTTAATATGGTCATTGGAGGTTGACCTCCAGCCCAATATCTACGAGATAGTTCTTGCGATTGATAGTAATCAAGATGCTCTGCACCATCTTTTGGTAAGATTAATGCCAAAGCTCGAATCGTATTCATCTCAGTATTTCTACGAGCAACTTCGATTTGATCAAATGGAATATCCCACTTCACAAAAGCACGTTCAAACTCTTCCCTGCTCATTACAGGTCGAATAATTGTAGTGGGCAGATAAAACGTATCTTGTACCATAAGCTGAATTACAGAATAACGCGATACAGATAAAGTGTCGGGAATAGTATATTCTCTCTTTTTGTAGCCCATACAACTAAACTCCAATTTAGCACCTTTGGGGGCGATAATTGAAAACACACCCTTTTTATTGCTTATTACACCCTCACTCGTATTAGCCAATCTTACGGAAACAAAAGGAAGATATCGGAGGCTATCAGCACTCATGATAATACCAGTTAACTCAACCATATCATTAAACCCATATTGCGCTTGTACCTTGTTAAGGCCCAATACGGATAATAGGGCGAATATGATAGCTAATCTTTTCACAAGGATATAAAAGTATTCAATAACCGTTTATCGACAAAGTGCAAGGGCTTTGATATATCTTCGCTTAACAAAAGTTTACAACCGATTATGACAGCATCAGCGTTGAAAGAAATCCTTGGAAAAGTATCCGTTCCTGGTACGAACAAAGATCTAGTATACCTGAAAATGGTAGATAATATTGTTATTCAGGATAAGAAAGTAAGTTTCGATCTTACCATTGCGCATGCCATGATGAAAGCTCATCTAGAGAAAGCTTGTAAAGAGGCTATTACCAAACACTTTGGTAACGAACTAGACCTTAATATTCGCTTCATTACTGAAATTGGGAACAACAGATCGGACAATAAACAAGTGTTGCCAAACGTCAAAAATATTATCGCCGTTGGTTCAGGAAAAGGAGGTGTAGGTAAATCTACTATTTCCGTTAACCTCGCTTTGTCGCTTGTTAAAACAGGTGCTAAAGTAGGCATTATGGATGCGGATATTTACGGACCTTCCGTGCCTATTATGTTAGGCATACGAGGCGAACGGCCCATGATGAAGGATGTTGAAGGAAAAGGTAAAATTGTACCGATTGATGTAATGGGCCTTAAGGCAATGAGTATCGGTTTGTTGATTGACGACAAGCAAGCTGTTGTATGGCGAGGACCTATGGCGAGTAGCGCGCTTAAACAATTTGTAACTGATGTAAACTGGGGTGAATTAGATTATCTAATAATCGATCTCCCGCCAGGAACTGGTGACATTCACTTAACCATGGTTCAAACAATTCCTGTAACCGGGGCCGTCATCGTTACCACCCCTCAGGAGGTAGCTATGGCTGATGCTAAGAAAGCAATTATGATGTTTGACGGACCACAAATTAAAGTTCCCATTTTAGGACTTGTTGAAAACATGGCATATTTCACTCCTGAAGAATTACCAGATAATAAATACTATATTTTCGGTAAAGATGGCGGTCAAAGATTGTGCGATCAGTTTGAAATTCCTTTCTTAGGACAAATTCCAATTGTTCAAAGTATACGAGAAGGTGGTGATGAAGGAAAACCAGCTATCCTAAACGATGCGGATAAAATAACACAAGAAGCCTTTACTAAACTTGCTGAGCGAGTCGCACAACATGTAAGTATTCGCAATGCAAACCTAGATCCAACTAAAATAGTAGAATTTACAGTCTAATGCAAAAAGTAAATCTTGCCATTCAGGTACTTCCATTTACGGATACAGCCGACAAATATGAGATCATTGATAAGGCCATTCAAGTGATTGCAGAAAGTGGTTTGCGTTACGTCGTTTGTCCATTCGAAACAGTGCTTGAGGGAACATATGATGAAGTTATGGAAGTTGTTCAAGATATTAAACACTCCTGTTTAATTGCTGGTGCCCAAGATCTAATCATCAACATAAAATTGCATGCTAGAAAAGATGCTGATGCCTTTATAGACGATAAGTTAGAAAAATACTCCTAATGAATAAACATGACCTAGTTCAACATATCAAACAAAAGAAATCCTACCTCTGTGTAGGACTAGATAGTGATATAGAAAAAATTCCATTACACCTTAAGGGAGACGTTCTAGCCTTCAATAGGGCAATTATTGAAGCTACGAAAGACTATTGTGTTAGCTATAAAGTAAACACGGCTTTTTATGAATCACAAGGTGCTAACGGTTGGAGTAATCTTATGGAAACGTTTAAAATGATTCCTGAAACGCATTTCATAATTGCCGATGCAAAAAGAGGTGATATTGGAAACACCTCGAATCAATACGCCAAAGCGTTCTTTGAAAAAATGGATGTAGATGCTTTAACGGTTGCCCCGTATATGGGCAAGGACTCTCTTCGATCTTTCTTAGATTATAAGGACAAATGGACCATCGTACTAGGTCTAACCTCTAATAAAGGAGCTGAGGATTTTGAGCTGCTTGATATGGCCTCTGGAAAGAAACTCTATGAAACCGTCATTGAAAAAATAAGTACGTGGGGAACAGATGAAAACCTCATGTTTGTAACCGGAGCTACACAAGCTTCACATCTAAAGGAATTGCGTACCATCATTCCTAATCATTTTTTATTAATACCAGGTGTAGGTAAGCAAGGTGGAGATCTAAAGGCTATATCAGATGTTAGCATGAATGATGATATAGGCATTCTTGTTAATGCTTCGCGATCTATAATTTTTGCAAGTAGTGGGGACGACTTTGCGGAAGCAGCTAAAAAGGAAGCTCAGAAGATAGCTGAAGAGATGAAAGAAATTATATCTTCTCGATAATCGTAAAAACGTTCGTATTTTCCCTTTGTGTTTAGTGAAGACCTACTACAATTTATTTGGCAATTTGGTTTTATTGAAAAGAGAGATGAACTAAAGACCGTTGGTAAAGAGCTTGTGCAAGTTATTCATCCTGGCACACTAAATACGAATGCCGGACCCGATTTTACGAATGCCAAGCTCAAAATTGGAAATACGCTGTGGGCTGGTAATGTCGAATTACATTTAAAAGCAAGTGATTGGATCAGACATAAACATGATGAAAACGAATCCTTCTCTAAACTGATTTTACATGTAGTTTATGAAAACGACGTAGATCTTGATTTGAATTTTCCTGTATTAGAAATTAAGAATCATATTCGCCCTACCCTGCTGGAACGATATGAAGAACTTATGCGTATTGATAAGCAAATCCCTTGTCAATCTCATATTAAGGACATTAGCGAATTAAGAAAAACACATATGCTTGAACGTGTTTTAATAGAACGGTTGGAAAGAAAAACTGCCGAAATTGAAATGCTCCTGCAGGAAACAAATAATCATTGGGAAGAGGTTTTTTATATTTTAATTGCTCGAAATTTCGGATTAAAAATTAACCAGGAGCCATTTCAAAAGATTGCCCAAAACACGCCGCTTAAACTTTTTGCAAAACATAAAGACAACCTTACTCAGATCGAATCCATTTTGTTTGGACAAGCAGGTTTTCTATCACAAGAGCAAAATGACACCTACTTTCTTGAACTAAAAAAGGAATATACTTTTCTGCAAAAACTCTATAGTTTGAAAAATATTCCTCTTCATAAGATCAACTTCCTGAGACTTCGGCCTGCTAATTTCCCGAATATTCGACTAGCTCAACTTGCTCAATTACTCTTTCGATCTACGCATCTATTCTCTAAAGTATTGAGTACACAGGAACTAAAAGAGGTATTTAAATTCTTCGAAGTATCGGCTAGCGATTATTGGAATACACATTACCGATTTGGAGTACAGAGTGAATCCGATCAAGTAAAAACTTTGGGCAAATCGTTCGTTGAGCTACTTATTATCAATACAATCATTCCAATAGTTTTTATTTATGGAAAAGCGAAAGGTGAAAATCAATATTGTAATAGAGCCATGAGTTGGTTAAGTGAACTAAAACCAGAAAAAAATACAGTCACGCAGGAAATGCAAAAAGTCGGTTTTAAGGTAGCAAGTGCTAAAGATTCTCAAGCAATTCTCGAGTTAAAAACAAACTATTGCGATAGCAAACAATGTTTAAAATGTCGAATCGGGTATGCTATTATGAACTAGCTCTGATAAACGAATTCTACATTTTTTTTGATATCTGGATGTAAGGAATAGTGAATAGGACAGGTTAGCGCTGCTTTTTCAATTATTGCTTTCTCCTTGTCTGTGTATGTCTCATCTGTAGGTAAAATCATTTTGACATTAATCTGACTAATCCTTCTTGGATTGGCTTCCATAACCTTTTCTACCTCACAGGTCGTTCCACTAATCTGGATCCCACGATCCCGTACTGCTATGCCCATAAGGGTCATCATACAGCTTGCAAAGGCTGTTGCGACAAGATCGGTAGGACTAAACCGCTCACCATTACCATGATTATCAGTTGGTGCATCGGTTTCGATTTGAGTGCCTGATTTGAGATGGATGCACTCAGTCCTTAGGTTTTCTTTATACTCTACTTTAGCTGTCATTGAAATATTTTCGCTAAATTTACATAACAATCAAGTAGTGCGCATTTTATCTATCATATTTTCGTTGGTATTTCTAGCAAATACTTCAGGGTTACTAGCTCAAAACGTTGGTGTTACTACCTTTAGTAAAAGACCCGAAAAGAAAAAGAAAGCCCCACCTATTACTGAGGAAATGGCTGGAGGATTTCGTCTAAATACAGATGGTTGGAGTGTTTTTATGGAAAGAGGTTTTATCAATAAATACGAAAAACGCACTGGCTTTTTATGGATTGATTTTTCTGAAAAAAAACATCCTAAAGAATTTAAGCAATTAAATGAACCATTTGCAACATATTTTCCAAATGAAGTAGCGCCACTTCCCTATAAGTTTGGTAAGATTAATAACTTCTATCAATTCAAAATTGGGTATGGACAGAAAAAGCAATTAACCGGCAAATTGGACAAGAAGAATGTTGTTATTCATTGGACATACGCTGGTGGTCTATCAATAGGTTTCCTAAAACCCTATTATCTAGATGTACTAGTTGTCGAGGGTAATGGTTCTCTTTCAAGAAAAGAAGGCAGCTACTATGACGAAGACATACGACCATACTATGAACAAGACCTCTATGTAGTTTTTAACCAACAAGCTTCTGTAAATGCCGTGGCCGGTGGCACTTTTTTTACAAGAGGAATAGGTGATGTAAAAATTAGACCTGGTTTATCTGCTCGTACTGGTTTTTACTTTGATTTTGCTCCGAGTAAAAAGTCTTTCTTAGGCGTAGAAATAGGAACAAGTGTAGAGGTTTATCCTAAGCCTATTGAGATAATGGCAAATACTAAAAATACAGGCACCTTCATAAATTTATATGTTGACGCTCGTTTTGGTAAACGCTGGAGTCGCTAATACTAGCTTATCGAATAGCTAACCGCTCCGTCTTTCCCGTCCTTGATCTGAATCCCCGCTTCTTGGAGTTCATCTCTTATTTTATCACTTGTTGCCCAATCTTTATTCTCTCTAGCTTGTTTACGCAATGAGATCAGTACATTCATGACTTCATCTAGCTTATCATGTTCAGCTTGTTTTGGCTCACTTAAACCAAAGACATCTACTAAAAAGGTTTTGAAGGTTTGTTCCATTAATTTGATGTCCGCAGTTCGAATTTGGTCCGTTGCAAGCTGACCACCTTTTAGGCTATTGATTAACCCGCTTAACTCAAATAAACTTGCCAAGACTTTAGCCGTGTTAAAGTCATCATTCATACTATCTGAACAAGCTTGACATAGGGTTCTAATCTTAGCTGAAGTAGCCGTTTCTTCTTTTGACATCCCGTGCAAACTTGCTAAAATATCCTTTGCCTCAAAAAGTTTCTTCCAGGCCTTCTCTGCATCTTGCAAGCCTTTGATATTAATGTCCAGTTCTGAAGAATAATGTGTTTGCAAAAAGAGTAGCCTAATTACACTCGGCGCATACCCTTTATCCAATAATTCATGACTACCTTCAACAAATTCAATGGGTAAAATAGCATTTCCTAAACTCTTACTCATTTTTTGACCATTAAAGTTTAGCATGTTTGTATGCATCCAATAACGTGCACCACCAGCATCATAACAACCTTTGTTTTGAGCAATTTCACATTCGTGATGTGGAAATTTTAAATCCATTCCACCTCCATGTATATCAAATGATGTTCCTAGATATTTGGTGCTCATAACGCTACACTCCAAATGCCAACCAGGGAAGCCCATACCCCATGGTGAACGCCATTGCATAATGTGCTCAGGGCTGGCCTTTTTCCAAAGAGCAAAATCTATAGAATTCTTTTTTTCATCTTGACCATCCAAATCTCGATAACCTGCTATTAAATCCTCTATTTTACGACCAGAGAGCTCACCATAAGGATGTTTTTCGTTGTAAGCATTTACGTCGAAGTATACTGAGCCCTTAACCTCATAGGCAAAACCGTTTTCAACCAGCTTCTCAATCATTTCAATTTGCTCAATAATGTGTCCAGTTGCGGTAGGTTCAATGGTAGGAGGCAGTGCATTAAACAACTTCATAATGTCATGAAAATTGGTTGTATACTTCTGTACAACCTCCATTGGTTCTAAGCTTTCTAGTTTAGCCGCATGTTCCATTCTATTGACACCCTCTCCATCTGAATTCGTTAAGTGCCCTGCATCAGTTATATTGCGCACATAGCGCACTTTATATCCGAGGTGTGTGAGATACCTATAGATAACATCAAAAGAACAGAACGTACGAACATTACCTATATGCGGCTCGCTATATACTGTAGGACCGCATACGTATAGACCAACGTGCGGTGCATTTAAGGGTACAAACTTCTCCTTTTCTCGCTTATGCGAATTGTAAATATGTAATTCAGAGGACATTGCGCGCAAAGATAAAGGCTAAAGCGATAGTATACTTTAAGGATTTGGTAAAAGAAAAGCCCGTCTTGAAGACGGGCTTTGAAAATACTTTCGTTAAGGCATTACTGTTGACGCGTCACTCGGAAGTTACAATTTACAGTAGCACCAGTGTAAACATTACCCGTTACCGTTGTAGTAAAACTACCCGATATTTTAGCTCCAACCGAACCGTAAGAAGTTAGGTTTACTATTGTTGGAGAAAATGTATTGATCGAATCATTACTATCGTAGTATCTAGTAAGGTTATGCGTTCCTGCAACAGTTTGTGGTCCATCAAACGCGAAGCTCGCCTGTAATGGAAATAATGGAGTCGTATTATCAATACCCATAATTGAAGTTTCTAGTTGATAATACTGTGTAAACGTTCCTGCTGGCTCGACAATAGAATAGGTCGTAGGTGTTGTTGCTGGAGGGTTTGTTACATTTAATACAATAAAATCATTTTGTGTACCACAAGCTGCTACAACTCCTGCATTTAAATTCGTATTTGGTGCAATTGTAATATTACTCGAACCATTTACAGCATTCACTGGATCAAATGCTGTAAGAACAGCTGCTGTTGGTGACGACAAACAGTTTACATTAAAGCTGAATGCTCCTGTTGAACTACTTATTGTAGACAATACAGTATTGCCTACCTTAAGTTTAACGGGTGCATTAGGAAGTATCGCTGCATTACAATCCTCTACTGTACCTGAAACAACACTGAGTGAAGAAGTATTCGATACTGTTATTGTTCCAAGGTTGACATTGCTTGTTGTAGAGCTGAACGTTTGAATGAATGTTGAAGGCGAACCCCAATTACACCCAGAAGGAATATACTCTAAGTCAAATGTAGCATTAGTTGGTATACCACCACTAACGGTACCATTGCTATTCGTCATAGAAGTTCTTGCAGTTAATGTACTAGAAGTAGGTACAATCCTAACAAAAGCACCATTAATTGGATTATTATTTGCATCTACTAGTTGACAAGTAAAGTTTACAATAGGTCCGCCGTAATCACAATTCCAAAAACTAAAATGCGATACAGAACCAATATAATCGGTACCTGACTTTGTTGCTACACCATCTTCAACCCACATACCTTGTGTCTCGTCAAAATGCCATAAAGGAACCGTTGCGGGAGCAGAACCAGACAAACTAGCTGGCAAGGGAAATGTTACATTAGCAGTTTGACCATTACCTAGTTGAAGTGGTTGTCCGGCAGAACCAACTAATTCTACGGCTTGCATACCATATGTTGTAAGCCCCTCTTCCGTTCCTTCTTCACTAATTCCACGCAGTGCACCTGGAGTTAACAAAGCAAGATTACCACCGCTTGGATCAATCCATTTAGCAAAAACACTTACATTACCCGTATATGGCTGATTGGTAGCCGGATCGATAATCGAGTTCGTTGGAAACTCTATTGAACCTCCATTGGAAATAGCAATCGTACCTCCAGCTGCTGCATCTAAGCTTTGAGCGGGGGGTAATTCCATCACCATAATAGTAGTTTGATTATCTTCATTTGGGATAACCTGTAACGTTCTAAACGCCTTAAAATATCCAAGTTTTTCTACTTTAATAGAAGTTGCACGCTTTGGTGTACTAATATTTGAAAAATAGAAGAACCCATCTGCATCAGTAGTCATCATATGGGTACCCGTACTAACCGTGGCTCCATCTAAAGGAGTTCCGTCTTCCTTAAGCACCTGTCCTAAGAAAGTAGCCGTGGTCATTTCTGTATTAGAAAATTGAGGCCCAGAATTAACATAATCGTTTTTATCCTTCTTACAAGAATAAAATAATAAGGTAGATAGCATTAGAACAACGCCTAGTATTCCAAGGCTATACAATTGCTTTTTCATAATAATTCGTTTTGTTTCAGGCATAGAGACGTCGTCTTTTTGAAGAACGTTAGTTACTTTCGAGAAAACTTATGGAAACCAAAAGAATCATATTGCGCGAGCGAATTCCTCGACAAATGCGTGAAATTCCAAGCTGGGACAAAGAAAAACAACTTGCGTATTTCGGACTTCAAGACGAGCAAGCTCTTGAAAAAGAGATTCGTCGGATAAAAACAGGTCAAAACGACCATTATTACTCTGGTACCTATTTTGATCTAATACAAAAAGAAACTCAAGAAGTAATCGGTAGTGCAGGGTTTCATACTTGGTGGCGAGATCATGATCGTGCCGAAATAGGCTACTGGTTGAATCATGAAAAAAACCGCAGACAGGGTTATATGAATGAAATCTTACCCTTTCTTATAGATTACGGATTTAATAAAATGCACTTGCATAGAATTGAAGCTAAGACGGCTCAGGATAATATTGCATCCATTGCGCTACTTGAAAAGTATGGTTTTAAGAAAGAAGCCTTGATTCATGGACATTATAAACTCCCTGATGGAACATATAGTGATGACTTTCTCTTCTATTTATTAAAACAGTAAAGGGTCTTTGCAGTGTAAGCAAACACTCTAATGGCCCACAGCATAAGAGATCAACAACTGAAATCATTGACACCTCTTGTGACTACTTCAACTGTTTTTTCAGCTCAAACATTTTATCTCTTAATCGAGCCGCTTCAATAAAATCAAGGTTTTTAGATGCTTGTAGCATTTGTCTCTTCACTTCAGCAATTGCTTTCTCTAATTGCTTAGGTGTATTATAGCCTGCAAAATCTTCGGCTGCTATGGAGCTACTATCTTCAGGTGATGCATAATTTGCATACTCAGGATTTTCCAGTTTAATATCTAGAACAGCAGTTTGTTGCATAACGTTTTCTATAGATTTTTTCACTGTAGTCGGTGTAATTCCGTGATCTAAATTATAAGCCAGCTGCTTCTCACGACGGCGATTCGTTTCATCCATGGTACGTTGCATGCTATCCGTAACTTTATCGGCATAAAAAATGACCAACCCATCAGCATTACGCGCAGCACGACCTGCGGTCTGAGTTAATGAACGTTCGTCTCTTAAAAACCCCTCTTTATCGGCATCTAGAATAGCAACTAAGCTCACCTCTGGTAAATCTAAACCTTCTCTTAAAAGATTTACGCCAATGAGCACATCGATATCACCAAGCCGTAACTCTCGTAAAATTTCAACTCGTTCCAGCGCATCAATTTCGCTATGTAAATATTTACACTTTATGTTTATGTCCAACAAATATTTGGCCAACTCCTCACTTAATTTTTTTGTCAAGGTTGTTACCAAAACACGGTCTCCTTTCTTTACCCGATGATCAACTTCATCTAACAAATCATCAATTTGATTGATACTAGGTCGTACTTCAATTGGTGGATCCAACAAACCTGTTGGTCGTACAACCTGATCAACATATTCACCTTCACAAAGTTGTAGTTCGTATTTGCCCGGTGTTGCACTAACAAAAATAGATTGATGAACAAGGTCCTCAAACTCGGTGAAGTTCAATGGTCTATTATCCAAGGCAGACGGCAAACGAAAGCCATAGTTAACTAAATTTAATTTCCGAGATTTATCGCCTCCAAACATGCCACTTACTTGCGGAATGGTTACATGGCTCTCATCAATCACCATTAAATAATCATCTGGCAAATAATCTAGCAAGCAGAAAGGACGTGTTCCTTGTTCACGATCATCTAAAAAACGTGAATAATTTTCTATCCCGCTACAGTAACCTAATTCTCGCATCATTTCCACATCATGCTCCACACGTTCTTTTATTCGTTGCGCTTCAATAAACTTACCTTGCTCTTTAAAATAGGCTTCCTGCGCGATCATTTCATCTTGTATTTCATAAATGATTTGATGGAGTCTGTCCTTTGGTGCTACGTACATGGTTGCAGGGTACACCGCCGCATTTTGTACTGATTCAATTTTTTTTCCTGTTTCGATTTCAATGCTATAAATTTCTTCAATCTCGTCGTCAAAAAAAACAAAACGATAACCATAGTCTACGTAAGGTAGATTAATATCGATTGTATCTCCTTTTACTCTAAATTGTCCTCTACTAAACTCTTCAGTTGAACGCTCATATTGCGCTTCTATTAAACGATGCAAGAATTTGTTTCGACCATAGTTCTCTCCCTTGGTAATCCGTACGATACCACTTGAAAAGGCCGTAGGATTTCCCATACCATAAATACAAGAAACAGATGCTACCACGATAATATCACGCCGACCAGATAGCAAGTTCGCTGCAGCCCGTAACCTTAATTTATCCAGTTCTTCATTAATACTCAAATCTTTTTCAATGTAGGTATTACTTACAGGTAAATAAGCTTCGGGCTGATAGTAGTCATAATAACTCACAAAATACTCGACTGCATTATTCGGGAAAAACTGCTTGAATTCTCCATACAGCTGTGCTACTAAGGTTTTATTGTGAGTAAGAATAAGTGTGGGTCGCTCAATTTCTTTAATAACGTTCGCAATGGTAAAGGTTTTCCCACTTCCCGTAACACCAAGTAATGTTTGATGAGGTTCGTTGTCCCTCAGCCCTTGAACAAGTTGCTTAATGGCCTGAGGCTGATCACCTGCTGGTTGAAAAGGAGACTGAAGGTCGAACATAATCAGGTAAAAATAATATAAACATCAATTACATTTGAACTTGGATATGAAAAGACTTATTCCCTTACTTCTTTTACTGATCAGTGGCTTTATGCTTAATAGCTGTCGTGATATGGAAGCCCCATTAGGACAAGGAAAGAAGCCAGACCCAGATATTTTATTGCAGACTTATAGAGCTCAATTTGAGTCTATTATGGCGCTTACAAGAAAGGCAAAAGTGAATGCTTTACATGATAAGTGCTACGAAGACTTTAAGAAGAAATATACGAAAGAAGTACTGGAGCGATATCTAAAAATCGTTTATTACTTTTTAGGACCTATTAAAAGCTACCAATATCAAAATAGTTCTTTTGATCATGATCCCGCTTTAAAAAGTATTAATTATGAAGTTCGTTACAAGACGGTCTTTCAAAACTGTGATGGCAACACCTCGTTTGCCCTAGTTTGTTATGACAACAAGGCGGAATTGACTGATTTAGTTTTTCATTTCAATAGCTTCTCAAAAATCAAACCTCTTGATGACTCCGTTAAGAAATTATTTAGCTTGCTGAATGAGAATGGATTTAAAGAAGCATACGAAAAATCAACTGCTGAATTTAAAAGATTAAACTATCCAAACTACTTTGAAACGCTAATAAGTAGTACAGGACAATTCAACCTTGAAGAATTGGAGTTTACCGATGGACTCATTCGGGTTCAGGAGTCATCTACAAATATTTCAATAGAACTTGGGCTAAGCAAATCAACCTACGACGGCTTATTGATCAACTTTATTGTACTGCCCAATGGGGCGCTTCAACTTGATCATTTTGAGTATGTTCCCTCTTAAAGAACCATCTTTTATTCACTCACTCTCCAAACCATTTCGTTTTTGGTACTAGCTACTACACCAAAATCTACTTGATCATTTAAAACCATATAGCAACAATAGCAAACGAAAAAAGCATAAATACAACACAACAAAATCAGAAGATTTGTCATCCCATTGTCTAAATAGTTCTTGTGTTCGCTTTTCATGCCTTTTATTTGCACCTCGGTTAAACTAATTAAAAGACGTGCGGTCTATACAAGATTAACGCTAGATTGACCTAAATCTTGCGCATTTAAGATAATTTTATAATTCAATGACAAAGCATATTCGCTCGCTGGTTTTCATGTTTGTTATCATGCCTACAGTGTGTTTGGCGCAGAAGGATTCAACAAAAAAAAAGAACACTGAGTTGGACCCTGTGGTTATTTCGGGTAGCAAATTTTCTGAAAAGAAGAAAAATATTGCGCAGAAAATTGACCTTATTACTTCTAAAGAACTAATAAAACTAAACACCCAAACTACAGCGGATGTGTTGAGCATGAGCGGAAAAGTATTTGTCCAAAAGAGCCAGCAAGGTGGTGGCAGCCCAGTCATCCGAGGTTTTGAAGCAAGTAGAGTCTTGCTTATGATTGATGGAGTACGGCTTAACAATGCGATCTATCGATCTGGCCATTTACAGAATGTTATAACGGTTGACAATAATATGCTTCAACGTGTCGAAATTCTAAGTGGGCCGGCATCTACTCTTTATGGAAGTGATGCATTAGGTGGTGTTGTTATGCTGGAAACCAAAAAGCCTAAACTTGCTCCGCTTTCCAAGAAAATTAAATTAACCCAAGCTAATGTTTTATTTCGTGCCGCTACATCAAATAAAGAAAAAGCAGTAAGTGCGGGTTTCGGTTTCGGAAATAGAAAATGGGCGACGCTCACAAACGTAACCTTCTCTGATTATGAAAATCTTCGTCAAGGTGGTTGGGACCCCAATAATCAACTTGCGGCTTGGGGACGGAATTTTTTTGTAGATCGAATCAATGGCAAGGATAGTATTGTAAAGACCGATAATAATTTAGTTCAAAAATTTTCTGCCTATCGCCAATTAGATGTTTTACAAAAAGTGTCATTTGTTCCATCGCTTCATAATAAACATTCCCTCAACATTCAATTCTCTACAACAACAGATATTCCTCGATACGATAGACTAACCCAAATTGATAATAACGGTATTCCCAAACACGCACAATGGTACTATGGACCACAGGAAAGAAAGATGCTTGCCTATCAGTATGATTTCTTTGGAGAGAGAAAATTTTTTGACGACTTAAGAATTAACCTAAGCTATCAAGCTATTGAAGAGAGTAGAAATACTAGACGTTACAGAAATGATATCATCCAAAAGAGAAAGGAACGAATAAACGTATGGGCAGTGAATGCAGCTGCTAGAAAAAAGTTTAAACGACATGAAATTACTTATGGAACAGATGGACAGTTTAATATATTAAACTCTTCAGCAGTTGCTGAGAATATTGTAACGGGTTCTACAGCACTTGCAGATACGCGATACCCTGATGGCGACAATAACATGAATCTAATGGGTCTATTCATTCAACATGTATTCAAATTTGGGAATGGTAAGTTTGTTCTGAATGATGGTATTAGAGCCAATGCAACAACCTTACGATCTACTATAAAAAACAATTTACTCAACTTACCTTTTACAGAGATTACGGAAAACAATCAAGCCATAACTGGGAATATCGGCTTGATCTACTTTCCAACTAAACGGTTACGAATAAACATGAATGCCTCTCGCGGGTTTCGCTCTCCTAATATCGATGATTTAGGTAAAGTATTCGATAGTTTCACAGGTGAAATGTTGGTCGTCCCGAACCAAGATTTAAAACCAGAGTATACCAATAGTATCGACTTAGGTTTTGAATATCAGGACCGAACTTATTACTTCAGTGCCTACGGTTTCTATACTCAGTTTCGAAATGCGATTGTTCTAGATGAATTTCAATTTAATGGACAGGACTCATTATTATATAATAATGTTATGACCAAAGTCTTCGCCAATCAAAACAAGGCTGAAGCCTATTTATATGGTGCTGGCTTTGAAACCAAAGTTAAACTCTCAAAGACATTCTCTCTTGCAGGTAACGTTGCTTATACCTATGGTCGTTTTACTCAAACCAATGGTACAGAAGTTCCCTTAGATCATGTTCCGCCGATCTATGGTCGTTTATCAGCGGCTTACAAAACGAATAAATTTAATTTTGATCTATTCTGTTTGTTCAATGGTGCTAAAAAACTAAAAGATTACAACCCTGGAGGTGAGGACAATTTGAAATTCGCATTGGCAACTGGAACCCCTGCCTGGTATAGTTTAAATTTTAGAAGTAATTATGAGATTGATCAACACGCTTCTTTTCAGATCGGTATTGATAATATCCTAGATCGAAACTATCGTCATTTTGCCTCAGGAATCTCTGCTTCAGGCAGAAACTTTATTCTTAGTTTTCGCTATCAGCGCTAACTTCTAATGACTTAAATTTGTGTTGTCTTATGACAAAATTCACAAATCTAATTAGACCTCATATTTGGATTTTTTTCCTCCTTTTTTTGGCGGTTGATTATATCCAATCAAATTACCATTATTCCAATCTACCGATTGATGGCGACTTGTGTAGAGTAGCAGGTCCGTTTAAGTGGTACGAAGATGTTTTGAATGATCCGATAGGTATCCAAGCAATTACAGAAAACAAAAAGTATGGTGGTGCTGCCCGGTATGTTTGTCATAAAAGTACATCGTGGTGGTTTGAACACATCCCCATTGCTATACAATCTGTGGTAAAGGACAAAGTCCATTCGATTTATTACGCAAGTGCTCTCTCTGTAGCAATTATTCATTTATGCTTTGTTTGGCTTGCGTTTCAATACGCAAAGGCAAAAGAACAGTTTAGTTTTAAACGGTTTATTCCAATTGCCTTGTTGGCATCTATTTTAATACAATATAATTCTTATTACGGATCCATAGGACTTATAGATCGTTCCATTAATTATACGTTTTTTTACATCCTTCCTATAATCGTACTCCTTATTTACTTTCTCCCATTCTTTAAGTACGAACAATTCGATACATACAAAATAACTATTGGCCATCAAATACTCTTATTGTTCCTTGCGCCTATACTAGCTTTTAGCGGACCATTAATACAGCCTGTCGTATTTCTAGTTTCGTTGTTCTATTTGTTTGGTGTATTTATCCGAAATCCTTTCTATAGTATAAAAAAGAACAAGAAACTGATTTTTCATCTATGCTTATTTCTTCTCATTTGCATCTATGCATTTTATGTAAGTAAGTTCAACTCAGAATCCAGCATTTACAAGCCCCTACTCGAACGTTATTATTTGCTCCTTAAAGGGTTCTATAGAATTATGACAAATAGCCCTGCATGGTTGTTTATCTTTTTGCTTACAGCTTTAAATATTTACCTGATTCGTATCTACAAATTAATGAGTTGGAAAAAGCTTCGATCTATTGGATTCTTTGTTCTAGGTTTATGTGCTCTTTATATCTTACTACTGCCTTTTGGAGGATACCGCGCTTATCGAGAGGTAATTATTCGGTACGATACTTTTATTCCCGTTACATTAGGCTTAAGTTTCCTACTCCTTTTCACAACGTATAAGGTGTTTTATAGGATAAAGAAGGAACGCTGGCTTCCTTATTGTTTAGTGATCTTATTATTTTCTGGAATCTTTTTTCTGGCCGACAAAAACACCGAACAAGAAGCAAACTATTGCCAACAAGGACACCTATATGAAATCCAGAAAAGTGAGGAAGAAATAATTCGAAGACCTTTTACATGTAATATCATGACTTGGAGTAAAAATGATATTTATGATATAGAGCATGTAAAAGGAATTAATATCATGCTACGAAAATGGAAACTTATCAATTCAAATCAACGCGTAGAATTTTACGAAGGGGAATAAGTGGTTAAACATCGAATAACCTCCTCCTACTAAACAGTGTTTATCTTTATCTTAGTACACGGGACAACTCATGATCAAAGTAGATTCCATATCGAATAATAAAGTCGTTCTTTATACGGGTATTTTTCTTTTAGGATTTGTATTGAGATGGTATATGATTGAACTCGACCCATTTCTGCATGATTGGGATGAACGTATTCATGCCTTGGTGGCTAGAAATATGTTGAACGACCCATTCGTTCCTATGCTACAACAGGAACATTTAATGCCATATCGAATCGAAAATTGGGTCTATAATGAAATCTGGCTACATAAGCAACCACTATTTCTTTGGCAGATAGCTCTTAGTTTTAAACTGTTTGGTGTATCTGAGTTTGCGCTACGATTGCCAAGTGCTCTAATGGGAGCAGCAAGTTGCGTACTTCTTTATAGAATTGCCTTTCTATCCTTTAGAAACACGCGAATCGCTTTTCTAGCAGCCCTTCTATGGTGCTTTTCACATTACCAATTGGAATTAATTTCAGGTTATGTTGGTATGGAGCATAATGACATTGCGTTTTCCTTCTATGTACTTGCAAGTATCTGGGCGTTTTACGAATTCATAAATAAACGGTCCTGGCAATGGGCTATTCTCATAGGTGCTTTTGCAGGTTGTGCTATTCTAAATAAATGGCTCACAGGGCTATTAGTTTTTTTACCTTGGGGTTTATTCGTTTTCCGTGAGTTCGTTTTATTGAAACGAACTGATCAAATAAAATATTTCCTTGTGGCACTTGTTTGTTGCTGTATCGTATTTGTTCCGTGGCAGATTTATATTCTTTACAACTTTCCTGCTGAAGCACGATTTGAGTATTTACTCAATAGAAAACATATTACTATTGCGGTAGAAGGTCATTCAGGACCATGGTATTACTACATTCAGGAATTTACAAGATACTTTGGATCTTTTATCATACTATTCATCCCGTTTGGTATAGCAAGTATTTTCAGAAAAATGAATACTATGCATTGGGCTAATTTTATTATGGGCCTTTTCGTATTTGCATTCTTTTCTTTCATTGTACAGACTAAACTACCTTCTTTTATCTTTATTGTCGTTCCTCTTTTTGTGACCTATCTTGCCGCAGGTTTTGATGTACTGATTACCCAATTTAAGTTACATAAGGTCTACTTCATTTTGGCACTTCCTCTTGTTTGGTTTTCTCTTCAACCTCTTCAAATAAGAAAAAATCACCTATTACCTGATTCTAACCAAGATAGAAAGGAACAGAATACAAAGATCTATAAATCTCTTCCCCCACTATTAAAAGAAAATACGCATCTTATTAATATGCCTTCGAATGATAATATCGAGCTTATGTTTTATAATCCAAAAGTGATTAGTTCAGAAAAGAAGATGGAAATCGACTCCATAAAATATTTTTTAAACAAGGGAAGGCAAATTGCCGTTTTTCAAAATAGCATTTCCCCTCTACACATTGATGAGTTATCACTTTTCCCGAATTTCACGGTATTAAAATTCAATCCAGTGTTCGCTGAGTAACTTACTTTTCTTTAAAATACTGAACAATAAGTGCAGCTTTTGCCTTTCCAATTTCTAATGCTAGTGCCCCTTCCGTAGCCGATTTAATTTTCTTTACGGACTTAAACTTCTTAAGTAAGACCTTCGCGGTTTCCTTACCAATCCCCTTTATCTCTTCTAGTTCATTCTTAATAATTCCTTTACTTCTCTTCTTTCTATGAAACGTTATACCAAACCGGTGCACTTCATCCCGTATTCTTCGGAGTAATTTCAAAGTTTCACTTTCGTAAGGCAATTTTAGCGACTCTTTATCTCCAGGAAAAAAAATCTCCTCAATATTCTTAGCAAGACCGACAATATTAATTTTACCCATTAACCCCAGTTCTTGTAGCGCATCAATGGCCGCATTGAGTTGCCCTTTACCCCCGTCAATGATTACAAGCTGCGGCAAATCTTGCTTCTCATGTAATAATCTACTGTACCGCCTAAAAACGACCTCTCGCATTGAGGCAAAATCATCTGGACCTACAACAGTCTTAATATTGAATTTACGATAGTCCTTTTTGCTTGGCACGCCATTTCTAAAACACACCATCCCTGCTACAGGAAAACTTCCTTGAAAATTTGAGTTATCGAAGCATTCGATATGGTCTGGAAAAAACGGTAAACTCATATCCTCTTGTAACTGTTCAAGAAGTGTTTCCATATCTTCATCTGTTTTTTCCTTGATATATAGAATCGCTTTTCTCTTTTCCTCATTCATCAAATGCTTGGCATTCTTAATGGATAAGTTTAAAATTTGTTTTCGCTCCCCAGCCTTTGGAATCCGTTGTACAACGTCCATGGGCATATGGATTTCGAACGGAAGAATAATTTCTTTACATTTACTATCAAACTTCTGGCGTAGTGATAGGATAATTTGCGGTAAAATGTCCTCATCAGGTTCTCCAAGCTCTTTATTATAAGATTGTGAAAAACTATGCACTACATTGCCTTGTAAGATCATCATATAGTTAACGTAAACCCTATCCGCATTACTCAGCACACCAAACACTTCAGTATTATCCAATTTTGTATTCACGACGATCGACCGTCTGTTATAGTTTTTTATTTCAAATATTTTCTTTTTAAGTAACTCTGCCTTTTCAAACTCTAACTTATCGGCGTAAGCCATCATCTGTTTTTTATATACTTTTTCAAGCTCTGTGTTTTTTCCTTTTAAGACCTCCTTAATCTGGGATACATGCCAAGCATAGTCTTCTTCAGTTTGAAGACCTATGCAAGGAGCTTTACAGTTTCCAATATGATATTGTAAACAGGCTTTGTACTTCTTCTTCTCAATTTCCTTCGAAGCTAAGTTTAGGTTACACGTCCTTAAGGGTAACGAACGTCTTAAAAATTTTAGAATTTCTCGAACAGCGAATGCAGAGGTAAACGGACCTATATACTCAGAACCATCTTGGACCTTTTTCCTTGTAAGAAAAACACGTGGGAAAGGTTCCTTTTTGATCACGATATGCGGATACGACTTATCGTCTTTAAGCGCAACATTATATTTGGGTCGATATTTTTTTATAAGGGTATTTTCTAGAAGTAGTGCGTCATATTCAGAGTTTACAATTGTAAACTTGATATCAACGATTTCATTTACCAGACGTTCTGTCTTAGTAAATCGATGATTTTGAGAAAAGTAAGATCCTACACGTTTTCGTAAATTTTTGGCTTTACCAACATAAATCACTTCCTTCTTCTTATCAAAGTACTGATATACACCAGGTTCATGGGGTATAGAAGGAGCAATATTTATAAAATTTTCTTTAGTCAACGAAATCTAAAATAATCTTTTGTCAAAAATAAACTGCTTGCGTTCGATAACTTTGATCTTATCAAAATCTTCATGCATAGGGTTGAGTAATAAATTGTACTCTTCTGGAATAACTACGGAAGGCACCTCTAAACCTAAATACTTACCTTGCTGAACAAATTTTTCACCAATTTCTTGAGTAAGTACTGATATCATTCTTTGATTCCATTGATCGGGTAACCTCTTTAAACTAAGTTTCTTTAATGCCAATTTATCTGGTACATTGATTGTTATGAGGTCATAATCCTGTTTTAATTGAATTTCATCTAAGTTCACCATCATCTCGCATAGGGCCAATGATCTGTGCTGGGACGTATAAAGTAAAGGTGTTCCTACGGGGTTCCACCGACCTCCGTATAAACCTGCTCCTGTGCCATTCAAGTCGTGGCTATAACGGTGTGCAACAATTCTATAAACAAGCATTATGCAAATATTCCGTGCGCATATCTTTTGAGTTGAGTATAAACTAACTGTGTGCCGTAGGATGTATCTAAAAAGTGCATTGGTGTCTCGTAGTTAAAAGCAAAAGCAGATTTTGTAAGCCAAGCGTACAAGCTTTCTTTACTATTAAATACTTCCATCCCCGCATCACATACTTCAGCGACCTCCAAAATTTTCTCAGAATGAATAGGTTTGAACACATGATTTTTAGAAAGGGCGTAACGTTGTAATGATTTTGTAGACATCCCTAAGAGTTTTGCCCACTCTTCATCAGAAAAAGGACACCTATTTTTTATGTACGAAAACAATTTGTAAGAAACACCCTGTTTAATAGATTGAATAATACTCATTCTACTATCAAATACTTTTCCATAGGCTACCGCAACTTCTTCAACCTTTTTACTTTGTATTTTTGACTTCTTGTACATTTGTCTACAAATATAAGACATTTGTCCATAACAGCAATCCTTAATCAGGAAAATAGTAGGTTTCAACCTTAACCTGCTTCTTCTCGCCCTCTTTAGGTTTTTTTTGAATCTGAATCAAACTCTCAGGAATGTATAAAATTTTCGATATCTCATCATGATCTGCTGTTTCAATATAAACACTGGTCAGCTTATTATCATCCCCACTTGATATAATATTCAAAGTTCTTGTATAGTCTTCTGAAGCTAACGATTTATAATAGATCGTCTTCGTATTCAAAATGGAATCTTTCATTATATCTATGCTATAATGATGATTGAGTTCTGGCTTGTTTATAGACGCCTTAGCAAACAACGACCTGATTTCATCCCAAGGCATACTCGTAGACTGGACCCGAACTGTATCAACTTGTTTATTTGTCTGACTTACTTTTAAATATACATAGGGCATATTCGTATCCCAACTATCTACTAACACCTGATTTAAATCTGGATAATTCAGAATGTCTTCGCCTCCATACTCTTTCTCTTTACAAGCAGACCAACCCAAGACCAAGATGATAAAAACTGAACATACAAATTGCTTATTTAACATGGTATCCTTCTTTAATTAGTACTTCCTTTATTTTTTTCAACTCATTTCCTTGAATAATCATTTCTCCATCCTTATAACTTCCTCCAGTACCACACTTTTGTTTCAATAATTTACAAAGTGCTTTCCCATCATCATCATCTCCTTCAAAGCCCTCTACCAAAGTTACTGTCTTCCCTCCACGATGCTTTGTTTCCACGCGCACCTTCAGATATTGCTCGTTTGGTGCTGGTGTTTCTATTTTATCCTCCTCATCATATCCAAAATCAGAATTCGTAGAATATACTAGTCCTCCACCTCCATTCTTATAACGTTTTTTCTTACTCATTATTGTTTTAGTGCTTTTAAACTTAAATCCATGCTAGTAGCATGATGTATTAATGCTCCCACCGAGATATAATCTACCCCAGTAGCCGCATAAGCCTCAATAGTATCAAGCTCTATACCTCCACTTGCTTCAGTTTCGAACTGACCGTTAATCAAAGAAAGTGCCTCAACAATCTGAGGAGGAGAAAAATTATCCAACATGATTCGATCTACTTGCCCATGTTCAACTACTTGCTTGACTTCTTCCAAATTTCCAGTTTCTACTTCTATCTTGATATTCAAATTATGTTCTTTCAAATATGCGTTTGCCGAGTCAATAGCCCTTGGAATTCCTCCACAAAAATCGATATGATTATCTTTAAGCATAATCATATCATACAATCCCATTCTGTGATTGTACCCTCCTCCGATTCGAACAGCCTCTTTCTGAAACCAACGAAACAGCGGAGTCGTCTTTCTCGTATCTAATAGCTTCGTTGGATAGCCTTTAACTTTTTCTACATAGACATTTGTCAGGGACGCAATACCACTCATGCGCTGCATAATATTTAAAACAAGCCTTTCAGTAGACAACAAGGTTCTTGTCTTGGCCTGAATACGAAAAGCTTCTTCACCTCTTCTTACACGATCTCCGTCTTTCTTTGAAAAAACAATCTCACAATCTGGTTGCACATATTCAAATATCTTCTTTGCAATGTCTAGACCTGCAATAACACCATCTTCCTTTATTTTTAAAACTGCCTCATCTTCATTTTCAGCTGGGATACAACACAAAGTACTGTGATCACCATCTCTTATATCTTCTTCTAACGAAAGTCTAATAAACTCGTTCAAATCCATAAAATCAAAGGTAAGTTTATGAACTCGTATGTCCACAAACACACTCCATTTTCATTATTTTAATATAATATTGTAATCGTATGAAAAACGTAATACTTACACTTATCACAATTAGTTTTATCACATCTTGTTCGGTTCTTAAAAAGAATAAGACTCCACAAAAAGAGAGCTATAAAGTCATGTTGGAGACAACACATGGTAATATTGCTATTCAACTATATGAAGATGTTCCGTTGCATGCAAAAAATTTTTTAAAGCTCGTAAAAGAAGGTTTTTATGATAGTGTTCTTTTTCATAGAGTGATCCCCCAGTTTATGATACAAGGTGGAGACCCTCAAAGTAAAACGGCTAAGAAAAACCAATCGCTTGGTAGTGGAAGTAATGGATATCTAATACCTGCCGAATTTAACGTAGCAAAGTACATTCATAAAAAAGGAGCTTTAGCCGCTGCCCGCACAGGAAACCCTGAGAAAAAAAGCAGTGGTTGTCAATTTTACATTGTAGAAGGCAAGAAATTTACAGACTCAGACCTTACTACTATGGAAAAACAAAAAGGAATTAAGTATACAGAGGAACAACGCAAGATTTATAAAACACTTGGCGGCACTCCACATCTTGATAATGACTATACCGTATACGGAGAAGTAATTGATGGATTAGACATCATCACCAAAATATCTCAGGTAAAATGTGGCCGGTCTAATAGACCTATTCAAGATGTTAGAATTATAAAGGCGCGTGTTATAAAATAAACCCTACCAATCTTTATCTAAGGATATAACACCAGCTTTTTCTTTTTGTTTCTTATCCTTGACTTTTTTTTCTGCCCGATTCAGCGCATCTAACAATTTTTTTGCCTGCTGCTTAGTTAGTTTACTCGGTGCCGATTTAGGTTTATTTCCTTGATCTTTAGGAGGACTCTTTTCCTTATCACCATCTTTTTCGTCCTGTTTGTCCTTTTTACCTTCGTCATCCTTCTTCTCTTCTTGATCATTAGGTTTTTGCGGTTTCTTTTCTTTATCCTGATCGTCCTTTTTGTTCTTATCTTGATTCTTATTTTGCTGCTGTTTCAGCTTTTTCTGAGCATATGCCAAATTATATTTGGTGTCAGAAGCTTTTGGATTCTTCTTTAGGGCGGCTTTGTAATAATTAATAGCCTCCTGCCATTTATCTTGCTCCGCCATTACGTTTCCTGCATTATGATAAGCAAAAGCACTTAGCTTTTTATCCTTGGCTTTAGCTCCAACATATTCAAACTGTTTCAAGGCCTCTTCAGGTTTCTTTCCAAGAAGCATAGCATTCCCTAGATTAAACCTAGCGGGGTCCTTTGTTCTAGCTTTTTTATCCTGTATAGTTTTCTGATATGATTCCGCTGCCTTTACAAACTGATCTTTTTTATAGAATTCATTCCCCATATAGATGTTCTTATCTTCTGTTTGAGCTGACAGAAACTGGGGAATTAGTATAAATAAAATGGTATGAAAGGCTGTTCGTAATCTTCGATTTGGCTTTCGGGAAGGAAGAAAGAACTCCACCAGTAACAATAAAAACATTAGTCCCAGAAAATATTGAAAATAAGAACTATAACTAGCTAAACTACTTTCTCCTAGATTCGTTTTACTAATCTGATTTAAACGATTACTAATATCACGAATACTACTTCCAATATCAGAAAGATTTACAAAAATCCCTTGACCAGAACGAGCAATCTTATTTAGTTCTTCATCGTTCATCTTAGAAAGAACTTCATGACCAGCTCGATCCACTTTCGTTCCACCTTCGGGAAGCGGAATAGGTGCACCTTGCTCGGAACCCACTCCCACAGTACATAGCATTATACCTTTTTTTCCAATACTTCTTGCTTCATTTATGGCTTTCTCATCATGATCTTCACCGTCAGAAATTAGTACGATAGCCTTATGCTTAGCATCTTTACTATTAAAAGACTCATAAGCCATTTGCAACGCATCACCCAATACGGTACCCTGAGTTGGAGCTATTTCTGGACTAGCTAGCCCAAGGTTCATTTTTAATGCTTCTATATCATTTGTAAGGGGCACCGATAAGTAAGAGCGGCCAGCAAACAGGATTAATCCCATTCTATTTCCATTCAGTTTATCAATAAGCTTATTCGCAAATAGCTTTGCCTTTTCTAGCCTACTCGGTTGTAAATCCTGCGCATACATGCTATTACTAACATCTAAGGCAATCATAACATCAATACCTTTTCTTGATATTTTCTCTACCTTCCCTCTCCGCTGCAGATTAGCTAATCCAAACACTCCAAAAAATAGTGCGCTAGCCAACAATACGAATTTTATTTTAGACAAAACCGAGCTATAAGAAGGCATTAAGTCTGTGACCAACTCTTCTTTACCAAAAAGTTTAATCTTTTTATTCCGCCATAAGAGATAAAATAGAAAGAATAAAACTGCTAAACCAACAAGGACTAAGAAAACAAAATATTCCTGATGCTGAAACCGAAACATAGCGTAGCAAAACTATAGGAAGAATACTTAAAGCAGTGCTAAAATAAAAGAATACTACCTAAGATGAATGAGTTGCTCACGTCCAACACCGTTTGATACAAAACTAACCTTAACGTTCAAGTAGTTTTCTATGTATTCCTTATAAGCAATAAAATTTGCTGGTAAGTCATCCGGTGTATTACATGCCGACAATTTATCCTCCCAACCTTGTTTTTCTTCATACTGTGGTTCACAATCTTCTGGAACGTATTCAAATGGAAATTCCTTGGTTTCTTCTCCATTTACTCTATACGATGTAGCCACTTTAATTTGATCGAACTCATCCATAATATCCGTCTTGGTAATGATTAAATCTGTTACTCCATTGATCATACATGAATAATTAAGTGCGACTAAATCTAACCAACCACATCTTCGCGGACGACCTGTTGTCGCACCAAACTCACTGCCCAACTTGCGAAGTTTTTCACCAGTTTCGTCGAATAACTCGGTAGGAAAAGGGCCTCCCCCCACACGAGTACAATATGCTTTAGTGATCCCAAATACTTTGCCGACTTTAGTAGGTGGAACGCCTAAACCATTGCACAAACCTGCTGAAATCGTATTACTACTGGTGACAAAAGGATAGGTTCCAAAATCGATATCTAACATCATACCTTGCGCTCCCTCGGCTAAAATCTTCTTCCCATGAGTAATCGCATTGTTCAAGTAATACTCCGCTTTTATAACCTGTAAAGATTTCAGTACTTCAATAGCATCGAAAAAGCCTTCCTCATAAACTGATAGGTCTTCATCAAAACCCATTTGAACAAGTAACTTGCTATGTTTTTCTTTTAACCGGTTATAACGCTCTACAAAATCAGACTTATGTACATCGCCCACCCGGATACCATTACGCCCTGTTTTATCCATGTATGTAGGTCCAATTCCTTTAAGTGTACTACCTATTTTATTTTGGCCTTTCGCTATTTCATTTGCCTTGTCCAATGCTCGATGCGTTGGTAAAATAATATGCGCTCGGTCACTTACTAAAATCTTAGTAATGGGATCTATCCCGTGAGATTTAATTGTTTCCAATTCCTTTTTTAAGGTTATAGGATCAATTACGACCCCATTACCAATCACATTTGTAATATCCGTATGAAACACACCTGATGGAATTGTGTGCAAAACAACCTTCTGATCATTTACGTAAAGAGTATGACCAGCGTTAGGCCCTCCCTGAAAACGAGCAATTATATCATAATCCTTAGCCAGATAATCTACGATCTTTCCTTTTCCTTCATCGCCCCATTGCAGGCCTAATAGTACATCAATCATTACTTGTGCTTAAAATTCAAATTTATAACAAAGGACTTGTACCCTATAGCTCTGAGGTAAAAATTATTCACTTTTCATGCCGAGTTAATCACAGTTTCGAATGATAGCGCTCCAGAACTAAATCATTCCCAAGCCGGACATAAGTCTTATAACTCAGCCAATCGCCCAAATTAACAAAAGTTGACCCTTCGGTTAGCTCGATTACATTAGGAATATGCCTGTGTCCAAAAATAAAATAGTCGTAATGATTTGTGGCCAGTAAAGACCTCGCATACAGAACTTGAAACTCCTTATCCTCGCCTAAAAACTGAATATCCTTATACTTATGTTTAGGTCCCAACTGACTAAAGTAACTGGCAATTCTCAGGCCAAGATCTGGATGTAACTGCCTATAAATCCATTGGCACATCGGATTCCTTAATATAGCCTTTAGTAGTTTGTAGCGTTGATCACCAGGGCCAATACCATCACCATGACCGAGGTGTATGATTTTGTCATCAAACTGAAAAGTTTGGTGTGAATGAATGACTTCAGCATTGAACTCTTTTTGAAAATAATCACGCATCCATAGATCGTGATTTCCGCTAAAAATAAACAGTTGAATACCCTGATCGCTTAATTCAGCTAGTTTACCCAAAAATCTAGTATTCCCTCTTGGTACAACAAGTTTGTACTCCATCCAAGCGTCCCAAATATCTCCCATCAGAAAAAGATAGGCGGCATCATCTTTAATCTCGTCAAGCCATCTACAAATAATTCGCTCACGCTCATGAGTATCCTCTTTGCCAGCAATACCGAAATGGAAGTCTGAAACAAAGTAGGCAAATTTGCCTGCTGGAATTTCTATCTTTCTATCAATTGAAAGCATTGAGTACAAATATTACTCTTTTCCTTGGTTTTTCTTCTGATAATCTGCCCAATTGCGCAATACCCAACCTCTTATTTCAAGCTCCGAGGCATCTCGGGCAAAAGCAAGCTCCATGGGATACGCATTCATAAAGTAAGCCAAGTTATCACCAGAAAGTTTGGTTAGCTTTCCTACCATTTCAGGTGTATAACGGGTATCAATAAATTTCTGTTGTTCCATTTGTAATACCTGTGCCTTGAACTTGCGTAAGTTCTTATGTTTCTTAGAAAAAAGTTGCTGAACGGCCGATACAGGTGAAAATATTGATTTCTCCTGTTTGTAATTAAAAATATCCCTATAAATCTCAGCACGCTGAATAGAATCTTTTTGGTACTGTGTGAGTGGCTTGGTAATCTTTACAGCGGCAAGTTCAGTTCTACCAATTACAAGTTTTACTCTTAAAAAGTCAACTTTTGTTACATCTCGAACTCTTATAATTCTCGGCTTATAGCCGGTATACGAAAACTGTAAATAGTGTCCTTCTTTAACATCTATCGTAAACGTCCCACGATAATTCGTTTTAGTGCCCGATTTTGTCGTTAGGTTTGTTACAGTAACACGAGCCATTGGTTTACCGTATAACGAATCCATCACAATACCCGAAATGTAGGTTTGTGCGCTCGCTTCAGAGCTTAAGGAAAGGAGTAAAACGAATATGGTGAATAACCTTTTCACAAAACAAAAGTAAGGTCTTTGGCCACTTCAGCTTTGTAATGTTTTCTTAATGTTCCGACTATACCCACTAGTAAACAACCAAATCATAAAAAGCTTCTTGCTGATAATATTTATTAGAAAGCTCCAATATTTTCTCTGCACTGATTGTCTTGTAGGTTTCAATACTCTTATTAAAGTGCGCAATATCATTACCATTTAAAATGAGGGACTTCCATCGACTCATAATCTTAAACGGACCGTCTATACCACCTAAAATACTGCCCAAAATATAATTTTTTACCAATTGCAGTTCTTCAACGGAAACTAGTTCTTGACGCATTCGGTTCATTTCGTTCCAAACTTCCTCTACCGCCTTTTCCGCAACTTCATTACCGACATCGGTAGCAATTACATAGCTGTTTGCTTTTAAATTTTGTTGTACAAAAGAATAAATTCCATAGGTATAGCCTTTATCCTCTCTTATGTTACTCATAAGTCGGGAACCAAAATACCCGCCAAATAGAGTATTAACAAAAAGCATAGGAATGAAATCTTCATGATCGCGCGCTACAAATTGATTTGCTATTCTTATTGCACCCTGTAATGCACCTTCATCATTGGTCACACGGTGCTTTTTAAGCTCTGATGGTTTCTTAACGAGATTCGGAAGTTCTAGTTTATTATTGTCAAAGCTCAATTTACCGAGCTCTGATTTGATGGCATCTATTAGCTCCGGCTCATACTTACCAGCCAAAAAGAAAGTGGCAAAGTTCAATTTGACATACTCTTGATGAAAAGCCACAATCTGATCTCGACTTAGGGTATTATAATCTTCAAGAAGTGAGTACGACCCATACGGATGTTCAAAACCGTAGATCAATTCATCAATTGTACGGTTAGCAACAAAATCAGACTTTTTTAGATTTACGGTCATATTTTGTGTTGCCTGTTGACGATAAATCTCTAGTTCTTCTTCCGGGAATTGTGCATCGTTCAATATTTCAAACAACAACGGAAGCAACTTGGTAAAGTGCTTGGACAAAGATTGGAGCTTAACAATTATAAAGTCATTATTCTGAGATACTGTAAGATTAGCGCCCAGCTGTTCAATTTGTTCATCGATTTGAAGTGCTGAATACTTTGATGTTCCAGATTTGATCAAACCTGTCATAGCCTTCGAGATAACGACCTCAGATTGACTCTTAAGCAACTTTGGGATATAAATTTCAAATGAAACAACTAGCTGAGTGCCGGTATTGATTGAATACAGTGTATTGGTATCAGAAAGAGCATGTGAAGCATAGGGAGGCAATTCAAATGAAAAACTAGTTGCTTGATGAATACTGGGTAATACTTTTCTATCTAAAGCCATATATTATTTTAATGGTGAGTCTGCCTCTTTTTTGAAATGATTATAGACCATTTTATCAGTCCATTTAGGAAAAAATTTATTGAGCCAAACCAGAAGTTTGCCCTGAGTCGTCATGACTAATGTACGCTTACGATGAGTAATTGCCTTAATGATATGTTCTGCACATTCTTCAGCACTCATTAATTTATCCTCTTTGAGTGGTGTTTCTCCTTGAGCTTTACCGTCGGCTGCTAAGGCTGTATTTCGGATATTAGAAGCTGTAAAACCTGGACTAACCCATAAAACGTTAACTCCAGTATTCAATTGTTCAATACGCAACGATTCAAGAAAACCTTGCATGGCAAATTTACTCGAAGAATAGGCGCAACGGCCTGGCAGCCCTTTATATCCTGCGATTGAAGATATACCAACAATGCTGCCTTTATTTTCCTTAATAAAAGGTAGTGCAGCCTTAGTACAGTATACCATGCCCCAAAAATTAACGGCCATCAATTGTTCCAAAACCTGAACATCAACATCTTCTACTAAAGCACGCATACTTATACCTGCATTATTAATCAATATATCTATTTTACCAAAGTGCTCAATAGTAGTATGTATAAAACCTTCAGCTTGCTCTTGTATACTAACATCAGCCTGTACTCCAATAAAGTCTTTTAAGCTAATTTCATCGTCCATTTCCTGTAAACTTTTTAATGAACGTCCACAAACGGAAACTTGAGCACCCATAGCTAAGTATTGTAAGGCAAGGGCTTTTCCGATACCACTAGTGGCACCTGTAATTGCCACAACCAACTTGAATGGATTATTTTTCAAAATATTTTTTTGAGAAGTGGCAAAGATGCTAATTTTTGTATTACTTTTGCGAACTCTTAGAAAGAAATAGCATTAAGCTATAATTTCTGATGATTCGGTAGCTCAGTTGGTAGAGCACAACACTTTTAATGTTGGGGTCCTGGGTTCGAGCCCCAGCCGAATCACACCAACACTTTTAAACGCTTATAAATCGATGGTTTATAAGCGTTTTTTCTTTTGGGGTAAACAATTAACCTCAATTCAATCCATATAAGAGACTATAGTTAGCTACATATAGAACAATAGATAGTAAACTTGTCTCGGAAACAGACTTAGATCTGGGAGTTTACTTAAGATCAAGGAAGAAAATAAAATCGACAAGCGATTCAACAAGTTACATATTGATATTCGGAGTCTGGCATGGAAAATATATTCAACCCTTTGAAATTTATATACAGACTAATTCAAAAAACATTCTTTCTTTGAACAGTGGAAAATAATAAATCAAAAAAAGTAATTATTACTGGTGCCTCAGGTATGATCGGTAGCCTGGTTTTAGAGCATTGCCTTAACTCAGATGAAATTTCAAGTGTAACTTCTTTAGTTCGAAACCAATCAGGCTCTCAACACCCTAAACTAAAAGAAATTATAATTAAAGACTTCAAGGATTACTCTCAACACGCTGAGTTATTCTCAAATATTGATATTGCGTTTTTCTGCATAGGCGTTTATACAGGACAGGTATCGGATGATTTGTTCAAAGAAATTACAGTGGATTATGCGGTGGAATTTGCAAAAGCAGTTCATAGTCAAAACCCTAATGCCCGGTACTGTATGCTCAGCGGTGCTGGAGCTGATCGTAGCGAAAAAAGCAGAACAGCTTTTGCTCGTTACAAGGGTATGGCAGAAAACCAAATTGCAAATTTGGGTTTACAGTTTCACTCGTTCAGACCTGGATATATATACCCTGTGACTCCTCGTAAAGAACCCAGTGTTATGTACCGAATAATGCGTTTTATGTATCCAGTTATTCGTTTAATGGGTTCAAGCAGCAGCGTTAAATCTACGGAATTGGCTGAGGCCATGTATTATGCAGGATTAAGCAGCATCGAGAAAGAAATTCTTGAAAACCGCGATATCTTACTTATTTCCTCCTCCAACTAATTTGCTTTTGCTACAAATACTGTAAAAAGTATACAAGCTTCAGTAAAATGTGTACACCCTTGGATTTTTGGACTTCTACTTTTGTATTTAAAAAAACAATACAAAATGAAAAACATAAAAATTCAACTACTTTTTACGACATTAATTTTAGCATTAACTTTTACGGCTTGTAGAAAAAAAGACAGTTGCGTCATTGATGCCTCTCTAACAGATACCACTTCTTCGGTAATTCCCAATACAGACTCTTCCACCTACGCCATTTATTCAGACATCGTAATCAATGCTTCACCCGCTGACGTTTGGGCAACGCTTACAGATTGGAATAATATTGGCAACTGGAGTTCTTCTTTTATTGGACTTACTGGTGACATCCGCGACGGCGGGCAAGTAACAGCTAGTTACAAGGTAGGTACTGATACCTTTAACTTCCCACACACCTTGCATTATATCGATGGGCAAGAGTTTGGCTGGGCAGACCCGATTGCCTTTGCGCCGACAATTACAGACAATCATTTGTTTAAAATAGTGGCTCTTTCTGATTGTCAAACTCGATTTATTCAAACAGATGAATTTACTGGGCAAGATCCCAACTTCCCATTACCAGCTTTATCGACACAAACATTGGCTAGTTACAATCAGTTTAATGCCGAGTTAAAAACCGAGGTTGAAAAGTAAAATCCTTTTTCAACACAAAATTTAGAAATCATTAGCATGAAAAAATTAGAGTACAAAGTAGCTATCATCACAGGTGCAAGCTGTGGATTAGGGAGAGGTACGGCCATAGCCTATGCAAAAGCTGGAGCCAATGTCGTTATTTGCGCCAGAAGATTAGAAAAACTTAAAGAAGTTGCTGAAGCTTGTGAAGCGCATGGAGTTAAAGCCATTCCAATCGAGTGCGATGTCATGGTGTATGAGAATTTAGAGAACTTAGTAAAACAAACAATTGACACTTTTGACAGAATTGATATTCTTGTAAATAATGCCATTGCTACTGAACAAGGTGTTGCCATTATGGACCATACCGAAGAAATTTGGAACAATACTGTTGTCAGTGTGTTTGAAGCAGTTTGGCATTTAATGCGCTTATGCTACCCATGCATGAAAGAGAACGGGGGACGAATTATAAATATATCCTCCGGTGCTGGATTAATAGGCGCACCAGGATTTGGGGTTATGCAGGCGTTAAAGCCGCCGTGCATGGTATAACAATGGTAGCTGCCAGAGAATGGGCTTCAGATAAAATTACCTGTAACAGCATTATTCCAGTGTTCTACAGTGATTTATCGAACAAACTTTTCTCCGGAGGGTTTGGCGAGGAACAAATGAAAAGTATGATTCCCTTAGGTTACATCGGCGATGTAGATGAAGACATCGCACCCGTTATGGTATTTATGGCTTCTGATGATTCCAGATATATAACCGGACAAATGATAAAAGTAGACGGAGGAACCGATATCCATTTCTAATTTCTAAACTATAACAAATGCCACTTGGGCACAAAAACGAAAAATTATGACAGACACAAAAAACGAAACAATAAAGGTTGAAAAACTAAAAGCGTCTCACCGTACCATTTATACGGATATTATCATTGATGCTTCACCCGAGCAAGTATGGTCCGTATTATCTGATACTAAAAACTATAAAAATTGGGCAAGCTTCTTAGTTGATATTGAAGGCGAAATTAAAGACGGCAATAAAATTACAGCACTCTTTCAAATGAATCCTTCGAAAGAAAAATTTACAAAAATTGATCATACTATTTCAGTAACAGAAGGTAAAGAATTCTATTGGGCTGAAAAAGGCCCTGGTGGCATTCGTGATAATCATCACTTTAGAGTGGAAGATGCTGGTAATGGGAAAACACGTTTTGTACAATCTGATGAAATCATGAAAGGTATCACTTGGCTAATGGGAGGTAACCTTTCTAAAACCTATGCCAAAGGCTATCAAGGTTTTAATCAAAACCTTAAAGCTGAAGTTGAAAAAAGAAACAAGTAATTATTAAGTAAAACAAAGATATGATAGACAACACAAACAAGGTATTTACCGAAATTGAAATCAACGCGACTCCCGAACAAGTGTGGGGTGTATTAACCGATTGGAAAAAATTACCAGAATGGAGCTCGGCACTCCAAGGAATTTCCACAGAAACAATGAAGAAAGGAGATGTTTCCAAGGCCTATTTCAAAAATCCTATTACTGGTAAAAACTTAGAATTTGAACATGAAATTGTGGACTATGAGGAAGGCGTAAAATTTGGCTGGTCAGGCAAAGTAGTTGGCGATGTAAACGACCACCACATATATAGTGTGGAAGGCACAGAGCATGGCACCACTATGTTCAGGCAAGAAGATGGCATGCATAGCGATAAAAACTCGCATAGTAGCTTTATGAACTTTATGATGAAACACAGTTTGGTATCAGCTTATAAAAAGTTTAATAAAGAACTAAAAAACCGTGTTGAAAGCCTTTATCCAAGAGATTAAAAAATTAAAACGATGAATTTTGAACTAAAAAATATTCCTTCTCAAAAAGGAAGAATAGCTATCGTAACGGGCGCTAATAATGGCATCGGTTTCGAAACCACTTTGGCTATGGCTAAGTATGGTTTTAAGACCATAATGGCGTGCAGGAACATGGATAAGGCCGAGAAAGCTAAAACCGATATACTAGAAAAATTACCAAATGTAGATTTGGACATTCTACAACTGGACTTAAGTGATTTAGAAAGTGTAAGAACTTTTGCTAAAAATTTCAAAGAGAAATACGAGAAGCTTGATGTGCTAATAAACAACGCAGGGGTATTAATTTATTCAGGCGCGCATAACAAAGCTGGTGTCGAATTGCAATTTGCTACGAATCATTTGGGACATTTTTTGTTGACCAATCTTTTGCTGGACAAAATGCCCGATGACCCTGATACACGTATCGTAGCATTAAGTAGCCTCGCACATAAAGGAGCAAAAATTCATTTTGACGATATAAACTGTGAAAATATAAAAGACCGAGAAGCTGTCTACGGACAGTCGAAACTTGCTAACTTAATGTTTGCCGACGAACTGAACAGAGAGTTCAAAAAAGCTGGTAAAAAAATTAAGGCTTTGGCAGTTCACCCTGGTGGGTCTGATTCTGGACTTTTTGATGAAATGACTGGCTTGAAATATTATGTATTTAAAATAATATCCCCATTTTTATTAAACACAAATGCTTCAGCAGCTAAACCGACTCTATTTGCGGTTTTAAGCCCAGACATAAAAGGAGGGGAATATTTTGGACCACAAGTATTTAATGAGTTCAAGGGTAAAGTAGGTTTTGCCAAAAGAAGCGATTATTCTAAACGTAAAGATGTGTCCTCACAACTTTGGGATCTTTCTGAAGAAATGACAGGACACGAATTTCAAGTATAGATTATTGTAAAAAACAGTATGTTTATGCCTATAAAACCAAAGCGGATGAAAGAAGTACATCAAATAGAAAGTATAGCCGACATGCATAAGGTATTTGGTTTAGAAAAACCAAAACACCCTTTGGTATCAGTAATTCGATTCAAAAATGCTGATATCAAAGAAGAGTTTCATCATGTACGTTGCGTTTTTGGAATGTATTGTATTTCGCTAAAAAATGAAGCAATTGGAAGCATGCAATATGGTCGAAATTCATACGACTTTCAAGATGGCTCTATGCTTTTTATGAAACCGGGTCAAGTTTTGACCTATGACGGTCATCAATCAACAGCTGAAGATCCGGGCTGGGCATTATTGTTTCATCCTGACCTGTTACGCCAATCTACATTAGGTAATACAATCTCAAATTATTCTTACTTCTCTTATGAAATAAATGAGGCATTACATATATCTCAAGATGAAAAAAAATCATTGAACGAATTGATTGAAAAAATAGAAAAAGAATACCAGCAGAACATCGATAGACACAGTCAGAAATTAATCATCTCCAACATTGAGTTATTATTGGACTATTGCACCCGCTATTATGACCGCCAATTCTATACACGCACTAATTTAAACAAAGATGTATTGGTCAGCTTTGAAGCATTGTTGAACGACTACTATCGTGATGACAAACAACACAATCAAGGTATTCCTAGTGTCGCCTTTTGCGGACAACAGCTTAACTTGTCTCCAAATTATTTGAGTGATTTGCTCAAAAAAGAAACAGGCAAGAACGCGAAAACGCAACTTGATGATTTTCTAATTAATCGAGCAAAGAATCACCTCCTAAGTTCTACAGATACCATAAGCGAAATAGCCTATGAATTAGGTTACGAATATTCGCAACACTTCTCTAAAACCTTCAAAGCAAAAACGGGTATGAGTCCTAGTGAATATCGTAGCATGAATTAGTCATTAACCCATATTTACATAAAATAGTCCAACACCTTTTAAATTTATTAGAAAATGCTTGTTGTAAAAACTCTCAGTTTTAAAACTTTTATAAAATGGACTTGGTTCCACATGCTGGTTTTATTGCTATTTGCCACAGCCATGGCAGCCCTATTTTATTATAAAATAATTCCTATCAGCATTCCCTGGGTTGCCATTTCAGTTATTGGTACTGCTGTAGCTTTTTATGTTGGTTTCAAAAACAACCAAGCCTACCAGCGCATGTGGGAAGCACGAAAAATCTGGGGTGGCATTGTAAATGACAGTCGCACATGGGGCATGATGGTTGATGGCTACATTAGTAATCTACACAATAATAAGGAGACCAGTACCGAAGAAATCAAGTCAATAAAACAACGCTTAATATATCGACATATCGCTTGGCTTTATGCGCACCGAAGTCAACTATTGGTTCCTACACCTTGGGAACATGTTAGCCAGGGAGGTCGCACTCAGAAAGTTGCTGAGTATTATCAAAAGACCTTTGGTATTGGCCTAGTTGATGACGAGGTGACACGTGTTGAGCTTGATCAACTACTACCAGCTAGTGAACATGATAGACTCATAGCCGCTGTCAATACAGCTACACAAATTATCAATGAACAGTCACGTGATTTAGCTCAACTACGCGAAGATCGTTTGATAGATGATTTTAGGCATATGGAAATGGGCAATGTCCTCAAAAGCTTTTATACTCTGCAGGGTAAAAATGAGCGGATAAAAAAGTTTCCACTTCCTCGACAATACGCCAACATGAGCCAATACTTCGTTTATATTTTTCTTGCACTCCTACCCTTTGGTATGATACCCGAACTAATGAAACTTGGAGATTGGGGACTCGGACTTTCCATTCCCGTTACGGCTCTCATCAGTTGGGTTTACCTATCAATGGATACAATTGGAGATTTTACCGAGAATCCCTTTCAAGGAATGGCAAATGATATTCCAATGCTTTCACTTTGTCGTACTATTGAAATCGACATGAGACAAATGCTGAATGAAACTGATTTACCTCCGACGATTAAGGCTAAGAATGGGATTTTGATGTAAACAATTTTCACAAATACTCCGATTAAAACTAAATACATTGTTGTCTGGGTGCTAACCCTTAATATCTACGGAAAATTGGCTTCACTGGAATAAGTAACTGTAGAATTGCTTTTATATGAAAAACTTCTCTATTAACCTTTTCAGAAACTGTCAACACATCTCCAATAATTGGATTTAGCCAGGTTAAATCGATTAGTTCAATGTCTATTACTTCAGCTTGTCTTAGAAATTCAAAACTGAAATTGCTGTGATTTATACAAGAACTTGCGCTCAGAACCCTAGATTGCCATTAATTAATGCGAGCAGATGGCCCCAGCCGAATCACACCAACACTTTTAAACGCTTATAAATCGATGGTTTATAAGCGTTTTTTCTTTTACAACTTATCGAAGAGTTGATCTATTTTTATTTTAGTTTATGTTCTAAAACTATTAATAATGAAGAGATGGATCCTTGGTTTCCTTACCATTAATACAACTGTACAAGCTGTATAAAATTCGAACCAAAAAGCAGTCCTCAACCCTTTCAGTTAATTATATTTGTCCGAAACATAGTATTTATGAAGTTTATTGTATCATCTGGTACACTTTTTAAGAATTTACAGAATATTTCTGGTATCATAGGTGCCAACAATGTGTTGCCCATTTTGGAAGATTTCAAATTTGATATCGACAAAAACAAATTAACGATCTCTGCAACAGATTTAGAGACCTTTATGCGTGTAGAGATTGAACCGTCTTCAGCTGAGGGGAAGGGAAGCATTTGTATTCCTGCCAAGGTATTGATGGAGTATCTCAAAAATCTTCCGGAACAACCACTAACTCTGGATATTAATGATGACTACGGTATAGAAATTACAAGTAGTAGCGGTAAGTCTAAACTAGTGGGTGAGGATAGCAAAAATTTCCCCCCTGAACCTCAAATTGATGGATTGACCAGTTTTAACATGCCAGCTGCAGAGCTCAGCGATGCTATTGCAAAAACTCTTGTTGGTGTAAGCCATGAGGATACGCGACCCGCTATGAGTGGTGTATATTTTGAACTTGGAAAAGACAGCATCACCTTCGTATCAACCGATGCACATAGATTAATACGATGTATAAAATCTGGCATGAGTACTTCAGGTAAAGGAAACTTTATTGTTCCTCGAAAATCTTTATCGCAGCTTAAAAATACACTGCATACAGCTACTGAAGTAACTGTTTCATATGATGATAGTATTCTTACCGTAGAAGGTGAAAAGTTGCTTATGATTTCAAGATTGATCGATGCAAAGTTCCCAGACTATAAAGCTGTTATTCCTGCTAATAACCCGTTTGAATTACGTGTTTCAAAAGAGGAGTTCTTAAGCTCACTGCGTAGAGTAAGTGTTTTTGCTAATAAAACTACGAATCAAGTAGAATTAGAAATTAAAGGAAATAGCCTCGAATTAAAGTCTAATGATATGGACTTCTCCTATGAGGGCGATGAAAAAATGAATTGTACCTATGAAGGAGAGGATATGCGTATTGCTTTCAACTCTAAACTGTTAGTAGAGTTATTGCCACTCGTTGAAGATGAAGAGATTCTTATGGAATTAAGTCAACCAAATCGAGCAGGTATTATTAAACCTTCGGAAAAGAAAGACAACGAGGACTTGCTCATGCTAGTGATGCCTCTTATGCTGAATAACTAATACGATTCCAAAAATATAAACGAAAAAGGCGGATAAATTCCGCCTTTTTATTTTGGTTGTAATAAATTATTATACTGGCTAGTGCTGTAAAGTAATTGAAGTGCTTTTCCTAAAACTTTATCCGAACTTAAATTATTTTCTAATGCACCTTCGCGGTAATAGTAGCGCGATACAATTTCATTCTGCAAATAGCTCAGTACTTGTTTTTTGTTCTTAATAAGATCTTGCTGTTTATCATGAGAGAGTGCCGTCATTAATTTATTATAGTCTTCTGCAATACCATCAAAATAATTTTCCTTTTCTGCTGTTTCTTTGAGTTTGGCTAAGGCCTTTTCAGTCTTGGTCTGATACCCAAAATCTTTATCTCCCAACCAGGCCGCAAACTTCTTAAAGTCATCCTCTCCTAGTTTAAAATTTCCAGCATTGGCAATAGTTGAATTCGTTTTGACATATTCCGTAGCGTAGTCGAAAATATAGAACTTACGGGCTAAAACTGGTAAAATGGAGCTCGGTACTTCTCGGTCAACCTGAACATCTGGTTCGATACCACCGCCATCCCATACAACGCGCCCTGCCTTTGTTTTAAACTTTGTTTTCAAACTATCCGGTACTTTACCAACACTACCATCATCGTTTCTATTGCTATAATCTATGGCCTGAATACATCGGCCACTTGGTGTATAATACTTGGCTGTGGTCACTTTTAGTTTTGATTTAAAACTCAAGGACTTTGTTGTTTGAACAAGCCCCTTACCAAAACTTTTTTGACCAATCACAACCCCTCGATCTAAATCCTGTAAAGTACCTGCTACAATCTCCGAGGCTGAGGCACTTTGATTGTTTATCAAAACAGCAACCGGTATTTCTGCATCCCAAGCAGAGCCCTTTGTTCTAAAGTCTTTATCCCATTTTGCCATTTTACCCTTAGTTGAAACGACCAACTGATTACTCGGCAAGAATAGATTACACACTTTAATTGCTTCATCTAACAAGCCTCCAGGGTTCCCTCTTAAGTCCAGTACTACACCTTTCAAATTAGGCTTCACTTTTTTTAGACTATCTAATGCTCTCTGCAATTCGTTGCTACACCTCATAGTAAATTGTGTAAGACGAACGTAGGCTATATCATTTTGTTCACCTACCATTCCGGCATACGGCACACTGCTTATCTTTATTTTGCCTCTTGTAAGTGTCTTTTCACTTTCCTCTCCTGTGTAAGCATCTTTGATTTTTAACTTAACGTCTGTACCCGGCGAACCTTTTAGGAAATCACTTATATCAGAAACTGTTTTCCCTTTAATACTTTTACCATCAATAGCTAGAATCATATCTCCGGCTTTCAATCCCGCTTTCACCGTTGGGCTATTTTTATAAGGTTGGTCAATTACGATATAATCATCTTTTTGCACTACTGTAGAGCCAATACCGCCATACTCTCCAGTTGTTCGAATTCGATAGTCCTGAATATCATCCTCGCTTATGAAGTTCGTATAGGGATCTAGTTCAAAAAGCATGGCTTCGATACCTGTTTTCATTACTTTGCCGGGCTCAATAGGATCTACATAACTCTCATTCAATTCTTTAAATAAAGAAGCAAAAACGTCTAAATTTTTAGAAATTTCAAAATAGGAATCATTAGAGGATTGTGCTTGAATACCAAATGGTACAAACAGTAATAGAACGAGCGCAAATTTGAGAACCTGTTTCATAATGCAAGTATTGTTCTTGCAATTTACGGATACTGAACCATAGAATGAGCCCTTGAATACAAAGAGTTCTGTTAAAAATTAAGGTAATGGATCATGACCATGACCACCCCAAGGAGCGCAACGGGCAATACGCTTAATACTTAACCAAAAAGCCTTTATAGTTGAATACTTAGCAAAAGCCTGTGCAGCGTACTCACTACAGGTAGGGGTATACCTACATTTTGCGGGTCCCATTAATGGTGAAATGGCCGCCTGATAGGCCTTTATCAAAAAAATAAGAACTCTAGCCATTTTGTCTAATAATCTCTGCAATACTCTCACCAATGGCAGTATAGATTTCCTTATAAGATAATTCCTTGGTTTGCTGGTACATGAACAAAACACGAACATGCTCGCCTTTTTTGTAAGCAAACTGGCCTAGAACACTTTTTTGTACTCGAAACCCTTCTCGGCTTAATCTTTTAAGTTTATTCCGTTTTACAGCTTTTCCAAACTTTCGTTTAGGAACAGCAAAAGCTGCTCGAACATTAGGTTCTTCAGAGGCCTGCCCCCAGCTATAGTAAACTTTAAAAGGTGCTAAAAAAAACGCTTGTCCTTGACGGATAAGCGTTGTAATTTCATTAGAATGTTTAATTCGTTCGTTAGAAGAGAGCGTGTTACGCCCCATATTACTTAACGAACTTTTTATCCGAAACAGTCAATTTATGACGTCCCTTCTTACGGCGATTAGCAATCACCTTTCTACCGCCTACAGTTTCCATACGCTTACGAAAACCGTGCACTGATTTTCTTCTTCTTCTATGCGGTTGGTATGTACGTTTCATTGTGTGTAATTTTTAAAAGGACGGCAAATGTAAATTGAAGAAATTGAATTGCCAAAGAAATTAGAAAGTCTCATACTGCCTACCCACATAAGTTATTTGCGAGCTTGTAGCAGTCATATTGTTCTTTTTCGTCAATGTAATCGTCAATTTGTCACCATTCAAACTACCTTCACCAAAGTAGGTGGTACTTATGTTATTGATAATAACTGTTTGTTCTGGAATGGTTAAAGCATTTTCTCTAACATTTCCTTCCAGCTCTGTCAAGCTATCTCTTATGGAATAGAAGTACACAATATTACGTTTGATCTGATTGGCATACATATAAAGTGTATCGTCATCATCAACTGTTGGAGGCGTAGAGTTTATAAGCTCTGAGCGCACCATAGCATAATGAGAGGCATACCTAGAATTAACTGGAATCTCACAAAACTCTCCTTCATAACCCAAAACACAAACACACTCACCTTGATCACAAACCCCTTCATTCTCGCACTGTACATCACGCGCCTTACAGGCGTTATATTGACAACTTTGCCAAAAGAAAGCCCCTGAACATAAAAGAAGGATATTGATTAATAATATATTTTTCTTCATCGTCTTATTTAAAATTAAGGATTCGTGTATAGTTCTCCGTTAAAAACACATGCAAATGTGCCTAAATCGCTCTTCTCAGTAATGTATAAAGTAATAATTCTACCAGAATCTACATAGCCTAAACCACTATACGATTTGCCGTTTACCGTTTTTGGTATTAAAGTAATATCTGTATTCAAAATAGTCCCTTCTAATGTAGCATTCTGATCAAAAAGATTATATACTATCACGTCATCAGGACCTAATCCTGCATTAGGAGCAATAATAATGGTCTCATTGGTAGGTATGCCACCGCCACAACGATAGGTTCCGTCCCAAGTGCCAATAAACTTCTCATACATCTTAGATTCGCATAAAGGTCCTTCAAACCCATCAGCACAAATACATTCTCCTTCTCGACAAACACCGCCATTCTTACAGATTCTATCGTTACAAGGATCGTTACATGAACTGATCATTGTGGATAAAGCTGTTGCCAAAAACAGAAACGCAGTACCTACAACTATTTTCCAAGATTTCATATTGTTAATATATTAGTAACAAACATAAGAAATACTGACTAAAATTGGGCCCGAACCGTGCTATTTTTTTAGTGGATTCCAGCCCTGAGCTTCTAACGGAACTTCATTCTTCGAATTCGTTATAAGCTTTAACCCATCAGCTTCTTTACCAATGTGCCCGATAACGGATATCTCTTCAGACATCGTTATTTTCTCATAATTGCTCTGAGGAATAGTAAAGAGTAGCTCATAATCTTCTCCTCCATTCAAAGCAGCGGTTACACTTGCCATCTGCAAATCCATAGCCATCTTTTGAGTATCAAGATGTACCGGGATTTTATCCTCATAAATTGTGCACCCTACCTTGGACTTTGAACAAATATGAAAAAGCTCAGAGCTTAAACCATCGCTAATATCCATCATAGAGGTTGGTCTAATCTCCTGATCTTGAAGCCACTTCAGAATATCCTTTCTTGCCTCAGGCTTCATCAAGCGTTGCATAATGTATTCATGGCCGGCTAAATCTGGTTGAATATCAGGGTTTTCAAGGTATATCTTCTTCTCACGTTCCATGAGTAGTAATCCCATAAAAGCACCTCCCAAATCTCCGCTTACACAAATCAAGTCATTCTCTTGAGCACCACTACGACTTACAAAGCCACTTTCATGAACCTCACCAATAGCGGTTACGCTAATGATCAATCCTTTCTGTGAGCTTGTTGTATCACCACCAATGAGATCGACGCCATACTCTCGGCAAGCTAAGTGCACGCCATCGTATAACTCCTCAAGCGCCTCTACAGAAAATCGATTGCTAATAGCCATACTAAAAGTAATTTGAGTCGGTTCAGCATTCATCGCATAAATATCCGATAGGTTAACCACCACGCTTTTGTATCCCAAATGTTTTAAAGGCAAATAACTCAAATCGAAATGCACCCCTTCCACAAGCATATCGGTACTAACTACAGTATGTTTACCTAAGTTCTCCAATACTGCTGCATCATCTCCAATTCCTTTAATCGTAGAGGCGTTGTACGTATCGAAATTCTTCGTAAGGTGTTCGATAAGAGCAAATTCTCCTAATTGTCCTACATCAGTACGATCTTCATTTTGTGCCTTCTCTGCCATGGATGCGAAAATAACTTTACTTCGTGAGAGTACGTCCTTGGAGATTGACAATTTCAACTGCGCACAAAAAACAAAATAGTGTACATCAAATAGCCATCACTAAAGGCTACTATTTACCTTCGCAGATATGAAATCTACGGCGCTTTCTCTGTTCATTATGAGTATCATTTTTTTGAGCACTTCATGCAGAAACAATATTCATGAGAAGAAAAACTGGGCAAGTTTTTTCCAAGAAAGAGGTATTGACTCAGCATGTTTTGAAGTCTACGATAATACGCATGACCAAGCTTTTTATTATAACAAGCATCGAACGAGTAAGCCATTTTCACCAGCTTCGACCTTTAAAATTGTAAACTCACTTATTGCTCTTGAGACCAACCTTGCACCCGATATTGATTATATTATTAAATGGGACGGAATAGAACGCTGGAATAAGGACTGGAATCAAGACCTAACAATGAAACAAGCCTTCGAATATAGTGCTCTGCCTTATTATCAAGCGTTGGCCCGTAAAATAGGAAAAGATACCATGCAGCATTATCTTGACACGCTGCAGTACGGCAACAAAACTATTGGAGACTCTGTTGATCGGTTCTGGATAGATGGTAGTCTGAAAATAACCCCAGACGAACAAGTAGGATTTTTGAAAAGGCTATACTTTGATAAGCACCCTCTTTCAAAACGAAGCCAACGTCTTGTTCGATCTCTTATGTTACACGAAACAAATGATGAATATAAACTATCCTATAAAACAGGTACAACACCAACGGAAAAGGGATATATCTGTCAGCTGGTTGGTTATATTGAAAAAATAGAAAAACAGCAGAACGTAGAAACTGATGCGGAAGAAACAAATTATCGTCCCTATTTCTTCGCAATGAACTTTGAGACTAAAAGTAAGGATATCAATTTCTCTGAGCTTATGAAGAAAAGAATTGCTATAACGAAAGATATTTTCAGAGATTTAGAAGTAATAAAATAGCCATATGATATCTGTATTGAAAGCAAGGGAACTCATTAAACTACATTGTCAAGATTTTGGCATTGAACAAGTTTCGCTTTATAAAGCCTTAGGAAGGTTTGCGGCCGAAGACATTATCGCTCCAATAGATATGCCCAGCTTTGCACAAAGCGCAATGGATGGTTATGCTCTTCGCTATGAAGATGTACAGAAGAATATTCCTTTATACAACGAAGGTGAAATAAAAGCGGGAGACACGTTGGTGAGTGCAGTAGATCCAGAACATTGTATTCAAATCTTTACAGGAGCACTCATACCTCCAGGGGTAGACACTGTTGTCATGCAAGAGCGTGTCGTGATAAATGAAAGAAATATTCAGGTGAAAGACGAACACTTGAAACAGGGTGCCAATATTAGACCGAAAGGATCTCAAAGTAAAAAAGGCGATATCATTCTTAAAAAAGGTTCTACACTCTCGGCTTCAGCCTGTAGTATGCTGGCTAGTTTTGGGCTAGACCGAGTTACCGTTTACAAAAAGCCCACTATAGACATCCTAGTTACGGGCGATGAATTAGTGCGTCCGCCAGAACAACTAAAAGATGGAAAAGTATTTGAAAGCAACTCTTTCGCCTTGCAAAACGCTTTAAAGGACTTACACTTTGAAGACATCCGTATACGCCGTGCTATTGACTTGGAAGAAGATACAAATCAAAAAATCGCAGATGGCTTAAAAGCGGATATTCTTCTCATAACAGGAGGCATCTCTGTTGGAAAATATGACCTTGTTCAAAAGGCCCTTGAGAAAAACGGAGTCCAACAAATTTTTCATAAAATCAATCAGAAACCAGGCAAACCATTATACTTTGGTAAAAAAGATAAAAGGTTAATATTTGGACTACCTGGCAACCCTGGATCTGTAATGAGCTGTTTCTACATCTATGTTAGACATGCCTTGGCATGGACCATGGGGTCTTCTCAAAAAAGTGAAGCAACCTTAAAGCTCAAACTTCAGGAAGACATAAATAAGAAAAATCAAAAAGCGTTCTTTGTGAAGGGCAAAATCAAAGGTGATTCTGTAGAAATTCTAGATGGCCAAGAGTCGTACAAAATGAATGCTTTCGCTTTAGCGGATTGTTTAGTAGAAATACCTGAACATAAACAAATAATGTATACGGGTGACCTCGTCGATGTACATCTGATTTAACATGTACGAATTTCTTTTCTTTATCTGCCTTCCTATAATTGCTTTCCTTTACGCAGCGGTAGGACACGGTGGTGCAAGTGGGTATTTGGCGCTTATGAGTTTCTTCACTTTTGCTGCAACGGATGTAAAAGCTATTGCGCTCACCTTAAATCTGTTCGTTGCAGGTATTGCCTTTATTCAGTATCTACGGGCCGGACATTTTAATAAAAGGTTGTTTATTGTATTGGCTTCTGCCTCAGTTCCTCTGGCCTATTTAGGAGGTCGAGTAGAACTTAATACCGAACTTTATTTTACCCTATTAGCTATTTTTCTGCTCTTAGCTGGTGTTAAACTTTTCTTCGCTTCATCAAAAAAAAATGAGAGCACGCATAAAATGTTCTCAGTACCAATAGCATTGGTGTTAGGTGCAAGTATTGGATTCATTTCTGGGCTATTGGGTATAGGGGGTGGAATTATCTTATCACCTCTTATTCTATTTTTCGGTTGGAGTGATGCAAAAACCACCGCTGGCATTAGCGCTCTTTTTATATTTGTAAACTCTACTGCAGGCTTATTCGGACAATTATCAACTGGCTTTAAATACCCAAGTACCATGCCCATGATAATAGCTCTTGTTGTAATAGGGGGAGGTTTAGGTGCCTATCTGGGTTCAAAAAAATGGCCCGAACTTTTTATTAAGCAGTTACTCGCTTTTGTCCTAATTCTAGCTTCTTTAAAAATTTTGGTTAGCTAAATGAACTATGAAATTTACATACTAGCTGAAGGTAGAAGTACTCGAATGGGTGAAGATAAGGGGCTCGTAAAAGTGAATGGGCAAGCACTTATCCAATACAGTATTGATTATTTAAAACCTCTTCAGAAAAAAATTAGTATCGTCACGTCTAATCCCGTTTATGAACAATTTGGCTACCGAATCGTATCGGATAAAGTAAAAGATCAAGGACCAGCACAGGGAATTATTACCTGTCTTGAGAATGCTCAAGCTGATCATGTACTAATCGTTAGCTGTGATATGCCTTTAATAAACACACAACTTATTCAATTGATTCAAGCGGCTACCAAGCAACGGCTTATTACTTGCTTCGCTGATGAGTATTTATTTCCATTTCCCGGTATGTATACAAAGCAAATTCTAAAGATCTGGAAGGAAAAAGTCCTAAAAGGAGAAAGAACCTTACAAAAGCTAATTCCGCAATTTGATTATAAAAAATTGCCAATCGAATATCCTGATTTATTTTTAAACGCAAATACCCCATCTGATTTAGAGCTGATAAAAGAAAAGATTAAATGATTACCGTTTTATACTTCGGACCCATATACTCAATTACAACAGTACCTAAAGAAAAAATAAACAACGTTTCTGACTTAACGAGCTTGCATAAACTGCTACTCAAAAAGTACCCTAAACTGTTAGATACACATTTTGTGTTCTCCGTCAACCAAAAAATAACTGATAATTGTACATTACATGAAGACGATGAGGTGGCTCTTTTGCCACCTTTCTCGGGAGGATAATTAATAAGATGGACGCAGCTTTTTTTAATCGATATCAAAGACAACTACAGCTCCAACGCATCGGTATGGAAGGACAACAAAAACTAGCCGAGGCAAAAGTTTTGGTCGTAGGTATAGGAGGGTTAGGTTCTCCCGCAGCGCTATATTTAGCAGGGGCTGGTATAGGAAAACTAGGGTTAGTTGATGGTGATAAAATAGAACTTCATAATCTACATCGACAAGTCTTGTATACTACAGAAGATGTTGGTAAACGTAAAGTGCTCATCGCTAAAAAAAAACTGAAACAGCTGAACCCCACAATTGAAGTAGAAGCTTTTGATGAGTTTATTACACCTCAAAATATTATCGATCTGTGTGCTGATTATGATATTATCATAGATGGAAGCGATCGTTTTGCAACACGTTATCTGCTGGATCAGTATAGCACCTTAAAAAATAAAGTTTATGTTTATGGATCTGTTTTCGAATTTGAAGGTCAAGTAGCACTCTTTAATTATGCGCAACAGGGCATTTCATATAGCTCAGTCTTTCCTAAACCTCCGAAACCATCTTCGATACCAACTTGTAGTGAAAATGGTATCCTAGGTTTCTTACCCAGTATTATTGGTAGTATACAGGCCCTAGAAGTTGCGAAATATGTCTGTCAGCTTAAAGAGGATAAAAGTTTTGAACTCATTCACTACAATGGCCTTACACAAGAAATCTATAAGACTGGGGCTCAACCCAAAGCAGATTTTATTACACCCAAATCTGAACAAGACATTCTATCATTTGATTATGATGTATTTTGCAGCCAATGGCAAAATCAATCTTCGTAGAGGGAGCAATTTCTTCTGAGTTCATCGGGAATAGCATTGCAAAACATCAAAGTAAAACTAGCATTGGGGCTCATCAGATTTTCTTAGGTCAAGTTCGTGCAGATCTAATTGATGAAGCTGTTGTGACTTCAATTGATTATACCGCTTACGAAGAAATGGCTAATCAAAAAATGCATATAATACGAGAAGAAATATTTGCTCAGCATAATATTACTTGTATGCATGTTTACCATAGCTTGGGCAAAGTAAAAACAGGTGAAATTTGTTTGTTTGTATTTGTATCCTCACCACACAGAACGGAAAGTCAGCAGGTTTGTGGTACGCTTGTAGAACGTATTAAAAGCGAATTACCTATATGGGGTAAAGAGCTTACTGAGCATTCAGAACACTGGAAAGTCAATAATTAGGATATGGTAGATATAACACATAAATCGAACACAAAACGCACAGCCGTTGCACAGGCTATTGTACATTCAAGTGATCTTGAAACCATAACTGCTGTAAAAGAAAACAAAGTACCCAAAGGAAATGTTTTGGACTTTGCTCGGGCGGCGGCCTTGCTCGCTGTAAAAAATACGAGTAATGTCATCCCGGATTGTCATCCTCTTCCTGTGGAACATTGTACCGTTGATTACGCATTGCAAGAAAAGGACATTATCATTCAACTTACCGTAGAAACGATTTACAAAACCGGAGTTGAGGTAGAAGCAATGCATGGTGCAATGATTGCGGCATTGACTATTTATGATATGCTTAAACCAATTGATAAAGCGTTGATTATTGGTGATGTAAAACTGATTAAAAAGAAGGGTGGCAAATCATCCTTCAAAGATAATTTGGATGATATTCTTATTCCCGCACAAGTTACAGTTTGTAGTGATTCTGTAGTCTCTGGTAAAAAAGAGGATAAGGCTGGAGAGGCTATCGTTCAAAAGCTCAAATCGTATAACATAGCAACACGTAAAACAATTATTGCGGATGAGCCTCAGGAAATTGAAGAAACCATTAAAGCTGCTAAGGCACTTGAAATTCGTTTGCTCATTTTTACTGGCGGCACGGGGCTTTCACCCAGAGATATCACTCCAGAAACCATAAAACCTTTATTGGACAGAGAAATTCCAGGTTTAATGGAAGCCGCACGAAAGTATGGTCAGGATCGCACACATTATGCCATGTTATCGCGTGGTATCGCTGGAATGATAGGTAATATGCTTGTAATTACCCTTCCAGGATCTACACAAGGCGCCATAGAAAGTATGGATGCCCTCTTTCCATATGTCTTGCATATCTTTAAGGTCGCCCAAGGATTTAGACATTCATAATGCAGAAATAGCACTATTTGGCACCGAACTTCTTTTTCTTGCTAAATAAATTCCACTCTACCTTGTTCTCCCAATTTGGTTTGAGACGAATGGTTTTGGGTAACTCCAATGTAATCTCAGGCTGTTGTTGTTCAGCCAAATTTCCGGCGTCCCATTTACCATTGCCATTCTCATCATATAAAAGTCTAAGTTTATAGGATGTGGGTTTGAGCAAGTCGAAAAGAACTGGTTTATATAAATCAGTTGATCTTCTTATTTCTTCATTTTTAGAGTACACCAGCAAAATCGCATGCTTCTTTAAGAGCATAGAATCAATAAGGACGATAATACTACTGTAATCTTCTTTGGCCATTGTTCTGAAACGTAGGGTATCTGCTTTTGAACCCTTATCAGAAGAATCTCTTATAAAGGCCCTTTGTAAAATAAGTTTATAATCAGAGCCCATTTCCCAATGCGGCAATAATGTAACGACCCCATTAGAGTCATCATAAATAGTGGACAAGCTTAAATCGAGAACTTCATTTTCGTAAAACCTAATCTTATCCGTATTAATGACCCCAGGTTGATCGCCTAAAATAATCTTAAGTGAATCTTGATAATCCATTTTATCTATTCGCTTAATATCAGGTATAAAAGAATAAGACAAAGCTCCTTTGGGCGTAAACCTCTTTTTTACAGGCTTTTTACCCGTCGTATCAATCATCTTCTCTTCAACAAATGAGTACAATACAAGACCGGAATCAGGTTTTGCTGCATCTATGACCTTATCCATAAATGCAATTTTTTCTCCTAAAGCATCGTATGTATAGTTTGCATTCTTATCAGCTAATGCAGCTATCTTGAATTGTTTATTGGGTAACCCTTTAAACTCAAAGTTTCCATTGGACCCCTTGGTTATATAAAGCGGTTTTTGTTTCAAAATCATGGAGTCTGGTGTAGCAGCCGGATAAAGCATGACTAAAGAGGAATCCCCTTTACCACTTTGAGCATCGTATATCTTGCCACGAAACGAAAGCGAATCGAAATAATCTCCAGTACTCAATGTTAGTTTCAAATCCTTAAATTGATTATTCTCTCTTCTATCGCGTACAGCTCCTCCAAAATCTAGTGTATAGGTTGTATTATCCTCAAGGAGTGAATCAGTTAACTCAATAATGACACTCTTCTTTTTAACTCTGATTTTCGGCTGCTGCTTTGTTAATGGGCTTATTCTAAAGTTCTTCTGAACATTATCCAGTTTAATATATTCGTCAAATTCAATAACTAGATTGCCTCCTTTGAAGTTCAGTAGAGAATCAACTTGTGCTTTGTTGATCAATTTCGGTGCTTCAGTATCCTTGGGGCCACCAGTTGGCTGTCCAATATTCGCACAGGAGCTTACGGTTAGTAAGGCTAGAATAATGATATAATTAAGCAAGTTTTTCAAGCGAGGCAAAGATGGTAGAAATGTTTCGAAGTATTGCTAAGAAATGATTAAAAAGGTAATCCATCCTATCTTTAGTTGACAGAATATTTGGTACAAGTATCTTTAATTCTAAGTTTCTTCTATATAAACGAATACAAAAAAGAAATAGCAAGCTACTCAGGGTACTAACTTACATCAAAGTCAACAAAAACCTTCTTACTCTTTGGATGTGCCTGACAAGTCAGAATAAAGCCATCGGCTATCTCGTCATCTTCCAAGGCATAATTCACATCCATGTCAACTTCACCTTCAATAAGTTTAGCCTTACACGTGCAGCAAACTCCTCCTTTACAAGCGTAGGGTAGGTCAGCCCCTTTAGCCAAAGTAGCATCTAATATGGTAAAGCCATCATAAGCTAGTTTTAAATCAAAGGTTCTGTCGTCAACCTTCACAGTAATATCGCATAACTCACTTTCGTCAACTTCTTGCTCAGCTTTTGCCCTAGTTTGAAAGCCCACCTTTGTTGCAGAGGTAAATAGTTCAAATTTTACGTCAGTCTTATCCATGCCTTTACTTAGTAAGTAATCCTTTACTGCATGAATCATAGCCTCTGGTCCACAAATAAATGCCTTATCAATCGTATCTATAGAAAGTAATGTATTGCAAAGGGCATCGCATTTCTCTTCATCAATACGACCACAGTTTATCTCACTTTCTAGCCGCTCTCGACTTAATACGTGCACTACTTGAAATCGATCTAGATGTTTATTTTTCAGTGCCTCAATTTCTTCTCGAAAAATGATAGACTGAAACTCTTTATTGCCGTATACCAATGTAAATGAACTGCTTGTCTCTTCGGCAAGAACTGTCTTAATAATACTTATAACGGGAGTAATACCACTACCCGCCGCAAAAGCTACATAATTCTTTCTTTGACTTGCACTAATCTCAGTAGTAAAATTACCCATGGGTGCCATCGTTTCTAAGACATCACCTACTGCTAACTGTTCATTCGCATAAGTAGAAAAAACACCTCCTTCAACTTTTTTAATTGCTACGCGCAATTCAGTTTCATAGGGAGCTGTACATATGGAATAAGAACGTCTAAGTTCCTCATTCTCATGTATATGCTTAAATGTAAGGTATTGACCAGGCAGAAACCTAAATTGATCCTTAAGCTCAGTTGGAACACGAAATGCTACGGAAACACAATCTGGAGTTTCTCTTGTTATATCACTTACTGTTAAAGAATAGAAACCTGTTTTAGACATCTTACAAAAATAACACACCTGCAAGGTTTATTGGCTATTCTGCTCACAAACCTCATAGATTCTTTTGTAAGAGATATAAGTTATTTACAAATAGAGGCTACTTCAACAACTTTTTTAACTGCACCCTGACACAATACCCCGTTCGAAGTAACAACAGGCTCACACTTGGAAGTCTGATCTTTACATTTACAAAGGGTCATGCTTATACTCTTTTTCTGAGGAGCGTTTAAACTAAAGCCGCCTTCGGTTGTTCGGTAAATTCTTGTAACAATGCTTGATGTTAAATCATTTGAGAAAACCTTTGTTTTTATAAAAACGATGAGCTCACCTGTACTGGGTTCTACTAGTTTGTCAAGCTTAACTTTGCCAAACTTTGCACCCTTAAGTTCGAACGCATTCGCATACAAATCAACAATCTTCTGCTCCGACATTTTTTGAAACCCTTTCTTACAAGTGACTCCATATCTATATTGCGCCTGAACAGTAAATGACAAACATACCAGAGTGGATAGTACAAATAATTTAATCATATTTCTCATGCCCCATTGTTTTAATTAGATAGCAATTTACACTTTTTTAATCTTATTGAACAGTAAATAGTGCTATTCTTCAAATAAAAATACAACATTGTGAATAGCTGTGGAAAGTCGTCAATAAAAACGACAGGATGAAATGCATTGGCTAACATCCATAAAATACATTTGTGTTCTCCATGTCAGATATTATTAACTTATTACCCGATACGCTTGCTAACCAAATTGCAGCAGGTGAAGTAATACAACGTCCTGCAAGTGCTGTAAAGGAAATGCTTGAAAACGCTATTGACGCAGGTGCGACCAATATCCATCTAATCTTGAAAGAGGCTGGAAAACAACTTATACAAGTAATCGATAATGGAATCGGTATGAGCGATACCGATGCGCGTATGTGCTTTGAGAGGCATGCTACTTCTAAGATTAACACCATTGATGACTTATTTAATGTTCGTACTATGGGCTTCAGAGGTGAGGCCTTAGCATCAATTGCAGCAGTTGCGCGAGTAGAATTGAAAACAAGACAGAAAAAAGATGATGCTGGCACAAGTATTATTATTGAAAACGGACAAGTCCAATCTCAAGAAGTTTGTCAAACTCCTGTTGGAACTTCGTTATCGGTAAAAAATTTATTCTACAATGTCCCCGCTCGAAGAAATTTCTTAAAAACGAATAGCACCGAAATGCGGCATATTGTTGATGAATTTACACGTGTTGCAATGGCCTGTCCCGAAGTTGGCTTTAGGTTAACACATAATGATCATGACCTTTTTCATTTAGAAGAAAGTAAAAATACCGTTTCAAGGAAAAAATTAAAACAACGTATCCTAGCCCTGTTAGGGAATAACTTGCAAAACAAATTGGTTGGCGTTTCTGAAGAAACAGACTTCATTCAAATTAATGGTTTTTGCGGAACTCCGGAAGCAGCAACTAAAACAAGAGGCCAACAATTCTTTTTTGTGAACAATCGCTTTATTAAAAGTGCTTATCTGAATCATGCGGTAAAAGGAGCTTATAGTCAAATTCTTCCAAAAGATACGTACCCTATGTTTGTTCTTTTTATCGATACCGATCCGAAACGTATTGATATTAATGTGCATCCTACCAAACAAGAAATTAAGTTTGAAGAAGATAAGATAATTTATGCCTTTGTAAATAGTGCCGTAAAACATGCGCTCAGCAAGTTTAGTATTACACCTTCCATCGACTTTAATGTTGATGCAAACATCGAAAACCTAGAGGCTCTCAATAAACCCTTTAACGCTGAGAAACAGCAATCTACTAAAGATGACTTTCTATATCAATCATTTACGCAAAAGGGGCAAGCACATTTAATGCCTAAAACAAATGAGCGAAAACAATGGAAAGAACGATTTGCAATCCAGGATGAATTAGCTCATATCCAGCAGACAGACGAAGAAGTGAAATTCGTTGAAAAGAAACCATATTACTTCCAAGTAAGCAATGTTTATATCGGTTTTGCCCAAAGTGAAAAAGTATACTTAATTCATCAGCAAAACGCACACGAACGTGTTCTTTACGAACGCTTCTTGCAAACACAAGAACAACACATCGCAATTCAGAAATGCTTAGTGCCGCAAACCTGGGAACTTGGAGCCTCAGATGCAATTATTGTAAACGAGCTTTTAGAAGAACTCTTATCTTTAGGTTTTGAGCTAGAAGCCTTTGGAGGAAACACCTTTATTATACAAGGGGTTCCTGCAGATGTAGCCAGCGGTCATGAAATCGCAGTATTACAAGAACTTATTGAACACTATAAGTTTACAAGTACAAAAGGAAAACTCTCTAAACGAGAGCAACTCATCAGAACCATGGCAAGACAAAACGCCGTCCGTTCAGGGAAAAAACTAAGTGTTGATGAAATACATGAACTAGTACAACAACTTTTTGCATGTCAGTTTCCAACTGAAAATTTTGACGGGGAAAAAACCATGATTGTCTTATCTTCATCTGAGATTGATGGTTTGTTTCAAAAAAAATAGATTTTTTGCTTTGCTGTGCCTACTATTCATGGCAAGCGCCTGTAAAAAAGAACGGATACATGCCTCGTTTACAGAGGTTTCGTCACCGACGACATATCAATTATCCTGCGTCAAATTTGTGAATGATATAGGCTTTGCTTGCGGCGGTAGCCAATTCACGAAAAGCGAGATAATTAGAACAATCGATGGTGGAGTTAGTTGGCACATTATTCCCCTGCCAACCAATGTTGAAAACAAGCAGCTGTATTCGATAGACGTATTGCCCAATGGCCGTTTTGAAGCTGTAGGGTTTGGAGGTGTTACCTATAGCAGCACCAACTTTGGAACAGATGTCGCATTTCAACAAGAACCTCGATGGGCACACTGGAGAAGTGTTTGTTTTAGGAGCAATGAAGAGGCTATTATTTGCGGAAGGGATGAGATAAAAACTGGCTTTATTACAAATATTCAAAAAGATAGTAACTGGAAATACCCTTGGAACGATGACAGCCATTCTTTTGGAATGTATCATATAACCTTTGCTGATTCCGTGACAGGATATATTGCTGGATTTGGTGCTATTTACAAGACCACAGATGGAGGCAAGACATGGAATTTTACAGCAGCTAAGAACGATTATTTTACGGCCACAGCATGGTTCTCAACAACTGAAGGTGTTGCTATTGGCTGGGAAGGAAGTATTCTACGAACAGAAAATGGAGGGGCAAATTGGAAAACGATTCGAAATGCCAACAAGCTGGCGCAAAAAAAAATATATCTTAAAAGTTTAGCAAAGAATGGTCAATCAGAGCTGATTGCGGTAGGAGAAAAAGGATGTGTAATTTATTCGAACGACCAAGGTAGAAGCTGGAAAGAACTAGATCATTTTACCTCTACCGATTTTGAGAGTGTCTCCTTTTATGATCAGAACACATTTTTTGCGGTCGGGGATGGCGGACGTATTTTTAAGGTTGAATTATAAATGGAACCAATCTTAGACTCATACGGTAGAACACATAATTATCTGCGTATTTCACTTACAGATGCTTGTAACTTTCGGTGTTTCTATTGCATGCCTAATGAAGAGGTTAGCTCAACACCAAATGCCAAACTCATGCAACCTCATGAAATAGAGGTCATTGCTAAACAGTTTGTAGACATGGGCATTAATAAAATAAGGCTGACGGGAGGTGAACCCTTAGTAAGAAAAGAAGCAAGAGAAATTATTGCCCAACTATCTACATTACCCGTGGAGCTCTGTATTACCACCAATGGTGCACTGATTCATTTGTTTCAAGACAGTTTGCTCAAATCTTCGATTAGGTCTGTAAACATAAGTTTAGATACACTTCTAGAAGATAAATTTCAAATACTTACGAAGCGTTCCCACTTTAAACAAGTGCAAGAGAATATTGACTGGCTTTTGTCTAACAATTTTTCTGTAAAAATTAATGTGGTTCTTATAAAAGGAATTAACGATAATGAGATTAATGACTTTATTGAGCTGACACGCTCTAAGAAGGTTCATATTCGCTTTATTGAATTTATGCCATTTACGGATAACGGATGGCAAGATCAGCGGTTGGTTTCGCAACAAGAAATTTTGAATCATGCTACAACCCAATTCGATATTATAAAACTTTATGACGAGCAAAACGCCACAGCCAAAAAATATAAAGCTATAGGGTGTGAGGGCACTTTTGCTGTTATCAGTACTATGACAAATCCTTTCTGTGATAGCTGCAATCGGATCCGTCTTACCGCTGACGGTAAAATCAAGAACTGTCTATTTTCAAAAACTGAAACCGATTTATTACGAGCATATCGCGCTAAGGAATCTATTGAACCTCTTATCAGATCTGCCATTCAAAACAAAAAAGAAAAACTAGGTGGACAGTTGTTTTCTAACTTTACGACCCAAGATTATCATCAACTTGAAAATCGAAGTATGATTAGTATTGGAGGGTAATCCTAAAAACGATAAAGTACACTAAGGTATAAAGACCGTTGTAAGTCATAATGTTTGTTTACAAATGTTCTATTATTCTTATCGGTATAGCGTACATCCATTACACTGTTTTTATACCGATTAAAAAAACGATTGGTATAGCCCACTTCATAGCCCAAATGCTTGAATAAACGAAACCGAGACTGCTGAACGAAGACACGTGCGAAGAATTTTTGATAGAAATGGGTGATATACGTGTGATAATATTTTATTTGAGCTACTTTTCTTCTTTGATTATTTTCATAAATACTAATACCTAAACCGCTCTCTCCGTTATTCTCCAGTGCCGGTTGCCATACCATTCCAGTACCTAAATCGAGAATAAATTGTTTTTTGTTTATCGAGTGTCCTGCATTCAAAGAAAGACCAAAAGCACCATGTATTCTGTCAACATCTGGTCCTAATGGTAAATTCGCATAGATTCCCGTAAAGCCTAAACGAGAGAGTTTCTCGCTATATCTATAATAGTAAATATTCGTACCGTAGTTTATTCTCGCTTCTAGAAAACAGCTTTTATGAACTCTGTAGATTACACCTGCTTCAATTATAGCATCTGTAGTAGGAAAAGTTCTTAACTCTTTGGAATAGTTCAAAATAGAATTATCCGATAAGACAACTTCCTTAGCTCCATGAAAGTTTCGCTTAAACTTTCCTCCTATCACGTACTCAAACTTTTGAGCATGAATACCCATGCATATAAAACTAAAAACGATAAAGTACACTAAGGTATAAAGACCGTTGTAAGTCATAATGTTTGTTTACAAATGTTCTATTGTTCTTATCGGTATAGCTTACATCCATTACACTGTTTTTATACCGATTAAAAAAACGATTGGTGTAGCCTACTTCATAGCCCAAATGCTTGAATAAACGAAACCGAGATTGCCGAGCGAAGACACGTGCGAAAAAATTTTGATAAAAATGGGTGGTGTACGTTTGGTAATAGTCCATTTCGGCTACCCATTTTCGTTGGTTATTTTGATAAACACCTAACTTCCCCGTACTTGTGCCATTATCCCATTTTGGCTGCCATGTCATACCTGTTCCTATATCTAGGTTGAGTTGCCTAGCACTTAACAAAATTCCTGCACCTATAGCAAAACTAAAGGAACCGTGGGTTTCAAAGAAATCCGGTCCTAAAGGTAAATTGGCATATGGTCCTATAAACCCCAATCTGGATAGGTTATCGCTGTATCGATAATGATAATTATCCGTACCATAATTTGCTTTGGCTTCTATAAAATAGCGTTTATTAGGTCTATAGATAACGCCAGCTTCAATTATAGCATCTGACGTAGGGAAAGTTCTTAACTCTTTGGAATAGTTCAAAATAGAATTATCTGATAAGACAACTTCCTTAGCTCCATGAAAGTTTCGCTTAAACTTTCCTCCTATCACATACTCAAACTTTTGAGCATGACTACCCATGCATATAAAACTAAAAACGATAAAGTACACTAAGGTATAAAGACCGTTGTAAGTCATAATGTTTGTTTACAAATGTTCTATTGTTCTTATCGGTATAGCTTACATCCATTACACTGTTTTTATACCGATTAAAAAAACGATTGGTATAGCCTACTTCATAGCCTAAATGCTTGAATAAACGAAACCGAGATTGCCGAACGAAGACACGTGCGAAGAATTTTTGATAGAAGTGGTTCGTTCGTGTTTGATAGTAAGCACTTTCGGCTATCCATCTTCTTTGATTATTTTCGTAAATACCTATTCTTAAACCAGATTCACCAGTTTCCCAAGCTGGCTGCCATACCATACCAGTGCCTAAATCTAAGATGCACCGCTTAGTGTTTATCGAATAACCAGCACTTAAGGCAAAGCTAAAAAAACCATTTACTGGAAAAAAATCTGGACCTAAAGGTAAATTGGCATATGGTCCTATAAACCCCAATCTGGATAGGTTATCGCTGTATCGATAATGATAATTATCCGTACCATAATTTGCTTTGGCTTCTATAAAATAGCGTTTATTAGGTCTATAGATAACGCCAGCTTCAACCATAACATCTGACGTAGGGAAAGTTCTTAACTCTTTGGAATAGTTCAAAATAGAATTATCTGATAAGACAACTTCCTTAGCTCCATGAAAGTTTCGCTTAAACTTTCCTCCTACTATATACTCAAACTTTTGAGCATATCCTCCTATACTTGTAAGGCATAAAAAGGTAATACCACAAAAATATTTACTCAGTTTTAATATCATACTAATAATCACAAGCCCTTAAAGTTAAAGTTAGTTTCGCTGATTTTGAACTACCACCATCATCAATCTCGTGTACTGAGATAATCTCTTCAAAACCAAGATCACCATAGGTAAGATTAACATAATTTGGAGTCGTTGAAGGCACGTTGCCTAGCCCAATAGGTTCATCTACTACGATCTTTTTCCTGTTATTCTTACTATCAAATGGATTGAGCGGGTATAACACAGAACAATTATGGGCTAGTAAAACATCTACATCATACTTCACCTTTATGGTATTCATTTTTCTTTTCTTCCATTTTCCTCTTTTCTTTTTAAAGCCCCAAGATTTAGCTTTAATTCTGCTTCTGTTCGTGTTCGTAAATATTGGCACCCATCTTTTGTAGCACTTTAACTCTCCTCTTACGCATCTACTACCATCTGGCGATTCTTTACTACCTGGAATACGATTACTACCCTGTGGTTTGTTGGAGCAGGAGTAGTTAGGAACATCCACCACAAAACTATTGCTCATAGGGTAATAGCCATAGCCCGCTGGCCTATATTTAGCCACTACATTATACTGCCCAGAGGTCGTGTATGTATGATTATCTAAATAGCTATTGGCAGAACCATTTGTTGATCCTGTATGAATTGTACCATCTCCCCAATCTATATAATAATCAAAATAGCTAAAGGCCCTCCAATCAAATACCGTAGAACCTGTAGTAAACCCAAGAATATAACTACTAAGCTCATATCCAAAATTAGGTGTAGCACAGTTTACTGGTGTACCCACTGTTGTCTTACGAAGCCTAGGAATTGTATAATCTATTAAGGGCTGTGAATGCCAAGTGGTATCCCCCAGTGTTTTATACAATGGTGTACTGCTCGTAATTTTACAGCCTTGTAAATCCTGAATAATTTCGCAACGGGCCAGATTGAGTGAAAATAGTGTACCAAGATTACCATTGGCATTTCTAATTTGCGAAATGGCCTCTAGACTGGGGTCAGTAAGTTTTACAACCACATCTTCGCTAAAGTAGTTATATAATGTATTGCCAATGATTACATTTTTATCTTCATTCATTAATGTTAATGATATATCGCCTAGCGGTAACTCCTGCACTGGTACCTGATCCATACTAGACCAACCTTCAACATTCTGCACCTCAAAGGCTACATAAAAAGCTTTTCTTATAGAGGTAAAACCTAGGTAGTGTTCTATAGCATTTAGCTTGTCATCAAAAGTAAGTACTTCATCAGTACTATTCGTAGCATCCTCTTCTTCGGTTGTAAGCTCTAACGCTTCTAGCTGATTATAAAAACGGTCATAGTGCTCGGCATTTCTAAACTTTAATATATCCATTTTTACTTCGGGATAATCTAAGTTCATGACATCAGGGGTCATTGCTGTATTCATATTTAGATCGTGCTCTTTGGAGTTATTCTTTGTAACTCCTAGCGGATCTTTTTTGCAGGCAAGTACGGTAACAAGCAACAGAATTGCTAGTAATGTGATTTTTTTCATTTGCAATAAATTTTACTGCTGCAAACGTCTCTTGAATTCCTCGTCCGAAAAATCCCTATAAATTGGGTATTTGGTTATCTAGTTGCTAACATTATACATGAGAATATAACCTTCTCTGATTCGTAGAAGATGGTACTTTTTATAAGATCTGCTAAATAATCTTATATGATGTCCATACCGTAGAACCTTTAAATTTAGAATTTAATAAAACATGAAAGTCCAATAAGGCAGGCTTATCGATAAACTATAAAATTTCCTCTACAAACTATCTCCTCTTAGCCTTCTAAAGTTTTTACGAGCTCGTTCTGCAAAGGTGCTGCCTGGGTAATCGAGTATAAGTCGTTCATACAATCGCTGCGCTTCTCCTTTATTATCGAAATTCTTCTCGTAGATACCAGCAAGTTGGTACAATGCATCATCAGCAAGTACATCTTTGGGATGTAGATCTACAATCTTTTGTAGGTACTTAGCAGCATCATTGTATGCTTGTTTCCGTAAACTTATTTCTGCTCTTGTCATCAAAAGATTATCGGCCAAAGGGTGTTTAGGATACTCCACGGCAATGGAATCTAACAAAGAATATGCCTGATCATACTTATGTTGGTAAACCAGTAAATCAGCCTTAGCATACATCTTTAATGGTGTATCATCACTATCTTTAATTGGATTATTTTCAGTGATCAAAACAGATAAGTCAATAGCATCATTGGATATTAACTCAGAGGTGGATGCTTTTAAAATATCCAACTGCGTTTGACTCCATTTAAAATCACCATTATAAAAAGAGAGTTTTGCATTCCGAAACTGAGCTTCTTCTCCTAGTAAATCTTGTTTAAACGACTTATCCACCTGAGAATATAACAAAGTGCTCTCCCAAATATTACCGCGGAGCAATTCATAATCTCCCATATCCAACTTGCACCGCCCTTTCAAAGGTTTACTTGCTCTTGGGGCATCAACAACTTCCTGCAGAACTGCAATTGCCTTACCCGGCTCATCTAAATAACGAGCGAGTAAATCGGCATATTCACGACTAGAACTTGTAAGTTTAAAAGAAGGTTGCTTTTCAAGAAATATATGGTATTCATCGGCAACTTTCTGAACATCTTGCATGGAATAATTAGGTCGAGCGATCAATTGTCTTTTTAAGGTAGTTAAACGTTCACTCGCAGCCATTTTGTAGTATGGTGCCTTTTCTCCTTGATCAATCACATAGTTATAACTCTCTAATGCAGCATCGAACTTCTCTTCTCGTAAACAAACTCGTGCGAAAACAAGCACCCGTTTTCCTTTCTCCTTCATGCGAACATCGATGCTTTTAATCTGTCGATAAGCATTCTTATAATCATCTTGTTGAACATAAATCCAAGACAAGAGGTCATAGTATGTGAGGTTATCCGGATCTTTGGCACTACGTTTCAAAACCTTTTTACGCAGTTTATCTGCGGTACCCGGTATCGTAAACATCTCCTGAAAACTAGATTTAATGGTCTCAGATTTCCTAGAATCTGCAACGTATAAATCCAATAGACTCTCTGTTGCTTCATCTTGTCTGCCGTTCTTTGCATAAAGTATGGCTAACTCTTCAGCAAATAAGTAGGGGGTTTCCGTGTTTTTCTTCTTACTATACTCATAGAGTGTTATAGCCTCTTCCACAAAACCTTTACGGTCTAGTTCCATGGCAACAGACTTTACCATCCTACTGTCCTTACCAATTCCGTTAGTAAACTTTGCGATCATCTTCCGTTGCTTTTTAGGCTCCTTCAACTTCTTGTAAAGCGTAGCTAACAATAGATAGTTATTTCTGTCCTTCTTGTTTTTTTTAACTCGTTTTAGAACAAATTTTTCGGCTTCCTTATAACGTTCTAGTTCCAACAGGGACTTATAATACCCAGCAATGATCTCCTCATTATCTGGTTGGTAATCCAATAGTTGTTTAAAAGTCTCCGAGGCCTTATCATATTGACTATTTCTAAGGTACTCCCGCGCAATGTTCAATAACTGGTCCTGGGCCGAGGCTACCTGCACGGATATGAGCATCCCTAATAATATAACGAAAAACCGTCTCACGATACATCCAAATATCCAACTTAATCTTCAATAAAAAAGTCCATTTAACTAATCCTTATATTTTAAATATTAAGGGCAGATGTAAATTTGAAATAAGAGTAATGGGGGAATATTTTATTCCTCTTTTTTGTTGCAAAGCAAAAACAGAAAGTGTAACTTTAGAGAACCTATTACGAAGATTTAAATTATTTATTATGGCTACTAAAGCTGCCGATGTCTCTAAAAAGAAGGCACCGACAAAACTGAACTTAAAGACGGAGCTGAAGAGTAGATTTGGCTTTAAGGATTTTAAAGACGAACAACAACAGATTATCCAAAGTATCCTGAGTGGAACGGATACCTTTGTCATCATGCCAACAGGCGGCGGGAAATCATTGTGTTATCAATTACCTGCCCTTGTTTCTGAAGGAGTTGCTATTGTAATTTCTCCATTAATTGCTTTGATGAAAAATCAAGTTGATCTGATCCGAAGTTATAGTAGTGATGATGGTATTGCACACTTCTTGAACTCCTCACTCAATAAGGGACAAGTAAAGGAAGTTAAACAGGATTTGCAAAAAGGTGGTTGTAAATTGCTCTATGTCGCTCCCGAGACCTTAACCAAACCTGATAATGTTGAATTCTTAAAAACTTTATCTATCTCATTTGTAGCTGTAGATGAAGCGCACTGTATTTCGGAATGGGGTCATGATTTTAGACCAGAGTATAGAAAAATTCGCCAAATTGTTGACGAAATCAATCCAGCTCTAAATATTATTGCTTTAACGGCAACTGCAACACCTAAAGTACAAGATGATATCCAAAAGAATCTGGAGCTTAATAAACCAAACATCTTCATCTCTTCTTTTAATAGAACTAATCTTCATTACTCAATTGTACCTAAAAAAGGACAAGAGAAGACCATACGCCATATGGTTAAGTTCATTAAAAAAATGAAAGGCAAAAGTGGTATAATATACACGCTGAACAGAAAATCTACGGAAGATCTGGCCACACTACTTGAAGCCAATGGAGTAAAAGCCGTGGCATACCATGCGGGGCTTGATGCTAAGACTAGGGCTAAACGCCAAGATCAGTTTTTAATGCAAGATGTGGATGTGATTGTCGCTACCATTGCATTTGGTATGGGTATTGACAAACCAGATATCCGATTTGTAATACACTACAACCTGCCAAAGTCTATAGAGAATTATTATCAAGAGACTGGACGGGCCGGTCGTGATGGCCTTGAAGGGAAATGTATTCTATACTTCTCAAATAAAGACCTTCAAAAACTTGAGCACTTAATGCGTCAAAAACCTCTTTCGGAAAGAGAAATGGGAGCGCAATTGATAGATGAGATGGTGGCTTATGCGGAAAGTAGCAACTGTAGACGTAAAGTACTACTACACTACTTTGGCGAGGAGTATGATGACAGTGCTTGCAATGATAAATGTGATAATTGTCAGAATCCAAAAGAAAAAATTGATGTAAAGGATACCGTTTTTTGTGTACTCACTGCAATTAAGCAATTAAAAGAAAAGTTTGCAGTTGGCTATGTTGTTGATATTGTGTTGGGTAGAAATAATTCTCAAATCCAATCCTACAAACACGATCAGTTAAAATGCTTTAGCAATGGGGCAGAGTTTCAAATGGATGATCACTTCTGGTTCTCTCTCGTTCGTCAAATGATGATTGAAGGACTTATTAAAAAGGACATCGAGGAATATGGCGTCTTGAAACTCACCAAAATGGGTAAAGACTTTTTAAAGAAACCCTATACCCTTAAACTAGCGCTTAATCATAAATTTGAAGATACTGATGATGAAGACGGAGATGATTATGCTGGAGCTACAAACAATGGTGCGGCTTTAGATCCTGTATTACTTGAGGCTCTTATGGGTTTAAGAAAGAAAGTAGCCGTTGAGAAAGGCGTGCAGCCATGGGTTGTTTTTGACGAGAACTCACTGAATGAAATGGCAACCATGTACCCTACCAGTATTGAAGAACTTGGTAAAATATCAGGTGTAAGCGAAGGAAAAGCAAGAAAATATGGTAGAAAATTCATCGCATTTATTGGCGAATATGTAGAAGAACATAATATTGATAAGCCAGAGGATTTCGTTATGAAAAGTGTCGTGAACAAAAGCGGCAAAAAGGTTTATATCATTCAAAGTATCGATAAAAAAATTCCATTAGAGGATATTGCAAGTGGAAAATCAATGAAAATGGATGACCTGTTTCATGAAATGGAAACGATTGTACAAAGTGGTACTAAATTGAATATCGACTATGCCCTCGATGAATTTGTCGATGAATATGACGTTGAGGATATCTTTGAGTATTTTAACGAGAGTGACTCAGGTGACGTAGAAGAGGCTTTTGACACACTACAAGAAAATGATATTAGCTTGGAGCAGATTCAACTTGTACGAATCAAATATTTAAGCGAAGTGGCCAACTAAAGTAAACTGCTCATAAGAAGATCATAATTCTGATAAAACATATCAATTATTAAATGGTCTTTAGCAGTAGCATTTTTCTTCTTTACTTCTTACCGCTCTTTATCCTGGTATACCATATTATTGGTAACCGTTTCAAGAATTATTTTATTCTAGCAGCTAGCATATTCTTTTACAGTTGGGGAGCACCCAAGTTCGTATTCGTAATTCTAGCATCGACTATAATTGATTTCTTCATCGTTAGAACACTTTATCGATCAGAAGAAGTAAGAAAACGAAAGCTCCTTTTATCCCTTTCTATCTGTATCAATTTAGGTCTTCTACTCTACTTTAAATACGCCAATTTCTTTGTAGAAAACGTGAATGAACTACTTACCCTCTTAGGTGTTGAACACTTTGCTTGGACCAAAGTTCTATTACCTATTGGTATCTCTTTCTATACATTTCAAACACTTACGTATGCCATTGATGTATATCGTAAAGTGAGCAAACCGTTAGAGAAGGTTACGGACTATCTACTCTACATTATGTCCTTCCCACAAATGATTGCAGGACCGATCGTTCGATTTAATGAAATAGCACAGCAAATCACGAATCGTGAAGAGAAGATTGATGATAAACTTATTGGCTTCTTTCGATTCAGCATTGGACTGGCCAAAAAAGTACTCATTGCTAATGTAATGGGCGAGCAAGCTGACCTTATCTTTAACCAAGATTCGTACGAAGGGCTTTCCTTTGCGAATGCATGGTTAGGGGTTGTTGCCTATACATTTCAAATTTATTTTGACTTTTCTGGTTATTCTGACATGGCCATTGGTTTAGGGAGAATGATGGGGTTCCGTTTTCCAGAGAATTTCAATTCACCTTACACAGCCACAAGCATCACAGAATTCTGGAGACGTTGGCATATTACCCTTGGGCAATTTATGCGCGATTACTTGTATATCCCCCTAGGCGGTAATCGTGTGCCAAACAAAGCCCGATGGTTCTTCAACCTTTGGTTAGTATTTCTACTCTCAGGCCTATGGCATGGAGCATCATGGAACTTTGTACTATGGGGGGCTTTTCACGGAACGTTCTTAATTCTTGATAGAATATTCCTCATGAAATTTTTAAAACGTATCACACAACTTCCCGCCACTTTAGTAACTTTCTTTATCACTATGATTGGCTGGGTAATATTCAGAATCGAGGAGTTTGATAAAATACAGGAGTTTTTTGGAAGACTTTTCTCATTTGGGTCCCAAGAAAGCTCGAAAGCCATTCCTGCTTTCAGTCTGATATGCATTCTTGCCATTGTATTTTCTTTTATATGCAGCTCAACCCTCGGTAAGAAAATAGAAACCTTCTTTTATCAAAAAGAAACTTATACGATCCGGCAGAATATGGGCCTCGCCTTCTTATCTGTCATCCTACTATTTCTAAGTTTAAGTACCATAACTGGTTCATCTTTTAATCCCTTTATCTATTTCAGGTTTTAGTTATGGTAGACAATAAAAGAAAAAAACGCTTCCTATTTGGATTTCTTGTTCTGCTTTTATCTATACCTATGCTTCAGCAGAATATAAAGTTTGCCAATGAAGGACCTATAGAAGGATTTTACATTGAGACAGAAAAACCCATATTTTCTTGGAGTGCATGGAGCAACGGTACCTTTCAGACCTTTGAGGAAAAATATATCAATGAACAGTTTGGCTTTAGACCCTTCTTTATTCGGTTTTATAACCAAATGTATTTTAGCCTTTATAATCAGGCAAGAGCAAACGACGTGATTATTGGCAAAGAACAATTTTTGTTTGCAGAAAATTATATTAAGGCGTACCTCGGTACAGATTATATGGGCGATACCATTATTAAAGGTAAAATCGATCAACTCAGTCAAATACGAGATACACTTGCCGCAAAAAATATAGACCTCGTTGTGGTGTTAGCACCAGGAAAAGCCAGTTTCTTTAATGAATACCTTCCTGATACATACGTCAAAGAAAAAGATGCCATTACAAACTATGAAACCATTAAAACATACCTCAATAAATCAAATATCCATTTTGTAGATTTTCTGGATTGGTTTAAGCAAATGAAAGATACTGCTGCCTTTCCGCTTTTTCCAAAAACAGGGATTCATTGGAGCAAGTATGGCGAAGTACTCGCAGCGGACAGTTTACTAAAGTATATTTCCCATCTTAGAAATACACCCATGCCGTGGATCGATACTTTTGGGTTTGATATTACCTCAGATGTTCGCAGTACCGATGATGATATCGAAAGAGGTATGAATATTTTTACTAAAATTCCAGATTTAGAAATGGGATACTTCTATACACAAATTAAAAAGGACAGTACACTTACCTATCCTAAAATATCGGTAGTTGGTGATAGTTATTATTGGGGCCTATTCTCACTAGGCCTTTCTGAAAAAGGATTTAATCAGGGAGATTTCTGGTATTACTTCAGTGAAAAGCATATGACAAATGGGCAACCTATGAAACCTGTCAATGACATCGATAATTTTATAGAAGACTTGGAATCGAACCAGGTCATTATCTTGTTATCTACTGATGCAAATCTGGGTAATTCATTTCATGGTTTTATGGATAGAATGCATGCATTATACTTCCCAAAAACCGACTCATAAAGGATTCTCATATTTCTGACCATAATTTGCTCTTTGAATAATTAATTTTATTACTTTTGGCGTCCGTTTTAGGTGCGGTAGCTCAGTTGGTAGAGCAATGGACTGAAAATCCATGTGTCGGCGGTTCGAACCCGCCCCACACCACGGAAAAGCTTCAATCTTATGATTGAAGCTTTTTATATTTCCGCTCTTCCTTAATTTCTTACCACTTATCCTATTTTATCCTTTTTAATAGATATTCAACCCTTACTTTTGAGCAAAATTTTAAGAGAAATGAAAAAATTAGTCCTTTTACTTTCTTGCGTCTTCGTAGCCATAGGCTCTCAGGCCGGCAAGATAAAATTTGTGGAGTATGATTTACCCAATGGCTTGCATGTAATATTACATGAAGATCATACAACACCTACAGTAGCTATCTCCGTACTTTATCATGTCGGATCAAAAGATGAAGACCCTAAACGTACTGGTTTTGCTCACTTCTTTGAACACCTATTGTTTGAAGGAAGTGAGAACATTGAACGTGGCGAGTATATGAAACTTGTTCAAAATTCAGGTGGTGTAATTAATGCGAATACGTCCTTTGATCGTACGTATTACTTTGAAACGCTACCTTCTAATAGATTAGAGCAAGGTATTTGGATGGAAAGTGAACGCATGTTACACGCCAAAATTGATGACATTGGTCTTGAAACACAACGTAAAGTTGTAAAAGAAGAAAAGAAACAGCGGTATGAGAATACTCCTTACGGGCACTTATTAGAACAAATATTTGCTAATGCGTATGAAAAGCACCCTTATCAGTGGACTCCTATAGGTGAAGCGCAATACATTGACCAAGCTTCTTTGAGCGAGTTCATGGATTTTTATAAGACATACTACGTACCGAATAATGCGACTCTCTCAATTGGTGGAGATCTAGATATTAAGCAAGCGAAAAAATGGATTGAAAAATACTTTGGTGGTATTCCACGTGGTACAAAAGAAATTCCTCGCAATACAATCGTAGAACCTAAACAAACTAAGGAAAAACATGCTACGTATTATGACAAGATTCAGTTACCTGCTTGTGTATTTGCCTATCATATTCCTGGCCAGGGAACACCCGATTTCTATGCACTTCAAATGTTGACGAACATTCTCTCTCAAGGAAAAAGCTCACGTCTTCAAAAAGCAGTGGTTGATAAGAAGCAAAAAGCGATTCAATGCGCAGCATTTAACCTTCCAACAGAAGATCCTGGCTTAGCTATGATGTTTGGTATCGCCAATATGGGTGTTACTGTAACCGAATTAGAGAAAGCGATTAACGAAGAAGTAGAAAAGGTTGTAGCAGAGGGCGTTACCGCAGAAGAGTTACAAAAAGCAAAAAACTCAACCGAAAATAATTTCTATAGTCAAAATGCTAGCATACTGGGTATTGTAGAAAACCTTGCAGACTATCACGTATACTACGGTGATGCCAATTTAATCAATACTGAAATTGACAGATATATGAAGGTGACACTAGACGATATAAAACGCGTTGCGAAGAAATATTTAGTAAAAGAAAACAGATTAATTCTTCATTATTTACCAGAAAGCAAAAAACAATAGGTTTTTACATTAATTGAAAAATAATTAAAAATGAAAAAAATAATTTTAAGCATATTGAGCGTACTTCTAGTAAGTAATGCAATTTTCGCTCAGAAAATTGACCGTAGTATTCGACCCAAACCAGGTCCTGCGCCTGTTGTACGTATTGGTGATGCACAAAGCTTTGTGAGTTCAAACGGTATTAAAGTATACGTAGTGGAAAACCACAAATTACCCAAGGTTAGCTATAGTATGCAACTTGATGTAAAGCCTGCTTTAGAAAAAGACAAGATTGGTGCAGCAGGTTTTGTTGGAGAACTTTTGAAAGGTGGTTCCAAAAAAATGCCTAAAGATGAGTTTAATAAAGCCATTGATATGATTGGTGGTACGATTTCTTTTGGATCGGAAGGTATGTTTTTTGGTAGCTTGAAGAAGCATAGTGACAAACTATTGACTTTAGCAAGTGATGTACTGCTTAACCCTGCTTTTCCTCAGTCTGAACTTGATCTACAAAAGAAACAAGCACTTTCTAATTTAGCTTCGGAAAAAGATGATCCACAAGCCATGAGTCGTAATCTTGGCGCTATGTTAAACTACGGTAAGAACCATTATCGTGGTGAGATTATGACTGAAAAAACTGTAGAAAATGTTACTATGGATGATGTAAAAAAATACTATGACACTTACTTCCGTCCTAATGTAGCTTATATGGCCATTGTTGGTGATATTACCCTTAAAGAAGCCAAAAAGCAAGTGGAAAAATACTTTGGTACATGGAAAAAGAGATCTGTTCCTGTAGCAACTTATCAGACTCCTGAGCCTAATACAGGAGCTAAAGTTGGTATTGTAAACAAGTCAGGCGCTGTACAAAGCGTAATCAAAGTAACTTATCCATTGGATATTAAGCCTGGGCATGAAGATGTTATTCCTTTGAGAGTAGCTAATGGAATTCTTGGTGGAGGTGCAACTGGTCGCCTATTCCAAAACCTTCGTGAAAAACACGCTTGGACTTATGGATCTTACTCTGGAGTTCGCACAAGTAAATGGGCTAACTCAGGGTCGTTTAGTGCTACAGCAAACTCTACGGCAGAAGCCACTGATAGTTCTGTAGTTGAGATCTTGAAAGAAATGAACCGTATCCGTACCGAAAAGGTAACACAAGAAGAATTAGAAGGTTACAAAAATTACATGTCTGGGACATTTGCTCTAGGACTTGAAAGTCCAAGAACGTTAGCACAATACGCTATTAATATTGCTAAAAACAATTTACCAAGTGACTATTATAAAAACTACCTTAAGAATATTGAAAAGGTAACGGCTGAAGATGTTATGCGTGTTTCTAAGAAATACATTAAACCAGGTGTTGCGCATATTACGATGGCAGGAGATAAAAATTCTAATCTTGAAAAGATGAAAAAGTTTGGTCCTGTTACAGTCTATGATATCTATGGTAATCCCGTCAAAGATGAGCCGGCTAAAGCTGTTCCTACAGGTATGACCGCTAAACAAATTATCGAGAACTATATCGCTAAAACAGGTGGAATGAACCGATGGAGCACGATTAAAGACATAAAAGCTACCATGGAAATGACAGGAGCAGCTCCGATGCCTATTAATATTATATCTATCAAGAAAGTTGGTGATAAGTACTTTGAAGAAGTAAGTGCTGATGTTCAGGGTACGAAGCAAGTATTCCAGAAAACCGTGTTTAACGGGTCTACAGGAAAATCATCTGGAATGGGTGGCTCTAAGGAAATCACTGGAGATGCTGTAGCTGAAACCAAAAAGAAAGCTACCATATTTGATGAAGCAAAGTACTTAGACGGAAGTCATACATTGAAATTAATGGGAACAGAAAAAGTAAATGGTGAAGACTGTTATGCCGTTTCTATTAAAGATCCTTCTGGAGAAGCTAGCACGGAATACTACTCCATGACTTCTGGTTTACGTACTCAGAGTGTCTCTACTATGGATGCACAAAATGGGAAGGTGACTGTTACAGCTAAATATGGCGATTACAAGCTAATCAATGGTTTGAAATTCCCTTACAGTATTTCTCAATCAATGGGATCACAAAAAATGAACATTAAAGTAAAATCAATTGAAATCAACAAAGGTGTTGATAACAGTGTGTTTGAAGCTGAATAGTCTTTTTTAAATGAAATCTAAAATGCGCCTGCTTTATGCAGGCGTTTTTTTATCTTACTGGTTGACCTTCGCCGTACTTAACAAAAATACGCAAGTACAATGCCCGAGAAAATCTCATAAGAATAGGTTGCAATAAGGCCATAATGCCAACTGCTAAAGCAAGAAAAATAAAAATAGAATTATCATTAAAATCGAAGCCATAAGTCAACGAAAAGATAACAGCCATGATAATAATCAAGCCAACACTAATTCCATAACTAATATAACCTGTGCCAAACCAAAACCCAGTTTCCAACTCATATTTTAAGCCACATTCGCTACATCGCTCTGGCATGTCTAACATCTTATTTAATGGGAAAATAGTTCGGTTGGTAAACATATTTCCCTTCCGGCAATTAGGACATTTTAATCTCAATAAACTCTTAACTGAAGATGGTTCTTTGCTCATGGTATGAGATACAAAGGTAAATCGTTTTTAAAGCTTGAATGTGATATAAAGCACAAAGATTGATTAATTATAACGCTCTCCGATTTGCTGTCGCCACATGGCATAGTACAAGCCCTTATCTGCCACTAGTTTTTCATGTCTGCCTGTCTCTACAATTTTTCCTTTCTCCAATACGTAAATTCGATCCGCATGCATAATTGTAGATAGTCTATGTGCAATCAAGATATTAATTTGTGTACGCGACTTTGATATTTGTTTAATTGTATTGGTTATAGACTCCTCTGTTAAACTGTCCAACGCGCTAGTGGCTTCATCAAATACTAGTAATTTTGGTTTCCGAAGAAGTGCTCTAGCAATAGAGAGACGTTGTTTCTCCCCACCAGATACTTTCATGCCACCTTCTCCAATACTTGTGTCTAATCCTTTCTCAGCACGCTCCATTAGATTTTGAGCCGCAGCCTTTTCCAACGCGAGTTCCATCTCTTCATCAGTAGCATCAGGCTTTACAAAAACAAGGTTCTCACGAATGGTGCCCGCAAACAACTGCGTGTCCTGTGTTACGAATCCAATTTGACGACGAAAATCATCATAATCAATGGTATCGTATGAGATCCCATTATATTGGATATCCCCTTCATCAGGCTTATAAAGTCCAACCAATAGTTTTACTAGGGTTGTTTTCCCGCTTCCTGATGGGCCTACAAAAGCAATGGTCTCACCAATATCTGCTCCAAAGCTTATTTGATCCAAGGCCTTGCTTTTAGCTGTAGTGTGTTTGAAGTTAACGTGCTTAAAAGCTAACTTCTTAATGCTACCAATGTTTTGAGGATCTGCTGGTTTTTCTTCGATGGGCGTATCCATGAGTTCCTTGAAGTTTCCTAGCGATGTCTGTGCCTCACGATACGAAATAATGATATTTCCTAATTCTTGTAAAGGAGCGAATAAGAAAAAGCTAAAAAATTGAAATGTAAACAACTGTCCCATCTTGATTTCACCATCAAAAACTGCTAACAACAATATAAAAACGATACATTGCCGCATAAAATTGATAAACGTTCCCTGCACAAATGAAAGTGATCGAATACTCTTAACTTTTTTGAGTTCTAGAATCAATATTTTTAAGGTCGTAGAGTTCAAACGGCCAATCTCCTGATTTGTTAATCCTAAGCTTCTTACTAATTCAATATTTCTTAAACTCTCGGTGGTCGCTCCAGCTAATGCGGTGGTTTCTCCTACGATATACTTCTGAATGTGTTTAATTCTTCGAGAAATGAAGCTCATTAATAGGCTTAGCACTACGACACCAGCGAGGTATACTAATATAATCTTTGGAAAGAATAAAAAGGCGTAGGTAAACACGAATATGACCGTCACCACTGAAGAGAACAGTATATTAATGAAATACATAATAAACTTTTCACAATCGATACGGACTTTCTCCATAACCGCTAATGTTTCTCCACTTCTTTGGTCCTCAAATTTTTTAAACGGAAGTTGCAACGCATGCTTTAAACCATCAGTATACACATCGGCACCAAACTTCTGAACAACGGAATTCACAGTATAGTCCTGAAATGCTTTTGCAATACGACTGACCATGGCTACCCCTATAAGAATCAAAGTGAATTGCCCGATTATTTTCATATAATCCCATCGTAACATTTTCATTTTACGATAAAAGCCTAGATCATCCAACGTACCATTTGTATCCCATATATTCTTGGCTTGATCTATCATTTTACCAAAAAAAACAGGATCAAGTAAGGAGAAGCCCTGATTGAGCGCAGCTAACACAAAAGATAACAACACTAAACCTCGATAGCGTTTTAGATAAGATAATAATAGTTTCATTGAGACATGCAAATGTAGTCCGCCCATGGCGGAAATAAACAAATGTCAAATATCAAATTGTCAAAAGGTGCAAATACGAGAAAAATACGTTCCTGAATCACGGGCTACTACGCGCTCGAGCCTACATTTGCATTGTGAAAAAATTAAGCTTACGCTCAATCATTCTAGGTAGTGGCATTGCACTTTTTATTCCGCTTATCTGTTATTTTATTTTACGCAGTGCTGGACATACTGGACATGTAAAAGTTCCAGGAAACTTTGGTATTGACACCGTAATAGAAAAGACCGTTGATGGGAAACATATTTATGATACCATCTATCATACAATTCAAGACAATTTTTTTATCAGCCATCTAAATGATAGTGTGAATCTTGCCAGAGATTATCCAAGAAAGATGTTACTCATCAACTTTTTTAGTACTTCGGATACCGTGGTAAGCAATACGCTGACCTATCATATGCAACACATTCAACAAGGGTTTAAGCTAAAGAAGACGGATACGGCGTTGCAACTCATTTCAATTGCTACTCATCCAAAACTGGATGATGTCCCTGCTATAAGAACCTACGCCGATAATCACACCCACGATCATGACACCTGGACATTTCTAACAGGAGACTCTACAATGATCAATGCATTTGCAATGTCAGAGTTGTTCTTATCTGATTTTTCTACCAACTCGGAAGATGCAAGGCAAAAAATTGTTTTGGTAGATAAATACAGAAATATTAGAGGTTACTATAACGGTTTAGACTCTATGCATATTAAACAATGTATTGATGATATCGCTACCATGATGGTAGAAAAAAATAAAATCCACGAGAAAAAGAAACGATAAATATGTTACAACCTTCACTAGAAAAAAATGATAAAAAAGCACATATCCTGATTTGGGTCTTATCAGCAGTTGTATTTATTGCTGTTACTGTTCTAGATAGAATTGAGGTTCCTATGGACCTTGCTTTTGATCCGCATATCTTTGCTGCTTTAAGTGCTCTTGTCAACTCATTTGTTGCGATATTGCTTGTCATAGGTTTGATACTGATCAAACAAAAAAAGCTTGTACAGCATAAAAACGTTATGTTGAGTACGATGGCTTTATCTATACTGTTTTTGGTATTCTATATTTTGCATCACTTGCTTACAGGTGAAACCAAATTTGGAGATCTGGATCATAGTGGCTCATTAGATGAAGCGGAGAAATTAGCTGCTGGTTCCATTCGATATGTATACTATTTTATCATCAGTACACATATTACCCTTGCAGGTATTATTATGCCATTCGTCTTATACACAGCGTATCGCGCTTTAATTGGTGAGTATGCTGTACACAAAAAATTAGCCAGATGGACATTTCCAATCTGGCTATATGTTGCAATTACCGGTGTAATTGTTTATCTTATGATATCACCCTACTATATCTAGAATTGCTTAGATACTTTATGAACACTCAGCTTGCCATTAATGCGCATTTGCACAAAATATAGGCCAGATGGCACTCCTTCCATGTGCTCAATAATGCGCGTATGGTGAGCATTCACCTGAATTTCCTTCTTACTCCATATCTTACCATTTAGATCTGATATGACGTACGAAACATTGTTTTGTTGAAATGGTAAACCACTTAGGTTTAGATAAAGGTTGCCACTTGTAGGGTTTGGAAATATTACAATATCTGTTTCGTTTGATTTGATAAGCTCAGTGGCAACTTTAGAATAAGATGATTTTCCATCTATATCTATTTGTTTAATGCGGTAATAATTATATCCATTTACATTATCCTTATCTTCAAAATTATAATATCGAGGAAGTTCCGAATTACCTGCTGCTTTCATACGACCAATGTTATAAAAGTTAACACCATCCTTACTCTTTTCTATTTCAAAGATCGAACTATTATGTTCCATTTCAGTTGACCAACGAACATCTATATTGTTTTGGTAATTTAGGTTTGCACTTATACTTCTCCATAAAACGGGCAGAGCTGCACCAATTACAGTAACTGTAAAATCTTCAGCTTGTCCATAATTAAGTTGCCCTGTTGGTGTAATAGTTGGATTGGTACCAAAGTCTGTTAAGACACGCATTCTAAGCGGTGTATTTAGAACCGCACTACCAGGTGCTGTTACGCTAGTTGTATGCGTTTGAGGCGGAGACCCATTGCCATTAGAAGACATGACAAGCTCCGAAGCTGTATTGCCAAAAACTCCATTGTTATCCCAATCTATATAAGCTACAGCCTTTTGATTGTTACCCGATGTCAAGACATTAAGCGTATAAGGTGCTCCGACCAAAATTGTGGTTGTTTGATTACATGTATTATCTACGTAATGAACATTTCCGGCACCTTCGTAACTATATCCTCTGGAGGTATGATCAATGGAATTAAAGCCTACGTTTCTTGGGCCCATGTCCGCAAAGTTTCCATTGTTCGTCGAGTTATAGCTTGGGCCTGCTATCGTAAGTGGAGAAGCAGAGGGAGCTGGGTCGATTCCTGCCGAATTCTTTAAACTCGTACGTACGTTATTCAATGCATTCATCACACGAGTACTTTGACCAGCCGTAAAACGATCTGTACAACCATTATAACTCATATAATTCCATTGAGCAGTTTGTGTATTCCAATTCATAGAGTTACAAGGATTTATGCCCGTTGGATTACAAGCAAAAGATTGAAGAATTGGTTCTGTATCACAAACCTCATCATTGTCTGTATTACAGTTCGTATTTGACGGGCAAACTGTTGTACTTCCTCCGTCAAAAGTGTGTGCCAAATCAAAACCATGTCCCATCTCATGAATAAAAGTCGTACTTGTAGCATCCGCCGCAGAATAAGCCAAGCAAACCATACCATCACTACTTGTTCCACCTACAATTGGATAGTTTGCATAACCCGCAACATACGAGCCTGTAGTTGTATAACCATCCTCGCCATTTATTTTATTTACGATGTAGATATTATAGTAGTTTAGGTCATTCCAATGTACAAGCCCTTTGATCGTTGCATCGGTTACCCCAGGATCTGTTGCCGTTCTGCGAACACCACTCGTTACATAGGTCGAGTTCGATGAAAAATCTATCCGATTAATACCTGATGTATCTAAGCAATCGTCTGTACGCTGCGCGAGATAGAACCGTATTGGAATATCTACACTATTAAATGTACCCGAAACATTGCTGTCATCAAATGTATTTGCAAATCCATTGTTTATTTGAGCGATAAGCGCATTAATCGTCGCAACCGATGGATTATAATTGGTTCCTATTCCTCCACCAGTATGAATTACATGCACAACAACAGGCACGTGGTACTCGGTTCCACTCATAGTGCTCACAGCTTTGTAATTCTTTATTTTGTTTTTTCGTAAGATATCCCGCGCCTCGTCATAACCATCACGATATTTTTGACTAGTTTTATAAAGTTGATCATGATACTCTTTAGCACCACAAACGGAATGTTTGTCTTGCGCAAAAAGGGTAGCTGTACACATAAATGCGACAAAAAACAGTAGAGATTGTTTCATAAATAATTTGTTATAAACGTAAAAATACAATAATATGCTTAATTGGCAACATGTGAAAGTCGTTAATATAGAGAGAGTTACAAATAACACTTCTTTGTTTTGGGTTAAAATAGAGGATACAACGGACTTCGATTTTGTTCCTGGACAGTTTATCACGTTTGATCTTCCCATACACGAAAAAAGGAATAAACGGCTTCGCTCATACTCTATTGCCTCTCCTCCGAATCAGGGTAATTTATTAGAGCTTATCATAGGAAAAGTACCCGATGGTGCTGCCTCTCAATTTCTTTTTGATCGAAACAAATGCAATATTGGCACGGAAATCCCATTTAGGGGACCTTTAGGTGTATTTACGCTACCAAAGGACTTGCAAAAACACCATATTTTCGTTTGTACAGGTACAGGTATCGCACCGTTTAGAAGTATGATCCAATATATTATGCAGAACAAAATACCATTTAATTCTATTGACTTAGTTTTCGGAGCTCGCACCGAGGAGGATATATTATATAAAGATGAACTTGAAAATTTAGCAGCTATTACCCCAAATTTCAATTATCATGTTTGTCTTTCTCGACAGGAATATAAAGGATACAAAGGGTACGTTCATCAAATATATCAGAAAATTGCAGCTGCTAAGAAACAAGAAGAACTTGAATTTATGTTTTGTGGATGGCGCGAAATGATCGATCAGGCAAGAAAAGAATTGTCAGAATTAAATTACACGAAACAACAAATTCATTTTGAACTTTATGGATAACTTTACGATGTTATGAAAAAAATCTACCTCTTGCTACTATGTTTTATTACAATTCAGGCATTTTGCCAGACTACTGTCCATAGAAAAATTGGCCAACGTTGGGATAAGTTCGCAAATAACGTTTGGGAGGGTCAAGACTCGATTGTGTTTAATTATAATGCCTTCGGACAGGAGTCTGACCGTTTTGCGGAAAAAGGACAAAGTAATAATACATGGCTGTTTCATTTTCGAATTACATCTACTTATGATGCACAACAGAACGTAACATCTGTTACGCGTGAAAATTGGACAAGTACTGGATGGGTAAACTTAACTAAGTATACTTATGCGTATAACTCAAGCAATGCTCAAACAGAGACTTTGTATCAAGTATGGAATACAACGTCTAACGCTTGGCGAAATAATGGACGTATTGTAAATACTTACAATTCTAATCAAGATAAAACCCTTATCGAAACCTTCGGTTGGGATGGTACGGCTTGGCAACCAACAAGCAGGCAGAACTTATCCTATGATGCCTCAAATGCGTTAGTCAATCATGAATTCTATAATTATAACAATGGTAATTTCGATAAACTTGAGCGAAGACAATATCAATATGCTTTTGGATTTGTATCAAGCTTTATCTACTCAATTCCGGATTCTTCAGGTAACAATTGGGAACTGAACTCAAGAACCATTTCGTTGATTAATGGTTCTGCTACTCCTCCTAGAATATCATCTAGTACAGTACAAAGTAGAGATTTAGATAATAATCAATGGGTCGATAGCCTTAAAACAACATATTCTTATAACACGAATAATCTGTTAGCTATGACAGAAAGCGAGCGCTACAACCCAGCCACTTCCATTTGGAATAGTGTCAACTTAAATACCTATTCGTATAATACAAACAACCTACTCAGCGAAGAAAAAAATCAAACGTATTCGCAGAGCAGCTCAAGTTATCAAAATACTTTGCGTAAAGTTTTATCCTACAATGGCAACAATCTAAATGAAGAAACGACATACTATGGTAATGACGGAAACAATGGTTGGGTAGAAACCGAAAGAGATCAAATGTCTTATAATACCAATGATAGCTTAATTTATAGATTGAATGAAACATACCAGAGTAATACCTTCGTTTCTAATGAACAATACTTTTACCACTACGCGGACATCCCAGTAGGATTGACGGATTACAATAATCTATTTTCGCAAGCTCTTTTATATCCTAACCCTGGAACTGAGTTTATTGCTGTTGATACTAAAGAGAGAATAAATGGGGCCTATCTAGGTAATATCTACTCTGTAGAAGGAAAAAAAGTATGGAGTCAGTCTAACTCAAGCCATATCGGACAAATACAATATGATATCTCTAGCTTGCCTTTCGGTAATTATGTTTTACAAATTGTGGAACTTTCGTCTGGTAAAACTCAGCATTTTAAATTTAGCAAAAAATAAATTACTCCCTGTAGAAAACACGTTTCACACGTTGGGATACTCCCGCAACAATCTCATACGGTATTGTATCGATCCATTCTGCTAGTTTAGTTACTGATAGTTGGGGGCCAAAAATGATTACTTCGTCACCTTCCTTGGCTTCTGGAATATCGGTAACATCTACCATAATCATATCCATACATACATTACCAACAACAGGAGCTAACTTACCATAAAGCCATACCTTACCTTTTCCTAAACTAAAACTTCTTGAATACCCATCAGCGTATCCAATATTTAAGGTAGCAATAACAGAGTCTCGTTGTAATTTTCCTGCTCTACTATAGCCTACTGTATCATGCCTAGACACATTCTTGATTTGAGCTATATGGGTTTTCAAGGTACTAACTTCTTGAAGTTCATTCTTCTCGGTGTGATCTCCTATTCCATAAAGACCAATTCCCAAACGCACCATATCAAGTTGCAGATCTTCGTTGTGAAGAGCCCCCGCACTATTCGCTATATGTTTCAATAGTTTCTTTCCTAGAGCTTGCTCTACTTTTGTGCTCATATCCTCGAAACTTGCTTTTTGCTTCTTGGTAAACTCAGAAAAAGCTAGATCATCACTTGCCACTAGATGAGAAAATACACTTTTTACATCAAAACATTTCATAGCTGTTAAGTGATCTAAAAAATCTGTAAGATCATTTTCTTCTATCCCAAGACGATGCATCCCAGTATCTAGTTTGATATGAACACTCAATACCCGATCAGATTCCTGTAATCGTAAACCAAATTGTTTCAACAATTCGAGCGAATATATCTCCGGCTCCAACCGATAATGTAACATAGCATCAAGACTAGATACAGCTGGGTTGAGAATTAGTATAGGAAGTTGAATTCCTTTCTTTCTTAACAAGATTCCTTCATCAACATAAGCAACGGCAAGGTAATCTACACCATGATGAGCTAGTGTATGCGCTATTTCATAGGAACCGCTACCATAAGAAAAAGCCTTAACCATACCCATAATCTTTGTATTCGGATTTAGGTACTTCTTAAAAGTGTTTACGTTATTAATCAGAGCCGAAAGATTAATACTAAGCATGGTTTGATGGATATTTTCTTCTAAACGATTTACCAAACGCTCCAACATAAAGCGTCGAGCTCCTTTTACAAGAATGGCCTCATTATGGAAGCGCTCCATCGCGTACGTATCCAAAAAATCTTGAACATGATCAAACTGGACGACTTCAGCAGCGGCTTTCTCAAATAGTCCAACATGTTTTCCTATTTCTGTGCCAATAAGAATCAATTTGTGCAAAGGCCTCCGACACAGTAATTCTACAACGGTCTCATATACTTTTGCACCCTCGCTATGTTGTAATATATCTGAGATGATAAGACTATATCGATTATGTTGACCTTGCTCATAAAGAAAATCTAAGGCAATTCGAAGTGATGCTAAATCAGAACTATAGGTATCATTAATTAAGGTGCAATCATGAACACCTTTCAATAACTCAAGTCGCATTTGGACTGGAGGAAGTTCAAGAAACCAAGCTGCAATTTCATTATGATCGTAGCCTAGGTCTAATAAAACAAACCAGCAATGTATTGCATTTTCGACATAGGCTAAATCTTTATAGGGAATTTCCAGAACAAGTACATTGCCTTTATGCTGTGCTTCTATCCTCGTGCTATTGAGCTCCTTGGTTATCTCTAATATCCGTAGATCTGCTGTTGAATCCTTACCCCAAGTTCGTAATTCAAGAGTTGGATTTATTTCAAGAAGCGTATTGTTAATTTCATGATGAACCAAATCATGATCTTTACAATAATATAATTTTTTGCATGTAGTAAACAACTTGAGCTTCTCATGAATTTTTTCTTGAGTGGTAGAGAAGTTTATATCATGTGCGGCACCTATCGTTGTAAAAAGCCCGATGGTAGGCTGCATCATATTCTGTAAATGTTCCATCTCTTCGGGCTGAGATATTCCCGCTTCGAACAACCCCATAGTGTGTTGTTCTTTAATGGTACTTACAGACAAAGCTACTCCTATTTGTGAATTGTACGATTTTGGGTTTTTAATAACCTGTTCACGCTTAGAAAAAAGTATTGCCAGCCATTCCTTAATAATAGTCTTTCCGTTACTACCTGTAATACCTAAAATAGGTAATGTAAATCGAAGACGATGCGCTGCGGCAAGAGATTGCATAGCACGAAGAGGATCTTGAACCAATATAATGTTAGCATCAGATAACGTCTTATCAGAAAAAGAAGTCGTGCTAACTAGAAAACACCGAATACCTTTATCGTATGCCTCTTGAATGAATGAATGACCATCTCTGACCTCTGTTCGTAATGCAACAAATATTGAGCATTCCGCGATCGCCACTTTTCTACTATCCGTACAAAACGTATTAATTTTCTGAGACAAATCCTCTCCTTGAACTAAGGTACCCCTTGTAATCTGTATTATATCTTCAACCGAAAAGTGCATACCTAAGGTTCGGATTGTTTATCGTGATAAAATGAGTATAGGACAGAACTGGCCAATATTCCTACAATAACCGTAAAAGATAACCACGTTGCAATCTCAATATGGAGTAGGAAGTGCAATAAAATTTTAATCCCAATAAAAATGAGTACAATAGATACCCCTTCCTGAACATAATCGAATTTGTCCTTTGCCTTTTGCAAAATAAAGTACAAGGGCCTTAATCCGAGTATAGCAAAAATATTACTTGAGTATACAATGAGTTTATCCGTTGTTATAGCCAGTACAGCCGGAATAGAATCAACAGCGAACATAATATCCGAGACACCGATTAACAATACGGCTAAACTCAACTTTGTAAAATACCTCTTGTTATTAAGTGTTATTGTATAATGTCCTTCCGTATCAATATTCGTAAAACGTAATCTTTTGCTCAGAAAATGTTCGATCTTACCTAATCGTTCCGATTCATCGGATTCTTCCTTGGTAAAAAATATCTTTACACCCGTATAGAGTAAAAAGATACCGAATACGGCTAGCACCCATTCAAATCGTTCCACGATCCCGATTCCAATAAAGATAAAAACAATTCTAAACAGGATGGCCAGCAAAATACCAATCGTAAGCGCCTTATTAATATTCTGTTCTTTCACTTTAAGGGTGCTAAAGACTAAAATAAAAACGAAAAGATTATCTATGGAGAGTGACATCTCTGTGAAGTAGGCAATAAGATAATTCAGCGAAGCATCTTTGTCATACTGAAAATATAAAAACACAAAATACCCCATAGCTATAATAGCCCAAACCGAATACTGCATTACAGCTGTTTTCAGGGCCATTTTGCCTTTTTCGACTGCACTATTCTTGTTTAATACACCCAGATCAAATACAATGCTTACCAGCAGTACAACAATAAAGATTAGATAACTTAGATGAATTATATCCATATGTTAATGCTCAACCAAACCACAAAGGTACGCCAGGCACACCGAATCATTGTTCTGATTTCACGGGCTCACCTTCCGTAAAAAATTCATCATGTTCTCTTAACATTTTTTGAGCAGTCTTACTACTGAGTAGTAAGAAATCCATGCCGTCCACTAGTCCAAAGTAAGAATCGCCATCATATTCCTTTCCATTAACCTTGATAATGGAGTGAGTACCCTTGTTTACCTGACGATGGTAAACAGCTATTCGCTTCTCCTGATTCTTTGTAGAAGTAATCTTGACCTTAGCAAAAGGTTTAAACGCTTTAATAAAAGTGTCTTTTAGGATATAATCATTTTCAAACCCCATACAGAAAAGGTTGTCATAAAAACTAATATATTTCTGCATTCGTAGTTCATTCGGCTGAGTACCCTTAGGATGCTGATCGGGTAAAATACTGATACTAGGTTTTACCTGCATGGTAAAGTTCGCTGTTGGTTTATTGGGATACTCAACCTCAATTGTTTTAAGTTGGCCATTTGGAAAATGCATAATTCTTTTATCTCGCCAATTCTCCAAACTAGCCTCATAACGCACTCCTAAAAACGTACTGCGATGTCCCTTTTTAACTAAGAAAGGACGAGGAGCATTCGTACCGTCTTCTCTTATATTCAGCATAACTGCTAGGTTTTCCTTTCCAGGATTTTTCCCTACATAAAATGAATTTGTTTTTTTATCTCCTTTAAATATTTCTACTTTAACACTACTACCTGCTAACTGCTTAATTGTGGTATTATGCATACTCTTAGGCACCATTTGAGTGGCGTTCTGATCTTTTAAACCATCCAGCAAAAAGGCCACCCAATCTTGTCGGGCCATAAAACTATCATTCACGATCCATAAACCATCTTCATTCTTCGATAATCGAATATTGCCAACACCTGGATCACTCAAAAATATTTTTGTCACCTGCTCAACATTTTCCACTTTAAAATTGGCATCTTCAATTGGAAAAAGTCTTTTCTCGCGGTTTAAGATAAAATAGGCTGCCACACCCAGTACGCCCAAAATCAACAAGTAAATGAGATTCTTCTTCATTGGGTGCAAATGTACATTTTTATGAGCGCCCTATTTTCATCGTAATGTCCTAAAATTGATTGAAAAAAGGGGTTTACCTTAGTTGCATGAATAGGATTATTTTATTTCTTTTTATTGCTGTCTATATATCGTCTTGCGAACCAGAGGCGAAAGTTGAAAAGACTGCTTACGATAGTGAGTTGGCTACTAAGCTTGGAGCCGATGACTACGGTATGAGCCCTTATGTTTTAGCCTTTCTTAAGAAAGGGCCGAATCGTGATCAGGATAGCACGGAGGCCGCTGAACTTCAAATAGCCCACTTAAATAATATTAATAAACTTGCCGAAGCTGGGAAACTATCTTTAGCAGGACCTTTTATGGGTGATGGTGACTTAAGAGGCATTTATATCTTTAATGTTAAAACTATTGAAGAGGCTGAGGCCTTAACCAATACAGACCCTGCTATAAAAGCGGGTAGACTCATTATGGAATTACACCAGTGGTATGGCAGTGCTGCCCTAAAAGAAGTGAACCGTCTTCATAATCAGATTGCTAAAGAAAACCCCTAGTGAATACTATTCTATGAATTTTTTCGTTGTTGTATTATTATGAAATACACCTATATGATCTTTCTGTTTGCTCTTTCAACATTGCCTTTTAGAGGATTGGCGCAAACAACCAATACAAAAACTGGTTTTTCAGTACAGGTAAAAAACTTGATGGATAAAACTCCAAATGTAGAAGATGTACGGAATGGAAATATTGAACTTCAATATTTCTTGAATAACAAACCTGTGGAGGCAAAATTTATTTCTTGTGTAGTAGTGCATATACCAGCAGACGGAAACATCCCTGCGCCATATGTATATTCAGACAAGAGTAGTAAGTTAACTGTTCCCCACTACCTAAAAAGCCTCGAAGTAAATAGTGGGGATCATATCTTCCTTGAAGACATCAAAATTAACTACAGAGGGAAAAAGATCACATTCAGCTCTGAGACAAAACTAAGCTTATAAAGCTACTATAGAGTTTCTTTTAACCAACGGAAGAACTCCTTTTGCCAGACCATCGCATTTTGAGGAGCGAGTACCCAATGGTTCTCATCTGGTAGGAATACCAAGCGACTTTTGATTCTTTTAATTTGTGCGGCTTGGAATGCCTGTAAACCTTGACCAATCGGCACTCTGTAATCCTTCCCTCCTTGAAAAATAAGTATCGGTGTATCCCAGTTTGCCGTATAAGATGAAGGACTAAAATTTTCATAGCTTTTTTGTGCAACCCGGTTATTATCTTCCCAATAAGGGCCTCCGATATCCCAATTGGCAAAAAACAATTCCTCAGTAGTACCATACCAACTAGCGAGATCGTATAAACCACAATGCGAGATAAAGGTTTTAAACCGTCCTTCATGGATGCCGGCCAGCATAAATACAGAATAGCCACCATAACTTGCCCCAACCGCTCCTAAGCGATCTGTGTCTACATAACGTTCTTCTGCAATATCATCAATGGCGGCCAAATAATGATCCATGGCAAGACCTCCCCAATCACCACTTATCTGTTCATTATGAGCAGTTCCCCACCCAGGCATGCCTGTTCTGTTTGGAGCAATAACAATATAACCTTGACTGGCCATTAGCTGAAAGTTCCAACGATAAGAATAAAACTGAGATAGCGCTCCTTGCGGCCCTCCTTGACAATAAAGTAAGGTTGGATATTTCTTATTCGGGTTAAAATTTGGCGGATAAATCACCCAAGAAAATAACTTCTGACCACCCTGCAACTGGGTCCAACGAGGCTTAACCTGAGGCATTTGAATAGATCGGTAAGCTGCATCATTCACATGCGAAAGCTGACTCATATCACCACTCAGTATGTTCACCTTATACAGTTCAGTAGCATGATTCATATCACCACGATGTACGATTAAGTGGTTACCTGCTTGACCTAAAATTCCTCTTATATCAAATTGGCCATCAGTTAGCTGCTCAATACTTCTTGGCCGATTAATATTTAATTTAAATAACTGTTTCGTACCATGATGTGCCGCTGTAAAAAAAATAGTCTCGTTATCGTTCCCCCAATAAAAGCTAGCGATACTTTCATCCCAATAAGCAGTCAAGTTTGTTTTTTGACGCGTATTCCAATCCATAAGTATGATATCGTTCTTATCGGCCTCATAACCATCACGCCGCATTTGAGTGTAAGCCATGTGGTTTCCATCCTTGCTAAACGATGGATTCATATCATAACCTAAGTTTTCCCAGGTCAAGTTCTCAGTTTTACCATTATTGATATGATATAGATAGATATCTGTATTCGTACTCTCCGCATAATCTACGCCCTGCTTCTTTTTGGTGACATATATGATATGTTTACTATCCGGTGTAAATAAATAATCTTCACTACCACCAAAGGGCTTTGTTGGACAATCATAAGGTTTGTTTGGCATGAGATCCTTTTCTGCAACAGCAGTATTTGCAACAATATCTGCCACAAACAGGTGATCATATTTCCCATCTTCCCAAGTATCCCAATGCCGATAATTCAGATCATCATAAATATAGACTTTGGAGTTCTTCATAGCTGGATATAAATCTTTCCCATTTACCTGATCTATAGCTACACTTCTTACAATAATTGCTTTCTGACCATCTGGAGATATCTTTTTATCAAGAACATCACCCACTGTTTTACAAACATCACCTGTGGGTAAGGACTCAATTTGACGTGCACGTCCACCATTTACTGGCACTGCATAATACGTTGTTGAACTTTTTTCCGTATGAACATTTTTTTTGTTTACTGCAAAATATACTGTTCTACCATCTTCGCTAATGCTCTTTCCACTCACTCTTCCTAAATCCCAAAGAAATTCAGGGGTACATACTTCTTGAGCAGAAAGTGAATGAATAAAAAAACAGGTACAAATAATTAGGAATACTTTTTTCATATGATAAAATTTCTTTTCAGAACGTACTGAAGTCTAAGACCTAAAAGTACAAATTCGTCGTAAACATTTCTACATTTACATTCGTGAATCTTTCAGTCGTTATTATAACCAAAAACGAAGAACACAATATTGAACGGTGTATAAGATCTTGTTTGAGTTTGAACGCAGAAATTCTTGTACTAGACAGTCAAAGTACGGATCAAACAGTTTCAATCGCTGAAGGATTAGGCGCACAAGTTCATTCCATTGAGTGGAGAGGATATGGAGCAACAAAAAATCATGGCGCTGCATTAGCTCAGCATAATTGGATTTTAAGCTTAGATGCTGACGAAGCATTGGATGAAAACATTCAGAAAAATATTTTAGAAGCTGTACAAGAAACCAGTGTAACTGGGTATTGGTTACGCCGTTCTTTTATATTCAATGGTAAACAGCTTTTTTATGGTGCATTAAAGAATGAGAAGAGGTTACGCCTCTATCAAAAGGATCACATGCACTGGAATTTAAATGCTGTACACGAAGATCTAGTTAGTAAAAAAAACGCAATTGAACCTGTTTTAGGCACACTTCAAGGAGGCATTCTTCATTACTCCTATAGAGATCTGGACGATATGCGTAAACGGTTGAATAAGTACGCAGCATTAAGCGCTCAAAAACTTGCCCATAAAAGCGCTATATATTTAAAGTTGAAAAAAGCCTTTGCACCTACCTTCTCTTTTCTTAAAAACTATGTGGTCAGAAAGGGATTTTTGGATGGTAAGGAAGGATTGGTTTTTGCTAAAGAACAGGCTCAATATGTTCGGAAGAAATATCAATTTGCATTGAAGCATACCGAACGGGGTGACGTTAGTACAAACTAATTTACCATTCTTTCAAGAAAATGTATCCTGCCTTTTCGGCACCCCAAACATATTCATCTTGATCATTCCAACCTCGATCCCAACTATACATTTCGTTCTTGTATACCTTGACCTCCGCAGTTGCATAAGCTGCACCACCTCTTTTGCTTCTACAAGTCCCAACTTTGGTACCCCCAACAAAGCAGTACTTATCGTAATCAAAATTCAAAACAACATCACAACCATTTTTTCGATAACAATCTTGTGGAGTCATTTCTTGGTCGAACTTCTTCCAGTTTTGTGCATAGATTAAAGGATTATCAAACGTGTATATCGTGCTTACATATTCTCCCCACTGGTTTTCCCATAAATGATACAAGCGCTGACGGTAAGGTGTTTTCTCAGATCCGGCTACAGCCTGCTCTACGTAAAACCAAAAACCATCACGACGTTCTGTCCAAACAGGAATAATATCTAACTTGATATGGTAGTAATTATCGCTATCATTAATGTGTTGCTGATAACTGCTAAACGAGCCCGACATCCAACGTGATAACTTTTTAAGTGTACTGGTTTGAGCATTAGCCGATGCAGACACAATAAGTAATAGGAAAATTATTTTAGTAAATCGCATAGAACTCAAATATAGCACTCCTATTATTCTCGTGAACGAGGATAATCATAGAAAACCAATTTCTTTTCAGCTAAATCAAAATCTTTCCATTTCTTGCAGTGCACCTCAAAGGCAACCATACCACAGGTAGGTAAATTGTCTGTTACGTAACCGCATAAGGAGTTCACAAAATCTGTAATCCCAGTATTGTGACAAACTACCATTGCGCTATCTACACTTTTATCAATCGTGTAAATAATCTCTTTAATCTTACGACTATCGGCATGGTACAAATCATCAACCCAAACGATCTCTTTCTTATTATATCCTATGGCGGCTGCAATAAGCTTAGATGTCTGTTTAGTTCTTTTAGATGAACTCGATACAATTTGGTCTATATAATAATGTCGGTTGCGTAACCGATTACCCATGTCTGGCGCATTTTCTTTCCCTCGTTTGTTAAGCGGCCTATCAAAGTCCCTCAGAGATAAATCACCCCAATCAGACTTTGCATGACGCACCATTAGTAGACGTTTCATTGTCAATGTAAAGTTCGAAAATAAAAAACAACTAAATAGAAAAACAACTTTTTTTTCAACGATGTGTAACTTTCTAGTTCCTTCTACGATATACTAATACCTGATGAACTCGAAAAGCTATAATCAAGCTGTACAAGACTATTCTGATAGATTGTATCGATTCATCATAAAAAATTTAAATAAAGACGTGGAAACTGCAAGAGACATCGTACAAAACTGCTTTGAATCCCTTTGGAAAAAAAGGAAGGATGTCTCTCCCGAAAAGGTTAAAAGTTTTCTGTTTCAAGTTGCACATAATCAAATTATCGATGTTTATAGAAAAAGCGGTCGTATGCTTTACGTCGAGAATTATCATGAGAATGCACTATCGGATGCACCAAGGACAAACGATACCAAAGAACTCATGCATAAAGTCTTGGAACAATTACCGAGTATACAACGCTCTATGATTCTACTAAAAGATTACGAGGGGTACTCTTATGCAGAAATTGCCGAAATCATTCAAGTCAGCGAAGGGCAAGTAAAAATCAACTTATTCCGCGCTAGAAAAAAAATAAAAAACCTATTAAAATCAAACCAAAATACGCAAGCACTATGAATATAGATATGCAGAATTATGAAGAATGGTTAGTAGCTTTTGTTGATGGAGAGCTGGATGATGTTGAAATAGGTCAATTAAACCGTTTCCTTGAAAAACACCCTGCATTAAAAAATGAACTAACGGCTTATAAAACTGTGGTTTTTTCGGCAGACAATTCTGTCGTTTACGATCATAAAAATGACCTTCGTAAAACATCAATCTACTTAACGTTCTTAAAGAAATCTTGGCCGATTGCAGCAGCTGTAGCAGTTATCTTAAGCCTATTACCTTTTGCACCCAAAGAAGAAAAGGTTGAACCAGTAATTGCAAGCAAAGAAGTCATCAAAAAAACACAGGATACCACCTTACCTGAACAAGGAGCCATTGCGCAAATGGAAAAAACTACCCTTAGCAAAGAACCGAGTATTCCCAAAACAAAAGTTCCTCAACCTCCTTTGGTAACAAAGCGAAGCGTAAAACCAGTGAATAAACGCATTAAAGAATCTAAAAAAATTACTGAGGGCTTTACAAAAAATAAAAACCCTGAAGTTGAAACTAAACAAGAGCTTGTTCAGGAAAAGGAAATCAGTCAAGAACCAAACACGCTTACGCCTGAACCAGAATCTAAAACAGTGGAAGTGGTCGTACAAAACGATAAACAGGAGGAACTTAATGATCAAACGCGAAAAGATGAACAACCTGCTACAGAACAAGAAGATCGTGGACTTGTTGTTATTAAAGAAGTAACACACCCACAACTATTTGAAAAAATTAATACCGTTGTAACAAAGGTTGAAAACAAAATAGAAATATTTAAAGAATTAAAACGGCGGCCAATCACCGTAAGCATAGGAAAACGAAAATTATTTACACTAAACAATTAATATTATGAAACAAACATTCTATCAAATAATCCTAACCATCATTACGATTATCGTTAGCATCCTCTCAACTCAAGCTCAAAAAAAAGATACAACCATTTATAATGACAATAACGTTCGGGTTGTGGTAACCAGTGAAGGCGATACCACGGTCAAGGTTAAGAAAAGTAAATACGACAACATGAGTATTTCGATAGGAACCAATGGAATAAGAATAACCGATCACACAAAAAGGAGGAAACATAGAAAACTTCATATTGGTATGCACTTTGACTTTGGGTTCAATAATATTGTTGACAATACGAACTATAACGGGCCATTGGCTAATCGAAACCTAGTTGCGGTAGATACAATTTTAAGACCGCTAGGCAGTAGCGACTTACAACTAAACAATGGCCGGTCCATCAATTTTAATTTTTGGCCGCTTTGGTTAAAACAAGATATTTCTACTCATAATGTACAGTTAGAAACGGGGCTTGGATTTCAGTTTTTTAACTTTCGATACTCTACAAACGTGCGCCCTGTGGGCACCTCACTTTTAGATGATCAACCCATTTTTACGGAAATAACTGATTTCTCAGAATTTAAAGGAAAAGCAAAAAACAAATTTGGAATCAGCTACATAAGTATCCCACTTATGCTGAGATTTAATACAAATAAAAATAAGGGTCATAGATTCTTCTTTGGTGCAGGTGTAATTGGATCCTATAAGCTAAAATCTTGGAGTAAATTTCATGGTCAAAAGGAGAGTTTAGATTACGGTCTTAGTGATTGGATGGCTCAATTGAGCGCTGAAATAGGTGTAACAGGTATTATTAAACTTTATGGTACATATGCCCTCCAATCTATCTATAGAAATGGTTTGGACCGTCAGCCATTTGCTATAGGCATTAGATTATAGTATTTACTTGTTTTGTTTAAGAGCTGTCGGTATTAGGCAGCTCTTTTTCTTTTTAGTAGGTAGTGTATTCCTGCGATTAGTATACAGGCCAACAAAGCTAAGGCAATGTCTTTATGGGCATCCCATACATCGCCCTGTGTAGCTACATAGGTCTCCCCTGTTTCAGAGTCTGTTAAGGCCGCAACCATCCATTCAATAAGCTCAAAAATCGTTGCAAGGGAGAGTATGAAGAGTATCATGATTCCATAAGCATACTGAAATGGAGCTTTGAAGCGGTTTACCAAATAATCTAAACATGGATAAGCCATTAAGAAACCGAAATTAAAATGCACAAAACGATCATAAGGATTCCGTGAAAGTTGATAGACCTCTTGTAACCATGCTCCTGCTTGGTTATAGGTATAAGACATTTGAGCGCCATAGCTATGTATAAGTAGAAATAAAAAAATACAGATAACACTAAGGTCAGAAAATAAAAAACGCTTGTGTAAGTAATAAAACCAAGGGATGAAAAGGATCACAAGAATATTTTCAATCCACCAATTTGTAGTATCCCGTGTAGTGGAAAAAAAATAGAACCAACTTACCAGAAACAGGCCAAAGAGCACTTGCCATAATTTATTCTGTGAGAAAGAGACTCGATAAGCAGAGGATAAAGTAGTCATAAGCATTCTTTTAAGCAAAGCTCAACTGTACCAAACCCATAAAAAATGATCTATGTCAAAAAATTAATGCTGCAACCACTGCCTTATAAAACGCACATCTTGACTTATAAAACCGACTACTTTGTATTTAGAGGCATATAGAATTCCATTTTCAGCAGCTTTTTCCTTAGCTACCGCGCCGGTACCAACATAAGACGAATGAATGAACCAAAGTTCTATACCGTCATTATATAAAAAACCCGTATGATTATCTAAGCCAATGATAGCAAGTCCCTTGCCTTTAGCCTTTACTTTTTCAATAAAAGCTGTAAAGGTTAAGCTAGAGTAGTTGACTTTGTTTTTTGTTAATGTGTTAATCATCGTTTCAGATGCGCATTGCGCCATTTTTACTCTTTGAATACGCACCCCAGCATCACGTAAAACCGTAGTTACAAAATAACCACAGGCTATTTTACCTTTTCCAGGTGTTTGCGTTACGCCATTATAGTCCCACTCTGTTCCAATCCAATGTGGTACAATTTGTTCATCAATATAAGCACTTAATAGTTCTCCCGATTGTTTTAGAGTTTTGATGCGACAAGTTCTCTTAAGGCTATCTATTTTGGATTTCACCTGTGCGTAGGAACGTAAAGGCTTAGGACCCGGTGGTGTATTTTCTACTGCCTTACTAACGTCTGGATAGAGTAATAACACAGTAAGAAGAATTAAAATATACTTCATACTAATACCCGATGCAACATTGGAGTACATTACATAATTTCAAAAGTTAACAATATTAGAAGGGGCTTATGGAAAAGGCAATACGTACTCATTGCGTACAAGCTAAGTCACTGGAGGGTACCGCCATTTGATAATTAAAAGAAATGAAGACTCCTTCGAAAAAGTTTTGCACTCGAGTAAAATCTGAATTTTGCTGCTCCATCTTAGAACCAGCTTCTCATTGTGGATTACTTCCTACAAATAACTTGTAAAAAGAAGTATCTCCCCGTACATTTGCCAACGATTTCGCGTAAAGCGAAGACATTTTTTAACCTCCCGAGCTTATTACTAGTCTTTGGGATAAAAAAAAAATGCCTAAAGACAACTCCATTAAACACGTATTGATTATCGGCTCTGGACCTATTGTTATTGGTCAAGCTTGTGAATTTGACTATTCAGGCACTCAGGCCTCACGTTCGCTGAGAGAAGAAGGCGTCAAAGTGACCCTGATCAACTCAAATCCAGCGACCATTATGACTGACCCAATGATGGCGGACAAAGTTTACTTGTTACCCCTGGAAGTAGAGAGTATCCAGCAAATTCTGGAAGAGAACGATGATATAGATGCTGTATTGGCAACCATGGGTGGCCAAACAGCACTTAATCTTGCCAAAGAGGTAAATGAGTTAGGTATTTGGGAGAAACATAATATCAGACTAATTGGTGTAGATATCGATGCAATCGATAAAGCTGAGGACCGAGAACAGTTTCGTCAATGGATGATAGAGTTAGGCTTTAATGTAGCGAAGGCTAAAACAGCCAACTCATTCTTAGAAGGAAAGGAGTTTGCCCAAGAAATTGGATTCCCCTTAGTGATCCGTCCAAGTTATACATTAGGAGGTACTGGTGGTGGCTTTGTGCACAGTAAAGATAAACTGGATGATGCCCTTAAAAATGGTTTAAATGCCTCACCGATTTCAGAAGTCTTAGTAGAACAAGCGGTTTTAGGCTGGAAAGAATTTGAACTAGAAATCCTTCGGGATAGTGCGAATAATGTTTGTATTATTTGTACTGTAGAAAACCTAGATCCTATGGGAGTTCATACGGGAGATAGTATTACGGTAGCACCTGCTATGACACTTAGCGATACCGCCTTTCAAAATATGCGCAATATTTCTATAGAGATGATGCGCAAGCTCGGAAACTTTGCTGGTGGTTGTAACATTCAGTTTGCTATGAATCCTGAAACGGAAGAACTAATCGTAATTGAGATCAACCCGCGGGTATCACGTTCTTCTGCTCTAGCCAGTAAAGCAACAGGTTATCCAATAGCAAAGGTAGCAGCCAAGCTTGCTTTGGGTTATAATCTTGACGAGCTCAAAAACCAAATTACAAAAACAACATCAGCCTTCTTTGAGCCAACATTGGATTACGTAATTGTAAAAATACCGCGTTGGAATTTTGATAAATTCAAAGGTTCTAATGACACCTTAGGTCTACAAATGAAAGCAGTAGGTGAAGTTATGGCCATTGGTCGATCGTTTAACGAGGCTATGCAGAAGGCTTGTCAGAGCTTAGAGAATAATGCTGTCGGTTTAGGTTATTACGGTAAAAGCCTTATGAAGAGCGATGAACTTTTGGATTACTTACAAAAACCAAAATGGGATCGGATTTTCAGAATAAAGGATGCACTTATGGCCGGTTTGAGTGTTTCATCTATCTCTAAAGCAAGCCACGGTATTGACCCTTGGTTCTTAAACCAAATCAAACAGCTTTGTAAAATAGAAAAGGAAATAGCAGAATACAAAGTAGCAACGATTCCAGAGGAACTCATCTGGACGGCAAAAGAAAGTGGCTTTAGTGACGAACAGATGGTACGCATTATGAACCAACCTAAAAAAGAGGATGAGTTATATGCCCGTAGAAAAGAATTGGGTATTCGTCGTGTTTATAAAATGGTAGATACTTGCGCCGCTGAGTTTAAGTCTACAACTCCTTACTTCTATTCTTCGTTTGAAAAATCGCCTGATGGCAATTCAAATTTTGAGAACAGTAATGAAAGTAAAGTCACGGATAAAAAGAAAATTATTGTTCTGGGCTCTGGTCCAAACAGAATTGGTCAGGGGATTGAGTTTGACTACTGTTGCGTGCATGGTTTACAGGCTATTAAAGAATGTGGTTATGAGGCCATTATGATCAACTGTAACCCAGAAACGGTGAGCACAGATTTTGATATGGCCGATAAACTATATTTTGAACCCGTATTCTGGGAACATCTATGGGAAATTATTGAACACGAACAACCAGAAGGTGTTATCGTCCAACTTGGCGGTCAAACGGCCTTAAAGCTGGCCGAACGTTTGACAGATCGCGGGGTTAAAATCATTGGTACATCCTATGAAAATTTAGATCTTGCCGAAGATCGCGGTCGTTTTTCTGATTTATTAAAAGAACTTGATATCCCATATCCTGAATATGGTACCGCCCTTGATGTAGACGAGGCTATAGCAGTTGCTAATCAAGTAGGATATCCAGTATTGGTTCGCCCGTCTTATGTTTTGGGAGGCCAGCGCATGCGTATCGTGATTAATGATGAAGAACTTGAAAAAGCTGTGGTAAGCTTATTGAAACACATTCCGAATAATGTAATTCTAATTGATCATTTCTTAGATCGCTGTCAAGAAGCTGAGGTGGACGCCATTTATGATGGAGATCAAATTCATATCATGGGTGTTATGGAGCATATAGAACCAGCTGGGATTCATTCAGGAGACTCAAATGCTGTCTTACCTGCCTTTAATTTGACGCCACTCGTAGTTACCACTATGGAGCATTATGCTGAAAAAATAGCAAAAGCCTTAAATATTAAAGGGTTAATCAATATACAGTTTGCCATTAAAGACGGAAACGTTTACGTAATCGAAGCCAACCCGCGCGCTTCACGTACAACCCCATTTATTGCTAAGGCCTACGGTATTCCATACTTAAACGTGGCTACAAAGGTTATGATGGGTGAAGCCAAGCTTAAGGACTTCACATTCGAAAAGAATATGACGGGCTATGCAATTAAAGAGCCTGTGTTCTCGTTTAACAAGTTCCCGAATGTGAATAAAGAACTCGGCCCCGAAATGAAAAGTACAGGTGAAGCTATTCGGTTTATTAAAGACCTAACAGATCCTTACTTTAGAAAACTTTATAAAGACCGCTCAATGTATTTGAGTAAATAAAACTAAAACCTCCTTTCTTTGGAGGTTTTTTTATCTAATGTTTTACTAAACGGATAGACTGCTGCCTACCCCCTCCTTTTAACTCGCAAACATAAACTCCAGTTGGAAGGTCATGGAAGTCTAATTTATGTATTGATAAGTTCTTCGCGAATGTAGTGTTCATTAACTTCTCCCCTGATATAGTATATACAGTACATTGGACCTCACTCTGAAAGGGTTCAGAAAAATTCAAAAGCACGTAATCGGCAGTAGGGTTTGGATACACCCGTAATCCTTCAAATGGCTTATTCACCTGGTCAATTCCTACAACATTACTACAATTGGGACATGATATAACCCATTCAACATCCAAATGTTCAAAGGCAAAAGCTGGAATATTAAACTCCTCAACTTGTATAGTCGGTTCATATAAGTTAAATCTTCTCGAAAACATTATACTGGAATTGCAAAAATCCCCTCCGCTATTCTCAGTATGGTTTCTATAGAGCATTCTACTGTTAGGTATTTCCTCATGAAATTGTGCACGAAAGTGATTCTGAGAACCTGTACCAGGATAATAACTAATAGAATCTGTATTATTCCAACTAGCTCCGCTAAAGAAAGTAAAGCTTACAATTGCAATATCGCCTGGAAGTGCTTGTATAGGGTTAGGAGGAGCAAAACCAAAACGTTTTACGTTATAACTTGAGTTTGCCGTTGGCGCACTGGTATCATTATTGGTAAAGTTATAAGTCCAAGTATACCTAACTCTATTTGGGAAACCCGCAACCCGACTTATCGAGTCCGCATATGGCACTACTCCGCGAATCATAGTATCCATGGTCGGTGGTATTGCATTTGTCAAATAAGGACTTGGTGAACTCCCTCCTGATCCTATAGATCGGGTATAAACATTCGTATCACTTTCCAATACGACTGAAATTTCCAACCGATCACCGCTTACTGCTCCCGTACCATTTGGTGTTAGGTAAGCACCATTTAGATAGATCGAATCAATATAAAAGGTATCCGTTGTCGTAACCTTCATTTCACCGACATAGGTCTGATGATTAAAAAGTGATGCATCGGGATTAATTGCTGCCGCTACAGAAGTAAAAATATTTGCCGAATAACCAGATGATTGCCGGTTAAGAATTGTAGAGTCTTCCCAGATGGGACACCAAGCAACATTATATACACTTCCAGAGTTTGCATAATGTACCTTGTCAATAGCATCTATATAGCTATAAGTTCTTTGAGAAAAAAGTAAGAATGCATTTCCAGTAAGTAAGAGAACGAGTAATATCTTTTTCATAATTGGGGTAGAATTATTTGATGATAAATCTACTTTTAAATTGTAGAAGTATTGTAACGCAAATGTCAAATAAATAAGGGCTGATTAGTTATCAAGGAGTTAGGTTAAGTCTGCCTTGAGTATCAGCACCTTTTAATAATTGAATACGCTAACAACTAAATTTTAGCAAATCATATTATCCTAGTCATTAAATTGCAGAGTAGGTTAGTCCAAAACATATTGTTCTATGCGGTTATTTGTTTTACTATTATTTGTTGTTTATTCCAATGAACTATTGGCACAGAATGTAAACCTTTCTGGAAAAGTTGGTAGTCGATATAATGATATTGTACACTTAAAAAAAACGGACCAATATGAAGAAGCGCTTCATTTAGTAAATAAAACCTTGAAGAAGTATAAGAAGCACCCCGATTTTCTAAATCTAAAAGCGATGGTTATATTGAGTAAGGGCGCTATCAATGATAAAACCAATGACTCAATTGCTATTAGCTTATTAGATCAGGCCATTGCAATTGCACCCAAGCGAGCGGCATTCTATAATAATAGAGGTTGGCTATACCAACTTTTAGGAAAATATGATAAGGCTAAAAAAGATTTTGAACATGCTGTTGCACTTGAATCCAATAATCTATTATATAGACAAAATCCAATCCGTATTCTATTTATTCAGAAAAAGGTTCCTCAAGTATTAAAATTATGTAATCAAGCCATTCTCGACTTTCCCAAAGATGGGTACGCCTATTTTGTAAGAGGCAATGTGCTGAGAGAATATGTGAAAAAAGAAAAATTAGGTAATCAGGATTTAAAGAAGGCACATGAACTGGGGTGGAAAAAAGGGTTTCACTTTGAGTATTAAAATGTAAGAGGAGTAATATACTAACCATCTCCACTCATCCCAATTCTAATACCATTCATAATTTTTGCCGTTTCTATTCCTTTTTGAATATTTACCTTTACTTAAAACAAATGAACATGATTATTACAACAACTGAAAACATCCCAAATAAAACTGTAGCAGAGATACTCGGTGTAGCTCGTGGAAGTACGGTACGCGCGCGAAATATTGGACGTGATCTTTTTGCTGGGCTTAAGAATATTGTGGGTGGTGAAATTAGTGAATATACCAAACTACAGGCAGATAGTCGTGAGCAAGCATTGCAACGTATGATGCAAGATGCAAAAGCTCATGGGGCGGATGCTGTTATAAACGTGCGATTAACCACTTCAATGGTTATGCAAGGGTGTTCAGAAATCCTAGCTTATGGTACAGCGGTAAAATTAGCATAAGATGGTAGGTATAGGTATTGGAATCATTATGATAGAAGTGTTTATTTTCTTAGGTGTAATTGCAGCACTCGTATACCTTATTGTTAAGCGCATTGAGGACAGAGGTAATGAAACCTTTGAGCATAGAGATAATTAAACGAGATATTTAGCTTTATGCTCGTTCGTAAAGTAAATAACATCGCCGTAGGTCGTATCTAGGGTGTCTCTTGAAGGGATTAATTTTCCATTCTCTAGCTCAAAGGGTTCATAACCCAAAGCGTGAAGTAACGCATCAATTCTTACTCGTTGCTCGCCATATGTTTCTGCTTGGATAATAGGTTTATGTTTTTCTAGGATAGATTTCATTTCAGGCAGTACCACAGTTTCATAACCTTCGATATCAATTTTCAAGAAATCAATCCTTGCAACATCTTTAAACAATTCACTTGCCCGTTTCATTTTCGCACTGAACTTAAAATGTGCTCGATCATCTTCTTCACTTTCTTTAATGTGAGCCAAGCCCGTTCTTAAATATTGTTGTTCTCCTTGCACGACTAGTTCTACATCTTTTTCTTCAGTTCCCAGAGCATAGTTCAATAAAGTAACATTATTATGATGATCATGATTCTTCTTGAGCATACTCATAAACTGAGGCACAGGTTCTACCGAAATAACATTACCCGTTGCACCTACCCATTTTTGAAAAAGATAAGTATAGTACCCTAGATTCGCGCCTATATCCAATACGGTATTGCCCTCATGAATTAACGCTTTCGAGAAGTAATGATATTTATAAATAGGGTCACTCTTTAAAAAACCTAGATTATAAGCGAACTTATAACCTGAGTACAAAAGTTGAATGAATTTCTTTTGACCTAATAATTTGTACAGGCCCGTTTTAATTTTCTCTTTCATTTTATACCGCTTTCGGTTTTAGCTCTTGCTTAAGTAAAAGACCACCTAAACCTAAAATGAGAAGTAAGATGACTAGTGAGGATACACCAGGTAACCATTTTAGTTTATGATATGTTTCAGGTGCAAACTCAAATTTTATTTTGTGATTACCGGCAGGAATATACAATCCGCGTAATGCATAATTTGTATTTATAATTTTTGTTTCCTTATCATCTACATAGGCTTTCCACCCTAACGGATAATAAATATCGCTAAATACTGCAAAGCCATCATGTTTATTGCTAGACTCAAAGTTCAAAGAATTCAAATTATACTCAGTTAGTTTAATTTGACCACTGCTATCTTTTGTAAAGCTGAGTGCATCATCCGAACTGAGGTCCTTTTCCCGAATAACAGCTGTTTGTTTTGGGTCAAATGCATTGGGGACTCTTGCTGTATCCCCCAATTGACTAGCATTTAAAGCTAACATAGCCTCGTCGGCCGTTTTTACCTTCTTAATATTATTTACAAACCATCCGTTACCACAAGCACTAGGGTTTGGATATAGTTGCTGATTCTGAGCTATGATATACTTTGTATTGAGCATGTTTAACACCTCTGCATTTAGCATTTTTCCTGGTGTCATTTGCATATCAATTAAGTCTTGATAGTTCTCCAACTTGGCTGGGTGATAACCTCCAATACATTTGTGATGAACTGCTTGTGTAGCATCATTATAGGTATTGACCGATAAGTCCAGTACTCGATAATAAGGATCTGGATCCTGCTTAATCTGCAAGTCCACAGCACGTGGAGCGAATTGTTGCTCATAATCTGCCTCTTCTACATAGCTCTCATCATTTAGATAACGCCATCCTATAAAGACAACATCTGCCGCAAATACTAATCCTAAGAACAAGATCAATTTTCTCTTATCAATTTTTTCTTTTACAAAAAGGAAAAGGAGTAATCCACCTACAATCAGGAAAAGAAGAGAACGAAAACCGTCATTACGTGCGGCCTCAGCTCGCTCCTCGGTAATTCCGCTAAAGGCATTGTTTATTGCCTGTTGGATCTGAGTTTGTGTGGCACCTTGCTGTTGGTATTGTTGTGCCATACGGGCTTTCATCGTTTCGTCGCCAGCACCTTTAAAATCCATAAATAACCCACTACCTAAACCAAGTAAAAGGGTAATTCCACCTACTATGATTAAGGATAGTTTTAAGGTTTTCCATCTTTCATCTTTTGTTATCTTATCAGATATAAAGACCTGAACACCCCATGCAGCCAAAAAAACAAAAGCAAAAGATGCCATGGTCATAGCCATACTTGGAGTACGGAAACTATTGTACATGGGTAAATGATCGAACAAAAAATAATTTAGTGCAGCAAAGTTTTTCCCCATTGCTAAAAACGCACCGATCATTCCTATTGAAAAAAATACCCACTTCAGCCTATTTCGTATGACCAACAAGCCTAAAACCATGAATAACATAGTGAGTATGCCAAAGTAAATAGGCCCCGCTACAAAAGGCTGGGCACCCCAATATAGTTGTCCAGAACCTCCATATAAATTCGGTACAAATAAGGTTAATGTTTCACCAACTCCTTGGCTCCAGCTAAATGCATAGTCTTTGTCCAACCCACCATTCTTCTTTTCATCCTGACCCTTTTTATTCAAACTTAATTCGCTAAGCCCTCCACGCATGGTATACTGACCGTACTCCTTCGTTAACGCAACACCTAATAAATTAGGTAGAACAGCCAACACCCCACATATGATCATGATAATGGTTGCCTTACCAAAATTTTTAAAGTTCTTCTCTAAAATGGCTTTAATAAAGAACCCAATACCCAGTACAAATAAAATAATTAAAAGATAATAAAGCATCTGGTACATTCCATTCTGGATCGTAAAACTCAATCCTAGCAAAGCCAATAATGCTCCAGCCATATATTTTCCTCGATATAGTTTTATCATCCCAGCTATGGCGATAGGCATAAATGCAATGCTCAACATTTTTGTATCATGTCCGGTTGCTGTTATTTGTAAATTATAGGTGCCAAAACAATATACTATAGAACCAAAAATGGCCCACCAATTATTGACTTTGAAGCTCCGAAGTAGAATGAAGAACCCCAACATCCCAAAGAAAAGGAAATTCACTGGCTTAGGCAATGAGTTTTGTAAAAAACCTTGAATGGAATACATTACCTGTGTAATATCTCCTACAAATGTTGTATAAGTCGGAATCCCACCAAACATTGCATTAGACCAGAATACTAATTCTCCTGTCTTATCATACTGCTCGCGGGGCTCCCAGCTCATTGCTTTTACCTGAGCAGTATCATGTTGATTAAGGACATTCCCTTGCAGGGCTGGATAACCATAAACTAAAGCTAGCCCCAAAAATATGGCCGCGGCAATAAATGAGTTCTTCAAATTGCTCTTAAAAGATGCGTTCATTTGATCGTTTTTTTCTGAAGACATAAAAATAAGCGATTATCCTTCGAATGGAAATTTTTAGGATTAGATTATTTATAAAGTTTCACTAAAGCAAGAGCCTCTTCTTTCATTTCCTTTACAAGACTGGCTGGTTCGATCACTTTAAGTTGTGAGCCATAACTTTTTAGTTTTTCAGACAATTCATAGTTAATAACAACCTCAACGGATATGGTAAATTCATCATCGGTATTTTTCAGTACTTCTTGCGAATGATGCAAAGGTTGGGATAATAAATAGTTGCTTTGATTAGGGTCAAATTGCAATACAATCTTTTGCGGTTTATCATCGGTTTTTGAAATTCCGATTGTAGCATCAAAATACGCTCTATTATTAATACTTTTCTCGTCAAAAGTGGCATTCATCTTAATAACATCAAGCATTCTATCAAAAGAAAAGGTAAGTGTTTTGGCTGCTTTAGTTGGATGAATATCTTTAGCGATTAAATAAAGTCTGGCATTATACTCTCGAATAAAATAAGGGTGCACCGTGTGTTTTTTTTCACCTTTCCCAAAGGGCCTATATTTCAAAACGAGCTCACGCCGTTCACGAATGGCCTCCACAATCAACGGCATAAATTCAATTCCCTTATAGCTATTCGGGCGATCTAGTATGAACACATCCTGCCCGACCTGTTCATTGTCAATATTTTGTTTTACGCTGCTCGCGATCTTTGTAATAGCGTCTTCAAACACCTTAATGGCAGGAATATCTTTGAATTGTTCTAAAATCGTAATAGCAAATTCCAATCCCTTCAAATCATCTGCAGAAACTGGCATTTTGTTAATAGAATAGTCGGCATCTTTATAAACATAACCTCTTTCATAACGATCAAATTCTATTGGGGCATCAAAACCTAGGTTGCTGTCATAACGCATTGCATAGATATCTTTCTGGATACTGGATACTGAAATGCTCAAATCAAGCCGCTCACTTACATATTCAACTAAGTCCTCTAAACTTGGAGCTTTTAGGGATTTATTCGTCAATCTTTGATCTATTAGCCGATATCGGGCGTATGCGTTCTTATTCTTCATGTAGTTACTCGTATACTATGTCAGTGCAGTGTCAAATTCCTTCAAAGGGCTTAACGTTTGTGATCCGTTCATCGTCATATTATTAGACAATCTGTCTAAGGCCCATGAAAAAGCGAATGTAAAGAAAATTATTCAGTACGTAAACACTTTACGTACCAAATAAGAAATCTTTGTTCTAGATAAAAAAATGAGCATTATGACACAAACATTTATACCGAAGAAAGAAGAGATACAAGCGTTTCAAATTGATCAAATCATATTTGATGATAGCGATTTAGTAAGTCTAAAGGCACATGTACGCATCGAAAATGTAATTCGACCAATGGACTTACTGCTTTCTTTCAAACAGTTCAATGATATGCTTCGTTTTACTGGAAAAATTGGAGAAGATCTTCAATTAGAGATAAGTGATAAATTAAATACAAATGACAAAAACCTATATGTTATAGACGTAAGCGATAAAACGGTCGTTTTTACAACTGTAAAACTTAAAATTAGTTTATTGACAGAGCGAGATCAAGCGACGTATGTAGTAGATGAGATACAGCCTTTATCTTTCTTGCAGCAAGCAAAGAATCTTAAAAAGAATATTAGAGATTTTGAGATGGGCAAATTAGAAAATAACAAAATGCTTAAAAGTGAATTACTGCGGATAGCGAAAATGTATCGCTATTACAAAGGTTTACTTACGCTCAATATTAATGAACAGGAAGCTCGAAAGCACGCTGGGCTTGAGAACGATAAATTATTTCAGCTGGCATTTATCGCCAGCCATTAAAAGTATTCATAAAGTTCGTTTATGGATTTTGAGTAAGGTGCGCATCTTCAATGTATGCGCACTTTTGTATTACCCCAGTTACTAGGATTTAAAGTTGATGCTCGAGACTATCAAATTCTCTTCCTATCTTGTTTTTTACTTTTAGGTATTTTTTCACTGGACTGGGTTGCTGACTTTACTAAATACATCATATTAATTAGTTCCTGTTTAGTATTCCAATACATCGCCATACTTATTCATAGACTAAGTATTAACTCTCTTAAAAGTGCACTTATCACATCACTCGGTCTCAGTATATTAGTACAGGCCAACAGCATCTACTTGTATATTCTTGTTGCATTCGTAGCTATAGCAGGTAAATTCATTTTTCGTTTTAGAGGAAAACATTTTATCAACCCTGCAAATTTTGGAATTATAACAGTTATTCTGTTAACAGATGGTGTATGGATATCACCTGGACAATGGGGAAGTATTGCGATTCTTATTTTTCTCATCGGATGTTTAGGGTTTATTATCACGTATAAGGTGAACCGAATTGATTTGTCTTTAGCTTTTTTTCTAAGCTTTTTTATGTTGGAGTTTACTTACCAGATACTTTACCTCCAATGGCCCCTAGACCATCTTGTGCAAAGCTTTACGAATGGCGGCTTTTTGCTTTTCACTTTTTTTATGATTACTGATCCTATTTCAACCCCCGCTCATCGTACCGTGCGAAAACTTTGGGCTATCGGTATTGCACTACTTGCCTTTATCATTAAAGAGTTCTATTATATTCCTTCAGCACCTTTTTGGGCTTTGTTCTTCTTTGCGTTTAGCACACCCTTCATTACCCATTTTTTTCCTTCCAAAAAATTCTTATGGAAAAATACAGTGCAACACATCTTACTTAAAAACAAATAATATGAAGACATTAAAAAAATCTAGTTTACTGCTGCTGCTTACTTTATTTTTTGCGGCTGACGCATTTTCCTTTTGCGGCTTTTACGTTGCAAAAGCTGATGCCAAAATTTTCAATAAAGCGTCTCAAGTAATCATTGCACGCCATCGAAACAAAACGGTTATAACGATGAGTAATGACTTTCAAGGCAAGGTAAAAAACTTTGCCATGGTTGTTCCAGTCCCAATGGTACTTAAAGAACAAGACATCAAAGTAGTAGACCGTAACATTTTCGATAAACTTGATGCATACTCTTCTCCTAGACTGGTCGAGTACCATGATCCAGCACCTTGTAATCAGTACTCAAAATATAAAAGAATGGCTCCTAATGCGATTACTATGAGCGGGGTCGCTAATTCTGACATGGTACAAAGAGAGGCTGAGAAAGACGACTATGGTGTTACGATTCAGGCAAAATATAATGTAGGTGAATACGATATTTTAATTCTGAGCGCTACACAAAGCAATGGACTGAAAAAATGGTTAACCCAAAATGGTTACAAAATACCCCGAAATGCTGAGGAAGTTTTGGACCCATACATCAAAAGTGATATGAAATTTTTTGTGGCTAAAGTAAATCTATCAAAATTCGAAAATAGAGGATATACTGACTTGCGACCTTTACAAATAACTATGAATTCTCCAAAGTTTATGTTGCCCATAAGACTTGGAATGGCCAATGGAAGAGGAAATCAAGATTTGATTATTTATACGCTTACGAAAAAGGGAAGAGTAGAATGCACAAATTATCGAACGATTAAAATGCCTACAGGAATGGAAATGCCTACGTTTATCAAAGATGATTTTGGTAATTTTTACGCCGATGTATTTGAGAAGAGATGGAAACGTAATCGGGGGAAGGCTGTTTATTTAGAATATGCATGGGACATAAGCCCCCGAAATTTTGTCAAATGCGACCCCTGTGTTAGTCCAGCACCTAATTTTAGTGATATGCGTCGCGCTGGTGCCTGGTGGGTAGAGGGTAGCCGAAATGAAAATGTTCACTTTACCCGTTTACACGTTCGATACAATCGTAGAAGCTTTCCTCAAGATCTTATGTTCCAAACGACACCTAATAAAACAAACTTTCAAGCTCGTTATGTTCTGAGACATCCTTATAAAGGTGATGTCAGCTGTAGCCAAGGCCAAGACTATGTCCGAAAAGTTATTGATCGTCGAGAAGGTGAACTCGAAAACTTAGAGTTCTATGCCGGGTGGGATAGTTATAATTATAACAACTATGTTCGCGATTGGGAACGTAAACTGGAAAAGAGACGGTATCGAAAAGGAAGTGTAAACCTATTTGGAGAGAACACGACTGGGATGATTCTATTTTTATTACTGAACTTGAGCGTTGTGTTATCTGTTCTTAGACTCAAAAAAACAAGAGCACAGAAGTAAGGGAGCTCAACGGATACAAAAAAAGAGGATAGATCGTCGTCTATCCTCTTTGCTATTAAAATCTTGTTCAATTATAAACCACTAATACAGATCCCAATTGAAAATGGAATCACTTCCTGCGGTCCATTACCAACTCTGAATAAACGATTTAAACCATATTGTCCATAAACAGAAAAATTACCATAGCCAACTCTTACGGAACCGCCAACTCTATAGGTTTCTATAAAACGGCGTGTACTTATCTTATTACGTATTGGTTTACTATTAAAGTCTCGCACACTTTTGGTATGAGCATTTATCAACGCTCCAACTTTCATTCCTATAGCCATTTTAAAGCCCTTGTTTCGATTTAACTTGTTCGAAAAATAGCGCAGTTCTAAAGGAGCTTCGAGGTAATTCAAACTTAATTTAAATCGCTTGAACTCTCCATTGTCGTTTAAGAATTGTATTTGTGTCGTGGTATCATCAATAACCACTTTCTGATCCTTGAAAAAGATGTTGCTACTCGCAATTCCAAGACCAGCTGCAAAACTGAAATTAGAGGTCTTAATAGGAAAATCATAACACAAGTAGGCATTCATACTTCTGCTAAGGCCACCAATATTCACACTGTCTGGTGCTCCAGCCCATCCATCATAACCTAACTGAAATAAGAAATAATCTCTAGATGGCTTGCTATAAGCTGCATCTGTAACTGTTTGAGCACTTGCTCCCAAACTCACAAAACATAAAATCGTAAAAATAGCTTTTCTAAGCATATGTAAAATTAAAGGGGCAAATATAGGCGTTTGCATACTTAAAAGCACGTTAAACCTCTATAATAGAAGATTTATCGCTTATCTATAAAAAACACCGTTTGTACCTTTTTTATGAACCGTAGCCCTGAATTCATGTATTTTTGGAAAAAGTGAAATCGGATAAAAAATATTGGCTTATTCAAATAGTTGGCTGGAGCTTATTCGCTCTACTCAATATTTACATTTCTTTCTTTCAACCCAATGATTCCCACGTTACAACAATTATTATAAATATCCTCTTAATAACAGGTGGTATTGCCATTACACATTTCTATAGAAAATATCTAATACAGAAAAAATGGTTCGAGATGCACACTACTCCACTTATCACGCGTGTATTACTGTTTAATATTGTTATGGCATTCGGACTTTGCATTTGGCAATATATTCTGAACAATATCTTTTTTTCCAATATAGAAAATATCTCTTCTCTTAGGCAAATTGCCCGACCGTTCATGTCCGCCTACCTTATTCTACTGGGATGGTCACTTATTTACTTTACTTGGTCGTATATAGAAAATAATCGTTCTCGTATTATCTCCCAGTTACAATTACAAAATGATATGCAAGAACTTGAGTTAAAAAGTATGCGCTCGAACTTGCAACCTCATTTCATTTTTAATTCACTTAATAGTATTAGAGCACTTGTTAATGAAGATCCGAGTGCCTCTCGTGAAGCCATTACAAAACTTTCTAAAATTCTAAGAACATCCATTAGCACAAAAGACAATAGTATTACACTTGATGAAGAACTTAATTTAGTTGAAAATTATTTGCATCTGGAAAAAATCCGATTTGAAGAACGCCTTCAGTATGAGTTTCAAATCGCAGCAAAAACTCGACCATTGCTCATTCCCCCTATGCTTATTCAAAATATGGTTGAGAACGCCGTAAAGCATGGTATCAGTTTACTAGAGCAAGGCGGTACCATATGGATAAGTAGTGAAATTGACGATGACCTCATTCGTATTTCGATAAAGAATGAGGGACGTATTAATGAAGAAAACAAACTTAGAGGAACTGGATTTGGAATGAGCTCCTCGCAAAAAAGATTAAATTACTTATACCCCGAAGCACCTGATATTACCATGAAGGAGACTGATGATCAGAAAGTGATTGTAGAAATTTGTATCCCCAATAATATAAAACCATATGAAAATTAGAACGATTATAGTAGAAGATGAACGATTAGCGCGTAAAGAATTACGAGATATGCTCGAAGCTTTTCCGCAGATTGAAGTTATTGATGAAGCCGCCAATGTATCGGAAGGCATTACAAAAATTGACACGCTCAAACCTGATCTTATTTTTCTGGATATCAATATGCCAGCGAATAAAACAGGGTTTGACCTTCTTGAAGTGTTGGATCATACCCCTAAAGTAATTTTCTCTACAGCTCATGACGAATATGCGATTAAGGCTTTTGAAGTAAATGCGCTGGATTACCTGCTAAAACCCATTGAAGAAGATCGGCTGAAAGAAGCAATTGAAAAACTAGAACATATTATTCAGAACGATAAGGGTGAAGAAAAATCAAATGATAAAAAATTAAGTGCTCAGGATAAAGTATTCGTAAAAGATGGAGAACGTTGCTGGTTTGTAAAAGTTGGCGATGTACGCTTCTTTGAAAATGCAGGAAATTATAGCAAAGTTGTTTTTGATAAATACAGACCACTGATCTTAAAATCATTAAATGCATTAGAAGAGCGACTTGACGACTCTCAATTTTTTCGAGCGAATAGAAAACAAATTATAAACATGAATAGTATTGCCAGCATTCACCCGCACTTTAACGGAGGACTTAAAGTTATATTAACTTGCGGTGAAGAAATTGAAGTGTCTCGACGTCAGGCTAGCAAATTCAAAGAAAAAATGGCCTTGTAGTGTACCGAAACAGCTCCTTAACAGATAGCAAGTTATTTATTTCTATTATTGTAGCTCATTAAATATTATATAAATACACTATGGGACTATTTTCATTTATTAAGGAAGCTGGTAAAAAAATCTTCAAATCTAAAGAAGAAGAGGTAGCGGAAAATCCAAACGTTAGCGAAGAGCAGGTGACAACAAATCAACAATCCGCCTTGACAAACTTTGTTCAGTCTTACGGACTAAACGTCGAACATTTTGATCTTCAATTTCAATCAGGTGGCAAAGTAACCCTGACTGGAAATGCTGCAACAAAAGCAGATTGGGAAAAAGCAAGCCTCATCGCAGGTAACATTGCAGGTGTTGAAGAAGTAGATAATCAAATGACAATTGCTTCTGAAGCTGTATTAGGAGATAGTCAATTACATACTGTTGTAAAAGGTGATACACTTTGGGCAATTTCTGAGAAGTTTTATAATGACGGAACAAAATACCCAACGATCGTTGAGGCTAATCAACCTATGATCAAAGATGCAGATGAAATCTACCCTGGTCAAGTCTTGCGCATCCCTGCCTTGGGTTAATTAAAAATTAATTACGAACTATTTAGATCATTACTGAATAGTTCTTTTTTTAGATGCAGGTTGTATATACAACAAATGTATCGTATGTTTGACTCATGAGTGAATCTAAATTTCCACTTTTAGAACAATGTAATCCGAAAAATTGCATCGTCTCCAAGACAATGAAAATTAATCGGCTTATGAATCAACTATTTCGTAAACATCTTTCCGAAGTAGGTATTACCTTAAGTCAATTAAGTATGATGTTTCTAATCAGTAAAAGATCATACATTCCACAAAACGAAATTGGAGACATTCTTTTCCTAGAAAAATCAACTGTTTCTAGGAATTTAAACCGCTTAGTTCAAGAAAAATATATTGTAAAGAAGAAGAACAAAATGATTCATGTTACTGTTAAAGGAAAAAAATTGATTGAACGAGTTATTCCTAAATGGGAACAGGCCATGGACGAAGCTCGAGACAAAATAACATATCGTGGCGAAGAGGCCCTACAACTCGTACTCAATAAGCTGAGTTCATAATTTTATACCTACATGTTGCATATACAACCAAAATAAACTTATGTATTTAACTAGTTCAACCGCATTAGCCTTTATTCTAATAACAATAACTACTATTTTTATTTTCTACCGAGCCTCTAGAAAAAATAGTAAAACGCTCTACGTAATATTTGTCTATCTTTTCATACAAGGTATATTGGCCTATTTCGGTTTCTATAATACAGAACCCATAAATCCTCTAAAAATACCGCTGGTGGTTGCTCCATCGTTTATCCTTATGTTCTATATCCTTTTTTCAGGTTCTGGAAAAAAATTTGTTCAGTCACTCGACCTTAAGGTACTTACCCTATTGCATACCATTCGTATACCAGTAGAGTTTGTTCTATTCTTGCTATTCGTCCAAGGTGAAATTCCCGAAATCATGACTTTTGAAGGAAGAAATTTGGATATCCTCGCTGGCATCACCGCACCATTTATTTACTATTTGACCTTCATAAAAAACAGAATTGGTCCTAAGGGACTACTCGCTTGGAATGTTATTAGTCTTGCTTTATTGGTTAACATTGTAATACATGCTTTGCTTTCTCTTGAAATACCAATTCAGCAATTTGGTCTGCAGCAGCCCAACCGCGCTATTTTAAAGTTCCCTTATATCTGGCTTCCTGTTATTGTTGTACCTATTGTATTTTTTTCGCATTGCGCTGCCATCCGTCGTCTATCAGAAAAGAATAAGAAAACGAGTTAGAAACAATACCTTTGAGATTCGAATGAAAGTCTCTGGTTTTACATTTGTACGCAACGCTGTTTTATACGATTATCCTATTGTGGAGGCCATCAGCTCTATCCTACCCTTGTGTGATGAAGTGGTTGTTGCCGTTGGGAATTCGGAAGATGCGACCTTAGCACTTATTCAATCTATACCAAGCGATAAAATTAGGGTTATAGAGACCATATGGGATGATTCCCTTCGAGAAGGTGGACATGTGTTGGCACAGGAAACGGATAAAGCATTTAAAGCCATCTCCAGTGATACCGATTGGGCATTTTATATACAAGGCGATGAAGTCCTTCATGAGAAATATATACCTGTTGTTCGCGCTGCCATGCAGAAATACTTTGATCATAAAGAAGTAGATGGGCTCTTGTTTCATTACAAGCATTTTTATGGCTCGTATGATTACATAGGAGATTCTATGAGTTGGTATCCATATGAAATTCGTGTGGTTCGTAACAAACGAAGTATTTATTCCTACCGAGATGCTCAAGGGTTTAGAAAAGACGATGATCAAAAACTCAAGGTCAAGTTAATAAATGCTTTTATATATCATTATGGTTGGGTAAAAGATCCTAGAGCTATGCAGGAGAAACAAAAAACATTTCAAAAGTTATGGCATAACGATGAAGAGGCCGCTCAACGTGCAGGAGACCACGAAGAATATGTTTACGAAAAGAATGCACATAAACTTGAACCGTTTGAGGATACCCATCCAGTCATTATGTTAGATCGAGTTAAACGATTAAATTGGGACTTTAAGTATTCACCTGATCGACATAAGGAAACATTCAAAGACCGAATTAAGCGGTCTCTAAAGAAGTATTTTGGATTAGATTTTAGCTACCGAAATTATGAAGTGTTACGATAAAGGTTAATACTTCTCAATTTTTTTATCAATTATACCAATGCCGAAGTTTATTCATTGGATAAAACGATTATCGAGCCTCGTCCTTTATATTTGTCAGACCTAAAAAATTATTATGAAACGATTACTGATTGTCCTTTTGGGCGTTTTATTTTTTGCTCCGGCGCGTGCGGATGAAGGCATGTGGATTCCAATGCTGATTGGGCAGAATTTCCAACAAATGCAAAAACTTGGCTGGAAAGGCACTGCACAAGACATTTATAGTGTTAACAAAAGCTCTCTAAAGGATGCAATTGTCCACTTTGGTGGAGGTTGTACTGCTGAGATGGTCTCGGCTGATGGACTGCTTATGACAAATCACCATTGCGGATATGGTAATATTTCTTCTTTGAGTACCGTGGAAAACAATTATTTGATGAATGGGTTTGTTGCCAATACAAAAGAGGCAGAACTTCCTTGTCCAGGTCTAAGCGTAAAGTTTCTGGTGCGTATGGAGGATGTAACAAAACGTGTTCGTAGAAAAATTAGAGATGCTTATGGTAAAGACGTTAGCACAAGATTACGTGAAGTCACTAAAGAGCTCCAAAAAGAAAATGATAATAACGGAGCTTATCGTGTAGACGTTAAGAGTTTTTATTCAGGAAATAAGTACTACATGCTCATTTATGAAGTTTACACTGATGTTCGTCTTGTAGCTGCTCCACCTGAAAGTCTTGGAAAATTTGGTGGTGATACCGATAACTGGATGTGGCCTCGTCATACCTGTGATTTTAGCATGTTTCGTGTATATTCTAACAACAATAATAGACCAGCTAAATACTCCAAGAATAACAGACCCTATCATCCAAAACACCACTTGCCAGTATCATTAAAAGGTGTTGAAGATGGAGATTTTGCCATGATTATGGGCTACCCAGGTCGTACATCACGTTACCTCACTTCTCAGGGGATTGATTTGTCCATTAACGAGTTTAATCCAACAATCGTTAAAATTAGAGATAAAAGACTAGCAATTATGCGCGATGTTATGGATCGCAAGCCAGCTGTTGATTTACAATATGCTTCGACTTATGCGTCGGTAGCTAACTATTGGAAATACTTCATAGGTCAAACGGAACAATTGAAGCGATTAAAAATCTATGACCAAAAAATGGATGAAGAAGCATCCTTCCAACGTTGGTCGAGAAAAGAAGCTCGTTACCTTAAAAATCTTTTCCCCGACTATGCTGCTGCCTATGCCGATTACAAACCGTATGTAAAACACTACTTGTATTTCTATGAAGCCTTTGGAGCACCTAAACTTACACAATTAGCCCTTCGCGCTGCTCGTATTAAGAAGTTATTAGATGAGGATCAAGCTAATTCGGACAAAATAAAGAAGGCAATAGCTGCTTTGAAAAAAACAAGAACATCTATGATCAAATCAATGGATGTTGAGCTCGACCAAAATCTCTTTGCCGCAATGAATCAAATGTTTTATGAAGATGTGCCACGGGCTCAACACCCTAGCATTTTTGCTTCGGAAGTCTTCCAACGGTTTGGCACAGGTGGAACAGAGCGAACATTTAAGGATTATGCCAAAAGCTTGTATAGCCGTACGGCCCTTTTAAATGATGAAACATTTAATCGTCTTGCTACACTTGAGAATATCGATCGCCTTTTACAAGATCCAGCGATCGTTTATGCTATGAACGTAAATGATAATTGGAAACAAAATTATGCCGATATCATTACGGACTATCGATATGAGCGATTTGAACTAGACCGAGCATATCTTGGCGGCTTGTTAGAAAAAAACCAGGGTAAACTTATGTATCCAGATGCGAATAGCACCATGCGCTTAACATATGGAAACGTAAAAGCTTATAAACCTAAAGATGGAGTTAGCTTTTCGCATTATACGACAGCTAAAGGTTTATTAGAAAAATATAAGCCAGGTGATAAAGAATTCGATTTACAAACTAAAGTAGTTGATCTTATCCGCAATAAGGATTACGGGGACTATGCCAATAAAAAGGGTGAGTTAGTAACTTGTTTTATTACGAATAATGATATTACAGGCGGTAACTCTGGAAGTCCAGTAATCAATGGTAATGGTGAATATATTGGATCTGCTTTTGATGGAAACTGGGAAGCCATGAGTGGTGATATTGCTTTTGACAAACGTTTTAAGCGCACAATTATCGTTGACGCTCGTTATATTATGTGGGTCCTAGATAAGGTATTAGGTGGTCGTCCACTATTGGATGAAATGACAATCCGAAACTAAAATTTCTTCGCATAAAAATTGAAAAGGCTGTCTGTATAGACAGCCTTTTTTCTTAATATCGATCTAATTAAGTAAAAATCATAAATACTCCAAGAACGCCATAAATCATCAAAAGGGCCAACCTCGGCAAAACCCTTGCTTCTATATAAGTAAAAGTTGCTGTCAGAACTTTGTACAACAAAGAACGCCAAGTCCATTCATTGAGGGTGATATCGTATTTTAATAAGTTATTTAATAAACCTCTCTCGAATTCACACATCCGAAAAGCGAGTGTTTTCTCAAATCGATGTTTAACGAATGAGAATAACCAGAAAGGTACTAGCTCTAAATCTTAAATAAAACATAGAAATCATGTAGGCCTAACTTCACGTGTATTTCTTCATTATCTTTGCACTCTTATGAAAACAGCCTACATAGTTGATGCGGTAAGAACTCCTGTTGGTAAATATGGTGGAACATTAAGTTCTATTCGTCCTGATGACTTACTTGCTCATGTTATTAAAGGAATTTTAGATCGAAATCCGAGTATAGACCCAGCTAAAATTGAAGATGTGATCGCTGGTGCGGCAAATCAAGCTGGTGAAGATAATCGGAATGTAGCTCGAATGGCAGCTCTTCTCGCCGGGCTTCCAGATAGTGTGGGAGGAAATACGGTCAATCGTTTATGCGCCTCTGGCTTGCAAGCAGTCATGGATGCAAGTAGAGCAATTATGTGTGGAGATGGCGAAATGTATTTGGCTGGTGGCGTTGAAAGTATGAGTCGTGCGCCGATGGTATTAGCTAAAGCAACAAGTGCCTTTAGTCGGAATGCCGAAATTTATGACACCACGATCGGATGGCGTTTCGTCAATAAGAAATTAGCGGATATGCACTATCCCTATGGCATGGGTGAAACTGCTGAGAATGTAGCAGAACGATGGGGCATTACTAGAGATGAGCAAGATGCCTTTGCACATAAGACACAGGAAAAATATGTTGCTGCTCATGAGGCAAATAAATTCAAAGAAGAGCTTATTCCAGTAACCATACCACAACGCAAAGGGGATGATATTGTATTTGATAAGGACGAACACCCTAGACTTTCTTCTCTAGAAAAACTAGCTTCTTTAAAACCAGCCTTCAAAAAAGATGGTACAGTAACCGCAGGTAATGCTAGTGGAATTAACGATGGTGCGGCTATGTTATTAATAGCAAATGAAGATGCCGTGGAAAGATATAAGTTAAAACCTATTGCTAAAATTAAAGCTATGGCCATTGCGGGTGTTGAACCAGCGATTATGGGTGTAGGACCTGTACCAGCTACAAAAAAAGCGTTGGAACGTGCAAACTTAACCGTAGCCGATCTTGACGTAATTGAACTAAATGAAGCCTTTGCTTCTCAAAGCATAGCTTGTATCCGTGATCTTGGCCTAGATGAACATAAGGTGAATATTAACGGAGGTTCTATAGCAATTGGTCATCCTTTAGGTGGAAGTGGAGCACGTATTAGTACAACTTTACTACATGAAATGGTTAAACAGAAGGCTCAATATGGTCTTGCTACTATGTGCGTTGGTGTAGGACAAGGTGCGGCTATTATTTTTGAACGTGTTTAAAAAAGAAACGAATAAAGCAACTCTTCCATTTATCGGTTCCATTAAATAAATAATTACCTGCCGAATCTTCTTCCGCTTTTTATTTTAAACCTAACTTACTCAAGAAGTCTTTTTTTATGCTTCTCCCTATTGGCACGACGAGGTCATGAATAACAATTGAGTTATCTTCTATATCCTTTATCTTACTTGCATTCACGATATAGGATCTATGCGATTGAATAAATAAATTGGAAGGAAGCTCTTCCAATATTTTTTTTAGGGTGCTATGTACAATATATTTTTTCTTCTCTGTGACACATGAGATATAGTCTCCTTTGGCCTCTATGTAGAAAATATCATCATAGTCTAGTTTTACTAAACGGCTATCTACCTTGATAAAAATATAATCTTTCTCGTTTTCTGATGTATTGCTTTCTTGATCTATGCGTTCTTTTGCTTTCGTTATCGCTTTAATGAAACGTGCAAACTCAACCGGCTTTAACAAATAATCTACTGCGTCATATTCAAAAGCCTCTAAAGCAAAATCTTTATCTCCTGTGATAAAAATTACATGCGGCCTATCTTGAATGGATTTAATAAAATCAATTCCTGAAAAGTTAGGCATATGAATATCTAAAAGGATTACATCTGCCCTCTTATCCTTTAAATACTTAATCAAATCTAGCGCGCTGCATAATTCGATTATTGAGCTAAAAAAACCACTGTTCTCGCAAAGTTTATGCAATATTTTTCTCTGAATCTCATCATCATCGACTATAAGAACCTCCATGCTAATTAATTTTATTGTTGATTTGTGTTAATACTTTTTTCGTCCTGCTTATTACACTATTCAAGTGAACTTGAATCATCTCGATCGCTTCTCCATCTCTTAAACGCCCTTCAAGGTTATCGATAGTTTTATGTAAATTTTCTAGATAGAATATACCTACTTTAGATTTTAAGTTATGCAAGTGATGTACAACCTCATCAACGGCCATACGCTCAAATGACTCTATCTTCTCAATATGCAATTTTATAGTGCTGAAGATGCTTGTAAGCAACTCCATACGGTCAGTTTCATTTCCTAAGGTCAAATCTTCTATGTAAGTCATTGAAATTATGTCCGGTGCTAGATCAGACATATTCTGCATAATTTCTCGAACACCTTCTTCTTTTATTGGCTTTTGCCAAACGCCTATGAAATCTTCAGGATTCATTCTATTAAGTTCATTGCTCGCACTTAAAACGGCTGTTGGAATCGTAATATCTCTCTTTACGAATTGTTCTATGGAACAATCACTTAAAAATTGGTCGAGCACGATACCGTCATACGAGTTTATATAGGGATCAGATAACTCCAAATAGGATGGATAGTGTTTTATTTCCAAAGACTCAATATTCCTACAAGCCCTTTGAAAGAGGCGTAGATCAATTTCATCGTCTTCAAAATAAATTATACGCATTAATGTCCAATTTTTGATGTTGCCCAATAGTGTTTAATCGTATCAATTACTTCTTCATACTCTTCGAGTCTTATAGGTTTTACCATATAACCAGCAACCGAGTATTTGAAACTCTCCAAACGATCTCGTTCATTGTTCGAAGTTGTGAGAATAACTACGGGTATTACTTTAAGACGCTCATCAGATTTAATAAATGCTAAGAATTCATGACCATTCATGTTGGGCATATTCAGATCCAATAGTATCACCCCTGGAAGATCTTCTGTTTGTTCAAGATATTCTTTAGCCTTAAGACCATCTTGTTTATAAACTAATGGATTAGTAATACCCAATTTTGAAAAAGCACGAGCTACTTTTAATTGCTCTACATGATCATCATCTACTAATAAAATACTCTTATACGGTTCCATAAACATTTATTTAGGTAGGTAAAAATAAAAGGTCGACCCTTCTCCTACTTTTGACTTTAAAGATACTTTACCCCGATAGAGTTCTACAATTTTTTTTACTATTGCCAATCCAATACCTGAGGAAGACTTTCCTTTTGTATCAAATTTTTGGAACATATTAAATATCTTATCTCGGTTTCTATCGTTAATTCCTAAACCGTTATCCTGAACTGAGAATACATGATAATTTTTATTTGAGGTGATCGCAATTTTAACCTGACCCCGCTCTTTGTCATTATATTTAATCGCATTGGTTAGTAAGTTCTGCATGAGTTGTTGGAAGTGAATTGGATTCATAGTAAGCACTGGAAAATCTCCTTGAAATGAGATGGAGAAATGATCTGGAAGTTCAATATAATTGAATAGCTTATCGATCACCTCTTTTGAGTTAAAAGATGTCTTTTTATCCTCGGCATCCTGAATACTTGAATAAGAAAGAATGCCACCAATGAGCTCATCCATGTGCTCCGTACGTGCGATCACATCCTCTATGATTTGTACGCCTTCTTCTTCTAATTTATCATTATAATCCTCTTGCAATATTTGTATTAACCCACTAATTGAACGAAGTGGAGACTTAAGATCGTGAGAAACCACATGGGCAAAATCCTGTAACTCATTGTTTGCATATTCTAGAGATCTTAAAGATGCTTGAAGTTTGTCTTGCATATCTTTTTGATCAGTAATATCTAGATGTATTCCTATAGATCCTACTAACGATCCAAGGTCATTATACCGAGGAGCCCCGCTGATAAGCCACCAGCGATATTCTCCATTCTTTCTTTTAACTCTTAGTTCATAGGCGTCCGATATACCTTCGGCTCTTTGGGCCGACTTCTTTTTAAGTACCGAATGATCGTCAGTTGCCACGAACAGATCGCTTGCCTTTTGACCAACCAATTCCTCTAATTGATATTGGCTCATATTGACAAACCCTTGATTTGCATATTGAACAACATCGTTGAGATCTACTTCTAGTAAACCTAAATTCATATTGGCAATAATATTTCGATATTTTTCCTCTTGAATAATTAATTGTTGTTGTGCTATTTTTTTCTCAGTGATATCCTCGGCCATCACAATAAAGTAAATAAGTTTCTCATCATGATATACCCCAGAGATATTGGAATTTGCCCAAAATATGGACCCATCTTTTCTAATATATCTACTTTCAACACTAATCTTTTCAATGGTCCTATTATAAATATCGAGCATGGTCGATTTATATTTTTGTACATCTTCTTTGTGCATAAAACGAGCGGCACTCTTACCCTTATAGTACTCTTCTGGATAACCCAACTGCTGAGCAAATGTTTGATTCAAACTGACAAAACCACCTCTTTTATTATAAATACTTACACCAATTGAGTTATTATTAAATACCGCTTTTAATCGCTCTTCGGTTTCTCGCAAATTGGTCTCGGCGACTACCTTGTCCGTTACGTCACGCAAAATATCTCTCGAGCCCACGATCTTTCCTTGATCATCATAAATGGCATTAGAATTTACTTCCAACCATTTAACGACTCCACTCTTATCGTAAATACGACCTACATAATTGGAATAGTATCCTTCTGTATGAAGCTTATCAATATATTCTCTTAATTTAACCTTATCGTCTTCATGCACAATATCTTTTAAACTAAGATTGTCTATTTCTTCACTAGGGTCATAACCCAAAATGACACGTGCAGCAATATTTGTTTTTAAAATATCACCGGTGGTACTAATCGTAGCATACCCATCATACATGTGGTCAAATAAATCTTGAATTTCAGCAGTACGCGATTTTACTTCTTCCTCAATAAATTTATTGATGCGTTTTAATTCCTGATTTGATGCATACAGCTCTGAAGACTTGTCTTCAATAATTTTTTCTGCTAACCGCCTTGCTTTCTTCTCGCGCTCAAGCGCCCTCTTATATATTTCAATTTCGTCCACTTACTTTTTTACAATTGTAATTCTCACTTTAGATCCATCTTCATTTATTCGTTCTCTACGAACAACTCCTTCTTCACCATAATGTATTAAGCACCCCTTAATAAGTCCCTCTGCTACCGCCGAAAGTTTCCTTTTTGAGGTATACACCATTTCCATAACATTTTTTCCATCATCACTTGTATCAAAACTTGGCAATTCGGCATCGGCATACAATTTCTGTACTTCCACATGAATATAACTTTCTACACTTTTCAAAAATGTAAATGCATCTGGCGCAGCATCAATAAATGATTTATAAGATTTAACAAAGGTTCCGAAAAGGTACTCCCCATAAACGATGAGTAAGTCTTCAATCGGAATATTAACCTTTGAACTTAAGCTACTTACTAAGCTAACAATTTCACTATGGTCATATGTTCCTACAGCTGTATAGACACCACCACTTTCTAAATCATTCTCAGATATAATGCTATCGACCATACCGAGTCCAAACTTTTCTTCAACCAATTCTAAAAATTCTGTAAATATGATTCCTTTCATAAATTATTTGTATTGCCTAAAAATAATAACTCTAATTTGTTTTATATGCATCAAAGTTTATACCAGATCGATTCATTACACTTTAGTAGTATCTAAACATTCCTTTTGAGCGAGTTTAATTTCCAGAACCAACAAAAAGGCCAGTGCGTGCACTGGCCTTTTTATTTCATTTCAAAAGTTGCTTTACATTTCGAAGAATATCGGTAAAGTATATTTTGATTTCGTTGCAGTTCCATCTGCTCTTATCGCAGGGTTCCATTTGGGCATTGTGCTAATTACACGTATTGCTTCGTTTGTTATCCAGTCTGGAACCTTTGGAGGTGATGGTGGAGAAGATCTCACCATAGTTCTTTCCTTTGTTCTTCTTTTCTTATCGGTTATTGCAAGGTTGACAACTTCTGTTTCTTTAATAGAACCATCTGGCATCACTATGAATTCAACATACAGCTTTGCACTTGTACCTGAACTTTTTGCATGTTTCGGGTATTTTATATTCTTTTTCAAATAGGCCACTAAAGCCTGCTGCCCTCCTGGGAAGCTTGCTGATTTCACAATATCCTGTCCTGGAGGTGGAGGAGGAGGTGGTGGTGGAACTGGTGCGTGTATTTCTTCTTGATTTACAACCTGCGCAGTTGATGCACTGGGATTCATACTTAAGGTTCCAAATAATGCAGTCATAATAGCTATAGCTGAAAATGACATTCTCAAGATTGGATGCTTTGTTTTTTTGTGTAACATAATTATTCTGTTTTTAATGGATGATGTAAAAAATGAATGGGCTAAACATATTGGATTAGATTTTGTATAAACTGTGGTTTGTAATAATGTATTCAAATATTCATCTTTCGAAAAATTTGTAACAACCATACAATCCACCTGATACTCATGAATGAGTTCAAGCTGGCGATGAAAAATTTTCATTAAAGGATTAAACCAACAAATACTAGACAGCAGGTTAACAAAGATTTTATCCCAACTGTGACGCATATCAATATGAGCATTTTCATGAGCCATAATGAATGGCATCTCATCATTAGTCTTAAAAGAATTTGGAATAAAGATCCAGTTCAAAAAAGAAAATGGTAAGTCAATCTCATCACTCAAATAAACATTGGGTTCTTGAAACTGGCTTTTCCTTTTTAAGAAATAAAGCTTGGAATAAGCTTTTATCATTCGCAGGAGATAGACTAAGGTTACTAGGGAATAAATAAGGAGTACAACATTATAAGAGCGTTGCATACCAACAGTTGAAACATCAATATAAATTTCAGAAAGTAGAGTGGTTCCTGAAATCTCCCCAATAGTTTCTCCAAAACCAAACAGCTCGAAAAAAGAATAAGGTATTGCAGGTATAATGAAGGAAGCACCTAAAACAAAGCATAAAAACAAACGGGTATATTGGAATAGTTGCTCATTTCGTAGAAAGGCGTAATATATGCCCAACCCAATGAATTGAATTAAAATTGTTTTTAGAACATAATATAACATGCTACTCCTCTTTTAGTTTTTTAATTAATTCTTCCAATTCTTCAACACTTACCTTTTCCTCTTTTACAAAAAACGATACAAGTTGCTTGGCAGAATTATTAAAGTAATTCTTCATGAGTGGTTTTACATTCTGCTTTCTATAGTCTTCTCTAGAGATTCTTGCGAAGTATTGATGTGATTTACCAAATGCCTTATAATCAATAAACCCCTTATCTTGTAATATCCTTACCATGGTAGATACGGTATTATAATGTGGTTTAGGTTCAGGCATTTTTTCTATAATCTCCTTTACAAAAGCCTCCTTTAGTTCCCATAATATGAGCATGATTTCTTCTTCGGCGGTAGTAAGTTTTTGCATGAAATTCAAATATAACTAAATATTTAGTTATAAACCTAATACTTTAGTTTAAATTCTTATTTTGAGCTTTCTAATGTAGTTATATCCCGAGAAATTCCTATTTTAGTGAAGAGCTTGATTTTTCAACGAAAAAACCCTTTTTAATTTAATGAAACTGATACGCATACTCGTCTTATTAAGTTTATCTGCTCCTCAGATAGTATGTGCACAGTTAATGAATATAATAGGTAGTCCGATTGACACCGTTCCTTGTAATCAACCTTGTAAAATGGTGGTGGCCGATTTTGTAAAGCCATTACAAACTAACACCTATCAGTCCAGTACTATAAATTATAGTCCTAACACCCTTTCAAACCCAACTACTATTAACTTAAATGATGATAAATTCTCTGGTGCTATTCCCATTGGTTTTCCGTTTTGCTTCTATGAAAATCAATACTCCAATGTATATGTAAGTGCTAATGGACACATTACGTTTAACCCTGCATATAGCTTAGGAAACTGCTCTTTTGACACAAAACAAGGTCTACCCTTTTACAATGCAACCTATCCCGATAATGCTATTTTCTGTCCGTTTAGTGATGGAAATACGTCCGTGGGTGGAAGCATACATTATCAAACGATTGGGACGGCACCCTTTAGAAAGTTTATAGTAGAATATAGAAATATTCCTTTCTTCGGAAGTGGAAGTACATGTACTGGCACACCAGCGACTTTTCAATGTGTACTCAATGAGACGACTAACGAAATAGACATTCATATAACGAACAAATCCACTTGCAACGCTGATGTAAATAATTGGTTGAACTACTCAACATTGGGGATTCAAAATATTGGTAGTACTAATTTTCACGTGGTCAATAATAGAAACGCCACCATTTGGACTGCTAGCAATGAAGGATGGAAAATAAGCCCTTCAGGACCACCTGCTTATAGTTTGAACTGGTATGAAAATAATATACTCATTGGTGCCTCTGTTGATTCTGTTAATGTATGCGACCCATTTGCACGAACTATTGTAGCCGAGCTTACACTTCTGTGTCCGAACAAGGTCATTCTGGATACAATAGGCCTTGTCAAACCAGACCCTGTCATTAACTCTATTCTTACAACCAAAACGAATTGTCAAAATACCAGTACGGGTAGTGCGGTTGTTAATGTATTTGGTGGCATTCCGCCTTATTCTTATTCTATAAATAATTCTCCTTTTGGGCCAAGTAATACATTCACCAATTTAGCATATGGGACGCACACAATTACCGTAATGGGAGCAAATGGTTGTACAACGGTGGGTACTATTTTTATCGATGCGCACTCCACGCTACAAGCACTTATTGATAGTGCCCGAAATCCAGGTTGTCCTATAAACAATGGTTTCTTATTAGGTAACGCTACAGGTGGAACTACTCCATACTCGTATGTTTGGAATCCCGGAGGTGCCATTACTCAGAATATTTTTAATCTCGGACCAGGATATTATACACTGGAAGTGACCGATGCCTTAGGATGCAAAGATCAAATAGGTTATCTTTTGTATTGGGATAGTATCCCAGATATTGCCGTTTCCGTAACAAGGCCCGTTTGTGGTGATAGTAGTGGTTCGATTGATCTATCTGTTATTCAGGGTAACGGACCTTTTACCTATAATTGGTCTACAAGTGATACCACTCAGGACATCCATAATATACCTGCAGGTACTTATGGTGTATCTGTTATTGATGTGAATGGATGTAGCGATTCAATTACGGTAGGCGTAGTAGATACATTGGATTTGCTTCTCTTTGTAAACGGCTTTGCCCATACAAGTTGTGGACTGAATAATGGTATGGGAGCTTCTTATGCCATTAATGGCCTACCGCCTTATAATTATTTGTGGAGTAATGGAGACCCGAATGCAATAACGAATACACTTTCTGACGGGTGGCAATATATTACAGTGACGGATGCAAATGGATGCACAAAAAAGGATTCATTAAACCTAAATCCTTCTACCCCAGTCGTGATTAACTTTTTATCGACCAATGCCTTTTGTGATTTAGATAATGGAGTAATCAATGCTGTTGTGAGTGGTAGCACTGGGCCTATATCTTATGTGTGGAGTCATGGTCCTAATACACCTACAATTGATTCTCTATCTGGTGGAACCTATGTTCTCACTGTTACGGACTCTCTCGGTTGTTCGGCGATTGATAGCATTACATTAGTGAACGAAGGAAAACCGATACTGCAAGTGGTAGAATATATTAAACCATTATGTTTTGGAGATAGCACAGGTAGACTCCTGTTGGGTGGTATAAATGGAAGAGCTCCTTATAAGTATTCTTTTGATGGAATAAATTTTACGACTCAAGCGTTGGTCACGAATTTCGCTGCAGGAACATATACGATTTACATCCGAGATGCGAACTCCTGTGTAAGCGATACTACAATCTATTTTGACCCTCCTCTTGAAATTGAGGTTCTTCTTGGTAAGATAGATACTTTAAATTGCCATTGGGATAAGACACCTCCTATTCTTTTTACCGCACAGAATGGAACAGATCCATATTTGTGGAGTCGAGATGGAACGAACTATCAATCGAATAATTCCTTTGCTAATTTCACTGTTGGTACGAATACAATCTTTGTAAAAGATTCTAACGGTTGTATAAAACAACATACATTCAATGTTCCTGGGCCGGAAAATCCATTGGTCATAGCGTATGATATGATTGGCGTTCCTTGCTATCTAAGCTCTGGAGGTGAAATTGATGCACAAATAAAAGGTGGCTGGTATCCCTACAGCTATAATTGGAGTCACTCCGCTTCGCAAAACCTCCTACAAACCAACCTTTCTGCCGATGTCTATACGTTATCAGTTCTAGATGACAAGAACTGTCGTATTGATTCGATCATAAGACTACCACAAAACTATTGTTGCGATTGTTACTTCCCAAATGCGTTTACACCAAATGGTGATAGCAAGAATGACGTATTTAGAGCTATTAGTCCTGCTAAGGATATAGAGCGTTACGAATTATCTATTTATAATAGATGGGGGGCACGCATTTTTAGTACGCAACAGGTAGAAGGAAAGTGGGACGGAACCATTAAAGGTGAACCTGCTCCTGTTGGCACCTATTTCTTTAAATGCACATTAAAGTGTTTAAATAAAGCCGATGATGTTTTCTTGAAGGGAGATGTTATTCTTATTCGATAAGTTTGAAGGTACGGTGGTTTACTACTTTGTACCTATAAAAAAGCAGCCATATTTGGCTGCCCCTTGTCTTTAAAGTATTTGGTTACCAAACGTATGCTTTCTTATTCATTAAAAGAGCTTCACCATTTACGGTTACATCGCCGCTTTCTGGATCTATTACCTTTGTCTCATATAATACTCGATTCTTCTCTGGGAATATTTCCTTAACCGTAATTACAGCTTGGTACGTATGATCCACAAACATTGGTTTATAAAACTGCGATTTCTGCATCATATATATATGACCATCATTATGTAGCATTGTACCAAATATTTTAGTAAATACACTCTGGCTCAAGTGCCCGTGCATAATACGACGCCCGAAAATACTATCCTTACCGGCTTGCTCATCTACATGCAATGGGTTTGTATCTCCTGTTATTTCTGCAAAGGTGTTTACTTGATCCTGATTGAAAGAAAAGTCATGTTTAAATTCATCTCCTACTTGTATCATTGTTTAATTATTTTGGGCAAATATAGGGTGGTTTACTCTTGTACTTTTCAATAATTACATTATTCATATTATTGTATGCACCAACCCATTACAATGAGTAGCAAAAAAACTTACCAAAGCAAGATAAACAAGTCACTTACCTACATAAATAACCACCTTACTGATGAAATTAATATGGCTACGTTGGCCTCAGTTAGTGGTTTTTCGCTCTTTCATTTTCAACGCATCTATAAGGCACTTTCGAACGAAACTCCTTATGAAACTTTGCTTCGTCTTAGATTAGAAAAATCAGTTTTCCTTATAAAGTACCGACCTAGTATGAACATAACGGACATTAGTTATGAAAGTGGCTTCCCGTCTCCTGAAAACTTTTCAAGGCAATTTAAGGCTAGATATAAAATTAGTCCTAGTGTTTTCAAGAAAGATAAAACATTGCACAATAGCAGGATTTATCAAGACCGTAATCCAAACGATTTTTTTCTTTGTATTGAAGAAAGCCGGAAATGCGAAACAACAGCATTTGAAGTAATTATTGAAAAACTACCGGAAATGAACATTGCTTTTACTCGCGCTGTTTTTGGAGAAGATGGATCTGCAATGATCGAGAAATATCACGATTTGATTAAATGGGCTAAAATAGAAAACGTAAACTACCAAGGAGCGCAAACACGCTTTGGTATGAGTTCGGATAGCCATAATGTAACACCCTCCCGCAAATACCGTTATGATTTTGCCTTACAAATACATAAAACATACAATGAGCATGAGCTTGTAGATTTTGGTAAAATACCCTCGTTTACTTATGCTACCGTACATTGTCAGGGTGATATTACGGATGTATCTAAGGCTTGGGACTATTTATATCTTCATTGGCTACCGAATAGCAATTATATGCCCGTGGATTATGCAGCTCTTGAAGAGTTTCTTAAGGGACCTGAAGATATTGGTTGGCAACAATTTGATTTAAAATGTAGAGTACCTATAACTAAACTTATATAATATGAACAAAATAATTACACCGCTAACCATTTTATTAATCGTTTGCATAATGGCCTTTACACCTCCTCAAGGAACGGCTGAGTTGACAAGCTACTCCATTTCCCTAGCCGTAAAGGATATAAAGCAATCCTATGACTTTTATAGGAAACTTGGTTTTAAACCTACACAAGGAACGACAAGCTTAAGTCAAAAATGGATAGTTCTTAGCAATGGAAAGACCAGAATAGGTTTGTTTCAGGGTATGTTTCCTAAAAATACAATCACTTTTAACCCTGAGAATAACAGATCGGTATATAAAACACTACAAGCGAATGGACTAAAACCCACGAATATACTGAACATGAATAAAGACAATGGACCATGTACATTTTCACTAACGGATCCTGATGGTAATCCAATACTTTTCGACCAACATTAATATAAAAAGCTCATGAATACAGAAATAAATGAAATACAGCAAAAGCTAATCAATATCCTGAAAGAACATATCGGTGTCCTCAAGGTAACTGCTGACTCTTTGGATAAATTTGAAGTAAGTGGAACCATACAAGCTATGCAGGGCAAGAAAAAAGTTGACGGCATATACTTTGCATCAGTAGTTCCAAAGCCTAAGGATATTCGTTTCTATTTTTTTCCTGTTTATACCCACAAGGAAGAACTGGGTGAACTTCCAGAGAATCTTCAAAAATGCTTGAAAGGTAAATCTTGTTTTCATGTAAAAACACTTGATAAGGATCTGGAGAATGATTTTAAGACATTAGTTCTACGTTCTATTCGATTATATCAACAATCAGGTCTACTGGAAAAGTGAATTTTGACTGAAATGTAAACAGTTCGTTATCAAATGAGTTGTTTTTTGAATATTTATGCATTATTTGTTAATCATTGGCTAACGAACATTGCTACGACAATGTTAAGCTATAGTTCCCTAACAATTCGTTTGCAATTAAGCACACTCAACTTGATGAATGCATCTACCTTTGCACCGCAAAAAATAAGAAAAACGTAAGTTATGGCAACTAAAGCAAAGCAAAACGGTAGCGCAACAAATATGTTTGCAGATTGGGCTAAGCAAGCTCAAACAACATTTGATAATGTAACTAAATCAACGGAAAAAATGAACAAAGAATTTTTCGAGTCTTTTTCTAACAAGAACAACGACTATTTCAAAAACTGGTTTGAAACACAACAGAACTTTTGGAACACAAAGAACACTAAAAGCAACGGAACAAATCCAACTGACTTCTTCACAAACTGGTATCAGCAACAAATGAATGCTGCTCAGAACATGATGAAAGAAAACCCTTTCATGAATATGGATCAAAATCCTATAGCGAATATGCAGGATAATATGCAGAAAGCTAGTGAACAAATCATGGATTGGAACAAAAATATGACGGCCTCTTTCCAAGAGCAATTGAACAATATGATGAGCGGAGATCAAAAAGGTTTCTTCACAACTATGTTCAACAATGCTGACACCTATACGAAAATGTTTCAAATGTGGATGCCAATGATGCAACAGCTTCAGAACGGGAAGTTCGATATGGAAAGCTTTACTAAAAGCTTCAGCCCAGAAATGGTTAAAGACATTATGGACAAAATGTTCTCTTTCATGCCATCAAACAACATGAACGAAATGTACCAAAACTGGATGAACCAAATGCAGTCTTGGAACAGTAACATGCAAGCACAGGGCACAGAAGTGTACAACCAAATGAAAGGAATGTACGAAAACAATATGTCTCAAGCTATGAATCAACCTTTTGCGCAGATGATGAATATGTACAATATGATGCAAGAGCAGTTTGCTCATGCTAGCAACCCGTTCATGAAAATGATGACTCCTAATGCTGACAAAGAAATGTTGGAAACCATGAGAGAAATCAATGATAAAATGGTTCAGTTCAACATGAAGAATACGCAAATGCAATTCTTGATGTATGAGAAAGGATCTAAGGCTATGCAAGGTTTTGCTCAAACGTTAAATGAGAAAGTTCAAAAAGGAGAAAACATAGAAAGTTTCATGACATTCTATACTGAATTCTTGAACACAATGGACGCTGAAATGGTTGAACTATTTGGTAGCGAGCACTTCTCTCAGTTACAAGCAGAGCTTAGCTCTTTAGGTTTTCGTTTGAAAAAACAAATGGATGAGCAAATGGAGAAAACAATGAGCAACTTGCCAATTGTGACTCGTAGTGAAATGGATAGTATGTACAAAAGCATGTATGAAATGAATAAAGAATTACGTTCTTTGTTACGTCAAAATGCTACTACAATCACTGAGACTTCTAAGAAGGCAACTGAAACCGTAAAAAAAGCGGCCAAAGCGACTGTAAAAACTGCAACGAAAGCAAGTGCTAAAAAAGCTCCTGCTAAGAAGGCAACAACTGCTAAGAAAGCAACTGCCAAGAAAAAGTAAGTTTAGTAAATACTTTAAACTCAGACCCCTCAATTTTGATTGAGGGGTTTTTTATGTCATGCTAGCGTAAAATCACACATCGCACTAACGGTCTATCTCTAAGAACCGTTTATTCTTTGCAAAGAATAATGTATGAAAAGTAATAAATTCCTACTCGTAGTCCTGCTGCTTATTGTCCTAGTATCTTGGTTAGCAATCGGCGCAAGCGCTCACGATAAACTCGGGCATCCACCCGTAAAGAAAAATAGTGTATCCCTGAATATTCTAGGTACAGCTTCTTATGCAGGAATTAGTTATGAACGCATTTTGGGAAAACGAATTGTTGGGGAAGTCGGAATCGGGCTAATTGGTTATGGAGTTGGAGTTACATATTACCCGTTAAAGCCTATCCGCTCAAAGCAACTTAACGCATTCACTGGTATTAAGTATACGAATCACGCTATTGTGGATGGCGAAAACAAGGCCGTTACCTATATTCCGCTAGGCGTAACTTTTTTTACTGCTCGATTCTTTAATATAAGCGCCGATATAGGACCATCTTTTGTACAGCATAAAAGTTCTGGTTATAAGCCTACTTTAGAAGAACGAAATAAGTTTCCTTACTACTCATATTCAATTTTTGGGAATCTGAAGTTCGGCTTTCGGTTTTAAAATATCTTGGAGAACATCCGACAATCCTTACTCATTGAATCATATTCCTTAAAGGAATGCTTAACAATAATTGACGTCCTAACGATAAATAAATAATATTTTTGCGCACCGTAAGACTTAAATGCGTAAAAGGCTTTATGAATTTTTACAATGTTATTGTTAATCTGATCGAGTCCTGTCAAAAGGCTTGGAACAATTCAGATTTGGAAAAGTTTGAAACCTACTTTGAGGACGATATCGTAATTACCATGGAAGGCGTTAAGATTGGCGGTGTCTATTTTGAAGAACAACACCTGCGAGGTAAGAAACAGGCGATGGATTTTATTCGAAAATACAGAAATTTACTCCCGTTGCGCTTTGAAGCAGAATACAAGGATATTACTCTATCGAAGCATTTTATCTATCAAAAATTCTTTTACGAACTTAAAATGAGAGCACAATTTGATTGTGTGATCTCAGAGTATGGACGGTACAAAGAATTCCATATCTCAAAGTATGAGAATGTCAATTCTGATAAAGTTACCATCTTTCATATCGTAAAGAATATCATCCAATTCCGACTTAAAAACTTATTTGGGAAAAATAAAAAATGAGTCCAAGCAGGACTTGTTAACGGTAAATTACCCTAGTACTTATTGGCGAAGAGATGAAGTATACCTAGCTTTGCAGTTCCAAAAAGAACGAAAAAACATGGTAGATTTTCCTAAGGTTTTTGAAGAAATAAACGAAACCGCTCAGAAACTAAAAAAGGGGTATGAAACTCTTTTAGATATTGAAGAAGTAGATGTGGCCACAGCACCTAAAACACTTGTTTGGGAACAAGATCATATCAAAATGTACCGCTACGATAGCGATAAACCCGCCAAATGTAAAATTCCATGTTTGGTTTCATTTGCCTTGATGAATCGTCAAACGGTTTTAGATATTCAACCAGACCGTAGCTTGATGCGCAAGTTAATTTCTGAGGGCCTTGAAGTATACATTATGGACTGGGGATACCCAGAACGTAAACATCAGTATCTAACTATGGAAGACTATATCGATGGCTACTTTAATGATGCCGTTGACTTCCTTCGCGAAAAACATAATATGCCTAAAATCAACTTACTTTCTATCTGTCAAAGTGGAACGTTTAGTATGATTTATTCTGCATTGAATCCTGACAAAGTAAACTCGTTAACAACTTTTGTTGCTCCATATGATTTTAGTAATAACGAATGTATGTTGTTTCAATGGACTAAGGATATTGATGTAGATGCCATGGTTGATAGTATGGGCTTAATTAAAGGTGAACTACTTGATGAAGGGTTTGCCATGTTAAAACCCTCTATGGGCATTAGTAAGTACCTCGGTATTATGAATAGTTTGGATAATAAAGATCGCTTAATGTCTTTCCTACGTATGGAACAATGGAAAACTGATTTACCAGCTATTCCTGGTGAACTATTCCGTAAATATATCAAAGATTTATTCAGAGATAATAAGTTAATCAAAGGTGAGTTTATGTTGGGTGATCGCAAGGTCGATTTGAAGAACATGACCGCACCTTTCTTAAATGTTTATGCCACACATGACACGATTATTCCAAACGCTGCTACATTACCTATAATGGATGCTGTAGGATCTAAGGTAAAAGAAGCTTATGCCTTTCCTGGTGGTCATATTGGTGTATTTGTAGGAGGCCGTTCTCAAAAAGAATTAGGACCAGCAGTAGCTAAATTTGTTATGCAACATTCGAAATAAAAAATTCCTTTATTAAAGAAAAAACCCCAAACAAATTGTTTGGGGTTTTTTCTTTAATCGCAGCAACCAGGAGGACAACAAGCACCAGCCAGCTCGGACAGTTGTTTCTTTTCTTTCTGAATTGGTATCCCACATTGATCCTGTGCTAAACAGTCAGTTTTCATGGTTGTAAGCAAGAACTTCTTACCATCAAATTCGAGTCCGTATTTTTCTATTGTATCTCCCTGATACTCCACCTCTACTAGGGCATCTTCTAAAGAAATCTTATCCTTGGCTAGATCTATAATACGCTGGAGTTTGTCTGCACGTAATCGATGATCGATATCAGTCGAGGTCCATAGCTGAAAACTAACCTTGGTCTCACTACGCATTGTACCTCCACAATCCATGAATTGCTTATGAATGTTTCCGATTTCCGTTAAGTGGAAATGCGCAGGTACTTCCTTCCCGTTAGGGAGTTCAAATGCCACTGTTTCTATTTCATTTAATGCTTCTTTGACTTGTGATAATTTCATAATTCTATTTTTTTATTGATTTTTTAAACTAACAACATCTAAATTTTCCTTTCTGAAGTGAGCTAAACAATCCACTAAACACTTTTTTTAACTCTGTCCATTTTTCCATATTAATGCAGTAACAAATGCTAGTTCCCTCAATTTCTCCTTGAATAATTCCAACTTGTTTTAACTCTTTTAAGTGCTGCGAAATCGTTGCTTGTGCTAAACCAATTTCTGTTACAAGTTCACCACAGACACATGTTTTACGCTCAATCAGCTCCTGTAGAATCGCAATACGAGCAGGATGTCCAAGTACTTTGGCATACGCAGCAACTACATTCTGCTCTTTGGTATAAATATCGGATTTTGTTACTCCCATAATCGTTTAATTGCAATATTACGATTAAATAACAAAACAACCTATATTTACATTGAAAAAATAAGTCCATCATGTTTAGTCTTATACAGTCTTTTTGTCAAGCCATAGAACAAGAGTTCGATCTGATAGCAACGAATAGAAAGAAAACACTATACACCCTTGCCGAATTCATTAAACAACAAAGGAAATCAAAACAGATAGCTCGAATTATTGCTTTTGTATTAAGAAAGATCAGGATGCCAGAAGATCAATGACAATATTGATCGTTTCTTGCACTTGACCAATGTAGTTTCCAACCCGAAAACCACCACGTGCTTTATGCCCCTTTATTCCGGTTACCTTGGCATGCTGAAAACGTTTTGTAAGCTCAGAAGCTATATGTTCTGTGGTAGCATCAAATACAATATTCATCGTACTTCTATATTCTGGTAATATTACATTGGATACAAGTTCACTTTGATCGATAGCCTTATAAAGTGCATGGGCTCGTTCCTTTGTTTCCTTTTCAAGAACCGTAAGACCTCCTTTTTCTTTTATCCAATGTAACATTTCTAAACTAGCACACATCTGAAAGATGGGGGGTGTACTGTAGTTCGATTTCTTTGCAGACAAATTCTTATAACTAAAAATTGCAGGAACTTCTTTATCCGCTAACGATAGAAAATCATTCTTAATGATGAGCAGACTTAAACCTGCTGGGCCAAAGTTTTTTTGTGCACAGGCCATGACTAAATCTACTCTATTAAAATCTATTGGCTTCGAAAAAATATCACTACTCATATCTACAACGGTAGGAATATTACTTTTCAATAGACTATGGAATTGTGTACCTCGAATTGTATTGTTCGCACAATATTGTAAGTACTTGCCATCTAATTCTTTTGTAATCGAAGGAATACTATTGTAGTTATTTCCTTTAGATGAGACCACCATTTCAACTGTCCCATAAAACTGAGCATATTCAGCCGCCTTATTACTCCAATATCCCGTATCTACATATTGCATCTTGTCTCCACTCCTCAGAAAGTTCATTGCAATCTGTGCAAAGTGTAAACGACCGCCACCCTGCAAATAAAGAACAGAGAAATCATCTGGTATTTGAAGGATTTCTCTTGTTAATGATATCAACTCATCCCGTATAGCATAGAAAAGTTCAGATCGATGACCGATTTCCAGAGTCGATAGTTCTTCTCCCCTGTAAGAAATAACTCCCTTGGCAATTCGTTCCAAAACAACCTTAGGGTAAACGGCAGGTCCTGATGCTACATTATACATTTCCTTGTTTATTATCATCTTCGTTAAATCCGGCGACACCTCCTGTTACAGCTAACTTCATAGCATCTGCAGCTTCCATATCAAGTGCTACAACACATCTGCGTTCTACAACAAACATATTACCGCTAAAATTATAAGAATGTGGCACGTAGACCATTATCTTTTCTTGCAGCCCTATAGCACTCAGATCATCTTGGGTAATAAAACCGATTCGTTCCATCTTGGGCTGTTCATTTACTGTAATCAATACTGGACTTTTAAATTTCCTATTATCACCAACAAAACCTTCAGCAAAATCTTTTACTGCGGTATATACTATTTTAAGACCTGGTATTTTTTCTAAGACTCGATCAAAAATATCCAAGACTAAACGACCCAGAAAAAACTTAGAGCCCAGATAACCTATTAGGATAAAAAGAGCCACTATAATTACAAAGCCAATACCCCTTGGCACTCCAGGTATCATACGGTCAATAAAATCAAAAACGTAATAAGCCAAACCAAAGGTTATAAGAAAAGGCGATACAATTACAATTCCTTGTAGAAGATAACGGAGTGTTGTCGATATAATCGGCTTCATAACACAAAAGTACTTCTATTCCTCAGGATCTCCGCTACGACCAGTAGAAATTGCAGCGCCATTTATACCAACCCGAATACCAAAGACTGGGCTATCGAAATTCTGATATCCCACAACTCCATCAACCCGAAAAAAGCGAAATAAAGAGAAGCCAATATTTTCTAAGCCTGCTGAAATCTCAATATAATTATTATTTGAGTTTACGTAATAACCGTTTGTCGCCGCAACCAAATAATACTTCAACTTTCTAAATAAAGGAATCTTGTTCGTTCCTAAACCATTAAAGTGATGTTCGGCATGAAAGCTTGTGTACAAGGCTTCGGTATTACTATTGGCATAGTAGGGCGCCAACTGAAAACTATTTAAATAGGGCGAGGCCAATACAAGTTGATTACCATTAAAATGAGCAAAATCTGGTATGTGTACCGTCTTTTTATCCATGAAACCACCTACATTCCAACGATACGAAAATTGACCATAAAGCTTTAGATCAAAATTCCCAGAAAGGCCGGCCTGCCATCTTGTGTAAGAAGCGTCAGTATTCAATATTGGTCGAGCTATTTCTAGGCCTCCATAGAATCTGGGATAATCAGATGCTATTGAAACAACTCGATCAGGATACTTAATTAGTTTACGCCCAGGTTGATAACTGACTTTAGCGCTTAGCGCCAATCTTCGATTATCGGGCATCGTACTAGACAAAATCTCTGTTGGATAGTTTGCAGTAAACTCATGGTTCTTCTCGAACCATTTAATCATGAAGTTAGTCGAATTCGACAAAGAATTTCTGTCTTGATAGTTCGCACCTATTTTGTAGTTCAGCCCATTGAAAAGACTACTTGAGAAAGACGCCCTAGCAAAATAAGCCTGATAGATTTTCAAATAATTCTGACCATAAAATAATGTACTAATAGAATTTAATAGTTCATTCACAGGCTCACTATTGTTATACTGAAATAAATAACGTCCTCCGCCTAATCTAAACGCTTTCTTGTTGCTCTTTCCCCATCGATACCTACCAAAAACCTTTCCATTAAACATTTTATTATTAAAACCATAACGGCCCCACGCACTAGCATAAAGACTCCGATCTCTATCAATTTTTTTTCTGTATCGCAGAGGTAGCTCATAGGCTACCCCTTCTACTGTATTATATTTTATTCGATTTAGCGCGATGAATGCTCCCGTTTTGATGCTTTCATCTTTGCTGAACTTATAGCCGATTCCTCTTCTAATAATGTCCTTAGCTTTATAAGAAAAGGGACTTCCCGAAAACGAATCTCTTCTGGCCTTAGCAACTTCGGCCATACTATCCTTCTTTACATAATCGGCCTGTTCTTCCTTATCTAAAGGAATAACACGAATTGAATCCCAATGTGCCTGATCGTGTTTTAAGGCGAGGGAGTCATATTCCATGACATATCGATCAAACATATTCTTATCAATCTCATTGGTATAATTTGTAAAAACATTTACGAATTGACCACTTAAACCGAAGCCAAACAACTTAAGCGCCAATCCAAATGTTTGATCCTTAACCATATAACCTGCATCAACGGGCACGTGAATTTGTCTGATTCGAATCGTGTCCATAATGCTCAACTCGTAGTCTTTTGTTGCGATCAAATCTAAGCTGTGTATTCGCCAACTCTGACTTATGATATGAATTTCTCCAGAGAATACGGGTTCTAACTTTCGCCTAGGTGTTACTTGAATTCTGTTAACCCATTGACCATCCTCAAAATAGGATTCTAACAGCTTATAGCGATAAAAACGTAAGGCCCCATTAGCTATGGGCGATACAAATCCTCGCGGGCTTAACTGACTACCGAAAGAAACATTATTATCGTAAAAGTTAATAAACATGGGAGATCCAAAACCATAAGCATCTTGCTCTCCACTCACCTTGCTACTCAAGACCTTAACTTTTAACTTCCTAGGTTTACGTTGATAGATTATTTTAGAATAAGATTCAGACAAATACATTATGCCCTTCATGCTATCCACTTCATTCTTCACCTCTTCACTGCTTCGCTCTGAATCGTTCATAAAAAGTTTCAAAACGGTATTATCCTCTTGCGGTGTTTCATCAAGTTTCATTTTTCCTTTGATGTAGCAATTGGCCTCGAAAGCATCAATCTCTTTGTTATAAACAGGTCTTTTTTTAATTGCTTGCCGAATGATTCGGTAAGCCGGATCCTCTCCACTATTCGTTATTTTCAACGTACGAATTTTCTTGTGTTTTACACTTAATCTAAAGTTGATGCTATTGGTAGAACCTATTTCCTTTTCCTGTGTTTCATAACCAACATACCTACAAATTATTTTGGTGCCTCCAGCCGTATTACTCAGTGTATAGTTTCCTTGGTCATTGGTGGTTGTGCCCTGAGTCGTTCCTTTGAGGTAGATACTTGCAAATGGTAAAGGCTTACCTGTTTCATTATCGACTACCTTACCAGTAATTTGAGCAAATAAAGAAGGTGCAAACAGCAAGAAGAGTAGGATAAGAAATAGCGTTGTTTTTTTCATAAAGGAATCGTTCCCTCAAATATAAGTTTATACTTTCAGGTCAATATCAGGAAAAGTATAAACGGATAAAAAAATATATAAATGGTACTGTATTCTAGAAACTAAACTCCCCTGTGAAGGGAAAATATTGTTGTCCGAAGAATTCATTTATGATAAAATGGGATGTCTTTCAAACTTGATAGATCGATCAAACAAGTACCTATAGGTAGTTAAGCGACGAACTTCTTCCGCGTTCAAACTCTTTGCTAGATTAATCATTTTAGGATTAAAATCTCCCAACCATTGCATTTCCAGTTTTTCATATCGCATAGTACTTTGTACAAGGTTAGCGCACTCAACAATCATATATGCATCTACACCTTTTCCTTGAAACTCAGGAACAACACCATATACAACTCCTACAAAGCGTTTACAGACACCTCGCATACGTAACCAAACAAAACGAATCTTCTCCCACCAACCAAGCTTCCCATTAAAGTGCTTAAAATATTGGTTTAAATCAGGTATATTAATCCACATGGCCACTGGTTCGCCTTTATAATATACATACCAAACTATTTTTTCATCAAGAATATCCTTCATCTTAGCGAACATAAATTTAGCTTGTCTGATGTCTATTGCTTTTCCATCGCCATGTTGTGCAAATGATTTATTGTAAATAGTAACAAAATCCTCTGCGTATTTATCGAGATTCTTTTTCCTTATATGCTCTGCGGTAAAATCAGTGTCCTCGGCATAATGCTTATGTAACTTTATGAACTTATCGTCCAATTTATCTTTGGCATCCAAACCAGGACAAATCTGATTGAACCAAACTTGAAACCCGTAGTTCTCAAAAAGTTCTACATAATAAGGTGGATTATAATTCATATTATAGAGTGGTTCTTCAAAACCACTGACTAAAAGCCCCCACCATTTGTCACGTTCACCAAAATTTATAGAACCATCCATGGCCTCCATACCGCGCTCTTGCAACCAAGTTTTAGCCTGATCAAACATAAAGTTTGCGGCTTCCTGTTTATGAATACATTCGAAAAAACCAATACCACCTGTTGGTTGCTTGTTTTTCCATTTTTTGCTGGTGAATACCGCAATACGGCCTATGATCTTATCCCGATCGTCTCGCAAAATCCATCGTTCACAATCGCCGAATTTAAAGAATTTATTTTTCTTCTCATCAAAGACTTCTTCTATGTCCTTATCTAAGGGTCGAATATAATTTGGATCATTCGCGTAGATTTCCAATGGAAAAAGAAGCCACTCTTTAGCTTGTATATTATTTTTTACAACCTCAACGCGCACAGCGCAAATATATTAATTGTAAGGATAGGAATTAGAGTTTAATTTTATCTTATATGAAACAGTACCAACTAATTATCCTATTCCTTGTTGTGAATTTTTCAGCACTTGGCCTTGGAAATCTATTACAGGGTGAAGGGCCCAGTGGTAACTGGTATCAAACGCTACAAATCGCACCTTGGACACCTCCGGGATGGGTATTTGGTGCTGCATGGACAACTATCATGCTCTGTTTCTCATTTTTTATGGCGAGCCTTACAAAATATGAAAGAAGTGATAAACTTATCTTACTCTTCAGTACTCAATTCTTTTTAAACATCATTTGGAATGCCGTTTTTTTTAAACACCATATGATTGGGCTTGCTCTTATCTTACTCATCGCCCTTACTCTTTTAATTGCCTATTTTCTTTTTGCTTATACCGCCAGGTTAAGATTGAATGCTCTACTGGTCGTACCATATGTTATGTGGTTGTGCATTGCATGTAGCTTAAATGCGTACGTATGGTTAAATAACTAGTCGAATGGTTTCAGTCTTATAAAATCTATCTTAATTTCAATATTGAAAAATCCCATGGATTAAACAGTGCAAATCAAGCAAATACGAGATGATGAAATTATCTTAGCTAAATGGCTGATAAAAAACTCTATCTCCTTGATGCATTTGCTTTAATCTTCCGTGCATATTATGCTCTCATCCGAAACCCACGTATGACCGCCAATGGGAAGAACACTAGTACGCAGTTTGGGTTTGTAAACACATTAGTGCATTTACTTAAAAATCAGAATGCTACGCATCTTGCCGTTTGTTTTGATACACCAGAAGTCGGTACAAGAAATGAGATTTTTTCTGAGTATAAGGCTAATAGAGAGGAAGCACCAGAAGACCTCAAAGCAGCTATCCCTGATATCAAACGGCTTGTACGTGCATTTAATATCCCATTAATTGAAGCACCAGGTTATGAGGCCGATGATATTATTGGAACCTTAAGCAAAAAAGGTGCTGAAGCGGGTTATGAGGTATATATGGTTACTTCGGATAAAGACCTCGGACAACTTGTAAATGATAAGGTCTTTATGTATAAACCACCAAGTCGAGGGGGTAAGTATGAAAAACTAGGTGTACAAGAGGTTTGTGAAAAATGGGATATTGAACGGGTCGATCAGGTTATTGATATGATTGCATTGATGGGCGATGCTGTTGACAATATCCCTGGGATTAAAGGTGTTGGAGCCAAGACTGCTGCTAAGCTGTTAAAAGAATACGATACTGTAGAAAACGTATTGGACAATGCGCATAACATAAAAGGTAAGATGGGCGAAAAGATTGCTGCAGGACGTGAAGATGCGTTGGTGAGTAAAGAACTGGCTAAGATCATTATGGATGTCCCCTGTGATTTTAATGAAAAGGACTATGAAATCTCTGAATGGAATCGCGAAGAGCTCATTGATATATTCTCTGAACTGGAATTCAGAACATTAGGTAAAAGAATTTTAGGGGAAGAATTTAATGTAAAACCTAAAGAGGGTGAACAAACAGATTTATTTGGGAATGCTGCACCTCAGAAAAAAAATAGCAAAAAGAAGTCATTTGAAACTGAAACGGAAGATATCCCAACGACGTTTGACACAATTGAAACGACAAAACACGATTATAAATTTGTAGATCAGGAGGCAGACATACAAAAACTGATCTCGGAGCTCAATACATTCAAGGAGGTCTGCTTCGATACCGAGACATCAGGTATTGATCCGCTACAATGCATTTTAGTAGGCATGAGCTTTTCTGTAAAAAAGGGAAAAGCGTTTTATGTCCCCTGCCCTAAAGAAGAAAAGAACTGCAAAGATTTATTGGAACAATTTAAACCTCTTTTTCAGAACGAAAAGATTACTTGGGTCGGGCAAAATTTAAAATATGATCTTCTTGTGTTAAAAAATTATGGATACGAGCTTGCTGGTAATGTGTTCGACACCATGCTTGCACACTATGTAGTGGAACCTGAGGGTAAAAGAAACATGGATATATTAAGTGAGCAATATCTCAAGTACTCTCCGGTTTCAATCGAAACATTAATTGGTAAAAAAGGAAAAAGCCAGAAATCAATGGCTGATTTACCGCAGGAAGATATTTCAGATTATGCCGCAGAAGACGCTGATATTACCCTCCAACTTAAGAAAAAGCTCTTTCCTCTACTCAAGGAAAAAGACGTAGAAAAAGTTTTTTATGAAGTGGAGAACCCATTACTTAAAGTGCTCGCTGATATGGAATTCGAAGGAATTCGGGTAGATGAGTCTTTTTTAAAAGAGTACAGCAAGGAGCTTGCAACAGAAGCCAAGGAAGCTGAAGAAAATGTATACGAGCAAGCTGGAGTTCGTTTTAATCTAGCATCTCCCAAACAACTTGGTGAGGTTCTATTCGATAAACTAAAACTTGATGAAAAAGCAAAGAAAACCAAAACGGGTCAATATAAAACCGGTGAAGATATCCTTCAGAAGTTAGCAGCTAAGCACAAAATCGTAGATGACATCTTGACTTTTAGACAGCTTACTAAGTTGAAGAATACTTATGTCGATACACTTCCTGATATGATTCACCCTAGAACAGGTCGTATTCATACCAATTATGCACAGGCCGTAGCGGCTACTGGGCGGCTATCTAGCAATAACCCCAATCTTCAGAATATTCCCATTCGCACCGCCAAAGGCCGTGAAATAAGAAAAGCTTTTGTTCCAAGAAATAAAGATTTCGTTCTGGTTAGTGCCGATTATTCTCAAGTAGAATTACGCATTGTTGCAGCCATAAGTGGTGATCCTAATATGTGTAAAGCATTTAAAGATGGTGTAGATATTCATACGGCTACAGCTGCTAAAGTTTTTGATGTAAGCCCAGAAGAGGTCACTAAAGAACAACGTTATAAGGCCAAAAGTGTAAATTTTGGGATCATTTATGGTCAAGGGGCTTTTGGCTTAGCAGATAATTTAGGGATTTCTCGAACTGAGGCAAAAGAGATTATTGATAATTATAAAAAGGAATTTGTTGGCATAACAAAATACATGAGTGACATGGTTACGTTCGCTCAAGAGCATGGTTATGTGCAAACACTTATGGGTCGTAAGCGCTGGTTAAAAGATATCAACTCGGGAAACTTTACGGTGCGCAGTTTTGCTGAACGTAATGCTATTAACTCTCCTATTCAGGGAACAGCGGCCGATATGATTAAATTAGCCATGATTCAACTAGCTGCTAAACTACCTCAGGATAAATTTCAAAGCAGAATGTTACTACAAGTACATGATGAATTGATTTTAGATGTGCACAAAGATGAATTGGATTCTATTAAAGATTTAGTTCTTTCTACCATGGAGAACGCTATGCCCTTGCCAAATGATGTACCACTTGTTGCGGAAATGGGTGCGGGGAAAAATTGGCTTGAAGCACATTAAGAAATGTGGGATAGCTCTCTTTTATGACCATTCAGGAAGACTAATACGCCGTTCATCACTTTTAGATTGGTGTTGACTTCAATTCAATAATACATTTGAATTGAAACCAATCCAATGAAACAAACTTCCCATACCCTCATTTTAACTATACTCTGTTTATTACTTCTTAGTTCATTTGTCTCTGCTACGAACCTATCAGGAACTATAACAGATCAAAATCAAAAACCGCTTGGATTTACCTCAGTAAGCGTGTATAACGCAAAGGATTCTACCCTGATTAAAGGAGATGTATGCGACGAGAACGGTAAGTTTCTTATTGAACAATTAACGCAGAAAAAAGTATATATAATTTGTACGAGAATAGGGTACGAGAAGAAGTATTCCAAGATCATAAATCTAACAGAGAACAAAGTTGTACAAAATATTAGTATGACTAAACGAAAGAAGTCGTTGAAAAGGGTGACCATCAAAAACAATCGCCCAGTCATAGAAGTACGAGCTGATAAAACGATCTTCAATGTATCTAAAAGCGTAAATGCAGCTGGAACAAATGTATTAGACTTGCTTAGAAAAGCACCAGGTGTTCAAGTCAATAAGGATGAAAATGTAGAAATGCGTGGCAAGTCAAATGTACTTATCTATATAGATGGCCGACCGACTTACTTAGACCAAAAGGACTTAACTGCTATGCTAAAAAATATGCAATCGAATGATATTGCCTCTATTGAACTTATTACTAATCCGTCTGCTAAGTATGATGCTGCGGGTAATGCTGGAATTATTAATATTAAATTAAAAAAGAATAAAAAGTTTGGAACAAATGGAAATGCGACATTAGGACTCGCCTATGGAATCTATATGAAACAAGGTGCTTCAGTTAATTTAAATAATCGAAACAAAAAGACGAATATCTTTGGGAGCTATAGTATTAATGACGGGAAACGTGTGAACTTTCAAAACTTCGATAGGATACAGAATGGTCGGTTCTATGATTTCCGATCGGAGAATCTTTATCAGGGCACTACACAATCTGCACGCGCAGGTATCGACTACTTTATTAACGACAGAAACGTCATTGGTTTTATGGCCAATGGCTCGTATACGAACATTGATTTTACGAGCGAAAGTAGCACAGACATTGGTGATGAAGGCGCCCAATATGATCAAGTTTTAATTGCCACAAATAACATTCCATCTGTTCGTCAAAACATTAGCCTGAATAGCAACTATAAGTATGAAGATACTATGGGTCGCATGTTTAATATTGATGTGGATGGAAGCATCTTCCAAAGTGATGGTCAGAGCTATCAACCGAATACTTATTGGGACAAAGATCGAAAGAAAATCATCAGTCAAGCTATCTATAGAAACAATACACCTACAACAATAAATATTTTGGCTGCCAAGGCGGATTATGAGCAGAACGCTTTTAAGGGTAAAATTGGTTTCGGTATCAAATCGGCATTAGTAAAAACGGACAATGATTTTCAATTCTATGATGTAGTCAACAATCAGGACACCTTAAACCTGAACCGCTCTAATCATTTTGTCTATTCTGAGAATGTAAATGCAGCTTATATAAATTATAACCGCACAATTAAAAAGCTTTCTTTGCAATTTGGCCTTAGAGCTGAACAAACGAATTCTACAGGAGAATTAAATAGTGCAGTGCCTCAAAATGATGATACGGTATCTAGGCATTATCTAGACTTTTTTCCTAGTATGGGTTTATCTTATAGTCTGGGTAAAAATCATCAATTTGGTTTGAGCTACAGTCGACGTATAGACCGACCGAGCTATCAAGATTTAAATCCCTTTGAAGTGAAACTAGATGAGTTAACGTATGAAAAAGGAAATGCTTTTTTACGTCCACAGTATACGAATTCATATCAATTCACACATACATTCAAACGTTTCTTAACTACTTCTGTTAGCTATAGTCGGATAAACGATTTATTTATGCAAACGACAGATACGACTGAGTTTTCGCGTACTTATGTCACACAAAAGAATTTTGCCACCATGGATATTGCTGGTATCAATATATCTGCGGGAATTCCTATAAAGAAATGGTGGATGGCTATATTCAACATCAATGCCAATATGAATGATGTGAAGGCCGATTTTGAAGGAAGAATATTACGTAATCGGTATACTACATATACGTTCTATACGGATAACACGATCACCCTACCCAAAGCATTTAAATTAAACGTGAGCGGCTGGTATACGGGTCCTAATTACTGGGGTGGAACGTTTAAATTAAAACCAATGGGTAGTTTAGACATAGGCCTGAGTAAATCATTCCTTGAAAATAAAATGAATGTGAAACTGAGCCTATCCGATATTTTCTTAACACAACCATGGTATGCTCGAAGTGACTTTGCTGGGCTCGTTGTTGATGCCAATGGTCGTGGTGAAAACCGACAACTTAGGCTCAACGTAAGTTATCGTTTTGGACGAAATGAAATTGCCAAACAACGAAAAAGAAAACTAGGTGCCGACAGCGAGAGCAAACGAATCAAGACGAAATAAATCTCTAAAGATTCCAATCGATACCTGCTGCAAACCACCTACGTGGCATAGGTGCACCAAGGATCTCTTGGTAGGATGCATCAAAGATATTTAGAACTTTACCAACAACGTTGAACTTACCGTTGAATGTCTTGAATCGGATCAACGCATTACTTACAAAGTAATTCTCTGGGATACTAGCCAATATAGATACGTTTTCTTCCTGCTTTCGCGTACGGTAATTTCCACTAAACAGTACGTCAAAGTATCGAGACTGATAACCTAATTGCATATTTGCCATGTGTCCTGGGTGATTACTAATATATTTCGAGGGCTCATCCTTCTCGGTTTCCGTTTTCATATATGCATAGTTTAATGCTATACGTATTGCACTTTTTTTACCTAACTTGATTCTTTTCTGAATACCAGCCTCTAAGCCGTAAGTTGTTGCTGAAGAGATATTCTGAGTATAAAAGTAATTCTTGCCTGGTGTAAGATTTACATCTGTATTGATCACATCAGCATTGGTAAGAATATAGTCTATAAGATTCGTTCCGTCTCTCCCGAAAACAGACAAAGAGAATAGTTTTTCGTTTTTCGTATAATAGTCAAAACCAACATCAGCCGTAATACTTTCTTCTGCTTTCAAGTCTGGATTGCCTAAGTTTCTCCCTTCTGATAAAGTAGATAAATTAGTTGCAATATAACGTTCTGTAAAATCTGGTGCTCGATGAGCCATGCCTACACTCGATCGAACAACAATATGCCTGTTAGGACGATAGGCAAAGCCAAGTTGTGGAATAAAAGAGGTACCATAATTGTCATTGTGCTCAAGACGTGCACTACCATTTAAGCTTGTTTTGCCACCTAAATCATAATTCAAACTAAGAAAGGCAGCATGGGTGTTATTTTTATGGTTTCCTCGATCACTACTTTCTATTTGCTGAAAAACTGATTGCCATCCATAAGCAGCCCTGAATTTTCGGCTCAACCTTCGCTGTTGTTGTGCAAAGGCTACTATATTTTGTGTGGTATGATTATTCTTAGCAAATTGTGGATTGAAGACAAACTCATCATCCAGTTGTTTGTAGGCTAGACCTATTTCAGTCTTTTGATCTCTATTTGAATTTCTTAAGCCTACCTGTGTCCAGATTGTATTGACTTTTTCAATTGATTCATCAAAGCGGCTATTTGTATAGAAGTACTGCGCATTAAAGTCTCGCGTATTAATAGAAGTTCTGGCATATAGATTTGTACGGTCAGATAATGAAAAATTCGCGAATAAAGAATAGTTCTTAATATCAAAATTCGTTCTAAAATTTTTGTCTAATGTCGTATCTCTTAAATGGTTTGGATTAGGAAATAACTGACCATCCGACGTTTTTACATTTACACTTCCACCGAAGTAGATATTATCGTTTTTCGTATACACCATTCCATCAATTAATCTTAGGTTCTGCTCCCCAAGTAAAGCAGATCCTATACTGCCTATTTCTTTCTTCTTATTCTTAGCAGATGCCATATAGCTTTTGGTCTTTATGTGTATTAAACCACCAACCGCATCTGCACCGTAGGCACTTGCTGCCGGACCGCGCACTACTTCAATTTGCTCTATTTCGCTTAGGGCAATGGGTAAATACATATTGTAGTGCCCCGTAAGAGGTTCATTGACCCGTACATTATCAATTAAAACGAGTACCTGAGAAAATGTGCTACCACGCATCCCTAAATCATTTTGTACACCAAAACCACCACGACCATTTATGTTCACACCTTCGACATTTGCTAAAACCTCCTCGACCGAAGATGCCGCCATACGCTCAATTTCTTTAGCCGTAATCACACTAATACTACGACCCGACTTTACATCTGCCATGTCAATTTGTGCAGGACTAACGATTGCCTTCTTTAAAAGATTTCTGTTCTGAGCTTGTAAGCCCATCAAGCTAAAAAAGAACACTCCTATCAGTATATATTTTTTCATGCTATGTATTTTTTTCAGCGTCCGAATGTAGAACCAAAAACATTAATATTGAAGAAATTAAAAATTTAATTAATCCCAGCTTTATAAGTCTCAAGTGCGCGCAATCTGGCTACCTTATGTTCTACCATAGGTTCTGGATAACTCGGTGTTCCAAACTCAGGTATCCAGCGCTTTATATACTTATGTTCTTTATCAAATTTTTCTAGCTGAGCTATCGGGTTAAACACTCTAAAATAGGGTGCTGCGTCGCAACCCGTACCCGCTGCCCATTGCCAATTACCATTGTTAGCGGATAGGTCATAATCCAATAATTTTTGCGCAAAGTATGCTTCTCCCCAGCGCCAATCTATAAGTAAGTGTTTGCATAGAAAGCTAGCCGTAACCATTCGCACACGGTTGTGCATATATCCAGTTTGGTTTAATTGCCGCATACCCGCATCAACCATAGGGTAACCCGTTTGACCTTCGCACCATTTCTTAAAATCTGATTCGTTATTTCGCCATTGGATGCCGTTGTATTTTTCTCGAAAATTGCCATGTATCACTTTCGGAAAATGATAAAGAATCTGCATAAAAAACTCTCGCCAAATAAGCTCGTTGATAAAGACAGTACGATGCATACCTACTTTTTTCATCAACTCTCTAATCCCAACTGTCCCAAATCGCAAGTGCGGACTTAAATAACTTGTACCATCCAATGAAGGGATATCCCTAGTATCACTATATTGATCTAAATCTTCTAAGGTAAAAGGCTTTACGGTAATGGTTGACGGCTCAAAACCCAAAGTGGCCAAATCGGGGAACATAAAATCCGCTCGCAATAAATTTTCTTTCTTCAAAGAAAGTACATCTAACATGGATGGATCGAACTGCTTGTGCCATTTGTTTTTATAGGGCGTGTAAACCGTATAAGGTGTGCCATCATCTTTAACGATTTCTTCTTTCTCAAAAATGACTTGATCTTTAAAGGTATAAAAGCCTATTTCTTCTTTGTGAAGGAACGCTTTAATGTGAGCATCTCGCTCCAAAGCATAAGGTTCGTAATCATGATTTGTAATTACATTTTGAACATCGTACTCACTCACAACCTGTTTCCACACTTCTTCTGGGGTACCATGATATACTTTTAGAGTACTCCCCAAAGCTTTAAGTACTTCATACATTTTTTCTAAGGTGTCATAGATAAAGCTTACCCGAGCATCAGCGCGTGGCAATTCTTTGAGAATACTTTCATCAAAAATAAAAATCGGTAAAACGGGGTATTTACCTTGAAGTGCCTTACTTAAACCTATGTTATCTTGAAGCCGTAGGTCTCTCCGAAACCAAAAAATATTTATCTGAGTTAAATTTCTGGACATCAAGAGCAAGATACTTCAGTATAGTCTTTTTTTATTCTTCTATATCTATCAATGTTGATAGCACCGGCCATTGGCATCTTTTGTCATTCTCTTACAACGTCTGCCGGATTTAGTGGTTCCTGTACATTGTCTTGAGTGAGTCGTTTTTGAGTTTTGATACCTTCGGGACTTATTACTTAGCATCTTCGGTTTGCATACTTTACAAGCCGTATAGTTTAAATCAATTGCTTCTTTCAGTTGAATTTTTCGCCCGCTTTTCTTAATATATCGACAGGTTGACCTATGATACTTGTGGCCTGTTTTTGTTATATAAACCGTTTGCGCTCTGACTGAAATGGACAGAGTGGTAATCAATAATACCAGTATTATGTTTCGACACATACAATTTCCTCAAGATAATACAAAAAACATTCAATTACAATGGTGTTAGCTTAGGTAAGATATACTTTAAATTGATTTAATTATCTATTCAGGCTTAAAGAACCCTTCCTTAACTGCGTACATAGCCAAACCAACTCTTGATTTAATTTCTAATTTCTGAAAAAGGGAATTACGATAACCATCGATTGTACTTGGACTTAGAAACATTTTCGAAGCTATTTGTTCATAGGTCATTTCAGTACCAATGTATGACAAGAGTTCTTTCTCCCGTTTGGATAATAGAATCTTGGTTTTTTCCTTTTTCGAATGGATAGATCTAAACAACGCATTTGCTATTCGGTCTGTATAATAGTATCCTTGTTCAAAAACAGTTTGGATAGCGAGCTCAAGCTCACTTTTTTTAGCTGATTTTGACAAAAATCCATTAGCTCCTAATTCAATCATACGCATAAAATTCTCCTCTTGATCATTCATGGATAAACCAAGGACCCGAACTTCAGGAAACTCTTTATGTAATTTTTCCATGGTGGCAAACCCATCCATAACGGGCATATTAATATCTAACAAGACTAAGTCTGGAACATTTCTTTTATTCTCAAATCTCTTAAAGAGTTCTTGGCCGTTAGATACCTCATATAATACCTCGCATATTGTTATGTTCTCAACCAACTCACTCAATGCTGAAGCAACAATCGCATGGTCATCAACAATTACTATCTTATAGATCATATCGTTCTTTTTTGGGAATGCGACATATTAACTCTGTTCCTTGACCCGTTGATGTATTTAATGTCATTTCTCCATTTAGTAATTTAATTCTATTCTCAATATTAGTCAATCCCCTTCCTTCCTGAACAGCATCACGCTTAAAACCTTGTCCATCATCTTTTAGCATAACCTGCACAATATCGTCACAATGTGATAACGCAATATACAGGTGTTGGGCAGAAGTATGTTTTAGCGTATTTGAAATAAATTCTTGAATGATTCTGAATACAATTATCTCTTGATCCAGATTCAGTTCAATACTGCTACTTTCTATACTCAGCTCTAGCTTTAATTTATCCGTATTATTTATTCGAATGACTTCATTTTCCAGAGCTTGAGTAAGATTAAAGTCTTGAGGTCTTCCAATATCCAATGAATGCGCCAATTGCCTTGTCTCGTCTATGACCTTTTCTAAGGTTCTATCAAGCTCTTGAGACTTTGAATCATCTTTCGTTTCAATATATAGGTTGGAATAAATTTTAGCCACAGCTAACAGTTGACCAATATTATCATGTAGCTCCTGACCAACACGGTTTAGTGTTTCGTTCTGAATCTCCGATTTTGTCTTAGACATTTCCAAGTTATACTGTGCCTCTAATTCTGTCCTTTCTTTTACATAATTCACACGAGCCCTTGAAAAACTAATTAAAATCCACAGGATGGCACCAATCATTATAATGAATGTAGCCAGCGCAAAGCTTACGTATATTAGTAGTTCGTTTTCTTCCATCTAGCATGTATAAAACCACAACAAAAAAGGCCATATAATAATATCATTGCTAACAGCCGTATTGAAGACATGATATAAAAAATATCAACTTCCTCAGTATTGAATTTACTATAGAAGTTGGACAACGAAAAAATCAGTATATCTACAGTGTAGGCTATAAAGGCTCCCAAACTCATCCAGTTAATCATTTTTCGTAAAATATGAACCTCTGTATATTCTTTAGCCGACTGGAGCAAGTAAAGGAATGATAAGATTGCTATTGATAGTGATCCTATCATTATACTAATCATATTAAAGCGAGTATAAAGATCTTGAAAGTATAGGCTTTCAAGAAAGAAAGAGATTAAGTAAATACAAAAAAAGACTTGAGTCACAATGGTTTCATTTCTTGATTTAAAATTGAATCCATACACGAGTGAAAAGAAGATAACCTCCAGAGGAATTTGAAAATTAGCTATTATCGTATTTCGTATTGGTATAAACTTATACAGACAAAGCCAAGAAGTAAACTCTGAAAAGAAGATGATGCCAAGGTATATTGGTATTATAATCGCTCCCTTCAATTGTACTTTATAATTTTGGAAGAAGCACAAGCTAAGCAGAAAGGCCAGCAACTCAAAAAATAACAATACTATACGAATCGTTTCCATAATCTTTAGTACCAAGTAGTGAGATCATCAATGGTCTCTAATCGCTCATCTGCTTTATTCAACAACTCCTTATCTGGACCGTAACAATCTGGTGGAGGACAGGCCATGCCATGATTCAAACTAGGTTTGGAGTAGCAGTCAGAAATATCTGGGCTATAAACCACATTACTATCACTCCAAAATACGATAGGACTTCCCGCTGTTGTATCTCGAACGAAAGGTACCAAAGCAAGACTATGAATACCCTTAAGATCTTGGACAATAGCTGGAGTATTTTGTGAAGGTAATGTTTGATCTATCATCTTCTCATTTACATCAAAATTAGAATGTTTTCCTTCAGGACCTACATCTTGATATTGAATATAAACAGCTTTAACATACGCTACCTCCTTGCCACTTAAAAATGCTTTACGCTTTAAATAACATAAATATTGCTGCAGTCGATTGAAATTAAAATGAACCATTCGTGCATCTAATTTATTTCTTTCGTCATAGAAATCCTCACTACTGGCAATACTCACTTCGAATTTAGATGTTTTACGCCAGACATGTTTCGCATAATTTGCCATACTTCCAACTAAAAAATCATTAGACAGTCCACACATACTAAAGGTATTACAACATACTGTATCGCACATTACAGTTCCATGCTGATCGGCATCGATATGATACGTATCTATCGCATCTAGTAATTGCTTAGGTGTCAATTTAGCGCTTTTAGCTATTTCGCAAATCTCATTAGACTCAATAGCTTCTTCTTTTTTGAATTGGTTTGAAATCAAGAAACCTCCTAAAAAGGCAACTCCAATTATCATGGCATTTTGTATTATTTTATTTTTTCTCATAACTATAAATTTTACGTTGTAAACCTATACAAATGGATTAAGGAACCGAAGGAGACAGCTCTATACAGAACAAGGTAATCGAGAATTATGGCACCTCAAAGTACTAGTGTCATTATGTTTTACGAAAATCTATGAAAAATTAAAAAGGTGAAAAACCACTCTGCTGTCACCCTGAAAATCACTAAAGCATTCCATGCTTTTTCATCTAGATTACCGCACGAAACAGGTTCAACTTTGCACTGGTAAGTGTGAATATTTTTAAGATCATTTACCAGCTTATCCGGAAAGCGAAAGGTGAAACCCCGAAAAACCTAATTAAAAGAGTAAGGAAATAAAATTAAAAATATGAGTAAAAAAACAGAGCAACTATGCGGCCAACTTCGACCCATACAAGGTCAGATATGGTGTGACGATCACACCGATATATATATAGGTGGGTGCGATCACATTAAAAAACTACAAGAAGAACAAAATCATCCAAAGGCTACCACATTCGAAACACAAGGGACTTGCTGCGACTATTTATACTTTGTTTGTTGGAGCAATGATTATGGCGAAAACGGCTTTATCGGCGAAATTAATGGTGGTCATACTGTCCTAACAAACGATACAAGTGGTTGGGAGGTATTTCCAACGGGTATAAATCGTGACGAGGATGACGAACGCCCCAGCCATGAACTTGTACAAGAACAAATAAAGAAAGCGCATTGCTGCGGTTGGAGACCTGTTATAGCAGGCCAAAAAAATGATGGAAGTAAGAACCCATTCAAGGCAATTGATGGCAGCATTAGTAAGGACGCCCAGTTTATCTGGTATAACAGTGGTACAGATCACACGTCGGCTGTTTATCCTACTGGCAAAGTTCCTTTTACTGGCTACAATCACGATGAATTTCTAATCTTTAGACTCCCAGTAAAGCAGATCTATGAGGAATGCAACAAATGTGAATGTGATCCTTGCGATTGTGACTGCGGTTGTTCATGTCATGGTTGTAATGAGCAAGGTGAAAAACAACAACAGGAGTTATTGCGTAGGGCTCAAAAGAAAGAGTTCACGCTTGCTGGCAAACGAAATGTTGCATGTGCTGACCTTCCTTTTGGTCAAGATAAAAGGTGCCGCCCCCTTAAACGTGAGCAAGTGCAGTTATGCTTTTATCTACACTATGGCGACGGTCCTTCAGATCAAATCGAAACGCATGATACCGAAGTGATTTACTTAACAGTATGTAACCCGTACTCGAATATCTCGATTAAAAAATTAAGGATTACAGAACTGTTCATCACTCCTGCACCTGGTCTTCAGAGTAATGGAGAGTCTGAGATCAGAATCATTCCCGATCAGCTCATCCAATTTGAATGTCTAGAGCGTTGTAGTTGTTTGTCAACCGAATTAAGCCTTGTGACCCGCGGGGCTAAACCAAATACTTATTCCATTAATATAAAATATTGTATTGATGATATTTCAATTGAGCAAGGAGCGAAGGGAGAAAATACATTCGAGCTTGAAATTGTAAACTCCTAAATTCAATACTATGAAAAGAATAATTTATCTATTGTTTGGCTTAATCCTGTTTTCGGGTTGTGGTATTATGAGTGGGGGTGGTTGCGGAAAGTATGGACCCTGGAGATATGAATCGACTGAATGCAAACGAAACTTTTGGTGTTTTAGAAAGCGTCAAAAAGCTACCTACAAAAAAGAGTATAAAGAAAAGGAATGTAAGAAAGGTATTGTAAGACGGTATAGAAGTAAAAAAGTGCGTTGCGGTTGTAACTAGATGTTTAATGATACCGTAAAATAAAAGCCACCCAATTTGGGTGGCTTGTTTTCTAACTTAGTATACTTCTAACCAATACCCTTAAAACGGCAAGGCCTCTTCTTTATCTTCAAGCAGCGAAGCTGTTTGTTCTCTTTTACCCAGTAGTAAGAGTTCTCGTCCTTCGATTTGCGTATAATATTTTTTATTACCGTCTTGATCGTCGTAAGCGCTATGTACAAGTTTACCTTGTACGGCACATTGACTTCCTTTGTGTAAATATTGCTCTGCTATTTCAGCGGTCTTACCCCAAAAGATAATGTTATGCCATTGCGTGTCTGTGACTTTTTCACCAGACTGATTCTTATATGTTTCGCTAGTGGCTAAGCTAAACTTCGCATACTTTTTACCCTTACTTGTCTCTTTGATTTCTGGATCTTGCCCTAAATGACCAATTAGCTGAACGTTGTTTTTTAATGTGTACATAATGTCTGTTTTATTGTTTATAATTTACTTATTTCAGTCTTCTGAGATTCTTGACGTCGGTTCCTCTCGTTTGACAATGCAAATGTGCAACATCACCAAATCGAAAGCGTAGAATAGTCGCTTACTTTCGTTTGTAACCGCTTACACACAATTAAATGTAGCAAGAATAGACGTTATACTGATCAACACCCGCATGAGTCTAACTTATTCTTAAAAGAAAATTGATAAGAATCAAAAAAATATTTGCTGTTTCGGTCCTAACTTTGAAAGAGGTGAGACGATTTATTGCCATACTGTTGTTCGTTGTGTTTAGCCTGAGTTCTCTTTTTAAACTGGGAATCGTCGCTAATTATTACATCAATTTTCAGTACTACGCCGAGGTCCTTTGCGATAATAAAGATAAACCAGAGCTACAGTGTAATGGTCAATGTCATTTAAAGGAAGAACTCAAACAAACCGAAAACAACAATGATGAAAACATGCCCGAGATAGTGAGCAAATTACGCTACTCAGACTTTGTCATGCAAGATCATCTCATTACATTTCGGCCCCCAATTTTACATCGCGAGCAGTCCATTACTTGGCAGAGAAATTGCGATGCAATTATGAATGGGTATCCGACCAATGTCTTTCGCCCCCCCATTGTTTGATTGTTATTTCCCGGCCCATAAATAAACGAATAGCACTTCGGTTGAGGTGGCTATTGTATACACTATTGTAAAAACAATTTAAACAAACATGAAAAAAATAATAAGCGGTTTGCTAGTCGCCCTAATGATTAGCGCAACAATTTCTAGTTGTAGAAAAAAAGATGACACTCCCAATGAACTAAAAAAGGGAAGCTTCCAGTTAAAATTTGAACATAAAATGGGCATGATGAATCCCGTAGACTTTGAATTAAACAAAAAATACATTCATCATATGACAAGTGATGAACTCACTTTTACGATGTTCCGATATTATGTTTCGAATATTCAATTGGTAAAAGATGATGGGACCATTTGGAGTGAGCAAAATAGTTATCGCATTATCAATGTCGCTGAACCGAGCTCACTTTTACTCAGCTTGAATAATATCCCCGCGGGTAACTACAAGGAAATGCGTTATACGCTCGGTGTAGATAGTACTCGAAATGTATCTGGTGCGCAAGATGGAGCTCTTGCTCCATCCAATGGCATGTTCTGGAGTTGGAACACAGGTTACATCTTCTTAAAAGCTGAAGGAACCTCTCCTCAATCGTCGAACAATAACTTTATGATACACCTTGGTGGTTTCTCTGGAGCGAATAATATCATCACGAATAAATCTACCAATTTTGGCGGAGCCAGTTTGACGATTTCTGAATCTGCTACACCTATGGTACATCTAACTGCCAACCCCGGCATGTTATGGCATAGTGCCCAAAGTGTAAGCCAAACCAATATGCTTCATATGCCTGGTGCTAAAGCAAAACAAATGGCAACTGATTTTTATGGTAGCGTAGCTTTTGATAGAATACACTAGATCAATGCAGGCGTTCTTAAACACAAGATGGTATATATTGGGCATAATATGTGCTCTATTCATGAACGCCTGCAAGAAAGACCCATCTTTGGCACCACCCCCTCCTATTCAATTGGAGGCGTTGGTGCCTTCTTATTTTCCCTCTCCTTATTATAAAAGTGATAAAAATAAGCTGAGTCAGGAAGGAATTAAACTAGGCAGAAAGTTGTTTTATGACCCTATGCTTTCTTCGACCAATACGATGTCCTGCGGATCTTGTCATAAGCAAGAGTTCGCTTTTTCAGATGCAGGCAATCCCACTAGCCCAGGAGAAGAGGGACAGTCAGGCGAGCGTAACTCACCTCCCATTTTTAATATGGCCTGGAGCACATCCTTTATGTGGGATGGTGGTATCACGAATTTAGAGATTATGCCCTTTGCACCTATAACAGCTCCACATGAAATGAATCAGGATATGAAATCTCTACTCCTCGAGCTTAAAAATGACCTTAGCTATCAAAGAGCTTTTAAAACGGCCTTTGGTCCATCGGGTATTACCGAAGTCAATTTCTACTATGCTTTGGCTCAATTCATGAGTTCCATGATATCGACCAATGCCAAATATGACCAAGTAAAACAAGGGCAAACAAGTTTTACAATTGATGAATCAGCAGGATATCAATTGTTTCAACAACACTGCAATCAGTGTCATACAGAACCTCTCTTTACAAACCAAGGCTTTGAAAATAATGGTTTAGAGCTTGTATCAAAAGATGCTGGCCGAGGAAGGGTAACTAGAGATGCCAAAGACAACGGTAAATACAAGGTGCCGAGCTTACGAAATACTATGCTCACAGCTCCCTATATGCATGACGGCCGTATAGCCTCTATAGAAAAGGTACTCGCACACTATAGTGACCAAATCAAGCCTCATCCAAACCTGAACCCTATATTGCAAGGTGGCTTTCAGTTAAGTAAGCGGGAACAAAAAGATATAATCTCCTTTTTAGAAACACTTACAGATTATGCATTTATTACAAATCCCAATTTGGCCGAGCCCAAATAGAATTAAAAACGCATGAATTCCTTTGCTAAATCACCTACCCTTCAAACTTGAAGTATCAGATAACTCCTCCTCGTCATTTTCAATTATACATTTTCGTAAAACGAGATCTGATACACTACTGATAAATGACCCACTTCTAAGTACTCTCAAATTCTCATAATTATTTCTTTCTGTTCGGATGAATTAAATCATCCAGCGCGTGTTCAAAAGCTTCAATAGGTGATGGCAAATCGCTTTTAGTTAAATGGGGTTCAATATAGTCAAACCTAATATGCAAATATTTACAATGAATTTTAAAGTCTTCAATAATATCAATTACATCCTGATCCATACTCTTACATTTGCTACCATCAAGTATTACATGTGAATTTTCAGGAACTAAATTAAGAGCTCGTTGAATATTGGCCTTGTTTAAAAAACTAACTTCTTCAGCTAACTCAATTCGTATAATGCCATCTTGTTTAAACTTACTGCGTTCAAAAGAAAAGGGTTTTTGATAATTTTTATACAAGACAAAAAAGATAGCAACAGCCAAACCAACACCAATACCAATCAATAAATCATTGGTAATAAGTGTTATCAATATGGTCGTGATGAAAGGAATAAAATTATCCCAGCCTTCACGAAATATTTTAGTATAAATAACAGGCTTAGTAAGCTTATAACCCACCATAAGTAATATTGCAGCCAAACTAGCAAGGGGTATATAGTTCAACAAATGCGGTATAGCCAATACACAAATCAAAAGTAGAACACCATGCACGATAGTTGACATTTTAGTACGCCCACCAGACTGAATATTGGTCGTTCCCCTTACAATAACTTGCACTACAGGAATTCCACCTACTAAACCAGAGATTAAATTCCCCATACCTTGCGCAGTCAATTCTTTATTTGCAGGAGATACTCTTTTAAAAGGATCCATCTTATCAGTAGCTTCCATACAGAGCAAGGATTCAATACTACCTATTGCAGCTATCGAAAGCGCTGCTGTATATACTTTTGGATTATTCCATTGTGAAAAATCTGGTAAGGTAAATTGACTAAAGAATCCCGCAAAACCTTCAGATACGGGTAGGGCTACAAGTGCTTTTGAAGAAAGCGCCCAATGACTATCTCTAAAAATAAATTGCAGTATTATACCCAATAACACTACAACTAAAGGGCCTTGAATTATTTTAAAAAATCTAAACCTCTTAATAAATTTTTGTTCCCATAGTATAAGTAAACCAAGCGATAATGATGTTATTATAAGTACTCCATAATGTATCCCCCCCAAAAACTGGCCAATATTATCCATTAAGCTCGAAAACTTCCAATCAACTTTTGGTCTTTCATTTGTACCTAATGCATAAGGAATCTCTTTAAGAATGATAATGAGACCAATGCTAGCCAGCATCCCCTTAATAACAGAATTTGGTACGTAGTAACTAATAATACCCCATTGCAGTAGTCCAAAAATTAATTGCAGAAGACCAGAAATGGCCACAGCTAGTAAAAAGGTTTCAAATGTGCCCAATTGGTTAATTGCAGAAAGCACAATAGCTGCTAATCCAGCGGCAGGGCCACTAACACCTAGTTGCGAACCACTAAAAAAGCCCACAACAATTCCTCCAACAATTCCAGCAATGATGCCCGAAAAAAGTGGTGCACCTGACGCTTGTGCAATCCCTAAACATAGTGGCAGTGCTACCAAAAATACTATGATACCCGCCGGAATGTCATACTTTAAATTATGTCGCCAATCAAAATCTGCTTTGCTCCTCATTTACTATTACATATCACGTAAAGATAATGCTAACAATTGGAAATGTTCATTACAATTGTGAAAGCAAACTGAGCTAACAGATCTTTCCGTTATTGTCGTAAAGAATACAATATATCTATAACGACAAGATGAATAGTTCGTCACATGGACTTCTTGTCAGCAATACCTTGGAACCTCATAAATTCTTCTTCGAAAAATTAGGCTTGCGAAAGTTCGTAAAAAAACTAAAACGGATAAATTTAGTACTACTAAAGTGTAATTACTTGAAAATAGAATAGTTCGTCTATTCTCAACATGAAGAAATATCACTCTAAATATACTTCGCTTCTCTATTGCTCATACCGATACTTTTCTCTTCTATCATAATACTTATTAAAGAGTAATGTGGCGACTAGAACTAACGTAATAATGTAATGTTCCCTTTAAAAGAGTTACGGTAATTATTGTTCCACTGGGCATCAATTACGTATACATACACACCAGTTGGCTGATTTTCCCCTCCAAATTTTCCGTCCCATCCACGGCCATCTATTTTATTTGTTTCGAAGATAAGCTCGCCCCAACGATTAAATATTTTCATGGAGAATTCCTGAAGCCCTTCAGCTAAAAGCTGTCTTGGAATGAAGTAATCATTTCTTCCATCAGCATTTGGTGAGAAGGAATTTGGAATGTTTAAATAACAATTACGTCTAACCCATATTGTATCAGAGCTAGAACAAGCTTGATTGGAGGTAGTTGCCCAAAAACGTCCGAAACCATCTACTTCTAGTGTTGGCCCTGTACTTCCATCATTCCATTGTAGAATCTGGCTTGGGTTATCAATATTACTTAATGTAATCGACTGTGTTAAACCTGGGCAGTAAGATGTATCCGGTCCCAAACTTAATAATGGAACATCATCTACTTGGATCGTTACAGACTCTTGCTCGTTTGGACATACCAAATATTGACCTGTATAGGTTACTGTATAATTTCCTGGTTGTTCGTAGGTATGACGAGGATTATGAATGTTGGATAACACGGTTCCATCTCCAAAATCATACATTGCATTCTGAACATGGGCAGCTGCTAAATCTGTAAATTGAACAAACTCTCCTAGACAGACCGTAGTAGGAGATGCCGACATACTAACAAAAGAAGAATCCTCTACAAAAACAGTGAGCGACGAACTATCCTGACAACCCAAAGAATCCGTAATAACCAATCGAATTGTATAACTTCCTGGTTGACTATAGGTATAAGGAAACTGAGCTGTATTGTTTACAAATGTTGTACCATCTCCCATGTCCCAACTATTTGTAAATAGATTCGCAGATGGAAAGGGAAGTGTAGCTTGTGAAGTATTTGAAATTAAAAAGGGAGCTCCCAAACAAACCGAGTCCGGTGCCGCATCAAAGCCGGCCGATATAGGATGGTTTACATTAACCATTGAACTTGTAGTATCAGAACAACCATTAGCAGTCGCTACTAAAGTCACTGTGTAATTTCCCTGTACACCATATATATGTTGCGGATTGATATCGGATGCAAAATTCCCATCTCCAAAATTCCAGAAGTATATAATATTGGTTCCAGTTGTATTTATAGTAGTATTGTTAACAAAATTTACCGTGTCTTGATCGCAACCTAAATCTAAATCTGATGAAAAACCTGCAATAGGTGCAACTGGAAAAATCACCACATCTTTTGTGGCAATACAAACTTCTCTAAACTCGATATCATCTATGGCAAAGTCATTGCCAGAGGCTGCTGTAGATTGATTTCGTACACAAAGGTTAATATTAGTATTAGCACCACTAAACCACAGTTCATTGAAATTTAACCAATTACCTACTGCACCCAAGTTCAAGCTTGTTCCTATAGGCGTACCATTGATCGTAAACTGTAGAATGGCGGGATTACTTGCTACACACGACGCACCCCATGCTGAAAAGTCATACCACGTATTCGGAAGTACATTAATATTTTGACACCAAACATCGGTTGGTGTAGACGCTCCGTTTACAACCATCATATTACCCGTACCTGTTGTATGATCTCCAAAGGCAGCAAAGTTGGTATGGACAAGGTTCGGACTCGTTGTCACTTCATATTCTCCTTCGTTAGATATTGGGCCCCATGGACCGCCAGTTCCATTTACATAACCTGTAGAAAAGGAATTATCTCCTAAAGAAAAATCGCCATTTACGAACAGCGTTTGAGTAGTTACTCCTAGCACACTTAATGTATAGGTTATGGGTGTAGTACCTACACCTAAAGTAGGATTTATAATATTGGAATCTGAAACACCTAAAGATGTATTCCAAAATGTATCCAAATAAACAACTGTACTACTACTCATGGTTGGATTTACTTGAACTGTGTCGTTTTTGCAAACCAAAATGGTATCTGGTAAATTCTGGATTGAAAACGGACACTGCGCGTATAAATCAGAGCCAACCGTTACAAAAAATAACAGAACCAAAACTCTAGAGAAGAAAGTCAATTTCATAAGTCAAATTTTATTAAACACCCCCAGAAGATTAACGCATCAAGGTTACGTTCCCTTTAAATGAATTGCGATAGTTATTATTCCACTGAGCATCGATTATATATACATAAGTTCCAACTGGTTGGTTATCACCTCCAAACTTTCCATCCCAACCTCGTCCATCAAGTCGATTGGTCTCAAAGATTATCTCACCCCAGCGATTAAATATTTTCATAGAGAACTCTTGTAAACCTTGAGACAGGAGTTGTCTTGGTATGAAGTAATCGTTCCTTCCATCCCCATTTGGAGAGAAAGAGTTTGGTATATTCAGATAACAGTCTCTTCTAACCCATATACTATCAGAACTTGCACAATTTAAATTGCTCACAGTTGCCCAATACCTTCCAAAACCATCTACTTCTAGAGTTGGGCCAGAGCTACCATCACTCCACTGTAATATTTGGCTTGGATTATCAATATTACTTAAAGTAATAGGTTGAGTAAGCCCTGGACAATATGATGTATCGGGACCAAGGTTTAATAACGGATAATCATTCACTTGAATTGTAATAGACTCAGATTCTTCTGGACAGATTAAATACTGACCTGTAAAAGTTGCTGTATAAGTGCCTGGTAGTTCGTAGGTATGGCGTGGGTTATGAAGACCAGATAATATAGTACCATCCCCAAAATCATAAATTCTATTTACAGTATGCGCTGCGTATTGATCCGTAAATTGAACATAATTGCCTAAACAGACTTCTGTAGGAGACGCAGTCATACTTACAAAAGAAGAGTCTTCTACAAAAACGACATGCGTAATACTATCCTGACAACCCAAGGTATCCGTTATCACTAGCTTGACAGTATATGTACCTGGAGCTGCATAAGTGTAAGGAAACTGAGCCGTATTATTTATTACAGTCGTTCCATCTCCCATATCCCAAGAATTTACGAATAAATTCGGCATTGGAATAGGTAAGGTCGCTTGTGATGTATTTGAAAATACAATCGGATTTCCAAAACAAACAGAATCTGGCGCCGTGTCGAAACTTGCAGAGATTGGATGATTCACGTTTACCTGTGTTGATATAGTATCTGAGCATCCATTCGCCGACGAAATTAAGGTTACTGTATAATTACCTTGAACACCATAAATATGTAACGGATTAGGATCAGATGAAAAATTACCATCTCCAAAGTTCCAGAAGTAATTTATAGTTCCAGTTGTTCCATTTACACTCAAGTTTGTAAACTGTACAGAATCAAAGTCACAACCCAACATGACATCATAATCAAAGGCGGCTTGTACAAGACCTGTTACAATAATATCAATAGTATCGGCAATAGCAGCTTGAATCGTATCACAATCTGTAATTGCCTGACATTGTACAGTTACCTGTGTATTAATAACTGGAGTATAGGTCAAGTTAGGTCCTGTACCAAGAACAGTATTCGTATTTACATCAATCCAAGTGTACAAGTACTGTACGGTATTAACTCCAGCAGGTGTAAATCTGTAAGAATCATTTGTTGCTTGCCATTGTGTACTATTCCTTCCTGGTACAGTAAACGCAGACGTACCTGTTGCATTTTGGACCCCCTGAATAGCACGGCCTCCATTCCAAGTATTGCAGGCCGGTTTGTCCCGAATATTAATATCAATTAAATAAGTCGACTCAAAAAGTACAACCTGCTGAGAACAAAAAGAAGTATTGCAACTAAACATAGGAACACTGTCCCATGAAACTACTAAATATCTACAAGGAGCTGTACCATAAATGTCCCATGTTATATTAGCTGTATTCCCTACAGAAGGGTCTAAATCTAGATAGGGTGCCATAATCGTATTGTTCATCGCAGCATTGGCATTTGGTGCTACAATGGGAGGGGTATTGAGGTTCCAGGCATTACCAAGTCCTGCTTGTGTAATATCAAAGCCAACCTGACCATTGGCACCAATTACAACTTGGTTATACTTTGTTCCAAAAAAACAGAAATCAAAAGGTAGATTTACAATACCACTCCAAATATCATCTTGACCAACAATTACGGCATTCGCACCAACCCATGGATAGGGATTATAAGGAATAGGGTTCACACTATACGAATCTGTAGAGTTCAAAGTGCTGAACCCTGTGACGGTAAGGTTTACACCATCGTTACAGACAGAAACAGAGTCTCCAGTAATGTCAAAACCCGCAGAAAGTGCAGGAGGACAATTTGGTGGTGGTGGTTGAGCATTACTAAACAAAGAAAGTAATAGCAAGAACACCACTCCAGATAGGAATAAATCTAATCTACGCATTGTTATATGGTTTGAAATTTTAAAATTACACTAAAAAGACGTGAATAATAGGAGTTTAGTTGGTTAAAACCCTATTTAAAACGTCTGTTTTCGAAAGATAAAGAGGAAATAGACCAAACTAAGCAGTAAGCTCATGGCGATAAGTTGGTGCAGTTGTGCATTCCATTCGAATAGACCCCAGCCATTTTTAACTGCTTTTGGAGCACTTAGTACGCTAAAAATACCCAGTAATGCTTGAACAAGGACTAAAGCTAAAGGTAATAGATAGCGCTTCACACGAACTTTTGCTCGAACTTGCCAAGTCCAGTAAAGACTCAATAATAGAATGATGAATGCTAAGGTTCTATGGACAAAGTGTATTGAAATGGTGTGATAAAATATACTCTTTTCTAAAACACTAGTTGGTAACCAATCTCCATTAATAAATGGCCAAGTTGGTGCTGCTTGAGCAGCTTTTTGTCCTGCCATAAAAGCACCATAGACAAGTTGCAAAGCCAAAACCACTATAAAAACTATAGTCAAATTACGCAATTTTGTATTCTTCGCAACAGGTAACCTTTCTTTTAGATAACCCATTGCAAACCAGAATGTTAGCGCTATTAAAAACATTGCTAAATTGAAATGCATAGCTAGCTTGATATGGCTGACGTAGAGATCATCAGGATTTAAACCTGAAAAAACCATAATCCAACCTACCATGGCCAATAGTATTCCTATTGCAAAAAGGATAATCAGCTTAGGTAGGTCACCAAGTCTAAAGTACCCTTTTACTAAGAAATAGATAAATGGTATAAGAAAGGCAACACTGATTAAACGTGCCCAATTTCTATGAAACCACTCCCAGAAATAGATAAACTTGAAGTCATCTAGCGTAAAATCAGCATTTAAATACGTAAATTGACCTATCTCCTTATAGGAATCAAAAGCACGGTTCCAATCCGTATCATTCATGGGAGGCAACGCCCCCAATATGGGTTCCCACTCTGTAATAGATAGCCCAGAACCTGTGAGCCGAGTAATACCACCTAACAATACCTGAACCATAAGCATAGCCACTCCAAGCATAAGCCATTTACCGATAATTATTCTCCCTTTATGGTTGGATTCCATCACTCAGGGCAAAGGTAGATTTGGATTATAAAGTTTGAATGGTTTAGACAGTTTATTTGTTTATTTGTTGTGTTGTTAAAACCATATGTACATAAAAACAAAATAGAAGCAGGCTGTGATGAGGCCGGGCGTGGATGTCTAGCTGGTCCTGTATTTGCTGCAGCGGTTATCCTACATAAGGATTTTTATCATCCGCTTCTAAATGACTCAAAAAAGATAAGTGAGACTAAAAGGAATCTGTTGCGCCCAATTATTGAGCAAGAAGCCCTTGCATGTGCAGTAGCCATGGTGACACCGAAAACAATTGATAAAATAAATATTCTACAAGCATCATTTCGAGCTATGCACTTGTCTATTCGTAAACTATCAATAACACCAGAAGTGCTTTTGATTGATGGTAATCGTTTTAAGCCGTACAAAAAAATTCACCACCAATGTATTATACAAGGAGATGGGAAATATGCTAGCATAGCGGCGGCCAGTATTTTAGCTAAAACATACCGCGACGAGTATATGCTCAGACTTGGGAAAAAGTTCCCACAATATGGCTGGGAGCAAAATAAAGGATATGGTACGCAACTACACCGAGACGCTATTCGGAAATTTGGAATGTCAAAACACCACCGTTTTAGCTTTAGTATGGGATAATCGGCTACTAAAAATACTGCCTATTCTCTTTGTACCACGCAAAAGCCTTTCTCAAACCTTCTTGAACAGAAATTTCTGGATTGTAATCTAATAGCTGTTTTGCTTTAGAAACATCAGCCAAACTATGCGGAATATCACCCGACCTATTCGGACCAAATTGCGGTTCGAGATTTGAGGCAGCAACCTCTTTGATCGTATCAAATAATTGTAGCAGGGTTGTGCTCGTTCCAAATGCAACATTATAAACCTCATTTAATGCCTTTGGGTTTTCCGTAAACAATGCTTTTATATTCATTTGTACAACATTATCAACGTAAGTAAAATCTCTACTATAGCTACCATCCCCATTAATAATAGGAGGCTCATGATTCAAGACGGCATCCATGAATAAAGGTATAACGGCAGCATAGGCTCCTTTCGGTGACTGGTAAGGTCCGAAAACATTAAAATAGCGCAACCCGATAAAGTCCACACCAAATGTTTTACCAAAAACATCAGCATATAACTCCATAACATATTTAGTTACTGCATAAGGTGATAAAGGTTTACCGATCGTATGTTCAACCTTAGGCAGACCTTCACTATCTCCGTAAGTAGAAGATGAGGCCGCATAAACAACTCTTTTAACTTTAGCATTTTTTGCTGCCGTAAAAATATTTATAGTACCTGTTATGTTGGTTTCGTTCGTGGCCACAGGATTATCTATGCTTCGAGGAACAGAGCCTAAAGCAGCTTGATGGCTGACCATATCAATACCTTCCATTGCTTGTTCACATGCTTGAAAATCGCATATAGATGCTTCAAGGAGTTCGAACTTTTCATGGTGCTTTACTTCTTTTAGATTTTGATGGTAACCAGTTTCAAAATTGTCCATCACACGAACTAGAGTAACTCTTTCATCATCTAAAAAAGCCCGCAAAAGATTAGAGCCAATAAAACCAGCACCGCCGGTGAGAAGGATTTTAGCCATGAAGTTGCGAAATTAACTTGATGTACTCGTTATTAATGATTTCGGCGCTATAATTTTCTAAAACTAACGTTCTCCCATGCTTTCCCATAGAAGTTCGGTCAGCATCAGGAAATGAGAGCATGATCTGCATCTTTTCAAACAAGCTTTCACTAGATTTTACGTCAGCTAGCAACCCATTTCTATCTTGATCTATAAGGTGTTCACAACCTACACTGTTTACCGTGATAATTGGCCTAGACATGCTCATTGCTTCAAGAAGAGATTTAGGTAAACCTTCTCGATAAGAAGGTAGAACTACACAATCCGATTGGTTAATATATGGTTTAACATCGGCCTGCATCCCATGATGAGTTATCGAAAGGTTTCTACAATATGCTTGAAAAGCTTCACGAGAAAGTGAAGCTGGGTTTCCTTCATCAACATCACCTAAAATATGCAATTCAACTTTTTGGTTTTCCTTACGTAGTCGACTATACGCTTCCAAGAGCTCTCTGATTCCTTTATCATAGAGGAGTCTACCAATAAAAAGAAAAACAAATGAACTGTTTGGTTCTCTTTCCCGAAATTGAAAATAATCAGTATCAACTCCTGACCCATTAATCACTTTTACCTTATTGGGTACAACAAGACCTAGTTCTTTAAAAAGTTTAGCGTCCGTAGCGTTATGAAAACATGCAAAACTGGTTTTCCTAAGAGCATACCTGTACAATCTCTTAGCAATCGTATTCTTTATCGATTTATTCAAAAACACATAGCCTAATCCAGTAAGGTTACTTATCGTTTGGGTTCCAGATAAATCTCCTGCTATGCTACCATAAATATTCGGTTTAATCGTGTATTGTATGGCAATATCAATATTGTTTTTGCTATACATTTTTCGATACTCTTGAATCAATTTTAAATCTTCATAAGGATTGCTTCCCTTACGTGAAAGGCGATTTAATGGAATAAATCGTACGCCTGTTTCTGATTCTAGTCTGCCTGCCGCATCATCTTCCGGCGCTATCGCGAAAACAGTATGCCCATGCTCTATTAGAAGTTGAATTAAGGATTTTCTAAAGTTAAGGAGGTTCCAAGTAGAATTTGCTGTAATTGCAATGGTCATCTAGAGAAGTAATCTATCTTTGCGCGAAAATAGCTATTTAATACTTAGATGACAATATTAATTACAGGTGCAGCAGGATTTATTGGATCTCACCTTACGGATCATTTATTACAACACGGGCATACTGTAATTGGTATTGATAATTATGACAATTTTTATGCAAAAGAACTTAAAGAAGCGAATATTAAGAATGCCTTAGCTCATAGAAATTTTAAGCTTATCGAAGGTTGCATTGCTGAAAAAGAGACTTATGATCTAATTGATTCAAAACCCGATCTTGTTATTCACTTAGCGGCTAAGGCGGGTGTTTTGCCATCAATTAAGGACCCAGCGGGCTATATCAGAACAAACATCTCAGGTACGCATGAACTACTTGAGTATATGCGAGTTCAAGGTATAACAAAGCTCTTGTTTGCGTCATCATCATCGGTCTATGGTAATAACAAAGAAACCCCTTTTTCAGAAACACACAATGTAGACCGAGCCATCTCGCCATACGCTTTTACAAAAAAAGCATGTGAAGTGCTTATTCATACACATCATCATCTACATAATCTTGACGCTATCTGTATGCGCTTCTTTACGGTTTTCGGACCACGCCAAAGACCTGATCTTGCTATTAGAAAATTCATTACCCTTATAAACAATAATGAACCAATTGAGATGTATGGAAAGGGTGATAGCGCAAGGGATTACACATATGTTGAAGATACAGTACAAGGGATTGTAAAATTAATGCAGTTTGTTTTGAAACAACAATCGGTATATGAAATAGTGAATCTGGGCAATAGTACACCAGTTTCTCTTAAGGATATGATTGATACCATTTATACTGTTTTGGGTGCAAAAAAAAATATTGTTGAAAAACCTATGCAGGCGGGCGATGTGAACATTACGTATGCTGATATTACTAAGGCTCAAGAACTTGTAGGCTATTCTCCTAAGACATCGTTGGAAGAGGGTGTGAGAAAATTTATAAGTTGGTTACAATAAAGTGTCTAACTTAGTGTTACAATTCTAGTATGCATAGTGTTACTCCAGATGTATTTTCTATATGGGATGTCATTATATTCCCATTTGTACTTGGCGTAATTCTCTTTGTTATGCTAAGGAAGTATAATCGAAATCGGAAAGATAAACCATACTATAGGTTCTTTTTTGCTGGTTTTTTTGTTCGAGTATTAAGTGCTTTCTTTTATATCCTAATTTACAAGTATTACTATGGTGTTGGAGATGTTTTTTCCTACTATTATAGTATTTGCCAATTGAATGATCTCCTTTTTTCTGACCCATTGCGTTTCCTAGATATTGTTAGTTCTCCGTTCAATAACTACCATTATGACAGGGGAGGACTTCACCATTTTTTTCTTGCTACTGACGAAAGTCTTATCGTAAAAATAGGAGGCTGTCTAAGTATTTTTGCTGGTAAAAGCTTTTTGGCGTTGGCCGTTCTATTCAGCTTTCTTCATTTCATAGGAGTTTGGAAGCTTTATAAGTTATTCTATAAAATGTATCCAACCTTATATAAACAGTTCGCAATTGCCATTCTCTTTATTCCTTCTGTCTTTTTTTGGGGTGCAACTATGTCTAAAGAAAGTATTACCATGTTTTCAATTGGTATCGCAACTTACGGCATATTCCAATACTATATTTTTAAGAATCGAAGACTTAAATACCTATTAGGTTTATTCATTTCGCTTTTCTTTTTAATGCTAATTAAAATATACATTATTCTTGCATTTGTTCCTGCCTTTGTTATTCTTATCGTGTTCATGCGTACACGACAAATTCGTTCTCGATTCTTACGGGTTATGACGTTGCCAATGCTTATTATTATTTTTGGTACTGGAATTTCTTATTTCGCTATAAATTATTCAGCAGCACTAGGAAAATACTCAATAGAGAATGTAGCAAGTACTGCCGTAACCAATTACCTTTACTTGACAGGTGCTGGTATAGGAAGCGCCTATGATCTTGGTACTTTTGAACCTACTCTTCCCTCTATTGCCAGTAAGTTTGTCCCCTCAGTAAATGTTACGCTATTCCGACCATATCCATGGGAGGTCAGCAATCCTGTTATGCTGCTTTCTGTGTTGGAGTCCTTATTTGCACTTCTTTTTACATTGTTGGTTTTGATAAAGGTTGGGCCATTTAGTGTCATTAAGAGAATGCTTCAAAATCCGATAATTCTTTTTTGCTTTATCCTTTCTATTATTTTCTCATTCGCTGTTGGTTTAACAAGTGGAAATTTTGGAACACTCGTTCGATATAAAATACCAATTTTACCTTTCTATTTTGTCGGACTAATTCTGTTACAAAACGCGAATAAACTAGTTCAACCGAACTATAATCTATTACGAAACAAGTCCAAGTAGCTCATTCTTAAACTCTAATGAGATTACTTTTTTATCAAAGCTAAGAACATAATTATCAGTACGCTCATTTTCTATCCTACTCTTTAGTTCTACTAAATTATTCATGGCATACTCGATTGCTTTTGATAGAGCTTGAGCATTATTTACCGCTACAAGTATCCCAAAAGTACATATGGCATAGCCATCTTGATTAAAAGTAGGGTTGAGATTCTCTGGACTCAGAAGTTCCAATGGTCCAGAGTTACAGTTCGTTGAGATGATCACCTTTTTGCAAGCAAGTGCTTCGAGCAAAACATTAGGGAACCCTTCATTATTTGAACTTAAAATAAATATATCAACAGCTTGCAAATAGCTAATAGGTTCTTTCTGAAAACCATGAAATAAAACTCGATTTGCTATGTTTAGTTCTTGCGACCTTATCCTTAAATTCTGTTCTTCCATGCCCTTCCCTAAAAAATGAACCACTATGTCTTCCGTTTTAAGTATTCCAAGAGCATCAATTATGATCTTCTGGTTCTTCCTATAATTCAAACGCGCCATGTTAAGACAATTTATTCGTTCAGTATCAAGGACAATCTCTTCCGCATGCCTCATTCGATGCTGAATGTCTTCAAGGTTAAGGGGGTTGTAAATAGTTTTAACCTTTTCCGAGTTCACACCATAATTCTCTATAAGATCTGTAGCCATCGCTCGTGCGTTTGGAATAATGAGATCGGAATGATTAAACAACGATTTAATTAAAGTTTTATAGAGTATCTTAACCGCTGGGTTGAAATTGTTTATATAATCTGAAACATAATTTCTTTGGCTTATAACAACTTTTGTCCTCCAACCTAATTTTTTAAGTAAACAGTTTATCCAGTTCGGAATATCTAATAATGAAAAACTAATATCAATTTTTAACTTTTTACAAAGTACATAATACTTATAAGCGAAGAAGGGGAAGAAAGATATTTTTAGCAAGTTTTTATCTGGGAGTCCTTTTTTTAATAGAATATGAACTTGAATCTCTTCTGGTATCTGATAAACAATATTTTCTTCCAGTAAGATCAGGTGAATCTCAAAAGAACTTTTTAATTCTTCGATTAAAATAGTGGTAACACGCTCTGCACCACCTCCATCCATACTATTAATAAAGATTGCTAGTTTTTTCATCATTCTATTTATCCTTACGTATTGGACTCATCCAACGCTGATACCACATTTGAAAACTTATTATTATCCATATTTTATTGCCTTTATCCCTACCAGCATAAAAAGAGTTAATTATATCCTGGATTGCCTTTGGATTAAAAATATTCTGTTCCTGTATGAAGTCATCATTCAAGTAATCATTAATTAGGTGCTTCAAGTCGCCCTTCAACCATTGCCCTATTGGAACACTAAATCCCTTTTTCGGTCCCTCAACTATTTCTCTAGGAACATACTTGTAGAGTAATTTCTTGAGTAGATATTTTTTATCCGCCTTATTGTACTTAAGATACATGGGTAGTTTGGCGGCAAATGATAGTATACGTTGATCTAAAAAAGGTTCGCGTCCTTCAAGAGAGAAAGCCATTCCAGCTATATCTACTTTCTTAAGAATATCATCTACCATATAATTTTTATAGTCCAAGGCCATGGCCCTATTCAAATAATGTTGGATTCCTTGATACTTATCATACCGTCTGTTCATGCTCTTGGTAGGGGTATGTTTTAGCAATCGGCTCAATTCATCTTCACTCATTCTAGAGTTGAGCATATCATGACATTGAACAAGACTCTTTCCATTTCTTAAAATATCTTTAACCTTCCGTTGTTTCGAAGTACGGACGGGTAATAGAAGGGAAACTAACCTTCTAAAAAGAAACGGGACATACTTAAATAGTAGTGATAACTTTTTCAATTGGTCATAACTATTATAACCTGCAAATTGCTCATCTCCTGCATCAGCAGAGAGTGCAACTGTCACGTGTTCCTTAGCCATTTTGCTAACTAACATGGTGGGAATCGCACTTGTATCTGCAAAGGGCTCATCAAAATGAAAAGGTAGTAACTCCAACATTTCCATGGCCTCCTTTTCAGTACAGTACTTTTCATAGTGCTCTGTTCCTATATGTTGAGCAATACGTTTTGCTCTATTTGCTTCATTGTATTGTTGATCATTAAAACCAATCGTAAATGTTTTAATTTTCGTTTCACTGTTTTTTTGAAGAAGGGCGGTAACTATAGAACTATCAATACCACCACTAAGAAAAACTCCAACGGGCACATCACTGACCATTCGATAGTTAAATGCACTATCTAAGATTTGCTCTAGGTTGGTAAGCGCAGTTTCCTCGGATTGTTCTGTTATTTTTTCTTTATAAAGATCCAATGCATCCCAATACTTTACTTGATGCATCTCCTTTTTATCAATATCTATCGTAAGGTAACTTCCTGGCTTTACCTTGTGTACATTTTCAAAAATACTTAGACCTTGTGTCAGGTAGCCATACTTCAAATAGGCGTACAGGCCAGATTGGTTAATTTTTTTTATAAAACTGGGATGTTCATGAAAAGCTTTCAATTCAGAAGCAAAAAGGATCAAGTCTTCAGTCTGATAATAATAAAGGGGTTTTACACCAGCTCGATCCCTACATACGAATAGCTTATTTTTTTCATTGTCGTAAATGATTAGGGCGAACATACCAATGAACTTTTGAGCACATTCTTCTCCCCATTCCTTAAATGCATGTAAAATAACTTCAGTATCCGAATTTGAATTAAAAACATGTCCGCGTGCAACTAGATCTTCACGAATCTCTCGGTAGTTATAAATCTCACCGTTAAATGTAATAGACAATGTATTAAAGCTCATCGGCTGTTTACCCAAATCGGTTAACTCCAAAATGCTTAACCTTCTGTGCGCTAGTCCGATTAAGCCATTATTCGCTTCGTATATTTTAATACCCTCGCCGTCTGGTCCCCGATGGTACATCGTATCATTCATTCGTTTAAGAATGGAATCAGTCGTTTTTTTTTGGTAATCTATAACACCTGTTATTCCGCACATAGGACGTCTAAATTAATCTATCTACTCTTATAATTCGCCTTAATTCTGCTTGCTTCATTACCATTTTGACCTAAATAGTACTTCTTTTCTTTAGGAAAGAAGTAATTGAATTCTACATTGTCCAGTTTAGCCCTTCTAATTATACCGAAATAATCACCTTGCTTTAGGTTTCTGTTTCTTACATTAAACGTACAACCAGTAAATTGAGCTTTAGCATTAGGTTGCGATGCTCGGCCATTATACCATATTGTCTTCTTTTTATTAGATGTAAAAGAACAGTCTTCGAAAATCATTAGTTTTTGCTTATCACACTCTAAAAGGAATCCTCCATAAGGTCCTTTCGATTGGTAGGGTTTATCTTCAAACTGACATTCGTAAAACTTAGTTGCTTCATCCATACGATCCGTTATATAACCATGCACAAAGGAGCCATATATGTTACAATTTTTGAACGTAAAATTCGGTTTTTTTACCCATATGCTCCAACTAGATACGCCCCAAAACGTACAGCCAGAGAATGAGACATTGGATGAAGGACCCATATCAGCAACCATTCCACAGCCATTGTTATTTACTAAATGACAATTAATAAAACTGCCATTCCTTATTATGAATTTTCCTGATGCCTCGATATCAACTCCTGCTGCAGGGCTTGAAGAAATTCCCCCTTTTCCCGTATGGCTAAAGTCACAGTTCATGGCACGTAATCCATTTCCACCGATCCACGACAAACCTTGTCGTCCGTTATAATTAAATTTCGAATCTATAAGTTCAATATTATCGTTATTGATACCCGTATTTGTAACCTTTATTCCATCTAATGCTAGATGATGAAAATTACATCCCTTGAAAAGAATAGTCTTGGAGCGTACGATCTGCGCTCCATAATGGGATAGCTGCGTACCTTTATCACCAAACCTTCCGCCCAGTTTCAAGTTTTGACTATTGCCATCAACCTCTATATTTATAACTTGAATATTCCGACAATCTGAGAGTAAAATAGCATGTCCTATCTGGGCTGTATAGCGTCTATCCTTAAAAGGCATTTTATGTCTGTATACTTTTCCTGTTTGTGGATTAAAAGTACCGTATTTAAGTCCATTCCTATATTTCAATATGACTTTAGACCCTCCTATAATTTTGACATTCTTACAATTATACAGTGCCAATGCGTCTTTCCCTATCAAATAATTCTTACCACTATAATCTCTAATTTGTTTACCTATTAGGTAGGTGCCAGATGGTATTCGAAGGGTAACATTCCCTTTGCGCCGATTAATATAATTTGCAGCTTCTTCGAATGCCTGATGGTCATTTGTTACTCCATTCCCCTTAGCTCCAAAATCTTTTATTGAAACACTCTGGCCACTAACAGTTCGCACTTTGCATGACTGGTTAAAGAATGTTACAGCTACTATAAGTATTATGTATCTATACATAGTCTATTTTTTATCCTTCTATATTTATTATGACTTGTGATATGAGTAAAAGTTATATTTCAGTATACATTTTTTCAAGCCTTTGTAAGTACACTTCGTCGGAAAAGTCGGCAATAATTTTTGCTCTGGCAGCCTTTGATATGCTCTCATATTCCTCTTTACTAAGTGCAGACACCTTCTGCATACAATCCAAAAAAGCCTCCTGAGAGTTTTCAAAGACGAAGCCGTTTACCCCGTTAATAACGATCTTATCAGATTCCTGCGTATCTGATACCAAAGGTATAACACCAAAAGACATTGCCTCCAATAAAGAATTATTGACGTAAACTATTCTTGCCGGAAGCACAAAAAATTTCGACCTTTGGTAATATTCTTTTGGGTTACTAAAACTGAGTAGTTCCAAATTATCTGGCTTATCCTCAATTAATTTCTGTTCTAAATCCTTGTATTTCGTTTCTTGAAATAATAATCCTATAAGCACATTACGTGTTGCTGAAAAACTATCATTCGATAAGTTTTGGACAAACCAATTGGCATTTCGTTCTGGAATGACTCTATTAACCCATAGAAAATCTAGGTCCTTTTTTTTATTTTGTTCATCCGATACCTTTATTCCATTCGGTATAAAAATACATTGTTTAACTCCTATTCTTTTTAGGATTTCTAACATGTAGAATTCTCGGTACCAAACAACATGCGCTAGTTTATAGGTGATGAGCATTGAAAATCGGGTAAGTAAACTATATCCACCTTTATATTTTGGTTTGTAGTAGAGTAAATCTCCACGTTCTGCACAAATAATTTTCAACTTGAAATATCTTGCCAAAATAGCATAGATCCCAGAAAACTTCCCTCCTGGGTAAATCTCTAAGTGATGAATTTCTTCACGATTTTTCTTAAAAAAATTAAAAATCTGCCTAAAGCGAGTAATAAAGCTCATCTCGAGCTTCCTGCAAAAATTATGACTTTTATACGAATCATCTGTAGTGTACCATATGGAAGACATGCCCATTTTTTCAATACAGTCATACTGCATATGATTTTTGGGTTTAAACGAATCTATAAATATTACTACTTTGTTAGCGCTTTTCATTTAGTCTGTTCGTGCTTGATTTACACTCGTTATAAGAAACCTTTTCAAAGATAATAATAAGTTTTTCAGTTCAACAATAACGCATTACGACGAAAGTATATAGCTATTGAATTGATTAAAGTTAATAATTGCCTAAGTAATTGATTAAAGAGGAAAAAATTAAGGATTCTAGGTTTATATTGAATTTCAATGCAAAAAATTCTTATTATATCTATTCAACGAGCTGATAAAACCGTAGGTGGCATGAGCTATAGATTTATGGCCTTATGGGAATACTTGCAAACGCGCTCTGATTGCGATGTCCATTTGTTATGTACAAAAACGCTGTGGGATAAAGTTATTGGTGAAAGGCTAGAAGTGCCTGATCATAAGGTTTCATTAATGAATGATACCAGATTCTATAAAATCAAAGCTTTGTTCCTATGGTTAAGAGCTATCACCATTGTTCTAACGAAGGGTATTAACTCTGTGCATATAGCAGGAGGGCATTACCTATTCCTTCCTTTTTATAAACTAAATAGATTCTTCAATTTTAAAACAATTATCACGTTCGCCTCGAATTCAATTAAAATGGCGGCATACAATAATGAGAAAATTGAAAGAAGGTGGCATCAAATCCTTAAAAATGTAAAAGAGATTGATTTACTCAACCCTACCTATAATTTGCCCAACTATGGTTTCAAGGTACATGTCTCACCATCAAGTTTTCCATTTCACTTATATAAGAACGGGAAGCAAATTGAACTTCCTAGTATTAATCGCAAAGAAAACATTATTCTTTTCGTTGGCAACCTAGCTCACACGAAAAACCCTATACTCGCTATTGAAGGTTTTGAAAAATTTAAACTAAATTACCAATCCGACTACCGATTAATTATAATTGGAAGAGGGCCGTTGAAAACCGAACTAGAAAATCTTATAGCACGAACTAAAGAAAATATAGGTGAAAATTGTCTAGAGCTGATTTACGGATTACCGAGTAGTGATATTTATGATTTAATGAAACGATCTAAGATTTTTTTAAGTCTACAAGATTATGATAATTATCCATCTCAATCTCTTATGGAAGCCATGATCTACGAGAACATAATTATTGCTACACATGATGGCGATACGAACCGATTGGTTAAAGAGGAATTTGGTAATGTTATTTTAAAAACCAAGAAGAGCGAAGAACTGGCGAAGGCGATTCAGTCTATTTCGTCGAGAAGAATTGAGGCAACCCCGAATAAGAATCTGATTCTTGAACAGTTTACATTAGAGCGGTTTGCCGAATACTTTATGGAAATACATAACAACTAAATTAAGGGAGCGTTGTATTTGTTGACTGCAATGCATTTTCAACTCTAGAATAGTTCTCCTGCCATCCAATAAACCCAACTTCTGCTAAAAACATTTGAACGATTTCCCTCTACTTTATCATTGAGTACAGATTTGTGTAGAACGTTTTGTTTGACAAGTTTCTCCTTATTACTTTGAATTTTGTCTTTTACAAAATTATGTTCCATCCAGCTCCTTTGTGGTGGCTCAAACCCTATTTTATCCTTTCTCCAGGCTATTTCTTTAGGAAGGATTCTACCAAAGCTTTCGCGCATGATCCACTTAGTCCAACCTTCATTAATTTTAAACTCCGTGGGCAATGAAAACAAAAATTCGACAAGTTCATGACTCAAAAATGGTAACCGAACCTCACGACTAGAAGCCATACTATTACGGTCTGCATAACGCAATAATGTTTGTAAAGATCCTTTGTAGGTACTTGAATATAGTGCTTCATTAAGTGTCTTAAAATTGTTTCCCTCAGACGAAATTACATCTTTATTAAAAGCACCAAAAAAATCATTATGAAAAACAGGGTTAGTCATTTGGTGATAACGCCCCTTTAATTGCTTAATAGGTTTGACCATACTTGATGATATGTCTCTAACCCGATCTCCAACGGTTTTGTTGGTAATACCATTAACAGTATTATCAGAATGTTGAGACAAATAAGCCCGATATTGAGCCTTATAGCTTGATCTCCTTGTCCTTTTTAACTCGTTAAAGTAAGATTTATAATAGGCATGATAACCCGCCAAAATTTCATCAGCACCTTGGCCATCAAGTAGCACCGTTACATTATTTTCTTTGGCAAGTTTCATTACACAGTATTGCACGTATATACTTGCGCTACCAAAAGGTTCTTCCTGGTGCCAAACAAGTTTATCCAAATCTGAGATCATCCCTTCATCTGTTGGTGTAACAAAACGAGGTTCCGCATTTGTTTTAGCAAGTACGTAATCCATATACTTTCGTTCATCGCGTTCAAAGCCTGGAAATACTGCACTAAACGTATTTTGTTTTTGTGCGTTATTCTTTCTAAGTTCATCTATTACACAAACTACTAGGCTCGAATCTAACCCACCACTTAAGCTACTCCCCACACTCACATCACTTCTTAGCCTTCGAGATACTGAAGTATAGAACAGCTCATAAAATTGTTTCTTAGCTTGCTCTATGGTGATAGATTGATTTATATCCTGCCAGTTAATATTATAATACGACTTCACATCAGCTATAAGCGTATTTAAATCTATTTTAATATAATGACTATGTGGTAGACGCGTACAGTCTTCATAAAAAGTTTGACTTAGATCTTGCGGATCATTTATATATCCAAACGAAATATAATTAAAAAGCATTCTTTTATTAACTTGCTTCCGAATACCTCCAGCCCAAAGACATTTCATTTCACTTCCAAAATAGAAATGCTTACCTGGTTCGTAGCTATAAAAAAACGGCTTTTCTCCAAATCGGTCACAAGCACAAAAGACAGTTTGTTCCTTTTGATCGTGTATAACAAAAGAAAACATCCCGTCTAGCAATTTTAAACAATTTTCTTTATCTCTATGATAAAGTGCCATGAGTACCTCAGTATCACTTTCGGTTTTGAACGTATAGCCTTGCTTGAGTAATACTTCCTTTAATTCGATATAGTTATAAATTTCACCATTGAACACAATCGAATAACGATCTAAATAATGCATAGGTTGATCTGCACTATGACTAAGATCGATAATGGAAAGACGGCGATGTCCAAGACCTACTTGACCATTCGATGAAACCCACTGCCCCTCTCCATCAGGCCCCCTATGAGCAATGACATCTGTCATCTCCTTAATTTTGGTTCGCGTAATAGAGGTTATATTCTTAGCAATTATTCCAGCAATACCGCACATAGATTTCTATTTTTCCAAAAGTAATAATAAGTTCTCTCTATAAGTCTTATAGATACTTTCAGTATTTAAAGTTCTAGCAGTTTTTACAGAAGACTCCTTATAGTTCAAAATATCTTCTCTCGTTAGGTTTGTAATTCTCTGTGCCATCTTAGCAGGTGTAAAATCTTCAGATACCACACCTACTCCATAATCTTGAACAATTCTTTTCATTTCCACACTTGGTCCAACTGCTAAACACAACTTAGCCTGTAAGAATTCAAATATTTTGTTGGGCAATGCAATCTCATTATTGAAATTAGTAGGAGGCAGTATGTATAGACCAATATCATATGCGTTGATTGTTCTGACAATATCCTCAAAAGGTACAGCATCTATAAAATACACATTCTGCGCAGATCTGGCAAGTTCTTTCAATGACTTGTAATAATCCTCGTTCACCACATTCAGCATAAAGTGTAATTCGTAATCATCACCTAAAATTTTAGCTACTTCTATCATGCCCTCTAAATTTCGACCAGGTATTGTGCTTCCGTGATGGATCAGACGAATTTTATCACCGAGAGGTGTTGGGCTGCAATCATTATAGTCTGCAACATTTGGCACAACTATACTATCCACTCCAAAATCTTCCTTACATTTCAATCTAATACTTTCACAAACGTTAATCATAAGATCTGCATCAGGTAAATCATTTTGATAAATATCTTTAAAATATCGTCCCCATGTCTTCAACCATTTTGGGTTATTGGTAAACTCCAACGGATGGTATTCATGTGCATTGTAAACAATCTTGAATTGAAACTTCTGTTTTAGCAATTTCAATATTGATAACCACACAGGACTATGGGTAATGATTACTTTGTACTGTCCTTCTTTTATTAATTTTTCTAACTTGTTGATCAGCCTAGAATTGGTCAAACTCAATGGTAACGATAGACTTAATTCTCTGTCAATTTTACCCAGCACTTTATTAACTAAACTTCGTTCAATATTTTTAAAAGGGATATACGTAACCTTCTTATGTGTTGGTGCACTAACCCCTGTTATATCGATATCAAAATCCTTAATTAATGCATTGATCTCGCGAATCATCCGAGGACCATTATGCAGTTGCCTTTGAGTAAGAATTAAGATCTTATCTTTTTGCATGGTTATGGTCTTTATTGAAAATGATTATAAATAATTTCGACAATTTCATGAGCAGCATGTCCATTACCATAAAGGTCTGCTTGGTGTGCTCCTGGGATGCTTTGTAAAGCATTTGAAATCATGGATAGGTCATCAAAAACAAGATGATTCCAACCGTTACTCAAAGTTTCAGTCCACTCAGTCTCAGATCGTAGTGTTACACACTTCTTTTTGAGGATGTAAGCTTCTTTTTGCATTCCACCACTATCCGTTACGATAGCGTCGGCATAAGTTTGATATGATATGGATTCGATATATCCGATAGGGTCTATAATTTTAAGATTTTCGAACTGGTCAATATTTATCTCAAAAGTCTGCAAACGAGCAATAGTACGAGGGTGTAACGGTAGAATTACTTTCTTACCTAATTTATTCAAATTAGAAAATACGTTAAAAATTCTATCCTTATCATCCGTGTTGTACGGCCTGTGAATTGTAGCAAAGATATAAGGATCATTTTCTAGTTTAATCACCTGATCTTTGACGAGATGAATCATGTCGCACATGACGTCTCCAGTAACATGAATATTTTGATGTATTCCTTCTTTACTCAGGTTTTCAACGGCCTCTTCTGTTGGGCAAAAAAGCAAGTCTGAAAAATTATCTGCTACAATTCTATTGATTTCTTCTGGCATTTTTCTGTTAAAGCTGCGGAGCCCAGCTTCAATATGAACCAACGGAATGTCCATTTTTGACGCAACTAATGCTCCGGCTAAGGTCGAATTCGTATCACCATAAACGAGCATAACATCGAAAGTTTCTTGCATACATACTTTTTCGATTTCCGTAAGCATTATTGCTGTTTGTTCTCCTTGAGGGCGACTACCTCCTATATTTATTTGATAATCTGGCTTTGGGATATTCAATCCTTCAAAAAAAACTCTGCTCATATTATCATCGTAATGTTGACCAGTATGTAGGGTTCTCGCCTCAAAAACTTTTTGCAACTGTAGTTGCATGGGAGCATGCTTTATAAACTGTGGGCGAGCACCAATTATTGAGAGAATCTTTTTCCGCACGCAGCAAACTTAGTTATTATTCGCTAAAACTTCTAGCCCTTTTTTAAAGTAGAAAAAACTGATCTTAAGAACATTTCGTAAAGTTACTTTCGTCTTATCATCGATCTAACCTTTTCTAAGGCTGCGAGTGTCTTCTTTGGGTAGTTTCTGTACAAAAGGTATCCCGTAAGTCCCATGTAAAAAATAAGAATCCCACATTTGATGATAATATTCGAAACAAGCGAATCTGTAATAAATAAGAAGTGATACGCCAGGAATGATGTTAGAGCGAGTAAATAAAACGTAATGGCCAGTCCAAATTTAAACGGTATTGGATAGACCTTTTGATTGTAATAAGCGACAAGAATTGGAATTAGAGAATACCCTATCATCGTGCTAATAACGGCTCCGTTTTTGCCGAGGTTTGGAATAAGTACAAGGTATAAAATGGCAGTTAATCCAGAACCTAAAAGTATTGATTTCGCAATTGGGGTGGTCTTTTTCTTGATGCCCAGCCCAATACAAAGAATGGAAACGCAACCATAAATAATGCCATTAAAACATAATAAACCAGCCACGAAATCCGCTGCGTAGTATTCCTCCGTAGTAAATAACATAAGGGCTTCTCGTGCAAAAAGAGAAATACCCAAAGCGCCAAAGGATAAAAAGGCACCATAAGTCAAGAATACAGCTGAGTACACTGACTTTGCTTCTGGCTTGTCCTTTATCGAATACGCAAACGCGGGCCAAGCTGCGTGAAACGCAGTAATAATAACCTGTAAGAGTGAGGCTATACGAATCCCTATCTGGAATAATCCGATTTCAGATTTAGTCGTATAAAAATTTAAAAAGTAGGACGAAGCGCTATTTAGCAACCAAAACGAAACAGCAGTCGGTACTAACGGAAGCGAAAAAAGAATCATCGCCTTCAATACCTTTAATTTTAATCTTGTGAATGAGAACCACTGCGGCATTAAGACAAAAACGGAAACCGTCATCAAAGTATTGGCAATTAAGGTTGCATATAGTATTCCTAGAATTCCAAGCTCTAGGAAGAGTAAAAAATAAACGTTCAATGCAATAGTTAAAGAACTCAGTACAATCGCAAAAATAAATGCATGCCAAGGCTTTCGTTTAAACCGAAATATATAGCTTGCTACTGTAGGAGCCCCTGTCGCAATTAAAGAGAAAGCGGGTATAATTATAAAAAGACTCTGGTCACTCTCCAATAAAATCTTGCTTATTGGACCCGAGAACAAGAATAAGACTATGCAAAAAATAGTTGTCGTAAACGTTCTGAAAAAGAACCAAGAGGCAACAGTTGTTTTTCGCTCATTCTCGTCTTCAGTATCGTAAAACCATCGTGCTGCAGAGTTCTCAAGTGCAAAACCTCCCAAAATTATTAAAAAATAAAACCCAGTATTGATCAATCCCAACACTCCATAATCTGCCGTTGTAAGGACACTTGTGTAAAGAGGCACTAAAAAAATGCTAATAAAGCGGCTGATGATTCCACTTAAGCCGTAGACTGTACTCTCCTTACCTAGCTGTAGTAGTAGTTTCTTCATTTAAAATAGCACAAAGAGTTCATGTTTTTAAGTTCAGTTGCACTACCTTCTAACAAACTGATAAGAACCTTTTGCATTACCCTTGGTTCGTAATGCGCTTCCATAAAGGCACGACTTTTTTTCCCAATTTCATTACGTCGGTCCGCAGATATTATTAATTCCTTCAAGTTAGATTCGATATTATCGATATTGCAATTAACCAAAGGTAAGTCTTTATAAAATCGTTCGCATGCTGCTGGCATAATGTACACACATACTGGTTTACCCATCGACATTGCCTCACAACTTGCCATACCATAACCACCTACATAAAGTTGATCCACAAATACATCGCACCGTTTCATAGCCTTCAGCACTTCTTCTCGAGGGCTGTTGGTCATTTCAAGATATTCAAAATCAAACCCCTTTTCTTTCAAACTCTGAACCGCTTGCACAATGAACTTAGTTCCTTTTGTTTTGGGATTCGATGGCGTATGGAGAACTAATGGCTTCTTATTGGAAACTTTCGGATAAACTAATGGAAATTTGTTTATGTCAATGCGTTGAAAGAGGTTATAATAAGTAGATACATAATCAGGATGTAAATACAAACTTATCTCTGGACTAGTAATAAAATGTACCCCTAGTTGTTTTGCCAATTTTTGATTGGAAAAACTAAGCTTTTTGCTCATATCGGTTCGCTGATCCCCGACCATATTATGGTAAAAGGGATTTAACTGCTTCGCTCGTTCAGAAAATCGAATATCACTACCTACATATTCCAAGAATATTTTTCTTTTGTTCTTGAGTAACTTGAGTATTAGTAAATAGAGGTTGAATTTGGAATAACCATCAATTCGATATATTAAAAAGAGCTCTTCACACCATAATATTGATCTGATCAGGTTGTATTCCAGTCGGAACTGATAAAACACTTTGTTTAGTAAGGATCTCTTCTTATTGTAGGGGTTCATGAGTTTCCAACTCGAATGCCTATACGAATGATATATAGATGGATTGATAGCAAGCCCTCGAATTTCAAATTTTTCGGTTTCCTCTAACAAACACATCGTTTGATCCAAGAAAGAAGCAACATTGCTAAAACCAAATAATATTCTTTTTTTTCCCATGCTAAGTTGGCTGTTCCAAATTTACCTTTTTTGTGCAGGGTTGCCAACCATAACCACATTGTCTTCAGTAGTTTTGACCACATTTGCAGCCATACCAATCAAGTTACCCCTTCCTATAGCAATTCCATTTTTTATTGAGCAGGCTGCCCCAAGATAACAACCTTCACCAACCATCACGTCACCTGCAATAGTAACATTAGCACCTACTAAAGTATAATTTCCCAGATAACTATCATGATGTATAACGCTATTGGGCAATACTATAGCATGATCTCCTATTGTGGCATTACTACTTACGGAAACACCGGACATAATTAGAACATTGTGCCCTACAGTTGCTCGAGGAGATACGAAGGCGTTTGGATGAATAACGGTAGCAAAGCGCTCTGTATTCACGTCGAATTGATCAATGGTCTCTTTTCTTTTTTTAAATGATTGCGGAGAACCATGTACAAGCAAAATATATGCATTTGGTTTATCCACTAATACTGATCGATCATATATTGTATATCCAAATGCTTCTGTGCCAACTTTTTTACGATCATCTGATATAAAACCAACACATGTCCACTCTGAACCTAAACAATCTAGTGCTTCTATGGCTGTACCACTGTATGGAAATATGAGTAATTCTTTAGGCATAACTTTATTTACTTCTCAAGAAGTAGGCTATTCAGGGCATTTGCTACGTACTCTACCTGTTCAGCATTTAACTTTTCATACAAAGGTAATACTAAGCCCTTTTCATAAGCTCTTAATGCATTTGGATAAAGTTCAGAGACCGACTCTCCATATTTTTTTTGATAATAATCCATATGAGGAATACATTGCGCTCCGTAATTAACACCAATACCTTTTTCTCTCATTTGAGCAATCAATTGCTTTCGATCTTCATTCGCAATTAGGAGAACATGAAATGATTGCCAAGTATGCTTAAACGTTTCTGGTACAATAGGCAAAACGATATTCTTATGATCTAACTTCTCAAGATAGACCTGCGCTAATTGCCTCTTATAAGTTAATATCTTATCAATTCGATCAAATTGACTAGATACTAAAGCAGCTTGAATATCAGTCAATCTATAATTAAAGCCTACTTCAACAAAAACCATTTCCCCTTGTTGCATCTCAATGCCATGGTTCCTAATAACCCTTAACTTAGAAGCTAATTCGTCATCGTTTGTAACAATAACTCCACCCTCTCCGCTTGTTATTGCCTTCCGCGGATGGAGACTAAAACTAGCGGCATGTCCAAAAGTACCCGTAAATTGTTCATTACTTGTTGCTCCTAAGGCACAAGCTGCATCTTCCAAAACCAGCAAGTTATTGCGCTCTGCGATATCCATTATAGCAGGCATATCACAGCAGAGACCAAATTCATGAACAGGCAAAATAGCCTTTGTTTTTGAAGTAATTTTTTCTTCAATTTTAGCCGCATCTATATTAAACGCGTCTTGCTCAACATCTACGAAAATTGGTGTTGCTCCTACGAGTTCTACAACATTAGCTGTAGCTACATAGCTTAATGCAGGAACTATTACTTCATCACCAGGACCAATGTTCCATGCCTTTAACACTAAATGCATGGTAGCGGTTCCATTGCTTACAGCTACTGCATTTCGTACCCCTAGAAAGTTGCAAAATTTCTCTTCGAGTTCCGCAACTTTCTTTCCTTGAATAAGCATTCCACTATCCAATACATCTAGAACCGCTTGTTTATCATGCGGTTGAATATCTGGTATCATTAGTGGAATGAAATCCATAAACTACATTATACTTTTGAAGTACTCCGCCGTGCGTTCAATACCTTCATCAAGATCTACTTCGGCTTCAAAACCAAGAATTTCCTTCGTTTTTGCAACGCTCGGAATACGCATTTCAATATCCGCGCTCAAAGCATCTTTGAATAAAATCTTAGACTCTGATTTCAGTACGCGACAAACCGCTTGAGCGAGCCCAAGTGTTGTAATAACTGTACGTTGATTTCCTAGGTTAAAGCTTTCGCCAATGGCCATAGGATCTTCGATGCACATCATCAAACAACGAACAAAATCGTCCACATAACACCATGCTCGAATCGCCGTACCATCACCATAGATATAAATATCTTCATTCTTAAGTGCACGCTTAATGAATATTTGTAATGCACCTTCTCCTGTTTGTCCAGGGCCGTATACATTAAAAGGTCGTACTGTTACAACAGGTAGGTTATGTTGTTTATAATACGCATGCGCAAGGTGTTCACCTGCTAACTTACTTACGGCATATACCCAACGTGCTTCACCTACACTTCCCGCTACCGCTGCATCATCTTCTCGGCTTTTAAAGGCATGGCTACCAAATATTTCTGAAGTAGAAAAGTCAATAAAACGATCTTTAATACCAGCAGCATGAGCAGCCTGTAAAGCATTTGCAGTACCAATCATATTCACATTCATCGTACGAACAGGGTCTTTAATTACGGTATCAATACCAGCAATACCAGCGGCATGTACACAAATATCAGCTCCTTTCATAGATTCCGTAAGTAGGGGCAAGTCCAAAACATCTCCTTTGATAATGGAAATATTCTCATGGTTTCCATAAGAAGAACCAGACAGCGTGTCTCTATGAAAATTATCGTAAACGGTAATTTTATTTTTCTCTACTAAATTCTGAATAAGAGTATTCGCAATAAAACCTGCGCCTCCTGTGATAAATATATTTTTATTTTCTATCATTTTTATTTGTTATGAATTAAGCTATCAATTACTTTTTTTATACATTCTTTCTATCATCTCCACCACTTTTAAACCTTCTAAGGCATTTACAGTAATTGGAGAACGGCCTTTAATTACATCTACAACGTTTTCTATAACGTAGTGATGATTTGCAGCACTTCCTTTATAAGCCCCGTAGTCATTCCCAGGGTTGGTAGGTGCTAATTCTGGCATTTCATAATCTTTTACATTACAAACCTCTACCTTGTCCATATATTGTCCACCAATCTTAACACTTCCATGCTCTGCGATCACAGTCAGCGAACTTTCCAAATTCTGATTCCATACTGAAGTAGAAAAATTAATACATCCAATACCACCATCTTCAAGATCGAATTGAACCATACCCGAATCTTCTTTTAGCTGAGTTAATCCTTCATGGTTAAAATTGCGCATCTGAGATTGAATATTAGACACATCACCAAACAACCAATACATGATGTCGATAAAATGAGAAAACTGTGTAAAAAGAGTACCACCATCTAATTGAGCACTTCCATGCCAACTTTCTGGTTTATAATAGCGATTATCTCGGTTCCAGTAACAATTTAATTGCACCATATAGATCTTACCCAATTTACCACTAACTACCAACTCCTTCATCCACTCACTTGGTGGACTATAACGATTTTGCATTACACAAAAAACTTGTTTGTGCTTATGTAATGCCTTAAAAATTACCTTTTCGGCATTGTTTTTATCCAAGGCCATAGGTTTCTCAATAACCACGTGCTTGTCATTATCAAGACAAAGTAGTGCCTGATCTGAATGAAAACCATTAGGAGAGGCTATATTCACGACATCAATCTCCTTCGATAGATCGCTCGCAAAAAATTCTTCAATTGAATTAAAGAATTGAGCTTGGGTATAGTTTTCAAGTCCTAATTGATCTTGAGGTTTAACATCTATTAAAGCAACCAGTTCGGCCTCGTTGTTTCGGCTAATCATCTCGGCATGCCGCTTCCCGATGTGGCCACAACCAATAACAGCAAATTTAATTTTATCGCTACTCATTTTAAAGCGGCAAATTTAGTCTAAGATTCTTTAGTTACGGTATTATTCACCAACTTATAACGCTCTTGGCTTTCTTCGCATACTGCCTCGCCATTATCGTTAAAATACAATCTATGACCATACTCACTCATCCAACCAATTTGCTTAGCAGGATTACCAACCACGAGCGCATAGGCTGGCACTTCCTTCGTAACAACAGCACCTGCTCCAATAAAAGCAAAAGAACCTATGTTATGACCACATACAATTGTTGCATTAGCCCCAATACTAGCTCCTTTACCGACATGGGTTTTATCATACTGACCTCTTCGATTTACACCACTACGTGGATTAATTACATTGGTAAATACACAGCTTGGTCCAAGAAAAACATCATCATCACAGGTAACACCGGTATATATGGAAACATTGTTTTGAATTTTTACGTTCTTCCCGAGTACGACTTCTGGTGATACTACCACATTCTGACCCAAATTACAGTTTTCACCTAAGGTACAATTAGACATGACGTGGCTAAAATGCCATATTTTAGTTCCTGCACCAATTGTACAGTTTTCATCAATAACGGCTGTTTCGTGTGCAAAGTAGTTTTGATCAGACATAATACGACGGCAAATATAGACCAATCGTACGTGTTCTAACCTAAAGACAATGAACAAGACCCTATTTACCGTGCCCAAAATCAATTTCTAATCACGGTAAAGTCATACTTTTGAGTTCGCAAATGAAAAAGAATGGCAACTTTGTTATCTCATTAGATTTCGAGCTAATGTGGGGCGTATTGGATTCCAGAACTATTGATAGTTATGGAAAAAATATTGCCAAAGTAAACGAAATAATACCCAGACTCATTGTTCTTTTTGAGAAGTATGAAATCAAAGCCACTTTCTCGACAGTAGGTTTACTTTTTTACGAAAGTTTTGAATCCCGAAATGAAATTATTCCTAAAATTCAACCTAGATATGACGAATTAACACTTTCTCCATATTACCATTGGCCTAACCTAGCACTTAATAATAAAGACTACTTCAGCGCTCTTAAACTTATTAAACTTATTCAGCAGCACCCCATGCATGAGATTGGAACCCATACATATTGCCATTACTATTGCTTGGAACCTGGACAAGATGAGAACTCTTTTCGAGCAGATCTTGCCATGGCCAAGAAAATTGCATCAAAATATGAATGTGACTTGAAAAGTATTGTCTTTCCAAGAAATCAATACAATAGCCAATACTTAAATACTTGTAAGGATGCAGGGATTGTAGGCTTTAGAGGAAATGAAGATGCATGGATTTATAGAGCAAGCCGCAGGGAAAAACAAGGCCTGTTTAAAAGACTTTGTCGGCTTTTAGATGCTTATATAAACTTGAGCGGGCATAACACATTTTTACCTGAAAAAGAGTCACAATCTGGGCTATACAATATTAAAGCAAGCCGTTTTTTACGACCCTATTCAAAAAAATTTAGATTCTTTGAGAAACGTCGTTTAAAACGAATAAAAAAGTCTATGCTGCACGCGGCAAAAAATGGAGAAACTTTTCATCTTTGGTGGCACCCTCATAATTTTGGTTCGTTTACTGACGAAAATTTCGATTTTCTGGAGCAACTTTTAGTTTATCAAAATGAACTAAAAGAAAAGTATAACATGAATTCTCACTCTATGAAAAGTCTAATTTATTCTCTGCATGAATCATAAAATACTTGTATTAGCTGGAAAAGGTGCATCAACTGACTATTTGTTGAATTGGTTGGATAAGAATAAATACTCATGGCAGGCCGTACTAGAAGATGGCGTATCTAAAAAGAAATTCTTGCGGTATAGAATTAAGAAGCTTGGCTTAATAACAGTACTTGGTCAATTAGTCTTTTTATTAGCTATGAAACCCATTATTTGTTTTTTTTCAAAAAAAAGGACTCAAGAAATCATTCATCAAGTTGGGTTTTCTGATGATTACTCCAAGGAAAACTTACTTATGGAGGTCACCTCTATAAACAATGAAAAGGTTATCAACTGTATCAATGATTATAAACCTACCGTAATTCTAGTGAATGGAACTAGGATAATATCTAAAAGAATTCTTGGATCTACCCAAACTAAGTTTATAAACATACACGCTGGCATAACACCTGCTTATAGAGGAACACATGGTGCGTACTGGGCATATTGGTCCAACAAGCCACATTTAGCGGGTGTAACCTTACATTATGTAGATGCTGGTGTAGACACAGGTGGTGTGATTGGTCAAAAACTTATTGACGTCACCCCAAAAGACAACTACTGTACTTATCCTTTTTTGCAATTAAACGAAGGTCTATTTCTCCTAAAACAATATCTCAAGGATGATACAGGTGAAATACTAAATGAATATCGGCGCAATATCCCTGAAGAGAGTCACCAATGGTATCACCCTACTTTTCTTCAATATTTGACTGGTTTAATAAGAGGGGTTAAATAAACTATTTTAGTAAGCCACGCAAGTAATTTCCATAACCGCTTTTGGTCAATAAATTTGCTTGTTCTAATAGTTGCTCGCTACTAATATACCCCATTCGATAAGCGACTTCTTCAATACAACCAATTTTTGTTCCTTGTCTTTTTTCTATAACGCGTACAAACTCACTGGCATCACTTAATGAATCAAATGTTCCTGTATCTAACCATGCAGTACTTCTATCTAACGCTGATACTTTCAGGCGCCCCTTTGAGAGGTATGCCTTATTAATATCTGTGATTTCATACTCACCCCTTGGAGATGGTTCTAAGTTTTTAGCTATTTCGACCACCTGATTATCATAGAAATAAAGACCAGGCACGGCGTAATTAGATTTCGGCTTTTCTGGTTTTTCTTCAATCGAAATGACTTGATTTTTATCATCAAATTCTACAACACCGTATCGTTCAGGATCTGAAACAGGATAGGCAAATACAGTTGCTCCCTGCACCTTATTCAGTTTTTGCAACTGACGTCCAAGACCTACACCCCAGAAAATATTATCACCTAATACAAGAGCAACCTTGTCATCGCCGATAAAACGTTCTCCTATTACAAAGGCTTGTGCCAACCCATTGGGAACCTCTTGTACGGCATACTGAATTGAACAACCTATGTCACGCCCATCACTCAACAACCTTTTGAATTGAGCATGATCTTCTGGCGTTGTAATGATCAAGATTTCTTTTATTCCTGCTAACATCAAAACCGATAACGGATAATAAATCATAGGTTTATCATAAATCGGCATGAGCTGTTTGCTAATTCCTTTCGTAATTGGATATAATCTTGTTCCAGACCCTCCGGCTAGTATTATTCCTTTCATTTAGTTATACATTTTATCATAGTAATGGGCATAGTCACCACTGGTAACATTTTGTAACCAGTCTTTGTTATCCAGATACCAATCTATTGTGCTATCTAAGCCCTGCTCGAAGGTTACAGTTGGTTTCCAGCCCAACTCTTTATCTATTTTTGAAGCATCGATAGCATAACGTAAATCATGACCTGCTCGATCTTTTACAAAGGTGATTAGTTTTTGAGCCGTTCCTTTTTCTTTCCCCAATTTTTCATCCATTTTATCACATAAAAGGCGAATTAAGTCGATATTGGTCCATTCGTTGTGTCCACCTATATTATAGGTTTCACCACTTTTCCCTTGATGCAAAATTTTGTCAATAGCTCGGGCATGATCTACTACATATAGCCAATCCCTTACATTTTCTCCTTTTCCATATATAGGGAGCTCTTTGCCATCCAATATGTTGTTTATGCAAAGCGGAATAAGCTTTTCAGGAAAATGATTTGGACCATAGTTATTAGAACAGTTACTAATAACTACGGGTATCTTATAAGTGTGATGAAATGCCCTTACAAGGTGATCACTGCTGGCTTTACTGGCAGAATAAGGACTGCGAGGATCATAAGCTGTATCCTCATAAAAGAAACCAGCATCCCCCAAAGAACCATAGACCTCATCTGTTGAAATATGATAGAATTTTTTTCCTTCAAAACTATCTTGCCAAGCTGCACGGGCTGCAAGCAATAGGTTACCTGTTCCGATAACATTAGTTTCAATAAATGCTAAGGGGTTGGCTATAGATCGATCTACATGAGATTCAGCTGCTAGATGAATTACATGCGTTATCTTCTTGTCCTTAAAGATTCTATGAACAAGTTCTTTATCACATATATCACCTTTTATAAAGCTATAATTCTCAGCGTTTTCAATATCTCTGAGGTTCTCAAGATTACCGGCATAAGTCAATTTATCTAAATTAAACACGTTGTAATGCGGGTACTCTCTAACCATCCTACGCACAACATGCGAGCCGATGAAACCCGCTCCTCCTGTAATAAGAATATTCATCCTGTTAAGTAAAATTAAGCCGTTTCCCTATTTTTTTAATAATGATACACATATATCCAGCCAATTTCTCCTTGAGTTCAACAAACAAGCCACATCATACTTTTGCACCAATAGGTTATCGGTTCAAATATATTCCAAACATCCTTTCTTTCTTATAGTTTTCAACATTACCTTTGCGCCGAAATTGAAGCTGATTGTTGTGAAAAAACAAGTATTCATATCCATTCTGGCATTAATCGCTTTTTTAGCTGTTCCTACAGCTAGTATGGCAAACAATGAAGATCATGGATCAAACACAGAAGAAGGAAAACTCGATATTAAAGGTGAGATTTTTGGTCATATTCGTGATGCGCACGATTGGCATATAACAACCTTCGGTGGAAATCATATTACGATTCCCTTACCTGTAGTGCTTTACAGTCCTACTAAAGGTTTGGACGTTTTTATGTCTTCTAATTTTGAGCATGGTCATGCAGCTTATAATGGTTATACACTAAATCATGAAAACGGAAAGATTGAATCTTCTGATGGAGCAGTATTCTATGATCTTTCTATTACAAAGAACGTAGTATCTATGATACTCTCTATCCTTCTTATGCTTTACATTTTTATCGGTATCGCTAAGAAGTATAAGAAAGGAATCGGTCGAACTTCTGCTCCTACGGGTATGCAGAACGCGGTTGAATCAGCTATTGGCTTTATAAGAGAATCTGTTGCAGAACCCAATTTGGGCAAGGACAAGTATATGAAGTATATGCCTTTCTTGCTTACCTTATTCTTTTTTATTTGGGTAAACAATATGTTCGGTATGATTCCTTTCCCTCCTGGGTCAGTGAATTTAACGGGTAACATTGCTGTTACATTGGTATTAGCTTTAATATTCTTTGTAATCATGTTAGCTAATTCAAATAAACATTTTTGGGGGCATATGTTTAACCCTCCTGGAGTACCTTTTATGATTAAGCTTATCTTGGTGCCCATTGAAATTATTTCAAACTTATTAATTAAACCAGCAGCGTTAGCAATACGTTTGTTTGCTAATATTTTTGCTGGTCACACGATTATTTTAAGTGTGATCTTATTGATATTCATTTTTAGCTCGCTTAGTCAGGTAGCTGGTATTGCTTTCTTACCAGTTTCGCTAGGGTTTACCATTTTTATGTTCTTCCTAGAGTTATTAGTAGCAGCTATTCAAGCGTTTATTTTTACTAACCTTGCGGCCGTGTTTATAGGTCAAGCTATTGAAGAGCCGCATCATTAATTTGTTCACTTTTTAAATTCAAATATATATGTCAGTATTAACAGTGTTATTAGACGGAACAGCAGCAGCTGGTGGAGCTATTGGTGCAGGAATTGCAGCTTTAGGAGCCGGTGTAGGTGTAGGTCAGATTGGTAAAGGTGCGTTGGAAGCTATGGCTCGCCAACCAGAAGTATCAGGTGACTTGCGTTCTAATATGATTCTTGCAGCTGCATTGGTAGAGGGTGTTGCCCTTTTCGGTGTAATTGCTGGTATCCTAGCAATCGTTCTTTAGTCTAACGAGTATTTACTTACTGCGCTCAACGCAAAGGGCCACGAGCGCAGTAATTTTTAAATTTGAATTAAAAACTAAATAAAAAAAGTAATGGAATTATTATTACCAGAATTTGGGTTGTTTTTTTGGACACTAGTAGCTTTCTTAACCTTCTTCTTTCTTTTGAGAAAGTTTGCTTGGAAACCTATATTAAGTGCTCTCAACGAAAGAGAAAGCAATATTGCAGAAAGTATTGCTTCTGCAGAACGTGTAAAAAAAGAAATGGCAGAGATGACTGCTGAAAATGAGAAAGTGCTTAATGAAGCCCGCGCAGAACGTTCTCAAATTATGCGTGAAGCGAAAGAAGCGAAAGACAAAATCGTTAATGACGCTAAGGATCAAGCAAAAGATGAAGCCAATAAAATTATTGCCGATGCGCGTCAGCAAATCCAAAACGAAAAAATGGCAGCTCTTACTGAGGTAAAAAACCAAGTAGGAAACTTAGTAATCGAAGTGAGCGAAAAAGTATTGCGTAGTGAATTAGCTGATAAAAAAGCACAAGAGGGCTACATAAGCAAACTAGCTTCAGAAATTAAATTGAACTAAGCATGAAAAACCCTTTATTAGCCACGCGATATGCAAAAGCTTTATTAGGTCTTGCTCTTGAGCAAAACAAATTAGAGGAAGTGCATAATAGCATGTCTGCTTTTGCATCTATGACTAATGAAAGCAGAGAGTTACTGAATCTTTTTAGAAGTCCGGTTATAAAATCTGATAAAAAAGTCAATATTATAAATGCGATTACCGAGAAGATTGAAACAGATGAACTAAGTAAAGCCTTTATTAATTTAATCATTAATAAAAGACGTGATGTGTTCTTACCTGAAATTTTCGTGGCATTTCAAAATCAATATCGTGCGCATAAGAACGTAGGTTCTGTGGAACTAACTGTAGCACATGAACTTTCTGATGAGATGAAAAATAAGATCATAGAGAATATCAAGTCTCAACTAAATGGTCAAGAAATTGATCTCAACATTAATGTAGACGAAAAATTAATTGGTGGTTTCATTTTAGAAAGCAACAATAACCTATTTGATGGCAGCATAGCTCGTGACTTAAAGGATATTAAGGATCAATTCTTAAAGAATATTTATATTCCGAAGTTTTCTACGGGACAACAAACAGATGCTTAATTGTATCAAAAAAAGAACAAAGAAGCCCTCAATTGAATTGAGGGCTTCTTGTTTTTTAAGGGAGGCTATGCACATTCTGTAAGCGTTTCATTCGTTGCGCATCGGCTATAACATAATGCGCATTAAACTTCCTAAAATCATTGCTTCGTATCTTTTGCGCATAGAAAATAGCCTTTTTTGGCATTTCAAGCATCTCATATATTGTACTTAAATTTCGATAAGCCATGTATCGTATTTTTCTATCTGCTTTTTTACTACCACGGTATTTGTTTTCAATATTTTTCAAATATGTAATCTCGTTAAAGAGCTTGCTCTCAATCTCTTTAAGATCACTATTCGCGTCTACCTGATCAGCAATACTTTGAAAACGATTCCAAAAATTATTCATCAAGCTATATTCACTGTGCTTCCTATTTCTTACGATCATAAGAGAGGCCCTTTTTCGAATTGGATAAATGCCTAGTAATACATCTAGTTTTTGATTCACTTGCTGTGTCATTGCCTGTGCAAAATCTACCGCCATTTTTCTTTGAAGATGAACACTTTCATGCGCTCTATGTCTACGGGCTGATCTTCTGTTCCGATATTCCCTGCCCGTCATTTCCAGACATACTTCTCGCAGTAGGTTATTATATACTGTTTGACCATGTTGATCTATTATGGCCATACTTCCATTGCCCATCGCTTTGTATATATTTCTAAAGAACCAAATGGTATCTATAACGTCACCTGCTGTATCCTTGACAAACTCTCTACGACTAATGATTTCTGCAGGCACATAATCTACAGGAAAAAACCGTACATCTACTTTATAGGTTCCACTATTTGCCTTTACCCAACCTGGAATTTGAAGTGCATTTTGATAACGGAATGCGAGATGACCGTAATCTGCTGAGGTCTCCAATGTCAAAGTATACGTACGATTCTCTGGCAAGGCCATTTGTGGTAGCTTAATCGTTTCATACGTAAACGCTCTATTCTTTACACGTGGAACTCGAGCATCTAGTTTGTATGTTATCAAAAGAAAAGCGAGGAGTATTATATTGTTTTTCATACTGAAGTGTTTTATATCCCCGCAGAACGGGGTGGTTAATAAATCATATACTAATTATTTACTCTTTTTGGACTCAGTACCTGTCCTAAAAGTTAATAGTGATAAGTAAAGGGCATGTTATTGAACATCTTCGATAATACGTTTCATATCCTCATAATTCTCCCAAGGGATAAAATGGCTCCCATCTTGGATGGGGTAAATTTTTAGCTGTGTCGTGTCAAAATTATCATTAAGAAAGTGCACATTGGGTACATAAGGTACCATATTATCTTTCGTTCCATAGATTCCTACTATGGGTGTTCGAATATTAGATAAACCCTTTACATAAGATTTTAAATCATCCTTTAACCAAAGCAACTCTTCCATACCCTGTTCAAAAGATCCTGGAACCATCCATTTCAATATAGGATGGCTAAAAACATTTAATTGCCACTCACTTTCTTCTGCATCAGGATTTACACTTCCCGCCATGATAATACATCGATCGTACAGGCTATCTTGATCAGCACATAATTGTAAAACTAAGGGGCCACCATAACTATGACCTATTAGTTGTACCCGTCTGTTTTTTAAACGTTCTTTTACAAATGCATTGATAATCTGAGCCTGTTCGAACAAGTTTTTAGCTTGTCCGTAATCGCTCATTCCAAAACCAGGTCTATCCAGACTTATGAGCTCATAGTGCTTCTGCCAAGAGCTATCCATAAAATAGTCCCATGCAGTGTTCCAAGACCCGGGAGAACCGTGAATAAACAGGAGCACTGGTTTGCTAGAATCTCCTATTCTTGCGATGTGTAATTTATTGTTTTTGTAGTAATAGTCTTCAAGAGAAAAAGACAACTCCTTTGCACCAAAGGCCTTTATCGCATCTTCATCATTCTGCTGAAACGTAAAAATGTAAGGATTAATACATGCCCATAAAATGAGTATTATTACTACTCCAATTCCGGTCCTTTTTATAAAACGATTCACAATATAAGTTATGTAACTTCTTCTTTATATAGGCCCAACTAATCTTTTCTGACTTCAATTGACTTTAAAGTATATCGGTCTTCCAATTCTATAAAGAATAAATTTCCATCTTTAATATTCTTGAATCCAATATAATCTTGGTTCTTTCTTTTAAGGGCACCTCTCTCAACATCGTAGGCAAAATTATTACCCGTATAGGTTTCCTTTAACTTAATATGTGCGGTTACAATTGTATTACTATTTAAATCGGGTCTCTCCGTATCTAGTTCTGAATAAAGGAAAGACCATGCAAGTAGTGAAGTGTCGAGTTTATAAAAATTCTTCCCATCAGCTCGGTTATGGATTTCTAGAACTCGAATATTTCCAACGTTAATGGTATCTCCAAAAAGCGAATCGATTCGTGTACTGGCAAACATTTTAAGATCTGGATTTTTAATCTCAACCCATAATCTTGAACGCTCTGAAGTTGAGTTTAGGACTCCAATTGACCGAAAAATAACATCCATCTCAAACTGGTCATAAAAAAAGAGTCCTTTGGTTTGCTCATTGTTCGCGATGTTAGACGCTGTAGAAAGTGTAAAAGGTAATTGGTTTCGTTCTGAGATTTTAACGAAAATATCTTTCTTATCACCACCAATTTGTTCCTTGCAACAAGAATTAAAGCATAAAGCACTCAACAATAAAAACAAAATAGAAGCACAACTCTTCATGGCTCTTGCAAGATAGCCCAAATTCATAGAAGATCAGCTTAAATTAAAGAACCCATGAATTTTCACTCATGGGTTCCTAATATACTTTACGATGTCTAATTGATTTAGCCAGCGTATTGCTTTACCAAGTTGGCAGCAAGCTCTTTTAACTCACCAAGGCCATCTTCAGGTAATTTACCTTTTTTGAACTCTGCTAATACGTGCGGTAATTTGTTCTCCATCTCTAGTAAGAACTGGTCTTCAAATTCTTTCATTTTATTTACAGGAACGGAACGCACTAAATTATTCGTACCCAAGTAGATAATAGCAACTTGCTTTTCTACTGAGAACGGTTGGAATTGCCCTTGTTTTAAAATCTCCACGTTACGAGCTCCTTTATCCAATACGGATTTCGTAGCATCGTCTAAATCTCCACCGAACTTAGAGAAGGCTTCCATCTCACGATAAAGTGCTTGGTCCAGTTTTAATGTACCAGCAACTTTCTTCATTGATTTAATCTGCGCACTACCTCCCACACGACTTACTGAAATCCCTACGTTAATCGCGGGACGTACACCAGAGTTAAATAAATTGGTCTCCAAGAAAATCTGACCGTCTGTAATAGAGATTACGTTGGTAGGGATATACGCTGATACATCACCAGCTTGTGTTTCAATAATTGGTAGGGCTGTCAAAGAACCACCACCTTTTACTTTTCCTTTCAAACTTTCTGGAAGATCGTTCATTTGTGACGCAATCTCATCTTTAGCAATCACCTTCGCTGCACGCTCCAATAAACGAGAGTGCAGGTAGAATACATCACCTGGATAAGCCTCACGTCCTGGCGGACGACGAAGTAGTAACGATACCTCACGGTAAGCTACAGCTTGCTTAGAAAGATCGTCAAATACGATTAGCGCTGGACGACCTGTATCACGGAAGTACTCACCAATTGCCGTTCCTGCAAAAGGAGCGTAGAACTGTAATGGTGCTGGATCAGCAGCAGAAGCTGCAACAATGGTTGTATAAGCCATCGCCCCGTTTTCTTCCAATGTTTTCATAACTTGTGCAATGGTCGATGCTTTCTGACCAATTGCAACATATATACAAAATACAGGCTCACCTGCATCATAAAACTCTTTCTGATTAATGATGGTATCGATACAAATCGCAGACTTTCCTGTTTGACGATCTCCAATGACCAACTCACGCTGACCTCGACCTATTGGAATCATAGCGTCAATTGCCTTAATACCTGTTTGTAAAGGCTCAGTTACTGGTTCACGATAGATTACACCAGGTGCTTTACGTTCGATTGGCATTTCGAATGTCTCACCTTGTATAGGACCTTTACCATCAATAGGTTCACCCAACATGTTAATCACACGACCAAGCATTCCTTCTCCAACCTTAATAGAAGCAATACGTCCTGTACGCTTTACTTTATCACCTTCAGCAATTCCTTTGCTTTCACCCATCAATACAACACCTACATTGTCTTCCTCAAGGTTTAAGGCAATAGCTTGTACACCATTGTCAAATTCTACAAGCTCACCACTTCGAACACTATTTAGGCCGTAAATACGAGCGATACCGTCACCAATTTGAAGTACAGTACCAACTTCTTCTAAATCTGCAGAAGGATTAAAATTGCTTAATTGCTCACGTAATATCGAGGATATTTCCTCTGGTTTAATTTCTGGCATGAGATATGCGTTTTTATTAGGGCGCAAAGGTAAGTTGGCTTTATCAAAAAAGCCAATATTCCGGATCAAATTCTAAAGAATTTGGGTATTGCTGTCCTTCGCTCTATGGTAGAAATTTGTGCTTTTCATTTTTGAGGATGAAAACTCAAAATAACCCTTGATTTGAACCCGATTACCCATAAAGAAAAGGTGAAATATAGGTCCTACTTTAAGCCAACAGCATTTTTCGCTACTTCTTACCTTTTAAGGGTTCTTGTTCATAAATCACGATATGACCATCCGTATTCCTAGAGTAGCTAAATACGACCTTAGCACCTGTTTCGCCCTTTTTCTTTGCAAAATAATAAACACATTTGTCTTCTCCTTTGGTAATTTCCTTATCACTTTTGAAAAATGAGGTTTGTCTAAAACCATCAACTTTTACAGTTGGTTTACCACTATTGTTACAAATAAGATAAAACAAATAATCTTTCCCTGTTCTAAGGCCAGAGAAAGTATATGTTTTATAAACTCCCAGTTTTATTGGTTCGCTTTTAACAATATGAGCATGATGTTTTTTGAGATTCGCAAGTTGAGTTGGGTGTTTTGTGAGTAAATTCACCTTATACTCTACTGCTTTATTGCCTTTCTCAGTGCTGTAAACTTTTTCTCTATCTGGTTTGCCAGAGATTGTCCTTTCAACCCCATTCACTAATTCAGACTTATCAATATCTATATTTCGATCGACACGTGTCCAAATATCTAAATAACCTGAAGAGCTTACCCGAATTCCTTTGCGTGGTTGGATACAATATTTATTGCCTTCTTCTTCTACTCTAAAGTAGATGGCATGTACCCAGTTCTTATTTCTTCCCCATATATAGGCTTTGACAGTATGGCCTTCTTGTTGACCAAGCATATAACCGTATGGCGCATAACTATTGATTTCTACACTGGGCTTATTGGCATCTGCTGATTCTAAAAAACTAGGAGAAACCATCGATTTAATTCTCTTTTTTGCTTCATCATTGTTTTTTCCGCTCATCCATATATTCAAAAGTTCTTTAACCACGGCTTGTTCAGCTGTTTGAGCTTTTGTTATTGAGGTGACCAGCAACATTATCAGAAAAATGGATATCCGTTTCATACTATTCAACATTTGGTAAGATAATACAAAGATTGAATAGGTTCTAAATAAAAACAATACGTCATATGCCCTATAAAAAGTGATAACTCACTCCAAGACCAAACAATCTACTTACGTATCGAAACCGATCATTACGTTCTGGTGTTGTTTGTAACACTTGCTCTGTCTTTATTTCTACATATGATTTTTGATAAGATATTCGTGCACCCCATCGATTGGATATGTTATAACGAATGTATATGTTGCTGAGAAGAGATCCTCTATTATTTGTATTAACGAGCAATAAGTTAAAGGGTGTGGGGTTTACTTTGGCAAGCTGTTGTTGGCCATTCGAAATAAAAGTAGGACTACCATTCGGTCCAAATGAAAACCCAAAGACATCTATGTCAAAACCGATTTCTAATTTGCTCGTGAATTGATAGCCTATATTCAATAACGCATTAATTGCATAGATCGCCGGTGCTGGTGCCAGAATAGAATCAGACTCATTTGTGTTATACAAACCAGAAGGGGCAGATGTAAAGTATACGTTCTTTGCACTAAAGCCATTGAATCGTAAACCTGTACCCAAATAGAATTTCTTGAACACCTTATTAGAACTGCTTAATTTCCAATCTCTGTAATAACCTGCAGAGATGATCCCGACGTCTTTCCCAATTCCATAGTCTACATCCGCATAGGAAGAAACAAGTTTTCCATCTTTTTTTTGCGCAAACACTTGTGAACCGAATACGGCACAAAATAATAAGAGTATTAAAATAGTCCTTTTCATTCTTTATAGACTAAATGAGACGATCGGAACGTACCCGTCTTACGTAAAATTCGTTTATCCAATGCAGCTATCATAAAAGATTTAACCGCTTATATACTGTATATAACCGTCCACCAACTCTTGACAACATCCTTGCCTTTGTGGAACCTAGTTTTGAACCATGCTTTTGCATTTAGCCCCATGTGATAAACTTAAAGGTATTGTTGAAGATTACTTTCAAATCACTTTTGAACAAAGCGATCGAGCCAATGAGGTATTAATAATCCCAGATGGTTCTTGTGGTTTGGTTTTCTTTTTAGATGGTTCTGTAGAACGATCACAGCTGACTCTAGACGAAAATAACTTTAGCACATTGTCTGGAGGTTTCATTGCAGGTATAAATACGAAAGCGGTTAAGTTTAAAAATGCAACAAAGAATCTAATCGTATTTGGAGCTAAGTTAAGACCTTCTGCCCTTTATCAACTATTCAATATTCCTGCATCAGAATTTACCGATCGCATGTTTTCATTCGAATCTCTTTTATCGGATTTGCACTCCATTATTGAAGAACAACTTTACGCTAAAGAGAGTTTTCCAGAAAGGAAAGATGTTCTTGAACATCTTTTTAGTTTCTTACTAGGCCAAAACAAATCAAAGGAAATATTCTTCCCGGAATTTTATAGTAAGTACTTAATGACAAGACCTCATGGCACGGAGAATTTAAAAAGTGTTTCATCTCATTCCTATAAAACAATTGAACGAAAATATGTAAGGGAGATTGGAGTTATGCCGAAAGTTTTTTCACGAATCCTTAGGTTTAATAAGACGCTTCGCTATGCAGAATCCTTTAATAATCTTTCGGATATTGCGTATCAAGCTGGTTATTACGATCAGGCTCATTTTATCAAAGAGGTTAAACTCTTCACAGGTGTATTACCTAAAACTTTCTATAAAACAGAACGAGGGCAGATTGAACGGGCGCACCGAGAGATCATACGAAATCGTTTTGCACCTACAGAAATTGTATAAATTAGACTTTTCTTCTTCTAATTTATCCTAGTTCTACTAACCTCATTTTCTAAATTTTGTAGGAAAATATGAAGCTTGGTAAAATAGCTCTTTTTTTATTCCTAGTTTGCAACACCCAAGGTGCTCTGTACGCGCAAATCAACCTAGAACATCTTCATAGTCGTGTACTAGGCCCTGCTCAAGAGCCCTTGGAGTTTGCAAATTTAAGTTTACGAAGTTCTGATAGTACACAACTCCATGTTGTCATGACGGATAGCATAGGAAGATTCATTCTCCCTTTACATCCTCGTGCACAATGGTTGGTTGTTAAGTCCTTCGGTTATAAAACCCAGTGGATTGACTTTAAGAATTTTCAAGAACAAGCAACTGACATTATTCTAGAGCAATCCTTGAGTAAACTTAAAAAAGTGACCATAAATGCAAAACGGCCTTTAATAAGTCGGGAGGGAAATAAAATAGTCTTCAATGTAGGTAATGGTGCTTTAAGTGCCGCTCAATCTGCCTACGAATTATTGCAGCGTGCCCCTGGTGTATTGGTTAATGATGATGCTATCTTATTAAACGGAAAAGCCGGCATAAGCATACTGATTAATACACGTGCCCAGAATATTGACAATGCGCAGCTTATAAATACACTAAAAAGTATTCCTGCCAGTCAAGTTTCTCGTATCGAAATTAGCAGCAGCCCAACTGCGGAATACGATGCGCAAGGTACTGGTGGTATTATTGATATTAAGTTAAAAAAAATGATGCAGAACGGTACGAATGCTTCATTACTTACCAGCATCGGACGAAGCCAGTATCATAGATCTGGATTGAATATTAGTTTCAATAGAAGAAAGGGTAAACAAAACATCTACGGTAATTTAAACAACGGTTATAATGAACGATCAAACCGTCTCATAAGCAATAGAAATTTCATGCAAAACGAAAAACTATTGGCACGATACGAGCAAGATGGGATCATTTTTTTACCAATACTACGAAATAGTTTACGCTTGGGATACGATTACTATGTCAATGAGAAAACGACCATTGGACTGTTGATTGCTGGAGGTGCTTCACATTTTAAACCAAGAGGAGATGGCGATGCTTTAATATTCGATGAAAACAGAATTCAAACTGGAGGTTTTATAGCCACGAATCGATCAAAAGATGTATGGTCTAGAAGATCAGCCAATGCCAATGTGCAACACCAAATAAACAAGAAAGGCGCTCAGTTTAATGCTGATATTAACTACGCGAAATACGGAAACAGAACAGAACAGCTTTTTACAACAGATTTTTTTAACGCCAATAAACAATTGCAAAATAGAGAAATTTTATTCGGTGATATTCGAGGTCACATTGATGTATACAGTGTGCAAGTAGACTTAACGCTCCCTATATTTAATAAATCCAAAATTAAAACGGGGGTCAAATCAAGCTTAGTAAAAAATGATAATGATCTAAAATACTTTATCCGACAAAATGGTATTGATTCATTTGATGCCAGTCAAAGCAACCACTTTTTATATGATGAGAATATTAATGCTGCCTATATCGATTGGGAAAAAAGTAATAAAAAAACAGTTTATAAACTAGGTCTACGGGCCGAGCATACTTACTCCAAAGGTCTACAACTATCTACTGATACTGGTTTTACTAGAGATTATATTCAACTCTTTCCAAACATCTACACCCTTTATAAACTGAATGATAAAAAAAGTGTGAGCCTTCAGCTTAGTCGAAGAATCAACCGTCCTAGTTATCGTGCTTTAAATCCCTTTAGAGCATTCGTAGATAAAACAACATACCGAGAAGGCAGCCCCTACTTAACTCCAGAAATAACAAATAATATAGAGTTCGTATATGCACATGATAGAACGCACTATATTACCCTAAACTACATGCACACGGATAATAGTATCCTAAACATCGTAATCCAAGATAATGAACAAAAAGTAAGCATTGATAAGCCAGTAAATATTGGTCAATACGTTTACTATGGTATTACACTTTCTGGTGTAGAAAAGATCTGGAAGTTTTGGACCCTACAGTGGAGTGCTAGCACATTTTACAATGAATTTCTGGGAAACATAGAACAGATTCCTCTCAATACCTCGGGAGGTGGTTTTCAAATATCTACGAATCATCAATTTAGTCTAAGCAAGAAAACACGATGTGAACTGGGCACTTACTATCAACCTCGATACGCTTATGGTGTATCTATTTTGCATAGCATGTGGAAAGTCGATGCAGGTATTAGCAAAAGAATATTAAACGATAAAGGATCTATCAAGTTCAGTGCTCAGGATATTTTCTGGAAATTTTATCCGACAGGTTATACAGATTTTGGAAATACACAACAGACTTTTCAAAGTATTCGTGATACAAGAGTCTTTATGCTATCCTTCCAATACAATTTTGGAGACCTTGGTATTAAATCTCAGCGTAGAAGAACATTAGGCATCGAAGATATTAAACAACGTGCTAGCTAAAACAACGAAAACATGAGCAAATACATTATACTTTCTATTTTGATTCTTTTATATTCTTGTAAAACATCAACTGATGAGGAAGCAATCAAGGGGATTCAGAAAAATTTTGAGCAACAAACAAAAGCGTGGAACCAAGGCAATTTATCAAGCTATATAGAAGCTTACACTTCCGATGGTCGAGCACGAACGATATCAAGAGCAGGTGTTACTCAGGGTAAGGACAATATTCTGAAGGAATATCAGAAGTACTATAATAAAGAGAATATGGGCACGCTCCGTTTTGATCATTTTACTTATGATAAACTACGTAATGATCTGTACTATGTTGTAGGTCGCTTCAACCTTACCTATCCTACCAAAGATCACGAACCCAAAGAAAGACATGGTTGGTTTTCTGTTCTTATGCACAAAAAAGAAGACAATTGGTTTATTTTGAGCGACCACTCGTCATAAGAAATAGAACAGCCTAGACTGTTTCTACAAACTATTTCAGAGCATTCTCGATCTTCTCTAACACCTTCAGACTAGCCGCATGATCCTCTCCACTATCTTTTGCCTTTGCTATAGCTCTTTGCATATAAGTTTTAGCATCTCTGTATTGCTTATTCTTGTATAAAAGACAGGCGTACGTGTCCAGAAACGCATACCCTTGTGTTAATGGCTTAGCAGTTTTCATCCATTTTGTCGCCTTACCTAATAAAGATGCATTGCTACAATCAGATTCATAAATCTGCCAACAAACACTATTTATGCTCATTGCGGCCATTTCATTTTTCTCGATAAACCCATCTACCACTTTCTCCATTCTAGAACAGTCTTTCGTTTCCATAGCGAAACTATATTCCATATACTCAATGTTCGCCTCATCTCCGAGTTGTCTAATGGCAAACGTTTTAGCTTTTTCAAACTGCTCTTCATCCTTTTGTTTTATAGCCTTCCAAAATCTTTTATTGACCATCCGATCTAATATTTGGTTCGCAGCAGATTTTCCAAATTTCTCTCTAAACCTATCTTTCTCTTTTAGAAAAAATGCATCGGCCTGCTCTGAACCTCCAAATGCGCTCATAACCGCAAAGCTTACTTCCGATAAATAGTCATTATTCTTTTCCCAAAATTTCATTGAACCTTCCTTAAGAGCTTCTCGATTCCCGTCCATAGCTGCCTTATAAAAAGAAGGATAATCGTTCTCTAGCTTTTGTATATAACCCACAGGAAACGTTCCGTTCTTTTTTATTTCCAGTGCGTTCTCTGTAAACGCTACAAATCGGTCTATACTTGATTCACTTTCGAGAGCGCCTCCTACCAATCGGTCAGCATACTGAACTGTTGGAGAAACAATTACAAAAGTTGGGTAAGATCGTACATGAAATTTTTTACTTAAGCCAAACTTCTTGTCCTTTTCTGCATCATATTTGAGCATGATAAAATTCTTACTCAGTTTACTCTGTAGTTTTCTATTCCCTTCTAGGTTTTTACTAAACATCTTGCATGGGCCGCACCAGGTTGTATAGAAATCAATGATAATCAGTTTATTGCTTTCCGAAGCTAGCTTTTGAGCCTCGGCCCAATCTTCGTGGATTATAGTCAATTTTTCAGCCCGCAGATTAAGAGCGAATAAAGTTATGAATAGTAAAGTCAAAAAATTTTTCATGGTTAGCTAAGATACTGATTATTTAAGGAATGATTTATTTCTTAAGCTTCACATACTACGACATTTGCCGTATGGGCTGCTATTGAACTCGCATTTAGCTTTGTAATTCACTTAAGGATATTCAATTTATGAAATACAAAATCATACTTATACTCACCATTTCTCTTTTCTCCAGTCTGTTTGCCCATTCGCAACAGACTCTTCCACAGGATATGTGCAAACGGATTAAAAAGATCAAGAAAGCCATTAAAGCCAAAAGCTTACCCTACGAAAAGGATGATAAGAAAAAGTTAGCATTGGGTACACTTCTAGGTGAAATTATGTATCAGACCACGTATAAATTTTTTGATAGTAGCGCAGTCTATAAAATGAATCGGTTTAATACGAAAGAGTGGGAATACTATGCAATTCTTAAAATGGATACCAGTAAAACAAATGTGATCAAGTCGTGCAATGACTTACAAGATGCAGTTGAAAAATGTGGTTTCAAACGAGTAGGTCTAAATAAAGGCAAACCTATTGACGCGAAACACACTTACGCCTTATACTCAAAAAAAGATCTGTATATAAAGATTGACCTCCCCTACAATGCAGTCGCGATAAAAGAATTGGGCTATACTTTATATGCCTCTAGAATAACGTTTGAGCTAAGATAATTTGTTAGCCGACGATCCCTTTCAACTCATTCAGCTTCATAAGAGCTTCTACGGGAGTTAGGGAATTAATTTCAACAGCTTGTAAAATTTCACGGACGCGTTTTAAATCTTCTGTAACACCATCGTAGATGTTAAGTTGAAAGTTATCAGCTTGAATTTTCTGCATTTTTTCACGAGGAATTCCTTTAGAATTCTCTGAAGGCTTTGCATCATTTTTTTCTTCGAGTATGCTCAAAATTTCGTTAGCACGTTCTACAATGAGTGGTGGCATTCCAGCCATTTTAGCCACATGCACACCAAAACTATGCGTACTTCCTCCTTCCGCGAGCTTACGCAGAAAGATGATTTTATTCCCTGATTCTTTATGCGTAACATGAAAATTTTTAATTCGTCTATGTTTTTTCTCTAGTTCGTTTAGCTCATGATAATGGGTTGCAAAAAGCGTTAAGGGTCTAGACGCATGATTATGTAAAAATTCTGCTATACTCCACGCGATGGAAATCCCATCAAATGTGCTTGTTCCTCGTCCTATTTCATCGAGCACAATAAGCGAACGGTCGGAAATATTATTGATGATACTAGCGGTCTCATTCATCTCAACCATGAACGTACTCTCTCCACCGCTTAAATTATCGCTGGCGCCCACACGCGTAAAGATCTTATCAGTTAAGGGTACTAAGGCCTTCTCCGCAGGTACAAAGCTACCCGCGTGAGCCATGAGTGTTATCAAAACCGTTTGACGCAATAAAGCGCTCTTACCACTCATATTTGGACCTGTGATAATAATCATCTGCTGGTCATCTTTATCTAACCGTACTGAGTTGCTGATATATTGTTCACCAGTCGGTAAATTTTGTTCTATAACAGGATGACGCCCATTGGTAATTTCAAGATTTACATTCTCTTTTACTTCTGGCCTTTTATATTGATGCTGCAATGCATTTTTTGCAAAACAGATCAAACAGTCCAGTTGTGCTACCATTTGCGCATTTAGCTGAATGGGTGTGATATACTCTTGTAATTGCGAGAGCAGTTCGTCATAAATCTTTAGTTCAAGAGCCAAGATTTTTTCTTGCGCTCCGAGTATTTTTTGCTCCAGTTCTTTTAGCTCGGGCGTAATATATCGTTCCGCATTCGTGAGGGTTTGTTTCCGAATCCATTCCTCAGGTACCTGATCTTTGAAACGATTTGTAACCTCTAGATAATATCCAAATACATTGTTGAAGGAAATTTTCAATGAGGTAATACCTGTTTTTTCAACTTCTCTTTCCTTTATTTGAAGCAACAAGTCTTTGCCATTCCTAGAAACGCTTCTCAGTTCATCCAACTCATCTTGCACGCCATCCTGAATAAGCTCTCCCTTTGCCGCTACCGCTGGAGGTGCTTCTACAAGTGTTGCATTAATTTTTTCACGTATGCGTTCGCAAGGGTTCATCTGCTCTCCCAGTCGTAAAATGAGTTCATTATCACTTTGGGCACAACGTGCTTTAATCTCTTCAATTGATTTTAAGCCACGTGCAAGATGCAATACCTCTCTGGGAGAAATCTTTTTTAAAGGTAGACGTGCCACCATACGCTCCATATCACCGATCTGCTTTACATAACCAGAAGCATCATTTGCTAAATCTGTTTCTTTGATTAGATGTTCTACGGCAGACAAACGTTCATGAATCTTTACGACATCTTGTAGTGGGAAGAGTAACCAACGCTTGATCATGCGGCTTCCCATTGGAGAAATCGTATTATCCAATACACTCAAAAGCGTACTTCCATTTGGAATATTACTGTTCAGCAGTTCGAGATTCTGAATGGTAAAACGATCCATCCACAAAAATTCATTTCGGGTGATCCGCTGAATTGTATGTAAATGGCTAAGGTTTGGGTGTTCAGTATCCTTTAAGTAATGCAAACAAGCTCCTGCCGCAATAATGGCATTCGGCATATCGCTGATACCAAAGCCTTTTAATGAGGCTACTTCAAATTGTTGCAATATATTCTCTTGAGCATAATCCTGCGTAAACACCCATTCGTCGAGTAAATAAGTATAATGCTTCTCGCCAAACTGCTCTTGAAATTTTCTTCGTTTCGTTTTGCAATAGATCACCTCTGCAGGCTTTATAGTTTGCAAAAGTTTATCCATGTATTCAGCGTTCCCCTCGGCGCATAAAAACTCTCCTGTACTAATATCAACAAAGGCAACACCGAAGTGTTCTCCCTCTATATGGATGGTAGCCAGGAAATTATTGTTCTGGTTGTCGAGCATTTTATCGCTCGTGGCTGTTCCTGGTGTTACTAATTCAGTTACACCACGTTTGACAATTCCTTTGGCCTGTTTAGGGTCTTCCAGTTGATCACAAATAGCAACTCGATGACCCGCCTTAACTAGTTTATGCAGATATGTATCAATACTATGATGCGGAAAACCAGCTAACTCATCGTTAGTTCCACCATTATTCCGCTTGGTTAATGTAATACCCAATACTTCAGATGCTACTACAGCATCTCGCCCAAAGGTTTCATAAAAATCACCTACTCGAAAAAGCAATACAGCATCGGGGTACTTGCCTTTAATTGCTGCATGTTGCTGCATTAAAGGTGTGAGTTTCTTCCCTTTTAGAGCTCCTTTGGACTTTTTTACCTTGGCCAATTCACTAAATAATTTGGAATTAAAGGTTCATTATTATTATTAAATCTAGCAAAAAGTGGTGCTTTATTTATTCACTTTTTACCCTAATCATATTCCTTCGACTTCACGACTAAGTACCAATGCTCACCGGTTTGTAAATAACCATATTCATAACTAAAGTAGTAAGTATCTCCTTTTTTGTTTTGAAGGGTGTTAGTATGATAGTTAAAAAGAAAGCCCTCCTTGATTAATTGATCTTTATGGCACTTTTTACTTTGTGCACCATTGAGTATTTGTTCGAGAATATTTCGGTTTCGCTTTAGTTTGTTATTAATGTTTCGGACTGTATTGTTGATGGTACTGCGTGCTTTATTGTTATAGGCTGTACGGCAATAGTCGTTACAATACTTTTTATCTGCACGACCATATAGCTTCTTTCCACAATACAAACACTTCTGCTCATCCATATCAAATGATAATATAATCTAAATTTAACTCCTTTTCTTGAAAGCTCAATTCAGTTTTTGTAATTTAGGATTCTAAAAAATAATCTATCATGGGAAAATTTGAAGTATCTACTCGAACAAATGGCGAATATCAGTTTAACTTAAAAGCCGATAACGGTCAGGTCATATTAACAAGCGAAGGCTATTCAGCAAAGGACGGATGTATGAATGGTATAGAATCTGTGCGAAAAAATTGTGGCGACGAAAATAATTTTGAAAAGAAAGAAGCGAGTAACGGTAAGCTGTTTTTCAATCTAAAAGCAGGTAATGGGCAAGTCATTGGCAGTAGCCAAATGTATGCAGATGCCAGTGGACGCGATAATGGGATTGCTTCTGTTAGTAAGAACGCCCCCGATGCAGAAGTTGTAGAAATCTAAACATTACAAATTGATGTATTCAGGCCATTTACCCTCGGTAGATGGCTTTTTTTTTAGATCAACTAACAACCTGACTGCTCCGTACGTTTACATTAACATGCTCAGAAAATCTGTAATTATTGGTTTAGGACTATTTACCCTGCTTTTTGTTTGTAGTCTTTTATTTCAATCATGTAAATGCGAAGAGAAAGTTTGTAACTTTTCTTTTAATGCAATTATGTCTGGTGGTGATTCTTTGAATTTAAATCTTGATGATGGGATTGATACAAGCTTAAATGGGATGCATTTTACTTTTTTAGCTTTTAATGAGCAGGACAATCCAGCTTGTACATACCATAACATAGGGTTTAGCTCGGCTTATGCCTTTACTAAACATTGTAAAGTACTGAATCCTATCCTACCAGAATCGTATATTGTACGCTTAGATAAAGACATCCGCTTTAACTCGGATACAATTCCTGCCGGAACAAATCTTATTAACCATCCAGCCTTTAAAAGCCACTGGATAAAAAATTCCTTCGAATGGGGCAAGAATAATGTTTCCATAGAGGGTTCCATAGTATTGAACTCTACTATTTACAATCAAATAGTATTTGATCCTGTCATCTACAATGTTGAATTTGGTTTTTCCACCGAAGACGGTCAAAGTCTAAGAAAGACGCTAGATGTTGTTTATAAGCTCTAGTTACCAAACATATTCTTTCTCTACGCTCTTCTTGATCGTTTTCACAAAAGCATAGGTAGCAGGACAGAACTTTAAATTCTGAATATAGGTGTCGTTATGATCATCAAATTCTTTGCCATGAAAATGTGGGAAATCTGCGCAATCCTTAGGTCGCACCTCATAAATACTACATTTATTATCTTCTAGGTTTAAGAACTGACAGGGTTGAGATTTGTTTACCAGATCTCCCGGTGTACCATCTTCTTCTGCTTCTTCTCGCTTGATCCACTTCTTTTTAAAAGCGGCTTCAGTCATACCCAAATGTTTCGCTATCCGTTTTATATCCGAAGGAATAAATGTAGGCGTCATCTTCTTACAACAGTTACCGCAATCCAAGCAATCTACTTTTTCCCATGCCTTTTCCTCAGCGGTCTTTGCATACTGCTCTATTTCAGGAACATATTTATCATCAAATTTTCTAAGAAATTTTTTATACGACTTTTTGTTCTTCTTAAAGTTTTTCTTGTGCTTATCTAGTAACATGAATTAAGGAATTATATCAAAACCGTATTTGTCACGCAAGGTAAGTAAGTGTTGGTTCTTACCTGCTAACTCTTCAAATATTTCTCGCTTACTTTGAATTTTTTCTTTAGTAACCTCCTCTGGTATTGCCTCTAAGAAAAGACTAAAGTCTTCATTATTAAAATGACTGGCTAGGTTGGCCCATAGGTCCATTTTATGTTCTTCCATTAGCTCCATGGCTAGCGAAGGCGTATGCACAACAAGCTTCTTATCCGTATAAGTATGATAGCATTTATCAAAAGAGCTTTTATAGTAGGTTTTCTTTTCACTCAGTTGGCTATAAAACTTCTGTAATGGCTCTACTAAATTCTCCTGTGTTATTTCAATCACCTTCTTAGTTCGAACCTCTTCCTTATACTTTTCCCGTATTTTGTCTTTCACATTTCGTAAGCCAGAAAGACCAATTGGTTTGACGTTTGTTTGAGATGTAGGATTAGCCTTAGGAATAACCACTGCTTGCTTAGGTTCTTCTTCCCCATCAGGTTGTTTCAACTCTTTAGTTGTATCGGCTTTTTTTTCTATGCTTTCATCTACTTCTAAGACAGCTTGTGGCTTGGGAATAAACGTATGCAACAATCGACGCTCTTGGCTAACTAGTTTTTTTTTTACTAAATCATTGCCTTCCTGCAAAATCTGAACAGCGTCTTGTAAATGATTTAGTTTAATAAGGGCTAGTTCTAATTGTAACCGCTTGTTTCGTGTTACTCTTAGTTGCTCTTCTGTATGAGCACAGATACTTAAACCATTTACAATAAAGGAATGCGATAACAGGTTCGATTGAGTATAAAATTTCTTTTTAATACTAGGTGTTACATCTAACAATTTGGCCATAGCCTCATCTCCACAAACAAGAAGGTTTCTATAGTGCTCTGCAAGTCCTCCAATAATCGTTTGCGGTTCAAACCCCTTCTGTAATACCTCTTCACATAGCAGCATAGATTTTGCAATGTCTTGCATGCTAATGGCATCAACCAATTTGAAATAGAAGTCATAATCAAGCATATTCAAATGCTCTAAGGCCGATGTATAGCTTATGTTTTGGTTACTAAAGCTGGCTACTTTATCCATGATAGATAGCGCATCTCGCATACAACCTTCGCTCTTTTGCGCAATTAGTTGAAGAGCATCTGTTTCAAATTTTATCTGCTCTTCTCCACAGATCTCAGAAAGGTGCGTAATGATTTTTTCGGAGCTTATTCTTTTAAAATCAAAAATCTGACAACGTGAAAGAATCGTTGGAAGAATTTTATGCTTCTCGGTAGTTGCTAAAATAAAGATGGCATAATGCGGAGGTTCTTCCAAGGTTTTCAAGAATGCATTAAATGCTGCACCAGATAACATATGCACCTCGTCGATAATATAGACCTTATACTTTCCACCTTGTGGTGCAAAACGAACCTGTTCTGTCAGTTCGCGCACATCGTCTACACTATTGTTACTAGCAGCATCCAATTCATAAATTGCAAATGATGTATTCTCATTGAACGAAGTACAAGATGAACAGGTTCCACAGGCTTCCATATCCTCTTTTCTATCTGTACAGTTCACAGCCTTTGCCAAAATGCGCGCACAGCTTGTTTTACCAATACCTCTTGGACCTGTAAAAAGATAGGAATGAGCAATCTGATCATTTCGAATGGCATTCTTTAAAGTAGTAGTAATATGTTCCTGACCCACCACAGTATCAAAGGTTTGTGGGCGGTATTTACGTGCTGAAACTATGTACTGACCTGCCATGTTTGTAGAGAACCAAATATAGTGATTCTGAATTATGCACCTTCCTTTTTGAATGTTGAATTTATGGAATGTTGAAATGTTTTGTAAAGCTTGGCTTGGACAAGCCTCGCCTGACCTACTTTTGTATTTCTAATGGCAATTACCAAACAGATCGGTCACTACCTGTCACTCGTAAAGTTTTCACATACGATTTTTGCTTTGCCCTTTGCATTAATAGGTTTTGTACTTGCTGTAAGCACTCTTTATAGCAGTACGGGAAGTTTTTCATCTACTCTGATTGATCCTATTTCTGGTCAGCCTAGGAATCAATGGCTGTTACTACTGTCAGTTATCTTATGTATGGTTTTCGCTAGGAACGCAGCGATGGGGTTTAACCGTTATTTAGATGCTGACATAGACGCAAAAAATAAACGTACTGCAAACCGCGAGGTTCCTGCGGGTGTTGTAAGCCGTAAAAGTGCTCTTACTTTTGTACTAATCAATTGTGTTCTATTTATTGGTACAACTTATTTCATTAATCGCATTTGTTTCTTTTTATCTCCAGTGGCTTTGTTTGTCATTCTATTTTATAGTTATACCAAACGGTTTACCGCGCTTTGTCATTTAGTGCTAGGTGTTGGGCTATCGTTGGCACCCATTGGTGCTTACTTAGCCGTAACTGGTTTCTTTGATATATTGCCATTGATTTTTTCAGCCATCGTGTTTACTTGGGTAAGTGGTTTTGATATCTTGTACGCCTTACAAGATGAACATTTTGATAATCAGTATCAACTCCACTCTATACCAGTTCTATTGGGCCGAAAAAATGCTTTGCTTACTTCACGTGCATTACATGTACTCACGGCTTGTTTGATTTTGTCTGCAGGGTTCTACGGATCTTTTACGTTATGGTACTGGATTGGAGCTGTTATTTTTATTGGACTACTCTTATATCAACATACTTTGGTCAAAGAGGACGATATCAGTAAGATCGATTTAGCATTTGGTACAACCAATGGAATTGCATCAGTCGTTTTTGCCATTTTCGTAATCGTTGATCTTGTTTTATAATTCATGCTTTACTTGCTCGTATCCTGCTTAGCGTCTCCTGTCTAACCCCTAAAAAACTAGCAATATCTTTGAGTTTGACCCGTTGCACAAGATGCGGATATTGTTCCATAAAATAGGACCACTTGTTCTCGGCACTTTGCTTGCGAAGTTGAAATAGATGCTCTTCACTAGCCGCATAATACTTCTGCGTAAATAAACGAACGATATAGTTATACTCTAGGTGGTTCTTAAGCAGCTCCTCCTGTTTATCAAAGCTTAATTGAGCAATCAATCCGTCTTCATAGGCTTCCAAAAACTCATAACCAGGTTTTTTAGAATAAAAACTATTCACTGACAAAACAATCTCTCCTTCCGTTGTGAAGCGGGAGCTAATGTCCTCACCATCTTTTAAATAATAAGACCGAATCAGCCCTTTTAAAACTAAGGTGACATTCTTTGATCGCTCTCCGTCTTTCAATAAAAGATCACCCCGTTCGACCTCTATCAACCGTGTATGCTCTTCAAGCTGTGCACGCAATTGCTCCGATAATTCGTGTATTCCCTCAAGTCGATCTAAAAAGGCGGAGAGCATACCATCAAAGATACTCTAATTTACTTTTTACTATTTGTGTTGAAATCAAACTACAACTCTTAATGATTACCTTTGTGTTCCCATGTCAAGAATCCTAGCAATAGATTATGGTAGTAAACGATGCGGCATAGCCGTAACGGATAATCTACAAATCATAGCTAAGGGGCTAACTACAGTTCATTCAAAGGACTTAATAGACTTCTTAAAGTCCTATTTCGAAAAAGAATTGGTAGAACGTGTTGTAATTGGTTTACCCAAAAGTCTGCAAAATGAAAAGACGGATGCAACGGAACTCGTTACCCGTTTTGTCAAGCATTTTAAAAGAACGTTTCCAGACATGATTATTCAAACGTTAGACGAACGCTTTACCTCTAAAATGGCTAAAGATGTTATGATTCAAAGTGGATTGAAAAAGAAAGACCGTCGAAATAAGGCTTTACTCGATGAGATTAGTGCGACCATTATTCTACAATCATACCTTGAAATGAAAAACAATTCGTTTTTATAGTACAATAATTATTTCCGACCTTTGCAAGCATGATTTTACCGATAGTGGCATACGGACACCCCATTCTTCGTAAAGAATGTGATGATATTGATGAAAATTACCCTGATCTAAAACAACTTATTGAAGACATGTGGGAAACACTCTATCATAGTAATGGTGTAGGTTTAGCCGCTCCCCAAATCAATAAACCGATACGATTATTTCTGGTAGAAAGTCAACAACTCGCTGATGCTGCGGCTGAAGATCCTGACCATAATGAACCGCTGAAGGGAGAACCGATTAAACAAGTTTTTATCAACGCAGAAATTGTAGAAACAGGTGGCACACCTTGGAAATTCAATGAAGGTTGCTTGAGTATTCCTAAAGTACGAGAAGATATCAGTCGAGATGAAACGGTAACTATCAACTATCTCGATGAAAATTTTGTGGAGCACGAAAAGACATTTACTGGTATGACAGCGCGCATCATTTTGCACGAGTACGATCATATTGATGGTGTACTTTTTATAGATTATCTTAGTTCCCTAAGACGAAAAATGCTAAAAGGAAAATTGAACGATATTAGCAAAGGTAAGACTCGTGTTGACTATCGTATGTTATTGCCCTAAAATCTTTGGCTATACCTTTTTTCATGCTAATTTTATGTATCCAAATTTGGATCGATTAAACAATTAGCATGAAAAAAATTAATTCTCTTTTATTCGTCATTTTATTCTCAATAAGTGCATGGGCACAGATGCCAGGTGATACTATTGTCGTATCATCATTAGTACATAGTTCAACAACGAGAGATACAATCGTTTCTTTTCCGAACCTCCCTAACGTAACTTTTGAAAAGATCATCATGCTTTATAATATGCGTTGTAAAGGTGCACTCATATCAACCGCTCAGAACAGAAACTTAGGGTGTGGGGAATGGGATTATAGTTGCAATACGTTTATAACAGATTCTAGTAAGGTCGATTCTACTTCTCATAATGTAAATAATTATATTATTCCTGGCTTTACGGGTACAACACTAGATTATACTACCACAGCGATCAATGATTATTATCGAATGATTCAAAAAAACGTGGTAGTTAATTCTACAACCAGCGAAACACAGGCTTTAATTGGAGTAGGTAATTCAAATATTCCACATACTGTACCTACGGCAAGTTATGGAGCCAAAGCTCAATATCTATATACACAGGCCGAACTGAGCGCTGCAGGAGCTACAGCAGGAAACCTTGATGGCATTTTACTTACCGTAAATACTGCTGGCCTAAACTCAAACTTCCTAAAGGTTAAGATCAAACATAGTTCTAAAACACAATTATCGGCTTCTACCCCAGATACCAGCGGATTTACGGAAGTGTTCTTTCATAATACAAACTTCGCAGTGGGTTCAAATCGATTACAATTTCATACCCCCTTTGCTTGGAATGGCACCTCGAATATTATTGTAGAGTTTTCGTTTACCAACCCATCTGCTGGTGCAAACAATGTTGTGTTCTCTGGAACAGCTACAAGCAATCCTATGGGCATCCATAGTCAGGAAGAACAACTTCATTATTTTAAAAATGATAACTATATAGAGGCGAACAACTTCAAAGGTATTCCAGGTGCGCAAGCTCGGACCGTTGAAGCTTGGATTAAAACTTCGGTAGCTGATAAAGAAATTTGCTCATGGGGTCGAAATGCCGCCAATGTAAAGTGGGTATTCAGAATTAACTCCGGTGGTGAGCTACGCGTAGAAAATGGTAATGGTTCTGTTGTAGGTACTACGAACCTTACCGATGACGAATGGCACCATGTAGCTTGTACATTTAATGGTACTACGCTGAATGATGTAAACCTTTATGTTGACGGTCAACTAGAGGTGAATAGTAGCAACTCTGGTACTGCCATTAATACGGATACAACTGGTGGCGTGGCTCTCCGTATTAGTCGTGGCGTAAATAATCGGTACTTTGAAGGGTATATTGATAATGTACGAATTTGGGATGCCGCACTCAATGCAACAACGATACAGAATTGGATGCATAAAAAAATTAATCTAACGCACCCCAATGCTGCGAACCTGAAAGCATACTATCTGATCAACGCGGGTAGTGGCAATAATATTGCAGACGCATCGGGCCAAGGAAACAATGCGACTGTGGTGAATGGTGCTATTTGGCAACAGACTACAGGAGAGAATCATTTTAAGGACTTTCTTGAAGAAGGAGAACGCCCTAATATTAGCTTCTTACAAGGAGTTTATAATCTTGGTATTACTAATGATACAACGTGGCTAGCTGTACCTCAAATACCGCTTTCTGCCAGACAGACTACAATTGTTCCGCATCCAGGGACACTTATGGATGATGAAATCACCTACGGTCCATCGACTCTTTATTGGAACGTATTACCTGGAGAACGTTATTATGACGACAGTAATAATGTGATACAAACAGTAGCGGTAAACCCTACAGGAACACTTACCATTAGCCCCATTCCTTACCTTCGTCGCGACCCAATGGCCTTAGAAATTATGTCTTTTGTAACACCTTATGGAATAGGACTAGACTTAGGGCCTGATGGTAAAACATGGACATTTGATGTAACTGATTTTACGCCAATACTAAAAGGTGATAAACGTATGTTTCTAACCTTTGGTGGACAATGGCAGGAAGAGATGGATATCAAGTTTCTATTTATCGTTGGAACGCCACCACGAGATGTTTTAGATATTAATAATATCTGGAAGTCTGAAAGAAGTAGTAACTATACTAGTATCAATAATGATGTTGTATTCCCTCCTCGTGATATTCAGCTTCCTGCAACGGCAAATTCATTCAAGATTAGAAGTACAATTACAGGTCATGGCCAACAAGGTGAGTTTATCGGTAGGAATCATCACCTCAACCTAAATGGTGGAGCAAATGAATACAGCTGGTTTGGCTGGAAAGAATGTGCCGATAATCCAGTATATCCGCAGGGTGGTACCTGGATTTACGATCGAGCTGGATGGTGCCCAGGTATGGCTACGGACTTACAAGAGTTTACGATTGACCAACATGTAACACCCGGTCAAACACATAAGTTTGACTATGATGTAGATGTTGCTTCAGGAGATTCTCGCTATATTATCAGTCACTTACTTGTAAATTACGGCGCCCCAAATCATAGCTTAGACGCTCGTGTGATCGATATTATGAATCCAAGTAATAAAGTTGAATATGCTCGAGAAAATCCAATTTGCAATACTCCCAAGGTTGTTATTCAAAATACAGGAAGCACTCCGCTTACATCTGTAAAAATTGAATATGGTTTAAATGGTGTACATCAACTTACTCACCAATGGACAGGAAATCTAGACTTCATGGAAACGGCAACTGTTGAGTTGTCCGCCCCTTGGTGGTTCTGGCATGGTTTAAATGGTGCTAACGGCAATACATTCCAAGTAAACCTTACCGAACCAAATGGAGGTACTGATGAATATACACTCAATGATAAAATGACCAGCGCATTCGAGATTACCGATGTACTACCCTCTGAATTTCGACTTATGTATAAAGGAAATAGTGCCTACACCGAGACGAAGATTGAAATTTTTGATGAGAACGGAACGAACGTATTTTCCAAGGTGGCGACCAGCACAGCGCTAACTTATGATACCATAAGACTGCAACCTGGTTGTTATTCTATGCTGGTAAGCGATTCTGATGATGATGGTATTGATTTCTGGGCAAATGGTGATGGCGCGGGTCTACTATTCCTACGAAGTTTTAGTAATACCATTTTGTACCGAATGGAAGGTGATTTTGGAAAATATACGCGCTATAATTTCACTGTAGACTTTCCTCTTTCTTATGATGAGATTAGCAAAACGCTTAACGTAAAAATTTATCCAAACCCAACGAGCGATGAATTGTTTATCACAGCTACTGAAATTGAGCATGCTCAAGTAGAAATTTTTGATGCCCTAGGAAAAAAAGTATCCCCCGCAATACTTAGAGCAGCGGATGAATTAAAAGTAAATACCAGTACTCTTCCAAATGGATTCTATTTTATAAATATGAAAATCGGAACGAAGAGCACGAGTAAAAAATTCGTTGTCCAGCACTAGTTTGTAAATCCCGAATGCGCCTATTCAGTGAAAGAAACGAATAAAGTGAAATTTGGAATTGTGGGCTATGGTAATATTGGTAAGCGACACGCTCATCATATTATTGAAAATGAACAAGCCAAATTGGTGGCTGTTGCCTCTCTTCAATCTAAGCCAGACGCGCTCTCGTGTAACTATTATCAATCATTGGAAGAAATGTTAGCCAATGAGGAGCTTGATGTGCTGAATGTGTGCACACCGAACTATTTACATCGTGTTCATACAATTGCTGGCCTTCAAAAAGGAATCAACGTAGTATGTGAAAAGCCTATGGCTATGAGCAGTGCAGACTGTGAACAAATGATTCAAGTGGCCAATGAAAATGATAAAAAACTTTTTGTTGTTAAACAAAACCGACACAACCCACCTGTAGCGGAGGTTAAACGTCTTTTAGAACAAAACATATTAGGCAAGATTTTTGTGGTTAACATAAATTGCTTTTGGAATAGAAACGAAACCTATTATGCTCAAAGTAACTGGCGCGGTACATTGGATAAAGATGGTGGTTGTCTCTTTACTCAATTTAGTCACTTTGTAGATATTCTTTATTACTTATTTGGAGATGTACATGTTATATCCGGTAGAACTCAAAATTTTTCACACCCTTACATCAATACAGAGGATAGTGGTATTTTTCTATTGGAAACAAAAGAAGGCGCACTCATCAATTTCAACTATTCTACTGCTAGCTTTGATCGGAATATGGAAGGCGCTATTACAATTTTAGCAGAACATGGAACTGTAAAAATCGGAGGACAATACTTAAATACGATTGAATATCAAAAGATCAAGGACCATACTATTCCTGAAATTAATATTGCCGCCAAGGCGAACGACTATGGTTTATATCAGGGTAGTATGAGTAATCATGATTTGATGATACAGAATGTCTTAGATCATTTACAAGGTAAAGCCAAAATGATGACAAATGGGCAGGAGGGCAAAGAGGTTGTTTCTATTATCGAACGTATGTATGCCACCGTTCCTAATTAATAGGAAAACGCGCATTGACTATACTAAATACGAATTACTCGTTACTTTTATGGCCTGCTTAAATTAGAAAAATATCTGTTCTACCTCCTAGTGCTTTTAGCACTAAGTATCATTATTATACCCAAGTATTATATCACAGGAGATGGTGCTAGCCATATCTATAATGCCAAGGTCCTTTTTGATATGGTGACAGATCAAAGCAGCTCATTTTACGAGGAGTTTTATAAAGTAAATAGACATATTGACCCGAACTGGAGCAGCCATATTATGCTCGGTTTCTTCAGTCGATTTCTCCCTCCGTGGTTGGCTGATAAACTATTTCAAATAATCTATGTGCTTGTGTTTTGCTTTGGGTTTAGATACTTGGTCCGAACCATCTCGAAAGAAAATACTTTTCTGAGTTTCTTATTTTTTCCTTTTCTCTTTACCCTTCCCTTTCAGCAAGGTTTTTACAATTATTGTCTTGCGCTGGCTATTATGTTCTGGGCAGTTGGTTTTTATATTCATAAAAGGGATAAGATTAATAATCCTATTATCCAACTACTTTGTGCATTATTAGTTCTTAGTGTAAGCTTGGCACATGGTATGCCAGGCGTGTATACCATGATGATCTTAAGTGTTATATGGCTCGTAACGAATTGGAAATACATTAAAAGGCTTCAGTCTGACTTCATCCTTACACACATCTCTCGTTTAGGACTCATTTTTCTACCGAGTATGTTGTTGATTTTTATGTTTATCGCTAAACGCGGTTTTGGGTCTACTCCACATACTAAAACATATTTCGAAAAGTTTATCGACTTCATCAGCATGTGGACGTCACAAAGTACAAGGCATATTGAGATCATTCCAGCCGTTATGAGTTTGATGCTCATTCTTATTTTCTCTATTCTAATTTTCTTTAAAAGGAATAGAGACACTTTTCAATCAAAACGTAGAACAACAGCGGTTAAGCATCTATCGTATGTATTTCTCATCTTTGTTGCTTTTACTTTTTTTTCTTATATCACGTCACCGGGTACCATAGGTGGTGCTGGATCTGTAGAAATTAGGCTTGCGTTTCTTCCTCCACTTTTTCTTATCCTTTTCTTGGCTTGTAAGCATTGGAAAGAGATTTACAAAGGTGTCTTTATTATAGCCTCTTTTGTTATTTCGATTTTCTTCTTAGTCCTTCGATTTCCAAGTGTTATGCAAGCTAATACAGTAGCTCAAGAAATCATGACTGGGGTTGATTATATTCAAGACGAACGGGTTGTCTTAAATCTTCATTATGATGATTGGCAAATAACGGAAAAGGGAGATAGTATTTTTCAAAAGGATAATTCCTTTCTGCATCTAACTGATTATTATGGAGCCATTCAGAACAAACATCTTATACTCCTCATGAACTATGAAGCGGATATTAATTACTTCCCAGTGAACTGGGCCGCTGGTAAAAACCCGCGACATTCGATTAACAATATGTATGCCGGTACCTATCCTCCCTGCGGAGATTTTACCGCTTATGAAAAGCAAGTAAAAAGACGTATTGATTATATTCTGTTACAAAACTGGCGAGATGAATTTGCGACATCAGATTGCACGAATACACTTCTTACGAACATGAAAGCCGAAGGATTTAGTAAACTATATGAAAGTCCAAATCAGTATATCGTTGTTTGGGGACGCGATAGGAAATAAGTTGAATCTATTTTATGCTAGTAGCATTTAAAATAATCAAAAGGTTCCAAGCAACTCTTACACTTATATAAAGCTTTACAAGAAGTAGAACCAAATTGAGACACCAGCTCCGTATTTTCAGAATTACACTGAGGGCATGGCACAACTGCATCTTCCTCTAGTGGGTTTTCTTTACTTCGATATTGAGGTGGCGCTATGCCGAACTCTTTAAGCTTTCTTTTTCCTTCTTCGCTCATCCAATCTGTTGTCCAAGGAGGTGATAAAACCTCCTCCACTACTACATTTTCCACTCCCTGAGCAAGCAGTTCAAACTTTACATTGGCTGATATTGTATTCATAGCTGGGCAACCAGAGTAGGTTGGTGTGATTTGCACGGTAACCTCATCATCATCGATTAGGACATCTCGTATAATACCCAAGTCCAGTACAGATAGTACGGGCACCTCTGGATCACAAACATGTTCAAGGTAGGCGTATATGGCCTCCTTACTTACCATTCACTATTCGGATAAGCTCTTTGTACGAACTGTAACTCGGCTAGAATATAACCTAAATGCTCACTATGTCTACCCAATTTACCACCTGTGTGATGCCAAGGTCCTGTTGTGTCCGTAATGGTTAGGCTTGCTTCAGTCAGCGCCTCATCAATACTTTTTTGCCAACTCGTTTTTAGGTCTTCTATTTTGGGTGCAATTCCTTTATCCGCCATCTCTTTTTCAAGATCTGTAGGGGTGAATAATTCTCCAGTATAATCCCAGAGTGCATTTATAGCTGTTTGTATTTTTTCCTTGCTCTCTGCAGTACCATCTCCAAGTTTTACAAGCCAACCTTTGCTAAATCTCCAATGGTAAGCTACTTCTTTAATTGATTTTGCGGCAATTTCTGCCAAACGCTTATCCTTACTATTTTGTAAGGCTGTATAGAAATGATATTGAAAACAATCGAAGTAAACACTTCGGGCTATTGTATCGGCAAAATTTCCATTCGGTTGCTCCACAAGGATCACATTTTTAAACTGTAATACATCGCGCAAATAGGGGTAACTATCTTCCGTTTTATCTCCTCCTTCTAATTCTGCAGCATATTGATACAAACTACGTGCTGCGCCAATACAATCAAGCGAAATATTGCTCAATGCCATATCAACTTCAAGTTGCGGGCCATGTCCTGTCCACTCACTTAAGCGATGACCATAAACTAAAGAATTATCAGCTAGTTGTAATGTATAAGAAACTAAATGATCTGTCATTACATATGTTTTAGTTTCTCAGGCAATTCATAGAAGGTAGGATGACGATACACCTTATCATCACTTGGATCAAATAAGCTCTCTGCCTCATCAGGATTAGAAGCATGAATATATTGGCTTTCTACAACCCAAATACTAATCCCTTCATTCCTTCTTGTATAAACATCTCTTGCATTTTCAACAGCCATCTCGGCATCAGCAGCATGTAAACTTCCTACATGCTTATGGTCTAAGCCAGCCTTACTTCTGATGAAAACCTCCCATAAGGGCCATTCATTTTTGTCCATGTATACAAAGATAAATGGAAACCACTAATTAACGGCTATCCTCGTTTATGATATATCTCAAAGAATTCTATAGACGAAGACCGTATCTTATTCCTTGGAAAATAGATTTGTTCTAGATCGACCAAAAGAATTGGTCATACGCAAAAGATACGTTCCATTGGATAGCATACTGATATCTATTTCCGGGGTGGAAGTGCCAGCTTCTAAAGATAGCTTCTTGCTTAAAACAACCTTTCCTAAAGTATTAAATATCTCTAAGGTAATTTGAGTAGGATCTGGAGTATATATCTCAGTTTTCAGTTCGTTCTGAGAAGGATTAGGGTAAAGGCCCAATAAGTCTAATTCGTTATTATAACTCACATTTACCCTTATAACCTCTGATAAAAGTGATAATCCGTTTATATCGCGTTGAAGCAATCTGTAAAAGTTTGTACCCCCTTGATAATCTAAATGATCATAAGTATAGTGTAATGTTTTATCCGAAGAACCATTTTCAGCTTTAGTTTTTACAAAATCAAGTGATGTAAAATCCGTTCCATTCATTGAATGTTGAATTTCAAAACCGGCATTTGATGACTCTTGACTTGTTTTCCAATCTAGGGTTACAATAGATCCATTGTAATGACCGTTCAAAGATTGCAATAAAATAGGTAAAGGACTAGTTGTATTACCAGGATGCAAAATAGTGGCTTCTACCGCAGGACTGGATACACCCATATTATTCCATGCATTGACTACATCATAAGGGCCAGGAGAAGAACCAGATATACGAACAGCGTAGTATGTTCCATTTGATAATACAAAACCATGCGGACTACCGAAGGAATTATCTAAATCGATACCACCTAACGCACTGGCATATGTAAGATCCGAAGCGCCCCCATCGTTAACAGATACCGCTGATAAGACTGTTGTCCAGGGTGTTGTATCCAATACACCATCATTGTTCGTGTCATAGTCCGTTCCTTGAGTACCCGTAAAGCCACTTACAACCAAATAAGTATTGGATCCGTTTTCAATATCAGGTGCAAAATCGTTCACGACTACGGTAGTCGCTGTACTGGGCGCTGGTGTTAATACGGTAGCAGCGTCACGCCATAACAACAGGCCATTTGTCCCCGTGGAATGCGCAGATAGGTCAATGACTTTATCTAAATTGCCTGCACCTGATCCATCTCCTTCAATTATTAAAAGCGATAGACCAGTCAAAGGAGTTGAAGGGGTATGGAGTATTTCGAAGTATTCCTGTCCGTTGTCTCCACCCGGAGCATTGAAAAATACCGCTCTAATTTGTTGAGCTGAAGTATAATAAGATGCCGTAATCAAGAGTAGTATTGCGTAAACTTTTTTCATAGTAATCTGTTTGAAAACTATTACAAAAGTAAATTCTTTAGCACGGAGTTTTGTGGATGCTTTTCATATTTATTCATAGAATAACAATACTAGCTAAACTATACCGATACATGTGCCTGCTTAATTGCACTTGAAATCTCCTTGATTAATGCAGGGTCTTTTTCTATTGCATTGCCGACAACAATAACATCTGCCCCGGCCTTACAATTGTTATAGGCCTTTTCTGGCGTCAGAATACCACCACCTACAACGAGTGGAAGTGATACATGGCTTGAGACACTCTTAAGCATTTCTTCGCTGATAGGGTTTTTAGCTCCAGAACCAGCATCCATATAGATTATATTCTTTCCTTGAAACTCACCAGCCATAGCTGTACAAACAGCAATATCATTTTTGTCATGCGGCACGGGTGCTGAGTGACTCATATAAGAAACGGTAGTTGGAGCCCCACCATCCACTACGATATAGCCAGTAGAAATAACCTCCAGACCACTTTCTTTTACAACAGGTGCTGAAACAACATGTGCTCCAATAAGTAGCTCTGGATTACGTCCTGAAATTAATGATAAATACAATAAAGCATCTGCCTCTTTACTGACCTGCGAAGGGCTACCCGGAAATAGTAATACAGGTATATTACTACATTGCTTAAATCGTATAATACATTGATCTAAATGATTGGAAGTCATGAGGCTACCACCTATGAAAACATAGCCAACCTGTGCTTCATTACATTGATGAGCCACCTGTTCAATCTGATTAAGTGATACACTATCGGGATCGATTAAAACAGCAAAACTCTTCTTCTTATGCTGCCTTAGCTCAACCAAACTTTTATGTAAATTCCCTCGATACATTTACTGGAACAAATATATTGCTTTTATTGAAAACCTTTCTAATTCCACCCTTAGACTTGAAGTATAAAAAAAGCCCCTCCTACATCTAGGAGGGGCCCAGTATTATAATTAGTAATGTACTATTTATTATTTAGATCGCTTGTTTACTTTAGAAGTATGAATTAATGCGTTGTTCTCAAGAATTTGAACACCGTACACCCCGCTAGCAATGTTATCTAGATCAAGTGTTACATTATTCATTCCTTTATCTGTTTGACGCATTACACTCTTCACGACTCGACCACTCATATCCAATAATCGTACTTCTAGTTGAGATACTTTGTCGGTAGATACATCTACGTTCAACTTATCTGTAGCCGGATTAGGATAAATACTCACTATGCTTCCATTTGCACCCCAAACTACATCGATAATTTCGCTATAGCTTAGGTTACCATCACGGTCTACTTGCTCCAAGCGATAGTAGTTGTGTCCAACTTGTGGTGCACGATCAGTGAAGTTGTAGTTCAACTCAGTTGTACTTGTACCATTCATGGCTTTCGTATTCACACGACCTAAGGTAGTAAATGCATTACCATCTAAACTACGTTGTAAGTTAAAGTGGCTATTGTTTTGCTCACTTTCAGTAACCCAAGCTGCAAAGCTTACACTACCTTCCTTAGTAACCGTAAACTTCGTCAAGCTAACTGGTAATGGGTTGAGTGGGTTCTGACCAGCATGTAAAAAGAACTGGCTAAATCCTGTCACAGGGAAGTTTACAACCCAACGAGCATTTGTAGCATCCCATGTTACTGAGTTTGGCGTAATAATACTAGTCGTACCTACACCAATACCACCACCATCTAGCTTCGTAATACGTACAAGTGCTGTAGAAGCAGTTGGTCCACTTGGTAAGCTATCCCACACAGAAGCTATCACATTTGGATGTGCATTATAGTCATCAAAGTCGGCTTGTGTAAAGTAAAGTGTTACATCAGCTGGGCCGTTACTTGCCGGCGTAATTTCATACCAACGACGTACATATGGCTGACCATTTACAACATTCACCGTTGCATCTACATTTACCTTAGAAGTAACCATACCTAATACATTACCACCCGCCGCATCATCAATTGTTGCAATCAACTCACAAGTTGGGTTATAGTAACTCAAGTTTTGTCCATCGCCATGCAGATCATCTAATGAATCTAAACCAGGCGTAGAAGTTGCATTACTTGAAGTTGTTAACGCTAAGTCTCCACTACTTGGGTTTACGACTGCATAAACTGGTGTACGACTAGCTGCACCGCAACCCGTGGTATAATGAATAATACCATTCATATTTCTTGGGTTGAAGTTTAAACCACCTAGTGGCCAAGCTCCGCCGTGTCCTTCTAACACTGCCATATCCGCATTACTACTCCATACTGCACCTAGTGTTGTACCATTGGTATAGTTCTGAGACGTTCCATTTGTTATTGTAATAATAAACGAATAGGTCTGCCCAGCAGGAATTGAAATATTCACAGGTATTCCAATATTGGTCGGAACATTTTGCGCTGTAGATACAACACCAGTAGATGAACCAACAAATGTCCATGGAGCTAGATTTGTCACACTACCCGCCACTGTCTGATAATTCATTGGCATATAATATATTGAAACATCCCAAGTTCCAGCATCGATGTTTGCCTGGAAACTATCGACTTCTAATCCAATAGATGCTTGCAGTGGGAACATAACAAAGGACTGTCCATTACCACCAGCTAAGGAAGGTGTATGCGTTAAACCTCCTACACCACCAGTGGATGGCTCAGCATAGAACGTATCTGTAGCTGAAATTACAGGTGTAAAGAGTGTATCACCTATCGATAGTAGCGATCCTCCGCTCATCATATCATACCAATTAATGACCGTTGTAGGTGTAGATCCCGTGGCTATCAATGTAGCTGAATTTGGACCACAAATGGTATCATTCGTAGTAGACCCTACCGTAGGATTGTTTACGAATATTTCTTGAACTGTAGAGTCTGTATTAGCTCCACAGGTTCCAACAACTCTGTAATAAGTTGTCGTACTAATTGTTGGTGTAGTAAAAGTATCTGTACCTGTTCCTACAGGACTCCAAGGACCCGTTGCTGTTGATGATTCCTCCCATTGAAGCGTAGCACCATTACCACCGGTAGCGGTCAAGAAAGAGTTACCCGATAAGCATAATGTATCTTCACTGGCATTAATTGCTAGCGCAGCCAATCCAGCCGTATAGGCTGCAGGAGTTGACATTGTATCGTTTGATAAATCCACATCGCCCATTGTTACAGTATAAGCCGTTAAGTTATATACACCTGCCGTTGATAAATCTATAGGCATTGTCATATTAACTGTTTGAGACGCACCAGCAGCTAGTGTACCGGAAGAAAGAGTATCCATTATCGTAGTAGGAATCGGTCCTGCCACATCCACCGCCACAATACAAGTGTCTACACTAAAATCAATTGGTGTAAGTGCATTATTCGAAATATTAACAGCTACAGATTCTGAGTTTGTAAAACAACCTGCGGTTAGTACAGGTGCAACAACAGAATCAGCACGCATATCTATAACTTGAGGAACACATCCTTCAACGGTTACTTCATCAATACCTAAATCTCCAGGACAACAGCCCAAAGCACTTGCCGTAAAGTTTAAGTTGATTGTCTGACCGATATAAGATGATAAGTCAACACTTACTTGAGTCCAAGGTGAAGCCTGTGAAGTTTGTTGTCCTCCAGACAAAGTAAATACTGAAGTTTTAGTTGTTCCATCATCAACAAGTACATTCAAAGTACCGATACTACCACCAAACATATGATAGTAGAAAGTAAGCCTAGCCGCACCACCTGTTACAACAGATAAGTCAATTGGCGGAGAGTATAAGGTATCTACATTGGCGTTTGAACCACCAGAAGCTTCAAAGTACACGTAACCAGAACTACCATTCGCACCAGCAGAGGCTCCACCACCTGAGTTCGTACCATTCGATTCCATTCTCCACCATCTCGTTGCGGTTCTAAACTGAGACCATCCTGCACTCGTTACTGCTGGGGTCAATGCTACTTGCGCACCACCTGTATGGAAGAATTCCTCAAACAAAAGGTTCGCCGAAGCTGTTCCTGTACCACAATTGAGTGCCGATAAGGGAGTCGTATAGTTAAACGGACCTGCCCATGCTGAACTATCGCCAGGAGTACATACGGCTCTTACATAAAATTGGTAATCGGTAAGGTCAGTAAGACCAGTCGCTGCAAACAAGGTTGGCGCTGCGCCAGCCTGATAGGTGGTATCACCTGCTACTGGTCCAGTGGCTAATTGATTAATAATCTGCCAGCCCATTGGTGGAGAAGCGGCCATATCAACCCATGTTAAATCTGCTGTAGGACCAGTAAGATTAATTGCATTTAATGTATCTGGAGCTATACAGGTTGGTGGGGTTGTATAGTTATAAGGGCCCGCCCAAGCTGAACTATCACCAGCAGTACATACAGCTCTCACAAAGAACTGGTAGTTACTATTTGGTGTTAAACTAGCCATAGATATAGACGTTGGTGTTGCCCCAGCCTGATAGGTGGTATCACCAGCTACGGGACCTGAAGTCAATTGATTAATAATTTCCCAGCCCATTGGTGGTACAGGGGTCATATCAACCCAACTTAAGTCAGCCGAAGTTGCCATAATGTTAGTCGCATTCAATGTATCAGGTGCCACACAAGTAGGGGGTGTCGTATAAAAATAAGGACCTGTCCAGAATGAGCTATCACCTGCTGTACATACAGCTCGTACATAAAATGCATAATTGCTATTCGGTATTAAACTGGTCATTGAAATAGAGGTTGGTGTTGCCCCAGCCTGATAGGTGGTATCACCAGCTACAGGACCTGAAGTTAATTGATTAATAATTTCCCAACCCATCGGTGGTGCTGCAGCCATATCAACCCAGCTTAAATCAGCTGAAGTTGCTGTAATATTCTGTGCATCCAAGGTATCCGGAGCTATACAGGTAGGCGGTGTTGCATAAGCGAAAGGACCTGCCCATACTGAGGTATCGCCAGGACCACATACCGCGCGTACGTAGAATTCATAATTGCTTAACGGCATCAAAGTCGATATCGTAATAGACATCGGCATGGCACCAGCTTGATAGGTGGTGTCACCCGCTACAGGACCTGAAGTCAATTGATTGATAATTTCCCAACCTTGTACTGCTACACCTGCTGTATCAACCCAACTTAAGTCTGCTGAAGTCGCCATAATATTAGAAGCGTTCAGAGTATCTGGAGCAAAACAAGATGCCGGCGTTGCATAAGCATACGGACCTGCCCATGCCGATGTATCGCCAGGACCACATACTGCACGTACATAGAACTCATAATTGCTTAATGGGATCAAAGAACTTAACGATATAGAACTTGGTGTAGCACCTGCTTGATAGGTGGTATCACCCGCTACAGGACCTGAAGTCAATTGATTGATAATTTCCCAACCTTGTATCGCTACACCTGCTGTATCAACCCAACTTAAATCTACAGAATTCGCCGTAATATTGGTTGCATTTAAGGTATCTGGTACAAAGCAGGTAGTTGCTTCTTCAATACAAAATTCATCAAAAGCAAAGTCATTTTCATAGACAAAGGTTGGTGGATTTGTGCTAACAGCACCTATTATTCTAAATTGTACCGTATCACCAGCAACACTTGGTATTGGAATGACATGATTTGTCCATACATTCCCTTGGTTACCAATTACGGTTAATACATTAGACCAAGTTCCAGAGCCAACTGTTGTCACGTCTACTATTACGCCACCATCAGGATTCATACCTGCTCCATACATATGTAACCAAAAGTTTAACTGCGGGGTAGTAAGAGCAGTTAGGTCAATTTCTGGACTATAGAAAATGGCTGTATCACCAGGTGTTATCGGACTAGAGGTTTCAGTATACATATACCAAGTTGTTCCATTAGCTCCTGAGGAAGGCCCCGTTGCTGAAGACGTTGTACCGTTAGCATCACGTGTCCAGTTAAAATCATCAGTAACAGTTTCCTGCGACCAACAATTATTACCCGTTTCAAAATTCTCACAATAAGGTGCCGCTATAGGAATACAAGGTGTTGTATAATTAAATGGGCCCGCCCAAGCAGAACTATCGCCAGCAGCACAGACAGCCCGTACATAAAACTGATAATTTGTATTATTTGGAGTAAGACCAGTTACTGTTATTGATGTAGGTGTGGCACCCACTTGATAAGTTGTGTCACCCGCAACAGGACCTGTGGTTAACTGATTGATAATTTGCCAACCCATAGGCGGAGACGCTGCCATATCAACCCAGCTTAAATCAGCCGTTAAACCAGTTAGATTCGTTGCGTTTAAGGTATCTGGAGGGAGACAAGTTGGTAAGGTCGTAAATGGAAATGGACCCACCCATGCTGTACTATCTCCTACGGCGCATACCGCACGTACAAAGAATTCAAAAGGGGTGTTAGGCGGTAAAGAAAAACCAGCTACGGTAGAAGCAGAAACTGTATCATTCGCACTCATACCTGTAATAGAGGCTCCAACACCACCACCAGCAGCAGCAATAGCTACCTGCCAGCCTAAAGCCGGTGGAGAAAAGTTATTATCTGTCCATGTTAGTTGGGCATCACTCGTTGTAACATTATAAGCATTCAACCCTGATGGTAAAATACAAGTGGCAAAGGTGGTAAAAGAATAAGGCCCTGTCCAGAATGAGCTATCCGTTGCACTACATCTTGCCCTTACATAATAATCATAAGCCGTATTGGGTATAAGACTTGTTAAAACAAAAGGATTTGTCGGGGCTGAAAGCGAAGGAGTACCTGTAGGAGAAAACCCTTGTGCACCAAGTTCAATTTCCCAACCATTTCCAGGAGGGGTTGTGTTATTATCCATCCAAGATACGATAGCGGTATCAGTTCCTATAGAACCAGCATTCAAATTACTTGGTGCAATACATGTAGGAGCTTCTTGAACTGTAATATCATCAAGTCTTGGGTCGCCTAAGAAGTCAAAAGTGGACCCGCCTGATTTAGTAATAAAACGTATTCTTACCGAATCACCAGAAGAATATGTAAAAGAGCTTAATAAGTATTTCTTTTCTTCCCATGTAGGTGTCGAATTCGTAAGTGTATCTACACCAATCCATGCAGATCCATCCCATGCTTCAACTTCAAGAATATTAGGTGTTGGATAATTAGTCGGATTGGTACCACCACACATGAAATAATAAAATATCAACTCAGGTGTTGTTAATGCACCAACATTGATTGCGGGCATTTCCAAAACACCAACATTCGTTGCTGTGTTCGACCAATCGTACCACGCAAAGTTGTTTCCAACACCAGTCGTGTGATCAAGTGGGTTTGTACAACCACCACTTGCAGTGGCAGTATTCCCTGCTCCAGAAAATCGCCATGAAGTTTGCGTACCAACAAGATGATAGGTTGACCAACCTGCAGGAATCGTCGTTCCAGTAAAGTCTTGCGTATAAGGCGCAGTAAATGTTTGTGCATCAGAATGTAGCGCACAAAGTAATACTGACAGAAAAAGTAGTAGTAATTTCTTCATAATATAGGAAAATTTTAAATGAACCATTAAAGTTATTTAAACTTTGTGTTAATACCAAAAAAAAGCTAGGAGACTTTCACATTTAATATTACAGCATATTTTCATAAAAAATCCCCGCTGCCAAAGCAGCGGGGATCGTATTAAAAAGGTCTAATAAAGTGAACTAGTCTCTTTTGCTCACCTTAGAATTGTGGATCAATCTATTGTTCTCGATAATTTGAACATTGTAAACACCACTTGCGATATCGCTTAAGTTTAATGTTACGTTTGTCAAGCCCTTATCGGTTTGTTGCATCACACTCTTAACCACTCGGCCACTCATATCCATTAAACGTACTTCTAACTGTGATACCTTATCACTTGTTAAGTCTACATTTAATTTATCAGTAGCAGGGTTTGGATATATGCTAACGATACTTCCATCGCTACCCCATACAACGTCAATAATCGCGCTATACGTAATTTGACCATCGATATCTACTTGCTCTAAGCGATAGTAGTTATGACCAATTTGTGGAGCTTTGTCTGTATAGTCGTATGTCAACTCAATATCACTTGTACCATTCACGGCTTTGGTGTTTACTCTACCTAAAGTAGTAAACTCAGCACCGTCTAGGCTACGTTGTAAGTTAAAGTGACTGTTGTTTCGCTCGCTAGCAGTAATCCAAGCGGCAAGACTTACGTTTCCTTCTTTTGTAACGGTAAACTCTGTCAGGTCAACTGGTAATGCACCAGCACCATTAAAGTTTCCTCCGCCACCACCACCAGAGAATTCTTGAACCCAGAATTCAGCTTGGTGACCAGAACCATAAGTATTGTATACCCAGTCGCTAGCACTTGGAGTAGCTGCACCACCATCATATTGCTGATAATCAGCTGGTAGTACAGAAGTGTGTCCATTTGCTAACAATTCATCTTTACCATTATTTACTTTATACATATGTAAATCAGTATGAGCCGTTACGGATGAACTTGGTACTGCAACCATATCATTATAATCATCTGTAGTGTAATAATAACGAACAGGTACGTCTGTATTTGGCTGGTTACTCGGAGCCACATCCCATGTTCTATTCATTACGTGCCATCCTAAAGGATTGGTTACATACGGCGCTGTTGATAAATCTACCGCACCCGCACCAGTTACTTCGCTAACCGCACCAATGTTCGGCACTTGTGCGTTTGTACCAGCAGGTCGCGTTGAAAGTAGAATTTGTGTTGGTGTCGCTGACGCATTGAGATAATGGAACCAACCTTCACCATCAATAACTAACGAATCAGAGGTTACTGTACCTGCAGATTGCGGTACTACATCGTATGGACCAGCAGGTGGTGCGCACGTCACAATTGCTGACAAACCATTTCGAACAACACTACCATCCGTAGTAATTAACATGGTTAAGCAACCATCAGCCGACGTAGAAACTACTGTAGCATCTTGTAAATCACCTGTACCTGATGGAATAGCATCATCTCGATCCCAACACCATCTGTCACCTAAACCACTTGGAGAAGAGATAACGGGAGCCGCTGGACTATTACCATTATATAGGGTAACACCATCCCAACATCCGTCTCCTCCACCAGTTCTATTTTCAAAAGTAAACTCAGTAAAGGTTAATGAAACAACATCACCTACATTGTCAGGACAAATTGTAACGGTATCATTTCGGTTCAAACCATAAGTTCCTGTAGCACCTCCATCATCATAAACGAAGCCTCCACAACCCACAAGTGTGTTATAGACAAATGCAGGAGACCATGCAGAAGAATCGCCAGGACCACATACTGCACGTACAGAGAACTGATAAGCACTACCCGCAACAAGCGATGATACTGAAAGTGAAGTAGGTGTTGGACCTGCTTGATAAGTCGTATCACCCGGCTGAGGACCAGAAACTAATGAGTTAATAATCATCCAACCTTGCGGAGGTGTACTCGCCGTATCTACCCAACTCAAATCAGCACTATTCGAAGTGATATTTTGAGCATCTAAGGTATCAGGTACGAAACATATTGGTACTAAGTTATACGCATAAGGACCACCCCATGCAGAACTATCACCTGAACCACATACTGCACGTACGTAGAACTCATACTGACCACCTGGTACTAGTGATGATAAAGAAATCGAAGTTGGTGTTGCACCCGCTTGATAAGTCGTATCACCAGGCTGAGGACCAGAAATCAATTGATTGATAATTTCCCAACCTTGAACGGTAACACCTGCTGTATCAACCCAACTTAGATCAACACTTGTTGTTGTCATATTCATTGCATTTAATGAATCAGGAACAAAACACGTTGGAGTTTCTTCAATACAAACGTCATCAATCAAGATATCATTCCAGAAGTCATTTACAGTTGCTGTAGAGCTTGCTTTAATACGAGCTTGTACAGGACCAGTAATGGTTAAAGCACTTAAGTCAACTACAATTGGAACCCAATTTGCATTATCAGCCGCATAGGTAACTAAAGCATTGTTCCAAGCAGCACCATCCCAAACATCAACGGTCAAGGTATTATTATTACCTGGATCATTTCCATTATTCGATAGAATCCATAGAATTAATCTCGGTGTTGTTAAAGCACTTACATCTACAAGAGGAGTTTCAAATACTGCAGCTCCATTTACCGGATCAATATTTGAATAGTCAACCCATGCAAAGTTACCAGAACCACTTGTATGATCAACAGCTCCTAGAACAGTATAATCTGGTCCAGGACCTCCTGATGTTTGAATTTGCCAGAAGTCTGTACTTGAAGCAGAGTTTTCAGAATAGTTATTCCAACATGGAATACTTGCTACGCCAACAGCAGCAGCATCAAAGTTCTCACAATACGGAGCCATTACTGGTACACATGGCGTTGAATAATTAAACGGACCAGCCCAACCTGAACTATCACCAGCACTACATACTGCGCGTACAAAGAATTGGTAATTCGTATTAGGTGTTAGCGTTGACAACGACAAAGAGGTTGGCATTGCACCCGCCTGATAAGTCGTATCACCAGCTACAGGACCCGTGGCCAACTGGTGGATAATTTCCCAGCCCATTGGCATAGTGGTAGCAGGAATTGCTGACCAGTTTAAATCAACTGAAGTAGGTGTAAGGTTTGTTGTTCCAAGCATATTTGGAACCGTACAGGTCGTAGAATACGCAAACGGACCTGCCCATGCTGAACTATCACTCGCACTACATACCGCGCGTACATAGAATTCGTAATTGCTACCCGCTGTCAACGTAGAAATAGTAATCGACGTTGGAGCCGCACCTGCTTGATAAGTCGTATCACCCGCTACAGGACCAGAGGTCAACTGATTGATGATCTCCCAGCCCATTGGCGCTGGCGCAGCTGGGGTCATGTCAACCCAGCTTAAGTCTGCTGAAGTAGAGGTAATATTCGTTGCATTCAAAGTATCTGGAACCACACATGTAGGTGGTGTAGAATAAGCATAAGGACCAGACCACGCTGAACTATCGCCTACTGTACATACTGCGCGTACATAGAACTCATAGTTGCTGTTTGGTGTCAAACTAGCCATAGATATAGACGTTGGTGTTGCACCTGCTTGATAGGTTGTATCACCTGCAACAGGACCAGAGGTCAACTGATTGATGATTTCCCAACCCATTGGCGGTGCTGCAGCCATATCAACCCAGCTTAAATCTGCTGTAGTTGATGTAATGTTCTGCGCATCCAAGGTATCTGGAGCGATACATGTAGGCGGTGTAGAATAAGCAAAAGGACCTGCCCATAATGACGTGTCTCCTGCACCACATACCGTACGTACGTAAAATACGTAATTACTATTCGGTGTTAAAGTAGACAACGACAAAGAGGTTGGCGTAGCGCCTGCTTGATAAGTCGTATCACCTGCAACAGGACCAGAGGTCAACTGATTTCTGATTTCCCAACCTGTAACCGGAACACCAGCTGTATCTACCCAGCTCAAATCTGCTGAAGTTGGTGTAATATTCTGTGCATCTAATGAATCTGGCAAGAAACATGAAGGTGGCGTAGAATAAGCATAAGGACCTGCCCATGCTGAAGTATCCCCAGGACCACATACCGCGCGTACGTAAAACTCATAGTTACTTAATGCAATAAGAGAAGATACAGATAAAGAAGTAGGTGTTGCACCTGCTTGATAAGTCGTATCACCTGCTACAGGACCAGTAGTCAATTGATTGATAATTTCCCAACCTTGAATTGTAGCACCTGAAGTATCAACCCAACTTAAATCAGCAGAATTTGCCATAATATTTTGAGCATCTAATGAATCTGGTACAAAACAAGTTGTTGCCTCTTCTACACAGAACTCATCAAAAGCAAAGTCGTTTTCATAAACAAATGTTCCCGCAGGAGGAGCTGTACTTATTGTACCTGTTATTCTAAACTGAACAGTATCACCTGCTACACCTGGAAGTTGGATTTTATGATTTGTCCAAACATTTCCTTGGTTACCAGTAACGGTTAAAACATTTGACCAAGTACCTGAACCAACGGTAGTAACATCAACTGCCACATTACCATCAGGATTCATTCCAGGCCCATACATGTGTAGCCAGAAATTCAATTGTGGTGTTGTTAATGCAGTAAGATCAATTTCAGGACTATAGTATATTGCAACTTCACCAGCTACTCGAGGACTAGATGTTTCAGTATACATATACCAAGTCGTACCATTAGCCCCTGAAGAAGGACCTGTTAATGAAGATGTTGTCGTACCACTATTTCTTGTCCAGTTAAAGTCATCCGTTGCTGTTTCTTGTGTCCAACAAACACCAGTATTTGATTCAAAGTTTTCACAATACGGCGCATTAAAAGGAACACACACTGTAGAATAAGCAAAAGGACCTGTCCAAACTGAAGTATCTCCAGGAGCACATACAGCGCGCACATAGAACTCGTAGTTCGTATTGTTTGGTGTAAGACCTGTAACTGTTAATGACGTAGGTGTTGCACCTGCTTGATAGGTTGTATCACCTGCGACAGGACCCGTGGTTAATTGATTAATGATTTCCCAACCCATAGGAGGTGAGGCAGCCATATCAACCCAGCTTAAATCTGCTGTAGTACCTGTAATATTCTGTGCATTTAAAGTGTCTGGAGGAAGACAAGTAGACAGTGTTGTAAAGTTAAACGGTCCTGCCCATAATGAGCTATCGCCTGCACCACATATTGCACGTACATAAAACTCAAAAGGTGTATTAGGCGGTAGCGTAAAACCAGCAGCAACAGAAGCGGTTACCGTATCATTTGCACTTATATATTTAATTGTAGAACCTAATCCACCACCTGCACCACCAATAGCAACTTCCCATCCAAGAGCTGGAGGAGGTGTATTGTTTTCGGTCCAAGTTAATTCTGCATCCATGGTGGTAACATTAAATGCATTTAATGCTGTTGGGATAATACAAGAAGCAGGGGTTGTAAATGCAAAAGGACCTGTCCAATTACCTTGGCCATTTCCTGCACCAGAACAATCTGAACGCACCCAGAATTCTAAGTTACTGCTAACAGGTAAACCTGTTTTTGCAAAAGGACTTGTTACCCCAATATCTGTTCCAGCTGGTGTACCCACAGGAATACCTGCACCAGCAGCTTGTACGAATACATCATATGCACCTGCTTGAGGTGTTGCTGTATCTACCCAGATTAAATTGGCCGATGTAGCCATAACATTCTGAGCATCTAAAGAGTCAGGATCCTTACAAGGTAGTGCTTGTAAAATGTTGACGGTACCGTTATCACAAGTGTAACCTCCACAAGAGCAAGCACCTGCACAATTCCAACCATCACCATAAGCATTCCAAGTAATTTGCAATGGACCCGTAAAACCAGCTGGTATGACCAAATCAAAGTCAAGAGAATAAGTTCCGTTTGCATAAGCACCACAACCAGAAGGTGCAGGGTAGGCATAACCTGATGTTACCCAACCAATGCTACCTGGAGTAGAGATTCCTGTAGCTTGAACACCAGCGTTTGATGCACAAGCACCACTACCAGATGCCGTAACAGCGGTAATCGTAACACCACCCGGAGCAATAAACTCAATAGCATCCGCATACTCGGTTGTTGTACTATTTATTGTTACACTAGCGGTAACCGTAGTAGTTGTTCCAGGAGTATAGGCTGCTGGAGAGGTGATGCTTACAGTTGTACCTAAATCTGCCTTGGCTCCCAAAGCAAGAAATAAGCTTAAAATTAATAAGCGTAGATTTAATTTCATATAAATAATGTTTAGTGAACTAGCTAAATTATAGAATTTATAACAACTTATACATAGCAGTACTTTAGTATTTTAAAATCAATGTGTAGTTGTTTAACAACAAATGTTTTACATATTCTGTAAATGTTTATTTCAATACAATGAGATAAGAAAAAGCACGTAAAAAACGCATTACTGTGTTTATAATGCGTTAAATTATGAGGTACGTACATTATGTTATCATTAAAAAATTAAGCACGCATTTCTTTAAGTTGGTGCTTTAGTTTATAATGTTAATTATCTTCGTCAGCACATTTATTTATATGCACACATTACAAGATACCATTAGATTAGAAGAAATTTCTTTATTACTAAAAGAAACGATTGAGCTCAGTAAGGATCAGATCGAACGTATAGAAAAATGTAGAACATTTTTGGATGAGAAATCAAAAACTAATGAAGTATTCTATGGTATCAATACGGGCTTTGGAAGTTTATGCGATGTAGTTGTTGCTCCCGAACAGTTAGAGGAGCTTCAGACAAATCTTGTTCTTTCACATGCCTGCGGGGTTGGTGAACTAGTACCCGATGAGATTGTGAAACTGATGCTCCTTTTAAAAATTAAGAACTTCACTTATGGGCACAGCGGTGTAAGTCCTGAACTTGTAGATCGATTGTTATTTTTCTATAATAAAAACTTACTACCTGAAGTTTTTCAGCAAGGTAGTTTAGGAGCAAGCGGAGACCTAGCACCATTGGCGCATCTGAGTCTCCCAATTTTAGGAAAAGGGTATTTAAAACGATCTAATGGTGATTGGGAAGAGGCTTCAAGTGCTTTACAAGGACAAGATTTAGAGCCGATGAAATTAAGAAGCAAAGAAGGTTTAGCACTGCTTAACGGTACACAGTTTATGAGTGCCTATGGTGTTTGGTCTTTATTGCGCATGCAAAAAATGATTTCACACTCTACCAAGATTGCCGCTTTAAGTTTTGAAGCATTTGATTGCAAGCCCAGCCCCTTCTTCGAAGGAATCCATCGGGTCCGTCCTCAAGACGGACAGGTCAAAGTGGCAACAGCTTTTAGAAAACTGCTTGAGGGTAGTGGTAGTGCTTTTGTTGATAAAAAGCAAGTACAGGACCCATATAGTTTCCGTTGCATTCCACAAGTGCATGGTGCAAGTTTTGATGCCTTTGCACAAGCTAAAAAAGTGATTGAATGTGAAATCAACTCGGTAACGGATAATCCGCTTATTTTTCCTGATGAAGATGTGATTGTAAGTGGTGGTAATTTTCATGGGCAACCGCTGGCCTTACAGCTAGACTATCTCGCTATTGCTCTTTCTGAATTAGCAAATATTTCTGAGCGAAGAATTTACCTTCTTGTATCGGGCCAAAGAGATTTACCAGCCTTCCTGTCTAAAAACCCAGGTTTGGAAAGTGGCTTTATGATTGCACAGTATACTGCAGCATCGCTTGTAAGTCAGAACAAACAATTGTGCACGCCTGCTTCGGTAGATTCTATTGTGAGCAGTAACGGACAAGAAGATCATGTAAGTATGGGAGCAAATGCGGCAACAAAACTTTATCAGGTTGTGAAAAATACCGAACGTGTACTGGCCATTGAATTGTTATGTGCAGCACAGGCTATAGATTTTAAAAACCCAATGCTCTTATCTGATGGACTTAAGAAATACTATCATGATTTTAGACAACTTGTTCCTTTCATGGAAAAAGATCGAGTGATTAGTTCTGATATTGAAAAAAGTGTCTCTTATTTAGTCGAGCAATAATCTTACAGAAAATAGTAAATAGATCCAATTATTTACGTCCAAAATCTGCAGGAATTTCACCCCAGAATTTGGTTTGCCATTTTATGATTTGATTTGAATAAGTATTGTTTTTTAACCAATGCTCTGCTCTTGCAACTAAATCGAGAAGCTTCGTATCTGTAATTTTGGTGTTGGCTTTTTTCTTAGCAACCCAAGACATGGCATATTTGCTATCGGAATAAATGGGAATGTCACTTCTTTCTTTTTTCAGCCAAGCCAAACCGTGCACTAGGGCCAAAAACTCACCGACGTTATTTGAGCCATTTTTATAAACTCCTTTTTTGAATATTTCATCTCCAGAATAGGTAAATACACCGCGATACTCCATATCTCCTTTCGCATTACAAGCTGCGTCTACGCAAATAGAAAGTTCATTAGGTTCTCCGTACTTGGCCTGTTCTGCCGCACTCATATCTCGTGTTTTTTTGAAACCACGACCTTCATATTTATCTGGCCCTTCCTTAAATGCTTGTTCTGCCAACTGTTTACTTCCAAACGCTTTGTAACGTGGCTTTTTAAATCCAGCTATTTGTTTTTGCGTGGTTTCCCAGCTCGTATAAATGCCTGGGGTTCGGCCATGCCAAACGACATAGTATATAAGCCTCTTTTGTTTTTTTATTTTTTCCTGCGCTTGCTTTGGGTTGCTATAAGCGGCTACAGCTTCTTGCTTGGATTCATATGATTTATATTGGGCCCCACTAAAACCATCAATTTGTCGTTTAGCTTCATTCCAGTTGTTATAGATACCGGGCTTTTTGCCCTTCCAGATTACATAAAACTTTTGTTTTTTTTTCGTCATAAAAACAGTGCAATATACAGCACATTGTATGCATAAAAAAAGCCCTGACTAGCAAGTCAGGGCCCACAATATTTTAAAACCTACTTACAAATTTAATCTTCTTTACGAATCTTAGTATTGTGTGTCAATTTGTTGTTTTCATAAATTTGAACACCGTACACACCAGTAGCGACTTCCGCTATGTCCAATGTAAGGTGGTTCAAACCTTTTATTGTCTTAGCCAAGATGCTTTTCACTACACGACCGCTCATATCTAATAACTTAATTTCAGTTTGAGATATTTTATCCGTAGAAAGGTCGATGTTTACGATATCTTTTGCGGGATTTGGATACACGCTTACCACGCTACCGTCAGCACCCCAAATGATATCAATCGTTTTAGAATAGCTTATTTGCTTATCCAAGTCCACTTGCTCTAAGCGATAGAAGTTATGACCAATCATTGGGCTTTCATCTACAAAAGAGTAAAGTAATTCATCTGTGCTCAGACCACCATTTGCTCTTGATTGCACAGTACCTAATGTCTCAAATGTTGATCCATCCGCTGAGCGTTGTACATTAAAGTGACTGTTATTACGCTCTGAGATCGTGCTCCATTTTACTAGATCAGAAGTTGCCTGCTTAATCACTTCGAAGTCCTTGTATACAACCGATAAGGGTACATTGCCCGGATTAGCGGAATGCACTCTAAATTGGCTAAAGCTCGGTACGTCAACTGTAATTTCCCAATAATTATCTGTTCCATTCCAATTAACATTAGTCGGCACCAATACAATCGGATTGTTCGATAGACCCGCATCATCATTCTTGGTTACATGAATATTAGCAATACGAGGGTCGCTATTGCTACCAGAGGTTGGTAAGCTATCATAAGGAGCTGCTACATTAGCATTATAATCATCAAAATCTGATTGATTAATATAAAGTGTTACCTCACCAGGACCATTCGTATCCGGTGTAATTTGGTACCATCTTCTCACATAAGGTTGCCCATTATGGAAACTAGCGGTTGCATCAACATTAACGGTTGAGACCGTATTACCCAATATATTTCCTCCTGTTGTATCCTTCACGGTAGCAATGAGTCTACAAGTCGTATCATAATAACTAAGTGTAGATCCATCAACTTGCATCAGACTATCGTTTGATGTGTTGTTTGCTAAGCCTGTTGGATTTGCAGTAATACCAAAATTTATAGAGGACCCATTATTACCAGTGACTTCGCCAACAGGTGAAGATAAAAAGTCGATCGTATTCGATACCAACAAACCACCTAAAGTTGTATCCGCTACCCCTAAATTAGAAACTGTAAATAAAAGGACCGTGAAAGGTTGAATCGTTGTTCCTGAACCAAAGTTAGCCTCCCAAGATGATCCACCAACAGATGTATTGTACGTAAATGTTACATTCGGTATGGGTAAGCTAGTCCCTACATCGATTAAAGATGGTATACCAGCAGCCCCATTCACTACGGTAGGTAACAAGATCTTCATTGTCGCCATATGTGAGCCATCATTATACACACTAGTCGAAAACCATGAAAATGTACCTTGTACTTCTATCCCGTTACAGGCTGTAACCGTTCCTGGTAGTACAGTAATATTACTAGCATCCCAATCTGCTTTGGACCAGTTGGACACCATAATGAGTGCACATACGATAAGTAAAAATTTATTCTTCATATTCTTGTAATTTATAGGGTCCTATTTTTTCTGAACCTTAGTCGTATTTATAAGTTTAGAATTTTGGAAAATATTTAGTTCATATAAGCCATTTGCCAAATCGCTGGTATTCAACTCTACAATATTTGTGCCAACACGTCCGTGGAACAGAATACTTTTTACAACACGTCCATCTATAGTCAATAATTTAACCTCTACATCTGAAAGCTCATCCACCGTGTATTGGACATGTAATACGTCTGTTGTTGGGTTTGGATATACTTTGATGTCCGTAGTTAGGATATTGTTAACTGTTCTTACTTCAGAATATGTAAATCGATTATCCTGATCCATTTGCTTAATTCTGTAATAAGATTTTCCTAACAACGGTTGCTTATCAACTGTTTGATAATCTATAGTTGTTGAAGAATTACCCTTTGCTTTAACACTTGTAATTTCAGACCAATCACTGGCATCAGCAGATCGCTCAATGATGAAACGATCAGCATTTAACTCCATTTCTGTTTTCCAAGTCAAATCTACTTTAGCGCTGGTACCTTGCCCTCTTAAAGTAGCATTAAAGTCTAGTAAAGTAACTGGCAGGGCGCTATTGATTGTAGTTTGAAAGACCGCCGTTCCAGAATTATCCATTAGTGCTTCATTAGCTGGGCTAGATAAAAAAGAGATAAAGTGAGACGCTAATTGATTTTGGTATGCCTTATCGTCTTTAATTTCTAGATCACTAATGCTGAACTTTAACTTTGTTCCAGAAGCAAAAATTGTTCCCGCAGTGAAGGTACAAGTCCATGCCTTACCTGTGTTCGTAAAAGTCACACCGTGTACTGGTGTATTACTGCCAGCATAAACTAAACTAGGAGTACCGGTTGACACTTCCACACTGGGTGGTAATGCATAGGTCAAAGTTGCCCGATGTTTATCATTTCGATAATCGACATTACCAACCCATGTATACGTACCAGATACCGTAAGTTGACCTGTTGAGGACACAACAGCACTTGATACATTCTCGTCGGCGCTCACCCAGTTTCCTTGAGCAAGTGCAATGTCCCCTAGTAAAAGGGACAGTGCACATAATATAAGAATTTGCTTTTTCATTATTATACTTTTTAGTTTAATGAATTAGTTTACCTGAATGAAGATACCACTACTATTATCATTCGTTTGATTCTCACCACCAGATCCTGGTGTAGCTAACATCCGTGCATTTTTAAGTGCAGCTGATGGTACACCATTATGAATGTAAAGTGCTGGGATAATTACAGAGTTTGCAAAACCAGGTTGAATTACATTATTGGTCGTGATTTGAATAATTGCAGGTGTGTTCGCCACAATAGACCAACCAGCTGGTAGATTCAGAATAAGATTACCATCTGTTGGTTTACCAATCGTAACATTGATTGCACCAGTAGTAGGTATTGTTCCTAAGTTGTTTATTCGGAAATCAATTGTAGACGTATCACCAACTAATATAGAAGGAGCAGTAGATGTAGCACCTAATGTAATATTTGGTTCACATACCGCGCTACTTGGATTCAGAACTGCTGTAGTCGATGGGCTCACACAACCATAAGGTAGTAATTGTGCTGTGATTCCATAAGTTCCAGCCGTTGTATCAAAGGACGGAGATGTTTGATAACTCATGCCTGTATCGATACTATACTGATAATTCGCTCCTACCGGGGCCGTTACCGTAATATTACCTTGACCAGTAACACAAAGTGGATCTACAGTAGATACAGTAGGTGCTGGTACTTGCAACACAGTAACTAGAACAGAATCTGTTACAGAACATGCAGCAGAGTCTAATGTTGCTACCACAGTATACATACCAGTAGTTGGCGCAGTGATCACCGTGTCAGGACCAGAAGCCACACCATTCCAAGTATAACTTGTAGCACCCGAAGCACCACTCATTAGTGTAATTGTATCACCCGCACAAACTGTATCGTTTGGAGATACGCTTAGTGCTAAAGTAGGTGTTGGACCTGCTGTAACGGATACACTATCCATTGCAGTACATCCTTCTGGGCCAGTTTGCGTTACTACATAAGTTGTAGAAGCCGTAGGCGTTACCGTTTGTTGAGCTCCGCTTAAACCGCCAGGCATCCAACCATAAGTATAGCTAATAGGCGCTGGAGGAGGTGTTGCACCAGAAATATCAATTGTATAGTCTTCTGTTTCACCATAACTCGAGCCAAACGAAGGAGGGTAGGCACTACAAGCATCAAAGTTTGATGTCGAACCATTCTCGGCATAAACAATACGCATACGCGTTTGCCCGTTAAAGGCTGTTGTTGGAATATTGATTGTAGTAGGCGCTATGGTATTTAAACCACTTGCACCACCAAAGTCATAGACCTCTTCAGAAGCCTCAAAATTGTTATTTTGATTGTAATCAATAAATACTTTTAGCCATGATCCATAGTAGTTACCACTTGATGAACCGTTGACTATATTTAATGGATAAGAAGTACCACCGACTACTGGAATAATTACTGACGTATTATCCGTATAATCCTCAGTTGCCGTTGGAGAAGTTCCTGTAGTCACACCAGCAAAGCTAACGGTATCAATCTTCCCATCAGCAGCGCTAGCTGGAGAACTTGTACAATACGAAAGAACAGAATCCATAGCGTTCAATGAAACAGTGTCACCTAAACAGATAGCCGTTGATGAAATGCTTGCATTGACATATGCTTGCGGAATATGAGTAATAGCTACTGTAGCGTCTGTTGTACAACCCGTTGCTGTATCCGTACCTGTAACTGTATATACCGTATTTGCTGTAGGTACAACTGGTACAGTTTGTCCAGTTAAAGAACCAGGACTCCATGCATAGGTATCAGCACCACTTGCCATTAACATAGTTGTATCACCAGCACAAACTGTAGTGTCACTTGCCGTAGCCAGAACGACAGGGTTTGGATTAACTGTTACAACCGCGATAGAGGCTGCAAAATTGCTACAAGCATCGGTTACAACTACAGTATAAGCTGTTGTTGTGCCCGGTGCTACTTTAGGATTAGCTGTTGTATCCGCACCAGGTTGCATACCTGTAGTTGGCGTCCATGAGTAGTTATAAGGTGTTCCACCACCACTAATTGTTACATTTAGTTGAGAAGAGTCTCCTAAACAGATCGCTGGTGCCGTTGCCGTTGCCACTGCTGGTGACATTGGGTTCACATTTACCGTAACACTATCCATAGCAGAACAACCACTTGGGCTTGTTGCAGTAACGGTAAAGGTCGTTGTAGCGGCCATAGCATTCGTTTGAGTAGATGCCGATGTTGGATTTGCTACACCTCCACTAGGAGTCCAAGCATATGAATAACTTATAGGAGGAGGAGCACCACCAGAGATATTTAATGTATAGTCCTCAGTTTCACCATAACTATACCCTCCACAAGGTTGTTGCGTAAAGCTTGTTTCCTCGTGTAAAATAACACGCATACGAGTCTGACCATTAACCGCAGTTGCCGGAATCGAGATATTCGTAGCAGGTAATAAATCTGCTCCAGTACCTGTTGCTGTTGTTTGGTAAACCAATTCAGAAGCACCGAATATACCATTCTGGTCATAATCGATATATACATAAAGATTATTCGGACCAAAGAAAGTCGATGGGCTAATATCTTGACCATTTACAACTTTTAAGTTGTAGCTATTCCCTGCAGTAACTGGAATAACCGTAGCGGTATTATCCGTATAAAGTTCACCACCTGTTGGTGAACCTGTGGTAACACCCGCAAAAATAACGGTATCAATTTTTGTATCTAGTCCGCTATTCGCAGTACTTGGACAATACGCAGGTGTTGGATAAACAAAGTTTGCACTTAAAGTTGAAGTAGCACCAGGGCAAACATCAACAGGAGAAGCTGTTATACTATCCAATACTGGTAGTTCTTCTAACATCACGATTGCTGTTGAAGTATCAGAACAACCATTGCTATCTACACCTGTAACCGTATAAGTAGTCGTTACAGTTGGTAATACCATAGCGGTATCTCCAGAAGCTGAAGTAGACACAGGTGTAGGGCTCCAAGTGTAAGTACTTCCTCCGCTTGCAAGTAAAGTTGCTGGTGTGGTTCCACCTACACAAATAGACTGTACAGAAGGACTTGCTGTGATAGAAGGAATGTTTACATGCACCGTTACACTATCTTGTGCGGTACAACCGTTTGGATCAGTTTGCGTTACGGTATAAGTAGTCGTTGTGGTAGGGCTTACGGTTTGAGCAGCACCTGTTAAACCACCAGGGTTCCATGTGTAAGTATATGCCACAGGTGGAGGAGGAGGTGTACCACCGCTAATATTTACAGTATAATCCTCGGTTTCTCCATAGGCATAGCCTCCACAAGGTTGTTGTGAGTAAGTTGTTTCCTCGTGCAAGATAACACGCATACGAGTTTGTCCGTTGATAGCTGTAGCAGGAACTGTGATATTCGTAGCTGGTAATAAATCAGCTCCTGTACCCGTTGCATTTGTTTGGTAAACCAATTCTGATGCACCAAATGTACCATTGTGGTCATAATCAATGTAAACAAAAAGTCTATTCGGACCATAGAAAGTAGTAGCCGGAATATCCTGACCATTTACAACCCTTAAATTGTAATTATTTCCTGCGGTAATTGGAATAACCGTAGAGGTATTATCCGTATATAACTCCGCACCAGTAGGAGAACCTACAGTAACACCCGCAAAGATAACAGTATCGATTTTTGTATCTAGTCCGCTATTCGCAGTACTTGTACAATAAGATATAGGCGGTACAGAATCACCAGCTATTAAGTTTACACTTTGACCGATACAGATTGAATCTAAATCTACACTAGCCGTATCATAAAATGTAGGGATAAATGTAATTGGAACAGAAGCATCAGTTGTACAACCTGTAGCAGCAATAGTACCTGTTACAGTATACGATGTACTTGCTGTTGGTGTAACCGTTTGCATAGCTCCTGACAGCGAACCAGGGTTCCAAACATAAGTGTCAGCATTACCTGTAACATTTAAATCTGTTGTACTACCCTCACAAACTGTACTATCCGTAGCTGTAGCTGTGATTACTGGGTTTGGATTTACTGTGATGGTAACACTAGATGTTGTCGTTGTAGAACAAGCATCAGTTGCTGTAACCGTATAGGTTGTTGTTGCACTTGGGCTTGCTTTAGGATTTGCTGTTGTATCAGCTCCAGCAGGCATACCCGTAGATGGAGACCAAGAATAAGTAAATGGTCCTACACCACCGCTAACAGTAGCAGTAAGTTGTGTAGTATCTAATTCACAAATTGTATTAGTACTAGCATTAATTGAAACACTACCCAATGGAACTTGTGTTATATCGATTGTATTCGTTCTAACACAACCTGTGCTTGTATTAAACGCAGTTACAGTATAGGTAATAGGAGCCGCTACCGCTGTAGCCGTATTGGTATTTCCTGATATACCTGTTAAATATGTCGGAGGAGACCAAGCATATAACATGGCCGTTCCATTTGAATCACATTCAGCTTCTACATAAGCTGCATGAACAGTTCCTATATTCATTACGTTAGATGCAGATGATCTCGTCCAATCAGAAGCTGAGTTATTATCTTCAGTCACCGTACGACGCACACCTGCACGTCCACTCGATCCTGCAATATTGCCACTCCAGTCGGCTGCTGTTGCTGCTGGACTACCTTGACCAACTACATTATAGCCATTTAGAGCTACAACATCTACTACATTACCACCACCATCACTTAAAATATAACCAGAGGCATCTCCTGAAGAAACAGGGTTGTTTCCTAAAGCACTTCCACCATTTAATAAAGAACCAGGTGTATTCGTTCCTCCACCACGACTAATTACAAAAGTTGAGTTTGGTGCTACGATATTACCTGAAGGTATTGTTATTGTACCAGCTCCGTCTCCAAGAACTTCTAATTGGTAACCAGAAATGTCTATCGGGTTTGAACTAGGGTTGGTTAACTCAATTGGATCTGTAAGACCAGCAGGTATTGTTGGACCATTCCCTGTACCAATAGGTACATAGTGTCCGACCTCTGAGATAAGCATCTGCGTAGCCGAAACGGTTTGGCAACCCATAGCCATTAAACTAGAGTTTCCACCTACACAGATATTTTGAGGACTTGCGGTTAACACAAGACTATCGATACTTGCAACGTTTACAAGTACTGTTGTTGTAGCTGAGCAAATACCATCCGTTCCTGTTACGGTATAGGTCGTTGTTGCAGTAGGTAGAGCCATCACGGTTGCACCTGTGGTTGTATTTAAACCAGTAGCAGGAGACCAAGAATAGCTTGTAGCACCAGAAGCTGTTATTGAAGAACCTACAGCAGCACCTAGACATACTGTTGAACTAGATGGTGTCGCCGTTACATTGATTGGTGGAGCTGGTGCAATAGATACACTTGAGCTTGATGTACAACTATTTGCATCTGTTACGGTTACGGTATAGCTTCCTGATGCAACTCCTGTAATTGAGGCTGTAGTCGCTGAATTGGACCATGCATAAGTATAAGGACCCGTTCCGCCCGAGCCAGTAGCCGTTGCACCACCACCAACATTACAAGTTTCATTACTATCAACAGATACAGACACCGAAGGATTTGGTGTAATGCCTATTGAAACGCTGCTTGTTGCTGTACAACTATTTGCATCTGTTACGGTTACAGAATAGCTTCCTGATGCAACTCCTGTAATTGAGGCTGTAGTCGCTGAGTTGGACCATGCGTAAGTATAAGGACCCGTTCCGCCAGAACCAGCTGCGGTCGCACCTCCACCAACGGCACAGGTTGCAATGCTATCGACAGCGACCGATATTGATGGGTTTGGTGTAATAGCTATTGAAACGCTGCTTGTTGCTGTACAACTATTTGCGTCTGTTACCGTTACAGTATAACTACCCATTGCAACTCCTGTAATTGAGGCTGTGGTCGCTGAGTTGGACCATGCGTAAGTATAAGGACCTGTTCCGCCCGAGCCAGTAGCCGTTGCACCTCCACCAACGGCACAAGTCGCAATACTATCTACTGCAATCGATACTGATGGGTTTGGTGCCGATGATATTGAAACACTGCTCGTTGCCGTGCAACCATTTGCGTCCGTTACCGTTACAGTATACGATCCACTAGCTACACCTGTAATACTTTGTGTTGTTGCTCCATTTGACCATGAATAAGAATAAGGAGTAGTTCCACCAGAGCCAGAAGCTGTAGCACCACCACCAACGGCACAAGTTTCAATACTATCTACTGAAGCGGAAACACTTGGTAAAGAAATCGCCGATATCGTAACACTACTTGTTGCGGTACAACTATTCGCATCAGTTACAGTCACAGAATAAGTAGCTGCTGCTACACCTGTAATACTAGGCGTAACTGAAAAATTAGACCATGCATAGTTATAGGGTGGGACACCACTTGAAGGTGTTGCCGTAGCACCACCATTGTTTAAACCACAAGTCGCATTACTATCAACAGCTGCTGAAACACTTGGTACAGCGATAGCAGCAATAGAAACACTACTTGTTGCTGTACAAGTTTTAGCATCCGTTATGGTTACTGTATATGTACCAGGAGGAAGACCTGTAATACTCGGTGTGGTAGCAGAATTAGACCATGCATAAGTATAAGGTCCTGTTCCACCAGAACCAGTAGCTGTTGCACCACCATTAAATAAACCACAAGTTGCATCATTATCAACGGCAGTTGAAACGCTTGGTAAAAGCGGAGATATGGTAACACTACTTGTTGTCGTACAACTATTTGCATCTGTTACGGTTACGGTATAACTGCCAGCCGCTACACCTGTAATACTTTGAGTGACTGCTGAATTGGACCATGCAAAAGTATAAGGTCCTGTTCCACCAGAAGGTGTTACTGTTGCACCACCACCTAAGCAAGATGCACTACTATCAACAGCTATAGAAGCTGATGGGTTTGGAGACATTGAAATTGAAACACTGCTTGTTACGGTACAACTATTTGCGTCCGTTACCGTTACGGTATACGATCCACTAGCTACACCTGTAATACTTTGTGTTGTTGCACCATTTGACCATGAATAAGAATAAGGTCCAGTTCCACCAGAACCAGTGGCTGTAGCGCCACCACCAACTGCACAGGTTGCATTACTATCAACCGACATTGAAACCGATGGGTTTGGAGACATGGATATGGACACACTGCTTGTTGCTGTACAACCATTTGCGTCTGTTACCGTTACGGTATACGATCCACTAGCTATACCTGTAACACCTTGTGTTGTTGCACCATTTGACCATGAATAAGAATAAGGTCCAGTTCCACCAGAACCAGTAGCTGTTGCACCACCACCAACTGCACAGGTTGCATTACTATCAACCGATATTGAAACCGATGGGTTAGGTGTTGTTGAAATAGTTACACTACTTGTTGCGGTACAACCGTTAGCATCTGTTACAGTTGCGGTGTAACCACCAGCCGCTAAACCAGTAGCAGTTTGTGTTACAGTTGCACCAGGGTTAGACCATAAATAAGTGTAGCCTGGAGTTCCACCAGAAGGTGTTACCGTAGCAGAACCACCAGCAACACAAGTTGCAAGGCTGCTTACTGAAGCAGCTGCTGAAGGAGCCGGGAATACTGTTACTGTAGCAGAACCAGAGTTACCTGTTCCTACAAGACTGTTTGCATCTGTAACCGATACAATAGAATATGTTGAAGTTGAAGTAGGGCTCACAGAAATGTTTGCACCACTAGTATAACCTGTAGTTGTAAAAGGAGTTGAACCATCAGTTAGCACTACGGAGTAAGGTCCTACACCACCCGTAATGGCAACGCTTAAGTTAGCACTTCCGCTTCCACCTGCACAATAACTGTTAGAACCAGAGCCACTAGAAAGAACAGAAGCCGTTGGTCCGCCAAGAACCGTAACCACTCTTGTATCAGTACAACCATTAATTGCCGTAAAAGTAATTGTACTTGTTCCTGCAGTTAAACCTGTAACGACCCCCGAAGGGCTTACAGATGTACTTCCAGTACCATTGGTACTACTCCATGGTGCACCACCCATACCTGCACTAGAGGCTGTTAAAGTTATTGTAGAACCAAGCACTACACTTGATGCCCCACTGATTGTTGGAGCTGGGTTTAAATTTATCGTAAAATTAACCGTATTAGTTCCCGTACAGGTTCCTCCAGTGGCTGTTACAAATAACGACGGATTATAAGGAGGACTCGTAGGAATAGAAGTAGGTGTTCCGCTTACGGTAATGGTACCTGCTGTAGCATTTCCACTAAAACTAGCACTTACACCAGGAGGCATATTTCCTGTAGAAACATTGGTTGCTGATACTGTTGAAAATGTTAAAGGTGTAATAGGCACTCCCACACATACGGTTTGAGTTAAAGGACCACCCGTATGCGTAATATTACAGGCCGCTGCTGGAGCTACGGTTCCTGGACCAGAAACGTTTGCTGTTCCACATGATCCAGTCCATGCACCGCTAGGTGGATTGTTACTTGTTCCGCCCGTTATTGACGCTAAGGTAGTTCCACCATTGTTTCGAATACGCCAGTTTAATCCGCCAGTATTCTCAATATAATGAGCCGTAGAAGACTTCTGCCATAAGTTGGGAATTCCAAAGGCATTTCCTGTGTATGTGCCAGCGGCACCTCCACAACCAGTTACTGTTATGTTCTGAGCTTCAGCTTCTTGTGTAAATGATAGTGCACCTAAAAGCACTACGAAAACAAGTAGTAGTTTCTTCATAAGTTGATATAGTTAATTAACAATAATTTGTAAACATATATGATGTAACAATAACAGCATAACTTTCTGTGTAATTTATTTATTAATAATGCTCAAATTATTGATAATCAATTAGTTATGATTTATATTTTGTTCATTACTTGTGCAAAAAAGCCCTGACTTGAAGGGCCAGAGCTAAGAAAATGATATCGTACGATAAGCTAATTCTCTTTAAGAATTTTGCTTACATATGCAAGTTTATTATTCTCGTAAACCTGTAGACTGTAAACACCTGAAGCAGTTCGACCAAGATCAAGCGCTATCTGATTCGTACCCTTAAGCGTTTGCACTAAGAGACTTTTAACCACTCGACCGCTCATATCAATTAATCTAACTTCGGTTTGATTGGTTCGATCGGCCTTGATATCAATGTTCAGTCTATCCTTAGTCGGTGTTGGGTATACAGAAATGATACTGCCTTGAGCCCCCCATATGATATTTATCACATTTGAAAATTCTTTCTTGTTATCGAAGTCTACTTGCTCTAACTTGTAATAGTTCGAACCAATTTGAGGATTTTCATCTACAAAACTGTACTCTAATAGGCCAGTACTACCGCCATACGTTGCTTTTGTTTGTACGGTACCTAAACGCTCAAAGTGTTTGCCATCTGCGGAACGAAGTATATTAAAGTGCTTATTATTGGTTTCATTAAGCGTTGTCCATTTTAATACACTAGATGTATGCTCTTTGTGCACGTTAAAGTCTTTGTACTGAACAGAGAGTGGTGAAACCAGCACATTAACAACTTTTGTATTGGAACAGTTATTACTCGTGGTATAGGTTATAGTACTTGTTCCTGCCGTTACTCCTGTTACAATGCCAGATGAGTTTACCGTAACATTACCGTTATTGCTCATCCAAGGTGAGCCACTTGGCGCACCAGAGCCTGTTAAATTTATGGTAGAGCCAATCACCACATTCGAAGGCCCGCTGATGGTAGGAGCAGCTGATAAGTTTACAGTATAGTTCACAAAATTGATTCCCGTACAAGTTCCTCCAATGGCCGTCACAAATAACGAAGGATTGTAAGCAGCAGGTATAGATGTTGGTGTTCCACTAACCGTAATGGTACCCGCGGTTGCATTCCCTGTAAAAAGAGCGCTTACACCGGGTGGCATATTTCCTGTTGAAACATTGGTGGCCGAGAGCGTTGAAAACGTCAAGGGTATTATAGGTACTCCAACACAAACTGTTTGCGATAAGGGGCCACCTATATGTGTAATATTACAAGACGCTGATGCCGCTTGGCAACCACCAACTAAAACAGCAGTTCCTGTACAAGAGCCCACGCTGGTCCAAGGACCACAAGGTGGAATATTCGGATTGGTAATGGGTGAAGTTGCATAAGTTGCTCCTCCATCAAGTCGTATGACCCAATTACCCCCTTGTTTATCGATCCAGTATTGATTTAAACCTGATGTCTTACCCCATAGAGGTAAACTAAATTGAGGACCTGTATAATTACCATTAGCGCCAGCACAGCTTCCCGTAAGACCTGATACTGTAATCGTTTGTGCTTCAGCATATTCAGTAAATACTAGAGAAGTTATGAGCAGAAATGCTGCCATTAAAAGCTTGGACATTGTTTTTTTCATAGATTTGATTTGAGTACTCAAATTTAGGAACAAGAGTACTAAAAAAAATGAACGCACTTGTTTTTAATACAATCGTAACAAGGATGCCCCAATGCTACTCCTTATAGGAAATGCATAAAAACTCCTAACTACAATAGGGTAGTAAGTGGCACTTGGTTAATTGCCATAGCAATTAGTTCTTACGAAGCTTGGCCCAATGGATTAAATGATTATTCTCTAGAACCTGAACACCATAAACCCCTGAAGCGAGCTCCTCAAGACTTAGGCGAATATGATTTAAACCTTTTACCAATTGAGGATGTAAACTCTTCACAACCCGACCGCTCATATCGATAAGCCTGATCTCAGTTTGTGACACTTTATCAGTAGATACATCAATCTTAACGAGATTCTTGGCAGGGTTCGGATAGATGGAGACAATGCTACCCGTATGGCCCCATAAAATATCGATCACTTTGGTATAAGACTTATTCTGATCTACATCTAATTGCTCTAACTTATAATAGTTGTGACCAATTTGTGGTTTTCTATCTATAAAATGATAATTCAACTCATTTGTACTCATACCATTTGAAGCTTTGGTTTGTATCGTAGCTAGCGTTTCAAAAGTTTGACCATCTAATGAACGTAACACATTAAAGTGACTATTGTTTTGCTCGCTAGCTGTGCTCCATTCAATTACATTCGTTGTACGTTCTTTACGAACACTGAAGTTTGTATAGTAAATGGGGAGTGCAGCATTGCCTCCATTGACCGCATGTATTCTAAACTGACTGAATCCAGGTGTCGTAAACGTTATCTCCCAACGTAGTAAACTACTGTTCCAAAATACACTCGATGGTGTAATCACCAAAGGATTCGTTCCTAAACCGCCATTGTCATTCTTCGTAATACGTAAATTTGAAATACCAGATGCATCGCCTCCATTCGTTGGTAATAAAGGCCAACTATTAACACTCGCATACGTATTATAAACATCAAAATCATCTTGAGTCATGTATAAAGTAACAGAAGCCGAGGCCTGATTCGTTGGCGTAATCTCATACCAACGACTCACATAAGGCTGACCATTATACGTCGATACTGATGAACCTGCTGTGACTGTAGTACGAACAAACCCTAAATCTACACCTCCTATATTCTCCTGAATACTCGCTATCAGATTACAACTACCATCAAAATAACTGTACAACTGACCATCGTTTGGATGAATCAAGGAATCTGTCTGTGTGCCACTCGTCGATGCACTATTGCTAGACATCGATTGGGCCAAATCTCCATTGATACTTGAGACCATAACTGAAACGCTTGTCGTTCCTGTACAACTATTAGCATCCGTACCTGTTACTGTGTAAATTCCACTCACTGCATTCGAGGGCAGTAATAATGTATCATTCAGTACACCTCCAGGCATCCAACTATAGCTCAAAGCGCCACTTGCAACAATATGAGCTGTGCTGGTTGAACAAGTTGTTACTGTAGAAGTACTAACTGTAATCACAGGGGGGGTATTAATCGTGAGGTTTACAGTGATAATACTATCACAACCAGCTGTGTTAGAGATCGTGTCCATATACATACCGGTAGTCGTCCAAGTATAGTTTGTACTTGGAGACACATAGCTTCCACAAGCAGTTGGCGTAATCGTGGCCGTCGTACTATTATTAATCGTAAGATCTACAGTGATGATGCTATCACAACCTAAAGCATTAGAGATCGTGTCCATATACATACCCGTTGTTGTCCAAGTATAGTTTGTACTTGGAGATACATAGCTTCCACAAGCAGTTGGCGTAATCGTGGCACTTGTGCTATTATTAATCGTAAGGTCTACAGTGATGATGCTATCACAACCTGAGGCGTTGGCTATGGTGTCCATATACATACCCGTTGTCGTCCAAGTATAGTTTGTACTTGGAGAGATATAACTTCCACAAGCAGTTGGTGTAATCGTTGCACTCGTGCTATTATTAATCGTAAGATCTACAGTGATAATACTATCACAACCAGCTGTGTTAGAGATCGTGTCCATATACATGCCAGTAGTCGTCCAAGTATAGTTTGTACTTGGAGACACATAACTTCCACAAGCGGTTGGTGTAATCGTTGCACTTGTGCTATTATTAATCGTAAGGTCTACAGTGATGATGCTATCACAACCTGAGGCATTAGAAATCGTATCCATATACATACCCGTTGTCGTCCAAGTATAGTTTGTACTTGGAGATACATAACTTCCACAAGCGGTTGGTGTAATAGTTGCACTTGTGCTATTATTAATCGTGAGATCTACAGTGATAATACTATCACAACCAGCTGTGTTAGAGATCGTGTCCATATACATACCGGTAGTTGTCCAAGTATAGTTTGTACTTGGAGACACATAACTTCCACAAGCGGTTGGTGTAATCGTTGCACTTGTGCTATTATTAATCGTAAGGTCTACAGTGATGATACTATCACAACCAGCTGTGTTAGAGATCGTGTCCATATACATACCCGTTGTTGTCCAAGTATAATTCGTACTTGGAGAGATATAACTTCCACAAGCAGTTGGTGTAATCGTCGCTGTCGTGCTATTATTAATCGTAAGATCTACAGTGATGATGCTATCACAACCTGAGGCATTAGAAATCGTATCCATATACATACCAGTAGTCGTCCAAGTATAGTTTGTACTTGGAGATACATAACTTCCACAAGCAGTTGGCGTAATCGTCGCTGTCGTGCTATTATTAATCGTAAGATCTACAATGATGATACTATCACAACCTGCTGTGTTAGAGATCGTGTCCATATACATGCCAGTAGTTGTCCAAGTATAGTTTGTACTTGGAGAGACATAGCTTCCACAAGCAGTTGGTGTAATCGTCGCTGTCGTGCTATTATTAATCGTAAGGTCTACAGTGATGATGCTATCACAACCTGAGGCATTAGAAATCGTATCCATATACATACCGGTAGCCGTCCAAGTATGATTCGTACTTGGAGAGACATAACTTCCACAAGCAGTTGGTGTAATCGTGGCTGTAGTACTATTATTAATCGTAAGGTCTACAGTGATGATACTATCACAACCTGAGGCGTTGGTTATGGTGTCCATATACATACCCGTTGAGGTCCAAGTATAGTTTGTACTTGGAGACACATAGCTTCCACAAGCAGTTGGCGTAATCGTGGCACTCGTGCTATTATTAATCGTAAGGTCTACAGTGATGATACTATCACAACCTGAGGCGTTGGTTATGGTGTCCATATACATACCCGTTGAGGTCCAAGTATAGTTTGTACTTGGAGACACATAGCTTCCACAAGCAGTTGGCGTAATCGTGGCACTCGTGCTATTATTAATCGTAAGGTCTACAGTGATGATACTATCACAACCTGAGGCGTTGGTTATGGTGTCCATATACATACCCGTTGAGGTCCAAGTATAGTTTGTACTTGGAGACACATAGCTTCCACAAGCAGTTGGCGTAATCGTGGCACTCGTGCTATTATTAATCGTAAGGTCTACAGTGATGATGCTATCACAACCTGAGGCATTAGAAATCGTATCCATATACATACCGGTAGTCGTCCAAGTATAGTTTGTACTTGGAGAGATATAACTTCCACAAGCAGTTGGCGTAATCGTTGCACTTGTGCTATTATTAATCGTAAGATCTACAGTAATCACACTATCACAACCTGCTGTGTTGGCTATGGTGTCCATATACATACCAGTTGTTGTCCAAGTATAATTCGTACTTGGAGAGATATAACTTCCACAAGCAGTTGGCGTAATCGTGGCACTTGTGCTATTATTAATCGTAAGATCTACAGTAATCACACTATCACAACCTGCTGTGTTGGCTATGGTGTCCATATACATACCTGTTGTTGTCCAAGTATAGTTTGTACTTGGAGAGATATAACTTCCACAAGCAGTTGGCGTAATCGTAGCACTCGTGCTATTATTAATCGTAAGGTCTACAGTGATGATACTATCGCAACCTGCAGCATTAGAAATCGTGTCCATATACATACCGGTAGTTGTCCAAGTATAGTTTGTACTTGGAGATACATAACTTCCACAAGCAGTTGGCGTAATCGTGGCTGTTGTATTTGTACAAAGAGTAGAAAGAGTTCCATTCAAAACGAAAGCATTGTCTGTCCCACTTGTAGATCGGCCAATTGCAAATGTCCCACCCGTACTTGACGCGTTCCAAGCTAAAAAGCGAAACGTTACGGTTGTGGCAGAAGTTAAATTTTGTAAGGCTGTTATTCCACTTAAAGTAACTGTTGGAATACTTGTTCCGTTTCCTCCAGAAGAGGAAATATTTAGATTACTTATATCTACAAACGAACCAGCATTAAGTTGATATTGTACTGCGACACTATCCGGACCGGTACCAGACCTTCTGAACTTGATATCCAAAGAACTTAGAGACATTTCATAACCCGAACTAGCCGTAAAACTGGTGGTGTAAAAATCCATATTCGTCACAGCATCGGCTTTGCTTCCATTTGCTGTAAAACCATTAGATGAAAAGGCATTACCAAGATTCGTAGGATTAATTCCTGCTCCCCTTTTAAAATGCGTTCCACTCAGGTTTGGATCTAAAATAGCAATTACGCTATCTTCATTTCCAGCATTTCCATTCAAATTTAAAGTTGCAATCGATTGACCATGAGATGTAACACCTATAAAGCCAAGAGCAAGGATTACACAGAACTTTTTTAAGATTTTCATTATAACTCTTTGGTTTGAGCGTCAAACTTAAGATGGATTTATATAATATGCTGTATTTCTCAGGCTGAAAATGTAAAAATAACGGTTTGGTAATGCGGCTAAATATTGCTCTTACCGCATATTATTCAACAAATAATATATACATTATTTTGTAATGTATTAACGGCCCATGTAAACCATAAGAATTTGGATATCCGTAGGATTTACCCCGCTTATTCTACTGGCTTGTCCTAGTGTTCTAGGACGTATTTTATTGAACTTCTGTCTACTTTCAATAGACAATGAGGGTAATTTATTAAAATCGAAAGAATCAGGAATCACCAAGTCCTCCAGTTGTTTAGACTTTTCTGCCAAATCTCTTTCCTTATTAATATAGGTCTCATACTTAAGTTGAATAGAAACTTGCTCTAATGTTTCACGTGAAACACCTTTAGAAATTGATCGAACTGTCTCAGATCCCTCTAGCAGATTGTCCAACTCAATTTCTGGTCTACAGAGTACCTTTTTAATTGTAAAGTGCTCTTTCAAAGGTGATGAGTTGATAGTCTCTAAATAAGGATTAATCTCTTTAGGAATCAGGCGTTTTGTTTCAAATAATTGTTTCGTATTGGCAATCTCCTCTTGCTTCTTCTGAACAAGTTCCAAACGTTCATTGCTTGCCAAGCCTAGTTTATTACTGATCTCCGTTAAACGTAAATCCGCATTATCTTGACGAAGCAATGTCCTGAACTCCGCTCTAGAAGTGAACATTCTGTACGGTTCATCAGTACCTTTATTAATCAAATCATCTATAAGTACCCCGATATAAGCCTCATCTCGAGCTAAGGTAAATGGTCCCTTTTCTTCAATATTATGATGGGCATTGATTCCCGCCATAAGTCCTTGACATGCCGCCTCTTCATAACCAGTTGTTCCATTTATCTGCCCTGCAAAAAATAGATTCTTTACAAGCTTAGTTTCTAGGTTATATTGTAACTGAGTAGGAGGGAAGTAGTCATACTCTATAGCGTAACCAGGACGAAACATTTTAACCTTCTCAAATCCTGGTATTTTAATCATGGCATTATACTGAACATCTTCAGAAAGAGAGGTGGAAAAACCGTTAAGGTAAATTTCTACTGTATTCCAACCTTCTGGTTCAATGAATAATTGGTGTCTATTCTTATCAGCAAAACGATCTATTTTATCCTCTATGCTCGGACAATATCTAGGACCTGTGCCCTGAATCCTCCCTGTAAACATAGGGGAATCTCCAAATCCTATCCTTAGTATATCATGTACCTCTTCATTGGTATAGGCAATATGACAAGCCCTTTGCTCAGACGGTTTAGGTGTATTGAGGTAAGAGAAGCCTATAATGTCTTCATCTCCCTCCTGAATCTCAAACTTCGAGTAATCCAATGTTCTACCATCTATACGGGGAGGAGTTCCTGTTTTCAAACGATCGCTCTCGAAACCTAAAGACTCTAATTGCTCTGTTATTCCCACCGCACCTTTTTCTCCCATTCTTCCTCCACCAAAATTCTTATTACCTATATGTATTTTACCATTAAGGAAAGTTCCGGAGGTTAATATAACTGACTGAGCATGAAAATCTATGCCGAGTTGCGTTTTTACCCCTGTTACTTGTGTTTCACCATTTGTTCCACGTGAAACATTGATACCTGTAACCATGTCTTGCCAGATATCAAGATTTGGTATAGATTCTAATTTTTCTCTCCACTTAAGCGCAAATACGACTCGATCATTCTGGGTACGAGGACTCCACATTGCTGGCCCCTTAGAACGATTCAACATTCTAAATTGAATCATACTCTCATCTGATACGATACCAGAATACCCCCCCATTGCGTCAATTTCCCTTACGATCTGACCTTTGGCTATGCCTCCCATAGCTGGATTACAACTCATTGAGGCAATTGTCTGCATATTCATAGTGATAAGCAGAACCTTACTTCCTAAGTTAGCAGCGGCAGCGGCGGCCTCGCAGCCCGCATGTCCACCACCTGCAACGATTATATCATATTTGTTATTCAATTGTTAATTTGTCGAGCTCCTTGGTCTTCTCCAAAGGAATGCAAACTTAACGCATTTTTTCTGCTTTTGATCTGTTCCCCATGTTAAGACCCATTTAAGCTCTTCCGCTTGCAATACTTATAATTTATAGCGAACTTCGGCCATAAATTATGATAAAAACACTCACCACAATACTTATTAGCTCCCTTGTACTCTTCAGTTGTCATACAACTAAGCCTAAACAACCTATTACTCCAGAACAAATTGTATCGAGAATGCAGGCCAAATATCCCGGCTATGCCGTTACTGAGCTTCGAAGTGGAAAGCAGCTGTATGAGCAACATTGCGGTAACTGCCACGATCTTAAAAAACCAGAATCCCTTAATGAAGAACAATGGAAGAACATTGTTCCTCCAATGTGTGATAAGGTCAATGAAAATAAAAAAGTGCTCGGTTCAAAAGAGCAGAATGAGATATTGAAATATCTAATTTCTATGCGTACAATAGGTAATCAGTAGATCATTTTAGCCTTTAATTCTAATAAAATAACTAAAGGTTATACAACCAACGATTCCTCCAACAGTATCTGAAATGGCATCCCAAACGTCCCAAGATCGACCAGATACAAAATTGATCTGGTAATATTCTAAAGCAAATCCATATATCATTGACATGATAACTACAATCAAATAATGATTCATATTCCTTGCACCAAAAGCAGCCAACCAAAATATTGCGAATACAAAAAAGAAAACAAAGTGCACAACTTTATCGAAATGATCAAAAACAGTAATAGGGGGTAGGTCTCTTCCTGGTAATGAGCAACCAATGAAAATGATCGCTGTCCATACTAAAGCCAGAGTCAACATCAACTTTCTGCTTTGTAAAAGTGATTTCATGTCCTCCAAAAATAAAGATTCCCTCTACGAAGGGTAAAGGGAATTCGATTATCTAATTGCAAAAGTTATTAGGCGCTAACCAACTCTGTATAAGCGGCAGCATCCAATAGTCCTTCTACTTGAGACGCATCGCTTATCTTAATTTTAACCATCCACCCTTCGCCATACGGGTCACTATTTACCTTTTCTGGCTCTGCTTCCAATGATTCATTCATTTCTTCTACAGACCCACTCAACGGCATGAACAAGTCCGAAACTGTTTTAACCGCTTCAACCGATCCAAAAACCTCATCTTTAGCTACCTCCTGACCAATGGTATCAACATCAATAAATACAATGTCACCGAGCTCTCCTTGCGCGAAATCTGTAATTCCTATAGTAGCTACATCGCCTTCTATTTTAATCCATTCATGCTCTTTTGTATACTTTAAATTTTCAGGTATGTTCATTATCTTAAAATTTTAGTGGTGTAAATATAATATTATTTATTGCGCTTATCGAAATGTTTTACTCAATGTCTTCTATAATTAGAAAACGGTGATGTTGTCTAACCCTTCTTAGAGTTCATACTACGCGTGGGGGCCTTTTTCGCCGAAGACTGTTTTACCGAAGTACTTTTTGCCAACTGTTTTTTTTCGGTTCCCTGCTGTTTTTCTGTTACCTTGGTCTCACTCGAATTGTCTTGATCCAAAGTTTCCAACAAGTTCAATTTTTTAAGTATGCCGTACCACTTCAACATTTTTTTCATGTCACTTGCATAAACTCTGCCCTTATCATATTCTGGGAATAATTTGCCAAATGTTTCTTGGATGACCTTATTACCCTCCTTATGTACTTCAACTTTCTCCACAGCTCCTTCGTTCTTCTTAAAGGTTGCGAAGACCTCACGAAGTGGAACATTATCTGTTTGGGTGTATACCTCAATACTATCTAGTGGTGTTACTTCATGCTTACGTGCTGAAACAAACAAGGTTTTATTATCATCAAAGTTTTTTACAATGGCACCATCAGACTTGGTTCCCACTAATTGATACAACCCACTTAATCCTGATATAGAAACTAAATCGCTAAAATTCATAGGTGGGCAAAAGTAAATTAAAGCTTTATAAAGTATATACCCTTTACAAAGTTTATTCGTCCAACTCTAAAAACCTACCAGTTACACCATATCCGCTACCTGCTCTGGTAATTATCTTTTGTCTTTTTTTATAAAAAAGTTCTGCGGTATATGGGTTCATTCTCCAAACGTTATAATATTTTATTAAGGCGCTATTCTTGTCATTAACCTCTCTTTTCTGATCATACAGTTGAACCACTTCGTAATAAAACTCTCCTGGATACAATCCATCTGCACTAAACCCATAGCACAGTTTAGCTTGATAGTCATATTCGGACGTGTGCAACGGATGGCCCTTACACAAAGCAATTGCTCTGTTTTTGTTTATGGTTATTGGATTTCTTATTGCCAAGGTAAGATCTGTAAAATTAATTGCGTCTTCTATAGTATCTACCACCACCTGACCTGTGGAATCTAATTCCACATGTAATAAGCTATTATATTTTTCATCTTCATCTAACTGTATAGTATATCTTAATAAGAATCCGTGAGGTTTTTCATACGAAGGTTCTAACCAATTGCCTAGTTTCTTTCTTGTGTAAAATCTTCCTGTCGGATAGTTCTCTAAACGCCATTTATAAGTATATCCTTCGCTATCGAATATAACATTTTCATTGAAAAAAGGTTTACCAAATTTCTTCATGATAAGTGTATCTGCTCTTTTTTTCATTTCTATTTTTTCTTTCAGGTATGGATACAGTTTAGCATTATATTGGCAACTATGTCTTTCATAATCCTGAGTATATAATCTTGTGCCATTTGAATTATATCCAGACCATTTTCCAAAACGCACACCGTTATCCGTGTGCCAACCCTCTAGTTTTAATTTATTTGTATCGGGATAATAAAAAACCTTGTACCGTATAGAGTCTCTGTCCTTATAAGTTTCTTCCCAGTACTTCAACTTTCCATTTGTGCTTACTTCGATATAAGATGAGTCCGTTTCTATCAAACGCTGACTAAACTGAGCACAACAATTTTTCACTGAAAAAAAGAGTATTCCGTACAATATAATTTTTTGCATATGTGGGCCACAAAGATGGCTTTTCCTATGAAAGTTCTTTGTCTTATTTATACAATTTTCTTTGTCTGAGATTTTATTACCTTTACGAACTAAATTTTTGCAGATGATGAAACGTTTTCTTTTACTCATGCTAATTCCTTTAGCAATTTTCAGTTGTAATTCTTCTAATGAGTCTGGCTCTATGGGTGGCTTCGACGTAGAAGCAGAAGAGTTCGCTGATTTAAAAGTCCTTCGATATAATATCCCTGGATGGGATGAACTCACCCCTAAACAACATGAACTCTTATACTATTTATACGAAGCTGCTTTGAGTGGACGAGACATTATCTATGATCAAAAAAGTAAGTACGGATTAACAGTACGAAAAACAATTGAAAACATATACGGTACCTATAGCGGTGATAAATCAACTGATGATTGGAAAAAGTTTGAAGAATACTGCGGACGATTTTGGTTTAGTAATGGATATTTTCATCATTATGGTAATGAAAAATTTATTCCAGCTTGTTCCTATGATTATTTTAAAGAGATCGCTGCTAAGAGCGATCAAAACGGATTTCCTTTAGCTGAAGAAGAAACTGTAGAAAATTTCTTAGCTCGCATGGAAACCATTATGTTCGACTTAAACTTTGAGCCCAAATGTGTAAATCAAGATGCTGGAGTAGATAATGTTGCACAAAGCGCAAATAATTTTTATGAAGGTGTTACACAAGCTGAAGTAGAAGCTTACTACAAAAAGTTTCCGAGCACAGGCGATCAACCTAGTTGGGGGCTGAATACCAAAGTTATGAAAGATGAAAATGGTAATGTTATCGAGAAAGTATGGAAAAGCGGAGGAATGTATGGAGCAGCCATTGACAAAATTATCTATTGGTTAGAAAAAGCCAGTACAGTTGCTGAAAATGATAAACAAAAAAAACATATTGATCTCTTAGTAAAATATTATAAAAGCGGTGATCTGAAAGATTTTGATGATTACAGCATAGCTTGGGTGGAGGACACAGAAAGCTCTATTGATTTTATTAATGGATTCATTGAAGTATATCTAGATGCAATTGGTATTAAAGGAAGTTTTGAAAGTGTTGTAAATGTAAAGGATGTAGAAACCTCTAAACGAATTGCAACGATTTCCGAAAATGCACAATGGTTCGAGGATAACTCTCCATTGATTGAAGAGCATAAAAAGAAAAACGTAAAAGGCATCAATGCAAAAGTTATTAATGCTGTAGTGGAAAGTGGTGATGCCGCTCCAAGCACTCCGATTGGTATTAATCTCCCAAATGCTGATTGGATCCGTAAAAATCACGGTAGTAAGTCGGTCAATTTAGGTAACATTGTAGACGCTTACGATAATGTAAAAAAGAAAAGTGGTTTCCTAGAAGAATTTGAAAACCGTAAGGATATTGTTGAGCGTGCTAAAAAACACGGTGCATTAGGTAGTAAACTACATACTGATATGCACGAATGTATAGGACATGCTAGTGGGCAAATTAATGAGGGTGTAGAAACACCGGATAAAACATTGAAAACGTATGCTAGTTGTTTAGAAGAGGCTCGTGCTGACCTTGTTGCCCTATATTACATCACAGACCAAAAGTTGGTTGATATAGGTGTTATGCCAAGTATTGAAGTAGGTAAAGCTGAGTATGATTCCTACATTAGAAATGGTATGATGACACAATTGGTTCGTCTAAAATTAGGCGACAATATTGAAGAGGCTCATATGCGTAATCGACAGCTGAACGCATCATGGGTTTATGAAAAAGGTAAAGAAGATAATGTAATCGAATGGTATAAAGACAATGGTAAGACCTATATAAAAATCAACGATTATGATAAGCTTCATGATTTATTTGGTCAATTACTCCGGGAAATTCAACGGATTAAATCTGAGGGTGACTATGAGGCAGGAAAAGCTCTCGTAGAGAACTATGGTGTGAAGGTTGATCAAGCATTGCACAAAGAAGTCCTAGATCGATATGCTAAGCTTGATTCTAAACCATATAGTGGATTTATTCAGCCGCGTTTAGTGCCTACAATGGAAGGTGATCAGGTCAAAAGTGTAAAAGTCGAATATCCTAAATCATTCTTTACGCAAATGTTGGAATACGGTAAAAACTATGCCTTTTTACCTGTAATGAATTAATCTAAATCTAATATTGAATTTATTGAAAAAGGGAGTATACGATGTATACTCCCTTTTTAATTATTTTGTGAGTCGAATTACATTTTCAAAATGAGTAGTATCCGTTCGAACGGTTCTTGCAAAAACAAACTCGTTTGCTGTTAAAACTCTAATGTCCATAGAATCCCCTTTATATAGCATCTTGGAAGAACTCAATACTTGATAGGAAACAGTATCATATACATTATCCCAAAACGAAATGGCTATATTATCCGAATCGAAAATATAGTAATCACCCGGCTGACCATGTACGGTATCCGAACTAGGATTCGGACCATAATCATTAAAAACGTTGTATATAAAACTCCAATTGTGCCGGATGTGTTGCTCGGTAGCCGATACCACCGTATTGCCCGTATTTGGACTAGGCGTTTCTTCTGTCTTCTTACATGCGGAAAACAGAAAGAACAAAAGAACAACGTACAAAAAAGGTTTTTTGACCATAATCAAAGATTAAAACTAAGGTTTATAATCTAAAAGTTCGAATCAAGACATGATACATATCAAGTTCTTCTTTACCGCAACTATTGCTTATTCCCATATTCCTATCGTATTTTCACGGCTTGAAACTTTCGAATATTCGCCTAGAGGTCATGCAAACGATTGAAAAATCTATGCCTGATTTTATTTCTAAATATCTAAAGCCTATCGAGGAAAACTGGCAACCAGCAGATTTATTACCAGATGCTAGCCGAGAGACCTTTCATGATGAGGTTCAAGAACTACAGGCTCTCGCTAAAGAACTAGATTATGATCTTTTTGCTGTACTGATTGGTGATACGATCACCGAAGAGGCTTTACCCAGCTATGAAGCCTGGCTTATGAGTGTAGTGGGTGTAGATCAGGATGGTAATAACGGATGGGCCAAGTGGGTTCGTGCTTGGACAGCCGAAGAGAATCGCCATGGTGACCTACTGAACAAATATCTCTACCTCAGTGGGCGAGTAAATATGCGTGAGTTTGAAACATCAACTCAGCATTTAATCAACGATGGCTTTGATCTCGGTACTAGTCATGATCCATATCGGAACTTTGTCTACACCAGTTTTCAAGAAATGGCTACGAATATTTCGCATAGACGCGTAGCGAGTTTAGTAAAAAAATCAGGAAACTCTTTACTGGCGAAAATGTGTGGTGTTATTGCAGCGGACGAAGCACGACATGCAAGAGCATATAAAGATTTTGTAAAGCATATATTAGAAATTGATGCTAGTGAAATGATGCTCGCCTTTGAAGATATGATGCGCAAGAAAATAGCCATGCCCGCACATTTCATGAGAGAAACAGGTGGTGCCATTGGTGAGTTATTTAAACATTTCTCTGATGCCGCCCAGCGAAAAATGGTCTATACATCACAGGACTATGTGGATATTCTTAATGCTCTTTTAGTAGAATGGAAAATTGGTGAGATCAACGGTTTAAACGATGCCGCAGAGAAAGCTCGGGACTTTTTAATGGCTCTACCAAAACGATTAGAACGAATCTCTGAACGGATTGTCATTCCAGAAAAACAATATGAATTTAAATGGCTAGCGATTTAGTTCTGCCCAGCTTTCATCTTTTCTGCATTCTCTGCAAACATTAGGGCATCTATCATCTCTTGTATATCACCATTGACAAACGCATCAAGGTTGTACATCGTTTTACCTATTCTGTGATCAGTAATTCTTCCTTGTGGCCAATTATATGTTCTAATCTTAGCAGAACGATCACCACTACTTACCAATGTTTTTCGCTGACTCGCTATTGCATCTTCATGCTTTCTAACTTCAGCTTCATACAGTTTTGACCGAAGCATTTCCATAGCACGTAATCGATTACCAAGTTGTGTTCTTTCAATAGAGCACACAACAACTTCACCTGTTGGTATATGCGTTAATTGTACTTTGGTTTCTACCTTATTTACATTCTGACCACCTGCACCTCCACTACGAGATGTTTCCATTTTGACATCACTCTCTTTTAACTCAAAGTCCACTTCATCAGCTTCTGGCATTGCCGCTACAGTGGCCGCAGAAGTATGAACCCGTCCTTGTGTTTCTGTAGCTGGGACACGCTGTACGCGATGTACACCACTTTCGTATTTCATAGTACCATAAACATCTTCACCACTTATTTGTAAAATAGCTTCTTTATAGCCACCACTTGTACCATCATTTGTAGATAACAGATCAACTTTCCAACCTTGTTTTTCACAGTATTTTATATACATGCGCACTAAATCTCCAGCAAATATGCTGGCTTCATCTCCACCTGTGCCCGCTCGAATTTCTAATACAACATTCTTCTCATCTTGAGGATCCTTCGGTATCAGCATTTGCTGGATTGTTTCCTCTAGCTCCTCTTTCTCTTCTTCTAAAGAAATTAAATCTGCCTTTGCTAACTCCTTGAGCTCTACATCTTGCTCGGTATCCAAAACTTCTTTAGCAAACTCCAAGCTATCCAAACATTTTTTATAGGCCTTATACTTTAATACAATCTTCTCTAGTTTACTATACTCTTTGCTCAGCGCCATAAACTTTTTCTGATCACTTACAACTTCTGGGTTCGTGAGTGAAACACCAACATCCTCAAACTTCGCATTAATAGCTTCTAACTTATCTAGCATGCCGAGCAAAAATAGAGTATTAATTGTAAAACCGTTTACATAGTTTATATCATTCTAAATAATACATTTACAACGATTACTCCTTAGTACATGCTACGCAATGTTTTAACAGTTCCTATAGAAATAAAAAACCTCCAAAACCTATTGTCTTACTAACTACAATAGACCTTGGAGGTTTACTAACTATCTTTTTGTTCTAGTGCTCAGCCCACTCAATGGTGTCTAGGTCAATTCCTTCTTTGTACATCTCCCATAGCGGACTCATTTCACGGAGCTTCAATACTGTTCTCGTAACGAGCTCTACAGTATGATCTATTTGATCTTCAGTAGTAAAACGTCCTAAGCCAAAACGTAATGAACTATGTGCCAAATCATCTCCCAGACCCAGTGCTTTTAATACATAAGATGGTTCTAGTGATGCTGATGTGCACGCACTCCCGCTACTCAATGCAATATCTTTATTAATACCCATCAATAGACCTTCACCTTCAACGTGCTTAAAAGAAATATTACTTACATGGGGTAGGCGATTTTCTTTATGACCGTTTAGGTAAGCTTCTTCAATCTTCATTAATTCATTTTCCAATTTATCACGAAGTACTCTAACATGAGCCGCGTCCTTTTCCATTTCTAAACGACATAATTCAGCAGCCTTTCCAAAACCTACTATACCTGGAACATTTAATGTGCCAGATCGCATACCTCTCTCATGACCTCCGCCATCCATTTGTGCTGTTACTTTTACACGAGGGTTTTTACGACGAACGTATAATGCTCCCACTCCCTTAGGACCGTACATCTTATGCGCAGTGAACGCCATGAGGTCCATACCATCTTCATTTACGTCAACTGGAATTTTACCAACGGCTTGTGTAGCATCACTCATCATTAAAACACCATGCTTTTTGGCAATAGCTGAAATCTCTTTCATAGGATTCACCGTACCAATTTCATTGTTTGCATACATAATAGCAATACAAACTGTTTTAGGTGTAATCGCTTTCTCTAGTTCGGCAAGATCAATCATGCCATCTCTTTGTACTTCTAGATAAGTAACATCACAACCATCCTTTTCCAATACCTTGCAAGTATCTAATACAGCTTTGTGCTCTATTGTTGTCGTAATAAAGTGATTTCCTTTTGAGGCATACATTTCTGCCACACCTTTCAATGCCAAATTATCAGCCTCAGTCGCACCTGACGTAAATATGATTTCTTTGGGATTTGCTCCGATTAAAGCCGCTACTTGTTCTCGAGCATAATCAACAGCTTCTTCTGCTGTCCATCCAAAACTGTGATTACGACTTGCAGCATTACCAAAGTTTTGTGTAAAATAAGGCACCATTGTATCTACTACTCTAGGATCACAAGGTGTTGTTGCATTATTATCTAAATAAATTGGAAGTTCCATATCTTAATTTTTTTACCCACCTAAATGGGGATGCAAAGGTATTTATTAATTATATAGAAATAGACGGTTTGAAACCAGTTATTTGTCATAATAATCTTAAATAAAACTTTATATCCATTGGTATATGGGCGTTTTGAGTATTGCTTTCTACTTTTACATGGTGAAAAAGATAGAACATATAGGAATTGCCGTAAAGGATCTGAATATCAGCATTCCTTTATTCGAAAAACTTCTAAATACAGCTTGTTACAAGAAGGAAGTCGTTGAAAGTGAATCAGTTGAAACGGCCTTTTTTAAAACTGGCCCTAATAAAATAGAGCTTGTAGCGAATCTGGATGAGGGCGGTGTTATTGATAAGTTTATAGAAAAAAGAGGCGAAGGAATTCATCATATCGCCTTTGATGTTGCTGATATTCGTGCCGAAATGAAACGATTACAAGATGAAGGTTTTGTTTTATTGCATGACACTCCCAAAGATGGTGCCGACAATAAGTTGGTTTGTTTTTTACACCCCAAGCATAGCAATGGAGTTTTGATAGAACTTTGTCAGGACAAATAAGTAATAATCAATACTATATTACAAAAACAGCGCTTACTAAGGCTTTAGTTTAACTTCTTCCGCATGCAAAATTTCTTTAGTTGTTGCGTCAGATAAGTATACGACTATAAAACAATTATCCAAATTCCATGGTTCATCACCCGTTATAGTCGGTTCAAAATTAAAGCGCTTTTGTAAAACAGTTCCTGCTGTATGATCACCAAAATCTAGACGCGTACCACCTGTTGATGTTATTGCATCTCTGAATACATGATCATGTTTATAGTCTGGTATCTTTACACCATTATCTAATTGATAATCCTTTATACCATTTTCTACAACATATACGGTGAGATTAAGACCATCTGGATAATCTGAGGTAAATGCAACACGTGTTAATAGTTCTACATTATTTGCGTCTGTACTATAAGTACTTTCTAAGTGTAGGTTTACGGGAGTCTTCACATTATTAACTCTATCTGCTATCAATGAACTCCAATTACTTTTTGATCTAAAAAAGCGATTTTGATTATCTGGGATACGATCAATCGCTGCTGCCGGTAAACCAGGTTGGCCTAAAGAATTTATGATCGCTGTTCCATCTTCTGTTCTAAAATCATGCTTACTCTCAAGATAAGGATCTGCAAACCCTGTTCCATGGATCGCAATTAATATTGCATCATTATTATTTTGTTGAATAATAGATTTTAATTGTCTTGCACCATCAGGGCAATTTGTACAACCTACCCCGGTTACCTCTTCGATAAGTGCTTTTTTCTGCTGTGGTGTCTCTACTGTTGCCTGATAAACAGAATCTTCAGATTTTACAGGATCTTTTAAGGTTAAACCCGCTGGGACTTTTTCATCACATGATGTCATACCAAATAATCCTAATAACACTACTATGAACAAATAATTTTTCATTCTTATCTATTTTTACTTTTACTAATATACGTATTTATACTAAAATGTTGATGTTATACCCATCTTAAAACCGCTAAAAGCTGGCTCAAATCTACATACGCCACCCGTACAGTTTATACCTTCTACCTGTTTTACATACTGTGCAGTAAATCGGTGTGGACCTTTTGTATAGGCTATAAAAACATTAGGATAATGGGTAGGGTCAAGACCTTCTCCTAGCTTTCCATCTGGCTTAATATTATACATATCACTTAATGCAAACGACCATTTCGGACTCACATTATATTCTAATAACAAAAACGTCCAAGCACCATAATCTTCCTTATTCATCATATACTGCCCTTCCATTCTTATCGAATTCTTTTTGTTTATCTTATAAATCACTTCATAAAATGGAGTAAATGAAAAGACCATAGGATAATCTGGTTTATCCTGATAAACTTCTTGATTATATTCCATATACTGAGCACCTAAATGAAATATCCAATTTTTTATACCTCTATATTCTATTTCTCCATACATCTCTCTATAAAGTTTAGTAGGTCCATAATCTCTTTCTCCATTTGGACGTGTCAGACTATCATTCAAGGTATTGATATGAGTATAATTTAAATTTACATTGATGTCCTTGGTTGGAGAGAAGAATGTATTGAGGCTTCCTGCAATTTCACTAAAATCTTGACTTTGTGGTGAGTATCTTGATATAACACGCTGTACCCGTATTGGAGAAACAATAGGCTGCCAATTATACAAACCTCTAATAAACGTTTCATTTGGTGATGTTCGTTGTACAAAGTTGTCTGTTCTTTTAAATGTAGCATTTACACCAAATTTATCTATTGCATAACCGAGCGTACTAAAAACGGCATTTCCTGCTGAGTTTACAAACTCTTTTCTTACGGTATTATTAATTGCCTCTTCCGTTTTATATGCCCCCTCAACATACCAAGTAAAATTTCCTATATTCAATGTATTATAAATCGTTCCTGCGTATGAGTTATAGTTTGGTATAAAACGATCTCCTTCTGGCAATGCATTTATGGTCGAAACAACACCATCCATACTACCCTGATCCATTGTTCTGTTTAACAGACCTATACCAGCCGTTGAATAACCACTTTCTCCAACACCAAATCCTCCCTCTACATTCAAAGCTTTTATTACAGGATTATATCGTTCAAATTGCTGCTTAATCTGACCTGTAAAACCCTTTACTTTCCAGTTATCGTTTATATTGTATGTTGCCCTAAAACCAAATAAAGCATTATCAATTAGCAACCCTCTATCCTCATAAGATCTTAATAAAATCCCACTACCAATTTGATCATAAATATGTCCTGCCGTTATATTGAAGTTCTTATAATCTTTACTCAAATTAATCATCCCAATGCCAGCATCAGTGTAAGCAGCAGCAGGATTCAACAGATTAGAATTTTGAAAAGCATCAAAACGTACTTGTGCCGCAAAACCATTATTATCCGCATATCGCAATCCTAACCAACCTTCTCCACCACTAAGGAAATTGTCATACAAAGGATTACCTGATGCACCAATAGCTGAGTCTGGTCTAAAAAAATTAACGTTCATCATGATATCTCCAGATAACCTTCCCTGAGCAAAGGATACTTTTTGTGGAGCAATAAATACAGTTAAAACGAAAACAAGTTTTAGTAACTTTTTCATAATCTTAAATAAAACGTACCCAAATATAGAATCTTATTTTTAAACTCAATTTTATTTAAAGCATTTATCAACCTCACTCACACCCCCATTATTAATAAGTTTCTTTTTTAGAAAAAATCTATTGTTACTATTAGGGGTGTGTATTCCTTAATAACTAAATTACCCTCTATAGTTCACACTAAATTCAGATGGTTATTAACAAAAGGAATCGCTAGTAAAACAGAAACCACTCAGATTATAACCATTTAGCTATTAGATGTGAATATGGATATGAACTTACGAAAAAGAATAAAAATTTGTGGAAATACTAAGAGTAAAAAAAGAAGAATGTCCAAAAGTGTGGAATTATGACAAAACGAGGATATTTATACCGAAATAATTCACATCAAAATATTGAGATTGTGCAGGAAGAAACTTTGAAAAGATACTTGAAAACCCCTATTTTTGCGAACCTTAAATTTTGTGTATAATATGTCAGTAATTCAAACCCTAAGAGGAAAAGGAAGTGTAGTCGTGACAATCATGTTAATCTTAGCATTGGTTGCGTTCATATTTATGGATTCTTTTCAGAACGTAGGAGAAATATTCAGAGCAGATCGAACGCTCATAGCTGAAGTAAATGGAGAACGTATAGAAACTCAAAAATATAGTCAGGCGCTAACAGAATATGAAGAGGCCGTAAAACAGAACCAAGGGAAAGAAAGCTATACAGACGAGGAACTAGAAAATATTCGTACGCAATTCTGGAACCAAAAATTGAATGAAGTTTTGATCGGTCAAGAAAGTGATGAACTTGGATTGAGTGTTACAGAAAAAGAGCGCAATTCAATGTTTACTTCTATGAATGCAGATCCTGTTGTAAAACAAAATTTTACTGATCCGAACACAGGCATATTTGACCCCAATAAGGTCATACAATATGAGCAACAAATCATGCAAAGTGATGATATTAATATGCGCAAGAGCTGGGGTAAGTTTAAAGAAGAATTGTTGAAACAGCGACGTGTAAAGAAGTATATCGCTTTAGTAAAGAAAGGGCTTTATGTACCTAAGTTTATGATGGAAGAAATGGCTAAGCAACAACACGTACGTGCCAATGTTTCATATGTGAAAGTGCCCTACGAATCTGTAAACTCTGCGAACATTAAGATAACTGATGCCGAGATTTTAGATTATATGAAAAAGCGAACGGCAACGTATACTATAGATGAAGATCAGGTAGGCTTAGAATATGTGAGTTTTCCTATCGTACCAAGTTCAAAAGATTCAGCAGCTTCTTTAGGGTATTTAACACAGATTAAAGAAGACTTTGCTTCTAGTGAGGACCCTTACGATTTTGCAAGCGATAAAACGGATGAGTTAAGCGATGAAAGATTTTATAATACGAAAACACTAAAGGATAATAATAAGGACCAGTTATTAGCTGCAGAAGTAGGAACGGTTATAGGACCTTATTATGATAACGGAATATTTAGGTTAAGCAGAATTACGGAGCGTAAATCTCTACCAGATAGCGTGAAGTCTTCTCATATTTTAATTCAACCAAGTGAAGTTCTTACTGATGCACAGGCTAAAGCTTCGGCGGATAGTTTATTAAAACAAGCCAAAGCAGGAGCGGACTTTGCAGCACTCGCAACGGCAAGATCAGCAGATAAACAATCTGCGGCAAAAGGAGGCGATATTGGTTATTTGGCCAATGGAATGGGGTTTTCTAAGGAACACAACGAATTTATTTTCGAAGGGAAAACGGGTGACGTTGATATTGTAAAATCACAATACGGTTATCATGTCGTAAAAATTACAGATCAAAAAGCGTTCTTACCAAATGTAAAAATTGCTTCTATTGCCAAATTGTTAGAACCAGGGCAGGAAACGATTAGTGCAGCGCAGCAAAAAGCAACGGACTTTACTACAAAGGCTAAAGACGAGAAAACATTTGGCGATGCAGCTAAAAAACTTGGTATGGATAAGCGCATTGCGCAAAATGTAAAAAATACGCAAGGCGTTGTTCAAGGTTTAGGTAATGTAAGAAACTTAGTGCGATGGGCTTATGCAAACGAAGTTGGTGCAATATCACCCGCCATGCCTTTTGAAAATAAAATTGTAGTTGCTCGTTTAGCATCTAAATCGGAGAAAGGCTCATTAGCTGATGTATCTTCTAGACGTGGAGAAATTGAATCCATCTTACGAAGAAAAAAACAGGTGGAACAAGTTTTGACTAAAGTAAAAGGTGCTAATAGCCTAGAGGCGGTTGCAAAAGCCTATAACACTGAAGTAAAATCGGCTGATTCTATAAAAATGATGGGTATGAGTAATCCAGATTTAGGGTATGAACCAAAAGTTTTAGCAGCAGCTGTAAATAAAGGGAATATAGGTAAAGTTAGTGCACCGATATCTGGCCAAACAGGAATTTATTTTGTAACAACAAAGTCTGTAAATGACGATATCAAAAACGCACCGCGTATTCCACAAATGGAACGTATGCAGGTTGAAGGACAGTATATAAATAATGTAGATCAACTCATACCATTTGCATTACGCAAGCGTGCTACTATTAATGATAACAGAAGCGTAAGTTTGGGTTACTAATAAATAAAAGATGATATTTAAAAAGCCGCTAAATTTTTAGCGGCTTTTTATTTATAGGTTGTGGTACTGCTTATGATGCAGGATTCTGTACAGTATAGAAAAACTGTTCTCTAACAATTTTACCATCACGCACTTCATATAAAGAGATTTCTTCAAAATTTTGACGTCCACCTTCTTTAAACGTTACGTCCATTGACTGACGTGCGGTAAAAAAGTTTTCAGCAACCACAGGGTCACCAACTTCGGCACCATGTGTTTCTTCAACCATTTCATTCCACATGGCACCTTTCTTAGCCATTTCTTCCATTCCTTCAGCACGTTCCCATTGAGCACCTTCAGGTTCTATACTTACGCATTGCGGTGAGTATAACTCTTCATAACATGTTTTAAAATCTCCTTGTCGGCAAAGCTCTGCCCAACGATTTGCTACTTCTTGTGTGTTCATAATATAATTTTTTTCGTATTACCAAATATAAATATTTCGCAGCGTAAGGAGTTTACACATTCCTTAAGAAAACGATAATAATAATTAAATAATGTCTACCTCCTGTTGAACTCGTTACAAGTTCAGCAAAAGTCAGAACACTTTAACGTATCTCTGAGTAACTCTAGTATAAATAAAATAACTTTGTTTCATGCAAAGATTATTTGTTTTACTCCTATGCGGTGTACTCTTTTTGGTTTCATGTGAAGATGAACCCAATAACAAAGTTGATGAACCACAGACACTAAAAGAGTCGCCTACTTTTAGTGCAGAACATGCATACGACTATATAAAAACGCAATTAGCTTTTGGACCAAGGGTTCCTGGAACTTCTGCTCAGCTAAAATGTGCATCCTTTATTGAAGATGAAATTCGTAAGTATTGTGATACTGTTTTCGTACAAAAAACGACCGTATCGCAACCAATATCAAATAATACGTATCGATGTATTAATATTATTGGTAGCATCCATCCAAAAGCATTATACAGAGTATTAATCTTAGCGCATTGGGACACAAGACCATGGGCAGATATGGACGATAAGGATAAAACAAAACCTATACTTGGAGCAGATGATGGTGCAAGTGGGGTAGGTGTAATGTTAGCTATGGCTAGAGCAATTCAGGAGGGCAATATAAAATTGGAAGATGTAGGTGTTGATTTTTTATTTGTTGATGTAGAAGATGTGGGAAAAACAGAATGGAGTGAGCTGAGCTATAGTTTAGGGACGCAGTATTGGGCTAAGAACCCTCATGTTCCAAATTACAAAGCGAATTATGGTATTTGCCTTGATATGGTAGGTGCGAGAAATGCACAATTTTTATTAGAAGGTTTTTCTAGGCAGTATGCCGATGATAAACAACGAAATATTTGGGATATTGCAAATCGACTAGGGTATGGACAATATTTTCTATATCAAAATGGGGGTGCAATTACGGATGATCATGTTGTCGTAAATGAAATGGCCAATATACCCTGTGTCGATATCATTAATTTACAAGATGGAGGCGGCTTTGGTCCTTATTGGCATACGCATGACGATAATTTAGACATTATTGATAAACGCACATTAAAGGCAGTAGGTCAAACGGTGCTACAAGTATTATATGAAGAATAAAAAAGGCCTCCCCTAAAAGAGGGAAAGCCTTTACCCATAAATAAAACCCGATTACTGTTTTATTATTTTTTTCGTAGCCCAAACACTTTTAGACGATTGAACAGATAGGTTATAAACACCTTCAGCTAAAGAATGAACATCTAACGTTATAAGGCCTTTGTTCTTATCTATCTTCTTCTTTTGACTTATTAATGATCTACCGCTCAAATCAAATAGGTTTATATTTACTTGTTCTGTTTGTGTAGTTGGTATAAGTATGTTTAGAACATTTTCTACAGGACTAGGATAAACCAAAACTTGAGCATTATTGATTTGTCCTAGACGAATTGTATTACTGAGGTTTATTGTTCCATCAATATCTACGTGTTCTAATCTATAGTAATGATCTCCTATAATTGAATTCGGATATGTGAAGTTGTATTTTAATGGTAATTGACTATTTCCATTTATTGTTCGACTCTGTTCTTGCGCGATCGTATTAAAGTCTATACCGTTTCGACTATGTTGGATATTGAAATATTTACTATTTTCTTCATGGGAGCTTGTCCAAGAAAGAACATGATTTGTACCAGAGATATGGCCCAGTAGGTTTAAATTACTTATTGGTAAGGGGGTATTACCATTATTCACAGCATGCACTCTAAATTGACTAAATGATGGAGTACTAAATGAAAGCTCCCATATGTTTTCAACTGAATTCCAATTGGTTGTTGGTGTAAGAACAAGTGGGTTATTTCCGAGACCAGTATTATCATTTTTAGTGATACGAATATTCATAATACCTGCTAGATCGCTAGAACTTGTTGGTAAAAGTGGCCAGTTGTTTGCGGAAGCATAGGTATTATAATTATCAAAATCATCTTGCGTGAAGAAAAGAATAACATTAGCAGCTGTATTATTGGATGGAGTAATTTGATACCATCGCGCAACAAAAGGTTGGCCGTTATGGGTCGTGATACTCGTATCAGTAAATACATTAACAGTTGTTGTACCTAAAGCAGAGGTATTGCTATTAATATTAGCGATCAAACCACAAGTAGCAGTATAGTAACTAACATTACTATTTGCATCAAGATCTTGTACATTACTTGAGACGCCAACTAAAGTTGTATCGTTACCATTGGTAGCGTTACACAATTGGAATGAATTGCAATTCTCTTCTACCTTGTATATCGTAAGTGTGCTGCTTTTCTCATTGGCAAGGATCAAGTAGTTGTTAGAATCGGCAGATTGTGTATAAGGAATAAAAACGAGACCTTCTGCACCTTGATCCTGTGTACGATTATTCTCATAGGTTACATACTGTGGAGCATTTGGGTTTGTAATATCATAAACCATAACACCTCCAATTCTTTCTAAACCAATGAATGCGTATGGCGTACCATTTATGGTCTCAACAAGAATACCTTCAGGCTCTGGACCCTTATCATCACTTCGATTTTTGAAGGAGGCCGACGAACCATTGCTTGCATTAAATATTGGACCATACGTTGGGTGACTGGCTGTAATCAATTCCATTTCATTCTTACTGTCATAGGTTTGAGTGAAGGTAGCCGTATTCCATATAGAAAAAGAGCGAGCTCCGTAGGAGAAAATAGAATCGTGCTCACCATCATGATCAAAGTCGCCTAAAGCAGATGTTGTTTTTAAACGACCTAAAACATGCTCGTTTTGAACTTCATCTCTTTGAGGAAAATCTGCCAAGTCTAAGATAAGGTCATCAACGCGTTCTTCCTCACTAAAACCGCCGTAGTCACGGGCATCACCTTCATTAGCTGTGAGAACATACATATTTGAACCGTCGCTATAATATGCGATAGCGTCAGGTTGGTACATCCCCCAAACAGGATATGTTGCTAAGTTTACACTATCAGTTTTATTCGTTGCGTCAAGACTATTCTGCATTAATCCATGGTTCTTATAACCTAAGCTATGTATCGCAACAATTGTATCTGCTATCAAATCAATTTCTGCTATAGCGTTATTTTCCTGTAGGGAAACCCAAGCCTTGGTATCATCATCAGAAATTGTTATGTACTCGGGCTCAAGATCTTGCGCCGTATTAGCTCCGGGTCCAAAAATTCTTACCCCCGTACTGCGTAACATATTTTCTGAACCGTTAAACGAGGTAAATGTAATGGGAAGAACGTTTGCATTTGTGAGAGTGGTAATACCACCACTGATGTCTATCACTGAAATAGAACCTTCGGGATCATCAGTATAGGCATCATTGGGCTCACCTTCATTTGCTACATAAACTTTTGTACCCGCATGATTAAATGTACACATATCAGGCATAGCACCTACTGTAACAGCATTTTGGTAAACTCCGTTGGTATCAAAAAAGACAATCGAGCCATTCGCTTGTGGGTCAGTGCCGTCTTCTATCGCACAGGCTACAATGCCATTTTTAACTGCTACACTATTTATATTGCCATATGAAGAAATATCAATAGAGTCAACCCATGTTGGATTGTCTAGATTATTCAATGAAATAATATCAAGCCGTGCACCAATGCTATTCGCAATAAAAAGGCGTTGACTTGTAGGATCATAAGCTATTATTTCTGCTGAGTTGTTTGAGTTGGAACCATTACTGAAACTGGTAACTAAACGAAGGTTTAATTTATTACTTGCTGTTGGAACAGAACCATCATTATCGCGGAAATAAACAGTATGCTGCTCCTTGCTATCAAAAATTGTGTTGACACTATTGGTGAAACGACAAATAATGTATTCGTCAGATTCTGCTAGCACATCATCATTTATCATAAATGAAAATAAAATAGTATCTCCGATCATTTTGGTAGAAGGGATATTTGCCGTAGTGCTTATCTGGGTATAGTCTGACGCCGTAGCATTGGACAAGGGAGAAATAGCCAAATCAATAGAACTATTTGTACTACCAACGGACGTAATTTCAGCCACTACATTAAATGAGATAGCATTTTCAAGTATTGTCATACTATTTTCTGAAAACTCAATTTCATAAGGCACTGGTGCAAGTTGATCGCCCGTTATCGTTACTAAATCAAAACGAACTGTACCGCTAGACCCGTAGGTAGATGAACTACCAACAGCATCATAATCACCAGTCGTGGAGTTAAAATCGCTCACCAAACGAAAAGCAGCATTCGGATTGTTTTCTAATGCTGTAATTCCCGAAAAATCAAACGAATCAACGAACCAAGTAGAACCTGATGAGTAAAAGAAGGTATCGGCATTATTCCATGTTGGAGTTAAGGATGAGATGTCAGTTGTATATTGAAGTACCCATGTATCTGGAGCTGTATTACTAAATCGAATGTCCAACTTAATCTTTATGTTTTCATAACCTGTTGTAGGTACATCAATTTGTACACCAGCTGTTCTTGGGTTGGTACCTGCTGGTGGGTAATTATTCGTGCTATAGGCACGGTCTGTGGCGGCGGGGTCATTGGTACTACCCGTGAAGTAACCATTGTTAGCCGCACTACCAATATGGCTAAATGTGCCAGAACCGATATTCGGTGTCGCATTGCTACTGTTAAAATCCCAATAGGAAAGAGTGTCTTGTGCGTAGCCAGCTAGGCCTATAAGCAAGACAATAGAGAGTGTAAATATTTTTTTCATAATCGTTTTTGTATAGTTACAAAGAGAGTTCCTTTGCATTACCGCATTATAAATTCTGCATTACCACTAGTTGATATAAAAGACATCAAATCATTATTTCGCGATCGCTTATTACTGAATACTTGGCTACTTTTGTTTTTTTAGTTAAACGAACATTTTGACACTAGAACGGCATCAAATTCTTTATGAAGACAATCACTTGATTGCAATTAATAAAAAGTCTGGCGACATTAGTCAAGGTGATAAAACCGGCGATGCCCCATTAGGAGATTATGTAAAAGCTTATATCAAAGTAAAATATAAAAAGCCAGGAGAGGTTTTTCTGGGTGTTATACATAGATTGGATCGGCCAACCAGTGGTATCATACTTTTTGCAAGAACATCCAAAGCACTTACAAGAATGACAAAACTGTTCAAAGGGCGTGAAGTAAAGAAAACGTATTGGGCCGTTGTACGAAATAATGATTCTTTGCAAGCTGGTATTTGCGATAATTTTCTTTGGAAAGATGAAAGAAAGAATAAGAGTTTCGTTGTAGAAGAAAACAAATCAGGTGCTAAAAGAGCCCAACTACAGTATAAAACAATAGAGCGATCTGGTGATTATCAATTGGTAGAAATCCAATTACAAACAGGTCGCCATCATCAAATACGGGTGCAGCTTGCTCATATGGGAACCCCTATAATTGGAGATAATAAGTACGGGTATAAGAGAGCAAATCGTGATCAATCTATTCATTTACACTGTCGGTTTACCTCCTTTGTACACCCTGTGAAAAAAGAACCTATAGCATTAACTGCACCTTTACCTAAAGATGTTATTTGGGATCGGTTTCGATAAAAGATAACTATCGCTCGATGTATCTTCTAATACTAAAATGTTGAGCCTCAAATTCAAAAAAGTTACGATAATATTTTGGCTTAGGTTGAACTGCATAAAGCGATCGGAAAAACAGAGCTTCATAATCAAAATGTATAAAGCGACTTAGTTTATTGTAAGTAGCATATGTGTTTAACTTGTGTTCTAAATCTTTCTTATACAGGTTTGATAAAGGGAAGAAATCATAATGTTGAAATGTATGAACCAATTCGTGCGGTATTACAGATTGAGCAGTTCGACCACTACTAAATTTTTTAATAGCCATAACGTTATGCGACGCAGTACCACTAATTAAAGTTCCCTTTCTGTTAAATGTAGAGTCCATGTCAAAGTAGAACAGGCCATACTCTAATGTTTTATAAAAATTCAACTTATGACCTTGCCCTAGGAAACTGATTAAGGAAATCGTCGTACCCAATGAAGCACGGACTTTAAGTCGATTACCTAATTCTTTGTAAGGACTATAATCAAAATCAACACCATATAAGTTGCAATGATAGTTTTCTAACGTACGTAAATTTCTGGAAGCGTTGGTTACAAGGGAATGCCCTAGAAAAAAGAAAGCTCTATTGATAGGGGCAAAGTAAATATTACTATTTGATTTTAGATAGTATGTCTGGTTTTTGGCCGAGTATTTAATCAACCCACCTAAACACCCTTTACCAAAATTTTTCAAAAAAACGGGTAACACTTTTTCTCCTTTGTTCTTATGAAGCGTTCCCGAAATACCACCAATAAGTCCATTGAATAAAACGTTGTAAGCTGCTATTTGATTTCGTTGAGCCTGATATCCCTGTCCAATACCAGTATGGTTTAAAGCCAACATGAATAAGAAAACCAGAAGAACTGCTCTTTTTAGCATAGGAATAATTTTATTCGAAATAACATAATCCGATTATATTGATATACGGTTAGATACGAAAAAAAGTACAATTGTATTTTTTTAAACAGTTTATTGAATTACAATATCATATTGATCTAGTAAACCTCCTATACCCGCTGATGAGAAAATAGCCTTTTTTATATTGTTGTGTGCTGGGTCGATAGAGTAATTAAAGGCGGTAACGAAGTCTGCTTTTTCTAAGTTGGTTTTACTAAAAATTGATCGAGTCAAATCACATCTTGTAAAAGTTGTTTCTTGCAAATTGGATTTGGTAAAATCTACTTCTTGGAGTTGACAATCTGTAAAACAGGTCCTAGGAAGATTTTTACTATAAAATGATGCGTGGTTTAATATACATTGTTCAAATTCAAAGGACAATAAAAAATCGTTACAATGCTCGAAAGAAAGACCAAGTAGTTTACAACCTTTGAATTGTGCTTCTTGAAAAGAGGTATTATTTACTCGCGCATTACTTAAATTACAATCTAAGAATTCACAATCAATAAACTTGGAATCTGACAAATCTACATCAGAGAAGTTGCAGCTCTCAAAAGAACAAGATTCATATTCAGATAGAGTGAACGACATTTGAGCATAGTCTTTTTGATCAAACAGTTTATCCCTTATATAATCCATGGTCCATTTTTATTTAAAATCGATTTGATATAGAAAAGTACCTTCTCCTAGCTGCTCTTCCTTTCTCTTAAAACCATTTTTTTCTAATACAGCTATGGATCTCATATTATCTGGTTCAACACCACCTGATAAAGAATTTACAACCGTAGAATTTTTACACCATAAAACAAGTTGTTGAATAAGTTCACTGCCGATACCTTCACCCCAAACAGACTCGGATAGTAAATATCCAAGTCGAAGATCTCTTGATTGCTCATCGGGATATAGAAATAGGAAACCAATTATTTCTTGAGTAGCCTTGAGGGTGATGGCATAAAAATCGCTATCTCGTTTTCGATCGCTCAGCCATTTATCCGCTTTGTCTATCGTATCTAGTTCTTGCCATCCAACGGGTAATGATTTAGTTACATTTTTCGTAAGAGTACTTAATACAACTTCTTTTAGTTCATGATCACTCTGAACTTGTGTTTCTATAAAATTCCAATGTAGAACAGCAAGCCGTGCCGTTCGAAAGAGTTCATCTTGTTGTAGAATGTTGTTTAGCGTTTTCATCCTCGTGCGAGATTACAGACGCTAATATAAAGGAGCGACTTACTTTCTCAACCAATTATGTAAGGTTTTATTGGATGCACAAGGGCATAAAACAGAACGAGTTCTCCATCCTCTATAATTTCTTTTTCGAAAGTGAATCCTAATTTTCTTAGTACGTTTATTGATGCATGATTATCAGGTAACACAGTGGCTGTAACTCGTTTAAGTTTGAGTGTATTGAAACCATAATCAAGACATGCTTTACTAGCTTCTGTGGCAAGCCCCTTGCCCCAATATTTTTTCATAAAACGATAACCAAGGTCTACTTCTTTATCTTCGGGTATATACTTCAAGCCGCAAAAGCCAATAAAATTTTCTCCTCCTTTCTCTTCGACAGCTAAACGACCATAACCGTATTTTTTATAATCACCGAGTACATTTTCTTTTATGCGTCGTTCAATTTCATGAAGAGAAACAACACCTCCATCTCCAGTATACTGACTTACCTCTGCATCAAGATTCATTAAATGGCTAGCGGGTATATCGTCTAAAGTAAAAGGTCGGAGTATCATCCGTTTTGTTTCAATAACGGGGGGTAATAAGGCCATCGGTTTAAGAAAGAATTTTCTTAATTAATGAAACCTGACCAAGATGATAATATGCATGTTCGATGAGTGCTTCAACATTTCGTTGATAGGTTCCATACTTTTCATCAACAAAAACTTCTGACAATTTATTTTCAGGTATTTGTTCAATACATTGTGCTAGTTTTTCTGTGTCTTCAAAAAAATTATGTAATCTGTTGTCCCAATCTTCTTGAGATTGAATAGCAGGAAAATCAAAGCTATATTGATCATGAATATCTAAGGTTCCACCCTCAAAAACTTGTAATACACCACCGATATAATAATGTATGTGCTGAGCCAGTAGAGCAAGGGTATTCAACTGATGCACCTGCTTAGTAGCTAGTTTCCAGTCAGTGCCTACTAAAGCTACTTTGTAATTCGTATTAGCAATCCATGTACCATTCAATAAAACTTCACGAAAACGCGCTGCAAGTTCTTGTGCTAAGTTCATTTTAGTTTTTTAGGGAACTAAAGTTACTATATTTTCTGTTCGCCAAGTTATCTATAATAACTTCCCGCTTCAATCTCTTTTAAAACACTTTCGGTCACGAGGAATCTAAACGATTTTTTGGCCTTAATTAGATTACGAATATGGGTCGATGAAATCTCGAGCAAAGGCGCTTCTAAAACTTGTATTCTATCGGATAAGGACTGGTCAATTTCAAAACTTGGTCTTTGATATACCAAAAGGTCATACTTTTTAAGCAATGTTTTATAATTCTTCCATTTGGTAATATTCTGAAAACTATCACCGCCTAGGACAACAGAAAACTTATGTTCAGGATATTTTTCTTCTAAAAAAGTAAGTGTATCGATGGTATACGAAGGTCTGGGCATGCCAAACTCGATATTGCTTACCTGAAACTTTGGCATTTCCCCTATAGCTAAACGAACTAAATGAAGTCTTTGGTGTTCGTTTAGTAAAGAAGCACTTTCCTTTAATGGGTTGTGTGGAGATACCACAAACCATAACTGATCAACTTCAGTTTCATTGATTACATGATTAGCTATTATTAAATGACCTACATGGATAGGATTAAAGCTACCAAAGTATAATGCGATGTTCATGTCATGCAAATATACTTCAATCCCTTACTGGATAGATATGAAAAATCCCGCAAGACTGCGGGATCCTCATTGACTTTTAATTGTATTATGAAGAAAATAGTTGTTATACTAATTCCAATAATAATGTTGCAACTACCGTGCCAAAATGTATTTTCTAAAGAAATATATAAAGTTTTCCCAATTCATTCACGAGTCATTTGCATTTACGAATAATTGTTGCATATTTGTGCTCATATCGAAACAGTTATACTATTTGGTCCGCGAATATGGAGATGAAGACTTAATCTGGCGTTTGATAAACGTGTTTCCACCTTCGATGTGACCAAACCCAATTCTCAGGCTGACGTTTGATAGAATCCTCTAGAAAACGAACATAAGAAGCGGTTATTTCGCCATCTTTTGTTTCTCTTGGGTTCTCAAACGTCAGTTTCAGTTTAGTCTGGTAGTATCCTCTTCTAATTTTAATCATTTCTCCCATCAGAACAGGTAAGTTATAGCGTCTGGCTAATAATTCGGCGCCTTTGGCAAAAGCTGTTTTACGATGAAAAAAATCTTCCCAAGCACACCTTTTAGTATCTGCAGGAGTTTGATCGGCAACAAAACCCCAAAGGGTATTTTTAGCTTGATAAATTGGAAGTTGTTTTGCCAATTGATTGACTGGAATAACAACAGCTCCAAAACGACTACGAATTTTAGTAATGATTTTTTCGAAAACTGGGGACGTAAGGGGCAAATAAGGGCCCACAAATTGTTTTTCTACCATGGCGTTGGCAAGTAAGGTGCCCCATTCCCAATTAAATTGGTGCGATACATATACCACCACGTTTTTATCCTTTATAGCATCAACCACCTCCCAGTTTGTTTTATATCTTCTATTCAACTCTTTTTTTGAGATGCTAAACATTTTTATTGTTTCCATTATGCTATCGCAAAGATTTCGATAGAACTTACGTTCGATAATTAATCGTTCCTGATCTGTTTTCTTCGGAAATGAGAGCGCGAGATTTTCTCGCACAACGGCTTTTCGGTATCCTATTACTCTGTACAATATGAAATACAGCAGATGAGCAAATCCGTATAAAACCCAAAAAGGAAGTAAGGAAACTGCATAGAGCAAACCGTAGGTGACTTTGTATAGCATTAATATTTTCAATATTACAAAACCATTTTATCTTTAGAGTATGACGGAGCAAGAGATACTCGATAAAATCGAAAAGGAGATTGATCGAACAAAGGAAAAAATTTTAGATTATACAGACATGGCTAAACCAGTCTCACCTGATGATGCGATTGGTCGGTTAAGCCGCATGGATGCTATTAACAACAAAAGTGTAGCAGAGTCTGCCTTGCATAAAGCAAAGGAGAAGCTTAAAAAGTTAGAGTACGTAAAGACACAAATTGGTAAGGAGGGCTTTGGTTTGTGTAAACAATGCAGTCAACAAATTCCAATTGGTCGTATTATTATTCGGCCTGAAAGCCTTTATTGTGTGCAATGTGCAGATTAATAGCGTATTAACCAACAGCTTACCATTTATCATTTTCTTTTGATAAACAAACTTCAACCCAAAATACTTATTGTAATTTTACCTACTAACTCTGGTACTTATGAAGGCTAAAGCAATTCTTTTTATTCTGGTTCTATTGATACCGGTCGGTTTAGTTGCACAAACACCAGCTAAACGATTTCCTAAACAGCAATATGGAAGACAAAAAGGTAAATTACAGCGCACGAAAAAGCCCGAAGACAAACGAGAGGTTCAAAAGGCAACTATTCAAAAAAATGCTGCTATCGAATCTTCGGAAAATATATGGTCTTTAGAAAGGTGCGTTCGTTATGCTATAGAAAACAATTTGGATCTTTCAGAAAGTGCATTAAACCAACGTATGGCAGAGCTAACTTTAGCCCAAAGTAAGACTAGTCGTTGGCCTTCATTAAATGCCGATATGAGTTTAGGAAACAGTTATGGCCGTTCAATTGACCCAACGTCAAATCAGTTTATCAACGCCGGCTTTCTTTTTAATAACATGGGTATTAGCTCTCAGGTGATGCTATTTGGGTGGTTTAGGAAACAACGAGAAATAAAACAAAATGAATATAGCGCTCAGGCAGCTAATGAAATCTATGCGCAACTTAGAGATAATATAGCTTTAAATGTGGCGAATGCCTACTTGCGAGCATTACTGGCTAAAGAACAAGTAAAAGTTTCTCAAGAAATATTGGCTACTGATCAAGCACAACTGGCCCAAACAAAACAATTTGTAAAGGCCGGTAGACTTCCACAGCTAAATCTAGAACAAATGCAAGCACAGGTTGCTTCGGATAGTTCTAATTTGATTGGCGTGGCTTCGGAGGTTGAACTTGCCTTATTGCAACTACGTGCCTTGCTCAATTTAAACTATCAAGAAGCATTCGATATTGCATCACCAGATCTAGGTAATATTAGTTTGATTGCGGAGACCCAAGAAAAATCTCCTGTAGAGATCTATGAAATTGCAAAGCGGAATCAACACCGAATGCGTGCGCAATATTTTAATATTATGGCGGCCAAAAAAGGTCTAGAACAAGCGAAAGCACTGCGGTACCCAACCCTATCTCTCGGAGGTGGTTTGAGTACAAGTTACTCTTCGCAATTTCAAGAAATTACGGGTCAAACTGTTGTTGGACAGCGACAGGTAGGTAGCGTAAATGTGGCAGGAACAGATTACCCAATTACTTCCCCTGAATTTAATTTTACCCGAACGACAGTGCCATATAATAGACAGTTAGATAATAATATCAGAAGTAATATAGCGCTAACGCTTAGCATTCCAATTTTTAACGGTCATCAAGTAAAGACTAGTGTTGAAAGAGCTCGTATTGGTTTAATGAACCAACGCGTTGCATTGAAACGAGAACAACAAGGTTTACAACAGGATATTTATACTGCGGCACTACAGGCTCAAACGGCTAAACAAAAATATACAGCTGCACTTAGTGCGGAACAATCAGCTAAGCGTGCACTGGATTTTGCAATAAAGAGGTATACCATTGGAGTATTACCTACATTTGAGTATACACAAACTCAAAACAATTATAATCAAGCTAGTTATAATACTTTATCTGCAAAATATGATATGCTGTTTAAGATGAAAGTACTAGACTTTTATGTTGGTAAACCAATTAAACTTTAAAAGGATGAGCAAAAGATTAAAATGGATATTGGGAATCGTTTTAGGTGGATTATTGATCTATGCGATATTGGCAAGAGTTTTTGAAAAAGAAAAATCTACGAAAGTTGCGGTTGAAGAATCTAAGACACGAACACTTGTTGAAAGTGTATCAGCCAGTGGAAAATTGTATCCCGAAAAAGAAGTAAAGATTAGTCCAGACGTTTCTGGGGAAGTTGTCGTGCTGAAAGTAGAAGAAGGAGATAGCGTACGAAAGGGTCAGCTCTTGGCTACAATTAACTCTCAAACGTATAGATCTGGAGTGAGTAGAGCACAGGCACAGTTAAATCAAACGCAATCCAATGTTCAAAATGCCCGCGCTCAGCGTCAACAGTTTAAAGCACAATTGGATCAAGCACAGGCTACATATGAAAGAAATAAACAACTGTTTGATGAGCGTGTTATTAGTGCTTCGGAATTTGAAACAGCAGTAGCTGCTTATAAAAGTGCGTTAGCAAACTACAGAGCGTCAATGGCTACGATAAAAGGAAACCAATATGGTGTAGCAAGTGCAAGAGCGAGTGTAAACGAAGCACGTGAACAATTACAGCGTACAGCAATTTATGCTCCAATGGCAGGTGTTGTTTCTGCCCTGTTTGTAAAGAAAGGAGAACGTGTAGTAGGAACAATGCAGATGACTGGAACCGAAATGATGCGGATTAGTGATATGAGCGAAATGAAAGTTGATGTAGAAGTTGGAGAAAATGATATTGTCAAAGTGAAGTTAGGAGATAGTGCCAAGGTAGAAATCGAAGCATATGGATCAGATATATTCTACGGAAAAGTAAGTCAAATCAAACAGGCCAATGCAAATGTGTCTGGCCAAGCCGCTGCTTCAATGAACGATCAAGTTACGAACTATACGGTAAGTGTTACCCTTGACCCAATGAGCTATAAGGAGCTAACAGCGCAGTACGCTCATGCCTCTCCATTTAGACCGGGTATGAGTGCTAGTGTCGAAATATTTACCAAGCAGAAAGAGCATGTGCTCACCGTGCCGATTAATGCAGTTACAACACGAGAAGATGAAGATGCAGAAGGAAGCTATTCGGATATTATTAAGGAATATGTGTTTATTGATAGCAGCAGCTATGCAGTTTTACGAGAAGTAAAAACGGGCTTACAGGACAATAAGTATGTTGAAATCCTTTCTGGTTTGAAAGGAAAAGAAAGTGTTTTAGTTGCTCCTTATGGAGAAATAGCACGTAAGCTAAAGAACAAAGAAAAAATCAAAGTGGTAGAGAAAGAAGACCTTTACGAGAATAAAAAATAAAGGTCTAATGTTCAATAGTAATCTTCCTCCAAACCTTTCCTTTATCGGTATTTACGATTAGTAAATATACATTTGAGGGAAGGCCGGTTAAATCTAGTTTTGTATGGGTGCTTTCTACCTTTTTTGAGTAAAGTATTTTACCCAATAAATCCTCAAGTTGGATATTCGATATTTTGGCATTTGTGGTTACATCTAAAAAACCATTTGTCGGATTAGGATATGCATTTAGTTTAATGTTTTTTTCTGCATAGTCATTGACATAAGTAGGAAAATTTCCGCCATTAGTTGTTTTCCTAAGTGTTCTTTTCGTTCCTGTCGCATAACCCGTATTAGTATCAAAGAAATGGACAGCATTCAATGTTTCATTTGTATTACTTGTTTGAAAATACCAATGGGTACCGCCATCAGTCGTTTTTAGAATCATACCATTTTCACCAACAACGACTCCGTTCAAGGCATCGATAAAAAAAACATCTTTAAGCCGCTCTGTTGTATTAGATGTTTGTTGAATCCAATTGGTACCACCGTCAGTCGTTTTTAAAATGGTTCCTGTATCGCCTACAACCCATCCTGTGCTACTATTAATAAAATGTGACGATCGAAGCGCAGCGGTTGTAGGGTGGTTTTGTACAGTCCAGTTTCCACCTGTATTACTGGTCTTCTTAATTCCACCGTATGCATGATCACCAAAAACATAACCAGTACTATCATTCACAAAGGACATACCATGTACCGAGCCCAAGCCCCAACTTGAACCGAATACACCAGTCCAAGTAGCACCGGCATCTGTTGTTTTATAGATGGTACCATGAATACCACTTACAAATCCTGTCATGGCATCGGTGAAATGAATATTATAAAATGAAAAAGTGTTTTTAGGAACAGGAAGAGGATTCCATGTTACTCCAGCATCTGTTGTTTTTAGTACAATACAAGAATCTATAGCTCCAGCTACGTAGCCTGTATCAGGGTGTGTAAAATAAACACTGGTAAAACTATAGTTCGCCGCAATCGAATGGTTGCTCCAAGTGTCACCGCCATCCGTTGTTTTAAGTAGAAGGCCAACACCACCATTACTGCCTACAACATAACCTGTATTTGGGCCGGTAAAATAAACAGATGCCAAATTAGAATTCGGAGTAATATTAGTTGGATTTTTAGAAAGCCACTGAGCATGGATGTTCAATGCATAGAAACAGATAACGGATAGGATGATCAGCTTTTTCATAATTGTTTAGTTTTCCTTTAAAGTTACTTAAACGTCGAAGAAATACTATCAATTGTAGACAAGATCAAAATAAATTGACATTGCTATGATGATCAACTTAGAACTTCCCACAAAACGATACCAACACTCACACTAATATTAAAGGAATGTTTACTACCATATTGTGGTATTTCAACACAGGCATCGCATAGATCAAGCACTTCATTACTCACACCTTGGACTTCATTGCCGAAGACAAAAACAATTTTTTCATCGTCCTTCTTAGAAAAGTCAGATAAAGAGATGCTATCATGTACTTGTTCGATCGCTACTATTTTGTAAGCTTGTTTTTTTAAGCTAAGAATTGCATCCGTTGTCTTTTTTTCGTAATGCCAGCTTACACTATCTGTTGCACCCAAAGCACTCTTGTGAATATCGCGGTGAGGAGGACAGGGTGACACTCCACACAAGATTATTTCTTCAATCAAAAAGGCATCAGAAGTTCTAAAAACACTTCCAACATTATGCATAGATCGAACGTTATCGAGCACGACAATTGCTTTAGTTTTTTCTTGATGTTTGAACTCTTCTACACTTAGTCGATCAAGTTCGGCCATTGTTTTTTTTTGCATACTTATTGTTCTACTTTTTCAAAAACAAAGTTTTGTTTTCTATCTCCTGTTTCACTTTCTATTCCAGCTTCCATTTGCCGAGCAGTAATGGTTTTATACCATATTCTTCTAGGGAAATCATAAGCTTCATTTTCAAAAACATACTTTTCATTTTCCTGAGAAACAAACCTATAGGAAAAAGCAACACCACCATTTAACCCTTCAATAGTTGGTTTGTAAAATGTACCGCTGTCGGTAATGTCTATTTCTATTTCTTCACTCAATTGCATTCCCGTATCGCTCACAACATAGTTCAAAGCTGTATAATGTTGGTCATTCACTTTTTCCCAAGATTCTAGAATATAGGTGGAATCATCCAAAACCATTTTCCAACTACCCTCTAAAAAAGAAAAGTCCTTTGTTAACTCAGTATTCGAATTACAAGAGATACAAATAGTTAAAAGAAAAAGGAAAGTAATGTTTCTGCTCATAGTTCAAAGTTATAAAGAAAAGAAAGAGAATAAATAGTTCTAGCACTCAGGTAAGCTCAATGGAATATTGGTAGCTAATCCGCCATCACTAGTTTCTTTGTATTTATGATTCATATCAAGCGCAGTGTCTAACATGGTTTTTACAACCTTATCTAAGCTTACTTTGGCGTCATAAGGGTTGCTTTGAAGAGCAAGCTGTGCGGCTGTAATGGCCTTTATGGCACCCATTGTATTTCGTTCAATACAAGGGATTTGCACCAAGCCACCTATAGGGTCACAGGTCATTCCTAAATGATGTTCCATAGCAATCTCTGCTGCTGATAAGGCCTGTTTGACCGTACCACCAAGGCATTCACACAAAGCAGCTGCAGCCATTGCACTGCTTACGCCAATTTCTGCTTGACATCCTCCCATGGCTGCTGAAATCGTGGCACGTTTTTTAAAAATGCTGCCAATCTCACCAGCGGTTAGTAAGAATTGTAAGATGGCTTTTTCTCTATGTACTTTAAAAAAGGTAAGATAGTAATGTAAGACAGCGGGAATGACACCAGCGGCGCCATTTGTAGGAGCTGTTACAACACGACTAAAACTAGCATTCTCTTCGTTTACAGCTAATGCAAAACAACTAACCCAATCTAAAGTATAGCGAAAGTTTTGTCCAGTTGCATCAGGGCTATTCTGAATATCATGTACCCACTCTTCGTAGTTCGAGTATTCTTGTCCTCGTAATAATTTTTTAGACAAAGCATGTGCCCGTCTTCTTACATTTAGCCCACCTGGCAATACACCCGTCTGTTGACAGCCCCTGTAGATACAATCTTGCATAACTTGCCAGATGTCAAGCAATCCTTTCTTCGTTTCTTCCTCCCCGCGCCACTCACTTTCATTTTCCATCACAATTTCCGATATGCTCAAACCTGTTCTGATACAATGAGTCTCTAATTGTTTCGCTGTTGAAATCTCAAAAGGAAGATCAATCTCCGTGGTCATAGGGTTGTCTTCATTATCCTTCGTGACAAAGCCACCTCCGACAGAATAAAAGGTCTTGGATAAATTGTTGCCATCTTTTAAACTAATTAGGAATGTGAGCGCATTGGGATGGTACGGGAGCGATTCTTCCTTCAAAAAGATAATATCATCATTGGGTACAAATGCGATTCTATGAGATTGTGCAAACTCAATTTCCTTTTTTGCTTGAATTGAATCAAGCGTTTTTTGAATAGCATCAGGCGGAAAAGTTTCTGCCTGAAAACCACATAAACCTAACTGAACAGCTAAATCAGTTCCATGACCAACACCTGTTTTGGCCAAAGACCCATATAATAGCACTTGTATTTTTTGTACCTGGGATAGCTGATGGCAAGCGTTCAATTCTTCAATGCATTGCAAAGCAGCCTTCCATGGGCCTAGCGTATGAGAGGAGCTAGGTCCAATTCCAATTTTAAATATATCGAATACGGATATGGCCTCGTGTTGCATGAGTAGACAAATGTAATTCGAAAAGATGATAGCATTAGCCAATACAGACTTCACCCATAGTATTTATTTTATAAAGACCTTCACTTACCATCTGACGAATAAGTTTTAATATTTGCGTTCGTTCTTCAACCTGTAGATCACCTGTAAGTTCTTCCAACGGAATGCAGTTTCTGTTGCTCAATGCTTGGTCTAATCTAATTTTCAGATTATCAATGTTTATTTTAACAGCACTGGACAGATCAATATCACAAACGCCACATACTTCCTGTTCCTTTGAATCTTCTGCACTGAAATAGGCAGCCAAAAGGAGCATGCGACACTGATCTTTATTTAATAAGAATTTTTGCATTGCTCTCAATCGCTCTTGTTCCCTTTGCAAATGCCATTCGACCTCTTGATAATTAAGAACAATTTGCTCTGCTGGATAGCGATTATCTATTAGGTAAAGCTGTGGCCGATCTTTTTTAGCAATCATCTTAATATAGGATCGTGCATAAAGAAACTCGAGATCAACTTTTACTTCTTCAACTGATCTTTTAATGCTAGATGCAATGTCATATTCATTTATTGGAATGGGGTATTGCCAAATACCGTTGTACATCCTTAAGAGTTGTTTCATCAATACATCTTGACGTTGGTAATGTTCCGCAAGATGATGCAATTCCTCACGAGAAGCCATCACTTGTACACGAGTAGGAATATAGACTGAATCGCTTAGGTACCAGATGTTTTGCTTTGCTAATAACTGCATGCCATGTAAAGCGGTGGTCATATTATAGTTCTTCAGTTTTACGAAGGCAAGCAACTCAAAATCGAAAAATTCGTTTTTCCCAGCACCCACTGGAATTTTAAGATAGTTACAGATGTCTATATAAAGTGCTCTTAGTTTTGTTTCACTCGGAAACTTTAATGCTATTTGCTCATTTTGACGATCGATACTTTTAGCGTTGTATAATATAACTCCTTCGGCATCCGCACCATCTCTACCGGCACGACCTACTTCTTGATAATAGGATTCCAAACTCTCCGGTAAATCATAATGCACGACTAATCGTACATCGGGCTTATCAATGCCCATTCCAAAGGCATTCGTACTAACAATAACCTTTGATGTGTTATTTAGCCATGTATTTTGTGCTGAGTCTCTTTCTTCCTTAGATAAACCTGCATGATAGAACGAACTGCGAATGCCTTCTTGATTTATTAGCATGGAGAGTTCTTTACAAGCCCGTCTACTTCTACAATATACAATAGCACTTCCACTTGTTTTTTTCAAGATAGAGATCAACTGACTTTCTTTATTTACTACTTCAAGAGCTTTAAGGGCTAGTTCTTTTCGGATATAAGATGCTCTGAATACCCTTGCTTCATTAAGGGCTAAACGCTCGGTAATTTCTTGTTCAACATTGGGCGTTGCCGTAGCTGTGAGAGCCAGAATAGGCTTACGACCTATATAGTGTTTTATTTCTTTGATATTTAGGTAGGCTGGGCGAAAATCATGTCCCCATTGAGCAATACAATGGGCTTCATCAATAGCGATAAAAGAAATACGGGCATTGGTAAGAAATCTTTGAAACCGTGTACTTTGTAATCGCTCGGGTGATACATAAAGGAGTTTGATTTGTTCGTCTAATGCCTGTTGGTACACGAAAGCACTTTCTGTATGATCTAGACTTCCATAAAGTGCGGCAGCCGGAATATTCTTAGCCTTTAGCTGTCTGACTTGGTCTTTCATTAGGGCGATTAAAGGCGAAATAACCAGACAAACTCCTTTGCTAATAAGACCTGGTAGTTGAAAACACAACGATTTACCACTTCCTGTTGGAAGAATGGCCAATGTATCCCTTCCTCCTAGAAGGCTCTGTATAATTTCTTTTTGCAGCGGTCGGAAGCTTTTGAAGCCCCATTGTTTTTCTAATATTTTTTCTAAATCAAGCACCGAGTATGTTGTAAAGTAAATAAATTTGCGTTGATTCATGGCAGACTTCGAACATATTGATTGTAAGCATTGCTCTAACCGCTTCAAATCTGTGATTTGCAAAACGAGTAGCGACTACTCTGAGGAATTAGAGCTTGAAAAAGTATGTTCACAATTTAAAAAAGGTGAAACGATCTTTAAAGAAGGGTCACATGCTTATGGCTTGTATTGTATTAATGCTGGAAAAATTAAACTAAGCAAGAATGGTGATATGGGCAAAGAGCATATTGTTCGAATGGCGGCCCCTGGAGATGTATTAGGCTATCGTGCTATTTTGAGTGGTGAGCGGTATTCTGCCTCTGCAACCGCTATAGAGGATAGCAATTTATGCTTTGTTCCTAAAGAGCTTTTTTTAAGCATTGTAAGAAAAGATGGAGAGCTGAGCATGGATATGATGCGCTTACTTTCAGAAGATCTACGCCGTGCAGAAAGCACCATTACACATATGGCACAGAAACCTGTTCGTGAACGAACAGCAGAAGCACTTCTATTCTTAAAGGAGACCTACGGTTTAGCAAATGATGGTCAAACGTTAAATGTGGCTCTCTCAAGAGAAGAGCTTTCTAATTTAGTTGGCACTGCTACAGAAACATTGGTACGATTCTTAAAGGAGTTTAAAGATAATGGTTTAGTTAAGTTAGAAGGTAAGAAGATCTTACTTTCTGATTTACCTGCCCTTGCTCGATACGCTAATATGTATGATTAATTTCTTTAAGAAGAAAATTTAAGTAAGCTTTCAACCATCTCCACGATCCAAACTTGATAAATATCAATTTTCAAATTGACAATCTTCATAGACTACCATTTAAGATGTTTCTAATCTTGTATTTGGAGTGCTACATCACAAAGAACATAGCAAGAACTATGATAATGCAGCTTATTTTAAGCGCTTAGTAAACGAGTATTATCCTCAACGCCTAGAGGAGTTAAGGTCTTTACATGGTAGTATGATGGTTATGGATGAAAAAGCCAGAGTTCCGCAGTTGTTCTTAGAGAAATTAATCAATGAGGTCAATACGCTTTGGAGGGCTGAAAAACATTATTGGCAAATGACCGATGATATGTTGGAGGCCCTAAACTTCCCTAAAGATTATATTGTAAAAAAACAGAAGACCATTAGTGATTTAATTACCCATCTGCACTCTCTACTCTTTACAAATAACGGTTCTGGTAATAGACAGAATGTATTAGGATTATTATCTGACTATATAGAAATTGAATATAAACTAAGCGGTCTTTTAATTGAAAAGGAAAGACGGATTTATGAAATAAGTGCAGATGAACCGAACTAAATCTATATCAGAAAAAGAAACATGTTACCACTGTGGTGATTCATGTCGTTTGGGTTCTGTGCATAAAGATGAAAAAGCGTTTTGTTGTTCAGGTTGTGCCGCCGTATATGATATTCTTAAACAAGGTAACCTCTGCGCCTACTACGATTTGGAGGAGAAACCAGGGACGAAGCAGAATCAAGAATTTGATTACGATAAATACGCTTTCCTTGATGATGATGAGGTCATCCAAAAAATGATCCAATTTAAGGATGCATCTCAAACACATATAAAGTTCTATCTTCCTCAAATTCATTGTGCTTCTTGTTTATGGTTGTTGGAAAACTTACCGCAATTACATGATGGTATTCAAGCAGCTGAGGTTGATTTTGTTCAAAAAGAGGTGTTCGTAGTATTTAAACAAGAAGAGATTTCTTTAAAAGGTCTCGTAACCCTACTTAGCAAAATTGGTTATGAACCTCAATTGAATAAAGGGACCATTGGAGACGGAAATCAAGTTAAAAAAAATTATACATCACAAAACATAAAGTACCTCGGAGTTGCAGGAGCCAGTTTTGTAGCTATTATGATGCTCAGTCTTCCAGAGTATATTTCTGGTGGTCAATTGTTTAGCCCATCGCTGAGTGTATTTTTTAGATGGGCCAACTTGGTCCTTTGTCTTCCTGCTGTTTTTTATTCCAGTCATATCTTTTTTCTGTCATCTTGGAAAGGGATCAAGCACAAGATATTGAATACAGATGCACCAGTTGCATTAGCTATTGCTATAACGTTTACTCGCTCGATATATGATGTAATGATACTGGGTCAATCGGGTTACTTTGATAGCCTAACTGGTTTAATCTTCTTTATGCTTTTAGGAAGAGTATTACAGCAACGAACATACCGTTTGATAAATTACGAACGAGACTTTACATCCTACTTCCCAATAGCCGTTACAAAAATCAACAAGGATCAAACCACAAGTACAATAAAGCTAGAGGATATAAAGTTTGCTGATGAGATTATAGTATATCCCAATGACATTATTCCTATAGACGGGATTGTGGTGAAAAGTAAAGCAGACATAGACTATAGCTTTGTGACAGGTGAAAGCACACCAAGTACAAAAGAAACAAGTGATATTGTATACGCTGGAGGGCGTGTGTTGAATAATAAGATTGTTGTATACGCACTAAAAGAAGCCTCGCAATCTTACCTAACACATTTGTGGAATAAATCTAACAACGAAAAAACGGAAAAGAAAACCGTAAAGCATACGGATTGGGTCAGTCATTATTTTACTTGGGGAATTTTATTGATTGCTGTTATTACTGCTACGGTTTGGCTGTTTATTGACCCAAGTAAAGCGCTCTGGGCGGCAACGGCGGTATTAATTATTTCCTGCCCTTGTGCCTTACTTCTGAGTGAAACTTTTACAAAGGGGAATATCTTACGGAATCTTAGCAAGATTGGTTTATACGTAAAAAACGAAGATGTACTTGATCAACTTTCGCATACCGATCATATCATCTTTGATAAAACAGGCACGCTTACAGAAGCTAAAAATTTTCATACTTTTTATAAAGGAAAAACGCTTACTGATGATGAGCGTATGCTTATCTATAGTGCAGTAAGTTATAGTAAGCACCCTTATAGCCGTGCTATAGCGCAATACTTAGATGAACCGTTGATCTATGACGAGATCGCTGTAAAAGAAATTTCGGGAGGTGGCCTTGAAGCACATAATGATCATCATTATTTACGTCTAGGATCTGAAGAGTTCGTATATAAACAGGTTGAATCTGGATCTGATAAAAAGAAACTGGCGGAAGTATATGTTATGATCGATATGGAGCTGGTAGGAATTTTTAGCTTTAAAAATTACTATAGAAAAAATGTTCTTGAAACACTTAAGCAACTTTCTACAGAATACGAATTGTCTGTACTTAGCGGAGATAATGATGCAGAGTATACCAACCTGAGAAATATGTTAGGGCCTAATGTACAGCTAAACTTTAATCAAAAACCAGATGATAAACGAGCGTATATCCACCAATTAAAGGCACAAGGTAAAAACACGCTCATGGTAGGCGATGGTCTCAATGACAATGGGGCTTTACAAGAAAGTGATTGTGGCCTTATTATTTGCGAAGAAAGTAATAGCTTTTTTCCTGGTGGCGATGCACTACTAGATGCCTCATCAGTATCTAAACTGGGAAAAGTACTACAGGTATCCAAAAAGATTAAATCGATCATTTATCTAACTTTTGGGTTGAGTCTGGCTTATAACCTTACTGGACTATTTTTTGCCGTTCAAGGGAATTTAAGTCCGCTAATTGCTGCTGTTCTCATGCCAGCAAGTTCTATTACCATTATTTTACTCACCTTTGGATTGAGTGAGTGGGTAAGTCGTAAGAATTTGAAGATGGTTTAATTACCATTCAAAGGAGCATCCCAGACTCACAATATCGGATTTAAGACCATTGCTTCTTTCGTAGTGGCTATACTTCAGATCAACACCTTTTGGATTGGGATAGATTATTTTTTTCCTTACGTTCAATGAGTTGCCATCATATTATTTTCTCTTTGTTAGAACCTCATTTAATTGATCAATTAATTTTTTTTAGTTTTATACACTAAAACTATTGGATGAACGTGTTGATTAAAGCATTTGAGCAATGGATAGAGGTTGATGAATTGTTGCATCAACAATTAGAAGAACGTGCCAAACTGATTTCTGTTAAGGATGGTGATAAACTCTTGTTGCAGGAACAATATTGTCAGACGATTTATTTTTTAAAAGAAGGGTTGATTCGGACTTATTATATGCATGATGACAAAGAAGTGACAACATGGTTTTATACCGCGGGTCATTTCGTTACGTCCTGGTATAGCTTTTATAATCAGCAAAGAAGTTTTGAAGGAATAGATGCGCTGGAACCATCCATTCTGTATACAATATCCTACAAAGATTATCAAGACCTGATCAATAACAATTCTTCCTTTGAGACCTTTGCTAGAAAGTTGGCCGAAGAACAATTAACCTTTATTGATCAATATTCGAAAGGTTATATGTTTTTAAGCGCCGAAGAACGGTATCAACGTCTGTTACAATATATTCCTGAAATAGAGTTAAGGGCAAAGCTAGGGCAAATAGCCTCCTATCTGGGGATTTCTCAGGAAACCTTAAGCAGAATTAGGGGAAAGAAATAATTTGATCTAGATCAAAATGGGCAAATCGTTTTATAAAGAACTTTGTATTATGAAAGAGATAAAACCGAGAACAATTATAGCACTTGTGCTTTTATATATTGCCTTGTTTTTTGACTGGCAATGGATTTGGGGCATACTTTTTTTGTTTTGGGTGATTCCAGATATCCGAAATGAGCATACGTATTTCATAGAACCAATATCAAAGAAGGCAAACCCAGTGCTATATTGGATTATTATAGTAAGTTGGATCGGCTTGGCGATCTATTCATTCTCTTCTGTTTTTTAATTGTTTGAATATGCAACACATTAAAGGAAAAATGCCAATTCTGCCCGTTGAGGCTTACACTTCTCAGGAATGGTTTGATCGGGAACAGAAAATTATTTTTGGCAATACTTGGCAGTTTGCCGGACTAACCGAAGACCTACAGGAAGCTGGAGATTATGTAACTGTACAATGTGGTCATCAGAATATTGTCATCGTAATGGGCCACGATGGAACACGAAGAGCGTTTCATAACTTATGCCGTCACAGAGGAACACAATTGCTGAGGGCGGTAGGTAAAAGACAAAAAGCACTAACCTGTCCTTATCATGACTGGACCTATAATTTAAGTGGCCAATTGATAAGTGTGCCAGAAAAGAAAACGGAATTTCCAGATTTAGAAATTGATAAAATTTGTCTGCACAAGGCGTCGGTAGCAAATTGGCGAGGTATGTTATGGGTACATCCTAAATCGGATGCTCAACCGATCGAAGAATGGTTTGCTGGATGTGAAGAACGACTAGGTCCTCATAAACCAGATCGCTTAATTGAATATCCCGACACTCGATATGAAAAAGTTATACAAGCAAATTGGAAGATTGTAGCTGAGAACTATATAGATGTATATCACTTATCTCATCTGCACTCTAACAGTTTGAATATGTATGATCACAAAAAAGCAGAATTCGGATTCGTGGGGGATCATTATATGTTTTGGGAACCATTGACAAAACGTTATCGGGATAATTTAGACAAGCTCATACCTACTAAGCGTATTAAAGAAATGACGGACAAGTACATTGGTGCATATGTTCCATGGTTTTTTCCCAATATGGGACTTTCCGAGAGTGAAAGTAGTTGGAGTACGTTCCACATCATTCCAATCGCTCCTGATCAAACGAAGGTTATCGTGCGATCTAAACTTGAGCCCATGACGGATACGGAGTACGAGACACAAAGCAATATGTCTTATGCTAGTTGGGCCGAGATAATGGGCTATAAAACAAAATATGGAACAGAACCCAACGAAAATTCCGAAGACCCAATGGAATGGAATGATTTTATGGAAGAAGATATTTACGCTTGCGAACAGCAACAAAAATCTTTAAGTAATCCATTATTCAATATTGAGTATACCGCCAAAGATGGAGAAAGTACTATAAGAAGATTTCAGCAAATTATTCAACAGTGGATGTTGTCCTAAGCATTTTTTGATGTAGATCAAATAAGCGTTTTGAATTACACATGACCTTTGTATTCTAAAACAATAAAACATGAAAAACATCGTATTCATTTTTTTTATCTCAGTAATGAGTTTCACTTCTTGCAAAAAGAAAACGACACCAGAACCCAAAAACCCTACTATTGAAGGGTTTGATTTTCTTAGCAAGATTTCAGGTCATTGGATTGGGACAAATAAAACAGTGTATGGTAATTACCCCTGGTTTACGTTTGATTTTCGTCCGATATCAGCATCTCATGTACATTCTATCTATGAAGGGGCAACGAACCAAAATATCATTAATGCATTCTTTATCGCTGACTATAATGGGAAGAAGCAACTTATGGGAAGAAATGGAGGTTGGCTTGGTTCTCAGTACAGAGCTACTTATTTTACCTTAGATAAGATAGAAAAAAAATCAAATAGCACGTTCTATCGCTTTGTGGATGCCATTGGTGGTGTGAAAAGGAGTTACATGACTTTTGAGTTTACAAGCGATTCGATGTTCTTTGATGCTTATAAAGACAATAGCGGAATGTTAGATGATCCTATTCATCATATGGGCTTTAGAGGGACGAATGTTAACCCAGCTTTTGATGATGCAGCAAAACAGTTATTTCAGTATCCTCAAGAAGTTGTAGAGGTAAATCTAAACGGTAAAATGACCAGTTTAGTAGACCCAGGTTCTGCTTTGTTTTTGGATGAAGGTCTAGACCCTTTCCCAAAGAGTATGCACGGACATATAAGTGATTTGACCGTAAACTTTACACGTGATGTTTCTGTCCAAAATGATCCCTTAGTGCTTTATATCTCTAAGGAACCTATTATAGAGTCGGGCTTAGTAAATGCTTTCAACTTAGATACTAAGCTCATGCGGCTTATGGATATTGATGCTACGGAAACATCTTTCACCACGACCTACCTCCATCCTGATACATACTACATCATGGCGTTTTCGGATAAAGACAATAATAAATATCCATCAGCTGGAGATGTTATAAGTTCAAACGTGCAATTGCGTATTACACCAAACAGTGTTTTATCGACAAATGTGACGGTGGATACAGTCTTGCCCTAAGCAATATATAGAAGTATTTAACAGGTTCCCTATTTTTCAGATGAGGATGAACAATTTTAGCAATGCGCTTTAAACCCTCCTGAACTTTAGGGAAACCCCACCTTTAGAATAGAACGATTATCTTACTATTTTGAGCAATTTATCCAAAGCCAAATATTAAGAGCATAGGTTAACCATTTTTATGCCCTTCCAAATTGCAATTCATCATCCAATTAATTCCGAATCGATCGGTTAACATTCCAAAATAAGCTTCCCAAAATGTTTTATTTAAAGGCATGTTTATTGTTCCACCTTCGGCTAAAGCGTTAAAAATACGATCTGCTTCTTCCGTTGTGTCTGTATTGATAGAGATACTGAAGTTATTACCTTGTTCAAAGGTAGGTCCCCATTCACCACCAGTGTCGCTACCCATTAAAACAGTCTCATTACTTATGGGTAAAGAAATATGCATAATGCGATCCTTCATATCATCAGGAATAGGAGGCATATCTTCTTGAGGGGGCATTTCACCAAATGTTCCTACATAGGGATACTCCCCGCCAAAGACAGATTTATAAAAGTCAAAAGCTTCTTTGCAATTTCCGTCAAAGGTCAGGTAGATATTTATTGTAGTCATTGTAATATATTGAATCTTAAATATAAGAATTCATTAGTGAATTGAAATTGCTTTACTAAAGTGCCCCTGTTTATTCCATATATTTAAATGATAAGTACCCGTTGGCTGAGAAAGATAGATATTGTTTTGACCCTTACGCAATTGACCTCTCTGCACTTGTTGTCCTAGATTGTTATATATATTAAACTGAAGGGGTTCTACGAATTCTGAAACCTCAACTTGAAACATTCCAGTATTAGGATTTGGATAAACGCTTAGATCCTGTTCATTGAAAATATCTATTGTTGAAGTAGCCTTGGGTTGCCGAATTTTTATTAAATAAATTTCACTTGCCTGTCCGGATGGAGATATAGTTGGTTGTGTACCAGTAAACCCCTCTGTGGTAACGATGTTGTAGAAATTCCCTGTGACATAAACATTAGCACTATCATCCACCGCCACATCATTGGCGTTGCTTCCCGAACTAGATTTTATAACTGATGTCCATATATAGTTCAGGCTATTATCCCATTTACAGATATAACTCATATTGTTAGATGTATTTGTACTGGTAAACGTATTGGTTGTACTGCTTGGATCAAAGTCAATAGTGCCTTTACCACCACCAACAATATAAATATTACTGCTATCGTCCAGTGCAATTCCATGACTCAGAACATCAAAACTTCCGCTAATCGTTTTAGCACCCATTAAGGCACCTGCACTGGTAAATTGACTTACAAAAACGTCGGAGCCGCCTACTGCATAAAGATTACTTACAGCTGTTCCTGGATCTATATCTATGGAGTCTAAGAAAGCACCTGTAAAATATATTTGGTCCATGGCATCAACAGTAATATCTCCGACGAAGACATTATTTCCTAGCACACCAAACTGGTTTACCCAACTAAAGCCACCCGAAGAGGTTAGCTTACATAAAAAGAGATTATCTAAACCTGCATTGATTCCAGTAATTGTATTAGAACTTGCACTGGGGTCAAAATCTACAGTAGCTCGAAAAACCCCAGCCAATATAATATTACCAGCGTTGTCGTATAGTGCTTTTTCAATTTTGGAATAAGTGCCTACGAAACTTTTAGCCCATGAATGAGAGAAGCCAGTATCCACTCGTACCATGAAGGCATCTGTTCCACCTGCACCAGCAGTTATAGTGTCAACTCCAGAGCCAGGATCAAAGTCGCATTGGCCCGTAAACATACCTGTAAGCAGTAAACCACCACTTCGGTAGGCCATACCAAAAGTTTCGGATGCTCCAGTGAATGTATGTACATCAACATAGTTGCCAGCATTGTCGAGTTTAAGAATATATGATGAAAAGCCCGCAGAAGGTGTAAGAGATGCTACTGCAGTACTAGGGTCAAAGTCCACAGTGCCTTCAAAACGACCACAGATATAAACATTTCCATTGGTATCGAGTACGATATCGTTTACATATAAATCTTGAAATACCGCACTAGGTGAGATACCTTTTGACCAGAGGTGATTGCCCTGAGCATCATATTTTGCTATATATACCGATGGTCTGGCTATACTGGCCGGGTCAATTAAGTTTGAAACAGCTGAACTTGGATCGAAATCTACCGTGTCCCTGTAGTAACCGGTTATATACGTATTATTGTTTGCATCTCGGGTCACATGCTGACCAAAATCTTCTTCAACACTGCCTAGAGCAAAGCCCCAATCATATGTTTGACTATTAGCAATTTGAAAAAAAGTAAGTTGTACGATTATTAATAAAAAGTATTTCATAATGAGTTGATTGCTCAAAAAGTATAAAAAAATAAACTAAAATGCAAATAATTAACTTACTAAGGATCCGAAACCCTTCAGAGTAAAGGGGTCAATGAAAAAAAGTTGTGCAAGCTCATTTGCACAACTTTTTAAAAATGCTTTACAGTTAATTAAAACTTACCGTTGCCATTTTTCCACTCGGATTCGACTGGTATAGGTTGAATTACATCCCAGTGTTCTACGATTTGACCGTGCTCTAAACGAAACAAATCGTAATAAGCAACGTGTTCACCAGGAGTTTTCCCAAACTGGCCTTCGCTCATAGTCAAGACGAAATTACCTTCTCCTAAAACTTTATGTACTTTGTTATACTTCATAATCATATCATTATCGGCAAAGTATTTTAAAGCGGCACCTAATCCGTTTAAACCATCAGCAACCACTGAGTTATGTTGAATATATTTTTCAGGACTCACCAGAGTTGTCAAATTATCCATTTTACCTTGGAGTAATACCTCGTCAAGGAATGTTTGAACAATTTTTTTATTTGTGTCGGTTTTATCTGTATCTATGATTTCAGTTTCTCCATCAAACTGAGTTCTTCCACTTGGATTTGGAGCTGTGACTTCGGATAGATTATCCCAGTGTTCTACTATTTTTCCATTCTCAAAACGAAAAACATCAAAAGCAGCTTTCGGTCCGAAGAAATCATACTCAGTATGAGTAAATACATAATCACCATCTTCAAAAGCTCGTATAACGTTTGCCTTAAAACCTCCTTCAGGGGCATCTTGCATGACTGCACCAAATCCCTCTAAACCATCCGCAACAGCCAAATTGTGTTGAATGTACTTTTGGGGATTAATGTAGGAAATAGGTTCTTGATCTCCCGTATTAAAACTGTTTAATAAGGCTACAACTTTTTGTTTATTTGATTTTTTCATGTTCGTTTTGTTTTTAGTTTCTGATGTTAAATCCTTTTCTGAATTGCTGCACGCAGTAAGCATTATTGAGCTTACCAGTACAAAAAAAAATGTAGATGATTTCATTTTGTTTGTTTAAATCTGTTGCAAAGTTAAATAGGTCCGAAACCTAGGAAAGGTAGGAATCAGTCTAATGACTGTAAAAATCGGAAAGTACTCCTAGTTTGCCTGTCGAAAAAGTTCGGGAGTGGTACCCGTAGATTTCTTGAAGTATTTATACAAATTGGTGGGTTCCTCAAAACCAGCCATATAGGCAATTTCTTTTATTGATAAAGACGAATTCAATAGATGACGTTTTATTTGTTTAATAACGATATCGTCTATAAAGGCCTTAGCCGATTTGTGAACAATACTGTGCGCAATATTATTTAGTGTTTTCGAACTACAACCAAGCGCATGGGCATAATCTTGAACCTTTTTTGTCTCAAAGCATTTTTGTTCGACCAGATTCTGAAAATCTATAAATTGAGAAAGGTATTTTTTGTTCGAAGGAATTTTTTCTTGTTTGGCTTTAGCTCTGTAAAGTATGGTCATTAAAACATGCAACAGGCTTCTGATAATACCCATTGAGTATTCGTCCGTAACCTTAAAGTACTCAAACTCAATTTTTTTAATAGTAAGTAACAGTTCTTCAAACTCCTTCTTTTTGAGTGTAAGCTTGGGATGGCTAATTAACTCATTAAACAACTGAAGGGTTTTTAGGGCTTCTAGTTCTTCAAGATAACTAATAATGAAATCTTCGGTAAAGAGCATCAAAAAACCCTTAGCATTACTTTTATAGAATTTGTGAATTTGGTCTTTGCGTACTGTGAGCACATCTCCTTTCTTATAGGTGTAATCTGTAAAATCAATACGGTGTTTTCCGGAGTGCTCTGTTATGAAAAAGATTTGGTAGAAGTTGACCTTGTGAACGTTTGTAATAGGTGTATCGAGTTCTCGTTGCATAAGCTCTTCTAGTCGCAACAAATCAAAATGTGATTTAGGTACGGTAGAATTGTGAAATTCTATTTGCTGAATGTCTAACATGAGAACAAAAACTAAATTAATAAAAGTTATAGGATCAAGTTAGAAATCTTACTTTAAACAATTTCCATCTTCTTTAATAGGAACGATGCATTCATATTTTTACAAATACCTTTTTTAAAGGTATAGTCGAAAAATAGTTCATCGTTGATAATCTCTGCATCAAAATAATAATTTCGTACCTCTTCTAATTCCTTTTCAATTTCGCATAAGCTTAAGTCGTGTGTGGCAATAATACCAGTGGCTTTTGATGCAACAAGATTTTCAACAAATTTTTTAGAGCCGATTGCTTTATCCGTACTATTCGTTCCCTTTAATATTTCATCTAAAATAATAAAGTAAGGTTCTTGTTTGATTTCATCAATGATAAACTTTAATCGGGTCAACTCCGCAAAAAAATACGAACTGTCATCAGCTAATGAGTCAACAGTACGCATACTGGTTATGAGTTTTATTGGGGTATATTTACTTTCCTCAGCGCAAACAGGGAGGCCTACATTGGCCATGACGATATGCAAGGAAACTGTTCTTAGAAAGGTACTTTTCCCGGCCATGTTCGCACCTGTTACAATAAAGAACTGCTGCTTATCTATTTTCAAGTCATTATCAACACGTTCTTTACTAAGTAGAAGCGGATGTCCTAGACTTCTAGTATGAATGGCCTCATTTGTTTTGGTAATTGTTGGGTAAACATAATTGGGTTTATTGAATGCATAGTTGCCCAATGAGTTATAGGCGTCAAAGAATGACACCACTTCTAGCCAATCGTTTATTTTATCCTTATACTGTTCAATCCATTGTTCAATCCTGTAAGTGTACTTAATATCCCATAACATAAATCCATTAGAGATTACGGCAGACAGAATGTTTTTTCTATTATCAAACGCCTCAATGAGTTTAGAAAATTCTTTGAATATTTTTGATGCTTCCTTTTCTTCAGATTTGATTTGCTCCTTTTTCTCCTGAAGCAATTCGGATGAAAAATTTTGTAATTCAATTTGATCAAGTAGCGAACCGTATTGCTTAAATGTATCTTTTACTTGATCTATTTTTTTTGATAATTCATTCGTTTTTTTTGTAAAGCGACCTGTTAATCCCAAACCGATCCCAAGCCAAATAAGAAGACCAATTTCTGGTATAATATTAAATGCAAACAGAATGAAAATCCCTAGAGTAATGATACCAAAAGTCGTGGGGAGCCTCTTCATACTTTTTGGGATAAAGGATGTATACTTTTTTAGCCATCCCACTATTTCTACTGCTGAACTTTCCACTTGAATTAAACGTGCCTGACCAGCAAAAAGTTGACGCCATTTTGGCATTTTGCTCAGTTCTTTAATTGCTTCTTGACGTGTTATTATTTGTTCAATAGTATTAGCAGTCAGACAATTTGCTAATGCGTGTGCACCTTCATGGGTTTCAGTCCTATTTATATATTGGTATAAAGAACCACGACCGAATAGATCAATATCTTGACTATAGAAATGCTTCGGATCTTGGAATGCTTCTCCACTAGGTTGGTCAAAAAAGTCACCCGACAAAATTTTCAGTTCCGTTTCATTGATTTGAGATAATGCTTCTGAGAGCTTTTTTTGATCTTTTAAATCAATATGTTTTCTTAACAAAAACAGGAAGAGTGCAATACTACCTATACCAATAAAAAAAGCTGCTCTATAAATAGGAAGAGCCCAATAGATACCAAGGCACATGAAAACAAAAATGGCCAAACGCAGAATGCTCAACCGACTTAAGGTTTTCTTTATCCGTTGTGCTTCGGTCTGATGCCGAAGTAATTCATCTTGATAGAGTTTTATAGGATTATCTATTTGCACGTGGGATTACTATTATTTGGTGAAATAATGTATCGTTGTTGAATCTACTTTTTCCTTCATGATATCACCATCTCCTTTATTGAAACTACAAAATTCATAGGAATCTAAGGGGATTTCAAAAATCTTCTTTTTACCTCGGGCTATCATACGAAGTTGCTGTTCTAAACAATACACTGTAATGTTTTTGTTCTTCGTAGTATTGATGATAAATTTTGAACCGTAGGTTTCCACACCACCTTTTTCGGATTGAACAAGGAACGTTCTTGTTGGATCTAACTTTATATTAAAATGTACTTCACCACTAATTTTTACGCTACGTACCTTTTTGTCAAATACTTTGGGGTAACCTATTTGTGAAGGACCGACAAGATAGACTGTACTACTATCGGGTAGCTTAAGAAGTTGTGTTTCTCCAGAGTGAACCTTTACACCTTGCCAATTCATATCTGGCATAAACCAGCAATACAGAACAACGACTATTCCTGCTAAGCCTATACCTCCAAGTATACGATAGAGTTTGATTTTATTCACTGCAAAGCGAATATAGATATTAGAAATATACTATGGTTAAACCATCTACAGTTTATCAAGCTGAACAAGTTCTTTGTAAAGCGTCAAGATAGATAGTTGTAAATTTATGGAGTTTTCCAACCGCTTTATCTTCGCATCGAGATACTTATTTTCACGACTGTTAATTAAGAAAATAGTACTACTACCCAGTCTATATTTTACATTCTCTGCATCATATAGTCTTTTAATATTGTTCAAGTAGTCATTATATAAACCTAACTGCGACTGCGTAATACTAATTTCATTTAGTTGAAACAGAACCCGGTTTTCAATTTTACGTTGTTTAAAGTCACGATTTAACTGAGTACCCAGAATTTGGTTTTTTGTTAGTTGATAGGCACCTCTTCCTTTAGATAAACGTAAGGGAACAGAAAGGTTTACGCCAAACCGATTATTGTTTGGAAGATCAGCCCCTACATTACCCAAGGTCCCCTGTAAGGCATAGGCACTTACACCAACATCGGGCAGTAACTCCTGTAGGCTAAGCTTTTGTTTAATTCTGAGTATATCCTGTTTTAGATCATTTAAAAGTAATTCGGGATGTGTAATGGTTTGTGCTAACCAGTATTGCTGACTACTATCTGTAAAAGGAAGTTGATTTAGTGCCAACGTATCAGGAATGTATATACCCTGCACCAGTTGTGTATATAACGTACTATCCCAGATATGTTTTGAAAGTTTGATACCTTCTTCCCGCCAATTGATATAACTTTTATTTCGAAGAAGCTCAAACTGCTGTAATTGAGATCGAGCCTCGATTGTATCAATAGCTGGTGCGTTACCTAAACGCCATGTATTTTTTACCAGTCCGTATCGATCCGCATTCAGATCATAGATTTCACTAAATGTTCTAAACTTGATATATTCCTTTAACCATTTAAAGTATCCTTGATAGGCATCGTAGTATAAATCGTTTAGTACTTTTTTTCGTTCTTGTTCGCTACCCATTTGTAGAAGCTGTGCTTGTTGCAAAGCCGCACGTCGTTCATTCATATAAATGCCCTTGGTAAGAGAAACAGAACCTCCTACATAATATGAGTTGCCCAATGTTAATTCATCATTCGTGAACTGGCCTGCATTATTTTGGTATCCTGCTTCAACATCCACACCGAGCCAGGTTGGTATGCTGATATTAAAATCTCGATAGTCGTAATAATCTTTGCCTGTAAACGTTTTTTGATTTCTATTAAAAGAAACCCTTGGGTCGAAGGGCGCTCGGGCGATCCGTACTTCTTGTCGAGCGTTTTCAAGCAATAAATTAGCTTGTTGTACAACTGGATGAATTTGGAGTATTTCTTTATACTCATTAAAGGTTAACGTGCTTTGGTTTTGACCGACCAAACCAGTATAGCCAAACAATATGAATAATATGACCAAGCTACTTTTCATCTTCCATCTTCTTTTTATGATTATAGTAGTCAGGAGGAAAACCATTTATATTTCGCCAAAGCTCGTACCAAATCGGTACGTTATTTAATAAGGCAATTCCTTTTGCACCTGTACCAATTCGTAGTTCTTCGGGCCACGGTTTATCAGAATTCTCTTCTTCTACGACTAAAACACGATAGTAACCTTTATCGTTCGTATTATTTTCTACAACTAAAACCTTGCCTTCAAATATACCATATGAAGCGCCTGGCCAACCACTAAATACAATAGCAGGAAAGCCATCGAATAAGAAGGCGACTCGTTGTCCTTTTTGAATCAGCGGGACATCTAAGGGTTTTACGAACATCTCAACAGTATACTTAATTTTTTCTGGAACGATAGTTACCAGATGCTCTCCATCCTTAATCACTTCTCCTATACCTGCAACTCGAGCATCGGTAACTTGTCCTCTTTGCGGAGCCCGTACGATATATAGTTTACGACGTTCATCGTAGGTGTTGTATTGATTTTTAAGTTTAGCAATTTCACCTTCCGTAGTAGCAATTTGAGATAATGATTGGAATCGATCACTTTTAGTTTTAGCAATTTTTTCTGCATACTCTTGTTGAACACGAACCAGTTCAATTTTAAGACGAGCTAGGTCTTGGCCTGCGTTTTGATACCTAATCTCGGCTTCCGTTTGCTTTGCAAGTGTGGCTTGATATTTATTTTGCTTAGCTTCGAGATCTGTTAACGAGATAAGGCCTTGTTTATATAATTCTTCGTTTCGTTCAAGCTGTTCTTTCGCGATATTCGCGTCTGTTTGTGAAGCTACCCAAGCGGCACGTTCACTCTTAACTTTAAGCCTTTGCTGTCTAATTTTATTGTTCGTCTCTCGAACTTTTAGTCTGTTGGTTTCTTCGAGCGCTTGAATTTGGTTTTGTGCGGCAGAAGCTTTTGAGCTATAATTATCTGCTGTTGATTCTTTTGCAACGATTTGCTCACGTGTTCTATCTAGTATATTAGGATCAAGATATTCTGCTTTTACTTCGCTCAGCTCAAGTATGGTGTCACCGGTTTCAACGATGTCTCCTTCTTTGACATACCATTTTACAATTCTACCCGGTAAAACACTATTTAGTTCTTGCGGCCTTTGTTCTTGAAACAATGTTGTAACACGTCCACGACCTCTAATATTTTGTGTCCAAGGTAGGAATAAGAATACCAACAATGCTATACCGATCCCTACAAACCAATAGCGGACTTTTGACTTTTTTCGGAGTAAATAAATACGACTAAGTACCGAGTTCTTTTTCTCGGTATCAGCCAATTCTTCAAGGGTCTTATTTATATACTTCATACGCTATTTATTTAATTTGATAAACTGTCCTTCTCCATTATGTAATTTCAGATTTTTGTTTCCTAAATGTTCATATAGAGCATTATCAGTACTATAAATAATTATTTTATCTTGACATTCGTTATGGAAATAACGTATGAGTCCTCGAGCATGCATTTCTGATAAGTTTTGGAAAGGCGACTCCATAACATATACTGGCATAGGGCGTATTAATGTTCGAAGTAACAAAACCATTTTTCGAACTTCACTTGGGATATTACATTTATGCGATTCAATAACTGTTTGATATCCATCATTCAGTTGAGAGATGTCATCATGGAAACCGATAGACTTTGTAAGCGCAATGACCTCCGAAAGGGGAAAGTTTGAACCTAAGATAATATTCTCATAAATGGTTGTTTCCAGCAATCCACTATCACTAAAGTGCGTAGCAATATATTGATTGTTTACTAAACCAAGTGTAGTTCCAAGAACCATATCATCGATCATAAGGCGTCCTTGATAAGTGGTATATACTCCAGCAAGTACATTCATAAGTGTACTTTTTCCACTTCCTGATATGCCGCTTACCTGACAAATGTCACCGCGCTTTAAGGTAAAAGAAATATTCTTTAAAAGTAATTGTTCATCATGACTGTAAACACTAATGGCATCAGCCTGTAATTCCGAAACGGTATCTGGTAGGTTCTTAAGAAGCGAGGAGCTTTTATTTTCTGGTAGGTCAAAAACATCGAATAATTTTTTAGTACTGGTCAATAGGTCATAAGCATTATCAAGACCAAAGATCATTTTTTCGATTGCTGAAAGGAGCAGAATGATTACGATTTCAGCAGCCACAAACTGTCCAATATTAATAAGCTGCTCCAACAATAAATAGGTACCAACAATAAGCATAACACCTGTTAGCACTACTTTAAAAAGAGTAAGCGCCCAGTATTGAATATTTAAAATTCTGAAATGTGACGTTCGTGCACTAATGTAATTATTCAGGATATCATCTGTTTTGCGAGTCTTTAAGCTAGAAAAATTAGCACCCTGTGCATCTTTAATATTATCTGCTTGTTCTTCGAGCCAATAAGCCAATTGATATTTATACGTACTCTCCTCTACGCTGGTTTTCATACCTTGAACGCCTGTATAGCGAAGTAGTAGATACAACGTAAGCAATAAAAAAATACCAAATAGTATAAATAAGGGATGGTAAAATGCCAGAAGAATAAGACCTAATAAGATTTGAATAGTAGAAGTAGGAATATCGATCAAAAGCTTAGACATGCTTTTTTGAAACGTAAGCGTATCAAAAAAACGATTCATAAGCTCTGAGAGATTATAACTTCTATTTTTTTGTATATCCAGTGCAGCTAGTTTTTCGTCAAAAGCTAAGGAAAAACGGACGAATGTTTTTTGTTTGATCTTTTCGATCAATTTTAGTTGGTTAATTTGAAAAAAACCATATAAAAATGTAGCGAGTACCACCACAATAATCAGTAACAAAAGAGATGTGCTCAGTTGTGATGCCATCACAAAGCCAATAATGGCTTGTACGCCTAAGGGAAGTCCTAAGGAGATCAAACCTGCGGCAATGGCATAAAGGTATATGGAGCTAATATCTCTTCTGTCGAGCTTGAGGAGTTTAACCGTATTTGTCAAATAATTTTTGTTTCGCATATATAATTATTTGGCCTAAGAAGGGCCTAATGAAGTTTAGAAGATAAAAAAGTCGGTAAAAGTACTACTTTCTATACTCGTGGAGGACGTTCATCTACTTCATACGATATGTGAAGTAATCTTAACTCCAATGTAGAACCAAGGGGTTTATTTTTTATTTGAGTCGGATACATTTCGAAGAAATTCAATCGAACAAATTTCTTTTTTGGATGCTTATCTTGCACCTCTTTTTCAGCATCTTTATCGTCACTCAACTCAATATCTACTTCATAATCAATGGGCCATAAACCAGCATCGCCCAAAAAAGAGCCTGTCAGTAAAGCAAATAGAAATATTGTGATAATACCTTTCATGGACTATGCAAAGTAATTATGGTAATAGGTAAAAAGTAGGGTTAATATGTGAAGATATTTATAACATCTCTGGAGATGCTATGGTTTGTTAACTACCGGGGTTGACCTAACTTAATATCCCTCTGGCATGTTTATATTTATACGATTTCTATAATCGTTTTTTTATGGTACTTGATTTGTCTGCCTAAGGCCTCGGCTTGTAGGGTAAAATTATGCAAAGCCATAGGAGCCGCGCCTTGAATCTCAACCATACCATCCTCAACCCAATTTACTTGGCATTTAGCATCTTTGTTGTTTTCGAATAATTCGTTGAATTTCTCTTTTAATTCAGAATCAGTACATTTATTACAGTTCTGATTTGTACTATCTGATATTGTCGAACTTAATTGGATAATCATAACGTTTTATTTATTACAAAGCTAAAACCACTTTCAATAAACTAAATTTTATTATATTTATCCATAATATAAATAAGTATTTATGCATTATACACTCCATCAGCTCGCCATTTTTACGAAAGTATGTGAATTGAAAAGTATATCAAAAGTAGCTGAGGAAATGCATTTATCACAACCTGCCATCAGCATTCAATTAAAGAAGTTGCAAGAACAGTTTGATATTCCTCTTACGGAGATCATTGGCCGTCAGTTATTTGTTACAGATTTTGGTTTAAGAATAGAAGCGCTGAGCAAGGAAATATTAGATCGAGCTAGTCTTATTCAGGAAACAACGAATGAATACAAAGGCTTGATTTCTGGAAAATTAAAAATTGCTTCGGTTTCGACCGGAAAGTATGTGATCCCATATTTTTTAAATACATTTTCCCATGCACATCCTAATGTTGACATTGTGGTGGATGTGACTAATAAGAATCTTGTCGTAAATAGTTTATCTGAGAACACTACAGATTTTGCCTTAGTTTCTGTACTACCAGAGCTATCCTTGGAGAAAATAAAATTGATGGACAATGTCTTACAATTAGTATGTGGTCCAGAATATTATCATTTAGGCGAAAAGATTACTCCAAAACAATTAGAAGGAATTCCACTCATCTTTCGGGAGAAGGGTTCTGCAACACGTACTGTGATGGAAGCCTTCTTAAAAAAGAAAAATATTACTCGATATAAGAGTATGGAACTTACTTCAAACGAAGCAGTGAAGCAGGCCGTGATGGCTGGTTTGGGTATCTCATTAATGCCCTTAATAGGTTTGCGGCATCAATTACGCCTTGATTTAATACGAACCTTACAATTTCCTAGCCTACCTATTAGTACGCAGTGGAACTTGGTTTGGACAAAAGGGAAAAAGTTTACACCAGCTGCAAATGCCTTTATTGAACATATTAAGACAAATAAAGAGTCTATTATAGATGATTTTTTTCTACAGTAAGATTCATACGTCTTGCATTCGAATCCACTCTTTTACAACTAGTTCAAGGTCGCGCTTCTTTTTTAGAATATCATCCATATCATAAAATTTAGCGGTACGTCCTTCTTTACCATCTCCTTCTAACAAACCACTACTATCTTTTATCAAAGCACCTTTATGAAACATAAGGCTTACATGTTTTTTGGCATTCATAAAATAGGAAGCCATATTTCCTTTGTACATAAATGTAGGGCTGCTCCATTTAATGGTTTCTTCCACCCGATCATCTACAGCAAGTATAATCTCACGAACCGCATTAATCTCTTTGTGTAGAGGATGTGCTTTTTGAGCTAAGTATTCGTCTACTTTATCATTTTTATTCATAGCTGTTCAAACAAATCATTTTATCCCTTGAATTCAGTTTTTACATGCGTGCCATCACAATATGGTTTGTTCTGAGATGCCCCACAGCGGCAAAAGGCGGTAGTTTTATTTTTTGTTTCTGATTGACCATCTTTACTGATCACGTTTAACGTACCATAAACTAAAAGTGGTCCGTTTTCTAATACTTCCACCTTTGTTTCTAACGAATGAACTTCTTTATCTTCTTCATCATTCATAAAGTAACTTAAAGCACCAGAAGGGCATTTTGCAATTTGATCTTTTAACTCTTGGGTTGTTGCATGTTCAATCGTGATCCACGGTTTGGCTTTGGGGTTATACACCTGTGGTAGTGCTTTAACGCATTCACCCGCATGAATGCAGGTACCTGGTTTCCATACAACGGTTAGATCTCCGTTCGAATAATGTTTTGTGATGTCTTTCATACTTTTATATTTAATAATTCAAAAAGTGAGATCTAAAGTGTATTGCTAAAGATCTCACATATTACTCTTTATTCGAACTCTTCGATAAGCACTCCCATTTTTCCCATTTGTGAATCTCGTAAAGCTTCCATTATTTCGGTTTGGTTCGTCATGACGAAGGGTCCATAAGAAGCAACGGGTTCACCTATAGGCTCTCCTGCTAATATAATAAATCTTGTATTTTTATGAGCATCCATTTCAATTTGATCTCCATCGGTTTGAAAAATTGCCATGTCCTTTCGTCCAAGTTCTTTTCCATCAACTGTAATGGATCCATCTAAAAGATACAAAATCGTATTATAATGCTTTGGTACGGGTATTGAAAGCACACCGTCCTTCTCAATTTCACCGCGTAGTAGCAGCTGTGGTGAATAGGTAGGTGCAGCACCTTTAGTGCCCTTATAATTACCGCTAACAACCCATACCTTAGATTTATCCTCTGTAATCAGAGGGGTATCTTCTAACGAAATTGGTTGGTAGTAAGGTGCATCTAGTTTGTGCTTACGTGGGGCATTTACCCAGAATTGAATAAACTCTAGATCGCCACCATTTTGAGGCAATTGTTTCCCAAACCGTTCACTATGTGTTATACCACGTCCTGCAAACATCCATTGAGTTCCGCCGTCATCCACAACGGCATGATTTCCTAGAGAATCTCGATGGGTTATACTTCCCTTAAATACAAAGGTAACTGGTGAGAATCCGCGATGAGGATGTGGACCAACACCTACTTCTTGTTCTTTTTGCCCTCCGGGTAAAGTACTTTCCCAATGATGAATCAGTAGAAAGGGATCTACATATTCAATACCCTGTGCAGGTAATGGTTGATCTAATAGATGTCCTCCCATGTTTACTTTTTGGGCTGGTACAATTTGTTTAATCGTTTTCATTTGGAATTAATTTATTTAGTGCGTGCAGTTCTTTCTCACTGGGATTGTTTTCATATTCGTTTAAAGTAATACCGACTCCATCTTTTTGTCTATGGCTTTTTACTGATTTCGTGGATGGTCTGAACGTACAATAAACTCATATGCAAACAACTATTGTATATACAAATATACAAATATTCTAGGAATATGCGCACAGTTTATAAATTCTTTAAGAAACCCTAAGTTGTGTTAAACAAGAACCAAAAGATGTTCAATAGAGCCTTTTAAAGCTTTAGGCCCTGTTCAAAACATGTAATGTAATTTCTGGAGGTACCCCTACTCGCCCAGGAAAGATTAAAAAGCCTAGCCCTCGATTTACATATAAGTGTTGTTTCCCTTCTTTGTATAAACCAGCGTAGCGATCATAAAAAAGTTTTCCTACTGTAAAGTCGAATAATCCAGGAATTGAAACTCCAACTTGTCCACCATGAGTATGTCCTGCCAAGGTCAGGTCAACATCTTGTTCTTTCCCAAGAATTTTATGATCCCAATGTGTAGGGTCATGGCTCAATAATATTTTGAAGGGAACATCATCCATACCTTGAGTCGCTTTAGTATAATCACCTTCGGTTGGGAACCAGCCTTCTTTCGAATAACCCCAATTTTCAACACCGATTAAACCGATCTTATCACCCTCATGTTCAAGTATTCGATGTTCATTCAAGAGCATTTTAAAACCCATTTGTTCGTTAATTTTGGCAACACCTGTACTATTATATGCTTTTTCCTCAGGAGTTAATTTGTCTCCCCACCCATAATCATGATTACCTAGTATCGCATATTTTTCTTTCTTAGCTTTTAGTTTTTGTATCGTCTGAATCCAAGGTTCTGCTTCCGTATATTTTTCGTTGACAAGGTCACCTGTAAAAAATATATAATCAGGCTCTAACGCATTTATCATTTCAACGGCTTCCGCGAGCGGTTCAAAGTTTTCATTAAAACTACCGAGATGTAAATCTGAGATCTGAACAATTTTTAAACCGTCAAAAGAAGCTGGTAAATTAGAAAAGGCAAGTTTATTTCTGAAAATCTTCCAGCCGTACTTTCCTTTGGTTGTTCCCCATAGAAAGGAGCCAAGCACAACTCCACCAACTCCTAGGGCCATTTTACTGATAAAAGTTCTTCGGGTCATTTCGTTTCCTCCTGAAACAATTTCTTTATTCTGAGCACGAAAACGGATGTATCGGATTAGCAGGCCGAGATCACTAATTAATTGAAAGATACTAATGACAAGCATAGTAATATTCAATGTAATCGCACCGACAATGGTGTAGTTCATCAGTGCTTTATTATCCTGATAGGTCTCGAAATTTTTAGCTACATATGACGTAGAAATGTAAACGATAAAAGCTAGGACTAAGAAGAGAATACGTGTAATTCTTCTAGGGGTTTTCGACCAAGATTTTGTTACTAAATGCAAGGCTCGGTAAGCATAAAGAATCAGAAAACCAGTGGTAAATAATATGAGATAATAGGCAAGCATGAATACAGTGCAAAGTACTTATAAAAAAGACTCATAGCATAATGAAACATATAAATGGTTGAAACGCGCTGATGAGTGGTGTTATTCAGTGGTACCGTACTCACTACATCCCTCATTCTACTATAGATTGTATTAAAGGTGTTAGAGTCGTACCGAATTTGGTTAAGGCATATACTACTAAGGGTGGGTTTTATACTAGGTCGAAGTCACGTTTATCAGAACAGCAAAGAAGGCAGAAAAGAATATTCCGCCTTCTTAATACTACGTTTCGTTTAACCAAAGTTCACAAATTGCTCTTCAACCGCCTTAGGAGAGGCAAAGAAACCTGCACCTATTTGTTTAGACATAATATCAGGAAAGATATCTTCCACTCCACCTTGTATGCTCTGTACGATGTCTTGAGCTACATTTTCTGGAGAGTCCTTATCCATATCGAAATCTTTTGCCATATCTGTATCGATCGGACCAGGATAAACACCAGATACAAGAACATTAGAATCTTTTAGCTCACCGCGTAAACCTTGAACGATGCTATGCACGGCCGCCTTAGAGGCTGAGTACGTAAGTCCGGCAGGCATATTAGCCAAACCAGCTACAGAAGAAACACTCACAATCGCACCAGATTCTTTACTTCGAATACTATCAACGAATGCATTCGTAAGTTTAACTAACCCCCAAACATTCACATCAAAATTCGCCTTTAGACTTTCAAGTAAATTTCCGTTCGTAAAGTTTCCAAACTCAAAGACACCCGCATTGTTTACCAAGATCTCTACGTCGGGAGCATTTTGTGCAGCGTTTGATATTGAGTCATCCTGCGTAACGTCCAAGGCAATCGGAACTAAGCGATCACCATATTGTTGTTTTAAATCTTGGAGACTATCTGGTTTACGAGCACCAGCATATACTTTTTTAGCCCCTTTTTCCAGAAGTTCGATGGTAATGGCTCTTCCAATTCCACGGTTTGCACCGCTAACAAGTGCCACTTTATTTTCTACGTTTATTTGTTTGTTTTTCATGTTTAAATATTTATTTGTACCGTACGGTACAAATGTATAATCTTTATTGGACTAATTGGTACAAATAAGGATATTTATTTTATTTTTGTTTAGAATTATGCCTAGAGTCAAGCTGTTTAATAAAGAAGAGGCAATCCAAAAGGCGATGGAGCTTTTCTGGACAAAGGGTTATGTTGCAACTTCTTTAAGTGACTTGACAACTCATATGGGGATTGGCAAGGGTAGTTTTTATGACACCTTTGGTAGCAAGCAAGCACTCTTTGAACTTTGTTTTGATGCATATAGAAGTACCCAAGTAAGGGAATTAGAACATTTACTGAATTCAGAAACGGATATCAAAAAGGGAATTAAAAAGTTATTAATGCTTACACTTGATAATCTTCTTGACGATGAACATGAGAAAGGTTGTATGGTTGCCAATACATGCTCTGAGTTAAAGGCAGTGGATAAAAAGTTTCAAGAGAAGCTCGTTGCACATCATAGTATCGTGCAGAATGCTCTAATGAATTACCTGAAAAATAAGGTCAATAACTCCAAACAAATAACCAATATGGTCTTCACTTTTATAATGGGTATGAATCAAGAAACGAAGTACAACAAAAATAGAAGGAGTTATACAGATTCTATCGCCATGATTTTAAGTGCTTTGAATTAAGCTAATATTTCTTTCATAATAGCGTAAGCTGATTCTGATGCTCCATGTACCGTTGCTTGATTATTGATGGAGAAAGCTTCGCCGGCAAAATAGATTTTATGGTCTAATGGAGTTACCAGTGCGTTGACTATATCCGATTGATTGCCATCAAAGGAGTACGAATAAGAGCCCTGTATGTAGGGTTCGGCACTCCAATTTTGTACAATATGTTGGACATAATACTGAGAAGCTTTGCCATCAAAAACCTCATCCAGCTCCGCCATTACTGCGTCAAAAATGGCCTGATCAGACCCCAGATCTGTAAAACGGGCGGCTTCCTCATTGATAGCAAATAGCCCAAGAACGTTTCGCTTGGTTTCTTTCCCGAAAACAGCATCAAAATAGGCCTTTTTGTCATCGTTCAAATTAGCAATCAGATTACCAAATATCAACATATCCGGATAAAAACGCTGGCTGAATTCTATAAATACTTTCAAGCCAGCATCCATTTGAATTTTGTTGAAGTTGTCTGTTTTCACGCTAGGCAAAGCTGGGATAAACTCGATAGATTTGTTCTTCATAATACTTACGGGTACCGTCACCAATACTTTGTCTCCTTCATAGATCGTATTATCCGTCGTGGTCACTTTCACCTTCGGACCGCTATAATCTATTTGGTTTACAGCCTGGTTTAATCTGATTTTGTTTTCTATAGTTGGTACAATATGCTTTTCATAAAAACCGTACCATGTTGTGTTTTTAAACTTGTGTTCACTTAGGAAATCACTGGTCCAATTCCTGTTTTTGAGCTTGCCATTTTTGTAAGATTTAATTGTTTTAGGTGTGTAGTTTATGAAATCAATGCTGGCATTATAGTTAGGATTATTAATAATTTCTGCTAGAACAGAAGGCTCTACATGAATCCATTCCGCACCCAAATCCAGTGGCAGGTCAATAAAATTACTATTTCGCTGTACACGTCCTCCATAATTCGAGGCGGCTTCTATGATTTCAAAATCAATATCATGGCGTTGTAAAATATAAGCAGCGGTAAGACCAGCCGCACCTGCTCCTACTATGAGAACCTTACCCGAAAAGTTGACTGTAAAATTCGGCACTTCAATGGCTGGATCTTTATCACAACTATCAAATAGAAATCCCAGAAAGGGTAATCCAATACCTAGGGCTAAACCATTTTTTATAAATTCTTTTCTATTCATCACTTTTAGTTTTTTTAATGGAAAATTTCAAACCCAGTTCCACACCAGGAAAAGTAACTGGTCTTAGTTGTTGACTAATCTTTCTACCATAGAATACTTTAAAAAAATAGCCTACATACCTCTTTGGCACCTTGCCATATTCAAGGCTTAACATTGGAACTAGATGATGATAATGTTCCTTTATCTGAGTAATTTGTCCAGAACCTAAATTCACACGACCCTCGACATTTTCTGTAGAAAGTAGGTAGGCCAAGCCTATAGCAGGTGCCAGATAAGAAGAACGGTTTGCCCTTCTTCGGGTATAAACCAAATCTGTTTCAATAATATAATTACGGTTCAAATCAGATTGTGCAAAATAACCGAGCTGTGGTTGAAGTGACAAAGTTCGTTGCTTCGGACTTTCTGACTGATACAAATTTTTCAAATGAAAGGACGCTCCTATCCGCGCTCCAGCTTGGATAGCATAAGGTCCATAATAACTTATAGACACAGGTATATCACGTTGGGCACAAAGAGTGAAGTGCACAAAAAGGAAGAGAATGGAAACAAATGTTTTCAATATGTTCACTGTATTTTCCCACTAATGTAAAACTTTGTGCGAACATTATTAAATAAGGAATGGTCCTGTGGTTTTAACAGGAATAGATTAATAGTCAGAACAATTTATTGTTCTTCGAAGCCTTTAAAACGGATTCGTGGCCCAAACGCTTACCTCAGGCACAAAACCTTTATCACGCATCTGTACAATGGATAGTATCGTATGGGCAATATCTTCACCTCCCAATTTATTATCTTTTTCTTCTCGCTCGGCTCGGTTTTCATCAGCAAAGGCGGTCGTGACTTCACTGGGGTTCACAAGCGATACGCGAATATTGTCTTTCCTTAATTCTGCTTGCCAAGATTGGGTCATGCCACGTACAGCAAACTTAGAGGAAGCATATACCGAACCATTTGCAAATCCTTTTAAACTAGCTGTTGAGCCTATATTGATAATATTGCCTGTCTGTTGCGACTTGAATGTTGGGAGCATTTCTTGTGTAAGCAATGCAAGACCAAATACATTGGTTGTATAGATTTTATTGAGATCAGCTTCTGTAATAGCTCCCAGTGGAGCAAAGGAACCAATACCAGCATTGTTCACTAAAACATCAATCTTACCATCTAATAAGGTTAGAATTTCTTTTGCCTTTACGGGAATCGAATGAAGATCGCTAATATCAAATGTTACTGGTATAGCTCCAATCTCTTCAGCCACTTTCTGTAATTTTTCTGTATTCCTTCCCGTAATAACAACTTGTGCTCCTTTCTGTATAAACTGCTTAGCAGTTTCTTTACCAATACCCGAACTGCCACCTGTAATAACGATGTGTGCGTTTTTAATTTCCATTATATTATTTTGAAAACGAAGCTACTACTTATTCGCTGAAGGAATTCGTCTAGAAAGATTTGACAGATATATTTTTAGACCAAAGAGAGCCTTAGCAAAGCTCTTTGGTTAAAAAATAAGAGGCATGACCTTTGGGTCTGTCGGGTATGGTGGCAATATGTTTATAGCCAACCTTTTCATAGAAAGGTTTTGCTTGCCAGCTGGTGGTCTCCACAAGGGCTTTTTGGCATCCGTTTTCTTTGGCAAATTTTTCAGCAGATGTCATGAGCTCAGAACCAATACCACTTCCGCGCAAACCTTCAGATAACCAGGTTAATTCGATATGTAATGTATTCCAATAACAAATTGCTCGGATACCACCCACCACAGCATCGTTCTCGTCTCTTACAAAAACAAAAAATTTCACTTCATCTTCTATCGGTTCAAGATCAGGAATTTTCAGCAGGTTGAAATCAATGATGCCCTGACTTAACGTTTTAGCGTCACGTTGATTGGCGTCGGTCGTTATCTCTATCTTCATATGGATGTATCTCTTATCGAAGTAAAGTTTTTTCGATGATCCAAACAAAATTGTTTTCATCTTTTAATATGATTTATAGCTATTGGGTCTAACATAATCAATTAAAAACACAGCCGTAATAGTTTGAATCAACGAGTTCGCCTTTGATTGTTTTATAGTCACAACGAATAGTTCCTTCAAGCTCAAAACCAATTTGTTCCATCACATGTATACTACGAATGTTTTGTTGCGCTACTCTGTAGAATAATTTTTAAATTGGTGTTCAGCTACCATTTTATTTCAATCAGCGTTTATTGGAACTAAAGGTTGTATCACCCACATGGGCTGTTATGTTGGAGATTATTTGTTCTTTGTTTCTTTCAAGTTTCTTCAAGAACTCGGCACTTACATTTAGACCATCTTTATGCTTCCCTGACCATCTTATGATTTCAATGAGGACGGGAATGAGGTCTTTACCTTTTTCGGTGAGGGTATATATTTTCTGCGTGCGTTGTTGCTCATAGACTTCAGATTCTATAATCTCCAGCATCTCCAGTCGCTTGAGACGGTCGGATAATACATTGGTAGCAATCCCTTCTTTAGAGCTCAGCAGGTCTTTATAGAATCGTTTGCCTTCAAATACAAAGTCACGTATAATCAGTAGACTCCACTTGTCTCCGAGGAATTCAAGGGCATAATTTATAGGGCAGTCTGATCTTAATTCATTTTTTTTCATCTAAATACTTGTTTTTTGCAAGTGAATGATTGTATATTTGCATTACTTGTTTTTTGCAAGTTAATAAAAAAAGATTGATAACCTTAAAAAAAGAAAACACAATGGGAACATTACAGGTAGATTTAGAAAAACTTAAAAAACCGACATGGACTGATAAGGAAGTCCAAAATGCTGAAGTCGTAACCGATTTTGTACAGCACTTAATGAATGATCATGATTTTGATTATATCCAAAAGCAATATGGTCATCACCCTTATAAACAACACAACCAAAGTATGACCGACGGTTTAGGTGGTGTATTAAAAGTGGTATCAGAATTTGCTAAGCGATATCCAGATTATACCTATGACGTAAAGCATATGTATGTTGACGGTCCATTTGTAACGGTTCACTCCCATGCCACCAATGATAAGAAGCACCGTGGCAATCCGCAAAAAGGCTTGAACATTATGGATATCTGGAAAGTGGAGAATGGTCAAATCACCGAGCACTGGGATGCTGTTCAGCCGATAAACGGACAAATGCGTTTTTATTTCTGGATGGTAGGTGGCAAATTCAGAAACGAAAATACTTATTTCTAAACCAAACGGTACGATTCGTTATGATGCAAAAATTAGGAGAAGCCACAGCGCAAGCCGTCATACAGGCGGATATCAATTCTATTCATATTTCCGAGTGGCTTTTTGGTCTCACAGCTGATGATTACGCGGCTTGTGCCGAAGGGCACCAAAGTGCTGCCCAAGGCGTGTTACCATCTGGCAAACGGGTATCTATGAATGTGGAGTTTGTAGCCGGTTACTTTATGGTGCAACATTATATTGAAACCATTTCAGAGAAAGATCGGGTGTTGGTCGTTTCACCCAATACCGTGCTTTGGCTGAACGATGAAAAATATGTGCTACTACAAATTACTTGGGAGCTAAGCTTGAAAAAGATTGATGAGGAATCTTGTATGCTCAGCTGTAAGGTGATTTCAGAAACGGAGAATGAACAATTTATACAGGCGGTTGAGGAACGAACTAAAGATATGAATCCTGAGGAAACCGGTTTTCAATTACATATCAATGAGGAGACACCCTTGTTTGCAAAGGATGTTGAGCGAAAGGCGCTAGCGGGTTTATGGATGTAACTAAGGGGTGTTTAGTAGTTATCATGCGAGTAAAGATCAAATCGTGGAATTGATCATTGCTTCTTCTGATTGGCAAAACGAATACCGGCAGTTAGCAGTAGTACCAATTTAATGACTTCTAAAATGATGTATGTTATATGGTGATTTGTATCTGGAACGTTTTGCCCGTTAATAATTCCTACGGCTCTTTCTTCCAAGATAGGGAGTAACCATGCGGATTGAACAATAAGTACAAAAAAAGCTAGTACATAAATGGAGTTTGATTTTAGTGAGAACTTTGCAAAGAGTAAGCTCAGGAGTATGCTAATACAAAGTCCGATTTCAATTTTATTGAGCGCACCAAAGACCACTTTTCCAATGCCAAGTCCCAATTCCAGCGTAATGCCTGGAGCAGTAAATTTGAGCGGAGCTTCTAAGAAGGAGATACCGAGTACCAATCCAACCCAGATAAAAGTAGTGGCTACAATAAATGTTCTCATATCTTAAGTGCTAATGTAAGTAGTTCTTTGTGATCAGCGAAACAAAGGCAACTATTGGGAGTAAGAGAGAAACAACTTTTTCCATTGCTCCTGACGAGGACTATTTTTTACTAAACGGAATAAGTTGTATTTTCTTTTCTTTTGTTTTCACGCGCATGTAATAAACACCAGATGGAAGGTTGAAGGTATTTATTTTCTTGCTTTTTTGTTGGATGACTTTCTGACCGAATGGATTATAAATGCTAATACTCATGACTTCTTGGTCGGTATGGAGATATAAAAAGTCAGAGGTAGGATTAGGATAAACATTAAAATGTTCTCTTTTGTATCCGTTGTTTACGGACAAGGGGATGGTTTCCAGTAGTCGATCTCTCAAAAGAATCGTCATGGCCGTTCGGGCTGTACTAAAGTTAGAATCCACGCCATTAAATGCGACTAGGTTAAGTATAATCGCAAAAACGAAAAGTACCAATTTTAAAAACGAAAAGTACCAATAGCTAGGACTTAAAATATCACTTCGGATAAACTACTTACACTATTCTCGTTATTGGCCACATCCCTTACTACATAAGAGGTTAACGTAAAATCCCGACTCGTGCCGTCATCATAGTATGATGTACCACTAATAGGCAAAAAACCACCTGCCAATTCATTGGTTAACTCGTTTTTAAACACCTCAATCATAAGCTTGCAAAAAGCCTGTATAGTGGCAGGAGATTCAAGCATTATGGTATTTCCTTCTTTCTCATAGCTAAATCTATAATAATCTACTCCATCACGCTGAAACAATGGTCTTATCTTGGTGTCTTGGCTCTCCATTCTCCCAAATTTACAATTCCTTTAAATACGATGGCTATATAGTTTATTGTACTTTTACACTTCCTACCAAAGGATTACAATGCCAAATATCAGATTAGAGCGTACTCTTTCAACTTGAGTCCGCCCCTCGACTTTATGTCGCTGATGCTTGGCATTATCTTTGGTAGGATAGGCGGACTCTTTATATAACCTGTAGCGGGTAATTCGCCGTAAATGTTTCAATCTTCTTAGTAGTCCTGAGCTTAGAACCTTCTCGTTTATTAACTGATATGGTCATTTCCTTCTTATACTGGTACCAACTGTGTTTTGTGGCCATAGCGGTCAGCTCTGGATAGTCATAGCTACTAACAAGGAACTTCCCTTTAATTTGACTCAGGAGCGTCATAAGCTCCATAAAATCATCCAAAGTATACCCTTTGTAATGCCCCTGATCTGACTTAGGGTAAGGCGGGTCGCAGTAAAAGAATGCCTGCTCATAATCACGCGAACGGATTATCTGAAGCGCATCATTACATTCTATTTGGACAGCTTTTAACCGCTCCTGAAACGCATCAATAAACCGCTGCTTGTTATTGTAGGTTTTCTTTTCACAGCTATTGCCTTTCTTAGCATAAGCCCAACCGCCTTTTATCTTGGAACTAAAGGACTGGTTACACTGTACCCATAAAGCCCATGCCCGATCGACATCAGTAAATAAGTGAGGGTTCTTATAAATAACGGCTGAATCCGCATGTTGTTTGCGACTATGTAAAGTCGCTTGCACTAATTCAAAGAGCTGGTCAAACTTGGTTTGCATGACCTGATAGAAGTTGACAATCTCACCGTTCAGATCATTAATCACCTCTATCTTACTTTTTTCTTTCGCCCAAAACACTGCACCGCCGCCGACGAATGGCTCAGCGTATAATGTATGCTCAGGTATGAGCGGAAGGATTGTACTTACTAAGTTCTGTTTTCCGCCGTAGTAAGTGATCGGCGTTTTCAATCTTGCTTTCATTTATAGTATATCTAGTTGGTAACATATTTGATATACTCTTTCAACTTTGGTAGTATTAATCTTTAACCATATAGGTTGTATCAATTGAGCAGGCCACATTTGCCCATGAACCACTATTAAAACCTGTAGGGTAGATTTGTGGTGGTTGCTCTAAATAAACTTTTCCATCAGGATCAACACGAACGGAAACCATAACCCAATGGCCATTTGCTTGTACCCATTGAAATGAACGTACCAGCTGGTTATCAGGATAGTAATCAGGTTGGACGCGAAATAGAAGCTCAGTGGTATTCCCAAAAGGAGCGGCCACAGTAGTCCAATGGTTTAAATTAACTATTCCTGTCATCCAAACTTGACCACTTACATCTTTTCTAAAGCGCATGTTTTGATCGGTATTCGTATTGCCCGCATGGTTCGGATAGTTGGCTTGTACCGGAGGGTTCCCCAAACCACCAATATAACGCCAGGCGATGTCTGAATTCTTACGCTTAATCTTATTAAGATACAAGGTAGAGGCATCAACTAGATCGGCCAGTATAAAGACACCTGCAGGTATGTTATTGGCAGGATGAAATTGCACTTCTACAATGCGTATCTCATGTACATTCTTTGCTCCAGATTGTGCATAGGGAATAGGGTTATCAGCTCGATACGATGAATTAATAGCCAAACAGGCCACACCAGCTGCTCCATTAGGTTGTCCGGGACAATAGTATAATTCCCCATCTAAATACACCCACCCTGGGTCAACAATTCTTGTAAAGATATTGGGCCAGTATTCCTCACAACCTGATAGGATAAATCGCTTGTTATTAACTGGATCGTCACTATGCCCGATACACATTGCTTCCATAACCTCATGTAAAGCTTCCTGAGCGTGTTCTATATCAGCTACAGTGTACTTGTGAAGTCCAGTAAATAAGTTTAATTTTTTCATTAGATATAATTTATTGCATAGGTTTTGCCTACAGGCTTATACTTGTTTAGGATATAAATAATGTCAGGTTCATCGGGTTGACGTGCAGTAGGAACTTCTACGATATAGTCAACCAAATGGCGATATTCATCAGCATAACCAATATATACATCATGTCCTGCTTCGTTGGGATAACCGATATAACCTTTTGCATCATGTTCAAGATTATAACCGCCATAGATCGGAGTTGGTGTATATTGATTTAATATGCTAATATTCAGTCCACCAATCTGAGGGTATTTAGTACGTAAATGAGCTTGCAGCGTATCTGTTGTAACATTAATGGCTAAGTCAAGCAAAATCTTATCATACATGGTCTTTAACTGCGTCTGAATATCAATAATTGATGACGCCATGACCTTACACCAAGCAATCATTCGCTCTCCACGCAATTGAGGCGGTAAGAAGTCGTGTACTATTTTATCAAAATCAATTGGTTGCATTATTGGTACATGTTTAGATCAATCAAATCAGTATTACTTTGACTCTTTCCAATCTCAAAATAACCGACCGTTGGTGTGATTAAATTATTGGTATTGGACACATAACCGCTACCAGTGTCTACCTGAGTTGATGTCCAAGTAACATCCAAAACATCGGGAACACTAAAGAGGTGATTACTCAAAAGGCTTATTGAAAGGGGAACTCCAAAATCAAGCGCACTTATGTAGTCAAGAATAGCCTGCTTAACATCTGCAGCAACTTGTGCTTGATTAGATGCAGGGCCTGCAAATTTAACAGAGAATCCAAGCCACAACAAGTCAGCAGTTGAACTAATAACAACGATGTCTGTACCCGCTACTTTTTTCTCATTAATATAAGCTTGCAAAGCTGTCCGATCGGCCGAAGTCAAATTAGTAAACTGGCCATTTCCGTCGTCGGCTGCTACAAAAAGAAATACACGCTTATCTAAAGTTGTAAGCACCTCTGTGCAATGTGCTGCTATGATGGTTTGACCACCTCCGCTCCAGTTTAAAGCAAGTCCTTGGTACCATAGTTTTGTACCAACAATTTGTTGTAAACCGAGCAAGGCAATAGCGACTTTCACAACATCCCATTGTTTATACATTAGATAATGAAACTCCGAAACAAGGTATAACCATAAACGCCAAATAGCAGTAACACTAGTACTGGTTAAGCCATTCAAATCAGACTCAGCTGTTTTCGCTGCCAAAAGATTATTATATATTTGTTGCTGTGTAATCATTACTTCTTTCTATTTGCATTAATGCTTACTTTTTGTAACCCACCACTTGTAACAATCTCTACATCCTCAAAATTGTCATACTCCAATTGAGCTTTTACCTTACGTTTAAAAGCTGCAATGACTTTAGGCGTGATGGGTGCATTTTTATAATTTACCAAACCTACTCCTACTATTGGATGCTGTTTCCAATTGCCTTTATGCGCCAATAGAATATTCTCAATATGTTGTGCATCGCTTTCGTTTATCACAAAATCTCCGTTCTCAATTTTGAGATCGAAGTCTTCCAATTCTATATCCTGTGCTTTACTCATCCGTGCTTTACTTTATCATTTTCTAAGTCGCTTCGTTTTGTGGTCGTCATGGCTTGACTTGCCCAGGTACTCAGTGCAATTTTAAGCGCACTACCTCCATCTTGTGTAACAGGTGTCCAGCTAGTGATTAATCGTTTCAGATTATTCAACTCACCTTCAAGGTCATTTAATTTATTGGTTACAGCTGCTCCTTTAACCAGCCCACCGTATTGATCTCCATTGATGTTTACTCTGTCTTTAAGCCATTCCATCGTTATGCCACCATCCGTCTTCAGTATAACCTTCTCTATATCACTTGTAGCCATTACAAACGCTTCAGCATTATCATTGCCAACTAACCCTACTAATACAAGACTTTTATCCTTGGGGATCACTACAAAACCATTGGAACTACCATCTACTACACTTCGCAAGCGCACATCTAAAAAATCAGCACTTCCATCAGTCGGTTTACAATCACAAATGCATTTATTTTCATCAATGTTGCTCACCTCACATACTTGTCTTTGGATGGGCTGATTACCAACTAGTCTCAGGATATTTTCTTTCAACTCGTTCATGATCGTGGCCCTAGTTTAATGGTTCTTCTATATCCACCTACACCTATGGTCATGGTCGTTTTATCGGTTAGGTACCGACCGTTCTTTTCGGGATGCTCAGGGTCAATAATTTCAGTAACATATCCGTGATCAACGTATGGCAAACCAAAAGTTTCGAACTCACCCCTAAAACCATCATATAAAAATTTATCATAATTACGCTCCGCAATAACCTTGAGTTCTTTTTTGCTAAGACCATTGTGTGCATGATAAGTGTGTAGCTCTCTATTCTTATCATCGTTTGGATAAGTCAAGGTAACGTCCTTGCCATTGGCTTGCCGACTGATAACTTTGATTTTGACCTTAACCTCCTTCTTACTCTTAAAACTAAGATTATCCGTGATGATGTCATGCTTAAATGCAAAACTGGCCTCACGATTGGCATCTCCTCTCCAGCTAACTGGATATGCCTCACCAACATACAATTTACCATTGCGTGCATAACTTACAACACCCTGCTTTTGCTTTAAATCCTCAAGAATTTTAGTTACACTAACCTTACTATATCGTACTTTACCAATGATTTGATTACTAGCTTGAAATTCGATGCCCGGAGGAAGTATTTTTTGCAATAAGTCGGATAAAGTAGTTTCTCTAATTGTGATGCTAATATCTGTTTGTTTAAGTTTCCACATCAAGTCCTCGCATTCGATCTTGAAAGGAGCCTTACCACTTACTGAAGAAACATAGCCTACAAATTCATCAACTAATTCCGTATCATAACCTGCTCTGATTTTTAGCTGATCACCTTCTTTTACCAACTCATTAAGTGGCCCATTTGTTAAGGTCTTAATCTTTCGAGGTAATACAATAGTCGCCTTGTTGGTTAGATCCTTCCATGAACTTTCCACTTCTACCTCATGGCAGAAATCAAAATACAGCACTATATTGGCTGCAATCTTAATTCGTATGTCCACTATTGGTCTAAGCATCTTGGCAGTTAATGGTTATATCCTTTAGTTTAAAATGGTTAACAAGCTCCTTATCACCATCCTCATAATCTTCACGTATTTTCACTTTTGTATTCCCAGGAGGATCAGTATTTAGATCAGGGAATAAGCTTGGGTTATCTTCTTGAATAATCCATGCGGCCATAACATCGCCATACTCTTGTACAGCTATATCCCATATCGTTTGTCCTGACTCTGTAGTGATCTCTGTCATGTTATAAACTGTTTTTGTATTTCACTTCAAAGATTTCGTCACTGGTACAATCCAAGACAAAAGGTTGCGCTCCGATGTAACCTTCCAAAGCAGGAAAACTTACATTTTCAATGACAATATCAGTAATCCCCAACCAACGGGTCATATCATTCACAATCGGAATTTGAACAGGGATATTGCAGATCTTGTTTAAAGCTTTGATAAAGGACTCTGGAGGTTGTTCCGGATTATCATCGTTGGTTATCACCCCACGAATAGTAATATTCCAATCACCTTGTCCGATGTATTCTCTTACATCTCCATCCCGCCCCATGACCTCTGTACGAACGATACGTTTTGGTCTATCGAAATCAATCAAGGTGGCGGGCGGTAAGGTGAGTCCTTCAACCGAGACCAAAGTTTTACTTCCATCTTTGTTTAACTCATAATAAGTAATCTGCTCATTATCATCACCAAGAAAGATCGGCATGAGTATCGGAGTTCCCAACGTACTCAATGTAGTCAAAGCATCTTCAGGGAGATCAGGTACCCCATTCACATCTGGCAAGTTTTGCCTTTGTGATTGGGGTAACGTACGAAATCCTACTATACCAAATGCATCTTGCAGTAATCGCTTTGTATCAAATGTATATGTAGGATTTCCCATTGTTATTATTGTTTATAAACCTCCGTTCTCACGTCGGATTTTCTCTCTTACGAATTGTAATTGTTCCCATTTTTCCCAATAGATTTCGTCTGGTAGTTGCTCAGGGTATGGAATATTGAAGTAATACGAAAGGAGTCCGTTTATTTTTCGTATTGCATCATAATCATCCCGTTCATCGATTGGATGAACGCAGGATTCTAAACATCCTCTGAGCTGTTCTCTAAAAAATCTATTAGTTCATAACAGGCCATAGCTGCAGACACACGCATCGCATCATTGGTTTTGATTTCTTCATCTCCAGCTACAAAGCAGTTATCTAATAACGCCTCTCCAGCTTCAACGATCTTCTTACCATCGCGTTTGCTTAGTGCCAAGGCCAACGCATTTCGATTAGGTCTTTTAAAGTAGCCGTAAGAGATGTTACCATTTTCATGGTGAACCTTCACACATTTAAGTTTCCCTCCAACTAATAGGTTTTCATGACCTACTGCTTTCTTTAATTCTACAATTTCAGCAGCCGATAACTTACCAATATGCTGATGTTTTTTAATTGCTGGAGTTTGTTGTTTCTCACTGTCTTTTACTATTTTGTTCTTTTTTTCTGACATGATTGTTTTTATTTGAGGTTTAAAAATTAGTTTATACGTTCCATTCGATTTTACCAACGATCATTTCGCATTCATGGATAATCTCTCCATCACCTTGCTTAACTTCTCGCTCTTTACCTGTGAACTCTGCAGCTAGTATTCTATCCGTTATAATTGGACTGCTACCATCTTCAGGATCATAGGATACAATGATGGGAAATGGGGGAATAGACTCTATGCCTTTACCGCGTGGAATAGCATTTTGTATGGCTTCCATTTCCTTCATGGACAAACTCATACTACAATTAGGTACATTATTTCCACGTCCACGACTTACAGGATCAGGGCCAGCGCCATAATTGTTTTGTTTGTCTCTTTTATTGCCGTACTTGATACTTGTTATCCCTTGTACGGTGCGGCCTAAGAAATTGACTTTAATGTCACTCCAGCCATACTCAATTCCATTTATTAATACTCCCATTTTATCTTAGTTTTCAGGTTTATAAATTGTGTTTATTTAGCATTTAACGATTAAATACTTACTGCATAACCCAACTCTACTTCCATCTCACGATTTGTTCGAGTTGAGACCACTTTCATTATGATTTTGAGTTTATCTACAATAAGGTTTTGCTTTCGGTTGATGTTTATATCATTAGCACTTATTTCTTCTGCACGCTCCATATCGTCCAGTGCTTCTTTTCCAAGTGCCTCATAAGATTTAACAACCTCATTAGATAGATAACCATTCTTATCCAACAGAATCGGTGCTTTTAGCTTTGGGAGCAAGTTGATGTAAATACCACGAGCTCCTTTATTGATAACCATAGCATCTTCCATGTATGCGTAATCACTACTCAATTCAGTACAGGTATGCGAATCGTTGAAATAAACTCCTTTACTACCCACATACTTTTCTACGAATATGAATCCGCGTGAATCCAATACTTTGCGGTCTGTAGCCGACAAACTTGTAATGGGTTGATTATTAGAAAAGCCAGGATTAATAAAAGAGCCGGTGGCTTTATCGCTAAGATCAAACTTTTCTACATACCCTACGTTCTCATTGACCTTAGCAGCCGAACTGGTACCTAAAAGGGTTCCAATGGCTGCATGTGCTTTCATCATGGCTGGAGCTGGTGATGTAGGAGGAACTACATCCAAGTCCTGATGGATTGCAACAGAAACACTAGGACTTTGTAAACCTCGTAAATTAGCTGCAGCTGTGGCACTACCTGCAAAGCTTCTTCCCTCCAGTATGAAGTGCGCCGCAGAATGTTCCGCAAATAATAAGTTCGCCAAGGCTTCAGCTTTTGGAATGGCTGTTAACACATCTCCATCCAAACCATTGGTAATGGTTGGGGTATAACTCGAATCAGGATTACGCGCTACACCAAAACATTTAATCTCACCATTTGTTGCTTGATTTAATTTAAGAACAGCACAAGCAGGGTTTGAACTCACATCTACCATTTGTGTAATTGTGGTGGGCTGAGCTGTAAGATAAACCCACAGTTTACCGTTTGGATTCATCCTAAAAAACTCCTTGATATGATAATAACACAATACACCTTCTGTTCCATCGTAAGTGGTATCAATACCTACATCTTTTGCATCGTCCGGACTAAAGCACTCCAAGGGAGTATTTACCGCAAGTCCTGAAGGCATATTAGCACCTCCGTTCATTACGAGACCTCGAATGTTATCTGATGATGGCTCTCTGCGTCCTAGTCCGCCATTTCCTTTTTTAATGGTAATTTGTCCCATGAGATTATTTGAATTTTTTAATAATTAAGATTATGATAATTAAGAACACGATAAACGCTAAGGTTACGCCTGTAATGATTACAGGCATCCAGTTAAATGTTGGTTCCTTGGTCTTCGTTTTCTTTTTTTCCTTCGTAGTGATGTCTTTCGTTTGTTTAGAAGTTTTGTTATTTTGGGTAGTGGTTTTCTTTTGCTTTTTAACAGGAATTTCTTGGGGCTTGGGCCTTATATCAGCCGAAAATTCATCATGCTCTAAATCGAATATGAACTTGGCCCAATAGTGATCGTCCTCATACTCATAAATTTTAGGAGGAACTGGAGTATCGCTATTTGCTGTCTCACTGAATGGTACCTCAAATTCAAGATTTAAACTATCAGGAGTGATCTTAACGGTCGTATCAATCATTTCTGTGGTTGTAATGGTACTGGAGTCCTTAAACTCCGTTACCGTTTCTTCTTCCACTTGACGGTGTTCGTTCTCTGTTGTAACCTGTTTAAATGGATTACAACAGGAGAACAAACAAATCGTCAGTATCAAGAGCAGGCTTCTCATCGCGTCTAAGCTCTTGGGTTTGAAAATTCTAATACTTCTCCAAGTTCTTCAGCAAGGGCATGTTGTTTCGCAGGCTCCTCATCAAAGAATGGTGTCCCATCTCTGGTAACAAATAAAACAGGTGCAGCTTCGTGTGTTTTAAATACATCCTTGGCAATTTTGGCTAAGTCCTTATCTGACAAAAGAGCATCATTTTCTTTAGAAGCATCCTTCTTTAAGTGAACGATTTGTTCTTCTAATTGCACCTTGGACAACATCAAATCAGAATACTCTTTAGCTAAACGTTCTGCATTTGTACGCTGTTCTTCATTTTGTTCTCGAAGATTATTTAGCTCTGCTTTATAAGTCTCAATTTCTGACTTCATATTTTCGCATACATCAGATAGATGAGCTAAGTCCTTTTTTAAAGCCTGATTTTCGGCCTCTAGTGTTGTGTTAGTTTGGGCCTTTTGATCAGCCCCTTTATCTGCTTTACTCATGATAATTGTTGGGTTTTATTTAATGGTTCTAGTTATTAAAGATTTCGTTGGGTTCAAATTGATATTGTCCATTGTCACCATTGACAATGAAGTTGTATAAACCCGTTGCTTGAATCGGATTTACAACAGGTAATACAGGGAGCTGCTCTAAATAAGAGTTCATAATCACCACTTGCTTATTTATACCAGATCCTCCGGTGATGTTTTGAAGACTAAAGTTTAATTGATTCATTTTACAGCCCAAGAAGGTTAGTAATAATGGACTGTTTGTGTTATGGTCTGTGAAGTAAATTGAATCTAATTCGCAATTATTGAATAGCAGTGAGGCTTGTTGGTTTAGTAGTTCTGTTTTAATACCACCATCTCCATTATTTGATTCATAATTCGACTTCAGGATAGTATCATGACAAACCAAAGAAGGTCGTTCACTAGTAACATCTGAGGCAATCTCGATCAGCTTGTCACCGATCAATACACATTGACATAACATCACCTTCATGGCATGTAACTCTAATGCTAATCCACTACTTAAAAAGAAACATCCAACGAAGCGTACCTTTTCTAGACTATTGACATCTTCAATAAATGCTATGTCACATTCATCAAACCAACAGTCTTTAATAACCACTGAACTTCCATTGTTGCTTACGGTTGTACGAGAATATATAGCGATCTCGTCAATTTGATAAAACAATACATTTGTTATGCCTGCAGTAGGTCTCACAATTTGTACAGCAGATCCTGTTGGCAATAGACCATCGGTTTGAATCTTACAATTTGAAAGGGAACCACTAAGAGATATTCCAAAATTCAAGGTTCCACCACCTTTAAATAATAGGATTGTCGAACTACCAGCACCTTTCAAACTATTACTGATATTGAGTGTATTCGTAATTAGATAAGTACCATTCGGTACAAAGACATTTTTACCTGTACTTAAAGCAGCGTTAAAGGCCGCGGTATCATCTTCTATCCCATCACCTACAGCACCTAAATCCAATACGTTAACAAAGGTTTCTTTGGGAATATTGATCTCGCTTTTTACATAAACACTATCTAGTACGTTATTAAAATAATCGCGCAATTTCTCTGCGGTAATATTACCTGTAGTGTTATCAGCGAATAAGGTGCCGAGTTGTGTTTGAAGGATATTTAAAGAATGCTCTGCCATGTTCTAAGAAAATGCTGTGCTAAATGCTGTACTAAATGATGATTTGTTTGTTTCTGTTTGCGACCCCCACCAGAAATATTTGAGTCGTTTTATTTTAATATTTGCCATACGTTCAGTTAAGATTGGTGAGCTGCCCGCTTTGATGCTATCGCCACGGGACTTCTCCCCAAAAGAAAAGTTTACGGTACGTGAGTAGGAACAATTGCAGCGACATACTTATCCTCAAAGCGTTTTACAATTGCATTTTGCTTAAAGTTCATAGTATCTCCTTGGTAATCGGGATCTTCTTTCTTGATGTACATTTTAACTGAACCAAGTCCTTTACCAAAGGTTCTCTTTTCAATATAGGCAATGGCTGCATTCCTATCAGTAGCCGCTGGTACAGAACCAAATGCTTTCTTTGTCAAACCTGCCGTATAGTCAACCGTGGTTACACGACTCATTATAACAAAGTTGTAGAAGCTTACCCAGGTACCCGTACCTTGTCCAGCCTTACCGTTATTAGCAGCTTGAGCTTTTAAGGTTTCGCTTGTATTCACAAAGTCCCAAAAGATATTAGGAGGGACTACAATTTTACGAGTTCCTTTAACCTTCATTTGGTCAAACTGTTCGGCCAATGTAGCAATGTCCGCTTCGGCTAAAATCCTATGGTTCTTAGTTGCACTTACAGCACCTGTTGTTGGTATGATCGGCATAGAGTTCGTTGCGGCCGCTGGAGCAATGTTCCACATTCCATCGTCTGCTATTTTCTCTATGATGGAATTCTTATGTTGTGCAACAACACTCTTACGCTTTGGCGTGTTCAAGGTGTCCGTTTCAGCATCTTGAATTAAGGTACTATCAGATGAAAATTTATCTAATGTAAGTTCACCAGGAGTATCCGTTCGCTGTGATACAGGTATAGGATAAACCGTTCTATTCTTTTTTACATCAGGCTTCGCTCCTATTTCAGCAAAGTTTATTTTGTCATTCTTAATAAAAGAGTCTAGGTTCTCTCCATCCTTTAGAAACTCATTATCATCATAATCAACTTTGCGATAATCAGAAAGCCAAATCTCCTTTTGCAAACCAGCTAAGGCAAAACCCTGCGTATTCGCCACTTGTTTTGTAAGGTAGCCAACAGCTCCTAATGCAATAGAGAAGACGATACTGCCTCCGATAAAGTTCAAGGCATTACCTCCGAATACCATCGAGAGCATTGTGCCAAATAATATGCACAGCAAGAGTGCATTTCCGAGTTTAATTAATTGTTTCATTTTTGCTTGTATTTATTAAAGTTTTTCTATTAGTTTTTTCTTGTTCGAAGTTTTCTATTTGGCAATTCAGGTCTTCGATTCGACACCGAATATCATCCTTGACTTTACTCTGCTTACGTTTGAATACAATCCAGCACGCCGCAAGAATTACGAGATACACGATTAAAATGCTAAGCCTTATCATCATCCAATTGATCAATTAAAAGTTCTGCGATTCTATCCATAATCTTTGCATAGCATGTTGGGCATTCTCGTTGTATGCAATTCAATACAAATTCCTTCTTACTATTTTCATCTAAGAGTTTGAAGTTTTCAGCATAAGAAGCAGCTAATTTTTCTTTAACTGTTTCGAGGATTTCTACTAAGGCTCGATCTCCATCAGCTGATAACGTTTTACGCTCACTCCGTAATCGATACCGCCCGAAAAGAAAGAATGTAATTGAGCCAGCAATGCTGGTAATAATGAATTCGATATTGTCAAGTACCCAGTTCAATGCGTTTTATTTAAGCGTTAAGTGTTAGGTATTCGTTTTGTAAAGCCTCAAACGTTTTAGGGTCACTTCTTTGAATTTGAGCTAATTGCGCCTGACCCTCAGGAGTCATACTAAGCTTATAAAACTGAGTTTCTTCTACCGTTGTAGCTTGGGTTACTGGTACCCCTTCATTGCGCAGCTTATCCAATAACTTAACTGGTGCAGACAAGCTTAACAAGGCGGCTTTGTTGGCCTCAAAATCGGCATTAAGATTGGCCGACCATGTAGCGCGCATGTCCTCAGTAATGCGCTCATCTTCGATGGCGTCATCCAATAAGATGTCGTTTCGATCTTTTCTTACTGCTGTCAATGTTGCATTAGTTGTAGCTAAATTTGAGTTTGCCGTTTCTAGGTTTGATTGGGCCGTTGATAATGCCGCCGAATCACTTTTAAGGCCGTTTATTGCATTGGTGATGTCTTCATCACTTGCTCCTTCACTTAGGCCCAATAGGCCGATTAAAACTGAATTTTCCATTTCGTTTAAAGTTGTTTTTTGTTGTGGATTTATTGATTCAAAAATTGTTTGTATTTGCTCTGTTGTAGTCTCACTATTCAAAGTCAGCGATACCCCATTTTGTGCGCGTAGCTTTACTGCATTACCATTGGCTGGTATGCCGCAAGGACTAATTTCAAGAATCTCACATTTAGCCAAAGTCGGTAAAGTTTGTCCGGGGAGCTTATGGTCTTCTGTAAAACTTGCTGAATGAATATTGAACTGAAGGCTAACAGCATTGATAAATCCATTTCGGATTTTACGATCTATAATTGCACCGACTTCATCATCCATATCGGATTCATAATATCCCACAAAGAGATTTCCTTCAGTAGTCAAACTTGACCACTTCCCCACAGGCATTCTCATGCTTGAGGTTAGTGTATCAGTTGTCAGATGGTCGTAAAAAGCAACCGGATTTTTATTAAAACGGGCAATGTCAATACCTGCGTTCAAAACACGGAAACCATAAATGTTTACCTCATTTTCATCATTAATAATGAATCTATGTTTTTTAGTTTTTCCCATCGCTTTCGAGTGTAAAAGTGAAGCGGTTTTTTGCTCCTAAAAAATTGGGAAACGTACACCAGTAAACAGATGCCGAGCATCCGACATTATCGTACTTATGTACGAACGAACATTTATCTAAGCCCCTTAAATAGACAAACTTTGCTTGCAAAGTATAAGGCGTGGCACGGACAAAGGATAAAGAAAAAACACTAGCCAAGGAGCTATATTTCCATACGAATAAAACCATTGAGGAAATTGCGGAGATCGTAAACGTTAATCGATCAACATTGAGCGGTTGGATTAAGGCTAATGGTTGGGCTACGATCAAAGAAGCTCAGAAACAAACACCGGAACGTGTGGTAAATGATATGTACGCCGAGTTGGAGCAAATGAACAAAGCGATCAAAAGCAGAGAGGAAGGAGCTAAGTATGCTACTAGTGGAGAGTCAGACTCGCGTAACAAAATCATTACAGGTATTGCCAAACTCCAAAACCAAACAGGACTTGCTCAATATGTTCAGGTGCTAACATCGGCTATGGACTTTATACAAAGCAAGGATTTAGATCTAAGTAAAAAGATCGTACCACTGCTTCAGGAATTTTTAATGGATAAAACCGAACAATTAACTCACGAAGATTAATGGCTAGAAAACTAAATAAAATAGAGAGAGATGCTCTTGATAAGTTCAACCTGAAGTGCAAGGAGATATTCTCGGCTACTGTTGTAAAGAATGTAAACGAAACAAAGGAGCAAAAGAAAAAGCGGATAAAGAAAGCTCTAACAACCTATACTTACTTTGTAAACCATTACTTCCCACATTATGCCAAATCTCGATCAGCCAAATTTCAAATAAAAGCAGCCAACGCCATCCTTGCTGACAGAAATATTTTTGCCATACTAGAATGGGCACGCGAACATGCCAAGTCGGTACATGCTTGTGTTCTTATCCCACTTTGGTTATTAATACATGGAGAGTTGGAGGGCATGTTATTAGTTGGTGCCAATAAAGAAGCTGCTATTAAACTATTAAGTGACTTGCAGGCGGAGTTGCAAAACAACCAGCGTTTTATTAATGATTTTGGAGAACAGTTTTCTTTTGGGAACTGGCAGGAAGGAGACTTTACAACAAAAGATGGCATCAACTTTAAAGCACTTGGCCGTGGACAAAGTCCGCGTGGGATACGTAACCAAGAAAGCCGTCCCAACTATTGTGTAATTGATGATATTGATGACGAAACGCTGAACCGAAATGAACGCCGTACACTTGATGTAGTAGACTGGATACTATCTGCTCTTATTGGTGCTTTAAGTATAAAAGGTGGGCGTGTAGTAGTAGCGAACAATCGTATTCATAGAAAAAGCGTACTTGCACATCTCGTTGGGGATTTAGAACCTGATATGCCAAAACGTGAAGGTATTTGGCACAGCAAAGTGTGTGCCATAGAAAATGGCAAACCAGCATGGCCTGAAAATTTTACAATAGCAGAACTTGAAAAGCGTATGCATATAATGGGTTACCGCCGTGCGCAAAAAGAGTACTTCCATAATGCTATTGTTGAAGGTAAAGTTTTTAAGAATGAATGGTTTGAGTTTAAACCTCGAATGAAAAACCCCGACGTACAAGTAATATACATTGATCCATCATTCAAATCATCTAAGGACAATGACTTTAAAGCCGTGCGACATTGGGGTAAGAAAGGTCGTGACTTCCAATTGTTGAAAGCGTGGGTTAGACAGGCGAGTATTTCTTCTATGGTTATATGGTGTTATGATTATTTCGAAGAACTATATCCAAGCCTACGAGGAGAAAATGGAAGGTCAAGCGAGGAGGTTGTAGAAGTATGGATGGAAGCAAATTTTATCCAAGACTTATTGCTCGATGAATTTGTAGCGGAAGGTTTAGAGCGCGGATGGCAATTACCAGTGCGAGCAGATAGAAGAAAGAAGCCTGACAAGGATAGTAGAATAGAACAACTAACACCATTATATGAACGAGGGTTTATGAGTACTAGCGATACTGAAAGAGATAGCCGTGATGTACAAACTGGTAAGGAGCAATACTTGGGAATTGAGCCAGGAAGAAACACTCACGATGATGCACCCGATGCAGATGAAGGAGCAATCTGGCTATTACAACGCAGAGGACGAAGTAAAAAGAATCCACCACGCCACGGTAAACGTAAGCAAAGAGGATGGTAATTAATCACTGCATAAACAATTGATAATATGTTTTTAAATACAAACGACTATAAACCACAAATACGACAGGAAATAAAGAGCGTCATCAGTAATGACCCAACGGTATGGTCTCAAAGTGAGTTGACTGCTCAGGAGGAGGTTACATCTTATTTACGCAATCGATACGATGTCACAGAAGTCTTCAATAAGACAGGTAGCGGTCGGAACCCACTTATTGTAATGTATATGGTTGATGTGGTTTTATATCATATTCATTCACGAATTGCGCCACGTAATATTCCAGAAGTAAGAATCGTGCGATATGAGCAGGCTGTAGAATTTTTAAAGAGGGTCAATAAGGGTTCCATCCTGCCCGATTTACCCCTACTCAAAAATGATAAAGGAGAAACTGAAGGCGGAGGCTTCAGAATGGGAAGTAACCCTAAACTAAAATATTAAGATTAACTCTAGTCCGAAATAGGTGATTAACCCCGATTAACTCGCCCATATTTCGATTTTAAAGTAAAAAAGGTACTTACATACTAAAGGACAACAAATGGGAAGAAATAAAAGAAAACCAACGCGGCTCAAAAAAAGAGACGATGCTATCAAAAAGAAGCAGTCAATTAGCTCAGCAGATCAACGGATCATTAATAATATAGTTGGCCGCTTTGTTAGTCGCACCAAACAAGATATTGGTGATTGGCGTGCTGCCCAAATATTAGCCGAACATCCTACCGAACCAAACCGCATACCCTTATACAATATCTTCAGGGATATTGAATTGGATGAGCAGGTTATTACCTGTGTTCGAAACTTAAAGGCGTCACTTAAAGCTGAAGGTTTCTTTATTGGGGATGCCAAAACACGTGAAAAGGATGAGAAGCTGACGAAGTTGTTTCGCCGTCCGTGGATGTATGATATACTGGATGCCATTATTGATAGTCACAATCAAGGTTTTGTACTTATGGAGATTGACAAGGTTGTCAATGGTGAGATAACTAATGTTGAAGAAATACCACGGGAACATGTTATTCCCGAACTTGACTTTGTTATCATAGATTTTGATGATGAGTTAGGGTATGATATTGGAGAGAGCATATTTGATAAAACCTTAATCAAGATAGGTAAAAAGAAAAACTTGGGCCTCTTAAATGCATTAGCACCAAAAGCACTTTATAAAAAGAATGTTGAAGCGGCTTGGGCTGAGTTCTGTGAAATGTTTGGTATGCCGATTCGCGTTGGCAAGGTTGCCAGTGGGAGCAAAACAGACATGGATCGTATGGAAAATTTCTTGCAAGCGATGGGGAGTGCAGCCTATGCGGTTACTGGAGCAGATGATACCGTTGAGTTAAAAGAGAGCAGTAAGGGCGATGCATACAATGTATATGACAAATTCATGGAGCGTCAGGACAAAGGTATTAGTAAGATCCTATTAGGTGGCACCATGACAACAGACGATGGCAGTAGTCGAAGTCAAGCAGAAGTACATGAGCGGGTTTCTGATAAGCGAATGTTTGAGATGAAACTCTTTACAGAGTTCTTTATCAACTTGCAATTATTCAATATCCTCAAACTGAATGGTTATAAACTAGAAGGCAAAGAGTTCTATTGGGATGAGGTAACCAAGATTGAGAAAATTGATATTGAAAAGGATAAATTCTTAATAGAGCATTTCGAACTGGAAAACTTGGACTACTTCGTAAACAAATATCGGGTACCCATTACTGGACTAAAAGAAAAGCTTGGCATTACTCCAATTAAAGACAAAGAAAAAAAAGAAGAAACTGAAAAGGAGCTCAACTATGCGGCAAGATTGAATCACAGTATGAAACTATTATACGGAGATGCTTAAATACGAAGAGGCCATAAAACAATTAGTCTTTGACATATTCGCTGGTCGGGTAGTTGGTAAGGAGGTGCGAGAAAGTATAGTCCAGTTTGTTGTCGATAAAGTAATGCCAGGAGTGTTTGATGGTTTTGGTAAGAGCTTCTCTGATGTCGATTATGATACTCCTGACTTTGGAACCTTAGCAGCTTTAGAAAAGAATGTTTACTATTTCGGTACAGCTAAGAATTACAATCAACTTAAAGAGATCAACCTTGCTCTAAAGGATAGTAAGGGTAAGATTCGACCATTTAACGACTTCAAGAAAGATGCTGCCAATATCACCGATCGGTATAATATCAATTGGTTAGAGGCTGAATACAACCACGCAGTGGCAAGTGCACAAATGACCCGCCGTTGGCATGAGATACAAGAGGCTAAGAGCATATTACCTATGCTGAGTTATGAAACTGCCGGAGACGAGCGAGTACGTATTCATCATGCCGAACTAGAAGGGATTACTAAACCTGTGGATGATCCTTTTTGGGATTTATACTATCCCCCGAATGGTTGGAATTGTAGATGTGATGTTTTGCAAACTGATGATAAAGAAACCCCAAACAAAAGAATGAAATACCCTGAAGTAGTTGAACTATTCAAAACCAATACAGCCAAACAAGGCATTGTTTATCCGAATGGTCATCCCTACTATGCACTACCCAAAAATGAAATAAAGAAGGTAAAAAAAGATGCTAAGGCATTTTGGAAAGCCAACGGTGAAGGACACAAACCCAAAAAGAAAAAATAGCTACCAATTAAAATTTACATATTATGCTTAGAAAAAAACTAACAGAAAAAGACTATCAATGGGCGGCTGAACGTTTAGGCTGTGAAATAGAAGCCATTAAAGCAGTTGCCGAAGTAGAAGCACGTGGCAGAGGTTTTAAAAGAGATGGACAGGCTAAGATATTGTTTGAAGGACATATCTTTTGGCGTAGACTAAAAGTGCATGGGATTAACCCCTACGACTATTTAAAGGGTAATGAAAACATCCTACACCGCAAATGGACTCGCAAGTATTATCGTGGAAATCAACACGACAGATTAGATCAGGCCGTAAACGGGTGGAAAGTTAAGGGTAATGTGTCTGATGCAATTAAAAAGAAGTTTCGCAAAGCAGCTCTTGAGGCTGCTAGTTGGGGTATGTTTCAAATTATGGGCTTCAACTATGTTGCCTGTGGTTTTAGCAGTGTGCAAGGTTTCATTAATACCACTTTAAAAAGCGAAGGTGGGCAACTAAAATGCTTTGTAAACTTTATCCTCTCTAACAATTTGGATGATGAAATTAGAGATAAGCGTTGGGCGGATTTTGCAAGAAAATACAACGGCCCCGGTTATCGTGCAAACAGATATGATACCAAGATGGCAGTTGCCTATAAACGATTAAAAAAGCAATCAGCAAGAAGAGCCTAAGTAAAACTAAATGGTTACTACTAAAATAAGATACGAATGGGAAGGTGATCTAATACCGAATCTGAGCAAAGCGGATAAGAAGCTTGCTCAATTCGATAAGCACTTAGCACGTACAGATAAAGCCCTTTCTAAAACAAAAGGGCATACTAATGTATTTGATAAAGTGCTTCCTAAAGAAGGTCGCCTAAAAAAAACCATCGGTCAACTAGAAGAAATTCCTGCGATCAATACAGGTATACTAAGTAGTGCCGGAGCCTTAATAAATCCGTATGTTGCAGCGGGTGCAGCTGTGGCCGCAGCGGGTGCATATACCGTTAAGGCCGTACGCGTTGCTGAGGAGTGGAATCACTCAATGGCAAAAGCGAATGTGACTATCCAAGCTACTCCTGCTGCACTAGATAAAATCAGTGACCGCTTGCAAAATATGGCAGGGAGATCTACCGCCGATTTTATGACGGTACCACAGGTATTTACAGAAATTGTGAGTGGTGTCGGTGATACTGAAAAGAGCTTTGATATTCTAGATTATTCCTTAAAAGGAACCCAAGCTGGGTTTGCGGATCTTTCTACTGTGGCTGATGCTACAGTAAACGTTTTAAACGCGGTTGGAAGCCAAGCTAAAGGAGGAGCTGGAGAGATCATGGATGTGCTTTTCGCCACTATGAATAAAGGTAAAGGTGAGTTCACAGATATGGCTAGGTACCTTCCCAAGGTTATACCATATAGTAATCAATTAGGAACCTCTTTTAAAGAAACCGCTGGGGCATTTGCTTTGTTTTCTGCTAAAGGACAATCGATTGAACAAACAACCGTCTTACTACAAAACACATTCAGCTCCTTAACCAATCCTGCAAAACTGAAAAGACTACAGGAATACGTTAATGTGTTTGATGCCAAAGGAAAGGTGCGAGCATTTAGTGATATAATTGGTGACCTTGACAAGAAAATGCAAGGACTTAGTGATAAGGGGCGTACTGATTTCTTAGGTACATTAGGTTTGGACAACCAAGCGGCATCCGCATTCAGTATCCTGACACAAAATGCAGATGAACTTCGTGACTTTATAGATTATACTAAGAATTCAGAAGGAGCTTTAGATAAAGCCCTTGGCGATGGCAAAAGTGCTGCACACAATATTGCATTTATTAAAAACAAATGGAAAGACTGGCAGCTCACCATTGGTAAAAAGGTTGCACCGTTTTGGGATAAGTTCACCGAGGGGCTTGGTAAGGTCATGCAATGGCTTGAGATGGTCGAAGAAAAAACAGGCATTTTTAGTGGAAGTATTGATGTGTTAGGCTTTGTATTTGATAAACTAACATGGCCGATTAAAACAGTATGGAATTTGTTTAAGGTAGGTATTGATTTCTTAAATAGAGTTTGGCTGGCTAGTGTAAAACTAGGTGAGTACCTAGAGAATAAGTTTCCTAATGCCTTCGGTTATGCCAAGATCGCGGTCATGGGGTTAAAGACCATGTTTAAGGACTTATGGTTTACGATCTCTGAAACCTATAAACTGATTAAAAATATTGTCACCTTCGATTGGGGCAAGGTAAAATATCAAATACATAACTTGAGTGCGCATGAATATGGTGACTTTAGTAATACACCAGCAGCTTCTTTTGGCAGTAAAGGGGGAAGCTTTGGTTATATGAGTAAACTTTTGGATCTGAACAAGAAATCAGACAATAGTCCTGGACTCATGCCAACCAATAACAAGTCCTTTAATGTAGATAAAGGTGATAAAGGTAAATCGCATGGTAGTGGTATACGTAGTGTTGTAGGTGGAGGCGCACAGGTCAGACATGTAACCGTTAAAATTGGTAATCAAGTTAAAGACCTCACTATACACGTGAACAATTTACAGCAGACAGGTAAGGCAAAAATTAAACGTATCATTCAAGAGATATTTACTGAAGCGGTGCGGGATGCTGAAGTAGCACTTTCAACGAGTTAAGTATGAGTATAAAGAAAAGTGGTAAACCAATTGATGAGCAATTACGCGATGTAAAGAATGTTATGCGAAGCTTGCCGACTTATGTCGGTACTCAAGCAGTAAACTTTAGTAAACGTAGTTTTAAGAGACAAGGATTTGTTGATGAACGTTTTAAAAAGTGGCCGAGTCGTAAACGTAAACAGAAAGGTCGTAAACGTTCTGTATTGGTTAAGTCTGGAGCATTGCGGCGTGGTATTCGAATTGTAAAGAAAGAACCCAATGCTGTAACTATAGGAAATAACTTGCCTTATGCGCGTGTACATAACGAAGGCTTTAAAGGTTCGCAGCGCATTCGTGCGCACAAGAGAAATGTAAGTAAAGCATTTGGACGTAAACTAAAGCAACCTGTAACTGCCAATGTAAAAGCTCACAACAGAAAAATGAATACACCGCAACGAAAATTTATGGGTAAGAGTCAGTTTTTTGCAAAGCGGATAGAAAAGAATATCGCCCATAAACTAAACAGGGCTATAAATGGAAATTAAACGGGAATTAATCACTGAATAAATACAAGTTTATGAAGATACTTAAACAGACCTATGAGGCTATTAAAAACCATTTAAAGGACAATGTGCCTGAAGTGCGAACAATTAATTTGTGGAACAATCAAATAAACTACGAGCAGGAACAAATTGCTATTGTTACACCAGCCGTTTATGTCGAGATGCCTTCGGCTGTTTGGGGACGTATTGGTAAAAGTTCTGCGCAACATGGTACAGGTGTTGTGCGCATCTATGTGGTACAAAACAAACTGAGTGATAGTTATACAATTGATGGTAGCGATGCAGAAACGCAAGGGGATGCTTTAGATCGGTTTGATCTAGTACAGATCATACATAATAAACTTCAGCAGTTCCGAACTCCTTATTTTAAAGAACTAGAACGTAGTGGAACAGATGCAGATGTTGATCATAATAACATCATCGTAGATATTATTGATTACAGTACAACCTTAATTGACAATAACGTAAATGAGTTGCAACATAAAGATGGCAACTTTAATAGAGAGACGACATTAAAGGGTATTATAGTAGAGCCGAAGAATGTACCTGACCAAAATCCAAATGGTAATGAATTTACGATACCTCAGTAGTCCCTATTTGCTCCAGTCTGTATTGTTGTAATACAATTTCTGAGATCGTTTTCGGTGCTAGGAAATATTTACGAGAGAGCATATCAAGTATAAAAGATGTGAGATACATCTTCTTAGCTTTCTCCTTCAGGTAGTCTTTGTAAATCAACTTATCCCTGCGTTCTTTTAGGTCTTTTCTGATGGCCATTGGGAATATAAAAGTATGAAGACCCTACATCGCGACCAATTACAATATACACAGGGTGTGTATGTTTATGGTAATATTGATAACCACGGGATCATTAAATGAAAACAGCATCCAACAAAAAATGAGCGCAATACTCGCGCTCATTCTTTATTTGCGGTTGCCCTGTATATCAATTAAGGTTAAATTCGTAAGTAGCTCTATACTTTAATGAATTAAAGAACTTATCATCTGATTCTATGGCTATTTTACTTCCATATTCATTCACAAAGAAATATTTGTTTCCTCGATGGCAATAGTATTTCCATTTTAATAATGGATAACCCTCATTTAGCTGAACGGGTTTTACTGGTATTTCTTTTCCATTAAGTAGAACTTTGACATCCTTCCAAGTGTGTTCCGGTTGTTTGCTCATATATACAAAGTTAGTTGTTTTTAATTATACCCGTATTTCATTCGCTCGAATTGGGATACTAATATGGGTAATTCTTTCAAGGTGTATTTGTTTAATTCTTTATGGCCGTGACCATATTTGATACACCATTCATTAACGCTATCAATATCTACTTTAGGCGGATTGCTTGAAGTAACCCATCCCATATCCCATGCCGCGCTTAATATCTTCTTACGCATTTTATCTGCTGGATCTTCCCCTTTTAAATGCTTGATCAGTTCATTCGCTTCAGTTGTTGTCATTTCACTTACATGGGTAGTACGTTCTTTGCTGAAGCTGAAGGCAAGATGCTCACTTTCAGGTAACAACCCCTTTTTTGCCATTAGGGCTTTTATGAATTGAATTTGTTTAGTAGTTATTGTTCTCATTGTTTCTGTGTCATTTGTTGTACCCACTCAGGTGCTCTCCACAATTCTGAATTAAAGAACTCGGCTGTACGTGTCTTGTCTTCTTCAAGACAGCACTTCTTACAGTAGTAATAGTTAATTTTTACATACTTATTATTGTTTCGTCCAACATACTTCGAATAAGACTCGCTGTGGCTAAATTTCCATTTGTGTTTACAGTCGCTCATTATGATTTTTTTTGTGGTTTTTTAATTTGTCTTTGCCTGCTGTCCTTTCAGGGCTTTAAGCATTTTTCGCAAGTATTCATATTCTTCAGGATGATTTTCTTTTTGCCATGCTTTGATTCGTTGCGTAGTAATTTCCCGTAAATCATCTCTAAATTTAATCCAAGCCTCTGGAGGGACTTCTTGTAACACTTCGCAGTTAGCATAATCTATCGATGCATGGTAGCTGTCAGGGCCTCCTCCATTAGTTATTTTAAGTAAGCCGCTGCCATCTTCATTGTGTATAAGGAACTTATAACCGTTTTGGCAATACACCTCTACTGCTTGATGCGTCTCTCCTGTGAAAGCATTTTGCCAGTGCAACACTGGATTATCAACTTTATGCAATTCAACAAGTACAACTCGGTACTCTATATTTTCTGTGTAATTCCATTTTCCTTTTTTCATAATATTTTATTTATTCCATTCGTTTAAGTACATTTCTTTTCTGATGTAGTTCTCAGGATCAGCTTTACCACGACCAGTTTCTATGTACTTTAGGTGTTTATCATATTGTACGATAGAGTTTAAAGCTCTTAGTTTGTTTGCCTCACTGAGCTTATTCCATAGTTTCTCAACACGCTTCTTGTTTATTTTTTTATCGTACTTATCCCAAAATGCTTCGAAAGTTGCATAGCATTCTACTATGATTAAGGTCTGTCTGCTCGTACTGATAAAGGTTGCCAATGTCGTAGCCTTGGCATCAATGGTTTTAGGAACCTTAACGACAAAGCCTTGTATCCAATGTTCGTTAAACTTGGTTTGGCTTGCGTCTATTAGATGGAGTACACCAAATTTGTTGTATTCAATAAATATCTCTCCACTAAAACTAGGGCTTGTTATACTAAACTTACGCATGACTACCAATTTGTAATTGTTCTCCTTCTTTTGGTTTCTTGTCCCATATTGTGTAGGGTTGATTCCCGCCAAAGCGGCATCGTGTATGTGCCTTGAAATTGCGCACCATTGTTTTAATGTCGCACATATACTCAATATCCCTAGCATACTGACCTTTAGGTTTCTTACCACTCATCCAGCAGATGATTGTAATAGCTTTACGCTTGAACATGCTATCCAGCTTCTTATACTGCGCTGTGGTCATGTTCATATAATCTCGGCTATCAATTACGAGGTGATGCGCACTTCGTGGTTTACTGATTCGTGCGCACATTTCATCAAAGGACTCCTTATTTGCAAAGTGTATCATACCGCTTACTTCCTGTAAGTTGTTACGCCTTACGGCTTCTTGAAGTGTACAGCTGATGCCTTCCTCAAAGGAGTTGTAATATGAACGTGCGCCAAGTGTAGCAAGGTATTTGCACTTCTTAATTACATAGTCTGTTTTTCCATTGCCTGAATCGCCATAAACGATAGCACGAAAATTCTTCTCAGGTTTCCCTAAGTGAGCCAGCCAATCCCCCTCAAAGTCGAAGGTGTCAAAGTTCCTAGCAAGGAACTGGTTTATTCCGATTGTTTTAGCCATTGGTTTCTTCTTTAGAGGTTAATGTGTGTAGACCGCCTTCAGTTTGGAAGTGGATGGGAATTCGAAGTTCTAATGCCTTGGTATGTTCAAGGGTCGCTATTCGACTATTCGCCCAATCGGTAAGCATATATATCGCATCACAATCAGCAAGTGCGTTTAAGCAGACGTTCATTACTCCGTCCCAATCGGTACCTTGATACAATTCAGTGGGATTTACTACTTGGTAACCTTGTTCGTGTAGTTGATTTTCAGCAGCACGAAATTTTTGTTTTACATCTCCATACGGCAGGCCCGTTACCTTGCCTGCTATATAGATCTTCTTTTTTCTATTCATTTCTTTTGGGTTTAATTGGGTTATGGCTCATTGTTTTTTCGAGCATCTCGGAGTACATAAACCTCAAGCAGTCAATTACTCTAGCCTCATGATTATGCGCATCATCAAGAGGAAGGCATGAGGTTCTACAATACTCTTCGTCCTTATGATTTACGGTTAGGTGTAATTGACCAGCTTCATGTTTAAATTGAATCGTGTATCCTAATGCCATAAAATCATCTAGTATATCAAACATTATAATTTTCATTTTCGTGTAGATTCTTGTTTTTGAATATGTCTATGTTATTTTCATTTGAAACTGACCATAAACAAGCTATCCAAATAATCAATCCAACTATAACAACGGCTCCCCATATCCATTCAGCGGCATTCCAATAGTCCATAGCCATTATCGCAACAATAGTTGAGGTAACAGGCAGCTTTGCTGGCAGGTTTTTTCTATCTATTTTCTTTTGTTTCATTTCTCTGTTTTTAGTTTTGTTTTTCAATTATTTTCTCTGCATAATCCATTGCAGTATCCTTGTAATACTGTACAAGGTTGGAGACTCCAAGTTTTAAGAAGAGCTTGGGATCTGGACTATTTTTAATTCCTATCATTACAGCAGCTACTCCAGCAACAAAAGCCTCTCTATTTGCAGTCCTTTGCTCAGATGAAAAGTCAGAGTCTTTAAGTCGAAGTTTGCTGAGATAAGCCTTGTATGATTGTTCTATATCCATTATCCTTTTGCTTCTTTTGTTTCATACCAAAGGAGTACTCCTACAAATGGTATTAATATAAAGAGTGATGCATCTTTTCGCTCCCATACAACACCAAGTGCTATCCCTGAGTAAACTGTTGCTTGAATTCTTAATTTTCTATTTTTCATTGTTTATATAATGGGTTTTACTAAGCCGCCCAAGGCATACGTTTTATTGTTCATAATCGAATACCCAAAAACCTTGTTCATCCTTCCTTTGCCGTTTTGAATATTTGGATTGCACCCACTCTTTGTACAATTCGCTTATTTTGTGTTCGCCACATTGAACCCATTGGCCTGATTTGCTTCTGTAGTATTTGAGTTGCCCCATTTCCTTGAATGCAATACGTTTTTCTTTTGGTGTATAGATCATGACATGAATTTTTTTAGTCGATTTCAGGCTTGTCACTATCAAATAGTAACCATGATAGTGTGTCAAACATTGCCTCCTCCCAGTTGTTAAGCATTTCACCATTGTCCATTTTTTTGGATAGCTGGTCTAGCATTTCCTCTGCTTCTTGTTCTTTTTGTGAGTCTATCATTTTTTGAGGGTTTATTCAGTCGCTTCTTTTACAGTTATACGAGCTGGGACTAGGAAAAAGTTGATCCTTTTTTTAATAGAGGGATTGTTTTCCGCTTCGGAGTCCAGTAGTGCAATTAAAACTTGTAATGATTCCAATAGTTTGGGAGCCGCAGCGATAAGCTTGGCATTAGCATCTGCTTCAAGACACAGATTAAGTTTATTTGCATCGCCTTCTCTAAATTTGGCTTCAGGATAATTGTGCCTCCATACTTCAGCAACGCAATTGCTGCCATTTGCCAATATTGTATATTGGAAAGGTTCAAATGATTCTAAATGGTTTGCTGCAACCGTCCATTCTCCTTTTGTATAATTCATATTCTTTTAGGTGGATTTTTAAAGCCGTCCAAGCTGTTAGTTCCTAGTGTGGGATTCGAACCCACACGGTGCTTCTTGTCATATGAGGGCTACTACGTCAAATTATTAAACCCTTCCACACCAACCATGCGTCTAACCATTTTCGCCAACTAGGAAACCGAATTTGTTACTAACTCAAATTCAAAATCTTTAATATTGCGGCGGGCCGTATTACCCGCCGCCTTTTTCAACATGCGTGTTTCAGCGCGGAGCGAAGACAGGGCTACACAATTTTGATGGATTATCCCTGCTGTACACCATCTTATCCTCATCGCTTGATCCGCTTTCATGGAATTATATTAGATTGATGAAAAGTTTAGTTGAACATCATCATATCCGCCTTCAGCATTTCGTATCCATACTCTGAAGTATGTTTTACTTCGTGGCCGTCGAATAGCTTTGTCAAGTAAATGCATTGCCTCTTGATACTGCGGAGACTTTATACGTGAGGCGTGCTTTTTAAGGCTTAGTACTTTTTTGACATCAAGTTTACCGCGACTTGTTTCAAATGCCGATTTAACCAGTGCAACAATGAACTCTTTTTCGCGGTTAATGTTATCATCGATAAAGGCCATAAGTTTAGCTCTTACGTTTTCAATACCTAAATCATCAAAGGTTATTTGTTCGTTTACGTTTACTTCGACCTTAACCGATCGGTCAAAGTTGTAAAGGGATACATTGCCCTTATTCTTGCCTAACTTTCCATTGTTCTCAGCCATGTATTGTTCGTATAGTTCCCGTACGGTAACTTGAACATGGTCTTTGAACTCAACTAATTTCGCATTGAGGCTAATCGCAGTTCGGGCAATTTTAGCTAGTTCTCGCTCAGCTTTTTTTTCATATTTGGTTAACCTGTTGTTCGGTATTGCCATTCCTGATTCTTCCTTCCATAATTTATCGGAAGCCTTGTGTTGTTTAAATGTGTACATAATATTTACTATTTTATTAATGAAAGATTTTTGTTGTGTTTTAGGTATTGGTACGCATATCTAAAGCGTACTTTGTTCATCTCATACGTGCCAGTAAGAACACCATAGAGGTATTTTTTATGAGCCTTATCTTGAATGCTCGTTGCATTATTAGCAAGCTCAATATCACGCCACAGCGTGGCCATATCTTTAGGTACATTACCTTGTGTTATTTCATGTGTTAGCATAGCTGTTGATTTATTTCGTTTTTAATTGTATGTACTGCGTTACCAATTAGGGTAAATATTGGAAAAGGGTTGCACTCGTAAAACTTCATAAAGGCTGAGGCTGTTGTTGCATCAAGTGTTATACTATATTTCGCTTTGTGGAACTGTAGCCTTCCAATCATTTTATGGTTCCATTTAGTTAGCACTCCAATTGCAACACGCTTTCCCCAATCTGTTTGTGTATCGGTAGCATCGGCCTCAATAGGTAAGTTGTGTTTGAGGTCTGTCGCTATTGCTAGAAGCTCGTTGTTATTAATTTTTAGTTTTACTTTTTTCATATTGTAAAAGGGAATTTGTTTTGTAGACTATGAATTAAATTATCAAGAAAGGTGTGATAGCCACGAGTGGTTTTAATTACTTTAAGTGAGTTGATAACAGTTGCATGATTGCGGTCTAGGTATCGACCAATTTCACTGAGGTTGTATTCGTAATACTCATGTGCTATATAACAGAACAAGTGACGAATGAACTTTACCTTATTGCGTCTATCTGAAGCTTTAATATGCCTTGGACTGAGCGATGTGATTGAACAAATTATTTCAAGAATTTCTTCAAGACTAAGAAGTGGATAATGTCTTCCTAGAACTTCATTCCTAATCTCTATAACCAATTTTTGGCCGGGCTTTGCCGTAAGTACAATATGTTTTATATCAATATTACTCATGTCTTAATTGCTTTATAAATGCCCGTTGTTGGTCAAATACACGGCCTATGGCAGCAGCTTCGCTTTCTTCCATTACACGGCGTTTGAAATAGGTATGCGTGAGGTATTCTATACTATGGCGGTACTCATAGAACATGCGGCGTTCTCGTAAGGTTGGTAGATGTATATCATGGATATTGCGTAAGTCGCGAAGGTTCCACTGATTTACCCACCAACGGCAATAAGCTGGACTTTCACCATAATAGTTTATTACTTCAACAGTACCAGCATTGTGTACCATGTACTCATACATACGTTCCAGTTGGAATGTGGTGTACTCCAATTCTGTCCATTCAAGAGCAGCACAAATAACTTCTTTGTTCTCTTGATACCGTTGTTTTATTTCCTTTTGTGATTTCATGCTTTTGGGGTTGGGTTTATTTATGTTGCTTGGCATAACGGTTTAGCCATAATGCCATAGCTGCACATAGTGCCTCTTTAAAGCACTTTCTAGTTGCCGCTGCTGTTATCCCGTGGGATGTGATGTGTAATGAGATTTTGTCTCTTAATGTCCATGTTAGTATTTCCATAATTATGCTGCTATTGTTTTAAATAAGTCTGCGTTGATTGGTGTTTTAAATTCGTGGTGCTCACGAAGTGCAGCGGTTACTAATTCGGATAGATGACCATAATCGTGAACATTCTTATTGAGATAGTTAATGGCCCCTTGACCAGTGATCCCAACTTGACGACAGATGAAGGTTATATCATCCTCGCTCAGTGTAATTAGAATAACCCATGAGCCTTTAAAACGGCGATTAATCTGAGGATAACAATAGCGTTTTTTCTCTGCCTGCAATGCCCACTTTTCTTTTATTCCCATGCCACATAAAACAATACCGCATTGCTTCTCTAATTCATCACAGATACCTTTGATGGCATCTAGTACAGCCTCCTTCTTTACGTTCTCAGCTTCATCAATTATGAGTAGTGGACGATGCATTGATTTGAGTTTACTGGTGATTGCTCTGCGTATAACGTAACGGCTCCCACGAGTATCTACTCCTATCTCACGAGCTATAGCCAACATAAAGTCTTTAGGGTTCATGTCTCCACTACATTTGATGACGTAAGTTTCATTTACATTTAGTCGGCGGTACATGTCAAGCGCATGCGTTTTACCACTACCAGTAAAACCATCAATGCCAACACGAGATCTATTCTTTTTGGCACGATTACAAGCCTTTACGATGAGCTTATAATTGATGGTGTCAAAGTGTTGCCAATAGCTTACTTCGTATTCATGGCCAATGTGAAAGGCGATTTGCTCAAACCATTTGTCTTTAATAGAAATGGTTTTGTCACCCATTTGATATTCGTTCCATAAGCCTTTTTGAATGGCGTTGATGTAGCTGCTGTTTACCTTAGATACTTTGTGGAGTTCACGTGCGCTAATTTGCTGCTCGTCCATGTAGGTGAGCATTGCAAGTTGGATTTGTTTTTTTACATTTTCAGTTAGCATATTCTTTTGGGTTTTTGGTGTTAGTAATTATGAATATTGATCTTTGCGCTCAGCCATTTCGCGGCGCATTTGTTCTATTGATTTTGTGGGTTTAGTTGGGTTATCGTTTACTTGTTCTTCGTATAGATCAGCTTCAGCCGCGTTCATTACTTCTTTACTGATTACTGTAAAGCCAGCGTTTACAGCTGCGTCACTATTGCTTACCATTTTGGCTACTTTTCGCTTGTGTTCCATAATGGCCTTTTGATCTTTTTTGACCTGTAGCTTTTCGTTAATCAATTCACGTTCACCTTCGCGGTAATCTTGCACGGCCATTGGTAGGCGCTCTTTATTTTGGGCCATAGCGACAAAGCGTTCATCTTTAGTGTACAATGCAACTTCGTTCATGCTATGAGGGTTGTATCGTACACGGAACTCGACACCTATGTTTTGCGTAGCAAACTCTAGGTCAGCTATTCGACCATCCAGTACTTCATAATAATGCTTGATGCCTTTTCGCTCCATTTTAATGCCAAGGCGCGTGTAGGTTATTGGTGATTTTGTCCACTCCCATAGTAACTCTCGCTCATCGGTAGCGGTCATTGTTTGACATTCAGGGTTTTGTTTGGCCAGCCACATTTCTTTTGCACTTGTTCTCTTACCATCTTGTCCTTTGTAGTTATTCATTACCTCAAACCATAGCGACTGTGCTTTGATAGCCTCTTCTTTATTAGCGTAAGGGATAATTGCTTCAGGGTTGATTTTTGATTGCTGTGATTTGGATTGGATATTCTGACCTGTAAAGGCATCATCGTATCTCATAAACTCACGCTGTACCTTACCGAAATAACGCTCGATCAATTTTGACTGCCCGTTATATGGCATACATGGAAAGTGAAGTGTAGAAAGCCTTTCGTAGAAACTATTGGCACTATCTCCATCGTATTGCATTTGAAATGGGAGCTGTCCGTTTGATCGTCTTACCGCCATGCGGAATGCTTCACGTACATCAGATGCTTTTACACTACCTTCTACAAAGCTCCAGCCTAACCAATAGCCGCTATGTGCATCCATTATTGCATATACATTGAGCGATGCTTTGGTATCCTTGCCTTTTTTGTAATAGAGGTTTACTTTGGTATCATCGCCAACCCACAGTGCATTTGGCAGATTGGGCTTGAAGCGTATTTGGGTGTTCTCGTAAAGGGGTTTCCAAGCTGAAAAACCGTGACGAGTTAAATACCATACAGGCTTAACATTAGCGCGGTTTAGATTATTAAATACAGTTGCTTCTGTAATAGGAAAGCCTTTCCAGTTGTTCTCTTTAGCTGTATCGTTGATCCAACGGGTGACCATTGGAGTAGTATACTTCTTAGAATCACCATAGTAGTCAATGAGGTATTGAAGAACCATATCATCGACTTTTTGAGTATTGGTATTACCAAACTTTTTGCTAATTAAGGCGGTGATTCCTTCTTTACGATATGCTCTGAGCTTACGGCGTAGTACATTATCGTTGGTTGGCAATTTTGCACCTTTGGTATTGGCAATAGTTACTGCAACCTCTCTAAAAGTGGCTACGCTATTTATCTGAAGGGTGGTAAGCACGTGCTTTTGGCTTTTGAATCCTTCGTCTATCAAGCGTAGCCAACGGCTTTGTAGAATATATAAGTTTTTAGTTTTTGCTGGCAAACAAGTCAATGATCGGTTAGCTATTTCGCCAGTCTCAAAATCAGAGGTTGAGCGATCAATAGTGTATTTATCTAAGGCCCTTCTATCCGTTGACTTGACAGGTGGTAACCATTTGGCTATTTGAGATTGTAGGTAATACTCTCCTGGCTCTATGCCTCCGCAAAGTATAGTTTCAACTAACTTCTGATATTTGGGGCGAAGTTCAGCGTAAACAAATAAGGCTTTTCGGCGGTCTGCTGGGTCTTTTATTTTACAAGGAGCTGACCACTTTTCTATTGTCTTTGGAGATACCTTGCACTTTACCATTTCGGTAAATTCGATACAAAGCCCTATGTCCATCAACAACCTCACCTACTAAATTCCTTTATTGATAATTTCTTTGGTTTTGAGGATTGCATTTTGAATACCATCTTCTAAAATGCAAGTTGCTACTTGTATATTTTCACCAACTTTAGTCTCATTTGACCGTTTTCCAGCCCATACAAGATTGACCATTTGTGGTGTGCAACCAACTATTTGAGCAACTTGACAAGGCCTTACGTGTTGAGGGCGGTCATTTTTTTTGTTACTTTTCGTTTTATTTGCCTTAGATTTGCTCATTCTGTTTCCTTTCGGACAACAAATATAAGCGACATAATTCGCTTAATCCAAAAAAATATGCAACAAAATTCGCCTATTAAACAAAGAATGCTTGAAGTCCTAGAAAACAAGGGGCTTAGCAAGTATGCTTTTTATAAAGATTCAGGCATGACAAGAGGTGTTTTGGATAAAAAATCAGGTATTTCTGAGGATAACATAGCGAAATTTGTCGCCTATTTCGAAGATGTAAATTTAGTTTGGCTGGTAACTGGTGCTGGTGAAATGTATGGCAAGGACAAGTTACAAGAGGTAATAGACAAAGCTGACAGCAGTATTCCCGAAAAATATCGCTCAAAAATGGGGGGTAATTTGGGGGGTAATTTGGGGGGTAATGACCAAACTGAAAAAACTGCACCTAATATTGCACCTAATAACAAAAAAGGCGATACGGCACCAGAATATGAGGGCAGGCAAAATATTATCCTATTTGACCAAAAACTTGCTGCTGGTTTCCCTGAAATAGTAACACAACCCACAGAAATAGGGAGTTTGCCGCGATTTACACTACCACAGCTTATGTTCCGTATGGGTACATATTATTGCTTTCAGATAAAAGGCGATAGTATGCATCCTACTGTAAAAGATAAAGAGTGGCTAATTACTCACTCTTACAATGTGCCGCCTAGTGAAGTTCGTGGAGGCCGTGTATATGGCGTATTTACTAGAGATTACGGCATTGACGGTGCTTTGTGTAAGCGTTTATACCATAAGAAAGGTGAGAAGTCCATTAAGTTCGTAAGTGATAATGAAACACATGCGGTATATCGGGAGCCTTTTGAAAACGTCCTGTACATATTTGAAGCGGTTGTACGTATATCCGACGACTTTAGGAACTGGAATAGTGATTTAAGGCGTGATATAGACTCTTTGCGTACTCGTATGATGAACATTGAACGAAGGTTGCCTGAGTAGTAAGCAGGGCTTAACTACGGTTTAAATGATGTCTATAAAGGTGTTAATTGGTGCTTTTCGATGGGTTAATGTGGTTTAATTGGTACTTTTCGTTTTTATATCCTATATGGTAGAAATAGCCGCAAAGCTAGTATTTGTGCGTTTTTCGCACATTTTTATATATTTATTCTTTGGTACTTTTCGTTCTTACCCCCATATAAGCGAATAGATTAATGTGTTTGTTCCATCTATTAAAAATCCAACACGCCCTCTTACATCTGGTAGCGAAGTAAGTCCACCACTTTTTTGATAATAGGGGTATCCATTATAATTCCCACTCCAAATGCACGAAAGAATTTTAGGATAATCGGCAAGTTGGAAGTTCGGAATGCTTTGGTGGTGAATCATATTAATCAGTGTAGAAAAATCTCTAGCCCGGTTATAATTATCGTTTGCTGGTGTTCTACTCTCAAGCATGTATCTCCCAATCTGAATATGAGCAAAATCTGGGTGCAAATTTTTAATGCTTGTTGTGGTTCCGCTTGGGCCACCCAATAGGAAGATAGCTATATTAGCACAGGCATTATAACTGGCATTGTTGAGTCCAGATTTACCCATCATGCCTTCGGCAATTTGTTTATACGTATAACCTGTTAAGGCGCTGTCTATACTTAGCCTTTCAGAAGCATTGAATACACTTAGGGGAGGTTGATAAGCGGGGTAAAAATCAAGAATAGAATCTAGCTGAGCAGGTGTTGTATTCCAGACAGCCTTGTATTGACTATAAAATGCGGGAAGAATAAAAATCTTTATGGCACTGGCCGTAGGCCAAAGTGAATCTGCATTTGTAGTGTTTATTAATCCATCATCAACAGATTCTGCCCAAAAAGAAAAAGAGGCCTGTGGACACAATGAGAGTCTTATGCTGTCTAATTCATTATGAATATTGGCAATATTCTGAGCTTTTGAAAACAAAGAAACACTAAGAAAAAAAATAAGGAAAGCTCCTGTCTGCAATTTTCGGCCTCTTAATATCATATGCACTATTTGAAGAGCTTTTTAATGACCCTATGAATACGCTGTAACGGGATTGAGCTCTTTAGTAAATTGCTAATTTAAGAAGTTATCGGAACATTATAGTCTGTAGTTCATAATACGAACAAAGGCTGCATTATTGTTTATAGAGGCTAAGATTGATATCGACGCATACTTAATTCACATTCTTACATTTCTACATATTGTTTAAACGCCGTCATATATTTTTTCGATTGCTTTTTAAAGACGGACTTTAGCATAAACCCAAATAGTTTCATTGCACCTTGAAGCTCCATTGTTGTATGACTCGTTTGTTTTACTTGATTATCAGATAATTGTTCAAAGACCAGTTCCACAATATTTCGTCCCATTTTGCTATCGTAGGCAAATTTTATTTGGTTCGGCAAATTCTGTTCCAGTATCGTTTCAGTAATTATCATTTCTTTATTCTTAAATAAGTAATGAAGATTTCGTTTAGACCCAACCTCACAATATGTTCCAGAAGTTTGTTCAATAGACTGCAAATTATCCGTCCATTTTTTTGTGCCTTCTGAGTCACTTATTTTCTGTGTTACTTCACGCAATGAGCTATTGATCGTATTTGATAATGTGTATTTCATAATGTTAGTTTTTCATTTTTTTTAAAGGGATACAGAGGTCCAGATCGAAATGACTCCAGTCAAGAACATCTTCGTTCTGCCTAAATATTTCGAGGCCCGGAAGATGTTCTGGTTCATAGGTACTATTGATAAGCCAAGTATTAAACAAATAGTTTATGGCTGTAGCCACTTTATTAAAATCCCCAGTGACGTTGACCACCGCATATTGACATCTAGGTAGGATTTTGGTCTCTATCATGTCATCCGATTTCATATTGTAATCATGAGGAATGGTGATACAAACTTCATAGGTATACTTATCTTTTGGTGTTATATTAGGATCATCTTTAGACATTCCAAAAATTGTTTCTGACTGAAATAGGTTAGCACTTTTAGCCCATTGAACGAGGTCTTTAAAAGCTCCTAATGTAACACCTTCTTCAAACGAATTCAGCACTCGGATATAGGCAATCCGCCTTTCTGGAAAAGATTTAATTTCCACCGGGAAGTCAGTTTCGAATTCGGCTTCATTCATGTTACAATGATACTGATCGACTTGAAACAAGTCTTTGCGAATCTTGCTATTCTCAATGCTGTCTGATTTTCGATATCCTCCAGGAGAAACCCCAAAGTAATGTTTAAACGATCTCGACAAAGTAGAGGGAGAGGAAAAACCACATGTATTGGAAATTTCAGTAATAGAATCATTTGAAAATTTTAGAAGCTTGGCCACTTTTTCCAAACGAAGACGATTGGTGCAATCCAAAACGGATTCACCCGCTACCGCAGAGAAAATTCTATGAAAGTGATAAGGTGAAAAAAAAGAAACAGCGGCCAATTCATCTAATGAAATGGGCCGATCTAAATTGTTATTAATAAAATCAATAGCCTCGTTAATTCGGCTTTTATATATCTTATGCGATGGATTCATTGTTCGTTTTATAAGGCTTGCACAATGGGCTACTACCAGATGAACATTATCAACAAGCCAATATTTTTGGCGCTAAAATAGTTAATTATCGAAGTAGGTATAATCCTTGCTTATTTTTCCATCTTCTATAGTGAAAATAGTGCAGATGGGGAGTTTAAATGTTGAACCATCTGAAGCCGTTCCTGAGGATATAAATTCTACGGTAATATGGTTTTCTCCTGATGGGTAAACCTCGATGACTTCATCGTGCAAGTCAGGAAATACTTTATTGAGTTCAGCGTATTTTTTAATGGTTTCTTCATGCGTTTGTTTCACAATACCTAGTCCTAAACTGGGGTCTTTAAAATCTGCCGGGTCCGTATACATGGATGCCATTTTAGGCCAATCATGATGATTAAAATGCTCAAAGAATTGTTGAACCAATTTTATATTCTGTTCTTGTTGATTCTTTGATGCATCCGTTTTTTGATTGGGTTGGGTTTGACAAGAATAACATCCGATGGCAATGGTTAATAAGAAAAGGAGTTTATGAAAATTCATTTTTTGTTCTAAAGGCTTATTACAAGTTCCCTTAAAGTTAAATCAATTTTTAAAGATGACATATAGGCTTTGCTAATCATCCAAACGATAGATATACTCCTCTATCTCTTGGCCTCTAGCATTAGCAAAGTACATATTCTCGCCAATGCGAGCAAAACCGGCTTTTTCTAATATGCGCTGTGAGCCATAATTATCGTTAGCTACTCTTCCGTAAAGTGGACGGGTGTTTTCTATTTGGAGGAATTGTTTTACAGCTTCGGTTGTAATGCCTTTCCCCCAGTATTGCTTATCCATAGCGTAGGTGATATCTGCATCTTCGCCCATAACAAATTTTACCACACAGCCCACGGCTTCATTATCCAATAGAATGGTTTGCATATGCACTGTATCATCTCCCATAAGTCGGGTCCACTTTTTTAGATAGGCTTCTTTATCATAAGGGTCTTTAGGTGTAAAGGCCGCCATAAAGTTGGCTTCTTCATCGGCTTGGTTTTGATAAAACAATTCTAAGTCTTCTTTGATAGATTTTCGAAGTGCAATTTTCATATACCTAAGGTAGTTCTATATTTTATTCTGAAAGTACTCAAAAGCATAAGCTTCAATTTCTTCAGATAGTTGATTTCCCTTTTCGTCTTTTATGTTGTACATCTCCTGAATTCCACCAATTGAGGCTGTGCCATCAAGTCCCAAAAGAATTGTATAGAGTACATCTGTGAGCGATGTATCCAAGATTTGATTCATTATTTCATTCTGCTCTTCATTTAAATTAAGAGATCTTATAAGCAATGCAACCTCTGATGTTGAATTCGGAGATATATATTCTTTTAAAAAGTTCTGTTTTTCTTTATAGAAGGCCTGTACGAATTCTTCTGTTGTCATTTTATATAGTTATTGGAGTTTAAAACTTGTTCTACAAGAAATGCATCAGATTTTTGAAACACCATATTCATATACCTAAGGTAAGGTTTATCTATCTATCTATTCGTAGCTTCCAAGCTACGAATATGAATAAAGTAGAGCTTCTAGCTCGATTACACGAAGTCAATCATAGTTTTGTTGACTTGTTTTCCTGTAGTACAATCTTTAGCACTGCTATAAAAATACGGATCAATTGTATGTATAGTTTTTGTTTGACAGGATTCTGGTTAATGCATTCGAGTCGACTATTCAATACTTCTTTAGTATTACAGCGAATTGAATGATTTGTTTGCAGTTGAACTGCTGGTATATTGAAATCCGTAGCTAGAAGCTACGGATAGTTCGATAGTTCGTTTGTTTGGGATAAGGCCAATTAAACCACATTATAACGTACAAAGAATTAATCTGTTTAAATTGAAATCATACCATCTACTTACTAAATTGTAGCCATGAAAAATATTTTGACAATCGCTTTGCTCACCTTTATGCTAAGCTCTTGTACCGATAATATGGAACATGCGGATGACCAAACACCTGAGGGTCCGATTGAAGTGTCCGTTATTTACCCGCAAGATTCTATGGCCTTTGTATTAGAAGGCTATGAAGAAAGCATTTTAAAGAGTGATTATTTCTACATGCAAGATGAAACATACTTCTTTAATTCAGAAGGAACGGAAAATAAAGAGATATCTATTCCTATAAAACTTACATCGCTTGCTACTCTACAGGCTACATCTCCCGTGTTCGAAACCTTTGATTGGTTGAAAGATGGTAAGCCAAGAAAGGTAGACGAAGGGTTTATGTACGAATATTATCCTTATGACACACTGCGCTATTTGGTGCAGTATAAACTTTGGGCGAATGCAGAATGCAACAAAGTCATGCCCGGCTTTAAAGCACCTTGTGTGCGAACCTTTGGTAAACACAAGGCTTTAGGTAACTCCGTGGATTGGACGGTGAAGTCATACACAGTCTGTGGTCCGGGCAAAGGATTTTGTTTAGAAAAGAAAAAACCAGTAGGTACCATTCGATATTATAAATCCAAAGATTGCTCTGGCTCGTCTTCAGGTTCTGTTTCGATAGAACGGTTTATATGTAATTGATGGAGGGCGCAGAGTTTTTGTTGGTGATAACATCAATAAAGACAATAAATCTTAAGTATAAAGTTATTTCTTAACATGCTCAAAGTATTGTGAAGATTTGCGTAAGAATTGAAGATTTGTTTTTGAAAATTGTTTAGGAGGGATATGACAGATATGACACTTTCGGGATAAATTAAGATTTGAACCCTGTGGATTATAGTCTATATGTCCAGCCAAAATGTGCCAAATTAGCTCTCGAAGTACTTCTAGAACTGATGCGTTTAGATTAATTATATTTACCGTTGTCCATTTGTACTTATTACAGTCTACTTCTTTCTGTTGTATTATTCTTTCGACTTCAACAGGGTCCTTTTTAAACTTACTTATTGTTTCAAGTCTGTTGTCCCAATTCTCTTCTAGACTTCCAGCACCTTCTTCGATTTCAAATTTTTCAAACAATGGTTTCGGAACATAGTCCGGATATTTTCCTGTGAAAAGGAGAATAGAATTAATCAATTCTAAGTCATGGGCTATTTTTTCTGTTTCATACGCCTGCTCCTTGCCATACATCCTCCATAATGGCTGGAAAGTTTTAATTCTATCTTTTAAGTAATCTTCGTAACCGAAATAATCTAAATAACCTCTATATCCTAGGATGACTTCAAAGTCGGAATAGTCCTCAATAATATAGTATTTCCCAAGATTATCTAACCACGATTCGATGGTTCTTAGTTGATCAATCTCTAACGTTTCTAATTTTTCATGAACGATTATCTCTGTAGGAACATTGACATTTAAATCAATATGTGAATTATAATCTCTCCTATACCTTTTAGGATAATCTTTAAAGTATAGTAGATTAAAGTTTAAATGGCGGTAATATTCGTCATATGAACTTCTATGAGAGAACTGATAAAAAATAATTGCGTTAAGGTTTAGAGAGTTTTTGTACTTCAGCTCAGCTCGATTTATTTTTTTCAGAATGTCAAGAGAGGTAAGCTGCAATTCCTTTTTGCTTCTTAAAATTTTTAAGCTTGGTTTGAGAGATTTAATTTTTTTAATCAATACTTCTTTATTAAAGGCAATCCCTTTTATTGAATGAGTTTTTAATATAGGGTTTAATTTATTTGGAATACTATTTGCGAAAACAATTAACCTTATTACAGCATTGGGATCTTTATTATGCAAGTATAGGTCTCGATATTCGAGACATTTATATAGATGCAACCTATCCAATTCATTGATTTGAATTTCCACAATCACGATTGAACCATTTTCATCTTTGAAGATTAAATCTGGAATGTAACCACCTATAATTGGTTGTTGATATAGCAATTCCAGGGGTTCTCCCAACAACTCTTTCGGAAACTCCTTAATTAAATCTTCTACAAGTTTTTCACTATAACTTACTTTCACTTTAAACTATAATTGTGTTATCCATTATCTGAAATAAGTGTTATCCATTACCTAATTTATGAAGTTGTAAGAACATTTTCAGTTTATTGTTGATGTGGAATGAACAGTTCTATTTAGTTATTGATAGATTTAACTATTGGAAAAAGATAGTAAACCAAAGTTGACAGTTATCACTTTTTCTTTGTTTTGACTATAATTCGTCCATTATCAAGCTTCGATATTTCATAATTGCCATTGTATTTTTTAACCTTGGCATGGTGCAAGAGTTCATCATGACTTTTGCCATAATGAGAGTTAGAAATATCATTTCTACTTTTTTTATTGTATGTAGATTTCTTCTTCGCCATTACCATTGTGACATAAGTGCCCTATAAAGTAACGAATTTTTGTCAGAATTATTGAGTCCTTTTTTACAGTAGTCGGTTTTTCTCCTATTATTCTTAGTACATTCAACAAACCAATTTGTTCCGTCAAACATGGCAATTAACTTTCTGCTGCCATCTGTCCAGGTTTCATTTCCTTCATAATCAGTAGTAAATAACCAATCGTTTCCATGTTCTATTTTGGCTAAATCATTTTGCATTTCCAGAACAGTATCATAGCGATTGTTAGGGTCTGGATTTAAGGCATTTGCTATAACTTTTCTCAATGGCTTAGGGATATGAGGGAAGTGATATGTTCTGTCTGGAAATGTACCTTTCTTCAATCTTTCAATAAGATTAGCATCCGCTTTATGTCCCCTTTTAATAAGTGCTTGATTTATTTGGTCATTAAATATTTTGTCTCCGATACACATTCGCAAGAGAGTAATACCTGCTTGATATATATCAAACTTCAGATTATGTTTAGCTTGGTCAAAGAGTTCTGGTGGCGCATATACCTTAGTAGTGCCGAAAACTCTAGAAAAACCATAGTTACCTGTGTGTTGAGCCAGTCCAAAATCTGATATTAGCGCTTGATCTGAGTTAGAAATTAAAATATTCTCAAGCTTTACATCAAAATGAATAAGTCCTTTTGAGTGAATATGATGCAAGCCAGAAAGGAATTGTAAGCCATATCTAATTATTTCACGTGAGCTTAAAAATCTACTATCACAAATACCTTTTAGAGAACCTTTCTGATAAAAAGGCATTGCTAAATAAATATAGTCTTCGTCCTTACATCCGTAATTTACCTCTACAACGTTTCTATGTCGAGTTAGATATAACTTTTTAGCTTCTTCAAAGAACTGAGATCCATTTATGAATTTTCCATGAGCAACTTTTTTTACTGCAAGTGTAGCATTTAACTGATGGTCTTTGGCTTGGTATACTTCGCCCTCACCACCTTTTCCAATTTTTTCACCTAGATCGAAATTTAGTTTGGCCTCTGTTAATAGTGTAGACATAGAGTTTTAAAGTTTTAGTGCAGCACAACAAGCCAGAATACTCTCTCGCTCCTCCTTTTTTAATTTAGACCAATCAAGATCATCTGGGGCATCCTCAAATTCTAATTCGTTATTGGCAAGTTGTTTAAAATTTGCTCTTTTAATATCTATGAGCATAGCAATTGTAGCTATTTGGCCTAATTTATACTTACTCACCGTACTACCTGCTAAAGATTCCAATAGAACACCCTCAATATAGAACCTCTCATTATCCCTTTTCCCAACATTATATAATGATTCTTTTACTCTAACCAGTGCATTATCAATTTTGTATTCCGCAATTATATCTATGATTGTATTTCTAATATAATTCAATCGTTCGGGTTCTTCCATAGCCATAGGTACATTAATTAAGTCAACCGTAAGAAAGTTATAACCTCCTTCAATTTCCTCAATAATGGTATAGAATATTTTTTTGTTTGAATAAACCCTTAATCCTATTCCTATCATTCAAATTATAGTTTAAACGTATACGCAGCGCAGATCAAGAACTTCGATTATAATCTCTTCTCGTTTTTTCTTCAAAGGCCTATTGCTGCTACTCGATCACGCAAATAAAGGTAGACTAACAATGAACATTAAACCATACCACTTTAGTAGTACGACGCCTCTCTAAATAAATTGAAAAGAGTCTATATCAAACTCACATCAGTTTGAATCTCTAGGAGTCCGGGTCCATCATGAGCGAAGAGTTTGCTCATGGCAGCGGCTACTTCATCTTGGGTAGAGATTTGAATGCCCAGGGCACCACAACTTTCAGCATAGGATGCAAAATCGGGATTGACTAATTCCGTAGCCCAGACATCAAATTCCCCGGCGCGTTGTTCTTTAGAGATTTTACCGAGCTCATTATTGTTGAGTACAATGACTTTGACAGGGATGTTATAACGCACTAAAGTCGTCATCTCGGCGAGGTACTGACAGATACCACCATCACCGGCTACTGCGATGACTGGTCTGGTTTTGCCCACTGATGCCCAGGCGCCTATAGCTGCTGGTAAAGCAAAACCGATGGAACCGAGGTAGCCCGACATCAAGAACGTATGGCTCTTGGTTTCGAAGTAGCGACCAAAAGAGTAGGCATTATTTCCAACGTCTACACACATCACCGCATTGTTAGGCGCGAGTTGGGTGAGGGCATCAAATACGGCTATAGAACTTACGCCTTTTTGGTTGTCTTCCGATAAGCGGGTTTGTTTTTCATCGCGCCAGAGTTTGGTACGAGTCGCAATCTCATCGGTATGATCTACTTTATTATCTAAAGAACCGATTTGCTCACTGAATAAATCCATGGTCACCGAAATCTCGCCCCAAACGGCAGCATCTATTTTATGAAATTTACTCAAGGCTAAAGGATCGAAGTCAATTTGAATGGTCGGCTTCTTGGGTGTGATACCGGTATGGTTGGAGAAGGAGGCACCAACTACCAAGAGTAAGTCCGCTTCATTCGTAAACCAAGATGCAATGGGCGTACCACTACGACCTAATACACCACAACCTAATGGATGACTATCCGATATCTGCCCCTTGCCTTTAAAGGTGGTCATAACCGGACACTTTAATCGCTCGGCAAAGGCAATCACTTTGTCCATATGAAAACGGGCGCCATGTCCTACAATGATGGCCGGACGTTTGGCTTCGTTTAATAAGTTCAAGGCTTTTTCAAAAGACTCCTTAGGCGGCGCAATCGTCATGGGTGTGATGCGCTCGTTGGGGTCATGTGCTTTGGCCCAAGGTTGCGCTTTCACGGTTTGTATATCATCCGGGAAGGTGAGGTGGGATACATCTCGATTGATAATAGCATGCTTTATCGCTAAAGACATCAGCCCGGCATGTTTGCTTTTTTCTTCTACTCTATGATTAAAAGCCGCTACCGTATTAAAGGCCTGTACTAAATCCACTTCCTGGAAGTTACCCGTGCCGACGACCTGCGTAGCAACTTGTCCGGTTAAAGCGAGTATGGGTGCGCGATCTACTTTCGCATCCCAGAGTCCTGTAAACATATTGGTAGAACCTGGTCCAGCAATAGCGAAACAAGCTGCGGGTTTACCCGTTAGTTTTCCGTAAGCCGAAGCTGCAAAGGAGGCCGCTCCCTCATGGCGAATACCTATGAATTTTAAATTACCCTTTTCTTCCTGACGTCGTATCGCATCGGCGAGTCCTAAATTGGAATGGCCTACCATACCAAATACATTTTTGACACCCCAATTCACCATAGTCTCTACCATCACGTCGGTCACGGTGGTTTCATGCGGTGGCTCTTCTTCCACCCCTACATAAATCGCATCACCTTCTATTTTCAAGTCAAAGGTTTTGAGTCCATCATCATAATCTTGTGAGTCGCCACCATGCGGACAAAAGTCCCAACCATGCCAGGGGCAGCGGAGTAATCCATTTTCGATACTCCCTTCTCCCAAAGGGCCACCCTGATGTGGACATCGATTGTCCAATGCGGTATACTTTCCCTTATGATGGGTCAAACAGATACCAGTATGCCCAGCCGTTACGGTCATCACTCTACCTTCTATTAAGGTGTTTTTATCGTCGAGCACTTTGTGCCAAATCATGTTTTTACTCATAATGTTTTCATTCAATCTTAATGTCTCTTTATTTATTTCTTACGTCTATAGTGGTCTTGCACTATCTGATTTAGAAATACTTTGGACAGAATATGTTCAAATTCCATAGGCTTATCTAAATCACCAAATAAAGGAAACCCTCCGCCCAACAATATAGGAATGGTTGTTATTCTTAGTTCATCAATTAAGTCTGCTTTTAAGAAATCTTGAATGGTCCTACCGCCATCAATATATACATTGGAATAGCCTTTTTCATGAATGGTATTCAAAATTTCCTGCGGACTTCCTTTTGTAAGGGTGACTTTATCAATGAGTTCGTTGGGAACCTCATTAAGTGAATTACTTAGTACGAAAACATGTTTGCTGTAAGGCCAGGGACCATCAAAACCACATACCGTTTCGAAGGTTGTTCTACCCATAACAATGGCATCTACATCTTTCATTAAGTCCATGTATCCCATATCGTTGTTTTCGGGATTCGGAATCATATGTAACCAGTCTAAATCGCCATTTTTTCCGGCAATATATCCGTCTAGGCTTTTCGCAATAAATACAATATTCTTTTTTTCCATTCGGGTTTATAATTAATTTTTCACACCGGCATACAAGATACCCGTCAATTGGGCCATTTCATAATTGAGGGTGGATAAGTCATCAAAGTTGAACTTGCGAATGTCATCATGACCGCAAGATCGTGCCACCACTTTTATGAGTTCGTTGGTAGCGGTAAAGTAATTATTCAACTGCTCGGCAGACGAATCAATAATCAATCGACTGCGCAAATTTTCTTTTTGCGTAGCGATACCTACTGGGCAGTTATTACTATTACAAGCACGCATGCCTAGGCACCCAATAGCTTGTAGCGCCGAGTTGGAAACCGCAATCGCATCCGCACCCATCATCATCGCTTTGGCAAAATCTTCCGCTATACGCAAACCACCTGTAATGATGAGGGTCACATCTTTAGCACCTACTTTATCCAAATGTTTTCTAGCGCGAGCAAGTGCCGGAATAGTCGGCACATTTATATTATTGCGAAGTATAGTCGGTGCTGATCCCGTACCACCACCTCGTCCATCGAGTATGATATAATCTACACCAACAGCTAAAGCAAAATCAATATCCGCTTCAATATGACTAGCGGCTATTTTAAAACCAATAGGTATACCACCGGTTTGTTCTCGTACTTCCTCAGCAAATTTTTTGAAGTCTTCTGCTGTAAACAAATCCGGAAAAGCTGCCGGAGAAATAGCCGTCTCTCCTTCGTTCAATCCTCTTACCTCCGCAATTTCTTTAGTTACTTTATTACCTGGGAGGTGTCCACCTGTTCCAGTTTTAGCACCTTGTCCTCCTTTGAAGTGAAAGGCTTGTGCTTTTTTTACTTTATCCCAAGAGAAGCCAAACTTACCCGAGGCCAGTTCATAGAAATAGCGTGAATTACTTTCTTGTTCTTGGGGTAACATACCACCCTCACCGCTGCAAATACCGGTGCCGGCTAGTTCAGCACCTTTAGCTAAGGCAATCTTGGCTTCGCGCGAAAGAGCACCAAAACTCATATCGGAAACAAAAACGGGAATGTCTAACTGTAAAGGCTTCTTCGCTTTAGGTCCTATAACAACTTCTGTATTTACGGCTTCTTCATCCAACAACGGGCGCTTGGCTAATTGCGCTGGTAAAAATTGAATGTCCTCCCACTTGGGTAAGGTATTGCGGTCTACACCCATGGAATCTGAGGGTCCGTGATGACCATATTTTTTCAGACCATAGGTAGAGAGGTGCTTTATGTAACCCGTATAAGGTTCGGTATCCTCTGGATGCGTATCGGCATATTGCCCTTGATATTGATTGCGATTAAACGGTTGTGGTTGATCGACTAAGAACTGATCGATTTCATCTTCATCTACCCAAATCCAATCTTCTTTAATCTCCGATGTGAACTTATGTAGGACTTCGGAATTATTATATTCACTCACTCCGGTATCATAACGATAGTCCCAACCATGTACCCCACAAATCAAATTGTGCCCGTCAATATGTCCGTCAGACATGAGTGCGCCGCGGTGTAAGCAGCGACCGTATAATACGGAGACGGTATCATCGTATTTAATAATAACCAGGTCCAGTCCGTTGACTTGAGCATGGGTAGGTTGCTTGTCTTGTAGTTCGTTGTAGGATGTGAGTTTTATTAAGTTCATAATAGATGTTTTAAGGAGTGTTGTTTGTTTTGTTCGTTTAAATGGGGTGCTTGCTTTTAATTCATAAAAATTACATAAGCACGAAGTAGGTTATTATCGCTGCTGCCGCTATGTCCATTGACTTCCATCTGATAACGCCCCTCAAATTCGAATAGTTCATAGTTTTTTTTGCCTCGTTCAAATTGACTAATCATAATATTGGTTTGCCCGGATCGTAACTTCGATCGTCCTATCATGAACTCTATTCTCTTTCTTTCTTTATCCTGTCTGGCTACAATAATGCGTAACTGTTTCTTAATACGAGGGCTCGGATAGCAATACCGTCTTCTGCGACTTCTTATCAACTGTGTTCCTTGTTCGGAACGTAGCAAGGTATTTTCGGTATGCAGGCCTCGGGTAAAGAGGCGTTTTGTTATGACCGATTTCAGTTCACTCAAGCTTTCTTTTTCGTATCGATCTTGTGTTATAAAAAAGTAAGCATATCGGTTGGTATCGACTTCGTTGAGGGTAATGATGAATTCACAAGAGGGATCTTGCGCCGAAGCAATAAATGGCACCAACAGGAGACAGAGCACAAACATTTTTTTCATTGCTAAAAGGTAGCAAGAAAAGGTGAATTCTTTATCTCCTGTTGTTCACCAATTTAGAATTTTTAGCTGTTGTAATAAAAGCGTTCGTGTACGATTTGATCGTTTTCCCATTGCTGTACAGCCGTCTGTTCCATATTCACTCGATTACCATCCTTAAAGGTGATATCCATAGCTACTTCAATCAACACCTTACCATTGCTTTCATCAGCGGCCATCGATTTTACTTCCATGCCATGGAACTCTTGAATGCCTGAAACAAATTGTTCTTCGTAGGTGCGGCATACATCTTTACCTTCTCTTATACCATTCGGCTCTTGCATGACGACATTATCGGCATAGTATGTTTCAAAAGCTTCAAGTACTTGTCCCTGCCCTATTTGAGCATAAAGGTTTTTTGCATTTTCTAAATTATTCATTGTGTAATTATTTAATGCAACAAAGTTCTAAAGCCGACAACAGCTATACATTAATCTGGATTAAGAAATGAAAAACTACTTAGCACGTGCTAAGTCACCGCGTAATTTACTCAGGGCTTCGGGTGTAATACCCAAATAGGAGGCAATCAATTTTTGCGAAACACGATTGGATAAGTCGGGATAGGTTTCTAAAAAGCTTTGATAACGTTCCGTAGCTGATACACTCATGAGCATAATCACTCTGGCCTGTAAAATGCCGGCCCGACGCATCAGCATGGTTATATTGTTCTGGTATTGTTCTTTGCTTAAATTGGAGTTGTTGATTGAGCTGTCGCTGATAATGATAACTTCGACATCTTCCAGACAATCGATATACAGTTTAGTAGGGTAGTCAAATGCATAGGACTCAAAATCCGAAACAATCCACCCTTCCGGTGCAAAATTGAAAACATGCTCTTTTCCTTTATCATCAATAGTATAGCTTCTTAATAAACCTTTCTTTACAAAAAATAGACGGTTGGATTTTTCGCCCTCCCGTTGCAAGATGGTTCCTTTTTTGTACGTCTTGGTTTCGACGGGTTCGTTAAGGTTTATAATTTCACTCAAGCTATCCATCCATACAAATGTATTCAAAAAAAAGCATCTACTCGCTGTGAGCAGATGCTTGATATGAAACGTTCGTATGACGTAAATAGGTTCTACAATTCCTAGCCTAAAAACATCTCTTTGATACCTTTTCGGAACGCTTCATCCCCTATTTCTAATCGTTGTGCATACCAGGCCTTGGCATCTTCACCTGCAGGATAACGTAGCTTTTGTTGTCCATCTGTAGCGGCTTCATATACCACTTCGGCAATTTGCTCGGCAGATGAATAATCTTTTTGGCGCTCTGGGTCCATGAAGAAAGAAAATACTTTTTCTAGTTGCTCATTATAAGCATCGTGAGCAGTCATGTCGAGTGATCGACTTGCAAAGTCGGTGGTAATACCTCCAGGTGAAACCGTTTTTACATCAATACCAAAAGGTTCTAACTCAAAGGCCAGACTTTCACTCCAACCTTCCAAGCCCCACTTCGTGGCATGGTAAACAGAGTTAAACGGGAAGGTTGCTAAGCCACCAATGGAAGTTGTTGTAATGAACAATCCTTTTTGCTGTTCGCGCATATGCGGTATAAAGGCTTGGGTTACGCGCATTACACCTAAGAGATTGGTGTTGAGTTGTCGTACCAATTGCTCATCGCTGGCACCTTCGAAAGGTCCGGCCAAACCATATCCCGCATTATTAAATACGACATCAATATTGCCTAAAGCGATGGCTTTTTCAGCGGTCTCTTTTATTTGTGCTGTGTTTGTAACATCTAAGGGAAGCAAAGTGATGTTTTCGATTTGATTTAGTTCTTCTTCGTTTTCCGGTTTACGCATGGTAGCAATAACGTTCCAACCTTTAGCCGCAAACAATTTAGCAGCTGCTTTACCTAATCCTGATGATGATCCTGTAATGAAAATTCTTTTACTCATTGTTTTTCTTTTTTTGTTAGAACAAAGGTCCAACCAGAGCAATGAGGAGGATAACACGGATTAGAGAATCCTAAACACTTTTTAAGGAAGTTTTATCCGGTGCGATATTCTTGAGGTGTCAGACCGGTTTTTTGCTTAAACAAACGCCCGAAATAGTGGGGGTAGTTAAAGCCAAGAGTGTATGCAATACCGCTAATGGTGTCATCAGATTGTATCAATAAATTTTTGGCCTTCTCTATCAGGAAGTCATTAATATGATCTTTAGCCGTGCGACCTGTTTCTTTTACGAGTAGGTCGGATAAATATCCAGTAGAAAGGTGGCAATGATCTGCTAGGTATTGTATACTCGGTTGCCCGTTTTCGACCAGACCGTCGTTTTTATAATAGTCTTTTAGTAGTTTCTCTACTTTGGAAACCACATCACTATTCTGTGCAGAGCGCGTATTGAATTGTCGCTGGTAATAGCGAGAGCAATGATTCAATAAGAGTTCGATGTTTGAGACCAATACCTTTTGACTGTGATCATCAATGCGCTCATTCAATTCTGATTGAATGAGTTGGACGACTTGTGTCAAGGTGTTTTGTTCTGCCTCGGAAAGGTGTAGTGCTTCATGCACCGCATAATCAAAGAAGGTATACTCGTCAATCTTTTCACCCAAAGGTTGATTTCGAATTAAATCCGGATGAAAATAAAGTAACCATCCTTTGTTATCATGTATTTCGGGAGCTTGTGTTACGGTTACCACTTGTTGCGGTCCCGTAAAAGCCAACACCCCATTGGTAAAGTCGTATTGATTACGGCCATAGTCCAAACCACAACTGGCATCTTTCAATGCAATGCAGTACATATCATTACTAAATCGTATCCCCAGAAATTCTTCCCGATGATGGACTTTGGATACATCTATAATGGTAATGAGCGGATGGCTAGGTTCCCCTAGTTCCATCTTCTCCATGAGCTCCGCAATGCTTTTGATGTAAATGATACTATTGGACATAAGCCTCTTTTGAGCAAAGGTCCGACCTTTAGCCCAAAGCGCTTAACACAAATTCCTGATTTATAAACTAGCTAGTGCAGCCTCGTAATTCGGCTCGTCTACCGTTTCCGGTACTTGCTCAGTATAAACAACCTTGCCCTCTGTATTTACCACAACGATACATCTAGAGTCCAGTCCGGCGAGTGGTCCATCCACGAAGTCGAGACCATAATCTTTACCAAAATCACCTGTTTTAAAGTCAGAAAGCATAACTACATTTTCGATACCTTCCGCACCACAAAAACGACCTTGTGCAAAGGGTAGGTCTCTTGAAATGCAAAGCACTTTCGTATTTTCCAAACTAGCAGCCGATTGGTTGAAGTTGCGTACTGAGGTAGCACATGTACCCGTGTCTACACTTGGGAAAATATTCATAACGATATTTTGGCCCTGAAAGTCTGCCAATGTTTTAACGGATAGATCCGTTCCTACTAAGCTAAAATCTTTTGCTTGACTACCTACTTCTGGTAATTGTCCGCTGGTATTTATCTCGTTTCCTTTTAAGGTAATTGTTGCCATGTTTCTTTATTTTTTGCGAAGTTAGTCTATATCGGTCTGAAACCTACACCTGCTCCATACGATCTTTTATTTCTCGAAGTCGCAACCAGTTTTGATAAAACATCGGTAAGCTAATCACATTTTCGATGTATTGAAAAACATACATCACCAGAGAGAATAGGGCGCCATATTTTACAATACCATCACTTACAGAAATGACGATAGACAATACCAAAAAGACGATTGCAACGATCCAAGAGAATGAGAAATTCAGAGCTTCAATATCAGACAGCTTGATGTTCCAATGCATCAAATTTTTAAGATGCCCTTTGAGTTCTCCGCTGTTATTTCTACCTACAATGTCTACTTGCTTTTCAACTTCGTCATTGGCGAGCTTATTGTATTGAATCGTTTTTTTACTGCTCAGGACATAGATTAAAAAGATGAGTACCGTAACAATCAAACTGCCGTAAAAGATATTTATGTTGAGCGTTGCTATGATGATAATGACGCCCACCAGACCGATAATATTATTAATGAGCTCGGGTATAGCGTTTTCAAAAAATTCAATCATCTCCTGAACCATACCCAGTCGAGCTGTTTTCACAGATGCCTGATCATCGTTAATACTAGAAATAATTTGGACGCCAAGCTTTTGGAATACTCTGGCATAAAAACGAGAGTCAAATACGCGACGGCCAACACCAATAATCAACATAGTGACACCTAAAGCACCTAACTGTATAGCGCCAGTATAATTACCTTGTATCCCATCGTCTATAGCGTATCCGATAAACAACGGAAACAAAATGGCAATCCCAGCCTCCAGCAGGATGAGCAACAAGGTGAAAATGAATTTGTATCGGTGTGCTTTTAAAATACTTTTTATATTCATAGCTAGTTCTTTTTTGCGATAGGTTCGGGTTTCCATCCAGGTGGTTTGATTAAATAGTTACCAGCTTCTTTTAAGTTCTTTGCTTTCCTCAGATCTTTCAATATGTTAGTGTATTCAATGAAATGCACCTTGACAGGGTTTATGGTGTTGATTTGAGTGGTTAGACCATAAGTGGGTTTGTGTAATTCTTCTTGATAGGTACCAAACAGGCGATCCCAAATGGATAAAACGGCGCCAAAGTTTTTGTCGAGGTATATTTTATCCGAGCCGTGGTGCACTCTGTGTTGCGATGGTGTCATAAATATTTTTTCGTACCAACCCAGTTTTCCAATAAGTTCGGTATGCAACCAGAACTGGTAAGTCAGTATGAATAGGATGGATAGTAAGACCACATAAGGGTGAAACCCAATCAGTATTGCTGGTAGATAAAACACCCAAGTTACCAAAGAGTCGATAAAGGACACACGCAATGCTGTTGTATAGTTATAAATAGGTGAGCTATGGTGAATACTATGATAACTCCATAGCATACGCACTTTATGTTCAATGCGATGTTCCCAGTAGTAGAGGAAGTCAATAAACAGTACACAGAGTATCGTGGTCCAAATATTAATGGGGATTTGCCAGGGGATGAATTTGGCTAGGAAAAAGAAAGTACCGGCGAAGATGGCTAGGCTAATTTTTTCAGTTAACTGTGCAACGATATAAACAGAAAAACTTGCCCACATTTCTCCTAAGCGCCACTTGTTTATCTTTTTCTTATACAATTCATAGCAGAATTCTACAAAGGCTAGGCCTAATGAAAAAACAAGTAGTATGAGCAATACGAAACCCAGATCATTTTCCAATTTTTTAATCACTTCTTCCATAAACTAAATTTTATCCTGTTTACAGGGCAAAATTAGATGGAGGTCAAAAGGCTTATGTGGCCTTTTTGGACATTCTATTGAACGGCTATATATATCTCGGTTATGAAGTCTTCTGAATAAACATCCAGATCATACCTAGGGTAAAATTCAAGTATAGGAAGATCTACGAGCTCTAGTCCAATATCGCTCATCCAGTAGGCGTATATCTTATTGTAGAAGTCGGCATGATGTTCAAAGGATCCCTTATATACAAACTTGACATACTTCTGACGTTTATGATGTTTCACTCTAAAGAGTCCTTCGGCTTCAAAGGGTAATGGTTGTTTTAAAAGGAAAGCCAAATTGTATCGGCAATGAATGCTGTCGCTAATATCATTATCATCAATGATCTCCGTCATAAAAATTGAGTCGAATGTTAGTAGATCTTTTTTTACGATATAATGCTCCAGTTGCTTCCACATTTTATTCATACTACTTACGTCATCATAAGCCCCTCGGTATTCTAGGAAGAGATAGTCAAAGTCCGGCAGGTATTCTACTTCATATTGCAAACTTTCTCTATTCGCGTTTTCGGATGGTTGTATGGATTGTTGAATCATATCCATCATACTGTTATTACTGTCTCTAAAAGCAGTGGGCGAGCAATTATATTTGTTATTAAAGGCCTTATTAAAAGAAGCTCGATCTTCAAACCCAATTTCAAAAGCAATATCGGAGATGGGCATTTCGGAATACTTTAAAAGCTGTGCCCCTTTCTCTACTCGTAGTCGTTTAACGTACTTACCAATGGTTTCTTGATGCAGGGCCTGAAAAATTCGGTTGATATTACGATAGGAATAATGAGAAACGGCTTCGATTTTTTTAATATCGATATCCTCTTTGAAGTTTTCATCAATAAAGGAAAGCAGTTTTTTATACCGTTCTAACTGTGTTTCTTGTGCCATTCCAGTGTACCCATTGCTAATTTAAGGAGCTTGACGGATTCAAGGAAGAAAAAGTTTTCCATAAAATTATTTTCCTAGGAAAATAATTTTACATATGTTTGCTGTCGAATTCAGGGCATGTCTAGAATAGATTATGAAATAAAAAACAAGATTAGTGATGATAAGCAACGATGTATTGTCAACCTTATGTTTACGGCAAGTTGGATTCGAAATCTATTTACGGAGTTTTTGAAACCTTATAACATATCGAACCAGCAGTACAATATTTTAAGAATCCTTAGAGGAGCCAAAGGGTGGTTGGAGATGTCGGAAGTAAAGAATCGTATGATTGAAAAGGCTCCGAATGCAACGCGCTTGGCGGATAAGCTATTGGATAAGGGATTGATTGAAAGATGTCGAAGCGATAAAGACCGGCGCATTGTGCATGTGCGTATTACGAAGATGGGCTTGGATTTATTAAAGGAATTGGACGAAATAGACGCAGGTCCGCAGGTCGAATTTATGAACCGCCTGACCATCAAAGATGCGCGTGAGGTCAGCAGAGTATTGGAAAAACTAAGAGGATAAAAATTTTAAACAAATATTTTCCATGGAAAATATTTAATAGGAAAACAAAACAACAAACAAATAAAAACAACAATTATGAATGTACTAGAATCATTAAAATGGAGATCGGCCATTAAAAAATTCGATCCGAGCAAAAAAGTAAGCCCAGAGGACTTAGAACAATTATTAGAAGCGACTAATCTAGCCGCTACCTCAGGGGGGCTACAACCCTTTAAAGTGGTAGTGGTTGAGGAAGGAGACTTAAAAAGCCAATTAGCCGAACATGCATTTGGGCAAGCACAGGTAAAAGATGCATCGCATGTGTTGGTCTTTTCTGTGGAGACGAATATTAGCGAGCAAACTGTTGATAACTATATTGAACGAGCGGCTGAAGTGAGAGGGAAGGAAAAAGAATCCCTAATCTATTATGCAGAGTCCATGAAGGCCTATGTAGCCTCTATGGATCAAGCTGCAAGAATAGCCTGGGGTAGAAATCAAACCTATATCGCTTTGGGAACAGCACTTGCCGCTGCGGCCGATATGCGAATAGATACTTGCCCGATGGAAGGTTTTGACGCGTCGAAGTTTCAAGAAATATTAGATCTGAAATCAAGAGATTTAATGCCAGCCGTTATTCTTCCGATTGGTTACCGATCCGATGAGGACGTGCATTCTAAGGAAGCAAAAATTAGAAAAAAGAGAGAAGACTTTGTATTAGAACTTAAATAAAAAACAAAAACCATGAAAAACAAGAATTTAATTATTTACAGAATTGTAACCGGATTGTTTAGCGCCTTCATGTTATTAAGCGCTTCCTTTTATCTATTTCAAAATGAAGTTGCCGTAGAAGCTTATACGAAACTAGGTTTCCCGACCTATATTATCTACCCATTGGCCATTTTGAAAATATTAGGTGTGGTAGCTATTTGGAGTAGGAAGTCTGAACTCCTAAAAGAATGGGCTTATGCTGGCTTCTTCTTTAATCTTTCATTGGGGGTTAGTGCCCATATTAATGTAGGCGATGGAGATTTTGCCGGAGCCTTGATGGGTCTGGTGTTACTATTGGTTTCCTATGTATATCATAGGAAGTTATATGGCGCTGCAAAAGCATAGACAACAAATCGGCTTGAGTCAAACTCAAGCCGATTTTGTTTTAAGCTGTACTATGCATAAGCCACTTCTCGATTATATTTTTTTCGGTAAGCAAGCGGAGAGAGTCCGGTATGCTTTTTAAAAGTATTTCTAAACGCTTTTTCGTCATTATAACCGGAAGCATACATGACCTCGTTGACGTTCAGTGTACTGGTTTCTAATTTCTTCTTGGCCGCTTCCACTTTAGTGCGTTGAATGTATTCGAGCGGTGTATTCGCTGTAGCTTTTTTGAATCGACGCAAAAAACTCCGTCTACTCACGGCGACCATATCCGCAATTTGATCAATGTTGAGTTTTTCTTCGTAGTTCTTTTCAATGAACTCCTGCGCTTCTTTGATGGCGCTGTCATCATGTTCTTTTTGTGTATTAAAAATCATAAAATGACTTTGGGTGTTTCGATCAAACTCCACTTCAGAAACTTTAGAACACCAGATAGCGGTTTCTCGACCGCAATATTTTTCGATGAGGTACAGCATAAAGTTCAAGAAGGAATAAGCTCCTCCGCTAGAATAAATCCCGTTGTCTTCGCAAATAATTTTTTCCGGAATTAGACTGACTTGCGGGTAGCGCTGTTTGAAAATATCGTGGGCTGTCCAATGGGTCGCGCAAGTCTTTCCATTGAGCAAGCCGGTTTCTGCTAGTAACAAGGCTCCTTTACATAGACTGGCGATTTCACATTCATTTTCTATTCGTTGTTTTTGAATCCAAGGGATAAAATCTTCGTTCTTTTCTAGACCTTCTAATAGATTCCCACTAATGGCCGAGACAATAATCAAATCGGTTTTGGTTACTTCTTCAATTGTTTTGGTAGGCGTCACCTGAAAAAAGCGGTTATAATATACCGATTCATGGGTAAGTCCTACTAGGTCAATTTCAAATAGGTTTTCTTCTGAACCTGTGCTTCGTTTATAGTGTGCATTGGCCATTCTTAGCAGATTATAAGGAGCTATAATCGTGTCTATGATGACATCACCAGTGGGAACGATAATACTTATGTGTTTCATTTATCGCACAAAGGTACAAATACAAAATGGCGTAAACAACCCCTTAGTATGTCTGAAAGGGCGCCCTGTTTTGCAAATACGGCCATCTACATTTGCATTGTTATTAGCGAGTAAATCAAAACAAACACTCAGCGGTGATCATTTAAACACACAAAATTTTATATCATGAAAGAAAAACAAATCACAGTATTTTACAAATGGACAGCAAAACCAGGACAATTAGATGCGTTAAAAACAATGTACAAAGAGGTATATGAGGCCATGCAAAACAATGAACCGGATAGCCTTAAAATGGAGTGTTACTTCGCAGATGAAGAAAACGCAATTGTTGTACACGACTTATTTAAAGATGGGGATGCTCTAGGCTTTCACCTTATGGGTACGGCGGCTCATCACTTTCCTAAATTATTAGAAATTGCCGTACCAGGTCCTTTCTTCTTCTGTGGAGATATACCCGAAGAATTAAAGCAGGCAGCCATAGGAATGAATATGGGAGCTGAGTTTGGAACACATGCTTTCGGATTTGATCGCAGGGATATCTAAGCAGTAGTTTATTGCTCTTCAACAAATTGTATCGGTTTAGGACTACCTAAACCGATATGCTCTAAACTCATGGTTTGACCCAAGAGTATGTTAGAGATATACAGTTATTTTTTTACGTACTGTTGATAATATTGCTCAATGGTCATATTGTGCGGTTCAAACGTTTCATCTAGTTGAAGGAGTTTTTTGATACGATCAATTCTAAACGCTCGGAAATCCTTTCGCAACCTACAGAAAGCAATTAAAACCCAATTCCCGCTATTATGATAAAAAGCGAAGGGTTCAATGATCCTTTTTGTCAATTTATCCGTTAAAGAAAGGTATTCAATTTCAACCAAGTGAAAACTGGTCATGGCCGATTGAATCTTCATTAGGTTATTACTAGACTTTTCAGATGTGTGGTTTTCTCCAAAATAAACCCTATCCGAAAGTAAGTCAGCCTTACCCTTTTGAGAATGTTTCAAAACGGATTTTATTTTTACGATAGCACTACTATAATTTTCAACAAAGGATAAATCCTTATTTTTCAAAACGAGCTGTTCGGCTGTTAGCAAAGCATTGGCCTCATCTTCGGTAAATAATACCGGGGGCAATTGGTAACCCTCCATTAAAGAGTAACCTTTACCTTCTTCGGTTAGAATGGGAACACCTGATTGTTCAAGCGTACGAATATCTCTGTAGATAGTTCGTACGCTTACATTATGCTTTTCAGCCAAATAATTTGCCGTGACAATTCGCTTGGATTGAAGTTGGGTCAATATGGCTGTGAGCCGCGAAAGTCTAGGTTTTTCTTCCATTCTTTTATGTTTATTGTAGAAGGTTGAAATAAGCCTTTCGTGCGTTTACTGAACAGCTACGAATATTTCTGCTTCGCCATTTGTAGGATCTTGTGCTTTTTCACCGTAGACTTCAAAATCGGCGGTATATGTTCTATTCAAATCTTGTTTCCAAATTTCTAGCCACACATCAGATACTGCATTTTGAGTTAAATCACCCTTGGCCACAAATTTAGCGAAATTTCCTTCATCGAATTGCTGCCCTATCATTCCATCGGGGACAACATCCAAACTATTTACCATACAACCAAGTATGACATCATAAGGTTTGGTGTGATCTCCCTCGTAATTTGTATAAATTGATAGGATAGACGAATCTACTTTGTTTGGAATATTCTCTGCAATTTTTTGTGACATGAAGCGTTCCCAAAGCTCACCAATGTCTTTAGCAACTTGTCCATTTTCATTACTTGTCTTCACTTTAATTCCAATAACCTGAAAGGCTTCTTTTTTTACGGTTTCCATTTTGTATTGTTTTTCGTTTATAATAAGTACAAAAGTGAAAAGGACGTAGGACAAGGGTATGTCAGGGGTGCTCATCTTTTTTTATTTTAATGAGCTAGTCTTCTAAGGCCTCACAATAAAATCCATGGGCCAATAATAAATTGACGATATCACTTTCTAAGATATTCCCTTTAGTAACAATTCTCAATACATTATCTATATCCTCTGTATCTACAGACCAGTCTTTTAGATAGGGGAGCTTGTCGAAAAGGGGACTGATATCCTTTATGAGTTTCTCTGTTTCAATATTTGTTTTGAAGACCAAAATTTCTGGCTTCAGATTAATTTGATTTAGCTTATTCTCCATTATTGTATTTTTAAACGCAATGACAAAATTGTAAATGGATTATGACAAGAGTATGTCAGGGGTGTTGAGATTTTTTTATTTTGGTCAGGTCATGCTCACACCATGGTAAGAATTTACGAATGTCCTAATTTGAGGTTCTACGCTCCTCTTTAAACTCCACTTTTTTAGGCCTTCCTAAACCAATATGTTCAAGGTTTTTGGTTTGACCAAAGAGATTTTCTCCTCTGAAGAAAAGTACACCATATTCATCAAAACCTTGTATGTGAACCTTTCCTTCTTGTATTGACCAGCCGTATTTTTCGATTTGAGGTTTACGAGGAGGTTCTTCAAACATCTTCTCTCGTTCTTTAGGAACACAACTGGCCTTTATTTTATATGAAACGATAACAGAGTCTTTCTCGAACTGTAGTTTACGATAAGTATAGACCATACAACCGCCACCAGTCATTTTATGGCAGCTTTCATTAACTAAGGCGGTATATGTCTTGCCCACAAGAAGATTTTGGGCTTTCGTAGGGAAGCAACAGAGGAAGGAGCATACCAAAATCAAAACCACTCTTTTCATATTCAACAATTAGATGCAGTCAAAAGATTTTTCCATAAAAGAAAGACCAACAAAATAGGACTAGTCCACTTTCATTAATTTTCGAATACTTGATTGCCGGTTTTCGGTATCCGTAATTTTCACAAAGTATAAACCCATGGGTATAGCACTAATGTTCAACGTATAGGGGAATGAAATACCCGCTAGCTGTTGAAGGTGTCGTCCTTGCATATCACTTAGTGTAAAATTATAATGACCTGAGTTTCCAAAAATCGTGAGCTGATCTCGTACTGGATTGGGCGCTAATGTTATATGTGCTTCGTTTTTTTCTATGTTACTGATGTTGGTGGGAACCATTCTTTCATAGGCGCCAATATCATAATCACTTCCACTAGGCCTTGTATTATTATCAATGTCTACGGAAACGAGAGCACTTACCATATTGGTACCTGCATCTATGGCTTGAGATCCTACAGCCAAATGATAGTCATCGGCACCCGGATTTGCGAATATTGTGTTGAGTGCGTTAGCGAGCAGAGAATTATTGTCAAAGCCAAGGGCCTGCCAGGCACTTAAGGTAATTGTAGAACCATCGCCGGCATCACTCATCTTGTCATTGAGAATATTGTAATCACAACTAAACTGAGCGGTATCTTCTACTGCAATACAACCTCTCCAAGCATGCTGGTTGATGATGATATTATTATAAATCTCCGTATTGACATTGGCTCCGTTTTTAACCAGTATACCCCAACGACCATCAGTGGGAACGATGATGGTGTTGTTATAAACCTTAGCGCCATTCGTCATAATTGCACCATCTTGCTGAAAGAGCGCGATACCCTGTGATGAATGATTGTTATAGATCACATTATTAAAGACCTGAGGGTTTTGTAAACCGTCCATATTAATACCAGCTGCCCCATTATTATCATGAAGGACGTTACCATATACCATAGCATCGGTAATGATGCCATCACCACCGGCCGATAAGTCCGCATTCATATGAATGCCAATAAAGTTATTGCCATAGCATTCATTGTATCGAATGATGGGTCTGTCGGAACTATTAGAAACATAAATACCATGCTCAGCTATGGAGTTGGTACAAATGTTATGCTCGATAATAATATCATTTGTGAATCCGGTAAAGATGCCGCGCTCGGCATTATTGTCACAGGAACAATTTCTTACAATGCAGTGATCAGAAAGTACTAGGCGAATGCCATTTCCGTTACCTGGCATATTGTTACAAATGAATCCATCAATAATTACATAATCTACATCTTCTATATTGATACCATCATCTCGTATGGGACCGCTTTGATTTATGAGTACATTAGTCCCCAAAGCTTTAAAAACAATTGGGCTTCCCATGGCACCGTTTGTGTTTCGAACATCAAAACCAACATAGGTTCCATTTTCTACAAAAACTGTATCTCCGGCCGTCACCAAATCCGCTGCATGTTGAATGGTGAGAAAGGCATTAGCCAAACTGAGTCCAGTATTAGCGTTATTACCCGAATTAGATACATAGTAATTCGCAGCCTTTGTATTAAAACTGAAAAGAGATACTAAAATGAATAAAGTGCAGATCTTGAGGACATTCTTTTTTTTCATAATAAGAATTGGTTTTGAGCGAATAAAACCTACAAAGCACAATGCTTCATAGTGACTTATATAGGATTCATCCCTAAGTTAGCTAAAGCGAATAGAATCGCATAATAGTATGATAAGCAAGTTTCGTGCCTATACATGTATAGGACACTCCATAAGAGTTTTAAGAAGCCTTACTTTACCCCCCCCCTCTTAACGTGGGAAGTCCTGGGAAATTTTATTTGACTTTACAGCCTCAGGGTTGCGCTTTATTTCCTTCAGAGCCCTGTACTGATAAACACCCATTAGTAAAACAATGGTAGCAACAAGTGCAATTATAACGTTACCAATTGTTGTGATATCAAAAGGATTAAAAAGTAATAGGATGATACTTCCTATGACCCAAAGAAAATCTTGTGCAACAATCCACAAAACCGCTTTCGTTCTTTGTTTTTTAATTTCATACCAAATAGTGGATGCAAAGTAGAGAAGGGCTATGCCCATCACCCAGAATACGGTATTGTTTTCCGTACCAAATAATAAGGCCGTTTTGCCATTGAAAATAATGAGTAGGATACTTGAAATCGCAGAGAATATGGTATTGGCTGCTAGTGCTTTTTGAAGTACATTCATTTCTTTGAACTTTAGATAGACAAAGTTCTTCTAGCTTAACAGCAATCCACTTGACAAATGTTAGGAAATTTATGTAAGCGCATTTTTTCTCAATCGGCTGAGCGATTCAGGCGCAATACCTATCATAGAGGCAATATATTGTAATGGTACATGATGGAATAGATCCGGCTCTTCTTCCATTAGATTATGAAATCGTTGTTTGGCTGTAGTATGTAATTGTGAGAACATACTCTTTTCTAATAGGGCGAATGAATGGGCCAGTAATAAGTTATCAAATTCCAACCACTTAGGTTCACGCTTGCTAAGCTTAAAATGGTCGTCACGATCTATAATATATAAGATGCAATCTGTAATGGCCTGTATGTTCCAGATATTATGTGTTTCAAAAACGAAGCTGGAAAGTGAGGTGATAAATCGGCCTTCGCTACCAATCCATAGCGTAACCTCTTTACCATCGGCAATATCATACATGCGCATATACCCAGATTCTATAAACGCCATTTGTCGACAAATTTTTCCAGACTCCAAAAAGAAATCGCCTTTGGAAATTTCGACAGGCTTAAAAAAGGATAGAATCGTATCCATTGATTTTTCACCAATAGCTACTTGACCCATTATACATTTTTTTAGCTTTTCCATTTCTTTGTTGCCCTACTTCACCAAAGCAGGATTTCCCATTTTACCTTCCTGATAGTTTTTAATACAAAGCTTAATTTGCTCTTCGGTATTCATAACGAAAGGCCCGTAGGAGTATACCGGCTCGTTCAAAGGCTGTCCGCCTAGTAATAGAATTTCAGCATTTTCTTTGGCTAGCAGATCAATTTCTTCTTTGCCTCTTTCGAATATGGCCACTTGGTTTTTATGCAATTCTTTTTGATCTTTTAATTCCAATTTTCCTTGCATGGAATACACAAAGGCATTGTGGTTTCCCTCTACAGGTATTGTTAATCGTCCATCTTTTTTCATACTGATATGATAGTAGAAGGCTGGGGAGAAAGTATGTGCTGGCGATTTTTTACCAAATAGTTCGCCAAGAACAACCTTTATAGTTGAGCCATTTTTCTTAATAGATGGTATTGTATGCTGTTTGTGTACATAGGTTTCGGGTTTACTAAATTTATCTTTAGCTGGGTTATTCAACCAAATCTGAAAACCATGATACAAACCACCCTCGTCATACATTTTCTGTCCAGTTTCTTCCATATGGATAGCCCCACGGCCAGAGCTGAACATCATAAACTCACCTTTGTTGATTTGAAAATCGTAATTCATATTGTCTTTATGATGTCCAGAGCCATCTATAAAGTAAGTGGTGGGTGTAACACCTGCATGTGGGTGTGCGGCTACTCCTAAGGGATCATCGGATTTATTAATGTCAACAGGTCCGAACTCATCAAATAAAACATAAGGAGATACATAGTCATTTTGATCTCCTGCAAACGCTCTTATAATGGGAAGTGTACCGACCATCTCTCTTGATGATTTCAATATTTTTAAAACACTTCGAGATTTATTGTTATCAGCAATCATTCCGCAGGAAACAAGTGAAAACGGATTAGCGGCTAAACCCAGCGATAATATTGCGGAACCTTTGATAAATTCTTTTCTATTCATACGATTAAAGTTGTGTGTCAAATTTTACGGGAAATTGCGCTGGAATTTCTTCAGCACGTTCACCTAGGTTTTGTCTTAAGTCTATTTCAATACCCCTAGCAATCGTAGAGATCGGAACATCATTGGCTGTTCCTTCAAAGGGATTTTCGCCCGTACGTCCAATGCGTTCCATGGTATGAAATATCCAAGCAACAAGTACATAGAAAGGGACGGAAAACCAAATGAAAAACTTACCAAGTAAAGGACTTTTGTCCATAATGTCCGCACCAATTTCGGCAAACTGTGGCACGAGTGCTAATGGAAGTAGAAGCACAAATACCCACATAAAGTAATGGTTCAAAGTAGCAAAATGTCTTGGATAGGGAAAGTTCTTAATGCGTTCACTTTTACCTTGATGTGTAAACAGTTCTTCTAACACACCTTCTAATTCTAGAAATGCGAACTCCCAAATATTTCCTTGCTCTTTCAATCTTCTCAGGTGATGTGATTGCAAGTATAAAAGCGCTGTTTGTTTATTGCCTTTGCTCAAAGTGTATTCTAAATCATCTTCAGAGAGGTAGGGTTTCAGATCTTCTTCTAAACTAGATTCTAGTTCCGGCGGACGCATATCCCATTCCTGATTCGTTCTATGTTGTATGGTTGTTTCCCAAGGCTTAGGTGCTCGCATGGAATGTCTAAGTGCTGTCATCCAGGCAATATGTCGATAAGTTAAGGTTTTAATTTCAGTTTGCAGCTGTTCTTCAGACAACAGGTTCTCAGCATGTTCATTGTTGACCATGTCCTGCACCATCATACCAAATGTTCTGGAGGTATTTACAATAGCGCCCCAAATTTTTCGCGCTTCCCAGATTCTACCATAAGCTGCATTATTTTGGAAACCTATTACAAAGGCAACAGCCGTACCGATAAGTGCTAGTGGTGTCCATGGAATTTTAAACCAGCTAAAATCGAAAAAATAATTCAGCGCAACCCAAATTAGAATGATACCCAGAAACAAAAAAGTTTCAAATCGGGTCCACAGGGCCATTTGTTTTACGGAGTAGGTCTTTTTAGTAAACATCTTATGCTATATTTTAATTGTTTTGAATGCTGCTTCTGTGTACCTATTGGGTTACAAATATTTTGTCCAAGAGTTCCCAAAGTTTTTTTAGATCTTTTTGAGGAAGGTTTTTTTCGAACTGCTTATGAAAGGTTTCAAGTTTTTTATCTAGCTTTTTAAGTAGACGCAAACCTTCCGTTGTTATAATAATATCCATTTTCCGACGATTACTGGCACACTCTTTTCGTACAACCAAATTTCTTTTCAAAAGCTTGTCAATAAGTCGAGTAATATTACTGCTTCGTTTTAGCATACGGTTTGAAATTTCCTGAACCGTCAATGGATCACCTTGTGCACCCCGTAATATGCGGAGTACATTGTACTGCGGCTCGGAAATTTCAAATTCCTTTAATTCTTGACTTACACGATCTGTTAGCCAATGTCCTTTCCGAATCAGTTGGGTAATCGCCCGTAAATAATGTTCATTCATGGTAATACAACTATTGTTATTACAAATATATTACTTGATTCGATTGAAAAGTCTTTTAAAATCCTTAAGATATTCTTTCCAGATATTGACGTCGGCCAGTTTGGAATTTGTGTTACGTTCAGCTTTACGCATTTCATAAGAAGCATAAATACCAGCCAACACGTTTCCAATAGCGAGCCCAATAAAAATACCTTGAACGCTCCACAAGGAACCTATGAAGGTAAGTGGAACTGTAAATACAAAGGATTTCACCAAACTCATTTTCAACGATTTTTGAGTGAGCTTTAAGCCGTTAAAAATAGCCGTAGTCATTATGAAGAGTCCATATAGTACGTAGGATAAACTGACTATATAGAAATAGTTCGCCGTATAAGAAATAACTTCTAGGCTATCGCTAAATATGCCAGCAATCGGTTTGATAAAAATATAAAGCAGTATAGCAATAAGTATGCCGATGTACGTAGCCGACTTGCCTCCATAGACAATAGCCTCTTCGATACGACTTTTTTGCTGCGCCCCTTGGTTCTGAGCTATAAAAGGTGTTATGGCATTGCTCACCGCGAGTATACCAATCATGAGTAAAATCTCAATCCGTCCAGCGATCCCAAATGCAGCTACAGACATGGAAGATTCACGCGCCAATAGAAAGGTAAGATACATTAAAGTCAATGGACTAATTATTTGTGTTACAATAGTAGGAGTTGAAAGTTGCTGAATTTCTATTAGAATGGATTGAGTGGAATGGGATGAAGTGGTTTTCAGCTTTACTATTTTATCTTTTAGGCCTAACAGTATCATACCTACAATAATGAAGACCCAAGATAATACGGTTGCATAGGCCGCACCCTTTAGTCCGAGTTCGGGCAAACCCAGTTTCCCAAAAATGAGACCGTAATCGAACACGACATTGATGACACCTGCTATGCCCATTATAATTTCAGGCTTTACAATATTACCCGAAGCTCTTAAGGAAGCCCCTAACAAAAGTCCTAGGGTGAGTAAAGGTATACCCATAAGCAATGGAACGGTATATTCAATAACCAAGGGTAATACTGTTGGGTTGGCACCAAGTGCCGCGAATAAGGGTTCAATAAAAATGATGAGCGCACCAGATAGTATCGTACTCAAAACAAAGGATATCATAAGACCTAGGTTTAGCGTTTTATAAACTTTGGTATTATCCTTCGCGCCAATGGCTTGACCAATGATAATGGAAACACCTACCGAAAGACCCATGAACAAACCAACCAGTAAAAAGAATACGGTAGATGAAAAACTAAGAGCTGCTAAAGCATCTGGTCCCAGCTTACCCACGAAGTAGGTATCTACGATTTGAAAAAGGAAGGTGGAGAGCATTCCCATACTAATGGGAATGCTCATAGCGGTTAGCGCTTTACTGGTTTTATCGTGCAGTATGTTTGTCATGATCGCTTTGTTTTGACCTATGATGTGATATTAATACTTACCAGCGAAAGGATAGAAGTGTTCTTTCATAATGCCAACAAACCCTCCTTTTACTTTTTTGGATTGCATAGCATTTGGGTTGGTGTAGGCTCTTAAAATTTCAGCACCGGCTCCTTCCCATGTAAAAGGAATAGCGCCTGCTTGTACCATTCTTTCAATAGCTCTGTTATGCGCATCTGTTGTAGCATCTCCCATAACATCGGTCATTATATAAACTTCGTAACCATCTTTTAAAGCATCTAAGGCCGTATAGGTGGGACAACCTGAAGTCCATAGACCTGTTATAATAAGTTTCTTACGCCCTGTTTTTTTGACCGCTTGAATTACTTCTTTATTCTGCCAGGCGTTTAGCGAAATACGATCAATGTTTTTTACATCGGTCATCAGCTCTTTAAACTCAGGAAGTGTTGGCTTATTGGCACCTAAGCCCACGCCTATGGTCGATTCAATAACTGGGATTCCAAACACTTGGGCCGTTTTAATCATCGCTTGTGTATTATTGCTTAGAATTTTTTGGTCTATGTTTTTAACAACACCCATCATTTCCTGCTGAAAGTCAATGACCAATAGAACGGTGTTTTCCGAGCTTAATAGATTATCAGTTTTAGGGTCCTTCGGAATGAAGTTTTCTCCTGGTTTTTGTCCCCAGACGTTGAGCGCTAGCGCCATGATGAATGTAAGACTTAGAACATGTTTAATTGTTTTCATATTATTTGTTTTTAATGTATGGATTGAAAATTGTATTGAATGCCAAATAGCATTATGGAGTTATAGTTTTTTATATTCTGAATATTTTGGGCGTTATAGTAAATCTGGTGTCGCATGTTGGCGAATAGGTTTGGAGAAATACGCAGATTGAGTTGAACAAAATTTCCACCACCCCAGAAGGAGGTTTGTCTAGCTGAGTGATAGGAGGACAACTCCCATTTAAGATGAATCAACTTTGAAAGAGGTAAAGCTGCTCTTATCAAACTACCAAACCCCAAGGTGCTATGGGATGCCTCATTTTCGAATTCGAAATATAAGTAACCAGTAAAAGCGTGCACTTGGATATAATTGTTCGGCCTTTTCTGTTTTACATTAAGTCCAAAACCTGCTGCGTTGAGTGCTGCAAAGTCAATTTTGTAAGATGCGGCAAAACCATTGTTGGTGTAAACCATTGGGTATACTGTCTTATGTGGTTGATGCTGGTAAATAGCATTAACCCACAAATCATTGACCGCATTAAAGTCACCTACTTTAAGATAATGGTAGTTCGTATTCAACTCCGCGTAGCATGCTCGTTTCGAAAAAGCAAAGCGAGCATTTGGCATCACGCTTAGTTGTTCCAGGTTCCCACTTTGCCATCTTCCCATAAGTCCAGCATGAATTTGAATGCGGGTCGAATCCTTCAGCTGACAGAAGCTCAGCATAGGAACAAAGAGGAGGGCGATAAGGGCGTGTTTATTTTTCATATAATATACAATTATTGTATATACAATAGTTTTATCAAAAAAATAGTTATTCCGTTTCTTTGGCTTTGTCTAAAGCTTTATTGAGCAACTCAATGGCACCTTCTTCATAGATGGATTCCACGATTTGTACGTCATCACCTTGAAGTTTATGGATTAAGGCTTTATAGTCATCTAGGCTCCAACCTTGTGTATCATAATTTCCACCAGGGATTTGCTTTTTAGCGGCACTGTATCGGCAAGCGCCAGGGGTAAAATAAATGACCGACCATTTTTGTTCTTTTAGTTTGTTGATGAAATCACGATCATCTGTTGTCGGTCTATAGCTAGCATTACCAATAAGCGGTGGAACCATTTTGGCAAATTGCTTCGAAAGGTATGGGTCACATCCACGCGCCAATATACTCTTTTTGGAATGGTCTGCTTTGTGATTTTCTATTTGTTGTTGTGCTGTTGTATTTGTCATAATAAACGTTATTATAAATGTTTGAAAAAGAATGTGCATGTTCGATTTGATTTAAAGCGCGTCTTCGAATTTTTTGAGCTCGGTTTTGAGAGATGCTAAAAGTTCTGCATCTTTTACACCTTCCTCCTTTGAGAAGTTGTCATAGAAACTGGGTAAAGAAAAACTTCCAGTAATATTTTTATTAGAGTGACTATAATTGCTGAGTGCAAGGTCTAGCACACTGCGTCCGCCACGTCCACCTGGAGAAGAAGCCATAAGTAGCATCGGTTTGCTTTCCCATACATTAGCGTCAATTCGCGAAACCCAATCATAAATATTTTTATATGCTGCCGAGTAGGCTCCATTGTGCTCTGCAAAAGAGATGATGATACCATCGGATTCTTGTATGTACTTTTTGAATTTTTGAGCCTCTTCTGGAATTCCGTTTTCTTGTTCTCGGTCTATACCATAGATGGGCATCTCAAAATCATTTAGGTCCAGAACATTTACATTTACTTGACCTAGCTGAGCTGTGGCAAATTCGGCCAATTGTTTATTAATGGATTGCTTGCTATTACTGGCGCCGAATGCGATAATATTTTTCATAATTAATGTTTTTACAATTATTGTATATACAAATGTATATCAATTTGTTTAAAGAAACAAAAATTTGATTTCATTCTAAGTTATATTCGTAAGGATGCCAGACAGTTTGCTCTTACTTGTTTTAGCCTTTGTAGCTAGCTTAGGCGTTTTAGTTTTTGCATCGAACAAATTTATTGAGGCATCAGAGAAGTTAGGACGGGCATTAGGATTGCCTCCTTTCGTGATTGGTGTAACAGTTGTTGCGTTAGGTACTTCTCTGCCAGAACTGGTTTCTTCTGTCTTAGCCGTATTGCATCATAATTCTGAAATTGTAGTTGGAAATATTATCGGTTCTAATGTCACCAATATTCTTTTGATTATCGGTTCCGTTGCCTTTTTAGGAAGATCAATTCATATTCGATTTGATTTTAAGAAGGTCGATTTGCCATTTCTGGTTGGTACTGCACTATTCCTTCTTTACGCGATTTGGGATTTAAAGATTGTTTTTTGGGAAGGCTTAGTTTTACTTTTATCGACTTTAGTTTATATTGTTCTTTCGCTAAGAAAAGGGAAAGATCTGAGTGATCAAGAACCTCCTAAGGTAACAACCGGTATGATCATTTGGTTGTTTCTTGGTGGAACTGGAGTTTATTTCGGGGCGCGATACAATATCCAAAGCGTTATACAAATAGGAGATTTTTTACAAGTTCCTCCTGCGATTATAGCACTTACGGCAGTGGCTTTAGGTACGTCACTCCCGGAGCTATTTGTAAGTTTAGCTGCTTTGAGAAAGGGGAAGGCAGAGATCGCTATTGGTAATGTACTAGGTTCTAATATCTATAATATTCTTGCCGTTGGGGGGATTAGTAGAATGGTAGGTGCCATTCAGGTTCCCTCCGAAATGAAAAATGTGAGCATCTTTATTTTATTGGGAGCCACAGCTCTTTTTTCATTTATGTTATGGAATAAACATTTAAATAGAATAGAAGGCGTTATTCTGCTTTTAAGCTATGCGCTATTCTTGTGGTTTTCATTCGCATAACTTCATATATACGACTTCGATTTCAGGATAATGAATTTGACGATTCGGTCGAAACTTGACATTTATCAACTTACGGTATGAGTATCGTCATTTTTTTGTCATTTCTTGAGTTGGACCTTTGTATTCTAATGGAAGTACTCATTCTCACTTATATCGCAACGGCCATTTTAGCGGTCACTTTTATAGGGTTCCTACTATGGGGGTTGCGTGGTAAACAATTTGACGATGACTACGCTCCACCGCGTAGAATTTTATTTGACAACGAAAACCCTCAAGAGAAATAAAAAGAATTATGGAAAAACAGACGTTCTATTATGATAACAAGATGGTGCGGAATTTTGCCTACGCAACGACCCTTTGGGGTGTGGTAGGTATGTTAGTAGGTGTTGTGATTGCCTTTCAACTTGTATTCCCTTCTTTGAATCTAAACTTTGCACCTACTACATTCGGTCGTATGCGTCCGGTTCATACAAATGCAGTCATTTTTGCCTTTGTAGGAAATGGAATATTTATGGGAGTCTATTATGCATTACCGAGACTGCTAAAGGCCCGAATGTTTAGTGACCTGCTTAGCAAAATCCATTTTTGGGGTTGGCAATTAATCATCTTGTCAGCAGCTCTGACTTTATGGCTAGGCTTTACCACAGGTAAAGAATATGCCGAGTTAGAATGGCCGATTGATATAGCAATTACCCTGATTTGGGTCGTGTTCGGGATTAATATGTTCGGCACGATTCTGAAACGTAGAGAGCGCCACTTATATGTAGCAATTTGGTTTTTTATTGGAACTTGGGTTACTGTGGCTTTATTACATATTGTAAACTCATTTGAACTTCCCATAAGCTTTATGAAGAGCTACTCTTGGTACGCTGGGGTTCAAGATGCTTTAGTGCAGTGGTGGTATGGTCATAATGCCGTTGCATTCTTTTTGACGACGCCCTACCTAGGTCTGATGTATTACTTTATACCCAAGGTGTCAAACCGTCCGGTATACTCTTATAAGTGGAGTATTATACATTTCTGGGCTTTAATCTTTATTTATATCTGGGCCGGTCCTCACCATCTACTTTATACTTCTTTACCCGATTGGGCACAATCTCTGGGAGTGGTATTCAGTATCATGTTAATTCTTCCTTCATGGGGTGGGATGCTTAATGGTCTTTTGACCCTGCGAGGTGCTTGGGATAAAGTACGGGAAGATCCCATCTTGAAATTTATGGTCGTAGCCGTAACCTGTTATGGGATGGCTACGTTTGAAGGTCCAATGCTTTCCTTAAAAAGTGTCAATGCGATTACGCACTATACCGATTGGACGGTTGCTCACGTACACGTTGGTGCTTTGGGTTGGAATGGCTTCCTAACATTTGGTATTCTATATTGGCTTATACCACGCATATTTAAGACACAATTATTCTCTAAGAAATTAGCTTCTATACACTTTTGGATTGGTGTCGTCGGTATTATCATGTATGCCATTCCGATGTATTGGGCAGGGTTTTCGCAAGGGCTAATGTGGCAGAGTTTTACACCAGAAGGAACCCTAACCTATCAATTTCTAGAAACAGTAACCAGTATTATTCCAATGTATGCTCTTCGAGCTGTAGGAGGTACTATTTATTTATTAGGAGCTATATTGATGGCTTACAATCTGTTTAAAACAATCAAACAAGGAAGCTTCCAGGCAGAGGAAAAAATGGAGGCATATCCTTTAGCGAAGGTTTATAAGAAAACTGGGAATGAATATTGGCATAATTGGATTGAGCGTCGTCCAATACAACTTCTAATTGGAAGTTTGATTGTTGTTGCGATTGGAGGTGCGATTGAGATTATTCCGACCTTCTTGATTAAATCAAATGTTCCTACAATTGCTGCGGTAAAACCATATACCCCATTAGAGCTTCATGGTAGAGATATTTACGTGCGCGAAGGTTGTTATACTTGTCACTCACAGATGATTCGACCATTTCGAGATGAAGTCGTGCGATACGGAGACTACTCAAAAGCTGGGGAATTTGTTTATGATCACCCGTTCCAATGGGGTAGTAAACGAACTGGGCCAGACTTGGCAAGAGAAGGAGGTAGTAAATTGAGAAAGAACAACTCATGGCATTATAATCATATGCTTGACCCTCAAGCGGTTTCTGAAGGTTCTATTATGCCGCCATACCCTTGGCTACTCAAGGATGATCTGGATATCAGTACAACCGCTGCTAAAATAAGGGCCATGATTACACTTGGGGTTCCTTATGAAAAGGGCTACGACAAGGTGGCGAATAAGGACTTAATGAAGCAAGCAGAGGAGATCGTAGCGGATTTGAAAAAGGATAAAATCGAAGCAAGTCCAAACAAGGAGATTATTGCCCTAATTGCTTATTTACAAAGATTGGGTCGAGATATAGAAAATGTAGAAGTCGATAGCGAACAAAAATAAAAACAACTAAAATGAAGTATAAACACTATTTACAAGATGCATTTGGGATAGATATCTACCCACTCTTTTCCTTGATTTTGTTTACGGCTGTATTCGCATTTGTAATATTCCTAGTACTCAAGATGCCCAAGAAGAAAATTAAGGATATAAAAGATTTACCACTTCAATAATACGAACAGACATGAAAAATAAATCAATTGGTATTTTAACGTTATTACTGCTTAGTGCGGTTCCTTTATGGGCTCAGCCCGAACCTACTGAGTTGGAATCTTTTTTCAGTAATCCACTTCTGATTATATTAGGATGTATTGCTCTTGTATTACTTTTTGTGATTTATGTGATGGCTAAGGTTGCATTAATGACCATGAAGAAGAGTTCATCTTCAAAAAAGAAAGAAAGTAATGCTGCTGTTAAAGCAATAGGAGCAATTTTACTTATGCTTTCGAGTTCTTCTGTTTTTGCAACAAGCCCTGTTGTGGAACAGGCATCTAGTACTTCAGGGTTTACGGGTTCCATTACTACGGAAGCACTTTGGGCAAGTTTGTGCGTCATTGGAATGGAGGTTTTAGTGATTGCATACCTATATGGTATGATCAGAAGATTCTCAGGAATGAAGGCAGCATCCAAAGCGTCGGCAAGATGGGCTAAAATTTGGGCTAGTTTCCAAAAATCAACCCCGATCGAACATGAAGGAGATATTGATTTAGGTCATAACTATGATGGGATTCGTGAGTTGGATAACCCTACTCCACCTTGGTGGCGTTGGGCTTTTGTTGGAACGATGCTTTTCGGAGTAGTGTATATGTATCGTTATCATATTGCCAAAACAGCTCCTTTACAAATTGAAGAACTTAAGATAGCCATTGCGAAAGGTGAGGCCGATAAGAAGGCATATCTTGCCACTGCGAAAAATGCCATTGATGAGAGTAATGTAGTAATGTTAGAAGGTGGAGAGCTTTCAGCTGGAGCTGCTATATTCCAAAAGAACTGCGTAGCTTGTCATGGAGCAGCTGGAGGAGGAAATGCAATTGGACCAAACTTAACCGATGAATACTGGTTGCACGGAGGAGGAATCGTAGACATATTTAAGACCGTTAAGTATGGTTGGCCAGAGAAAGGAATGCAATCTTGGCAAGACATGCTTTCCTCATATGAGATGGCGCAGGTATCGAGCTATGTAAAATCATTGAAAGGGAGTAATCCTCCAAACGGAAAAGAACCGCAGGGTGAAATCTGGAATGATGCAGGGGCCGAAGAAGCAACATCTGAAGGAGCATCGGAAGATGCATCTTCTGAAGAAACACAAGAAGGATAGTTTGGTCTTTAAGATCTTCAGTTGAAATACAAGATCAGACATTGCTATAAGAAGATTATAAATAGCTCAAGGGAGTTGATAGAATATGCCAACAGAGAAAGCCATACAAGAGGCTAAAAGCTATCGTGATAAAATATCAACCGTTGATAAGAAAACGGGAAAACGACTTTGGATCTTTGCTAAGAAACCATTCGGAAAATTATATAATCTTCGTACCTATGTGTCTTGGGTTTATATTCTATTGTTCTTTGCAGCACCTTTTATTAAAATTAACGGGAATCCACTATTACTACTAAATATTCCGGAAGCAAAGTTCTCAATCTTTGGTGTCATGTTCTGGCCACAAGACTTCTTTATTTTTGGTTTGGGGATGCTGACTTTTATTGTTTTCGTTATTCTGTTTACGCTTGTTTTTGGGAGAGTGTTTTGTGGTTGGGTTTGTCCACAAACGATTTTTATGGAAATGATTTTTCGTAAAATAGAGTATGCCATTGAAGGGGATATGGGGAAACAGAAAGTACTAAGTCGTCAGAAATGGGACACTGAAAAAATCATCAAAAAGGGTTCTAAGCATATTATCTTTTTTCTACTTTCTTTTTTAATTGCTTGTACGTTTTTAGCTTACATTATAGGCGTCGGTGCTGTTCGAGAATTTATTTTTTCACCGAGTAATAATATTCCTGGATTTATCGCGCTTATAATATTTACTGCAGTTTTTTATGGAGTATATGCTTATATACGTGAAATCGTTTGCACCAATATTTGCCCTTATGGTCGTCTCCAAGGTGTTTTAATGGACAAAGATTCTATAGTAGTAGCCTATGACTATGAACGCGGTGAAGGGCGTGGAAAATTTAGAAAGGATCGAGATCCTGCTTTAGGAGATTGTATTGATTGTCACCAATGTGTAGATGTTTGTCCGACCGGGATTGATATAAGAAATGGCACACAATTAGAGTGTGTAAATTGTACAGCCTGTATTGATGTTTGTAATTTTATGATGGATAAGGTTGGCTTTGAAAAAGGGTTGATTCGTTATGCTTCTGAGAATAGTATTAAGAATAAACTGAAGTTAACTGTAACAACTCGAATAAAAGTATTCTCGGCTATACTCATCTTACTAATTGGTATTATGTCGTTTACTTTGGCATCGAGAAAAGATCTTGGAGCGACTATTTTGCGTGCCCAAGGTAAGATGTACTACGAATTGCCAGAGAATAAAATCGGAAACTTGTATACCTTGAAGTTGCACAACAAAACAAACGAGAAACTTGAGATTGAAATACAAACACGTAATAAGAATGCAACCATTAGAATGATTGGTGATAAGCTTTTCGCAATCCCTAAAGAGAGTAAAAAATCTTGTACATTTTTTATTGATTGTGATCGTGATTATATTAAAGATTACAAAACCGAAATGGATGTTATCATTAAGGCAAATGGAAAAACAAGTAGAGTTATTACTGCAAAATTTATAGGACCTTTTAAAATAGATTAGATTATGAACTGGGGATGGAAATTAGCAATAGGAAGTGCACTTTTTATGACGATGATTATTTACTTCGTTGCAAAGAGTTTTCAAAACGAAACTCATTTGGTTTCTAAAGATTACTATGAAGAAGAACTGAACTTTCAGAAGAAAATGAATGCAACTAAAAATGCACGTGACCTAAAATTAAAGAAGGAAATAACCTTTGACATAGAAGGTGAACAAATACGAATTTTGTATCCTAATCTTTTTGTGGGGAATGGAAGTGAAGGAGAAATTTTGTTTTACAAGCCTATGAATGCGCATCATGATCGAACCTTTAAATGTGATTTAACGAAAGCAGAGCAGGTAATTGCCAAGAACAATCTAAAGCCAGGTCGTTATTTTGCAAGAACGAATTTAAAAAAAGGAGACAAAGAGTATTTTTTTGAGCAAAGAATAACGGTTCAGTAATGCTAGCATCTGCCATAGCTGGATTTACATTAGGGATACTTGGAGGGTTCCATTGTATTGGAATGTGTGGCCCTCTTATTATCACAATTCCTTTTCAGGTATTGTCATCTAAGACAAAAAAGATAGTCGCCTATATCTTGTATGGGAGTGGTAAAACCTTGGCCTACATGAATTTGGGCTTACTCGTTGGTTTAGTTGGTGGTCAAGCTAGACAAATACATGCTCAACGATACGTTAGTATAATTGCTGGTCTTTTACTGTTATTGACTGCTTTACTTCCTATTGTTTTTAAACGGATAAATTTTCAACCTGCGTTTATGACTCGTTTTACCAATTGGGTCAACAAGAACATTGCTTTGCAGTTCAAAAATCAAAAACTGTACTCTTTCGGCATAATTGGATTCCTAAATGGATTACTACCTTGTGGATTGGTTTATGTCGCCATTGCGGCCTCGGTAAGCGCCAGTTGTACAGCTCATTCCGTCATTTTGATGCTCTTCTTTGGTATCGCAACTATGTTAAGCCTTACTGTATTTTCACTAGTATTTCAGCTGTTACCAATAAATATAAGAGGTAAGCTCCGCAAATTATTTCCATATTTAATAATAGGAACAGCGCTATTACTCATATTAAGAGGAATGCAGTTAGGTATTCCGTACCTCTCCCCGATTTTTGATAGTAGTGCGTCGGAATGCGGTCATAGTTGTTGTGGTGGGTAACTTTTTTCACCTTCTCGTTTTGATGAAATCATGAAGTTTTTTGATCAATGTTCATAAATCCCCAATTGTCATCAAAAAACATTTGTCATATTATTCTTTTTAAGAAAAAACTAATTAGCCGTATGTACTATATTTATTGACTTTTAGCCCATTTGGTCCACTTTTTTTTTGACTCAATAAACTGTCATATTTTCTTGACAATTGTTGATAAATTTACACATTCCAACATTACCTTTGCGGGAACTTTTTTTTAACATAAAACTATACAAATGCGCATACCACAGTGTAGAGTTCATATTAGAATATTAACAGTTTTTGTTTTTACTACTTTATTTTCCTTATTCGCATTTAATGCTGATGCTCAAGATGGGAAAGCCCTCTTTTCAGCAAATTGTGCATCATGCCACCACCCAACAAAAGATGGTACTGGCCCTGCTCTTAAAGGAGTAGATGGTCGTGTTCCTAGTCAGGAGTGGTTATATAAGTGGGTTAAAAATTCAGCTGCGGTTATTGCTTCTGGTGATAAATATGCGAACGACATATATAATGAGTGGAACAAAACTGCAATGACAGCGTTCCAAAGTTTGAAAAACGAAGAAATTGATGCCATTATAACTTATGTTAACTCTTACGAAGATAAAAAGCCTACAGTAGCTGCTGGTGGCGGTGGTGCGGCCCAAGCTGACCCAGGAGGCAATACATGGCTATATGCATTGCTTACACTTGTTCTTTTACTAGCTGCTTTCCTACTATCACAGGTGAATAAAATGCTTAATAAAAGCACCAATGATAAACTAGGTTTACCTACAGCAAAATCAATCCCTTTTTATAGAAATAAAGTATATATAGCAATAGCTGGAATCATATGTTTTATTGGTTTAGGTGTTTGGTTGTCAAAAGGAGGTGTGAATATGGGTCGTCAACAAGGTTATATGCCTGAACAACCTATTTTCTACTCTCATAAAGTGCACGCTGGTATCAATCAGATTAATTGTCAGTATTGTCACAGTGGAGCTGAAAAAGGTCGCCATGCCATGATTCCTAGTACGAATGTGTGTATGAATTGCCATAAGCAGATTAATGAATATACTGGAGAAGCTGAACATCCGCTATACACCGCTGAAGGGGTAAAAGTGGACGGAACTGCAGAGATTCAGAAACTATATGAATATGCTGGATGGGACCCTGCTAAAAAAGCATACAATCGTGATGCAGAGGGAAATATTCTAGCTAAACCTATGAACTGGGTTAAAATACATAATCTACCAGATCATGTTTATTTTAACCACTCACTTCACGTTGTGTCTGGTAAGGTTCAATGTCAACAATGTCATGGAGATATTCAGGAAATGGATGAAGTGAAGCAGGTTGCAGAGTTGAGCATGGGATGGTGTATTAATTGTCATCGCGAAACAGATGTACAATTTGCTGACAACCATTACTACTCAATATTTGAGAAGTATCATAAAGAAATAAAAGAAGGTAAGAGAGAAAGTGTGAAAGTGAGTGATATAGGAGGTTTGGAATGTCAAAAATGCCACTATTAATATTAATAAATAATTGGAGCGAAATAATATGAGCACAAAAAAATATTGGAGAGGGATAGAGGAAATCAACCCAAGCGAAGAATACTTAGCTAAGGTAAATAACGAGTTTGAAGAAAGCTCGGACGTTCCCTTTGCTGATGTGGAAAGCATAGAAAATGCCCCCACTTCACGCCGAGATTTTCTAAAGTATTTAGGATTTACAACAGTCGCAGCTACACTAGCAGCAAGTTGTGAGATGCCTGTACGTTCTGCATTACCTTATGCTATTAAACCAGAAGATGTTACACCAGGTGTGCCGTTACATTATGCTTCTACTTTTGTAGATGCGGGTGAGGCGATTCCTGCTATCGTTAAAGTGCGCGATGGTCGCCCGATTAAAATAGATGCAAACAAAGACAGCAAACTGTTTGGTGGAGCCACGAATGCTCGAATGCAAGCCTCTGTATTAAATTTATACGATGCAGCTCGTTTGCAACATCCTTTAGTTGGCGGTAAAAAAGCAAGCTGGAAGACAGTTGATGATAAAGTAAAAGCAGGTTTATCAGGAAATGTGTACCTCGTAAGCTCAACAGTAAATAGTCCTTCAGGAAACGACATTATAAACAAATTTGCTGCAGCCACAGGTGCAAAGCATATTCAATATGATCCGATTTCGTATAACGGAATCTTAGAAGCTAACCAAAAAGGTTTTGGAAAGCGCGCTTTACCTATGTATCGTTTTGATAATGCGAAAACAATTGTATCGCTCGATGCTGATTTCTTAGGAACTTGGGCTGGAGATTCTATTTACTCTGTGCAATATGCCAAGGGAAGAAAGATCTCTGCTAAGAACCCCAATATGAGTAAGCATATCCAATTTGAAGGTGTCATGTCACTTTCTGGGATGAATGCTGATGACCGATTTGTGTGCCGACCTTCTGAAATTGGTTCCATCGCGGCTGCTTTAATGAGTGCTTTAGATGGTGGTTCAGTAAACTTAGGAGATGAATATTTGAACAAAGCCGTTACAAGTACGGCAAAGGCTTTACAAGCAGGAAATGGATTAGTCGTTTGTGGAAGCAACGATGAAAATGTTCAAACTGTTGTAAACGCGATTAATAGTAAAATTGGAGCCTATGGAACAACTATTTCTTGGGCGCATACAAATAATACCAAACAGGGGAATGATGCCGATATGATGGCTTTCGTTGATGCCTTGAATAATGGTGATGTTGATACTGTAATTTTCCATGATTGCAACCCTGTGTATGAGTTACCAATGGGTAAAAAGATTGGTGAAAAATTAAAATCTGTGAAACTAAGTGTTTCACTAAATGATAGAAAAGACGAAACAACAGCAGTATGTAATGTCGTAGCACCTACGCACCACTTCTTAGAAAGTTGGGGAGATGCGGAAGCATTTAGTGGTTATGTATCTTTCATTCAACCTGCTATCAATAACTTATTCGACACGCGTCAATGGCAAGAAAGTATCATGACTTGGGCCGGAGAAGAAGGAAATTGGTATGATTATTATCAGAATTATTGGATAGGAAGAACTGGAGGTCAAAAAGCTTTTGATGAAGCCTTACAGTTTGGTCTGATCGAACCTGCCGATATTGGAATGAGTGGTGGAAGTGCTGCAGGAAGTTTAGGTGGTTCCTTAGAGGCAATTGCTAATACTCCAAAAGCGGGTAAAGCGGATATAGAGGTAGTACTTTATGAAAAAGTGGCGATTGGCCATGGCGGCCCATGGAGTAATAACCCGTGGTTGCAAGAAATGCCTGATCCGATCTCTAAATGTACTTGGGATAACTATGCGATTATGTCGCAAAACCTTGCCAAGAAATATGGTGCTGAGTGGACAGACTTAAATGAGGTAGAACGAGGAAAACAGGTTGTTTCTATTAAAACAAAAAATGGGGAAGTAAAACTTCCTGTGCTTGTTATACCAGGTATGCACGATCATGTTGTAGGTCTAGCATTAGGTTATGGCCGTGGTGAGGGTGTTGGTATGGCAGCAAACAATGGTACAATAGTAACGGGTGTGAAAGTTTCTCAATTAGCTACTGTAACTGAGGCAGGAATAAGCTATTCTATTCCTAAAGCGACCGTGGCAAAGGTAGAAGGTGAAACTTTTGACCTCGCCGTTACACAAACGCACCATTCGTATCAAGAGCGACCAATTTTATATGAATATACTTTAGAAGAGTTCAAAAAGAATCCTTCGCATTTGGCCGATGAGCGAGAGCATCATTTAAGTCATTATACAGCTGCAAATGGTGTGAACCACCATGGTGATGCCCATGGCGGACATCCAGCAGGCGAAGAACATGAGAAGCACATGGCAGATAAGCATCACAAAGATGCTGGCCATGATCACGGTTCTGATGAAAAGCAATATGATGATTGGCAAGATGCTTACCGGGATAATGGTACGTTGTATCATATGGATCAACATCCGAGCCCTGGGATCAAGTGGGGTATGAGTATTGACCTAAGTGCATGTACTGGTTGTAGTGCTTGTACAATTGCATGTCAAGCAGAGAATAATGTATCCGTAGTAGGTAAAGAGCGTGTACTTAAAGTACATGATATGCACTGGATTCGTATTGATCGCTATTTCAGTGGTGACGTAGAAGATTCCAAATCAATTCAAACAGTATTCCAACCAATGCTTTGTCAGCATTGTGATAATGCACCTTGTGAGAATGTTTGCCCTGTAAATGCAACCAATCATAGCTCTGAGGGTATTAACCAAATGGCTTATAACCGCTGTATCGGTACTCGATACTGTGCGAATAACTGTCCTTACAAAGTACGTCGTTTTAACTGGCGTGATTTTAATGGTGGTGATAGTTTTGTTCATAATCTATATGAAGATGGTCGTCGTGATGATATCAATAATAACATCACACGAATGGTTCTTAATCCAGATGTTACTGTACGTAGCCGTGGTGTTATGGAAAAATGTAACTTCTGTGTTCAGAAGCTCCAAGCAGCAAAACGAGATGCACGTAAAGAGGGAAGGGTCATGGCAGATGGTGAAGCTCAAACAGCTTGTCAAACAGCTTGTGCTTCGGGAGCGATCACATTTGGTAACGTAAATGATAAATCAAGTGAGATTTACAAAGTACGTAATGAAGAGCAGAAAGAGCGTGTATTCTATACACTAGAGGAAATCCACACATTACCGAATATCAATTACTTAAGTAAGATTAGAAATACGGATCATGTAGAAGGAAGAGCGAAACAAGCCGAAGAACACGGAGCTCACGAAAATGAACATAAACAAGAAAAAACTCACGCATAACCCTAAAGAGAAACTATGCATTTAAAATACGAATCATACGTCAGAGAAGCATTGGTTGATGGTAAAAAGGATTACCATCAGGTTACTGAAGACATCTGTGCTCCTATTGAGAACAAGCCAACGAAGTTATGGAGACTTGGATTTTTACTATCTGTGTCACTCCTAGCTTTTGGTGTTTTTAGTATCGCTTGGGAAGTACAATTTGGTACGGGTGTTTGGAACTTGAACAGAACGATCGGCTGGGGTTGGGATATTACCAACTTCGTATGGTGGGTTGGTATTGGTCATGCGGGTACCCTAATTTCTGCGATCTTATTGTTATTTCGTCAAGGTTGGCGTACTGGTGTAAACCGTGCGGCAGAGGCCATGACGATTTTTGCTGTAATGTGTGCAGGTCAATTCCCAATATGGCATATGGGGCGTGTATGGGATGCATTCTTTGTATTACCTTATGGTAACACAAGAGGTCCATTATGGCCAAACTTTGTTTCGCCACTTTTGTGGGATGTATTTGCGATCTCCACGTATTTTACCGTATCACTTTTGTTTTGGTATGCAGGTTTGATTCCTGACTTTGCAACCATTCGTGATAGAGCGAAGACGAATTTGCGTAAGAAATTATACGGTCTAGCATCGTTTGGTTGGGCTGGTAGCGCAAAACACTGGCAGCGTCATGAATATTTATCATTAGTTTTGGCAGGTTTGAGTACACCGCTTGTACTTTCTGTGCATACTATTGTATCGTTTGACTTCGCAACTTCTGTAATACCAGGTTGGCATACTACCATTTTCCCACCTTATTTCGTTGCAGGTGCGGTATTCTCTGGTTTTGCAATGGTACAAACACTTTTGATTATCACGCGTAAAGTTCTAAAACTGGAAGAGTATATTACGATTGGACACCTTGAAGCGATGAACAAAGTAATTTTAGTTACTGGTTCAATTGTAGGGGTTGCGTATATAACAGAGCTTTTTATAGCATATTATTCTGGTGTATTGTGGGAACAAGAAGCATTTCGACTTCGTGTAATGGGTCCTTATTGGTGGGCATATTGGGCGATGATGACCTGTAATGTTGTAAGTCCTCAGTTGTTCTGGTTTAAGAAATTAAGAAGAAACATTTGGTTTACCTTCTTCATGAGTATTATCGTAAATATCGGGATGTGGTTTGAACGTTTTGTAATTATCATGTCATTACACCGAGATTATTTACCGAGTAGCTGGAGCTATTATACACCAAGTTGGCCAGAGGTTGGGTTCTATCTTGGTTCGTTTGGCTTGTTCTTTACTTGTTATTTCCTATTCGCCAAGTACTTCCCTGTGATTGCGATAGCTGAGATTAAATTCATTTTGAAGACAAGTGGAGATAAGTATAAAGAAGAAATGACGCCGATTGAAGAGCAAAGTGAGGGAGAATTTATTGAACAGCAAGCTCATCATCATTAATTAGAAATAAAGAAATAATTAAAAGAGAATAAAATGGCAGTAAAAAAATTCGCAACGGCAACTTATAGTGACGAAGCAGTGCTATTTGATGCAGTGAAAAAAACACGTGGTGAGGGGTATAAAATACATGATGTTTATACACCTTTTGCAATACATGGTTTGGACGAAGCCTTAGGTTATAAAGTAAGTGACTTACACGTTGCTGGTTTTATTTATGGCTTAACAGGTACGGCAACAGCGCTTGGGTTTATGGGAGCTATTTTCACGACGTGGTGGCCACAAAATTTTGGTGGTAAACCACATTTTCCATTACCTGCTTTTATTCCAATTACGTTTGAGCTGACCGTATTATTCGCGGCAGTGGGTATGGTTTTGACATTTTGTTATTTATGTCAGATTATGCCTGGCGTTAAAAAACATATTTTCAATCCAAGACAAACAGACGATAAGTTCGTAATGGCCATAGAGGTGAATGATGATAATGCAAATGCCGTTGAAGGGTTTATGAAAACTACAGGTGCTGAACACACTGATGTACAAATAGCAGAAGAAGGCTGGTGGTACGGCTGGTGGGATAAGAAAGAAGATTACGAAGAATTAAATCAAACGCAAACACAAGAAGTTATCTAATGAAGAATATACATTTCATATTATTATTTGTAGTAAGTGCCTTGATGGTAACATCCTGTGGTAAGGACTACAGAAGAAATCCTGGTCGAGCTTATGCTCCAGATATGACTTACTCTCAGGCGTTCGATTTTTATAATAAAACAGATCGTATTGAGGCTGCTGGTGGAACGTTTAACAAAATGCCAGTAAAGAATACCATTGCTCGTGAGCAAGCTTTACCTACACACCTTGGAGAAAATGATACAACGGCGGCTTATGCTTTGACAAGCCCTTATCAACTATATGCTAAAGATTTGGAGCAAGGAAAAAGGTTATACCTTATTCAATGTGGTATTTGCCATGGTGAAAAGCTTGATGGTCAAGGGCCTTTATATACAAGTGAGAAGTATATCGCTGCACCTGCTAATTTGATTGGACCAAACTATATAAACTTTTCTCAAGGAAAGATCTATCATGCAATTATGTTTGGTAAAAATATGATGGGTTCTTATGCAAGTCAGTTAGACCCAAAACAACGTTGGCAAGTAATTGCATATATTAAAAGTGTACAGGCTGAGAAGAGTGGTGCCGCATTTAATATGATTAGCGAGGAACCACAATATGTAGAGCATAGTGAGGATGAACATGGAGAAAACATGGAGACTGCTGAAACACATGCCGCTGGAGCCGAAGAAGCGCAGGATCATGAAGGTGATCATAGCAATGAGGACGGAGAAAATCACGGTGGACATTAATTAAGAGACATAAGAATAAAGAATCAATATTTATAACAAAACGGAAGAAATGACAAACCAAAATTTTAATATACCGGCCAAAGCCCGCACAGTTAGTTTGGCTTTGCTTGTAATCGGTGCGTTAGCATTAATAGCTGGAGGTATTTTCTTGTTAGGAGATGATCATAGTGCAACTAGATTCTGGGCTAGCCTATTACAGAATAGTATCTTTTTCCTGTTAATATGTGTAGCAAGTATCTTTTTAATGGCGGCAACTTCATTAGCTCAGGCTGCATGGATCGTTTCGTTTAGAAGAATTCCTGAAGCAATTGGTAGTGTAGTATGGATATTAGGAATTGTTGTATTCATTGTCATTGGTATTTTAGTTATAACAAATAATACGCATATCTACCCTTGGCTTGAAGATGGTCATATTCCACATAATGGCCGTAACGGATTAAAACATTTCTTCCTTAGTAAAGGATTTTTCCTTACTTGGAGTGCAATAACTATTGCTCTATGGGGCTGGTTAGGTCATAAGATTGGTGATATCTCTAGAAAAATGGGAGAAAAGAAAGAAGGGAACGTAAAGCTTTTCTGGAAAAACTATAATTATAGTGCCGCTTTTCTTTTCGTATTTGCCATCACTCTGGCTTCTACAATTCCTTGGCTTTGGTTAATGAGTATCGATGCTCATTGGTTCTCAACCATGTTTAGCTGGTACACTTTTGCCAGTTCATTTGTGAGTGGTATGGCCATGATCATGTTATGGATCCTTTATACGAAGCGTCACGGTAATTTAGAATTGGTTACAGATGAGCATGTACATGATGTCGGTAAATTCATGTTTGCATTTACTATTTTCTGGACATATTTATGGTTCTCTCAGTTTATGCTTATTTGGTACGCAAATATTCCTGAAGAAACGGTATACTTTAAGATCAGGATGCACGGACCTTATTCATTCTTCTTCTGGACAAACCTTATCTTAAATTTTGTCGCACCATTGTTGATATTAATGTCTGCTCCTGCCAAGAGAAACTATTTTGTTGTTTCGGTGGTAGCTGTAATCATACTTCTTGGTCATTGGATAGATTTCTATCAAATCGTAATGCCAGGAACAGTAGGAGAAAATTGGCATTTGGGATGGTATGAGATAGGCATTGCGCTAGGTTTTGTCGGGCTGGTTATTTTCTTAGTGAGTAATAAACTAAGTAAGTCTCCACAAATACCAGAAAACCACCCATACTTAAAAGAAACAGTAATACACGTAAGCTAATTAAATTAAATAAAAGAATATGTCAGGTTTATTATTAATCATACTCGTCGCGCTAATCTTTTTGGTATTGTACCAATTAGGGCGTTCTAGTGAAATGATAGCAACCCTACAGGGCGAGAGAGAGTTTGACCTTAAACGAAATAAGTGGATGGGTTATGCCATGTTAGCATTATTTGCCATTCTTATGATCGGGATAGTTTGGTGTCATACGTACATGATGCCTTTGATAAAGGATATGCTTATTCCTGCTTCAGATCATGGAGAAAACTATGATAACATGTTCTTGATCACTTTAGTGGTTACAGGAATCGTATTTTTTATAACACAGTTTTTGTGTTTTTGGTTCGCTTTCAGATATCGTGACAATGGCAAGAATCAACCTGTTTTCTTTGCGCATAGTAATAAGCTAGAGATGATTTGGACAACGATCCCAGCACTTGCAATGGCGGTATTGGTAGCTTTTGGTTTGAGAGCTTGGTTCAAAATGACAAGTGATGTACCTGCAGGTGTTGATAAACAAATCGTTGAGGTTATTGGTAAACAGTTTAACTGGATCACGCGTTACCCTGGTAAGGATGGGGTAATTGGAAAGCGTTATTTTAAAAATATTAATGAAGAAAACAATATCCTTGGGATGGATTGGGAAGACCCAAACTGTAAAGATGATATTGTAATGCCAACTGGAGAATTACGTTTGGTTGTAAACAAGCCAGTGGAATTAATTATAGGTTCTCGTGATGTAATACATGATGTAGGTTTAGCGCACTTCAGAATGAAGATGGATGCTGTTCCAGGTATTACAACTCGTATGTGGTTTACACCAACCATCACCACCGATTCTATGAAACAAATAACAGGAAACCCTGATTTTGTATATGAATTATCATGTGACCAAATGTGTGGTAAGGGCCATTATAGTATGAGAGCAGTAGTAGTAGTAGAAACTCAAGAAGAACACGATAAATGGTTAGCAGAACAAACGCCGTATCATAAAATTGGTTTTCCTGATGAGTATCCTAAAGAAGAAGAATCTGCGGAGGAGAACAAAGAAGGTGAGGAAGAGAAAGAAGAAAGCGAAACAGTAGCAAAGAAATAAAGAGTCTTTTTATAGAATAGACAGTATTAAATAATAAGAGAAAAAAATATTGCAATGAGCAACGATACGCATAACGAAGCACACGAGCACGAAGCACACAATGACCATCATGGTGAGCATCACCATGAGGAGCACAAGCAACATTTCTTTACTAAATATGTATTTAGTATGGATCACAAAATCATTTCGCGTCAGTTCTTGATTACTGGGATGTTTTGGGCAATTGCTGGTGGTTTAATGTCGGTTTTCTTTCGTTTACAGTTAGGGTTCCCAGAAGATACATTCCAAGTATTACAGTCTTTTTTAGGAGATTGGGCTAAGGGAGGTAAAATGGACCCCGAGATGTATTATGGTTTGGTAACGATTCATGGTACGGTACTAGTATTCTTTGTATTAACCGCAGGTTTAAGTGGGACCTTTTCAAACTTCTTAATTCCATTACAGATTGGTGCTCGTGATATGGCATCTCCATTTTTGAATATGCTTTCTTATTGGTTCTTCGCTATTGCGGGTGTTGTAATGTTTGTGTCTTTATTTGTACACACAGGTCCTGCATCTGGCGGTTGGACAACCTACCCTCCTTTAAGTGCTTTAAAAGAAGCCTCTATGGGTTCAGGAATTGGTATGGACTTATGGCTTATTAGTATGGCACTCTTTATTGTGTCTTCATTGTTGGGTGGTTTAAACTACATCGTAACGATACTAAACATGCGTACAAAGGGTATGAGTATGAAACGTTTGCCTTTAACAATTTGGGCATTCTTATTTACAGCTGTATTAGGTGTACTTTCTTTCCCTGTGTTGCTTTCAGCAGCAGTGTTATTATTATTTGATCGCCACGCTGGAACAAGCTTCTATTTATCTGAACTATTTATCGGTGGGCAAGCCTTGCCAAATGTTGGAGGGTCGGCTATTCTGTATCAACATCTTTTCTGGTTCTTAGGTCATCCAGAGGTATACATTATTATGTTGCCTGCCATGGGAATGGCATCAGAAATACTGGCAACACATGCGCGAAAACCCATTTTTGGATACTTTGCGATGGTGATCTCGATTTTAGGAATTACCGTATTAGCTTTCCTCGTTTGGGCACACCATATGTTTGTGACAGGAATGAGCCCATTCTTGGGTGGTATTTTTGTACTGTTGACCTTATTAATTGCAATTCCGTCTGCGGTAAAAGTATTTAACTGGTTAGTTACGATTTGGAAAGGGAATATTAAATTTACGAACCCAATGCTCTTCGCATTAGGTTTTGTATCACTCTTTATTTCGGGTGGTTTAACAGGTATTTTCTTAGGAAACTCTGCATTAGATATTCACTTGCATGATACTTATTTCGTAGTTGCTCACTTCCATATCGTAATGGGGATCTCGGCGTTCTTTGGAATGTTTGCTGGTGTATATCACTGGTTTCCGAAGATGTATGGCCGATTTATGAATAAAACGTTAGGTTATATCCATTTCTTTATCACTTTTATTGGTGCTTATGTTATTTTCTGGCCTATGCACTATGAAGGTGTTGCAGGTATGCCTCGTCGTTATTATGATTTTAGTAGTTGGGAAAGTTTTAGTCAGTTTGGAGAGTTAAACAAAATGATTTCGATAGCTGCAATTATTGTTTTCTTTGCACAGTTATTGTTTGTATTCAACTATTTCGTAAGTATTTGGCGTGGTAAAAAAGTTGAGGGTGATAAACCAAACCCGTGGGGTTCTACAACTTTAGAATGGACTACTGCAGTTGATCCTGGCCATGGGAACTGGCAAGGTGATATTCCTGAGGTACACCGTTGGGCGTATGACTTTAGACCAAATGATAAGGACGGAACAGACTTTATTATGCAAACTGAACCTTTACGTGAGGGAGAAGAAGAACATTAGAAAAAATTGACTCAGGAAACTAACATATCGACTCAATCTTCAACTTTAGTTCAAAAACTAACGGACTATAAGCAGCTTATGAAGCTCAACTTATCTCTATTAGTTGTGGTTTCAAGTGTGATTGGCTATTTGATTATACCTGAAATTACCTTTGACTTATTTAAAGTAGCGCTTCTCTTTTTGGGTGGCTTATTTGTAACGGGTGCTGCCAATGCTACAAACGAACTAATAGAAAAGAATGATGATAAACTGATGAAAAGAACGGCTGATCGACCATTAGCGGCAGGCAGAATGGGTTCGGCTGAGGCAATTACTTTTATAGTACTAAGCCTTTTAATAGGTACAGCTATTCTATATACGCAGTTTAATTTTTTAGCAGCAGCTTTAAGCTTAGGTTCTTATATTATTTACGCTTTTGTATACACGCCTTTAAAGAAGAGAACATCTTTGTCGGTTTTAGTTGGTGCGATTCCTGGTAGCTTACCTTGTGCTATCGGCTGGGCAGCAGGAACAGGTACGATTGGAATGACCGAAGCTTGGGTATTATTTGCCTTTCAATTCTTCTGGCAATTTCCTCATTTCTGGGCCATTGCTTGGGTTGGGAATGATGACTATCAGAGAGCTGGTATGAAAATGCTTCCGCAAATCGGGAAAGAAAGTCGTTATACAGCCTTTCAAACTGTATTGTATTCATCTTTGTTATTACCATTAGCTGTTTTACCCCAAATATTAGGTTTAACGAGTTGGGTAGGTTCAGCAATTTTGGGTTTAGCCGCCGTAGGCTTTATATGGTTTGCATATCAGTTTTTTAAAGAAAACTCGGATGCGAAAGCAAAAAAATTAATGTTCGCTTCGTTCATGTATTTGCCAGTTATTTTATTCACTTTTTTAATTGATAAATTTATTTAGCATTATGAGTGTGATGACTGTTTCCAATACAAACGATAGTAACCATAAGATACATCCGCATAAGCTTCTTATGTATATCGGCATTGGTAGTATGACAATGATGTTTGCAGGTTGGATTAGTGCTTACATGGTAAGACAGGGCCAAGGTAGATGGGAAGATATTCAATTACCCAGTGCGTTCTATATTTCAACTGCACTAATACTATTAAGCAGTGTTACTGTACATTTTGCGGTTAAAGGTTTTCAGAAAAAAAATATGGGTCAATACAAAGGGATGCTGATTGCAACCGTTGTATTAGGACTCTTGTTTATAATGTTTCAGATAAATGGTTTTACGACCATGTATAATGAAATGGATATTAAATTAAATGCTAATAATGCAGCAGGAGAATTTACCTATGTAATTCCTTTTGTACATGGATTACATGTAGTAGGTGGTGTGCTCGCATTGTTAGTCGTATTTCTACTAAACTTCATACGATCGCGTAAAGGAGTTTATAAGAGTACGGGCATCGAGATCGCGGCTATATTCTGGCACTTTGTCGATGCACTCTGGTTATTTATTTTTATATTTTTATTAGTATATCAAAGTTAAGATTACAATTATGAGTACAGCAGCAGTAGCAAATAAAAAGACTAAATGGATGGGGGGACAAAGCCCATTTGATATAAGCTATGGTAAAATGATGATGTGGTTCTTCTTGATGTCAGATGCCTTTACTTTTGGGGCCTTCTTGATATCATACGGAACAACACGTTTTTTTAGTGCTATTTGGCCAGATCCGAATGCTGTGTTTTGGTCTTTCCCTTTCTTTCAAGATGTCAAAGTAGGAGCAGGATGGCCATTGATGTTTGTAAGTTTAATGACCTTTATTTTAATCTTAAGTTCCGTAACGATGGTATTAGCAGTACATGCAGGTCATTGCAGGGACAAGAAAGGAGTTGTAAAGTGGATGATTTGGACCATCATTGGCGGTATTGCCTTCTTAAGCTGTCAGGCTTATGAGTGGAATCACTTATTCCACGAAGGTGGTTGGTGGGGTTCTTTTCGCGGTGAAGTATCTGTAGAGTCTATCCAACATTTCTTTAAACACGATTTACCAGAAGCAAGTTTAGCAGCGTATGGTCCTGATTCGGCTCATAAATTCTTCAACTTCTTCTTTACAATTACTGGATTTCATGGCTTTCACGTATTATCAGGTGTGGTAATCAATATCATTATCCTAGTAATGACAATGAATGGAGCATTTGAAAAGCGTGGTCACTACGAAACAGTAGAAAAAGCTGGTTTGTACTGGCACTTTGTAGATTTGGTATGGGTATTTGTATTCACTTGCTTCTACCTACTTTAAAAAAAATAAAAGACTAAATATAATGGGACACTTTAACGATTACGAGGCGGATCAATCAAGATTATATAACGCACATCATCACGAAGATATTAATAGTGCGGAGAGCAAAGCCAAAGTGGCTAAAATATGGAAAGTAACTGGTATACTTACCGTTATCACGATAGTAGAGGTTGTTTTAGGGCTGTACTTATCAGATAAAATGGGTGATTATCGTTGGGTTCTAAACATGGGCTTCATCATTCTGACGTTAGCAAAAGCTCTTTACATCGTAAGCATATTTATGCATTTGGGCGATGAAAAGAAGGGCATGAAGCTTTCTGTATATATTCCATTGGCCTTGTTCATATGGTTTATCATTGCCTTCTTGGCAGATGGTGCTTTTTGGTTGGATATTAATTCCGAAAAAGGCAAATCTGATGAGAAAGCCACCATGGAGATGGTCGAGAAGAAATAATATCTTAAAATTTATAAATGAAGCACTCCATAAGGAGTGCTTTTTTGTTTAGCACAATTGTATCTTTGTAAGATGCAATCATTAAAGGATAGTATAGCAGCTATTCGAGAAGAAATAAAGGAATCGGCAGTATCCAATTCTGAGCAATTGGAGCAGTTCCGAATTAAATTTTTGGGTACAAAAGGAAAACTCAAAGGTTTAATGGGTGAGATGAAGAATGTGGCCAAAGAGCAAAAACGGGAAGCTGGACAAATGCTTAATGAGTTCAAACAATTTGCCGAAGAACGCTTTGATGAGTTGAAAAGCCAATTTCAGAAAGAAGAATCAACAGATGCCGATATGGCAATTGATACAAGCCTACCAGCTCTACCTAATGAAACGGGCGCTCGACATCCATTATCTATAGTACAGGATAAAATGATTTCTATCTTCGAGCGAATTGGTTTTACCGTAGCCGAAGGACCTGAAATTGAAGATGATTGGCATAACTTTTCGGCACTAAACTTGCCAGCGCATCATCCCGCACGGGATATGCAGGATACTTTTTATATCAGTAAAGATCCAGACTGGGTTTTACGCACGCATACTTCAAGTGTGCAAATTCGCACTATGGAAAAAGGAGTATTACCCATTAGGCAAATATTCCCTGGAAGAGTTTATAGGAACGAAACAATCAGTGCGCGAGCCCATTGTTTCTTTCATCAAATAGAAGGACTCTATATAGATGAAAAAGTCAGTTTTGCGGACCTAAAACAAACGCTCTATCATTTCGTGCAACAAATGTTTGGTAAGGATGTAAAGGTTCGGTTTCGTCCGTCTTACTTTCCATTTACAGAGCCTAGCGCGGAAATGGATGTAAGTTGTTTTATATGCGATAGCAAAGGATGTAACGTTTGTAAACATACAGGTTGGGTAGAGATTTTAGGTTGCGGAATGGTTCATCCAAATGTATTGAAGAATACAGGTATCGATCCAACGAAGTACTCAGGTTTTGCATTTGGTATGGGTGTAGACCGAACGGCCATGCTTATGTATGGTATAAATGATATACGCTTATTAAGCGAAAACGATATCCGTTTCTTGAAACAGTTTAGATAGATGAAAGTTCTTGTCACAGGCGGAACGGGTTTTATAGGAAGCCATTTGGTTAGGCTTCTTTTAAAAAAAGGGTATGCTGTGCGAGCTTTATATAGGAGTGAAATATCTACTTCCTTTACTACTGAAGAAACTGAGCGTATTGAATGGGTTCAAGGAAACGTCTTAGATATTTTATCACTCGAAAAATTGATGAGTGGCATTGATGTTGTATTTCATTGTGCGGCAATGGTTAGCTTTGATGCACGTCAACGCGATGAGCTCATGCAGACAAACGTTGAGGGTACAGCTAATATCATAAACATGATGTTGGACCATGGCGTTGACCATATAGTTCATTTAAGCTCGGTTGCGGCTCTGGGGAGAAATTCCAATAGTGAAAAAATAGCTGAAGATGCAGATTGGGTTACTAGCAAATATAATTCGCAGTATGCCGTAAGTAAATACCGCAGTGAGATGGAAGTTTGGCGTGGTGTTGCTGAAGGACTTAAAGCCGTTGTTGTAAACCCTGGAATTGTTTTAGGAAAAGGAAACTGGAATGAAGGAAGTTGTAAGTTGTTCAAAAATATATACGATGGATTTCCATTTTATACAAGCGGAATTACCTCATTTGTCGATGTACAAGATGTTGTAGAAGCCATGGTTGGCTTATTTGAAAAAGAGAGTTTCAATGAACGGTTTATAATTAGCGCTGGTACCTATTCCTATAAAGAAATCTTTGAGCTTATGGCTAAATTCTTTAACAAGAGAGCTCCGCATAGAGAAGCAAAGTCATGGATGATTGCCTTAGTTTGGAGATGGTATGAACTAAAAAAGTGGTTCTCTAAAAAAGAGCAAACCATTACCAGAGAAACCGCACGCAGTGCTCAGGCACGCTATGATTATAATAATACAAAGGTGTTTAAATTTCTACCAGAGTTTCAATACACTCCTATTGAGGAAACTATAGCGCAAAGCTGCCGCTATTATCAAAGTATAGTTTGATAAATCTCAACTAAAACATGACAATCATTCGGTACAATTATTTCATTCCTGTCCTAACTTTACAAATGCATTGAGGCGTTTAGGGTCCATATTCTTAATTTTGGTCGTGCTTTCGGCAGGCTTGCATAACCTTATGATTCAAGCAGTATTTAACTTGAATCAGGATCGTATTGCGCGAACGCTCTGTGTAGAAAAAGATATTCAAGACTCTAATTGTGGAGGATGTTGTCAGTTGAAGAAAACCTTATCCGAAGAAAATACAGATGCGGGAACGATACCTGTAGAGCAAAAGCAAAGTGAAATGGTTGTTGATAACAGCCTTAAAGATTTAATACATAAACCTACACCATTAATTAACGAGTGCATTCATGCTTGGCCTGATGAAAAAAGTGCTATTCATGCAGGTGTTCTTTCATCCGTTTTTCACCCACCAGATCTTACTTAGAAATATCAGGACTCTTTAATAAGAGTTCTTTGTTGTCGGAAGATATTTCAACCGGCACTTCCTTAAAGAAATTTATTCAAAACAATTCTAAGTAAACAAACAATGAAAAGTAACAGTATGTTGCTTGTTGCTTTGTTGCTCTTTAGCGGTTTTGCATCTTTTGCATGTAATTCTTGTAGTCAGGTATCAATAGCAAATAATGCTACCTACCTTATGCAGAATACGCTATCGGACTATGTTTCCTTGCAAGGACAATGTGCAAGTTTTCATAGTCAAAATATTGAGAGCGTTCAAAGCAATGACAACTTATTTTCAACAGAGCTCTTGCTCAAAAAGGGTGTCAACAAACAGATCTATATATGGTCTGCTTTGCCCATGCGTTTTAATATCAGAAGAGTAGACCATAACCAGTTACGAAATATTGGTTTAGGAGACATTCGGTTCGGAATAGATTATAGATTTAGATCTATAACTGTAGGCTCCGTACAACTCGTTCCTATACTAAGTGGAGGTGTTAAAACCCCAACGGGGCATTATGAACATTATCTGCCAAGTCAGGGAATGCCTAGGAGTTTCAATTTAGGTACAGGCTCTTGGGGTGTTTCTATTAATCCTATGTTGATGCTTCAATACAAGAAGTGGGGAGCGCTTTTGAGTGGTTTATACTTCACAAACCGAGCAAACAAATATGACTATCAATATGGTAGCCAATCTAGTTTATCGGCTAACCTGTATTATGCAATTTATAGTAAAGGAGTTACCCAAGTTTTACCAAGTCTTGGTTTAATGTTGGACAAAGTAGCGAATGATAGCTATCAAGATAATACGCAGAAACAAACAGGTGGACAAAGTACCCTGCTTCAATTCGGATTATCTGCGCAAACGAATAGACATAGTTTTTCTTTTGAATATCGAAAACCTATTCGTCAGGAATATGCGCAGAACTCTGTGGCACTCCGTGATATCTATACGGCTCGCTACACCTTTCTATTAAAAAAACAAACTACCAAAAGGGTAGAAAAATTATTAAACAATTAAATAAAAAAACAAACAATGAAAATTTCAAAATTAATATTAGCAATTATGGCTGTGGTAACCATGGCGGCATGTAAAAAAGAGTATACGGTTGTAGAGCCAGATATGCATCATGGCAGTAGTGATATGCATTATGCTATAGCTATTATGAAACCCGATACTTCTATGAAAATGATGGATAGTACGATGCATATCCATGTTCGTTTTACAGAGAAGGATAATAAAACGGTGCATCACGTTAAAGTGAAAATCTACCAAACAGACAACCCTTCAAATGTCATTTATGATATGCCAACAGATGCTCACGTACATGCTACGAACGGTCAATATGATCACCATGATGATTTGGTTTTATCCGCTTCCAACGGAGTAGTCGGTCATAAAAATTATACGCTAGAAGCTAAGGTATGGGGTCATGAAGTTGGGAAACATGAAGTGACCGTTACACGTGGGTTTCATATTCATAAGATGTAATGTAAGAAGTTAGAAACTAACCTACGAAAAAACCCATCCGGTAATACGGATGGGTTTACTTGTTATTGAAAGAAAATTACTTTGTAATAGTAGCTTTTAAATACTCACTATTCATTCTAGCAATGTTGCTTAGTGAAATCCCTTTCGGACATTCTACCTCACAAGCTCCCGTGTTCGTACAGTTACCAAATCCTTCTTTGTCCATTTGAGCTACCATGTTTTGTACGCGTTCCTTAGCCTCAACTTGTCCTTGTGGAAGTAAAGCAAATTGAGAAACCTTAGCTGATACAAACAACATGGCCGATGCATTTTTACAAGTCGCAACACAAGCTCCACACCCGATACAGGTTGCTGCATCCATGGAGAGATCTGCATCTTCTTTCCGAATTGGAATCGCATTAGCATCTTGCGTATTTCCCGATGTATTTACTGAGATATATCCACCCGCATGCTGTATTCTATCAAACGCAGAACGGTCTACCATTAAATCTTTTACTACCGGAAAGGCTTTTGCTCTCCATGGTTCAATATAAATCGTATCACCATCGTTGAAGCTACGCATATGTAACTGACAGGTCGTAATAGCTCGGTCTGGACCGTGAGCTTGACCATTAATGTGCATAGAACACATACCACAAATTCCCTCACGGCAATCATGATCAAATGCTACAGGCTCTTCACCTTTTGCTACTAATTGCTCGTTTAACACATCCATCATTTCAAGAAAAGACATATGTTCTGAAATATCGGAAACTTGATAGTCAACGATTTGACCTTTTGTATCGGCATCCTTTTGACGCCAAATCTTTAGTGTGAGATTCATTCCTTTTTCTGACATAAATTCTTTATTTATATGAACGTTGTTTTAATTCTATATCCTTAAATTCTAATTGCTCCTTGTGTAGGACCGCTTCCGAAGGTTCTCCTTTATATTCCCAGGCAGCTACATAAGCATATTCATCATCCTTACGTTTAGCTTCGCCTTTTTGTTCTCCATCAAGCTCTACAGACTCTTCACGGAAATGTCCACCGCAGGATTCATTTCGATTTAAGGCATCTTTGGCAAATAATTCTCCTAGTTCTAAAAAGTCGGCTACACGTCCAGCTTTTTCAAGCTCAGCATTTACCTGATCGGCACCTCCCGGTACACTTACATTTTTCCAAAAGTCTTCACGTAGTTCCTTAATTTCCGTAATGGCTTCTTTCAGTCCTTGTTCATTCCGAGACATACCTACTTTATCCCACATAATTTTACCGAGCTTTTTGTGGTAGTAATCGACAGAGTGATTGCCTTCATTATTTACAAAGAATTCAATACGCTCCTTAACTGCTTTTTCCGCTTCGTCAAACTCTTTTGTATCCGTAGGGATTTTGCCTGTTCGGATATCAGCAGACAAATAGTCACCGATGGTATAAGGTAATACAAAGTAACCATCTGCCAAGCCTTGCATTAATGCAGAAGCTCCCAAGCGATTTGCACCATGATCCGAAAAGTTAGCCTCACCAATTGCATAACAACCAGGAATTGTAGTCATAAGATTATAATCTACCCATATACCTCCCATGGTGTAGTGTGTGGCAGGGTAAATCATCATGGGTGTTTTGTAGGGGTTTTCATCTACGATCTTCTCGTACATTTGGAATAAGTTACCATATTTGGCCTCTACGATTTTTTCACCAAGTTCTACGATCTTATCATGTGAAGGGTTTTCAAGACCTTGCAGCTTTGCTTGCTCCTTACCGTAACGTTCTATAGCTGATTTAAAATCAAGGTAAACAGCTTCACCCGTAGCATTCACACCATAGCCTGCATCACATCGCTCTTTAGCTGCACGCGAAGCAACATCACGTGGTACAAGGTTCCCAAACGCAGGATAACGGCGCTCTAAATAGTAATCTCTTTCTTCTTCTGATAAATCAGTAGGTTTTTTAGTTCCTTTTCTTATAGCCTCAACATCTTCCATATTTTTAGGGACCCAGATCCGGCCATCATTACGGAGAGATTCGGACATTAAAGTCAATTTGGATTGGTAATCACCAGAGCGAGGAATACAAGTAGGGTGAATTTGTGTGTAACATGGGTTAGCGAAAAAAGCACCCTTCTTATGTACTTTCCAAGCGGCAGTTGCATTACTACCCATGGCATTGGTACTTAGGAAGTATACATTACCATATCCTCCTGATGCTATTATCACAGCATGCGCTGAATGTCGTTCTATTTCTCCTGTAATCAAATTACGGGCTATGATACCACGAGCTTTACCATCTATTTTTACAATATCTAGCATCTCATGGCGGTTATACATTTCAATTTTACCACGAGCAATCTGACGATTCATGGCTGAATAACAACCAAGTAGAAGCTGTTGACCCGTTTGTCCTTTCGCATAGAATGTACGGCTTACTAATACACCACCAAAAGAACGATTATCCAATAGGCCACCATAATCGCGGGCAAAGGGAACCCCCTGTGCTACGCATTGGTCAATAATATTCGCTGAGACTTCAGCAAGACGATAAACATTCGCTTCGCGAGAGCGATAGTCGCCGCCTTTAACCGTATCATAAAAGAGTCGGTAAGAAGAATCACCATCACCCTGATAGTTCTTAGCTGCATTAATTCCACCTTGAGCAGCAATAGAGTGCGCCCTACGTGGAGAATCCTGATAGCAAAAAGCTTTTACGTTGTAGCCCAGCTCAGCTAGTGTCGCAGCGGCAGAACCTCCCGCTAAACCTGTTCCTACTACAATAACGTCAATATTACGCTTATTGGCAGGATTTACTAAATCAATTTTGTTTTTATAATTAGTCCATTTATCCTTAATTGGACCTTCTGGAACTTTTGAATCTAAAATACTCATAGTCCTTTTATATTAATGGTTTAAAAAATGAAATACTGCAATAAATGTAAATAATGCGGGTACCACAATAGCGAAAGCATTACCTAACTTTTTGATCATGGGGGTATACTTATTATGGTTAAAACCTACCGATTGAAAAGAAGATTGGAAACCATGTAATAGATGTAAAGTAAGGGCTATGAACGATAGAACATAAATAATCACTCTCCAGGGATCTTGGAACTTAATGACCGTCTCCTCGTAATATCTCGTTGGTGATAAGTTAGGAACAGCACTTATGTATTTAACATTGATTTCGTGGATCCAAAAATCATAGAAATGCAGCCCTAAAAATGCAAAAATAACCAGACCGGTATAAATCATATTCCGACTCATCCAACTTGAGTTTGCACTGGGTTTGTTATAGGCATATTTTATGGCTCTTGCCTTATTGTTCTGTAGCTCAAGAATAATCCCCATAATCAAGTGAAAGAATACACCAAACATCAAAATGGGTTGCATTACGAACTGAATCACAGGATTGGTTCCCATAAAATGTGAGGCCACGTTGAACGCATCTTCACTAAATACAGAAATTAAATTAATCGATACATGAATTACTAGAAAGGAAACGAGAAACAAGCCCGATAGTGCCATAAGCACCTTCCTTCCAATAGTAGAAAACTTTGAATTTGCCATAGTTTTTTTTCTGAAGTTGCACAAAGATACCTTAGGATGAACTATTTGTCAATTTTTGGAGACCTATACCAGCCCGATTCGTGCTTAATCTTATCGGATCATTCTGATCTGTATCATTTATACGTAAAATCCAATGAAATGATAGATTTAGAACAAAGCACAAGGTAGATAGAGCGGAATGTAGGTTGTATATTTGTAATTACTAAAATAGAGAAGCTATGAGTGTAACAAAAGGAGAACAATTATTTACAGAGAAGATAGCTAATGAGGTGAAGATTGAAGCAAGAGATTGGATGCCAGAGGCATATCGTAAAACACTCATTCGTCAAATTTCTCAACATGCTCACAGCGAAATTGTAGGAATGCTTCCAGAAGGGAATTGGATTACACGGGCACCAAATTTGAGACGCAAGTTAATTTTAATTGCGAAAGCGCAAGACGAAGCTGGGCATGGGTTGTATTTATACTCCGCCGCAGAAACACTTGGTGTAACACGTGATGAACTCGTTGAACAATTACATACTGGGAAAGCCAAGTATTCAAGCATTTTTAATTATCCTACCTTGACATGGGCAGATATTGGTGCAATTGGTTGGCTAGTTGATGGTGCTGCTATTATGAATCAAGTAATGCTATGTCGTACGTCCTATGGTCCTTATGCGCGTGCCATGGTCCGTATCTGTAAAGAAGAGAGCTTTCACCAACGTCAAGGGTATGAAAGCTTATTAGTACTGAGTAAGGGAACGGAGGCCCAGAAGGCAATGTTACAAGATGCAGTAAATCGATGGTGGTGGCCAAGTCTTATGATGTTTGGCCCTAGTGATGCCGAAAGTACGAACTCAAAGCAAAGCATTGAATGGAAAATTAAACGCCAAACGAATGACGAACTTCGTCAGCGTTTTGTCGATGCTACAGTAGAACAGGCAGAGATATTAGGTGTAACACTTCCAGACCCTGACCTTAAATGGAATGATGAGCGTGGACATTATGACTTTGGAGAAATAGATTGGGACGAGTTTTGGAATGTTGTTAAAGGTAATGGACCTTGTAACAAGGAACGTTTAGCAGCTCGAAATAAAGCTTGGGATGATGGCAAATGGGTTCGTGATGCTGCAATGGCTCATGCTGAAAAAAAAGCAAAACAAAAAGCTGCTTAATAGGCTCTGATTATGAATAGAATCTTACTAGTTTGTCTCATATTATTTTCCTTATCTGCTTGTAAGAAGGAAGAAAAAGTTTTAGAAGAGAATATTAAAGAGATCGAGCAGTATGTTGCAGATAATAATCTGAACGGATTGCAAAGAACAGAAAGTGGATTGCATTTTATCGTATCGCAAGAAGGAGATGGTAATCATCCTACTATAGATGATAATGTAAAGGTCAATTATAAAGGATATCTCACCAACAAAGATGTATTTGACCAGAGGCCTAATGCAGAGTTTCCTTTGTCTAATGTAATTGAAGGTTGGCAAGAAGGCATCCCGAAATTTTCAAGGGGTGGGTCTGGCTATTTGTTTATTCCTAGTAAGTTGGGTTATGGTTCGCGCGGTTCTGGGTCTATTCCTGGTAACGCAGTGTTGATTTTCGAAATTGACCTAGTCGATTTTTAGGTAATGAACGGTTCAAGAGAATTAAAAAAATACAAAGGACTTGTTTTATTTTGTTTAGCGGTTTGTGCGCTAATTTATATTTTCTATCGTCCGGAAGGATCTTTAATTAATATTTTTTTGAACTTGTTTCTTCCCGAAACCTTTTTAGCTGTTAAAGAAACTATTCGAACTACATTTCCATTGCACGAAGCTATTATCTATTCCTTACCGGGAGGGCTTTGGGTATTTAGTGCTACCCTGGTCGCAAGGAACTTACGTTTACATGTTTTTGGAAAATCAATTAATTTGGAATGGCTTCCAATGGTGTTTGCGTTGTGGCTTGAACTGCTACAATATTTTCTTTTAATCAAGGGACGTTTTGACTGGGTCGATATACTCTTTGTATTGTCTTTTGGTTTCTTAGCTAAGTTCTTTTTTAACAAACGTTCTACACAATATACAGCTCTGAATGCATTCAATCAGCAGGGCTGGGCCTTTACCATGATATTTCTATGTGTGTTTATGGCGCATGTTTTTTAATACGGCATCAGCCACGCGTTCTCCATCTATAGCAGCACTAATAATTCCTCCCGCATACCCAGCTCCTTCAGCGCAAGGATAAAGCCCCCGTACACTGATATGTTCTAAACTTTCTTTGTTTCGTGGAATTCTTAGTGGAGAGGATGTCCTACTTTCGGTTGCCACAACAATGGCCTCAGGGTGAATGTAGTTTTTGACTCTTTTAGTAAACTGTTTAATACCCGATTGAATAGCCTGATACATGAAAGGTGGTAAGACTTCATTCATATGGCTCGGGGTCACACCAGGTAAATAAGAATGACTCCCTATTTTTTGGCTTGTCTTATTTTCCATTAGATCTGAAACTTTTTGCGCGGGAGCTACGAATTTCCCCCCACCTATTTCATATGCTTTTTGTTCAACACTACTTTGAAAATAGAGTCCGGCCAGTATACCTTCTTTTTTGAATTCTTGAAAATCTTCATGACCTACTTTGGTAACTAATCCGCTATTCGCAAAAGGATTATTTCTTTTAGATGGGCTCCAACCATTTACAACAAGGTGTCCTTGCTCCGTAGAAGCAGGAGCAATAATTCCGCCTGGACACATGCAAAAAGAAAACACACCACGTCCTTCCACTTGTTCTACTAAAGAATAAGATGCAGGAGGTAAGGCACCAGTCTCGTTTAAGGTAATAGCCCGTGCATACTCCTTACCATATTGAATTTCATTAATTAATTGCTGGGGATGTTCTATCCGAACACCCATGGCAAAGTCTTTTTCTTCTAGCTCTATATTTTTTTTATGAAGAAGAAGGTAAACATCTTTCGCTGAGTGTCCCGTTGCCAGCACAATGTTCTTTGTATCAATTTTGGTTCGGTGATTGGTTTCAAATCCGACAATAGCTTGCCCTTTCATATAGAGGTCCGTTAGTTTTTGTTCAAAGTGAATTTCACCACCACATTGAAGGATATGTTTACGGATATGTTCTATAATCTTAGGGAGCTTATTGGTTCCAATGTGTGGATGTGCTACGTAGCCTATTTTTTCATCAGCTCCAAAGCGAATAAAGGTTTGTAGCATCTTCTGAACGCTTCCTCTTTTCTTAGAGCGTGTATATAATTTACCGTCGCTATAGGTGCCTGCGCCTCCTTCACCAAAGCAGTAGTTACTTTCTTCGTTTAAAACACCTTCTTTATTTAATATGGCTAGATCTCGACGACGATCTCGTACTTTTTTACCACGTTCGAAGATGATGGGTTTTATGCCTAGCTCCAAACATCGTAGCGCACAGAACAATCCTGCAGGTCCTGCACCTATGATATGTAATTCATTTTTTGACTGATGAACATCTTGATAATGCAATGCTATTTGATCCGTCGTATCAATAGGTTCATCAACATAAACCATTAATTTTAGTAAATAATGAATAGGATGCTTTCGAGCATCTAAGGATACCTTCTTCTTTTGCAAAAGGATTTGAACCTTATTGTTAAGGCCCAAGGATGATCTTACTTTTTGAACAATAATTTGCTCATTATCAATTTCACCAGGTGTAAGTTTTAGTGTAAATTCTTTTCTCATGGGTTAGGTTTTTATCCTAAATACCATTGGCGAAGATATTACTATTATTCGGCAACTGCCTTATAGGCCATACAGCGAAAGTAGTATTAACTTTATGGCATGAAGTATTTACTGACTATTGGATTACTATTTCTTTTTTCTGCTTTATTCGCTCAGAATAATAAGGAAGCCGAACAGGTAAAAGGCGTGATCCATCAAATATTTGAGTTATGTAAAGAGGAACAAGATATTCGATTGGCTGAATTTATTGTATACAGAGGAGATGATCAAGAACGTAGATGGAAGGATGTATGTAATACAAGCGACCCAAATGACATGGAGCGTGTTCGATCTATTCGAAGAAGAATACAGAAAAAGATAATACCTTATAAATACGAGTTCATAAAATTCATTACGGAAGAAGAATCAGAGGGACAATGGTATGTATGGGAACTCAAACTAACTAAGGGAGATCAGACTAAGAAAATATATCTGGCATTCTTGAACATTCAAGGAGAGTTTGCATTAGGAGATATTGATTAATTCACGTAAAGATTGGATTGTCTAAACTTGAGTACTGTATTTCCATCAGCACTATCAATTTTGCCTTTCGCAACATTGGGTAAACCTTTGTTTAGTTTGTAACGAAGTTCAGCGGCAAGGGTCAGTGTATCCGACCAAGGAAAGAGTTTAAACCGGAAATCTAATCCAATAGGTAACCCATCTTTATCTATATCCAGATATTGGAAACTATCTATAAGAAAACTATAAGGTGCCTCAAAGAAAAATTGATAACAGGTTCCGTTCTTATTAATTTCTGAAGTTCGATCGATCAGGCCATTACTCGTGTTCGTATAGAAATGTACGTTACAACGATACCAAGCATTTTGAAAAAGTGGTACACCAGTAACTACTGTTGAATCAGGCATGTCGTTCATTTCGTTATTATAATATGCGTTTATCGCTGTCGTGTTATTACTGTCCTTTTCCGACACAATGGTAACTGTAGTCTTGTTTATATTAGCAATTGCTGGAGCTGTATACTCTTCATCTTGAGTTACTTTTTTCTCTTTTTCACAAGAAATAAGTACTAGTAGAAACAAACAAAAGAATAATAATCGATTCATTGGACAAATCTAATCTTTATATGCTCCCCTCGATAATCTCTTTTACGACTTCAGGGTTCAACAAAGTTGTAATATCTCCTAAGTTTTCTAATTCACCCTCGGCCACTTTACGTAAGATGCGGCGCATAATTTTTCCGCTTCTGGTCTTGGGTAGCCCATTTACAAATTGAATTTTGTCGGGTTTAGCTACAGGTCCTATAATATCTCGCACAAGGGCAATAATTTCTTTATTAGCTTGTGCAAGATCTGCTGGGTGCTGCTCGCAAATTACATAAGCATATATACCTTGCCCTTTTATATCATGTGGGTAACCTACAACTGCGCTTTCCACAACTAACGGATGTTCATTGATGGCATTTTCCAGTTCGGCCGTTCCAATTCTATGTCCGCTTACGTTAAGTACATCATCTACACGTCCCGTGATTCTATAAAGACCATTCTCATCACGAAGGCAACCATCTCCTGTAAAATATTTATTTGTATAGGCCGAGAAATAAACTTGTCGGCAACGTTCATGGTCACCCCAAGTGGTCCGAATCATACTAGGCCACGGAAATTTTACGCAGAGGTTTCCGCTTACACCGTTACCTGATATTTCATTTCCACTTTCATCAACTAAGCAGGGCTGGATGCCTGGTAGGGGGAGCGCGGCGAAAGTTGATTTCTCAGGTGTGACGCCGGCTAAAGAGCTTATCATAATGCCACCCGTTTCGGTTTGCCACCAAGTATCTACAATAGGGCAATTACCTTTTCCAATCTTATGGTGGTACCATTGCCAAGCTTCATCATTTATAGGCTCGCCTACGGTACCCAGTACTTTCAGGGAGTTTAAGTTGGCTCTATTTACTACGGAGATATCGCAAGCCATAAGAGACCGTATGGCAGTAGGTGCCGTGTACAGAATATTTACTTGATACTTATCTACAATGTCCCAGAAGCGACCTGGATCAGGAAAAGTTGGAATACCCTCGAACATCATAGTTGTAGCGCCTGCGGATAGCGGTCCATAAATAATATAGGAGTGTCCTGTGATCCACCCAATATCAGCTGTGCAGAAGTAAACATCACCAAGTGTATATTGGAAGACATTGACAAAACTATAAGTACTATAAACCATATAGCCTGCCGAAGAATGTACTACACCTTTTGGTTTACCAGTTGAGCCAGAGGTGTACAATATAAATAAGGGATCTTCCGCGTCCATACTTTCCGCTTCTACAAAGGTGACATCGGAAACCTTTTCTCTTTTGTGATGATACCAGACATCGCGATCCGTTTTCATATTGACACCTTGTTTAGTTCGCTCTACCACTAAAACATTTTTTATAAATGCTACATCCTGTATCGCTTCATCAACTACGTTCTTTAATGGAATAATTTTCTCTCCTCGTAAGGAGCCATCACAGGTAATGATATACTCAGCTTGTGCATCAAGAACACGATCCTTTATACTTTTAGCACTGAAGCCTCCAAAGATAACCGAGTGTACGGCACCTATTCGAGCACATGCGAGTGTGGCAAAGGCTAGCTCGGGAATCATACCCATATAGATACAAACTCGATCTCCTTTTTTTACACCTAAGTTTTTAAGAATTTGTGCGAATTGACAAACTTCTTTAGAGAGTTCTTTATAGGAAATAGTTCGATGAGCTTGGTTTGGGTCATTAGGCTCCCAAATGATAGCGGCTTCATTTCCTCTTGTAGCTAAATGACGGTCGATACAATTCTCTGTAATATTAAGTTGTGCACCTTCAAACCATTTGACTTCTGGTTTTCTAAAATCCCAATCTAGTACCTTGTCCCACTTTCTTTTCCAAGAAAAGGTTTCGGCAATTTCTTCCCAAAATTTTTCTGGAGTCTTTACACTCTTTTGATAAACCTCTTGATATTCCTCGTATGTTTTAATCTGAAATGGGTACATGCATCCAAAATACGAATTATGGCGCAATTGGTTTCTGCCGTATCAACATTAATACTACTAGAGATCTGCTTTTTTCATACGCCACCTTGCAATGCAGTAATATAAGATTACAAATACAAGGCTCATAATCAAAAGCAAAGTCGTACTATTCTGCGGAATTTTATCGGTTACTTGTTTTGCCAGTGGATTTAACGGAGTAGTAAATAAAGCATCGCTACATTCAAGCGGTAAGAAGGCCATAATCGCCGTGTCGAATTTCATGGCCGATACTAATGAGATAATATGTTCTACAAATACAAAAGCGAGTAAGAGCATAATACTTAGACCAGAACGTCGAATAAACAAAGCAACTAAAGCGGAGAAAGAGATATAATTGAGACCAAGAACAAAGGCATGTAGAATTTTAGATGCATGATGCATTGGATCTCCCCCGCCATTTGTGTATCCAAATAGAAGACCAGCTAACACTAAGAATAGAATGAGTACGACATTAATTGCCAGAATGAGTACGACTTTGCCGTGTAGGAAATCCAAGCGGTGATATCCATCAATGATATGCTGCCGTTGAGTTTTAAAACTAAACTCATTACAGATATTGACGATCAGCAACACACAAATAAAAATGATAGCCCACCCATAGTAGTAGCCCATATTGTGCCATACCTCTGAGAAAGAATAGTTATCGCTTAATAGGCTTACTTTATTTTCTTTATTGATATTTACGCTAAAAGGCGCTGTTCGCATAATCATATTGATCGAAACAAATATGCTGGCGAATAAACCTGAAAGGATATAAAATGTTCTATACTTTTTTAGCTTTAGCCATTCAATTTTTAATAAACGCATAGTTTTTATTTTATAAGTTCAAGGAATGTTTTTTCTAAACTGTGATTGTTTTCTTTGAGATGTGATAAAATAGCATGCTTATCGAAGCAATATTGATTAAGGGCTGAGGAAGAAATAGGATCATTAAATGAGACGATCAATAAATCGTTTTCAGTAGCCACACTTTTGATGTTTGGGTGTTCCTCTAAAACCCGTTTTAACACCTCGTTGTCTTCCGAACGAACTTCATAAGTTGGTTCATCTTTGAGTATGGTATGCACGGACCCTTCACTTAGTAGAACCCCTTTTTTTAGAATGGCAACGTGGGTACAGACTTTTTCAACCTCATCTAATAAATGACTGGCCATAATAATTGTCCTTCCTTCGGCACTCAGTTCTCTAATAAGACTTCTTATTTCAGCAATCCCTTCAGGGTCTAACCCATTGGTAGGCTCATCAAACACGATCACATCTGGGTTGCTAAGAAGGGCCGAAGCAATAGCAAGACGTTGCTTCATGCCTAGAGAGTATGAGCTAAACTTAGAAAGTTTCCGTTCCAATAAAGAAACCCGTTTGAGCACACCATCAATATCCGGATTTTTGAGTTGTTTTATTTCAGCAACAATTTTTAGATTATCAACGGCATTGAGGTAATGGTAAAAATTGGGTGTTTCAAGGAGTGCACCAATTTGTTTACGAGCATCTTCGGGTTTAGCATATCCTATCCAGCTATAAGAACCTCCGTTGCTATTAAGGACATCAAGGATAATACCTAGTAGTGTTGTTTTTCCACTCCCGTTCGGTCCTAAGATTCCGTATACAGAGCCTTTAGGAACATCGAAACTGACACCTTTTAGAGCTTGAATGCGTCCATAGTTTTTAAGTAAACCATTAACGCTAAGAACTGTGTTATTTTCCATTAGTGAAAGTGAAGGTAATAAAAGGATACAAGGATGGAGAATAAAATGGGTTGAACGGAAGAAATATTGGTTAGAAGGTTATGTATATATTTGGACAGATGCCTATCCTTCCCTCCGCTCCTAATTTAGATAACTCTCCTTGGTATGAAATTATGGAAACGAAGGGGGCGCACTGGAATCAGTTCGCTAAAGAGGTTAATTCGAATATTCAGGGATCGTACAATGCGGACTTATTAGAGTTTAAAATGGTGCTCTCAATGAATGGATTGGATGTGCATTTCTATGGTCGAAGAGATTTAAAATCAACTACCAATCTTTTGATTCCTACGAATGGAAAGATTGTAGAGCACTTACATATTAGGTTCAAAAAATCTACGTTTAGAAAAGATCATCTATTCTATATTTATAAAATGGGTTTTTGGAATGAGATGAGAGCTTTGTTTAGACATTACACAATACATACTCGGAAGAGAGAATTTATGATACGTCATAATTCGAAATCGTTTATAAACGCGGTATTGAATTTTAATGTTCTAAGCTATAATGGTTTACAGAACGTTCAATCGACAAGAAAAAGATTTGATTTAGTATTAAGCTATTTGCCAAGTGAACCCCAAGCATTGCATAAGATATTGGACTTTGTAGGACGTATGGCTATCAATAAATAGATTTTTTTCAATTCATAAGGGATACACCTTACTTATACTTTTCTATAAACTGATCAATAAGCGCTTCTGTTTTATTGGGTTCGGATAGGTGCGGATTATGATAACTTCGTTTCATGATGACCAATTCTTTTTCTTGAGAACTGATATTGTTCATAATGTCTTCGCCCATTATTGAAGGAACAATAAAATCATATTGGCCATAAATATTAAGTACAGGAATAGTAATATTTTGTAGAGAAGAAGACATTTCATTATCCAAAGCCATCTGATTGAGATCGATTAAAAAACTTGATAAAAGATTGGCTGCCCATGATGAGATCGCACCGGGTTGATACCTTCCCAGTAAGACACGGCCAATTGGTATTTTGGTTTGACCATTAATTGAGTCACTCATAAGTGCACGGGCATCTACGCCGCAAGCATTTATATTATTTGATCTTTTAGATTTTCCGTTAGGAGGGTGCTCTTCGATCCATTGGATAATGCCTTTCCATTCATCTACATGTCTTCCTTGTGCTATTTGCCGTGCGCCTACCTCCTTGATCTTTTTACCTACTGCTGAGTCATTCATATTATAGTTATGAGAACCAGACATATTAATCCAACCTTTTATTCCTTTCTGATAATTGTCTTTAGTTAGATATGCACAGGAAATAAATCCTCCCCAACTATGACTAAGAATGAATATTCTTTGATCACTACCATACCGATAAAGTAGGGTGCTACAAACATCATCAAGTGCTTTTACAAAATCCGGCACTTTAGGTTTGCGTGTGCTGTTACCTTGTGTAAAACCTGCATTGGGTTGATGAAATAATGCCGTAGCGTACTTTTCTGAAGTAGGGGCTTCTCTTCTGAGGTTTGAAGTAGGCTCGTAGGTTGAGTATTTAAAAATACCAGGATCTCCTGGTCCACCATGTACGTAGATTACAATGACCTTTGACTTCGTATTACCTGATACGTAAACAGGTAAAGTAGACTGTCCGGATTCCACATAAAAAATATCGTTAGTATGTTCCGATAGAGGTGCTTTCCCTTTAAAGCAAGAGGAGCAAATGATTATGAAAACTAGAATAGTAGCGAAGCGCATCATTTTTTAAGAAATTTATTTATGTTCAACCCCATGACCATCCGTGGATAGAAAAAATTATTATACGGTGCAAAATTTAGTACGCCGAAATAAAGGTAATAGCGGTAGGTATTTTCTTTTCGTTTAAAATGTTTCCCTATACCAAATCGATAATTAGCGCTCATATAAAAGTCGCCAACAAATCTTACTTGTTTCACAAAGCCATTCTCTACTCTAAACGTTGGACGTGCATTAATTGTACGCGAGATGCCCACATCTGCTTGTGAAATAAAAAACTTTCCCTTCTGGAGTGAGCGTTGCCAGGTACGGCCCGCCGTAAGCATAACATGGTGGTGAAAATTTCTATGATAATAGTAACGTGCGAAAACATCCCAACGTCGTGTTTTATAAATCGTTTTAATTTTTCCTTTTCTACTTTTTTCCTTCTTGAAAAACCTATGGGGAATCGAGTAATTTAGTTCTGCTCCTGGGTGCTTCAATGAACCGAGTATTCCAATACCTACATACTTTAATCGATTGTGTTCGATCTTATTATCGGCCTTTTTAGTCATAGTATGCTGTGCCATACACGGGCTGCATAACGTAAGAGTTAATAAGGTCACAATACAATATGTTCTTTTCATAAGACCTATGTAGTTAAAAGAGTTGCCAAAGTTATAATCAGCATTCTTTTAAGTCTGTTAAAATGTCTTATCCTTGGAATTCGTTAACCAGCTACTTTAATGGTCTCGTTCAGAATATAGCCATCTGTGATGTTTCCTGTTACCGAAGTGGCCATATTTCTTGAAAGACTGTCTTCAAATTCTCCATCATTACTATTACTTGTATCGGCTGGCCCTTTATAGCCTGTAGTTGCGTAAACCGTATTGGATACTTCTTCTGGAAAAGCTATTTGGGATACAAGAAGAGATGTGCCATTCGTTTGTAGAACTTCTACATGAATATGCGGGGCACGTCCTGGATACCAGCCAGGATAAATGCTTATAAAAGAAGCATTGCCATTGGCATCGGTAGTCTGACGTCCACGTAAGAAATGTTTTGAGGTAAAGCTGCCATCTAACTGCCCATCATATTCGGAGTAGTTGCCTTTTGCATCACACATCCAAATATCCACCAATACACCTTCTAACGGTTGGCAATTATTGTTTGTATTTTCGATTTTAATAATTACTTGCAGGGCTATACCTGTTCTATCTCCTACAATATTTTCTCTTACCCAATCTTGCGGAGACTTAATCGGGAAAGGCCCAGCTGTTTCTAAAGGTGAAACTGCACACGCGTTTGGATCAATATGATCTTTTGTTTTCTTGCATGACTGTAAAAAAGTTGGGATGGCAATAAGACCTCCCAAACTTAATACGCTGTTTTTAATAAATTCTTTTCTTTTCATATGCTTAGTTATTCTTTTATCTTCTATAAGTACCATCAGGCAGTACGGTTGGAAATTTGTACTGTGAGTCGGTAAGCAAACTATATATGGCAGCATCCGTAGTTTGTACTTTTACTTTTGTATTTAGTTTCCATTCTTGCTGTATTTCCGATAGTCTGTTGACTTGCGCACCCAAGATTGAGGTCATGGCCCAATAAATATACTCTGTAGCCATACAGTTATAATCACAGGTATTGTCATCGTAGGTATACCAAGCATTGGAAGGGTAAGGGCTAGGGATGTTTGTAAAGTGCCCACCACGAGCGATATCCATGGCATTTGTCATTGATGTAGCGGCAAATTCACCAAAGACCGTAGGGTAAGCACTTGCATAACCAGCATGAGTAATAATATGCCACACCTCTTCTAAGGCCGCATCAAAACGACCAGTACGGCCATTAGTATGCCAAGCAGGTACGGTTTCATCGGCTCCTAAATCTTGGCCTGTATGTCCATTAGGTGGGCTAATACTGTTTAAGTCTGATTCTTTTTTCCACATAATCATAAAAGCTTTGTTATTCTTCATGGCGGCATGTACGGCACTATTATCAATAGTTCCATCTTCATTGTTGTCTAAGTATTGCGCCATTATGTTAGCTGCATGCAACAATTTTTCGTCCTCTACGGCTGTTACTGCGTAGATCGGGATATCGAATACCATCACTTTTTTACGAAAATTGGTGAAGCCGACGTCGGAATTTGCTTGAATAGTAAAATTTGGGTCATTACCTGCTTGCACAGAACCATTATCTGAATTGTTATTCTCTTTTTTGCAGGAGCAAGAGAAAATGACCAATGTAGTTAAAATGAAAAAAAGTGATTTGTTCATGCGTCTAAAATTTTTTAATGTTACAAGTATAACGGAGCCTATTAAAAATTATGCACGGCATGATGTCCGAATGCTTCTATTCGGACCGTTTCTTTAGCTGGAATTCAGTGGGAGTCATGCCTACAAGGGTTTTAAATGCCGAATAAAAAGTTGATTTGGAAGAGAATCCAACCTCCTTTGCCAAGCCAAGAATAGACAATTGTCCCCCTTTAGGGCTATCCAATAGTTCTTTGAATTCTTCTATCCTAAAAGAATTGATAAAGGTATAGAAGTTCATCTGAGCGTATTGATTCATCAAACCTGATAGTTGTTTTTCCTTTATATCTAGCTGCTCAGCCAACAGCCGTAAGTTAAGCTTAGGATTGCGATAAAGCTTCCGTTCTTTAATTTCTTGCTTTATTTTGTTGAAAGACTCTTCTTGACCACTGTTTCGAGGGGCCTCTTTAATATGATTAGTTTTTTGTGTCTCTATTTCACTCTTGACCCTTTTAATATTCTCCGAAAACAATTTTATTCTAAAGATTTCATTATGTTCAAAACCTATGTAACTAATCCAGATAACGACAAAAAATGTAAGAATAAGCGATGCATCAACGAATAATGAGACATATGCTGGGATGAAAAATCCAATGATATCTTCCGTAATCCATAAGACATAAAAAGCTATAAATGCAAGGGCAATTGTTTTTATCCAAGACAAGGATTTGTGTTCTAAATCACTATAAAAATCTTGCAATTTTTTTACATGGCGTTGTTGAATACGCAATATTCTGATTAGCAGGAAGATATTTAAACCATATTCGATTAAAACAAAAAGGTTTGATTGCTTATAAAAAAAATACAAAAGAACATTTTGAACAATGGCTGGGATAAGGAGCAGATACAGTCGATCCGTTATTTTTTCTCCAACAGTACTTTTTACGTAGTAAAATAATAAAACGATGGTGAATAGCGATGTAGCCGGTAATATGTAAACAGTCCGTAAAGCGCCCTCATTAAAAGATGATAAGATTTCAAGAGATAAACTTAAAAGAAATAGACCAAGGAAGGCATTAGACTTTTTATTTTCAGATTTTGCCGAAAATAGAAATAAGGCAAGAAGAATAGCGTTGCCAATCGATATGATTTCAAAACTTTCGAGCAACTTGTTCATAGGCTATTTGTCCTCGTAATATTCTGCTTTGAACGGGTGTCGGTTCTCCCATCCGTCTCCTAATCTATTTTCAAATCGGGCGGTAATATTTTTTACAATTTCATTGATAAACCGGCTTTTTAACTTGTAAAAAGTATACAGGTAATCAGGTTCACAACCAACGATAGCCTTTGCCTCTAAGGCTGTTCTACCTAATAATAATTTCTTACAGCGGTTGCCTATTGCACATTCTACACAATTGAAAAGCATATTAAAATAAAGGGAATATCGCTGGTTATAACTATAGTCAAAACCGATATAATTCATGTCGTGAACATCGTCATGAATAATGGCTGAGGAGAAGGCAATAAGTTTTTCTGTTCCATTTTCATCTAGGAAGAACCCAGTGACCTGATACTTTTCACCGAGTGATTTCTTAAGTTCAAGTACATAATCCTCACTAAGTTCGCCCATGCTCACCACCTGATTTTGAGTTACTTGCTTGTAAAGGGCATGCATTTCCTTTTTATAAAAATTGATCTCTTCTAAATCAAGTGCTTGAGTTCGTACTTGAGCAAAACTCTTGCGAGTACTTTTAGCTCTATTTCTATATTTTCTTTTTAGGTCATTCTGATAGTCCTCAAAAGATTGCCAATGCTTAGGAATATCTAAATGCATCGCAATATCACTATCCATACGTTGGTACTCTTTTTTTGTCAGAAAGTATTTCGCGATAGGTTTTGGAATATCTTTTAGAAACACTCCTTGGCTGTGCGTATACTTCAACATGTAGTCTATGGCATTATCTACAATCTTACTACGGTCCAGTCTATTTAAGGATGGCTTATGAAATTTAAGCATTTGTACATCGTGTCTGAATAAATTTCCAGCTACGAGCATCTTCGGTTTAACAATATCGATAGAGGTTCGAATAAACCATTGTTTAATCTTATTCCCCTCAAGATTAAAATGACCACTATGCACTTGTAATTGTTGAGCATAAGCCTGAAACACAATTGTATTATTAGGGCAATAACCTTCTACATAGTAATTTTTTATGTCGGGAGTGTTCGCTAATTCGGTAACACCGATTTTAGACGAGTGTAAGGCATCATCTTCATCTAAAGTCTCATCCCATGAAGGAGGTAAATCCTCAAGCGAATGATACACTTTAAACTGTAATTGCATGTTTTCTTAGACTGTAAGAAGCCAATTATCTTACTGATAAGCTTCTAGAATGTCAAGTAAATCTTTTTCGATGCTAGAATTAGTACGTTCAACAATACGTCCTACTTCTTTAAAACGATCCATGACAATAATCGTTGGAACGTATTTAATGTTATAGATATCATGTTCAACATGTAAACCTTTCTTATCTCGGTTCACACCATACATTTCTAACGCATTAAAATCAAAAGATGCATCTTGAAGTGTTCTATAAAGCTGGGGTAGAAGATATTGTGTATCCTCACACCATGTACCCACAAATACAACCAAACGATATTTTGGGAGTAATTTTTTTATTTTGTCAACGATCTCTTCATTAGCATCATAGTCATCATGAATCCAAGGGTATGCACTTTCGTTTGTAATGTCTTTAAACTTAATTTGACCGCGCAAAAGAGGTTTATTTGTTTTCTTATCTAGTTCTCTTACAAACTCCTGAGCTTTGGTTTGCATGCTAAATGCACAAAATGCAATAATTGCTATGAGTATTTTATTCATATTCTTATTTTTCTTCTTTTAAAGCGGTTTTCAAATCTACCAAAAAGCCACGAATTTTCTGCAAATTTTCGACCATATCAAATTGAGCAACGGTGCTTTTTCTTTTGTTTTTCATCATTTCACGAGCACCGGCAATCGTCATTTTTTGCTCTTTAAGCAGATAATATATAATATTGAGATGACGAATGTTATGTTTATTATAGTACCGATCCCCTTTTTTATTCTTTTTTATTTTTCCTAATTGCCTGAACTCTTTTTCCCAAAAACGGAGGAGGGAGGCATTAACATCAAACATTTTAGCTACCTCAGAGATGGTATAGTACACTTTTTCGAGGCCTTTTTCATCAACTTTATCTTGTCTTAGTGTTTGTGGTATGACATCTTCGATCAGTTCGACTTTCTTCTTTACAGGAGTTTTTTTCACGGTTTTTACAACCTCCTTGGAAACCTTTTTAGGCTTCTTGGTGGGCTTAGCATGCTCTATTTTATTACCAAACAGGTCAAATTGATCCATGTACTTACAAATTTAGACAAAATAAGGGCTTAATCAAAGCTTTGATTGCTGCGCCTAGCGATTTCTAGCATTTTCTCATAGTCGGCTACATCAAGGTCGTTGTAGAAAAAGTGTATTGGATCAATTTTAACACCCTTGCGTTCTACCTCATAGTGGAGGTGTGGTCCAGTACTCTTACCTGTACTTCCTACATAACCTATCACCTCACCTCTTTTCACTTTACCCGCCTTCTTTTTAATTTTTACCATATGACAGTAATGTGTACGGTATCCATAACCGTGATCAATCCAAACATGATTACCATAGCCGCCTGTACTATAGTCTGCCTGACTAATTGTACCATTTCCTGTAGCATAAACAGGTGTACCTTGAGGGGCTGTAAAATCAAGCCCTGAGTGAAATTTTCTGATTTTATAAATTGGATCAACCCGATATCCGAAACCAGAGGCAATTCGTTTTAGGTTCTTGTTTGATACAGGTTGAATAGATGGAATACTTAAAAGGAGTTGTTCTTTATTCTCTATAAAAGAGAGCAGGCTGTCATAAGAAGTATTTTGCGTTTTTATTTGTTCTTGAATGTGTTCGATACTTTTCTCAATGGAACGGATCAATTCCACATTAGAAAATTTCGATAAGTTTCTCTGAGCATCAAGTTTTTTTTGTAATGCTAAATCTGGTAGAGGTTCTGCTTCAAAAATTATGCGATAAATCTCATTATCACGTTCACGTAGTTCTTTGAGCTTAGTTTGAGTCGAGTTTAAATTTTTCTGAAGAAAGGTATACTTGCGTTGTAAATGAGTCATCTCTTTTTGCATACGCTTTTCACGCGGAGAACCAATATACTTAAAAGCTAGGGCTACTATAATCCAAGCAGAGACCACAATAGCGCTTAGGATACCTAACACTCGAAACAGTTTAACCCATATACTTACTTTATGGGGCTCAAACTGTTGGTTTTCCTTGCTATATATATACTTTACCTTCTTGCCCAAAGCAATGATAAAAGTAATGGCTACATCTTACAAGCACAAATATTGCAGTAAACGACTGTTCATGTACTTTTGCTGCCGAACATTCTGGATTAAGATTATGCTTACAGCCAACGAGATACGACAGAAATTTTTAAATTTTTTTGAGGGGAAGGGACATAAAATCGTTCCTAGCGCACCCATCGTTTTGAAGGACGACCCCACACTGATGTTTACTAACGCAGGTATGAATCAGTTTAAGGATTATTTTTTAGGTAATAAGAAGGCTGAACATACGCGTGTAGTAGATACTCAAAAATGTTTACGCGTGAGTGGGAAGCATAATGATCTTGAAGAAGTTGGGGTTGATCATTATCATCATACGATGTTCGAAATGCTAGGCAATTGGAGCTTTGGGGATTACTTTAAACCTGAAGCGATTGCATGGAGTTGGGAGTTTCTGACAGAGGTCCTTGGACTGCCAAAAGATCGATTATATGCTAGCGTATTCGAAGGAGATGAGGAGGATAAAATTCCACCGAGTGAAATCGCTTTGGAAGAATGGAAAAAGCACCTACCTCAGCAACAGATCGTTTTTGGTAATAAGAAAGACAACTTTTGGGAAATGGGAGAAACTGGACCCTGTGGGCCTTGTAGCGAGATTCATATGGATATGAGATCTGATGAGGAGAGGGCAAAAATTCCGGGCAGAGATTTAGTCAATAAAGATCATGAAGAGGTCATTGAAATTTGGAACAATGTATTTATACAATATAATCGTAAAAAAGATAGAAGCTTAGAGCCTTTACCAAGTAAACATATAGATACGGGTATGGGTTTCGAACGCTTGGTTCGTGCATTGCAAGGTAAAAAGTCAAATTATGATACCGACGTTTTTCAACCTTATATTAAAAAAACTGAAGAGCTGACAGGAAAAAAATATAAGCGCTCGGAGAGTAAAGAAGATGTAGCGTTTCGTGTAATATCAGATCATATCAGAGCAATTAGTTTTACAATAGCTGATGGTCAGTTGCCGAGTAATACAGGAGCTGGTTATGTCGTAAGAAGAATACTGCGTCGTGCCGTACGGTATTATTATTCCTATCTAGATTACAAACAACCACTTCTACATGAGCTTCTACCCATACTAGCTGAAAATTTTAAAGATGTTTTCCCTGAAGTAAAGAAGCAGGAAGATTTTATTAAGAAAGTAATTTTCGAAGAAGAAAATAGCTTTCTGGGAACCCTAGAAAAAGGGCTTATGCGCATAGATGAGGTCATGGCAAATTGTAAGGAAATGCATATAGAAGGTGAACTAGCTTTTGAACTCTATGATACGTTTGGTTTTCCAATTGATTTGACCAGATTGATTGCCGAAGAAAAAGGTTTTAAGATTAAGGAAGATGGGTTTAAAAAAGCGATGCAGGAACAAAAATCACGTTCTAAAGCGGCTACTTCGTTAGATACTGATGATTGGCAAATATTGGACGCGGCTACCAAGAATAAATTTGTTGGTTATGAAACTTTAGAATCAAGGACGCATGTCTTACAATATCGAAAAGTATCGAATAAGGGTAAAGACTTCTATCAGATAGTATTAGCTGAAACTCCCTTCTACGCTGAAAGTGGAGGACAGGTTGGCGATAAGGGCTCTTTACGCTTTGAGAATAAAATGATTCAAATTTTCGATACGAAAAAAGAAAATGATTTAATCCTTCATTTCTGTAAAGAACTACCTAGTCATTTAGAGGGAGAGGTTCATGCCGAAGTGAATAATGTGAACCGAAAAGAAATCTCGGAGCATCATTCAGCCACGCACTTATTGCATGCCGCCCTACGAAAAATATTGGGAGAGCATGTTGCTCAAAAAGGTAGTTTAGTTAACAAGGATCACTTGCGATTTGACTTTAGTCACATAGAAAAGGTTAGCGAAGAAGAACAACGTCATATAGAGGAATTGGTGAATCAGAAAATAAGAGAAAATATTCCAGTAATTATTAAGACCTTACCTAAAGAAGAAGCTCTAAAGCTTGGTGCCATGGCTCTGTTCGGTGAGAAATATGGTGATGAAGTTCGTGTGGTTATTATGGATGAAAACTATTCCATTGAGCTTTGCGGAGGGACTCATATTGGTTCTACTGGAGAGTTAGGCTTTTTTAAAATTCTACATGAGAGTGCTATAGCGGCTGGTGTAAGACGGATAGAAGCGGTTACAGGTTCAAAGGCCGAAAAGTATATCCATGAATCATTAGATGACCTAAGTGCTATAAAGCATCAGTTAAAAAACCCTAAATCCATCACTAAGGCAGTTCAACAGTTAGCTGATGACAAAACAGCTTTGCAAAAGGAAATTGAAAAGTTACAGGATAGTATACGATGGCAAAAAGTGGATGGTTTATTGCAACGGATTGAAAGTCATGCAGGTATTTCTTTTATCGGAGAAAGCATCGAAGCTAGTTCTGCTGATGATGTCAAGAAAATGTGTTTTGCATTAAAACAAAAAGTTGAACAACCCTTAATTGTGTTATGCGGTAATATTAATGGAAAGGCCAACGTTTGTATTTTAATTGATGATTCAATTCAGAAAGAAAAAGGTTTTTCTGCCAAACAATGGATTAAAGAGATTGTTGCACCAAAAATCAAAGGTGGAGGTGGTGGACAAGATAATTTTGCTAGTGCGGGAGGTCAACGAACAGATCAATTCGAAGAAATTATTTCGGAAATAAAATCACAATTAACTTAGAGTTTACGCTAGAGACCTATAGATTTGTTCAACTTTAAGAATAAATCGGAGTCTACCCATTGCATGAGGATATTACTAAGTACACTTTTTCTATTATTGATTGCGCAGATAGCTATTGCCCAAACGGGTAGTAAGGTACTTGTGGAGACATATGACTCTAAGGGTAATAAGATTCAAAAAATTCGGAAAAAGAATGGACAGGTTGTTACACAGAAAGTCATTAAGCTAGGACCTGTTCTGGATCGTCCATTTGACCCCGATACAATTGACAAAGACCATATTGTTCTTCAAGTATACAAAAAGTATGATCGGGTCTACATTTACTATAAGAAAAAATTTTTGACGGCCTATCGATGTGTATTTGGTAAAAATAAAAAAGGCCAGAAGTATTGCGAAGGAGATAAAAAAACTCCGGAAGGTTGGTTTTCTATAACGGACATTCGTAAACACGGAAAGTGGGAATACTTTATGGGTATTGATTATCCTAATTTGGCATCACGCAGTAATCATGAGTTTGCGAAAAGTAAAGGTATGATTCCAGCGAACTCTAGAATTGGAGGATCCGTTGGAATACATGGTGTTTGGCGTGGGGGTGATATGGCTATTAAAAATCGTTTTCACTGGACTGATGGCTGCGTTGCGCTAAGCAATAAGAACATTGCACTATTGGCTAAGATCTGTAAGCCAGGTACTAGAGTCTATATAGGCTGGGAGAAGTAGTTTTATTGGAATTGCTACTTTTGTATACTTATGAAGAATAGGTATACTTGGATATTTCTTTTTGTTCTCTTTTTATATACAAAACCATTATTAGCTCAGTTTGAACTGATAAAGGACATCAACACAACACCGCAAGTTGTTTCAGGAGAACGCAATGGGTGGTATACCAAGTTTGCCGGCAAAGTTTATTTTGTAGCAAATGATTCTGCTCATGGTCAAGAATTGTGGGTAACAGATGGGACTTCTTCAGGCACGAACATTGTGAAGGATATTAATCCAGGCGGGGTATCAGGAGGACAACAGCATATTGGTTGTTTTAATTTAACCACTTCCACAACGGGGAGGTTAAATAATGAGTTATTCTTCAATGGGTTTGATCCAACACGTGGAAGCGCTTTATGGAAAACAGATGGTACAACAAATGGTACGGTACTCGTTAAAGATGTTAGTCCTTTAGGTCCTCAAACAAGTGTGTTCCAAAACCCAATGCTTTTGTATTTTACTCCAATAAATGGGAAGTTAGTTTTTGTTGGAGATGATTCTATCCATGGTAAAGAAGTATGGGTAACTGATGGTACCACGAATGGCACGACCTTGTTAAAGGATATTAATCCCTATTCGAACTATGCATTTGGAGGAAGTGACCCAAATTCATTTATAGTATATAATAATAAGGTCTTATTTTCTGCCAACGATTCTACACACGGTCGTGAAATCTGGGTAACTGATGGTACAACTGCAGGAACACAATTGCTTTTGGATTTGCAAACCCATCAAGGCAACGCATCAACAGCTAATTTGTCATCATATCCTAGTTCGTTTTATCAACTGAATAATGAACTAATTTTTATTGCAGGTGGAGCGTTATACAAAACCGATGGAACGGTATCCGGGACAGTTCTCCTGAGCGATACCTTAAACGGATTTTGGTATCCAAGAATTGTTGAACAGGATTTAGGTTTAGGTAACTTAACATCTCATAAAAAGTATTTTACTGAAATGGGCGGTAAGCTTTACTTTCTTGGAAGTGAAGCAAATCCGGATACAGAACTTTGGGTAACCGACGGAACGAAGCAAGGAACCAAAATGGTTAAAGAGTTAACGGTTAATTCTATCCATCCTGCTATTCAGGGAGAAATAGCTGTGCTCAGGGATTCCTTACTTATTTTTTATGCAACCGATAAATTACTTGGTGATCCAAATTATGACGGCTATGAGCTGTGGTCTAGTGACGGTACTAGTGCAGGAACAAGTTTGCTAAAAAACACTTATACAAATGGTATTAACAATATTCCGTTACAACTTGGCCGTTACTACTATGAGTTCAAGGGTAAGCTCTATTTTAGAGCGCGAAGCGATAATGCTTATTTTACATTATGGACCACAGATGGTACAACGCAAGGCACCTATCCCTTAAGCGATACCATTGTTTCACTGAGAAGCTATCCTATTCAGTACAACGATAGAATGTATTTTAGAACAACTTATTCTTTATGGGAAAGTGGAGGAGATTCTGTAAGTACTAAAATTATAAAACCGGTAGGGGATGCTACACCTATAGTTACACCTTCCTTTGGAGATGGAGAACCCTTCTTTTATAGTTTTGTAGAGTTCAATGATCAACTCATATTTACGTGTAATTTTGGGAGCACAGGTTTCGAACCTTGGAAATTAAAAACAGCTCCCGTTCAAGTATTATCTTATGAGAAAAAGGAATTGGATTTTACAATCTATCCAAATCCGACAAATTCTGTGATTACTGTACGAACTAAGGAACAGTTTGAACGCTTAGAACTATATGACATTAATGGCAGATGTTTGTATCATACCAAAGAAACGGATCTAAGTGTCAGTACGTTGTCTAATGGTTTATACATTCTAAAAATTTATACAGCTCGAGGTATTGGTAGTAGTACCTTTCAAGTAAAGAAATAAACAAAAGTTTTATTGATACCTCTCAACTAAGAATACCACGAAAGGGTTATTTGTAAAGTAGTGTATTGAATATACATTAGCCAGTTAATGAAAACTGGACTACTATTTCTTTTACTTATCCTGATATTTTCCCAGTCGTCCTCGGCTCAAGTCGAAAAAACTGACAGTTTAATAAGCCAGTTTAAGAAGGTAAAAACAGCGAGTAAAAAATGCTCATTGGCACGAGCAATCGTATCTGAGATAAAGCTCAGTGATAAAGACATATTTAGAAGATATATAGATTCGATATGCTACTATTCCAATCTTACTGGTGTAGAGAGCGACAAAGCTTACTGCCTTCGAGCTAGAGGTAGCGCATTACAATATATAGATTATGATTTAGAAGCAGCTCTTTTAAAGTTACAAGAAGCGTTATCTATTTTTTCGGTAGAAACAAATCAACGAGACATTGTTTTGACCTTAAAGCAGCTCGGTGCAATTCACATGCACCTTTCTAAAAGTGACTCTTCCAAATGGTATTACACTAAGGCCCTCGAAGTACTAGATAAGGCGAAGGCTTTCAAACATTCTGAGAAGATTAGAACAAATCTACTTTATGAAGTAGGATTGCTAGAAAGGGCTACCGGTAACTTTAATTTGGCAGCACAATTTGTTCAAAAGTCCTTGACAAATGCCCAGATAAATGATGATTTGGACGGCGAATCAGCAGCACTCTATTTACTGGGAGACATAAACATTGCATTAGGAAAAAAATCATCGGCAATGAAATTTTACAAGGATGCAATAGTCGGGTTTAAGAAGTTGAAAAACTATACGTTCGTTGGTGCTATCTATAATGGGATGGCTCGAGCAGTTGCAAAAAAGGATTTTGAAAAAAAAATATCGTTCAATCTGTTAAGCATACATTTTTTAAAAAAAGGAAGCAGGCAAAATCAAATTGCTATGGTCTATTGTAATACGGCTAATAATTATTTAAAAAGTGGTAAACGTAATATATCAAAACTATATCTGGATAGTGGAATAAGCTTATCATTGAAGTATCAAGATGACCAAGCGCTTGCCCAAGCACGGAAAATCAAAGCAAATATTCTGATCAAAGAAAAGAACTATGCAGCCGCAGGAGAAGTTTTGGAAAATGTATTGAACTATTACGAAGAATCTAAATATAAAAGAAAACAACTAATGGTTTTGATGAAATTAGGAAATGTTTACTACTTGGCAAAACAATACAAAACTTCTGCGGATTACCTAAAAAGGGCGATCACGATAAACCACGAAGTATTCAGTGAGAAAACCGCTTCAGAATTGCAAAGAATGGAAACAAAATATCAATCGGAAAAAAAGGAAAAGGAGAATCTAAAGCTTCGTGCCGAAACGGCTGAGAAGACTCTACGTATAAGAAAAGAAAAACAAACGAGATATTATGTGACCAGCGCACTATTGCTGACATTGTTAACCTTGGGCACTTTCGGGTTCTACTTCAGGCGTAGCAAAAAACAACAAAATAAGATTGTTACCCTTCAGAAGGAATTACATCATCGTATTGAAAATAATTTAGCCATCATAGATGGTTTCATTGAAAAGAGTATGGAGGATGTCAAGGATGAGAATGTTCTTGATAATCTGAACGAATTACAAAGTCGGGTAGCAAGTATCAATGCGTTACACAATCTATTACACAAAGATGATGATGTAACGGTAGTCAATCTCAAACTTTATATACAAGCCTTGGTTGATCGCGTACAGAAGATTTATAACCAAAAGATACAAGTAAATATTTCATGTAGCCCACTTTTAAATATTGATACTCAAAAAAGTGTTCATTTTGGTTTAATTGTAAACGAGTTTATTACAAATTCATTTAAGTATGCATTTAAAGATATTGAAAATCCAGCACTTCATATTTCCGTTCGACCAACAGAGCAAGGCTGGGAGCTCACAATGCATGATAATGGACCTGGGTTTACTGATCATAATTTCAAAAGAGGTTATGGTACTAGAATTATGGAATTACTTGCGCAAAAGATAAATGCGGCTTATAAACTCTCAGGAGTTAATGGTACTTCTTTAAGTCTATCGCTAACAACTTAACTATAAATAATGAGAAATAATTACCGTATAAATACGTATGCTAAAATAACGATTACCTGTTTAATTATATTTCTTACGATTATTTCTCAGGCACAAGAAAACGATAGCGTTACTTTTTATAGGGCAAAGGGTTTCGCCCACGCCACCAATGGCAAGTATTTTACTGCTGTTAGAACGTATAGGAAAGCACTTTACCATTTATCTGAAAATGATGAAGCACGTAGAGCTGCGTTGTATTATATGATGAGTGCTGCATTTTTAGAGTCAAGAACGACGGATTCTGCAATGTATTATTTGAAGAAAGGTAATCTTGCCTTACCCGATAATCCCTCAAACTCTTTATTATGCCGTAAGTATATGTTCACAGCTTCAAATCATTTCGCCAATGGTGAAATTGATCAAGCATTAGAAGTAAGCTTTAAGGCTCTAGAATATTCTAAAAAATCATCAGTCAAGGAACATGAAGTTCGATGCAATTATAGCATTGGACGAATTTTTCTTCTGCAAAAGGATTATACCCGATCAAGTCAATATTTTCAACGGGCTCTGGCCTTGGCCAAAAAGTCTAAAGATCAAACATCAATAGCAAACATAAACTGTTTTTTGGCGGATATCGATTTCCAAAATAAGCGATACGCTCAGGCTGAAAAAGTATTAAAAGAATGCGCACAATATTATCAGAAAGTTGGTAATAAGAAGGGATATCTGGTTTCTCAGAGTTCCTTGGCAAAAGTATACTTTTATACAGATAGGATGGCGGAGGCATCAAAAATTGGAATTGATTTAATGCCTTTGCTCAAAGAGTTTGAATACAATAATGAATCAAAGAAGATCGTTGAGAATACAGATAAAATTGTAAAAGAGTCTATGAGAGAACAAGACTCCGTAGACATACAAAAGGCGGTTCAGCTAACCAAGGAGAATATGTCCATTGGTCAACAGGTTAATCCCAGTATTACTGTAGAGCAGAAGAACGCCTTTATTAGGACGTTGGAAACGGGCAAAAGGGACAGCACAATAGATTCAAATATCCTAAACCAAATCGAGGTAGATAAAGAAATTAAAGCAACCCAATTATTACAGGACAGTATTTATCAAGAAAATTTAAAAAGTAAAACATTTGATCTTGAAACACAATACAAAACTAGAGACAAGGAGAAGGAGAATCTTGCTCTGAAGTTAGAGAAAGAGAAACAAACAAAGCAATCGTTGGTATTAGGCTTAGGACTGACTGCTGCCTTATTAGGGTTGATTTTGTTTGCTTTCTTTTACCAAAGAAATAAAAAACAGAAAGAAGAGATCATTGCGTTACAACATGAACTTCATCATAGAATTGTAAATAATCTTAGTGTAATCGATGAATTCATAGATAAAAGTATGGAGGAGGTCTCTGATCAGAAGACAAAAAATGGTTTAGTCGAATTGCAGAGTAGAGTAGCCAGTATTAATGAAGTTCATCAACTCTTGTACAAGGAAGGTGATGTAACCAGTATTAACATGAGAAAGTATCTTGTTGCATTAACAACGCAAGTGCAAAATATTTACAGTAATACAAGTGTTCATTTTGAAATAGATTGTGCAGAGCATCTTACTATACCAACGAATAAGGGTGTTCATTTTGGTTTAATCGTCAACGAGTTTATAACAAATTCGTTCAAATATGCTTTCCCGTATATTGATGAACCAAGTTTGTCAATAATAGTACAAAAATCTGATGTAGGTCTGGAGGTTAATCTACGGGATAATGGTCCAGGGTTTGATCAGCACGGTCATGCTACAGGATACGGAACACGCATTATGGAACTGCTCGCGCAGAAAATACAGGCTTCCTATACCCTTTCAGGAAATAATGGAGCTTCTCTACATTTACTGATACAAAACGCATAAAAATGAAGAAAATACTTATTGTAGAAGATGAACCTATTCTGTATGCTAAGTTAGAGCGCCTATTAAAAAGTGAGTATGAATTATATGATTTTACACCTAGTGTAGCAGTGGCATTGGAGCACATTAATAAAAAAAGACCAGATCTTGTACTTCTTGATATAGACTTGGAAGGAGCATTAAGTGGTCGTGATTTAGGGGCAAAATTATCCGATCATTTCAGGATCCCATTTATATATGTCACTCACCATGGTGATCTAGATACATTCTACAAAAGCTTGAATACAAAACCCGAGCAATATGTCGTTAAAACAAAACCTGTCTTGAATAAGGTTGAGTTGCTTAATGCTATTCGCACTGCGTTGTATAAGCAGGATCAGATTAAAGATATTCAGATAACACCGGCACTGGGACTAGAGGTTATTGAAGATTATAAGGAGAAGTTACAAAGATTAAAAAACGAACACGCCAAGCGCAGGGAGTTTATTCGTTTTGAAGAAATAGCGCTTATATCCAATAAAGATTATAAAGGAGACAATCTCCAAAAGGGGTACTCTGCTATTGTAACGACAACAAGAGATACCTATTATTACGCAGGGTACTTAAATAAGGTATATGATAAACTACCTGAAGAAAAATTCCTAAGAGTTAACGATAGCGAAATTGTTAATGTAGACGTATTAACTGGTCGTATTAATGGACAAAACTTAGAGATGCAATTTAAAGTACCAACTGATAAACCAGAGGTCAAAAAACTGGTTTTAAATAGAACCTATCAGGAACGTGTAAGAAAGCGATTGGCGGAGTTATTTGGAAGATAGTAGAATAAGATGTTGTTGATTATCCTTATATAATTGCAGATTATCCAAACCATTTTTTAAGATCTGTAGAACGGTCTAATCTTGTTTTCATAAAAACAATACCTTATGAAAACAAAGAACATAATACTACCCTTAGTAGTGGTCGTCTTTTTCCTGAGCGGAAAAAAAATACAAGCACAAAATACATATTTATACGCCGGAACAAGTATTTCTAGTATGAGCGAAAGTAATGAAGATGGGAGAAGTACTGATAACGTAAGACCCCGTATTGGGTATCATGTAGGTTTAGGTTTTGATATTGATTTGTTTTCTATGTTTTCATTACAACCAAATTTTCAACTTACAACCAAGGGTAATATGAAACGAGGAGAAGAAAAAAATGATTATTACTGGGTAGAAAGAACTAATCTTTTTTATTTAAATATTCCTATTCTATTAAATGCCAAAGTAGCTCTGGATGAAACGAAGAAAGCTAATTTCTTTATGGGCCCCAATATAGGTGTGGCTATTTATGGTGAGAGTAAAGATTTTGATGTTTATAAAGGTGAAAAACAGAACATTGATGTTAATCCTTTAGACTGGGGGAAGGATAGAGTTATGGATGACTATAAGCGCGTGGACTTAGCATGGCAAATAGGTTCAAGTATTCAATTAAAGAAGTTCCTTATACGAGCCTCCTACGATTTAGGAGTAAAGAATATTTCCGCTTATACTGGTAGGGATACTAAGGTTAAGAACAACGCTTTTTTACTTTCAATAGGTTTCGCTTTTGGTGGAGGGCCTAAAGAGGTTGTACAGGAAGTTCAGTAATTCAAGAATTAAGTTAAACCAGTATCATGAAAAAAATCATATTCTTTTTTCTGTTCATTTTATCAGTAGCCGAAGTAATTGCTCAATGTGGAACAGCTCCCCCAATCGGTAATTCATTGTCTCCTAATTTACAGATGGCGTACAATTCATATATGAATAACCCGATTATGGGAGAATCAACGGATACCATTCCATACAAGATTCACATAGTACGAACCAGTTCAGGAACAGGAGGTATTTCTGTTTCTATACTAACGAATGCTTTCAATAATATAAATAATATTTTCAGCAATGCGAATCTTTTTTTTAAGCAATGTGGAACTATAAACTATATTGATAATTCAAATTATTATGATTTTGACAAGAGTGATGAAATTATTATTACATCAGCCAACAATACTCAAAATGTCATAAATTTTTACTTCTTTAACTCGATTACATCAGGAACTAATTCTTTATGCGGGTATGCTAAATTTCCTGGAGGACTTGATATTGTTATGATGAAGAATAGTTGTACTTCAACTGGTAACACTTTGGCGCATGAAATAGGACATTACTTTAATCTATATCATACTCATGAAACCGCTACTGGTGCCGAACTTGTTAATGGAACTAATTGTTCTACTGCGGGTGACCAATTGTGTGATACCGATGCAGACCCCACTTTAGGAAATTCTAATGTAAATAGTTCATGTCAGTATACCGGTACTGCAACTGATATAAACAATCAATTATACAATCCGGACCCTACCAACATAATGTCCTATTCAAGGAAAAGTTGTCGTAACTTTTTTTCTCCACTTCAGTATGCTAGAATATCCTGGACAAATACTAACTTAAGAAATTATCTTAACTGTAGCTCTTCTACTACAAGCGCTCCAGTTAATGACAATCCAAACGGAGCAACTGTCATCGTTTCCAATGGACCATGTCTAACTGGTACTATAGCAAATGCTACATCATCTTACGGAGCTAATCAATGCTCTGGTTGTTCTTGTACAAGTCCTGATGATCTTGATGTATATTATAAAGTTACCACGAGTAGTACAAATTTGACAGTAGCTTTAGCAAATTATTCGTCCAATTTCGATGGGGTAATTGAACTGCGATCCTCACCGAATTTTGGCTCAGCGATATCCTGTTATGACCCTATAGGAACGCCAAATTCAGTAACTTATACATGGACTGGTTTAACTCCAAATACTAATTATTGGATAAGAGTATTCGAGTTTAATAATACTGGTACACCTCCTTCAAGCCCATTATTCGATATTTGCGCAACTCATACTGGGGGAATTTCCTCTAGTCATGATTTTACTATAGCAAATTTGACCACGAACCAATCAAACTATAATCTAGGGGACCCAATTAATATTGATTGTGATCAATACACCTCCACACCTAATGGTTCTAATGTTTCGCCTGATTTAGCATATACCCTAAGAGATTGGAGTAATAATGTATTGTATACTTTCGGTACAGATCATAGTACATTAGGAGGTGGAGATGCGTATGATGGAGAGTCTATTTCTTCTAGCATTCCAATAAGCGGTAATTATCCAATGAATTGCAAAATTTGTGCAGAGGCGAATCACAATAATAATGTTAATGAAAACAATACTAGCAATAATTTGTCTTGTGTCAATGTCTCCATCACTACACCTTGTACTCCTATAGCACCTCCAAGTATCGCATCTATAGGACAGGCATGTACAGGTCTTCCAATTACCTATAACCAAACAGGCGTTAATGTATCGAACAATTATTCTTGGGGTGTGTCCAGTGGAGGAAACATTTTAGGAAGTAATACGCAGAGTGCAGTAAACATTAGTTATAATACATCAGGTAACTACAACGTATATCTTTATTATCATAACGGGTGTCAGTTGGATACGGTTATTTATCCAGTAAATGTCGCCTCAGTATCAGCAGATGCAGGTTTAGATCAAACTACTAATTGTACGAATACATCAGTCACTATAGGAGCCCCATCTACCTCGGGTATAAGCTACGCTTGGTCGCCTTCGACAGGTTTGAGCTCGGTAAACGTAGCGCAGCCTACAGCAAGTCCCACATCTACAACCACATACCAACTTACAACCACTGGGGTTACTGGTTGTATGGCCGTTGATACTGTGCTTGTAACCGTTGATAATATTCTTCCAATTGTTAGTGCTGGTCCAGCACAGACAATTGATTGTAATACAGGTTCAGTTATTCTTGCTGGTTCTTCAACTAATGGTTTAAACCACAATTGGACACCTTCCACTGGTTTGAACTCAACAAGTATTTTACAACCAACTGCGTCTCCATTGAATACAACATCCTATACTTTAACAACAACTGGTGCGAATGGATGTGTTGGATTTGATTCTGTACTAGTTACCGTGAATACTGCGTCACCGATGGCAAACGCAGGTGCTGATCAAACCATAAATTGTACAAATACTATAGCGAGTTTAGGGGTATTGCCTAATGCAAATAATATGTATAATTGGTCTCCATGTAATGGGTTATCAAATTGTCAGATTTCGAATCCAAGTGCCTTGCCATTATCTACAACTGATTTTATTCTGACCGTTACTGGTCAAAATGGTTGCACTAACTCAGATACAGTAACTGTTGCAATAGATAATGCTCTTCCCCTAGCAGATGCGGGTCCCAATCAGTATGTTTCTATTTCAAATCCTAATGTAACCATAGGGACTACTGCTGTTTCAGGGAATAGTTATTTATGGTCACCAAATCAGAATTTAAGTAGTTATTTATCGGCTCAAACTTTGGCAAATCCAAATGTTACGACCACTTATATCTTACAGGTAACAGGAGCAAATGGTTGTAGTGCTTTTGATTCCGTAGTTGTATTTTATCAGTTCCCTACAGGAGTTAACGTAGTAGGTACAAACGAGACAATAACTATTTACCCCAATCCTGTATCGAGCGAGTTAAGCTTGAGGGGTAAGAATTTAGCAGGGGTTTCTTATAACATAATGAATAAACTAGGGCAAAGAGTGTCGCATGCTCAACTTCCTTCAAGCTATAAAATAGATGTGAGTCATCTTCCAGTAGGGCTTTATTTTCTAGTTTTAGATAATGGGGCCCAGTTCAAATTTTTTAAAAAATAAAAAAACAACCATGAAGTATAAGGTAGTAAGATTTAGACAAACCGATCAGCCAGAGAATGAACTGGATTCGCTAATAGTTTCATTGGAGCCTGATGGTTGGGAATACGTCAATCATGAGTATAGTACAAAGCTAATACCTGGTTCTGCAGGGTGTTTTGGCTTTGGTGCTAAGCCAAATTCAACACAACATGTTGGATTTGTTATATTCAAAAAGCCAAATTAGATGAAGTTTCTGTTATTAGGAGTTATCAGACTTTATCAGACATGTTGTCCTAATCGTTTTAGGAGAACATGTCTTTACAAAGAGAGTTGTTCCCGATATGTATATAGAGTAACTAAGCGTTACGGGTTCTGTAAAGGGGTTTTTGCGTTGCGCTATAGAATGGCGAATTGTGCCCCAGGCTATAAGCTCTATAGAATTGAAGCAAAGGAGGTTATTATAACAAGAAAGATGGAGCTTATACAAACACATGAGATTGCGCCTGATTTATTGAATCAATAAAGTGTAGGTTATTTATCTATTTAAAGATCTTTTCAGCTTTTACAATACGTTCTGGTTTGCCAACGTCTAATAGAATACTACCGCTATGATCATATGCTATGATTTTGTGGTTTTTTGCTAAATGTAGATATACATCGATAATAGAAAATTTACCAGTAAAGGGAATGAGGTTGAATATTTCTGATTTTACTACTTGGATTCCACTAAAAGCAAAATCAGTTAGTTCTTTCTTTTGATGAACAATCCTTTGCTCATTTGTCTTTTTATTATGCCAGCCACAAAGCTGAAGTTGATCATCAAATAATAAACCTCGCGAACTCGTTCTATTGCTTACTGCTAAAGTTGCCAGCGCTTCTTTTCTTGCGTGTTGTTCCATAAGTGCTGTAACATCCAGATCCGTAAGGATATCGACATTCATTACCAGAATATCGCTGCTGTTTTCAAGTAGCGGACGTGCTTTCAAAAGTCCGCCTCCTGTTTCCAGTACTTGATCCGTTTCATCAGATATAGTGGTCTTAACACCAAAATTATGTTCATTAAGAAAGGAGACTATTTGATCAGCATAGTGATGCACGTTCACTATGATTTCCTCAATACCAAATTCCTTGAGATATTCAATATTACGCTGCAATAAGGGTTTCCCATTGACAGGTGCCAATGCTTTCGGGTGATTTAGTGTAAACGGTTTTAGCCGGGTCCCAAGCCCCGCACTAAAAATCATTGCTTTCTTCATACTTCTAAAACTTTCAATCTAATCGTTTCGATTCTGGTTTTACTTACTTGTAGGATTTTGTATTCGTAGTGATCAATGATAATTTTTTCGTCTTTCTCTGGGATTTCGTTATGTACTTCAATAATATAACCAGATAGGGTTTCAGCTGATTCCGTAGGGATTTCTAGTTCAAATTTGTCATTAACATATTCAACCTCTAATCTTCCTGAAAGGATAAATTCATTTGTCGAAATTTGTTGTTCGATATATTCACTTTCATCATGCTCGTCTTCAATCTCTCCAAAGAGTTCTTCGAGCAAATCTTCAGTAGTAAGAATACCTGCAGTTCCTCCGAATTCATCAACGACCCATGCAATACTCTTTTGATTCTTTTTAAAGAAAGAGAGCATTTCAATGGCGGTCATAGATTCTGGTACCGTTGGGATATCTCGTACAAGTTCTTGTAAATTGGATTGTTCAACGTAGAAATCCGAGTGGTGTACATACCCAAGTATATTATCCATATCGTTTTCATAGACAATGAGTTTGGAATGTTTACTTTCTATAAATGCCGTTTTAATGTCTTCTATATTGTCGTTGATTTCAACACCGATGATTTCATTTCGAGGGATTAAGCACTCCTTAATTTCAATACTCCAAAGACTTAATGCATTTTCTAGAAGTTCGGCGCTGTCTTTTTCTTCTTTACTCTCATTCTTCAAATAATCAAGTGCTTGATTAGTGTCTACTCCTATGATACCATTATGATCATCTTGTTTTCGCCTAAGTAATAATCTATCATAGGAGATTTTACCTTTAGGATAAAGTTTATTAGACAACCAAAATAAAAGAATTGATAACCCTAAACAAATAGACAGAATAATTATCAGAATGAGAATGGCATGAACATTCGATTGCAAATTTGTTACTACCAACCTTGCTAAACCTGTTATTGTAAATACAAGAGATATTAAAATCCCTACGGATAGCAATAACATAAGCGAAGTTCGTGGCACAGATGTATTTGCATCTTTAGTTCCATTCATGCTGTATTGCATGTGAAGATACATTCTTGTGAGTAACACGAATAAACAGGAGCTTATGATAAACAGGATTAACACAACTCTAATTTATAAAACCTTGTATTAACGACATACAATCGCTAATCGCTTTTTCCAAATGATCATTTACAACTACATGATCAAAAGAACTTTTTAGTTTAAGTTCCGTTTCAGCTTTTTCTAAACGTTCTGTAATCATATCGGGAGATTCTGTACCTCTCCCTTTTAAACGTTCTGCCAAGATCTCTAGACTAGGGGCCTGAATAAAAATACTTATCGCCTGGTCCTTATATTGTTGTTTCAATTTTTTAGCACCTTGAACATCAATATCTACTAAAGGAAATTTTTTGTCCAACCAGATCTCCTGAAGTTTAGCTTTAAGGGTGCCATAAAATTTATTCTCATAAACCATTTCATATTCAGCGAAAGCATCTTCTTCAATTTTTCGTTCAAAATCTTCTACACTCATAAAATGGTAATCCACACCGTTCATTTCATTCTTACGAGGAGGTCGTGTGGTTGCGCTAATACTAAAAACGAGCGCATCGATTTGAGCAAGCAGTTCCTTTACAATGGTGGTTTTCCCTGATCCTGAAGGAGCAGTAATGATAACAATCTTTTGTGAGAGTGGTTCGTCCGACATTAGTTCGCCAATAATTTATCCAGATCCGCTTTACAGTCTTCGGCCCTGCTGTACTTCCCAATGATCACTCCATTCCCGTCAACCAAAAAACACTGCGGAACGAACTGTACACCATAAATTTGGCCAGGTTTACTTTGCCAACCACCAAGATCGCTCATATGATAATCCCAGTTTAGGTTATCCTTTTTGATAGCATTTATCCAATGATCTTGTTTCTTATCTAAACTTACACTTAGAACAGTAAAACCTTTACGTGCTTTTTTGAACTTTTTATCTTTATACTCTTCATAGAATTTTACTAATCCAGGGTTTGCGGCACGACAAGGTCGACACCAACTAGCCCAAAAATCGATAAGTACGATACGTTTATTGTTTATCTTGGAAAGCTTAATCATTTTACCTGCTGGATTCTTGAATTCCAGTTCCGGTGCTTTTTGTCCAATTTCAATTTTTTTATTTTGATATTGCGCTGAAGTTGAGAAACTTAAGAAACAAGCGATCGTGAATAAAATCAGGTATCTCATGGTATTATCTGTTTTGTAAATATAATTATTATTTATTGGAGCTTTTCTTTCATTTTCATGATTCTATGAAAACTCTCATCAATTCGACTCATAGGTATTTCACCTGTCAAAGCCATTTTCTTGATAGTTGCATGCACATTTCTTGCAGAATATTGATTAGCACCTGCTATGTTATTACTAAACATTAGCACATCGACACCAGCTAGTATAGCCCGTTTAATACTTTCTTCAAAACCATAATACTTACTAATAGCGCCCATTTGCATATCATCAGTAATAATGACCCCATTATACCCCATCTCATTCCTTAATTTATCTGTAATAATTGCTTTAGAAAGTGTAGCTGGGGTTTTACTAGGTTCTAACTGAGTGTTTATGATATGCGCTGTCATAATCGCGTCAACCTTATTTTTTTCAATGAGTATCTGATAGGGAGTTAGTTCTTTTGTTTTCCAAAACCGACTAACATCTGCTATACCTAAATGAGAATCGCTACGACTATTACCATGACCAGGAAAATGTTTTAGCACGGTTAATACGTTATGATCGCGATGCGCATCCACATAAACTTCACCATATTGAGCAACAATAGAAGGATTAGAGGAAAAACATCGTTTTCTTTTCCCTAGCACAGGGCAAGAAGGGTTGTGTAGGTCTAAAACAGGTGCATAATTTACATTAATACCGAGCGTACTGCACGAACTAGCAATTCTATTGGCTATTTTTTGAGTGTAATTTGTATCGTTTCGTTGTGCAACGTCATAAGCAGAAGGCATAGGCTGGAAACCATATTTAGTTTTTAGACGATTAACTTGTCCACCTTCCTGATCAACGGAAATGAGTAATGGAATTTTTGAAACTGCTTGCAATGTTCTACACAATGTTTTCATTTTGAGCTTGGCCTGTTTCTTGTGAACATTGCGTTCGTAGATTAATACACCACCGACTACACCCTGTTCAACGGATTGATAAATACTACTTTTGGGTGTTACACTGGTTCCATACATGCCCATCATGATCATCTGACCTATTTTTATATCTAGGCTGTCGGCCGATACGCGTGCAACAAAAGAAAACATCAAAATAAATAAAGTCAACTTCTTCATTAACTCAAAGATATTAAGGGTACGGACATATTGTTATTTTCTATTTGTTATTTAGAATAGTAAAAGTAAAGAAGGTTTAGCCAGCAATTTTCCTAAACTACCAAAACAAAGAATATTTTTGCAGTTAGCCATGAGCATAGAAAAAGACTTAAGTTTTGATACTGCCTGCATTCATGCTGGAAACCAGCGAGACGACAATCGTAGTCATTTGACACCCATTTATGCCAGTAGTACTTATACATTGGATAATACACAGTATGGTGCAGACCTGTTTACGGGTAAGCAGGAAGGTTATGTATATGGTCGCTTTGGAAACCCAAATACGACTGAAGTAGAAGATAAGATTGCTGCGCTGGAGACCTATGGAATGGAGATAGAAGCAAAGGCAATTTTACATGCCTCCGGTATGGCAGCCATAAGTACTTGTGTTTTGTCTGTCGTTTCTTCTGGGCAAAAAGTACTTACTCATTTTTCATTGTATGGTGGTACGCAAGAGTTGGTAGATAAGGTATTACCTCCGTTGGGTATAGAATCTTTATTGATAGACTTCCAAAACTTGGATGAAGTAGAGCTGAATCTTAAGAAACACAATGATATCGCACTCATTTATATAGAAACACCAGCTAACCCAACTTTGCGTTGTATAGATATTGAAGCTATCTGTAAACTTGCAAAAAAATATGGGGTAAAGACCATTTGTGATAACACCTTTGCTTCTCCTTATTTACAACAACCTTTTACTTTAGGAACTGATTTTATTGTTCATTCTACAACGAAATATTTAAATGGCCATGGAACGGCTATAGGCGGTGTTTTGATCGGGAAGGATATAGAGTTTATGAAAACAAAGGTTTTAAAACATCATAGATTGCTCGGTGGAAATAGTAATGGGTTCGATGCGTACCTTCTGTCAAACGGTATTAAGACATTGGCTCTTCGCATGGAGAAGCACTGCACCAATGCCATGCTTGTTGCGGCTTTCTTAGAACAGCATAAATTTGTTGAGAAGGTAAATTATCTTGGTCTGCCTTCCCATCCAGATTATAAGCTTGCCAATAAACAAATGAGACATGCCGGTGGCATGATGAGTTTTGAGATCAAAGGTGGTTTTGAAAGTGGAAAGCAGTTTATTGACAATATGAAACTCTGTATTCATGCTGTTTCTTTAGGAACCTTAGATACGTTGGTTGTTCACCCAGCCAGTACAACCCACTTTGGAGTAACACCTGAGATGAAGAAAAAATCGGAAATTACTGATGGCCTGATTCGGGTAAGTATTGGTTTAGAACATGTTAATGATATTATTGCGGATTTTGAACAAGCGTTGAATAAATGCACGATATAGAACCATACTATAATTGGCGTCATCTGTATACTCCGGAGGAAGATGAGTTTTCACCATTCTATGGTAAGGAGCATAGCGAATTTGAGTATTCTGAAACTGTTTATAATTATTATATTCATCCGCAATGGGATGCCTTTGGATCAGAAAATATTTATATGAAGTTTCAGTTCGTGGATTACGAATTGGGTTATTGCATTATAGAACTGTTGGGAGAGTGGAATGATGCTATTGCCAATGATATTATGCACTTAAAACGCAATATCATTGATGTACTTCTACTCAAAGGAATTCGTAAATTCATATTCATTGCAGAGAATGTGCTCAGTTTCTATGCCGATGATGAAAGCTATTATGAAGAATGGCACGAAGAACTCGATGAACATGGTTGGATCGTAGTGATGAACCTACCTGATCAAAGTATGGAAGAATTCATGAACTCTCGTGTACGGGATTATTTATTTTTTGAGCAGATTGATAACTGGCGCACCTATCAACCACATGCCTTGTACGAACTAGTTGATAATAAACAACTTAACAGATTAGGACCCAATTCATAGGAAGCATTATTCACAGATATTATGCACATCTTGTTATTTAAATTTCCTTAAAGAGGTATTACTACCTAGTATCTTGAGGCAATATAATTGCTCAATCTCTTAATTTAAAAACTGAAACAAGAGAAGAGCAAGTCACATAGTTCACTTATTAAAACATATATTATGAAAAAACTATTAGCAGAATTTATTGGAACCGCCTGGCTTGTGTTGGGAGGTTGTGGAGCCGCGGTTTTAGCCGCTGGCATACCAGACATCGGGATTGGCCTTGTTGGCGTATCCTTGGCTTTTGGTCTTACTGTGATGACAATGGCTTACGCCATAGGTCATATATCCGGTTGTCATCTAAACCCCGCAGTTTCTGTCGGTCTTTGGTTAGGCGGGCGATTCGACGCGAAGGATTTATTAGGCTATATCGCGGCTCAGATACTGGGAGCTATTGCTGGTGCAGGTATTCTTTATTTTATCATCAGTAATTCTTCTGGGTTTACAGGATATTCAGAACCTGGAGATTTTGCCACAAATTTTTACGGAGTAGAACAATATGGCAGAACATTCACGATGGGGGCTGCTTTAGTCACAGAAGTAGTCATGACTTTCTTTTTCTTAGTCGTTATTCTTGGTGCAACACATTCTAAGGCCGTTGGAAACCTAGCGGGTGTTGCAATAGGCTTGTGTTTAACTCTAATACACTTGATTAGTATTCCTGTTACAAATACATCAGTAAATCCTGCACGAAGCATAAGTCAGGCTTTATTTGTTGGTGGTGATGCGCTAAGTCAGGTTTGGTTGTTTATTGTGGCACCTATTATAGGAGCTGCTCTAGCAGGACTAGTTTATAAATATTTGGCACCAGAAACAAAAGATTAAATCCCTATTTATACCAGAAACACCTTTGCATTTCGCAAGGGTGTTTTTTTGTATCAGTACATTTGGAAAGATGTTCAGTTATTGGGAGCAAAAGACTTTTTCAAATTATAACACCGCGATAATAGGTGCTGGTTTAGCTGGTCTATTTACTGCTCTTTATTTAAAAAGAAAGTTTCCTAAAGAACTAATCCTCATCTTAGAAGGTGAAATGTTCCCAGCTGCAAGTACAAAGAACGCAGGTTTTGCTTGTATGGGGTCCATAACTGAGTTAGAAGATGATTTAACATACAGTTCTACCGAAGAGGTTATTGCACTCTTTGAAAAACGATATAAGGGGCTTCGAATGATGAGAAGAGAGCTAGGAGATGATAAGATTGCCTACAAGGAAAAAGGCAGTTTTGAGCTAGTACATGAAAAAGATATATCTATTTCAGAAAAAATAGATAAGTGGAATGAACAACTATATTATATTGAGAAGCGTCCAGTATTTTCCATTGGAGATCTTTCACAAACAAACTTTAAGGGTTTTTCCTTGATGTTGAAAAACGAATTGGAAGGTGAACTTGATACAGGAAAACTTTATCAGACATTAAGGGAGCGTGTAAGAAGTTTAGGGGTTGAAATTCATTACAATTCAAAAGTTACTCATTTCGAAAAGGGCAATTTAGGTCATAATATTTGGTTGCGCAATGGGTTCCGTTTAAGATCGAACCGTCTTGTTTTCTGTACAAATGCATTTACTAAAGAGCTTATCCCTAACATGGATATCTCCCCTGCACGTGGTCAGGTTCTCATTACAAAACCGATTTCAGATATACCCTTTAAAGGAATTTATCATTTTGATCGAGGCTACTATTACTTCAGAGAAATCGATGGTCGAGTCCTTTTAGGAGGAGGGAGACAACTAGATCTGCAGGGAGAAAACACATCTGATCTAGGGTTTAATAATTTGATTTTATCCGATTTAAAAGAAAAACTAAGCGATCAGATATTACCACGTACTTCATTCGAAATTGATTATTCTTGGAGCGGTATCATGGGCAAACTTTCTAGTAAGAGTCCACTTTCAAAGCAATTAGACGAGTCCACATATATTTTAGCTGGTTTTGGTGGTATGGGTGTTGCGCTAGCACCCTATATGGCACAGAAGTTCGTCGAAGCGATCAACTAATACTACAATTCTTCCATTTTGTAACCTCCTTTAAATATTCTACCAGATATTACAAGTTTAAAGAATGAATTAAAGTCTTCAGAAATTCTAAAATAGAGGGTGGGTACGATAACCAGAAGGGCAGCGACCGCACTCTTGATTATAATATTCACAGCAACCGAAGCAATACTAGTACCGAAATAATTATTCAAACCTTGATGAACAAAATCTGGAACAAACAAGGTTATGGTAATTGCAATTGCTCCAATAATAGCTAATGTTATATAATGTTTACTAAAGCAGTGAAAGCCGAATTTTTTATAAATAAAAAAATTATTAAAAATATTAAATAAGATTAAAGACAGGCTTGTAGCAAGTGCTGCACCATCCATACCATATAAGGGTATTAAGGTCAGATTCAACGTAATAGCCAAACCGAGCGCGATGAGCGTAAATATGACTATCCATTTATAATACTTGGAGCTAATGATAATAATTGAGTTAAGTCCAAAACTCATATCAACTAATCGGCCAAATGCTATAATATACAATACATTTTCAGCAAGTCTATATTCAGGTTTTATGAGATTAAAGAAGTTATCCGCATTGACAACAACTAAGACGAAAAGGAGTAATCCTATAAGCAATAGGTTGATACCAATTTTCTTATTGAGTCCTGCTACTTCATCCAAATTATCATTTGATAACGCTTCCATAATGGCCGGGGAAGCTGCATAGGATATTGATCGATATGGGATGTTGATCATAAGACCAAGGAAAAGGGGTCTGCCATATATTCCCAAAGCTCCTATTCCAAGAAACATAGGTAGTATAATGGCATCGGCAAAATTTTGAAGCGATGTAATAAAAGCCATGCCCGTATTACTTAACCCATATTGGAATTGATCTTTTAAATCTTCATTTTCCTTTCTGAAATGAAGTGGGTTTCCAAAACGAAAGTTGAAGTATTTATACGTATAAAAGAAAAGGAATCCGAAGGCTATGAAGTAAACTAAGGTATACAACACAACAAAATTAGGTTCGCTCAATAGGTTGAATGAGAGTAAACAAAAAACAATAATCAAAAGTGATCTTGTCAAAACTTCCCGAACGAATGTCGGCACTGTTACCCTGTTCTGCAACATAGCATAGTAATCGAGATAATAGATTAGCGCTTGAACTAAAACAAGGATAGGTATGATGAAGTAGTACTGAACAAAGAGCGGTGACTTTTCAGCATAGAATGATATAATAGGCTCTCTGAGGAGATAGAATAGAATAGCAAATACAATCCCAGCACCTATTATACTTAAAAAGGCAAACGAATTAAAATCTCGAATTCTATTTGTTCCTAGCCATTTATTATAATATTTGTAAAGGACATTGGCTGTTCCTAATAGCGGAATTTGCGCAAAGACCATTGTTATACTTAAGAATAATTGGTAAAAACCGAGGTATCGTTTGTCTAAAATATTAGGGAAAATGACAAGAAAAAAAATAGCACCTAAAGCAACGCCAGCATAGTTTACAATGCTGCCTTTAAGTCCTTGTCGCTTTATGCTACCCATAAAAAATGAAGGTAATGTATAAATGGGTATACTTAAAGTTTTAAGGTAGTTTTGGCTTATGAAAAAGATTGTAATCCTGAATGGTATTTTTTCCTTAGGTGGGGTTGAAACCTTTTTCATAAACACGGCTAAGATGCTCGAAAAAAAAGGTTATGAGATACACTATGTCTCATTAACATCGAGCATAGATCTTTTAGAAAAACATCATATTGATCCTGAAAAAATTACAATAATTTGGCCGACGCTATCCAAAACACCATCTTTTTCTTACGTAATCCGCAATATGTTTGTTATCAAGAAACATATTCCACAAAACGCTGATTATGTGTTTACAGGTTTATATGTTCCAAGCTTGCCAGTATGGATTTTAAAGTTTCTAGGAGTTTTAAAACCGAAACTAGTATTTTTTATTGCCATGTCTCTTTCTATTTTAGCAAAAAATCACCGAAGGCTGTGGAAGCTTGGGTTTATCGAAAGAGTACATCATGGTATTATTGCTCTAACGGACAATTTAAAAACTGAAGTGCTCCAGTTATATCCATCTAGAAAGACTCATGTGATCAATATTCCGATCAATACAGAACGTTTTATAGAAAGTGATCAACATGAGGCCAGAAGAAAATTTAATCTACCGCTAGATGCTAAACTCGTGGGTCTTTGTGGACGATGTTCTCCTGAGAAGGACTTTCATTTTCTGGTAGAAGCCATTGCTGGAATTCAGGATGAAGATTATATGGGCGTATTGGTTGGTAATGGTCCTACCTTGAATGCAATAAAAGAATTAAGTAAGACACTCAATGTTGATCATAGAATCTTTTTTTTAGAACCAACAACCAAAATAAATGAATTTTATCCAGCTCTTGATGTCTACTTGCAAACAACTCGTGGCCCGAGCGGTGGATTAAGTATGTTGGAGGCGATGTCTTGTAAGGTTCCAGCGGTGATTATAGCTAGAGATGAAAACGAAGAAGCAATGGCGAGAGGGACTATTAAAGATGAACGTATCACGTATGTAACAAGTACAAGATCTATCGAACTAGGACAGACGATTGTTTCTGCAGTTCAAGCTGAGCCCATACCCTCTGAGAAATCAAGACGAGTAATATTAGATTATTATTCCAATGATCGGTTTATAGAAGATCTTATCGCAGTGCTTAACTGACCAGGATCTTACTCAATAATCTTTATTTCGGCAATAGTACCTGAGATAGCCCCATCAACAATTAGATCTTGGACTTGAAAGGTGATTTTTTTATCCAGTATTTTGGAGAGTTGATAAAACCGTTTTTCAATATTGGTTAGTGCAAAATCGTTACCCGTTTTCTTTTTTGATCTTGAAAATCCAATACCATTATCTATTACTTGAATCGTAGTAACCTCACCCAACTCGAAAATGGATATATTAATTTTGCCACCTCGATCTAGTATTGGAAAAATCCCATGTCGTATACTGTTTTCAACGATAGGCTGTAAACTTAAAGGCGGCACATAAATTTCGGAGGGGTCTACGTTAGGATCGATTGAGATAGAATAAGATATTTTATCCTTAAACCTGAGTTGCTCTAAGTGTAAGTAATTTTTAACTAGAGCAATTTCTTTTTCTAACGAGATCTGAATTTTTTCAATATTGCTCATATTTTGTCGCATCATTTTTGAGAAAATCTCCAAATACTGATTTGCATCTTTTTGGTTTCCAGAGTTAATAATTCCCTGAATACTATTTAAAGAGTTAAAAACAAAATGAGGATTCATTAAGGCATTCAATGACTTAAACTCAGATTGTAGGAATTTCTTTTCGTTCTCTTTTTCTAAAATAGCTAGTGCGTTTTCTTTCCTCGATTTTCTCAGGGAATAGTAATAGGTTATAACAATGATACCAGAAATCATGAGTATTAAGAACCACCAACGTAAATAAAAGGGTGGGGCGATTGATACTTCCGTTGTGAGTGTATTCGAATATATATATTGTTGATCATAGGCTCGGAAAAGAAGGCAATACTTTCCCCAAGCTGTATTGGTTAGGATGACCTCTGGTTTGGAAGTGCGAATCCAGTTCGTATCACGATTGTTTGTTACTAATGCGTATTCATAGCTTAGTGATTGATTGTATTCAGCCTTTACCAAATAGCTCATTTTAATGTAATAGCGTTCTTTATAATCTATTTTAAGCTGAGCCGTTTGGTTATCTGTAATACGTCGTCCAGAAATTATATGAAATAATTTTGGAGGAGTTTGCTTCGCTGTAATCTCTATTGCATTTAACAATAGACTATGGCCATCCGTGTCAGTATATATAGCTGAATTGTCCATATTAATTACATCAGACAAATTGATGCTTTGAAATTGTGGAACTAGCGTCTTGGTGATAAGCTTACCATTTTTCAATTGAAATAAATGATTTACTTTTCTGGAATCAGTTGCCAGAAAAGAAAAGGAATCAATTTTTTTTAATGCTATGAATGATTCATTAGGTAAAAAAGATTCTGGAAGAGCAGTTTTTTCTCCCTTCGTAGCAACTATTATTTTGTTCTCTTCATTGATACCAACAAAATATCCTTGTAAAGAAATAACTCTCCGAAATCTACACTTACTTAGGTAGGGAAGTGCTGTTATTTTTTCTTCTTGCTCATCTAGCGAATAGAAATTCTCATTCCCAACGACAAATATTTGTTTCTCTTCATCAATTGTTACTTGGAGAATTTCTTCATTAAATCCTTGAATGTAATGATATGTATTGTTCTTAAGATTAACCTTTTGAATAGAACGGGGATCATTGAAAACGAAGTAATCATCTTTTAAAATACCTGTTTTCAGAGAGATCGTCCCCATATTTTTGATCATAGTAAGATTTTGTTCTTGGTCTAACTTACGAACGGTATGCTTACAAAGTAAGATCTTCTCATTCTTCCATTGATGTATAGATAGTATGTTGAGTTTGTTGATAAAAGGATTAATCTTCTCAACGGTTTGTTGCTTTACCCGCTTGGACTTTTTACTACTTTGCTCTATGAGCAAATAAACACCCTGCGAATTTGTAGCTACAAATATGATATTTTTATCGGCCTGTATTCCACTGACTCTAGTGTTTTTAAATAACCTACTCGCTTTGTTTCCATTCTTAATTTTAAGTCCGTTTTCTTCGCCAAGAAAGGTAAGGTTGCCTCTTTTGTAGTAGGCATAAATGAGGTTGTCTAGATTATCTTCAAGAGTTTCTAAAGTACCATCAAGTTTTAGAAGGCTTTTTTCAATGTTTATCAAATGTATATTGTCTCTACTCATGAAACGCTCCATGGTATCACGGATAAAACTAGTTGTGCAAAGAAGTCTGTTTTCATTATTGTCTAAGTACCATAAATATCGGTTATGGTCAGGAGTTTGATCTGCTTCAATTTCATTTAGAATGGCACATCCTAAAACTGTTTGCCGTCCATTATAGAATGGTATTTGAAACGATTTCCCTGAAGTGTCAAAGGATCCCAAATTGATATTTTTATTTATAAGTTGTGTATTTTTTACCTTTAAAACTTCAAGTTCATTCAATATATGGATCACGTAAAAGCTTGAGTCGGAAACATCTTGAACAAAACGTTCAATGTGTCCCCTATGAATATTATTCTTTAACCAAGCACAGTTTTTTTGATTATAGAATTTTTCATTTTCGAAAAAGCTCAATTTTCCATTATACGATGCAAACCAGATCCGCCCCCATTTATCCTCAAAACAATTAAAGATATCACTATCGGCTAAACCATCGGCCATACTAAATGTTTCTAGGTTAATTCCGTTATACCTACAAACACCGTTATCCGTGCAGAACCATATAAAGCCTCTGGAATCTTTAAAGACGGAGTATACGCGATTGCTCGGCAATCCATCTTCCATTGTCAATTGCTCTATTTTATAATCCTGACAATGAGCTAGCATACCTGATACGAGGAGTATGGTAAGCAAGAAAACTCTGATCATTTAAGGTAGGCTTTAATTAGAGGATACCTTCTTCGAGATATTGGAATTTCTATTTCCGGGAAAAGGATCTTTTTTTCGTCTTTGTCTTGTCTAACACCATCAATATTATCCATATTTACCACAAAACTTCGATGACACCTTAAGAAGTTTGGAGGTAATATGTCGTCATAAGATGCAAGATTATAGGTCGTGACGATCTTACAAGATTTGGATTTATCCTGTTCCCGAATGATAAAAGAGGTATAAGCACCTTCCGCTTTTAAGTAAAGAATTGCCTTAAATGGAACGGATTGGTAACAACCATTATTTCTCAAGATAATATTTTCTTTTTCCTGTTCATCTTTATACGCTTCTAATCTGAGATCCGCATCACGGTTCCTATCAAATGTCTCAAACAAATCTTGAACCCGTTGCATACTATCCTTTAGATAATCTATACTAATTGGTTTCAGGATATAATCAAGAGCATTCAAACGAAAGGTTTTAATAGCGTATTCATCATAGGCTGTGACAAAAACAATCTCGAAATTAACCGGCCAGATACGTTTTATGAAATCAATACCCGTTTCATTAGGCATTTCGATATCCAAAAATACAAGCTCAGGTTCATATTCAGAGATAACCCTTTCTGCTTCTTTTGTGTTATGCGCATAAGATAAAACCTCTATAAAAGGACAGTATTTTTCCAGAAGTATTCTAAGGTTTTCACAAGCTCCAACTTCGTCATCAATAATGATTGCTTTAATTCCGTTTTCCACCCCCATCAAAAGTAAATTTAGACATTTAAATAATTATCCTACATTTTCATGGTGAATATATATCTAGCACAAAGTAGAATAAAATGAGCACCCGATAGTGAGTAGTAGGAAATTTAATTGCTTGCTGAAACATAGGTATTCTGAAGTCTATTTTATTGAATCATTCATTCAAGTAACTAGTAGGTGGTGCTTCTAGAGGTAAGATATATTTATGAACAAGTATTTCGTAATATGATACTATTCTTTACGAAAAGGAGTAAGGTCGTTAAACTTTTTTTCAGTTGTTATAACTACAAATTATTAGTGGTGTTAGGCTTGGTTTTATCAAAAAAACCTTTCTTTGTAGAGATGACTAAGTATATAAGCAAGGCACCTCTTAGAATTGGTTTAGCTGGCGGTGGTACAGATGTTAGTCCTTACTCTGATATATATAACGGAGCAATTTTGAATGCAACAATAGATCTGTATGCCAATGTTCTGATTATTCCTAAGGATAATGGGCTAATCGTTTTTCGTGATTTTAGCACGGGAAATATCGAAAAGTTTGAGTTGGCCAATGAATTGCCTACGCAAGGGTCAGACTTAAAACTACAGATTGGTGTTTATAATCGTCTTGTCAAAGACTATGGTGTTGAACCTTTTTCTTGCGAAGTCATTACGCATTTAGATGTTCCGTCGGGTTCAGGTTTGGGTACTTCGTCTGCTATCATGGTTGCCACTATTGGAGCATTTGTGGAATGTTATAATTTGCCTTTGGGCGAATATGATATTGCTAAACTTGCGGTGAGCATAGAACGTGGAGATCTAAGTTTATCTGGGGGTAAACAGGACCAGTATGCAGCAACTTTTGGGGGGATGAACTTTATGGAATTTTATGCAGAGGATCGCGTAATTGTAAATCCTTTACGGATTAAGGAGAGTGTGCTCACGGAATTGGAGTTTCATTTGTTGCTTTTTTATACTCAAACTAGTAGAGAGTCTGCTTCTATTATTGATGACCAAAAATTAAATATTGAGAAAAAGCAAACCGTAGCTTTAGAAGCTACGCATAAATTAAAGGAACAGGCTTTTAAAATGAAGGAGGCTATTCTCAAGAACCAATTACCCGAGATAGGAGAAATATTGGATTTTGGCTGGAAGAATAAGAAAAAATTAGCGGGGAGTATTTCGAATAATGAGCTTGATGATATCTACGATGCAGCTATATCCGCGGGAGCCTCGGGTGGAAAGATATCTGGAGCAGGTGGCGGTGGGTTTATGATGTTTTATTGCCCAGGAGAAAGTAAGTATGACGTCATCGAAGCAGTTGCTAAGAAAAAAGTATCTTTACAGCAGTATCATTTTCAGTCAACTGGATTACTAAGATGGACAAGTTATCAATAATAAAAGGGAATATTCAAAGTGCTATAAATCTTAAAACAGAGCTTATGGCCAACGAAAATATAATGAGTGAAGTTGTGAAAGTAACTGATCTCATAATTAAGCAATTTAGGAACGGGAACAAACTATTGTTCTGTGGAAATGGAGGGAGCGCAGCGGACGCTCAACACTTGGCGGCGGAATTCTCTGGTCGTTATTATTATGACAGACCTGCACTTTTTTCCGAAGCCTTACATGTGAATACTTCTTATCTGACCGCTGTAGCGAACGACTATTCTTACCAACAAGTATACTCTAGGTTGTTATCCGCAATGGGGAATAAGGACGACCTTTTGATCGGTTTGTCCACGAGTGGAAATTCTGAGAATGTGGTAAACGCATTACTGAAAGCAAAGGAAATGGGTGTTATAACTATTGGATTTACAGGACAAGGTGGCGGTAAGATGAAAGACTGTTGTGATTATTTAATAGAAATACCATCAAAGGATACTCCTAGAATTCAGGAGTGTCACATGCTTATTGGTCACACCATTTGTGAAATGGTTGAACAAGATTTATTTCCAAAATCTTAACATGGAAGCAATTATTCTTGCCGGTGGTCTAGGTACAAGATTACGCACTGCTGTTAGCGAATTACCTAAAGCAATGGCGCCCATTCATGGTCGTCCTTTTTTGGAAATACTTTTTGACTTCTTAATCAAAAATGGCGTAGATCGTCTCATACTTTCTGTTGGTTACAAATCTGAGGCCATTAAAGATCATTTCGGCAATAAATATAGAGACGTAGAACTAGTATACTCTTTAGAAGAAACACAACTCGGGACTGGAGGTGCAGTAGCTTTAGCAATGGCTTTTGTGCAAGGAGAACATGTAATCGTTGCGAATGGGGATTCATTTTTTCTAGCTGATTTTGATGGGCTCATTAAGAGTCACCTTAAGAGTAGAGCGGATATTTCTTTATCCTTAAAACCGATGAAGAATTTTAGTCGATACGGTACAGTGATTTTAGACGGTGAGAATAGAATAAAAGCGTTCGAGGAAAAACGTGATGTTAGCGAAGGGATAATCAATGGTGGTCTTTATGTTTTTAATACAGCTTCCTTTATGGCACTGAATATGTCTGGGAAGTTTTCACTTGAAAGGGACGTTTTTGAGAACAAGGTGGATCAATTATATCTGAATGGATTTATTACCGATGGTTACTTTATAGATATTGGAATTCCGGCTGACTTTCAAAAGGCACAGATTGAACTGGGTTGTCTGCTAAGAGTTAATAAAGATTGGACATTATTTTTAGATAGAGATGGTGTGATCAACAAAAAAATTGACGACGATTATGTTCGATCTATTGATCAATTTGAGCTATTGCCAAGTGCAGTTAAGGCCATAGTTAATTTTTCAAAAATCTTTGGTCGAATCGTTATCGTTACAAATCAACAAGGTGTTGGTAAGGGTCTTATGACGAGTAATGCGGTTGAAGAAGTACATGAACATTTGGTTACGATCGTACAAGAAAGTGGTGGTAGAATTGATGCAGTTTATTATGCTCCGCAGTTGGAAGTTGAAAATTCGGAAATGAGGAAGCCAGGCATTGGAATGGCTAAAAGGGCACAAAAAGAATTTCCCGAAATAGACTTTCGGAAAAGTATTATGGTTGGAGATTCAAAGTCCGATATGGAATTTGCCGAAAGGGCAGATATGGCAGCAATATTTGTTTCAAGGCAAAAAAGCATGCAGTTGCATTATACAGTAAATTCTTTGTGGCAACTTTCAGAGAATCTTGATCTGATTCGGAAAGCCTTTTTGTAGTGATCAATTCTTCTTTTTTCTACTATTAATAAGACTTATTAGTATATTTTTGGTACACCAATGCAGAACTTAAAACTTTGGCTTCAGAAACGGGTTAATATTAAATTTAATCACCTAAGAAAGTCTCATGGCGATAATCCTTTTACACTTTTGGATATTGGCATTGAGAATGATTCTCCTAGAAAGATTACCGAAGCATTTCCAAATGCAACTTATCACGGGCTAGATATTTATTATCCATATGAAAATGATACCAGTATTGAGAAATCAATTACGAAGTTCTATAAGATTAATTTGGACAGTTTGGCTTTGGATGAGGTTCCAGATGACCACTTCGATATGATTCTTATGGCCCATGTCATTGAACATTTGGAAAACGGGCAACAAGCTTTGGCATTATTACTTAATAAGCTTAAAAGTAAAGGTTATTTCTATTTAGAATTCCCCTCGGAAAAAAGTAAAAAGCTTCCTTCTATGAAAGGGACGTTAAATTTTTACGACGATAAGACGCATGTCCAAACCTATGATTTAAAAGAAATTAAGAAGATATTTGAAGATGCTGGTTGTGAAATCATTAGCTCCGGTCGAAGAAGAAATTGGTACTACATATTAGCCATGCCACTTCGGATGCTTCATTCTGTTATTACAAAAGGAGGGTTACGCGGAAATCTTTTTTGGGATATTTTGGGTTTTGCCGATTATTTTTATGTTCAAAAAAAGTAGCACCGTATGTCTACTTCGGTTTTAGTTATTATTCCATACCCTTTGCCAGTTCCTCCCACAACAGGAGGTCATCGTGGAATCTATTTCCCCCTACTTCATTTAAGCAGAACAAACAAGGTTTATACCTATACGTTGGCAGAGAATTATTTTGACTTTGCTAAGAAGAATTTTAGTGAGATGTCAGGTGGGCAATTACGTTATGTAAATATTTTCATGGCGTTTAGATTATTACGAATTATAAAGAAGCATTCAATAGATATTGTACAATTTGAGCATCCGTACTTAGCATGGGTTATGTTGTTTCTGCGTATCTTCTCCAAGGTTAAAATAAGTATGCATACACATAATATTGAACATGTTCGATTTAAGCAGCAAGGAAGAAAATGGTGGTGGTTCCTAAAGATGTATGAAAAACTAGCTTTTAATTGTTCTGAACTAACTTATTATAAAACAATTGAGGATAAAGAACTGGCATGCCGTTCTTTAAATGCATGCGACGAGAATGGAACGGTTATTTATTATGGCGTAGATATGGATTCTATGCCATCTGAAGAGCATTTTAAAGAGTCCGTGGAATGGGTTCGTAAGAAACATGATTTGAACGATGAAAAGATAATTCTATTTAATGGTTCACTTTCTTATTGGCCGAATGAGTTAGCTGTAAAGCAAATAGTAGAAAAGATAAACCCATTGTTTAAGTCAAAAATTTCTAACTATAGGATCATTATTTGTGGTAAAGGTTTAAATGATGCGCTATGCAATAAAATAGAATCGATAGATGAAATAATCTATGCAGGTTTTGTTGACGATATTGATGTATACTTCAAAGCTTGTGATTTGTTTATCAATCCTGTTATTGAGGGGGGAGGCGTAAAAACAAAACTCATTGAGGCACTGGGCTTTGGTAAAAATTGTATTTCGTATTACTCTGGCTCTTTTGGTGCGGATCAAAAAATTACAAATGGCCGGCTTCGAATTGTGGAGGATCACAACTTAGAACTTTTTGCAGATCAGATGGTTGAAGCAATGCGACAGCCCATCGAAGATGATAACCTTAAGTTTTACAAGGATTATAGTTGGAAGAATATTGCTAATAAAATTTCACAGGCTCAAAGAAGACTATTGAAAGAATAATCCCGTTATTCGAATATTTTTTCTATTTTTTTAAATTGTTTTTTGGCACTTTTTCCTTCCCAAAGAATCTTATAAATGGTGTTGGCTATTGGCATATGTACTTCATTATCCTTGTTCAAAGCGTGTATTCCACGACTGGCAAAGTAACCTTCTGCTTCCATATTCATTTCAAGCTTAGCTGTTTTCACCGAGTACCCTTTCCCAATATAATTACCGAATGTTCTATTTCGACTGTATAACGAATAACAAGTAACAAGGAGGTCTCCTAAATAAGCACTTGTATTATAGTGATGCTGTTGCTCAGTTGCCATGACATTCATGCAATTTTGTAATTCCGCAAAACAATTTGTTATGTAAACACTTTGAAAATTATCTCCATAATCCAATCCATGAGCGATGCCTGCACCTAATGCGTAGATATTTTTAAGTACAGCGGCATATTGAATGCCTTTTACATCTTTGCTGGTTACTGTTTTTAAGTAATGCGTTTTAAAAGTTTGAGCAATTTCTTCTGTTGCGTTTTCGTCATATCCACCAAAGGTTAGGTAAGATAATTTCTCGGATGCAACCTCTTCAGCATGACAGGGTCCTGTAATACAAAAATAGTTTTGTTTTTCTAAGGAATAATTATTGCGTAAATAATGATTCATTAATACATGTTCTGTTCCTATTAATCCTTTAGTAGCGGATAGAACCTTTTTATCTTTGAATACAGTTGCAGGAAGACTGTTCATGACCTCAGGAACATAGGCTGATGGAATTCCAATCAAAATAATTTCTCCGTCTGCGATGGCATCCTCTAATTGCGTGGTGGGAAATATGTATGTTGGATCATACTCTACAGAAGTGAGGTAATGCGGATTATGGGCATGTTCCTTAAGATGCAATACGGACTCTTCGCTACGCATCCACCAATTTAGAGGTACTTTGTTGTCCGATAGGATTTTTACGAGCGCTGAACTCCAGCTACCATTTCCTAAGATGGTATATTTTTTCATTTACGCGAACAAATATACGAGATAAACAAAAGCAATTGAACGATTCATTCGAACTCCTACTAGAGCGTTTCATTTAAATGTGCGCTTATACGAATCACGACTTTATTCTTAAACTCTGCTCCTTTGTCCAGGTCAATAATTTCAAGTTCGAAAAAGTAACCATGTATCTTAGATAATAATTCAAATCTCTTTTTTATGTTTCGAAGTGCTGACTTACTTCCAGTATGATTTTGGGAATTCTCAAATCCGACACCGTTATCCTTGACAACGATCACACAAGTATCGTTTTCAAGAGCTATGTCTAATACAATTCTTCCAGTTTTGTTCTCAAGAGGTAAGATGCCATGTTTGATTGCGTTTTCTATAAGAGGTTGAATGGTCAAAGGGGGAACCATAACCTCATCAAGACTGATGGAGTTAGAAACATTTATGATGTACTCCAATTGATTTTCAAATCGCATTTTTTCCAACAGCAAGTAGTTTTTTACAAGATATAACTCCTTTTCAAGTGAGATTAAGTCATTTTGAACGTTCATCATATTTTGTCGCACCAAATCAGAGAACGTGACGAGGTAATAATTAGCAGTTTCCTTTTTGTCATTATTTATCAAGCCTTGAATATTATTCAGCGAATTGAAAATAAAATGAGGATTCATGAGTGCATTTAATGATTTGAATTCAGACTGTATGTTTTTCTTCTCCTCTTCCTTTCGCCGGAGAATTTTTTTCTGACGGTTCAGTCTAAATAAGGAGGTGCCATAAAAGGTCATGATTATCAAAGCGAGCATGAATACAGTAATAAACCACCATCTTAGGTAGAATGGGGGAGTTATGTTTATTGTCTGTGTAATAATATTAGAGTATCGCCCTGTTCTATTCCCAACACGAAAAAGTACTTGATAATGACCCCACTGAGGATTGATAAGGTCAAGGGAAGGTCTGTCATTCGCAATCCAAACGGTATCCTCATTCTGATGAGTTTGAATGGCATATTCATATTTAAGTTGTTCATCGCCTTTGGAAAGTGTCATGTATTCTATTGATATATTTCCCTTTCTTTCGAAGGGGATATTGACGTTGGATCCCTTGGGCGCTATTCCACTATTTACCATTACCGTTTTTAGAAATAATTTAGGGTGCCATTCCTGAAGACTAATTTCAGAAATATCATAGACCTTAGTGCTTCTTTCTTTAGATAAAAAAATAGATGTATTATCAGAGTGAATATTTTCTAGAGGAGCTGTTCTGACCTCATTAATTAATTCAAAAACATAGGGTTGATTATTTATAATACGTAATAACCAGTTATGCTTTCGATCATCTTGGCAGAGTACAGCATTTTCATCGATTTTTTTTAAGCTTCGAAATTTGTAACTGGGAAGAATGCTTTTGGTTTTGAATCGTTTTTCATCAAGGTAGTGGTCTACAATCCATAATCGATTATTGTTATCTATGCCTATTAGTTTATCTTGAATAAAGTCAAAACGTTCGAATCCCAATGTTCCTAAGTGCTTACACGCTACCAAACGATCTTTTAGATATTTGTAGAACATATCAGATGTATTGACCCATACATTGTTTTTAGAATCTTTAGCGATATCTAAGATTCTTGCCATAGTGGATTCCGAAACAACAGGTATATGCTGGTTGTTTTTGAAATCATATGTTGAAAGCCATAAGATATACTTCTGATATAAAATATCTCCAACAAGCTCGGCATGGCTAAATCGTTCTGGGGTACCGTTCGAAGCTCTGCCCATCGTTCTGCCTTTAAAGTTATTTGTGCCAAAGATTGTTTTCCGCCCTAGAAAGGATAGTGATACAATAGAATCGTTGTAGGGAAATAAACCAACCAATTTGTCTTTAACATCTTTATACTGGTAAAGAATTTCATCGCTAGTCAGCACGGTTCGCAAGTTGTTACCTTTCATTTCCATAATATCACCATGCGTAGTACTAATAAACCATCGGTCTCCCTTGTGGATTATATGTTCTACATTTTCAGTGATAATGTTGTCATGTTCTTTTTTCTTTTGTAGGATATAAACCCCATGATTATAGGTTGTTACAACAAGATTTTTTAAATAGTCCGTTCGTATTGAAGTAATGTGTTTTCCTTTAAGGATAAATTTCTTGCTGCCCTTCTTATCTATTTCTAATCCAGTTTTGTATCCCAAAATCTCAAGGTCATCTTTATGGTAGTAGGCATATACTTCTTTAGATCCCAAGTCTTCTTTTATAAACTTTTTTTTGTCCAAGTTGAACAATTGATCTTTCAGTTGAATGATCATACTATTATTCATATCTGGGGTGTTTAATATTCTGGTTTTAGTCTCTATCAGCTCCGATGCTATTACAGTTGTACGATCCCCTTCCGTTCGCACAACGCTAAGATATTTCACAGGGTTGTTGTGATTACCTGCATAGCGATAGTAGTACTTGATATCTCCCCTTTTATAGATAAGTCTTCTTACGCCAGGAGGATCTTTTTTTGAATGCTCTGAATATTGTATTTGGGTTATTTCATTATTTTTTACATCAAGGTAATTTTTGGACGCTATAGAAATGATATGAAAATTAGAATCACTTTGACGAATAAAACAGCATAAGAGACCAAATTCTTTATCTGGGATTAGCCATCTGCATTTTTGTGCGTTGAAGAATTCCTCATTCTGAAAGAAGCTTAACTTGCCGTTGAGTGATGCAAACCATATACGCCCCTTTTGATCCTCATAACAATGGAAATTTTCGTTGTCTGCGAGTCCATCTGCCGTAGTGAATGTTTCAAGATGCAAGCCATTATAACGTGATACCCCCAAATCTGTGCAGAACCACAGAAAGCCGCGAGAGTCTTTAAAAGCTGAATATACACGATTACTGGGCAATCCATCCGCCATGGTCAGGTTTTTCAATGTATAACTTTGAGCTCTGCTTGAACTTGTACAAAGTGCTAAAAGAAACGAGCATATAATAAGCGTACGCATAAGGGTAATAACTAAGTTACCATATGTATGGGATTAAATATATTTATAGCAGCGTTTATCAATTCTCTAAATTGCATGTCATAAAAGTAACAAACTGATCCTCTTGCCCCAATGTGCTAAACACTAGTAAGATGTACGCTTGAACTAAAACAAGCGTTCTCAGTATAAGGGTTATTTTTATCAAAGTGAATCTTTTTCCAAAGATTGGCATTTAAACAAAAACGAATATACAATCTATTAGTTTCAATTGCTTAGCTCGTTCGTAACCTATACTTTTTAAGGATAAGGAAAACAATCCCAAGTAATAATATTATTGGCCAAATTGATATGAGCGCTATTAGCATATCTGAGCACATGTGCCAGCCTTTAATCATTGAGTTTGCAAAGGCAATATGAACTGGAGTACGATAATTTTTAACCGCAAGGGAAGTAGTAGATGTATAAAATGGTTTTCCTGACAGGCTGATATCAAACCAAAGGTATTGGGTTTGATATTCCAAACGCGAGGCAAGTGCCTTGCTCTTAATAGCTTGTATGGTATTGTTGTTATCATAAGAAATATTGGGACGTGTCGTTTTCCTACTTTGAGCCTTTGTTGCTTTCGAATAAACATCCGTAATCTTTTTTTTCTCCCATAAGGTTTCAGTAATGTCATCATCGCTTATCTTAAGTGATACAATTTGAGCATCACCATGAAGGATATAATTTATAAAAGTGTCGGCATGTTTTATAGGTACTTTAATTGATAATTTACTTTCAGGGATCAACCTCTTTATAAGCACTGTGCTATCCATGTTTTTTTGATACTGATCTATTTCATAACTCCTATTGTTTATTTCATAATCGTAGACATGTCCCTGCAAAGGATTAAGAAATGATGTGAGATTCAAAATAGTGGTTTCGATACGTTCAACTTCCATGGCAATACGTGCTTTTTTAATAGTTTTTCGCTTTTCGACATTGTATTCAGTTTCTTCATAAGACAGTTGTTCTGCGCCTTCTATACCTCCCTCAGATGGTGAATAATGGCATGAGATGGTAAATATTGAAAAAACAAGGCAGGTAATGAGTATAAGATTTGTACGTTTCATAATATCATTTTCTTATTAATTCGCAACTGGGGTAACACGTAACCGATTTTATCTGTTAAACAAATTGGAATAAAATCCTAAAGGATACCAGACAAACTATTCGCTAATCGCCAAAAAAAAATACCTTTGCAGGCTCATGAGTTTAGCAAAAAACTATTCACCACAGGAATCGGAAGATAAGTGGTATGAACATTGGAACAGGCAAGGGTATTTTAATTCTGCACCAAATGAAGAGGATGCATACACCATCGTTATGCCCCCACCGAATGTAACAGGAATATTACATATGGGACATGCGTTGAACAATTCCGTTCAAGATGTGCTGATTCGTTTTGCAAAACTTAAAGGAAAAAATACTTGTTGGGTTCCAGGAACAGACCATGCCTCTATTGCTACAGAGGCCAAAGTAGTTGCCATGCTTAAAGAGCAAGGGATCGATAAGAATACACTCAGTCGTGAAGAGTTTTTAAAGCATGCTTTTGAATGGAAAGAAAAGTATGGTGGAATCATATTACAACAACTAAAAAAATTGGGCTGTTCCTTGGATTGGAATCGAGTCAATTTCACGATGGATGATCATTACTCGGAAGCCGTTATCGATGTTTTCATAGACCTGTATAATAAGGGGAAGATTTACCGTGGCGTAAAAATGATTAATTGGGACCCTTCGGCAAAAACCGCTTTAAGCGATGAAGAAGTTGTACACAAGCAAGTGAATAGTAAACTCGTTTACATTAATTACCCATTAGTTGACGCTCCTGATAAGCATATGACCATTGCCACTGTGCGTCCTGAAACCATCCTTGGTGATGTGGCCATCGCAGTACATCCTGCTGATGAACGTTATAAGGACTTAGTGGGTAAGAAGTGCATGGTGCCTTTGATAAACCGCGAAATTCCCATAATTGCAGATGATTATATTGATATAGAATTCGGTACTGGTTGTCTAAAAGTAACACCAGCTCATGATATCAATGATTTTAATATTGGTCAGAAACATAATCTTGAGGTAATTGATACCTTGAATGAAGATGGAACCATGAGCGAAGCTGCACAGCTCTACATAGGGATGGATCGTTTTGATGTACGCAAACAAATTGTAGAAGACTTAAAAGAAAAAGGATTTGTTTCGAAAGTTGAGGACTATCAGAATCAGGTCGGGTTTAGTGAACGAACTGATGCCGTTATAGAACCCCGTTTAAGTATGCAATGGTGGTGTGATATGGAGCAAATGGCTCAGCCTGCCTTAGAGGTTGTTATGAATGATGACATAAAGTTCTATCCTGCCAAGTTTAAAAATACCTACAAACATTGGATGAGTAATATCAAGGACTGGTGCATTAGTAGACAATTATGGTGGGGGCATCGTATTCCGGCCTATTACGATGGTGCTGGTAATCATGTAGTTGCGAAAAGCAAAGAGGAAGCTTATGAAATTCTAAAGGAAAAAACACCTTCACTTACGCTGGACAAAGTACATCAAGATGAAGATGTACTAGATACTTGGTTTTCTTCTTGGCTATGGCCATTGGAGGTATTCAATTGGAACGAAAACAAAGAGCAGAATACAGAATTAGATTACTATTATCCAACGGCAACTTTGGTTACGGCACCAGAGATTATTTTCTTTTGGGTAGCACGTATGATAATGGCTGGTATGGAATACAAAAAACAAATTCCATTCAAGCAGGTTTATTTTACTGGAATTGTACGTGATGAGAAAGGTCGTAAAATGAGCAAGCAGCTTGGGAATTCTCCAGATCTATTAAAATTGATTGAAGATCATGGAGCAGATGCCGTGAGGTTTGGTGTAATGATTGCCTCACCCGCAGGGAATGACCTACTATTTGATGAAAGTGGTATAGAGCAAGGGAGAAACTTTAGTAATAAAATCTGGAATGCACTTAAACTCATCAATATGTTTGAGGAGAAAGTGGGAACAGGTAATCCTGATAAAGTTGTATTTGCTAATGCATGGTTTGAAAATAATCTACAAGCAGTTAAGGCAGATGTAGAAAAAGATCTAGCTCAGTTCAAACTAAGTGAGGCGCTGAAGAAAATTTATTCCTTGATATGGAATGACTATTGCAGTTGGTACCTTGAATTTATTAAACCTCCTTTTGAAGGAACAATTCAAGAAGAAACCTTAGCACAAGCGAAGTCTTTCTTTGAGGAGTTGCTAAAATTATTACATCCCTTTATGCCATTTGTTACGGAAGAGATCTATCATAAACTTAGTGATCGTGCTGATGGTGAGGATGTAATGACAAGCATATTGCCCGATGCCCTTCCTGCAGATCATAAAATTATTGAACAAGGTGCTTTGCTACAAGCTATTATTTCTCAAATAAGAGACGCACGTGTAAAGAACAAATTAAAGTTTGCAGAGGATATTGAGATCTACTTTGCTGAAAATAAAAAGGATAAGCTCAAAGCTTTTGAGCAGCTGCTGAAAGGCCAGGTTAATGCCCGTGAAGTACACTACGTTCATGAAGATGTAAATGGGATTAATTTCGTTGTAAAAGATATTCAAGGGACCATCACGGCTGATGTAGAAATTGATACAAGTGCTCAACTAGCGCAGTTGAAAAAAGATCTAGATCAAGCTCAAGGTTTCTTAAATTCGGTAATGAAAAAACTAGGAAATGAACGTTTTGTGCAAAATGCTAAACCTGAGATTGTAGAAGTGGAACGAAAAAAGAAGGCTGATGCTGAAGAAAAAATTAAGCTTTTAAAGGAAAGTATTAATAGTCTAGGATAAGCATCTCTTCTCAAAACATTTGGTAAAACCTATTTATTGTATTTCATTTTTCTGTACTTTAGAAGTCTCTAAGTCATGCGAGTTTATATAATAGTCATATTAGCACTTTTAGGTTTTTTATCTTTATCCGCTTTTACTCCTCAAGAAAAAGCAAAGAAAAAACAGAAGCTGGAGACATTTTTTGCATGTAAACAATCAGGAAACATTATGCTCACAGCAGAACAGTTCTTGAAATATATGGAGCAACCTTTTTGTGCGAAAGATTCGTTAGATAGCCTTTATGAAATTGTTCGTTTTGATATGATTTATGCAGAAACAGGTTTGTATCAGGATTCAGCTGGCTTGCCAATTGTACATACGGATTATTCATATGGTACATTTAAGAGTAATACCATCAACTTTAATTGGAAAAAACTTTTTAAGGCGCAGGCGCACCGAGGTGATACCATTCGCTTTAGTAACATTTTAGCACGAGGTAATGATAGCCTGACCTACCAATGTAGCGATATAGAGCTTGTTTTGCGTTAGATATTCGTATCGGCAGTTTACTTTTGCCGTTCAATATGAAGTCATTCTCTAAGTTTATTAGTGTTCTTTTTCATCCAATTTTTCTTACGACTATGTGTATGGCGTACATATTATTTGTAAGTACAAATCCAATATTCAATATTCCTAAAGGCAATGAATTACAATGGTTTTTGATCACCGCCTATAGTACACTATTCATGCCATTAGTAGTCGTTTTTTTATTGTGGCGATTAAAGTTTATACAATCATTGGAGATGAAGACAACGAAAGAGCGTTATATCCCATTAATAGCTTGTATGAGCTTTTACTTTTGGGTATTTTGGATCTTTCATCTCAATTTGGGGGCTTCCGCATGGATTAAAATATTTTTACTGGCCAGTTTTATAAGTATGGTCTTTAGTTTCCTGATTACAATCTTTAATAAGATCAGCCTGCATTTAGCGGCAATATCTACTGTATTCGTATATGCACTCCTGTTAAATATCAGTACTGGTTTTCAAGATATTGGTTTGCTTATTTTTGCTGGTATTGTACTTGGTCTCGTATTTTTCTCAAGAAAGAATCTAAATGCACATACGAACCAACAATTGACCTTAGGTGTTATATTAGGCTCCCTAGCCTCAGTTATTGCATTTTTTATTTTCTAAATACAATTATTACGAAGTATGAAAAAAATTGATGTTAGTTGTTGTTTTTCGCCAGCCCTATTACCGCTTTTCGACTTTTCGGAAAGACTTGTTGTAATTATTGATATTTTTAGGGCTACATCAACAATCGCTGCGGCTATGGATAATGGTGCTAAGGAGATTATACCAGTAGATAATATCGAAGAGTGTATCCGATTAGGTCAGGAAATTCCAAATAGTATAACGGCAGGAGAACGAAATGGGAAAGTTGTAGCAGGTTTACAATATGGAAATTCACCCTCTGCATATCCTGGAGATTTCGTAAATGGAAAAACCTTGGTACTGACCACCACCAACGGTACACGTCTGCTTCATAAAGTTAAAGGCGCACCAGAAATTCTTTCAGGTGCTTTTCTTAATCTATCTGCTACGGTAGATTACATTAAATCTCAAGAAAGAGATGTTCTGCTGGCTTGCGCATCTTGGAAAGATCGATTTAATCTTGAGGACACGCTTTTCGCAGGTGCAGTTTTTAAAGGATTGGGTGATCATGTTCATACCAATTGTGACTCTATGATTGGGGCGCATGAATTGTACAAGAACGCTGAAAGTGACTTATTTGGATTTCTAAAACAGGGGTCTCATTTTTATAGACTCGCTAAGTATGGTTTAGAGAGTGATTTGCGCTATTGTTGTCAAATCGATCTGCATAATAACTTAATTCGTTACGATGGTCGTTCTTTAATCATTCCTTCTTAGTATGAAATTGCTATTATCGAACCCCAATTTTAAGGCTAGTTTTAAACTAGAACATCAACATCAGCTTTTCTTTATAGGATCTTGTTTTGCCGAGAGTATTTCACGGTATTTCGTGGAACGTAAGTTTCGAACACAACAGAACCCCTGTGGTATTCTCTATAACGCAGTAAGTATTTCTAATAGTATACAGCACATTATTCAACAAAAAACATATGAGCGTTCAACTTTTTATGAGCATGAGGGCCTCTTCAGTTCCTGGGATCATCATTCCAGTTTTTCTGAACCTGATTGGGAAGTTTTAAAGGAAAAACTCGAAGCACTCAATAAAATACAGCATGCCTACTTAAAACAAACGGACATCGCGTTCATCACTTTGGGTACAGCTTGGGTTTATTGGCATAAGGAGTTAGAAAAAATTGTAGCAAATAATTTGAAGGCTCCATCTCATTTTTTTGAAAAACGTTTATTGGGGATTGATGAAATATATTCTTCTCTGAAAGAAGTCGTCACAAATTTAAAAGCACTGAACAAAAATGTGCGAATTGTGTTCACCGTAAGCCCTGTTAGACACTCTAAGGAGGGACTTGTAGAGAACAATAGAAGTAAAGCTCGCTTAATTGAGGCGATTCATGAGATTTCTCAGGAAGAGAGCACGGTCTACTTTCCATCTTATGAGATTGTTATGGATGTATTACGTGATTATCGCTTTTTTGAGAAGGATCTAGTACATCCAACCCAACAGGCAACGGATTATGTCTGGAGCTTTTTATCAGAGAACTTTATTAATCCTGAAGCATTACCGCTCCTTGAAGAAATTTATAAGATTCGATTAGCAACTCAACATAGACTAAAAAATAAGGAAAGTATATCTGCTCAAGCTTTTATCAAAACACAATTGGATAAAATCAATCATCTTGAAGCTCTTCATCCTCATCTAGATATGAATAAGGAGCGAACATATTTTGAAAAATTATACTCTCTCAAAACGTAACTCTTTCAGTGCGTACTTTTTTCCTTTAGGAAGAAAAAACATATATACGCGATAGTCGGCAGCATTAGTGTATAAGATGCCAATTGCGTATAGTGTATTATTCGTGATACTTTTTCCTCTATGTTGCAAAACGAAATCCTTGGCCATACTTTTAGCAAAGAATTTTTTTAGAATTACACCTGCCTCAGCCTTACTATATGTAATTGCTTTATCCTCAGAGAAAGTAATGTCGATTGTTTTGTCAAAAACCTGAGAAATTGATTTTACATCACCTTTAGATAGCCCTTTCTCAACCGAGCTGATGTATTTATCACCTTTTGCATTGGTACTCAACGCACAAAACATCAGCAAGACCATAATAAGTAACTTTTCCAAAATAAACTAAAGGGACTTCTTTCAAAAGTAATAACATTTAGGCGCTAATTTTGCATATTCTATGCAGAAAAAAGCGTTGCTTATAATAATGGATGGCTGGGGACATGGACAGGTTTCCGACACAGATGCTATTAAAAATGCCAATACTCCTTTTGTTGATTCTCTTTATAGTAAATATCCGAATACTGAGTTGGTAACCTATGGAAAACAAGTAGGATTGCCACAAGGCCAAATGGGAAATAGTGAAGTTGGCCATCTTAATATTGGCGCTGGACGTATCGTGTATCAAGAGTTAGAGCGAATTAATGTTTCTATTGAAGAAGGGGCATTTCAAAAAAATGAAGTCCTCCTGAACACATTAAATTATGTCAAAACAAATGATAAGGCTTTGCACCTAATTGGCTTGGTAAGTGAGGGGGGGGTGCATTCGCATATCGAACATATTAAAGCAATTTGTGATGTATGTCATAAAGAAGAAATTAACAAGTTGTTTATACATGCATTTACTGATGGACGCGATACGGACCCAGAAAGTGGTCTGAAGTACATGGAATCGTTAATAAAACATTTGGAATGTTCCGTAGGAGAAATCGCTTCTGTAACAGGACGTTTTTATGGGATGGATAGAGATAAACGCTGGGAACGAGTTAAACTGGCTTATGATAATTTAGTAAAAGGCAATGGAACACAAAGTACAGATGTGTTGAATGCAATAAAGCAATCCTATGCAAATGGTGTGACTGATGAGTTTATTAAACCTATTACAATTGTTGACCAGAATAACAATCCAAAGGCGCTTATACAAGATGGAGATGCTGTGCTGTGTTTTAATTTTCGTACAGATCGATGTAGAGAGATTACTGAGGTACTGACACAAAGGGATATGCTAGAGTACGATATGCAAAAAATGAACTTACGTTATGTTACAATGACCCCCTATGATAAATCATTTGAAGGTGTACATGTTCTTTTTGAAAGTACGGACTTAGTGAATACGTTGGGAGAGGTTTTAGAGCAGAATAATAAAAAGCAAATCCGCATTGCCGAAACTGAAAAATATCCGCATGTAACTTTTTTCTTCTCGGGTGGGAGAGAAACTACTTTTAAGGGAGAGAAGAGAATTTTAAAAGCTTCCCCCAAGGATGTACCCACATATGATTTAAAACCTGAAATGAGCGCTTTTGATTTAACCGATGCCTTACTCCCAGAAATTAAATCAGGAGAAACAGATTTTATTTGTCTCAATTTTGCGAATACAGATATGGTTGGCCATACAGGAGTTTGGGAAGCTGCTATGAAAGCAGCCGAAACTGTGGATACCTGTGTAAGCAAACTGGTTCCCGCAGCGCTGGAGAGTGGGTATGCAATTTTCTTAACTGCAGATCATGGTAATAGTGATTGCCTGCGCAATGAAGATGGCTCACCTAATACAGCACATACTATGAATCCAGTGCCGCTATTTTTTATTACTAATGAAAAGAATGCAACGATAAAGCCAGGTAAACTGGGTGATATTGCTCCTAGTATTTTAAGCTATATGGGAATTGAAATTCCTGAGGAAATGACCGGAGATGTTTTAATCGCCTAGTTACTCAAAAGTTTAATTCCAACGAAAATGGTTCTAGGCATTGCTGGTCCGTAGATAAAATTGCTATCTCGATTCTTTCCAATATCAAATGTCTTCTGGTAAGCATTAAGAACATTCTTAATGCCAGTATAAAATTCCAGATTAGAACCGATATTTTTAAACGGAAACGTATAACCTATTTTAGCGCTTAACTCAGAAAAAGATTGTGACGTAATAATCTCATCAATAGTCTGATTAGGAGCACCAGCAAAGTGAGGTACTTGCATAGGTCCCGTATAAACATAATTTACGTTTGCATTGATTCTTTTGTTTGGTGTGAAGGATACATTGGCAAATCCATATTCATTTGGTGTTCTAACAAAATCTTTAATGCCTGGTAAACCGTCAATGTACTGCACGGCCTCATCGAATCGGCTAGACTGAATTGTGAAACCGGCTTCAATTTGATACTTCCGGTCATAGTTGGCACGAAGTTCTAGAATGCCACCTTGAACGGTAGCACCTTGACCATTTTGTTTTTCAAACAATTCTCCATAATTATCCTGACCAACTGGTTGCAAGAAAAATGCCTTTTGAAGTCTATTATAGAAACCTTCAATCGTAAACCCAAATACAAAATGTTCCGTTGGTTTATCAAAATTGATGCTCGTACTAATACTTTGAGATCGCTCTGGTTTTAAATCAGGTGATAATGAGACGCGAGAGATCCCACCACCTGCAAAGGCAATATGTAAATCTGTATCAAAGGCCTGGGGCGCTCTAAAACCAGCGCCATAGTTTATACGAAATTGTGTATTGCGTTTATATTTATAAAGCAAAGATGCCCTTGGACTGAGTATGGTTTGATCTACTAAGTTGTGTTGATCCATTCTTACACCGGTAAGCAAGGTTAATTGCGGCAGAATAGCCCAGTCACTTTGCACAAAAGCCCCAAAATCTTTCGTTGTTTGGTCAATAAGATATCGATAGGCAGGTATTTTATCCAATACATCATCGTAGAGGTACTCAGTACCAATGGTCAAGGTATTCTGCCCATTTAGAAAATGATCCAGTTTATGATTTACTTGAATTCCTACATTATAGGTACTTACATCTGATATGCCGTATGGTGGGTTTTCGATATGATTTTGATACTCATCAATATCATCTGGAATAATACCAGTATAGTGTTGTCGATCTGTGTTTTGCCAGGCTAGATACGAGATAACCGATGTTTTATGATCTCTAGAATTGATTTGATAGTCAGCACTACCCATCCAAACATTATGAGTGCGTTCTTCCGACTGTTGAGCCAAGTATGCTGGTTTTTCTGGTACTATTTCACCTCCAAAACGATATTCATTCATATAACTCAGGCTCAATTCTAATTTCTGATTCTTTTTTGGGAGAAAGAATAAGTTTGTTCCTAGTGCTTTGTTATTAACTAAGGGAATCTCAGAAAAATTATCACCGTTATGGTCATAGGCTGTACGTTCTCGTTGATTTACGAAAAAAGAAGCTCCAGATTTTTTACTTTTAGAAACCAAAGTGGCATTTCCACTTATGATATTGTCATGGGCACCGCCGTTGATGTTTTGGTAGGTGTAGTTAAGTTCATAACTATTCTTCTTCGGAATCTTAGTTAATACATTAACTGTGCCACCAATTGCACTAGACCCATATAACGACGAACCTCCTCCACGCACGATTTCGATTCGGTCTATCATATTTACCGGTAGTTGTTCCATACCATATAAACCCGTTAATGGACTAAAAATTGGTCGGCCGTTAATCAGAATTTGAGAATAGCCTCCAGCCAGTCCATTCATTCTAAGTTGTGTATAATTACAGGTTTGACAATCGGTTTCAACGCGCAAACCTGGTTGAAATTTTAAGCCTTCCGATAAATTACAAGCTTGTACATTATCCATCGTTTTACCATCAACAACGTTTACTATAACAGGAGAATTTGTTTGTCTTTTAAAAGTTTTGGTTCCCGTAATCACCAGCTTTTCTAAGAGGAGTATTTTCTTATTTAAGTCAAAATCTACATGAGCAAGGGGCTTGTCTTTGTTCAACGTGATCTCCTGTTCTACCTTTTCAAACCCTACGAAAGAGGCGATTATTTTATAAGTGCCAAATGGGATGTTATTCAGTACATATTTGCCTTGAGCGTTCGATTTAGTACCCATGTGGCTATTCGCAACTCGAATAGAAGCAAACTCTACGTTTTCACCTTGAAGCTTTATCGTTCCTTGAATGGATCCTTGCTGGGCTTTGATATCTTTTATAGATAGCAGAGTTATAGTAAAAATTATAGTAAAGAAGTATTTCATAACGACGAAATTCGTTTTGCAAAACTATATTGTTAGTATGTGCTAACAAAATTATTCCGATATATTTTTCTATTTTTGGATAAAGCTTAGGATATGCCCACTCAAACTATCGAGAATTACCTTAAAGCACTCTATTACTTACATCAGAAAAGCCAGCACATTTCACTATCTGACTTGGGTACCGAAGTACAAGTTAGTAAGCCAACGGCCAATGGAATGGTAAAAAGATTGCAGGCCAAAGGTTGGGTAAAGTATGAAAAGTATAAGCCATTGGAGCTTACAGAAAAAGGATTACGATTAGCAGCTATTATAGTAAGAAAGCATAGGTTGTCTGAAATGTTCTTAACCCAAATTATGCATTTCGGTTGGGAGGAAGTGCATGAAATTGCAGAAGAATTAGAGCATGTGGGTTCACAAATATTTTTTGACCGAATGGATGAGTTGCTAGGATTTCCAGTCACTGATCCGCATGGGTCTCCCATTCCAGATAAGCATGGAAATTATGTTAAACCGAATTACAAAGCTTTATCCAAAGTATCACCGGGTAAACAAGTAAGGCTCCGAGCTTTAAAGAATAGTTCAACAGATTTCTTACTTTTTCTAAATAAGAAATCCTTACCATTAGGCACAGACATTACCATAAATCAGATCGAACCGTTTGATAAAAGTGTAACGGTATCGTACAGTGGTAATAAAAACATTGTACTAAGCGATGCTGTCTGTAACTGTCTTTTAGTCGAGGAATTGTAAGAAAATTTAAATTGGTTTCATCTTATTTTTTATCTAAATAATCTGATAATTTAGATAGAGAGTCATCCCAAAATTTATCGTAGAAGGCGAGCCATTTTTTTACTTCTTTAAGCGCTACAGGGTTCGCCGTACAAAAACGTTCACGCCCTTTGTTTGAAATTTTGATGAGTTGAGCCTCCTCTAAAATCTTGATATGTTTTGTAACGCCTTGCCGGCTCATTTCAAAATCAGTACAGATCTGTGTAATAGAAAGCGCAGTCGAAACCATTACAAGTGAATGAAAAATTTTCATGCGTGATGGGTCCGACAGCGCCTTAAAAAGTTTAGATACTTTTTTGTTCATGAATTAGTTGCTAAGATAGCTTGTCAAATCGGTAACACATTTAATCCAACCTTTACTAAATCCTTCGAATAATTGTATGGCCATAGATTCTTCATATTTAGAGATACCTGTATGTTCTATTATAAGCTTTGTGCCCTCCGTTACTTTTTCAAGCTTCCAATCCACGAGGGTTTCTACGGATGTATTTTGTACAACCCAAGTATAGGAAAGATGATAGGGGCTCGCTTTTTTGACTACCCCATTTATTTGAGAACAATCTTCTCCTTTACTGGTGAAAGTATATTCATAGCCTGGTTCCGCTTTAAAATCGGCGTTTACAAACCACTCATTGATTTCTTCTTGTTTGCTTATTGCATTCCATACGGTATCAATATCCTTGGCAAACGTGATCTCCTTTTTAATAAAGTCTTGCATAATTAATATTTTATAATAGGACGAAGATAAGATAAAAATTATAAATGCAACTAAATGGTTGCCTAATTATTTTGATAACATTTCTTCCTATACTCGAGTGGGGTTTGCAAAGTCTGTGATTTAAAAAACCTGATGAATGTACTACTTTCAGAAAAACCTAACAGATAACAAATTTCCTCTATAGACTTTTCATTTTCTTCCAGATAAGTTTTAGATAGTTTCAACAGCAACTCAAATTCTATTTTTTTATAGTTGGTGTTCAACTCTTTTAGTCTTCGCTGCAAGGTTCGTTTAGACAGTAGCATTTCTTCTGCGGCTTGATTTATAGAAATACGTTCAGGTTTATGTTTAAGAATACACTTTTTAAGCTCATGGATTACTTCATGCTCTTGCGATAAAGAATCGATCTCAACTTTTATTTTTTTTATAAGGTTTTCAAGCAGACCAGCGTCTGTTTTTTTTACGTATTTTTTAAAGATCTTTTGTTCAAAAACAATTTCATTTGTGGGGTGATTGAATTTCAGACTACAATTAAATAGCCTGAAATATTCATTAAGATTTCTTGGTTTCGAATACTTAAACCCTATATAGATAGGAAAGTACTTCTGATTCGTATAGGTCGTTATTGACTTTAAAGCAGATAACAATGTTAGATCTAGTATTTGCTTTTTTGCATATGATGAATAGACCTTCCAATTTGGATTCTCTTCGAAAACGAGCGCATAATTATTTTTATTCTTTATTAAAGTAGATGCAAGTGCATCACTGATTTGCTTCGAATACCTAACACCATTGTCAAAAGCATCTTCAAGTGTTTCACTATATTGCATGATACTATTTACATAGGCTGTCACCTTTAGAGAAATGCGTTCCCCTATATGGAGGCCTAAATTATCATCTTGTAACGTTCTACCAAAATTGTTTAAAAGAGCTGATGTGGTTTTATAGTCGATGTGTTTTTGATTTAAGAGATGCCCGTATTTCTCTAAAAGAGCTTTAGCGTCTTGTTGTCTTAGTGTCGCGTAATTCATTAAATCTTGTACTAGCGCCGAGGAGAAATACATATTGCAAAGAATGGCACAAAATGTCAATTTTACAAAGTGGCTTCAAAATAAATTTGTACGGAAATAGGAAAATGAATCTAAAAAAATCCATTCTACTGACGATTTTACTTTTTGTACTAAGCAATATTTTAACCACAATATGGTATGCCTCTACAGATGCCGCAAACTACGTTTCGTTTAGAAGGGAGGAAATTAATTACGGAGGACTCATGTTAAACCATTTGATTTTTGCAGTTGGTTTCATGTATTTATTTCCTTTTTATGCACGTGTTCATAATAGTAAATCGAGTGCTTTTCTTTTTGGAGTCATACTATCGAGTATCATGTTTATACCAACAGGTTTAGTTGTGCGAAGCATCTGGACTGTAGAGTTTAATACCATTTTCTTGATGAACACCATTGCACATTTGATAATTGGCGGTGTTTTAGGTTTGGTATCCAATATTATGTACAACTATAAAAGGGAATCTTATGATAGCAATGAATAACAAGGAAATAAGGGTTTACGTAGATGGGCTGAGCGACTTTCAGAAAGAAATCGTACTGGCCATACGGGAAGCAGTTCTATCTGCCGATAAAAAAATGCAAGAAGCTATTAAATGGAGTAGTATTGCTTTTTACAACAATAAAAATATTTGTGGTTTTCGGGTAGCCAAAGCGCATATAACATTACTGTTTATGGAAGGCGCTCTGCTTAATGATCCGAAGGGTTTGTTACAAGGAACAGGTGTTAAGGCTAGGACTTATAAAGTATCATCGGTAAGTGATATTGATCGTAAGGGCATTCAGGATTTGGTAAGAGAATGCCTAAAGTTGGGTATGTAATCATTTATATTGCACGCATCTTATTATTCCGTTTTTCGTGCTCTACTTCGGCAAGACCGAGGTGTTCTAGTAAAGGTGGAATATACATGCCAAAACGACCTCGAAAATTTTTCTTTAGTCCATACCAACCGCCGATTGGATTTTTTGTAGAGCGTCCCCAGTCTTCAATGGTATCTGGTTTTGTTGCTACTTTTTCATCCTTGCTCCCTAATAACATCCAATCACCATGCTTTTTAAGCATTTTATGTAGATCAGCTATACAACGAATATCATAGTGTAAGACCGTTTTACCAACTGTACATACTAGTATTTCTTGTCCATCTTTTTCAGCGACATGCATGGTATACTCCGAGGATAGGGGAGGAGTTTTTAGCGTTAACGGCTTGTCTTGGGTTCCTATTAATTTTTTATAATTCATAAAGGCTGTTTATTTTCTTTCGGCGGCTTTTTTTAAGTCTGCGGTAAATTGCTCGAACGATGCATCGAATGGAGGTATTTTTTTGGCAAATAGTGGGAACAAGGGACCACCAATTTTTTCTTTCATAGAAAAGAGGGTCCCGTTTTTTACTTTTGTTAGCGTATAGATTCTCTTACCCATCGCATCGCCCCAAATAAGCTTTTCATGTTTCTGCATTTCCTTAACCTTGAGGTTGAAGGTACGTGATGAGTCTAACGTACTTTTTAATTTTATTTTTTCACCCTTAGCAATGGTGCCATCTATTGAAATGATCGTACTATTCCAGCTAGGATAGTGAGCGGCGTCGGTTAATAGTGCCCATATGGTTTCTGGTTGAGCATCAATGATGGTTTGAATACGAGTTGATCGGCTAAATGTTTTTTTTTGGGTTGTGGCTTTCCCGTCTTGAGCGGACGTTGAAATGAATGTCATAATAAATAGTAATGTGATAATGTTTTTCATATTTTCTTTAAAAAACAAAGAAAATACGCAATGTGTAAAGGTCACTTTACATATGTTAAGAAATTAGTTCTTTGTCTGTGTTCCTCCGCGAATCCGTGATAATGTAACCGGCGTTACTTGTAGCATAGAGGCAATATCTTTTAGCGGAGCCACTTGTATGAATCTAGGAAACATATACTCGATATACTGATAGTTTTTTGTAGCATCATTAGCTAATAGATTAACAAATACATCAATAAGGGTAATGTGTAGTCGTTCTGTTAGATGTAAACCAAACAATGCCCAATTATTAGAATTCTTATATAGGGTAAGTAGTTCTTTGCGCTTTACACGGTAGACTTCTGTATTCTCGTAGAATTGCAAGAAAAATTCAGAGGGGGCTTCTGACACAAAGCTTTTATATTCTGTTATAAAGGTTTGTTCTGGTTTCATCCAAAGTGTTTGTTCCTGACCATGTTGATCTAGGTAGTAGCAACGAGAAATGGAATCCTTTGCAAAGTATAGATACTCAGATACCTCACCTTCTTCAAGTATCGTATCCTTTGCTTGGAATGACTTCAACTCAAATATGTTAAGACCGTGTTCGAGTTCCTCTTCTGTAAAACTAGGGTTATAAGTAAGGAGTTCTTTTTTTAGCATGTCTTTCATAGTCATTGTGCATTAAGACTTACGAAAGTAATCCTATATTGTTTTATTTGAACCGCTGAATCTTATGCTTGTCTTTTTTGTTCTCTTAGATAAAGAAACAAAGGGAGCCCACCAGCAATGCCGAATGCAAAAGTGTATACCCATATAAGCGGTGTGTTTTTTATCTTATACTTTTTTCCTTCGTAATAGGACCATACTAGGAATAGACAGACAATAAACAGTAAATCAAGCATGAAGGCAGATGAAATATTATTGGCAAACATGCCGTGAAACGTAGCTATAGGGTCTCTATAAAGCAGGTAGTTTCCAGAGCTAAGAGACTCTTTAAGTACAAATATGTTTGGTAATACTGTTCCAATGATCGTTAGTAGAAGATATGTTTTTTTCATCTTTACTTATGTATTTGTAACTACAAAGTAAAGAATGTACACTAGTCTGATCCATTGACGATCGTCAAGAAGTCGATCTTAAAGCAATTCGTTTTCTTATTCTACTCAAGGTTTCTGGACTAACACCAAGATATGTAGCTAGTTGATGCTGAGGAATACGTTGTAGAATTAGAGGGTTTGAATTGAGTAGATTCAAATAACGCTGTTCGGCATTCATGGTGATGAAGGATGAAATAATATCTTGATAGATAATAAGTTCTTCTTCCATCATAATTCGAGCGAGCGATTCAAACTTGGGAAACGCATTTAATAGTTGGTGTGCTGTTTCCGTACTGATCACCGCGAGTGTTGAATCTTCACAGGTTTGTAGGTTATGTTTGGCTGGTGACTGTTTCGTGAAGCTTTCATATGAACTTACAAATTGTGATTCGAAGTAAAAAAAAGCAGTTTTCTCAACAGTATCATTGAGGTAGAAAAGACGAGCACTTCCCGTAAGGATAAAATAGAATTCTTTAGATACTTTACCCTCCTCCAGTAAAAGGGTATCCTTTTTTACCATTCTAATGGGAATAAGCTCTCGTATTAGAGCGATCTCCTTGTCTTCCAAAGGGACATGCTTGTTAAGGAAGTGAATGAACTCGTTCATTATGTGTTCAGATAAATGTTTTGATATAGTCCGCCACCAAACTTGGTTCAATTTTATCGATAGGGTGTTCAACTTGTTTTAAAACGTTCAAAGAACCACCTTGTAAAATAGATGCTATATGTCTAGATTCTTCAAGGCTTACCATTTTGTCTGAATCTCCAATCCCTATGGTTACCTTATGCGTAATGGCTTCGATGTCTTCTTGTTTCAGTTTATGTCCTTCAGCCATGGTTAACATCATTCGCGCTGTTTTATGCATAACTTCTTTCCAGTCTTGTGAACTATGTTCCTCCTTAAGTTTTTGAGCAAAATGAGGAACCTTCAATTCTATGATATCAGGTTGTAGCATCTTTATCTCACGTTGGGCAGATTCAATACTCCAATCAAATTTAGTTCCTAGCGTTACAATGTTATTGACTCGTTCCGGTGCTTGTAAGGCAGTATTCAGTGCAACATAGCCGCCCATACTATAGCCAAACACATCTATTTTTTCTATATTCATCTCATCCAAGAAATCCAATACATTCTGCGTAAAGAGTCCAATTGAATACTCTTTATCCGATGCTCTTAAACCATGTCCTTCAAAATCGATATGGTAGACATTATACTCGTCTTGAAGTAAATCTTTGATTGGGTCAAGTTGTTTTTTACTGCCTAGTGCTCCATGCAGGAGAAGTATACGCTGCTTCTTCATGTTTGTAGATGCTAATTTAAGCAGTTGTTCGAACTATTTACCTACTTTCTTTTCTTAGCAACCATGAAATAATTTGGCGTAGAACTTTTAAAAGAGTGTACATTGATAATGTCAAAACCTGCGGTAATAACTAAGTCCTTTAATTCTGCAGGTTGTGAGAATTTCAGGTGCGGAACAAAACCACTTATGCCTAGTGTAGACAGAAATAAGTTGTTCAAGCTAATGTGTTCGGTCTTACAAGGGGTCGATGATATTAAAAGGCCACCAGGTTTCAAGAGATCATGAATACGATCTACCGCTTCGGAAACATCATCTAAAAGATGTAACATATTAAAAGTAAGAACAAGGTCGAATTGCTCTTCATGGCCTTGAACATCATAAACCGTTGCTCTTTGAAACCTAATATTTTTTTTCTTTCTAATTGCATTTCGTTCTTTTGCTATAGCAATCATTTTATCCGAAATGTCAATTGCGGTAATTTGTTTTACCTTATTCGAGAGGTCAAGAGCTGTTCTTCCTGTTGCACATCCAATATCCAGAACGGTATCCGTAGATTTAAGGTGTTTGCTCGTATGCATCATTATTTCTTGATACGTACTTTCTAGTTGCCTGATATTCTCATCAAACGTTATGGATTTTTTATTCCAAAATTTAATTGCCCTATTCATAATCAATACATTCTAGTCAGGAAGTTCTTCGCAGAAAACACCATGTGGCTTCATTAGATTTATAATATCGGTTTCATCGATAGAACCTATAGTTTCAATGCGCATCACATTATCGATATCTTCTTGATCTACAGTCCAGTCAATAATATTCGGGTGTCTGTTTAATATAGATTTAATGTGACGTACCTTCTTCCGTGTCTTTAAGTTTGTTTTAAATATTAATAATTCCATGGTAAAGGAGAGTATTATTCGCTTGGTTGTTCAGTCTCGGTTGATTCATTTAATTTAACAGGTCTTGATTTTCTTTCGATATAATTTTTATAAAGCGCATCCCCTTCTTCTTTCCAAAATTCATCATAATATTCCCATTTGGAGAAATCACTTCTTGATTTTTTTTCATTATCGCACTTCATTTCTTTAGCGGAATTTTTACTACTTCCGCGACTTCCTCCACAACCGCCAAGAAGTAGTTTAAAGAGAATAAATAGGCCAACGGCTTGCCAATACGTTACGGTGCTTAGCCCAAATAAGGTAGGCATAAGCCAATTCCATAACCACATAAGGATAAAGCCAAATAATATAGCTAAGCCGCCTATGGCAATGGCACCGAATATGATAATGCCTGCAATTTGGAGGGGTGATTTTTCTCTGAATTTGTGCGTAAAATAACTTTTCATGATGTTTAAATTTTATTACTTTTTTCTTTAATTTTTTTGTACAAGATGCCAAGAGCTCTATGCCGCCGAGACATTAAGGTTCCCTGAGGTACACCAGTGTTGTGCGAAATTTCTCTATACGAGAGTCCTTTAAAGTCAACAGCGATAATGATGTATCGATATTCAGGCTTAAGCTCGTGAATACTTTTTTTAAGAAGCGCGATGGTCTTTTCCGAGGATTGATAATCTGTTGTACTATTTAGCATATCGGCTAAGTCTGAAAATTCACGACTAACCTCGATAGGTTGTGTTTGTTTCGGACTACGCATGATATCTATAATGCTATTTCGTATCGATTTATATACAAAACCCGCGACATTATTTATAGGAGCATATCGATCTGCCCCAGAGAACAATTTTAAGGCTACATCTTGAATAATATCTTCTGCATCTCTATTCGCCGTATCTTGGATCCTAGATTTAACGTATAGTTTCAGCGAACGATACTCATCCCCAAAGAACTCCTTCAGTTTTATTCTATTTTCTGATTCCAAACTCATGTATAGCCTTTCACACGCTTCTTCGTCTATAAAGACGAGTATTCTTAAATCTATTGCGTTTTAGGCCTTGATAAATTCGACGAAATGATAAGTGGTTATATAGTATGATGAATGGAGGACTTTACTTTGGTAATAAACCTTAGCATTAAACTTGGTCATTCTTCATCCATCTAGGAAGAGGAGGGGCTTGGTAATGCTTCATTTTTTCAAGTAAGTCATCTATAGTATTACTAACTATAAATAACTTCAAATTCACAGGTCGTAAAAATTGCTTCTCGATCATCTCATGCATAAAACGTAACAGGGTATCATAATAATTATTTGTATTTAGAATGCCAATCGGTTTTTTATGACGACCTAGCTGAGCCCAAGTGAGGATCTCTAGGAGTTCTTCCAATGTTCCAAATCCACCCGGTAGTGCAATGAAACCATCACATGCTTCATGCATTTTCATTTTACGTTCATGCATGCTTTCTACTATAATTAGATTAGAGAGCTCCTCATGAACTACTTCTTTTTTTCTTAAGAATGTGGGGATTACACCTATGACCTCCCCTCCAGCAGATAAGGCGCCATTGGCTACGGTACCCATAAGGCCGATCTTAGCCCCGCCATAGACAAGACCAATGTTTCTCTTAGCAAGTTGTACGCCAAGAGTATGGGCTTCCTCTTCAAACTTAGCTTCTGTGCCTGAGCTGGAACCACAAAATACAGTAATCCTTTTCATATTCTACTTGTTATAAACACAGTAAAGATATCAATGGGTCTGATTTATTGAGAAAGGACTTTTCTAAATCATAAAATTTGATTTTTCACTAGGGGTATACCTTAACCAAGTTGTCTTATAAGTACAAAAATAAAATTTTGATCATGCGAAAACTATCTATAACCCTTATAATGCTAGGTATTTCCACATTTGTCTTAGCACAGGAACCAGAAGAAAAAAAATCAAGTGTATTGTATACCGTAGCATATAATATGACGGAAGGAAACTCCAGTATTCCGCTAATCGGATTCGTGAACCTTTCTAAGGATGACCATCAAAGTGCGCAGATTGGCTTTATCAATACAAGCTTGGGAAAATTTAGAGGTGGACAGATCAGCTTTGTGAATACAGCTGCAGATAAAGTGGCTGGTGGACAGGTTGGTTTCCTGAATACAACTGCTGGAGGAATTCAGGGGGTGCAAGTTGGTTTCCTAAATACCAGTACAACTAAAATGAAAGGCGGGCAGGTTGGCTTTGTGAATACAGTAGCTGGTGTTTCACAAGGTACACAAATAGGTTTTGTGAATACTAATGTAGGTACTATCAAGGGTGGGCAGATTGGTTTTCTCAATACCGCCGTAAAAGATATCAAAGGCGGACAGATCGGTTTTGTAAATACGGCTCGCAAAAAAATGACGGGCATTCAAATTGGTTTTATTAACTATGCAGATGAGATTGAGTCAGGCATACCGATTGGTTTACTCTCTATTGTAAGAAAAGGTGGTTATAAAGCGATTGAATTTTCAACCAGTGAAATCTTTCCAGTCAATATTGCCTTCAAAACAGGTGTGCGTAGGTTTTATACTTACGTTAAAGGAGGTTTTAACCCAGATGCCGACAAACAATTCGGAATTGGTGGGGGGTTAGGAACGAACCTACGGTTGTCACGATCATTGTATTATAATCCTGAAGCCGAGAGTATGTCTACACTTTCTACAGACTGGGATGATCATTTCGTTTCCTTGATTAATTCACTGCGGGTAAGGGTAGCACGTAATTTGGAAATTGCTGCAGGTCCTGCTATCACCTGGAGAAGAAATGCCTATAGCGAAACACGTGATGGAGACCTATCTTGGACATATAATTATGCACTTGATCATCAAAATGATCTCATCTTTGGAGCAAGAGTATCGGCGAGTATCGTGTTTTAAATAGAGTAAATCTAGGCAGGAGTTACCTGAAATCGGAGCACCGTTTTTAGTTTTTCTACGGGCACTTTTCTAAAATCGGATAAATAGATCTCTCTATGAACCTTAGAAATTCGTTTTAAGTTTTGCTCTGCAGCGTAAACTTCCATTTGTTCAAAACTAGACGGCTCATCATCATAACTTCCAATGTGAAGCATTTGAATGCAAGGGCCGTCTTTAATAGTTTCCAGCTGTACATGATCCAACAGCTTGTGTGGTTTTCTTTTCTTAGTTAGTAAGAGTATTTCATGAAAAAACTGTGTATCAACGAAGCCTGGTTGTCTTATCATGAGCGTAAAAACTAAATCGTCTTTGTTAATCTGGCCGCTGAAGTTCTTTTTTGCTTTTTCAGTAATATCCCAAACACCTTCCAAAGGATAAACAGTCCAATCAACATAACCTTCGGGCTTCTTTTCCAGTTTCTTCATACTCATTTTTATGGCATAGGCCATACTGTATAGCACACCTATGCATTCCGCAAAGAAAGAACTGTTTGGGTTGCCTGCTCCGCTTAAGGTAATGTATTTAAAGGCGGGAAGAATAAGCTGTTCGGGTTTGTTCTTGGGTAAATAAATGTCTTTTTCCTTTTTACGCCATTCGTGTTTCATTTCCTTTGGTTCAGATTTACACCCCAAAAAGGGGCAATATGAAATTACAACAAAGAGCCCTCATATTTCGGAGCCAGTACAAAATTTATAAAAAAGTAGAAAAATTAATTATTCTACTAGGGGTATGTTCCTAGTCAATTGTCTTATTACTACAAAACAAAAACAAAAATTATGAAAACGACAATTAAATTAAGTATTCTAGCGCTATTCGCTGCTTTTGCACTCAGTTCCTGTACCAAAAATAGAATCAAAGGAAAGGGGCCTATTATAAGCGAAACGTTCAATATTTCAAATTTTTCAAAAGTGAACTTAGATTTTTCTGCAGATGTCGATTATGTATATAGTAATGATTATTACGTGGAAGTAGAGGCACAAGAAAATGTGATTGATCGGATGGATATCGAAAAAAGTGGTTCCACGCTATGTTTAAAATTTAGAACTGGAACGTATTTAGTAAAGTACGATAGAGTAAAATTTACTATTCATAGCCCAGAATTTGAGGGTGGCAATGTTAGCGGAAGCGGGGATATTTACGTACAGGGCAATTTTAAGAGTAATAATTTGAACTTAGATGTCAGCGGAAGCGGTAAAATTGATATTCAAAACGTGGATACGAGGAATATAGATGCCGATGTTTCTGGTAGTGGTAGAATAGAAGCTCAAGGAGGAACTGCTGTTAACGTGAATACAAAGATTAGTGGTAGTGGTAGAATTCTTTTAGAAAATGTGGAGTCTGAGGACGTGAGTACAAAAACAACGGGATCTGGAAGAACACAGGTATGGGCAACAGCTAATTTAAACGCAAAAATTACTGGAAGCGGACATGTTTACTATAGAGGGAATCCAAATATATCAGTAGATATTTCTGGATCTGGAAAAGTGAAAAAACTGGATTAATTGCACACCAGACTAAAGTGTAAACAAAGAGTAATTATCTTAGCCCCGTGTACGTACCCTTGGATACTAATACGACAGAAGCATTTTTGCAAGGAGACGTGCGCGCGTATGAGGCCACTTATAAGAGTTTGTTCAAACCGCTCTTTGTTTATGCTTTAAGTATTCTAAATGACCAGACCAAGGCTGAGGGAATTGTACAAAACGTATTCCTAAAACTTTGGGAAAAAAAAGAAACCATTGAAATTCAAACTTCGTTAAAGGCTTACCTCTATAAAGCAGTACATAATCACAGTCTGAATGCCATAAAACATACAAAAGTTAAACAACAATATGAAACACATTTAAGCTACACCATGAAAAACGAACAATCCGAAACATCAGAACGCCAAGCGTCGCTTAAGCAACTAGAGGGTAAACTCAGATTGGCTCTGAGTGAACTTCCAGAACAGTGTCGTACGGTTTTTCAAATGAGTCGGTTTGAAGATCTCAAGTATAAAGAAATCGCTGAGCGATTGTCAATCTCACCTAAAACAGTCGAGAACCATATGGGCAAGGCCTTAAAGCTTCTACGCGGAAAATTGGCGGACTATCTCGTAAGCTTATTTGCATTTATCACCTATTTAAGTAATCACCTTTAATGAATAAACCAACTCACATAAAAGATGAATTGCTAATAAATCATTTATTAGGTGAGACTACTGTGTCTGAAAATGAAATGGTGGCGCAATGGTTAGCGGAAAGTGATGAGAATAGAGCATATTATGAGCAATTTACAAAAGTTTGGGAGCACAGTAGAGAGTTAGTCAATGAGGTTGATATAGACGAAGAGCAGGCATGGAAGCGTTTAGAGGTTCGTATGAAAAAGGGGCAACAACTCTCATATCGACGTACGATTATGGCTGTAGCCGCTTCTATTCTATTTATACTGGGTATGTTCTGGGTATTTACAAGTGACATTAATCCTTTTAAACCTGAGCCTATTTTGGTAAAAGTAGATACGGCTGTTATCCAAACTATAGAATCAGCTTTAGCCACAAAAATTACAAGCTTAGCTGATGAAAGCGTTATTACACTTAATAAAAAGTCTACGTTAAAGGCGCCTGATCGGTTTATTGAAAAGGAACGAAGAGTTGCTTTAGAAGGAGAGGCTTTCTTTAGTATAACACCCGATAAGGAAAAACCCTTTATTATAGAAACACAAGCCGATGTCGAGATTAGGGTTGTAGGTACTTCATTTAATGTAAAATCATTTCAAGAATATACAGAGGTCATTGTTGAAACGGGTGTTGTCGAACTCAATAAAGGTAATAGTAGCGTTCGCTTGGTCGCTAATGAGAAAGCCAGAATTTATAATCAAGATTCAGTAATTAAGGTTGAGAAGAAAACTGATGATTTGTATAAATATTATAGAAGTAAAACATTTGACTGTGATAATACCCCTCTTTGGAAGGTCGTTGAAGTATTGAACGAAGCTTATGAAGAAAAGATTATTATAAAGGACAAATCCTTACGCAATATGAGATTAGATACACAATTTGATAACGAAGATATCGAAATGGTCATGGAGGTATTGGCTGAGACATTCGAATTTACCTATACGAAAAGAAAAAATACTTACTTTATAACCCGTTAGTTATGAAAAAAATAATAGCCATACTATGTTGTTTGTTTATTGCTATAGGGTTTGTTCCTAAGGCCAAAGCGCAAAAAAATCTTAATAAAACCATCACGATAAATTTAAAGAGAGAGCCTCTTAAAAAGGCTCTTATTGTAATTGGGAAGAAAGGTGATTTTAAGTTCTCTTATAATTCTAAGATACTTCCGAAGGATTCGCTGGTTAATGTTTATGCAGAGAATAAGAAAGTTTTGAAGGTGCTTCGAACTTTGTTTGATGCTACCTATGATTTTAAAGAAGTAGGGAACTATGTAATTATTAGACGCAAAATAGTATCTACTAAAAATGTGGTGGCACGCAAAGCGGTACAAGAACGGTTTTATTATATTACGGGGCACGTAGTAGATGAGGCGACGGGTGAAACAATTCCAAATGCTACCATTTATGAGAAAATGAATTTATTATCCGCCATGACTGATGCTAATGGTTATTTTTCATTAAAGCTAAAAAAGAAGTATAAGTCTGCAGAGATAAGTATTAGTAAAGAGAACTACCTTGATACCACAGTAAGAATCGTAAAAAACTATAATCAGAAAATGACTATTGCCATGCAGGAAGAACCCCCAGTATATCTTGTGGTTGATGCCAGTAGTGGAGATACAGTGGTGGGCATTACTAGTGCGATGAATAGTATGGTAGATAATTTTTCCAATGCCGAAAAAAATTGGTTGGGTAGATTATTTGTTGGTTCAAAGCAGAAATTGCAGAGTCTTAACCTTAAAAAATTCTATACCTCCAGATCTTGGCAACTCTCTTTTGTTCCTCCATTTAGTACACATGGAAGAATGAATGCTCAGGTGGTAAATAAGGTATCAGTTAATATTATTGGTGGTTATAGCGGAGGGACAGATTTATTTGAATTTGGTGGCGTGTTCAATATTAATAAAAAGAACGTAAAGCACTTTCAAGCAGCTGGAGTGTTTAATAATGTAGGGGGCAGCGTAGGCGGTTTTCAGTTCGCCGGAGTCTACAATATGGTTCAAGATTCGGTACGGGGGATGCAGGGTGCAGGTGTTAGTAATGTTACCAAAGGTAATGTAGAAGGTGTTCAAATAACAGGAGTTTACAACAAAGCAAAAAATGTAGACGGAGCACAGTTGGCAGGAGTGGCGAATATCGCGAAAGGGGTTGTAAAGGGCACACAACTATCTTCTATCTACAATAAAGCAAAGAGTGTAAAAGGTTGGCAAATCGGGTTAATCAATAAAGTAACCGACGCAAATACTGGTTATAGTTTAGGTTTGATTAATATATCAAAAGGCAAGAAAGGACGGAAACGTATTGGATTTCTACTCCGAGTTCCCAGAGAAATTTAGAATAGAGCAGCTAATTTTCTTGCTTTAATGAGCATGTTTTCAGCTTGTCATATGTGTCCATCGCTATGTGTTGTTCAAAACCAGAAGGTATCACCTAATCGTTTTATGAGGTTAGAAAAAGTTATGGGGTTTTTCGTTTTACGCCAGGAACATTTCTGAACATGTTCGGGTAAGGTTAAAAATTTTTCTTGATTTCTTCCGTTCCTATAAATTTTGTTCTTCTATACTATCAAAAAGGTTCAATATCTCATTCATGGGTTCGCATTGTTTGTATGATGTCTAATATCTCGTCCGATTGTTTAAATAGGAAGATAGGAGCTTCTGGGTTATGAGCAATAATCGTTCTAACATATTCGTTTTTTTCTTCTTTTTCCGTTTTCCTTATGAGAATGTAAGAGATTCTATCAGGGAATTTCTTATAAGCCTTGGTATACACATCTATATCATGTTCAGTAGCATCTCCTATAAGGATAAAAGGAAGCTTCGGGTAAAAGTTTAATAAGTGCTCAATTCGCAAGGCCTTATGATGCTTATACTCATATTTTTCTTCTCCTTTTTTATACCCGAAATCTCTTAAAAAAAGAGGCCCTAATGGAATCTTGTTTTCTTCAATGAATTGCATCAATACCTCATATAAATTCCAAGGGCTATGACTTAGAAAGAAAATTGGGTTTATTGCATCTCCTTGTTCATTTTTGACCAGTTTATTCAAGACCGGTGCTATATTTTCAAAGGCTAAACGTGAATACGCGTTTTTAAAAAAGGTTTCATAGAGCAATCGTAGCTTTAGAAAAGAATTGACATGCGATTCTAATATGGTATCATCAATATCAGTAATAATGCCATATTTGGACTCTTTGTGCGGAAGTAAGATATTAACCTCAGACTGTATTACCTCATTATTGTTGTTTTTATACTCGGGAAGTGAAAGTTGGGCTTGAGCCCATTCTAGATTCCCTGTTGCTGTAGGTGAGTTTGTAACGGGAATATTGATGTTAAAGTACCCTTCAACATCTGTAATACATTCGTACTGGCTACCTCTAAATCTTATTTGAACTTTTACGAACTCTAGTTCGTCGCTTTCCATACGTTTAATACTATTTATAAAGTTCTTCCATTTCCCATCGTCCTCTTTTACGATAATACCTTCATTTTCCAATACACGACCTCTGATAATAACCTCTTTCGAATTTCCATAAGATAAATAGGGTGCAATCATCAACGGATCATTCTGCATCCATTCCCGCATTTTTTTCTTGGTCCTGAACCAAAGCCTTTTTAGTTTACTTTTCATCGTAAAGCTTAAAATTACTGTTTCAGATGCGCTTTTTACATGGGTTTTTAACTTTAAAATATGCAGATTAAATTTTGTACTTGGTGGTTCCTATCTATTTTTGAAAATGAATGAGATTTGGTGCCATCATTTTTGCGATACTAGTATTCATCGGACTTTTTGGAGTCCCGGTTTTACAGACGTTTCTAGAGAATGACGACCTAATTGTTTTTCAAGAATCCGAAGAAAAAGATGCTGAGGAAAGTGAGGATGTGAAGTTGAAAGATACTATTGAAGAATTATATTTTTCGAACGAGACCATAAACCATTTACCCTTTACCATCAGTACAGATCAGTTGGCTCATCGTAGTTGTTTTGATGTAAGAACATCTCAAAAAAATGGTGTAGATACGCCACCTCCAGAATACTCATAGTTTCTTTCCGTTATTCTGAATCACTCCTTAACTTATTAAGAGTGCTTTTATCCAAACAAAAAATACGACAAAACAATGAGTGATAAAAAATTAAAATTCGATCTAAAGGCCGATATACCGGCCAGTATTGTAGTCTTCTTTGTAGCACTTCCCTTATGTTTAGGGATTGCATTAGCAAGTGGAGCACCGCTGTTCTCGGGATTAATAGCGGGTATAATAGGGGGTATTCTTGTAGGAGCTATTAGCGGCTCCAAAATAGGTGTTAGTGGCCCTGCTGCAGGTCTGGCCGCCATTGTTTTGGTTGCAATAAATTCTCTGGGCTATGAGAGTTTCCTAGTGGCCGTAGTTATTGGTGGAGTCATCCAATTACTTTTCGGTGTTCTGCGTCTTGGTATTATTGGATACTTCTTCCCATCATCAGTGATTAAAGGAATGCTTACGGGTATTGGTATTATTATCATTCTAAAACAAATTCCCCATTTCTTCGGAATGGATAAAGACCCGTATGGTGATTTTTCTTTTCTACAAGTAGATGGTGAGAATACGATAACAGAACTTCTTAATGCGATCAATGCCTTATTGAGTGGTAACATCAGTATGGGAGCAACAATAATAGCTATTATCTCCATGATTATATTAATCCTATGGTCAAACGTACTTTCTAAGAAAGGAAAAATATTTCAATTGGTGCAAGGTCCTCTGGTTGCCGTGGCAGTAGGGATTATTTTTTATGTGGTAACTCAAGGAGGTTCGTTAGACATATCGTCTGACCATCTTGTATCTGTACCTGTGCCAGATAGCATTGATACCTTTTTGGGGCAATTCAGTTTTCCGAATTTCGGCGCCCTAGGCAATGGAGAAGTATGGCTTACTGGTTTTACAATTGCTCTAGTGGCATCCTTAGAAACCTTACTTTGTGTGGAGGCGACGGATAAGTTAGACCCTCAAAAGAATGTAACACCAACGAATAGAGAGTTATTTGCTCAAGGAACAGGTAATATCTTCTCTGGTTTGATTGGTGGTTTACCTATTACACAGGTAATTGTTAGAAGTTCTGCCAACATCCAGTCCGGAGGTAAATCAAAACTATCTGCTATAATCCATGGCTTTCTTTTATTGATTTCCGTTGTGATCATTCCGAAACTATTGAATATGATTCCGCTATCTGTATTAGCGGCGGTATTATTTATTGTAGGTTTTAAGTTGGCAAAACCTTCCACTTTTAGGTCTATGTTCAAGCTAGGTTGGAAACAATGGGTTCCTTTTATGGTAACGATTTTGGGAATTGTTTTCAAAGATTTGCTTTGGGGTATTGGTTTAGGTTTGGTTGTGGCCATTATTATTATACTCATCAAGAATTTCCAAAATTCTCATTTCTTGAATAAAGAAATGGGTGAAGGTTCTAAGTTAAAAATGACCTTGGCGGAAGAAGTTACATTCTTTAATAAAGGTGCAATTCTGAAAGAGTTACACTCTATCCCAGAGAATTCTTTCTTGGAATTAGATGTTCGTCAAACAAGATATCTAGATAATGATATTATTGAGATTTTGGAAGATTTCAGCACAACAGCTCGAGAAAAGAATATCGATATCAAGTTAGTTTCAGAGCGAGGAATCGTGATGAACCCACCAAGTTATATCTCCTTTTTTCAGTTAAAGATCGAGAAGTAGGTTAGCTTAGTTCGAATTTAAGACTTAGGCAATTTAAGGTTACAATTAAAAGGCTACCTTGCGTGTTGAATTATTTCCTGTATGGCAGATAAGACATCTACTAACTTAGGTACCAAATCAATTGGCCCACTGATAAGGCAACAATCGATACCAGCGGCTATTGGTATTTTAGTGATGTCCTTAAATATGATTATCGATACCATCTTTGTTGGTAATTGTATTGGCCCAATAGCGATTGCTGTTATTACTGTTGTACTACCGATAATTTTTTTAATCTCAGCTATTGGTATGGCAGTTGGTGTAGGTGGTGCGTCTATTATCTCACGTGCACTAGGAGCAGGAGACTATGAAAAGGCGCATCTCACTTTTGCTAATCAGGTTATCCTGACAGTGGGCCTTTCTATATTAATGGCTACCTTAGGTTTAGTTTTTAAAGAGGAAATACTCATCCTATTTGGAGCTAAAGGTCAAGTACTGGCTCCAGCAAAGAAGTATTATACGATTGTAATGTATTGCGTTCCTTTCTTAGGAATGGTCATGACGGGTAATCCGATTATACGTGCGGAGGGCAAACCTACTTTCTCTATGACCACGATGTTGATTCCCGCCTTTGCTAATATCCTAATGGATTATTTATTCATTATGGTATTTGGTTGGGGTATTGAAGGTGCGGCGATTGCAACTTCGATATCATATGCATCCTCTTTCCTTTTCGTACTATGGTTTTTTACTTCTAAACATAGTGAAATGCAACTAAAGCTGAAGTGTCTTCGATTAGATTGGCCTATTATAAAAGAAATAGCTTCTCTAGGTGGTGTCACCTTGGCTAGACAAAGTATAGTGAGTCTGTTATCTATTATTTTGAACAATGCTTTGTTCAAATATGGTGGAGCGAGTAGTCTAGCAGTTTATGGTATCATTGGACGCATGCTCATGTTTGCACTATTTCCTGTATTGGGTATAGCACAAGGTTTTATGCCGATTACCGGTTACAACTATGGTGCACAAAAGTTTGACCGAGCCAAGGAGACCGTGAATAAATCTATTCTTTACGGTTCGGTGGTGGCGGGTATCACCTTCATATTTATTATGGTTTTCCCGGAGGTTTTTGTAAAAGCATTTACTCAGGATGCAGAGGTTATGCAACAAACACCGAATGCATTACGCTTGGTGTTTGCAGTTACACCCTTAATAGCCATTCAACTTATTGGATCTGCTTATTTTCAATCAATTGGTAAGGCTTTGCCTGCACTTCTATTGACCTTATCTAAGCAAGGATTCTTTCTAATACCTCTATTGTTGATACTTCCTTCCTTTTATGGATTATGGGGTATCTGGATGTCCTTTCCGATTGCTGACTTTCTGTCTACAGCTATAACTGGTTTTTTTCTTAGAAAGGAATTGGCTCAGTATTAGAAAAAAAGGGATAAGTCCATGGCCTGGCCAATTGCTACTTGATCACCTACTTTTATAATTTTACCGGCTTCGGTAGGCGGTACATAGGTGTCAACAGATAAATGATAAGTATTGCCGAAATTGGGTAAAGCACTATCGGCAGATAAATTGTTCTCACGACTTTGCATCATAACCTTAATAAAAGTTTTATCGGTTTCACCCGTCATAGGATTACGAGGTGGTACGTTACAACGGGCTCGTGGTGTCATCCCAATCATATTTATATCACCAATGGTATATTGAATACCTGTTCCGGGAGCTTTAATTAGTTGCTCTTCCCAATATGCATCCACACCTTTTATTTCGATATTCGCTCTAAAACGCAAACGCAAGTCTTCTATATTATGATGTGGGAAGTCTTGTAGAAGCGATTGGTAGGTGGCTTCACTAATAGTGGTTACACTACTCCTATAGGGAACATCTAGAAGTTCTCCTTTTGCACTTTGTATTAGATGCAGTTTTAAATCGAAGAAATCTTCTAGATAATCATTTAAGTCTTTATTATCTGTGCTCAGCTCAAAAGTTTCCACTTGTTCTTTATCGCGTGGGGTAAGATGGATAAGTCCTTGCTCCAAATCATAACTGGCCTTGAGTTGATTCACTCTGCCCGTTCGCTTACCATTGATATACCGCCCGTCATCGCCCATCATGGCAAAGCTTCTATCATGCTTTAAAGAGTGTATACCTATTTCTGCTTCCGTTAGTTCAACTGGATCTAGAGACTTGACGGGATAAATAAAAAGTTTAGAAACTACGGCTTGGTTCATTATCTAAATTTACGATCCGCTTCTTTAATGGGAAGGTCATTGATGCTGGCATATCTTTTTTTCATTAAGCCGTTTGCGTCAAACTCCCAGTTTTCGTTACCGTAAGCTCTGAACCATTCATTTTTATCGTTTCGATACTCATATTCAAATCGTACGGCTATGCGATTATCAGCAAATGCCCAAAGTTCTTTTTTTAGCTTATAATCTAATTCTGTTTCCCACTTATCTTTAAGAAAGGCCTGCACTTCTTTTCGACCATTGATAAATTGATTTCGATTGCGCCATTCGGTATCAACGGTATACGCTTTTGAAACCTTGATAGGATCTTTACTATTCCAAGCGTCTTCAGCTCCTTGAATTTTTTGTAAAGCCGTTTCCAAAGTAAAAGGAGGTAAGGGCTGTTTTTGTTCTGTCATAATTTCTTAGACGAGCTATTTATAAAAAGAATTACAAGCTTGTATTTCATTTTTTAATAAAAATACCAAAGAGCTCTTTACCAGCTCTCGGTTCAATCGAGTTGAGGCAGTCTTCGAATAGTTTTGTTTCAAAGAAAGGAGAGAAATACTTTAAATACTCTTCTTTGGAACCAGCAAAAGGCGGCCCATCTAGGAATTCCTTTTTGAGATTTTCATTAAACCAAAGACCAACAAGTTTTCCTTTAGGAACCAAGAGATCACACATTTTTTTAGCGTATGAACTTCTGTTTTCTTTACTGGGTTCAAACGAACAGAAAAAAGTTTGTTCTAAAATAAGATCAAAGGAACCCTGTAAGGTAAAGAAGTCATCATGTAAAAGATGCTTATCAGGAAAATCAGGTACTCTCTCCTTTAATGCTTTTAAAGGACGATCTGAAATATCTAGTACATATACATTTTTAAACCCATGCTTAAAAAGATATTCTGCCTCGTAAGCATTACCCGCGCCAGGGATTAAAATTTTAAGATCTTTATATTCAAGTTGATCTACGTATTCTTTAATTGGAGTAGAAGGGTAGCCAATGTCCCAACCTATTTGATCTTCGTCATAATGCTTACTCCAATAAGCTTCTTGATTCACCATTTTCTTTAACCTAAAAAGCCAATCAATCCACCCATAACGCCATAAGTTACGATCCAGTAACCCATATTAATTAGGATATACTTCCAGTTTCTTTGATCGAAAAGTGCACTAGTTACTAGAGTCGTGATGCCTCCATACAGAAAGGCGTCCCATACACCATGACTGACTCCATGCCAGAATGGGTGTTCGGTGGTACTTTCAAATGCCTGATGGAGAAGAATGATATGTCGGTATAAGCCTATACTCAAAACAAAGGCCAATACAAGTGCCAGGCCATATAGTATGGCGGGGTTAATGCCCTCTTTTATTTTCTCAACGGTAAGGCCAGCAGCGTTGACCCAGGTATTTTTGAATAGTACGCCGTACCATATAAACCCAATTACTAGAGCGGATACGGATGCCGTACCTTGTGATAACCAATGTATAGTCATAATAAACGTTTGATTGTTTGGACGTATAAATTACGAAAAACTAACGAGTATTTAGTATTTATTCATTGGATGATATCAAGAGTTTGGGTTACTTCAATCTTTCTAAAACACGAATGATTTCATCGGGCTCGGCTCTATTTTTATAATCAGCATCCAGAAAGGCAAATTGAATGGTACCGTCTTGTGCAATAACATATGTTGCGGCTAATGGTAATTCATTGCTTTGATCGCCATTATACTCAAACAATCTAGCTGCGTTATCATAGGCTTCTGCCACGGGATCAGGTAGTTTATATACAACTCCATAATCACGTGCCACTTTATTACCAATATCGCTCAATACCTCAAAAGTCAATTCATTTTTCTCTTTCGTACTCATGGAATGATCAGGTAGTTCTGGAGAAAGCGCTATGAGCGTTGCACCCAGCTCAGTGAACTTAGGTAGCTCCTTTTGTAATCGGTGGAGCGTAATATTACAATAAGGACACCAACCACCACGATACCATGTTAGTATAACCGGTCCTTTGGTTAGATAGTCAGAAAGTTTGATGCTTTCATTAATGGCATTGGTCAGACTAAAATCCGGCGCCCGATCTCCTAGCTGTTTGGCAGCTTCCAATATGCCACTTTTAGCTACGGTCTCGATACCTTCAGTATATAATTTCTTCTTTGCTTCGGGGGCTTTTTCCGCAAAAGCCTTCTTCTTTACATCTAGTTCATCTTGTAAGCTTAGTTCCGTACTGACTTCGGTTTCAGGTACTGCTTGGTTTTTTTAGTTGTTTCATTCGCACAGCTGGCAAAAAGGAAAATCAGCACAGCCAGACTTAAGATAATTTGATTCATATGATTTCTTAGACGAGCTTATGCCGATTTACCTACTTAAGTTTATCATTTTATTTCATAGGTTATGCTTTAATTGAGTGAGATAGTAGAAATATTTGGATCTGATAAAATTTCTGAATTTTTTAGAACCCTTAGATTGATGTCACCTACAATGAAATTCCGTTTGGTACTGGTAAATTCTTCGTGCACGGTTTCAAAAAGGTCTTTCTCAACAACAGTTCCCTTTGGAAAGCTGAGGTAGAATGTTCCTTTGCAGTTTTCATCTTCTACAAAAGAGGCACTCCCTTTTTTGTATTCGTATTGATAGCCGTAGTTGTAGGCAGAAATATCGCTTAATACCGCCGAAGAGGTAGGGTAGCGACCAGCCCCTTTACCATAAAAGAACTGTTGATCGGCTAAGGTACTTTCTATTAATACACCATTATACTCGTTATGGGTCAGTCCAAGCGACTCTTGTCGACCTACGAATGTGGGAATAACCGTTAAAGCCTTCAACTCTCCTTCATCACTTGTATGACACTTAGCAATCAGTTTTATGACACTGTTTTTTTCCTTAGCATATTGAAAGTCGAATGCATCTAATGAGCTGATACCCTTTCGAATGATATGTTCTTCTGTTGTCTTTTTACCAAAAGCGTGTAACGCGATAATGGATAATTTATACGCGGCATCAATACCTTCTACATCTAAGGTAGGGTCACTTTCTGCAAAACCACATTGTTGAGCATCTTGCAGAGCGCTGTTATAATCTGTTCCTTGTTCAATCATTTGACTGAGGATATAGTTAGTAGAACCATTGACAATACCCTTTACAGAACGGAGTAAATCATTATCGAAATACTCCTCCAGATTTCTGATGATGGGAACACTACCGCAAACGGATGCTTCATATAAAAAGGACACATTGTAAGCCTTGCTTAGGACAATTAGTTCATCATGATGTTCTGCTATCATTTTTTTATTGGCGCTTACCACCGATTTGCCTTGAATAAAGGACCGTTTTACAATTTCGAAAGCTGCCGCTGCGTCGTCTATTAATTCTACTACCAAGTCAATCTCAGAATCTTGGATAATTTCATCTGGGTCTGTTGTAAATAGTTCTGCGGGTGCATTTCTCTTCTTACCAGCATCCTTTATAACTACCTTCTTGATTTCGGTTTGAAGTTGTTGTTTTTCCTCTAGTACTTTGTAAATACCTTCACCAACAACCCCAAAACCAAATAAGCCAATTTTTATTTTGTTCATATCAGTATGGTTTCTTTTGAGATTAATTTTGAAAAAGTTTCTTCTAAATCCTGAATAAGGTCATCGGCATTTTCAATACCGCAGGACAAACGAATTAGCGAATCCTGAATACCCGATTGTAAGCGTTTTGCTCTAGGTACGGATGCGTGCGTCATTTTACATGGTTGACATATGAGGCTTTTTACCCCTCCCAGACTTTCTGCTAGTTTGAAGTATTTCGTTTGCGTTACAAATTGCTCGGCCTGCTCTAAAGTGTCTTCTTTCAAGCTAAAAGAAATGACACCTCCGAATAGACCGTTTTGTTGCTTAGCGGCGATCTCATGATTTTTATGATCTGTTAATCCAGGATAGTGTACCTGATCAACCGCCTTATGTGATTGCAAGTATTGGGCAATTTTCAGTGCAGTTTCTGATTGCCTGCGTACGCGCAGTTCTATGGTTTCAATCCCGCGAATGGTTAAGAAACAGTCCCAAGGGCCTAATACACCACCTGATGCATTTTGAATAAATTTGATTTTTTCGGATAGCTCAACTGTTTTCGTAACTACTACTCCAGCCACCAAATCAGAGTGTCCGCCAAGATATTTTGTAGCGCTGTGGATGATAATATCTGCGCCCAAATCAAAAGGCTTTTGTGCTATAGGACTGGCAAAAGTATTGTCCACAACCAGCAGTGCATTATGTGCTTTTGCAATGAGAGAAATATGTTCTATATCGCTCACCTTTAAGGTTGGGTTTGTTGGAGATTCTATCCAAACAAGTTTTGTGTTTTCATTGATGTAATCTAAAATATGATTGGCCTCAGTAGTATCTACATAGTGTACTTTGATACCGAGCTTTTCATACACATGGGTAAAGAGGCGGTATGCACCACCGTAGATATCATCGACAGCTACAATTTCATCACCTGAGGAGAGTAATTTGATAACGGCATCAATTGCTGCTAGTCCGGTTGCAAAGGCGAAAGCATCATGGCCATGCTCTAATTTGGCCACGAGGTTTTCTAAGGATTTTCTAGTAGGGTTACCACTGCGTGCATAGTCGTAGCCTTTGTTTACACCAGGTGCTTCTTGTACAAAGGTAGAGGTTTGATACACGGGTACTGAAATGGCACCAGTTAGCTCGTCTACTGGTACGGAGTGTAAAATGTCTGTAATGTTGCTCATTGTTTTTTCGTTTTATTTTTTTAATGTTTGTTTTCTTCAAAAAATAATTATCGAAAAAAGCATCAGGAAGGAGCCATAAAAAAAGGCTCTCCTGACAAGCAGAAGAGCCTTATAATATTTTGTATTCTGTTCGTCAACAGAACGTATTATAGACAGTTTTCTTGCTTATCTGTCTCCGAATATTCGGAGCTGGAGTTAGCACCTTTCTACAAATTGTAGAGGTTGCTAAAGCGTCATAGGGCCATTTCCCTCAGCTTTTCTTGATAAGAATTTTAATAAAAGAACGTTTTATTCGAGTGCAAACTTAAATGTATTTTTTGTTTACACCCAAAAGTTTTTTTAAAAATATTTTTTATGTAACTAGTTTAACTCTACCAAAGCACGTTCAATGACTTCATCTTTTGTTCGATCGTTCCAATCAACTAAAGCATGAATATCTGGCGGAACACCATTTTCATAATCCGGCTTTTTATCTAGTGTTAGCGCCTGTGTGATAGAAAACCTATAGGTCCAACCATTCGGCAGTTGACCACCGTTCGGTAGTCCTAAACCACCTCCTGTTGTATCACCTATGAGTACCATATTTGGGATAGCTTTTGTTGCCAGAGAAGTAAATGATCCCGCACTATAGGTACTGCGATCCGTCAGAACAGCGACTTTTTTAGCATATCGAATCCCATCGTAAGGATCAACATATACAGGCTTAGCCTCTGAGAAATCATTATGACCGGGCCCCGTTTTTATTCTGGAATAGTTTACCAGAGTACGGGTTTCGATAAACCGACTAAGCAAAGCAAACACGTCCGACACAGCACCCCCACCGTTTTCTCTAAGATCTAGTATCAAGCCTTTGGTATCCTTATAGCGGTTTAGAATAAAATCGATATTGGTGGAATCAATCGTACCAGTAAACGAACTGAAACGAACGTAACCAATGGTTCCGTTATTGATAAACGTATGTATGAAAGGTCCAGAGGTATAATAATCTCTATTCAGATAATTGTCTTCAATAATTCTCCAATCAAAATTATCCTGCCCTAAATAGTTTACACCAAAGGTCGAAACATTAAAATTAGATATCAGGTTAGTATGGTCGTCTTTCAGTTCTGTAAGCATGCCACCCATTACCTTGAATAAAGAATCGTCGGTCATGCCGGCATATAGTTTTGCACTATAGGTTTCTTTTACCTGGTTCCAATCAATACCTTTTAAATCGAAGTAGGCATATTTCTTATCGCATTCATTCCATAGGTATTCGAAATTTTTAACCGGATCTGTAGACTCCATATTTTTTTCGAAGAGAATTTTTTCACAGGAAGTGAAGAGAAGTAGGGCAAGGGCAATTAGTGATATTTTATTTACTGTATACATGATTTTATTTCGTTTTGGTATTTATTAAAAAGCTTAATCCAAGTGTGTGTTGTGCCATTTCGAATTTATCAAGGCTGCCTCCTGTTTTATAGGCATCCCATAGATAACTGAGTCGTAGGGCGTTATTGTTCAGGAAAATGGTGTAATCAACTGCCGTGCTAAAGCGCATGCCCGAGAATACTTTAAATTTATAATCATCGAAGATTTTACTTTCGTTCAGAACCCCAGATTGACCGATATAGGCAAAGCCATTTCGGAATGTGTTGTTCATAAGCCCGATATTAAATCGTGCATCTAAAGTTCTTCTTCTGGCTTTCAATTGATATGGGATAAAGATGAACTTTTTACTCTTGGCCTTTCTTCTTGAAACATCTCTTGAAAAACTTACAGAGCCGAAAGCGGTCGCAAATACATCGATACCCAACGCATTATTTTGCAAACTGTTGTTGATACGAATATTGGTTGTTGCGTTAATCAAACCACCAACTTTCGTTTTCCATTTACCCAATCTGACTTTATCCAGATCATATAACCTTGAGTAGAACCCAGACGTAGTTTTTACACTACTTGAAGCACGCTCACTACCCACGGAAGTACTATAGGTTCCAAACGAATAGGATAGCCCTAGGGTATTTTGGCTGTTGTATTTTTGCTTTATTCTGGATAAGGAGATAAAAGTGGGCATTCCCCTATAGATAAGCGGAGAGGTAGCAAAGTCTCTGAAGCTAGACACACTTTTGCCTAGCGATAAATTAATATAAGTGTTGTTTGGTTTTCGTGGGGCTTCGCCTTTAAATTGTTGTGAGAATCCGTTTATTGGGATGGTCAATAATAGAAGTAGATAAATGTTTGATGTTCGTCTCGTTTTCATGTTTTAAGTATTAAGGATTAAAAAGATAAAGCCCCTTGTATAGAACAAGCGGCTGTCGTATTTGATCGAATATTTGTTATATAGCATAGCAGTACAAATTAAATTTGTATTGCTATGGTACATGGTCGAAAAGACCATGAGGAATCCCAAGTTATCTCCCCAATTCTTCCATAGCGAAAGAGACAATTTGTTTGGTTCGAATTCCTTCTGCATGCAATATTAACGGTAATTTTTTTTCCTTACCATGGAAATATGGATGAAAGGTTTATTTGAGTGTCGAGCGGTTTTATTATTCTTAAATTTGGGTTTAGTAGCTTTTCTTGTATTTCCTTTGTTGCATCAATCTCAACAAAGAAATATTCCGCATAGCGATTCCTAATATTATTTCTAATATTTCGATCCCGCTATTGGGAATTGTAGATACCGCCTTGATGGGGCGGATGGATGATCCCGCCTATATTGGTGCTATTGCTTTGGGAGGTGTTGTATTCAATATTCTTTATTGGGGTTTTGGCTTTTTGCGCCCCGGTACAACCGGTCTAACGGCTCAGGCTTTTGGAGCTAAGGACTTTGAGCAGTGCTACCGTTATTTTTTACAAGCCTTTGGTTTGAGTCTCGTTTTTGGTTTGGGTTTATTGGTTTTTCATATTCCAATTGGGAAGTTTGCATATTCTCTTTTAAATGGGAGCGAGCAGGTCAAGAGTTTGTCCTATGAATACTTTTCCATTCGCGTGTGGGCAGCTCCAGCGGTAATAACCCTATTCGCTTTTCGAGGTTGGTTTTTTGGTATGCAGAATGCCGTAGCACCTATGGTACTGACCATAGTGTCTAACCTCGTCAATATTTTTCTCAGTTGGTATCTAGTCATTCAATGCGACATGAGCGTACAAGGTGTAGCTATTGGCACGGTAGTAGCTCAATATACCACCTTACTATTAGCATTCGGTATTTTATTGTACCGCCATCGAGTTGCTGTTTTCAGCTATATAGAAAAGAAGACATTTCAGCTTTCTAATATGAAGCGGTTTCTTAATGTCAACAGAGATATGTTTCTACGTAATATTGGTATGATATTGGTCTTTAGTTTTTTTACGAACTATAGTGCCGGCATTAGTGAAGAATACCTAGCAATAAACGAAATTCTGTTACAGCTTTTTTATTTTATGAGCTATAGCGTAGATGGTTTTGCTTATGCCGCAGAAAGTCTGGTAGGAAGATATATTGGAGAAAAATCAGTAGAACGGGTAAAGGTCGTCGTAAGACGAACACTTTATTATGGATTAGGATTTGGAGCTTTGTTTAGTATAGCTTATTTGATATTTGGTGATTGGTGCATGCGCATATTTACGGATCATGAAGAACTTATCTTGGTTGCGAGACCTTATTTTAAGTGGTTAGCGCTGGTTGCTCTTTGCGGAGCACTGGCTTTTATTTGGGATGGTGTATATGGAGGTGCTACAGCTTCGGTGGAACTAAGAAATTCTATGTTCTTATCCGTGGTCAGTTTCTTTTTGGTTTTTTTCATTTTAAAGGGATGCTACCAAGATCATGCAGTATGGATTGCCATGATTGCCTTTATGTTGGCACGTTCTTTATTCCAAATCTTCTTTTATCAAAAGCGAATTTTACGGAGGTTATAAAAGAGAAAGACCTCGATTTGAGGTCTTTGAAATGGTCATTGTCAAATACTGTTTACTTATTCAATTTAGCCAAACGCTGTTTCTTGGATTCTGATATATTACCAGTTTCGGCATATACTTTTAAGTCGTTGGCAACTTGTGGTAAGAGCTTCATAAGGTTCTTTTTCATGATGCCACCCATAAGGCTACCCATGAATCTTTTCATTTCCATATTGGCAGACATTCTAATTTTAGAAGCGTGCTCACTCACTCGAATAATCTCCCATCGATTGGAAGCCTTGGTCACAAAACCAGGCATGCCTTTCGTTACCTCATAGGTTAATGTTTTGTTCTTTGCATCGAATTCTGTTAGTCGCTCTTGCAGTTTATTAAAACCTTTGGCATTGACTTCACAGCCACGAATACTACAACTGGCTCCTTCAAAGTCGGGTGTACCGCTTCCTACTGAATGATCTACTGAAGTGGCCCATTTTCCTACATGGGCAAAGTCATTTCCTACAATACCCCACAGCTTTTCAGCGGATACATGAATGGTTTCTGATTCGTACGGAATGTGTAATGTTTTCATCTTTTTTTGTTTACTAGGTGAGTTAATTGTTTTAAATGAGAAGAGCGGTAAGGACATAATAGCAATGAGCAGCATGAACTTGGAAGCCACCCTAGAGTTTTGGAAAATTGATTTCTGTTTCATCTTGTACTTTTTTAGAATACAAAGGTGAAAAGAAGGACTAAGGATTATTTATTGAATTAGTCCAATAGCTTGTTTGTTTGGCTCAAACGAAAAGCCTTAGGAGATAAGCCAGTTACTTTATGAAAGGTATGAGAGAATGAACTTAACTCATTGAAGCCACAGTCAAATGCAATATCCGAAATTCGGAGATCAGTAGTTAAGAGTAGTTCTTTCGCTTTTTCAATGCGTTTTTCGCGAATGTATGTGGCTGGCGAAGTAGCATAAATCTCTTTGAAAGCTCTCTTAAAACTAGAGAGACTCTTATTGCAGAGAAAGGCTAATTGCTCAATGTTCAAATCATTAAATAAGTTATTAGCAATCGTTGCTTGGAATCCGTGTTGTTTTGGGGCAGTGAATAGTTCAGAGAAGAATTCTAGCACTGAGGTTTGATTATCGGTTTTTAGCAAAAGCAAAACAAGCTCTTTGATTTTTACCTCTGCTAGATGGGCATCCATTAATGAAGGATTCTCGAAGTAGGGTAGTAGGTTTTGAATATAGTGTTCGATAAATGTGTCAGGTGACATTTTGGTCACATTCTTCTTTGTAGCTTCTTGTTTTATAAAGTCCGGAATTTCATTATTATATATTTTTCTAATGTAGTCCGGATGAAAATATACTGCTACTGCCTTGCAATAGTCAAAGCCATCTGGGTTCAAGAATTGGGACACATATTGTCCGCAACGTTTGATCATGGCTTCTGATTTGGCCACTTTAGTCGCGCCCGTTTGTTCAATAACGATATTCGTGCCATTGAGCATATACATAAAGCAAGCCCGGTCTTCCAACTCACCAGCATGAGAGGAATTAGCAGGCATAGCAGCACGTTCAAAAAGTACATGACCATCGATTTCGATAGCACTATGTTCTAACATCATGCTACAAAATAAGAAAGGAACAGGTTAAGAAACTTGTTTATTTAGTCCAAATAAGTCAGGTTATGACTACATCAAGACACCGTCTTTGGCTTCGATTCCAGGTGGCAGGTCAGTTTCACCCAGCATTTCTCTGAGGTCTATTTCAATAGTCCTGCACAGTGCTAACATAGGGATATCATTTCCTAATCCTTCAAAAGGATTTTCGGAATAATCTCCAATGAGCTCCATGAAGATAAAAACCCAGCCAACTAAGACGGAGAATGGAATGGATAACCAGGCGCCCCAGCTTGTAAGTTCATGAAATACACTTACCATGGAAAAGGGTAAAAGAAAAATGAACACACCAATAAAAATGATACTACCATTTCCGTACTGTCGAGGTAAGGGAAATTTTTTGATTCGTTCACACTTTCCTTGATGTGTATAGAATTCGTTCAAAACATTTTGTAACTCCATATGTCGGAAGTCTTCGATGATACCCTTTTCACGCATTTTTTTCATATCCCTAGACTGTGCGTTTATAATCTGCGTAGCGGTATTTTTTGCATTAACTAATTCTTCTACTTCATCAGCAGGGAGATAATGTTTCAGCTCAATATTTGTAGTTTCATCATTAAACAAACCAACACCCCAACTTTGCAATCTAGACTCTGTAGTACGTCTCACCAACCTATTCTGACTAATATGTTCCCAGGGAGTTGGGATTAAAAGTTGACTTCTCAGAGCATATAACCATCCAATGTGACGATAGACCAATCTCTTATGATAGGCTTTTACATCTTCTTCCGTTATACCCTCTTGAGCAAACTGTGTGGTAGCAAAATTAATAACAGTAGTACTCCACATTCTGCTGCTATTTACAATAGCACCCCATATTTTTCTGGCTTCCCATAATCGGTCATAGGCACTATTATTTTTAAAACCAACATAGAAAGCCACAGCTGTACCTATTACTGAAACAGGTAACCAAGGGATACCAAATTTGTCATTCCCTTGAACCTCATGTACAAGTTCAATAAGGCTGGTGGCTATAATGGCCCATAAGGTAAGCCATACAATATGGTGACCCGTGAACCGCATGATACCTTTTAATGTAAAGTTCTTCTGTACAAACATGTCGTAAAAATAGTATAAAGAAGTAAGTCGGAAATTATTTATCATCAAGATTCCACAAATACTTCGTTTCAAATGAACTATTTTAGGGTGTGCATTTCAGAATAATCTTTTTTCTTATTTTTTTATGCGGTCAAGCGTTTGGTCAGGGTGCAATTCCTAAGCCTCAGAATACACTCCTTCAGGACGGAAGCGTTGATCTAAAATATAGAATGGTCTCATTTCATATGAAGGGGCGACAAAATAGTTTTTTGGCTGACTATTTGAGTAGGGTTGTGCTTCAAGGTTGTGGTGTTCATAAGAATTCGAACCATCGACCGATTTACGTGATTCTCGATATTACAAATGAATCCAACGAGCACTATGCATTACGTATTGGTAAGGATACGATTTCAATTACAGGAGGGGACCAAGGAGCATTTTACGGTTTGCAATCGTTGAATCAACTCGTATTTCAATCTAATGGCAAACTTCAATACCAAACTATTATAGATTCACCAAGATTCAAGTGGCGTGGAATGCATTTAGATGTTAGTCGTCATTTTTTCTCGGTGGATTTTATAAAGAAGTATATTGATATACTCGCTCTACATAAAATGAATACGTTTCATTGGCATTTGACTGATGACCAAGGATGGCGTATAGAGATCAAGAAATATCCAAAGCTTACTCAAATTGGAAGTAGACGTAAGGAAACAATTATAGATAAGAACTTTGATCCTTACATTGGAGATGGCAAACCTTATAGTGGCTTCTATACCCAAGAAGAAATTCGTGAAGTAGTAGCTTATGCTAATGAACGATTTGTAACAATTATTCCAGAAATTGAGATGCCTGGGCATGCGGTAGCAGCACTAAGCGCTTATCCAGAATATAGTTGTAGACAATCTCCCTTGGAAACACTAACAAAATGGGGTATTAGTGATGACATTTATTGCAGTAAGGATGAAACATTTGAGTTTCTTTTTGATATACTTGATGAGGTACTAGAACTATTTCCTGGTGAATACATTCACATAGGAGGTGATGAAGCTCCTAAAACTCGTTGGAAGGAGTGCAAGCATTGTCAAGCCAATATCAAGAAACATGCTTTAAAAGATGAACATGAATTACAGTCTTACTTCATTGGTCGAATAGATTCTTTTTTAACATCAAAGGGGAGAAAGACGATAGGTTGGGATGAAATATTAGAAGGTGGTTTAGCTAAGAATGCAGCCGTTATGAGTTGGCGGGGAGAAAAGGGGGGTATAGCCGCAGCCAGTCAAAAACATCATGTCGTTATGAGTCCAGGAAGTCATTGCTACTTTGATCATTATCAAGGAGACAAAAAAGTAGAACCACTTGCCATTGGAGGTTATACGCCTTTAAAGAAAGTGTACAGTTATCATCCAATTCCTAAAGAATTAGAAGAAGCGTATCACCCATTTGTTTTAGGTGCGCAGGGTAATGTTTGGACGGAGTATATGGAAACACCTGAGCATGTTATGTATATGGCGTTGCCTAGATTGTGTGCTCTGAGCGAAGTATTGTGGTCAGGACCTAACAAGAGTTCATACACTGAATTTACAGGCCGCTTAATTCCACATTTTAATTTATTGGATACGCTAGGCTTTAATTATTCTAAGGCATTATTTAATATTGAAGCGAAAACTATTACAAAGAACGGCTCAATGTATATTGCGCTCGAATCTGACTTTCCAGAATATGAGATTAGATATACTACAAATGGAGAAGAGCCTCAGGCGGGTTCTGCCCTTTATAAAAATCTCATACTCATTAACAAGAGTATGGAGTTAAAAGCACGACTATTCAAGGAAGGCAAGGCTAAAGGGAATGTATTCTCACAAAAATATAAGTATCATTTGGCTGTTGGAAAGAAGATTAAATTGGATTTTGAACCGAGTGAACATTATAATACTGGAGGCGGCAGGACATTGATAAACGGAATAGTAGGAAGTTTACCTTGGAGTGGAAACGAATGGTTAGGTTGGCGCGGTAAACGTCTACAAACGATTATAGATTTGGGCGAAGAAACAAATATTAATCAAGTAACAATTTCATTTTTGAATGCACCAGAAAGTTGGATTCATTTACCGCAGAAAGTTATTTTGAATAAATGGGTAAAAGATAAAGTGGAATTGGATGCTTATCGTTTAAATCTTACAGGAAATACGTATTCTGCTTCTAATCTAAATATCAAAGCACGTTATTTAAGAATTAAAGCAGAGCCTTTAGATGTTATTCCAGAGGGAAATCCTGGTTCGAGTCAAACTCCTTGGCTTTTTTGTAGCGAAATAATAATTGAATAAAATGAATAGAAGAGAACTAATTAAAACAATGGGGCTGGGCGGATTGTTTTTGGCAACAAACAAATTAGGTTTGGCTCATAGCATGCGTGGTACCAAACCGATTGTATTGAGTACATGGTATGGCCAATCGCAAGTAGCTAATGCGGTTGCATGGAAGGTATTACAATCAAAAGGGGATGCTTTGGATGCTGTAGAGCAAGGTGTAATGACCATGGAAAACGATTGGGGAAATTGTTGTGTAGGATTAGGTGGTAATCCAGATCGTGATGGTTATGTAACCTTGGATGCTAGTATAATGAATCATCGAAGTGAGTGTGGTAGTGTGGCTTTTCTTGAAAATATCAAAAATCCAATTCGGGTAGCTCGTACGGTTATGGAAAAATCGCCGCATGTGATGTTAGTTGGTGAGGGTGCACAGCAATTTGCCCTAAATCATGGATTTCAAAAAGTAGCACCTGGACTAAGTAATCACGCTCAAAAGGCGTATACACAATGGTTGGAAAAGAGCGAGTACAAACCTATCATGAATATTGAAAAAGAACGCTATGAAAGCCCGACAGTCCCCAGAAAGTTTGAACATGGAGAGTGGAATCATGATACAATTGGTATGATTGCTATAGATGCCAATGGAAACTTAAGTGGTGCCTGCACGACTAGCGGTATGGGTTTTAAAATACGAGGACGAGTGGGAGATTCGCCGATTATAGGTGCGGGTTTATATGTAGATAATGAAGTAGGCGCTGCAACGGCCACCGGTCATGGTGAAGAGGTAATTCGTATCAGTGGAAGTTTTTTGGTTGTAGAATTTATGCGGCAAGGCTATAGTCCTGAAATAGCTTGTAAGAAAGCTGTTGAGCGTATTATGAAAAAAACACCTCGAAAGCCTAGTGAAATTCAAGTTGGATTTATAGCCATCAATAAAAAAGGTGAACATGGCGCTTATGCCATTAATAAAGGCTTCGATTTTGGTGTTACCTCGAAATACCATAATTGTAAAAAGACCCTAGCTCAACACATTGTGAAATGATAGTAGAAATAGCTTGTAATAATTATATCTCTTGCCAAAACGCTGAAAAGGCAGGTGTACATCGCATAGAACTCTTTGAGAACTTAGGCGAAGGGGGATGTACTCCTTCGTATGGGATGATTAAGAAAGTGAAACAAAACATTTCACTTCCTGTTTATGTGATGATACGACCTCGCGGTGGAGGTTTTGTTTACAGCAAAGAAGAACAGGATATTATGCATGAAGATATTCTTATGTGCAGGCAGTTAGGAGTCGACGGTATTGTCTTTGGTGTATTACATCAAGAAGGGGGAGTCCATCTGGAGGCTTGTGCTGATTTGTTGCAAACGTGGGGAAGTCACAAGGCTACTTTTCACAGAGCATTGGATCGAACTATAGACATTGAAAAATCTATTAGGGATATCATTAATCTGGGTTTTGAACGTGTGCTTACGAGTGGTGGTCATAAGAATGTGGCAGCAGGTAAAGAGGTTATTAAAAATTTGCAAGAACAATACGGACAGGAGATTATCATTATGCCAGGAGCAGGTGTTACACCAAAAAATGCCAAAGAGCTTTCTGGCTATTGTGGTACACACGAGATTCATGCCACTTGTAAAATGTCAATGTCGAATGAAGTAAAGAGCAACGAAAACTTTGATGATGGTTTTACAATAAGTAGTGATGCCATAATCCATGAACTAGTCAGTGCGTTCGATTGAGGCCTTTGTTCGAATTAACTCCCAAGTACTACTATCGCTTTTAAAAACGGAGTATAAACCTTGTTCCTCCTGAGGTGGGTCTGCGCTATAAGGCATACCTTTTTGCATAAAGCCTTTGAGGTTATAGTTTGAAGGCAAGCCAGCAAACCCCCAGAAGTTATAACCACTTATATTGTTTGTGTTACCAGTATTAAATACGAATTCGTAATATTTATCTCTATTGGTTGTACTCGTATCTGGAGAAAAAGAGTTTCCATCACGGTGCAAACCAAATTCTTCAATAACTAAGGGTTTATTGAATTGTTGAGCTAAGCGTGCATGTTGCTCAATATAGTTTTTTGTTTTAACCAAGGTACTGTCTGACACCGAAGCATCGCTAGCACCATTGTACCATTGCCAAGTCTTAGGCCAAAGGTGTAATGTAGCGTAATCTATATTTTTATTTTCATGAATGCTTTTATAAATGGCTTCACTATAAAAAGTACTAATCACACCTTCCGTACCAATAGTCACAAGATGATTTCGATCCAAGGATTTGATGAATGCGGCTGTTTCATAAACCCAGTTTTTGTAAGCTTCAATTGAACTATTATCCATAGGGCGTGGTTCATTGGCCAGTTCCCAACTCATAATGGTTTCATCATTGGCATAGGCTACACCATTTATAGAGTTTGTTCGGCTAACTACTTTTTCAATCCAGGCATTACTCCATGCTAGGCAAGAATCACAAGAGTAAAATTGAGAAATATAGCCGCAATAGTTATCCCAATCCCAGATATCCGTTTTGGGTAGTGGTGGATTTTCATTACCAGCCCATTCTAAATACTGTCCGAAACCGCCGCTCCATTCCCAGTTGTTATTTAGCACAAATACTATTTTCATATTGCGTTTCGCCGCTTCAATTAGGAAATAATCAAACCCTACTAAAAGGTCTTCATTATATTGTCTAGGTTTTTCTTGCAGGCTTGGGAAAATACGGTAGGTATAACTGCTATCTCCCTCACCGCAAATAAATACACGCAGATTGGATATATATTGGCTCTGTAAAAAATCTAGTTCCTCTATTAAACGAGTCGTATCACTTGAACCAATATAACCGCCATACCAATAGTTGCAACCAGTATAATAGTATTCTTGGTCAGAATATTCGAAACTTGTTCCATTTACTTTCACAAAATCCTGTTGTTCTTGGCAAGAAATCAATGCGCTTAGCATTGTAGCAAATAGAAATACGTTTATAGAAGACTTCATTATTGTTGGTAAAAATAGCTTGCCTATCTTTAGCATTAAATATTCTTTATGAAATTTGGGAAAGTTGATCATCCAGGAGAATTAGACCTATCCTTACCTCGTGATGGTGCCATCACCAAGGAAATCTTGAACAAAAAAGGACAAAAAACTAAGAACGTTTCTGTAGGTTGCGCTAAATGGAATCGAGCCGATTTAAAAGGCTTTTATCCGCGCGGAACTAAGGATGAACTAGGTTATTACTCCACCCAGTTTAATGCGATAGAACTCAACGCAACATTCTATAGAATTTTTGCACCCAGTGTGGTGGAAGGATGGTATAACAAGACGCCAAACCATTTTAAATTTTATCCTAAAATTCCGCAGGTCATCAGTCAGTTCAAACGATTAAAAAACTGTGATAATGAACTTGCTGAGTATTTAGATTCTATTGCTTACCTACAGGAAAAACTTGGGATGGTTTTTTTGCAAATGCATCCTTTCTTCTCTTATAAAGACTTTCACTCCCTGCAAAGTTTTATTGAGCAATGGCCTCAAGGAATTCCATTAGCCGTTGAGGTAAGACATAAGGATTGGTATGAAGACAAGGTTGTCAATAATGAACTTTTAAGCTTACTAAAGCAATATAACATTACCCATATCATTACAGATACCGCTGGTCGAAGAGATTTAGTGCATATGCAGCTGACAACACCAAAAACATTTATACGCTATACGGGAGCTAATCATGAAAGCGATTATACCCGACTAGATGATTGGTTGAAGAGAATTAAGAAATGGTCAGATGCGGGTTTGGAAGATCTGAATTTTTTCGTGCATCAGAATGTAGAAAAAGAATCTCCCTTACTTTCTGCCTACTTTATAGAGAAACTGAATAAAACGTTCGACTTATCCATTCACGTCCCTCAGACATTATAGGCTTGAATGAATTACTTTTGCGGTTCTAAAGAATTATTGTATGAATGAAAATCTAGTCAAGCGTATTGCTGCTGAAATTGAAGAAATTAAAGAAGCTGGCCTATATAAGAACGAGCGTGTTATTACCACTGAACAGGGAGCTCAGATAACTGCAAATGGTAAGGATGTGTTGAACTTTTGCGCGAATAACTATTTGGGACTTTCTTCTCACCCTAAAGTGATTGAAGCTGCGCATAAAGCAATTGATCATCGTGGGTATGGTATGAGTTCCGTAAGATTTATCTGTGGTACGCAAGACATTCATAAGGAGTTAGAACGAAAGCTGTCTGAATTTTTAGGAACAGAAGACACTATATTATATGCTGCAGCTTTTGATGCCAATGGTGGTGTTTTTGAACCTTTACTAGGTAAGGAGGATGCTATTATTTCTGATGAACTTAATCATGCGTCAATTATTGATGGGGTTCGTTTATGTAAGGCAGAAAGACATCGTTATACGCATAATGACATGTCTGATTTAGAAGAGAAGCTGAAAGCAACGCAGCACTGTCGTAGTAGAATGATTGCTACGGATTCTGTCTTTAGTATGGACGGTACAATAGCTCAACTAGATAAAATTTGTGCATTAGCCGAACAGTATGATGCGATTGTCATGATAGATGAATGTCACTCAAGCGGTTTTATGGGTAAGACAGGACGTGGAGTACATGAGCATTGTGGTGTTATCGATAAAGTAGATATTATTACAGGAACCCTTGGGAAAGCATTAGGTGGAGCGAGTGGAGGGTTTACTTCTGGAAGAAAAGAAGTGATTGATATGCTTCGTCAAAAGAGTCGACCTTACCTGTTTTCAAATACCGTAGCTCCTGCTGTAGTCGGAGCGTCAATTGCAGTTTTAGATTTAATTAGTGGAACAACAGAGTTAAGAGATCGTCTTGAAGAGAATACAAAATATTTCCGTACAGCAATGACCGAAGCAGGTTTTGAATTAAAACCTGGGGATCATCCAATTGTGCCTGTAATGCTTTACGATGCCGTGTTAGCACAAAAAATGTCGGAGGCATTGTTACAAGAGGGCATTTACGTTGTTGGATTTTTCTATCCTGTTGTGGCTAAAGGAAATGCAAGAATTAGGGTACAAATGAGTGCAGCTCATAGCCAAGAACAACTAGAAAAGGCAGTAACGGCTTTTACAAAAATTGGAAGAGAACTTGGAGTTATAAAATAACGAGTAACACTTTAAGGAATAAAAGGGAGCTTAATTAGCTCCCTTTTTCTTATTCTATCTATTCTTCTTCATGCTCTTTTATGATTTTGGGATCACGATATTTGCAACAGCCATGCAATGCATTATAAGCAGCATCACCAGCCTTGAATTTTTCAGTGTCGTGTCCAACACCCGCTACTTGCCTTTGAATTTCGTCGTTCGTCGTTTTTGTTTTATTATATCGAACGATCAGCTCCTTTAGAAATTCGTCCCAATTAGCAACTTTGATTCCGGGTAGTTTATTTACGGCAGCCTCGATGCGGTCTTTACACATACCACAAACACCAGCAACTTTAATGACTTCGGTCACAACTTTATTAGCCGTTAGAATAGGTTCTATTCTTTTCTTTAATGTATATCTAAAGCCAGAATAGAACATGCGCCCCGTTGAGGGTCCCCAGGCTGCTCCCGCATCAAAAAACTGACCGTATGGATCATTCGCTCCCAGTACTAGATCGTTCTGACGATAGTTGGTCATATTTTCACTACCAACGTATAGCTCAAAATCTTTTCGAGGCTTCCAGGTGACTTGTCCTAACAATCTAAAGAAGTTCGGAGCATAGGTCCCAACATTAGGTCTCATATTTTCAGGATTGCTCGAGTAGCTCGGTAGTCGTTGTCGGCCCGTCCATTGTGTGGTAAAGTCAAAACCCCACTTTTCGTTTTTCGTTTCGTAGGCAAGGTTCATAAGTGCTCTATGCTTTGGGTTAAAGACCCGTTCTCGTAGCAGGCCACCCTGTGTAACTTGTACCTCATTGAATTTATAGGCTAAACGAAGATCTAAATTTTTGATAAGTTCATAGTAGTATTCGGCTTGCAAGTACCAACCGTACGATGTTCCATTTAGCATATAAAATTGGACTTCTTGAGGAGAGGCATCGTAATCAACGACCACTTGATTTTGAAAGTCTGTTCTAAACAGGTCCAAACTTAAGCGATTATTCTTAGTCCCTCGGTCAAAGTTATAGGTAAGATTTATACCATAATTCCAGCTTTGCTCAGGCATAAGCGGTTCAAGGATTTTTATTTTTCTATTGGAGGCAAAGAATCTAGTATTCTCAGTAAAAAGCGTTGGTGTTCTAAATCCACTACCTGCACTTATTCTGGCTGAAAAATCATCATTAAACTTGTAGAGGACATTCATGCGTGGTGTAAAGAAGGCTTTTTGTAAGCGAAAGTTATAGTCTCCACGAACACCGAGTAGTATCGTCGTATTGTTAATATCATGGTTGGTGTACTCTGCAAAAACACCACTAACCGTCTCATCTCGATCTTGATTCACCTTTTGAAACTCTTCTTTTATGAGGTCACTAAGAATACTTCCTCCCAGACGGAGTTCGTTATCCTCTCCTAAGAAGTTTGTTTGATAAATTAAGTTTGAAGACCAAGTGCGCTGATAGCCATAATAGAAATTTCTGCCATAAAGTGAATTTCTGTTTTGAGAGCTAAAAGATGACTGAATACCGATACTTCTCGTCCGATCTTTGGTAAGGGCATATCCCATTTTATGCATAAGGTCGAGGCGCTCGTCATCGACTTTGATGCCATAGAGTGAATTCTGATTTGTAGGGTTTAAGTCGAAATTATAATTCATGGACCCCCCAAATCGATTGCTACTGTGGTATTTGCCCATTAACATTGTTTCAAAACGTTTACCATCATATTTCCAACGGTTCATAAGGTGTACCATATCGTTAAGTGGTAGGTCTAGAAAACCGTCTTGATTAAAATCCATTTTTCGTGTGGATTGACTACCATGCGCACTAATTAACGTACTAACTTCATCACTTAGTCGAATGCCTGAGTTTATATTTAATTCACTTCGATTAAAAGAGTTATAATAACCGTTGACATGAAGCAGTGGTTTATATTTCTTCGGTTTTATAAATTCAGCACTTATTTGTCCGGTCATGCTTTCAAAACCATTGGTTACACTTCCAGGCCCCTTATTGATATAAATGGATTCAACCATCGGTCCTGGAATATTATTAAAGCCATAGGTGTAATTAATACCACGAACATAAGGTAATAGTTCTACGAGTGTTTGTACGTAGCTACCTTGTAGGCCTAGCATTTCTACTTGTTTTGCTCCAGATAGCGCGTTCGTACTGCTAACTTCTACAGAGGCATTACTTTCGAAACTTTCTGCAAGGTTGCAGCATGCATTTTTCTTAAGCTCTTTCGCACCTAGTTTTTCCAGGCGAATTGCATAGTTATTATCAATACTGTTACCATTCGTTTTTCTTTGGATACGAAGGGTTTTTAGTCGTTTGTTTTTTTTCTTTGTTTTGGTTGAGTCCTGTGCAAAAAGCATTGACTGACTCAAGCAGAGTAAAAGAATACTATAAAATATTTTCATTGTTTTTGATTTTCTCCGAAGTGGTACTTCAGAATTTTTTCTGATAAAAAAGATGGATTTGGTTAGGTTTCTAAATAGAAATTCCAAATCAAATCAAAAACGTACTAAAAGAAACTTGAAAATCTTTTGGTGGTGGGAAGTAGCCTAGCGCAGCGTATTCATCAGACGGATCTAAAGAATCTACAATAAACAGAGCATAAAATTTAAGCTCAACGGGCTCCACGATATGATCAATATCAAGATTGATCTTAAAATTGTCCAATGTGAAGTCTTTGGCAATTTTTACCTGCGAAACAATTTCGTCACAACAGCCATTTACATCATCACAACAGCTTTCATCATTATTGCAATGATCTAATGAGCTTTCTTGATTAGCATGGCAACAAAGATGTTGTTCAATGGTGACACCAAAGGCCCCAAGGTTAAATAGTGTAAATAATATGACGGCTGTTAATCTCCGCACGATACTGCAAAGTTATATTACTTTTCTTATTGAAAAATGACTTAAGTTGTTAAATATCATTGCTCTTCTCGGCATGCTTATTAAATGCTATCGAATCAGAACCTTTTGAATACCTTGTTGGTCTCCTTGAATAAGCTTAACAATGTATATACCTGGTGATAAACCAGTAATATCTATTCTCATATTACTTCCTGTAAAAGAAGCCTTATAGTTTACTTTACCCATTAGATCAATTATTTCAAGCGTATTCCTGTGTTTAGAATCTTTGGGCAGAACAATATTTAATTCATGGTGTGCTGGATTTGGGTATGCCGAAAACTCCAACTTTTTGTACGTATTAATCGAAAGTGCACCACCTCCATTGGTAGTTCGTAATATGGTTCCGTGTGAACCAACCACCCAACCTAGTGTATCATTTAAAAAATAGATACTATTTAATTTGCTATTTGTAACCTTATTATCAATACGCTGCCAATGATTACCACCATCATTTGATTTTAGAATCTCTCCATACCATCCGCAGGCATAGTATGAGTTGGGCCTTGATGAATTGATATCCATATCCACAAGTTGAGTACTTATTGTAGTATCCACCTTGCACCAGTTCCAAGTATTTCCTCCGTTAAGTGTTCGTACAAAATGACCATTATACCAACCTGCTTGAAATCCAATCTGTTCATTAATAAAAATGATATCTTCTAATACGGTGGTATTCCAAGTGCTATTACTTATAATGGTATCCCAGCTAACGCCACCATCTAAAGTTTTAAGCATGCTCATATTCGGGGGGCCAAGTTGAGAGTTCGCAAACCCTATCGAATCATTGATAAAACTCATTGCACGAAAAGAAAGTCCAGAGCTATTAGAAAACAAAGTATCCCAATTCATACCTCGATCAAGGGTTCGCATGAGTGCTACATGATTATTAGAAACCAAGCAGCTTGAATCATTTAAAATTGCTACATCACAGATGTGGTTAAAAAAACTGATGCCTTTGTGGCGCAGGGTCCATGTCAGTCCGGCATTCGATGTGGTATAGATATCATTGCCTGCAGCTATACCATTGAGAGCATCGAAAAAAACAACCTTTTGAAAACTGCTACTGTCTATGCTTAATACCGATACCCAATTTAGGCCACCATCCGTGGACCGAATAATCGTTCCCGAATCACCTACTGCAACACCAATATTGTTATCAATAAAATAAACATCTTCTAAGCTCTTATTCGTTGGAGTGTTTATTATTTGAAATTGTGCCAGCGTAATAAAATGTGTAAATAATGGAAATATAAATAGAACGATTTTTTTCATATTATCTCCTTTGCAATAGCAAAATTAGATACAGCATAAGCCCTAAAGTAGGACAATAGCTAAAGTTCATTGTACTTAATGGTTCCGTCTAAAAACAAGAGGTGTACAATCGGTGTGTTTCTTAAAGAATCGATTAAAATAAGCAACATCTTCAAATCCACATTCGTAAGCAATTTCTTTAACCTGCTTCTCTGTATAAGCTAGCATACGCTTGGCTTCTAGAAGCTTTCTATCATGTAGTACTTGCAAGGCAGTTTTTCCGTATTGTTTTTTACATAAATGATTCAATCGGGAGGCTGTTATTCCAATTTGGTTCAAGTAGTCTTCTATTGAGTTCCATACTTTACATTGTTCTTTAAGCAGCCTGTTAAATTCAATGAGTTCTTTAGGTTCTTTTTGGGATGTAAGGTGACCTACATATTTATTATAAATATCGCGTACTTGAATGAGCAAGGCAAAAAGCAAATATTTACTCATTTCATAGTGGGCTGCGTCAATGGATTCTCTAAGCCTGTTTGTAAGATTCAAAATGGATTCAAAATCAATTTTAGATAGATTCAGTATTGGGAGAGCTTCGCTTTTAAAATAGCTGAAAGAATGAAGTAGTTGTAAATCATTCTCCGAACCACCAAAAACAGCTTCTGGAAATAGCAACACGCCACCTACGACCTCTTGGTTAAAGTCTACTTCATGTACCCTTCCTTTTCCAACAAAGTGCAGGCTGCGGTCGGTGGCCTTGTATTTCTCAAAATCGATATTATGATAACCCTTTACCTGTTCCAGCAACATAAGTTGATAATAATCGTGTCGATGAGCCTGTTCGATACTATCTGGTGTGATTATTATATCGCGCCATTTAACAAACAGCTTTTTTTCACGAATACTATGCAAGGGTATCTGCATTGACTAAAAATAACAAATATTTGAAAAGTAAAGTTGTACGGATAGCAATATTCCTTGGATGATTTAATCTATATCTGACTGTTATTGGTGCATAAATGTTAAGGCAGTATACTATCTATACAAGTTTTTGTACTTTTACAGTAAATGGCAAGACGGTTGCTCAGCATATTGTTGCTTTTTCTTTATCTCATTCCTTCTATTGGTGTACAAGGTTCTGTTCATTATTGTAGTAATGAGATAGCCGCTATTGTTATTCTTCCCACAGATAAGCATCCTTGCGCTTGTGATCCATTAGAATCAATGGATGATACTTGTTGCAAGGACAAGCATTTTTCTGTTAAGATTAAGGATAATCATAAAAGCGTAGATTCGAAAATTGCAATAGAAAAAATTACTGATTTTGCTCTAGTAAGAACTACTTATTCGCTTAGTTGTTTTATAGTACCTCTTGATGAGGAGAAAGAACTAGCTAAGGTGGAAGAAAAAGAGCCTCCAGACATTAAGCTCTTCATCTTATATGAATCTTACCTCATATAATACCTATTATTTAGACACTTTGTTTACAAGTGAACATCAAAATGCTTTAGCTTAATCATATTTTGGTTAAGCCCTATCTAAATAATAAAACAATATATATGAATAAAATGAAATTGATCATACTGTATATAATTACAGTTGTTCTTACATTAAGTATCTCAAGCTGTGAAGCTCAAATTCCTAATGCCAAAACCGTAGAAGTAAATGTGTATGGGAATTGTGGCATGTGTAGGAAAACCATTGAACGAGCAGGAAACAAAAAGAATAAAGCTAGGGTTGAATGGAACTCAGAAACTAAAAAGGCGACAATAACGTATAACGCAAAGAGAACGAGCGTAGACAAAATACTTAAAAGGATAGCCAATGCTGGTTATGATAATGAAACATACCATGCCCCTGATGACGTTTATAATGAACTGCATGGATGTTGTCAATACAAACGAAAACCAAAGAAAAAACTATAACTTTAATAATGGAATCGTAGATTCAAAAACAAAAAATGTATAATCATGAATAAAAATAAAATTTTAATAATCCTAGCCGTTCTACTTAGCATAAGTGCAACGGCTCAGAAGAATGTGACACTAACGATTAAGCACATGTTAGGCAGTACCCCTTTTGCCTTTAATCAAGCGACCACTAACAACTTAAATAATAACCTAGAGTTCACCAGAGTAGACTACTACATTTCTAAAATCACCTTAATACATGATGGTGGTATGCAAACAGCTGTTCCAAATAAGTATCTATTTGTACAAGGGAATAGCAACTATGCTGAAGGTCTAGGGCAGTTTAATGTGACAAATATTGAAGGGGTCAAGTTTCATGTAGGCGTAGATGCACCGAATAATACATCAGATCCTGCGCAATGGACAGGAAACCACCCTCTAGCACCCAAATCACCATCGATGCATTGGGGCTGGGCTTCAGGCTTTAGGTTTGCCGCTATTGAAGGGAATGCTGGTGCTTCATTAAGTAACGTCTTTCAATTTCATTCTTTATTCGATGCCAACTATTTTGAGCAAACTATTATGGTAAACGGCGTAAATAATGGAAATGATGTTGTAATTAATTTAGATGCAGACTATACTAAAGCTCTTCAAGATATAGATGTTTCTGCTGGTGTGATTAATCACGGTGATAACACCAACGATCTTACAGTATTACAGAATTTTAGGGACCATGTATTTTCTGCGGGAACCGGTATCCCCTTATCGACCTCCAACTTCGGGAAGAACGTAAGTTTTAAAGTTTACCCAAACCCAAGTACTGGGACTGTACATATTCAAATTGACAAAGCAGTAAAAACAACTATTACAAGTGCTCAAGTAACTGATATTACTGGGAGAGTACTTCAAGAGTTCCCAGTTTCGAATATGCATCAAATTAAGGTACAATTCGATTCGCGCGGGGTGTATTTCGTAAAACTAAATTCCTATGGCGTTCAAGTTGCTTCAGAACAGGTAGTGATTCAATAACCTTATGAATAACCTCCGCGTAGGAATAGTGTTTATTGCTTCGGCAATATTGCTCTGCGCAGTAAGTTGCCAAAAGGACCCTTTAGTAAAATTGGGTTCTAGGAAGTTAATGGATATACCTGAGGGTTTTCCAGCGATCCGTTTTCCTGAGGGGAATGCATTTACTCAAGAGCGTTGGGAGTTAGGTAAGCAGCTTTTCTTCGATCCTATCATGTCTAATACATATTCCATAAGTTGTGCATCATGTCATTTGCCCCAATTTGCGTTTAGTGATACGACAGCATTCAGTATTGGAGAGGGTAATCTAAAAGGCCGGAGTAATGCACCCTCGCTTACCAATATAGCCTACCATCCCTACTTTACCCGAGCAGGTGGTGTTCCCACTTTAGAGATGCAGGTATTGGTTCCTATTCAAGAGCATGATGAGTTTAATACAAACATTGTAGACCTAGCGGAACGTCTGAAAAAGATTCCGTCCTATGTTGAGCAATCATGGAAAACGTACGGTCGGGAGCCCGACCCCTACGTGATTACACGTTCGATTGCCAATTTTGAACGAAGTTTTATTAGTGGCGATTCAAAGTATGATCAGTATGAATTTCAAGGAAGGAAAAATGTCTTAAAAGAAAATGAAAAAAGAGGAAAGAATTTATTCTTCAGTGAACGAACAAATTGTAGCTCTTGTCATGGTGGGTTTAATTTCACCAATTATGCTTTTGAGAATAATGGTTTATACACTGAATATACAGATAGTGGACGTATGCGGCTAACTCGTTTAGAAGAAGACCGAGCGCGATTCAAAGTGCCAAGTCTAAGAAACGTAGCGGTTACCGCACCCTATATGCATGATGGTAGTATTAAAACATTAGAACAGGTTGTAGCACACTATAATGGCGGAGGTAAATTTCATAAGAGTAAAAACAGTAATCTTATTAAGCCCTTAGGGCTGAAGGATCAGGAACAAAAAGACTTAGTAGCCTTTTTGAAGACCTTGACAGATTATGATTTTATAACAAATAAAATTTATCAAAATGAAAAATAATAAAATACGAGTATTGATATTGGTACTCTTTATTTCTGCAACTGTTTACAGTTGTAAAAAGGACTACACAGTAGTTGATGTGCATGATGATGAGCATGTACATTTGAACACAGGGGTGTTTCCTCCACCCAACATTGCTAAGGATAATCCACTTACGAAGGAAGGGGTAAGATTGGGTAGAATGTTATTCTATGAAAAACAACTTTCTCGCGATGGTTCTATGTCTTGTGCCAGTTGCCATAATCAGAAAACAGCTTTTTCGGATACGAATAAATTTTCTATTGGGGTAAATAATCTACCCGGTGGACGTCAAGCCATGGCTATATTTAATATGGCCTGGAATACGAATGGTTTCTTTTGGGATGGACGAGCAAACTTATTGCGGCATCAGTCCCTCATGCCAATCCAAGATAATTTGGAAATGGATGAAACGTTGGACAATGTGGTTTCTAAGCTTCAAGCGAGTGCATTGTATAGGACGCAATTTCAAAAAGCATTTGGAACTGATCAAGTAGATACATTATTAGTATCAAAAGCTCTGGAGCAATTCATGAATAGTATCGTGTCGAACCAATCAAAATATGATGGTTATTTGGCAGGAACGGAGACCTTGACCGCTCAGGAGGAACGAGGTCGCTTTTTGTTTTTTACAGAATATAATCCAGCCTTTCCAAATGCTTCTGGTGCAGATTGCCAACATTGTCATGGTGGTGCAAATTTTGAGAACGATCGTTATATGAATAATGGATTAGACACTGATGCTCAAATTACAGATATAGGAAGAGAGAAGGTTACAAACAGACCAATGGATAAAGCAAAATTCAAGGTGACATCTTTAAGAAATATTGAACTTACACCACCCTATATGCATGATGGACGTTTCAAAACATTAGAGGAAGTTGTTGAGCATTATAACAAAGTAAAGAATTCAACCACTTTAGATGCTTCTTTTAGGCAACAATTACCAAATGGATTACAACTTTCGCAAGCGGATAAAGATGCTTTAGTAGCTTTTCTAAAAACCTTAACGGACAAAAACCTAGCGACAAATCCAGCATACGATGACCCATTCTAAAATAAAAAAGGCTAGCAATTATTGCTAGCCTTTTTCTTATATGGTTACAAGATTACTCTAGTTCATTACTACCATTAAAAGAGAAAACATCGCCAATGTTTGCAACTGTATTACCAACCCATGTGGCATCATCTGCACTATTATGACGATTGTTATCTGTATTGAAATCTATAACTGGGTCATTATACATATTGTTTAGGTTGAAGTTTATGAATGCTTCTTTTGCCGTGCCATCAACTTTAAGTCCCATATTATTCACTTCTACAACAACTTGATTACCCTGTCCGCCAAAGTGTAATTCTAAGTTTTGTTCTACATTACTAGAATTAATAAATTTACCTTCATGCTTATGGAAGATATACCCAGTAGCCCAAGACCAGAACATACCATTTGAAGGATCTAAATCACCAGACTGTGTCCCAGATGTATTATTAGCCAAATCGACGCCAAATACAAACTTCATTTTTACATAATCACCATTGGGTAATGTTACAGGGTCCATTTGTTTATTCCCAAATGCATCGATTAGATCATGATTTTTCACTTCTACTGTATTCCCAGCAGCATCTTCTAGGATTACATTGCTTATATAGTACTTTAGAAGACTAACACTATAGTTGTTACCTGCCTCATTAATATAGTTCAAAGGGCTATTAGCTTCTATTTCTTTTTCGTCAACAAAGTGTTCAAACTTAAAGGTTACGCTAGCCTCATTATCTTTCGACGTTTTTTTACATCCACTAAGAGATAGTAGAACAAAACAAAGTAGAGCAAGGTTGGTTAATAATTTCATAGTTATAAATGTTTATTCTTACATAAAGACGCGAAAAGTGCGCTATGAGTTAGCTAAATTAAGCCCTAATTAAGTAGTATAGCCAAGCTTGCAGCAAAAATTACATTTGTATGACTTAGTACTTTATTGCCTAAATGTGAGCTTTGTGGGATTATTTTCAATAATTCTCTTCTCTCCAATTTGTAGTTAGATATCATCCAAACTGTTGATAGGACTACATTGTCGTGAAAATGTCTGCTAAAAGACAGGTCTGGAATTCTTATAGAGTATGTAAGTAGAATACTTTTGAAAGATCAAAACGAAATAGCACATACATGGATACGTTAGGAGATAAGATTGAGGAAATAAGAAGAAATAAAGGAATGACGCAGGAAGAGCTTGCCATTCTTGCAAAAGTAAGCCCGCGTACAATTCAAAGAATTGAAAACAATGCATCAAAGCCCCGTGGATATACTTTAAAAAATATTTGTTTAGTGCTGGATGTTCCTATGGGCGATATTTTGGACTACGGTAAGGAAGAGGATCTGTCCTTTTTATCCTATTTTCATTTATCTGTACTAACCTTTCTTATTTTGCCATATGGGAACTTTATTGTTCCAACCATCCTTTGGCTGACGAACAGAAATAGGGTGCTTCATTTAAACGAACAGGCAAAGAATGTGCTAAACTTTCAAATTAATATAAGTATACTCATGGGGTTTTCCGTGTTCGTATTTGCATTACTTAAACTTGAACATATTGATGTTGATTATAGCTTTTTATACGTCTATTTTGGGTTGAATGCTATAAATATCATTTTAGTTGCTAGATCTTGGTGGGGAATAAAAAAGGGAAATATTAAAAAATACTTCCCTCAAATCATTTCATTTATTAAATAGTTTCTAGCTTTCTTGCATTTGCTTCTTTTTTCGTTTTCGCTCTATTGCATCGAGTTCAATTTTGCGTAAACGGAGATGTTGAGGTGTTACTTCAATACATTCGTCTTCATCAATATATTCCATATACTCTTCCAAAGTAAATTCAGTTTTTACAATAACTTTAGAAGCATCATCGGCACCACTGGCACGGTGGTTCGTTAATTTCTTTGCTTCGCAAACGTTTACAATAAGATCATCTGCTCTGGAGTTTTCACCTATAATTTGGCCTCCGTATACTTCTACACCAGGATCAATAAAGAAACGTCCACGATCTTGTAATTTATCCATTGAGTAAGGAGTTGCTTTTCCTTTTTCCTTAGCAATGAGTACACCATTTAAACGGCCTGGAATAACACCTTTCCATTCTTTGTACTCATTAAATCTGTGCGCCATAATAGCGTTACCCGCGGTTTGTGTAAGCATCTGACTTCGAAGTCCAATTAAACCACGAGATGGAATATCAAACTCTAAGTGTTGCATTTCGCCTTTACTTTCCATGATCAGAAGCTCACCTTTTCTTTGTGTAACCAGGTCAATAGCTTTACCACTAAACTCTTCAGGAACGTCGATAACCAAAACCTCATACGGTTCACAACGTTTACCATCAATTTGTTTTGTGATAACCTGAGGTTGTCCAATAGTAAGTTCATAGCCTTCTCTTCGCATGGTTTCTATCAATACACCCAAGTGCATAATACCTCGACCAAACACTAAAAAGCTATCGGCATTTTCAGTTTGTTCAATACGTAAGGCCAAGTTCTTTTCTAGCTCCTTGTCCAATCTATCTTTAATATGACGACTGGTAACATACTTCCCGTCTTGACCAAAAAACGGAGAATTATTAATAGCAAATACCATATTCATTGTGGGCTCATCGATCTCAATAATAGGAAGCGCTTCAGGGCTTTCAACATCTGTAATCGTTTCACCGATATTAAAATTTTCAACACCAACTACCGCACAGATATCTCCCGCGCTCACTTCTTCAACACGTTTTTTACCCATACCTTCGAAAATGTAAAGTTCTTTTATTTTGTGCTTTTCAATTTGTCCGTCTCGTTTACAAAGAGCCACTTGTTGTCCTTCTTTGATTGTACCTCGGTTGATTTTACCCACAGCAATTCGCCCTAGGAATGAAGAGTAGTCCAAAGAGGTAATTTGCATTTGAATATTACCTTCTTCTGTTTTAGGTGCGGGTACATGTTTTAAAATACCATCCATTAAAGGAAGAATATCATCGCAGGGTACATTTTCAGTATTAAACCATCCTTGCTTCCCCGACCCATAAAATGTTGGGAAATCCAATTGCTCTTCTGTTGCATCCAGTTGGAAAAACAACTCGAATACCGCATCATGTACCTCATCAGGTCGACAATTTTCTTTATCCACCTTATTAATAATGACCATTGGGTGTAAGCCAAGTTCAAGTGCTTTCTTTAATACAAAACGTGTTTGTGGCATCGGTCCTTCAAATGCATCCACCAATAGAATTACACCATCTGCCATTTTGAGTACACGTTCAACTTCTCCACCAAAGTCAGCGTGCCCTGGGGTATCAATTACATTAATCTTAACGTCATTGTAAACAACAGCTGCATTTTTAGAAAAAATAGTAATACCCCTTTCTTTTTCTAAATCATTGCTATCCATAATGAGCTCACCAGAGTCTTCATTATCTCTGAAAACTGAAGTAGCATGTAATATATTATCTACTAAAGTCGTTTTGCCATGATCAACGTGTGCTATAATAGCGATGTTTCTTATTTCCATTGCGTTTAATTTGTAAGCCTCGTTACATTTTCCTGACGTACAGGATGTTGAAATGCAACAAGGCTATTTATTTGCGGCGCAAAGGTCGACTTTTATTTCGTTAAATGAATTAATTAATAGTGAATAAAGCGTGTTACTGGACAGATTACAATTTATGCTTATTTTTATCCGTATGACGCGTAATCTACTCATTTTGCTACCCATTTTATGGATTTTGTCGAGTTTTAATGGGTTTACAGATTTACCTGAGAAAGAATTAGTTGTTCCCCGCCAAACCAAAAAACATGATTCGAAGATTTTGTTGGAGGAGGGGCAAACTTATTTTATGGAACTGGTCAAATCATATAAGGGTCAATTAGAGCTTAAATTAGTAGATTCCATGCGATATCCTTACAAGACCATTATTGCACGATTTGAGAACATTCCTTTGCAGGGAGCGGTCTTTGTTATCAAGAGTCCTTTTGCAAAAGGTTTGAGCTTTGGTTGCTCGGTTAATACCTTCTCTGAAGGTTATACAAAGTTTCATGCCCCTGTCGTACATAAGCTCTACAGGAAGGTGTGGCCTTCGAGAAGTGTTTTTGGGATTATACTTTCGGACTTTAGACTAATGGAATGATTTCGATTTTCTAGAATTGCATTTTACTTCCGTAGGCTAGATCTCCGGCATCACCTAAACCTGGAACAATATACCCTTTAGCGGTTAGTTCTTCATCAATATCACCAATCCAAAAAGTGAGTTCTGGATATTTGGCCCGTACATTTTCAATTCCCGCAGTACAGGCAATAGCGACCGCAATATGAATTGAGCTAGGGTGACCATAGGTTCGTAACTCATCTAAGGCCGTAATCAACGAAGCACCAGTAGCAAGCATAGGGTCTGCAAGGATCAGCACACGCCCTTCCAGCTCCGGGCAGGTGACATATTGCTGATGAATTTCAAAAGCATCACCTTTTGTATGCTTGCGATAAGCAGCAATAAAAGAACAATCTGCTTGATCAAAATAATTCAGAATACCTTGAAATAAGGGAACTCCAGCTCTTAAAATAGTCGTTAGAACGGGTTGTGAAGTCATGACACTTGATTCTTTTTCCCCTAGTGGGGTTTGAACAATTTGTTCTTCAAAAGAAAGTGTTTTACTAATCTCATATGCAATGACTTCTCCAATTCGTTCCATATTTCTTCTAAATCGTAAACGATCTAGCTGTACTGACGGATCGCGTAATTCATTCATCCAGACTTTAACTAGAGAGTTTTCTTTTGATATGTGATGTATCATAATTCTTAACGCCAAATTACACCGAAAACTAAAATATATCTCATTTTTACAATATGGTTTACCGAGTGATTGGTTGTATGAGTGGAAGCTCAATGGATGGACTTGATTTAGCATATTGCGTATTGAGTGAAGTAGGGGGCAATTGGAGTACTGAAATAGAGGCTGCCGCTACTGTGCCATTTAGTGAAGAGTGGAAGAGGAGATTGTATAAATTAACTGAACTTTCCGCCAAAGATTTGCTTCAGACACACACTGACTTTGGTCATTATGTTGGTAGACAAATAAAATTTTTTATAGAAAAATATAGTCTTGAACATAAGGTTCATTTCGTAGCGAGTCATGGTCATACAGTTTTTCACGAGCCTAATGAGGGGATGACTTTTCAAATTGGAGATGGGGCCAGTATAGCAGCCGAGCTTGAGTTACCAGTCATATCCGACTTACGCAATATCGACATCGCCCATGGTGGACAAGGAGCGCCCATTGTTCCGATAGCCGAAAAAATGTTATGGGATGGCTATACCTATTTTCTGAATCTTGGTGGGATTGCAAATATTGCTTTACATGATAATGGAGAAGTCTTAGCATACGATGTTTGTCCTGCAAATAGAGTTTTGAATGCATTGATACAGCAAGTAGATAAAGAATATGACGATCAGGGTGCGCTGGCGGCTTCGGGTAGTTGTGATGGTATTTTATTAGAGCAGTTAAATAATATGCCCTATTATAATCTACCTACACCTAAATCCTTATCGAATAATTTTGGTCTTGAACAACTACTTCCGATTATAACAGCTAGTGGCTTAAGTATTAAGGACCAGCTTAACACTATGGTTGAACATATTGCTATGCAAGTTGGTAAATCTTGCACAGTAACAGGTAATATGTTGGTTAGCGGTGGTGGTGTCCATAATCGTTATTTGTTGGAACGAATTAAACACTATACCGGTCTAAAAAAGGTATCCATTGAAAAAGCAGATGATCAAACAATAGAATTTAAAGAAGCTGTTAGTATGGCTTTGATAGGCGCACTACGATGGCGCGAAGAAGAAAACACATTGGCTAGTGTAACTGGAGCTCGGCAAAACTCCATTGGTGGAGCTTTATGGATGGGAAGAAATTAGTATGAGATGGAGTAGTAGATTTCTTTTAATCATAGCAATAGCGTTTACAGCTTTCTTCTTTACGGAGTATGGTCAGCATAAGAATGCATTTCATGCTGATTCTTTAGGATACTATTCTTATTTACCATCTTTTTTTAATCTAAAGAACTTCGACTCTATCAACAGTCTGCCGCAAAATGGAACCATTCCTGGTTCAGTATTAGACTATTTTAATACACGTGTACAATTAAGGGCGAAAAGCAAAAAAGGATATGCAATGGCTCCATATAGCTATGGAGTTGCCTTTTTCCAATTACCCTTTTACGCAATTGCAGAAGGCTTTTTTTGGATAAAAAATATTAAGAGTACTGGTTATTCTGACCTTCATCATTCAATGATTGTTGTCAGCAACTTTTTTTATGTGTTCTTAGGGTTGCTACTCATTTTTAGAATACTGTCAAGGGCCTTTAATGTTGATACAGCATTGTTTACAGTTAGTATGCTCCTATTAGCGAGTAATCTATTTTGGTTTACAACTCTTCAGTTTGGGATGGCGCATCCAGTTATATTTTTTTTGGTGGCCTTGTTAATTTATACCACAGTACTATTCTATGATGAACCTAGCTTTCTCAAAGCAGGACTTATTTTTTTTACTCTTGGCTTTATAACCATCATACGTCCAACGGATATCCTTTTTGCTCTGATTCCAATAGGTTATAATATTCGGAACCTTCAAGACATAAAAGAACGATTGCGATTGATCAGGGTGCACATTAAGAAAATTATATGCACAGCTCCCCTTTTTATAGTTCCATTCCTCCCGCAACTACTATATTGGAAAAAATATTCAGGGTCTTTCTTATTCTATTCCTATGCGGGAGAAGGATTTGATTTTCTCCATCCCAGATTATTCGATGGGCTTTTAGGTCCTAATAATGGTTGGTTATTATATTCTCCAATTTGGATATTGGCTATCGCAATACTATTTACAAAAAAGGACTTGAAAGGATTTAAGTCAACTATAGTATTGTTGTTACCAGTTTATATATATTTAATTTATAGTTGGAGTTGTTATCAATATATCAATGGTTTTGGTTCCAGACCTATGCTTCATATGTATCCGTTATTGGCAATTCCTTTAGCAACTACCATTGAAGCGGCTTTTAAACTGAAGTGGTCTAGGGTGGTATTAATAGGAGTGTGTTCTTTCTTGGTGTATCACAACCTACATTTTTCATATTTGACGCAGTCTGGTAAATATTGGTCTGATTTTTCAAACTATACCTTCTATAGAAGAATGATGTTTAGATCTAATTTGAGTTACAATGATATTGTCATTAAAGATTCGGAACTTTTGCAACCAAGAGCAGCATCTTTGAAAAAGGTTGCCAATTTAGCGGATTTGTCAGTACAAGAAGATTCGAACTATGCACATGTTTTTGATCTTGATCTACAAGACTCTGTTATAGTTGTCCCTGAAGGAGAGGAAGGGCCTAAACTTAAGTTGAATGTTTCTTTAGATCCATTTTTACATTTAAATGGTTGTTTTATAAAGGCTAGCGGTGTAGTAAAGTTTTCAAGACATATGAGTGATCCGTATCATGGAATTATTCTAGTTCATAAATTAGAGGAAAATGGCAAACAGATTTCTTGGAACGGTTGTAACCTTTATACCAAAATGGGTTTACCTAACAATAGGGAGTTAGAAGTAGATAGTATTTGGCTTCATGGAGGAGCGCCTTATATTTGGGATACCGTATCGTTCTATATTCCTGTACCAAGAAACTATAAAACCCTAATTTCTAAAGTAGATATTTGGAATATCTCCAAGATGAAGTTTTACGTACAAAACCTTAAAATAGAATTGGTCCAAAAAAATAAACTATGAGATTCTTTTATGAAGAACATATCGGCGACGAGCTCATGGATCTTTCCTATGAAACGGCAAAGCATGTGAGTCAGGTATTAAGAATGCAAGTGGGAGATCAATTTATTTTGACTGATGGTAAAGGAAAAAAAGCAATTGCTGAGATTAGCATTTTAGGAAAACGTGCCTGCTCGGTACGTGTATTAAAACAGGAAATAGTGAAGCATACAAATCCTGATATTCATCTGGCTATCTCTTTTACAAAGAACAGTGCTCGTATGGAATGGCTCTTAGAAAAAATTACGGAGATTGGTGTACGTAGTATTTATCCTTTGCTAACCAGTAGAACAGAAAAGAAAGAAATCAAAACAGCGAGGTTTCAAAAAAAGCTTATTTCAGCTATGTTGCAAAGCAGGCAGTATTATCTACCGACATTGCAACCTCCTATTCCTCTTACTGATCTTTCAAGCATAAGTTTTGATCAAAAATTTATCGCACATTGCGACGAATCTATCGAAAGGATTGATTTAGGAAGTGATCAAATTAAGGTTGGAAATTCTCAACTAATATGTATAGGGCCAGAGGGTGATTTCAGTTTGAAGGAAATAGAATATGCACTTCAACAAAATTTTAAGAGTGTCACACTCGGAAATAATCGCCTTCGGACAGAAACAGCAGGTTTGGTTGCTGTAACTTTACTACATCATTATGCTAAATAGGTTTTCTCTTATTTTGATCTTAGGACTTCTTACCTGCTCTGCACAAGCGCAAAAAATGCAATTGGGTTTGTTAGTATATGGAGGTGGAGGAGATTGGTACGCCAATCCTACAGCTTTGAAAAATTTAGCTCAATTCTCTAATCAACATTTGGGTACTTCGTTTACCTCAGAAGAAGGTCAAGTGGAAGTGGGGAGTAGTGAACTCTTTAATTATCCTATCTTGTTTGCAACAGGTCATGGTCGTATAACCTTCAACGAGGCAGAAGCGGATAATTTAAGGAACTATCTAATCGCTGGAGGGTTTCTGCATATTGATGATAACTATGGGATGGACAAATATGTTCGTCCTGCCATGAAGAAAGTATTTCCTGACTTGGAGTTTGTAGAACTTCCTTTTTCTCATCCTATCTACCACCAGAAGTATCAATTTAACAATGGTTTGCCTAAAATACATGAGCATGATAAGAAACCACCCAAAGGGTATGGGTTGGTATATCAGGGGCGTGTTGTTTGTTTCTATACCAAAGAAACGGATCTGAACGATGGCTGGGAAGATCCTGAAGTTCATAATGATCCTCCTCAGAAAAGAGCTGCGGCCTTACAAATGGGTGCCAATATTATTCAATATGTCTTTTTAGGAGGGTAGTTTTTATTCGGATCTTGTCTTTTCGCACGAATGAAGCTTCAAACCCAATAAACGATTATGTAAGTCTCTCCGTTCTTATTCGTCGAATTATTACTGTTAAACGCATCATAATTCAGTAATAGTAAGCACTACAGCGAGTTTGGTTTTTTTGGGTACAATGGGTTTCAGCAGTAACTTTGTAAATAATTAAAATATAAGTTATGGCTTATTCAGAAAAAGTATTAGATCATTATAACAACCCAAAAAATGTTGGGACTCTTGATAAAGAAAGTAAGGCAGTAGGAACGGGCTTGGTTGGAGCACCAGAGTGTGGTGATGTTATGAGGCTACAAATAGAAGTGGACGAAGAAACTGGAACGATCAAAGATGCCAAGTTTAAGACATTTGGTTGTGGATCTGCGATAGCTTCGTCAAGTGTAGCGACAGAATGGCTAAAAGGAAAGTCTATTGATGATGCAATAGGAATTGATAATATGGATATTGTTGAAGAGCTAAGTTTACCTCCAGTGAAAATTCACTGTTCAGTTTTGGCAGAAGATGCGATTAAATCTGCAATCAATGATTACAGAGTTAAGAATGGTCTTCCCGAAATTGAGGTGGAAGAAAAAATAGTACACTAGTACTGTAAAACTAATATTATGCAAGTAGCAGAAGAAAACGGAATATACATTACAGATAAGGCAAAGGCTAAGGTGCTTTCGTTAATGGAAGAGTCTGGTGCAGATGAGTCCTACTTTGTACGAGTGAGTGTTGTAGGTGGTGGATGTTCTGGTTTGAGCTATAAGCTCGATTTTGATAATGAGTCTCAGCCTACGGATCAGGTTTTTGAGGACAAAGGAATTAAGATTGTATGTGATATGAAAAGTTTTCTATATCTCGTAAATACCGAACTTGATTTTAGTGATGGTTTGAATGGCAAAGGGTTTAACTTTATCAATCCAAATGCAAGCCGGTCTTGTGGTTGTGGAGAAAGTTTCGCTGTTTAAATTAAACGGTTAATAAATATAAAAAAACTACCCAAGATTGGGTAGTTTTTTTTAGTCCGCTTTATGGTTTAATTATTCAACACTAATAAGCTCTGATAGTATCTTATCCTGTTCACCATAAATCGTGAAAATATAGTTCCCCTTGGATAATACACCTGTGTTAAAAGAAAATTCATTTCGTCCTTTTTTACACTTAGCATTGAGCAAATTATGAATCAATCTTCCGTTGATATCATACAAATTGAATTGTAATTTTTCCTGCCGATTTAGTGTAAAGCGCGTTGTAAATCTCGATTCCTTTATAGGGTTTGGAAATAGGTCAGCATTTGAGATTTTATTCACTTGATTCCCTACACTTAAGGCCCAATCTGCGTTCTGAATCTTCGCAACCCAGGCACGGTAGGTGGTACTAGGCACATAAGTATTGGCAAGGTAAGCTACGTTCGGATTTGTATACATAGATTGAACTCCAGAGTAATCACCCCATCTTTCATTCGTATCAATTAAAAGATTGACAGGCCCAGTGCTTTCCTGTACACGAATCATATCAGAATAACCACCGGACGCATCTCTGTATATAACGCTAATACCAGGAAAACTGTCCGTATAGCAATGTGCCAAATTAAACAGGACACGGTGGTCGCTTGATGAAGTGCCCATATAAGCCATAGAAGGGTAGCCATATTCAACCATTGCATCGGCAAATACGTCCGCTGTAATCGTAGGCGTTGAAGAACTTACATTTTGAATTTCACCTAACAAGACGCCAGCATTATTTAACGTTGGGTGTACTGAGTTTGCTCCAAAATGGATATGATCATTTTCATAGATAGCAGCAAGTACCCTCCCATCATTGGTCATTAAATAATTTCCATTATTCATCGAAGGATTTGGGGGGAAACCATATGCAACCGGTGATTGAACGACTTTCTGTGTCATCGCAGCATTTCCAGATTGATAGGAGTCATCAATATGAATAATGAAAACACTATCATTACTAACATCAACATTTCTTACAGAGAGAAAGTACATATCATCACCCATATTCGTTTCTTGATATTTCGCAGGGCATATATTTCTATATAGTACACCATTATATCGAATACTATCCCATAATGTATATTGTAGGTTTGTTGCTCCGCTAAACCCATCTGATTTTTGTATTTGATAGATGACACTTTGTCTAAATCCATTTTGCCAACCTACACCTTCTTGAATTTGATTAAAGGTCATAAACAAGTCTTTATCGGAGATAGAAATAATTGGGTAGTCGCTCCAAGTAGAATCATTAAACGGGTTCCCGTTTAACTCGTAAAAATTCCAACCATTAGAAAGTAATGGATCATTAGAAGTTGTAAAACCTACGATTATTTTTGACGTAGTACTGGTATTGCCGCTAAAGCATACTAAGATAAATCGATCATTATTGGGGTCATAAAGGAGTCTTGGATCAGAAATTCGGGCCGTTGATCCTAAAAAAGGAACAAGACCAGCAATGCCCCGAATTCCAAGAGTTTTGCCCATCGTATCAAAAACATAAAAATTAGAATTCACCGCACTCATAACAATACCACCGTTAGATATCGCGATATCGTTATCCATAGGCACACCACTACCAGCATTACCACGCCAGCCTGTATCAATTTTTGGATTGGGCGCTGTTCCAAGTGTCTTGAAAGACTTAAAAGTACGTTTTCTCTCAGCAAGACTTTGCGCTCTTTTTTTCTGTGCTCTTTCCTTCCGATCTCCAAAATCGGTATAATACGGCACAGGGTGTTGATCTAAATGAATAAGGTTTGGATTATAAAATTTAGTTTCTGTTTCTACTCCAGCCGTGGACATCAGAGGAGCTGTCAAGTTTGTTTTACGATAAGACTGCGCGATTACAGAGAGACCTAAAAAAACGAAAGTGCTAAGAAGAAAGATACGTTTCATATGAAAAAATTGAATCTTAAAGATACGCATTTTTTTGTAGCCCTATTTAAAGAGCTAGGCTTAACTCATCTAAGTCATTCATTGCTGTAATAAAACTGATCCGTTTATATTTTTTTAGATCTCCAGGGCGTATTTTTTTAGATTGAATCACTCCTTTTTTCAAAAGCTCAGCGCGCTTGGTTCCTTTAAGTAGGGGATAGGTAGGTGTATGCCATGCTTCTCCATCAAAAAGGGCAATATTGCTATAACTGGCATCGCGCAACAAACCTTTCTTAACAAAGATGACCTCCTCTCCCTTTTTCAAATTTTGGGTATGTTTTGTTATACATGTTCTATCCTCAAACTTATGCGGATAAGAGATATTTTCATCTACGACTAGTTTGATGCTGTGTATTCTTTTTCGTTTATAAGGTGAGAATTGAACTTCAAGAATACTAGTGTTATACACTATACGACATTTAAATAATCCTTGTCTCTGTCCTTTAGGAACCTTAATCTCTTGTGCGAGATTGAATCTTTTTTTTTGGCCATACACTTTCAATAGAGCACGTTGCATACGATCTTCATGGTAACTCAAATTATAGAGTTCCCCATTTTTGCATTTTATGCTCTCAAGCAGTCGGCACATAAATTTTTTGTTTTACTTCTTCATATTCTTTCTGTGCTTCGCTGTACTTCGTGATGCCTCCACCACTTTTATATACCAAGCCTTTTTCTGTCCTTTCTATAAAGCGGATGAGCACACAAGAATCTAAGTTGGTTCCGTCAAATACGCCAGCAACACCTGTATAAAAACCGCGCTCATAAGATTCTGTTTTTTGGATGATTTCTATAGTCTTTCGTTTAGGTGCACCGCTGATACTACCTGCAGGAAGCAGTTTGCAAACAATATTACCTATACTTAGATGATAATCGGCAGGAAGTTCTCCAACAATTTTAGAACTTGTTTGAAGTAAATTTCCCTTAGCCGTTTCTACTTGGGTGACGTATCGAAACTTTTGAACCGTTACATTTTCAGCGACCATGCCAAGATCATTTCTTATGAGGTCTACTATTGTATAGTGCTCTGCCACTTCCTTGGGGTCATTCAATAATTTGTACGCAGCATTTTCAATCTCAGCGTCAATCGTACCTTTCATAGGGTTAGAGCTAATGCCACGCTGATCTATTTTCACGAAAGTCTCAGGGCTAAATGATAGCCATCTATTTTGATATAGCACTTTATACTTTGAGCGGGCACATCTGTAGATTTCTTCTAACGAAGAGGAAGTATGTATAGGAGTTTCCAGCGTCAAGTTGCATAGATAGGAGTTGCCATATAAAATCTCTTCTTTCACCTGTTCGAATTGACTTTCATAAACAGGATATGGGACGAGCTCTTTATCAAGAGTAATTTCTTTACGCTGTGCTTGCTTACCGGAAAAGTCTATTTGGATATTATGCTGAGCAAGCTCTTTCAACGGAACAACGTCAAAATTCTTAGCTTGAAAATCTACTACAAAGAAAAATGGTTCACGCACCGCGCCTAGTGCGTTCATTTGGTTTGCTAGAGTATGTAGTTGGCTTGTATACAAAAAAGAGTAATTTCGTTAGCTAAAGTAAGGTCGAATTTTGAGAATATTATTTGTAGATAATTATGATTCCTTTACCTATAATGTGGTAGAACTTTTACGTCAGTTTGATGATGTAACTTGTACATTAGTTAAGAATGACGAATTGCTTCCTTGCGATCTCAGCAACTATGACAAAGTAATTATCTCACCAGGTCCCAATTTGCCCAAAGCTGCTGGTCAATTAATGCGTTTTCTCGAGGGAGCATTGACACAATTACCTGTATTAGGTATTTGTTTGGGTCATCAGGCTATTCTAGAGCACTTCGGTGGAATTCTACGTCAATATGAGCAACCAAAGCATGGTGAGAAAACACAATTGTGCGTTCAGAACAGAACTGGGTTGTTTAAAAACTTACCAGAAAAATTCGAAGTGGGCTTATATCATTCTTGGTATGTACATCAAACCAATTTTCCTAAGGAGTTTGATGTAACCGCTTACAATAAAGACGGAATCATAATGGCAGCACAACATAAAACGTTACCGATATACACTGTTCAATTTCATCCAGAAAGCTATATGAGCGATTATGGGAAAGAGATTTTACAAAACTTTATATGCTGCTCTTAAAATAGTGGTTACCTTCGAGAGCCTATGGGACTTTTTGATAGACTCTTTTCCTTTGGAAAAGAAGAGACCGAAAAACAGGTAGAACAACCAATTTTTGGTCGGTATTCTGATAATAATAAAACGGGGTTTCAGCTTGAGGAATGGACAAAGGCCAAAAAACTGTACGACGAAAAAAAGTATAGTGAATCTATTGTACATTTTTTTACTTATTTGAGAGATGCTCAAGTTGGTAATGTTGTGTTCGAAAAAAATGATGATCAAGCTACATTTTATATCCATCAAGGGAGTAAAAAAATCAAGGGAACAATTGATAAGACTTGTGTACGGGCAGAAGTTAGTATAGCTCGATTGAACAAACGTTCTATACCCGTTATGCGCAAACTACTCGAAAAAAACTTTAGGTTATATTATAGTAAGTTTTATCTGGAAGATGATAAGCTAAAACTAAAAATCTACAACAATATCGTAGCAGCAGCTCCAGGAAAGCTTTACTACGCGCTAAAAGAACTTTGTATACAGGCGGATCGATTAGATGATATTTTAGTTGAGGACTTTGGCGCCTTAGACCCAGATGGGATTGACCATATTGAAGAACTTTCTGAGGAACGAAAGCAGATTAAGTACGATTTCTTTAGGTATTGGATTGATAAAACCGTGCGTAAGGTGGAAAAATTAAATCCAGATACGTTCTCTGGAGGTATATCCTATATGATGCTTAACCTAGTCTATAAATTAGATTATTTATTACTTCCAGAAGGGCGCCTAACTGAAAAATTAGAGGAAATCAATAGCATCTTCTGGAATAATATGCAAGAAGTACCCGTTACCGAACGGAACTATGAGATGCTCAAAAAACTTAAGGAGCTTCAGCAATGGAAAGAGGATGATGTAAAGAAGTATTTCTATCGCGCTAAACACACGTTTGCATTAACCAAACCAACCATTTTTAATAATGTGATTGAGACGATTAATAATACTTTTAAGAATGTGGTTTGGTATCGTGAAAATGATCATAATGATATTGCTCTGGAAATGTTAGAGTATTCATTTGCCTATTCTCAATTTTCGTTTAGCTTACCCAAGCCAGCTACTCAGTTATTTGACATTTTAATGCATGTAAATCATAATGATTTTTATCAAGCTATGGGTTATACGGATCGACTTTATGATCGAGAAACCAAAACTTTTATTCCAGAAAAAATAATTGAGAAGATCGAGTCAATCAACGAAGAAAACAGAGAACGGTACGCACTGATTAATATTGATACAACAGCATTAGACTTTGAGAACTTGCAGAGCTTCAATTTTACCCTGCTCCTTCAAATCACCAAATTAGATTTTAGAAAAAAGAAATAAGCAATATGTCAAGAGCAGAATTTTTAGCGCAGTTCAAAAAAGGTGTTATTCAGATCGCTACACCAAACTCTACAGGTACTGGATTTTATCTGAAAGACTATGATATGATCATAAGCAATCATCATGTGGTGAAGGACTTTGCACGGGTTACGATTAAAACACAAAAGTTTAGAAAGGAGTTGGCCGATGTTCTTTTCGTAGACAGTAAATATGATTTGGCCTTTATAAAGGCACCAGATTGGGAAGAATTGCCTCATTTACATTTAGGAGATTACCGAGACCTTAGAGATGGAGATCAAGTTATGGCCATTGGCCATCCCTATGGACTCAACTATTCTACAAGTAGAGGTGTTGTGAGTAGAAAGGACCGTGTGATGAATGGCTTAAAATACATCCAAACGGATACCGCAATAAACCCAGGGAATAGTGGTGGTCCATTGGTAAATATGGAGGGAGAAATCATTGGGGTAAATACATTCATTATTCGAGGTGGTGATAATTTAGGTTTTGCATTGCCTTCGGTTTATTTGAAAGACGCAATAGAACAATATATACCTCAGAAAGGTACGTATGTAGAACGATGTCCTTCTTGTTCCTTTATGGTTACGGCTGCTAATATAGAGGATGAAAAATATTGTCCAAATTGTGGTGTAGAAGTAGATATCTCTACCGTTCAGGTTAGTGATGAAATTAAGGTGACCGGAGTTGCTAAAACAATTGAAGAGATTTTAAATGATTTGAAAGTCAATGTGCAAATTGCCCGAATCGGTCAGAATAATTGGGAGGTAGAAGAAGGAAATGCGACGATTAAGATTCGCTTTAACCCAGAAAACCTTTTCGTAACTTGTGATGCCTTCTTGTGCCAGTTGCCCAAGGATGGTATTGGGGATTTATATGATTTTTTACTCCGTGAAAATGCTAAAATGAAGTATACCTTGTTTAGCGTGAATAGCAATGATATCGTTATTGGCTCTGTGTTTTATGAGACGGATATTGAACGTGTGTTAGGTAAAAAGATTTTTAAATCTGTTTTTGAAGAAGCCGATAAGTATCAGAAATTGCTGATTGAAGAATTCAAGTGCAAGCCAAGACTTCTGGAGAGCTAAGATGTCGTATATTTCGGCAAATTCAATGTTATGCTATTTGTTATTTTAGGTCTTTTAATGTTATTAGGAACTAATGTTGTACTAGGTTCATTTCTTAAAAATGCTCCGCAAACAACAAAAGTTAAGCAATTCGTCAAGGGTATAGGAGTGGTATTGATTATCGTAGGTGTTTTATCAAAAAGTGTCATTCAAATACAGGCTGGTACGGTTGGAGTGAAATCATTATTCGGTAAAATTTCACCGAATCCATTAGGTGAGGGTTTAAGTCTAATTAATCCTTTTATGGAAGTCCACAAGCTGGATATTAAAACACAAAACTATACGATGAGTGGTATTCTTGGAGAAGGTCAAAAAAGTGGTGATGATGCTATTCAGGTACTGACGAAAGATGGGTTAGAAGTCGTCATTGATCTTTCTATCCTTTACAGGTTGATGCCTGATCAAACCCCAAGGTTGATGCAGCAAGTAGGGGTATTTTATCGCGAAAAAATAGTACGTCCTGTAGCCCGTACCAAGGTTAGAGACAATGCAGTATACTATGAAGCTGTGCAGCTATATGGAAGCAAACGGGATGAATTTCAAGACAAGATCTTTAAAGCTATGGATGGCGAGTTCCAAAAGAGAGGGATTATGCTCGAGAATTTATTAGTCCGGAATATTAAATTACCCCAGTCAGTAAAAGTAGCCATCGAAGAAAAAATAAGTGCAGAACAAGATGCTCAGAAGATGCAATTTGTCCTGCAAAAAGAAAAACAAGAGGCCGAGCGTAAACGTGTGGAGGCCCAAGGTATTGCTGACTATCAGCGCATTATTAATCAAGGGCTTACCAGAAATCAATTACAATACGAGCAAATTAAAGCATATAAAGAAATGGCTACTTCCGAGAATGCCAAGATTATTGTGATACCCAATAAGACGTCGGTTATCATTGATGGGAAATAAGGTGGGTGCTCCAACGGAATTATTCAGCCGTTTGGTGTAGTTAATCAACATTTCGCTTCAATTACCTTTAGCTTAGCTTGTGTTCCGAAATGATTAATCATTTCTTCAAGCGTATAAGCATATTCTAATTTGAAATCTCCAATCTCCGTGCGGCAAAGAGTTGTTAGGTAAGCGCCACAACCGAGGGCTTGCCCTATATCATGAGCTAAAGAACGGATATACGTACCACTACTGCAACGAACTGTGAAATGAACTTCTGGAAATGATGCATAGGATAGTTCCAAAGAGTGAATCATCATTGTTCGCGGCTTTAATTTTACTTCTTTTCCTGCTCGGGCTAATTCATATAGGGCTTTCCCATCTTGTTTTAAGGCAGAATGAGCGGGGGGGAGCTGTTGAATTTCTCCTACAAAACGATGTTTGATCTTTTCAATTTCTTCCGGATGGATGTGAGCAACAGCTTGTTGGTTTTCTGGGATGGACTCTCGATCATAAGTAGGTGTGGTTGCGCCTAAGCGAAAAGATCCAGTATAAGTTTTATCTAAACCCATAAACTCGTTTATTCTCTTCGTCCATTTTCCAGTACATACAATCATGAGCCCCGTTGCCAGTGGGTCTAAGGTACCGGCATGACCCACTTTGATTTTAGGTCTTTTACCATTGGTTTCAGAGAGATGGATTAAATGATCGTTTTTTTTATTATTGAGCCAATTTTTTATCTGGAAAACCAATCCAAAACTCGTGATGCCCAGTGGTTTATTTACCAATAGCATATGGCCTGCGGCAAAATCAATGTCCTGAAGTGCTTGTTTCATGTTCAAACTGTGAAAGTAGGTTTTTGTTTTAAATCTTCACAGAACACTGCATACAATCCCAAATTTTTGGGATTGTATGTTTTGTTTGACTGTTCTAATTTTAATGTAGATTTAGAAACGGTGTACTATCCATCTATATTATACAGTAGCATCTTAGAAAACACAAAAGATTAATTTTAAACAAATGCGGCATTTCTTTTTCATAGTAATTATTTGTTTGGCAAGTTTGAGTGCCTCAGGGCAGCCCGATATTCAAAAGAGTATTCATATAACAGGTAAGCATTGCTGGGATGATTTTGGATATACTAATCCAATAGGTCCAACCTCTCATTTTTTGAAGATGTGTTACGTCCCTGGTGCAGGTTTATATGGTGTAACTGCTGAAAGAAATGCACTCATAAATAATCCCCCCAACTATTCAGAAGACGATTTTCGTATTTACAGGATAGATCCTACTACCTATGATACACTTTGGAGCAAAGCTTATGGTGGTAGTAAAGATGAAAAGGTTGGTTTTTATCAGATAGAAGCTTTGCCCAATGGTCATATTTTAGTAGCAGGTGCTACACGGAGTTATGATCTAGATTTTGTGACTAATCCTGTTCAAGGTAGTACAGGTATATTCTTTATGGAATTGGATACGGCAGGAAATAAGGTACGGACCCGAATTTTAAACAGCAATGCGGGTGGCCCGTCAGGTACAACGATCCGAGATATGATTGTGGACGGTCATGGTAATATTTATGCTATAGGTGATACGTGGCAAAACAATATGGATTTTGCTCATGTGAGCAATGGTAAGGATGGCTATGTAGTAAAACTAGATAGTAATTTAAATACGGAGTGGACTCGTTTCTGGGTAGGTTATGGTAGCGATCAACCTGCTGGTTTAGGCTTTATTCATAATGGTAATATAGCAGTTACAGGTGTAACCAGTGATACAGGTACAACAGCTATGTTAGGTCACTTAAATCAGGGAATAGGTGAGTTGTTTATAGAGGCTTATAGTCCTCAGGGTGTAACCCTCTGGAAAAACCGTTGGGGTGGTAAGAATATTGATTTAGGTCGTAAAGTGGTGTATGGCCCCAATACGAATGATATTTATGTAATTGGTGAAACAATATCTGCTACAGGTGATATCGGCTATCATACGGCTAATGTGAGTGCGAGTGATACGAATGCTCTTGAGAATCAAAACCTATGGATTCTCAAACTAGATACTATGGGGAATTTAATACACTCTAAGGCTTATGGGAGTAAAACCTACGGTATATACCCACAGCAAGAAACGTATTACGAAGATGCTATTTGGTATGGTGAAAGTTTATGGGTTATTGGTCAAAACTCTGGTGGTGGTGGTGATATTGATACCAATAATTATCAGGGAGGAGCGAATTTATGGTTTGGAACTTATGATAATAAGGCAAATTTAACCTCAAAACATACTTCTAAGGGAAACGGTAGCGAGGCGTTAGGGAATTTACTTGTGAAAGACGGAGGGTTATTGGCGTTGGGGAATAGTAGAACAGGTGGTATCGTTCAAAATAACTTTAGTTGTGATACAGCAATAAAAGATTTCAGTTTTTTACTAGGAATTGTAGAGGCACCTTTAAGTGTTTCGAATATTTCAAAAAAGCAATCCACTAATCTTTTCAGGTTATATCCCAATCCAAGTAGCAAAAAAGTTACGATAGAACTATTGCCTGTTGTTATCAATCGTTCAAACAAACTATTGGTGGTTGATGCACAAGGTAAAAAAGTATGTACTCGAACACTTAAAGAAAAAAAATTAACCTTCGATTGTGCTCAATGGCCTGTTGGCTTATACTATCTCCGCTTACAATCTGATGATGAGGTGCAGGTACAAACCTTCCTAAAGCAATAGGCACTTGCCTGATGAATCGTAGAAAACTTTCCTAATTATTCTTTTAACAAAAAACCCAAGAAATTGGGGTTGTTTAAAATATGTTGTTGTTCTATTATTAATTAATGATTATCTTTCATAACGTGCGGTATTTTATTATCCTCTTCGTTTTTCTATTTGCAGGTAGTGCCTCTGCGCAGCTACAGCTCACGCCTATTCATGATAAGTGCTATGATAATACTTTAGAGGTAGGTCCTGGCCGTATGTGTAAGCCCTTACCTAGCGGTGACGGTTATGTGTTAGTGGGAAGTAGTCGATTGGGTATAACTGATGGTAAAGCTCATCATGGTGTATTTAGTTCCAGTTGGAATCATGATGCTTACATTGCCATTTTGGATCATGATTTTAATGTTGTGCGTAGTAATATTTTTGGAGGCAGTCTATCTGGTGATGATGATGATTATTTTACCGATGTATTTCCCCAAGCTGATGGAGGCTTTGTATGTTTTGGTCATGCAGAAAGTACTGATGGAGACATAGGAGCCACTTATGGTTTTACCGGTTTTGTTTTTAAAGTAGATAGTAATCTAAATAGGGTATGGAGTAGCCCATATAATAAATCTACTACAAGCATGAACGAGTCCGATTGTATTGCAAGCCGTTATGGTGGTTTTTATATGATCGGTAGTACACCAGGAGCGAGTGGAGATAATAATATAGATATAGATGGAGGCCCCATGACATTTGATTGGACCTTGATAAAATACGACACGGCTGGTCATGAAGTATGGGCTAAGGTATATGGTAGTACAAGCAATGAGGGCTATCGGAGTCAATTAGCGGAGGATAAAGCGGGCAATGTGTATATCATCGGTTACTCTTATGAGAGTGATTATGATTGTGTTTCGCAAGATACTAGTTGGCGTATGGGTTTACAGACTGATGAAGATATTTTTGTTTTAAAGTTAGATAGTGCAGGTAGTAGACTCTGGACTCAGAGCTATGGCGGTACACATAGCGGTAGTACATTTGAATCTCCTTTTTGTGCATTGTATGATAGTATTCATAATGAGATATTAATAGGTGGCCAGAGCGATAGTAAGGATTTAACTTTTAGTAGTGCGCAGTATATGGCCGCTGATGCTTTTTTCTTGCGATTGGATACGGCTGGTATTGTACAGCAGGTTCGTATGATCGGTGGTAACAATCTTGATCAGCTTAAACAGATAAGTCTGGGTCCATTACCCAATACTTATTTTTTAGGTTTGAGCACTCAATCCAATAATGATGGTGATATGGCGGGATATTTAGGGGGGGGGAGTGTCGATTTTTTTCTTTGTTTGATTGATCAACAAGGTGATTTTTTTATGAAATACGGGATGACCAATACATTTGGTGCTCGTTCGAGTTTTTCAAGTTTCAATATTCTTCAAGCAGAGGTAATTTTAGGTGCTGACTTTGGTCCACAGGCTGAACTGTTTTGTGATAGTATAAAACATGCTACCAACATTTATAAACCTGGTATTCGACGTTTACGTTTTGACCCTTTGAGTGTTAAGAATACAAATAGAGATAAAGTCAATATATCAATATACCCCAATCCTGTACAAGATCGTTTTTATATTGGCACAGATATAAACGCTCACTATACAGTTACTGTGTACGATTTAAGTGGTAAGCGCTTGTTGGAAAGAAGCAAAGAAGAGGCATTGCAGGGTATCTCCATTGCTAATTTGAGTGCTGGAACCTATGTGGTACATATAGCATTTTCAGACAGCCGGACTTCGGTTTATAAGAAGCTTATGCTTAATCCATAGCAGCCAAAAAACCCAAAAAATTGGGGTTGTTTCGTAAGAGCTGAGGTTCTACTTTCATTTTTATAAAACCTACTATTATGAAAAACCACCTACTACTTGTATGTTGTGCGCTTCTATGCACAGCAGCCAGCATGGCACAGTCTATAACCGCTTTATCACCCTGGGACTCTCTTTTGTACAAAGGCGATCAGTTTTATAGCCTAGCAAACGATACCAATGAATCTAGCGGACGAAATGCATACAAGCGATGGAAAAACTTTTGGAGTACACGCGTAAACGAATACCCGGATGCCACGAATGATTTTTACTCAGGCTACTATAAAGCCCTAGCAACTGCTTTAGATACGGTCATTAATCAGCAACAAATAGGTTGTCATCCTGCTGGCCGATATCAGAACTACTACCATGGCGATTGGGAGCTGGCAGGCCCGCTTAATATGCCCGGTCAAAACCAAGGTTTTGTAGAAGCCCTTTGGGTAAACCCTACTACCAATGTAAACAACCCAGAAATACTGGCTGGTGTACAAAATGGGGGTCTATGGAAAAAAGAAGCCAATAGCAATAGCTGGCGTTGCCTTACAGATAATAGCCCCAACCTACTCGGTACTTTTTCTATATCCTCTATAGCGGTCAATCGGGCCAACTATAACCATATTTATATAGCCTGTAATGTAAGCAACCCCCACAATAGAGGCTATGGTTTTGGTGTATATTATACTACCGATGGTGGGCTTACCTGGCAGCAAGATGCAGGCTTTGCAGCCCTAGCCCCTACTTGGCCGGGGCATACGCCTATTACCACGGTTCTTAAGTTTAACCCACACAATGGGAGTGAGCTTTTTGCACTATGTGGGCAAAAAGTATTGCTAAAGGTAGGTGGTCAATGGTCTGATTTGGGCTTGCCAAACATCAGCTTACAAGCAGTAGATGGTTTACTTACCGATCTAGAGTTTCACCCCACTGATCCTACTAAGTTATTTGTAAGTGCTGGTTCTTTTGGTTGGGGAAACCCAAGCTATAGAGGTGAGCTATGGGCTTATGATCGAAGCATAACAAGCTGGAGCGAGTTTACCCTTGATGTAAATACCCCTGGAGGTGCGTTTAATACCATTACAGGTGGCACGCCCGGTGAACCCTATATACGGAGCTATGCCATCTTTATGCATCCAACAAATAATCATTTATATATGATGGTGGGTAGAGAAGATAATTTTGGTAGGCAAAGTATGCTGGTGCGTTATCATACCACTACTGCCAGCTGGAGCCTGTGTAACGATTATACGGGCTTGCCTTATAATGAATTTCCTAGACCCCGCTGGTTTAATACCTATCAGTTTTCTCCTACCAATCCAAACATATTTTATGGTGGAGCAGTTAAGCATTACACCTATATTGCAAATAATGCGGCTGGTTCTTCTTACAGCAGGGTGCGTACGAGTAATGCACTACAGCACGATGATTTTAGGTGTACTTACATTATGCGCTCCTTACCTAGCACCAATGGCAGCAGAGATGTGGTGGTGTTTGGTAATGATGGAGGTATTAGTATAAAAAAAGATTTTAAAGACCCAATAACGCATGGGCAAAATATGCTAGAGGTAGTACCACATGAAAACTTTGCGACCACACAGTGGAATGGCTTTGACGTAAGCGAGCAGGATAAGTTAATAGCTGGTGGTGTAATGCACAATGGGATGTTCACTTTTGATAAAGATTTAGCAGTACCATGGGTACATGAGCATTGGGGCGATGGTTATAATGCTGAGTTTGACAAAGCAAACCGCCGGGTGGTGTATGGTGCATTTAACGAGCCCGGCCTCAATACTAAAAGTTTTGATGCAGGCCCTTGGGTGCTCATGCCCAATCCGGCTGCTCTTGATAATTTCTTCTTAAACAATAGACCCATTGAGGTAGTGGAACGAACTAACGCCTATATGATAGGGCATAGTGAAGTATGGACCGATCCTACTACTTATACCTCTTCCTTTGGAGATGGCAATGGTACATTTCCACAACCCTTTTGGAATAATCAGTATGGTAAGCTGCGCAAGTTTAAGCTTGATGAGGATGCTAGCCACGGTTTTTTTGCCTTTGGAGGTAAGAATACCAGACAACGATTCGTACAAAAAACAGGTGCTAGTTATGAAGATATTACGCCTCTGGCAGTGTTTGACCCTACTGATCTTAAGGGGGGTAATGAAATTACCGCGCTGGTTATGGATCCTAAGGACTCTCTGGTATGTTGGATAGGCCTAGGGGGTATAGGGGCTTATGGACCCATACCAGGCTGTAGCCCCTATAATAGAGTGCTAAAATATGATGGAAATATTCTTGGACCAGTATCAACCCGTTGGCAATGTATCTCTGATGGTTTACCCGTGATGGGTGTTAATGCGCTGGCTTATGTAAATGGCACGGACGATGTAATATATGCAGGTACTGATGTAGGAGTATTTGTATATGTAAAAGGGCTCAATAGATGGGAGCCATTTAATATGCGCAAGGAGGCACATTGGAATGGGGTAAACAACGATAGTAATTATTGCGTACCGCCTTTCTTGGTCATGGATTTAGACATTAACTATTGCGAACAAAAAATATATGCCGCTACCCATGGGCGGGCCGTTTGGAAATCAGATTTGGGTATTACCCACACACGCTACGCCGAAATTATACCAGCTAATACCACGGTTGTGTGGGATGCCTCTAAGTATGTAGAGGGCGATGTACTTATAGAACGTGGTGCCACATTAAGGATTACTGGTACAGTAAATAATGCTGTAAATCATGACTATAGTACGGTTATTCATATGCCCAAAAATGCTAAGATCGATGTAGAGCAAGGTGCTAGACTAGAAATTAATAATGCCACACTTACACAAAGCTGTGGCGAACAATGGGATGGTATTTATTTACATGGCGATATTACCCAGCCTCAGGTCCCTTCCTTCTTAGGCCTCGACCCTGCCCATGGGCAACTTGTAATAAATGGTGGCCGCATAGAGCGAGCTCATGATGCGATTAACAATTTTGGTGGCAATGCCCAAGGCTGGGGGAGCAATACGGGTGGTGTAATTGAAGCAACCAACTGTTTGTTTTACAATAACTGGCGTGCCGTACAATTTCATAAGTACGGTACCCAAACTGGGGGTAGTATAGATCGTTCTTTTTTTACGCTCTGTGATTTTGTGATTGATGACGATGCCATCGATGATTTTATTGTACAGTTTACCATGTGGGGTGTAGAGGGTGTACGTCTTAAGGCGTGCAACTTTCGAAATCTACAAGGTGATCATCTAAATCATGGCCATGCTCTTTATACTTTAGATGCATCTTATGATTTAGCAGGAGATGGTTTTGATTATGAACATGGAACGATTGAAGGCTTTCATGAGGCCGTAAAATCTACGGGTTATAGTTTGTCACCTATGTCGAATACCTACCCCATTCAAATACATGGTAATTTGTTTGATAAAAATGAGATTGGTATATACCTGAGTGAAATGTTTTTCCCTGCGATTAACAGTAATGCATTTAAAATAGGAGCTAATCAAACAGCTTTTCCTGTAGGACAACCTTATTATTCAATAGGAAGTAAACTAGTAGATGTAAGTCTGTTTGAATACTGTAGCAATACGCATACTAATGACTATGGGCTGGATTATGTATACACTGCTGGTACAGAAGTGTATAACAGTGGTGCATGGCAACAAGCAATTCATAAAAACAGTTATCATAACTTGCTTGTAGGCAATGATGCGGCTTATACTTGTGGTAACGTAAAGAGAGGATCGGGCTTATATTATACTTGTAATTATAATAGCGATAATACGGGCTGGGACTTTATATTTCAGGCCAATCCTATTATAGGGCATCATCAGCGACTGTGGGGTAGCAATCCATCTTCTGGGAATACGTTTACCTATAACGCTAATTTATCTACTCAACACTGGCAGCATATTGGAGGGAATTCAAAGATCGACTATTGGCATTCCATGCTCGTTACGCAAGAGCCTACGGTGCCCAGTGTATGGTTGTGGAATCCTGTTCCAACCAATATGAATGCACCAGACTGTGAGCGGGAGTTTTGCAGTGATGTGCACAAGAAAATAGCCTCTACAGGCGGTTATGGGCAGAGTGAGTTACAGGCAAGGCTTGATGAATATGCCGTGCTTGAAACAAATTATAATAGTGCTAAGGCTACCTATGACTTACTCATAGATGATGGTGATACTCCGCAAACTGAGATCGATATTGAAAATAGTAACTCTTCTGACATGATGCAAATTAGAGCGGAGATGTTAGCAACATCACCCTATGTATCACAAAAAGTGCTTATGAGTTTAGCAGAAAAAGATATTTTAACGCATGCTATATTTCTAGAAATCTTATTGTCAAACCCCGAGGCAACACAGAGTGAGTCCTTCTTAGAGTATCTGCAGTTTGAAGCTCCTAGTCCGTTACCACAGTATATGATTGGCTTAATACGAGCATCATGGAGTGGAAGTAATGCAAGAACTGGTTTGGAGCTTAGTATGGCAGAGTTTCTTACGAAGATGACAAAACTGCGTAATGAAATTTATCTTGTATATGCGACCGATGAAGTTCTTCGAGATGAAACTCAGGCGTTTATCTGGTTGCAAAAATTGCCAACATTAAAGGGTCAGTATCAATTCATTGAGCATTGGTTAGATGAAGGTAATGTAACGCAGGCAGAGACTATCTTACTCAACTTGCCAAGCCAGTGGGAGATGAACGAACAGGAATTTAAGGATTATACCTCCTATGTACAATTGTTTAACTTTAAGAAGTCTCTTAAAGAGAATAATATGGATATTTCACAGCTAAGTGAAACAAAGAAGAATGAGCTTAAAGCAATTGCTGATTTAAGTGACTTTAGTACGGGTAGAGAAATGGCTAGAAATGCACTCTGTTTCTTTTATCATATTTGTTATCCTGCTATTCAAAACCCCTACAGCCAATCTAGTAATAAGACGATTCGTGATGTTAAAGGGAATAATGAGGAATCTAATTTGAGGGTATACCCAAATCCAGCCAAGGACCATGTTACTTTTGAATTCATAAACCCAGATATAAGGTGCAACGATTGTAGTATTTTGGTTACTGATTTGCAAGGACGTTCTGTTTATGAGGGCAAACTGGATGCACTAAGTCATCTGCATATTTGGGATACAAGAGAAGTACCTGCTGGAGCGTATATTTATCAAGTTAAAACGAATTTATCTGTTCAATCTGGTAAGTTGATCATAACAAAGTAGGTTTTATTAAAAGTTTCAGCTAGAACGGGAAGCTTGCTTCCCGTTCTCTGTTTCTTGAACCGAACCTTCACATTGTTAATACCTAAATATATAATACGCTAGTGTCAATAATATGTGAGTGAAAGTGTTATTTACTTTTATCACTTTAAATTTCTTTAATAGTGCTCCAACGCTATATTTACACTTCATAATTTTAAAAAGGCGAGTGCGAGGCGTCCTGTAGATTTTTTCATTTTGTTTCTAAGGTAGAAATGAAAAATTTACGTTGCTTTGCGATTCGTTCACAAATGAAAAAATAGCATGGCTAGTACTTCAGATATTCGTACAGGATTAATCATTAAATTAGACGGTTCCTTATACTCGGTTGTTGAGTTTGGACAAAATAAGACAGCCAGAGCGGCGGCTAAAGTATGGGCCAAGCTCAAAGGGGTAGATAATAGTCGTACAATTGAACACACTTGGAACAGTGGAGAGAAAATTGACACGGTACGTGTAGAGAAAAAGGAATATCAATTCTTGTATAAGGATGATACAGGTTACAATTTTATGGATAATGAAACCTTTGAGCAAATTGTAGTGCAAGAAGAAATGATCGATGCGCCTCAATTTCTAAAAGATGGGCAAAACGCACACGTTCTTATGAATGGTGAGACGGAAAAACCCATGGGTGTAGAGTTGCCAGAAAAAATAGTTATGGAGGTTACATATAGTGAACCTGGTATGAAAGGTGATACGGCAACTAAAACATTGAAGCCAGCAACTGTTGAAACAGGTGCTAAGGTGATGGTTCCGTTATTCATTAATGAAGGTGAAAAAATCAGAATCAATACGAAGTCTGGTGAATATGTAGAACGTGTAAAAGAATAAAAATTTTTGTACCCCAACGGTATAATGAAAGGTCGGGGTGTGTTATAAAAAAGAACAACATGGCAAAAAAAGTAAATCCAAAGAAAAAAGCAACAAAGTCTAAAGGACGTCAAACAGCTAAAAAAGTAGTGGCAAAGAAAAAAGCACCTGCAAAAAAAGTAGCAAGCAAAAAGTCTCCTGCTAAGAAGGCCGCTGTTACGTCTAAAAGTAACTTACCAGCGACATTTAATATTGATGAAATCACGAACTTGCTAAACGCAGTAAATGATTCTGGTGTTAACGAGCTTAAACTAGAAAAGGGTAGTTTTAAAATCACTATTCGTCAAGGAGCTGCACAAGCAGCAACGGTTGTGCAGGCTGCTGCCCCAGTAGCAGCTCCTACACCTGCCCCTGCCGCCGCTCCTGCCCCAGCTGCTCCAAGTACAGCCCCGGCTCCTGCAGCAGATGCACCAACCAATGAAAATTTAATAACCGTTAAATCTCCTATGATCGGAACGTTTTATCGTTCTCCAAGCCCAGATAAACCAACATTCGTAAATGTTGGAGATTCAATAAAAGAGGGGGATGTACTTTGTATTGTAGAAGCAATGAAACTCTTTAATGAAATTGAAAGTGAAATTAGTGGAACAATTGTCAAGGTATTAGTTGATGATATGTCTCCTGTTGAATATGATCAGCCCTTATTCTTAGTAGAACCTTAAATTAAAACATAGTCTAGTATGTTTAAAAAAATATTGATAGCCAATAGAGGCGAAATTGCATTACGTGTAATCCGTACATGTAGGGAAATGAATATTCCTACAGTGGCCGTATACTCTACTGCGGATAAAGACTCCTTACATGTAAAGTTTGCCGATGAAGCGGTATGTATTGGAAAGCCAAGTGGAGCAGATTCTTACCTAAATATTCCTAACATTATTGCTGCAGCAGAAATTACCAATGCTGATGCGATTCATCCAGGTTATGGTTTTTTAGCAGAGAACGCGAAGTTTGCCGAAATCTGTGGGCAGCATGATATCAAGTTTATTGGTCCGTCACCCGATATGATTAACTCTATGGGGGATAAAATTACTGCGAAAGAAACCATGATTAAGGCTAAAGTGCCTGTGGTCCCTGGTAGTGGTGGCCTGTTGAAAGACGTGAAAGAAGCTAAGAAATTAGCTAAAAAAATGAAGTATCCAGTAATGATTAAAGCTACCGCAGGTGGTGGTGGTAAAGGGATGCGTGTTGTTTGGAAAGAAAGTGAACTAGAGGATAATTATAATTCTGCAAAGCAGGAAGCTGCTGCTTCATTTAAGAACGATGGCCTCTATATGGAGAAGTTTGTTGAAGAACCTCGACATATTGAAATTCAGATTGCAGGTGATCAACATGGAAATATTTGTCACCTGAGTGAGCGCGATTGTAGTATTCAGCGCCGTCATCAGAAATTGGTGGAAGAAAGTCCGTCTCCCTTTGCGACTCCTGAATTGCGAGATGAAATGGGAGAGGCAGCTATTCGTGCTGCACAAGCAATTAATTATGAGGGCGTAGGAACCGTAGAGTTTTTGGTCGATAAACACAAAAATTTCTACTTTATGGAGATGAATACGCGTATTCAGGTAGAGCATTGTGTTACGGAAGAAGTGATCTCTCGCGACCTTATAAAAGAACAGATTCGAATAGCAGCAGGTATGCCTATATCGGGTAAAAACTATATGCCAGAGGGCTATGCTATAGAATGCCGAATTAATGCTGAAGATCCTTATAATGACTTTAGACCGTCACCTGGTAAAATTACAACGCTTCATACACCAGGAGGACAAGGCGTGCGTATTGACTCGCATATCTACTCCGGCTATACGATTCCACCTTATTATGATTCCATGATCTCAAAGATCATTTGTTTTGGTGAGACAAGGGAGGATGCGATTCGTACTATGCACCGCGCTTTAAGCGAATATGTAATTGAAGGCATTAAAACAACGATTCCGTTTCATTTACAACTGATGGAGAATGAAGATTTCAAAAACGGAAACTTTACGACCAAGTTTATTGAGACGTTTGAGTTGAAGTAATAACGATTTATGAAATATTCTTTTTTTCTTTTAGCAGTATTACTACTAGCTACTGGGAGTTGTGCACCTAAAAAGGGCCTTAGTGGACCCGAACAACGCAAACGTGTCAATGATTATCGAAACAAAAAATCAGAGAAGGAATCAATTGCAGGTTTTTGGCAAGAGTATAAGCGTACCCAGGTAAGAAAGCGTATGGCAGAACGTAGCCTTGGCTTTACGGACACCTTAAAAGTTGTTTTTAGGGAGGATAGCACCTCAAGATTTTACGATATGTATGGTCGCATTTCAGCGGGGAAGTTTATGTATAAAAATGGACTTTATCATCTTGGAAATGGACAAACATTTAGGACTATTGAGAAGTTAGGTGATACGTTACGGCTTGGCAATGGGTCAGCATTTTCGTATGTAAGAAAAGTACCAGGGTTTTATACCAAACCAATTGCAAAAGAACGTGTTGATATAGAGGGCGGTCTAAACAATGATGTATTAGATGCTTCTTTTCTTCGTGGGAAATGGAAGGTGTACAAAAAGGCGGATGAAACCTTTACTAGACAAAAGATCTATTTAAAATCATTGGAGATTAAGAATCCAACAGACCAAGGGGATTATGATGTACAAGTATATTATCACAATAGTGAGAAAGTGGTAAAGGATATTGGAACGCTTTCTATAGTAGGGAGTACAGTAAGGTTAGATCTTACAAAGGGTTCTGATGAGTATTACGATATTCTTCAGGCAAAAGATGACGAATTGGTTTTGAAAAGGGGAGATATCATATACTATTTAAAGAATTTATCACGCTAGTGTACAATGTACAACGATGATTAAAAAAGCCTCAACGATTGTTGAGGCTTTTTTAATGTTTTTACTTTATGGTTTTAGATAGAAGCGAGTTGTACTTTCTGTTGTAACTCTTTGACTTGCTCACGAATAAGAGAATCTGTATCCATCAAATTCTTTACCGTCTGACAAGAGTGAATCACAGTCGTATGATCCCGTCCACCAAAATGGTCTCCAATTGTCTTGAGAGAGTTTTTAGTGTATTGTTTTGCTAAAAACATAGAGATCTGTCTTGCTTGAACAATTTCACGTTTACGTGTTTTTGCTTGCAGCTTATCGTATGTTACACTATAGTACTCACAAACCATTTTTTGAATAGCATCAATGGTTACCTCCTTCGAGCTAGTTTTTACGATATTGCGTAATACTTTTTTCGCTAGTTCAATGTCAATCTCTTTCTTAACCAGAGATGAGTGCGCTAATAAGGAGATCAATGCTCCTTCTATTTCACGTACATTATTCTGTACATTATAGGCGAGATATTTTACGACCTCAGCAGGGAGTTCTAATCCATCATGCTTCATTTTATGCTCTAGAATTGCCATACGTGTATCGAAGTCTGGCATCTGAAGATCAGCACTTAGTCCCCAACGGAATCTTGAAAGCAAACGTTCTTGCATTCCATTTAAATCCTTCGGCGGTTTATCACTAGTAAGAATGAGTTGCTTACCATTTTGATGTAAGTGATTAAATATTGAGAAGAATGCATCCTGAGATTTTACAGCAGGAGCGAAATAGTGAATATCGTCTATAATCAATACATCAATAAGTTGATAGAAATTGATAAAGTCGTTTATCTCATTATTGCGCGCATGCTCCATAAACTGGTGGATGAATTTCTCTGCGCTTACATATAAAACAGTACGGTTTGGATGCATTCGGCGCGTCTCGTTTCCGATGGCATGTACCAAATGTGTTTTGCCCAATCCTGAGCCTCCATAAATTACCAATGGGTTAAACGAAGTACCTCCTGGTTTTTGTGCAACAGCCATTCCTGCATTACGAGCTAGCTTATTGCATTCACCTTCAACAAAACGGTCAAACGTGTAATTAGGATTTAATTGTGGATCAATTTGTGAACGCTTTAAGCCAGGAATTACAAACGGATTTTTTATTGAAAAATCTTCTTGTTGTTTTACCTGAGTATATTGGTTACTGTAAGCAGCACTCCCTTGTGTGCTACTTGAAACTCTTACAGATGCAGGGTTGTGTGCATTACGACTTTCCATGAGTATACGATACTCAAGTTGTGCATTCTTCCCTATTTCACGCTTTATAGTTTTTGCGATGAGCTCTACATAGTGTTCTTCAATCCACTCGTAAAAAAATTGACTCGGTACTTCTATAGTGAGAATTTCATTCTCTAAACTAACTGGTTTTATCGGCTCAAACCAAGTTTTATATGCCTGCCAACTGATGTTATCTTTAATCACCTTTAAGCTGTTTTCCCAAACTTTTTCTGCAGTTTTCGACATGTAAATTTTAAGTGTTTTGAGTTTTAATTTTGAGTTATCTTTTTAAGAATTGAACGTTATTTTGTGGATAACTGTTCAAGGGCGAAAGTGGGTACTTTTTGTGTAAAAAAAAAATTTTTTTCGGTTTGTTTATTTAGAAATTTTGACAGGTGAGTAGGTTTGATATTTTATTCGATTTTTTGGCTCAAAATTCACATTTATTTTTCCTAAGTTGATACCAGCCCAACCAACTTGATTGACCAAAACCAGTTCACCTTTTTGATTTTGAAGTTCTGTTGGTTTCCGTAAAAAGGTATGGGTATGACCACCAATAATTAAATCAATAAACTCACTTTTTTGTGCTAGAACAATATCACTAATTTTATTTGTTTTATAACGATAACCTAGGTGCGATAAGCAAATAATGTAATCGCACTTTTTTGTTTTCTTCAAGTACGTGGCTAGTTTATTTGCCCAGAATACCGGGTCGTTATATTGTATGTTACCATAAAGAGATTTTAGGACAAGTCCCTCTAAGGCAATACCGACTCCGAGAATCCCAATCTTGAGCCCACCTCTCCGTATAATTTTATATGGAGGAATTTTACCTTTTAAAGGAGTATGAATAAAATCATAATTACAATTTATCAACGGAAATTTTGCGTATTGTAAATTCTCGGCGAGGGCTTCAATACCATTGTCAAAATCATGATTGCCAATCGTTCCAGCATCATAGTCAAGTAGACTCATCATCTCTAGTTCTGCTTTCCCTTTATAGAGGTTATAATAGGGGGTACCTTGAAACATATCACCAGCATCAAGTAATAAGATATTTTGTTCATTGGCTCGAATATTATTAATCGTACGCTCCCGATTTACAATACCGCCTAGTCCAGCATATTTTCCCCCGTCATCGGGAAAGGGATCAAGTCTAGAATGCACATCGTTTGTATGCAAAATGCAAAGGCTTTTGTGGTTTGCTGCAAAGCTTTCGAATGGAAAACTAGTCCCAGCGAGCAGAGCTGTTGCCTGAATACTTCGTTTAATAAACTGTCTCCTTTTCATGAGAAAAAGATGAAAATACATCTTCCTTCATTGATTTGAAAATTTGCAAATGTTTATTGTAATGCAATGTTGTTTTAACGCAAGTTTAACTGCTTATGATGCAGTACCGATAAGGCTTGTGTGCATATTGCACTAGTAGATTATGCCAAAATTTTACACTTTAGGAATTTGTCTTTTATTGTCAACTTTTACGCTTCATGCACAAGAAGTCGTGTTTACAACCCAAATACCAGTATCTAAAATGGGGATACAGGATATAATTCCTGTGCGTTATGAAATAAAAAACGCACAAAAGATAGAAAATTTGGAACTGGCTAATTCTAGTGACTTTAAAATGGTTGGTCAGCCTTCAAAAGGAACTAATATTAGAATGATGAACGACAGAGTGAGTATGAGCGTAGTCTACACTTACTCATTTCAGCCAAAACGTACAGGTCGTTTAAACTTTCCAATAGCCGTAGCAATTGTTAAAGGACGTAAGGTGCGGTCCAACCAAGTGAGTATTGATGTCGTTAAGGGAAGTTTGGCGCAGAAAGCACCACCAAGCAGACAGCCAGACTGGTTTGATGAGGACCCATTCTTTGATGATTTCAAACGGATGCAGCAGCAGATGATGCAACACCATAGGCGAATTTTTGGTCAACAGACTCCACCAAACCCCAACTCGAATAGACCTGCTTCTCCAAGAAATCCAAGACGGAGCGTAAGCGAGGAGGTGAACAGAGAAAACCTTGATGAAAACCTGTTTATTAAGGCAACAGTAGACAAAAAAGACGTTCACATTGGTGAACAGGTAACGGTTAGTTATAAGTTATATGCAAGAGGTGTTTTGGCTCAAATGAATTTATCTAGGTTGCCTAAATTTCCTAACTTTTGGACACAAGAATTCGATTTAGGATCTCCTGCACCACAGCGAGAAATCTTAAATGGTAAAGAATATCAAGTATGGACAATTAAGAAAGCGGCCTTATTCCCAAACCGAACAGGAGATCTTTCTTTAGCGCCTGCAGAAGTAGAGGGTTCGGCGACTCTTCGAAAAATTAAACGGGTAAAAAGAAATTCACCTTTCGGAGGAATGTATGATAACGATAATTACATCAATATGTATGAGCATGAGGAGGTTGATGTAAAACTAAAAAGTGATATCGTTACGATTCATGTAAAAGACTTCCCCACAGAGGGCAAACCCGAACAATTTAAAGGAGCCGTAGGCTCTTTTACAACTGAGAGCAAGATCAGTGCAGCTGAAATCACCACCGATGATGTCGCTACACTTACATTAACAATACGCGGAAATGGAAATATTAAATTAATTGATGCCCCTCGGCTAATTTTTCCAGATAGTATTGTTGAGCTTTTCGACCCAATTGAGTTTGATACTATTACAAGTAAAGCAAATGATAAGATAACAGGTTACAAAACAGTGAAATATCGCTTTAGTCCAAAAGGTACTGGTTTATTAAAAGTACCACCAATTACATTAGCTTATTACAATGCTGAAGCCGAGCGTTATGAAATGAAAAAAACACCAGAATATTCTGTTCGAGTAAGAGCTGGGAAAGAAAAAAGAGGAGAGCACATCTTACCAATGGATATTCATGATATTTCTGCTGAACATACTAAATTATGTAAAGAAGATCATACACTACTTCCAGAACAAATGATATACTGGGGAGCATACCTGATACCTACGCTAGGGTTTATTTTTCTTCTTGGTTATAAAAGGAGAGAAGAGTTTGAACGAAAAGATCATGTAAGACTTAAAAACAAGAGAGCAAACAAAGTTGCGCTTAAGAGACTTGAAAAGGCTGAAAACTATAGAAGAGCAAACGAGCGGACTAAGTTTTATGAAGAAACATCTAAGGCTGTTTGGTTATATCTCAGCGATAAATTAAATATTCCATTAGCAACCTTATCCAAGGAGATGGCTGGCACTTTATTAAGGAAGCGCGAAATTTCGCAAGACCTAATAGATGAACTATTTTTGATTACCGATGAGTGCGAAATTGCACTTTACGCACCAGAGGCAGGAGATTTTAAAATGAATCAAATATATTCTGATAGCCTGAAAATAATAGGAACTTTGGAAGATAAGCTGGTCTAATGAAGCGATTGTTAGTAGTCATAATTTTAATTTTTGGAGGGATCACTGCGCAGGCAGGAGGTAATATTATGTTTGAGCAGGCTAATGCTTTGTACCATAGTAAAAACTACGATAGTGCCGCTAAATTATACACCCAGCTTGTACAAAATGGCTACTGTAGTGACGACCTCTACTATAACATGGGGAATGCTTTTTTTAAAGCTGGGAAGACAGGCTGGGCCATTTGGTCTTATAAAAAATCTATGGCTATTAAATGCCATAGAAATACACTTGATAATTACCGATTAGCCAAAAAACAAATAAAGAACCCGCTATTGGTTCAGGATGAAATCTTCTTCTTAAAATGGTGGCGTGCTTTGTTTTCACTTTTTACGGTAAACAATTGGTCTTTGATAGCCTTGGTTAGCTTTATTATGTTTCTGATCAGTATGGTTCTTCGATCGGTCAAAAAAAGAAGCATCCCTCCTTTATTGAGTTATTGTTTATTAGGCCTTTTTATTTCTAGTGCTTTGCTCATGATGGTCAGATATCATAATAATATTCATCATTACGAAGCTGTAGTTGTAGACCATGCCTATTTTGAGCAACTAGGTACGAACGAAAAGGAGAGACTTCCAGAGGGCAGTGAAATTAGAATTATAGATAAAGAGCCTACTGATAAAGAAGGTCAAGTTCTGGTAAAATTATCGGATCTCCGTGAAGGTTTTATAGCGAAACAAGCCATTAAACGGTTGTAATACTCTATTGCGCTATACCTTTGCACCCCAATGAGACCTTCTAGAATTTTTATCTTAGTTTTTCTAATGTTATTGGGAATTTCCTTTTTAGCTTATTACTACTACGAATACAAGCAAAGTCCTCGTACATTACCTATGCTTGGGACACCAGGCCATAAGGTTGGAGATTTTTCCTTTATAAATCAAGACGGAGATACCATTACACAGCAGGATGTAAACGGAAAAATTAGGGTGATCGAATATTTTTTTACCACCTGTAAAGGGATTTGTCCTAAAATGAATGAAAATATGACTGAAGTCTATAAAGCCTATAGAGGAGATCAAGATGTCATGATTCTTTCTCATACAGTGGACCCAGAAACGGATACTGTAGAACAGATGAAACGGTATGCCGATAAGCATGAGGCCGATGGTAAACAGTGGTTGTTTCTTACTGGACCGAAATTAGATTTATATCAAATGGCTGTTCGTTCATATTTAATTACTGCAGTAGATGATCGCGATTACAATAAAACGATAACTCCCGACTTTATTCATTCTCAGTACTTTGTACTTGTAGACAAGTTTAATAACGTTCGCGGTGCTTATGATGGAACTAATCGTAAGAAAGTAGAACAACTTATAAAAGATATAAAAGAATTGAAAAGGGAGAAAAGCGAAGGCACTAAAGAAAAAGCATCATAAGATGAGAAATATTTACACAGTATCTACTTTTCTATTTTTAATAAGCTTGTTTTCTTGTAAACAAGGTGCAGACAATAATATTACAGTGGATCTTGAAGGAATTCCAGCGCAGAAAATACTTCTTGAGGAGATTAAGGGTCCAGATTTTATTCGTATTGATTCTGCAAAAATTAAAGAGGATAAGCCCTTTGGTTTGAACATTCAGTTGGGGCAAGAGCGCATGTTCCGCTTGAACTTTGAACAAGATAAATACATTATGTTGGCACTGGAAAAAGGAGATCAACTTAAACTAACTGGAAATTGGGAAAAGATAGAAGACTACCAAGTTGAAGGTTCTGCGAAAAGTGCTATTGTAAAAAAACTAGTCGCTGGCACTCGGCAAAGTATCATTGATATTAGGACATACCAAAAGGTCTTTGAAAGTTTAAAGAAAAAAGGTGATCAAGAGAAACTTAAACAAGCGCGGCAAGATTATCGAAAGAACAATCAAGCATTTATAGCATTTCTGAAGCAATTCGCCGATACCACTACAAGTGCTGTAGCGGCGCTTATGGCGGTAAATATCATCAATCCAAAGTTGGAGGCTCCTTTTGTAACTCAGTTTTACAGTGGTATCGATGAGCGCTTCCCGAATAATGAATTGGTTAAAATTTATCTCAAACGTTTTGTAGGGTCCCCTGGTATTTCCACTGCTCCTGTTGGTACAGGGTCGGGTAATCCAGCCGCAGACTTCTCTGGTATAACACCAGATGGTAAAACGGTTAGTTTACAAGACTATAGAGGAAAATATGTATTGGTTGATTTTTGGGCTTCTTGGTGTGCACCTTGTCGGGCTGAAAATCCAAATGTAGTTAAGGCGTATGAGCAGTTCAAAGATAAAAACTTCGATATCTTAGCAGTAAGCTTAGATACGGACAAAGAAAACTGGAAAAAGGCCATTGCTAAAGATGAACTCATCTGGACACATGTTTGTGAGTTAAAAGGTTGGAGCAGTGCTATTGCACAGAAGTACAATGTAAATAGCATTCCTGCTAATTTCTTAATTGATCCTAATGGTTTTATTATAGCAAAAAACCTGAGAGGACCTGACCTCATGTTAAAATTGAAAGAAGTAATAAAGTAAGTAATGTATAATCTCGTAAAAAAAATCCTCTTTCGTCAAGATCCAGAGGATGTGCACTATAAAGTCATGCGTTGGCTATCTAAGGCCTATAATTCTGGTCTTGGAAAAACTTTTTTACGAAGTAATTACTGCTTTAACCATCCTGATCTCGAACGTGAAGTTTTTGGATTAACATTCAAAAATCCAATAGGCTTAGCAGCAGGTTTTGACAAGGATGCTAAGTTCATAGATCAACTTAGTTGTTTGGGTTTTGGTTTCATTGAGATTGGCACGGTTACACCAAAACCGCAAGATGGGAATGAACGTCCACGGCTTTTTCGTTTACCTGGAGATGCTGCGATTATAAATAGAATGGGCTTTAATAATGAAGGCGTGGCTGCGGCCGTAGAGCGCTTACGAGAGCGTAAATCTGACGTCATTATTGGTGGGAACATTGGTAAGAATAAAGTAACACCTAATGAAGAAGCTATTAACGACTACGATATTTGTTTTAGAGAGTTACATCCAGTGGTAGATTACTTTGTTGTAAATGTGAGCAGCCCAAATACGCCTAATCTCCGTGAACTACAGGAAAAAGAACCATTGAAAAAGCTATTACTCCATCTTCAGAATTTGAATTTAAGCTTTCCAACGCCTAAACCTATTTTACTAAAAATAGCCCCAGACCTTACAAACCAGCAGTTAGATGATGTATTGGAGATTCTTGAAGAAACTAAATTATCTGGTATTGTGGCTACAAATACAACGATTGATAGAAATGTAATTAAAGCAACGCCCGAGGAAATGGAAGAAATTGGGGCTGGCGGATTAAGCGGAAAACCATTAAGGAAAAGAAGCACGGAAGTCGTAAAGTATATCAGCGAGAAAACACAGGGCAAACTTCCTATAATTGCTGTTGGTGGGATTTTTACCGCTGATGATGCACAAGAGAAGTTAGATGCTGGTGCTAGTTTGGTTCAAGTATATACAGGCTTTATATACGAAGGTCCAGGGCTTGCAAAAAACATTTGTAAAGCCTTAATTTCATAACAGTTCCAGAAGTCTGAATCTAACTTAGAATTGTAAGAAAGGGTCTAAGGATTTGCAGCCGGACGATTTAAGGACTGATAAACTACAAACGCTTGATCTTCATCTTTATATTCATATAAGATGGTATGTTCAGGTTGCGATTGGTATTGAGCGGCACTTATAACAAAACAATTCCCTTCAAAATTCTCTGCTAGGGTATACCGTGTACTTTTCTTATCATTTGTACTAAAATAGATCTCCCGACCTACTATTTTATGATGGTATAAAATACTAGGTACAAAGTAGTCAAACGTACCATCTAAATCATAGTATTGTTTAATACCTCTCCGTTGGAATACTTGTGCAATCTCAAAAGCCGCTTTATCTCTACGGGCGCTCCAATCAAAAAAAGTATGGGTTGTAGAAATGTAGTTAAATCCTAAAACCATAAATACACTTAGTGCGAATAATGCTTTAGTGCCAAATTGATTGTACGCAAGCTCTAGAAATATGAGCAATGTGAAAAGATAGGCAAATAATTGAAAGCCCAAGGCGCGCGCCGGGAGGTAAATCTGAAGGAGCAAGGGCAAACAAAAGGGTAATAGGAGCAACCCTATATTTAAGATAAGCAGTTTTCTTCTTTTCGATAGGAAGAAAAGAACAGCGTTAAGAGTCAAAAAGATATAGGAACCTATATAATAGCCTATCTGATTCTTTGAATTCAATGCGACCTTATTGAAATAGGCTGTCCAGTCAAGTGTATTGATGTTATAGTTAGAATGAATACCCAAGCTCATACCAGTTCCCAAGATCATAGGTAAGTATAGCATTAAGCTTCCTATGGCAATACCGAAAATTACCCAAAGAATCTGCCTGATGGCATCTCTCCTTTTTATTTTATTCGCAGAAATGAGATAAATAAGAAAAAGAACGGCAATAAAAATAGGGAAGCTTATCATAGCATAACAACCTAATGATCCAATAATTGAAAGGATAAAGCGATCTGTTCTAGACCATTCGCCTATTTTTTTTACTAAAAAGTAATAGAGCATTAAAAGTGCAAAAAAAAGAGCGAGCATAACACCTCGTGCAAACAACATATAAAATACCGTTGTTGGTAATACCGAGAATAATGCTCCAGAAGCAAGTGCTAACTTTTCATTTTTAAAGAACTGTTTGCACAGCACAAATACCAATAGAATATTGAACGTGCCGATGAAGACATTGGGCAAGCGCATACAGAATGTGTTATCCGGCAAAAACTTGAGCGTGATAAAGCTAAGTATATTGTGTAAAGGATAGTTATTATAGGCAAATACACTTGTCCAGAGATTCGTACTTAAAAAATAATTGTAGTTCCAGCATTCATCATATTGAGGATAGAAATAAAGTACGAAAAAAAGAGAACGCACAAGTACGGTCAGCACAACAAGCAGAAGTACTAGTTTTGTTACTCTTTGACATTCAGCAATCTTTTTACGTAATAAAAGAAAAGCATTCTTTACGGAACGTAGCCCATCAGTTAAGATAGATACTATATAGTCTTTTCGAAATATTATAAGAACGAGAAGTGCAAACAGAAGAGGTGCGGCTAAGTAGCTCAATTGTTGTAGGAGGTCGTGTTTTTCCCTCGTAAAGTATTGTTCTTCGAGCAGTTTTTTAAGATCGGGACGTTGCAATTGCTCTATACTTATACGAATAATGTCGTCGTAACTGGAGGTCATGAACCAAACTACACCAGCCATGATGGCCGTGAGCAATAAAATAATAGTGAACCAAATACCTTTAGCAAACTTCATGCATTACTTCTTCGATTGACTGAACAATTATACGACATGCTTCCAAGATCTCGGACTCACTAATCACCAGTGGAGGAGCTATACGTAGCGCATGATCGGCAAAAAGAAACCAATCAGTAAATACACCATTTAGAATACAGCGATCAATTATTTTTTTATTGATTTCGTAATTCTCGAAATGAACAGCAATAAGTAGTCCATAGGCAGAGATTTTTTTAATTACATTATGCTTTAGGTTCTGTTGAAATAATAGTGTTTTATTATGAACAAAATCCGGGTCTTCTTCAAAAAGTTCTTGAATAATTTTTAAACCTTCCAGACCTGCGGCACAACAAACGGGATGCCCTCCGAAGGTTGTAATATGCCCTAATACTGGGTTTGTGCTAAAGCAATCCATAATGCTCTTATCAGCAACAAATGCGCCCAGCGGCATCCCTCCTCCTATAGCTTTACCCAGTAAAACGATATCAGGTGTAACGCCAAGTCTATTCATGGCGAAGAGATCACCACAACGTCCAAAACCAGTTTGAATTTCATCAAAGATTAAAAGAGTACTGGTAGTATTACACTTTTCACGAAGCGTATTAAACCATTGCGCAGGTGCTTCATGAATACCTGCTTCGCTTTGCATCGGTTCTAAAATAACACATGCCGTTTTTTGATCAATTGCATCTACTGCTTCCTGACTGCCATAATCATATTGAAATACATCGGGCAACAAGGGGCGGTACGCTTGTTGCCAATATTCACTGCCCATTACACTTAGCGCTCCTTGAGTACTACCATGGTATGATTTTTTAAATGAGATAATTTTACTTCTTCCAGTATAGCGCTTGGCTAGTTTCATTGCACCTTCGGTTGCCTCACTACCACTATTTGTAAAATACACTGCATTGAGATTAGCCGGTAGTACATCACTCAGTGCTTTTGCATAATGAACTTGAGGGGATAAGACCGATTCACCGTAGACCATCACATGCATATAATCGTCCACTTGCTTTTTAACAGCAGCCTTTATACGTTCATGACCGTGGCCCAAATTACACACACTAATTCCTCCAATCAGATCAATGAATTGCTTACCTTGCTGGTTATACAAGTAGCAGCCTTCAGCTTTAGATACCTCAAAAGCCAATGGAGTAGTAGATGTTTGCCCAACATGTTTTAAGAATAATTCGCGCTGCGTCATAGAGTTGGTAAATTAAGATCAAAACTAAGTTTATATCAAATGATTGGCTAATATGAGCTCTATTTTTACACAAAACACATATTTATTATAATATATGTATATGATTTTGTTTCAACTTAATGTATAGGAAAAATAGTTATAAGTCACTGTTTTAGGGGGGTCCAGCCAAAAAATTGGCATGGCAATTGCGTTATTCTTACTGAACCCTAAAACTTAAATTATGAAAAACGCAAAAATTCAGCTCAAGAAAGTCATGATGAAAACAACGCAGTTCATGCTTAATATCGAGACTAATTCTTCCGAAAGAATACCAGAGTGGTATGATCAAATGGCTCTTTCAGCTTCTCATAATGGGTTGAATAATTCTTTATATGAGTCGCTACTCAATAAATTGAGCTTGTATATCTACAAAGAATACGGTTCGTCTGCAGCAAAGTTTTTATTGAACTAGGCTGTCGTATTTTCGCAAGAAAATAGCGACTATATGCCAACTATTTTACCAGTAAAGGGAATTCACCCTAAAGTTCCAAATTCTTGTTTTGTTGCCCCTAATGCAACCATTGTAGGTGATGTTGAGATGGGATCAGATTGCAGCATTTGGTTTAATGCGGTTTTGAGAGGTGATGTGAATAGTATTCGGATGGGTAACAAAGTCAATATTCAAGATGGTGCCGTAGTACATTGCACTTTTGAGAAGACTAAGACTATTTTAGGCAACAATGTTTCCGTTGGTCATAATGCAATTGTACATGGTTGTACTATTGAAGACGATGTGCTTATTGGCATGGGTGCTATCATAATGGATGATGTCCTAATAAAATCTAATACAATTATTGCTGCGGGAGCGGTTGTGTTAGAAAATACAATTTGTGAGAACAATAGTATTTATGCAGGCGTACCCGCTAAACGGATTAAGAGCATCTCTAAAGAATTATCCGAAGGAGAGATTAAACGGATTGCGAATAATTATGTAAAATATAGCTCTTGGTTCAAGGTGCAGTAGTGATTACTCATCTCTTAGCACACATATCGTAGTACCTTCCGTAGTATTTTTTTGCAATACCCTATGCCCAAAGTATTTTTCTACAAATGGGAGAAAACGTTCTTCATTATTCGAAATGACGATATAGTGGAGCTTAAACTTTTTAATAAAATGGTCCACCTGCTTTTGATGCAACAAGTCTTTTATAGGTTCTTGTTTTGATAAATCTAATATTGCTTTCATTACAGGGTCCTCTAGGTGCTTAGTACGTAGTTCATCGGTTATACGGGAAATATATCCTCCAATAAGTTTGTGTTTATGAATCGTTTGATAGTATAGTTGATTACTCTCAAAATTCCCTGTAGCAATATTCCCATCATTAATACCAGTAGGCAAGGGTAGTACATTCCCTTGGGGTAAAGATGCTAATTGATTCACCCATTGTGGGATATTGTTTTTGTGAGCCTTTCCTATTGGGTTTTGTTTAAATTCAATGAAGCATAGCAGAATTAGAATAATTGGAAGAGTATCTTTTAGTATTTTTTTTGAGGCCAATACGTATTGCGCCACGCTAAACGTAAATACTGGAAAAAATAAAGCAAACATTAAAATGAACCGATCCGGGATTCGTACATTATTGATAACAGGTATAAAATGATAGAGCGAGGTAGGCATAAACCCAAACTCGTCAGTGAAAATAAGAATTTTTGGACTGGTCAGCATAAAGAAAAAAAGCGACAAGAATCCAAGAACCTCGAATGCTGAGCACTTTTCTTTTTTAAGCAAGTATAGAATACTGATACCTAGGAAGAAGAGAGGTAGTATATATCCAATAAAACAATCGCTATGTTTGAGTGATAGTCTTTTATACTGTTCATATAAACCTGGAGTTGCCCAATGATAGAGTGTATTATTCCAATTGGGAGTTACAAATTTACCCATATCATCCGTCCACCAGAATGCACCGTGATGCTCTATACCTAATTTTGATAGATACGGGACAAGATATGTTGAAAGAATCGTAAGTAAAACCAACAGACACCAGCGCATCCACTTATTTGGAATCAACCTAAAAACAAAATAATAAATGAAGTAACCCGCAACAAAAAACAGCAGGAAGACCGTATAAACATAAGAAGATGCAATACTTAGTACGCCTAATAATAAAAGAGTCAGTAGATGTCTGATCTTAAACTTTGAAAACAGTTTTTCCGTGCTGTTTAATGGGAAGTTTCGAAAAAAGGCAAGTACAAAAAAAGGTATGATAGCCGTTTGTTGTAAATTGTAATGTCCACTATAATGGAAGAATTTGTATGGAATAAATGCAAAAATGAATCCAACAAGAAAGGCCCATATCCAATTTAGTTTAAAATAACGTGCTAAAAGAAACGCTCCTAATCCGGAGAAAATATAGTGTAACCAAATAACAAGATTAATGCCTAAAAAAGAGTTTCCGACTAGGTAAGCTGTTCCTGACATTAAGTGAGAGTAGGTATGATATTGTAGACTTGTTCCAAAAGGAGTATATAAAAGATCCGTAGAGAAGTATTCTTGCCGACCAGCCATCCATTCTCCAAAATGATGTGCGTTCCATAAAAACTGAGACATGTCACCATTGATATTACCCGGCAGTTCCTGATGAAAATTCCATGGGTAACTTCCTGAATAAATGAAATAGACCACGCTATATGCTAGAAGCAAAAGAATATAAATTAACCACTTATTCTGTAATCGTACCATATACTAATAGCTTCCTAAAATAGCCAAATAATTACCAAAACGCTCTTCATTGATTTTTCCATCTATGACAGCTTCTTGAATCGCACATTTGGGTTCATTTAAATGAAGACAGTTATTAAACTTACATTCCTGTAGTCGATCGCGCATTTCTGGGAAATACCCACTGAGTTCTTCTTTTTCAATATCTACAATACCAAGTTCACGAATGCCAGGTGTGTCAATTAGTTTGCTTATATCATCTAGGTCGTGCATTTCTGCAAAAGTTGTCGTGTGCATCCCTTTGCCGCTCCATTCACTCACTTCTTTTACTTTTAGTTGTTTTGATGGCATTAGAACATTGATTAAGGAAGATTTACCTACACCAGAATGTCCACTGATAAGCGTTTTTTTGCTAGAGAGCACTGCTCGTATCGATTCCATCCCAGTTTGTTCTTTTGCAGAAAAGAGTAAGATTTGATAACCTATATTTTCATATAGTTTTTTTAAATGATGATATCGATGCATCTCCTCTTCACCGTACAAATCACTTTTATTAAAAGCGATAATAGCTGGTATGTGATAGGCCTCACAACTCACCAAAAAACGATCAATAAAACCACTAGAAGTTTTTGGGTTTTTGAGGGTTGCAACTAATAAGCTTTGATCTAGATTAGAAGCTATAATATGTTTCAAATGTCTATTTTGAGGTGAGACGCGGGCCACATAATTTGCGCGGGACTGAATCTCATAAATCATTCCCGTTTCTTCCGTTTTATCCTCAATATCAAAATGAACGATGTCTCCTACCGCAATAGGATTAGATGATCGAATACTTTCATCCAATTTGAACTTCCCCTTTAAGCGACATCTCCAAAAATCACCTTTTAGGTCACGAACATCATACCAACTTCCAGTACTTCTGTATACTAATCCTTCCAAAAAAAAGTTTAGACAAAGGTAGTTTAGAAAAATGTCTACGCTTAATCTGGTTTAATAATTTAGTAATACTATAATTATGAGAACATCACTTCTTTTTATAACTTAAAGGCAAAATGAAGACTATGGGAGAAAGTAAAAAAAGAGTAGCGCTGGTAACGGGTGCAACAGGAGGGTTAGGGACAGCGATGTGCAAAGAGTTATATAATGATGGTTTAACAGTAGTAGCGAACTATCGCAATAAGGAAAAGGCAGACACTTGGCAAGCTAAAATGAAAGAAGAAGGTTTTGAAATAAACATGGCCGAAGGAGATGTATGCGATTTTGACTCGGTAACTGGAATGATCAAACAAATAGAACAAGAGTATGGCGGTGTAGATGTGTTAGTAAATAATGCTGGGATTACACGCGACGGTCGTTTCTCAAAGATGAGCAAAGAAAATTGGGATGCTGTTATCAATACAAATTTAAATAGCGTTTTCAACTGTACGCGCCAGGTAATAGAAGGAATGATTGAGCGAAACTTTGGTCGTATAATTAATATCTCTTCTGTAAATGGTCAGCGAGGCCAATTCGGACAGGCAAATTATTCAGCGGCTAAAGCAGGCATGCACGGCTTTACAAAAACATTGGCTATGGAAGTGGCAAAGTATGGGATAACAGTTAATACAATTTCACCTGGTTATATTGGTACAGATATGGTTATGGCGGTTCCTGAAAAAGTGCGGGATCAAATTGTAGCACAAATACCAATGGGGCGTTTAGGAGGTACACATGAAGTGGCTCATTTAGTTTCTTTTTTGGCAACAGGAGAAACTAGTTTTATTACTGGTGCAAACTACAGTATTAATGGTGGGCAGCATGTATACTAAACTTAAGATTCTTGTAGATATATGTTCTATGAAAACACAGTAGATGAGGAACGGGTGCGGTAGCTTTTCTCTCAATCGCATCTTTGATAGTAACTGTCTATAAAAACTAAGTTTTGTTCGATTCGAAGTAGACTTAGTCTAATCTCATTTTTATAATACCGACCATTCAATATCAAGGAAAAACTGATACCTATTAAGTGCAGAAATAATAATGATCTTATACAGAAAAGAGATAGCTGCACTAAAAATAGTTTGTCTGTTTCTCTTATATTTACAACTCTCAAAAAAAAGAAATTGATAATGAGTTTTCCAACGGATTTAGAAATAGCACAGAAAGCAGAAATAAAGCATATCAAGGAAATAGCGGCCAAGCTAAATGTAGCGTCCGAAGATTTATACTACTATGGTAAACATAAGGCTAAACTACCTTTAAGCTTAATAAATGACGAAGAAGTAAGCAAGGCTAAATTGATTTTAGTTTCTGCCGTAAACCCTACACCAGCAGGTGAAGGCAAGACCACAGTCTCCATTGGCCTTAACGAAGGTCTGAATAAAATAGGCAAGAAGGCGGTTGTAGTATTAAGAGAGCCGAGTTTAGGTCCCGTTTTTGGAATAAAAGGAGGCGCTGCGGGTGGCGGTTATTCTCAAGTAATTCCAATGGAGGATATCAATCTACATTTTACAGGTGATTTTTCAGCTGTTGAAAAAGCAAATAATTTATTGTCTGCTCTTATCGACAATAACTTACAAAGTAAAACTCGCTCGTTAGGAATAGATCCGCGTACGGTAGTATGGAAACGCGTAATGGACATGAACGATCGCGCTCTCCGGAACACAGTTATTGGTTTAGGTGGCACAGCACAAGGAATTCCTAGAGAGGATGGCTTTAATATCACTCCTGCAAGTGAGGTGATGGCTATCCTGTGCATGGCAAAAGACATTGAAGATTTAAAAGAGCGTTTAGGGAATATTTTCGTTGGTTATACATTTGATAAAAAACCGATTTATGCTCGAGATTTAAAAGCTGAATCTGCAATGGCCATTTTGTTAAAAGATGCAATTCAACCAAATTTAGTTCAAACACTCGAAGGAAATCCAGCTATTATTCATGGTGGTCCTTTTGCCAATATTGCTCAAGGAACTAATACTATTTTAGCCACGAAGATGGGGATGAGCTTGGGTGATTATGTAGTTACAGAAGCAGGATTTGGTGCAGACTTAGGTGCTGAGAAATTCTTGAATATCAAGTGTGGCTATGCAGGGATAAAACCAGAAGCATTTGTTTTGGTTGCAACTATTCGGGCTTTGCGTCATCATGGTGGGGCTACCAAAGATGAGTATAATACACCAAGCTTAGAAAAAGTAAAAGCTGGCTTTTCTAACCTGGCTAAGCATATAGAAAATGCACGCAACTACAATCTGACTCCCGTGGTAGCGATCAACCATTTTCCAGCAGATACAGAGGAAGAAATCAAGCTTGTACAAGAAGAGTGTGAAAAAATGGGCGTAAAGGCCATTGTATCTTATGGTTTTGCAAAAGGAGGAGAGGGTACAAAAGAACTTGCTCAAGCCGTAGTGGATGTAATTGATAGCGGTGTTAACAAGTTTGAGAAACTCTATGATTGGAGCTTAAGTGTTGAAGAAAAAATAAAAACAATTGCTACAAAGATCTATGGAGCAGCTGATGTGGTTTTTTCAGCTAAAGCAAAACGACAATTGCGTACTATTAAAGACCTTGGATATGATAACTTGCCAGTATGCATGGCAAAAACGCAGAAGTCTCTGAGTGACAATGATAAATTAGTAGGTCGTCCTGAAGGTTTCGAAGTAAATGTTCGAGAGTTCGAATTTGCTGCTGGTGCTGGTTTTGTAATTCCTATTTTGGGTAATATGATGCGTATGCCTGGTTTGCCTGCTGTTCCTGCATCCGAAGGTATGGATATTGACAAAGATGGAGTAATTACGGGCCTAAGCTAAGAGTTTCAAAGAAATATGCTTATATATACAATAACTATTTAGTACCCATTATAGTCAGTCGTTTTTGTTGATCTTATAAGTCTTTACTAAGCCATCATGATCATATAGTTCTAGAAATAGAACTCCACTAGGTTGTTCAGATATACTAATACTGCTTTTGAAAGGAGCTTTTTCAAGAGTCTTCCCTTCGAGATTCAAGAGGCGATATTTTGTCAATGCCCATTTAGCCTGTTTAATGAATAGAACATTCGATGCAGGGTTGGGGTATACAATGGGTAGTGTTTTATTCAATACCAAACTAGAAGATGCATTCGGTGTATTATACATAAAGGAGAGGCTATCCAACCAAAAAGAAGATCCTTCAAAAGGTCTTGTTGACGCTTTAAAAATTACGACAAGAGAATCAGGTTGTGCAGCCGATAGATAGTTTATTGGGAGACTAAAAGTTTTCCAATTACTTGCAGCAAAAGATAAGCTATCTTCTACATAGGCTATTGTATCAATTTTGCCCAATGAGCTATTGTATTTTTTAAGTAGAATAATACAGATTCCATAATCTGTTGTGGTAGCATTTGAATCAATATATTGATAAACTCCTTGTAAACTATCTGGTCGATATGTAAAGGGGACTCCACATTTACTAAAATCAATATACCCATCCTGACCAGTATAGTAATGTTCACCATTCACTATATACGTTTCAAAAGGGGCTCCGTTATTCTTTTTGTAAAATGTGGTATTCAGCTTTACCGCAACCGTAGAGTAGGGTGAACTATTGTAGACATCTATATTACCAAATATTTCATGTCCCTGGCCCATGCCGAAAAACATATTAGCTTGTTGCGGACCAACCGTATCATTACTAGTAGACCCACCCATAAAAGTAGCGTCAGAGGTGATCCAGTTCCAAAGCCTGTCTATGCCACCGTAGTATACTGAATCAAAGCTGGGATTTTGCAGTTGCTGGGCTTTGGCTTGTGAAGCTGATATAACAAGAACAAGAAGTAAAAGGTATTTTTTAGTATTCATCTCTTATAAAGATACGAATATTAATCTATGTCCTCTATGATATGTTTTACACGACCAACTTGATTCGTTTCTAAAATCACTTTGATGCCATGAGTATGTTTAGAAGCTTTTGTCAGTATACCTTTCACAATCCCTTCGGTTAAAACACCCGTTCGCTGATCTTTTTTTAGAACAATTTCAACAACTTGGCCCACTCTAATATTTTTGCGTTCTCTTCCATCTAACATGTCAGCAAAGGTGCTACCTTCATGTATTACTATGAAATATCTACTCATTTCTTTAGGAATCTGTGATGACCTAGGGTTTTCTTGACTTTGAATCATTTTATTAAGTTAAATGACGTCCAGATTACAAGTAACGGTCCAGAATAGTTTGAAGCCAGTTAATTAGAACGCGAATCACATATTTTTAATACTGACAGCACGTAAAAAGAAAAAGTAATCTAATATAGACATCGATAAATTTATCCTTTTGCTTATGCAGACCTAGTTCCAACGAAGTTATCGCATTGTAAAATCTGGGAATCATCAAATTATCTAACTAGTTTCGCGCCTTCTTATGAGAAAATATTTGAACCTTTTTGACTTTAAACAAAAAGTAGATTATAAAACAGAGGTTCTTTCTGGACTCACCGTTGCTTTGGCACTAGTGCCGGAAGCCGTCGCTTTCGCAATGATAGCTGGGTTCTCTCCGCTTACGGGTTTGTATGCAGCCTTTGTTATGGGTTTAATTACTTCTATTTTCGGTGGTCGACCAGGTATGATTAGTGGTGCAACTGGAGCCGTCGCTGTAATTTTTGTTGGTTTGATTGTTCAATTAAAAGAGTTGATGCCTAGTATATCTCAGGCCGAAATTCTACAATATGTTTTCGCCACGGTAATTTTAGCGGGTATTATACAGATTGTCTTTGGCTTTCTGAGACTAGGTAAGTTTATTAGACTAGTTCCTCATTCAGTAATGTTCGGTTTCGTAAATGGTTTGGCTATTATTATTTTCATGGCACAGTTCCCAAACTTTTATCAAAAGGGTGGGAAAGAGCTATTGGAAAATACTCAGCTGTTTACCATGATTGGTTTAGTACTACTCACTATGCTAATTATCTGGGGTTTGCCAAAGATTACAAAAGCCTTTCCATCTTCCTTAGCCGCCATTATAGTAGTAACTGCTATTGTTATGATATTTAAGGTCGATACCTTGACAATAGCAGGTACACTTAATGAAGGTGAAACGATTAAAGGTGGGTTTCCTCCGTTTGGTTTTCCTACGATACCTCTTAATTTAGAATCTTTTATGACCATATTGCCGTTTGCCGCAATCGTAGCAGGAGTTGGTTTAATAGAAAGCTTACTTACACTAAATCTGGTAGATGAAATTACACAAACACGAGGTAGCGGAAATAAGGAAGCTGTTGCGCAAGGGACGGCCAACATACTCTCTGGACTATTTGCAGGTATGGGCGGGTGTGCTATGATTGGCCAAAGCTTGATTAATACAAGTAATGGTGCCCGAGCTAGACTTTCTGGGATCGTGGCAGCTGTTATGCTCCTCGTCTTTATTATGTTTGGCTCTGGGATTATTGAGAAATTGCCCATGGCTTCTTTGGTAGGACTGATGTTTATGGTGGCAATTGGTACGTTCGAATGGGCTAGTTTCAAGGTATTCAACAAAATGCCGAAGTCAGACATTTTTGTAATGATTGTGGTGACCTTGGTAACTGTGTTTCTTCATAACCTAGCCCTAGCTGTACTCATCGGTGTGATCATCTCGGCATTAGTATTTGCTTGGGATAATGCAAAGAGAATTCGAGCGCGTAAATATGTAGATGATCAAGGGGTAAAGCATTATGAGATTTACGGCCCGCTCTTTTTTGGCTCTGTGGGAGTTTTTAATGAAAAATTTGATGTTCAGGCAGATCCTGCTGAAGTAATTATTGATTTTGCGGAAAGTCGAATAACTGATATGAGCGCTATCGAAGCCGTAAATAAGCTAACGGAGCGTTACTTAAGAGCTGGTAAGAAAGTGCATTTGAAGCATTTAAGCCAAGACTGTCGGGATTTATTGAAGAATGCCGATAAAGTTATTGATGTGAATGTTTTAGAGGACCCGTCATATAAAGTATTGAAGGACTAAAGCACAAGTGGATCACCGATTTTTATCTTTTTGTTCGTTTACGATCTTCAAGTTGACAATTATCAAGATGACTATAACATAATATATAGAGCATCATAGCCGTTTACGTGTATCTTTGCCAATTAATCAAGTTATGGCAAAAATTACATTCAATAATAAGAAGGGGGACTTTTATCCGACCTTGAAGAAAAAGGTTGATGCCTATTTTGAGAAAACTGGTAAAAAGAAAACAGGAACATGGACGATTTACCATAAGGCATTTATACTGTTTGCAGTTTTAATAGCTTCTTATATTATGGTTGTTTTTGGAGACTTATCCAATGGTTGGAAATTACTTATTTGTGGTATAATGGGCATGACGGGCGCAAGTATTGGATTTAATGTGATGCATGATGCCTGTCATGGAAGCTACTCGACGAAAAGTTGGTTTAATGATCTGATGGGGTATTCTTTGAATATCTTAGGGGGGAATGCCTTTTTTTGGAAACAGAAGCATAATGTCATTCATCATACCTATACGAATGTGGATGGGGTTGATGATGATATAGCCAAGAGCCCGACTATTCGCCATTGTGAAACACAGAAGTGGTTACCCATTCATAGAATACAACACATCTACCTGCCATTTATTTATATGATATCTTCATTATATTGGATCTTTTTCATGGATGTTCAGAAATACTTTACAGGTAAAATCAATAACACCAAGGCTTGGAAAATGAATAGTAAAGAAAAAACGGTCTTCTGGGTTACAAAAATTTACTATGTCATTATTTGGATGGCTCTTCCAATCTATTTTGTTGGCTTTTGGCCATGGTTAGCTGGTTTTATGGTGTTACATGCTACTATGGGATTCACTTTAGGAATTGTGTTTCAGTTAGCTCATGTTGTAGAAAATACTCATTTCTATGAAGGTTATGAGGATACCAAGATTGACGAGGAGTGGGCCATTACTCAAGTACTTACGACCGCCAATTTCGCTCGAAAAAACGGTCTTGTAAACTGGTTCGTTGGAGGATTAAACTTTCAGATAGAGCACCATCTCTTTCCAAGAATTAGCCATACGCATTATCCAGAAATTAGCGAGATTGTTAAGCAGCACTGCAAGGAGTATAATATTCCTTATAATGATAATCCAACTATGTGGAAAGCAGTTCGCTCTCACTTCAAAATGATGAAGCTGTTTGGCCAAGGCCCGAAATTAGCAATGAGCTAAAACGGTTCTTATTTAGTTGAGTTTAACCTCTTCAGTAACATCAACTGGTACTCTAATAAATACGCCACCTTTACCAGCCTTTGTTGTTCCTTTTACTCGGAGTTTTATTTTATTAGATTTAAGAAGGGCAGCAATACCTAAAGCTTTCAAAGGATTGAAGTGTACTAAAATAGGAAAATCAAAATTGGCTAATTTAGGTACCTTGTTTCTTTCTGGATTTTCTGCGACTCCGACATACATACCATTTGCATAGACTTCTAGTTGAGTTTCCTTTATGTCCAGTCCAAACTTATTAGGATTGTGATAATGAAGAACAACTTTAACCGTGCCTTTCTTAAGACCGATTGATTGGAGTTTTGTTTCTTTTATTCCCAAGTATTCTATGTCTTTAATGGATTTACAACCAGTAAGAAGAAATAGGTTAAGGATAATAAGGCAGCAGAGACTATTTGAAAAATTCATAAACACGGTGTGAGTTTCTATTAAGTTGTTCTTGTCTATCGGTAAATAATTGATTCGCCCAATATGGGTTGAAGTAAAAAGTGGGATCGCTAGAGTGTAGTATAACCCTTTCATTGGCCAGTGCACCCAACTGTGCAAACAAGATATTTAGGTTAGTGTGTTTATCTAATTCAGCATAATACCAAATCTCATAAGGACGAGTACCACGCTCACTACTTGCTTTGAGCATTCTATTAGGCGGGCCAAATCGTAAGTAGATTCGACCCATATCTGTTTCGTAACCTTTATACGATCCGTAGGAAAATTTGCGGGCGCAATAGTTTAACTTCTCAGCATATAGCTTCCACTCACTCTTTGGATCTTGAGGGTTTCGCGTATACCAGAAGTTATAAAAAAAACGACGACATTCGTCTATTTGATCATTCTTAAGAATTCCATTCAATGCACCCTGCTCTGGCTTTTCAGCAATAGGGATTAATGCTCGAAGGTTCGACTTAATTCGTTTTAAGTCATATTTACTTACAAAGGTCTTAGCAATATCTATATTACCTGCAGATTGTGCAACACGCTTTGTAATAAGTTGTCCGTTGCTAACAATACGCTTAAAGTAATTATTTGGTTTACGAAGCGTTTGGAAATAGAACTCTTTTTCCTGAAGCAGCGTCTGTTCTTTTTTAGTTTTCAGTCTAAAAGTTAGTTTGTAATTACCACTTTTAATAAATGTGTCATTAATGGGAATAGTGTAATTGAATTGATTACTATTAATTTTTATCTCCGATCCGTATAAGTCCAGCATAGAACTAACACTGTTCTTATTTTGAAAAGCGTAGGTCATAGTATGCGTTGCTAGATCTAGATCAGGATCTATACTAATCATAACGTCGATTTGTTTTTCATGCGTATCATAGAATGGCATAAAACCATCGGCACTATCCTTTGCCGCGCGCATGGCAAAATAGTTTTGAGCGCAAGCTGAGGAGTAAACCATGAAAAGAAATAGAAGTAACTTTAACCTCACAAACGTAAAGGTAAATGACAAAAGGTGGAGCGATGATAATGGATTGTGAATTTTTTCCGTGCTGGGATTGGTTTCATACCTTCGAAAAGTCTTCAAACGTACTGTTGGAACAATATGAATTTTTTGTTCGTACGAGTTATAGAAACCGTACTTATGTCGCAGGTCCTAATGGAGCAATTTGTCTTAGTGTGCCTTTACTGGGGGGGCGTAATCAAAAAACGATCATGAAGGATATAAGAATTTGTAATGATGAGTACTGGCAAGCCTTACATTGGAAAACACTAGAATCATGTTATAGGAGGTCCGTTTATTTTGAATATTTTGAGGACGAGCTCAGACCATATTATAGTAAGAAGTTTGATTTTCTTATTGATGCAAATATGGCCTCCTTAGAACTTATCCTTAAACTTCTACAAATAAAAAAGGACTATGCGCTAACAACGGTTTATGAAGATGAAGTAGTAAATGACTTTAGGAATGTGTTTTTACCAAACCGAAGGCGGGATGTGGATCAAATACCATATGTGCAGCCATTTAGTGATCGCAATGGGTTTGAGGCCAACCTTAGCATGTTAGACTATTTATTTTGTTGCGGAAGATGGGCGTAATGATCCTGTTGAGTAATTTGTTAACTAAAGAGTTCTCCGCTTGTCTTATTATTTTGATCTTCTATTAGAGAAATCTCTAAGAGATCTTTATCACATAACTTATTTCCGATCGATTTCCACCCCTTTACCTCAACAAACTCTTCTAAGTCAATTGTCTCTTCACTCGGCAGATATTTTTTCTTACCTGTTTTGAGGGTAATGACTGGTGAGTTTTTAGAGGTCACCCATTCTAAGTGGTTTTTATCACCTTCTTTGATAAACAAGAATTCACTGTTTAACGTTTGTGTTTCAATCTTAAATCGTTTCACAAAGTATTGTTTCTTTCGCGCATCAAACCATACGGCGGAAATAATACTATTTGGATTGAATTTCTGAATACGAATCAAATGATCGTTTTCAAATCGCGTGCTTAAATCAGTATCGTGTAACTTATAGGAGCCATTTTGATAGAAGGATAAGATCAGATCCCCTTCATGAAACTCACCTAAATAAATACCTTTTTCTTCCTTACCTAAACGGCCTACTTTGTCATCATACCAAAATTTCTCACCTGGCAACGAGGAACTGCCTTTGCTGATAAGTTTAACGCTTCTTACCGCATACTTTGTTACTTGATTGCCCTGACTGCTTCTTCCTTTAATGGCAATATCTGCAAAGTCATATTCAAATTTTTTAATACGCGCTCTAGCCGCTGAGCTTAGGTTTACTTTTACCAACTCACTTTCTCCTCCAGGGTTTTCAGAGAAGTAATGTACTTTGCTTTTTGGAGTGCCCTTGGTAATATGATATTCTTTATTACGGGTTATGCTTTTCACATTAAATCGTTTCGCATAAGTTTTACCCGTTTTACCATCAACATACATAGCATTATATGTAGTTCGTTCGTCTCCTTTTTTCCAAACGGCCACATGGAGTATATTTTTTCCAATAAAGGTTTTGTCTTCAACCTTGACCACTTTCATAACGCCATCTGCGGAGAACGCAATGATATCATCAACGTCCGCACACTCAAAAAGAAGCTCATCTTTTTTGAGTCCTTTACCAATAAAACCATCCTTACGATTTACGTACATTTTGGTGTTCGCAATGGCAATGTGTTTTACTTCGATATTATCAAATGGCTTGATCTCTGTCTTACGTTCACGCCCTTTTCCATACTTCTCTAAAAGATTTTGGTAATAGGCAATGGCAAACTCTGTAAGATGTTTTAGATCATGCTTTGTTTGTTTAATCTCGGCTTCGAGATTTTTAATTTGATTTATAAGTTCATCGATATCTAACTTATAAATTCTTCTGACAGGTTTCTCGGTTAATTTTACAACATCCTCTCTAGCAATTGCCCGTTTGAGTTTTTTCTTGTAGGGTAGGAACGCTTTTTCAATGGCTTGTAAAACCGTTTCCCAATCTTTATGCTTCTTTTCTAACTCTTTGTATATCTTCTCTTCGAAGAATATTTTTTCAAGTGAGGTGTAGTGCCATTTATTTTCAAGGGCAGCTAACTTGATTTCTAATTCCTTTTTAAGTAACTCACGGGTGTGCTCAGTATTATGTTTGAGCATTTCACTAGCCGTTATAAAGCACGGTTTATTCTCTCGAATTACGCAGATATTGGGTGAAATTGATATTTCACATTGCGTAAAGGCATACAGTGCATCGATTGTTTGGTCGGCGCTAATACCGCTTGCAATTTGTACTTCTATTTCCACATCAGCAGCGGTGTTATCTGTTACTTTTTTTACTTTAAGTTTATTATTATCGCTTGCTTTAACGATACTATCAATAACGGAATTCGTAGTACAGCCGTACGGAACATCGGTGATTATGAGTGTTTTGTTGTCCTTTTTTTCAATATGTGCTCGCACACGGACTTTTCCTCCACGTTTCCCATCATTATAATTATCTGCGTCCATCATCCCCCCTGTAGGGAAGTCTGGTAACAATTTAAAACGTTTCCCCTCAAGATGTTTTATAGAGGCTTTGATAAGCTCGATAAAGTTATGCGGGAGTATTTTAGTAGAAAGTCCAACGGCTATGCCTTCTGCTCCTTGAGCCAATAATAAAGGAAATTTCATAGGAAGATGAACAGGTTCATTTTTACGCCCGTCATAACTTAACTGCCATTCCGTTGTTTTGGGGTTAAAGGCTACATCCAGTGCAAATTTTGAAAGCCGCGCTTCGATATATCGTGGTGCGGCAGCACTGTCACCTGTTCTTACATCACCCCAGTTTCCTTGCGTTTCTATCAATAGGTCTTTTTGTCCCAAATTGATAATTGCATCTCCTATACTGGCATCACCATGAGGATGATACTGCATACTTTGACCAATTACGTTTGCCACTTTATTGAAACGTCCATCATCCATCTCTTTAAGAGCATGTAAAATCCTGCGCTGAACAGGCTTTAATCCATCAGCGATATCAGGTATAGCACGTTCTAAAATAACATAACTGGCATAATCCAAAAACCAGTTCTTATACATCTCCTTCACATGATTATGTGGAGAGTCAGCTGCTTGTAAGGGCTCACTTTTTGGCATAAATCCAAAAGTAAACCGTAGCAGATTCTTTTATATTTAATTTTAATCACATAGCTGTGAATTGAAGAAGTGAAGAGTATTACCTTTGAGCATTGTGCGTCGAATTACACTTTTTTTATTCCTGATAACATCATGCTTCTATGTTTTGGGTCAGGATAGTACATTGTATGAAGTTGATTCGAATCACATTCAGGCTGAAGCTGACTCTCTTGTTTCACAAGATACAGTGACGCATAGATCTGAGGTAACGTATCAGGATCTTGGGAAAAAAAGGAAGTCATCTTCTCATGGACTTTTATTCTTTATAGGATTGGGTACCTTTTTGCTTTTTGGGATACTTCGTCTTTTATATACCAAACATATTAAAGAGCTAATTTCAATCTTAAGTCGCAGTACACTGGGCAGAATGACAAGCAAAGAAAGTGTCTGGCAGAACCTAATGCCTAGATGGCTATTCTTAATAATATATTTTTTAGCAGCGGGTTACATCGCTGGGCAAATTATTGCCTATTTCAATTTTGTTAAAGAATCTGATATGACTCTATGGCTTTGGGGTACGCTCATTATTTTTTTGGCTTACATCTTTAAGTTCCTAACGATTCATGCGGTCGCTCTTGTATTTCGTTTTAATAAAACGGCGGTTTCTTTTTTTAATCATCTGTCTGTGGTGAATCAATTACTCGGGCTGATTTTATTGCCGGTTTGTGGAATTATCATGTTAGCACCGGCGAAAGTGACTAATATTGTACTAATCGCAATCACCGTAGTTTTGCTTATGTCATTGATATTCAAACTGTTAATAAGTGCAGGCTACATAAGAAATCTACCCAAGGTAAATTATTTCCACTTTATTCTTTATCTTTGCACACTCGAATTTATACCCCTCGCCGTTTTTGCCAGATATGTGTATAACGGTATCGGAGCATAGTTCGTTTTATTTTTTTAAGAAAAGGGTTTATGAGTAAAGTAGCTGCTAAAAAGAAAGTCGCCAAAAGAACTTCATCAACTAAGAAGAAGACGGCGTCAAAGAAGAAAATAAAATCCATTTTAATTTCACAGCCTGAGCCAAGTTCACCTAAATCACCTTATTTTGATTTGGAACGGAAGTACGGTGTGGAAATCGATTTTTACCCCTTCATAGTCGTAGAAGGCGTTACAGCTAAAGAGTTTCGTAAACAAAAAGTAGATGTCCAAAATCAAACGGCGATAATTTTTACAAGTCGAAATGCAATTGATCATTTCTTTAGATTGTGTGAAGAACTTCGTGTAAAAGTAAACGGTGACATGAAATACTTTTGTATTTCTGAAGCTGTGGCTTTATACCTACAAAAGTTCATCGTCTATCGTAAACGAAAGATATTTTTTGGTTCTGGTGGAGTAGATGGTCTTCTAGAGTCAATCCTAAAGCATAGAACGAAAGAGAAATTTATTGTACCAGTTAATGATCTAATTCATAAAAAAGTGACTTCCACTTTAGATGAGAATGACATTGAGTGGCGAGAAGCTGTGCTTTATAGAACAGTTTGTAATAATTGCGAAGAGATTATCAAGAAGAATCACGATGTACTTGTTTTCTTTAGCCCCAGTGGTGTAAAATCGCTTTTCGAAAATAATCCGAGCTACAAGCAAAATGGAACAGCGGTAGCAACCTTTGGACCCAAAACAAAGGCTGCAGCCCTAGACGCTGGGCTTAAGCTACAAATTGAGGCGCCAATGCCTAATATGCCTTCTATGGTTGCCGCTTTAAAGCATTATCTAGAAGCGAATAAATAATTTTTTACAATAAAGGTTACCAAGGTCTGGACCATGTTCAATCCTTAGGGTAGGCTAGAAAGTAGTAGTTCTTTTTTTGGTAGAACTGTTCTGAAAATGCTGCGCTTGAAAATTGATGAGATTGATTCTTGAGCCAATGTGCCATAGTAGATATTCTCATATTGAGCCCTTCTAAAAGCTCAAAGATTTCATTTGGTGTTGTGTTATAGTAGTCTGAGGCACCTAACCCGTGTTCAAAAACAATAATAGGTTTCATAGATTTAATAATGTGCTTAGCCCCTTGCAGTACACCTAATTCTGCTCCTTCAACATCTATTTTAATTAGTGCGCAGGATTGTACGTTATAATCATGTAATAAAAGATTATCTAAAGTGTCTGATGGTACAGAAATAACACTTATCTCATCTTGTTCTGATGGGTATTCTCTTCTTCTTATACCGCTATAGGCAGGGTGTGTTAGGTTTGCATGAAAGGAGACATTTCCTTTCTTATCAGAAAGAGCAATGTTGTGTATACTAATTTTTGACTTGTTTCGATATTTAGCTGTCAATGACTTATAATGATCTGGTAGTGGTTCAAAGATGTGGTGTTCTCCATTTGGAGAGTATTTTATAAAAAGATCTGTAACCTCTCCAACATGTGCACCAACATCAATCATATTACCTCCTGAAGACGTATTACCAGAAATTACCCTTATAACTTTTTCCAGCTCCCAATCATATTTTTGATTTTGGGAGATGAAAATTCCCACTGAAGACAAAGTTTGCTTTGCTAGATTTTTAATATTGAGCATTACTGTTTAACTGCTTTAAAGGGTTCTTGATTACCAAATTTGTCGAGTAGACAACAAGATACAATCCGTTTTTAAGTTTTTCTGTCGATAATGATATAGTTGACCCAGAAGTTTCATCAATATCTTTTTCAATCACCTTATTCTCTAAAACGTTTTTATGAGAAAGAGCAATAAAAGGGGGTTCATTCTATAAATCATAAATTAAAGGTAGATAATCACTTATCAAATTATAGTTAGAATTTGGAATTTTCTTTCTCCTAAAGAGTTATTAACTTTTCGTAATCGTAATATATGTTTATTACTCTTTCCTTCGGTTAGCTTTTTTGCGTTCCCAGCGTTCACGTTCTATGTCCAAAAATTTCAAAAATTCTTTGGTTGGCAGTAACTTACGCATACAACTATCTCGGTATGCATAAATACTTCGATAGGCAGCAGTGCGTTCCGTTCTGCTTAAATTTTTAGTCAGAGCCTTTACGGAATCAAATTTTTGGCCCAGTTGTATATTCAACATATAGAGTGCTTCCTCTTCTGCTGGAGTAACATTAATGCTATCTACCATTTTCTTGGTGAAGTACCGCGCTTTTTCTTCAGGAGTTCTTTTTTTATACGTGTACTTTTTTTGCGCGGCGCATGAAAAAGCCACTCCAAACAGAATTGTAAAAAGTATGATACAAATTCGTTTGAAGTGGCCCATAAATAAGTCGTTATCCACCCAGTAGTCCACCTAATAAATCCATGACTCCACCACCATTACCTTGGCGATTCCGTTGTACGTTGGAAGCAGCTCCACTTGTAGCGGCTATAATATCTTGTAAGTCTACATCTCCGTCACCATCAATATCTAAACCTCCACTTTGCGTGACTTTTGATAGGATACTTCCAAAGTCAATACCTTTAGAACGATTGGGTAACTCAACGGCATTGCCATGATTGGACTTGCCTCCTAATAAGGAGCCTAGCAAACCATTAATATCAAACCCATTATTATCTGAGCTTGTTGTATTACTTACTAATTTACTTAGTATCATAGGAATTAAACTGCTTGCAATACCATTTGCGCTATCCTTCGAGAGGCCTAAACGGGTCATAAACTGTCCAACTAAATTCTGCGTGATTCCACCTACAAGAGCATTGTCCGTATTTACTCCTTTCTGACCTCCAAATAAGCCCATAACCTCCTGTAAACCATCGTTTGCTAATACATTCTGTAAGCCACTAAATATAGATTCTGTTGCTAGGCCTACAGCCAAATTATTTTGCTCATTCGGAATCGCTGGGTTATTAATTATTTCTTGCTGCGATTCGTTCTGAATCAAAGAAAATAGCTTTTCTATCATAATATCAATAAATTTTGAAAAACTAAGGTAACGTATTTAAATTAATAATTTAATCTCACCATGACGGTATTGGGTGTTGTTGATTTTAAGAAAACCGTACTGATCTGCCCCAAATAACTGACCATGTTGACTGCGACCATCTTTTTCAAACAGAATATTGTCTTCATAACCATGCAGAAGGCTGTTATATTCTGAAATCAGGTCTATATCTTGTTTTTGGTAGTGTTCGAATGCTCTATTTAACTGATTGAACAGCTTCTTTCGGATAGCTGTCAGGGGAATATTTCTATTAAGTTCTGTTTGAAGAGAGGTAGCTTGAATTCCTTCAGGAAACTTTGTTTGGTTTACGTTAATGCCAATTCCAACAATGGCATACTGCCATTGCTGTCCACGAATAATATTTTCAATAAGAATTCCTGCCACTTTCTTGCGATTAACAAAGAGATCATTGGGCCATTTAATAGATGCAGCACTAATCTCGTAATCTTCCATAAGCATATGCGCTACACCGGAGCAAAAGGCGGCATTCAACAGAAATTGAGATTGCAGGTCCTTTTTGGAAGTATCTAGGACGAAACTTAGCAGTAAGTTCTTCTCTTTTTCTGCTTGCCATAGTTTTCCTTGTTGCCCTTTGCCTTGGGTCTGATAATTGGTAATAATAGCAGTCCCATGCTCTACACTACCTTCGTTAGCCAAATGCATAGCATAATCGTTTGTGCTATCAATTTGATCAAATTCTATTATAGTGGAACCAATGGGTGGAAATGAAGGCATTATAAGTATTTACTATTAAATTTGCAGTAACATAAGTCAAATGTAAAACGTAAAAATATTCTATTTGAAAACAGCAGCACAATCTACCAATAAACAATCCACACTTTCAACCGATAGTCCTCTTATTAAAAACATCATTGCCGCCATTCAAGATAAAAAAGGTGAGAATATTGTTTCGCTAGACTTAACGAACGTCACCGAATCCATAGCAGACTTTTTTGTTCTTTGTGATGCCAGTAATACCATTCAGCTTAAAACAATCGCTGATTTTATTGAAGAGAAAGTGCGCGAAAACTGTTCTGAAAAACCTGCACGCGTAGATGGTAAAAAGGGGCAGCAATGGATTGTGTTAGATTATGTCGATGTCGTGATACACTGTATGATGCCTCCAGTGCGTGAGTTGTATCAACTAGAGGAACTTTGGCACGATGCTAACAAATTAACACATTAAGTCTTCGTACCTTTGTACGATTCTTTAGAACAGATAGATGGAAAACGAACAGAAAAAGAATAATTCTAACCCTTTGTCCAATAAAAACTCAGGCTCGAATCCCAAAGGACCTAAGTTCAATATGTCTTGGATCTATTTAATTGCCTTTGCCGGAATCCTTGGGCTTTGGGCATTAGGTGGAGGAGGCCCTTTTAACTCAAGTGGAGAAAAGATATCTTTCCAAGACTTCAGAAAGGATTATTTGGAAAAAGATTTGGTTGCCCGTCTACATGTGGTTAATCATGATCATGTAGAGGTGTACTTAACCAAGGAAAGCTTAAAAGATGAAAAGCTAAAAAAGAAAGTAAGGGCTAATACAAAGGGGCCTCAATTTTCTTTTTCTATTGGTAGTGTAGAGCAATTTCAGAAGAATTATGATGAAGTTATAAAAGACAATCCTGAATTACATGATATTGATGTTACTTATGACAATAACGAAGGTGCTTTTTTAAGTGGTATCCTTCAGTTCATTTTGCCTTTACTAATAATCGTTGCTATTTGGATATTCTTGATGAGGAGAATGGGCGGTGGCGCTGGTGGTGGTGCTGGCGGTGGATTGTTCAGTATTGGAAAATCAAAGGCGCAGCTATTTGATAAAGGAACCAAGGTAAATGTAACCTTCAATGATGTAGCTGGTTTAGACGAAGCCAAAACTGAGGTTATGGAAATTGTAGATTTCCTAAAGCATCCGAAAAAGTATACAGCATTGGGCGGAAAAATTCCTAAGGGATGCCTATTGGTAGGTCCTCCCGGAACGGGTAAAACATTATTGGCAAAAGCTATGGCCGGTGAAGCACAAGTACCATTCTATAGTATGAGTGGTAGTGACTTCGTAGAAATGTTTGTAGGAGTTGGTGCTAGTCGTGTGCGAGATCTTTTTAAGCAGGCTCGAGAAAAGTCTCCGTGCATAATTTTCATCGATGAGATTGACGCCATTGGTCGTGCTCGTGGTAAGAACCAAATGATGAGTAATGACGAAAGAGAGAATACGTTGAATCAGCTCTTGGTTGAGATGGATGGTTTTAGCGGTGATAGTGGCATTATAGTAGTGGCTGCAACAAACCGCCCAGATGTGTTGGATACAGCCTTGTTACGTCCTGGTCGTTTTGATCGTCAGATTTCTATAGGAATTCCTGATCTTAAAGGAAGAGAAAAGATATTTAAAGTACACTTGAAAGGCTTAAAAACTGATCCAGATTTAAATGTAGAAAAATTAGCTTCCCAAACACCTGGTTTTGCGGGTGCTGATATTGCCAATATTTGTAACGAAGCAGCGCTTATTGCAGCTCGTAATGGTAAGGACTCTATTAATCTTCAAGATTTTAATGATGCTATTGATCGTGTAATTGGAGGCCTAGAGAAGAAGAATAAAATCATATCACCAGAAGAGAAGAAGGTAATTGCTTATCATGAAGCGGGTCATGCCGTGAGTGGATGGTTTTTAGAGCATGCACACCCATTAGTAAAGGTTACCATTGTGCCTCGAGGTGAAGCAGCTTTAGGCTATGCGCAATATCTGCCTAAAGAAAAATATCTAACGCTTAAAGAAGAGCTAGAGGACCAAATGTGCATGACGCTAGGTGGACGTGCTGTAGAGGAAATTGTGTTTGGCAGAATCTCTACAGGTGCATTAAGCGATTTACAACAAATTACTCGGATGGCTTATTCTATGGTAAGCATTTATGGAATGACGGACACTATAGGAAATGTTTCGTTTTATGACCCTCAGAATGAAAATGGTTTCCAGAAGCCTTATAGCGAAGAGACTGGTAAAATGATAGACGAGGAAGTACGTAAGCTTATCGATAATGCTTATGACCGGGTCAAGAAATTACTGCGGGAGAAGATAAATGAAGTGACTATAATCGCTGAACAGTTATTAAGTAAGGAGGTTTTATATAAGGATGATATGGTAGAACTACTAGGGGAACGTCCTTTTGAGGAGCATGCTCAAATTCCAGATTTAACTTCTAATGGTCAGGAAGCAACATCTTCAACCGATGAAATTGTTCCACCTGAAAGTCCTCTTTCGGAGAGTCCAAATTCTAAGAATGCTACCTAATGGCAAGTTCACCAGCTAAAGAACGGATATTGTCCAAGCTACGTTCTTCACTTGGTGATCAAGCTACATCTATTCCTTATCCTGAAGTACAGAATCAGCATAGAGACTTTTTGGTAAAAGGTCATAGCTCATTAGCAGAACAGTACGCCGTTGCATTTACCGAACTAGGAGGGCGTTTTGTTTACTGTGATGATCATGAAGATATGTTAGCCAAGTTTTTGATGTTATCAGATAACCTCAATTGGCAAAAGGTGGCGATCCGCGATCCGCAATTAGCAGCTCTTTTTGGAGAACGAGGTATAAAAATAGTTGATCTACAAAATGAGATCAACAATAGTCAAGCGGCAATCAGTCTTTGTGAACGTCTAGTAGCGCGAACTGGAAGCGCTGTCTACAGCAGTGCACAAGCTTATGGCAGGCAATTACCTATTTATACTCCAATTCATATTACAGTAGCTTACACTAAGCAGTTAGTATGGGATTGGCAAGAAGCTCAGCGCGGTATCGTACAAAAGTATGATGGGAAAATACCCTCCATGTTATCTCTTACATCTGGGCCAAGCCGTACAGCGGATATTGAAAAAACACTTGTTGTGGGTGTGCACGGACCTAAAGAGGTTTATACTTTTTTAGTTGAGGATTAGTTCTCATCTAAAATAAGTGTAGTATGTCTTTTCAATTATTTATGTTAACTCCAACGTTCTTTTAACGGTCCCCCTAATATGCACTCTGCATTGATCCTTTTCATTTGTAGTCTAATATATGTTCTATGAAAAAATTATTACTTGTTTCAATTATTATCGCTTTTCCTTTTATAACCAGCGCACAAGAACAGAGGCTTTCTGAAAACGCTGAAAAGAAAAAAAATGCTATTGGAGTTCGGCAATACAAAAAAGGTGATCTAAATGTGAATGTCGGCTTTAGCTCTGTAGGTCGTTGGTCAGGGGTGCTTTATAATTTGGGGGCAGAGTACATGCTTAATGAGAAAATAGGAATTCGGGCTAACCTTTCTTCTAACAATATATCAGGAGGTTTACGCAGCTGGGGAATTCATAGATATAGTGTAGACATGACTTATCATTTTATACAACATACTCGTTGGGATGTTTATGCCTTTGCTGGTGTAGGGTTACAACGTTATAGATACCTCGGTTTCCAAAACAGCGATATACCCATTAGTTATGGATACGTAACCTTAAATGCAGGAGTCGGAGCTCGATATAAAATAAAACCCAAGTTTGGAGTGCAACTCGAAATTGGTAGAATATCTAGTCTTGGAATTTACAAAGGATTTAATCTTCATAAAAAAAGAAAATAATGGTTGTACCCTTATCTTCTAGGTAACAATAAAGTATACGTTCTTTTTCTTTTATTGTAGAACGACCTGTTGCGTAACCAAGGATTTAAGAATTTCAATGTTTTGTAATTCGTGCCCTGTGAACGCGCGTAATTTGCTAAGTCTCCTAATCCAGAATTAATGGTTACAGAACGTGTTGGGATGGGTTTATAAATATCTTCATCGGTAAGGTTATAACCCAGCGCTCTTTGATTTTCCATAATGTACTTTAGTGCCGCAATTCGAAAGATATAGCGCATTGTTTCGTTTGGCAAAAAAAGGTCGTAGAAGCTGTAAGAACCTTGGCGCTTAGCATTACCATTATAGCCTCCCATACCGCAGTTGTAGCTTGCTGCAGCCGCGGTCCAATTTCCAAATTTTCTGTAAGCTTGTTTTAAATATTTACAAGCGGCATCGGTAGACTTATATGGGTTGTATCGTTCATCGACTTCATTATCAATATAAAGACCGTAGCTAGGTGCTGTTCCTTTCATAAACTGCCAAAAACCAGCAGCCCCCACTCGTGATCTCTGATTACGCAAAGCACTTTCGGCAACACACAAATACTTCATATCATCTGGTACACCATTGGCACGTAGTTTTTTTTCAATTATGGGCATATAACGTCCTGCATGCTTTAGAATGTAAATTGTAGATCCTTGCATATAAGAGTTAAATAATAGTTCTCGATCAAAACGTTCTCGAACATCCCATAGGTGCAATGGCATACGTTCTCCGAATAAAGTAAATGTCTTCGGGACATCAGGTGCTGTTAGATAAAGAGGTTTATGGTTCCTACCGGACCGTTTAGCATCTGGGCTAATGTAGCGCGTTTGAGCAAAAAGATTACTGGAAACAAATAGAATACTAAGAGCAAATAAGATGCTTTTTTTCATAATAGATAAATAGAATTTAAGATGTTTTACGAGCTTGTTTGTAAACGGGTACAGTACTACAGGGTTCACCATACATGATACTTTTAGCTACAGGTAGAAGCTTTTTTGTAATTTCAACATATGCGGCGGTATCCATTTCCTCTTCGCCACACCCTTTGATTACCATACGTTTTTCTTCATATTGTAGCGCATCAATTTTGCGGATATTCTGAAGAAGAAGTTCCTTTTTGACTTGTTCTGGAGAACCAAAATGAATATTAGAAGAAAAAGGTGCTAAATGTGTTACCGCCAACATGAAGGCCCAATGGGGTATGATTGCGTCTGTAGAACAATATAAAACAACCGCTTTATTCTCATAAGCTGAGAAATCAAACTCCTTAAGGGCAGCTCGGTAGTCTTTTTCTTTAAGAATTAATTCCATAAAAAGAAATTGTTTCAAATCAAACTCAACAAGTTCATGAGGAAGATATTCCTCTAGGTTCAAGGTAATCAGACTACTATTAGCTACTTTGTTTACAATTTCACTCACAATCTATACAAAGGTAATTAAGTAGTTCGCTACTGCAAGAAGGGCTGCTTGGTTTCTTGCTAATATTATCATAATTATTGGTAGGAGTGTATTCTGTTTAGAGCATAAATCGCTTAGCTTTGTCTCAGATTTTAATCAAGTGGAAACCAAGAAAAAAAATATAGCTGTCGTTGCTGGCGGTTTTTCTGGAGAATATGAAATTTCTATTCAAAGTGCAGAAACGATTTGCAATCACTTAGACCCGGAGAAATACAATATTTATAAGATTATCATTTCAAAAAGTAAATGGTATGATGAAAAAAGTGGTGCTGAGGTTGATAAGAACGATTTTTCACTGTTTATACAAGATAACAAGATCTTATTCGATTTAGTCTTTATCGGTATTCATGGTACACCAGGAGAAGATGGTAAGCTTCAAGGGTATCTTGATATGTTGAGTATCCCTTACACATCTTGCAATGCAGTTGTATCATCTCTTTCGTTCAACAAAGTATTTTGTAATCGTGTCGTTGAAAGTAGTGGGGTAGCCGTTGCAAAATCTATGCATCTATTTAAGAATAGGTCATATTCAACAAAGACAATTCTAGAGCAAGTTACTTTACCTGTTTTTGTCAAACCGGCAGAAGGAGGAAGTAGCCTAGCCACATTCAAAATAACAGAAAAGGAAGACTTGATGCCAGCTGTTGAAAAGGCTTTCAATGTTGATCCGCAGGTTATGGTTGAAGAATTGATTGTTGGAAGAGAACTAACACAAGGAACTTTTGAAGAACACGGGGAGATTACTTTGTTACCCATTACAGAGATTGTATGCACCAAGGATTTTTTCGATTATGAAGCAAAGTATACACCTGGAATTACAGATGAAGTAACACCTGCCAAGATCTCCGACGACTTGACCCAAAGAATAGGTGAAGTTTCTAGATTTCTGTATCAAGATTTGTATTGTAGAGGGATTGTTCGGTTTGATTTCATTTATAATGAAAAAGAAGATAAGATCTACTTTTTAGAGGTTAATACTATGCCTGGCCAGAGTGACGCCAGTATTGTACCTCAACAGGTTCGGGCTTCTGGTCGTACATTAAGAGAATTCTATGATAATTTGATCATGCAATCATTACAGAATCACTAAATTGCAACATATTGAATGCTTAGACGATCACTTATACTGAATTTATTGCTTGCCTTTCTTTTAATAGCAGGAGTAGGGTATGGCTTTTTTAATTCTTTGAATTATATCACCAATCATGGTAAAGAGATTGTGGTTCCTAAACTAACGGGTAAGACACTTACCAAAGTGGTTGATGAATTACGCGATAAAGGTTTCAAGATTAAAATTGATAGTACCTATAAATCATATATTGACCCGTTACAAGTACTGCGACAAGAACCTGAAGAGGGAAGTATGGTAAAGTTAGGTAGAACAATCTTCCTTTTAGTTAATAGAGCAGAAGCACCTAAGATTGAAATGCCGGATTTGGTAAGCAAGAGTTTTAGAAATGCCATTCTAATTCTTAAGAGCTATCGTTTTGTTATGGGTGATACCATTTACCGACCGGATATTGCTTCTGGGGCTGTTCTCGAACAGCTTTATAATGGAAAAAAAGTATCTCCCGGTTCTAAAGTTCCGTTCGGAAGTAGAATTGACCTCGTTGTAGGTGAAGGCTTGGCTGATTATGAAGTAGATGTTCCTAATTTAATAGGTAAATCATGGCGCGATGCTAAAGAAGTTCTGACAGCAGCTGGCCTGTTCGAATTATTAGTTTATGATGGTACGATTGATGATACAATGGGTGCGATTGTATACAAACAATACCCAGAAGCTTTGAACGAACTTGACTTTCCGAATGCGATACGCGGTGGGGATATGATTGACATTCACCTGATGCAAAACCCTACCCCTCAGATTTTGCGTAAGAATGCTCCCGGCTCATTAAAATTTCAAGATTTGGACGATAGCCTGGTAAATGTGATTCAAGAGCGTTTGGACAATGCAAATACTACTTTGAAAAAAGCGAAGAAAAAAGCAGATAACGCACAAGAGGGCATAAACTTGGAGGGTGGGCTTCATGTAGATGGTGCTATTGAGAAACGGCCAATTAGCAAAACGGGTAAGGGATTAGAGGGAATGGCTGACGCAGTTCATAATAAACAGAAAGACAAACCGAAACAAGTTGTTGAAGATAATAATGACCAAGACTTTTCAAATGAGTTTGACTAAAGGCTATTTACTTTTTGCGATCTTAATGGTACTCCCATGTTCGCTATTTGCACAGGAGATTGTAGTGCCAATTCAGGACAACCCTTTTATAAAAAACAGGGAGAATGTTTATCCTACAAAGAAGTATCGAGCTAGTCTACCTTTTCTTGATGATTTCTCATACCGTGCTAGTTTACCTAGTCCTGATTTATGGGAGGAACAACAGGTCTTTATAAATAATACAATGGGGCAAGGCGTTGTCACACAAGGAGTGGCCACATTTGATGGGCTAAATGAACAAGGAAGACCATATAGACCTAACGATTTTGGGGCAAAAGGATATGGTGATAGCCTAACTTGTACACCAATAGATTTAAGTCTTAGGAATCCTAATGATAGTATAGTTCTCAGTTTCTGGGTGCAGGCTCAAGGAAATGGTTTTGCTCCTGAGACAAATGACAGTTTGTTTCTCTTTTTTCGGGATGTGGACAATAATTGGGACCCAGTATGGCAGCGTATGGGTACGAACACTCATCCTTTCCTACAGTTTTTTGTCTCTGTAAATGATCCCCAATACTTTCATGATAGCTTTCAGTTTCGTTTTGTAAATTTTACATCCCTTAACCTAAACGATGACGTTTGGAATTTAGATTATGTACATATGGATGTCAATCGTACGCATAGTGATACAACTATTGGTGATCTAGCGTTTGAAAAACAACCAACCTCTATTCTGGCTACCTATACCGCTATGCCATTTAAGCATTTTTTACCATCTGATTTATCACCGAACCAAGAGATCTACGTTCGTAATAATTATGACCAAGCTAATATTTTTACTGTGCGGCATACTGCAGAAGAAGTATTCGGTTCAACAAACTTAAGTTCAAATACTTTGGCTCCGTTTAATGGATTAGCCAAAAGCTTAGCCACGTTAACAAATCCTAGTTATAATATTGGCTTAGCAGGGAACGGTCCTTTTACGGTACGCAATACCTATTCTATTGATGCGATTAACGGGAACGACTTTAGAGGGAATGATACGATTATAACAGATGTTATTTTTGATAACTACTTTGCTTATGATGATGGTACAGTGGAGTTAGCATATTTTCTAAATCCAGCTTTGAATCAGCCGGCTAAAACGGCAATAAAATTTGATTTAAGACAGGCAGATACGGTATATGGATTAAGTGTGTTCTTTGCGGCTCAGGTACCAAGTGCAGAGGGTAAATTTTTCAGTATTGTGCTATACGATAGTTTGGGCAATACCACTGCTGGAGATGTTGTTATCCATCAACAAGATTTATATAAAGTTCAGTATCCTAATGTACGGGGAGAGTTTTCTTCTTATGCCTTCGATACACCTATTGGATTAGGTCCTGGTACTTATTATATTGGGCTTACACAACCTGCGAATTTTTCTAGTGATAGCATCTATTATGGGCTTGATGTTAATACGGATAATAATTTGCAACAATTGAGCTATAATGTAAATGGGTTTTGGTTTAATTCATCTACAACAGGTACTGTGATGATGAGACCAATGGTTGGTGGTCGTTTTACACCGACGAATACGAGCGACGTAACAAAGGCAACTGACAATACTGTTTTATATCCAAACCCTACAAAAGGAACTGTGTATATAAGTAATGCTGAGGAGTGGATTCGGTATGAGTTAATAACTATAAGTGGTCAGGTGATTAAAGCGGATAATATGAAAGAGGGTAAATTGGATTTGAATAATATTCCAAATGGAAATTATTTGGTGAAACTAATAGGTAAAAACAAATCAGCAATACGGAGATTATGCAAACAATAACAGTAGCCGAATTAAAGGCAAAAAAGGAAAGCGGTGAGGAACTTTATATTTTGGATGTGCGCGAGCAAAGCGAGTATGATGCCGTAAATATGGGTGCCAAACTAATCCCTCTAGGTCAAATTGCCAATGGTGAAGTTGATGAGATAGAAGATTGGAAAGATAAGGAGGTCATTGTTCATTGTCGCAGTGGCGTTCGGTCTATGCAGGCTTGTATGATTTTGGAGCAAATGGGCTTTGAAAAGACTTATAATCTAACAGGTGGTATTCTGGCTTGGGATGAGTCAGCTTAACTAACGATTCTGAATTTCATAATCTAGACGGAAGACCTTCGCGACATGAGTAGGCTTTTCAGGGTTTAAATAATGTAGTGTAATGGAACCCTTTCCTACTTTCTGTGGTATTAAGGTTATTCTGCACATCTTGTCTTGATCGGATACTTGTTCATACCCAGGCAGCTTACAATTTACTTCACATTGACTAAAGTGTTTCAAACTACTTTCAGAGGGTATCCACTGAAACTCTGGGTTTCGTTTAGATGCTAGCTCAATACTGATTTTTTCTTTTAATGATAACCTTATAGCCTTTCCATGATAGCTTTGGTCCAAGATCAATGCCTTAGGTGCGGATTTATTTTCGAATATCTTTCGAAGTTTCTTCCAGTCGGTTTTCATTATATCGTTCGATTTGATAAATCTTTAGCTTATGCGAATTTAACAAGATCAACTAGATTTTACAATTGTTGAATACGAATCTTGTGAAATCCAATATGTATGACACCGCGGCCAATAAAAAAGCGCTCTTTAAAGAGCGCTTTTTTATTCATTTTTAAGAAATGGTTTATTGGATCAAATAACTCACACCCAAACTAAATCCAATTCCTGGGTTAAATGACTCAAATACTTGCGGGTCTGCATTATAAGATTCAAACAATTTCTCTCTTCGATCGTTCAAGATATTACGAACAGTTAAACTAGTCTTCCAAAGTTTCTTTTTACCCAAACGTTGGGATAGCTTAAGGTTTAAACTGTGAAATGGTTGATCATATACATCAGGACGTACACCAACTCCTACAACTGCAAGACGCTTACCTTGTACATTATAAGATAAGGTTGATTCTAAACCAAGTGTGTCATTGCTATATGTCAAACTCGTATTTACAATAAATGGTGATTGACCAAACATATTTCTATAATTACCAATCGTTTCGCCAGTTCTTAAATTTGCTGAGCGCGACATATATTCCGTAATATCATCTTCTGTACCAAACACAGCATCTTGTCCGGCTGCAACAACAATTTCTCTCATATCAATATATGATCTTACAGCGGTAATATTTGTTGCTAACGAGAACTTATCTAATGTTTTTGTAAGAAAACCAAGGTTCTTACGCACCTCAAATTCTGCACCAGCAACGTGAGCGGTACCAGCATTACGTGGAGTAATATCATTTGGCTGCAATAAGAAACCAGCAATCTCAATTGGGTTTTCAAACTTTTTGTAGAACGCACTGATCGATATAATCTCATTTGAGTTAAAGAATGATTCCCAACGAAGATCTACATTATCAATGTTTGTACGCTTTAAGTCAATATTACCAATGAATCTGATATTAGATAGAGGATCAAGAATGCTCACAAAAGATTTTTCTCTAAAAGAAGGTCGAGCCAATGTACGTGAGTACGAAGCACGGAGGTTCATTTTTTTCTTAAGGGCGTAGATAATGTTTACCGCTGGTAAGATATCTAAAGCATCCATTACGTGCTCATCCACTTTATTTTCATCCATTTGTTCACCAGCAAATCTTCCGTAGCCAGAAATCCACATATCTGTTTTTTCAGCACGAACGCCATATACTGCCTTTAATTTATCCGTGATGGGTAATTCATTCATCACATAAGCTGCGGCTATATTTTGAGTCGCGTTATAAATATTAGGGTTTCTAGTCAAGCTTTCTTCAGCACGGATATAAGTTCCTTGTTGATTATTGGGAGTCCAAACATTTTCAGGCTCTAGCAATTCATTTCCGTTACCCAACCAGTTAGTATTCATGGTATTATTGAATATAAATCTAAGAACGGAGTAATCTCTGTTTTTAGTTGTATTGGCAACTCCAAATGAAAGTTTCGATTCTTTACCGCTCCAAGTTTTAAACTTCGTGCTGATATCAATTTTACCAACGCCGTTTACCTCATCGAGGTTACGATAGAATCTTTCTGGAATTGCCCCGTCGCCATTATCAATAATGAAATTCCCGTCTTCAATCAAATACGTCGTGCTACGAATATCAGGTTCTACAATTTTAGACACTGTAGGAGAGAGCTTCCAATTCACACGCCATTTATTGTTTTTTACAGAGTGGCTACCACTTAAAAGAGCGTTAGTTACTGAACGTTGAGAATAGTCAAGTACATACTGTTTTAAGGGTAAGGCTGTATTTTGACCATTCGGAAAACGAATATCATAGATAGCCGCTCTTGAGACTGCATTTTGACTGTGCAATACATTTAATACATACTTACTTTTCTTAGTTTTAAGTGCTCCACCAGCCAATGCACTCCAAGAGACCTCCTGTTCTGAGCGTTTACCTGTTGTTGTAGTTAATTGAGTAAGTTCTGTAACACCCTGCTCGCCATTTTTAATAGATCTGCCGAACTCGTAATCATCATAATGGCGGAACTGATAACGATAGTTTACGGCCGTATTATAACCTAAGGTATATTTTTTCTTTTTGAATTGATTACCCTTAGAGAATGAAATAGCTCCATTTAAGGGAGCACTAAAGTTAGTCGGAGCTAATTGACCATTGAATTTTTTCGTAATTGTTGTTAGCGCAGGATTGTTATCGCTTCTGTCTGGGATACTACTTACATTAGCAATAGGAAGTTTACGGCTTGAATTTCCAAATGCAAATAAATCAGCACCCGAGCTTTTATATGTTAAGCCTAGGCGATTTAGGTGCATACCTGGAGTATACCCAATACTAGCTCCAAAGCCCATTGTTTTTTTGTCAACAAAAGACTTGGTCTCAATATTAATCATTCCTCCCGTAAAGTCTCCAGGTAGATTAGGTGTAAATGTTTTGTACACAAGAAGATTATCAAGCAGATTAGTTGGAAAAATATCCATCTGTACAGTATTCCTGTCGGGGTCTAGGCCTGGAATATCAACCCCATTTAATTGACTCTTTGTGTAACGATCGCCCAGTCCACGAACATATACATATTTACCACCTTCTACTGAAACACCAGTTACACGAGATATAGCTGTTGCGGCATCATTATCTCCAGTTTTTTTAAAGGTCTCAGCAGACGCTCCATCTAGTACATTAGCAGATTTTCTTTGTATCGTAAGTAGCGCAGTCTCACTGTTAGCAATTCTTTTAGAGCGAATTACCACTTTTCTAATCTTCTTTGTTTTTTGCTGCATACGAATTTTAAGTACTGTTACCTTATTCGGAAGGACTTCAATATCCGTAATTTCTTGCTTCGCAAAGCTTATAAAAGAACAGGTGATGGTCTGTTTACCCGTTGGTGCTTTTAAAGAGAAGTTTCCATCGATGTCGGTACGTGTCCCTTTCGTTGTGCCTTTAAGCATAATGGTAGCACCGATAATCGTTTCACCAGTGGCATCATTAATAACGGTACCACGAATAGTACCTGTTTGCGCATTTGCCCATCCAAAGGAAAACAGGCAAATGGTCATGAAAAATAGTTTGATTGTTTGTTTCATTGCTGGTTTTTTTGATGCAAAAGCCCTCTAAGGATCTTAGAGGGTGCTTTTGCAATGTTTAAAATTTATTGTTTAAAGCTTGCCCTTAATAGAAGCCCAACTCCAGTTTGCAAAGGCAGATTGATTAGCGCCTTTAGTTCCTGCAGCCTGAACATTGTTTGAGCTATTAGAAATATTATTGTCTAAAGCAGTTTGTTCTGCTGTTCCAACACAAGTTCCACCACTACCGTTATAAGCGTTAGCCATATCAGCAAGTGTAGCTGTTGAAGAAACAATTTCACAATTGAAAACAGAAAGGTTAGGAGACGTTTGAGTCATGTACACATAGGCATCGTTCTTAGCAGTACATGCTGTTGTATCAGAGAAGCTAGCTCTTACTTTGATAAACTTCGTAAATCCTCTCCAAGAGCAGTTTGTGATATTACCTTGTGCTTTTGATTTTAAATCAGCTCCACTACCTTCAGTACCTTCATTTATGAATGTTCCGTTAGTAATTGTGAACTTACCGTTAGTGTAAGTAGAACCTTCAGGTCCGTCAATTTCAAGTGCTTCATCCGTACCAATACCGTTACCAGTGATTACCATAACATTACTTACAGTACCAGAGTAGTTTTGGTCGATATCAATTCCATCATCCCCTTGATATACAACAATGGCATCGCTTACATTAACAGTACCGCCAAAGAATTCAATACCGTCGTCTAGATTGGCAACAACCTCTACGTGATCGATTACTGTACCCGAACCAACTCCACCAAGAGTTAGACCATTGATTTCATTACCATCACCGATAGTAATACCACCATGACGAATAGATACATACTGTAAGAATCCTGAATCATCTCCAGCAATTGTACCACCATAAACACCGTATGTTTCACTAGCAGGAATTCCTTCGATTTGACCTTCAGTATCTCCATCTTCTGTAGATACCGGAGCCTTACCCAAGATAATTACCCCACCCCATTTTTCATTTACGGTTTCATTGAAGTTAGTACCTACTTTCTCACCAATTTTAATATTATCGTCAATTGAAGTAAATATAATAGGGTTTGTAGCTGTACCACGTGCATCAATCTTCGCTCCACGCTCAATAATTAATACAGAAGCACCTGTTCCAGTACCTTTATCTCCTTTGATCAACGTACCAGGCTCAATTTTAAGTGTGAATCCAGAACGTACAACCACGCGTCCGTTTAATACATAGCATTTATCAGCTGTCCAAGTAGTATTACTTGTGATAAAACCAGTAACGTTTACCACGTTTGTTCCGCTTGGATCACCAATACACTCACCATCTTGACAAAGTTGACCAGCAGGACATACTACGTCCTTACATTTGTCAGTTTTACAAGAGTTTAGTAGACTTAATGTGCCGATTGCGGCAACAAATAAAGCATTCTTAATGTTGAATAGTCGTTTCATTTTTTTTCGTTCAATTTTTATAAGCGCAAAAGTATTTGGCGTTGTCGCGCTTCTTGAAACTGAACGATTATAGAATTGTTACGATATGTATATTTGGTAACATTAGCGTAATATTAAATTCACATTAGCATAAAAAACCCGTCTCATTTATGAGACGGGTTTTAGTTTTATTACTGCAGAAGTTTTATCTACTTATCAGAGTCGGCTTTACCGTTAGCATATTTCTTTACAACCTCAAACACCTCATTTTCTCCACCTTCTTCGTACCCTGTATGTTGGTATACTACTTTCCCAGCTTTATCAACAATCATAGTGAAGGGAACATTTTGGAAATTTAATGATCGTTTTAAATCACTGTTCTGATCTAAATAAACAGGCCAAGTCCAACCTTGAGATTTTGTATATGCTTTAACCATAGCGGCAGCTCTACTATCATCTATTGAAATCGTAACAAAGTCAAAATCAGCTTGTTTCTTCCAATCTGGTAACTGATTTTTTATATTCTTGATTTCAGCCTTACAAGGAACGCACCAAGTTGCCCAAAAGCTAACTAAGGTTACACGACCCTTTTTGAATATCTTATTGAATTTTACTGGACGTCCATTTAACTGTTTAATAGTCGTAGTAGGCAGATCCTGTGCTGTGACACTAAATGTTAAAAGAACTGCTGAAAGGATAAATAATATTTTTTTCATAATCTAAATCGTATATCTGTATAGTAAAACTACTAAATAGACGATTAGTTTAATCAAACCTTCGTTATTAATTAGTAAAAGACCTTTTGAATGAACTTAATGCTTGAAATGACGCATGCCTGTCATTACCATAACCATATTATTGGCCTTTGCAAAATTCACGGAATCGTTATCCCGTATTGATCCACCAGGTTGTATGGTAGCTGAAATACCTTCTTCATAAGCAATTTTTACGCAGTCATCAAACGGGAAAAAAGCATCGCTAGCCATAACAGCACCGCTCAAATCAAAATCAAACTGCTTCGCTTTTGCAATAGAGTGACGGAGTGCATCAATTCTAGATGTTTGCCCACAACCTTTACCTATCAATTGTCGGTCTTTTATCAGTGCAATTGCATTAGATTTGAGATGTTTACAGAGGAGATTCGCGAAAGACAAATCTGCTTTTTCTTTTGCACTACTCTCTTTGGCTCCAACTTCTTCCCATTTTTCATAATTTCCAACATCAACATTTTGAACGAGCTGGCCCCCAAGGATTGTCTTAGTATTTTGACTGATCGTGTTGACATAATCGGGGTTTATCTGTAATAGGATTCTGTTTTTCTTTGCACTCAAAATTTCTAGGGCCTCTTTAGTAAAACTTGGAGCTAGTAGTACCTCGAAAAAAATACCACTCATGTCCTCCGCTATTTTTTCATTGATCTCTTGGTTGCTGATAATAACACCACCAAAGGCACTTTCTGGATCGCCAGCCAAGGCTGCTTTCCATGCGTCATAGTTCGTTTCTCGAATAGCAGCACCGCAGACGTTAGTGTGCTTAAATACGGCAAAAAAAGCGTCTCCTTCATTTTTGAACTCATTTAATAAGCCCACAGCTGCATCTACGTCAACTAGATTGTTGTAAGAAAGCTCTTTACCATTCAATTGTTCAAATTGATCAGAAAGTGTACCAATGAACTTCGCTTCTTGATGCGGATTTTCTCCATAGCGTAAACTTTTAGTTTCTTGAGCACTATCTGTATTGAAGTAATTATCTATGGCAATATCGTAATGCGTTACAATCTTAAAGGTCTTAGCAGCAAACTCCTTACGCTGTTCAAGTGTAGTTTCTCCTTTTTGAGTGTCTAATAGGGCACCTAACACGGAATAATCATCTTTTGATCCTATAACACAAACATCTTTAAAGTTCTTGGCTGCAGCACGTAACATGCTAGGTCCGCCAATATCAATTTTCTCAATTATTTTGGCTTCTTCGTTTGTACTAGCCAGCGTCTCCTCAAAAGGATATAGATCAACAATCACTAAATCCAATTCAGGAATTTGATGATCTTTCATTTCAGCCAAGTCAGTTTCATTATCTCTTCGACCTAAGATCCCTCCAAAGACTTTTGGGTGCAATGTTTTTACGCGTCCACCTAATATAGAAGGATATGATGTGACACTTTCTACTGCAATACATTCTATACCTGCTTCTTCAAGAAATTTCTGTGTGCCGCCTGTCGAATATATTTTTACGTCAAACTTTTGTAATGTTTTAGCAAGAATATCGATGCCGTCTTTGTAAAAAACAGAAATAAGGGCAGATTGTATTTTTTTGTTCATAGCTGGATAATTTTTGCGCCTTCTGTGGCAACATAATGAGTTGGCAAATCTACTTCTTGTAATTGGCTTTTGAAGTCTTCTATTTTCCACAGCGGGATATTTCCGTCAATAATTATTTCTCTAGGGTGAATGAACTTCAATAATCTGCGCGTTTCGTATCTATGCAGATCGGACCATACAAGATAATCTACAGATATTGGCTCCTTAATTTTTAGATTAGCTGATTTCTTGATCCTTAAAATTTTTTTGTTAGAAAAAGCAATGAAGTCAAATGCTTCATGAGTCTTCCAAAGAGGTGGCCTATAATAATTTGATTTTTTGATACCAAACAACAGATGACATGGTTTTAAACTATATTTTTCAAACTGTTCGAACAGACTGGAAGCCATTTGGTCTTGGGTGTAAGAGTTGGTTCCTGCCATATATTCGATATAAGGGTACTTTGCATTGTAGATCACTAGACCCTCTTGTTTTAAATGTTTTGACTTTCGGTTTATCGAGATGACCATAAAAGAAAAAAACAATAGGAGTGCTGCAGAACCATATATTTTCTTTTTAATTATAAACCAACCGGTTATTGAAAGCATAGCAGCAATTAACAGAAAGCATTGTGACTGGCTGATATATAGATTATCTAAACTTACAAATGGGAGCCTGGAGGTATAATCAATAATGTCGTTTAGACCATAAATTAGACAGGATACCAGTAGCCCTATAAACTTGGCTATGAAGGGGAGCATGGAAAAAAGAATTAGTAAGAATTCTCCATATATGATCAAGGTAACAACTGGTATGGCTATAAGATTGGTAACAAGAAAAAGTGTTGGGGTTTGATGAAAATAATAAAGTGTAATGGGAAAAGTAAAGAGTTGTGCAGAAATTGAAACACAGCTTATCTGCCAGATTTTTTTTATCCATTGATTATTTGGCTTAAACCAATTGGTAAGAGGTTTATAAAGAAGAAAAATGCCCATTACTGCTGCATAGGAAAGTTGAAACCCAACCTCCCATAAAAGATTAGGTTGTAAGAGTAAAAGAAGAAACGCAGATGCGAGTAAAAAATTAAGATGCGAAGTTTTTCGAGGCACTAGTTGCCCCAATGCTAAAAAACTGAACATCACACTAGCTCTTTGTACGGATGGAGGAAAGGTTGTAATCAAAGCAAAGATCCACATGCTTATAAGAGCAATTAGTACTAAAAGACCTTTATTCTTTTTAAAGAAAGGAATCCAAGCTAAAAAGTACTGGACGCCTAAAAAGAAGATTCCCATATGTAAACCAGATATAGCGAGCAGGTGTACTAAACCCGTTTTGGTGTAACTATGATAAATATCCTGATCAATATCATTTCGATAACCTGTTAACAATGCTTGGGCAATACCTGCGGTGTTAGGCAATGTAATATAGTTTTTTAAAGTCTTATTGAGCTGCTCAGACCAATGAAGAAAAAAGTGCTTCCAGTTTGGCTTTTTTATATCAAGCTTTATCCATTCAGATTTGTTCAGAAAAGCTTGCTCATAGATTCCCTTGTTCTTGCAAAGTCTAGAATAGTTAAATGCTCCTGGATTTTTATTGTTTGAGATGGGGCTAAGCTTATTTATTGCTACGATTTCATCTCCAACCGTTAAGTTTAAACTTTCGGTTGTTTTATGAAAGTATAGAATGGCTTTTCCACAGGTTGATTGACTCCCCTTGCCATTATATATTTTTTTTATTCCTACAGTTGCCTTAAATGTTTTTTTTGTTTCCGTAAGCGGAGTTAGAATTTTCGCTCTGATTTTAGAGTCTGAGCTTAGGTAGTTCTTATACCAACTTCTCTTGTTCTCAATTTGGTGACTCCATATTGTCAAATAGCCTAAGCTTAACAATACTGCTTGTAATAAAATTCCACGAACCCAGAATAACCTTATTCTTTGAGTTGCTGTTAGTGAATAAAAGAATAGGGCCCCTAATAAACTGCCAATAAATAGCCCAACGAAAAGAAGAGGACTTATACTATGCAGTACCTTGTAGAGAATAATTCCTAAGAGGAACGGAGGCACGATGCGCAGAAAAGGAATACTGTGCACACGGCTCATTAAACATATTTATTTTATCTGACACTGGCCCCAAACGTCGCCATACTCATTACATTTTGTTTTAGCATCATTCTTACGCAATTCTAACAATTCAAAACTAACACTATCAGAACCAGTAGGGGTTGAGCATTCACAAGTCCAGTCTTTTTTGCAAGACGTTGTTGATATTCCAATTAGAAGGAAGGCCGCTAATAGTAATAGAAGATTTTTCATAATGAGTACCAAAAATAGTGTATTCTATGAGTTACACAACTATTTTTCGTTGCTTTTCGAGATGTACTGCATATTTACGAGCTTCGCGTACAGACCATTTTGGGCTAGTAAATCCTCATGTTTACCACGTTCTTTTATTTCTCCTTTTTCTAATACGATGATTTCATCAGCATTTTGTATTGTACTTAGTCTATGTGCAATAACAATAGAAGTACGGTTTTGCATTAGATTTTGAATAGCTTCCTGAACAATTTTTTCACTTACAGTATCTAGCGATGAGGTCGCTTCATCTAGAATGAGTATGGGTGGGTTTTTATAGATCGCTCTTGCTATGGTGAGGCGTTGCTTCTCTCCACCACTCAATTTCATACCACGATCGCCAATATTTGTTTGAAGACCTTCTTCTTTTTCATTTACGAATGTGGCATTGGCAACTTTACAGCTGTCCAGTACTTTTTGGGGATCTATTTGATCATGTCCTAGACCAATATTATTTTCTATACTATCGTTAAAAAGGATGGGCTCTTGAGATACTATACCCATAAGAGCCCGAAGGTTGTCAATTTTGTAGTCCTTAATGTTTATGCCATCTAATAAAACCTCACCGGTGTCAACCTCGTGAAAACGAGGAATTAAATCTACCAATGTACTTTTACCAGCGCCAGAGGCTCCTACTAATGCAAGACTTTGCCCCTTCTTAACTTTTAAGTTGATGTTCTTTAGAATAGGTGCACCATCATATGAGAAGTTCACATTCTTAAGTTCGATTTCGTTTTCAAACGAACGAATTGTGCGTGCATTGGGTGTGTCTATAATAGGGTTTACCGCGGTTCGAATCTTATCGATTCGTTCAATGCTTGCTTTACCTCGTGCGACATTATAAAAATATTGCGAAAGTTTTTTTAATGGGTCCAGTAATTGCGTAAAAATTAAAATGAACAGTATAAAGGTTCCAGACGAAATGTCATTATTAAAAACCATACGTCCTCCAAACCAAAGAATAACACATAATACCATAACCCCTAATACTTCTGAAGTAGGTGAGGCAGCTTCACGGCGAAGTGCTACGCTGTTTTGTGTTTTTACAAGTTCCTTATTTTGCTTTTGGAAGTTTTCAATTCGATTTTTTTCAGCACCAAATGCTTTTATAATACGTAATCCTCCCAAACTTTCATCTAACATAGAAATAAGATGACCGATATAGCTTTGACTAGCGCTACTTTGTTTCTTCAATTCTTTACTAATTCGTCCAATAATGAGCCCAGCTATTGGAAGAAGAACAGCTAAAAAAAGAAACAACTTCCAACTCATGGAAAGCATGATCGCCAGATAAAAAATAACCAAAATCGGGATACCAAAAAGAAGTTCCATAACGGCAATAATGGATGCCTCCACTTCTAGGACATCATTGCTCATACGTGAAATTATATCTCCTTTGCGCTCCTCACTAAAAAAGCCAATGGGTAGCGCTAAAGACTTTTTATAGAGATCTTCTCTGATATCTTGCGTAATTCGATTTCTTAAGGGAGAGAGAACATATCGTGAAATATATAAGAACACATTTTTTAAGATAATAGCGGATAAAAGGACGGCTATAATAAAAAGAATAGCATATTCCTTCTGATTATTATTGTTGATAATGATCTGACTTAAGTGAAAGCCGAAGTATTCTTGTAATCCATCGGCACTAAATTCAAGTACTGGCTTTTGCGTGATTAATTGTTCCTTTTCTCCGAAAAGTAAGTTTAGAAAAGGGATTAGCATAGCAAGCGATACCAGTGAAAATATAGCCTGAAGTAGATTAGCTATCGCATAAATAAATATATACGGCCATTTTCCTTTAATAAAGCTTTTGAATATGAGGAAGATGTCTCTCATTATAAGGGTGTAAATTTACAGCATTAAATTTCGGGAATGGAAGAAAGTAAACGACAAAAGCAGGTAGGGCGTATGCTCGAACAAGAACTTAACGAAATTTTCAGAAAGAAGGGTTGGAATATCATGGGCCGTGGCATGATTTCCATCTCAAAAGTGCGTGTAACACCTGATCTTGCTGAGGCAAAAATATACATCAGTATGTTCCAGATTGAGGATAATGATAAGATGCTTCAGACCATCGAATCAAATGCATGGGAGGTTAGAAAAGATTTAGGCATGCGCTTAAAAAATAATGTCAGAAAAGTACCCACATTAACCTTTTATGATGACGATACTCTTGAATATGTTTCTAAGATAGAGCAGGTCTTAAACAAGCTAAAATCAGAGAAAAAGGATAAAGAGTAGGAGGTAAAAACTTTTTTTCATTGTCCCAATGTTTTCATATGCAAAACAATACATATATTTAATAATTATATAGCACTATTTTGGTCTCATTTTTGTAGTAGAATTAAGGAGAGAAGGCTATTTCGGACCTCTGGTCTCTTCTTGACCTTGTTTTATTATGAAAAAACTACTATATACTATTCTGTCTTGCATTTTATTGTTTCTTCTATGGAGCAACAAAGTGTCGGCTACACATGCCGCCGGAGGAGAGCTTTTGTATGAACATGTTAGCGGCAACACCTACAAGTTTGTTTTTAAGTTCTACAGAGATTGTAGCGGAATTAACGCTCCGATGAGCCATCGTATGTGTTTCGTAAACACATGTAATGTTACATCACCTCAAACGGTTTTTTTACAAAGGACATCAGGTCCTGTTCTGGTAAATGGGGATTGTCCCAATATTTCAACCAATTGTACCACACCAAATGGTCTCCCAAGTTATGAGGAGTATATCTATGAAGCAAACGTTACACTAAGCGAAACCTGTAATTCTTGGCGTTTTTGGGTAAACCACAATGCTCGAAACCCAATGAACTTCTTAAACGGAACGAACCTATATGTAGAAACTTCTTTCGACAACACAATCAGTAATTTAGATAATTCACCAACGTTCAATCGTTTACCAGTACCTTATTGCTGCGTAAATACTCCCTTCGTATATGATAATGGAGCTTCAGATGTGGATGGTGATTCACTTGTGTACGAGTCTATTATGCCACGTACGCACCCTGTATTCAATAATTGTCCGTCATCACCACCTCAGCTTTGTACATATCCTACTTACACACCAGCTTTAAATTTTGCAACAAACCCTTTACCGTGCAATAATTCTTTTGTTCTGAACCCCAGCACTGGATTGTTTTCTATGACGCCAACTGCCCAGGGTAAAGGCGTTATCGCCATTAAGGTAAGTCAATATAGAAATGGACAACTCATAGGTTATATCGTTCGAGATATACAAACAATTGTCCTATCCTGTAATATAGCAACACCTACACTTGCGATTGATACGAACTCCTTAGTTCAATGTAATTATCGTAATGACACGATCAGAGCCTGCGCTGAGAATAATTTTACGTTTTGTTTTAATACAGTTTCTTCCGATCCATCTTCTTTAATATCAATTCAATCTAATATCAATTCGTTTTCAACACCTTCTTCATTGAATCATCAGAATATGAATACGGATTCGGTGAATAGCTGTTTTAATTGGACGCCAAGTTTGGCTGATACGGGCTGGCATTATTTAAACTTGTCCGTTACCGATTCTATCTGTCGACCTATCGGGGTACTGAATACTGATACGTTTACCCGTATTATACCAATTTATATCATGCCTAAAATGAAGGTTACAGAAAACCAGACGGTTTGTGAACCCAACACCTATATGGGTTACTCACAGACAGGAACTTATATCGATACCTTCATTAATCAATGGGGGTGTGATAGTATTCGCACTTTAAATCTCACCGTCACACCACGAAACTATACAACGATCAATATGTCAATTTGCTCTCCGGGGAGTTTTATGGGTTATAGTCAGAGTGGTACCTATGTGGATACATTTACTAACACTCAAGGATGTGATAGTATTCGTACGTTAAACCTAATTGTTAACAATCAATATACCTATACAATTAATCAAACAATTTGTTGGAATGACTCATTCCTCGGTTACTCTCAAACGGGTACTTATACAGACACGTTTAGCAATATACAAGGTTGTGATAGCATTCGAACGCTGAACTTAGTCGTCACACCTTTAGCGATTGATACAATCAATCAAACAATTTGTGAACCTGCTTCATATCTGGGCTATTCTCAAACGGGTACTTACATCGATACTTTAACAACAACGGCTGGTTGTGATAGTGTAAGGGTATTAAACCTGGTTGTAACACCAAGAAGCTACTTTGCTTTAAACTACACAATATGTGCACCTGATACATTTATGGGCTACTGGCAGAGTGGAGTTTATATTGACACTTTTACAAGTGCATCAGGTTGTGATAGTATTCATACCCTAGTACTTACCGTAAATGCATCTAGTCCTCAAACAATACTTAATGAGATTATCTGTGAACCGAACACCTTTTTAGGCTATTCACAGACGGGTACTTATATCGATACTTTTACAAATATTGTGGGCTGTGATAGTGTTCGTATTATTAATCTGACTGTCCATTCGAAATCATATGATACGATTCAACAAACAATTTGTTCTCCAAACTCATATATAGGTTATTCCCAAAGTGGTACTTATGTAGATACTTTAGTTAATGCAGCGGGTTGTGATAGTATTCGTACATTGATTCTTACTGTACTTCCTACTACAGATACGATAATTACCGAAAGTATTTGCGAACCGAACTCATATCTTGGTTATAATCAAACGGGTACTTACATCGATACCTTGATAGGATCTAACGGTTGTGACAGCATACGAACATTGAACTTAACCGTTATTCCACGTACATATAGTTCTTTTCAAGAGGTAATTTGTGAGCCCAATACGTTCTTCGGCTATTCTCAAAGCGGTACTTACACAGATACCTTTATAAATGCAGCGGGTTGTGATAGCATTCGAACCTTGAATTTAATCGTTCATCCAATTCAGTATACAACGATCTCTACGTCTATCTGCTTTCCGAATTCTTATATGGGATATTCTCAAAGTGGTACTTATGTAGATACTTTTTCTACAATACAAGGTTGTGATAGCATAAGAACGCTTCAGTTAACTGTATTACAACTGTCCGATACAACGATAACGCAAAGTATATGTGAACCAAACAGTTTCCTAGGTTATACTCAAAGTGGTACCTATATAGATACGTTTACAAATACCGTAGGTTGCGATAGCATAAGAACATTACATTTGACCGTTATTCCAAGAACGTATAGCACAATTCAACAAAGTATTTGCGAACCAAACAATTTCTTAGGTTATACTCAAAGTGGGATCTACGTAGATACTTTAGTCAATGCTGCAGGGTGTGATAGTATTCGTACGTTAAACTTAATCGTTTATCCAATATTGAATACCAATGTAACTATGACAATTTGCGAACCTGATAGTTTTATGGGTTATAACCAGAGTGGTACCTATGTCGACACGTTTGCAAGCATTCAAGGTTGTGATAGTATTCGCACGCTCGTACTAACTGTTCTCCCAATTACCTATCTTACAATTGATACTGTTCTTTGTTACCCTAGCAGTATTTTCGGATATTCCATGTCCGGAACCTATTATGATACTTTGTCTAATGCCGTAGGTTGCGAGTTAAGAAGAACACTAAATCTAATCGTACAACAACCCTATTTATTTGATACAACAGTCGTGCTTTGTCAAGGTGAAGAGTACTTAATAAATGGAAGACAACTGCGTTCAGAGGGAGTATATACGGATAGTCTAACAACTATTCATGGGTGTGATTCTATAATTATTACAAGAGTTGTTGTGATTGATATTCCCCAACCTGACCTAGGGCCTAATCAAGAAATTTGTAATGGTGATTCTGTTCGACTGATGCCTGGTGGTTTTGATAATTATCTTTGGAATACTGGAGACACGAACCAAGTGAAGTTTGTTGGGCAAAGTGGACAATATATTGTAAGAGTACAGAATAACGGAAATAGATGTTTTAAGCATGATACGATAGAGATTGTAGTACATGATTTTCCTGAGTTAAGTATTCGTGTGGTAGATGATCCACCATGTATGGGAAGCTATGTTACACTTGAAGGAAGTGGAGCGGCAAACTACTCTTGGTATCTTCCTCCAAAGTTCAGAGCGCCATATGGAACAACTTCTTCGATAGAATGGTTTGCGGGTAAAGAACGCCAGGAGATCATGTTAATTGGTTGGGATCTGGAGCAATGTAAGGACACAGCTGAGGCAAGCTTATTAGCCACAGATTGCTGTGGTAATATCGTAATTCCAAATGCTTTTACGCCAAATGGAGATGGATTGAATGATAAATACGGTTTAGTATTAAATCCTCAAATTGAAAAACTGGAATTCTCGATTTTTAATCGTTGGGGGCAACTCATCTTTAGAACGAACTCATTTTACGAAAAGTGGGATGGTACTTACAAAGGAGAACCGTGTGAAATGGGCACGTATTATTATATAATTCGGTCGAAATGCTATACCCAGCAGGAGCCTAAAATGTATAAAGGAGATGTACATCTGGTCAAATAGACCTTAAATTGATTGCCAATTTTCCCAAATGATTTTAACATCCCACCATGGTGAATAATTCTTGGCGTACATCCAATTTAAATGTTCAATATTTTCAGTTGGAATGGCAAAATCTATGAGCGGAGTGTACGTTGCTAGAATACTTGGTTTCAGAGTAGGAAGCTTGGGTTGGTTGTAGCCCACCCACGTCTTTTTACCACCTAATACAAAAACACAGTTTTTAAAATATGTATTCCTACTGTTTACAAACCAAATAAGAATAGGTACTACTAAAAGAAGTAATATAGAGACTAATACATCAATTACACGTTTGTTTCTTCGAGCAGCAGGTGAACTAATCGCATAGATCATTTCAGTAGAGTATAGATCACCAGCCGTATTTTTTGAATTACTTCCTATAATGCTATCGGTACCAGCACTATGTATTTTATAATCGTAGTGTGCGCCCATGTCAGTAATATGATGAATGATTTTCTGAAAGCTTAGATCGTTTTGGGAAAAGATCACTTCACCTACTTTATACAAAGAACTAATAGGTTTCAGCTTATCTATAGTCGTAATTTGTTCATCCAATTTTTGCTTAGTATGGCTTACGCCACCAATTATATTTTTATGAATACCTGCTTGATGAATCAACAACTTAATTTCTTTTTCGTCTTCAGGGTTACCTACAATAATCGTTTGCTTATTGAGTTGGTCTTCTCCTTGAACACTCTTAACACCTAGACCTTGTAGGAAATAGCGTGATAGTAAAATAGCCAACGTGCCTATCAACGCTCCGATAACCGTTATACCTCTCGAAAATCGATAGTCTTCGGGTAGTAATGCATAAATTGATAAAATGAGTATACTACCAATGAGCATTCCTCTCAATACACGTTGAGGTTTATAAGGTTTGTCATAACCTCCGCTAAAAAATATGGATGCAATCCAGCATAGGAGATATGTGAAAAAGAAAATACTAAGTAAATTAATTGAGTATGTTGTATCAGGCTTTACATATCTTTTCCATACCGATAACATGCCCCAAAGAGAGCCCAGTAAGATCACACTATCTAAGATAGGTAACGACAGTATTGAAAAGAGCCTTCTGAAAAATGCTATGATACCACGGAAATATATAGCCAATGTGATTAGGAAAACATAGAGGCTTTTTGAACGACCAGCAAAGTTCTTTTGGGCAAAAATGATCATCGCCTTATAGAACATACGTACATAATTCAAACTACCCTTTTTAGTACTTTCTCCTTTATAGTGAATAACGGTCGTCTCGGGGAAGTAAACATTTTTATAGCCACTTTTGTTAATCTGGTAACTTAGATCAATATCCTCCCCATACATAAAGTACGTTTCATCAAAGCTACCTACTTCATCAATAACCTTTTTTCTACAAAACATAAAGCACCCAACAAGAACGTCTACTTCATTAGTCTCATGTTCTGGTAAATAACCAAGGTGATATTGATTAAATCTCCTTGATTTCTTAAATAAGGAACTGAGCCCAGAGATTTTGCAAAACGCAACCCAAGTTGATGGAAATCCCCTTTTAGATTCAGGAAGAAATACTCCTTTTCCATCGATAAGCTTCGGACCTAAAGCGCCGACTTCAGGATGTTTATCCATGTATTCTAAACATTTTTCAAAGCAGTCTTCAGCTACAATTGTATCTGGATTAAGATACAAAATATATTCTCCGTTTGAAATCTCAACAGCTTGATTATTTGCCCGAGCAAAACCTACGTTATGTTCATTGGCAATTAGCCTTACCGCCGGAAATTTTTCTCGTACCATTTCAACACTTCCGTCAGTTGATTGATTATCAACTACAAAAACTTCAGCATCTATATCCGTCAATGCACGAAATACAGAGAGCAAGCAATGCTCTAAAAAATGCTTTACGTTATAATTTACAATAATGATACTTATCCGTTTCACAGCGAGAAAAGAATTATCTTTGAACACCTCAAAAGTAATGGAATCTTCCATGAATGAACAATTAAAAAATACATTGCTTCGAGCATTACATGCTGGTGCTGATCAACTTAAGAAGTACTTCGATGGCACATTTGAAGTGCAGAGCAAGGATACCTTGAATAATTTGGTGACAGAAGTTGATAAAAAAAGCGAGACGGCTATAATTGATGTTATACAAGATGAGTATCCCGACCATTTTATTTTGAGTGAGGAGGTGGGAGAAATGAGTACGGATTCTAATTATAAGTGGATTATAGATCCTATTGATGGCACCGTAAATTTTGCAAATGGAATTCCGATCTGTTGTGTTAGCATAGGGATTGAAAAAGATGGAAAGCTTCTTATGGGTGCCGTTTTTAATCCATTTATGAATGAACTATTCTTTGCTGAGAAAGGCAAGGGGGCTTTTCTTAATAATAAACCTCTTAATGTTTCGGCTAATGATAATGTGAACAAATCCTGTCTGGTTACAGGATTCCCATATCGCTGGGTTGAAGTAGGTACGGATCCTATTGCGGTATTCGAACGTTTCATTCGAATGGGTTTGCCTGTACGTAGATTGGGAAGTGCTGCAATTGATCTTTGTTGGGTAGCTGCAGGTCGTTTTGACGGCTTTTGGGAGTATAATCTGAATCCTTGGGATATAGCTGCAGGCTATTTAATTATAGAAGAAGCTGGTGGTAAGGTTACGAATTTTAACGGAGATCCTTATTCCGTATATGATAAGCAAACGCTTGCTACAAATGGAAGAATTCACGAGGAAATGATTAAAGTGATTAATGAATAGTGGAACTATGAAAACAAATTTTGAAGAGAAATGGGAGCAACTTGAACTTCAATTAAGAGACCGGTTTGGTAAGATGCCTGACCTTCAAGCCCTGCTCTTTTTAATTGGAATGAATGAAGTCGGTTTTTCGGAAGAAAAAAAATTCACTAAAGAACAGAAACAAGATTTGATGCATGTTGCCACCTGTGTGCTATTGTCTCAAGAAGATTATTATTTATTCGAGAAGAATGATGAGGACGGATGGCCGCACTATGTGCTTGTAAAAGAGTTGCCAGATTATAATTTACAACAACAAGAGGAATGGTTGCGGCATTTAATTGTGCAGTATTTTGAAAAGAATTAATTTCTTATTGCTAGTTTCATTAAGAAGCCTATACCAATTAGTGCCCAGAATAAGATCATCCAATAAATAAAGAAAACGATCCAATTGCCAATATCTTGCATCCATCGAAAGTCGTAGTATCCTTCGTCTATATAACACAAAAAAAAGATGGTACTAAAAGTGCTTAAAAGGGCTGTTATGACAAACCAGTTGGGGAGAGCGATTCGTTTTAGCATATAAGTAAAACGAAAAAATTGAATTTTTATTATATCCCGCTAAATGAGTTTCCATTAGATGCAGTTGTAATTTTGTGCTATGGCATTTAAGCATTTGCAAGAGTTTATAGATCTATTGGATTCTGAAAATGAATTAATACGAATAAAAGAGTTTGTTGACCCTAATCTAGAGATTACCGAAGTTGTAGATAGGATATCAAAATCGAATAATAATAAAGCAATTCTTTTCGAAAATACAGGAACGGATTTCCCAATTCTAATAAATAGTATGGGCAGTGAAAAGAGAATGTGCCTAGCCTTAAAGGTGAGTTCATTAGATCAGATTAAAGAAGAGATTGAATCATTGTTTAAAATGATGGCAGAACCCAAAGAAGGTATTTTGGCCAAGCTGGCAATGCTTCCAAAACTTGCTCAATTCGCATCTTGGATGCCCAAGGTACGAAGTGGCAAGGGAGCTTGTCAAGAGATTGTTCATGAAAATCCAGATTTGGATAAGTTACCCATTATGTTTTGTTGGCCTAAAGATGGTGGGCGATATATTACGTTACCTGTAATTCATACGAAGGAACCAAACAGCGGTGTTCGAAATGTAGGAATGTATAGAATGCAGCAATACGATAAGCAAAGTACAGGTATGCATTGGCATAAGCATAAAGTAAGTGCGGCTCATTTCAATGAGTATAAGAAACTCGGGAAAAAGATGCCCGTAGCTTGTGTATTGGGTGGTGATCCAGCCTATACCTATGCGGCTACAGCACCCTTACCAGAAAACGTCGATGAATATATGTTAGCCGGCTTTCTTAGAAAGAAAAAGGTAGAACTGGTAAAGTGTATTAGTCAACCCGAGATTGAAGTGCCTGCTGATGCCGATTTTGTAATAGAAGGGTATGTAGATCCTACCGAGGATTTAAGAATTGAAGGTCCGTTCGGTGATCATACAGGTTTTTATTCGTTAAAAGATTTATACCCAGTGTTTCATGTAACCTGTATTACGCATAAAAATAATGCCGTTTATCCAAGTACAATTGTTGGCATTCCTCCTCAGGAGGATGCATGGATTGGGAAAGCAACTGAACGCATTTTTCTGGCTCCTATTAAAATGACTATGGTGCCAGAAATACAAGATATGAATATGCCAGTGGAAGGCGTTTTTCATAATCTAGTTTTAGCGAGTATAGAAAAGTCGTTTGGTGGTCAGGCTCAAAAAGTCATGAACGCCATGTGGGGCGCTGGGCAAATGATGTTCAATAAAATTCTGGCCGTTGTAGATAATCAAGATTTAAATGATTATCAATCTCTTGCGCGATATGTATTCGAAAATATTAATCCTGCACAAGATATCTACTTCTCTAGTGGGCCAATGGATGTACTTGATCACTCTTGCAGTAAGATGGGCTTCGGCGGTAAAATGTGTATCGATGGTACTCGAAAACACGATGAAGAAATACAATTGGAGCAGGAGCATTATGAACTGAAAGCAGAGGATATAATGAATTGTTTCAATCTAGGTAAGGGAGACATTTTGGATGTGAATACCTCCTTAGTCCAAATAGAAATACCCTGTTTGCTCATTAGTATTAAAAAGAGCCGTTCTCAGCAAGTAAAAAAAATGACGAACGGGTTGTTTAATACGCAGGCTTTACGTGGGATTAAAATGGTGTTGATAGTTGACGACTATGTAGATGTTCAAGATATTTCATCTACACTATGGCAAGTTTGTAACAATTTTGATCCTAAGCGAGATTCTTTTGTGGAAGAAGAAATAAGTGATAACGGTAAACAACGTGCTATGATTATTATAGACGGAACGCGAAAGACAAAGGAATTTGATGGCTTTCAAAGAGATTGGCCTAATATTATAGTAAGTAATCCAGAAACAATAGAGGTCGTCGATCAAAAATGGGCTTCTTTAGGTCTTGGAGACTTCATTGCATCACCTTCTTTGAAATTTCGAAAGAGCGTATTTGGTGATGAGGCTCATGTTAGCTAGTAATAAGATAAATCAAATTCAGAATACGTGAATTCCTAAATCCTAATCGTTAAATTAGCTATGTGAAAAAAATCGCGGAAAAACTGATTGCTTTTTTTCCTTACTTAATAGCCATTGCTTTTTCGATCAAAGCAACTCGAGAACCAGATGTTTGGTGGCAGATCAGAACAGGGGAATGGATTTTAGAAAATGGACAGGTGCCTAAAACGGATATGTTTAGCAATTCCGTAGCAGGATCTGAATGGATTAATATTAAGTGGGGGTTTGAAGTATTGGCTGCTTGGATTGCAAAGTTTTGTGGTCCAGAATGTGTGTTTATTCTGCAGATTATAGTTAGCCTTGGGATTGTTCTTTTCTTAAAAAAGATATTTAAACTATTCGATCTAAAAAATACATTAATTAATACACTTGTTTTATTCCTAGTATTTGCTTTTATAGAATATCGGATTATTGGCCGTCCTGAAATGACAACACATTTTTTGTTCGTTGTGTATCTGTACGTTCTGTTTAATTATTTTAAAGAACCGAACAGTAGTTTGATTTGGTCTTTGATACCCTTGCAAATCTTCTGGACCAATATGCATGAAGCCTATGGTTTAGGAATTGTATTAATAGGAATTTTTCTTTTTACTGCCTGGGTCGACACATTTAAAAATAAAGTCAAAAGGCCCATGAAACTTTCTTTGGTTTTTAGCCTTTCCATTTTAGCGATATTAGTAAATCCACGGGGAGGCGTCATGCTGTTGCGCCCTCTGAATATTTTTTCACAAGTACATCAAAATAAGTTTACAACAGAACTGGCGAATGTGCTCGATCCCGACTTCTGGCAAAAAGAATCTTACTTTTTCGTCTTTACGCTGCTTTTTATATTTTGGTTTGTTTTCAAAAAAGGAGCATTTATCCGTACGAAATTAGATCGTTATCGACTCCGATTGGTAAGTCTGTTACTATTATCTGCTTTAGTGTTTTTAAGTCTTTCGGCTGCACGAAATATCATTTTCTATGTTTTGCTCATCGCGCCATTTTTAGCCTTATTGATGAACGAGTATATGCCCCGAAAAATAGTAAGCACAAAAAATATATTACTAATTGGCATTGCGTTTTATGGTGTTATTGTAAGCAATGTGTATTATAAAATAACCCAATCTGATAACGAGTACGGTTTATTTATCCATCCTGGTTTTAATCCGATAGGGGCCTCAAATTATATTGCACAAAATGGGTTGGCCAGTAAAAAATGCTTTTCCTCCTATATGATCTCTTCTTTTCTCCTGTGGGACTTACAACCAGATTTTAGGACATATATAGATCTACGCGACCTTGATGTTTTTAGTGCAGATTTTTTTAAGACCTATTTCACGAACGCGCAAATTCCAGAAAAATTCTACGAACTAGACCAAAAAGAACAATTCGACTATGTGGTTTTGTTTAGAAATTTTTCTCCTCAATTACATCATTATCTGTACACAGATACGCTCTATGGTTGCGTTTATGCCGATCCAATTTGTGCCGTGTATCAAAAGACGGATACCCTAGCACAAGGAGATCATTTCCATAATATGAAATCCCGCCCGACCTCAATATGGGCTGTAAGCCTGAGTACTCTTTTAAACCCTTTGTACCAAGAACCCAATTATGAGGACTATAATGTTGATAAGCAGGCTGCTGCATATTATAAATCTGTAGGTGAGATATCCTTGGCAAGGAGGAGAATTAATTCATATTTATATAATCATTCAAATGATGAATCGGCGCTTGAACTTCAAAAAAGTTTAAATACCTTTACACCCTAGTGAAACCTAAGAGTTTCAAAGTTTTCAAATAGATTTTATGCAATACAACACGAGCAGAGAGAAAATGTCCATCCGTGAATATGGAAGGGGGGTTCAAAAGATGATTAATCACCTTTTGACAATTGAAGATACTGAGAAGAGGCAACTAGCAGCAGAAGCTGTTGTAGACGTGATGGCAATACTCAACCCTCAGAATAAAAATATGGAAGACCCTAAGCATAAATTATGGGATCATATGATTATGATGAGCGATTACAAATTAGATGTAAAGAGTCCTTATGAAATGCCAACCGCAGCGGAAAAAGAAGCCAAACCAGATCCTTTACCCTATCCAAAACAAAAGTTGGATTTTAAGCATTTGGGCAAGAAGTTTGAGCTTTTATTGCAAAAGGCTATTGCTGAAACAGATGAAGAAAAGAAAAATGGTTATGTACATACATTAGCCCTTTTTATGCGTATCGCTTATAATAACTGGCATAATGAAAAAATGCACGATGATAATATTCGGGAAGAACTAAAGCAAATGAGCCAGGGAAAACTGAATTACAAGCCAGGACGTTTTTCTGAATTCGTTGACAGTGGTGATGGTCCAATCATTAACCATAAGAGCTTTTCCGAGAATAATAATAAAGTAAACTTCAAGAAGAAAAAGAATAATAACAATAAGCATCGTCGTTCTAACAACAACAATAATCGTCATAAAAAGAATTACCGTAGATAAGTTAAGCCATGATGCCAAATACCTTTGAAATAATTGGGGGGAAACAACTAAGCGGAGAAATAACACCACAAGGTGCAAAGAACGAGGCCCTGCAGGTCATTGCTGCTGTCGTAATGACTTCAGAAAAAATAACGATTAACAATATTCCCGATATTTTAGATGTTCAGATGCTCATTCAACTGTTGAAGGATATGGGAGTTGTTGTCGAACGTTTAGGTCCTAATCAGTTTACGTTTGAGGCTAAAGAAATTGATCTAGATTATTTAATTGGAGAAGAATTTAAAAAGAAATCAGGGAAGCTTAGAGGGTCAGTTATGTTGGCAGGGCCTTTATTAGCTCGATATAAAAAAGCCTATATCCCACAACCTGGTGGCGATAAAATTGGCCGACGAAGATTAGATACGCATATTAACGCATTTGAAAAGTTACAAGTTCAAACGAACTATAATAATGAAGAACATTTCTTTACACTAGAAACACAAGGCCTCAAGGGTAGCTACATATTGATGGAAGAGCCGTCTGTGACTGGAACAGCTAATGTTTTGATGAGTGCAATTTGTGCCGAAGGAAAAACGCGTATTTATAATGCAGCTTGTGAACCCTATATTCAACAGCTATGTCGAATGTTAAATCGTATGGGTGCTGAAATCAGCGGTATTGGTTCAAATCTTTTGACAATCGAAGGTGTAGCAGTAGAAACGCTCCATGGCACTGAACATACAATACTTGCTGATATGATTGAGGTAGGGTCTTTTATTGGATTGGCGGCTATGACTGGTAGTGAGTTGACCATTAAAAATGCCGATGTGAAACATTTAGGTATTATACCGGATATGTTTCAAAAACTTGGTATTAAAATGCAAGTCGATGAAAGAGATATACATATTCCAGCACAAGACCATTACAAAATAAAAAAATTCATAGATGGTTCTATTCTTACGATCTATGATCATCCTTGGCCAGGTTTTACTCCAGACCTTTTAAGTATTGCATTGGTAGTTGCAACTCAGGCAAAAGGAACAGTATTGTTTCATCAAAAGATGTTCGAAAGCCGTTTGTTTTTTATTGATAAACTGATAGATATGGGTGCTCAGATTGTACTGTGCGACCCACATCGTGCGGTAGTAGTAGGCCTGAATAAAGAATTTCCTTTACGGCGCAATACCATGGTAAGTCCCGACATAAGAGCTGGATTGGCTTTGTTAATAGCGGCTATGAGCGCAGAAGGGAAAAGTAAAATTCAGAATATTAGTCAGATAGACCGCGGTTACGAACGTATTGATGAACGTTTAAATGCTTTAGGTGCGGAAATTAGACGAGTATAAGATCTCATTTATCCGATCGAAATTTGAAGAGCTGCTTTAAGAATCGCTTATAGCCTATCCAGATATCTGAAATAAACCCACTTTTATTATAAGGGTTGTTGGGGATACCAATTTCTACAGATTCCTCAGGTGGTGAATACGTTCCAAATAGCTTATCCCAAAATATGAAAACGACACCATAGTTTTTGTTGTAGTGTTTAGCATGTACAGAGTGGTGAATTCTATGTACAGAGGGTGAAACGAAAATAAGTCTTCCTAGAAACCCCCAGTGCTGAGTTAGATTTGAGTGGAGCAACCCTTGTTGCACCTGTACCAACATAGCAATATAAATGATATTGATAGGAGATGCTCCGATGAGTTTCCAAAACAATGTATCTGTGATGATCACAATAGCCGCTTCAACAAAATGTCCTCTTTGAGCGCTCATAACATTAAATTCAGTTGCACTATGATGAAAAGCATGTAGTTCCCATAGCGGTCTAAAAGTGTGAAACATTCTATGATTCCAGTAACCTTTCAAATCAGAAAGAATAAACACTACAACGAATTGCAGCCAATCAAGTTTAATATGATCAGTAGCAAAGACATTAATGTCTTTTGTGAGTAACCAATTGATAAGGTAAAACACACCAAGTGTCATGATAACACCGATAAAATTGAAGACACCCAGCCCGCTTAGTATCCAACTGATAATATCAGTGAGCGTACTTTTGGTTAATGTACTTAATCTACTAAGGGAACTTTTTCTTTTGTCCTTAATTAAGATATACTCTACGAATAAGGAAACAATAGTGACTAGAACAAAAAAACCTATTGTTTTAAAACTTAGATTTTGAAGTCCAGAAATTTCGTAAATCTTTTTAATAAAGAAGGATAAGAAACTCTCCCAAGAAGAGAATACTTCATCTATTTTATTTTGTACAGATAGTAACATACTTCATACGGCATGCGGTTTTATACCAACAACTCAAAACTACTAAATTATAAAGTTTCTCAAAAGGCACCGAGCGACTTAGGCATCTCCTTTATAAAATGGCACTTTAACCGTAACCGCCTTTAAGCTTTTATCCCGAACCGAAATAAATATCTCGCTTCCACTTTTGGCATGTTCACGTTTTACATACCCCATCCCAATTGCCTTGCCTAAGCTTGGACTTTGCGTGCCACTAGTCACTTCTCCGATTTCATTCCCGGCGGCATCATTTATCTTATAATGCTGTCTTGGAATACCTCGATCTATCATTTCAAATCCGACCAAACGACGAACTGGTTTTTCTTCTTTTACTTTCTCAAGAAATTCACGATCTGTAAATTCCTTAGTGAATTTTGTAATCCAACCTAGGCCAGCTTCTATTGGATTTGTGGTATCACTAATATCATTACCATAAAGTGCAAAACCCATTTCCAGACGCAAAGTATCACGAGCAGCTAATCCCGTAGGTTTTATGTCGAATTCTGCACCTGCTTCCATAATGGCGTTCCAAACGGCTGCATGATCCGCATCTTCATTTTCAAAGTATATTTCAACCCCTCCACTACCCGTATAACCTGTAGCGGAAATAAGAACATTATCCATTCCGCAGAAAGAGCCCTTTACAAAAGTGTAATAGTCCAAATTTATAATATCCATATCTGTTAATTTCTGAATGACTTCTACGGCTTTAGGACCTTGAACAGCCAGCAGTGCGGTTTTATCAGAAATATTGTGCATCTCCACATTGTTCGTATTGTGCTTTTGGATCCAATTCCAATCCTTTTCAATATTACTAGCGTTCACAACGAGCATATAAACTTTATTCTCTTCAACACAATAAACCAGTAAATCATCTACGATGCCTCCTTGACCATTTGGGAAGCATGAATACTGCGCTTTACCCTTGTTCAGTTTAGCAGCATCATTTGATGTCACACGTTGAATTAAATCTAGAGCTTGATCTCCTTTTAGAATGAATTCTCCCATATGACTTACATCAAACATTCCGACACTATTTCGAACGGCGTCATGTTCATCTTTAATACTGCTGTAAGAAATTGGCATATTATAACCGGCGAACTCAGCCATCTTTGCACCAAGCTTTTCATGAATATTGTTAAAAGGAGTTTGTTTCATGCGACAAATTTAGCTTCTAGCTTTAAGTATTTACGACTTTATCTTCTAAACTCTTAAAGACTTCAGAAAATCTCGGCTGTAGCCCTCGAATACTAAGTAGTTCATTTACATTTGTGGACCAAATTGATTTAGTTAGTGATAAAGAAAGTCTTATTGGTTTTTATGATATCCTTAGGTGGGTCCATCGCAGTTTGTCATGCCCAATGGAATATGGGTAAAGTTAAGAATATACTGGGTGGTAAGAAAGAACCAAGCCAACTTGAAAATCATATACAACAGCTCGAAAGTTTGGAAGGCACAGGTCGTTCTGTTGGTACAGATGCTGAATTTAAAACGGCTAAATATATTGGTGATCAGTTTCGTTCGTTGTTTTATAAGCCTTACTTAGGTCAATACATTCATCCATTTGCTATTGCCAATAGGAATAATCTAAGTAGTGATTCCTATATAAAAATATTTGGCCAGAAACTTTCGTTGGGGACAGAAGTTATTATTCCACCTTTTAGTGGTACTGGAAAGTTTAATGCTCAGGCATTACCTGGGATGCCTGAAGCTGAGAACCTATGGTTTGTAAAATTTAGTGATGTTGGGGAAGATCTTAATAATAACGAGGGGAATGGATTGGAAAAAATATACAATAAGGCAAAGGATGCGATTTCGAAAGGAGCTGAGGCGGTAATGTTTGTAAACGACGTAAATCTTGCCAATGATTTCACCAATGGAATTAGTATTAAGAAAACTGCCCTGACAAAACCAACTTTTATATTGAACCATACTGCTTATAAGAAGTATATCTTACAACAAGGAAAAGGGCAAGATTGGATTAATGTAGATTATGACTTTTCTAAAACTCGACGTACAAAAGAAGGTCATAATGCTGTTGGATACTGGAAAAATCAGACACCCATTAATGTTATTGTGGCAGCACGCCTAGATCATCTACCTGGTAAGGCGGATAATGTAAGTGGTATGGCTGCTTTATTGGATTTAGCAGATAGAATCAATCAAATGCGTCTGGGGAATTATAATTATATTCTAGTTGCACTTTCAGGAACAAATGATGACCGGAAAGGAGCAGAGAGTTTTATAAAAAAATTTAGATTGAATAAAGAAAATGTGAACTGTATGATACATATTGATGATATCGGAGCGCTAAACAGTTCGAATGAAATTTTCTTAAGCGGTATGGGAACCGCACCCGACTGGGAGATGGTTATCAGTGGTTTTGAAAGTGATTTTATGGTTCATGGAGTAGCATCCGGAGAAGTAGGTGATGGGAGTCATCTAAGTTTCTATGAAAAAGAAATTCCAGTCCTAAATGTTTTTACGAAAAGAGCAAATCAAGATCTTAAAAAATTAAATAAAGAGGGTGTTGCACGTATTAGTTTGAATTTAGCAGATATGCTTATGGAAATTGATAATTTATCTCGATTTGAGTTTACGAAAACAAAACCCCTACCGCAAATTGGGAAAATGAATCTTGAGGTGTCCATGGGGATTATTCCTGATTATGCCCACGCCGGAACTGGTGTATTAGTAGGAGGTGTGAGAAAAAAGAGTCCGGCAGCCTTTTCTAACGTCCAGTCTGGTGATATTATATTAAAAATGGAAGACTATGATATCCGTGACGCCAACGACTATGCCAGAGAATTAGCTAAGTATAAGAAAGGAGATCGAATTATGATTCAGGTGAAACGAAATGAGGTCAATAAAAAAATGCTAATCACATTTAAGTAACTAGTGATTCTCTTTGAATAGTTCTTCTAATTTGTTCTCTAAAGCAAGCCCTCTATAATCTTTACCAATAACCTTTCCTTTTTTATCTAAAAGTACAGTACGTGGTATTGTAGGTACATAATACAAATTCTGAGTAATTCTCTTCTCCGTTTTCTTATCATCAACCACACTAATCCATGGCAGTTGATATTTTTTTAGGGCTCTAAGCCATTGTTCTTCTTTGTTATCGATAGACACGCTTACAATTTCAAACCCTTTGTCTTTATATTTTTGATAAGCGACTTTCAAATGTGGAATTTCTCGAACACAGGGTCCGCACCAACTAGCCCAGAAATCAATCAATACATATTTCCCTCTAAAGTCGCTAAGTGTGTGCTTTTTCCCATCTTTATCGAGTAGTGTAAAATCGGGTGCTTCATTACCAAGATCCATGGCGGTTAAGCGTTTGATTCTATTATCTATCTGTTTGCCAAAGTGTGTCTGTTTGCCTTTGGTGCTGAGCTTATCGAATAAACCTTTTAAATCTGAAGCTGGAATTCTTTGATTTTTGTTTGCGACATCAAAAATCATATAAGCACCTAAATTGTTATCCTGTTGATAGTTAAGAAACTCAATGTATTTCTGGTTTATTTGCATTTGAAGAAATTTCACACGATTTCGTAAGCTATCCTTGTTCTTTACTTTGGTAATGGCACCTTGAGCTAATTGACTTTCTCTCTGAATTGTACCCTGATCTGTCATGAATCTACTGTACTCGGCTTGAGCTTTACTTCCTTTAGTCGTCTTTATAGATAACTGCGGTTCAGAGATTGTGGCATTAAAATTTGAGTTGGGTTCTACAAATACGATTAGAGCTTGTCTGGGCTGCATCCGAGCAACCGCATATGGAGTAATTGTGCTCGTCTCGTTTTTGATAGAGATGTTTCCATTGACGACTTTTAAGGTGTCGATCTTATAGGTTATTAGGTTCTGAAGAAGGTAGGTTTCAAAATTATAACCATTGGGTGCTTTCTGACCTGCAGGAAGGTCCCGATCAAAAGATATGGTAATTCTTTTTTGAGACCAAGCTGTAATATTAACTGTGAGTAGGAGGAGGGTAATGATCTTTTTCATAGTTTATTATTTGAGTAAATTGCTCAGTTCGTTTTCTAAATCTACACCCCGCAAGTCTTTACCAATTATTTTACCTTCGGGATCTAGCAAGAAATTAGAAGGGATTGATTTTATATTATAAAGACCTACGACACTACTATTCCAACCACTAAGGTCCGAAACATGTTTCCACTTTAATTTATCCTTGGCAATAGCTGCAAGCCATTGTTTTTTATTTTCATCTAAAGATACACCTAGGATTGTAAAATTTTTGTTTCTGAATTTTTTGTAAGCTGCAACCACATTGGGATTTTCAGCACGACAAGGAGCACACCAGCTAGCCCAAAAATCAATTAAAACATATTTACCTCTGAAAGAGGCAAGGTCCACTTTTTTGCCGTCGACATCGTCTAAAGTAAATGTTGGTGCTGCCTTGCCTATGGCCGTGGCTTCATCGGCGTCGATTAGTTCAATCATTTTCTTGCCAAAATGACTCTCTTGAATATGTTTATCCAGCTTATTTAAATAGTTTTTCTTCTCTGCCACGCTTAACTGCGGTTTCTGTCTAAAGTATTCATATGTCAAAAGAGAAGACACATAGCTACCTGGATTTTGGCTAACAAAGTTGAGGTTGGCTTCTTCATATTTCTTTTGAATAGAAAGTGCTACATTTTGTACTTCGGCCTGTTCTAATTTACCAGCCATGGCCAGCATTTGCACGGAGTCAAATTGCGCTAGTAAGGGTTTCGTCATGGCTGTAAATTGTTCATATTCCTTTTGAGTTTTACAGCCTTTAATCTTTACACTCGAGGGTTCGTTAGCAGTAAACTCAATATTCGTAGAGCCTTGATTCGCGTAAAATATTGTTTGAGCAGGAAGTAATTCAGGAGAGAATATTAGAAACGGAGTTGGTTCTTCCGCTACACCAGCTATTTTAAAAGTTCCATCAGTTACATTCAGTGTATCCTGTTTTTCCGTGTGTAAATTTACTAAGTATATAGTACCTTCTTTTTTATTCTTAACGGTTCCGCTAATGGTAAAGCCCTTTTTACTTTGACAGGCCGACAAGCTCACTAAAAGAATACAAATGGGTAATAAATGTTTCATAGAATACAAAGGTATTTTAATTCTAAACCAATGCCATGCAATTCAATTTTATTTAACGAAGAGCTTGTTTTACAGCACTTTGAGAGGGTTGCTGTTAAAGAAAGTATAAATCGAAAGGCACTATGTAATAAAACTTAAAGTCCTGCGTCTATATAGGGTATAGTTTTTTCATAAATAGGGGTTGTGTTTAATTACACAAGGGAAAACCGTCTCATTCTTGGGACGGTTTTTTTCATCTAGGCTTTAATTACTTGAAATCCGAGAAAAGTACAGATAAGACACATGGCAAGGGTAAGTGTTATATACAGGACGAAAAGAAAGTAATTCCCTGTTCTCAGGAGCAAGATGTTTTCTGCGCTAAAAGAGGACATCGTTGTAAATCCACCACAAAAACCAACGGCTGCTAAAAGTTTGTATTGTTGCTCCCAAAGTTGATGTTTAGTGAAAAGCGCAAAAAGGATACCAATAAGTAAACTGCCCAAGACATTTGCAATGAAAGTTCCTATAGGAAACATAGTTTTTTTTTCAACAAATGCCATAGATAATAAGTAACGCAATCCGCTACCTAGGCCACCACCGATAAATACTAATAAGAAGTCTTTCATTGAAGGTTAAAGATATAGCTAAATTATAGATTGTTTTCTTGTGATAATTTGCGGGATGCTCTTAGGCACATTACATATCTTTGGCAGATGATTACGGATAACATTTTATGTGATATAGCGAATGAATTTGGTACACCACTTTATGTTTATGAAAAAGAAAAGATCGAGGAGAAAGTAGGTAAACTACAAGATGCTTTTAAGAAGATGCCTACACGTTTTTTTTATGCATGTAAGGCATTATCTAATATCAATATATTAAAGATTATCGCCCAAAGTGGAATTGGGTTGGATACAGTAAGCATCAATGAGGTTAAACTTGGATTGAAAGCAGGTTTTGAACCAAGCAACATACTGTATACACCAAACTGTGTGGCCTTTAAAGAAATTGCACAAGCGAAAGAACTTGGTGTGCACATCAATATAGATAATATTTCTATTCTTGAACAATTTGGAAATGCTTTTGGAGATAGCTATCCAGTTATGATCAGATTAAATCCGCACATCATGGCTGGAGGAAATTATAAAATATCTACAGGGCATATTGATTCGAAATTTGGGATTTCGATTCATCAGATGAGACATATAGAACGAGTTGTGAAGACCACCAATCTAAGGGTTGAGGGTTTACATATGCATACGGGGAGCGAAATAAAAGATGTAAACGTTTTTATGCAAGGAATGGAAGTTATGCTAGAGGCAGCAGAACATTTTCCAAGTATCAAATATCTAGACCTTGGTAGTGGCTTTAAAGTCCCTTATCGTAATGATGAGTTAGAAACAGACGTAATTCATCTAGCACAATCGTTGAACAAACGATTAGAGGAATGGCAACAAGAGCATGATAAGGAAATTGAAATTTGGTTTGAACCTGGAAAGTTTGTCGTAAGCGAATGTGGTCATTTCGTGGTAAAAACCAATGTTGTAAAGCAGACCCCAGCAACAGTTTTTGCTGGTGTCAATTCTGGTTTTAATCATCTAATACGTCCCATGTTTTATGATGCTTACCATCAAATCGATAATATTTCTAATCCCAATGGAACGAAAAGAATTTATACGATCGTTGGTAACCTTTGTGAGACCGATACATTTGCATGGGATCGAGTAATGACTGAGGTGAATGAAGGAGATTATTTGGTATTCAGAAATGCTGGGGCCTATGCCTTTGAAATGGCTTCGCGTTTTAACTCTCGTTTACTACCTGCTGAGGTATTGGTATCAGAAGGGAAAGGGCAGTTGATTCGCAAACGCGATGAGTTTGAAAACCTGCTGGCTAATCAGATTGAGCTCTAATTACCAATTAAACTTTCTAGACATATTGTGTCTCCCTTAGGATTCGAAATTGTATAAGCGATGTAATCCTTCTTATAAATAGAAATTAGATCTTTACAAAAGTCATGACTGTACTTGTAATACCCATTATGATCCGTAAAGACAGGAGGGGATAGCGTGTCTTTTCCATAAACTCCCGAGTCAACTTCGATTCTTGCGTGAACGATTGGTTTGCCCGTTTTCTTGTCAATGACATACCCACTCCCTTCATGATGACAGTCGCAGGAAACAATCAACAAGGATATAAGCATACATAAAGATAGGAGTATTATAGAGCGTAAAAACATTATTCTCGATTCTAAGTCTTGTTATCATTGGTCTGAGAAGCCTTGAATTCAGCAATGCGTTCTTGTATTATTTCGTGATAAAGAGGATTTATCTCGAATCCAATATAGTTACGATTTGTTTTCATACAAGCTATTGCCGTTGTGCCGCTTCCCATAAAAGGATCAAGCACAATATCGTCTTCATTACTACTAATTTCTATATAAGGAGTGCATACTTTTAACGGTTTTTGAGTTTTATGTTTTTTTCGTTCCTTACCCATGCATATAGGACTTTGAATGAAATTATGCATTTCGTTGACAGGTTTATGGTTCCAAGTTTTGGGAGAGCCTTTGCTAAAATGCACCATCAGCTCCATACTATTCGCAAACATTTTCCTAGTGTGTATGGCTGGAAAAGGATTAGTCTTGTGCCAATGAATAACTTTTCGAAACTTAAAACCAACTTTTTCTACTATACGGTTGATGTATGACACAAAATCGTCGCCACACCATAAATAACCACTGCCGCCTTCTTTGCAGACTCGGTAGCATTGAACTAATACTTCTTCAAGAAATTGGAGATATGATTCCTCAGAGCTGAAACCATCAAAATCGAACTCGGTAACTACATCTTTATGATTCTTAAGAGCCGTTACATTTTGTGCCCTGTATTGGTAGTAGGGCGGATCTGTAAAAATCAAATCAACACATTGGTCAGGAAGTTCTTGAAGACCTGTTAAGCAGGAGATTTTGGAAATATGGTTGAGCCGCAAAGACATTTGTTTGTAATACAATTTAGCTAAATCTATTCTATCAATTTGACGAAATCTTCAGAGAATCTAATCATTTGTTCAATATCCTCGGTGCGTGCAACACGTAAAGAACGGAATATGAGTAGGCTATTGCCATTGCTTTCAATATGATAGACATCTTTTGAAAGTAAAAATTCTATAACGGGCTCCACAAAGAAAGCACCTAGTTCTTCTGAGTTTTCCCCGCGCAAGATAAACCGTTTAGAGAATTCTGGGTAATCAGGAAAGTCGATGTCTGTTTCTCCTCTAAAGGCCTTCACTCGTTCAAATATTTTATCAAAGAATCCTTCTTGTTCTAGCACAAATAATGGAACCTCTTTATTTAGATGAATGACCTCAACTGTCGTGTGAAATACCTCTTTTGCTGATAAAGCTCCTTCATCAAATGTAATATCACTAATTTCCCATTGTATATTATCAGTGTTCTGAAAAACACCCGATACCACGTTCTCCTTGTACTCCAAGGGGCGCATTTCGAAGAAGTCGAAATTTTGTAAGGAAGAAACATCCCATTCCACCTCTTGCCGATAATACCAATTATTTTTAGTAGCTAGCCCCTTAATACGTTGTTGACGAGGAGTCAATTTTACTGGAGGTTGTCCAAGTTTTGTTTTGAGCGCTAGTTTATGTTTAGATGAGGATACATGTTGTTCTAAACCAGTAATTCTAACTTTTCCACCTTGCCTTGCATGCTCTTTTTTAAAATTATGTAGATACTCTTGAACCGTTAAGTCTAAAATTCGGGTGTTACTCACATTAACCTTTACATCACTTCCAGCAGGTAACTCTTGCATAATTTTCTTAAGATGTAATATGGTTAGAAAATTGGCTATGCCTTTTACTCTTAGTTCAAATGAGTTTGTTGACTTTTGAAGAATCTTCGTACCACTTTTGAAGAGCATACTAAAGAATACACGAATAGGTAAATGAGCGAGAAGGAGCTGAATCAACATCTTTATTGCCATGCCAGCTATAATTCCTACTATAAGATTCGTATAAAGAGTAATAACTAAAGTACCCACTAAAAAAAGTAGTTGCTCCAAGCCTTGTTTATAAGATTCCTTAAAAATCCTTGGTGCTGCTAACTTGAACCCCATAAAGATTAAAATAGCAGCTAGTGCAGCCAATGGGATCATTTGTAAATATGGTGCCAGTACCAGGATATATACAATAAGGAGAGCACCATGAAAAAAGTTTGACCACTTTGTTCGACCATTATTATGAATGTTTACCGTAGTTCGTACAATGACACTTATAATAGGGAGTCCACCAACTAAGCCTGAAACCATTGTGCTAAACCCGACTCCCATTAAATCCTTGTTCAAATCAGTTTTTCTATGATAGGGGTCTAGCTTATCAATAGCTTTGGCCGCAGCTAGGGTTTCTATAGAGGCGATTAAACAAATGGAAACAACCGTAATCCAGAAAAGCGGGGTGCCAATTCTATCAAATTTTGGATAAGGAAAATATTGTATGATCTCTCCTATTAGGTTTTCCGGGACATAAATTAAATCTTCTTTACCTAATTCAAAACCTTCTCCAAATAGGTTCGGACAGTAGTCTCTAAAAATAATAAAAAGTGGTACTGAAACCAATAAGACCCAAATTGGGGCAGGGAGTAAATGAAATAATTTATAACTAATCTTAGAATGAAAAATGAGCAGTAGGAGTCCCATCAACGATATTGTTGTGACATAAGGGTTTAGGTTGGGCAAAAGTGTGAAAAATAATTTTAATTTGTTGATAGGACCGGTACCTCCAGGTAAAAACTCTTTGGTATCGATGGCAACATGTACTTGGCTGGCGATAATCATAATACCAATGGCGGCTAAGATTCCATTGATAACAGCCGCGGGAAAGAGGTCAGCGAAGCGTCCTAGTTTAAAAGCTCCTAAAATCACTTGAATACCTCCAGCAACTACCACAGCAGCCATTACATAGTTAAATGCATAACCACTTCCATCTTTAAAACCAAGAGTAGCCGTTAGAATAACACCTATTAGACTTGCAGTAGGTCCATTAATGGCGATATCAGCGCTTCTAACAAACGTCGTGACCAATCCTCCGATAATGGCTGCGATTACACCAGAAATAGGAGGCACACCTGAAGCTGCTGCTACCGCTAAACCTAATGGCATGGCGACAAGTGATACACTAATTGCCGCTATTAAATCACTACGCCAATTCTGTGCAAAGCCTTTCCAACCTTTTGCGATATTGCCTTGTTTATGGTTTAATGACATATTAGGTTAATCCGTAAAAATATGATTTCTACCCTGTGCGTAAAAATAAAGAATAGCCAAATTCTGATTAATTTTTTAGATAGTGTACATAGCTGCGCACAAAGCAATATTTGGTAATTACCTTTGCCTTCCAATTAAGTAATAATATACCTTATGAAGAAATTAGAAAGTTGGTTAGATATTCCAGAGGATTCAGATTTTTCGATTTATAATTTACCGTTTGGTATTTTCTCGACCAAGGAAAAAACGAAACGTGTTGGTGTAGCCATTGGAGATCAAATTGTAGACGTGAGCGCAGTAGCGTCTTTGAAACATTTCAAAAAGTTAGAAATTCCAATGGAGTGTTTATTGAATGACACCCTGAATAGTTTTATTGCCTTAGGTAAGAAAAAAACCAATGGAGTAAGAAAAATTATCCAAGAATTACTATTAAAAGGAAGTAGAAAGCTTCGTAATAAAGAAGGTGTTTTCGTTTCACAAAGAAGCGCAAGAATGCACTTACCTATAGCCGTTGGAGATTATACAGACTTTTATTCAAGCATTGAGCATGCAACTAATGTAGGTATTATGTTTAGAGGCAAGGAGAATGCATTAATGCCAAATTGGAAGCATATCCCCGTGGGTTATCACGGACGTGCATCTTCAATAGTAGTAAGTGGAGAAAACATTCGTAGGCCAAAAGGTCAGTCGAAAGCCAAGGATGCTAAGAAACCAAGTTTTGGACCATCTAAGCGATTAGATATGGAATTAGAAATGGGATTTGTTGTGGGCAAGGCGACCAAATTGGGCAACCCTATAGCCGTTGATAAAGCAAATAATCACATTTTTGGCATGGTCTTATTCAACGATTGGAGTGCCCGTGATATTCAAGCTTGGGAGTATGTTCCTTTAGGACCTTTCTTAGGAAAAAGCTTTGCATCTTCAATTTCTGCATGGGTAGTAACCATGGAGGCTCTAGAATATTTTCGCGTAAATGGTCCTAGACAATCTCCAGCAGTGCTACCATATCTCAAAACAAAAGACAAGCAAAATATTGATATCAAATTAGAAGTAGGTTTAACACCTCCTAGGGGAAATGAGAATATTATATGTAAGTCTAATTACAAGTATATGTATTGGAGTCAAGCTCAACAATTAGCGCATCATACGATAAATGGTTGTAATGTAAATGTGGGCGATCTGATGGCTAGTGGAACAATCAGTGGAAAAGATGAAAGCTCTTATGGATCTATGCTTGAACTTGCATGGATGGGAACAAAGCCTATCAAACTCGATGACGGTACCACACGTGTATTCTTTAACGATGGTGATACCGTTACTTTACGTGGGTATTGTGAGAAAGAAGGAGTTCGTGTAGGTTTCGGCGAAGTAAAAGCTAAAATTCTACCAGCGAAATAACGAAAGCATCTTTGAGCGCTAAGTATTATTTTCGTGGGAGGTTATGAAAGCTGTTCTAATATTACTGCTCTTCTCAATTGTACATCCTTCTTTTGAAGGGAATGAGAGTTCATTGTATAAGTATCAATTGGTGATTTTTGAAGGCTCTGACTGGTGTACAAATTGCAGACGGCTAGAGAAAAATATTTTAAGTGATTCATTATTCGTTACTTATTTAAGTAAAGAACGAATCAAGTTACTCAGAGTGGACTTTCCACAAAGAAAAAAACTTGGCAAAGAGCAAGAGTTACAGAATGAGAAACTTGCAGAGCAATATCATTTTAGCAGTAAGTTTCCCGAGGTCGTCCTTGCTAAGGATGGCAGTACGCAATTTCGAAAGATTCAGTATAAAAATCAGACGCCCAAGGAATTTATTCATGAACTCAATGAAAAAATAAAGATATTGGAATGAAAGAATACCAAATAAGCCAAAGGCTTATGGGGTCAAATTTTACCTTAGGAGTTGTAAGTAAAACGAAAGATGCAGCTCATTCTTTCTTGGAACAAGGTATTCAAGAGATTTCTCGAATTGAGAGGCTCTTGTCAGAATTTATATCGGACTCAGATACTAGTTTGATGAATGAGTCTGCTTATCCAAACGGGGTTCAAGTCAAAGGAGAAACCTTTAAGCTTATCCAGCGTAGCTTAGCTATTTCACAACTCAGCCAAGGGGATTTTGATATCACAGTTTCGCCATTAAAAAAGCTTTATAACTTTAAGAATGATGTATTCGAATTCCCTGCAGAAGCGTTGATTAAGGAGAGCCTAAAATTTGTTGGTTATGATCAAATACAATTAAACGATCAAATGAGATCAGTATCCTATACGAAACCAAAATCCCAAATAAGTTTTGCAGCAATTGGCAAGGGGTATGCTTCTGATCGGGTAAAAAAAATTTGGCTAGAGGCAGGGGTAACGGCTGGTTTTATCAATGCTAGTGGTGATCTTAACGCTTTTGGCAATCGGGCTGATGGTTCTGAATGGAGGATTGGAATTGCTAATCCAGATAAACAAGATGAAGTACTTCTATTTGTTCCACTCGAAAATGCAGCTGTAGCTACTTCTGGCGATTACGAACAATACTTTATTCATAAGGGGGTTCGGTATTCTCATAATATAAATCCTCATACAGGGTATCCTTTACATGGCTTAAAAAGTGTAACCGTTTTCTCACCAAGCGCAGAATTATCAGATGCTTTGGCTACAGCAGCTTATGTAAAAGGTGTTCAAAATGGATTAAACTTTATAAACCAACTTCCTCAAACGCATTGTATTTTTATAGACGAGAATAACAAGCTTTTTTTCTCAAATGATTTAACTTATGAAGAAGTTGCTTTATAGCGCCCTTTTAATTCTATTGTCTTGTTCGTCTTGCACGGTTGTAAAACCGTATCAACGTCAGTTCGTTGACGATCCAGAGATGCAAATGGCAAACGATATCGGCCAGAATTTTTCGAATTATGTACATTCCATAAGAGAAGGAGCAACACCCGCCAACGGTGCAAAAGGAAGTGGCGGTTGTGGTTGTAATTAATGTAATTAGCATGAAGAAAATTATACTCATTATCGGTAGTTTGGCCTTCTTTCAATATTTCGCACAGGCACAGCTTAAAAGGAAGAAAAATTCGGACAAGCTTAAGAAAACAGAAATAGAATTAGTTTATAATCATTATGTACAAGATGGTGATAATTCTGCAGTTACGGGGGGAGTCGGAACGGAAAGTCTAAGAGTATATGGCCCATCTCTTACGGTTAAGAAGTACTCTGGGCAAGACAAAATGACTACAAAAATAGGAGCTGATGTAATATCATCAGCCTCTACAGATAATATCGATTTTGTGATGTCATCAGCTTCTCGATTAGATGCACGGGCCTATGCTAACGTAGAATATGCAAGAACAAGTGAAGAGCAAAATATTGAGGTTTTTACAGGAGTGGGTATGTCTATTGAAAGTGATTATTTATCCATCTCTTCGAAGCTTGGAATTTCAAAGCAGGGTAAAAACAAGCTCAATACTTTTTCTGCGCAGCTACAGTTTTTTAATGATGACTTGCGCTGGGGACGTGTAAACAAACATGTTAAGAAATTGAGGTTAGTTTATCCAGCAGAACTTCGTTACCAAGACTGGTATGAAGAGTATAGAAGAAGGTCATACAATCTTAAATTGGGCTACTCTAGAATAATTAATAAACGAAATGTTGTTGGTCTTTATCCAGAGATAATCTATCAAAAAGGATTGTTGGCAACACCGTTTCATCGTGTATATTTTGCTGATGGCCAGTTGGGTGTAGAACAACTACCGAATGAACGGTTTAAAGGAGCAGTTGCCGCAAGATGGAACTCATTTATAACAGGAAATGTGATCCTTAAAAATTCACTCGGTTTTTACACCGATAATTTTGGCGTTACAGCTTTCTCAATTGGGAATGAAACGGCCTTTAAAATATCTCCAATTATTAGCTTGATGCCTAATGTCCGATTCTACAGTCAACAAGGTTCTCATTATTTTAAAGGGTATAAAGAGCATAATAGTCGGGATGAATTTTTTACATCTGACTATGACTATGCTACTATAGAAACCTATCGAGCAGGTCTAGGTTTTCGATACAATCCAGGAGACTACTTGAGTAAGCGTTTTAAATTCAACAGTTTGTTGTTCCGATATAGTTTTTATTACAGGACAAATGGTTTAACAGCCCATATTTTTACTCTAGCATTTCGAACGACACTAGATCGGAATAAGGATCAGCGAAAATTAAAATTACAATTCAAACGCCCTAATGGATAATTGAATTGGCAGTACAATAATCAATGTGCTGCTCTATCTTTGGGTTTCTATTTTATTTCAAATATTAGACAAATGGTTTTTAAATCTATTGACCCTCAAACGATACCTGTACCAGAATTACATGGACATTTATTAAGTGCAATTGCACCACGTCCTATTGCTTTTGCAAGCACAGTTGACCAAGAAGGAAACGTGAACTTAAGCCCTTTTAGTTTTTTTAACGTGTTTGGTGCCAATCCTCCTATTGTTATTTTCTCTCCAGCTCGGAATGGCAGAACAAATACAAACAAACACACGTTTGAAAATGTTCAAGAAACGAAGGAATGTGTAATTAATATTGTCAATTTCCCAATGGTGGAACAAATGTCATTGGCTAGCACTGCTTATGATAAAGGAGTCAATGAGTTTGTTAAGGCCGGTTTTACGGAAATTGGTAGCGATCTTGTAAAAGCGCCAAGAGTAGCGGAAGCCCCTGTACAGCTTGAGTGTGAGGTAGATCAAATCATTAAGACTGGAGATGGAGGCGGTGCTGGTAATCTGGTAATTTGTAGGGTTATCAGATTACATATTAATGAGCACTATCTGGATGAGGCTGGAAAAATTGATTCAGTGAAGATGGACTTAGTTGCACGAATGGGCGGTAGTTGGTATTGTCATGCAACTCCTGCTGCGATGTTCGAAATCCCCAAACCGCTTCAAACAAAAGGTATAGGGGTAGATATGCTACCTGCAGCAATTCGAAATAGTGATGTTTTGAGCGGAAATAACCTCGGAAGATTGGGTAATATGGAAGCCATTCCAACACAAAAGGAACTTGACGAATTAGCTCAGAATAGTGACTTTCAAACCGCTATGAAAGACAATAAAGTACATGAGTTTATCCGTAGCGCATTAGATAAAGGGCATAATAAGGTAGCTTTATCTGCCGCATTCTTTAAATAAAGACATACTACTAAAGTAGTAGTGCCTGAGTAATATGTGCAATTATCTTTGATCAATAATTGTATGTGCCCCTATCGATTATCTGTCTTTCTAGCTCTGATCTTTTTGCTCGTGCAAAATTCCTATGCACAACTGAAAAATGTAAATGAGCCTTTTACACATTACACTAAAAAAGACGGCCTAGCCAGTAATACGATTTATTGTACTACACAAGATTTAGATGGTCGAATCTGGTTTGGTACGGATAACGGAGTTTCTATTTTCGATGGCCATTCTTTCAAAATCTTAAACCGTTCATCTGGTTTACCAAGTAATGAGGTTTTTGATGTTTTCTGTGATAGTCAAAATCGCTTATGGTTTGTTACCGCGACGCCCAACTTGTCTTATTATTATCAGGGAAGAGTATATTCTTCTACTAATGATTCTGTGTTAAAAAAAGAGACTTTTAGAAATAGAGTATCCAAAATATTTGAGGACTCTCAACAGAGAGTTTGGGTTGTTACGGACTCTTTTAACTGTCATATATTCGGTCCGAATGAAGTAATCAATATAGATTTCTCGAGCCGCTATGGGATTTTATGTAAAATTTCTCAGAGTAATAGGACAACGCTTTTTATGACGAATTACGGCACATTCCGTCTGGAGTCTAACCAAAGTTTAGTGCCTATTTCTGTTGAAGAATTTACTAATTATTCCAAAGATGTAGCACTGATACAAGACAAACTGATTTGTGTAGCCTACGATGGGAAATTTCGGATCAGTTCATTCAAAAATTATAACGGACCACAGGTTGGAATGAAGGCACTGAACAATTCATTATTTGAAGTAAGTGATTCAACCTTTGCTATAGTCAGGAGTAAGTTGTCAGGACTTTCGATTGTCCCTTTTGCCAAGCCCCATGAAGAAGAGGTTTTTTTGAAAAATAAAAATATAGCTTCTTTTTTTAAGGATCGATATGGAAAATTTTGGATACCGACTTTGGGAGACGGGGTTTATCTACTATCAAACCCTGAACTCGCAGCTAGCCGCTCTATCAATAAAGATCTATTTGGTACAGTTGTATGTACATATACCGATTTGGATCATATCTACTTAGGAACAACCAAGGGCTTTTTCTGTTTATATGATAAAGCGAATGGAGATCTGAGATTTGCGCAGTATGAAAAGTCCAAGGGTAGATTGCGATCTATCAAAAAATCAGTTACTGGAGGATTGTTATTGGTTTATGACCAAGCAGTTGGTTTATTAAAGGATAATAAGTATAAGAAATTGGATATTGATTTTGCCGATGCAGCTTACAAGGACGTTGAACAGTTTAGACAAAAGAATTTTATACTAAGTAGCTCGGGAGTATTTATATGTGATTCAAATTTTAAATTGATAAAAAAAGTTGGAGAACAACTTAGAGTTTATAAGATGCTTAGTTTTCAAGAAACGATCTATCTGGGCACCTCAAATGGCCTACGTATTTTAAGAGAAGATCATTTAGAAAACGTATCGAATGATCCAATTACATGCCAAATAGTAGATATTGCGAGTGATGGGAAACATATTTTTATTGGTACAATAGAGCAAGGGCTCTTCAAGGCAACTCCATCCGCTGGTAGAATGCTGACATTTGAAAAGTGTAGCCAAATCTCGTCGAGTAGAATAAACCAGTTAGATTTAAGAGGAGATACTCTGGAAGTCTCTACCGATAAAGGGTATTATGAGTTAGATAGAATGGGTAATGTAGTACAAAAATTAAGTAAGGTAAACGGGACTCTTTCTACAGAAATAATTGGTCATGGCGAAGACGATTGGAATATTTACTTGATTTCAAAACCTGGAGTGGTAAAATTAGCAAAGAACAAAATCAAGCAATATGGTCAACACAGATTTCATATTGATATGGTAACGGCTGGTAAAGATTCATTATCTGAATGGTCTGAAATCAAAATAAGGAATAGAACAGAGCTTAAGGTCTACTATTCTGTTATTTCAAACCTACTGGAAGGAGATCTTACATATGCTTACCGTATTCAAGATTTAGATTCTAATTGGAAACAAGCCTCAGCAGAATTTATGGCGTTTGAACGCCTACCGTTTGGGAAACATGTGATTGAATTTAGAGCTGATGTAGATGGAGACGATAAAACCAATATAGCGAGTATAACCGTTAGGGTAGAACCTTTCCTCTGGCAAACCTTAGCATTTAAAATCACTTTGAGTTTAATCTTTCTGGTTGGAACTTTTACGTTGGCTAGTCATTTTTTAATAAAAGAGCGAAATGCCCAGTTACGTAGAAAAGAAAATGAGATTACGTTGAACACCTTGCAGCTTCAAAATTGGAGAAACAGATTTAACCCGCATTTTATTTTCAATTCCATTAATTCCATTGTTTTCTTTTTTAAATCTGGAAAGCCTGACGACGGAATTCAATTCGTTGAGGCCTATTCTGACATATTGCGCTATACCATTGATCAGTCAAATAATTTATTAAATGAGATAAACGATGAATTGCTTTATCTTAAGAAGTACTTTGAATTGGAACGAGTAAAGAAAGGATTCGACGCAACACTTGTCCTTGATACCAGAAACCCCCAAAATTTGACTCCGGTATTTATTCCAACCTTTCTATTACAGATAGTGGTTGAAAATGCAATAAAGCATGGAATAAGAAATATGGAGAAAGGAATGGTTACCGTTTGTACAGATATTAGTGATACCCAAGTTGTTTGTCAGATTTCTAATAATGGTGCCGGTTTAGGTAAGAAAGAAACATGTAAAACAAAAGAGGGTTTAAATTTAATTCAGGACAAAATTGCTCTATTAAATAAATTACTGAGCGCAGATATAAGATATACGATCAAGAACGTTTATAACCAAAACCATAATGTAGTAGGTGTCTGTAATACTTTTATTTTTCCTTTAATTCGTGATGAAAAAATATAAAACACATGTCGTAGATGATGATGAACTGAATTGTCAGCTACTTAAGACAATGATATCGGAGAATTTAGCATTTCTAAATTGTGTAAATCTATCCAATACACTTGAGGAGGCGATCAAAATAGAGCAACGTGCTCCATCGGATGTTGTATTTCTTGATATAGAATTATTTGACGAAAATGGTTATGAGTTGGTTCAGTTCTTATCCGATGACGCGGCTGTAGTCGTTGTTTCAGCCTATGAAAAGAATGCAGTTCAGGCTTTCAAATACAACGTAGTTTATTTTATACTGAAGCCTGTTAAAATATCTGAGTTGATTAATGCTGGGAAAAAGATCGATGATTTCCTAAAATCGTTAAACAGTAAAACACCCCAAAGTAGAAGTCAAATGCTTTCTATACCGCATAAGGGTGAGATCTTATTAAAGAAATTTAGTGAGGTCCTATATATCGAAGCGTCCTCGAATTATTCTAAGATACACACGCTGAATGGAAGCTTTTTGTCATCCAAGAGTTTAAAAGAGTTTGAAGAAAAACTATCTGGCAGCTCACTGATAAGGATTCATAACTCGTATATAGTGAATGTTGAGCACGTAATTGGTTACGTCAAAACTAAATTTGGTTCACTTAAGTTAATCAATAAAATGGTCCTGCCTATTTCATCGTCTAGGAGAAAACAAGTGATTTCACGAATTGGGTTGTGATTAAGCGTTCGATTATCCGTAAAATATTCCAATCTAATAGATCATAACTCCAATCTACACTTAAGGGCTTTCTCAACCATAGTGGAATAAAGACCTTTGGTGAAAATCTATATTATGAAAAACAAAATAAAATTTCTTATTACAATTACTTGTGTCACACTCTTCTCGCTGAACGGTTTTGCACAGGGGTGGATGGCAAATTCACCGAATACCTTATTCACTTTAAATACATTATTAAACCCTAGTCCTATTCATGTTGGTATTGGATTGAATAATCCGAATACCACTTTACACATTCACGATAATAATACACCGGATAATCATCTTTCTATTTCTGGTCAAGCTCCTTCAGTACGATTCTTTTCGGGTACAACATGGCCAGCAACTGGAGCAGGACGCATTGGTTTTGTTACTTCTCCTGGAGATTTTACAAACGGCAGTGCGGCCAATGACTTTGTTGTTCAGAATGTCTCCTCTGGAAGTCTTTTGTTTGGTGCAGGTGCGGGCACAGGAAGCGAAAGAATGAGAATAGATCCTAATGGGCAGGTAGGCGTAAACACAACAACTCCATCAGCGATTTTTCATACAAATGGAACTGTGCGACATGAAAATCTCGGTACCAGTTCAAATACAACTGTTTTAGTTGTTGATGCCCAAGGCAATGTCACACGTAATACAAACTTTTCAGGAGGAGGGAGTAATTCTTGGTTATTAGGTGGTAATGCAAATGTCAATACCACGAATAATATTCTAGGGTCGAATGTAGCGGGTATAGGTGTTCGATTCCGTTCATCCAACTTAGACAGAATGTTTCTAACTGCTGGAGGTTTTTTAGGTGTGAACATTTCAGCACCAGGTTCTCAAATGCACGTGTTTAGTAATACACCAGATAATCATCAATATGTCTCTGGTAATGCTCCTTCAACACGATATTTTAATGGTCAGACTTGGACACCAGCTGGAGGAGGAAGAATTGGTTTTGCAACTGTTGCAACAGATTTTGTTGAAACAAGTGATCCAGCTGATTTTATTGTTCAGAATATGGGTTTTGGTAGCCTGATTTTCGGAACCAATCAAAATGATGATGGTGATAATGGAATAGAAAGAATGCGTATTGACCCACATGGACAGGTAGGAATAAATACATTAACACCAGCGGCAATACTAGATGTAGATTGTGCACATCCTTTACTTCATAACCCTTCCGAGATACGTTTTCAGAACTTACCTTTTGGTCATGGAAATCAACTAGTCATAGATCCTGCGGGATATGTATATCAACAAGATGGACCAGGTATGGCTGAGGAAGTAGAAATTTTAGAGAAGAAAGTGGAGCAACTAGAAAAGAAGATAGAGGCCTTATTAGCCGCAAGCGATATTCAAATGGAGACAACTTCTGCTTCTTATGTTAAACAGAATGTACCAAACCCAAGCAATAAATTGACATCAATTGAGTACGAAGTTGTAGAGGATTTTACTTCTTGCAATATTGTTATAACAGATTTGAATGGAAAAAGTAAGTTCACCAAGAGTATTACTGCAACAGGTCGGGGCACTCTTTCCTTAGATGTATCGAGCTATGCAACGGGCATTTATTATTACAGTTTGATAATCGACGGTAAGCGAATTGATTCTAAGAAGATGCTTATTAAGTAAACATTAATAATTGGTATATAGAACTGCCTTTTGATGAAGGCAGTTCTTTTTATTGACTTTCAGCAAATGTTTTAAATTGGTCTAACCACTTTTGCGTCTGTTTTCTAAACATACCTTTTCCAACTAGTGCAAAAAGTTTCATCATGAGTCCGTTGAATCTTACGTAATCAATCTCTGCTGTCCAAACAGTTTTTTCTGGTCCTAGCTCTTGGAAGGTATTGCGCATTCGATTTGTCATATGTTTATGTACATACTCTCCTTCCATTACATGAGGTAGGTTACTTTCAAGAATAGTCTCTTCAAGTTCCATTGGTTTACCTTTGATCTTATAATGAAGCATTCCTTTAGAACCGACAGTATCCATAGTTCCTGATATGTGCTCATAACGTTCAAAACCATCCTGCCAATGCCTAAGGTTCTCAGGATCTTTCCACAGTTTAACCGTTTGTTCTTTGGGGAGGTTAATTTCTACTTGACATGTAAATTTCATAGCAAACTAATTTAATCTTGCTCAAATTTACAAAATAAGAAGCTACTGCTTGCGCACCCATACAAGATCCTCAATAGTAGCACTATCTGCAACGATATCAGCGGCCTTTAAATAGTAGATGACACTTTTGAGCATTTTTTCGCTGACCCACCCATGTATACTCCATTCAGTACTATGATACCAGCGGGCCACATCCTCGAGCTTTTGATGCATCCGAGTGCTTACTGTTTTAATGGCTTCAGGATCTTGCATAAAAGTGTCACAACTATCGTGAATGACCCTCAACAAGCGAATGATATTTTCTGGTTGCTCTTCCAGGATTTTATTAGTAGCGGCAATCATAAAACAAGGCCATGGAGTAATGAATTGACCAACACGTTTGAGTGTACCTTTATCGACCCAAGGTTTTGTAGTATATTTTTCCCAATAGAAAACGTCGGTTTCCTGTTTGTCTAGTGATGTTAAAGCCCCGTCGAGGTTTTTGATTACATTAAACTGTTCTTCTGCTATTTTTTTGTGCTGCAAGTTTGCATCAACGATGGCCATAAGATGAGAACCAGAGCCGAATCGACTAATTGCATATCGTTTATCATAAATATCAGTATGATGTTGCAGTTCATTCTTTACCGAAGTATGAATACCCCAAGTCAGGGGAGTGATAACATATTCACTGATTATTTTACTCGGATTTCCTTTAATGATATCTGCGATAATTCCTTCCGTAAGCAAAATACACACATCAATTTCTCCTGCTCTAAGTGCTTTAGTCATTTGACCTGTTCCTCCCTTAAAATCTGTCCATTCTACATCTAAGCCGCGTTTTTTAAACTCTCCATTTTCAATAGCTAAATGCACGGGCATATTAAAATGTTCTGGAACACCACCTATTCTGATTTTTGACAAGTCCATTGCACGAAGTTAGATTGAAATTAATACAAGATACTATTCCGTATGTAATATTTGATGTAATACAGATACCGATTTTACTTCATCCATTTGTTCAAGATGAAGCTTTAAAAAACGCAATAAGTCTTTCAATGCAGCTTCTCGAACTGTTGATGTGGAAATAATTAGAGGATCATGAACGAGTAATTGATGAATAAGTGCTGAGGTTTCTTTTTGAGATATGTACGAGTTATTGCTTAGGTCGGAACAGAATGTTCCATTGAGTGCATCGAAGTAAGTCGTTGTATCGGAATAATTATTATTAATTTCAAAGCCAATCATGGCTGCGAACTGGATCGTAAACCGAATTGGAGATAATGCCAAGTTTGTTTTGTTAGACTGTTGTATTTTGTAAAATGAACTAGCGAGAAACTCGTACAAAGCTTCATTATACTCTTCCTCTTTTATGCACCGTAAAACTAATTCGCTGCAGAATTGAGCAATACTTTGTTTAATAATATTTTGAGATTGAATGGCATGTTGCGCATTAAGTTTTACTTCTTTAATGTATTGTAGGCTTTTACCCGGTATATGTCGAACAGAAATATCAAGAAATTGACCAATTTGAAAATAATTCGCCTTAATACCCGTTTTTTTATTGGAGCGAGCACCCCTTATAAGATAGGCTTGCATACCAAAATCTTTAGTATACAACGTGCTGATAATACTTGTTTCTCCATACTTTGTATTACGGAGAACGAGACCTTCGGTATTCTTAAGCACAGGGAAATGAGGTTTTATTCATGAAAGATGAACTTGCTTACTGCTTTTTCCTTTCCTTCTTTATCCGTTACGAAAACATAGTAGACCCCAGATACTGGACGTTGACCAGTATACGTTTGCCCATTCCAAACTGCCTGTCCGCCTTGCGCTTTTGTTCTATAAACCAAATGGCCAGACACATCTGTTATTCGAACATCAGCATTTGCCGTAAGTCCTTTAATCGCGATGGTACCAGCGTAACCGCTGGGTACAGGGTTCGGATAGACTAAAATATTCTCACTTGTTGAGTTGCCCTCAGTCGCTTCAGATCGATAAGAGATGAGGCCAGCTGCTGTCCCAATGAAAACATCACCCGTTTTAGGGTGCACAACAATCTTTGTTATATCATTTGAAGGAAGCGGACTATTGTCAACAGTAAATCGTTTAAGGATTGTTTCTGCATCTTCACTTATTTGCCAAATACCATTGCCTGTACCAATCCACTTATTATTAGCACCATCTACCGCAATAGTTCTTACGTTTTCGTTTTGAAAAAGAAGTCCAGCATTTGCATCATACTGTACGATCCGTAGTTCAGCATCACAACCAGAGGTTAAAACTGATCCTGGACAATTAAAGATTCCAATACCGTCGTTGGTCCCTACCCAGATAGCACCATCTTTATCCTTTGCGATACAATTGATATTATTATTGGGCAGATTTCCATTTCCTGCACCTTGTCCAAGGCGAGTGGATTTATCATCGGTCTTATTGTCTAATGTTCCATTATCGTCAAATACAAACAAGCCAACATTACGAGGTGCAACCATCCATTTTTGATTATGATCATCAATTAAGATTTGCGAGGCTGTTTTTTCAGGAGTACCAGTTGCATAAGGCATGATATAGGACTGCCAAGTCCCATCGGCTTTGCGAACAACCAAAGATGCATTGGAGCCATAATTTGACATCCATAAGTTATTTTGATCATCAAACTGTAAATCCGCAATTCTATAGGTCCCACCAAAAGGTTGCAGGCCAGTATTTTGCTTATATACAGTTGTAGAGTTATCAGGAGCTATTTCCAAAAGCCCTCCGCTATATGAGGCTAGGAATAGATGATTATTTCTTGAATCCAGTGTTACATCTAAAATATCTACGACACTATCCATAGCTGGAATATTATCAAATTGATTATAAGCTTGCCAACTTGTATAGTTGTATCGGGAAACCCCATCACGTTTTGAGTTTCCGAGCCAAGATGTGTGACCTCCTCCACTAATAAATAGGTCATTATTTTTAATAGAAAGGTTAAAGGCCGAATTTGAATAAGGTCCTTCAGGAAAAATAGGTTGTCTGTTTACTGGGCTGGTTATATGAGTGAGACCAGCAAAACCATCAGCAATATAAAATGTTGTATTTGTTTCTGCTACATCCAATGCATTTAAACCTATGAAGTATACTTCTACAGGTGTTCCTTGAAAGTCGAATGTGTGAACTTTTTTCGAAGTAGTTCCATTCTCAACAAAGTAAGCTTCTTGTGTTCCTAAAACTATTCTAATAGATGGATCTGTTGTAATTCCTATTGTATCCCAATTAGAAATAAGTGGGCTAGTAGAAAAGAGCATGAGCGTATCCGTCGAAGCAAAAATATAATCCGTAGGGTGACTCGCAATTTTAGAGAATTTTAATCCAGACAACAGGGTCCATTTTGTAAAGTCTTGTAAAACATTTGCGTTCTCATCAATTGAAAATAAACCCAAGTCTGATGATGCCAAAAATTGTCCCTTGTAATTTGTAAACGAATTAATTTTAGCAATAGTTGTTGCATCCTGTAAAACATATGTTTCCTTGATCTCTTTTCGAGCTGGATTTAAAACGACAATTCCAAAATCTGTTGATAGGTATACAAGTTTGTTATAAAAGTATACATCATTAATATTTTTACTTCCTCCCGTATTTAAATTTTTGATATCAGGCAGGTTGATAAAATTATTATCAATAAGTAGGTCTATATTCCCATTTTCATAGATAATAATAAGGTAGTCTTCGGTTTGATTATATCGAATGAGTTGAATGCTGATATCACTTAGGCCATTCACTTTCGAGTATTGATCAAATGAATTTTCTTTTAAAGAATATCGATACAGACTTCTATCTGCGCAATAAATATACTCTTCACCGTCATACGCTACGCTGGTAGCTCCGCCAAATGAGAAGTGAGTAGTCCACTGACCTATAGGCGCATCTTGAGCGTTCATGCCTAAGGTAAATAGCAGTAGAAATGATAAAAAGGTGTATTTCATATACGTTCCCAAAGCTAACGAAAAAAAGCGGCCTGTAGTATGACCTGTATAGAATTTTACATACTTATGTATATCCGTATATTTGCCGCCAATGTGGCAGAAATTAGCTGATTTTATTCTTCGTTATAGGCTTCTTGTTTTGATAGGGCTTCTGGTTATTACCATTTTCATGGCCTTTAAAGCTTCTCAGGTAAAAATGAGTTATGAATTTAATAATGCCATTCCTACTTCAAGCCAGAAGTATCAGGATTATCAAAAATTCAAAGAACAGTTTGGCCAAGACGGAACGATGCTCGTAGTAGGATTTAGAAAAGAACGGTTCTTTGAAAGTAAATTCTTTGAACAGTTCAAGGCGTGGTCCAAAGCAGTAAAGAATATTGACGGAGTCGATAATATATTGAGTATTGCCGATGCGATCAATATTAAGAAATCGACAACAGAGAACAAGGCTTCACTTAATACCTACGAGATTTTTGAAGAAGGAGTTGATGCTGCGGCAAAAGCTACTTTTTTAAATTTACCATTCTACAAACATCTTTTATACAACCCAAGTTCAAATTCCTATCTTACGGCTATTTATTTAAAGCCCGAGATTGTTAATTCTCCTAAGCGAATTGCGCTTGTAAATAAAATTGAAGCTCTGAGTGAAACGTTCAGTAAAGCATCAGGTACGAAGCTGCACTACTCTGGTTTACCCTATATTCGAACAAGGTTTGCTGAAGCTGTAAAGAAGGAAATGAGATTTATTCTAATTATCTCACTGGCTTTTACCTCTTTAGTTTTACTACTTTTCTTTCGATCTATAATGGCTGTGCTTTATTCTATGGCTGTGGTGATCATGGGGGTGATTTGGTCGGTAGCCATCTTAGTAATGTGTGGTTATAAAATAACACTGCTAACCGCTCTGTTGCCACCCTTAATTGTCGTTATTGGGTTGCCCAATTGTATTTATTTTTTGAATAAATATCATTCCGAGTATGCGATTACTGGAGAGAAGACCAGTGCGATAAAGAGAATGGTTGAGCGCATGGGTATCGTAACTTTATTCACAAACCTTACGACCATGATAGGTTTTGGAGTATTTTATTTTACATATAGTAAGATCTTAAAAGAGTTTGGTTTAGTTGCAGGATTGAGTATTTTATCTGTATTTATAATATCATTGTTTGCGTTACCAGCAATCTTTTCTTACCTCAAGGAACCCAAATCCCGTCACACGAAATATCTCGATAACAAGTATATATCTAAATGGTTGGAACGCATAGAACGGTGGAGCTTTGATCATAAAAAAATAATAAGTCTAGTCGCTGGGTTGGTTATAATCGTCTCAGTTGTAGGACTACTTCGCTTAGAACAAAAGGGCCATATTGTAGATGACTTACCAAAGGAAAATCGTATTTATAAAGACCTTAAGTTTTTTGAGAACGAATTCACCGGTATTATGCCCTTGGAAATTTTGATTGATGCAAAGAAGAAAAATAAGATCACAAGTTTGGGTAGCATGAGTAAAATCAATGAGTTGGTTCAATCGCTAGGTGAAATTACTGAGTTTGGTAAGCCACTCTCTTACATAGAATTACTAAAGTTTGCCAAGCAGGCTTATTACGATGGAGACAGCTTAAACTATGCTATACCCAATGTATATGATGTTTCCTTTGTTGCACCTTATCTACAAATGAAACCAGATAAGAATCAGGGAGAGATGGGTCAACTGATAAAGTCGTTTGTTGATGAAGATAAAAAATTGGCTAGGATTAGTATCAATATTGCCGATGTAGGATCTAAAAAACTTCCTGAACTTTTGAATGTAGTACGCAAGAACGCAGATGATATCTTCGATCCAGAAAAATACGATGTTTCATTTACAGGAACCAGTGTCGTTTTTCTGGAGGGAAGTCGTTTTATTATTAATAGTCTTCGAGATAGTATCCTATTGGCTCTTGGGATGATCTTCATATGTATGTTCTTTTTGTTTAAGTCTTGGAGAACAGTTTTAATAGCCTTGGTTGTGAATACAGTACCGCTGGCTATGACTGCCGGAATTATGGGGTGGTTTAATATTCCGCTAAAACCTTCAACAGTGTTAGTCTTTAGTATCGCCTTGGGTATTGCAATTGATGTTACCATTCGTTTTATTGTAAATTATCGTCAGGACTTGCCGGCGTTCAACTATAATGTTGGAGAAACCGTTCGGCATACTATTCAGGAAACTGGGATCAGCATTTTATTTACTTCGTTTATATTGGCAGTAGGCTTTGTCGTCTTCCTTTTTTCTCAATTCGATGGAACCCGTTTCTTAGGTCTACTAACCTCTATGACCTTGTTGTGGGCTATGATTGCCAACTTAACTTTGTTGCCTATTTTGTTAGCATGGTTTGATAAGCCCAAGCAAATTTCATAGCACATTCCTTACCTGCTTATATTGTATATAATCTTTATCAATATTCTTTTGAGCTGATAAGTGCAGTTAAGTCCTACCTTTATACTTGTTCGAGGGCTTTTAAAACACTTAGGTTATGAAATATTTTTTATCAGCATGTTTTTTTCTAATTATTTTTAGTGAGAACGTCTTTAGCCAGAAAGACATGCAGTCCGTTGATATAGTAGTTTTTAGCGATTTGAGTGCGGCATTGAAACAAGCAGACAAGGTTAAACATCTTGATCTTAGCAACCAACAAATTAAAATAACGGATGAGCAGTTCAAAAAACTATGCAATATTGAAACGCTTAGCCTAAGGAACAATAATTTGACTGAAGTACCTCATGGAATCATCTACCTAAGCAAGTTGCGATCACTTGATCTTAGTAACAATAATATTGAAACATTACCTTGGTATATCAAGAAACTAACCAGTCTTGAAGAAATTTACCTTAACAATGAAGTTAACCTAAACGTTGAACAATCCATAACAGTATTAAACGTACTCCCAAAATTGCGTTCCTTGCATCTTGAAAATGATCACTTAAGTACCTTTCCTAAGAATATTTTCAAATTAAATTATTTGGAAAATTTGTATCTCAATAATAATGATATCAAAAAGTTACCACGTGATATAAAACTACCGAAGAACTTAAAGTATATTGATTTGAAGATGAATAAGATTAGCGAGTTGATTGATAAAGAAAACCGATTCGGGAAAGGGATTATTATTAAATTTTAATCTTTATTTCTTCAATACAAAACTGAGTCCGGTTTTGAAAAAGAAATCCGGATCATTTTGAACACCTCGCCCAATTCCTACATCTCCAAGTACCCGATCACTAATATAATATCCTATACTTCCGTAGAAGTTGCGGTTTGTGTTCGCACGCATCTCATTAGGCTTTGTGGCATAACCAGCATATTCAATATTGGTTAAAAGTCTTTTACCCCACTGTTTTTGAATATAAAAGGCATAAGTATAGTGAAAATAGTCATTCCAGAAACTTCCTATATTATATCCGACAACTAACTTCTCATTTATATTATTAGATAGAAGTAATTGTAGATTAGGCTTTACTCTTGGGCTCTTAAAAAGAGAAGATGCCAGAGGGTGCCATGTTGCTTCAGCCAGTATTGCAATTTGAGGAATCAGCTTTTTTTGCTTCAACACATGTACTTTTGTACCCACCACTGGGGCTTCAAAACCACTTAAGTAGTAGTTCGCAGTGTAAGATCCATTATTTCGTGCAAAATAATTCCCGCCACTAATGGCTAATCTAAGTTCGACATTTTTAACTAAGCCATATCGCTGTTGAAGTTTAGGAGCTTGTAAATAATATTGATTAAAATAACCTCGTGAAGTTCCTTGATAGAAGAAACCACTTTCTATCTGCCAAATACCTTTTTTTAGAACCTGAGATGTAGCACCCTGATTGAGTCGTTCAGATTGTAACTGATCTTGAGCAAGAATCGTATGCGCAATGCTGCTTAGTAATATAATGAATAAAATATGCCGCATGGTACCTCCCAATTTTGAGGGTATACGAATATACGAAGAGCAGCGCAACCTAAGTATGAAGAAACTGTAAAGGTTTCAACTTTTTTCAGGCCGAAGCGGTTTAGTATTCTTCCGTTAATTTTATTACCTTGTATGAAAATTCACTAAATAAATGAGCTTAACTACTACTATGCCCGAATTGGTTATAATAGGTCGAGTTGCAATTGCAACTTTTATTGGTCTATGCATTGGTTTAGAGCGACACCAAAATGGAAAAATTGCAGGAGTGCGCACATACTCTACAATTGCCTTAGGAACTTCTTTGTTGATTTTGTTATCCATGCATTTTTTCTCGAGCGAACAACAAGTCTATATTTTGGCTTCCGTAATAATTGGGTTGGCTGTTTTATCCTCCAGAATATCGGTCATTGAAAATGATGGTAGACCGGAATTTTCTAATATGGTCGCACTCTGGACTACAGGAGCAATCTCTATCGCGATTTCTTATGGCATGTATATTTTGGGAGCAGGTGCAGCATTTATCCTACTGGGTATTTATTTGGTAAAAGATTTTATTGAAGAAAAAGCAAAAAAATAATGAGACAGAAAAGAAAATTTCCAGTTCGCTTACTGATTATGGGAGGGTTTATTCTCTTTTCGGTGGTGTCCTATTATATGAAATCACAGGTGAATCCTGTTACAGGAGAAAAGCAACGGGTTAGCTTAACCCCTCAGGAGGAAGTTGCTATGGGCTTACAGTCAGCACCGCAGATGGCAGCTCAGTTTGGCGGATTATATCCAGATGAGAATGTGCAATTAAAGATTCGTTCGATTGGGCAGCGTATTGTAAATAGTACACATGCCAAGCAGTCTCCTTATCAGTTTAATTTTCATGTATTGGCAGATGATCGAACCATAAATGCATTCGCCTTACCTGGTGGTCAAATCTTTATTACCGCGGCTATGCTTTCTAAATTAAAATCAGAAGATGAGGTGGCATCGGTCTTAGGACATGAAATTGCTCATGTTATTCATAGGCATTCTGCAGAGCAAATGGCACAGAAAGGTTTGTTGAATGGTATTGTACAAGGGGTTGCTATGGGAAGTGGTAACATGAGTGGTGCCGAGATAGCCAATTATGTAGGTCAGATGATGAATATGAAATATGGCCGTGATGATGAACTAGAAAGTGATGAGTACGGAGTTAAATACTGTCATGAGGCAGGATATGATGCCCGAGCATCATTAGCTGTAATGAAGATACTCGCTGAGGCAAGTGGAGGGTCAAATCGAAGTGAATTTATGAGTACACACCCCAGTCCAGCAAATCGTATTGAGAAGATTAAAGAGCATCTGGCACGACTAAAGTAAATCGTGGTAATTTTTATTTTGTAAGTTGTTTTGCTGCTTGGGTGCCATTATTTAGCAGTAATTCCACCGTTTGTTTTTTTAATTTTCTTATTCTGGGTCCAACATCACCATCAGAAATATTGATGAGTTTCACTTGCTTATAATTGGCTAGCTTTAAGTTTTGTCGACTTTCTTTGGTAAGATTGTATACGGCCTTTATAAAGCTTCCAATCCCTCTTATGTTATTGTAAGGAGCGATTTTTTTTGTAGCATCATATTTCATCTGTTCAGAACGAACTATTTGGAACCCTAGAATATTTTCTTCTGGGACATCGAAAAGTTCGATGGGCAAATTACTGGTAATGCCCGCATCAACACAAAGGTCATAACGTCCAGATCGAGGTTTTTCAAAAAGGCGTTGTCCAGTGGCGTTAATAATAACGGGTTTAAAGTAGTACGGTATAGACATGCTAATCCTTACGGCTGTAGCAATTTGCATATTCGGGTATGTTTTATAATTAAAATTGATACTTCGTTGGTTATTTATAGAAGCACCCATAATGTATAAATCTTTATAACGTTGGTTATCATGAAGGTCCTTGAACGTGATATTCGGGTTCTGTGTTTTGGTTTTGATCAGTTTTCGGATCCATTTTTCGAAAGCATCTCCTTTATACCAGCCATAATATTTAGTAATATTTCGAAGGCCACTGAATAACGGTATCCTGTTATCATTAAATTTTCTGAAATTAAGCGTTTGCAATTCGGTTTCCATTTCTTCGGGTGTAAACCCTAAGGAAAGAAGACAAGCCGTAATTGACCCTGCACTTGTTCCACCGACCACTTCTAAAGAATCTAAATAATGTTTCTTGTCTAATTCCTTAATGGCCCCAACATATGCGATCCCTCGAATCCCAGCTCCTTCAAAAACCCAATGTGTATAGGTGGCTTTCGCCTCAATAAAAAAAAGTAATATCAAAAGACTGAGTATTAGATTTTTCATAAGACAAAAATAGAAGTAGCATCAATGCTGGAATGCCTCTCTATGTTAATTATAGAGGTGTTCTTGATTATTTACCATAGCACGATGTCTAAAAAACCAAGCGAAATGCTCTTTGCGCAGATAAATTATGTTAATTTAACGCTTTCAAATAAAATTATATGAGTCAAGAACCAATACTAGAAGAACACAAGGACGATCAATGGCCAGAGCAAGCAAGTGGGCATCCTAAAGGTCTGATGACCCTATTCTTTTCGGAAATGTGGGAGCGTTTCTGTTATTATGGGATGCGTACCTTATTGACCCTTTATTTAGTAAAGTCATTAATGCAAGGTGATGCGGAAGCATCTCTAATTTATGGTGGATATACGGCTTTGGTTTATGCAGCACCTATTCTGGGTGGACGTATGGCTGATAAATATCTAGGTTATCGGTATGCAGTACTTTTTGGTGCGATTATGATGGCGATAGGAGAGTTTCTTATTTTGGGAGGTACTGAGTCTATGCTTTTAATAGGTATGGGTGCCTTGATTGTAGGAAACGGTTATTTCAAGGCAAATATTTCTACTATTGTTGGTAAGCTCTATAAAGATGGTGATCCCAGACGAGATTCTGGTTTTACTATTTTCTATATCGGTATTAATATTGGTGCTTTTTTAGCAACGACAGTTGTTGCTTATGTTGGTGAAACATATGGGTTTAAATATGGTTTTGGGTTAGCTGGTCTTGGAATGCTCGCAGGATTTTTAATTTTCTGGTTGGGGAGAAAGAATTTCTCGCGTGCACCAGGTGTCGATATTCATGAGGCCGGTCTGAAGAAAGCGTTCGGTCCTTTAAACTGGGTGCAAACAATTACTTTAGGTTCCTTGCTTTTAATTCCTTTGTGTTACGTTTTAATAAAATTGAGCACCGTTCTCGGAATATTACTTTTAGGCCTTTTTGTATTGATTTGTGCTCAACTTATCATGGCTGGTGTAAAGGCAGATTCTGAGATGTTAGCTGAGAGTGGCGGTAAATCTCCCGTATGGAAAGATAGAATGATTGCATTAGTGATCTTAATGTTAGTCAATATTGTTTTTTGGGCTTGTTTCGAGCAGGCAGGAACTTCGCTAACCTTGTTTGCCGATAAAAATGTAGATAGAATGATAGGGGGGTGGGAAATGCCAGCTTCTATGACACAGTTTTTTAATCCATTGTTTATTGTAATTTTTGGTTCACTTTTCTCAGTATTGTGGGTCAAACTCTCTAAGATCGGTAAGAATCCTAGTATCCCAGTAAAGTTTGGATTGGCTTTCTTCCAGATTGCCGCTGGTTTTTTGGTTACAAAAGCGATGCTTCCGTTTGTAAATGAGGCCTTTCAGGTTCCTTTAATTACGGTTGTATTATTATACTTATTACATACTACAGGTGAGTTGTTTATTTCACCAATAGGTCTTTCAATGGTTACTAAAATGGCTCCTAAAAATATTGCCGGTACAGCAATGGGGGCTTGGTTCTTGAGCTTTGCAATGGCTAATTATCTTGGGGGGATCATTGCTTCGATGACAGGTGGACACGGAGGCGAAGTGCTATCCGCAGCCGATGGATTAGCAAAATATACCGATGTCTTTGCCGTATTGGCCTATGTCCTACTTGGAATTGGTGCATTAGTAATTATTATGAACAAACCAATCAAGAAGTTGATGCACGGCGTTGAATAGAATTATTTCTGAACAAAGGAAAGCCTCGAACTTATTCGAGGCTTTTTTTATAGATTCCAATGCATTTGTATTTCAAATATTTACTTTTGCCGCACTATGGCGGAAACGAATAAGTGGCAATCTTTAATAGCGCATTGCAAGGAATACGGTTTTATTTTTCAATCCAGTGAGATATATGATGGGTTACAAGCCGTATACGACTATGGTCCTTGGGGAGTAGAACTAAAGAAGAATATCAGAGAGTGGTGGTGGAAAACCATGGTGTATCAAAACCAAAATATTGTGGGTATTGACGCTTCGATTTTCATGCATCCAACAACTTGGAAAGCCAGTGGGCATGTTGATAGCTTCTCTGATCCCTTAATTGATAATAAGGATAGTAAAAAGCGTTATCGTGTAGACCATTTGCTAGAACAAAGAGCAGATGAACTTGTAGCCGCAGGTGAAAAGGAAAAGGCTAACAATCTACTTGCTGAAATGGAAACGCTATTAGAGGCAGATGACTTTGAGGCTTTAAAAAAACTCATAGAAAATTACGAGATTAAATGTCCCGTTAGTGAGACATCTAATTGGACCGATATCAGACAGTTCAACTTAATGTTTGGAACACAGGTAGGCTCCGTTGCCGAGGATTCTAATGAGATCTACCTACGTCCTGAAACAGCACAAGGGATCTTTGTAAATTTCTTAAACGTGCAAAAGACGGCACGTCAAAAAATTCCTTTTGGAATTGCCCAAACGGGTAAGGCATTCCGGAATGAAATTGTGGCTCGTCAGTTTATTTTTAGAATGCGCGAGTTTGAGCAAATGGAAATGCAGTTTTTTGTTCGCCCTGGAACTCAAAAGGAGTGGTACGAATATTGGAAAGAAAAAAGAAATCAATGGCATAGAGATTTAGGTATACCGGCTGAAAAGTCTCGTTTCCACGATCATGTCAAATTAGCGCATTATGCAGATGCCGCTTGTGATATTGAGTATGAGTTTCCATTTGGATTTAAGGAAGTCGAAGGAATCCATTCGCGCACAGATTTTGATTTAAAGCAGCATCAGGAGTTTAGTAAAAAGAAACAACAATATTTCGATAACGACATTGACCCGGAGACGGGCAAACCTTTTGGCAATTACATTCCTTACGTCATAGAAACATCGATCGGTTTAGACAGAACAGTTCTTATGGTATTAAGCGAAGCATATGCGGAAGAAGATCTGAGTACAGAAGAAAAGAAAGATAGTCGAAAAGTATTACGTATTCCAGCCAAGTTAGCGCCTATTAAACTGGCGATCCTTCCGTTAATAAAGAAAAAAGGTCTCCCTGAAAAGGCAAAAGAGCTTTTGGCGGAATGTCAAGAAGAATTTAACTGTTTTTATGAAGAAAAAAATGCAATTGGTAAACGCTACAGAATTCAAGATGCTTTAGGAACTCCGTTTTGTGTGACGATTGATTTTGACACTTTAGAGGACAATACCGTAACGATTCGTCACCGAGATTCAATGAAACAAGAACGCATCCCGATGAGTGCCGTGAAGGATTTGGTAAAGAATGGATTAAAATAGGATAGTAAACTCTTTAGTTTACTTGCGTCAATTTATTTATGATAAAGTCTCGGAAATCAAAAATGATTATAGCTATCTTGCTGTTAAGTTTGGTTGTTCTGTTTACCTTTTTGATTGAACCTTGTTGGAATGATGGTCAGCTTGGGTTCCGATTAGCAGAATATTCTAGCAAATAATTATTTGCCCCATTCGCTTGGTTGCTCTCTCCATGTTTGTAATACTTCCATGTCGCTAGCTTCAATTACTTTTTGTGTTAGAGCCACTTCTAACAAAGCGTTATAATTACTAAGACTGTGCATTGGAATTTGTTCTTTCTCAAAAAGCTCTTTGGAAATATCAAAACCATAATTGAATACAGAGCAGAGACCTTCAATTTGAGCACCAGCTTCACGCAGAGCAACAATAGCTTCCATACTACTTTTTCCTGTGGAGATAAGATCTTCAATGACCAGCACTTTTTTACCCGCCTCAAGATGCCCCTCTATTTGATTTCCCATGCCATGAGCCTTAGGCTTTGAACGGACATAAACGAATGGCATTTTTAATAAATCTGCTACTAAAGCACCATGTGGAATTCCAGCAGTAGCAACACCTGCGATCACTTCAGCTTCAGGAAACTCCGTAAAAACCATATTGGATAGCTCACTTTTTACAAAATCACGTATATGGGGGTATGAAAGAATTTTACGGTTGTCACAGTAAATAGGACTTTTCCAACCACTGGCCCAAGTAAATGGATGTTGAGGTTGTAGTTTTACTGCTTTAATTTGTAATAATTTCTCGGCTATACGTTGTTCTCTTTGCACAGCGCAAACCTAATTTGATAATTTGATAAATGGAAGATAATATCAGGATATATTATAATGAGCAGTGTGTTTTTATTGCGCAAAATGCTCAGAAGCTTATTGCAGAATATAATTTAAAGAATGCATGGGTTATAAGAGATCAAAATCTGTTGAGTTTTAAACAACACTTTCTGTTGTTTACACAGTCTTCATTCGATATACTGGTAGTAGAGGGGCTTATTCAGAGTTTGTTTCCTAGCATTATTGATGAGTTCAAATTCCTACAAGCCGGCGGCGGTATTGTAAGAAATGATGAGGGTGCGCTTCTTATGATTGAGCGATTAGGTAAATGGGATTTGCCTAAAGGAAAGTTGGACGATGGAGAAGATATCGAATCCTGTTCTCTACGTGAAGTGCGCGAGGAGACCGGTTTGAGGGAGGTTTTTTTAAAGCGGTTTGTCAAATCAACCTATCATATCTACAATATGAAAAATCAATGGATTTTAAAACAAACGAAATGGTTTGAGATGAAGGCGATAACACAGGACCTAATACCTCAAGCAGAAGAAGATATAACCCAGTCGGTTTGGGTAGCGCCTGATCTAGTGCAAGAAAAGCTAGAGAGTAGCTATCCGAACATTGTCCATTTGTTAAAGGAAAACGCTTAAACATAGAAAACCCTCCTAGAAAGGAGGGTTTTCTTTTTTGAAAAAGTCACATAAATAACCTACTACGTGTAAAAGTGCGGTACAAACAGTTTAAATATTAACTACATTGAGTATTTGACGTTTTGAGTGAGTATTTGGTATCTTTGGATTAGTATTTGGCAATAGAGAAACAACATATTAGTATTAAGGAATGGGCAACTGAGGACAAACCTCGAGAGAAACTTTTAGAGAAAGGTGGTAAGGCACTTACCAATGCAGAGTTATTAGCGATTTTAATTAATACTGGAACACGGAATAGATCGGCCTTGGATATAGCTAAAGAAATCTTGACCCTGGCCGGGCAAGATTTATTGGGTTTTGAGCAAATGGATTATCATCAGTTGAAAGAGGTTCGAGGGCTTGGGCCTAAAAAGGCCGTTACATTGCTTGCCGCGATTGAGTTAGGTAGAAGAGGAAAGCTTGCGGTTGCATTAAATCGTAAGAGTATTGCAACTAGTCGAGATGCTTTTGAAGTCCTGATTCCGTTTTACTCTGATTTATCAAGAGAACATTGTTATGCTGTTTTTTTAGATCAAACAAATAGGTTGCTTTCAGTGGTCTCTATAAGTACAGGTGGCCTAACAGCAACCGTGGTAGATCCTCGCATTATATTCAGAAAAGCTTTAGAGATTAAGAATACTGCACAAATAATTATATCACATAATCACCCAAGTGGCAGTGTTAACCCAAGTAGGGCAGATCGAAACATTACGAAGAAGCTAATTGAAGGTGCTAAATTATTGGATTTAAAATGTGTCGATCACATCATTATTGGGCATAATGATTACTTCAGTTTTGCCGATGCCGCGATAATGATCTAAAGATCTAATGTTGTATCAAAATCCATAAGGATAAGGTCGATATTCCTTTCATTAAAGATTGCTGTAGCTTCTTCGTGGTCTATCTCTATAAAGCCAAATGTGTCGTAATGTACACCAATCACTTTCTGAGTTTGTACCATTTCAGCAGCGCGAGCCGCGTCTTTTGGTCCCATGGTAAAGTTGTCTCCAATCGGTAGAATAGCACAATCTATAATAGCCCAAGTAGGTATTAATTGCATATCTAAAGTGAGTGCAGTATCACCTGAGAAATAAATCGTTTTTGAGCCTATGCTAATGAGAAAACCCATAGGGTTTCCACCATAACTACCATCAGGTAAACCGCTACTATGTTGTGCAACAACACATTTTACCTGGAAGTCTTCAAAATTCCAACTTCCACCTGTATTCATCGGATGTGTATTTTCAATACCTTTCTTATTAAGCCACTCATGAATCTCCCAAGAACAAATAACCTTAGCACCTGTTCGCTTTGCAATGGCTTCACAATCTATAATATGATCTACATGTCCATGAGAAAGTAGGATATAATCACAATGCAATTTTGTGATGTCAGGATTTGTTATTTTAGGATTTCCAGTGATGAACGGGTCGAAAAGAATAGTTTTTCCATTCTCAGTAATGGAGAAGCAAGAATGGCCATAGTAATGAATTTTCATATTGCTAATTTATAGTAATGTGCCTATTATTTCTTCTTTCTCTTAACGAAAGTATAGGGCTTGTTATTATCAAGTGCGACAGCCTCTTCTAGAAGAAGTTTGAGCACGCCAAAATCTATATCATCTATTGTTCGATAAGTCAGTCCGCCTATCATACTTCGCTTTTTAAAGTCAAGCAATTCTTTCGATTGAAGTTCTCGTCCACGTACGAAGCACAATTCTATTTCCTTCTTTTTTATAAGATTTAAATAGCAAATCCATGTTTTACCATAAAAGAAAGGTAGGTTGAATTTTTTTAGGATTTTTAGATGAGGAAACGTCAAAATCTCCTTATTCAGGGTATGGCAAATATCCTTGAGAGCATCATCTTCAAGTTTATCAATAAAGTGATTATAGATTTCCACCGTTCAGCTAAGTTAATCATATAGACCGTTCCGATTGAATGTGAGATAGAAACATTTACAAAAACAACATTAGTTTTGAGTTTCAAGAATACTACGCATGAATAGAAAAGACCATTGGGAGAATATTTATAGCACAAAAAAACTAGAGGAAGTAAGTTGGTATCAAGAAGTACCTACAACGGCAATCAACTATTTGAAAGCATTGAATATTTCAAAGGAGGATGCCATTATTGATATAGGAGGAGGAGATAGTTTCTTTATTGATTACTTAGTCGCCCATGGATATAAAAATGTATCAGTACTTGACATTTCTGAAAACGCTTTGCTTAGGGCAAAGAAAAGACTTGGTGAAGTTGCCAATCAGGTAAATTGGATTGTCGCAGATGTAGTAAACTTTAAGAGTGAAGTACTTTATGATTTTTGGTTTGATCGAGCAGCCTTTCATTTTCTTACAGCAGAATCTGACATTGAGTCCTATTGTACTAATTTGAATGAAAATGTTTCTAGCGGTGCTAAAGTGGTTATAGGAACATTTTCTGAAATAGGGCCTGCCAAGTGTTCTGGAATCCATGTAAAACAATACTCACGGCAAGAATTACAAGAAAGATTCTCGAGTCAGTTCATTTGTCTTTCTTGTCAGCATCTTGACCATAATACACCCTTTGATACCATACAGAACTTTACGTTTTGCAGTTTTGAGAAGCGAGATTAAGACAATCCGTCATACCTAAAGGTACATTTATCATCATTTGGCTGCTTTAAGCTTTTTATAGTAAACTTGGTATATCATTTGACTATATTTAAACAGCATGAGAAAAATTATTTACGCTGCTCTGGCCACCTCTTTTGTTTTCGGATTAACTGAATGTATAGCGCAGAAGAAAAATGCCACGACTTCCAAAGGGTCCACATCCTTATGGAAGGTAAGTAAAGATGGAAAATCTATATTTATTGGAGGAACAGTGCATTTGCTTCGTAAAGAAGATTATCCTTTACCTAAACCGTTTATGGATGCCTACGATGCGTCAGATGTACTTACATTCGAAACCGATACAAAGGCACTAAGTAATCCTGATCTTGGGATGACCGTTATGGAAAAAGGGATGTATCAAGATCAAACTACCTTAGACAGTGTTTTGTCACAAGACGTATACGAACAGCTTAAAGCCGTTAGTGAAAAACTTGGTATTCCGATAGGGGCATTTATAAAAATGAAGCCTGGTTTAGTGATTACAACATTAAGTGCTATGCAACTAAGGAAAGCAGGTATTGGCCAAGATGGGGTGGATATATTTTTTACGAATAAAGCTGCCGAAGACAAGAAAGAGGTTCAACACTTAGAGAGTGTAACATCGCAAATAGACCACATAACAACCATGGGTGAAGGAAGAGAGGATGAATTTGTAAAATATTCTTTGAAAGATATGGAGGGAATGACAGAACAAATGGGTGATTTAATTCTGAGTTGGAAGAAAGGAAAGGCTAAACCAATGGAAGAAGAAATTGCAAGTATGAAAAAGGACTATCCCGATACCTATAAGTCCTTGTTGGTGCAGCGCAATATGAACTGGATGCCTCAAATTTTGTCTTATTTAGAGAATGGCACAAAAGCTTTTGTTTTAGTAGGCGCACTTCATTTGTATGGTGAGGATGGCTTGTTGAACTTATTGAAAAAACAAGATTATCAAATAGAACAATTATAATATGCCATATAGTAAAATACCTACAGAAAAAGAATACCCACCATATTACGAACAGTACATAGCTAAAGTAAAAAATACGAAGGATATTCTTGCACAACTTAAAAAGCAGCAGACTTTCGTTCTGAATTTGATCTCTTCTTTAAGTGAAGAAAAATTAAATCAGGCTTATGAAGAAGGTAAGTGGACAATCAAACAATTACTAAATCATATCATAGATACCGAACGAATCTTTGCATTTCGCGCTTTGAGTTTTGCACGAGGGGAGCAAAATACATTGCTTGGTTATGATCATAATAAGTATGTGGAGGAATCGTTTGCTAATGATAAATCGAAGATGCAGTTAAAGGAAGAGTATGAAACCAATAGAAAATCTACAATTGCTCTTTTTAGAGGGTTTGAAGATTCCTGTGTCGATCGAATAGGAGTAGCTAATGAGCTACCAATGTCTGTAAGAGCTATTCTATATATTATTGCCGGACATGAATTGCATCATTTGAATGTGCTTTCAGATAAATACCTAAGTTAAGGCATTGATTTTATTGCTCTATATACTTCATATTGCAGGTTATACTCGATAAGTTATACTTTTCCTTTATGAGCATTTAGCAGAAGTAGTTCAAAGATTATTTTGGTAATAACGAAAATGCCAGTAAAAGCTAAAACCCCTGCATAGCTGTTGATATATGTTTTTAGGAATGTATAGCTAAAGAATCCAAGAACGATAACAATATGAATAACAATTGTGCGACTCGTAAATACGTAATAAAAATCGGAAGGGTGACTCGTTCTGAACAAATTCTTAAAAAAGTATAGATAGATAAACTCAACTAATTTCAACCCAAAAAGAGTAAGAACGGACCAACGAAAGGATGGTTCGATGAGAATGAGATAAGAAATGAAACTATACTGACCGTCACCGTAGTCAATTTGTAGACCCAAAAAAACAATTATAAAGATTAAGTAGAAGAACAAAATACCTATTTGGACAAGTAGAAAAGTAATAGACTTTGTTAAGTTATGAAAGGACCAGCCATGGGCCTGAGCAAACAGTATCGCAATTGAATTAATAAAGGCAATGGATAAAGTCTCTAACCAAAAGGCATAAAACAGGGCAAAAGCACTCCAGTTAAGAAAGGTTACTCCAAAGAATGGTATCAAATTGAAAAACAAAATTTGAGTCCTAGGGTGTAAGCTGGGAACATCCATACTTTATAAAAGTATGAACAAAGAACAGAACACGTATTATTTTCTTACCTTGCCAATACATACTGTGAAAAAGAGGTATTACATATGTGGACTGTTCCTAGTACTATGCGGGCTGATGATTTTTGTTTCAAACTGTAGCCCTAAAACAGATAAAGAATCCTCTTCAACGAGTGTTGACACTCGGAATGTTGAATGTCCTGAAATGCAGGATATCAAGTACTATAATGGAGAAGAAATCATTCCAGATTACAGCAGTAATAATTGTGTCAGTTGTCATGAGGGTGTAGAACCTATACGTGATCATTCCTCTGGCATGATGCAACAAATTTTTCGAGAAGCAGAAAAAGCGGGAATTGAAAACAATGATTGCGTCGTATGTCATGGAGGGAATCCCAATACAAAAAATGAAAAACTTGCTCATATTGGCACAATAGAATATTTTAAGACCCATCAAGGGCCTAAAGAATTCTATCCTGATCCTGGAAGCCCATGGATAAATGCCAATACTTGCGGCACTTGTCATCAGGAACAAGTTAAAACACAATTTACATCGCTAATGTTTACCGAGGCTGGTAAAATTCAAGGTACCACCTGGGGGTTTGGAGCGATTCAGGGATATGAGCATAATGTAGCTAATGTTGCCACTGAAGAGCTTGAAGTACACGAGCGCCTCGGAAGTGAAACCTATAAGAAATATATGGAGCAGTTGAAAAAAGCTGAACCACAGATTTTTCCTGGTAAAATGAAGGCGTTGCCAGAGGCGCCCAGTCCTGAACAAGTGAATGAGAACCCTGCTTTATCAGTTTATACTTATTTACGACAAGATTGTCAGCGCTGTCATATTGGTGTAAAAGGTTCACAAAGTGATGGCGACTTTAGAGGAATAGGTTGTACCTCATGTCATATGCCTTATTCTAATAAAGGTTTGTATGAAGGAGATGACCCGATGATTCCAAAAGACGTTAAGGGACATGCACTAGTTCACTCTATTCATTCAACACGAGATGCCAAAGTCAAAGTACACGAGAAAGAGTATAGCGGTATGCCAACAAAAAGTTGTACCTCTTGTCATAACCGGGGGCGCAGAATTGGTGTAAGCTATGAAGGATTGATGGAAACGAGTTATCAATCTCCGTTTATGAGTAATGGTGGTACCGAACCTAAAATTCATAAAAAGAATTACATACATCTTCAGGCTGATGTACATCTTACCAAAGGGATGCTTTGTCAAGATTGTCATACAAGCGGAGATGTACATAGCCTTGGAGATTTAGCAGGAGCTATACAAGGTGCTGTAGAAATAGAATGTACTGACTGTCATGGAACACCAAAAGCATTTCCTTGGGAGCTGCCTATTGGTTATGGCGATGAAATTGCTGGGCAAGCACCTAAAACAGGAAAAGCACGGGGTATAAGCGATACTGTTGCTCGCTATCTTTATAAAGGTCACGTTAGTAAAAGGGAAGATGGTTATTTAGTTTCAGCAAGAGGAAACGCCATGCCACATCTTGTAAAAAAAGGTAATCAGGTTATATTGGAATCTGCCTCGGGAAAAACAATTATTCTTGATCCGTTAAAAAAGTTAACTCAAGAAGACAGATTAACCACGAAGGGGAAGGTAGCGATGGTGCAAACCCAAAGGCATATTGATAAAATGGAGTGTTATGCATGCCATGCTACTTGGGCACCTCAATGTTACGGTTGTCATATCAATATAGACTACACGAAAGATTTACAAAAATTGGATTGGGTAGCCGTAGCACAGGCTCATAAGAGCGATGGAATGACACCCGAGCAGCTGCCAAAGGAGGAACTTAAGAAAATAACAGATTATATTACCGGAGGTGAAGTTAAGGAGCAGCGATCCTATTTGAGGTGGGAAGATCCACCGCTTGTTGTTAACGGAGATCACAGAGTTTCACCGGGTATTCCTGGTTGTCAAACAACGGTAACCGTGAAAAATGCAGATGGGAAGACTGTTTTGTTAAACCATATTTTTAAGATTCCTAATGTTGAAGGAGCAGGTGAAGAAGGACAATTGGGTATTGATATAGCACCAGTACAACCTCATACCATACAATTAAAAGCACGTGAGTGTGAGAGTTGTCACAATAATCCAAAGTCGATGGGATATGGTATCCAAAACGGTGAATTATATTTTGATCCAAGTATAGATTTTGTACAAGATATTCTTGATGCAGACGGTAATGTACTTGCTAAAAACGTTGATACCACATTTAATGCAATAAAAAATCTGAAAATGGATTGGAGCCGCTTTTTGGATGAAGAAGGGAATCAGTTACAGACCGTAGGGCATCACTTTAGCGGTTCGCGTCCTTTAAATAGGGATGAGCTTGTGATGCTTGATAGAAGAGGTGTTTGTTTAAGCTGCCATGCAACGGTGCCAGATAAAGATATTGCCATTAATTTATTGAGCCATGTTGCGAAATATAGCGATGTCCAAATCGACAATGATGAGCATAAGTCTATCCTTAAAAAATCGGTTCGTTTTGGAGCCTGGGGACAAGTTGTATCCGTTGTGCTTTCAATTTTCATTTTATTGTGGCTTATACTTCGAGGAAAAAGAAGAAAACGTTTCTAAATCCATTGCTCTTTATAGGACTATGTAATCCCGAAGAAATCATCTATTTTAGCGTAATCAAATTCTAGTACATGCGAAGACTACTCCTTCTATTTCTGCTGTCCTCGAGTATATGCTCTGCACAGAAGCATGTGGCGGATAGTTTAAAACTTTTGATCAAGAATGAGAAAAATGATTCTATAAAAATAGATTTATATAACAAGTTGGCTTGGCTTTACATTTTTAATGATAAAGAGCAAGCACGAAAAACGATTAATGAAGTAGAACAAGTCGCTAGTAAGAAAGGACAAGAGTATGGCTATAATTCCTTTCTAAATGTAAAGGGGGTTTTTTATGATGTAAACGGATTGTCGGACTCTGCCAAGATTATGTTTGAGCGTTCCCTCGAGTTTAGCCGAAAGAACAACTTTAGGATACACGAAGAACATACGCTTAATAATTTAGGAATGTTTTCATGGAATAAAGGAAAGTTCAAGGAAGCGCTGGACTATTATTTCGAGTCGTTAAAACTTTCTGAGGGAGAAAAAGGAGCGTCCAAAAGCGACGACGGAACTTATAACAATATTGGTTTGATTTATCAAGATATGGAGTTGTACGAAAAGGCGATTCCTTACCATAATAAGGCTTTGAAGCTTCGAAAGGAGAAAGAAAATATGAGGGGCCAAGCAACATCCTATAATAATCTGGGTATTTGCTATACTAATTTAAAAAAGTATAAAGAGGCAGAACGTGTACTTCTAAAAGGTAAGAGAATTGCTGAATCTGGTCGAGATAAACTACTTTATTACGAACTTGTAGAGGCATTGGCTCGTCTTTATGCCAGTCGGGATAAGATCGATCAGGCAATAGAATTGTATGAAGAATCTTATCAAAGACCAAGCTCTGTGCCGTTTAATCCAAATAGAAAAGTGAGTACATTAAGTGGTTTAGCTGAAATGTATCTTAGCAAAAAAAAGTATTCTAAGGTGATTGATTATGGTGAACAATGTCTGGCCATAGTAAAAAAGGATAGTTCTACGGACTTTTTAGAAGTTGGTATCTATAACACTCTTGCACAAGCCTACTTTGCAACAGGAGATATTGAAAAAGGGAACTTCTATAATCTTAGGTTCTATGATAAAACCTCTTCTAAATTTAAAGAATCTACTGCTGAAGCTCTGCAGGAGTTAGAAACGAAATATGAAACGCAGAAAAAGGAGCTAGCGCTTCAGAAAAGTCAAGCCAAGATTAAACAGAAAAATATGCTGATTGCATCGTCTTTTGGCTTGGCAATACTATTAGGACTAATAGGATATTTAGTATATAAGCAACAACGTACCAGAAATGAACAAATCGTAAAAGAGAATCAGTTGAGGCAAGCTTTAATCAAAATTGAAAACCAAAATAATCTGCAGGAACAGCGATTGGCAATTTCTAAAGAACTGCATGATAATATTGGTTCTCAGCTAACGTTTATTATTTCATCTTTAGATAATCTAAAGCAGTTTGATATTGAGCATCAACCCATGTTTGACAAAATTGATACAATCGGAGGATTCACGAGAGATACCATTAATGATTTGAGAGATACTATTTGGGCAATGAACAAAGAAGAAATTACGGTTCAAGATTTAAAAGATCGCGTTACTCGTTTCATCGACCAGGCTAAAGCATCTATTCAAGGAGTTCAGTTTAAATTTTATTATCCCGAAGATGCAGATATCTCTATGAACTCGAAGTTAGGAATTGATGTATATCGGGTCATTCAGGAGGCACTGAATAATGCCGTGAAGCATGCTAACGCAACGGAGATTCAAGTTGCTGTGAGCTATCTAGATGATATGTTGGAAGTGGCCATTGAGGATAATGGAAAAGGGTTTGATCAAGAAAAAGTAACTGATGGTTATGGCATCGCTGGTATGCGTCGCAGGGCAGAAGCCCTTCAAGGGACATTAGATATTGTTCAGCTTCAACCCGGATTAAAAGTTCAGTTACGATTTACTCCTTCTTAGAAGAATGGGGCAGATGACGTATTTATAAGTATACCAATGCGGTGCATCTTTGATTATTAAAGTAAAGATCAATTTTAATTGTCGATGCTATTAATATTCGGTTTTATCATATTGCTTGTATTGTTGATGGTACTTTTTTTTAGAAGGTTAACTTCTTTTCTAGAGAAAGGGCACCTTAAAACCATGTGTCAAATTGAGGATCGATATAACAGGGGAAAACATATAAACACGCTATTTAATGTAAAAAGTATAAAAACGTATGAGCAAGAATTACAGGCGAAACTTGATATACTCAAAGATCAGGCGACTTTGTTACAGGAAATATCGAATTACGAAGAGGAGCGATCTGCTGAACGCTAAGTTGTTTTATTTCTCCGCGTACATAACATCCTTAACCGCAGTGACCACTTTTTCGATGGATGGTAAAAATGCTTTTACCAAATTTGGAGCATAGTGCATGCTGGAATCAGCAGTCGTGATACGTCGCACGGGTGCATCTAGATAGTCGAAACCTTCTTTTTGGATACGATAAGCTATTTCAGAACTTATTGAACCAAATGGCCATTGCTCTTCAACCACAACAAGGCGGTTCGTCTTTTTTACAGACTCTAAAATGGTCTGCCAATCTAGTGGGCGAATGGTCCGCAAGTCAATTACTTCGCAGCTAATACCTTCTTTCTCAAGTTCAGTAGCACTATCCATGGCAACATGCATCATTTTATTGAACGATACCATTGTTACATCTGTACCCTGTTTTTTAATATCGGCCTTACCAATTGGGATTAAATATTCCTCTTCAGGAACGTGACCTTTTTCTCCATACTGTACCTCACTTTCCATAAAAACTACAGGATCATTATCACGAATAGCACTTTTCAAAAGGCCTTTTGCATCATAGGGGTTTGAAACAGAAATAACCTTTAGACCTGGAATATTTGCATACCAACTCTCAAATGCCATCGAATGTTGAGCTCCTAACTGACCAGCTGATGCATTGGGACCACGAAAAACAATCGGGCAGGTAAACTGTCCACCACTCATTGCAGTCATTTTACTGGCATGATTCAAAATCTGGTCCAAAGCAAGTACGGCAAAGTTCCATGTCATAAATTCTACAATGGGTCGGGTGCCATTCATTGATGCTCCAGTTCCTATAGCTGCAAAGCCCAACTCCGAAATGGGTGTATCTATGATGCGACGATCTCCAAACTCATCCCACAAGCCCTGGCTAACCTTATAGGCGCCATTATATTCCGCAACTTCTTCTCCCATGAGGAAAACTGCTTCATCTCGAAGCATTTCTTCGCGTATAGCTTCTCTCAGGGCTTCTCTAAATTGAATTTCTCGCATAGTAGCGAAATTATTCCATACAGAGCAATTTTTAATTTTTAATTCTTAGTTTTTAATCTTACAAAGGAAATTGGATATTTACCTTTGCAACCTTATGTCAGAAGAGAAATCACTCAATTTTATAGAGGAATTTATAGAGGATGATTTAAAATCAGGAAAGCACGATACAATTCAAACTCGTTTTCCACCAGAACCAAATGGTTATTTACATATTGGGCATGCATCAAGTATTGTATTGAACTTTGGTTTAAAAGAAAAATACAATGGTAAATGTAACCTTCGATTTGATGACACAAATCCAGTGACGGAAGAAACGGAGTTCGTAGAAAGCATAAAAAATGATATTAAATGGCTAGGTTTCAAGTGGGATCAAGAACTGTATACTTCTGATTATTTCGAAACACTTCATGGCTATGCCGTTAAACTTATTGAAAAAGGGTTGGCTTACGTTGATGATTCTACGGCTGAGGAAATGGCAAAACAAAAAGGAACTCCTACAACACCTGGTGTAGCCAATGAGTATCGTTCTCGCTCTATAGAAGAAAATCTAAAACTGTTCGCTGAAATGCGAGAAGGAAAATATGCGGACGGTGAAAAAGTATTGCGTGCTAAAATAGATATGGAGCATACAAACATGCTTATGCGAGATCCTTTGATTTATCGTATCAAGCATGTAGAGCATCATCGTACAGGTAATGAATGGTGTATTTATCCCATGTATGATTTTGCCCATGGACAAAGCGATAGCATTGAAAAGGTTACGCACTCCTTGTGTACGTTAGAGTTTTTACCACATCGTGCAGCATACGATTGGTTTATTGAAAAACTAGAAATCTACCCAAGTCGACAAATTGAGTTCGCTCGTCGTAATATGACCTATACGGTAATGAGTAAAAGGCGATTAAAACAATTAGTAGAAGAGCGGCATGTAACAGGTTGGGATGATCCTAGAATGCCTACGATAAGTGGGTTGCGTCGCAGGGGGTATACAGCTAATAGCATTAAGTGTTTTTCGGAACGAACGGGTATCGCCAAGCGAGATAATATCGTAGACATAGGTCTATTAGATTTTTGTTTGCGTGATGACCTGAATAAAATTGCTCAAAGGCGTATGGTTGTTCTAGATCCAATTAAAGTGGTCATCCTAAACTATGAGGAGGGTAAAACTGAGGAGCTATTTGCAGATAACAATCCGGAGAATGCAGCTGATGGGAAACGAACGCTTAACTTTTCAAGAGAAATTTTTATAGAACGTGATGATTTTATGGAAGAGCCTCCTAAGAAGTTCTTTAGGTTAGGCCCTGGGCTTAAAACACGTTTAAAGCATGCTTATATTTTGGAGTGTGTAGATTTTAAAAAAGATGAGACGGGTAGGGTAACCGAACTACATTGTAATTATTTTCCTGACAGTAAAAGTGGTGAAGATACAAGCGGCATTAAAGTGAAAGGTGTTATTCATTGGGTAAATTGTGCCGACGCACACCATGCCGAAGTGCGCCTATATGATAGATTGTTTAAAGTAGAAAACCCAATGGCTGAAGAGGGAGATTTCAAGGAATATATAAATGAAAATTCGCTAGAGGTTATTTCCAATGCTAAGATTGAACCAGCACTGCTCGGTGCTGAGGCTGGTCAGCACTTTCAATTCTTACGAAAGGGGTATTTTATTAAAGATCAGGACTCCACTGCTAATACATTAGTTTTTAACCGGGCAGTAGGCTTACGAGATAGTTGGGCAAAAAAGAATAAATAAGTTATTGGTTTAGTAAGTAAGCTCCTTATCTTAGAGGGCAAACCAGTTATATGAAAAGGATATATTTAGTTCTTTTAGCAGCTTTGCTATTGCCTTCGTTATCTTATGCTGGGATTCCAATTTCAGAGAAAACTATAGTCCCCGTAAAAAAAGAAGTAAATTCCAAGCAGCCAAAGCTTAAGAAAGAGAAGAAAAAGAATTCATTCTTTAAGAAGATTACAAAAAAACTTAGACGGGACGGGGAGACATCTAAGAAGTCGTTATTCAATTGGTTGTCCTTTGGTACTGGTTTGGCAGCTTTCCTTGCCATAATTGCAGGGTCTATTTTTGTAGCGGTTCCTATGGGGATTGCAGCTATTGTACTTGGAATTATAGGACTAAAGAAAAAACAGCGTATGCGCGGGTTAGGAATTGCTGGTATTATCTTGGGGGGTGTCTTTTTCGCTTTAGTCCTCTTATTGGTCGTTATTTTAGCTGTTTGGTTATCGAACGGCTAAGGATTATTTTTTTAACTTGATATAGATCTTTTCACCCTTTTTGATATGGGCGATTATTTTTCTGCTTGCATCAAAAGATTGTAATAAGAATGTAGAAGTATTGGGAGCTGCTTTGCCCTCATTAAGCGCAACAATTTTTAGTATATGTTCTTCCCTATCTAGCACTAAAGGGATTGATTTTTTTGTTTGGCTCAACTCATAGTTCGAAACAATCTTTTTCCCATCGAGGTAAATATCAATTCGATCGCCATCCGCTTGAATATTATCCCAAAATTTTAAGGTGAGATGTTTCGTTTTCCAAGGATAGATGATGATTTTTTTACTGGCTATATGACTTATAAGCGTGTCCACTTCATTGTTACCGATATTAGATTGGATTGACTTTTTCTGTACTTTTTTTTCTGTCTTTTTCTTTAACAAGTGGATACGACCTTGAGCGCAAATTCTTTTCGTTCCTCTTACATATCCAGCAATTTTACCAGTATATTGAATTTCTTTTTTAGTTTCTTTCCGTTTAAGATTGCCTACAAGCAAACAAAAGTTTAGATTTTCGTATGTTGCCTTACTACTCAATACTACTGTTTCGTAAAAGAAAATAGAGTTGTTTTTTTTGTTATAGACTCCTTTGATTTTACATTTAGTTTCATCTTTTGTGCCCTTGGCCGTTAGAGAAGTTCCAGAAATAACGTTGTTTTTTGTAATACGGAAGTTTAAAGAAAATGCAATTTCCTTACCATCAATTTTTAACCAACCTATATACCGTTCCATCTGACTGGCATGAGCTTTTACTGCCAAGAAACAAAGACCAAACAATAGATATAATGTTTTCACCGAAACTAAAGTAATATTTATTTCTTGTTTCATAGTTAGCATTTGCTTTTCCTACCTTAAATTTATGCCTATGAAAAAATTCCTAGTTCGTTTCATGGCTAGTGCAATATTCTTTTGTATTGCAACTCCACAGCTTTTTGCAGGAATTCCTATACAAGAAAAGGCTAGTTCAATAAGGCAAGAACAGTTGCCACAGGTGAAGAAAAAAGAACACAAGCGTATATCAAAGTTCAAGCAAAAAATGATACAACGTTCGTTGAAACTTGACGTAGATGAGGGTGATCACAAAACTGCGGCGATTGTATTTGCTATCTTAATACCTTTTGTTGGTGTCGCCATATATCAGGATAGGATTGGCCGTGATTTTTGGATTACACTATTGCTTACTGCTCTACTTTATATTCCTGGCTTAATTTATGCTTTGAGCATAGTATTGAGATAGCTCTATAGTTATTATCAGCTGTGGTTTGTTAGCTGGCATTTTATCTATAAATTAATATTTCTCTCCTCAAAATCTTCATACCTTTACAACCTTTCGGACAAAATGGCTGAAACGTCGTTTTTTGTCCAAAATTTGATTAGAGATATATACATATGTTAGGATTACTCAACAAGCTATTTGGAGGAACTAAATCAGAGAAGGACGTTAAGAAATTACAACCTATCGTTGCTGAAATTAATGAACGCTATGAAGCTTATGCTTCCTTATCTAATGATGAATTAAGAGGAAAAACTGCTGAGTTTAGAGATCGAATAGCAGAATATTTAAAAGAGATTAATACAGAAATAGATGCAAAACGTGCGTCCGCGGAGCAAGAGGTTGATGTTCATCAGAAAGATGCGTTTTTTAAAGAAATTGATACCTTAACTAAGACGCGTGATGAGAAACTTGAAGAAGTACTGCTGGACATCTTACCAGAGGCGTTTGCCGTTATGAAAGAAACAGCACGTCGTTTCACGGAAAATACTGAGTTGCGTAGTAGTGTTATGTACAATGATGAGGACTTTTCTGTAAGCAAGGATTATGTTCGGATAGAAAATGGGGAAGCGATTTATCGAAACTCCTGGAAGGCTGGTGGAGCTGAGATTACCTGGAATATGATTCACTATGATGTACAGTTGATAGGTGGATATAACCTTCATCAGGGTAAAATTTCTGAGATGGCAACAGGTGAAGGTAAAACGCTTGTTTCTACTTTACCTTCTTATCTAAATGGGCTTTCAGGATTGGGCGTTCACCTTGTAACGGTCAATGATTATCTAGCTAAAAGGGATAGTGAGTGGAATGCCCCTTTATTCGAATGGTTAGGGCTTAAGGTAAATTGTATTGACAAACATGAACCTCATTCAGATGAAAGAAAAGAAGCATATGCTGCAGATATAGTTTATGGAACGAATAATGAGTTTGGTTTTGATTATTTGCGTGATAATATGGTGCAGAACCCTAACGAGATTGTTCAGGGAAAACTACACTATGCAATGATTGATGAGGTGGATAGTGTTTTAATTGATGATGCTCGTACGCCATTAATTATATCGGGTCCTATTCCCAAAGGTGGAGAACAAGAATTTCATACACTAAAGCCGCGCATTGATCAATTGGTAAATGCACAGCGAAAACTGACGAATAAGTTTTTGGTGGATGCTAAAAAGAAAATTGCTAATGGCGATACAGATAAAGAAAGTGGTGGACTAGATCTATTTCGTGCATATAAAGGTTTGCCTAAAAATACTTCCATTATCAAGTTCCTTAGCGAACCTGGTATAAAACAGGTATTACAAAAAACTGAAAACTATTATTTGGGTGAACAGCAAAAACACATGCCCAAAGCTATTTCTGAGTTGTATTTTACGATTGACGAAAAGAACAATCAAGTAGACCTTACGGATAAAGGACTTCAACAACTCACAGGTAGTGGTGAAGATCCTAACTTCTTTATATTACCAGATATTGCTACTGAACTTGATAAGATAGAAAAAGCTGAGATCGCTGATGACGAGCGAGCTAAGCAAAAAGATGCATTGCTTCAAGACTATTCTATCAAGACAGAACGGATTCATACTATGCAACAGCTCTTAAAGGCTTATACACTTTTTGAAAAAGATGTGGAGTATGTTGTAATGGATGGAAAGGTGAAAATAGTAGATGAGCAAACTGGGCGTATCATGGATGGTCGTCGCTATAGCGATGGACTGCATCAAGCCATAGAGGCTAAAGAAAATGTTGATGTTGAGGACGCTACTCAGACATTTGCCACAGTTACATTACAGAATTTCTTTAGAATGTATCACAAATTGGCAGGAATGACTGGTACAGCCGAAACAGAAGCAGCTGAGCTTTATGAAATTTATAAATTAGATGTAACAGCTATTCCTACAAACCTTCCAATTATTCGAGATGATCGCGATGACAAAGTTTATAAGACCATGCGCGAAAAATATCGTGCAGTAATTGATGAAATTGTAGAACTTAGTAATCAAGGACGCCCAGTGCTCGTAGGAACAACAAGTGTCGAGGTTAGTGAATTACTTAGTCGCATGTTGAAACAGGCTAAGATTAAACATAATGTTCTTAATGCCAAACAGCATGGTAAAGAGGCTCAAGTAGTTGCCGAGGCAGGGATCGCTGGAAATGTAACGATTGCCACCAATATGGCGGGTCGTGGTACGGATATTAAACTTGGGCCAGGTGTCAAAGAGGCTGGAGGGTTAGCTATTGTTGGTACGGAGCGTCATGAAAGTCGCCGTGTTGATAGGCAGTTACGAGGTCGTGCTGGTCGTCAGGGAGATCCTGGTAGCTCGCAATTCTTTGTTTCTTTAGAGGATAATCTAATGCGTTTATTTGGTAGTGAAAGACTATCAAATGTCATGGATAAATTAGGCCATAAGGAGGGAGATATGATTCAGCATGGTATGATATCAAAATCTATTGAGCGCGCGCAGAAGAAGGTAGAAGAGAACAACTTTGGTATACGTAAACGTTTACTTGAATATGATGATGTCATGAATTCTCAACGCGAAGTGATTTACGCACGTCGTAAGAATGCATTATTTGGTGAGCGTTTAGCTATAGATTTGGACAATGCGTTTTATGATAGTTGTCAGGTTTTAGCTGCATCTTTTGATAGCAATAAGGATTTTGAATATTTCAAACTCCAAATTGCTAAAGAGTTTGCAATTGATACGGGTATAGAAAAAGAAGAGTTTGCTAAAATGAGCTCAGACGCACTTACTGAGCGACTGTATGATGAATTATTAACCTTCTATGAAAGAAAGAAACAATTACTGAAGGATAATGTGCTACCCGTTCTGAAAAACATGCAAGCTCGTAATAGTAATATTGATCGTGTTGCTATTCCGTTTACCGACGGACAGAAAGGTATGCAAGTTGTTGTAGGTTTAGAGTCCGCTATTGAAAGTGATGGAACTGAACTGTTAGACTCGATTGAAAAGCAAATTACCTTAGGGTTGATCGATGAAGGTTGGAAAGTGCATTTACGTCAAATGGATGAAACAAAGACATCGGTTCAGATGGCCAGTTACGAACAAAAGGATCCTTTACTAATTTATAAGTTTGAGGCGTTCGAATTGTTTAAGACGATGATTAACGATACAAACAAGAAGATCGTAAGTTTCTTATGTAAAGCTGGTATTCCTGCTGATGAGGAGCAAGATGTTCAAGCGGCTCGTGAACGTAAGACGGATATGAGTAGGATGCAATCGAACAAAGCTGCGGTGGATGCAGCTGGAGATGATTATGCTGCGAATGAAAATGATTACTATGACCCGAGTCGACAGGTTAAACAAGAGCCTATTAGAAGAGAAGAGCCGAAAGTCGGTCGAAATGAACCATGTCCTTGTGGTAGTGGCAAAAAATATAAACATTGCCATGGTAAGAAATAATAGTATCTAGTCTTATTTTGCAAAGCATATTATATTAGTGAATAAAAAATACGACAAATTATGACACAAGCAGAAATTATTAACAGATTAAAAGAAGGAAACGATCGTTTCGTTGATGACAAATTAGATGGTAAACTACAAGATAGCTCTAGAAGAGATGAACTCACATCAGGTCAAGAACCTCATACAATTGTATTGAGTTGTGCAGACAGTCGTGTAGTGCCTGAGTTGGCTTTTGATGCCGGCTTAGGAGAGCTTTTCGTTGTTCGTGTAGCTGGTAACATCGCTAATAGCTCCTCCATGGCGAGCATAGAATATGCGGTCGCGCATTGTGGTTCAAAGGTCATTGTGGTGTTAGGACATCAAAGTTGTGGTGCTGTAACAGCTGCTGTGAACGGAGGAGATAATGGTTACAATCTTAATCATTTATTAATGCATATTACACCAGCGATCGCTGCTTGTGGGGATGGTGCCAGTGTAACGGATGTTGTAAAGAAGAATGCTGAACTTCAAATAAATGAGCTTATTAACCGATCTGCCATTATTAAAAAAGCGGCAGATGAAGGACAGATTAAAATCTTACCTGCTTATTATAATCTCGATAGCGGAAAAGTAGATTTTCTATAATAGGTTTTTCCCTATATCTTATTGAAGGCACCCTTGGAAGTACAAACTTTTTAGGGTGTTTTTCTTTTATTAGACGGGTAGTTCTTTTTCTTACGCCAGAGATTGAATAAGCTATAATTATTGTTTATGTATTTCATAATAAATATAAATTATTATATATAAATGTTTTTTACATCTTTGTGGTCTCGATATGGAAAACCATCAATTGCAATTAGTAGATAATACTTACAACGTAGAAGAAGCTAAAGAAATTTTGTTCTCATTGTTGAATGATAAAATGAAATTTCTCAAATTGCGGCTACTCAATACTATGGAGCTTTATGGAAGTTGTTCACCAGATTTAGAGAGTAGACTTGAGCATCTCAAAGTAGAAAAAGAGTTACTGTACGATATATTTAAACAATATGAGGGAAATGATAGTATTCGGCTTGAGGTTGATTGTATCGTAGACATCAAGGTTAGGAAGGCACAAGAAACCTCCGAGTAGACTACCAAACAAAGTAATATCTCTTTATATTATATGGACACACATCTTCTTTTAGATAATTTATCAAACCCTGCACTCTTGTTTTTCTTTCTTGGCATTTTAGCCGTTCAGTTAAAAAGTGATCTGGAAATTCCAAGGACATCTTCAAAGTTTATTGCTTTATACTTATTGTTCTCAATTGGTTTTAAAGGTGGAGTAGAACTCGCACATAGCGACCTCGGATTCGAAATTATCCAAATACTTTTTTTTGGCATGCTATTGGCAATTTTCGTTCCGTCCTATACATTTTTTCTTCTTAAGAAAAAATTAGGAACTTATAATGCTGGTGCCATTGCCGCCGCTTATGGTTCTGTAAGTGCTGTTACTTTTGTAACGGCTGTCTCTTTTTTAGAGATACAGCACGTAGAATTTGGAGGGCACATGGTTGCTGTTATGGCCTTGATGGAAGCGCCCTCTATCATTGTAGGGGTACTTCTATTATCATATTTTAGAAAGGATCGTGCGGAAAAGATTTCTATTAAAAATGTTATTCATCATTCTTTCACAAATGGAAGTGTGTTATTAATTATAGGAAGTTTGATAATTGGTTTTTTAGCCAATGAAAAACAAGCGCAAGGTATCGAACCTTTTACGACAGAGTTATTTAAAGGGTTTTTGGCTGTTTTTCTATTAGATATGGGTATCACAAGCGGAAGGAAATTATCGGCCTTTTGGAAGTATGGTCTCTTTCCCTTTGCATTTGCCATATTGGTTCCATTGTTGAATGGGACCTTGGTAGCCTATCTTAGTAGATTCGTTAGCGCAAGCCAAGGAGATCAGTTCTTATTTGCCATTTTGGCGGCAAGTGCATCTTATATTGCTGTTCCAGCTGCTATGAAATTGGCAGCGCCAAAAGCAAACCCAGGGATTTACATCCCAATGGCTCTGGCCGTAACGTTTCCATTTAATATTACACTGGGGATGCCCATTTATATGTATATTATCACCTGTTTATAGATTTAACGGATCCATTATTGGTCTGACCAAACGGCAAGTTCATTTCCATTAGGGTCCGAAAAATGAAATCTTTTTCCACCTGGAAAAGAAAAAGTATCTCGAGTAATAGTACCTCCAGATGCAATAATCTTATTCTTGACCAGTTCAAGATCTCGATGATAGAGTATGACCAAAGCTCCGTTTGTAATGGGGGCTTCAGTTTTCTCAAAACCACCTTCTAATCCGCTATTAGAAAAGGCCACATAATTTGCTCCATAATCAGTAAATTCCCAATCAAAACAGTTTGAGTAAAAGGTTTTGGTCTTTTCAATACTATGAGCTTTAAACTCTACATACTGGATGTGATGATCTATTAATTTCATTTTTATAGTAGCGTTGTATTTAATTTAATTTTACGGATCGAATTGATGAGATGTTCAATGTCTATCTTACTATTATAAGCTTGAAATGAAATACGGAGATAGCATTGATGCTCAATCTGCATAATGGGAATTTCGATTTTGTACTGTTCAAATAAATGCTCTTTAAGAGCTACTGCATCTTTCGTTTGAATTGGGATACTACAAATCTGACCGAGAAATTCATCACTTAGTGGACTTAATACTTTGCTATTCAGTTCTTCAGCAACTATCGGATAATAGTGTTGTAGTAGTTTTCGGCATTGAGCTTTTTTATTTTCCCAATCATTGTCTTCAAAAAAATGCAGGCAAGTAGGTGTAGTTAGATAAGCACTGAAGTCTCTTGTTCCGTTGTATTGATGATAGTCTTGAAAAAGTGAATTACTTGGCGTAACTGCATCATACCCCCACGAAACGATGAGCGGATCAATCGTATGTTGTAATTCTTTTTTGATATATAAAAAAGTATTTCCTTTCGGAGCAAGTAGCCATTTATGATTAGCTCCTGTATAGACGTCTGGATTTAGCTTCTTAATATTCAATGGAATATGACCAGGTACATGAGCTCCATCAACGATAACGAATAAGCCTAACTTTCTTGCTTGGTCGCAGATTTCCTGTGCGGGAAAGATAAGAGCAGTGGAACTCGTAATATGAGAAAGGAATACAACCTTTGTTTTTGGGGTATAGGCCTTCCAAAACTCTTCAAGAAATTGTTCTTTAGAAGTTAAGGGTAAGGAAATATCTGCTTGGATATATTTTGCACCTGTTTGTTTGCAATAGTATTTCCATGTTCTATCCAGTGCGCCATACTCTTGATTAGTAGTGAGTATTTCATCATTAGGTTGCAATGCTAAACTTCTAATTACAGTGTTCAATGCGGTGGTTGGATTAGGCATATAAACAAGGTCTTGTTCGTCACAATGGATATAATTAGCCAATACCTTTCGAGAGGTATTCAAAGCTTCTGGACCGTATTTCGTTATAAACTGAACAGGATTTTGTTCTAATTGAGTTTGCCATTTTTGATAATCTTCAAAAACAACCTTCGGGCAGGCACCAAAAGAGCCATGATTTAGGAATGTTATATCTGGATCTAGTATAAACTTTTCTTTAATTTGATTCACTATGCCAAGTTAGTCATAATAGATAATTCGGTTGTTAATTTATACAAACACTTTTCGATAAGCCTTTTGATTAAGTCGAACTATACTAAAAGAATAGTATTTTCATTTTTCATGCCGAGTCGAATAAGATTATTAGCAATAGTATTATACAGTATAATACTATTATTTTTTTCGTCAAAATGTCCTGCGCAGGTTAATAAACATGATTGTATAGCCCCATTTGATCTCGAAAAGGTATATAATGAGTATAAACGAGCAAGTAGACCATTAGCGAATATTGAATTTGATAAACCACTTAATCCGTTATGGGTACAAAGAGATCTTCTAATCTTAAAGGATATTCTTGAAGAAGCCAATACAAGTCTTTATCGTTATACAACCAAGGATAGACTTAATAATCTTTTTGACCAGAAGTTATGTCAATTGCAAGACTCTGTTTCTTATTTGGAGTTCGTGCGGGTTATCGCACAGGTGTTTAATACCGTAGCTTGCGGACATAGTGGTTGGTCACATAATGTTCATTATAGAAAACACAGGAATAATAAAATGACGTTCTTTCCATTAAAAGTTTTTTCGTATAAGGATCAATACTTTATTCACCAAAATGGATCGATGGACTCTACAATCGTACCAGGAGACCGAATTATTGGAATAAACGGGCAGACACCTGATCAATTAAATACAATCCTTAGAAAGCATATGGGACGCGATGGACAAAGTGCTCCTTGGGGAACTGCGGATATTGATCAGTATTTTCAAATGGCCTATTCTAACTTTATAGCAAATCCGGACACTTTTAAATTGATTATTGAGGATCAAGTAAATAAACAAAGACGTTCTGTCAACCTGCCTGCACAGAAACGCCATATTACAGATTCTATTTTGAAGAGTAAATATGCAAAGGTCGCGGGTCTAGGTAGGCCATTAAGATTTAACCTTTCTTCTGACAAAAAAGTAGCGACTTATACGATTAAGTGGTTTAGGAATGAATATATAAAATCACAGGGCCAGAATTTTATTAATTTTACGGACTCTGTTTTTCATATTCTTTGTAAAGAGAAAGTTGAAAATCTAATTATCGACCTTAGGGGTAATCGTGGTGGTTGGACTGCCAATGGTATGGAGCTGTTTTCCTATTTTATAACAAGACCCACTAGGTATATTGATAAAGTAGAGTTTAATAAAACGGACTCTTTTTCTTTCAGTAACCTTTTGTTAAGAGATCAAGAAATTGAAGATAGTATGCTATTTACCAAGAACGAAAGAGGTTTATTGGAATGGTCGAACTATCATGTTCAAGTTGCTCAACCTAAAAAACAACATGTCTTTTCCCGCCCCATATATATATTGATCGATGATATGAGCCGTTCTTGCTCTGCAGTATTTTCAGCACTGATGAAAACGCATACAAATGCAGTTTTCATTGGAGAAGAAAGTGGTGGGGCGCAGTGTGGTCAAAATGGAATGGTTCTAGTAGCGCAGTTGCCGTATACAGGTTTAGTGGTAAAGGTAAGTACTGGACAATACACGTGTAATGTAACAGATCAGAGCAACCCAAGAGGTGTTATCCCTGATTATACAATAAAAAGGACATGGAATGATTTTGTAAATAAACGTGATCCTCAAATGGAATATGTGAAAACATTAATTTATAAGTAGGTTGTGTCGGAGATCGAACTTATATAATGTAATGATTTCTATGGTATTAAAAGACAAGAGGGCTGCAATTACAAAAAATCACAGCCCTTCCTGATCTAAAGCAACGAGTTATTCTTTGATAAACTGGAATGATTTATTCAATCCAGGAAGTCGAAGAAAATAATTTCCGGATTCTAATGAGCTAATATTCACTACGCTTTTCTCATTTAGTTTCGTTTCTAATATTTTACGGCCACTTATATCAAAGACCTGAACTCGTTTGTCTTTAATTCTATCTACATATTGATTGGATAAATGCATTTCTTCACTAGCGGGGTTTGGATAGAATAGGTTTTTGTCTAGTTCATAGTCACGAACTGCATTCGGTGTATTAGATTCAAATTCATACCAATCTCTGAAGTAAGAATTATTCCCTCCAATAAAGCTCCATCCAGCGCCAATGTATGCTTTGTTGTTATAGGATACCGTCATAGATGATTGTCTTGATGCACCTGGAAAACTAGTGGTAACTAGAGACCATGAGTTACTTGTTGGATCATAACTATAGAAATCTGTATGATATACAAACTGGAAGCTGCTATTTACATTACTACCCAAGCCACAAAAACCGCGGCCACCAGCACTAAAACCCATGGCGCCACCGCGTACGGCTCCCGGTAGTGGTGCTTTAGCTGTCCATGTGTCCGTTGTTGGGTTATACTCATAAAGAAGTTTTGTTTGCTGTGTTGTAGTCACTTTTGTAAGACCGCAGGCAACATATCCTTTATCATTTAATACAAAACTTGAGGCCTGTGCGATGTTTGGAGTTGGGAAATTAGCGCGTTGTGTCCAAGTATTACCATCAAACTCCCAAGTTGTATTTGTATTCGTATTATTATTATCATAACCACCTACCAGATAGGCTTTATTATTGATAACGAAAACAGCTGCGCCTCTTCGATATGTAAATGGAGGAGCAGGTTTAGTAGCCCATGTATCGGTACTTTCGTTATACTCATAAAAGTCTAATAACTTTGTTGATGTAAATGTGCTTGGGTTAATATCATCTCCGTTAAGAAGATAGGCTTTCCCATTAATAGTAAAAGCCTGTGCCGATGATCGAGAGTACACAGAGTTTGGGAGATCACTTTTAGGATTCCATGTATTCATACCGATATCATAAACATAAAGTTTCTTGCCATAAAACCCACCACCAGCATAAATTTTTCCATTTATTTCAAATGCAATCCCTCCGTCGAAATCGTTATTCGTTCCAGGCATATTGGCTAAAGTTTTAAAGGTTTGTCCGTAGCTGACTGATGTTAGAAATATTAGAACAGCAGCTAGGGCATTCAGAGTAATTGATTGTAGAATTTTCTTTATCATAATAATTAGTTTTATTCTACCCTATGACGGAAAAACAAAATGACTAGGTTGTAGAATTGTACCTAACTAAACTGAATTTTGAATTAATAGAAACTTAAAAAAAGTGCAATACTTAATTAGTACTTAAAAAAGCGATTTTAAAAGATACTCAGCAAGAATTATATATTTTTATTGTAGCATGCAGAACAAAAAGGTAAAACTGTTAGTAATCGTTATTGGTATAATGGTACTGGCCCTTATTGTCATTCAGTTCATTTGGTTGCAACTCGATTTTTCTGCTAATCGAAGAGCAATCGACTTGCGTATTGCGACATGCTTACAATCAATATCTTCAGATGTTAGCAATACCGAGTATTGTGCACCGACCTATTCAAAAGCTTTTGTGGAATCGGGAGAACGAATTTATCTCTTGCATGATAAGCATGAAGGAGGTTTGGACACCATGCAGTTGTTCTATGACGAAAAATATACTCAAGATAGTTTAGTTGGTCGGCTAGATTATCTAAGATTTCGACATCCCTTTAAACTAGAGGTAACCTTGAATGCTTTGCTAATTGAATCAGATCGTTCATCTTTTCTATTGAGTAAATCGAACTATGAAGAGGCAAAAAAAACTCAACATCTAGAAGGGGTTATGGGAAATACGACCAGAATAGACTCTGTGTTTGATATGCAAAGTATTGCAATTACCATAAAAGAAAACTTGATAAAGGAACACCTGGATACCAATTTCAGTTTTGCCTTCATTACAAACGATCAAGAACGTTTAAGCTATTTTAATAATATAGCAGACCGGTCTAATCTCCAGAAGAGTAAATTCAGAGTCCGTGTTTTTAAAGATAATCCATTTATGCGGAACTACTATTTGCATCTTTACTTACCTGATCGGTATAAGAAAAATCGGATTTTATGGTATCATTTATTGCCCTTGCTTATTGTGTTATTTCTGTTAAGTGCACTATTTCTATTTGCTAAATTATTCTTTAAGCAGATTCATTTAAATAGGTTGAAATCAAATTTTATACATAATGTCGCCCACGAACTGAACACACCTCTAGCCAATATTTCATTAGCACTTGAAACATTAGCCGATGAGAATGTAAAGAGAACTCCTAAGGTGAAAACGTTATTGGATATTATATCAACAGAGTCTGGTCGTCTGCATGAGAATATTGAAAAATCATTACATTTCGCACGTGCTGAAAATGGAATTTTTCATTTACAGAAAGAAACTTTTGACATAATAGATTTATTGAATACTGTACTTATTTCGTATCGATATAAATGTCAGGAATTAGGTGGTGATACCCATTTTAACCAAACAACACCAATTGAAGTGTATGGAGATGAAACCCATATTCTGAATAGTATTGTAAATATCCTAGACAATTCCGTGAAATATAGAAATGGGACTCCTGTTATTCATGTTATATGCAGAGAGGAAGCTGGTCATGTAGAAATTGAGGTCAAAGACAATGGGATTGGTATGGCACCAAGTACGCTCAAGCATGCATTTGATAAGTTTTATCGGGCTCCAGAGGGCGATGAGCATAACCGTCGCGGATTTGGACTTGGATTAAGCTATGTAAAAAGTATAGTGTCGCTTCACGGTGGAAAGATTGAGGTATTTAGCAAGCTGGGAGAGGGGGCTACTTTTATTATTCACTTGAACAAACGTAAGGTAGATGGACAAACAGATTAAAATATTAATTGTAGAAGACGATATTAATTTAAGTTTCTTAATGAAGGAAAATTTTGAAGCCAAAGGTTTTGAGGTTAGCTTGGCTAAGACCGGTTTAGAGGGAGTTGCCTTATTTAAAAAACGGTCTTTTGACATTTGTATTCTAGATGTTATGCTACCGGAAATGAATGGTTGGCGTGTTGCACAAAAAATAAAGCATATAAACGCACAAGTTCCATTTGTGTTTCTTACTGCGCGCAACGAAAGCGAAGACAAGCTTAGTGGATTTGAACTGGGTGCCGATGATTATATTACAAAACCCTTTAATTTTAAAGAACTGTATTATAGAGTGCTGGTAATATTAAAAAGGATTCGTATTGAGTCGAATGAGATAAGCGCCACCATAATTCGAATTGAAGATTTAGTTCTTAATACAGAATTGAGATTGCTAACAACGAATAAAGGGGATAGAAAAATAAGTCGGAAAGAAAGTGAGGTACTTGCTGTTTTGCTTCATAGAATGGGACATTTTGTAAGCAAAAGTGAAATGTTGAATAAGATTTGGGGGTCAGATGATATTTATACTGGAAAAAGTCTAGATGTTTATTTGACGAGAATCAGAAAGATTTTGAGAGAGACATCTCAATTAGAAATAGAGAACCTATACGGGACGGGGTATCGAATTATCCAAACGAATACGAATTCCTAGGCCCATAAAAAACGCATAGCCATTCTGGCGATCTGTTTACTTCCAGCCCATTTTTTCCTTTAAACAAGTAATATGTGCCAAGTGGTGATTACAATGCCACCCGTAGTTTAGAATATTTTGGGCTAGTGTATAAGAGCGATTGTATTCAGGGTGAATAAAGCTTTTCTCCATATCATCTTCAACCAGACTGTTAAGTAAAATATCTAAACGTTTGTGAACACCGTCTAATAACCTTAAGGAGGGTTCGATGTCCAAGGTTTTACTATCTGCAAGCTCCGCCCAACGATCTTCATAATACGGTCTGATGGTAGGTGTGTCTTCAGTAAGTGCTAATTTAAATCTGATAATGCTATTCATATGGCTATCTGCGCAATGGTGCACAACCTGACGGATGGTCCACCCCTCTGGGCGGTAAGGTGTATTCAGTTGTTCATCTGATAAATTATGTACAGTCCGTCTTAATCGCTCAGGAAATGATGCAATATCTTCAATTCCTTGCCTTATAAGATCTGAGTTAACCGTCTCCGGTATAACCAGTCGTCCGATTGGATATTTAAGGTTTTCCATATTAAACTTCCTCTAAGATAGATGTTCCTTTTGAATGATCACCACAGGTCCATTGCCAGTTTTCATACAAACGAATTCTTCCGTCTTCCATAACTTCTGGCTCAGACTCACAGATACCTGTCATTATTTCACCAAGTTGGTTTACTTGATGGTAGCGCATATTGATCGAACCAGATTGATCAACAATGCCCAATAGTTGACCTTGAACTATACTATCTCCGCTATACGAGCAACTAATGACATTGTCCTGTTGTGAATAATGAAAAATAAGTCCTGAGCTGACCTCGCCAGTCGAACTGTTTTGAATAACCTTAAACCTCTTATTGTTATAATTCATTGTTACCTATTCCTTGTTTTAAGGTTTTGAAAATACATCCCATTCTTTTTTCGTCAGTAAGAATAGGATATGTGCGTATGAGCTAATTGAATTTTTGAGGTAGTGTTCTAATCTGCCATATTCTCTAAAGCCAAATCTTTTGTAAAGTTGAATGGCTTTTAAGTTTTCGGCTATTACACCTAGAGTGACCTGTTCAATAACATCTAACGAGAAAACCCTATTTAAGGAAGCCTTGAGAAGAGAGTGTCCGATACCCTGACCACAAAATGTCGGCTGTACATATAGCTGTGATAAGGTACCCTGATGCCTCAATTTAGTTCGTTTCTCAGATATAAAACCACAAATTCCGATTAACTGATGATCGGTTTTTGTATAGGCTCCCATAAGAAAATCATAATCACTTGATTTTTTGATAATAGGGTCAAATTTTAGTTCGTCTTTTAAACATTCTTCCTCGTATGTTGTGCTAAAGTACGTTTGATGGTTTTTTAGGCATTCTAGCCTTAATGTTCTGTAAGAATCTAGATCTTGAACCTTTAGTATGTTATATCGAATTCCTTTCATTCATTTAAGTGTTGAGTATTTTTTGCAGGAATTTTAAGTCCAACCATCTATCAAATTTGTAACCTACTTGCCGAAAATGTGCGACCTCTTCAAAACCTATAGACCTGTGAAATGCAATGCTTACTTTATTATCGGCATCGATACCACCAATCATTGATCGTTTATTATTTTGTTTACCAATGCGTATTAATTCGTGCATCAGCTTTCGGGCAATACCCTGTTTTCTATGATCAACATCTACATATACGGAGTGTTCAACGGTGAACTGATAAGCAGGACGTGTACGAAAGGCTCCGTAGGTTGCAAAGCCAACGACCTCGTCGTTTAAATCGGCTACCAATAAGGGCCATTTGTTTTTCCATTTTTCATTACAATAGTCCTCCATTTCTTCATAAGTGTACGGGTCGTACCTATAGACTGCTGTACTATGTTTTATCTCATAGTTGTAGAGCGTTAGTAATGATGAAATGTCGTGTTGTGTTGCGTTTCTAATAATCATGATCTCATACTTTGTATTCCATTAAGGTTACTAGGTTCCCACGGCAGTTAAGAGGGATATCCTCACCATCTGGTGTCTGGAATTCTTCAACCTCTTCGAAACCAAAACTGCTGTAATAATTAAATAGATTTGGATTGTTATACCATGTATCAAGCCGAACCTTTTGTTTATTATTTCGTTTGGCAAAATCAGAAACCCAACTTAGGATGTCACCGAAAATTCGTTTTCCTTTATAAGGTGGGTTTATGAGAACACCATGCAAGTAAATAGCAGTACCATCATCCATTTCACGCCATATAAGTTTATCCTGGAATTGAATATTGAAGATCGCGGCGATATCATTATTTGAGATTACCTTGTAATGGCAACCCGCTTCAATGTACTTTTTTTGAACTACTCGATCATCCCAACGATAAGTTGGGTAACCATTTTTCTTTTGATATTTTATAGCCTCCTCGTATAGGTAACAGGCAAAATCTAAATCATGAATTTCAGTATTTTTGATAAGCAAGTTATTCATTAAGCATTTTTTTGTTGTAATAAGTTTCTTTTTCAAAATCTTCGATGTTCACAGAAATCACTGGAACGTCAGGAAGGATTTCTGATAAGGACGAGACAATTTTTTTCGATAAACTCTTTTTTTGCTCTTGGGTTCGTCCTTGCATGATATGCGCAAAAACATGAATAAATTCCATGTTGGGTTCACCACAAACGAATTCTGAAAAGGGTAAGAGTCTTGATTTGGCTATACTTTTTTCAAAGAGCCCAGTGGATAGAGCGGCATGATATACATTTTGTATAATTTTCTTTTCTGAAGCTTGTTTAAGCACAGATGCTGAACAATGAATTAAGAAGTGTGGCATATTGTTTTATAGTAAGGTGTTTTTAATTTCTTTAATCGATACAATGTGGTGATCGTCATGCTCTGCTATAAAGAATAACAAATCGACCGGTCTCATATATTGTTGAATTCTTGGGTGCATTGCTTGGTGGTTTTGATGCTTTTCGTTTAAGTCGTTGAAGCAAGTGAGTAATTTTTCTCTTTCTGTCTTAAATCGATTAATAATTGTTTCTATACACAGTTCATTATGATTTGATGTGTTGGTTTTTTTGTTCGACATATCGGCAGCTATAAGTTCAGGAAGTCCTTGAGCAAATTGTTCAAACCGATCAATCCAAAGTATTTCAAGATCTGCTAAGTGACCTATGTGCTCTTTAATACTCCAACCCGCTAGACGTTGGGAGAGTTTTGCATCGCTCAAATCTTGACAGTAGTAGCTCAGCCGAATCTCAGTATCTTGAAGTCTTGTTAAGATATTTTGTGTCCAACCAAGATCAATGTCCAAGTTGAATTTGTGATCAATCCATTTTTGTCGTTCTATCATATTTTATTTGTTTTTCGTTATAAAATCTTCTCTGACGGGAGAAAATACATCTGTTAACTCTACATCGCTAATTGCCTTGGCCGAGTGGTTTGTATTAGGGGGGATATAGGCAAATGTTCCTTTACTTATAATACGGGTTTCATTGTCTATGGTAAGCTCCAATTTGCCACGGGTTACAAAGCTTATTTGTTCATGCGGGTGTTGATGTTCCGGTAAATGTGTGCCAGCATCAATTTTCCAGAATGCATAAGTCTGAGTTTCGGTGTGAACTAATTTGGCTTTTAATCCATCTATTGGATTAAAGTACTCGAGTTCTTCTAAAGAGATAAATTTTTCCATATACTGATTTTACTGTTAAATTGATTTTGCACCGTTTAAAAAAATTTTGGTCATAAGGTTCATGGCTTCTGATTTGGTCAATGTACTGTTTTCTAACATATTGGTCTCACAAACCATCTGTGATGATTTTAGATAGGACTGAAGCAGGAAGTTTTCAGGTAGTTTTTTATCAAACAACTCCTTTTTTATTCCTTCTTTGATAAGAGGAGCATAAACTTTTTCAATCCTTCTTTTTCTTCCTTTTAAATATTGTTCATAGAGTTCAGGAAGATGAATTTTAAGATCATTGTAAAATTTATAGATATTCCTGCTTGGTGAATTTTGGGCCAATTGATCTGAGATCGCCAGAAACCGATCGTAAGCGGAAAGGTTTTTATCTTGCATGATCTCCATAAGTCCTTGGTTTAGTTGGTCGTCATACCGTAATACGATTTTGGCTATAAGACCTTCCTTAGAGCCAAAATTTTCGTAAATTGTTGATCGACTTACTCTAAGTTTATCAGTTAATTCGCTTAAGGAGAGTTTATAAAACCCCTCGTTTAATACGATTTTGTAAGTGAAGTTTAGGATCCGATCGTATCGTTTTTGTTGTTTCTTGCTTAGCTGTTTATAGTCTACCATAGTTTTTCTGAGCTCTATTCCATAACTCCTCATCATTTTAAATAACGGGAACGTACTTTTTATGAGTAAGCACTACTTATTTAAAACAAATGTACTAAAAATGTATAAATAGTACATTATTTTATAAAATACAGAATCTATACACGCTCGAACTAGGTGAAGAAATTAGAAATACAATGGACGGAATCTTAAACCATGCACTCTATTCAATTCAACGGCTGGAAAAGGAATCTTTACTAAATTGATTGTTCTCAATATTGTTTTAAGAAGCTTTCTGTTTGTTTTAATTCTAGAACAATCAATATCTAATGAGAGGAAATGCTGTCTATAACGTTCTAGCTTTGGAAAAGGAGTTCCTTTATAGAATGTGGGATTGTCAAATTCATAAATCATACCATTTGCACTATAACCATAGGCTACATTGAGCCAGGAGGGTAATTTTTGCAAACGGGTTAACTTCCTAAGATTTCCAGAGAACCAGTACGTATGGCCATTATAGTCTAGAATAAAACGTTCAAGGTGTGTTTCACCAAGATGGTTATGATAATCTGGATATATGCTAGGTGCATATGAAAACTTCATGAGTATAACTTGTTCATCAAAAGCGATTTCCTGCCCAACAAGAAGAATAGATCCGAGAGTATTCGCAGCCATGTCCGACCATGAGAATCCCCATCCCTCGTATAACCCATCAAAAATTTCAATAGGCGTTTGGAAAATGAATCCAAGAGACCCACCATAGAGTAATGCTTGATTTTTCTTTACACCAGCATTACGCAAAGCATAGTAACCGGCATAACTCTGTCGATAAGCGCTAAAAGCATGTCCGGCTTTATCCATTTGCAAGTATCCCTTCGAGTCATCGTAGAAGTGAAATGGAACACGTTCATGATCTTTATACCAGATGTACTTTAAAAAAGAGAGGCCAGCAAGATAGGCACCGGCTTCAATACCAATGGCCTTATACAGTTTTGGTTTTATAATTGAGTCAGGGTAGTTTGATGTATACAAATCCGCTCTTTGACCCCATAAAGTGTTGATAAGGCAAAATGAAAACATAAATAAAATGATGAAACGCTTCATGGTAATGATTAGATAAACGGTGCTCTTGGTCGGTGTGTTAGTTCATCAATAAGTTATCTAACCAGTTAATGAGATCGATTGCTGGAGCTTGGGTGTAGCAAGCTGGACAGTTATTATACATAATCATGCAATCCAGTAAATCTGTTGTCATATGAAGAAGCAGTCCAATGCCTAATAAGTAGAAGGGCTTTCTAAAAAACAATAAAACAACATATATGACCATGGCATAGTAGGTATGTAAAAAATGAAATTGAATACTGCATCGGTTGGCCTCAAAAACAGGTGTGGCTAAAAGGTGATCCAGATCAACGAACATAGTAGCAACTAAAATGAGGTAAACTTTCTTCCATTCTTTACGAAAGAAAACAAAGGCTATGAGTGCAGGAAAACATAAATGCAAGAAATAATGAACAAAGGTTTGCATAATATAGCTAAGACAAATGTAACAGAACTTTTATGCATGACGCATAGCTTGCACTTTTATCCAATTTGAATAAGTCATTTCAAATTTAATCTCATCCAGTCCATGCATGCCAACTTCTTTCCAGCCAGCTTTTTTATAGAACATTGAAGCTCGTGTTTGTGGCAGAGTGCCAAGCCAGATGGTTCTTTTTGTCTGTCCAAAATACCAATTAAGCATAGTATCATGAAGCTTCTTTCCTATGCCTTGTTGCTCAAATTCTGGTCTTAGAAATAGAGCCCAAACATTATGATTTTGCAAATCAACTATGGAGAATCCTACTATTTGTTGATCAATTTCACAAACCCAACCTTTGCCTCGTTCGAAGATAAGTTCAGCAACATCACTAGGTGTAATCGAATTTGGATTGGAGAGTTTATTTTCGGTTACAGCATTGCGAACCGCAAGTATTTGCAGAATGTCAATATGTTCAGCGGTTCGAATCAACATTTCTAATATTGTTTAGGTGCAAAATCTTTTTCATTTAAAATCCCAAAATACTTTCTTGCTATAAAAGTAGATCCAACTCGACAATTTATACCATCATCAATAGTATTCGTACAAAATGAGCATATCGTCAGAGGTTTTTTTTCTCACACCTAGGTATTCTGTTCTGATAGGGAGTCCGTTTTTATAGATATGTTTGAAGTTTTCGTGCCAGGTTTCATTTGAAGAAACTGATATGGGAAGATCATTTTCAAAAATATATTTTGTGCTTTCATCCATATAAACGGTTCTATTTTGGGATGCGATTTTTGTAAAAGAATGCTCCATGTCTTTGTTGCCACAAGTATTCAATACGAATTTAATAAAGGAACTATCACCTTTTTGGTTATATGTATAAGCCCAGTGACTACATGGTTTTAAACTAACCTCATAACAACATGGATCTTTAAGGTGAGAGACTTTTTTAATTCTGTTCAATGAATCGTACTCATATTGTAACTTCTCGTATAAGTCCGTAGATCCATGCGTGTAGGTATAATGGGAGTGTGATCCATCCTCATTAAGATGTTCATAAATGGATGCGGGTTCAGAGATACTATAAAGTAATAATGCACCTAAAGAATCAAAACCGAAAGATTCTAATTGGATACATAACCCATGGCGATCATACGTTATGCGTTGACTAAGTACTCCATTTGTATAAAGGCAATGTTGGATTTCTTGGCTTTGAAAGTGTACCCTTGCGACCTTACCGTTTATGATGAAAACGGTATCTGTTATCATTGGTTTTGATGCCTTACCCGTAAAAATTGTTTTGACGTGTATTTTATTAATACCACGAGTTTTCATCGTGTTACTCAGTTTGTCGTTTGGTGTTACATACCCATAGCTCACATACTGTTTTATACCAAAAGCTTGCAGCATAAGGTTCTGTCTAGGACCGAATGGGATAAAGGAAGTGGACAATGAAAATAATAAACTGAACAGGGCAGGCATATTAATATCAGACGAACTGTGTGTTGCAAAGTTTAATGGAAGAACATGGGCAATGATCTTCCATTATCGACCATAAATTGTAAAGTACAAGGCACCTATAGATCAACAGGATTAGCTCAGATTGGGTTCTACCCAAGCCTTGTTTTCCTTTAATAAGTTAATCAGCTCATCAACAGCGATCTCGCTTGGTATGCCCCGTTTCACAACTTCCTGCCCTTTGTACAATGTAATTTTTCCAATCCCGCTTCCTACATAACCAAAATCTGCATCCGCCATCTCTCCTGGTCCATTCACAATGCAACCCATAATGGCAATTTTTACACCTTTTAAATGATTCGTTCGACTTCTAATTTTAGCAGTCGTTTCTTGTAAGTCAAAAAGGGTACGCCCACAGCTAGGACAAGAAATATATTCAGTTTTCGAAATCCTTGTACGGGTGGCTTGTAAAATGCCAAATGCATTTTGGTTGGCTTGTTCGCAATCTTCTAGAGTACGTTCCAAACTATAATCAACCCCTAGGATTAACCCATCTCCAAACCCATCAAGCAATAATGCTCCAGCTTCAGTAGCATAATGAATCAGATGTTGATCACTGGTCTCATTTTTAGAATTGACTATAAAAAGAACAGGCTTTTCTATTCCATGCTCAGTCAACTGCAACATTTGTTGTCGCATTTCCTTCATAGATGTCTTAGAAGTGCTGTAGAGAACTAGAACAACAGTATTGTCTTTTTTTAACGAGGTAACAAAATCTTTATCTAGGGACTCATGGGCGCCAAGATCTACAAAGTTCAATACCTCCGACTTAACCTCACTCATATATTGCGAACGGGTAAGATAAGGGAATACTTTCGTCTTATCTCGCGCAGCTTTCCACGTGTCGTACCAAGTAATGAGCCTGAGCGTTCCTGGAAGTTTAAAGTCTGGTACTTGCTCAATAAACAAATAGTCGGCTGCAAAGTCGCTTACATTCCATTTGTCTAAATCTGCCTCATACGAATAACCTATAGCCCGTAGATGTTCGGGACTCACATTTTTAATCTTACCAAAATCACCAACGACCACTGGTGTTTGAGCACCACCAATATTTTCGACAGTCTGAGTGAATCGGCGTCTATAGTTAAAGGGATCATAGGTTCCCATTGTTTTCTCAGGCGTATCCAGTACGTCGTCCGTAGCTTGGCACTCATTTATCAGATCTCGACAAACAGGGAGCTCAAATTCAGGGTCTTCTGTTAAAGACACGCGTATAGTATCACCTAACCCATCTTTTAATAAGGTGCCAATACCTACAGCACTTTTTATTCTACCGTCTTCTCCATCACCAGCTTCTGTTACGCCCAAATGTAAGGGATAGCATTCACCGAACTCTTCATCCATTTTTTGAACCAATAACCGATAGGCTTGAACCATAACCTGTGGATTTGAACTTTTCATACTGAGTACGATATTATGATAATCTTCTTCTCTTGCTATTCGCAGAAATTCAAGAGCACTTTCCACCATTCCAATAGCAGTATCTCCAAATCGACTCATGATCCGATCACTTAATGATCCATGGTTCGTTCCAATACGCATGGCCGTATTGTGTTCCTTACAGATCCGAACCAAGGGTATAAACTTATTTCGAATGCGTTCTAGTTCTTCCTGATAGGATGCATCGGTATAATCATGTGTTTCAAATTTCTTTTTATCCGCGTAGTTCCCAGGGTTTATGCGAACCTTTTCTACAATTTTTGCGGCAATTTCAGCAGCGTTTGGGGTGAAGTGAATATCTGCTACCAAAGGTGTGTTATATCCAGCGGCTCGTAGGCCATCTTTAATAGCCTGCAAATTCTCAGCTTCTTTTTTAGAAGGAGCAGTTATTCGCACTAGTTCTGCCCCTGCCTTTATGCATCTGATGCTTTCCGCGATTGTAGCCTCAGTATCCATTGTATCCGCTGTGGTCATTGTTTGGATCGCAATGGGATGGCCATTTCCAATTTTCAAATTGCCAATCGTTACTTCTTTGGTTTTGAGTCGCTTATATTTGCTCAGACTTTCACAGAAAAGTTGCATTGATGCAAATGTATAGTCTCTGCGGACTATTTGTTTTAATTAAATTATAAATCCATGTAGCTTTTTTGTTGTGTAATTAGATATTCATGAAGAGGAGCATTCGTTTTGGGATCATATTTATTATGATTATTTGTCTGGCATGTAAAGGGAACGCCCAAAAAGTATATACGATAAACGTAGGAAATGAGCGTCTTCTTATTCTTTGTAAAAGGCTTCAAGCTAAGAACAACCTAGCTTTTAATTCTAATGAAGTAAAGAAGTCCTTTACTACTGCTATTGCACATAAGTTGGATAGTATTATCATTCGAGCAACTGAACGCCGACAATTTATTAAATCTTTAAAAAAAGTAAATGCTTCCGCTTTGCCTACAACTTTTAATGGTTCAACCTACCATGCGCTTAATAATCGATTGAAAAAAGAGCAAGGCCCATTGGCCGATGACTTTGAGTATTGCAAAGTTTTAGAAAAAATCCTTGATCTAACGGACAAATTTAGAAGAAATAAGAAGGTCTACTTCACCAAAGGCAAATATGCGATTCCCGAAAACTTGAAACCAAAGGCGAAAGAAATCTTTCAACCGGTGATTGATAATTTAATCCGTATATCAAACCTTTTTAAAGGGTTGCCATTTGAGGCCATGATAGAAACCTCAGGCTATTCTGGTAATCAGCAAATAGCAGCTGACTCAAAACTATATTGGGATATGGCAAAGCGTTTACAAAGTGAAGACCTAAGCAATGAGGAGATCCATACCTATCTCTCTTATTTAAGGTCGTATGATGTATCAAACATGCTCAGAGGGATCATGAAGGAGAAGCGAAAGTATTTGTTTGAACCAGAGCAACTTACTGTTCAGTATAAAAAAAATGGTTTTGGTAGTCAGTTGCCTGCTCAAGAAAAAGCATCGACACCTGAGCAAAAAAGGAGGGTGGTTTATGTTTATTGGCATATTTTGCCAAATTTCTAACAGAATAATTCTTTATTAAGCACTACATTTATAATAATGCGGTTACTTGGTAGATTATTGTCTTTAATGAGCTTGCTTTTAGTGGGATATTTGTCCTTTGGGCAGCAGTTAAAACTCAGTCCAGAAGAGTATATCGACCTTAACCAGCGATCGGTTAAAGTATTAGGTACAGTAGGGGATAAAACGGCTTGTTTTTTGGAAAATTATGAGGGCTATCGAATTCTTTGGTATGATAGTGCTATGAGAAAGGTAGCAACTTCTAAGCTTGATTTTTTAGAGCGTGGAGCTCGTCAATTTAGGTTTTATGTTAAGCGTGATGTCATTCATATATTTTATCAACGGAAGAAAAGGAAGAAACTGACATTGTGGGCTGCTAAGGTTGTACCGCTTGATAAAGATACTATCGTTCCTTTAGCAATCGATTCGATTGAACTAAGAGGAGGTTGGGACAAACAACGATTTGATTTATACAATACAAGCCACAATGAGCGTGTGGCATATTCTACCTCTTCCTATGATCAAAAAAAAGGGAGTCTACAATTTGAAGTTGTTTCATTAGATGAACACTGGAATCAAATTCAACGTGTAAAAGAGTCTCTAACAGATGTTCCTTTCCATATGTTGTTAGATGTTGAGGTAGACCAACATGATGGATTACATGTTTTTTTCGGAGAACCCAGTAGACAAGAGCGAAAATGGCAAAAAGTTTTAGTAGGTTCTAAATCTAAAACTTCTGAAAATTTGCAATATCACTTATTGAAATTGGACGGGCTTTTTTTGGCAGATCCTACCTTTCAATTCGTTGAAGGAGAAGCGGGCATTCACTTAGGAGGTTTGTTGTATCAATCTGGCACGCAAGGGTTACATGCATTAGGTCACTTTGTATACAATACAACAACGCAGGATTGGCAAAGTAGTTTAGTAGTAAAAACGCCAGATGAAAATGAAGGAAAAAGCACTACTTTGGACAAAGTACAGTTAAGGAATTTTATTCTTAAAAAAGATGGTGGTGCTACGTTTATTTTAGAGCATTCCTATATAGAGCGTCATCAGCGTAACAGAAGTATGGGAATGATGCCTCCAGGTGTCATACTCGGAGGCAGTACCTATAATGTGTATCATGATGATGAAATTCATGCGATAAGTACAAATAATAAAGGTGCTATAGATTGGTATGAGATCTTAATGAAAACTCAGGAAAGCTCAGATGCCAATGGCCGTTTTCAGTCCTTTGGTCTTTTACAGTATGCTGTTGGGAATGTATTCTTGTTTAATGATCAGCAGAATAGCACCAATCGATTTATAACTGCATTTCTATCGAATACTGGAGAACTAAAGCTACGGCAGTTCTCTTCACCAGCTTATCAGCATATGGAGGAAGATAATATGCTATTACGAAGTGCCAGACAAACTGCGGCTAACGAGGTTGTATTCCCTGTTCTTAAGCGCGGAGCACTTAGCTTTGCAAAAATCGTATTCTAGGCGTGCTATTGTTATTCAAAAGGAATGATATTCCTGGGTTTGCTATTTTGGTTTTCGTGGCCTTTGTACTGCGTATTGCCTATTTTATTAATCCACCAACTCTTGAGGAACTAGGAAATTTTTATACGAATAGTTTTGGTGTTTTTAGGTGGATGAAAAACTCCTATCTAGCCGCACCGAGAACATATATCTTATTCAGCACCATTTTCTGGCTTGGTTTCAGTATTTATTTCAAACAAATGTTAGTTAAGTTGCGCCTTGTGCAACATAGAGATTTTGTTGCGTCGATTGTACTGATGTTGACAACCGCGGCTTTGCCGCCTTTTATAATAGTATCTGTAGCAAGCTGTGCTGCTTTGTCACTTTTTATAGCCTTAAGCATGATACTAGGAACCCCTTATAACCAACCTTCTCGATCTCGTTATTTCATGATTGGGGCATTTATCGGAATAGCAATTATATTGTATTGGCCCTGTTTTTTGGCTTTTATTGCAGCACTTATCATCCTTTTAAGCGTTCGAATTTTTGTTCTTCAGGAGATTGTTGCGCTTATTCTTGGTACTCTATTTCCTCTTTATCTAGTTTGGGCTCTGCATTATATCCTCATAGGTCACTTTTTTGATTGGGATCATTTGGCCATATCATATAACCTACCCGTTTCAATACAATTTAGAACAGCATCGCAAGTGTTTATTTTTGTTGTCATTTTACTCTCCTTCTATGGCATATATATATCTAGGAATAATGTGTCCGGGAATCGAATACAGCTTATTAAGAAGTGGAATGGTGTATTATTATTCTTTGTGATAAGTATTATTATTGGGTTGAGTACAAAAGTTTTCCCTGTCAATACATTTGTGATTGCCTTAATACCCTTTAGTATAATATTAAGTTCAGCCCTTACCAATAATCTTAAAAAATATAATACATTTACGTTCTATTTTGTGCTCATTGTGGTGCTTTCGTTGCAGTGGGTGCTTAGGTTTATTTAATCGTTACATATGAAATTCGGAGTAGTAGTTTTCCCTGGTTCTAATTGTGATCAAGATATGCATGATGCATTAAAGTATGACCTTGGTCAAGAAGTTAAAATGCTATGGCACAAGGATAAGGACCTATCTGGTTTTAGCACAGATGACTGTATTGTATTGCCTGGTGGATTTTCTTTCGGAGACTATTTGAGGTGTGGTGCAATGGCACGTTTTAGTCCTATTATGGAAAGTGTTATAGCGTTTGCTAATAAAGGAGGAAAAGTGTTGGGTGTTTGTAATGGGTTTCAAGTCCTCTGTGAAGCGCAACTTTTGCCAGGAGCCTTATTAGCAAATGATCATCAAAAATTTGTTTGCAAGAATGTGTTCCTTAAGTCACAGAACAGTGATGCAGCCATAACATCGGAACTCGAAAAGGAAAAGGCTTATAAAATTCCTATTGCGCATGGTGAGGGAAGGTTTTATTCAGATGAGGAAACACTCCAAGAGTTGAAGGCTCATGATCAAATTTTGTTTACTTACTGTAATGAAAATGGTACGGACGCAGGAGCTATAAATCCAAACGGATCATTAATGAATATAGCTGGTATTACTAATAAAGCTAAAAATGTATTTGGCATGATGCCACACCCAGAACGCGCTTGTAATGATGTGTTGGGTAACATAGATGGCCGAAAGTTTTTTGAAGGCATTATTAATAATTAGTATGAAATTATTTCTATCCTTCATCATTCTTACACTCGGTTGTTCATTAAGTATGTATGCACAACGCGCTGAGGATTTGGTTAGTTGGGATATCAAAATCTCTAAAACTGATAAGAAGAATGAGTATATCATTTCAGCTACAGCTCAAATCGAACCCACTTGGCATCTATTTGGTCAGAAGCCAGGAGATGAATTTTTGATTCCGACGCATTTTGAATTTGAAAATAAAAAGATTGAACTTATAAAGGTGGATGAGCTCGGTCAGTTAAAAACTGAAGATATGAAGGGGGTTGGCACTATCCATTACTATGAAAAAAAAGTAAGTTTTAATGCACTTGTTCGTTCAATAGATAACGATATTAAAGGTTTTATTGAGTTTCAGATCTGTAATGCTACAATGTGCTTACCACCCACTCAAAAAGACTTCAGCTTTACAGTTAAATAATATGATATGAAAAAAATATTTCTATTTATTACAATCAGCCTAACCGCAACTGTTGGGGTTTTCGGACAGATTATCGAGGATCCTACCACATGGACTTTTAGTGTAAATAAAGTAAAGGATGACCTGTACGAGGTAAAGGCTAAGGTTAAGATAAAACCTGAATGGCACGTTTGGAGCAATAAACCTGGTGGTGACGGTATGCAGGTACCTACGGATATAATATTTGAAGAAAATTCAGATTTTAAGACAGTTGGAGGGATTCAAGAAAATGGTAAGAAGTTAAGCCATGAATTTAAGGGTATTGATGGCATATGTTATTATTACGAGAACCAAGCAACGTTTTCTAAGAAAATAAAAGTAAAAAATAATACAACGATTAAAGGTAAGTTGAATTACCAAACTTGTGATCACTCGCAATGTCTTCCCCCAGCGTATAAATCGTTCTCGCTAAAGATTTCGGATTTTGTCAAAAAAGAAGAACCTCAAAAGGAGGAGCCTCAAGAAGTAGCAAAAAAGAGTGATCAAGAAATTAAGGATTCTATTGCCAAGGCCGAAGCTTTAGCTAAGGAGGAGGAAAGTACAAAAGAGGGTGATGAACATGGAAGTGATGAGCCTGAAAAAGAGGATGGAGCGGCTACTGCTTTAGGAGAAGGTTCCGATGAGGGACCTTCGGATCGAGAAAACAGTGGAGGTGATGAGCCAAAGAAAACTAAATCAAGCTGGTTGTTATTAATTGAAGGAATGTTGGGCGGTTTGATATCCATCATTACACCTTGTGTATTTGCAATGTTACCTATGACTGTTAGTTTCTTTATTAAAAGAACGAAGGATAAAAAATCGGGAATTAAAGTTGCGCTTCAATACTGCATCAGTATTATTATCATTTTCGCACTTTTGGGTCTGTTGCTCACATTTGTAAATAATAAGAATGTACTTTATGAGTTATCCTCACATTGGATAACCAATGTCATCTTCTTTATCGTATTTATCATTTTTGGTCTGTCCTTTATGGGAGCTTTTGAAATTACACTGCCTGCCAAATGGAGCACAGCCGCCGATAAAAAAGCGAATATGTCAAGTTTTTCGGGGATATTTTTTATGGCACTTACCTTGGCCATTGTATCATTTTCCTGTACAGCTCCATTTTTGGGCGGGCTTATATATGAGATATCACAAGGTTCGCGGGTAGGGCCTTTGTTCGGCTTTACAGGTTTTGGAATAGGACTAGCCTTGCCGTTTTTGCTATTCGTATTATTCCCTGGAATGCTGAATGCTTTGAACAAACAGGGTGGTTGGCTAAATGCCGTGAAAGTCACGTTTGGTATTGTAGAGCTAGCACTTGCTTTTAAATTTTTAAGTAATGCAGATTTATACAATGGTTGGGGCTTACTTGATAGAGAGATTTTTATAGCAATTTGGATCGGTTTGGCAGTTTGTCTTGCTCTCTATTTATTTGGTTTAATTCGTTTTTCACATGATAGCGAATTACCTAAGAATGATTTTGGACAGCCCTATTTGTCCGTTACGCGATCTTTATTTGGAATTACGGCGGTCATCTTTGCATTGTATATGCTACCTGGAATGTGGGGTGCACCGTTAAATGGAATGGGCGCATTTGTACCACCTATGGGTACGCAAGATTTTGTCCTTACAGAGGGCGGAGGACCTGCAGGACCTGTCCATGAAAATACTAATAAGTATGCAGATAAGTTCTTAGCATTTGAACCAGAAGTCGTTAAAAAGAATGGGATGAATACGTACTTTGATTACGATGATGCCTTAAAAGCTGCGAAGGAACAAGGAAAGCCAATTATGTTAGATTTCACTGGCATCACTTGTGTGAATTGCCGGAAAATGGAAACAGAAGTATGGAGTAACCCTGAGGTCTTTAAGCGAATGAAAAATGATTTCATAGTCGCGTCTTTATTCTGCGATGCTCGTCAGGATAAGTATTTATTACCTGAAGACGAATGGTACCGTTCGGAAACATCCAACATTCTAATTAAGACAATTGGAGAGAAGAACTTGGATATTCAAAGTGTGAAGTATCATGCTAATACACAACCTAACTACTTCTTTATAGATGCCAATGAGAATTTATTAGCTCCAAAGGGTTACGGTTATGATTCTGATGCTGATAAATTTATTAAGCATTTGGATGAAGTCTTGGAGAAGTTTAAGCAGATCAAGTAAGTTCTATATTAAATATTTAAAAATGCCCAATGTTCAGTTGGGCATTTTTAATGGCATAAACTTTGTATTACTTTTAATTCATGAAAAAACTATTTGTAATACTATTACCCCTTGCACTATTAGCCTTACACGTAGCTGCGCAGCCCGGAAATACAGGTATGCGTTTTAGTCAGTATGGTGGTAACATGAGTACCTATGAAAACCCTGCTTTTGGGGCTGGGGGACATACGAAATGGGAGTTGCAATTGTTCAACATAAATGAGATGATGGAAAATACCAATCTTAAATTGGACTGGCAAGAAATAGTAGATGGAAACGGATTCAATTTTGGATCGAATAATGGTTCTAGTGAATTCTCTTTTCGGAACGTACTAGAGCTTTATGGTCCTGCCGCCTTTTTTAACTATAAAAGGAAATATGCCTTTGGAATCAATACACGAACACGTTTTTTCTTTCAGTTAAACGATGCGAACCTTAATCTAACTGATGCAGCCTTGAATGATAATGAATTTAATATTAACGACTATGGATCAATTCAAGAGGACTTTATCAATTTAAATCTGAACTTATTGACCGATATAGGTTTTACCGGGAGTATGGAGGTTTTTAAAACGGAACGTCATACCCTATACGCTGGTGCTAGCTTACGCTTTTATAAGGGATTAACAGCTATAGATTTTACAGGTCGCAATATTGATATTGACCCAGATAAAATTGTCAATGCCGATTCCGTTGTGGAGTTCAGTGCAGATATGCAGTTTAATTCCAGCTTACCCGATAATGTAGATTTACTTTCTGGGAATGGGGGAGATGAACTAAATTTTAATACAGTACTAAACAATTCCTTTGGAAAATCTGCTGGGAATGGAATCGGTGGTGATATTGGTGTAGTTTACCAAGGAACACTCCTTAATCATTCTTTTAGAGCATCCGCTAGTATTACAGATATTGGACAAATCAATTATAATAAAGGGAATAGACGAAGTGCCTCTTTCATTGCTAATAATGTTCAAATACCTGTTGACAGTTTCGATAATTTTCCTGAAGGCTTTGATTCCATTAAGACATGGGCCGCGGACTATGGAGTGCTTGTTGATTCGGGAAACAATTCATTTAGTCAGTCTTTACCGACAAGATTAAACTTGTACGGTGAGGTGCAAATATTAAAGGGGTTACATGTAGGTTTCGCTACTTCTGCCAATTTATCTAGTAGTAAAGGAAAGGCTTCTTCCTACTCAAGTTATACTGCGCTCATACCAAGGTGGCAGAGTAGAATGATAGAAGCATGGGCGCCAATATCCTATAATTATTATAGTAAGAATTTGAAAGGAGGTTTAGGTGTTCGTCTGGCATATGTCTACTTTGGATCTGATGATCTATTAGGTCTAGTTCGTAGTAATGCAAAAAGTGTAAACTTTTATTTTGGCCTGCGTGTTTCTGGGAATTATTCCAAACGTAAGATAGACCGCTCAGAATAGCGGGTAGTGAAATATTTCTCTGATTTGTTTTAATACCACAAAGGGGGTATTTTGTGTTTTAACTGAACATAGTTCCTTTGTATTCAAATGGAGACCAAACTACCCATAACAGTTGCTTTAGTCGATGATGATCATCACCTCAGGAATAAAATAATTATGCTTCTGGGAGGAAATCCTCAAATAAAGATCATCTGCGATTATTCTAATTATGCCGATGCTCTAAAGGACTTAAGTGTAGATGCACCAGACGTGATTTTAATGGATATTCAACTCATTGGAGAATTAACGGGAATTGATTTGGTTAGGGCATTAAGAAAGGAAAATGTTTCAAGTAAAATTGTAATGCTTACGAGCTTCGATGATGACGAAAGAGTTTTTAAATCCTTAAAAAATGGTGCGAACGGATACCTGATAAAGGGAGAACCCATGGATGTTGTAGTAGGGGCAGTACATGATGTTTTAGAAGGCAAGGCTCCAATGAGCGCCCGCATTGCTACTTTGTTAATCGAGTATTTTAATGATTTAGGACAAGAAACAAAAGAACTGTCGCAACTTACTCCTCGGCAGAACGAGATATTAGATAAACTATCTCAAGGCTATTTGTATAAAGAAGTAGCTGATCAGCTTGATATTAGTACAGAAACAGTAAAAAAGCATGCGGGTAGTATATACCGTAAACTACATGTAAATAACCGAACCGAAGCCATCAATATCTATAAAAGAAGATAATACATAATATTTTCTTCAAAAAACAGCCATACATGCTTATGATTACAATGCGCTGTACTAGGAGAACTACATCAAATAAGAACCATAAACAAGATAAAACAAAAACAAAAAAATATGAATGACAAATTAAAAGAACTTATTCAAGAATTCGAAAACAAGTTGGGCCAATATGGTTATAACTTAACTGCATTAAGCCTCGTATCCGAGACATTGGTAAACCGTAAAATTCAACCTTTTCTTAAAGAGGTAGACTTAAAAAAATCTATTGTAGACTTCGAGGATAACTCGTCAAATAAAAGTTTGGGTATGGATACTGTTATATTTTCTAAGTTACAAGAAGGGACTAAGGATTTTTTGTGGTTGAAAGAGTTACAACAAAGCCAGAAATCTATTTACTCAACGCTTAAGGCGGCTACAACGGAATTTAGACAGGATTTCTTTTCTGAGGAGTCATATAAAGAGGTAGGGATGTTCGGAACACGGCTTACCGATGAGGCTTATCAGCTGGAAATAAATGATCCAAACAGGGTACAGAAATTACAACAAGCTGGAATCAATGGACCATATACATTGCACAATATCAACCCTAAGGTAATTTATGACTTGTTTCAACCTATTCGAAGTGGACGAACTACGGTCTTTAGTGTTGATTTGTCAATGCATTTCGGGCAAATAGAAGATGCACTAACTTTTTATATAAGAAACGAAAGCACTAAGGTCTTCCATGATTTACATGGGAACCCAATCCCGAAACCAAGTTCGGAATTAGAGTTCTACAAACAAAACGCTCTAAACAATTTAGGTACAACACATGTCATTTTCAATAAAGCCCTCTCGCTATTATCAAGTGAATATTTACAAAGAAGGAATATGGATAACATTAAATTACAAGTGGTATTTAAGGGAGCGGGTGATAGGATGCGCGTAATCTTTGAACCTTTTGCACGAAATGTGCATATTGATGCGTCAGGGTATAATTTTGGAGATCTAGAGCCATAGTATATTTATGTGATTTAATGTCAGTTAAAGAACATAGCGAGTTATTGAAGTGCATTTATCACGTTTTATTAGTGATAAATGCACTACTTGTTTTCATAAGTTTGTTTAGAAGGACATACCAACAAAGATGGAGTTTTCTTCTGTATATAGTTATTGTTGCTTGCATGGAAGTGCTCATCATTCCGAGACATCCTAACTACAAGACGTTTATCTACAATACAATCGGGATTGGATATTTATTATTATTGAATATTTCATTGTTCTGTACGGTAAAGACTAATACTGTAAAGAGGATATTTGTTTCTTCTTTTTTACTCTTTTCGGTGGTGGCAATTAATTTTTATTCTTTCGAACATATTTTCGAACAGTTCAACCATCAGGCATTTATGATGCTTTCAATAGGACTAATTTTCTGTGCACTCTTAGTTTTTATCGATATGTTACTTTATCCTACTACCACTTCAATCCTAAAGATGTATCGATTTTGGTTAAGTGTAGGTATCATAATCTGGTCAACTTTTTTTATCCTTCGTATAGGAGAGATGTTCTATTTTGACAAAGAAGCCAAGGAATTCTTGAGTAGACTAAAGAATGTTTTTATGCTAATAAATATTCTCACCTACACGATATTTGCTAGAGCGCTTACATGCAAGACTCAACAAACTCGATAGTATTTACATATGCCCTTTTGGCGATTGTACTTATGCTTTTCGTAGCATTTATAATCGTCTTCGTTTTTGTTTATAAGAAACGTCAGAATCAGATGCTGGTAGAACAACAACTTAAAGAGAGTGAGTATCAAAAAAGGTTATTAAGACAAGAAATCGAGCGAATTAAATCCATTCAAAGTGAACGAGAGCGTATCAGTAGAGACCTTCATGATGATATTGGTTCTGGTCTTTCGGCTATGAAACTGCAAGCTGAATATTTAGAATCACTTCCCGTGGAAAAGTGGACTAGAGAAAATCTACATGATCTGGTTGAAGAATCTCAAGAATTGACAAGTGCCATGCGAGAGATTGTTTGGAGCTTGAATACGCAGTATGATAACCTCACTGACTTTATTCAATATGTTCGCAGATACGCTGTGCAATATTTTGATAAGAGTAACATTCGATTAGACATAGAAGTTCCTAAAAGAATCGAAGCATTACAACTTAATGGCCTTATAAGACGGAATGTATTCTTAGTCTACAAAGAAGCCCTCCATAATGCTTTAAGACATAGTGAAGCAAGCATCGTATCTGTAAATATTGATATAACGGAAAATAGCTTGCATATCTCGGTTAAGGATAATGGTAAAGGATTTGACGTAAAGAAGAAGGTAGGGAATGGTACCCAGAATATGCGCTATCGGATGGATACGATTCAAGGGAACTATAATTTGGAATCTTCTTTATCGGGAACATGTTGTAACTTCTCTGTAGGGCTTTAATTTAGAGTCCATTCGCTGAGCCCCGTACTTTTTCATTAAAGTAATCCTTACCTGCTAGATAAGCGCAAATCCCTTGCTCTTAGTTAAAATCATTCTTCTTCTAGTTTGATCCGGAAAATCCAGTAATAACGTTATATTCTTTTTTTAACAAAACACTTCATTTCTTATAACAGAACGTATCAGTATAAAATAAGCTATTCTAGAGACATTTGAAGCACAAATATGTATAATTATGAAAACAACTATTACCATCCTATTTATCAGCTGCACGCTATTTGCGTCAGCGCAAACTCCGAGCAAATCGAATAATCCCAGATTATTAAAACGCCAGCAGCTTTACAAGAATATTCAGCAACTAAGTAGAAATAGTACAAGTAATAAAACGAGAGCGCAAGATGATAGATTGATTGCTGAAGCGTACGAAGAAGCACAACCTATCGACTCTATGACATATTCCTACTCTGGAGCGAGAGGTAGTCATCTGGATACAGAGTACCTAATAGAATTTGATGATATACAATACGACCAACTGAATTATTATGAGTTTGGCTCTACTCCTCTTTTGCAAAGCAAAACCTACTGTACTTATAATGGGAATAATCAACTGCTTACACAAATTGATTCAACCTATGTCGGAACAACTTATGTGCCTAGTTTTAAAGTGACCAATACCTATAATACGAATAACGAACTTTTGGAGTCTCTAACGGAAACTTGGAATGGAACGGCGTGGGCTAATGCTCAGAAAACGTTGAATACTTTCACTGGTGGTCAGCTTACGGCTAATTTAAGTCTTATGTGGAACGGTACATCATGGGATAGTAGTTCTAGAACAGAGAATGTATATATGGGCAATAACTTGGTAGAATCTACTGACTATAGCTATATGAGCGGCTGGGTTGGAACTGAAAAAAGAATTAGGACATACAACGGAAATAATCAAGTACTTACTGAGGAATATCAGGTGTATCAAAGCCCTAATTGGATAAACAATCGAAAAGATACTTTTCAATATAATGCAAGTAATCAACTTATCGTATTGCTTTATTATATGTGGAATAACAATCAATGGGAAAATGGTTATAATTCTTTAATTACTTGGACAGGGAACAGGATTACTCAGGTAATACCGCAAGAATGGAATGGTACAAGTTGGGATAATACCGAGCGATATACTTATACTTACAATAGCAACGATTACCCAATAACGGAGACAGCTGATTATTGGAATGGTACTGCTTTTGTCTATGATCCCAGTAATGATAGCTATAAGATTCGATATTATTACGAATCTTACAATAACAATGTTGGGGTGAATGATATAACCGAAGAGGTATTTGGTGCTATAAATATTTTTCCAAACCCAGCACAGGATGTTATAACAGTAAACTTTGAGAATAAAACGAACAGCAAAAAAGAAGCTGTTCTACTAGATATGACAGGTTCTATTATTTCAAAAACGGCCATTTCAAACGTTGAAAATTCCGTTCGAATTCCTTTGACCCATATGGCTAAAGGAAACTATTTATTGCAATTAAGAGATGAAAACGGTTCCGTGCTCAGTAAGAAAGTTACAAAGAATTAATACTGTAAAATTCAACATAAAAAGGTCGGAGTTATCGCTCCGCCTTTTTTTAGGCAATAGCCTCTTTTCCAAAATAAGCTTGTAATACCTTAGGAACTAAAATGCCATTGTCCGTTTGGTTATTCTCTAATAAACAAGCAAGAATACGGGGAAGGGCTAAAGCCGAACCATTTAAGGAGTGTACAAGTTCGGTTTTGCCGTTTTCATTACGGGTACGGATTTTCATTCGGTTAGTCTGGAAGTTTTCAAAATTTGAAACACTGCTTACCTCTAACCAACGTTTTTGAGCGGCACTATATATTTCAAAATCATAGGTAAGCGCAGATGCAAAACTGGTATCTCCACTGCAGAGTCTTAAAATGCGATAAGGAAGTTCAAGGCTTTGAATGAGTTTTTCTACATGCCCTACCATTTGATCCAACACATCATATGAACTATCTGCTTTTACCAACTGAACAATCTCAACTTTATCAAATTGGTGTAAACGATTGAGCCCACGTACATCTTTGCCATAGCTTCCAGCTTCTCTTCTAAAGCAAGGTGTGTAACCCGTCATTCTAACTGGCAGATCTTTAGGATCAATGATTTCATTTCGGTAGATATTCGTAATGGGTACCTCAGCCGTAGGGATTAAATAGAAATTATCCGCTGTTGCATGATACATTTGACCTTCTTTATCAGGGAGCTGTCCTGTACCATAAGCAGAGTCTTCATTCACCATAAGTGGCGGCATCATTTCTTGATAGCCAGCTTCGGTGTTAAAATCTAAAAAATATTGAATTAATGCTCTTTGAAACTTAGCTCCTTGATTTTTATAAACTGGAAACCCAGCGCCTGTAAGTTTAACCCCTAATTCGAAATCGATTAAATCATATTTCTTAGCTAACTCCCAATGCGGTAGAGCGTCATCAGACAAAATAGGAGTTTCATCAGTTTTAATGACTTCATTGTCATCTTCGGTTTTTCCCTTAGGGACGCTTTCGTGAGGAAGATTGGGTAATTTTAGTATTTCGTCTTGCAGCTGGGTTTCAAACTCACTCAGTTCTGCTTGTAAGGCTTTAGACTTTTCTTTAAGACTACCCACCTCAGCTTTCTTTTTTTCAGCTTCTTCCTTTTTACCTTGCCCCATAAGCATTCCAATTTCTTTGGATGCCTTGTTTACCTGTGATAATATTTCATCACTTGCTGTTTGTGTTTTACGTTTATGTACATCAAGGGAGATGATTTTATCAACCACTTCAATTTCATCAAAGAATTTCTTTTGCAAACCTGCAAGAACTAGTTCTTTCTCATCTCGAATTTTTTGTATCTGGAGCATAACAAATTTATAGCATGCAAAGATAGAAACTTTGTTAAGCCTAACGTGCTAAACAACAACTAGATTTATTAAAAGCGTTTCCCAACTCTTATTTCAAGTTGAAAACGAGTAAGGCTTTCATTGATCTTTAGGTCTTCGATCTCTGGTTCTGGATCAGGAAGGAAACTATAAGCTTCTTGTTTTCCGAGTTTACCGCCTGTTGTATACAGAGCTGCATTTAGGCCAATATACCAAGGTGTAAGAAATTGGTACACCGCGCCAAATTTGAAGTTGAAGCCGACACCTCTAAATTTTTTGTAGCTATAAAAATCATTACCGAAACGCCCTCCACTATAAGTTCCATTAGCGTTGAGCTTCGTATAATGAAACCCAGCTTCAGCAAAATAATTAAAGGTTTCAACAATTTCCTCTTTGAACAAATGCCTCACTCCAATAGAGCCAATCCATTGGTTATATTCGAGCGACCCTGTAAATGCATCGAGGGTATCCGTTGATGACTCGGAATAATTTCTTGTATTTCCTTGTAGTCCTAGTACGATGTATGTTCTTGGAAAAACATTCCGTTGATATACAATGCCCAGATCCGTTAAAGGTTTTATAACTGGCTTGGCTAGGTAATGAATATTACCAACCGCACCAATTTGTAGTTCCAATTTGTGCTGAAGTTGTGCTTGGCATCTATTGCCCAAAATCATCAGGATAACCAAAGCTGGGGCGAAAAATTTGTTCATATTAGGGTTATTCAACCGATAAAGATAGCAGAATAAATGCAAAGCAATATCATATATTTGTCAACTTATGGATTTAAACTTAAATGGAAAAGTAGCTCTGGTTTGTGGAAGTACACAAGGTATTGGTTGGGCCAGTGCTCAAGCATTAGCAAGATTAGGAGCCCGGTGCATTTTGTTCTCTAGGAACGAGGACAAATTGAAGCAAAATGTAGAAGCACTTGCCAAAATAAATGCAGAAGAACACTCGTATCTATCGGCTGATTTTTCAAAACCAGAAGAGGTTAGGTCAGTGGTCGATAGCTTTGTACAAGGGCAACAGGTTGACATATTAGTTAACAATAGCGGCGGACCAGCTGGAGGCAAAATCTCTGAAGCAGAAACAAGTGCTTTTCTAGCCGCTTATAACCAACATCTAATTTGTAACCATATTATTGCTACAGCTGTTCTAGATGGTATGAAAGAAAAAAAAGAAGGTCGTATTATTAATGTAATCTCAACTTCGGTTAAGATTCCTTTAAATGGACTGGGAGTGAGCAACACAACAAGAGGTGCGGTGGCAAGCTGGGCAAAAACAATGGCCAATGAGCTAGCAGAATATGGTATTACCGTAAATAATGTATTACCAGGTGCCACTAAGACAGGAAGGTTGGAAAGCATTATTGAAAATAAAGCTAAGAAAACAGAAGTGGAAGTGAACAAAGTGGAGCAAGCTATGCTTAATCAAATACCTATGAAGCGATTTGGCAAGCCTGAAGAAATAGCTAATATGATTGCCTTTTTAGCGTCGCCGGCTGCTGCCTATGTAACAGGGCAGAGTATTTGTGTTGACGGAGGTAGAACAGGTAGTATCTAATAGATAAACGAACTGTCTTTTTAGGAGTGCGAGGCAGTAGTAACGCATAATTTAGGACTCCAAAAATGTATTATGTATGAGTTATGAACTAAAGAACTACGTAAATGGTCAATTTGTAGATGCCCACGATGGAGAAACTGTAGATAATATGAATCCAGCTACTGGTAAACGTATTGGCAGTATTCCTGTTAGTAAGGCTGCTGATGTTGAAATTGCTGTAAAGAGTGCTAAGGCCGCTTTTGTAACTTGGAGTAAGACAAGTCCACAAGAACGTTTTCGTATAATGAATAGCATTGCCGATCGCATAGAAAGTAAGTTGGATGAACTTGCGTTGGCAGAAACTATTGATAATGGGAAACCACTCAAGTTGAGCAAGCGTGTCGATATTCCTAGGGCATCTGATAATTTTAGATTCTTCGCGACGAGTATTATGCACTATGCTTCGGAAAGCCATATTATGGAAGATCAAGCTGTAAACTATACGATGCGTCAACCTATTGGCGTAGTAGGTTGTATCTCACCTTGGAATCTACCCTTGTATTTATTTACTTGGAAGATAGCTCCTGCGATAGCAGCAGGCAACTGCGTGATTGCCAAACCAAGCGAGGTGACTCCTGTTACAGCTTACCTGCTAAGTCAAATCTGTGAAGAGGCAGGTCTACCCAAAGGGGTACTTAATATTTTACATGGTGATGGAATACAGTGCGGTAGTGAAATCGTTAAACATAAGGACATAAAAGCGATATCCTTTACGGGTAGTACTCGTGCAGGGGCCCATATAGCTTCAATAGCGGGACCGTTGTTTAAGAAGTTGTCCTTAGAACTTGGAGGCAAAAATCCAACCTTGGTTTTTGCAGATTGTAATTGGGATAAAATGATGAAAACAATTGTTCATTCTTCATTTGCAAATCAAGGCCAGATATGTTTATGTGGTAGTCGTATCCTAGTTGAGGCTTCTGTGTATGAACGATTTAGGAAAGAATTTGTAGAGCGTGCCTCTAAATTGCAAATTGGTGATCCTTTGGATGATAAAACACAACAAGGAGCGGTGGTTAGTAAACTTCATTTTGATAAAGTAATGGGCTGTATTGAATTGGCAAAAGAGGAAGGCGGATCTATTTTATTAGGTGGTGAAGCTGTTCGTCTAGATGGAGAACATAAGGATGGCTTATTCATTGCGCCGACTATTATTGAGAACTTAGGTCCAAACTGTAGAACGAACCAAGAGGAGATCTTTGGCCCAGTTGTTACGATCCAGAAGTTTGAAACTGAGGAAGAAGCATTAGAACTTGCTAATGCGACAGAGTATGGCTTAGCCTGTTCAATTTGGACACAGGATGTAAGTCGAGCGCAGCGCGTGGCTAATCGAATAGAAAGCGGAATTGTTTGGGTGAACTGTTGGTTGTTACGTGACTTAAGAACGCCCTTCGGAGGGATGAAGAACAGTGGTGTTGGTAGAGAAGGAGGGTGGAACGCGCTCAACTTTTTTACAGAGACAAAAAACGTTTGTATCCAAATATAGATATTGATAGTATGCAGACTAAAATAATTCGTGCTACAAGTGAACACACAAAGCTCCTATCAAATTTGGGTGCTACAACGTTTGATCAAACATTTCGAGGAACTTGTACGGATAAAGATTTGGAAGGCGTACTTCAGGAGTATTATAATGAAGAACAAGTAGCTCAAGAACTTGAAGATGCTCAGGATTATTTTTTTATCTTATTTCAAGACCAGATGGCAGTGGGCTATGCCCGTATTCATTTAGGCCGAGAACCAGAGAAGCACTTTGCAAATAAAAGATCAGTCGAGCTAATGCGAATTTATTTTCTACAGGACTTTCACGGTATGGGCTTGGCTAATCAGTTATTACAGTTTTGTTTGGATTTTCTGAAGAATAAAGGATTTGAACAAGTGTACCTTAGTGTTTGGGAACATAACCATAGAGCAATGGCATTTTACAAAAAGCATGGCTTTGTTGATTCCCGAATCAAGAACCCATTTCCTTTGGGAGAGACGCCACAAATGGACTATTGGTTTCTTAAAGAACTGTAGGATTTCATTAACCAAGGAATTTGTTACTTTAGCACCAATGCGATTTTTAATAACTCTACTTTTTTGCACCTTTACATCATTTGTAAACGCCCAATATGCCTTCGAAATTGAAGTGGACTATAGTGCACGAATCGGTAATACGGATAATTTTTCAGTAAGTGGCAATCTAATAAAAGGAAAGATAGAAAAGGGAAAGAAGTATTACCTAACAACGGGTGCCGAACTTAAGGTTATGAACTTGATGTCTGCTAAAACTACAACTTCTGTGGATAGAGCGTTGGCACCGCAAAAAGTAAGTCTAGGATTGGAGTGTAAGAATTTTCAACCGAAACAAAATGTTGTTCTCAAGGGAATTGCTACACAACCTTCTTATGGAGGTGAAATCGTTAAGAGCTATAAGGATAAAGTGCCAGAGGGCATGATGCAAGTTAAAATAAATGGCATGCTGTTTAAAGCTAAACAAATTTCAGTGCCCATTAGAACGAAGTTGGGTGATGTATTAGATATGTTTTTTAAAACCAAAGCAGGAGCTGTTTTTTGGTTGCAAATTGGAAACTTGAGTAAAGTTGAACAAGTACCAATGCGAGTTGTATCAGATTCTACTTTAGTCAATACCGAAAAACCATATTGTAAAATAGTATTCATGCCTGATGGTTTTTTGCCAACGCAGTTACCCAATAACTATAAAGGTTATGAAGACAAATTTGGGAAGTCGAGTGTTTTGATCACTAGACTTAAGAAATTTACGTTCCAAGCTACCTTGGAGTTTGGTGGACGGCTAAGGCCGAATGCGAATATTTTAGAAGAAAATCCAACAGCAGGTGCCCTTAAACTTACAAATGGTCGCGTAGATAAAATTATCTGGGAAGAACATTAAGATTGCAATAGATAGATGTTTAAACAAAAATGCCACTGACGTAAATCAGCGGCATTTCTGCAACTATGAACAGATTAGTTAAAGAACTCAACCCTAAAATTGAGCTCTCTTTTTTGCTCGTGGTAAGACCACGGGCAAACTCTTAATGGCTCCAGCTCGCTGAACACCAATGTACATTTTCTTATTGCCCTTGTTACGAGCTATTTCTCTTTGTAGTTCACTCAAACTAGAAACCTCTTCTCCCTCAATTGTTTTGATCTCATCTCCCTTTTGAATGCCCGCTTTATCCGCTGCACCATTAGGTTGGACACTGAGTACTTCAATACCATCCTCACTTTCTTCTACTTCAATACCTAATTTAGGTTTTGCAGAACTGCTGGAAAAAACTCTAAAATTCCCGTTGGGCATATCAAACATTTTTTCGATATTTTCAAAAGGCATAGAGAATGAGTTACCTCGACGCCATGCTGTTTTAGGAGATTTAGGTGCTTCTAAGGTTGCCATAAGATTATCTGCACGTCCATTACGTTCTATTTGAATCTTAATCTCATCACCTTTATCGTATTCAGAAATCTTTTTTACTAAATCTTGGCTGGACTGAATGTTCTCCTCATCTACGGCGATAATAATATCTCCTTTTTTTAGACCTGCTTTGTCAGCAGCAGATCCCTCTACTACATCTTGAATTTCCGCACCAGGTTGAGCATCTTGTGTCCTAACACCAAGCATGGCTTTGCGCTTAACGCCAAACATGCGTGATTTAGGCGCAAAAGGAGTATCCATATTATCGAAATCAAATTTGAAATCATGTTGCTCACCAATTGTATTCTTCTTAATGATCTTTACTTCCGTATCCGCATTTATTTCAGAAACTTTTTTTCCATCTACATAAAGTTTTCCGTCTTTTATTTCAATAGTGGTTTTGCTCTCATTGTTCTTGTCATCTAGAATGATGCTTTGTTTACGTACGATAACGTCTTCATTGGCTGATTGTGCGAAAGATTGCGTCGTATAACAAATACATATTACACTAGCCAGTACAAGTAATAATTGTTTCATGATAATTTTTTTAGTTCTGCGAACAAATCTATCTATATACATCCGGTGACGCATAAGTCGCTCCGTTAAAAGTGACCTAAGTTTGTGTTAAAAAGAAAAGAGTGAAGAGGGCTATCCCCTTCACTCAAAACAAACTTAGTATTAGTAATCGCTTTATCTTAAATCCTCAAAGGCATCTATAATATCCTGTGGGTTACCAGTAAATAAAGCGGTTCCAAACATGATCAATATAAAAATAAAATATACCGTCATCAAAGCTGAGAGTATCACGCCAATAATGGCACATACTTTTCCCGCTTTTAGATTTTTTAAACTCCCTTGAGTAAAGGACATGGGATCGGTATTATAGGTAGCTTGGTCTTTGCTCGCCAGCACTAAGGCAATAATACCCATTACGAGTCCAGGTAAACCATAAAAGCAGCAGCCTAATATTGATAGGATACCAAGTACTAATACCGCGGTAGAATTTTTAAGAGGAACTTGTTGGTTCATGTTTAGTTGATCGTTCATAAATGTATAGTTTAACTGTATTGTGTAATTATAGTGATAAAGATAATCACGGCAAGGATAAATACAGAACCTAATATTAAACCAAGAAGCGAGCAAATTCTTCCTGCTTTAGAACTATTGATGCTTTCTGCTGTATAAGCATTTTCATTTAATTCCAATAGCCTTTTATCTTTTTGGGCGAGGTAAAAACCTATACCACCTAATATCACACCTAGTATGCCATACCCTATACAGAGCACCAATGATAAGATGCCTAGCACCAATGAGGCGGTTGCATTTGGTAGGGAAATTTGTCCAGCGCTTGAATGAAATGTTTCTGGGGTAAGTATATCTTTAGGTTGGGTATCCATAGAATATTTTATAAATATAGTTTATTACGATAATTATTGCACAAAGAGTAAAAATGTATTGGATCACACGTGCTCCATGTTTGAACTTAAAAATTAGATGTGCAATAAGTACGATCCATAATATGATCAGAGGAAGTGTAGCAGGGTACATCTTAAAGCTTTCAATAATTTTACCTTCTGTTAAGAGAATGATACTTCTTTGAAAACCGCAACCAAAACATTCAAGGCCAAAATGTTTCTTAAAAGGACAATCAAATAGATAGTCGGAAAGCGTCAACCACATATTTTGGAGATTTTAATCGTCCGTTGTCGAAGAGGCCTATTGCTATTCCTTTTCAAATTAATAGGCCTTAGCAAACAGAACGCGTTCCTTACTGGGTTGGCCAGATAAAATGCACGTACCTGTTTCTTGTTTATTGTTCAGTGGGATACATCGAATCGTGGCCTTCGTTTTTTGTTTTATTTGTTCTTCTGTTTCACTAGTTCCGTCCCAGTGTGCACTTACAAAACCACCCTTCTTCTCAATGAGCTCTTCAAATTCTTCCCAACTATTGGCTTCACGAATATTCTCGTCTCTAAAAGTTTGCGCTCTAGTATAAATATTCTTTTGGATATTATCCAGCAGGTCATAGATATAGTCAACTGCTTGGTCAATCTCTTTACTTTCTTTTTCTCCTGTATCTCGACGGGCAATTTCAATCAAATTATTGGCCAAGTCGCGCTCTCCAATTGTTACTCGAACGGGAACGCCTTTTAATTCGTACTCGGCGAATTTAAAACCTGGTCGCACATTATCGGCATCATCAATTTTTACTTGAATCCCTTTTGTTTTTAATTCTTGTTGAATCTTTTGGGCTAGATCTAATACTTTTTTGCGACCTTCATCAGTTTTAGTAATTGGTACAATAACAACAGGGTATGGAGCTAGTTTAGGTGGTAAAACAAGACCTTTATCATCACTGTGGGCCATGATAAGAGCGCCTATAAGCCTCGTGCTCACACCCCAAGATGTAGCCCAAACATGTTCTTCCTTATTTTCACTATTTAAGTATTTTACATCAAATGCTTTCGCAAAATTCTGACCTAGGAAATGAGAAGTCCCAGCCTGTAAGGCCTTACCGTCTTGCATAAGCGCTTCTATGCAATAGGTATCTTCAGCACCAGCAAATCGCTCACTTTCCGATTTTAAACCTTGAATTACAGGTAATGCCATCCACTCTTCCGCGAATTTGGCATAGACATCAATCATTTGTTCCGTCTCTTCAATAGCCTCTTTCTTAGTCGCATGAGCGGTATGTCCTTCTTGCCACAAGAATTCGGCAGTTCGCAAAAACAATCGAGTTCGCATCTCCCAACGTACTACATTGGCCCATTGATTGATTAAAATTGGTAAATCTCGATACGATTGAATCCAGTTTTTATATGAATTCCAAATAATGGCTTCAGAAGTCGGACGTACAACGAGCTCTTCTTCGAGTTTTGCATTAGGGTCTACAATTAATTTACCCTCTTTACTTGGATCATTCTTTAAACGATAATGTGTTACCACGGCGCACTCCTTTGCAAAGCCCTCTGCATTCTTTTCTTCGGCCTCAAAAAGACTTTTGGGAACGAAAATGGGAAAATAGGCATTTACATGGCCAGTATCTTTGAACATAGCGTCTAGGGCATTCCGCATATTCTCCCAAATAGCGTAGCCATATGGCTTTATGATCATGCAACCTCTTACAGCACTGTGATCTGCCAATCCAGCCTTTACAATGATATCATTATACCAATCGCTGTAATTTTCGGCTCTTGAGGTGATTCCTTTCGACATATTTCGTTTGCAAAATGATTAAGAGTCAAAATAAAACTTTTTTACCCTATTAATTAAACTTTTTCCACAGAAAAGAGTCTTTAAATCACTAAACAAGTAATATAGAATAAAATGAAAGGAAAAAAATCACATCAAATCGGCTCAAATGCCTGTTTTAACAATTGTTTCAGCTCAGTAGATGTGAAATGTATTACTTTAGTCCAAACCCAGAACCACAAAAATATTTTTACCATGAAACGAATAATTACCTTATTGACGGCCATGTTTTTTTTGGCACCAATATCTCTTTTAGCGCAGAGTTATGATGATGTTTATGATACACCTACTGGTGATGAAGAAACATATGAGGAAAGATTAAGACGGAATAATCGAAATCAATCACGAGATTATAATACAAATGACCGTTTTGATGATGAGATCGTTGATTATGATGACGATGATTATCATTATGCATCTCGAATTAGACGTTTTAGTCGTCCTGCATGGAATTTCGGTTATTTTAATAGTTTTTACTGGGACCCATTTTGGTGGGGCGGTGGTTGGGGACAACCCGCAGCGTTTGTAGGTTGGGGCAACCCATTTTTTAACCGAGGTTGGGGCTGGAATAACGGATTCAATCGTGGATGGAATGTACGTTTAGGCTGGGGCTGGAACAACTGGTGTTGGAACGGCGGTGGCTGGGGCTGGGGTGCACCTGGCTGGAACAACGGTTGGGGAAATGGTTGGAACGCCTGGGGCGGTGGCTGGGGTAACGGCTACTGTGGATTTAACTCTGGTTGGGGCTGGGGTGGAGCTGGCTGGAACAACGGCTGGGGCTGGAATAATGGATTTAATCGTGGTTGGGGCTGGAACAGAGCTTATAATAGAGGTTTTAATCAAGGATACTGGGCAGGCAGAAGTTCTAACTTTAGATATGGACCAAGAGGTTCTTGGAACACCAGAAGTAATAATACTCGCAGTTTGAATCGCAGAGGTAGGTTATCTCGTACATATGGTGTAAATCGTAGTATGGATGCACGTAGTAATCGAGCGAATAACTCTAGCATTTCAGCCACAAGTCAAAGACGTAATATCGGCATCAATAGTGCAACTAGAAGTTCTGTGAGTGGTTCAAGATCAGCGAATAGCCGGTATAACAATCGAAGTATACAACCTAATCGGACACAATCCACACCAAATCGTAGTGCACGCCCGAGTAGGACACAATCTTCACCTAATAGAAATAATCGTTCTTACTCACCAAATCGTAGTACTCGACCAAGTAGGACGCAATCTTCGCCGAGTAGAAATAATCGTTCTTATTCACCAAACCGTAGCACACGACCAAACAGGACGCAGTCTACACCAAGCAGAAGATCACGATCTTATTCACCAAGTCGTAGTACACGTCCAAGTAGAACGCAGTCTACACCAAGCAGAAGGTCACGATCTTATTCACCAAGTCGTAGTTCACGCCCAAGTAGAACACAATCTACGCCAAGCAGAAGATCACGATCTTATTCGCCCAGTCGCAGTTCACGTCCAAGTAGAACACAATCTACGCCAAGCAGAAGATCACGATCTTATTCACCAAGTCGTAGTTCACGCCCAAGTAGAACGCAGTCTATGCCTAGTAGAAGATCTCGATCATACTCAGCGCCAAGTCGCAGTAGCCGATCTAGTAGAAGCTATTCTCCTTCAAGAAGCCGCGGAGGCAGCAGATCATCTGGAAGTATGCGCAGTGGAGGACGACGCAGATAAAATAAGAAATAAAGAAGGCATCTATGGAGAGATGCCTTCGTTTTGATCAACATAAATTTATAAATACACTTAAGCTATGTACAAAAAGATTACACTCATATTGGGAGCGCTATGTCTAGGTTTTTTTGCTCAGGCGCAGAATGAAAATGACGCACTATTGCTGGGAAGAACATACCAGTATGGTACAGCTCGAAATTTATCTCTTAGTGGTGCTACAGGCAGTCTAGGCGCAGATTTTGGAGCGATTAATAATAACCCTGCTGGTCTTGGGTTATATCGCTCATCTGAGTTTACGTTTACGCCAAATGTACTTGTTACCAATACTGAGGGAGATTATCAAGGTACAACGACAGCTAGAAGTGATACACGTTTTAATTTTAATCAGGTCGGTGTAGTTTTTGCCAAAGCAAAAAGAGGAAAAGCATATAAACGAAGTAGATGGAAAACATCAAATTTTTCTATTGGCTTTAACCGTTTAGCAAACTTTCATAGTGATTATTCCTATGTTGGTGAAGACAATGGCAGTTCTTTTGTCGAAAACTTCGCTGAAGAACTGAATAATGCGGGTGGTTTTAATGACGCGGCACTGAACGTTGTAAGTGAGGCGGCATACGGAGCGTATGAAACGTATTTACTTGATGCTGACCCATTAGATAGTACCAGAGCGGCAAGTTTCGTGCCTTTCTCAGGAGGGTTGGAGCGTTCTAAAACTATAAGAAGAAGAGGTGGCAATAATGAACTGAATTTTAGCTACGGAGCAAACTATAACGAAAAGGTTTTAATTGGTTTTTCCGTTGGCATCCCAATTATTAATCTTACCCAAACAGAAATTCTAACTGAAGATGACATTTCAGGTGATACAGATAATGATTTTGATTATGTAGATCTCGTTCAAAATGTCAATATTGAAGGGAGTGGTATTAATCTTAAGCTGGGAACTATTTTTAAACCAAATAGATACCTACGGCTTGGTTTGGCTTTGCATACACCTACGCGTTATAGTCTTACAGACGTAAGTGATATCATCATTGAATCCAATACGGAGAATTTTTTAACTACAGGTTCTGTAAGCACTTATGAGCAACAAGAATCCAATCTTTTTGAGTATCGATATATTTCTCCTATGAAAGCCATCTTTAGTGGAACTGGTTTATTCGGGAAAAGCGGTTTCATAAGTGCTGATGTTGAATGGATTAATTATGAAGGAATGCGTTATCGATACGATGTAGGTTTTGAAGCGGCAGAATCTGTTGTGAATAATGCCATTCAATCAACCTTTCAAAACGCACTGAACATTCGGGTTGGTGGAGAAGTGCGATTGGATCAAATGGCAATACGTGCGGGGTATGCGTATTATGGCAGTCCATACGAGAATTATAATGATGGAGCAGCTCAGAGTGCAAGTTTGGGTTTAGGATACAGAGGAAAGAGTTTCTTCTTGGACGTAGCGGGTCAGTTTATGTTTGTTCAAGACCCAGACGCAACACATACTTTGGCTAGAACGGTTAATATTCCTACAGCTCAAGTTTCTACGCGTAATACACAAATTTCGATGACCGCAGGTTTTAGGTTTTAGAATTAAACGGTTTTACAATATTAAAAGTAGGTGGCTAATGGTTTTACTATTTATTATCACCAATGTCATTATGTATAATTATGCCATAGATAGTTTTTTAAAGATTAAATGTTTATCAAGGTCCACTTCGATACTTACTAAACAGCAGCTTTGTCGTTTGTACTTTGTACTTTTACGACTCTAGCTATGAAAAAGGTATTATTCAGTTTAGTTATATTCATTTCTTTAACAGCAGCAGCCCAAAATCATATTGAAGATAAAGCTACTATTAAACGAATTTCTAATTATGTGTTGACCAATGCTCACTGTCATGAGGACTTACGTTTTTTATGTAAACAAATAGGCCACCGTTTAACAGGCTCCCCTCAGGCAGCGCAGGCGGTAGAATGGGGGAAGAAAACGTTAGAAGAAGCTGGATGCGACCGAGTTTACCTTCAGGAGGTTATGGTGCCTCATTGGGTTCGTGGTGAGGAAGAAGCCTACTATGAGATCGGTGGTAGAAGGCATCGTTTGAAGATAACAAGTTTGGGCAATGCCGTTGGAACGGGTGAACGAGGCGTAAAATCGTCTATTGTGATGGTAAATGACATTGATGAGTTCAATAGATTACCAGAAAGTAAGGTAAGAGGGAAGATTGTTTTTTTTAATTATCGTTTTGATCAAACCAATATTAACACGTTTCATAGCTATGGTCCATGTGTATTTTATCGTTGGGCAGCTCCAAGTCGTGCGGCTAGCAAAGGTGCAGTGGCTGTTGTGATCCGTTCTGTTTCTTCTGCCTATGATGATGAACCACATACGGGTGTATTATCTTATGATAAACGTTATCCTAAGATTCCAGCAATTGCAGTTGGCAATACAACGGCTGATGAACTAGAGAAACTGATTCAAGAAAAAAGAAAGCCCAAAATGTACGTCAGAACTACTTGCCAGATGATGCGAGATGTAAAATCGTATAATGTGATTGGTGAAATTATAGGAAGTGATATGCCTAAAGAGATTATTTGTTTTGGAGGTCATCTGGACAGTTGGGATGTAGGAGAAGGCGCGCATGACGATGGAGCAGGTGTGGTACAATCTATTGACGCAATTCGAACGTTTAAAAAATTGAATATCCGACCTAAAAGGACAATTCGCTGCGTTCTATGGATGAATGAGGAAAACGGAGCACGTGGAGCTAGAGAATATATGGAACAGGCTAAGCTGAAAAATGAACATCATATTCTAGCTATTGAGAGCGATGCAGGTGGGGCAACACCTTATGGCTTTGGACTGACTATGTCTGCCGCAAAGAAGAATAAAGTACAAAGTTGGAAGGATTTGTTCTACCCGTACAATATTTATAACTTTTCACGAGATGGTGGAGGTGTAGATATTAATCCATTGCATAAAGAATTTAATACACCCACAATGGGTTTAATACCCGATGGCCATCGTTATTTCGATATGCATCATAGTGATAACGACGTGTTTGAGAACGTACACAGACGAGAGTTATGCATGGGTACAATTGCAATGACCATGATGGTTTATTTGGTAAGTCAATACGGGTTGTAAATGAGTACATTTTCAACAGCGGAGGTGCTCCATTTTGCCCAAGAGGCCTATATTGAGGCCGTGGTGGTGGACATAGAACCGCTGGCGCAGGCGGGCTCTGATAGGATGTATTATCGAATTCGGAATGGAGTAAATCGTAGTATTATTGCTACCCAAAGCGACCATGTTGAAGAGAATGAACGCTTTATTCTGTTGGCGAACTATTTTGAGGATAAAGGGATATCAGTACCTCAAATATTGGCTGTTCATCCTAATAAACAATTGTATTTGCAACATGATGCTGGTACAATATGTTTGCTAGATGTTGTTCATACTCAAGGTCATACGGATGAGGTAAAAGAGCTTTATAGAAAAGCACTTCAAGAGTTAATTCGTATCCAGTTTAGTGCAAAAGAGTCCAGTTTTAAAACCATCTTCGAACAGTTGCCTAGTTTTGGGTACGATCAAATAAGTTATGATCTTCAGTATTTCAAAAGTAATTTTCTGCTTAAAACAGCGGTTACCTTCGACAATGTAAAATTAGAAGAAGAGTTTGATCGATTAGCGAAAGCACTAGACCTTGAAAAAACCTATTTTATGTATCGAGACTGTCAAGGTAGGAATATTATGGTACAGCATAACCAGGTGGTTTTCATCGACTTTCAAGGAGGTTTACAAGGTCATCCCATGTATGATGTGGCAAGTTTACTTTGGCAGGCCAAGGCTAGAATACCCAAGCTATGGAAAGTGGAACTAGTGAATCAGTATCTCTCATGCTTTGAAGCCGTTGCCGATGAGTATGAGGTAAATTTCAATAGGAAACAATGGGAACGTGATTACGAAATGCTAACCTTAATTCGACTTTTACAAGTACTTGGAGCATATGGACTTCGAGGGCTAGCTGAGGGTAAGAAACATTTTATTAGTAGTATACCTTTGGGGTTATACAATATTAAAGAATGGTTACAAGAAAATGAGTTGCAGCATTATCCTGAATTAATGCGAGTTTTGCAGTTTATTTCCTCAAAAGAATTCATAAATAAATTTTAGAAATGGGAGAAAAAAAATTGGTTGTTCGAGTCAATAGTTTTAGCTACAAGCAAGGGATTCCTGCTGACGATAGTGGGAATGGTGGAGGATTTGTTTTCGATTGTAGAGGAATTCTAAACCCTGGAAGAATCGAAGAATATAAAAAACAAACAGGTCGTGATGAAGCCGTAAAGGTTTACTTACAAGAAAAGACGCGGATACATGAGTTTCTAGATCTGATTCATAAAACGATAAGTATTACAATTGAGGATTACTTAGATAGAGGGTTTGAGCACTTAATTATTAGCTTTGGCTGTACGGGTGGTCAACATAGATCTGTTTATAGCGCTGATCAAACTGCAAAATTTCTTAGGGAACGGTTTGGACTAGAAACGACAGTACATCATATAGAACAAGAGAAGAAGAACTGGATGAATTAGTCACTCCGATTAACATTTTACTTGTTCTTTTTTCGTAGCTTTAAGGAACCTTTATCAACCACACCTCTTTATTATGTTGCGAAAAACATCGTTTTTAGTACTCATCATTAGTGTATTTACAATTCAGGTCGATGCTCAGGCCTTTCAATGGGCAAAGCAGTTTGCCGCAATGTACTCTGTAGGCACTGATATTGTGACAGATCATAATCGCAATATTATCTCTGCAGGTTGGTTTCGCGATTCGGTTGATCTAGATCCGGGAATTAATACACATTGGGTTCACGAGAGTACCAATTCTTCTAACTATAACTCCTATTTATCTAAACTAGATGCTAATGGAACATTTGTCTGGGGTTATTCCTATACTAGTTATGATACCAATAGTTACACCAGAATTTATTCTGTCGATGTCGACGGTCAGAATAATATCGTTGTGATAGGGCAGTACAGAGATTCTATTGACCTCGACTTTGGTGCAGGAATTTTTATGTTGTATGATCATGGCGTGAATAGTACGTTTTGGACTAACCTTTTCATTGCAAAGTATGATCCGAATGGAAACTTTATTTGGGGAAAGGGTTTACATAGCACAAGCGGAGGAAACCATGGACTATGGGGGCATGGGCTAAAAGTAGATGCGAATGACGAAATTATAATAAGTGGTCAATTTCATGATACCGTTGATTTTGACCCAGGCCCAGGTACGTATAACCTAGTTGCCACTAGTTTTCTTACCAACCCTAGTTACGGAAATAAGTTCTTACTCAAACTAACAGCTAATGGAAACTTCATTTGGGTTCGAGACTGGAAGGAGATTGGGAATTGGAATAATTCTTCGAGTTGGTGGGGGAGCAATGAACTCGATGTAGATGGAAATAATAATATTTACTTCCCTATTGTTTATACTGATTCTTTAGATATTGACCCTGCTCTGCCTGTAAATATGATTTACTCTAATGGGCTGCGAGATGTAACATTATTGAAAGTATCTCCAACAGGTAATCTAGTGTGGCATAAGGAAATAGGAGGCCCTAATAATGATTATTGCCATTCGTTAGCAACCGATCCTACCGGAAATATTATATATGAAGTAACAACAGCCAGTATCGGTTCAATTGATTTTGACCCAGGACCTAGTATATTTATGTTGAATTGGACCTCGAATTGGGGGAAGGCAATTCTCAAACTTGATAATAATGGGAACTTTATTTGGGCGTTAAAGAACTTAGATCACAGTTGGGGAGGTGGCTGGTATGGTGATGGGCTTGCTACTGACACGGCTGGCAGTATCTATATTACGACAAGAATCAATAGCACTTGGAGTAATAATGTCTTCGATTTAAACCCAGGCCCAAATGCTTATCTTGTATCTAGTAATGGTTCTTGGGATGTAGCCTTCCAGAACTTAGATGGCAATGGCCAGTTTATCTGGGGAGGAGTTATCGGTGGGAGTAATGTTGACTGGTGTAGCGATATTTGTACCGATAATGCTCGTGGCGTTTATCTTACTGGGCATTTCATGGATAAGGCAGATTTTGACCCGACACCAGATACTAGTTATATGACAGCCACACCTAGTCTGCATGATGCTTATATCGTAAAATTAAATAATTGTAATGTGACTAAAAGTGTTGTATATCAAGCTTGCGATAGCGTATGGTATAATAACCAGTATTATTATAAGGATACTATTATGCAAGCGCATTACCCAGCATGGAATGGTTGTGATAGTGCACATACCATCGTGATAAATGTGAAAATGCCCAGTCATGATACTATCCATGTCGATACGTGCAATTCATACTTTTGGAATGGTAATACGTATATCAATACAGGATTTTATACGCACAATTTTGGTTTAACTACGGGCTGTGATAGCATTGTTACGCTGGATCTAACAATACGTTATAAAAGTACAGAAACGCTTCATCTTGATTTATGCGATAGCATGACCATTAATGGAGTCACTTATAATTCGCCAGGCTTCTATACCCAAGTTTTAACGAACGTTGCTGGTTGCGATAGTATCCTTTCTATAAATCTGGCCGCTGCTCCTGTTGATACCTCAATTACTCGGGGGGGAAGTACGTTAACCTCAAACGCAGTAGGCGCTACTTATCAATGGATAGATTGCAGCACCATGTTGCCTATTCCTAATGAGACGAACGTATTTTTTAACGCAGGAGAATCTGGTAATTATGCCTGCGTAATTACCCAGAATGGTTGTACCGATACCTCTTTTTGTTACAACATGATTGTTTTTCCGAGTTCAGTAGGCGAATCAAGGATACGATCGCATTTGTATCCCAACCCTTCGAAAGGGAATTACCATATAAAGTTCGATCGAAACTATCAAAATGTACAATTAGAGCTTCGATCAATAAGTGGTCAACTTATCTGGAGACGAAATTATAATGAACTGGAAGAAACGGATTTTAGTATCAATCAGGCTGCCGGAGTTTATATGCTTTATATTCAACAGGGAGAGCATCGACAAGTTGAGAAATTGGTCAAATGGTAAGTTTGATTTCTTTTGACTACCTATTATCTTAGCGTTAACCAAGACACGACACTATGAAATCTTTGAATCGCCTTACGGTGTTGTTCGGATTATGTTTTTCATTAAGTGCTACAGCACAAATTACAGACCCCTGTGATGAAAGGGATACCTATTACGGAGCGTTATGGAATATTTATAACACACATACGCGCATCAGCTATATAACACCATATCCCTTGATGCGCGTAAATGGTGTAAATGGCTTGCCCTATCTATTTGAGGCAAACATAACACCTTACTTCACTTTTTATAGAGGGAATAGACGATCTAGAAAGCAATGGCAATCGTTTCAATTTTATTTTAATCCAGAGCTTACTCTACGAATGTATACTCAAGATCCTATAGGAGTCAATACAAGTTCATTACCCGTTCGTCCACTTAATTTTCACCCCAGAATATCCTTCGTGAAATATCTTCATAAAAAGCATGCGGATCAAACTCCGATCGACAAAATCTCAAATTATTCTTTTCTCGAATTTAGCGTAGCACATTTTTCCAATGGTCAGGAAAATCCGCATTATGTGCAGGATACTATAGGGGCTAGTGGAGATTCAATACCAAACTATGTTGGAGGTAATTTTTCCACAAACTACTGGCGATTGGCCTATACTATTGGTTGGTTCGATCGGTATAGAAATATCTACTCCCTATGTCCATATGTTCAAAATGATGGGGGCGCTGGCGATTTATTCTCGTATGATGATGCGCAACTTCGGAGTTATGGTAAATGGAGAGTAGGCACCACATTGCAATTCACGTCCAATAAAGTTCGAATAGGAAAGGGTAAAAAGAGTACCAAAATTGGATTTGATTATAAGAATGGAAGGGCTGAGAAAGTACTTGAAGATCGAAATTATAATGTTGTGTTTCAATGTAGGTATAACCCAGAGGTTATAGTAGACGATATTAGTTTATACCCAGGTAGTAGAAAAAATAGATGGGGGCATCGAGCGAGCATAGTGGCTCACCCATTAAATTGGCGACATATAGCTATTTTTATGGAGTTTTATACAGGCAGAGATTTCTATAATATCCGTTACTATGATCGAATTACGCAGTTAAAAGTTGGTATTACAGCTAATCCTAACTTTTACATACCGAGAAAATAGAGTATTGTTAATAAATTAGATTGCAAATTGCAATTAATATTTTTATTTTCATTGCTCATTAAACACTTATTATTATGCCCTTTAACATTATTGCAGTATTAGTAGCCGCCTTGGTACCAATGGCGCTTGGATTTATTTGGTACAATCCTAAGACCCCTATGGGCGCAACTTGGATGCGCGAAACAGACATGACCGAAGAGAAAATGAAAGGATCTAATATGGCTGTCATATTTGGCCTTTCCTTGCTTTTTGCTTTTATGTTAGCATTCTCCTTAGGAGGAGTTGTAATTCATCAAGTAGCGGTTGGATCCTTAATGTTTGGAGAAACAGAAGGGTCTGAGATTATGAATGCCGGAAACTCATTTCTTGAGCTTGTCGGAGGTAATTTCCGAACATTTGGACATGGAGCTCTTCACGGCACGGTTATGGGAGTTTTTGTCGTCCTGCCTTTATTTGCTACCAATGCAATGTTTGAGCGTAAAAGCTGGAAATTGACTTGGGTTAATGTAATTTATTGGACAATATCACTTGCTATTATGGGTGGTATTATTTGTGCTTGGCAATAGACGTATTCTTTGCTTCTTTCTTCATAAGAGAGATTAGGGTAAATTGATTTGCTTAAATGCAACCTTTTGGTTACATTTAAGCAAATTTTAATAATACGATTATGGAAGAAAAAGCAATGCAGGCCTTTGTAGAGTTAATGAATTGGCCAGCCTTTATGGTAGCAACTCTGGTACCTATGATTCTAGGATTTATATGGTACAATCCTAAAACACCTATGGGTGCTACTTGGATACGTGAAACCCAGATGACTGATGAAAAAATAAAAGGGGCCAATATGCCTTTGATTTTTGGACTGTCCATTTTATTCAGTTTTATTATGAATTTCTTCATTGTTTCCCATGAAGTTATTCATCAATACGGAGCGTATTCCTTGTTAGAAAAGAATCCAGAAGAGGCTTATCGAATCTTAACTGAGTATAAAAATTCTTTTCGAACATTTCCGCACGGGATGTTGCATGGAACGATTCTAGGTTTAGGTTTTGTGCTGCCTTTGTTTGCAACGAACGGTATGTTTGAACGCAGAAGCTGGAAGTTGATATGGGTGAATGTGGCTTATTGGACTATTTCACTGATGATCATGGGTGGTATTTTATGCGCCTGGCAGTAATACAAGTTCCTTCTTCTTTATAAGTCTCCTAACTGTGGTCTGAGAACAATATCTTCGACCACCGCTTTGGGGGATAGTTTCGTTAAAGCAAAAACACTTTCCGCAATATCATCGGCTTCCATAATTCGTTCCTGGTCAACACCACTACCGTCCCAGGATGCCGAGAAAGTAGCGCCGGGATAAACCGTACTCACTTTGATACCATCTTGTTTTAACTCTTCTCGTAAGTTTTTGGAAAAACCAGTAAGAGCAAATTTTGAAATACTGTACGATCCCCCTTGCGAATAGGCTTGCAGACCAGCTACAGAGGATATGTTCACGATCAAACCAGCTTGCATCTTTTGTAGTCGTGGAATAAGCTTTCGACTTAAATGGTAAGCGCTGAATAAATTTGTACGAAGCATCTTATCTAATAGACCATCTGCTTCTTTATGAATATCTCCTGGAATAAAGTATCCTGCATTATTAATGACAATATCTATAGTTTCAAAAGTTTTTAAACAGAATGCTCCAAAGGCTTCGATTTCTTTTTTTATGCTTACATCACAACTACTTGTTTTAACAAGAACGTTAGGATTGAGCTTTCGTATTTCTTTTTCGAGCCGATCCAATCCATCCTTTTGTCTAGCACAAATACAAAGATTTATATTCTCTTGAGCAAATTTAAGCGCAATGGCTCTTCCAATTCCTTTGGTTGCTCCAGTAATAATCGCATTCATAATTATTGTAAATGTAAAGAGCTATAAACTTCTTTTGTAAATTTCTTCAAGTTCGGCAAGCATCATAGCGGTTGCCCCCCAAATAGTATGCTGCCTATATTGATAAATCGGTGTTCTCATAGATGATGAATTATCATCGCTACGCCAGACTTCTTTGACACCTTTGTTTTGTGCATCAAATAGTTCGTCGAGTGGTGCCGTAATAATCTCCGCCACCTCAGCTTCAGAGCGAACCAAATGCTCAACTGTGTCGCAAGTACAGACTATGGGAGAGACAATAAAGTTACTAGGTGGGATATAAAGCTCGCTCGTTGCACCCAGAATGTGGATCAGGTTTTTTGAGAGTCCGATTTCTTCTTCACATTCTCGCAAGGCGCAATAGGTTCGACTAAAGTCATTATCATCCACTTTACCCCCTGGAAAACCTATTTGTCCACTATGTGTTTTGCCATCTTCGGTGCGTTTAATAAGAATTGTATTAAGACGAAGTTCTCTATAATAAAGTAAAATACAGACTGCGCTATGACGGACCGTATTTGGTATGTTTGGAACCGGTTTCCGAATGGGTGGTGCCATATTTTTATGCGCTTCCCAAGCGGGCAAAGATGTAAGGATATTTTCCCGTATTTTGTCTATCATTTTAGCGTAAGCAGGACTACATTTTCTATATGATGAGTTTGCGGAAACATGTCTACGGCTCGTGATTTTTTTATGTCATATAGCTCAGCTAATTCCGCCAAGTCTCTGGCCTGCGTTGCAGGGTTACAACTCACGTAAACAATACGAGGTGCAGAGATTTCCTTGAGTTTTTCAATGAGCTTGTTATGCAGACCTGCTCTAGGCGGGTCTACAATGATACAGTCTGGTTCACCATGCTCAGCAAAAAAAGATGAGGTGCAAACTTTAATAACATCGCCAGCAAAAAAGGAACTATGTTCAATCCCGTTAGTTTGTGCATTTATTTTTGCATCGGCAATCGCATCCGCAACAGTTTCTACCCCAATAAGTTTTTTACATTGATCCGCGAGATACAGTCCGATACTCCCTGTACCACAGTACAAGTCATATAATGTACTCACTGTACCTGTAAAATCTTTTACCACATTATAAAGAACTTCGGCCTGTTTTGAGTTCGTTTGAAAGAATGATTTAGGGCTAATTTTGAAGGTTTTGTCACCTAAAGTTTCAGTAATAGATGTTTCACCAGAGAAATGAGTTACTTCTAGGTCGTAGATACTATCATTCATTTTATTGTTAATCGTATAATGTAATGAGGTAATGGCAGGAAACTCATTTTCTAGTGCATTACACATTGCATGAATAACCTCTGGTTCATTTTCTCGAACTACAATATTCAGTAGCACATCACCTTTTTTGTTCATGCGAATAATCAGATTGCGCATAAAACCCTTATGATTCCTTATGTCTTGAAAACTGATGTTATGATCCAGAGCATACTGTCTTACAAAGTTCCTTATGGCATTGGTTGGCTCTGCTTGTAAGTGACATGTTTCGATATCAATGATCTTGTCAAAAACTCCTGGAGCATGAAATCCAACAACATCCTTTTCAAAAGGTAACATAGCCTCCATTTCTTTTTTTCCAAGATAACGTTTATTACTAAAAGTAAATTCCATTTTGTTTCGATACAATCGATCTTCATCACAAGGAATAATGGGTAGATAGGTTGCTATCTCCAAATGTCCCAAACGTTCTAATTGATCTCGCACTTGTTGATCTTTATATACAAGTTGCTGCTCATAGGTTAGCATTTGCCATTTGCAACCACCACAAAGTCCAAAATGTTCACAAAATGGCTCTTGGCGTAAGCTAGAAGGAGAAACAATTTCTTTAATCTTTGCTTCTGCCCAATCTTTTTTATTCTTAAAAACGAATGCATTGACTACATCACCAGGAATAGCACCTTGTACAAAAAGGACTTTATCGTCCCAATATGCTATTGACTTCCCTTCAGCTGCATACTTTTCAATATTGATATTCTCAAGTTGAAACTTTTTTCTTCTTCTACTCATTAAGTATGCGAAAGTATTACAATATTTTATGATGCAAAGGCACCGTTAAAATACCCAAAAAATACAACCCATAAAAGCCTCTTTTCGTCTTAGCTCTGTAAATTCACAGTTGCTTATGAACAAATTAAGAAGATCATTTATCCTAAGTATTCTTGCCTTAACATTATTTTCTGTAACGGTTGAAGCTAAGGATGGTTATAAGATTCAAGTAAACTTTACAGATGTAAAAGAAGATGCTAAGCTTTTCTTGTGCCATTATTATGGTAAAGGAGGTACAGTGTTTAAAGATGATTCAACAACGCTAAAGGGTGGCAAGGGTCTAATGCAGTCCAAAGAGAAAATTGTGGGAGGGATTTATTTGTTGCTTTTCGCAGATCAAACGGCAAGCATGGAATTGATTCTTCAAAATGGGGATGATTTCTCAATTACAACAAAGAAAAACGAGATTATTACCAATCTTAAGTTAAAAGGAAAATCGGAGAATAAACTTTTTTATGAGTACCAACGTTTTTTGGTGGATTATGGTAAAGCCTATAATGCATTAAAAGATGAATACGCAAAGGCAAAAACTAAAAAAGACTCTACGGCTATTGGTAAGCGAATGACCGAGAAAGGAAAGGAATTAGTGCGGTACCGTAAAGATGCTATCAAGAAGTATCCAAAAACGTTTATGGCAACATTATTTAATGCCTTATCTGAACCAGAAGTACCCGAAGATTGGCCTGTATTAGATAGTGGCAAAAAGGATTCAACTTTTCCTAGTCGCTATTACAAAGAGCATTATTGGGATGGTTATGACTTCCAAGACAATCGACTAATTTTCACTCCAATGTATGAGCCTAAGCTTAAAAATTATATGGATCGTTGGATTGTTCCTATCTCAGATACTGTTAAGATGGAGTGTGATGCGTTTCTTAAGAAAGCAGAAGGGGCAGAAGAAACGTATAAGTACACACTTTGGTACCTAACACGTTGGGCAGAGACGAGTAAGATTATGGGCATGGAAGAAGTCTTTGTTTATTTGGTTGAGGAATACTATATGAAAGGAAAAGCCACTTGGTTGGAACCAGATCGACTAAAGAAATACATTGAACGAGCGGAGGCAATTGCTCCGAATATGATTGGGCAGCCCGCTATGGACATTCGAGTTCGTAACATGGCTAATCAGGTTACCCCCTTGTCTTCTGTTAACGCCAAGTATACATTGCTTGTATTCTTTGAGGCAGACTGTGGACATTGCAAAAAAGAATTACCTAAACTAGACTCATTATATAAGAAAGAATTATATAAGTATGGGCTGCAAATTTTTGCTGTAGAGTCCAGCAATGAGGTAGAAAAATGGAAAAAATTTGTAAAAGAAAAATCGCTAAGAACAGGTTGGATTCATACTTATGATCCTCAACGAGAAACGAACTTTAGAAGTTTTTATGATGTTTATGTAACACCAACCATATATTTGCTCGACGAAAAAAAGACCATAATTGGTCGAAGAGTAAATCATTCTAATATTCTGGACGTGATTAAATACCACGAAAAGAAGAAAGAAGAGGAAAAAGAGAACAAATAGAAACTAAATCCTAATAAAATATGAAGAACAAAATATTAAGCATTCTAGCCTTAGTAATCTGTTTTAGTGCACACGCACAGAAAAAAAGTCCAGAGTTATTTTCTGTTGGAAACCGTTCGGTAAGTGTAGCGGAGTTTTTACATATGTATACCAAAAACCAACTAAATAAAAAAGTTGACTATTCTTCTGACGCGCTGAATGAGTATCTTGATTTGTATTCACTATTTAAAATGAAGGTCTCTCAAGCATATGCCATGCGTTTAGATACCATACCTTCAGTAAGTAGAGAAATTGGGACTTATCGTAAACAATTGGCACAGAATTATTTAACAAACAGATCGGTAACAGAAAAATTGATTAAAGAAGCGTATGATCGAAAAAAGAAAGATGTCAATGTAGCGCATATTTTAATTTCTGTAAAGCCAAACTCTAAGGATACGCTTTTTGCTTGGAAGTCCATTGATAGTATTTATCGTCAAATAAAGAAAGGAAATATCACGTTTGAAAAAGCAGCACAGCTATACAGTCAGGATAAACAAAGTGGTGCATACGGTGGAGGCATCGGTTATATCACTTCTTTACAGGTTGTTTATCCTTTTGAGAATGCCGCTTATAATACTCCTAAGGGTAAAATTTCGAAACCATTTCGTACCGTTTATGGGTACCATATCTTAAAAAAAATAAATGATCGACCCGCCCGTGGAAAGATACAAGTAGCACAAATCATGGCAGAGGTGCGCAAAAGTGGTGGAACGGAAGGAAGAAGAAAGGCACGCCAAAGAATTGATTCTGCTCATGCCGAATTGAAAGCGGGTGCTAAGTGGGAGGTTGTAGAAAAAAAGTATAATCAGGATCGCTTTACAAAAAATTCTGGTGGTGTAATGCCTGTTTTTGGAGTGGGTAAGATGGTCCCGAAATATGAGGATGCGGCTTTCAGTTTGAATAACCCTGGTGATTTTTCGGAAGTCGTAGAAACTTCTAATGGATTTCATATTATCTCTCTTATCAAAAAGATCAACTTGAAAAGCTATGAGAAAGAGAAAAAGCTCATTGAAAAATTGATTCAGCGTGATGGAAGAATAGTTGTAGCCCAAAATGCTTTTATCGGAGAATTAAAGAAGAAATTAGACTATAGGCAAGACAATAAAGCGCTAAACGAGTTAATTCAAGCTATTCCAGATAGTAATCTTCGTAATGGCAAATTTGATCCTCTAAAATATCGAAAAATGAATAAAACAATTTTTACGATGGAAGGAACTACATTCACCCAGTCTGACTATGCCAATTATATAAAGGCTTATACCCGTGGTAGGGTGTATGGTTCAAAAGAAACTGCCCTAACCAGCTTATTGGATAATTATGCGAAAAAAGTTTTGATGGACTATGAAGAAGCACAGCTTGAAAAGACGAACCCTGAGTACAAAAGTATTCTTCAAGAATATAGAGAAGGGATCTTGATCTTTGAGCTTACAAAAAAGAAGGTATGGGACAAAGCCCCTAGAGATACAGTTGGTCTCAAGAAATTCTATGAAGCGAATAAAAATCAATACATGTGGTCGCCAGCGGTATCAGGTCAATTGTATACCGCCAAGGATGAGCAGTACATAAAGGCTCTGTTAAAAGAATTGAATAAGGACAAGAAATTGACTCCTAGCGAGATTGTCAAAAATGTAAATGGAGATGGTCCTCAAGATAAAATAAGTGTAGAGGAAGGAAAGTTTGAGCAAAAGCGTTTTGTTTTTAAGAGACCATTCGTAGCTGGAAAGTACATGCCTTATTTCAAAAATAAAGATGGTAGTTATTCGCTATTAATGGTAGATGAAGTGTTTAATGCACCTACACAAAAAACATTGAAAGAGGCTAAAGGATATGTTGTTAGCGATTACCAAGACCAGTTGGAAACTGCATGGAAGAAACAATTACGTAGTCAATATCCGCTTAAGGTAAACAAAAGAGTCTTTAAATCCATGGTAAAATAATTGAAACGAGATAAAAAGAAAGCCTTGTTTTAAACAAGGCTTTTTTCATTTCCCAGAAGAGGGAGCGCATGAGCTGGAACGATCATTCGTATCCGATCCAAGTTCTTGTAGTCTGATTATAGAGCCAGAAAAGCCCGTCAGCATAGCTAAAGTTGAATCGTTTATAAGTTTGAGTATTTTTTGGTAGTTTAAGAACTCTGGTGAGTAGGCCGTTCTTCTTGTTGTATAATTCGATCTGCTTCTTTTGGTAATTCAGAATGCCAAACTCTGCTTTTTTTATACCAGTATAAATTAATACGTTCGAGTTGTAAGTACGTCCAAGTGTTTTTCCTGCATTTGTGTCGTCAATATCACCTTTATCTGTAATGCCCGGATATAGGCGAAGTGCTTTGCTTTTTTCTTCAAAGCCTTCGCGATTGTATACCTTTATAAATTGACCTTGCAAAAAGTAGACCAAATCCTTTTTTGCATTGTACGCAGCCATTTGTTGATTAGCTATTTTGGTTCGAGTGCTCAAATAGAATTCTTTTCCCGTTGGAATTCCATTAGCGCTTAGCTTATAGTTAAACCATTTCTTTTTAGCATGTGCCCGTCCACAAACCATACTCGTTTTACGATTATACCACAGACCTCTTATGTCTACCATACAGTTTAGTTTTTTACTGGATATTCTTTTTCCCTTTGTGTTAAATACGGCCAGCGGGTATTTCGCATTTCCTGCAAAAGTGGCATAATATTTCTTCTGTGAGGGGTTGTATGCTACGGCGGCGCCATTTGTGCCGTAGTTTATATCTTTTTTAGTTCTGGGCATTTCCAGTTCTAATACGATATTTAGATCTCGCAATTTCTGTGCATGAAGTACAATAGGGCTGATTGCGAGAAACATAAATACTAAAGTTTTCATGATTCTGATATTTAATTTTCAATACCAAATTAATTAAATATTGTACGGACGATATAAGAAACACCCTACTTTCAGCAGAATTCTATCAGTAAATAAGGCATTTGCCGTACCTAGACGTTCAAAAATTAGTTGCATCAAAGACATATTGAATCGTTATAAAAATTGTGTTGATGCCGTTTCTTTGACAATCTATCCTAAAGTATTAGAAGCTGATCAGCATGGATAGTACACGACTTAAAACTTAACGACCAGTCTTGCATTGAGCAATCGTGCAGTTAATCTATTAGGCACAGCGTAGGTGCGTCCACTGGTCTGGTCTTGTATCCATTGATAAGAAATTGTATTACGAATTGCAAGAAGATTAAATACTTCAACACTAAGCCATATGCTTTTAAAATTCTTAAAAAAGCTGTAGTGCGGTCGTTGTTTTTTAGCTCCGTCAAGCAACAAGGCAGAGAATCCTACATCTACACGACGATAGCTTGCAGCTCGTAAAGTATCGGCATAACGTGCTTGATCTGGGGGACCAAATGGTAAACCTGTAGAATAAAGCCCACTTAAGTGAAGTTTAAAATTTTTATTTCTTGGTAGATAGTCCGAGAAAAACAAACCAAAATTTAAACGAGCATCTGTTGGTCTGGGGATGTAACCAGGGAATGTTCTTACACTATCCTCACCCGTGACAACACTTGGAATGTCTATAAAATCATTTTCAATGTCCTCTTCAGTTTTCATATAACCTATACTAACCCAGCTTTCAGCATCTTCTACTAAATCTCCATATAGGCGAAACTCCGCACCATAGGAGTATCCCTTAGCCAAATTATCACCAAAGTAGCGAATACGTACATTGTCAAATTCATAGGGCACTAAATCCCACATAGATTTATAGTAGAACTCAGAAGTAAGTTTAAAAGGTCTTCCATTTATACCTGCAAAATTGTAGTCAAAACCTGCTAAAGCATGAAAACTCTTTTGTGCTTTAATATTTTTGTTAACGGTCCCGTCCAGATCTCGCATTTCTCTATAAAATGGAGGTTGATTATAAATACCTGTTGCGCCTCTAAATACAACGTCATTACTCCATTTTTTAGGTCTATAAGATAATTGCAAACGCGGTGAGATAAGAAGTTCGTTATTCAATTGATTGAAGTTTGCCCGAACTCCTGCCGTCAACACCAAACCAATGGAATCAAACGCAATATTATCTTGCAAATAAGCAGTATATCGCTGGTAATTGAAATTTTGTTGTGAATTGAAGAACTGGGTAAGCTCCAAAGTACTATCACTATAAGGTTGCGTAAATCCAGCGCTATCTCTACGTTCCCATTCATGAAGCTTATCATCTATATTAACGAGTTCGGCATTTACCCCCCATTGTACGAAATGTTTTCCTGCATCGTACGCACCTTTATGACCAATATTGCCAACGTTTATATTCAAATAATTTCGTGCAAACTCATGTATAACCCCTGTACCAAGAGCATATTTTAGTTGTCCGAAATTATCTTTACCTAAATCTGTTTCGATTTCACCTAGAAGGTATTCACCTTTTATATCATAAGTTTCTTGTTCTCGGGTTTGAAAACCGCTTGCCAAAAATTTTAAAGATAGTTTATCATTAGGGCGGTTTGTAAATGAGATACCCCCATAACGAGAATCAAATTTATCTGTCTCAGCTCCATTATAAAACATGCGCAACTGAAAAGCTTGGTTTAGGACTCCGAAACTCTGTGTGCTACTTTCTGGCATGAAATCGAAGCGATTGCGTGCATAGTTTAAAAATACATCTGTTTCCCAACGATCATTAATATCATAGTTGATAAAGGCCTGAATATCGGTAAAGGTTGGATTGTAAACCCCCTGAGTTTGTTGAGCCTGCAGAAGATATTGATTTGATTTTTGACGAACTCCAACCAGGTACGTCATTTTGTCCTTGAGGCCCACGCCTTCCAAATGTGCATTGACACCTAATAAGCTTAATTGGGCACTTCCTGCAAACTCCTTGGGCTTTTTGTACTTGATATCGAGTACGCTACTCATTTTATCTCCATATTTGGATTGGAAACCTCCTGTAGAGAAAGCTACACTACTGGTCAAGTCTGGGTTAATAATGCTCAAACCTTCTTGTTGACCGCTGCGCACCAAAAAAGGTCTATATACCTCAAAATCATTAATATAAACTAAGTTCTCATCATAGTTGCCCCCACGTACACTGTACTGTGAAGTCATTTCGTTACGAGAGCCCACAAAAATCTTAAGAAGGTCTTCAATACTGCTATTTGGTGTTGGAAGAAAATCTACCTTCTTAGGGTCTAAGGTAATCATACCAGCCTCATTCCTTTTACTTTTATCTACGATATCAACGGAAACAAGTTTTTTTATTGACTGCACCAAAGAAACTGTGAGTCTTAGCGTTTGGCCCGATTTGACCCTTTTTGCAACTTGTTTCTTTTTATAACCTATCGAAGAAAAAATCAGAACTAGGTTTTTATTAGCAGGAACATTAACTGAATAAGCACCATCTTTATCTGTTTTAGTTCCTATTGGATATCCCTTTATTCCAATACTAACAGAGCGTAAGGGTTTATTGTTTTGGTCCAGTACAAGACCCTTGATGGTACCTCTATTATTTTGTGCCCACAAAAAGGCTGGCATAAAACTTATTAGCAAGAAAATTAAAAACTTCCTCATTTTATTTTAACGAAAGTACGAGATAAAAAGTATACGAAGTACAAGCTAATTCACATTTAGTAGGGATTCACTTGGTTTCCTATGTCCCATTGGGCTAGCATTCATGTTTTTGGGATAAATCTAACGGCTGAATACGAAATACTTACTGCTAAAAGGACTTACTTTTGCAAACGCATTATGTCTGAAAATACTACAGTTCCATTAACGGCTAAGGACTTTGCCACGAACCAAGAGGTGCGTTGGTGTCCTGGTTGTGGAGATTATTCTATACTAAAACAGGTACAAACTGTTTTGCCAACACTGGACATTCCTAAAGAAAATATTGTTATAATTTCAGGGATTGGGTGTTCTTCGCGTTTTCCTTACTATATGAATACATATGGTATGCATTCGATTCACGGGCGAGCTCCTGCTGTGGCTTCTGGTCTTAAAATGACACGTCCAGAACTTAGTGTCTGGATTGTAACTGGTGATGGCGATGCTCTAAGTATAGGAGGAAATCATATTATTCATCTTTTGCGAAGAAATATTGATGTTCAAGTTTTACTTTTCAATAATCAGATTTACGGTTTAACAAAAGGACAGTATTCACCAACCTCAGAGTCCAACAAAGTCACCAAATCAACACCATTTGGCAGCATTGATAATCCGTTTAATCCCGCCGCACTTGCCCTAGGTGCTGATACTACTTTTTTTGCTAGAACAATGGATCGGGACCCAAAGCATTTGCAGGCTATGCTTAGAAGAAGTGAGGGGCATAAGGGAAGTGCGCTTTTAGAAATTTATCAGAACTGCAATATCTTTAATGATGGGGCGTTTGGTATGATGACAGATAAAAAGACAAAGGCGGGTGTGACCTTGATGTTAGAACATGGTCAACCACTTATTTTTGGAAGTGAAAAGGAGTTGGCAATTCATTTGGATGGTCTAACGCCACGGGTTGTTCAGAGAAGTGAGTTTGCTGATGATGAGCTTTGGATTCACGACGAAACTGATTTAGCGAAGGCACAACTTTTAGCTAGGTTCTTCGATAACCCAGAAGAAGATGGCGCATTGCCAAGACCATTTGGAGTGTTCTATTCCGTTGAGAAACCAACCTATGAAGAACAATTGAATGCGCAAATTGTACACGCCAAAGAACAAAATGGCTTGGGTGATTTGAACGAATTGATAGCGGGTAGCGAAACTTGGGAAGTGACTTAACGAATGCGAAATCTTATACTTCTTTCAGTAATCTTGATGCTTGTACTAGCCTGCAACAAAAAAGAATTCTGTATAGTACCTCCGGCAATGACTATGGGTATGAATTTTAAAACGTATGATAGTTCAGGTACACTAGTAGATACAGGTCTCGTTAATGCAACAGTTTATAATACAGATACGTCCTATGCTTTTGCTGATAATGTAGAAAGTTTGAGAACAGTAAGTGTGAGCCTAAGTAGAAAAGTTAATCAACAAACTTATATAGTACATCAAAGCATAACACGTGATACCATCGTAGTTTCCTATACACCCGATGAGAATTTTATTTCGAATGGTTGTGGGTATCAAACTTATTTTCAATTAGACCAGGTCACTCATAGCAGAAACAGTATTGACTCTGTCAATATTATAAAATCTTCAGTAAACCCAAATTCTTTAAAGGATCATCTTGAAGTTATTTATAAGTAACATATTTTTTCTGCTAATTAGCCTAATGAATTATGCGCAGCTACCCGTTGATACGACGGTGACGAGTAAGGCAGATTCTACCTTGATGGTCAAGGAAAAAAAACCCAAGGAAAAGCATTTTCAATATTTCAGAGTTGGGCTTGATTTATCTAAACTTGTTCGTTCTTCTATAAACAAAGATTATAGCATCACAGAACTTTTGTTTGAAGGTGTTTGGAAGCCCAAAATGCATTATGTAGTTGAAACGGGTTTTGGAAATTCCAACACGAGGGGAGATAATATTTCGTTTAGTTCGTCAGCATACTTTGTACGTCTTGGGTTTGACAAATATTTTTTTGGCAAGCTGTATAAAGAAGATATGGATAATGCATTTATTGGGTTGCGTATAGCTGGAGCCCATCATAATAGGAAGGAGGCGGCAGTTAAATTATGGGATCCTTTTTATGGGAATACGACCATTACAAAACCGAGTGCTAATCAAATGCTCTATTGGATTGAGTTAACCACTGGTTTTAGAATGGAGTTAGCCAAGAATATCTTTATTGGGTGGAATATACGTGGCAAGACCTTTGTAAATCCAAAGAAGATTCAAGAGCTTACTCCTAATTATCTAGCAGGGTATGGGCCAGCGAAAAAGCAACCTGCCTTTGACTATAATTTTTATATATTATACGGTTTGGGCAAACGTTAAAGAAGAGCTTATTCTCCTTTAAATTATTGCTTTAGGACAATAAAATGACAAAAGCTTCCGTTATCCTATTGTATTCAAAAAGGAGTTGAAGGGTCTTTCGAATACGAAGCAGAAAATATATGAGCTTGCAACAGAAAAATTGCATACGACAAAATCAGAAATTGCCAGCCAAAAAGACGAAAAATATTATCATCAAGATGCTAATTTTTTCTTGCTAAAATTTTGCAAAATGCAAATTGTGGCGTTATTTGGCAATCGGTTTTGAAAGCTGAAAAATGTACAGATTTATATGGATCTATTTTTCTACTATTTTCTGCTTCAAATAAGGTAAAAAATAAATTAGAATATTGAGTGGGAAACAAAAAACTTGTATATCTTGTGCAAGTATTTGTTAATAACTAAAAAAGAAATACATTTGTTATCTTACTCAAAAAACACAAACGAACGTATGATGAAAAACTTTTCATTAAAAGCAGTAATCTTAGGAGTCATTGTGGCAGCATGGGGCTGTAACGGCGGACCTCGCGGAGAATTAATCGGTAGCCCAAATCGTATGAGTCACAACAACCCTGTTCCTAAGGGAATGGTATGGGTTCCATCTGGAGTTATGCACATGGGAGCTAGTGACCAAGATATTCGTGGTGCTGGCGATGTAAAAAACCGTGTAGTGCAGATGTTAGGCTTCTGGATGGATGCAACCGAGATCACTAATTCAGAGTATCGTCAATATGTGGATTGGGTTCGAGATTCTACGGCACACTCTTTATTAGGAAACTATATAGATAATGATGATGGGTCTCAACGTATCGACTGGCGTAAAAAACTTCGTTGGAAAGACGAAGAAGTACAGGATGCCATGTTGGCGTATTATATTCCAGCAAGTGAAAGCATTTGGGGGAAAAAAGAATTCGATAACTATAAGTTAGTCTATGATTATAAAGCATTTGACTATGATGAAATGGTTAAAAACCCAAATCAAGCACGTTCATCGTTTCAAAAAGAGTATAAAGTAAAAGCATATCCAGATACTACAGTTTGGATGAAGATGTTCTCCTATTCGTATAATGAGCCGATTACGCATCAGTACTTCTGGTACAAGGCATTTGATAACTACCCTGTAGTTGGTGTAAATTGGTATCAAGCAAATGCTTTTTGTAACTGGAGAACTAATTTTTGGAGAAGTTATCGTGATTCGAAAAGATTATACCTAGAGGGAGAGTTTAGACTGCCAACTGAAGAACAGTGGGAGTGGGCTGCTCGTGGAGGAAGAGCTCAGTCACCATACCCATGGGGCGGGCCGTATATAGTAAATAAAAAAGGTTGTTACTTAGCAAACTTTAAACCAAACCGCGGTAATTACGGAGCTGATGGTGGTTTATATACTGTACGCGCTGATGCTTATTGGCCAAATGATTATGGCTTATATAATATGAGTGGTAATGCAGCCGAATGGACATATTCTCCATACATATCAAACGCTTACGGTTTTGTAGCTGATATGAGCCCTGGTGTAAAACTTAAAACAAAAGATTCTGATCCTATGTGGTGGAAGCGTAAGACTGTAAGAGGTGGAAGCTGGAGAGATGTGGCATATTACTTGCAGGTAAGCTCAAGAGATTATGAGTTTGCCGATACAGCTAAAGCGTATATAGGATTTAGAACCATTACACAATACATATCCCCTGCTTTGTCAAATAAAAGACCAGGAAGAAAATAAAAATTATTTAATCAACAACATAAAAAGAAAATATTAAAAATGAGATCTATTGCTTTATTCTTTGAGACGAAAAGAGGGAAATACATAAAAAACCTTATCATTGGTATTGGTGCTGCCGTTGTACTTATTGGAGCCCTAGCTAAACTTGAGCACTGGTGGTGGGCGAGTTATGCATTAATTGTAGGGATGTGTACAGAGGCTTTTATTTTTGCCCTTTTAGGTATATTACCTCCTCACAAAGATTACTATTGGGAGCGTTACTACCCAGATATTGATAAAAACCCTCATGTTGAAGCATACAATAAAGGTAAAAAGTTTGAGACTCCTGCGTTCGCTGGTATAGGTGGTGCAGGTGGTGGTTCTTCGGCTACAGCTTCTTTAGATAAAATGTTAGAAGAAGCGGATATGAACCCTGCAAACTTGAAGAGACTCAACGATAATTTTAATAAATTCAGTACAACAGTTGAGCAAGTAAAAGATATGAGTAATGTTGCCGATGCAACAAACGAGTACAGCAACAAGGCTAAAGAAGCTGCCTCTGCTTTGACTGAAATGAAAGATACTTTTGTTGGAGCTTCTAATACATTAGCCTCATTTAATAATGCCGCTAATGAAACTGCTAAGTTTCACGAGCAGGTTACTGTATTAACAAAGAACTTAGGTTCATTAAATCAGATTTATGAAGTTGAGTTGCAAGATGCTAATAACCATCTTAAAGCAATGAATAAATTCTACAGCAACTTAGTTAATGCTTCTGATGCGATGCAATCTAGCGTTGAAGATGCGAATCGCGCTAAAGAGCAAATGGGTGTATTGGCTGGTAACTTGAATTCTTTGAATCAAGTATATGGTAATATGCTATCTGCGATGCAGGGGCGTTCTTAAGAGTGAAGAACACTATACACTAAAGAAGTAATTTAAACCAAAAACAAAATATTTTAGAATAGAATATGTCTTTACCTAAGGAACCCAGGCAGTTGATGATCAACTTGATGTACCTTGTACTTACCGCGCTACTGGCGATGAATGTGTCCAAGGAGGTAATTAATGCTTTTACAATTGTCGATAAAAGTATTGAGAATTCAAACAAGAATATTGATACTAAGAATTTCTCAACGATGGCTAACTTTAAGGAGGCATCAGAAAAACCTAAAATCGAAGCAGAGAAGCGGGAAAAAATCTTGAAAGCAATGGCTTTGGCTGATGATGCGCGCGGTGTTTCAAAAAATATGATTGATAAACTTGATGCGTATAGAGCTGAGATTATCAAGCGTGCTGGAGAAATGGTTGAGGAAGAGGGGAAAATGAAAATCAAGCGTGAAGCAGATTTAGAAGCTGCTACGAGTTACATGATTACAGAAGGTAATGGAGACCAAATGAAGAATGAGTTGGCCAAATTCAAAGCGGAGATGGCTGCCTTTATTGATGATCTTGGTGCTGATATGCGTTTATCTAGTAATGAAGAAACATTTGCGAAAAAGCTACCGATAAACTTAGAAGCAGATGGTGTTGGTACATGGTCCGAAAATATGTTCGCTATGGTACCTGCTGTTGCTGCCGTTACAATTATAGATAAGTACAAGAACGATGTTAAGAACTCTGAATCAGCTGTTTTAGACGAACTCTGGGCAAGTGCAATGGGTGAGGCACATCCAAGACCAACAGTAACGATAGAAAACTTTAATAAATTTGGTATTATTGCTAGCTTAGATAATAGCTATGCTCTTCCAGGACAAACATTGAATTTAACATCAATGTTGGGTGCCTATAATGCAAATGCAGATGGATTGAGAATCTGGATTAATGGAAGACAAGTTTCAACAAAAGAAGGGATTGCAGAGATGAAAATCAAAGCAAACTCTACACCAGGTAAGCATTCAATTAAACTTAGAGCGCAATATCTTAAGAAAGGTAAAAATGATAAAGAGTTAGGCTCGGGAGTTTGGACCAATGTTCCAGAGTATACCTTAAACTACTTTGTTGGACAACCACAAGCAGCAATCTCGTTGGATAAGATGAAGATTTTCTATAAAGGCTTATCAAACCCTATGACTGTTTCTGCCTCTGGTGTTCAATTAAGGGATATCACAGTTAAAGCTGGCCCGAACTTAAATATCAAAGAAATGGGTAAAGGAACGGGTAAATATGAAGTATATCCTTCTAAAAATAGTGGTAAATCTTGGGTGCAGATCTTTGGTAAGAAAAGTGATGGAAGTTTGCAAGACTTTGGTAAGATTGAGTATCGTTTAGGACGTGTACCAAACCCAGAGGCTATGATCGGTGGTAAGAAAAGTGGTACTATGGCAGCTAACGAATTTAAAGTGCAACAAGCTGTATTTGCCAAGTTAAAAGGATTCCCTTATGACTTGAAATTTACGGTAACCTCTTTCACCTTTGTATACTACAGTAAAAAGGATGGTCTACAAAGACCAATTAATGTAAGAGGTCAATTCCTAAATCATGCACAAGGAAATGCTGAGGTAAAAGCTTATATGAAGAAGTTAATACCAGGAGATCGTGTGTTTATTGAAGATGTACGCGCAGTAGGGCCAGATAAAACAGATATTAGAAAACTTGGAGGTTTGAGCTTTACCTTCCCGAACTAATTAGAAAACACATTATATTTATATAAACAAAGAATAAAGAAAACTTAAATTATGAAATCATACAGTTTAATCATTTTGCTACTCACTATTACAATTAGTACAGTATCGTTTGGGCAAACAACGGATCCTGCTCAGCAAGCTAATTCGTACAAAGCCGTGAATGATTCTTGGCAACCTTCTTTGCGTAAAGATGGTGTAATTGATCGAGTACCGCATAATAATTATCTCACACCATGGCAAAAAATCCGTGAGACCGATGTTCTTTGGAAAAAAAGAGTTTGGCGCGAGATTGATACACGCCAAAAGCAAAACTACCCATTCCGTTATCCTGGTGATGAGTACACTGGTGGTGGAATGTATATTGAGATTATACTAAACGCTATTAAGACGGGTAAGGTAACTGCATTTAGTGATGAGCGTTTTACCATTCCTTTATCTTACGAGGATATACAAAAGACATTAGTAGGAGAACCAGATACGGTTTATGTAGAAGATCCAATAACAGGTCAGTTGGAAATGAGAATTGTAGAAAAACAATTTAATCCTGATAATGTAACAAAGTTTAGATTAAAAGAAGATTGGATTTTTGATAGAAAGGTAGGAAGAATGGTTTGTAGAATTATTGGCTTATCACCTTATCTTGATAAAATAAGCCCACAAAGTGGTTTATATCAAGGTTCTTTCCCAATGTTTTGGATCTATTACCCAGATATTAGAGAATCTCATGTAAAGTATGAAGTATATAACCCTGAAAACGATGTATTTAGAATGACATGGGACGATTTCTTCGAAAAACGAATGTTTAGTTCTTTTGTTGTAAAATCAACGTTTAACAATCCAAGTATGAATGATATTAAGTCTTATAAAGATGGGATCTATAGATTATATGAATCAGAAAAGATTAAAGAAACCATCTTTAATAAAGAACATGACCTCTGGGTATACTAGGAAAGTCATCTGAGAGTAAATATTTTTAACGAAGTCCCCATTTTACTGAAAAGTAGAATGGGGTTTTTCTTTGAGAAAGAAAGTTAATACTAATTATTACGTCTTATAACGTAACTTTAGGAACTCAAAAAAACATTCAATGAAATCATTTAAATCGTTATTAGCCATAGGTTTTACGTTATTTAGTTTACAATTATTTGCCCATGGCCATCATGATCCAAATGAGAATATAACGCCTTATAATGATGCACTTGATGCACTAAATGGATATAAAATTCAACATCTAAAGGATCAACCAGTTTGGAGGGCTTTTGTGTCAAAAAATGCTAATTGGGGGGCACGCTTTAATCGATATACAAAACTGCCACATCGAGCGCTTGGTAGCCCAATCAAATTTGGGAGTTCCAATCAAGATTTAATGACAAAGTCTATTGACTTCATCAATACGGAGTTCGGAGAATATGAGATTCCAACACAGGATCTTTTCTTGACTAGGAATTATAATGATGGTAAATACATTCACATAGATTTTAAGCAATTGCACGATGGGATGGAGATCCTATGGAGTAATATTAAAGTCCGTTACGCACAAAATAAAGATATTGTCCTATTCGGATTTGACGCGCATACTGCTGTTCCTAAAAACTTGCCTGTAATACTCACGCCACAGCAAGCTCAGCAAAAAGCAGAAGATGCTCTGGTAACACCCATTGTAAATTCAACAGTAAGCACAGACAAAAAAGTCATTCCAGTGCCGATAAATGGAAACTACGAATATCATGTAGTTTATGAGGTAGTAACGAATACTCAGGATACAAAGGATATGCCGGGTAAATACTTATCTTATGTAGATGCAGAAACAGGTAAAATTTGGTATCGTGACAATGACGTAAAACAAATAGGTTTTATCGTGAATGCAGATTTGTACCCAACAAACTTATTTAATCCAAGTCAGGTTTTAGAACTCAAACACTTACGGATAGTGGATAATGCTACAACCTACTACACCGATGACATGGGCTCTGTGACAATTCCTGGTCCAACCTTTGGCGGTACAATTCATTTAGATGGTCGTTATTGCGATATCGTAACTACGCAAGGTGGTGTGCCATCTCCTTCAATCTCTCCGAGTAGTATTACCAATAATGGAGTTTTTACTTTTCCAATGGCTCCAACGGCACCACAAATTCAGCACTTTACCACCTATTATCATGTAAACGAGATACATGATTTTATGAAATCTAAAATGCCGAGTTTTACAGCAATGGATAATCCGCTAACTACTCGAATAGATAGAACGGATGGTAGCTGCAATGCTTTTTATAACGGTAATAGCATTAATTTTTATACGACAAGCGGTGGTTGCAATGCCTTTTCGCTAATTAATACGGTTATTTATCACGAGTATGGCCACGGAATCTCAAATCAATTCTATAATTCTCAAGGATCAAATTTTAGTAATGGTGGACTGGGAGAAGGCTACTCGGATATTTGGGCAATGTTTCTTAACGATGATCCCATTGTTGGTCAGGGCAGAAACATAGGGAACCAAAATAGTTTGATCCGTCGGTATGATGTTAACCCTAAAGTGTATCCTCAGGATCTTGTTGGACAAGTTCACGCGGATGGAGAAATTATTGCTGGAGCTTGGTGGGATACCTACCAGTATTGGGGTAGTTTAGATAGCGTTTCTGCACTTTTTGGAGAGTCCTTATACGGTTTAGCCAATGGACCAAATGGTTCGGAGGGAGAAGTTTACTTTGACGTACTAATCGATGCCTTACAGTATGATGATACTGATAATGATATAACTAATGGGACGCCTCATTTTAATTTTATTGTACAAGGGTTTGCCGATCATGGGATTTACTTATTGAATAATTCTGAAGTAATACATAATGACTTGTTCAATCAGAATTCTGGTGTTGCCATAAATGTACGCGCAGATGTAAAAACTGATTTTACACCTTTCGTGGGAGACCTTACTTTGCAATATAAGCTGAGAGGTTCAACGGGAGCATATACACCTTTGGTTATGACCAGAAATAGTCTTCAGTATGATATTACTTTTCCCTCACAAACAGCAGGTGAAGTTTATGAATATTACTTTGAACTATCGGATAATATGAATAGTTATGCCGTACCTTTTCCTAAAAATGTTTCACCAACCATATCATTCACTGAGCGAAACATTCCATACTATGTTTTAATCGGGTTTAAACCAAAATATCAAGAACTTTTTGATGGTTCAGGTGCTCCAGCAGGTTGGACTGTTGGCAATGCTCCAGGCGATAACGCTATTCGTGGTATCTGGAGTCAAGGGACGCCAGTACCTTCTTTTGAAGATCCTAATGACTCTACCACGCTCTGTCAAACGTATTACGATCACAATGGTGGTGGGCAATGTTTATTTACTGGAAATGCAGGAAGTCCTACAGCTTCTATTGGCCAAGGTGATGTCGATGGCGGAAGAACAACCGTGATCTCCCCACTGATTGATATTTCCTCTTATAATACACCTGTTTTAGGTTATTCAAGGTGGTTTTCAAATTCACAAGGTAGTAATGCCAGAAAGGACTGGTGGACGACATATTTGTCCTATAATGGTGGGGCGAATTGGTTTCCTTTAGAGCGTACGTATGAGCCTGATGTTAAATGGCGAAGATTTGTTGTTCGTTTAGCCAAAACGGGTAATCAACAGGTGATGGTTCGTTTCGTAGCAAATGATAGTGCTCAGGCAGGAGCAGGCGGGGCATTAGTCGAAGCAGCTCTTGATGCTTTTGAGATTTATGACATTGGCGAAACCGCAACTTCGACAAAGAACTTTGATAAGCTTAGTTTTAAAGTATTTCCAAATCCAGCGCGTGAAAGCGTAAACCTCTTATTGCCTGAAGAAAAAGAAGCCAGTTATGAGATCCTGACGAGTGTAGGACAGGTTATAAAAAGTCAACTTATTCCTGGAACGAGTAAGCAAATAACTATACCTACAGGAGATCTAGCATCAGGTATGTACTACATCAGAGTATATCAGGACGGAAAACTGAATATTAAGAAACTCACAATTGCTGAGTAGATTTTGTTTATAAAATGGTAGGAATCCCGTCCCCAAATGAGGATGGGATTTTTCTTTTGGCAACTACCTTTGTTCTGATTCTTAATTGATATTACAATGGATAAATTAAAAGAAACGGCATCGCAAGTAAGACGAGATATCGTACGTATGGTACATGAAGTTCAAAGTGGTCACCCTGGTGGCTCGTTAGGATGCACAGATTTTTTAGTTGCATTGTATTTTAAGCAAATGAATCATAATCCACAAGCGTTTAATATGGATGGAAAAGGGGAAGATTTATTTTTCCTATCTAATGGTCATATTTCTCCTGTTTTCTATAGTGTTTTGGCACGTTCTGGGTATTTCCCAATAGAAGAGCTTAATACGTTTAGAAAGCTCGACACCAGATTGCAAGGTCATCCAACCACACATGAAGGGTTACCAGGAGTACGGATTGCATCTGGGAGTTTAGGGCAAGGTATGAGTGTAGCGTGTGGTGCGGCCTTAGCAAAGAAAATGGATGGCGATACGAATCTGGTGTACTCTTTACATGGTGATGGAGAATTACAAGAAGGACAAAATTGGGAGGCGCTAATGTTTGCTGCGCACCATAAAATTGATAATTTAATCTCCACAATTGATTTTAATAGGCAACAAATCGACGGTAGCACAGACCAAGTGATGAGTTTAGGTGATATCAAGAATAAATGGGAGAGTTTTGGCTGGCAGATGTTTGAGATGAACGGAAACGATATGGAAGATGTTGTTAAAGTTCTTAACCAAGCCAAAGAAGCTACTGGTCAAGGAAAACCAATCGGGATTCTTATGAGAACTGAAATGGGGTCTGGAGTAGATTTCATGGAGGGTACGCATGAATGGCATGGAATTGCGCCGAACGATGAACAGCTTAACAAAGCTTTGGGACAACTTACTGAGACCCTCGGTGATTATTAATGCTTAAATTTACAATATCAGTAAGAAGTGCCTTACATATTGTCTATTAGTTGTCGTTTGTCTTATCAGTCTCTCAGCCCAAGCTCAAACTAAGAAGACACGCATTTTGTTTATACTAGACGCCTCGTCTAGTATGACCTATGAATGGAATAAAGATTATAATCGTTTTGCCATTGCAAGAAATATTCTTTTGCAAATTGTGGATAGCATTTACGCCGTAAATAATGAGGTTGAATTTGGCGTGAGATTATATGGTTCTGAACATCCAGCTCAGGAAAAGAACTGTATGGACTCTAAACTATTGGTGCCTTTTAACTTGCAGAATGTAAACCAGATAAAACGTTCATTACTCTATACAAATCCTATAGGTTGGTCGCCGATTGCTTATAGTTTACGAGAATCTGCGGCTAGTGAAATAAATAATACTGCAACCTATGACTACTCCATCATTTTTATAACCGATGGTGGAGAATCCTGCGGGGGGGATATATGCAAAACCTATTCAGAATTATTACAGAAAAGAGTTAGTGTAACACCATATATAATTGGTCTTGATAATAATGAGACGCTAAAAGGCTATTATAATTGTTTGGGTAAGTATGTATCCGTACTAGAAGTAGATGATATTCCTAAAGCAGTAAAACTAATTGTTGATGAGAATAGACCTATATTGAATAAAAAGAAGCAGCTCAATCTAAAAACAGTTTTTTCTAATTCACCTGTAAAAAAAGCGCCAAGTAAGAAACCTTTGGTGGTAAAGCAGAAACCTAAACCTATTCTTGTAAGAACGACAAGCACGTTGGCCGGACTAAGCCCTACACTAAGTACATTGGCAGATGCCGGTTTGAGTGAGCTAGTTCCTGTAGATGCAAGTCCACTTTACAGATCACTTGTATTCAACATTGAGTTTGAGAAACCGCAACCGGTGGTTAAAAGAATTACTCAATCGCTGGCAAGCATTACTCCAGTTACTCCATTATTACCCGCTCATCGAACAAGACAAATCCAGCCTATTTCTACTTCCCCTCTCTTTAGCAAGTTAGAGTATAAGTTTACCTACCAAAAAGACCCACCACCCGTAAAAAGGTTAACACTACAACCTATGGAACGTATGGTACCTTTTGGCCCAAGCCATCCAGTAATTTATTCTTTTCCGATACTGCGTCCGCTAGCGGTAAGTCCTCTGTTCAAAAAATTAAAATATACTTTTAATTACACGCCGATAAAACGTGATACGATTAGGAATTTTCGTCCTAAAGCAAGAACTAATGTCAATAATACCGTGAATCCAAATACCAAGGTAAGTCGTGAGGTAATACCGCATAATGAAACCTTGGTACAGGTTTTCTTCGTAAATAAATTTCAGAAGAAAAAAATGTATGGAAGTGCAACACCTACCATTGTTGTAAAGGATGCTAATACGAATAAGGAAGTGAAACGCTTTATTCGTACTGTAAGTAGAGGAACGCCCGATATGAAACAAATTCCTTCTGGGACCTATCACTTTATGGTAAGTGGTAGCAACGGTTTGGTTACAAGAGATATACGAATACATGACAATAGCATTAATAAGATCTATATTGAAGTAAGTGATGGGACTATAGAGTTTGCATATGCCAATAATATGGAGCGACCAGTAAAAGAGTTTCAAGCCATTGTTAATCCCCGTTTTGAAAAGGGAAGCACTGTTATACAGGAATGTAAAGACAAATTATATTATGCTCCGGCTACCTATTATATAGAAATTAATACAAGACCTACAACGCGCTTTGCAATGGTAGAGGTAGATTTCGGTGAGATCAAAGTAATAGCTATTGATGAGCCTGGTTTTGTTCAAATTAATAATACAAACAGGCTGGGAGATGTAAATTTCTTGCACGTTTTAAACGATAAGTATGTTCGGTTTGAGACTTTACGGGTTAATGGTAATATTATTGACCAAAAAATGCGTCTACAGCCGGGTACTTATAAAGCCTCATTTAATATACGCCCTGGAGTGCCACAGGCAGGAACTAAGGAAATTACTTTTAAGGTGAGAAGTAATCAAACGACCCAACTAACATTGGAGTAATTATCCTGCCCACCTTTTCCGTATTTTCACGGATAATAAAAAATCCCGTTCTCATAAGAGAACGGGATCGATTTATAAGTATATAAAGGATTATTTTTCACCTCCTTTTTCTTCGCCTTCCATTTTCTTTTTCAGGTTGGCTAATACGTCCAAGTCACCCAATGTAGCTTTCTCAATTTTAGATTGCATAGACTTCATTGATTTTTTCGTACGTTCATGTTGTGCTTTCGCTTCTTGTCTACCAGCTTCGCGCTCCATTTCTTTCTCAGCTTCCCAAGTTTTAGAGTGCGATACAAGCATACGCTTCTCGTTTCTATCAAATTCGATAATCATGAACTGCGCAGTTTCATCAGCCGCTACAGACTTCTCATCTTCTTTACGTAGGTGACGAGTAGGAGCAAACGCTTCTAAACCGTATTGTAACTGCACGATACCACCCTTATCTTCCTTACGAATTAATAGACCTTCATGTACAGAGCCAATTGGGAATGTACTTTCAAAAGTATCCCATGGATCGTCTTCCAATTGTTTATGACCAAGAGAAAGCTTACGAGTTTCGCTATCTACATTTAATACAACAACTTCAAGCTCTTCACCTACTTTAGTAAAGTCACTTGGGTGGTTGTAACGCTTAACCCAGCTAAGATCAGAAATATGTATCATACCTCCAATTCCTTCGTTGAATTCAACAAACACACCGTAAGGAGTTAAGTTTTTAACGACACCATTATGACGTGTACCTTCTGCAAATTCAACTTCAATTTTGTCCCAAGGATCTTCAGTCATTTGCTTAATAGAAAGGCTCATTTTCTTCTCTTCTTTATCGATAGAAACAATCTTCGCCTCATAATCTTCACCTTCAGTGAAGTACTCCTTAGCATTGATCGGTTGGTTGCTCCAAGTAATCTCACTTACGTGTACTAAACCTTCAATACCTGGTTCAATTTCAATGAATGCACCATAGTCTTCAATGTTAACTACTTTACCTTTAACAACATTACCTTCTTGAATGATCTCTGGAAGTTTTTCCCATGGCTGATCAGTCAACTGTTTCAAACCAAGAGAAATACGTTTCTTATCATCATCAAAATCAAGAATAACAACATTCAAGCTTTGTCCGTTTTCTAATACTTCGCTCGGGTGCTTGATACGTCCCCAAGATATATCGGTAATATATAAAAGACCATCAATACCACCTAAATCGATAAACGCACCAAAGTCAGTAACATTTTTCACAGTACCTTCAAGTACTTGTCCTTTCTCTAGTTTGCCCATAATCTCAGCACGTTGTGCCTCGATGTCACTTTCAATAAGTGCTTTGTGTGATACAACGGCGTTGCGAATTTCTTCGTTGATTTTCACTACTTTAAACTCCATTGTTTTACCAACGAACTGGTCGTAATCTGTAACGGGCTTAACATCGATTTGCGAACCAGGCAAGAATGTTTCCATTCCAAAAATATCTACGATAAGACCACCTTTAGTTTTGTGCGTAATCAAACCTGAAGTTACAACACCCGTTTTGTAGAAATCTACAATTTTTTCCCAAGCGCGGTAAGCTCTTGCCTGTTTACGGCTAAGTACTAAATGACCATCTCGGTTTTCTTTTTCAACCACGAATACTTCTACTTCGTCTCCAACTTTAACCTCATCCAAGTCTCTGAACTCGTTTAGAGATATCAAACCATCACTTTTGTATCCAATGTCCACTACGGCATCAGTTTCAGTAAGTGCTTGGATAATGGCGCTTTTAATCTCGCCATCGTTAATTGTTGAGAATGACTGCTCATAGAACTTGTCATATTCTGCCGTTTCCGTTTCATTATAAGCTGAAACGTTTTTTTTGTCGATGCTCCAATCGAAATCGTCATGAGCACCATTTTGCTGTGTGTTTAAATTTTGTTCTTCCACAATAATTAGTCTCAAAAAAATTTTTAAACGGACTACCTGCCCGCGGGGTTTTTTTGAGGATCGCAAAGATAGTGAGAAAGGCTAGAAAAGTACTCTTTGAATGTCTATTTATTACTTCAAAGCGCTCAAAATACAAGGATTAAGCATTTTTTTACATAATCAGTACGAATTAGTCTAAATACAATAAAAAAAGGAGTAATATACATTACTCCTTCTTGTCAATTAATTTATGCTGATTATTTAATACCCAGCTTAGCTTTTACGGCTTTGAGCAAATTATCAGCGTCTAAAGCGTGTAATAAAGCACCAGTACTTGAATCAATTACATAAGAATAACCTTTTTCCTTAGCCACCGCTTTAATAGCTTCATCTGCCTTCTTGATGATCGGAGCAGCCAACTCTTGCTCTTTAGCAGCTACTTTTTGTTCTCCACTTTTACCAAGATCTACTATACGCTTCTCTAAATCCTGAATTTCCTTAATTTTTACCTCTTTAATGGCCTCACTGAGATTCTTCGCTTCTGCTTGAAAGGCTTCTCCTTTCTGTTTGTACTCTTGCTGCATTTTAGTCAGTTGATCCTGATATGTTTTTGCTAATGCTTTTACAGAATCCTGTGCTTTTTTCATTTCCGGCATGATCGATAACAAAAGCTGAGAGTTAATGTGACCAATTTTTTGTTGTGCTTGCACATTAAAACTTGTTAGAATACATACAGCTACAATGGTTATTACTTTTTTCATGATAATTATTGTCTTTTTAGTCCCTTTATACCAGGGGGGGTAAATATTTGGAGGGCAAATATAAGGATTAGAATCTTATTTCCGCTTAGGATTTGTGACACCTAAATCAAGTAAAATAACATCACTCATATCTATTTTTGGAATGCTATAGAATATACTCAAGTCTGATGACTTATCAAATATGATATCATATCCTTTACGTTTAGCAAGCTTTTGAACGGCATTATATACTTTGTCCTGAACAGGTTTTACCAGTTCTTGACGTTTCTTAAAAAGGTCTCCTTCGAAGCCAAAACGGCTTTTCTGAAGTTCTTTAGCTTCTTTTTCTTTACGAATAATTTCATCCTCACGTCTTTTCTTCATTTCATCGCTCAACATAACAGCTTCAGCCTGATACGATTTATATAGGCGTTCAACATCCTGAATCTTCGCATCGATTTCTTTTTGCCACTTTTTTGAGAATTGATCCAATTTATCTTGGGCGCGTTTATAATCATTAAGATTGTCTAAGATATATTCTGAGTCTATAACGCAGTATCGCTGCGCCATAGCAGGTACAGTTGAAAGGCCGATTGCAAGTACGAATAATGTAATTATTTTTTTCATGATGTTCATAGTTTTTGTACTGTTCTTCGACTACAAATAGACAAAAAAGTTAAGACAAAAGAAAGGCTTTAACTTTATTTTATAGACAAAAGTATTTTCAATCAACTTTAATCAGGCTCTTGACCGAGCATAAAGGTAAATTTAGCAGCAGCCCCGAATTTTGTACCATTACCAATTGCCGGTGAATTTCCAACTTCATCTAATCTTACACCATAATCAAGCCCTAATAAGCCAAACATTGGTAGGAATATACGTATACCAAGGCCAGTAGCGCGGTTTAGTTCAAATGGATTAAACTGTTTGAAGCCATTCCAAGCATTGGCTGCTTCATACCAACCCAATGCATATATGGTAGAACTTGGGTTTAAAGATAATGGGTAGCGCAACTCGGCAGTGTATTTGTTAAAAATGGTAGCTCCGCCTTGATCCGTGTAGATTTCATAGCCACGATGAGCTATGATATCACGTCCAAATATTGTAAACCCTTGAATTCCATCTCCGCCAACTTGGAATCGCTCAAAAGGAGATTGAGCAGCGTCATTATAATAACCAAGATACCCATGTTTCGTGGCCAGTTTTAGTACTAAATTACCTTTAACGCGCTGATACCACTCCGCTGTAAAGCGGTATTTATGGTATTCAATCCATTTATACTTAACTTCTTGTTCTGCCGTTTCATAATTGATATCATTAAAAGCAGAGTAGGGAGGAGTAAATTGAGCACTTAATCTAAAGCTACTACCACTTCTAGGATATAAAGGCTGATCTATTGAAGTACGAGCTAGGGTAAGTTTAAGGCTTAAGTTATTCGCCTGACCATTATTAAACCCTTCAAAAAAGTTGTAATCATTAATATTATAACGTTGATAATTTAAACCATAGGAAATAATGAAATTATCGTCTGGCCAACGTAATCTCTTACTAACGGAAACGCCTAAACCTATGGTGGTCATATTACCAGGAGTATTTGATCCAAATGTTCCAGCAAAATAAGTTCGATATGCACTAAGGGATAAAGCAGTAGGTTTTTTACCTCCTAACCAAGGTTCTGTAAAACTAGCTGTTATAGAATTGTACCATCGACCATTTGCCTGACCTCGCAAAGAAAGTTTCTGTCCATCGCCCATTGGCAGAGGGTCCCATGCACCTTTTTTAGTCATGTTCTTCAACGAAAAATTGTTGAAGGATACACCAACTGTTCCTGTAATACCTAAGCCTCCTCCAAAACCTGCTTGAAGTTCGAGCTGATCCGATGACTTTTCAACAACAGTATAATCTATATCCACTGTTCCGTCATTATTCGGTTTTGGTGTGATACCAATTTTCTCAGCATCAAAAAATCCTAATTGAGAGATCTCCCGTTGAGAACGAATAATATCTGAACGACTAAACTTATTACCCGGCAGGGTGCGCAGTTCACGACGAATCACATGTTCATGCGTTCTATTATTACCCGAAATGCTTACGTTACGAATGGTATATTGATCACCTTCTATAAGTTGGATATTGAAATTAATCGTATCACCTACAATAGATCGTTCTGTAACATTTGTATTGAATGCTAAATAACCATCATCAAGATATTGCGAGCTTATGTCATCATTTTCCATGGTAGGAATCTTACCTAAGCGCTTATCAAGAAGTTCTTGGTTAAAGATGTCGCCTTTTTTGATACCTAATAGTTTATTCAATTCTTCTGCGGTATACTTCGTATTTCCTTTCCACTTAAAATCTCCAAAGTAATATTTATTACCCTCGTCTACTAATACATCAATGTTCAAGTGACCATTCTCCGCAAAGTAGGTTGTATCCTTTTCAATTTTAGCATCTCGATATCCGATCGAATTGTAGTATTCGATAATAGCTCTTTTGTCTTTTTCGTATTTCTTCGCATTGAACTTAGATGCTGAGAATACCTTGTATCTAAAGTAAGGATCTAGAAGTTGTGCAGTTTTTGACAAGCTCAGATACCCTTTATTTTTAAAATAGGAGCGAGCACTTAAATCATTTTTACCATATACACTTTCGTTAGCAACAGGGTGTATTGAAAGTCGAGCCATTTCTTTACTCTCTTTCATGGTACGCTTCAAGCGCATTGTATTAGCATACTCATTACCGAATATGTTGATTTGATTAATTTTAATTTTAGGTCCTTTATCTATTATAAAAGTCAGGATACTCATGTTAGAGAATGCTGTGTCTTTCTGTTCAAGAATGCGAACTTTGGTATTAATATGTCCCTTATCTGCATAGAATTTTTTGATGCGTACTGTAGCGCTTTTCTTGGTACTTTCAGTAATTACACGATTTTTAACGAGGTCTAACTTACCCTTTAAATCTTTTGCATCATTGGACTTAATGCCTTTAAAATTGAACTTTGATAATCGAGGCCGTTCGGTTATTTTAATATCCAAGAAAACCTTGTCGCCTACATAGCGTGTCGCATTGATCTCTACATCTGAAAACAGTTTTTGTTTCCATAAGTTGCGAATAGCCTTGCTTAGTTTAGAATCATTCGGTATTATTAATTCATCACCTTGAGTAAGTCCAGAAATCGATATGAGTAGTTCCTCGTCTATAAACTTAGAACCGCTTACTGTAATACCGCCTATTGTATATTTTGTTTGTCCAATACCAAACGCACTTTTGCGTTGATTTTTATTGCCACCAATTTGTAGCTGTGCATATGAGCTGGAAACGGATAAAGCTACACTAAGCAGGCAAAAGGCTATTTTAAAGATTGTTCTCATTTACTATTATACAGGTTTTAGCTGTTCACTTATTTTTCCGAAACGTCTTTCGCGATTTTGATAATTTAAAATGGCTTCAAAAAGGTTTTCTTTTCTAAAATCTGGCCAATGCGTATTGGTAAAGTATAGTTCGGCATAGGCTAATTGATAGAGCAAAAAATTACTAATTCTGTGCTCACCACTTGTTCGAATCATAAGTTCTGGGTCGGGGATATGACTCGTACTTAAATGTTGTTTAATGGTATCATCATTTACATCTGCAGCCTTCAATTTACCATCTTGTACTTGTGAAGCAATTTGTTGTACTGCTCTTATAATTTCCCATTTGGCGCTATAGCTTAAAGCTAATACAAGAGTAAGTCCATCATTATGCTTTGTGAGCTCTTTAGCTTCTTCTAATTGAGCAATGCAAATAGATGGCAGGCTATCTATGTCACCTATAACATCTAGTTTGATGTTGTTCTCATGTAGTTTTTCGATCTCAGATCGTAAGGTCGAAACCAAAAGTTCCATTAACCCATTCACCTCGGCTTGCGGGCGGTTCCAATTTTCCGTACTGAAAGCGTATAACGTTAAGTATTGAACGCCAACCTCAGCGCAACCTTCCACAACTTCACGAACGCTCAAAACACCTTGTTGGTGTCCAAACAAACGATTTTTGTTCCGTTCTTTAGCCCATCGACCATTTCCATCCATGATAATGGCAATGTGTTGAGGCAATTTTTCCTTTTGAATGAGGTCAATCATTTAACTGACAAAAGTAATGTTTTGAATTTTTAAACGCTGTTAAAACCTTATACTATAAATAGTTTAACACCCCTTTCACAGCTAATTTATAAGCTTATTTTAGTTATATGAATGAGTATTTTATCGCCATAGCTTTGTTATATTTGTTAATCAACTTATCTTTTGTATATGTTTAAGAAAAATATTGCGCTTATATACCTTTTAATCGTAGCATGCCTATTTTCTGCATGTGATAAGGAGATAAGCCCCGATGACCCTTTACCGGTAGAACGTGCAAAAACGGTCTTCGTAACTACGAATAGCAAAAAATTGTATGGCTATGATGCTAACACGGGTGAAAAAACTTGGGAAAAAGCACTTACCGATAAAATGTCTGGTTCTCCAGTAATATCTGGTGATACCCTCTACCTCGTCACGGAAGATGGCACTTTCTATGCTTGGAACTTAAGGACCAAAGAGCTCGTACACCAAAAGTCTATTGCTAATGGCAATGGCTTATCGATGGCGGCAACCTTTGGTAAAGTTTTTGTAGCTGGAGGCACACGACTTTATTGCTACAACTCAGATGGAACATTGGATTGGGATTACAATGGGAACAACGGCCCAGCTGGTACTGGGGTAACGTTTGCCAATTCTCGCTTATATGTAGGTTTTGGTGATGAAGTACATTGTGTAGATTTATCAGGAGCAGCACTATGGGTTTCTTCGGGATACGGTGTGATTAACACAACAGTTAAGTCTAATGATGGGGCCTTGTACTTTGGAGACGATAATAATAGGATGCACGCTATCAATTCAATAAATGGGGCACTGATATGGTCATATACCACAGCGGCTCAAGTTAAATCTTCTCCTTTGGTATTTGGTGGGATGAGCATTTCTGGTAGTGATGATAACAATATTTATTGCGTTGATATGTTGGCTGGTCCTGGTCAGCAGGGGCTACTTCGCTGGCAATTACCAACGCAAGAGCGGGTGCGTTCTTCACCAGCGATACATGTACCGACTACCACAGTATTAGTAGGTTGTCATGATTATAATTTATATGCTATTGACCATGTATCTGGCCAGTTAAAATGGAAATATCCAACAGGAAGCCTCATTACAAGTTCACCCACCGTAATTGGTGATAATGCTTATTTTACGTCTTACGATAAATACATGTATTGTATTAACGTACGCTCTGGCAATCTTGTTTGGAAAACAAATATGGATCACAGTGCCGATGGTTCACCCGTTATAGATAATGTAACCTCAGAGGTTTACAGCGGAGTAAGCGGCATGAGTCCTTATTAATTCGTACCATTAAATGTTTTAAAACAAATCCCCCGCTATTTGCGGGGGATTTTTATATTCTTTAAGAAGCCAATCTTAGTTAGATGGCATGGAAGCTTGCATGTCTGCTAACCATTTATCATCAACTTTCTTCAGCATAATAGACTCTTCCTTATCTGGAGATTCGCTGCTTGTGAATTTAACAGTAGCTTCTGTACCATCTTCATTAAAGGTTGTTGCACCAAAAGTAATTTTTGCATTTTTAGCAGCCGACCTACGCTCATTATATTCAGCTTGAAGCGAATCGGGTATCATGCTTGAGAGCATTTTAATTTGTTCTAGCATTTTATCAGATTCATCAGTAGCAAGTTCTTTAGCTTTATCATAGTCTTCATTCGTCACCGCTTTGATAAAATCATTAGCAACATTTTGTACATCTTGCTCACTTGGTTTTGATTTACATGATTGTAGTGCAATTGCGCAAACTGCTATAATCATCATTAGGTTTAATACTTTTTTCATAATTTATGTAATAAGCAACAAAGGTAACAGAATATGACTGGGTCTGACAATGGGGTTTCGGTTAACGAGCTGCTAAAAATTAGGACGTCTTATATAGCAAATGACATTTAGGTTGTAGCATAAATTTCAACATTGACCAAACAAATAAAAAAGGCCTCTCCATGCGGAGAGGCCTACTAAACTAACATTTTATCAAATTAGCTTTCTTTTTTTTCTTCTTTCGGAAGTAAAACTTTACGAGAAAGTTTGAATTTGCCAGTCTTCTTATCAAGACCAACAAGTTTTACTTTCACTTTATCGCCTTCGCTAAATACACCATCCATGTTTTCCAAACGAGAATGTGATATTTCGGAGATATGTAATAAGCCCTGCTTACCAGGCATAAATTCTACAAAAGCACCATAAGGCATGATTGATTTCACAGTAGACTCGTACTCCTCACCGACCTCCGGTGTAGCAACGATTCCTTTAATCGTAGCCATAGCACGATTAGCCCCGTCGGCATCAGCGGAGAAAATTTTCACAATTCCTTTTTCATCAACCTCTTCAATACTGATATCGGTACCTGTTTCACGTTGCAACTCCTGAATGACCTTGCCTCCTGGTCCAATAACCGCACCAATAAACTCTCTATCAATTGTAAGAGATAGCATACGCGGTGTCTGCGGTTTCATTTCAGCTCTGTATTCTGGCATACACTCGTACATGGCGTCTAAAATGTGCATGCGACCGTCTCGAGCTTGTGCCAACGCTTTACGCATAACATCCATACTCAAGCCATCTACTTTAATATCCATTTGAACAGCGGTAATACCATCGCGTGTACCTGTTACTTTGAAATCCATATCTCCTAAGTGATCTTCATCTCCCAAGATATCTGTCAAGATACAATACTTCCCATCTTCTGGACGTGATATCATACCCATAGCCACACCACTTACATGTTTCGGGATAGGAACACCAGCATCCATCATTGCCAAAGAACCTGCACAAACTGTTGCCATGGAAGAAGAACCATTACTTTCTAGGATATCAGAAATGATACGAACTGTGTATGGGAAATCTGTTGGTAGAACTTTTTCCAACGAACGTTGTGCTAAGTTTCCGTGACCGACTTCTCTACGACCAGGGCCACGGTTTGGTCTTGGTTCACCAGTACTAAAACCAGGGAAATTATAGTGTAAATAGAATTTCTGCATTTCTTTAGTCTGTGCAGTTTCTATCATTTTTTCGTCTTCAGGAGTTCCTAGGGTAGCTGTACTCAAACTCTGTGTTTCACCACGAGTGAATAGTGCGGAACCGTGAGGAGAAGCTAAATAATCTACCTCCATATTTAACGGACGAACTTCTTCATATTTACGACCATCAATACGAACTGCTTCATCAAGCATGATATTACGAGTCGTATATTTCTGTACCTCACCAACATATTTTCCGACCAATGCTTCATCTTCCTCAGGTAGCTCACCAAGTTGCTCTACAACTGTGTCGTGCAGGTCAGAATAAGCTTGACTGCGCTCACCTTTTGGTAATTTGGCCAGAACAATTTCTTTCACTTTATTCTCCGCAAGCTCATATATTTTCTTCTTTAAATCTTCGTTTACATGTGCCTTAGGATAATCTCTATGCCCAGCTACACCAACATCAGCACGTAATGCTGCTTGTGCAGCTACCTGTACTTTAACCGCAGCATGCCCAGCTTCGATAGCTTCAATAAGTTCTTCCTCACTACACTCATTACTTTCACCTTCTACCATCATGATATTATCTGCTGTACCGGCTATAATGAAGTCCAAACTTGCATCTTCCATTTGAGATCGAGTTGGATTAATGATGTATTCTCCATTCACTTTGGCAACTCTTACTTCAGAAATAATTTCCTGAATTGGAATATCAGAAACGGCTAGTGCTGCAGAAGCTGCTAAACAAGCTAAGGCGTCTGGCATAATCTCTGGGTCAGAAGACTGTAATTGAACCATGACCTGTACTTCGCATAAATAATCTTTAGGGAATAAGGGGCGAAGTGCTCGATCTATTAAGCGAGAGATTAATACTTCATAGTCACTTAAACGGCCTTCTCTTTTAAAGAATGAACCAGGAATGCGTCCTGCTGCCGCAAATTTTTCTTGATAGTCTACTGTTAAAGGAAAGAAACCTTGACCAGGCCTTGGCTCCTTAGCGGCAACAGTAGTGGCCAAAAGAGCACATTTACCCATGGTTACTAATACGGCACCATGCGCCTGACGCGCTAGTTTACCTGTCTCTATCTTGATAGATCTGCCATCTCCTAGATCTATTATTTGCGATTTTTGATTGAACATAGTATTTATTGTTTTACATAATTAAATAGCTCATTTCATTGCAGAGCAGAACATAATTGTTCTGGATATAATTGAGCTTGAAAAAAGAATTCCCAACCAGAATGATTGGGAATTTAAAGGAATTTATTTTCTTAAACCGAGCTTAGCGATTAGTGCTCTGTAGCCCTCTAAGTCAGTTTTTGCAAGATATGCAAGATATCTTTTACGACGACCTACCATTGTCATAAGGCCTGTCTTACTACTGTGGTCTTTCTTGTTTTCTTTCAAGTGACCAGCAATATGGTTAATTCTTTCGGTTAGTAAAGCCACTTGAGCTTCGATGCTTCCCGTGTTTGATTCATTTCCGCCAAATTCAGCGAAAATTTCTTTTTTGCGTTCTGTTGTTATAGCTGCCATGATTTATAGCGTATTTGTTTCGTCTTTAATAAGTGTGCAAATGTAGCTGTTTTTTTAAGAAAAATGCTTTTTTTCAACAATTATTGGGTTAATTGTGAATTAACTTCTTACATAATTTATAAGTTGATTTAACCTTAAAATAGAGCTATTCTATTGTTTTCTCCATCTAAACCAGGCAGCTGTCGCTACGCTGAATAAAATAAAGGTCAAAACGGCCGTTAAATAAAGCTCTTTACTCCACTGTAGAGGCATGGCAATGAGGTTAGAAATATTGAGTAAGATCCATGTTTCGATGTTTCTTTTTAATAGCAGGTAGGTACCGCCAAAGGCCAATGCCGTAACAAGTCCATCAATGTAATGTGATGTGGTCATGGCTACATCCATCGTTTTTTCACGGAAAAAATAAATACCTAATACGACCATAAAACAGCCAATCATAATCGAAAAGGTAGTTTGCCAGTTTTTTTTACTAGCTCTACTGATTTGTGACTCCGCTATTTGTTTCTTATTCCATAGCACCAAACCAGAGATGCTGATGATGAGATAATAGACATTCAGAATACTCTCGGCAATTAAATCTGCTTGAAAAAAGATATAGATGTAAACACAGACGCTAATTGCACCAAATAAGAAATTAATGGGTTTGTTCAAATAGGCAAAGACCACTTGCAAAATAGCAAAAGAAAAGGCAAACCATTCTATAAAAGAAGTTTGCCTAAACTGTTCCCATAGGATTTCGATCATTTTAGAATTTTATTTCTTCACCAGTTTCTTTTACAAAAAACTTATAGTCAAGGAATCCTAAGTTATTATCCTGTTCAGCCATAAACTTGCCATAGGCCTTATTCCATTTTTTGGCCAATGAAGGTTTGAAGAGTCCGTCTTTCTTAGTCAAGTGAGAGTAAACAATCGGATGTACTTTTAAAAGTATCGTATCAGATGATTGTCTAGTAAGATATTTTACATGTTTTTCAATATCCTCCATTAGAACATGCGTTGAGCGTACCTTACCTGTTCCTTCGCAGCTAGGGCATTGTTCTCCTGTTGCGATTTTAATAGCAGGCCGTAATCGTTGTCTTGTGATTTGTAATAACCCAAAACGAGAGATGCCCAGAATGCTATGACGAGCTCGGTCCCCTTTCATGGCATCTTGCATTGCCTGCGATACTGCTCTTCTATTTTCAGCAGAGCGCATATCAATGAAATCTACAATGATAATACCTCCTATATCGCGCAAACGAAGCTGACGGGCCAATTCTTTGGCCGCAATAAGATTTGTTTGTAACGCGGTACTTTCCTGATTATCTGCCGAAAACTTATGACCACTATTTACATCAACTACATGCAAGGCTTCGGTATGTTCTATCACGAGGTAACCACCGCCTTCCATCATAACTGTTTTACCAAAGGAAGACTTGACCTGATGATTAATTCCAAAGTGATCAAAAATAGGTTTGCCATTTTTATGTAAGCTCACCATACTCTCTTTACCAGGAGCTATTTTTTGGATATACTCTTTGGTCTGCTGTAATACAGTCTCATCATTTGTAACAATTTTATTGAAATCATCACTTAAAAGATCGCGTAAGAGAGAGGTCGTTTTGTTTTGCTCACTTAAGATTTTTTTAGGCGCATCAGCTTTATAAAGGTTTTGTTGAATACTCCTCCAAGAGTCAGAAAGAGCGGTTAAATCTTGGTGAAGTTCTGCAGTACTTCGCCCCTTGGCAGCTGTACGAACAATTACACCGTAGTGCGATTCTTTAATATTCGTAATAATACTTTTTAAGCGATGACGCTCTTCACGGCTATCGATCTTCTTAGAAACATTTACTTGATCAATGAAAGGAACAAGTACTAGAAATCTTCCTGGTAAGGAAACCTCGCAGCTTATACGGGGCCCTTTGGTAGAAATAGGCTCTTTTAGAACTTGTACTAGGATTTTTTGTTTTGTCGAGATGACTTCATTGATCTTTCCCGCTTTTTGAATTTCCTCTTCTGGCTTAAACTTATCCCAGCTAAAATTCTCGTACTTACGGGCATGGTCTGTAAATTTTTGAAGGCTTTTATAGTTTGGGCTCAAGTCCGTATAATGCAGGAATGCATCCTTCTTATGACCAATATTTACAAATACAGCATTAAGCCCACTTGCTACCTTACGCACTTGCCCTAGGTATAAGTCACCTACATTAAATTCGCCTCCTGAATTATCGTAATGAAGCTCTACGAGTTTTTTGTCTTCGGTAAGCGCTATTTCTATACCCTCACTACCAGACTGTATGATTAATTCTTTATCCATACGAATGTTTGTTTTGCTTGTGCTCAAACAGTCGCGCTAGGATATACCACACCTAAGTACAGCATATACTTTGTTCTACGTTCGTCGTAGCACAAAAGTTAATAAATAAAGTATGGAAAGAATTACTTCTTCTTCTTATGACGATTTTTACGTAAACGTTTTTTACGTTTATGTGTTGCAATCTTGTGTCTTTTCCTTTTTTTTCCGCAAGGCATAATTTCTTGTTTTTACTTGTTTAAAAATATATATCTAGTTAAACGAGCGGATGTAATTATCAATCTCTGCCGAAAATTCAGGGTTATTTACAATCTTTTTGCATTGCTCAAAGAGCTCAATGGCTTTTTCTTTGTTACCCATATTTTTATGCGTTTCCGCAAGAAAATATAGTGCCTCTGTGTTTTTCGAATCTTGAGAAAGAACTACATTCAATCGTTTTATTGCTTTTTCATGTTGTCCAGACTGAACGGATAATTTTCCGAGTAGAAGGTTGGCTTTAGTATTCATACTATCTATAGCAGTTACTTCTTTTAAAGCGCCAACGCCCTTCATGATTTCACCGGTGCCGTCAATATAACAACTTGCAAGAGCAATTTTTGTGTCAAGGTTTTTGGGGTTTTGTTCGAGTGCTTTATTAAAACATTCAATCGCCTCATTAGCCTGCCACTCTTTTATCTCGGCTTCAGGGGTATTGCCCATCTGAAGCGTAAATAAATTCCCGGCAAAGGTGATACTTTTTTCGGTATTTTCCAATAAAGCACCTTTTTTGTAATAATGTGCGGCAATATTCAAATCAATTTTATCCCAAAATTCAGCAATATCACGATAGTGCTCAGGTTTAGGAGTTGTATTTGCGGTTAAAGCTAGTTTTTTTTCCTTTTCAACGTCCTGACCAGTCAATTTTTGCTTAGCAGCTGTGTACAGATCAGAAAATTTAGCAGGTTCTACATTATTTTTAGGCATTCCAGCACCCTGTTGTGGTCGCCCATTACTGTTAGCCGTACCACTTGGGTGTTCATGACCAGCGTGTGGGTCATGTCTTTTACCTAAGAAGAAGAGCGCAACCAATGCCACAATCCCAATACCTATAAGTATGAATTGATTTTTATTCAATGAATACAGTCTTTATTCTGAGTTAAGTAAAAAAAGTATACCAATTAGGCATCTTTAGTAGCTTCTGTTTCTTCAGTAACAGGAAGCTCCTTAACCTGCTGAACAAACTCCTTAGCAGGTTTAAAAGCTGGGATGTAATGTTCTGGTATAAATACAGATGTATTTTTCTTAATATTTCTGCCTACCTTGGCAGCACGTTTTTTTACTATAAAACTACCGAATCCTCTAATGTATATATTCTCACCATTAGCCATTGTTTCTTTTACGTTAGCAAAAAAACTTTCTAATGAAACGAGAACATCTACTTTAGGTACTCCAGTTTTTTCCGAAATTAGATTTATTAAATCAGCCTTTTTCATAATACAATTGAGTCAAAGATAATTAAAAGATTGACAAAGGTGCAAAATACTGAAGAATTAACAATGAAAAATGACTTACAAGACGTTAATATACAACACTTTAGACAGGCACTTTTAAGCTGGAATCGAAAAAAAAATGATCGGGAAATGCCTTGGAAAGGTGAAAAAGATCCTTATAAAATATGGTTAAGTGAAATTATTTTACAACAAACCCGTGTAGAACAAGGAGTTAAATATTATAATAATTATATATTAAAATATAACACAATCAATGATTTGGCTAATGCACATGACGATGATGTCTTTAAGGACTGGGAAGGGTTAGGATATTATAACCGGTGCAGAAACATGTTATTTACGGCAAGATTCATACGAGATGAATATAATGGGCGTTTTCCTGAAGAATATGATAAGATATTAGCCCTTAAAGGTGTGGGTACTTATACAGCAGCGGCTATCGCTTCCTTTGCCTATAATTTGCCCTATGCTGTTGTTGATGGTAATGTAGTACGAGTGTTGAGCCGTTATCTGGCTTTAAATCGACAACTAGTTACTTCACAAGATAAAAAACTCTATCAAGAAATAGCGACCACTTTTTTATCCAAAAGAAAACCTGGAGAATATAATCAGGCAATTATGGACTTTGGAGCTACTGTTTGTATTCCGCGCAACCCCAAATGTGATCAATGCCCTATTAGAAGTAAATGCAAAGCATTTAAAGCCAATGCTATAGATAAATATCCACCCAAGAAGAAGAAAATTAAACTAAAGGACCGTTATTTTCACTATATTCTTTTATCTACCGAGCGCGCAGTATATATGCGTCAAAGAGGTAGCGGAGATATTTGGCAATCACTGTATGAACCAATTCTTGTCGAACAAAGGAAAAAACCCCTTTGGCTTAAACAAGAAAAAGCCGTTTATCAAACGAAGCAAAAGCTCAGTCACCAACAATTGCATATCCATTTTTATATCCTTAACAATATAGCGGAAGGCCTCATTGATACTGATTCTTATCAGAAGATACCCGAGCATAAATTAAAGGAAAAAGCCTTCCCTAAAAGTGTGTATGAATTTTTGAAGGAATTTGAGTATATTTAGACCGAGTTTGAAAAATCACACCCTGAATATCAGGAAAAACCACTAAATAAATATGCGCGGAGTTAATAGAGTATTTCTAATTGGTAATTTGGGTAAAGCTCCTGAGATTCAATATCTTGAGGGAAATATACCAGTCGCAACTTTTCCTCTTGCTACCACAGAAACATTCAAGGATAAGAACGGAAAACTAAACTCTCAAACAGAGTGGCACACAGTTGTTCTTTGGCGTGGATTAGCTGAGCTAGCCTCGAAATACCTACATAAAGGCAGTTTAGTTCATATTGAAGGGCGATTAAGAACACGTTCATGGGAAGATAAGGATAAACAGCGCCGTCAATCTACGGAGATCGTAGCGACGAACTTAGTTATGTTAGATAAACGAGGCGAAGTGGAAGAAATGAGTGGCTCACCCGACATGGCGCAGTCTGATGAAACCACTGATGATGTTTAAATAAAGTAAGTATCTTTGCTTACTACTAAATAAAACCGAAGTGGACCCTGACCCCTCAAGTTTAGCATACATATTACTTTCTCAGCCACCTCAGGCCTTTCTTGTTTATTTACCGTTACCCATTTTTCTACTACTTCTTTTAAGTTTTGTCCAGCTCATTTGCTTATCATTGGTTCAGCGCTATCTAGCCATATTAGATAAAGAACAGCTCGAAAAATGGGAGCAACAACCATTTATATTCGATAAACTAACACACTTGTATAGGCGTTCTCATAGAATAAGTATGTCGTTTAATGTAACCAAGCTAATCCTAGCCGTTACCAGCGCAGTGCTGGTTTATACCTTAGGTTTTATACTAAACCTTAATTTTTATGTAATCAATTTAATTGCTTTTATCGGGGTTAGTATAGCCGCTTGGGCTTTACCATTATTGCTATACCGCTATACGGATGGGCGTTTTAAAATTGCACTTCTTTGTTCTTATCCCTTGCTAAGGTTGAGCATATCTATTGCTAATAAAATGATACCTAAAGAACGACTTATACCACAAGAAGATATAAATATAGAAGTACTTACCAATGTGCTGCCCAGTTCAGAAGAGGGACAACCTACGATTGCCAACCTCAACCTTTATAAACAGGTGCTTCGCTTCGATAAGATCAAAGTGCATCATGTGATGCGTCCTAAAAACGAGCTTGAAGGGATTAAATCCAACTATAATTTTAAAGAAGTGCTAACCAAAATAAAGTCTACCAGCCATTCTCGCCTGCCTGTATACGAAGGGAGCTGGAACAAGGTATTGGGTATAGTGCACTGCAAAGATTTATTACCATATACGAAATATGACCAACTCGATTGGAAAAAAAAGATTAGACCTATTATCTACGTTCAAGAGCGAGATCTAGCCCAAGCCGTACTACGCATTTTTCAACAAAGTAAGAATCACATGGCTTTGGTCCAGAACACGAACAAGAGGCTTGTTGGTTTGGTTACGCTAGAGGATATTACTGAAGAGATAATTGGTGAAATAGAGGATGAATAATTCCTTATAAATTAAGGATAAAAAACCCAATTTCTTGGGGTTTTTTAGGTTGAAAATTGTGCCGAAGTTTGTGGCTTAACAAAGTTCTTTATATTATTGAGTAAAATATTTTAGCGTTCTGCTATAAATAGACTGTAGTTGAAATCGTCGAAACTTTCAAATGGAAACAGTCAAGTTTAATGCCAGAATGCCTGCGCATAGCGTGGGTGTTTTGCATTGCTTGTTTCCTAGGTTTTCGACGAACCTCAACTACGAGTGATGCTAGCCCACGGTGTGCGTTTTTTGTTTTTTCCTACTAGCCTCGTAAGTAATTAGTATACTGGGGTAAAACATAAAAAAAGCGAAACAAAAAACGAACCTAATAGACGGGGTGGCGATAGCATTGCGTTTATTCATTTGCTAAGAACAGGAATAGCTTATTCATGAATAGAAGAACCTAAAAAAATAATGAAATGAAAAAGTTATCAAATTTAGTAGTCATAGCGGCGCTAGTAGCAACTACTGTATTAGTAGGTTGTAAAAAAGAGAAGGTTGTGGTAAGCCCTAGCAGCACGGCACAGCAAATAGCCCCACAACCTTTGGCGGGTGTGCCTAATTGTAATGCCACTGTAAATAATGGATATCTTACCTTTGCTACACAGGCAGACGTTCAAGCTTGTCACACCTATCTCGAAACACACTCTAATACCGAAATTAACGAGCTGGAAGAAAGAAACAACTTCATATCGCTTATTCGTAAGATGCAAGTAATCCTTAATGAATACGAAGCACTCAACGAAAAACGCGAAACCACTATGCAAGAGATTCTTGCTTTTAGAGACAAGCATAAAGAGTATGTAACTATTACTGACGATGATTTTTACCCCAATATTAAAGGGTTTAGCAATAGGCTAATAAGCCCCAATGGTTATGTACAAGTGGGTGATAGGCTAAGCAAATATGTAGGGCAAGATATATATACTACGAATGTAGATAATGCCGCACTTCTCGCATTAGGCTCTTACACCAATAGCCTAGTGCATCACTCGCAAGTAAAAGTAGTAAAGATGAAAAAAAATACCAGACAGCTAAACCAATGGGAAAGTATTCATCATGAAAAACAATTGAAATGTACTCGCTGGCATAGAACCCAGCTTGATATAGAGTTTTATGCATTAACCGATTATGATTGGGTATCGGGTAATGCAACAGCTAGCTGTGGGTTTAATTATTTCTTGAAAAATAAAAAGCGCGGTTGGACGGGTATTTGGTATGCACATACCCGGCCTAGTAGCAACCAAGGCTATTACGGAGCAGCCTATAGTACCATAGTAAACTATAATGATGTTGCCAACTCAAACTTTGTGTACAAAAGCTATTGTGGTAATACATGGACGGCAAACTTCAGTAATGGAACTGCGGCGCAACAATGGGCCAATGGCGTACTGGGTAATACCTGGGCATTTATGACAGGTACAGTAACCTATAATGTATGTGGCACTAAAACATGGACCTATTAAACCTAACAATAGTAGGGCTTGTGGCAAAACAGGCCCTATTTATCCTATAATTATGAAAATAAGAATTACCATATTGCTCCTACTCATTACATATTATGGCCATGCCCAAACCTTATTTGTGGGCTATGGCACAGCTACCCTGCTTACCAATCAGTCGGAAAGATTGGTAAATAGTAAGGATAACTTTTCTTTATCAAGTATGCAATACATTATAGGATTTGAGTATAAGCATAAAAGATTAAGCTTTCTGGGGTCTTTATCAGCTTTTGATGCGTCTACTTTAATGAGAATAAACAAGTATCATAGAGAGGGATTTGCAGGTATTCATGTTCGTCGCACAGATATTGGAGTAGGATACAGGTTATTGAAACCTACTAAGAAGTTATTTCTTAAACCATTTGTCATGATAGGCATTCAAGAAACTAGATATTTTGGAGATCTTTGGGGTGAACAGGTTAGGATAAATGGTCCTGACTATTTTATAAATAAAATACCTACATCTGAAGGGTATAATATTTCGCAAGTAGTACCCTCAGCAGGGGTACGTTTTGGTGTGAAAATAAAGAAGAGGGTACAGGTTGGTTTGTGTTTTCAAGGGGTGTATGGGTTCAGAACATTTCAAAGAATAAATTTTTACTATACCTACAAAGGTGACCCTAACACGCCGCGCCGTGCGGTATTTGAATCGCGCGGGACAGGATTATTTTCCTCATTGTTTCTTGGTGTTGACTTATGGAAAGAGGGCTATGATTTTAAGAAGTTTTTTAGCCAATAAGGGGATGCATTAACCATAATTTCTTTTGAAGCAAGTATTTAGAAAGTTGCGAAAAGGATCATTATTCTTTTCAGAATAATCTAAGCGGCGACTGCCAATATGATAGTGGCTTGTCAAAAAAAGAGGACAAATCAGGTTTCCTAGTTTCACCAGTTTTTTAAGAAAAAAGAGTTCAAATGCAATAAAAACCTTGCTTTTACGTCAGTACAAAGTAATATTTTTCACTTTGGTTAGATCATAACATTTTTTATCCTTGCTTCAACCTAAATTTGATAACATATGAAATTAAGACTCTGCTTGATTATTGCATTATTCGTACTCGCTATGTCACAAAGCCGTGCGCAAGTGCAAGAACGCAGTACAGCAGGCAGTATGCGCGCAATAGCTCCTACTGCAGGGGAGCTAAAAAACGATAAGGAAGAGTATGTAGATACAAAACAACTTTTTAAAGTAGAGAAGCTACAAATAGCTGCTCCGGCCAACCCTCAGGTAAACCTGAAAAATGTTCAATATAAAACTGTGCGTCTATTGGATAAGAAGGTTAAGCTACCACAAACCATAGAAGTAAAAACACTTGTTAGCATAGAACGTAAGCAACCGATTGCATTCGCTTTTATACCACAATATATTCAGGAGGCAAATGGTACGGTTAAGAAACTGGTATCGTATGATTTGGATATTCAGCAACCAAACCAACCCTTGAGAAAAACGTCGGGCAATAGAGTATACGCAGCACATTCCGTTTTGGCGTCGGGTACTTGGCATAAGATTGCCATAAGTGGTCAAGGTTTGTATAAGCTGGATTATAATTTTATGAAGGATAAGCTTGGCTTAAATATGGCAAGTTTAGATCCTACTAAAATAAGGTTGTTTGGGAATGGTGGTGAGATGCTAGCTGAAGATAATAATATCATTCCGCATGATGATCTTGTAGAAAATCATATTGATGTGGTAGGGGGAGGAGATGGAAAGTTTGATGCAGGTGATTTTGTGCTTTTTTATGCAAATGGTCCGCATACCATTCTTTCCGATAGTGCTAATAAAAGGTTTACACATAACTTTAATGTCTATACGGAGAAATCATATTATTTTATCAATATAGGAACCACGAATGGAAAACGTGTACAAAACCAAGCGGTGGTAGGCCCTGCAAATCAAACCGTGACTACAGCAAATTTTTTCCGGTTTTTAGAGCAAGATGTGACCAATGTAGGTAAGGTTGGTAAAACGTGGTGGTCTGATGTGTATGGTGATTTACCAGGTAAGTCTTTGTCAAATAACTTTTCTGTATCTGTGCCCAATATTGATGCGGCAACACCAGTTAGTATTCGAACCCGAGTTGGAGGCATAAGCTTTGCTGGGACGAGTAACTTTCGTGTAAATGTAAATGGTCAAAATGCTCATGACATTCCGCTTGTTTCAATTGGTGGAGGCTTCAATGATCCTTTTGTGGCTCTGCAGGATGTTACTGCCGATTTGAATTTGAGTGGCGGTACGTTATCGATTAGTACAGTATTTACACCTTCTAATTCGTCTGCTACTGCTTATCTTGATTTCATTGAAATGAATGGACGGATTGGCCTTAACTACTATTCTGGCATGCCCTTTATGGATTGGAATAGTGTAGGGGCTGGAAATATTGCAGAATATCGAATTTCGAATGCGGCCAATTCTGCAAGCGTATGGGATATCACAAATCCATTGGAACCTATTAAAATGCAAACAGCACTTAGTTCAGGAACGTTGTCTTTCAGACAAACGGCTGACCAATTACATAAGTTTATCACTTTTGATGGTAGTGGTTTTTTTACTCCTGAGTATGTAGGTGGCGTAGCTAATCAAGATTTACACGGTACTGGATCAATAGACTATATTGTAATAGCACACCCTAGTTTTTTAAGTCAGGCTCAAAATTTAGCCGCTTATCATGCTCAAAAAAGGGGTTATAAAACATTGGTGGTAACACCACAACAGGTCTATAACGAGTTTTCAAGTGGTTCACAAGATGTGAGTGCTATTCGAAACTTTATTAAAATGTTTTATGATAAGGCTGCCCCAGCAGATGTTCCGAATAGCGTTTTGTTCTTTGGAGATGCTTCTTATGACTATAAGGATCGGATCAGTAATAATACGAACTTCGTTCCCGCTTATCAAACAAATGAAACGATTGATAAGAGTACAAGCTATTGCTCTGATGACTTTTTTGGTTTTTTGGATGATCAGGAAAACCCTAATGCCTATGGCGTCCCATTTGTCAATACGTTGGATATAGGGATAGGTAGAATACCTGCTTCTTCTACTACTGAAGCGAATAATGCCGTTGCAAAAATTAAAAATTATGATAGTCCAAATTCTTTCGGCTCATGGAAGAATACAATGGTATTTAATGCCGATGATGAGGATAGCGACAGTCATTTGATTGATGCCGAGATCATGGCTAAATATGTAAATGATAGTTTACCGCAGTATAATAACTATAAGATATATGTAGATGCCTTCCAGCAAATTTCAACTCCTGCTGGTCAAAGAACACCAGAAGCAAATCGAACGATCAAGGAGCATTTGTTTAACGGCACCTTTGTTGTAAATTATAATGGACATGGAGGCCCCTTAGGTTGGTGTGAAGAACGGATTCTTAACCTAGAAGATATACAGGGATTGGATAACAAGAATAAACTCCCCATTTTTATTACAGCAACTTGTGACTTTACTCAATTTGATAATCCTGAATTAAAGTCAGCTGGGGAGGTTTTATTTGCCAATCCGAATGGAGGAGCTATAGCCCTTATGACAACTACTCGTCTAGTGTATCAATTCCAGAATAGGGAAATGAATATAAACTATTTTAAAACGGGTTTTAAAGAAATGGACAATGGGCGTATACCAACGCTAGGGGATGCCTACAGACTCTCGAAGAATATTACATATGTCAATTCTATTAGAGAGTTTGACGCGGCAAACTTCAGAAAATTTGCTTTGATTGGAGATCCTGGTCTACCATTAGCTTTCCCTAAGCATAAAGTGCTCACGGATAGCATCAAAGATGAGCAAGGTAATGTTGTTACCGATACACTGAAAGCTCTTGGGAAGTATACCATTAGCGGCCGAGTTACCGACCAAAACAATAATTTATTGTCAGGGTTTAATGGAACTGTATTTCCTACCATTTTTGATAAGCCAAAGTCACTAACTACATTAGGAAACGATCCTGGTAGTACCGTGCGAAGTTTTTTAGTTCAAAATAATACACTCTATAAAGGTCAGGCAACCGTAAAAGATGGGCTGTTTAAATTCACCTTTGTACTGCCCAAGGATATAAACTATAGTGTGGCAAAGGGAAAGATTTCTTATTACGCTCATAATGCCACTGAGGATGCAACAGGTTTTGATAATGGTGTTTATATCGGAGGGAGTTCTTCAGTTGCCATAGAAGACAATCGAGGTCCGGATATTTCGCCTTTTATGAACGACGAAAAGTTTGTAAATGGAGGAATTACTACTGCCAACTCTACTTTACTTATTAAGCTTTTTGATGAGAATGGGATTAATTATTCAGGTTCTTCGGTAGGCCATGATATTACCGCTGTTTTAGATGATAACCCGCAGAATACCTACGTATTGAATAATTTCTATGAAACAGAGTTAGATGATTATCAACGAGGTATTGTTAGATTTCCGTTGGAGGATTTAGCAGAAGGAAGACATAGCATTCGTATTAAGGCATGGGATGTATTGAATAACTCCTCAGAGGCAGTTTTAGACTTTGTCGTTGTTAGTAGTACTGAGGGTAAGTTAGCCAGAGTATATAATTACCCAAACCCATTTAGCTCAAGCACGCGTTTCATGTTTGAACATAATATGCCAAACCAGAATATTGATGTAAGTATTAAAATCTTCAGTATGACAGGAAAAGCAGTAAAAACCTTCCGAGAAAGAATAAACACGCCAGGAACACGTTATGATGGTATTATGTGGGATGGTAATGACCAATATGCTGAAAAACTGGCTAATGGCGTATATTTATACAAATTGTCAATAAAAAGTGAAAGTGGCTTTTCCGATGATAAAATACAGAAGTTAATCATTTTGAGATAGTTATATTTGCTTTTCAGTATTGACCGAATTGCTCAGTCCTAAAAAAACACACATATCGATTAGAATACTACTTTCTTAATTAGAAAATAAAATACAGATGATGTTAAAAAAGATGATGCTAGTAGCCTTATTGGCTGCAGTGATGGTGCCTGATACGATGTTGGCTCAAGTAAACCTTCAGGGGCAACAAGCAGGATTAGATTATAACACAATCACAACTGCTGTTCCATTTATGAGAATTAGCCCAGATGCAAGAAGTGGTTCCATGGGTGATGTGGGAATAGCGCTGAGTCCTGATGCAAACTCGCGCTACTGGAATATTGGAAAGGTTGCTATGAACAAAAAACAAGCAGGTTTGTCCATTAATTATACTCCTTGGTTACGAGATTTAGTTCCCGATATTTCTTTGGCTGATCTTTCTGCTTACTTCAAGTTTGGAGAAGAGGATAATAAGAATCAGGCAATTAGTCTTGGGTTAAGATACTTCTCCCTGGGTGAAATTCAGTATACTACTATTGATGCAACTTCTAATGGTACAGGTAATCCAAGAGAGTTTGCTGTTGATGCAGGATACTCAAGAAAGTTATCTGAGAAAGTATCAATTGGTTTAAGTGGTAAATACATTCATTCAAATGTTATCGGACGACAAACTGGTCAAAATTCACAACCGGGAAGTTCTTTTGCTGTAGACTTTGGTGCATTTTATACGACACCTATTGGTCAGAATTTAGGTGAGGGACTAGGTCAACGTTTAAACCTTGGTTTAGCCGTTACTAATTTAGGACAGAAGATTTCATATGGAACGGACAGAGCAGATTTCTTACCGACTAATTTAGGCATAGGCGCGGCTTATGAGTATAATGTAGACGAGTATAATAAACTGACATTTGCTCTTGACTTAAATAAATTATTAGTACCTACTCCAGGATACGATAGAGATTCTACTGGAGCCATTATTGGTAGAACATATCCAACAGAGAAAACAGTAATTGATGGAGTCTTTTCATCATTTGGAGATGCGCCAGAAGGTGGTTCTGAAGAACTAAGAGAGGTCATGGTTAGTTTTGGAGCTGAATACTCTTACCAAAATCAGTTTTTTGCCCGTGCAGGTTATTTCCGCGAAAGCGAACAAAAAGGTGATAGACAATTTTTTACACTGGGCTTAGGAGTTAAGTATAATGTATTTGGTCTGAACTTTGCGTATTTGGTTCCTTCAGGTTCTGCGCAAAACAGAAACCCATTATCAAATACACTTCGTTTCTCATTAATGTTTGACTTCGATGATTTCTCAAAAATCGTAAAAGGGAAGCCAAAAGAAGATAGCAAGAAGAATAGTCGGGATAGTAAGGATGACTAAACCTTTTTAGCTATACTATTATTTTGACAAATTTAAGAATAGGTCAAGGAATTGATTTTCATCAATTATCAGCAGGCTACGACCTGATAATTGGTGGGGTTAAAATTAATCACGAGAAAGGGGCCGTAGGGCATTCAGATGCTGACGTATTGTTACACGTAATTTGTGACGCATTATTAGGAGCTTTGAACAAAGGTGATATTGGTTTGCACTTTCCAGATACGGATAATGCATATAAAGGAATCGACAGCAAAATTCTCCTAGAAAAAACTTATAAGCTCATTTTACAGGAGGGTTACCAACTTGTCAATTTAGATAGTACGGTTTGTTTGCAAAAACCTAAGCTTCGTCCTTATATAGATCACATGAAGGCCGCAATTGCTAATGTTTTAAACGTAGATAAAGAACTCATATCTATTAAGGCCACAACCACCGAAAAGATGGGCTATGTGGGTCGTGAAGAGGGAATAGAGGCACACGCAATTGTTTTACTTCAAAAAAAGTAGACCTTTTAGAATTTCTAAGAGTATAAAGTCATTGCTCCGAAACAATTAATATCCCAAAAATTAGGTTTGAATAGTAGATATTTATTATCATTGTACTATCAATTTTAGAATAAGAATTATGAAAAAAGGAATTTTCAGCTTAGTCATTCTTGCCTCTTTGTTCTTTATGAATGGTAAGGAAGCGTTTGCTCAATATGGAGATGATATGGTAAAAGTTTATCGCTGGTATAGCTCAGTTGATAGGAACTATGTAACCCTTGCAGAAGGTGAAATTCAGGAAGGACAATTATTACAATGGAAATATAAGGATAAGACCTTATTATTCTTTGCTTATAAGACTCCAGGTCCAAATCGTGTACCCGTTTACCGTTGGACAAATCCAGTAACTAAAGATCAAGTTAGTGTAGCGGGAGATTTTATCAAAGATGCAGATATGATGCAGCAAGGGTATACTTTAAAATCATTACAGTTTTATGCTCCGATCCGTCGTGACGATAATCATGTGGCAGTATACAATTGGTATAAGGTAAAAGCAAAGGATTGGGTAACCGTTCCTGAGTTTGGTGATACTGATAAGTATATTAAAAAAGGTTGGAGACTTAAGACATTCCAGTACTATGGTGTGATGCGTGATGACATCGCTAATAAGTAAAGGAATAGAAGAACTTACTAACGCCCTCTTAATTTAATGTTGAGAGGGTTTTCTTTTTACATCAAACGAACCATTAACTTTATACTTTTTTAGAAAACGAACGCAATGCAAAAAATAAATGCAGCCATTACCGCAGTGAGCGGCTATGTTCCCGATGATATCGTGACGAACGACGATTTGGCAAAGATTGTTGATACAAATGATGAGTGGATCACCACACGAACGGGCATCAAAGAAAGAAGAATATTAAGAGGGGAAGGACTCGGTACATCTTTTATGGCAACAAAGGCCGTTAATGATCTTCTCGAAAAGAGTAATACAAGACCAGAAGAGGTAGACTTACTTATTTGTGCAACTACAACACCAGATCATGTTTTTCCCGCTACTGGAAATATAATTAGTGATAATTGTGGGTTGGTCAATGCATTTAGTTATGACATTAGTGCGGCATGCAGTGGTTTTCTCTATGCGCTAACTACAGGCTCACAATTTATAGAAACGGGAAAATATAAAAAGGTTATAGTAGTAGGAGTAGATAAAATGAGTTCAATTCTTAACTATGAGGACCGTGCTACTTGTATAATTTTTGGAGATGGTGGTGGTGCTGTTCTCTTAGAGCCTACTACAGATGATGTTGGCTTAGTAGATAGTGTGTTGAAATCAGATGGAAGTGGTAAGCAATATTTGTATCAAAAGTCGGGAGGTAGTGTTAGCCCTGCCACGGAAGAAACAGTAAAGAATAGAGAGCATTTTGTTTATCAAGAAGGAAAGACAGTGTTCAAGTTTGCGGTAACCAATATGGCAAATGTAGCCTATGAAATAATGCAACGTAATAAGCTTAATCCGGATGATATTTCGTGGCTTGTACCGCACCAAGCCAATAAGCGTATCATTGATGCAACTCGTGAACGTATGGGTATTGATGAAAGTAAAGTCATGATCAATATTCAGAAGTATGGTAATACAACTAATGGAACCTTACCACTTTGTCTGTGGGAATGGGAACAAAAAATGAAGAAAGGAGATAATATTATTCTAGCAGCTTTCGGTGGAGGGTTTACTTGGGGGGCTACTTACATTAAGTGGGCCTATGATAGCTAAAATGTATTAGCAAAAAAAGAAAAGCGATTTGAAATTTCAAATCGCTTTTTTTATGAGTTAGTAAATACAAATTTTATCTACGGGCATCCTTTGCCGCTTTACTCAAGGTAGCGTGCGGTACAGCCATAAGGCGTTTCTTAGAGATCAAGTTTCCAGTTTCACGACATACACCATACGTTTTATTCTTAATACGAATCAGTGCTTTTTCAAGATTATTAATGAACTTGATTTGACGTCCAGCCATTTGGTTTAACTGTTCTCTTTGGTTTGCCATACTGCCATCTTCCATGCTGGCGTAACGATTTTCGGTATCATCGGTACCTGAGCTATCTTTACGCGTAATAAGACCCTGTAAGTATTTTAACTCTGTACGTGCTTTCTCTAACTTCTCGGTAATGACTTTTCTAAAACGCTCTAGGTCTTTATCACTGTAACGTTTAAACGTACCGCTGCCTTTACCACTGCCCAAAATAGATTTTCTTTTCTTAGGTTTTGAAGCCGTTGTTTTTGCTTTATTAGTCAATTGATTTAACTCGTGTGTTGCTCTATGGCCTAATACCTTACCCGTCGTATTTTTTATTGTTCTTACGTTGGTTGGGGCTTCTGGTTTAAACTTCTTTGAGTTCTCTCTAATAGACGTAGGTGGTTTTTTTACTTTAGCCTTCTGCTCAATAACAACCGCTCTTCTAGAAACTGTTTTTTCCGGAGCTTTCTTTACAGCTTTCTTTTTAGCAGGAGCCTTTTTTTCTGGAGCTTTCTTAGCCGCCTTTTTCTTAGCTGCTACTTTCTTTTTAGGTGCCGCCTTTTTCTTGGTCACTTTTTTCTTAGCTGCCGCCTTCTTTTTAGGCGCTGCTTTTTTCTTGGTCACTTTTTTCTTAGCTGCTGCTTTCTTTTTAGGCGCTGCTTTTTTCTTGGTCACTTTTTTCTTAGCTGCTGCCTTCTTTTTAGGCGCTGCTTTTTTCTTGGTCACTTTTTTCTTAGCTGCTGCCTTCTTTTTAGGCGTTACTTTCTTTTTAGATGCCGCTTTTTTCTTAGCTGGTGCTTTTTTGGCTGCTGCTTTCTTTTTAGGCGCTGCTTTTTTCTTAGCTGCTGCTTTCTTTTTAGCCATATTTAGTTAATTTTTTTTATTAATAGTTTAAGTTGATGGTTGTTCACCTCAATCTCCATTCCACTCTCCAATTCGGAGACTATTTCCAAGCTATCCGCTAAAATTTCCGTGCAAATATAGGCATTAAAAGCTTTTAAGCTCGGATTAATTTCAGGATGGTCCTCTACGATCATATTAATACGTTCAGTAAGCTCAAATTGTTCATCCTTCCTTATTTTCTGGACTTTATTAACGATTTCTCTGGCGAGACCTTCTTGCTCTAAATCATCAGTTAATTCAACGTCTAAAGCTACCGTAAGGGTTCCTTTATTGGCTACAAGCATACCAGGTATTTCATCTGAGGTAATCTCAATATCTTCTAAATCCAGTTGAACGAGCTCACTATCCACTTCCAGCTTTAGAGAGCCATTTTGCTCAAAGGACTGAATGCTATCACCATCCAAGTTCGCAATGAGCTCCGCCGCCAGTTTCATTTTACCACCAAGTTTTCTACCCAAGGTTTTAAAATTGGCTTTGGCTTTTTTCTTGATGACATCATTATCTCTTTCAAGAAAGGCAATTTCTTTAATATTGAGCTCAGTTTTTATGAGTTCTGCCATATCGTTGGCATAGCGCTCAGTATTCTCATCAAGTTTAGGAATCAAAATTTTTGTAAGAGGTTGACGAACCTTGATACTAGCTTTTTTGCGCAGTGAAAGCGTTAACGAGCAAATATCCTGTGCCAATGCCATTTTTTCCTCCAGTTCCTTATTGATTAAGGAATTATCTGCATTTGGAAAGTCTACAAGATGAATACTATTTACATTATGTGTCTGAGAAACTTTATTGAGTTCTTCAAACATCCAATCTGTAAAGAATGGAGCAACAGGAGCCATAAGTTTAAGAATTGTTTCAAGGCACTCGTACAATGTTTGATAAGCTGCTATTTTGCTTTCGTCATACTCTCCCTTCCAAAATCTACGACGGCATAAACGAACATACCAATTACTTAATTGCTCATCGACAAAATAATCAATGGCCCTACCTGCCTTGGTAGGCTCGTATTCATCAAAAGCTTCTGTTACAACACCTATTAATGAATTTAACTCGGATAAAATCCATTGATCAATTTCTGGTCTCTGCTCTACGTCTATTCTAGCCTCTTCATATTTAAAACCATCGACATTTGCATATAGCCCGAAGAAGCTATAGGTATTAAATAGGGTATTAAATAGTTTACGTTGAACTTCTTGTATCCCGTTTAGGTCAAACTTTAGGCTATCCCAAGGTGAAGCATTGGTAATCAAATACCACCGAGTGGCATCGGCTCCAAATTTATTAATTGTTTCAAATGGGTCAACGACGTTTCCAATGCGTTTACTCATTTTGTTTCCATTCTTGTCCAAAACAAGGCCATTGGATACTACAGTCTTGTAAGCTACACTATCGTGTAACAGTACGCCAAGAGCATGGAGGGTATAGAACCAACCTCGTGTTTGATCTACACCTTCTGCAATAAAATCTGCTGGAAAGTTCTCTTTAAAAGTTTCTTCGTTTTCGAAAGGGTAATGCCATTGAGCATAGGGCATAGCCCCGCTGTCAAACCATACATCGATTAAGTCAGGTTGGCGGTACATTTTTTCACCTTTACTCGATTTCAGGATAACCTCATCTATATAAGGTCGATGAACATCAGCTATTTCTTTTTCAGGACTATCCTCATGCAGATGCTTTTTTATTTCATCGATGGAGCCACAGCAGATCTCCTCACTTCCATCTTCCGTACGCCAAATAGGAAGAGGGGTTCCCCAAAAACGAGAACGACTAAGGTTCCAATCAACCATATTCTCTAACCAGTTTCCAAATCGTCCCTCCCCAGTAGATGCAGGTTTCCAGTTTATAGTTTTGTTCAACTCTAAAAGGCGATCCTTAACAGCTGTCGTCTTTACAAACCATGCATCTAGTGGATAATAAACAATGGGTTTATCCGTGCGCCAACAATGTGGATAGGAGTGTGCGTATTTTTCTACCTTAAAGGCACGCCCTTTAAGTTTTAAATCAACCGCTATATCTACATTAACGTCTACATAGTTCTCTTGATTCTTATAGTTCTTCACGAACCGACCAGAATATGCTCCTGTACCCTCAATAAATTTTCCTTCCCGATCTATAAGGGTAACAATGCCTAAATTATTTTTTAGACCAACCTTGTAGTCATCTGCTCCAAATGCAGGTGCCGTATGCACAATACCCGTACCATCTTCTGTTGTTACAAAATCACCAATAACAACGCGGAACGGATCCCCTTCAATATTTTCGGGCTGATTACTTTCAAAAGGGAGTAACTGTTCGTACCGAATTCCTTCTAAGTCTGCACCCATGAAAGAACTTATCTTCTGCCAAGGGATTGTTTTGCTCTCTTCATCGAAATTAGCGTTTTCACCTTCGTCTTTTAAATACTTAGATATAAGTGCTGTGGCCAATACAACGAACTGTATCTCCTTAGTATACGGATTTTTAGTTCTTAAAAGGCTATATTCGATCTTCTTGCCAACTGTCAGGCCAAGGTTTGAGGGGAGTGTCCATGGTGTGGTTGTCCAGGCGAGAAAATGCACATCTGCCCCATTAGCTTGCTCAAAAAGAAAGCGGGATTGTTCATTATCAATTGCTTTAAACAGAACAGTTGCACTTGTATCCTTGACATCTTGATAGGTTCCAGGTTGATTCAACTCATGAGAGCTGAGACCTGTGCCTGCAGCAGGGCTATAAGGTTGAATGGAGACACTCTTATACAGATACCCTTTATCATATAAAGTTTTCAAACAATTCCAAACACTTTCTACATAGTCATTTTCATAAGTTACATAGGGGTCATCTAGATTGACCCAATACCCCATCTTTTGAGTAATGCTGTCCCATTGATCCTTGAAGCGAAGAACTGTCTCACGGCATTTTTTGTTATAATCTTCTACACTGATCTTTGTTCCAATATCTTCTTTTGTTATACCAAGTTCCTTTTCGACATTAAGTTCAATAGGTAAACCATGTGTATCCCAACCAGCCTTTCTATTCACCTTAAACCCTTGCATTGTTTTATACCTACAAACAAGGTCTTTTAGGGTTCTTGAGATGACATGATGGATGCCAGGCATTCCATTGGCAGAAGGGGGACCTTCATAAAAAACAAAGGGTGTTTTGCCCTCACGAATTTTGATGCTTTCGTCGAAGGTATTCTGTTCCTGCCATTTTTGAAGAATGTTTTCTTCAATGCTAGGCATATTCAATTTTTGCGGTATGCTATACTGCGCCATAAGGGGCGCAAAATTACAAATTGTTTGGCTGTGTGCCAAGTTCTTGTAGTTGTTCAGAAAATCAAAAAAAAGCTTAAAAGTCTGTGGCCATGCTCAGATGGTATTCTGGTCTTTTACGGTTTACTGTTGGTTCAATATTCCAACCTACATCAAACCTGATGAAGTAGCCAAATAGTTTAGTGCGTACACCTGCACCATATCCTAGTCCCATTATGTCCTGCTTATTGCTAAAACTAGCAATTACGTTACGTGCAGCATTGGTGTCCGTAAAGCTGAGGTTCGTATTTCGATCTAATGGCAGTAATCCGCGCCAAGCAACACCTAAGTCAACAAAAGTGACTAGTTGAAGGTTCCTGAGGAAAGCTGATTTTAACGGGCCTTTAAAGAATGTATTATATATAGGTAACCTGATTTCTTCATTAATGACCGCGTAACTGCTTCCATTAAATGCTTGTTGACGATACCCTCTTAAATTCGTAGCAAGTGTTTGGAAGGCATATTCATTAATATTATCAGGCAATGGGCCACGATCTTCTCCAGGTGTTTGAATCAAAGTATTATCTACCCCACCAAGATAGTATAAGAGTTTTGCACTGCCATCACTCAAGCCAGTTGCAATACGCGATGCTAAGATTACGTTTTTATAAATCGTTGTGTAATTTCTGGCATCGAATCCGATTTGATAAAAGCCTGTAGAAGGAGCACTTAATCTGTATTGATATTCAGCAAATATTTTCGCTCGAGTACCTTTTCTTATATTGAGCAGTGGATTGATAGAATTATCAAAAATGTATTCAAAGCGCATAAATGACCAATATTCACTTTGATTAGGGAATTTAATTGTTGCTGAATTACTGGCTAGATATCGAACTCTGTCGTATCGTAGCCCAATGGAAAGATTAATACTATTTGCTCGATTAAAAGGGTATCTAAAATTACTTTCTATATATTCAGTGCCAACTTTCCCTAGGAAATTTGTGGGGCTAAACAATGAGTCTGGTGCCTCTGAGGCATCATATTCCTGTCTTGTTTGTTGGTGAAAATAAGTGATTTTCCAATCTAGTCTCTTTTTATAGTTTGCGTATTGTAGAAAATATGAGGTGCCATCAAACGAAGATGGTACACGAATACCTCCCGTGATTTTTTGATCTTCCAAGATATCAATAAGCTCAAAAGACAAAAAACCGTTGACTGATGGAAATTGGAAGCCACCTTGATTATACGAAATATTTTGATAGCGCGTAAAGAGTAAAGTATTATCTAATGATGTAGATAAAGTCTTAGGATTAAATGTTGTAATGTAACGTTTCTTTTTTCTCCTTTTGGGAATAGAAACAAGTCTCCCTTTTTTTCTGTTAGCAGCATACTCTCCCTTTGTAAATACATTATAGAGAGCCGAGGTAGAATCCACTTGATTGTAAGTCGTGACATATTCTGCACTCTTCTTTCTAGGTTTTTTTACTTGCTCTTTTATTACTTCTTTTTCAATCGTCTGGGTTGGGTGCTCCGCATTATATTTTTCTAACTCCTTAACTTTTGTATTATACACGTAGTATTTCCCTTTCTTCTTAATAACCTCAACTACCGATTCCTGATTCGGAATGTAATGGTGTTTTAACACGTTGAACGGAAGAGCATGTGTAGCAGTTGTTTTAAAATTTACAGCACCTGTAGCTGAATTGTCAACCTCAACTATTTTCCTGACTAGTTTACCATTACGTTTCTCGATGTAAGAAAACTTGTCCAAGCCATATTGAATAGGGCTTGATATTGGGTTCTTTGTATTCGTTACTTTGCGTAGAGTTGCTCTATTTTTCTGGTTAAAATAATAGATATTGAAATCCTTATTAAAATATTTTTTAGCCTTTAATTCTTCTTGGTTCATGACTGTATCTTGTCTGTTCGACAAGAACAGTACACCTACTTTATTACCACTAGACACATATGATGGAGAGTGATCATCAAAGTAGTCGTTTGTCAAGTTGGTTATTCTATTTCTTCTAAAATTATAGGTGAAGATGTCACTTTTACCCTTTTTGATACCTGATAAAATAAGGGTGTAATCATTATTAGTAAAACAAACTCCTGTAATACGTTCAATTTTTCTTTTAGAAAGTAGCTTGTTTTGTTTTAATTGATTGACTGTATTATAAAGACGAACGAATGTTTTGTCCTTATAAGGATATATGGTTACCAAGTTATTCCCACTTGGACTCCAAGCTATAAGCGGATAATTTGGATCATTTACCTCATCTAAATTCTTGTATCCACCTTGTACAAGTACTTTGGAATCACCAAGATCTGTTTCTTGAAGTATGATCTTCCATTCTCCGTCTTTTCTGATAACATAGGCTAATTGAGTACCATTCGGTGACAAGTAAAATTGTGAATACCGTCCTTCAAACTTCTCCTTAAGATTTGTTTTTAATGACCGACCGTATGCGTTTTCCGAGGTTAGTAATTCGTCATCCAAAGCATAAAAGGTTCGCCACTCTTTATAAAGCTCCTTAGCATCTTTTTGCACAGCTTGTCGTATTGCAGCATCCACATTTTTTCTAAACCGACTCAAATAAAGGAGGTTGGATACAATATTGGGTCCGTACTGAGTTTCAATAAAGTGCCAGAACGAATGCCCGATAATTTTCTGATTCTTCTGTGCGATGTTTTTGAATTTGAAATTAGTATCTGATAAAGAGATCAAATTTTGCACTTCAGTTTCTAACTCCGGAGTCCAATCATTCGAGATATGTTGCACATAACCAGTGGTGTACCATTCAGGCAAATTCATACGAATAGCATTTTTTACGATCTCCTTAATATTTTTACCAAAGAGCATATTATCCTTAATTACATTCGCAACACCTTGTTTTACCTGTTTTAGCAGATCGGCATGATTTCCTGTAAAGTATACCGGTAAGTTGTCACCACTTACTTTTAGTCTACCGCCATCAGCATCATTTAAATCTGAAGTGTGATTAACGCCAATATTCGTTTGTATATAGTCACTATAGGAATTATACAGTACGATATTGAGTTTTCTTGGAAGAGAACCTCCCATTTTTTGTACAATGGAGCTCAATTCGTTTTCAGCTTCATTTAGAACATGATCGGCTAGTTTTTCCGCTGGGCGATAAAAGAACACTCTAAAGTGCGTACTATCATAATATTTCCATCTAAAGGTTTTGTATTGCATTTGATTCTGCCCGAACTTCTCCCAAGAGGCCTGTGCAACAGCTTGATTTACAACTGAAAAACAGCCTAAAAGCACAAGAAAAGCGAAAATGTATTTTACATTTTTAATCACCATACTAATTTACGTGTAATTATTTTCAAAGCTATCTGCAGAATGTAATATTATTGTGATTCCTTGTTAATATTATTCGAAATATGATTCACTTAAAGGCCTTTACATTTAATCCTTTTCAGGAGAACACCTATTTACTATCCGATGAGAACAAAAATGCCATCCTCATAGATCCAGGTATGTATGGTCAGCAAGAAGTGAACGACCTACAGCGTTATATTATTGAAAATGGTTTAAATCCAGTTAAAGTATTGCTTACACATGCTCACCTAGACCATATTTTTGGTCTGAAGTCTTTTCTTGAGCTATATGATGTGCCATTCTACTTACATGAGGATGAGTTGCCGGTATATACCAGTGCAGAGGCTGTTGCCGCCAACTATGGTGTAGAATTAAGTCTTCCGAAAAAGTTACATGATTTTATTTCGGAGTCTGACGTTGTAAATTTTGGCGGAGAGAATTTAGAAATCCGTTTTGCCCCAGGACACTCTCCGGGTAGTATTTGCTTTTATTCTAAAGAGCAGAATTGGGTGATTGGCGGAGATGTATTGTTTCAACAAAGTATTGGACGTACAGATTTACCCGGAGGAAATTTTGATACATTAATACGGAGTATACAAACTCAACTTTTCACATTACCTGATCAGACTACTGTTTACTCAGGTCATGGTCCAAGTACAACGATAGGGTTTGAGAAAATGAATAATCCGTTCCTGTCAAGTCGTTAGATACTTCTTAAGTTGATCAGAAAGAAAGTTTGAGTCATTCAATTTCGTTCAATCAACTCTAATGCATTTCATACCTTTTATTATGCAGTTCGTCAGATAGAGGGACTAACCATGATATGATCGTTTTAGGTTTGCTTAAAATTACTAAAATGAAAAATCAAGTATCTAAAATCGCGACTCTATTATTCGTTACCCTGTTTTTCTATGGCAAAGCGCAAGCACAGCTTCCTACTTTGTTACAGAGTAAATTACAGGACACTTTACTGGCTGTAGGTAATCAGTATAAATTTAAAGGCTTATCTGTGGCAGTTTCTTATAAGAATGCAGGTATTTGGAAGTCTGCTTATGGGCAATCTACAAGTACACAACCTTTAAATACGAATATGTTGATTGGTATTGGCAGTAATACAAAGACGTTTGTGAGTGCGCTTATGATTAAGTTACATGAGAATGGTCAGTTACATTTAGATGATACGATCGGTACTTGGATTCAAGGCTATCAAAACATTGCAGGAAATATAACGATCCGACAACTTTTAAATCATACTAGTGGAGTTTACAGTTTTACTGAGCATAGCGATTTTTGGACAGCGCTAAACAATAATTTGAGCAAGGTTTGGACAAAGCAAGAGATACTGACTTCTTTTGTTGATGCTCCATACTTTACTTCAGGAAACGGTTTTGAGTATAGTAATAGTAATCATTTGTTGGCGGCACTCATTGCTGAATCTGTAACAGGTCGTTCTTTACATCACCTAATTCGCGATAGTATTCTTACCCCTAATAATTTACAACATACTTTTTTTCCGCCATATGAAACGGCCACAGATCCATATGCAAATTTCTGGACAAACCTTGATGGGGTAGGTGCTTGGGATGATATGGGAAATTGGTCGCAGTCAGGTGCTGTGATTCCTAAGGAAGTGCAATCTGCTGCGAACGCTGCAGGCGGAATCGTATCAACAGCAGAAGACAATGTGAAATTTTGGAAGGCCCTTATGATGGGACAAATTATTACCAAAAATTCTTTGGTCCATGAAATGATGGACTGGCAAAATGGGGGCTCGTATGGTTTATACGGTTTGAGTATTATGAGAAAACGTCAATTAGGTCGTATTACATTCTCTCATGGAGGAACCTGGCTGGGGCAGATAAACTCGAATCTTGCTGACACGAATAATCAAATCTATATTACAGTACTATCAAACCAAGATAGTTTGCAAAATTCGTATACACGAAAAGTAGTTGAGGCTTTGTATAAAGTATGTCTTGATTTCAATCAGGCAGTGAGCGTACGAAATTATGTCGAAGATCGTGATCTGAAGGTATATCCCAATCCAGCAACTCAGGTGGTTTATATCAAATCGACCAATGGCCAATCTCTGAAGGAAGCAATTTTGTTTGATCAAACGGGTAAAATCGTCTTACATAAGAAAGACATGGAGTCTTTGCACAAGAATGAATTAGATCTACGGGCACTCCATCAGGGGGTGTACTTCCTAAGAATGATCACGCAAAACGGAACTATCGTAAATGATAGAATTGTGAAAAAATAATCGATACCTTCTTTTAAAACTTCAAATATTAAGACATGCAATATTTAAATAAATCAATACTCGCTATTATACTTTCGTTGCTAAGTGTAGTAAGCTTAGACGCTCAGATTCAGCAAGAGAAATCTATTGATAGCATTTTTGCTAAATGGAATAATACGACTTCACCTGGCTGTGGATTAGGAATCATTAAAGATGGTAAATTGATCCTAGCAAAGGGATACGGGATGGCTAATTTGGAGCATAATATTCCCAATAGTGCAAGTTCTGTTTTTCGAATAGGTTCTACTTCTAAACAGTTTACTGCCGCTTGTATTACTCTTCTGGAGCAACAAGGCAAATTGAAATTTAGCCAAACATTAGATGAGTTTTTTCCTGAGTTTCCGGCTTATGCCAAGAAAATAACGGTTCGTCACCTTTTGAATCATACCAGTGGAGTTCGTGATTATCTAACATTAACTTATCTAAAAAGTATGGGAGATAATGATTACTACGAAGACAAGGACATCATGGATTGGCTCACTAGCCAAGAACAATTAAACTTTGAACCAGGAGATGAATTTTTATATAGTAATTCTGGTTACTGGTTGTTAGGTCAAATTGTGAATAAGGTATCTGGGATGAACATGAGTGCTTATGCCAAAAAAGAAATTTTTGATCCACTGGGGATGACACAAACACAATTTTACACTGATCATACGCAAATTGTAAAAAACAGAGCCGCAGGCTATGCCCCCAAAAGAAAAGGTGGATTCAGGATAGATATGACAACACTCGGTATGATCGGAGATGGCGGTATATTGACTTCTATCAATGATATTATGCGTTGGGACGATGCGTTTTATAATTCTAAGGTTTTAAACAAAGATTTCTGGAAGAAAATGACTACAAAAGGCAAACTGAACAATGGGAAAGAAATTCGTTATGCCAAGGGGCTCATGATTGGTAAGCGTAAAGGCCTGAATGTCATCAAACATGGAGGTTCTTTTGTTGGATTTCGAGCTGAATTGATTCGATTTCCAGAACAGCATTTTACGGTAGCTATTTTTGCCAATCGGGCGGATGCTAACCCTACACGAATGGCAAATAAGATAGCGGATATTTTTCTCAGCAACCATTATAAAAAGGAGTCAATACCTAAGAAAAAAGCAAAAAAGAAAAGTAAACAGGCTATTAAAAAGATTGCTTTAGAGCAAATCGAAGGAGAATATGAATTACAGCCTAATGTTGTTTTTGAGATCAAAAAGGTTGATGACTCTTTACAGGTAAGACAGAAATGGAATGGTGCCAAATACTTTATAAAAAGAACAACGGGAAATTCATTCGAAATACCTGGACAAGCTGGGGTTACATTTTCTTTTTCTGACTTGAAAAAAGGGGGCACCCAAAAGGCTATTGTTTCACAGAGAGGATCTGAAGAAGTTTGCAAACGTGTTGAACCAGTTGACTTGAGTGAGTTAAACTTAAAAGACTATGTGGGGGCGTATTACAGTAAAGAACTTGATATAACTTATACTTTTATTTTAAAAGAAGATCAGTTGTATATCCAAGTTAAGAGTGATGATCCAGAACCAATCCAAGCTATAAAAAAAGATCAATTTATCATAGGAGGTTTAATTTTTAACTTCGAAAGAGAGGCTGGAAATGTCTCAAAATTTATGCTGGAAGCTGGTCGAGTAAAAGATTTAAAATTTATAAAAAAATAAAATATGAAAAACAAATTATTTCTAACAGGTACACTAGTATTCATAATGTTACTAGCATTTAGTTCAAGAGCAGAGCACATTACAATCATTAAAGAAGATTGGTCTGAGGCACAGCGTCTCGCAAAAGCACAAAACAAATTAATTCTTATAGATTTCTATACCACTTGGTGCCCACCATGCAAAATATTCAATAAAAATTTTGAGGAGAATAAAGCTTTGCAAGCACTAATTGGAGAGCATTATATAATGCTGAAATACGACGCTGAAAAAGATAAAAAGTATAACCTAACGAAGAAGTTCAGTATTAATTCGTATCCCACCTATGTCACCGTCAGTCCTGATGTTCAGTTTATAGGAAAGCTATTCGGCAATGCGATTGATAATGAAGAGGAAGAAAAGCGTTTCAGAGATTTTGCAACAAACTCTTGGGTTCGTTTCAATAAAGGTGATCTTCCTACAGGGTACAATAGGTCATTATCAAACAAGTATCCCGATTTTTATGTGAAATATATTCATCGAGATAGAGCTTATTTTAAGCAAGACAAGAAAGAGAGAGAAAAGGAAATTCAAGATTATTGGTCGACTGTAAAAGATTGGCCGTCGGAGGTAAGCTTCGCTGTTCTTAAATACCTTGGCGGAAATGATAAGATAAACGAGTATGTCGTAAATAATCAAGAGGAACTAGCCCAGAAATATGGTAAAAGCAATGTAGAGTCCATCATGGGTGGAATTGCTTCTAAAAGATATAGTAAAGCGCTTAAGGAGAAAGATCGAAAACAATTTCAAAATGCAGATCAATTTGCCAAGAAGCATTTGAACAATAGAAACTATAAAGGTTATCATGATGCCTACGGAATTCTATTTGCTAAGGCCACTCAAGATTGCAAAACTTATGAAGCACTGATAAGTGAGAAGTTGAAGGAAGCAGTTGCAGGAAATGAGGGCCGACTCATAAATGGGTACTGTTGGGACATCTACGAATCAGAATGTCATGGAGCAACGATCTTGAATAAAGCAGAATATCATATGGAGGAATTAATCAAGAAAACTAAAAATTATGCTTTTTTGGATACATATGCGTGTATCTTGTTCAAGAATAAAAAATATACGGATGCTAAAAAGTATATGGAGGAAGCAATAGATTTAGCTACGGAAGAAGGTAGTGATGCAACCATAAGTAAGAAAGTACTTGAAAAAATAAAAACGAAGCTAGCGAAGTAGTAAAGGATTTCTGAATTTTCGAATTAGATGAAGCAACTAAAAAAACGTTATAAGAATTATAGTATTGGTGTTGGGATTTACGTCCTGATAAATCTAACGCTCTATTTAATAGCACAAGGGTTTCCATTGGATAAGGTTTTGACCTTTTTCCTTTTCGAGGATTTCTTCTTGCCAGGAAGTGTGATTGCGGCAAATTTTTTATTCGACAGATATCTTGGTCATAAATTCTCCTTTTCTGAACCCTTAAAAAAAGTAGGAAGCAAGGTGCTGCTTTCTTTAGCCGTAATTATCCTAGCAACCATTTTTACGAATGAGATGGAACAGTTGATTGGATTTTATGATGATGATACCTTAGGTTTTTCTAAGAGTTTTACCTTTAATGCGTACTGGACGAATGTCATTATGAATTCACTCATCACCTTGGTTTTATGTATTCCTGCCTTTGTAAGAGAAAATATTATTGACAAAAAGGAGATGGAAATGCGTGGCCTTAGTTCTGAGTTAAATTTACTTAAGCTGGAACTGTACAGCTCAAATGTCCGTCCGCATTTTATTTTTAATACGTTGAATGGAATTGTATCACTCATACATGACGAGCCTAATAAAGCAGAGCGTATGGTGCTTTATTTATCCGACTTCTTGCGCTCATCTCTCTTCTCCGCTGAAAATAGTTCGCATTGTGTAAAAGATGAATTTTCAGCATTAGAAGATTATTTAAACATCGAACAAATTCGATTTGATGATAATTTTACCTTTGATTTGGATCTAGATGATGATGTACGAGACTTTATTGTTCCGAAATTTTTTCTCCTACCCATCATTGAGAACGCAATAAAGTATAACCGGAACGAAAAGAATATTCGGATTGTATTATCAGCTTCTCGAAAAGATGATAAGATCGTTTTTGAAGTAATAGATAGTGGGGCTCCATTTCCAGAACAACTAAAATATAATGCTGGGATTAATGGAACTATAGCACTGCTGAAGTCTACTTATGAAGAAAATTTTGAGCTAATAATAGAGAATGAACCTCAAAAAGTATTAAGAATAGAAATAAGAAATGTATAGATGTATAGTTGTTGATGATGAGCATTTAGCCCGTAAAAGAATTAGTAGGCTTTTTGAGAAACATGGGCGAAACTTTAGTGTAATTCAAGAATTTGATAATGCAAAAGATTTGTTGGAGTACCTTAAGGGGCATGAGGTGGATATTATTTTCTTGGATATCGAAATGCCCGAACTAAGTGGTATTGACGCGCTGAAAAGAATCCCGCAAGACATATTTGTCATTTTTACTACAGCCTTTAAAGAGTACGCGCTTGATGCTTTTGAAAACGATGCATTTGATTATTTATTAAAGCCCATTTCACAAGATCGATTTGACAAAGCACTGTTTAAAATAGAATCAAAATGGAATAAGGCTTCACGTAGAGAAGATATAAAAGTAGACTATGATACGAAAAAGGTTGATTTAATTCCTGTTCAAATAAATGATCGTACTGTTTTTATAAAAGCAGATGATATTTCCTATTGTAGTTCTAAAAACAAATATGTTGAGATCATGACCGTTGAGGGGAAGGCTTATTTGTTATCCAATTCACTTACTGAGCTGGAATCAAAATTTGGACATCTAATTCGGATTCATAAAGGTGTGCTGGTTAACAGAAATAGGATTAAAGAGGTTATTAGGTTCTTTAATTCTCGTGTAAAGGTTTACATGAATGACAAGAGCAATTCTTGCCTTACGTCGGGCAGGTCGTACATAGATAATATAAAGAAGATTAGTTCGCTTTAGTCAGGTGAAAAATAATAAAAGGAGCCGTCAGACTCCTTTTATTTAAAACATCCAGTTTGAATTGATTATCTAACAACCATTTTTTGAGTCGCTTTTTGATTCCCTTGGATTAACTCGTAGTAATATATGCCAGCCTGTAGGTTACCTCTATCCACATTAATATCAAAGGTTCCTGCCGGAACTATATTTTCATAAAGTACACGAACTTTTCGTCCCATTTGGTCGTATAAGTTTATTTGTACCGCGCCACCCGTAGTTGAGAATCGAATATTGGTGTGATGCACAAAAGGGTTCGGATAATTGGGTTCAAGACCAAACTGAGAAGGGGTCCCCGGAATAGGTTCTGTACTCGTTGATTTCTGGAAGATTGGAAGTGTAGGGTAGTTTACATTGTTCAAAACGGATTGCGTATCGTTTTGACTCATGCCTAACCAGTCTTGCAGTATACTGGAGTATACCTGCCTGAAGTCATGTTGCATCGGAATATTATCATTCGAAGTTGCATTCGCAGGTAGAACTGGGCTCGTTCCAATAACAGTAGGATTAACATGTTTACCAAAGAAAATCATTGGAGCACCACTACCATGATCACTTCCTAAGCTCGCATTCGATTTAATCCTACGTCCAAATTCGGAGTAGGTACAACCTGCCACGATATCATCTTTACCAAGCATTTGAAGATCATCCTGAAAGGCCTTAATAGAGTCCGATAAATTTTGTAGAAGATCTGCATGTCTACCTTGTGTAACATTTGCATCAACTTGATTATCGTGTGTATCGAAGCCACCAAGTGTTACGATGTAAACAGGTGTTTTCAGACCACCGCTGATAAGCTTGGCCACGATTTTTAGTTGATCCGCTAATCGAGTAGCAGGGTATGTGGCCAGATTATTACCTAAGCTCGCAGCGTTTTGAATAACCTGTGTATAGGTTTGCGTTTGTTGTGTTATAAACCTGATAAAGGTTAGCTCATGACCAGCAGGCCCTAGTGGTGCAGGATCTACACTTCCTGTAACGATGTTATAAAAACTGGAGATACTCGATAAAGCCAAACCATTAATACCGTTCATGCCCGTAAGAATAGGTCCAACACTTGAGCCTATCTGGATCGCCAAAGGATCTAAGAAATTTGGATCTGGATAAGCTTGTGGAGCACCAGGGAATTGATTATCGATGGTCCGACCTAACCACCCTGTGTCTAAATAAACATTAGAGTCTGAAGCAGTACTCCAAATATCTGTTGACCGGAAGTGCGAGAAGTTGGGATTGGGGTAACCTACACCTTGTACTAAATTTACCAAGTTAGAATTATATAAGTCGCGTAAACCTGTCATAGTAGGATGTAAACCTGTAGTGGTTGTGCCATTCAGACTTAATACACTGGACTGCGGTATAAGAATGTTGGATCTCGCGTTTGATAATTCGCTGTATCGATCCAATGGAATGATCGTATTTAATCCATCATTACCACCAGATAATCTGATAAAGACCATCACATTACCATTGGACGCACGATTTTTAGCGAGCCTTCCTAGAAAGTCGCCTTCGCCAAAGGCAGAAATAGGCAATCCGTTCATCGACAAGGCAGCGCTGGCCGCTGCCGTCATTTTTATAAAATCTCTTCTTTTCATATATAGTCTCTTTTAATGGTCTTTTTTATCCTAAATGGTGTTCTGCCATTCTTAGTAATTCCGTTAGCATTTGTTGCAATCGTGATCGTACAATTCCTAGGTAGGTCGTATTAGTTGGTGCGCCTGCGTAGTCGTTCCAAGCGTTGGTCCAATAGAAATTTGAAATCTGACCACCAAGTAAAATAGATTTGTAATAGTCTTTGAGGGATTGCGAAAGCGTAAGTCCAAGAAGGTATTCCACGGAATGGTCAACTACAAAATCTGGGTCACTCGGATTAGAAAGAGCATTAGCATAATCCATAACGTCATATTTTAATCTGGCAGTTGCACTTACATAGACACCATTAGTCGTTAATAAAAAATCTGTTGTTTGTAGGCGTTTGGGTAATGTATCTGAGTTGATCCACATTTCATGATAATGTGGAGTCTGATGGAAAGCAGGCCAACCGCTCACAGAGGGAGGGTCTCCTAAACTTTGCGCGGCATTACCTGCGTATTGCACAAGTCTATAATAGCATTTATATTGGTCTTCAATACTCAAGGCTGTTGATACCGAACTCCCTAATGTTCTGAACGTACCTGCGTAGTAGCCAATGGGTGTGCTGATAAAGCAATCCATTGACAAAGAATCAAAGAAGTGATCACTCTTTAATAACTGAGCAATCATAGGTTGTACATTCCAATTATTATTGATTAACGTTTGTGCCAACCCGTTAATAATTGTCGTTTCGATATTCGCATCAATGTCATAATAAACAAAGAACCTATAAATCTTGCGTGCATAGTATTTAGCAATATCCTGATCCTTAGTAAAGATCATGTCTACCAAATTATCCAGTTCATTGGCACCTGCGGCTCCACTTAAACCATTTAAGATATAATTATTGTAGTAAGGAGAAAACTGTTTGTTGGTATCATCATGCCTGGTTGGGTCAAAGGTCACTTGAGCAGTATTATTATCTACACGCCATCCTGTCAGAGCCTTTGCTGCTGCTTTTACGTCGGATTCTGTAAATTGTGTTGTGCCCTTGCCTACTGTAAATAATTCTTGTAGCTCACGTGCGTAGTTTTCATCTGGCGAGTTCTTGATATTGTAATGCCCATTTAAATATTTTAGCATAGCACCATCTTTACTAAGAGCCTTGATAAAATCCTTTAGATTACCAAGAGCATGATATCGCAGTAGTTCAAGGTATTTATAAGCGGCAATGGTGCTCGGTGCATTTGAGAATTCTATCGGAAAACTGTTATGCATAAACATCACCATCTTCTCGATAATACTTGTGTTTTGGTTAATGATGTTAGACATCCACCAAGACTTCAAAGAAACCCTTCTATGAAAATTTACAGTACCATCACCATAGGTCGAATTCACCCATGTAGCACCAGCGGCTACACCAGTAGGGTCAGAATATGTGTTCTCATAGTTATTTACGGGCGGCGCTGGTGGAGTTGGCACGTTATTAAATAAAAAATCTACCGCCGCTCCTGGAGTTAGTGCCGATATATTAGCAATATCCGATTCCTTTACTCCGAACATTGTCCTGCGCAAGAGATGCTTTTGTTGTTTAATAGTCCAGGGTCCAGAATATGGGCTAAGACCAGCTCTTGTTCTTTTCTTCTTTATCGGAAGGGATTTATTTGCGTATTTTTTAAAGATTTCGTCTTGTTGAATATCATATCCTTCTTTGGTCTCTTTACCTATCCTCCAATGAGAAGGATATACATTGCTTTCCTTGAATTTGCCCATAACTATTTGATTTTCAATTAGATAGTATGTTATCTGGTCTAAAGATAGGAAATATTTAACAAATTTAAAAATTTACGAAAAAGCTTAATATTGCGTTCATGCTTAAAGTTCAGTTCAAAAGAATAACAACTCCATTTTGTAATGCATTCACAACGAGCCATGAAACGAAGTCTGATCAAACCGCTTTATTGGTAGCTATTGCATATAATGGCCTAAGAGGAATTGGAGAAGCTCCTATCATTTCTTACTATCCACAGACCTTTGAGACAATGGTAGCTGATCTTAAGGCGAAAGCAAAAATGATAGAGGACTACAACTTTACAGAGCCCGAACGATTTTGGCATTTTTGTCACCATTTGTTTCCTGATAATCCTTTTTTAGTTTGTGCATTGGATATTGCCTATTGGGATTTATATGCTCAGTTTAAAAACAAAACGATTGCCGAAATTATCCTAGACAAAAAAGTAAAGCAACTTAATACATTTTATACCTTAGGTCAAGATACCTATGAGAATATGCTAGCTAAGGTAGAAGCACGACCTTGGCCGCGGTATAAGGTAAAAGTTACGGATGACGTTTCATTAGATCATTTAACACGACTAATGGAAGTCACTAAAAGCGTTTTTGCAGTAGACGCCAATGCTGCTTGGAGTCTTGAAGAAGCGAAGGGTTTTGTTCCAAGACTTATTGATTTGGGGGTCATTTTTATTGAGCAACCCCTAAATAAGCAATACTATGGTGAGATGAAAATATTAAAGGAGCAGTTCGATATTCCTTTTTATGCTGACGAATCGTTTCAAACAGCTGATGATATTGAACGCTGTGCGGAAAGTTTTGCTGGAATCAATATCAAATTGACCAAATGTGGTGGTTTGACACCCGCTGTCAAGATAATCAAAAGCGCACAGGAAAAAGGTTTGAAAACTATGTTAGGCTGTATGAATGAAACCGAAATCGGTACCTATGCAGCTGCCCAAATAGGGAGCTTGGTGGATTTTTGTGATTTGGATGGACCTTTATTGTTAGATGCTCCTTTAAAGAAAATGGTATATACCGATGGCAACATTATTTTAAGCTGATTCAGTCATACGTTTTGAAGGACTATCTTACTTTTGGCAAAATTATCTAAACAGTACTTTTTGAAACTAAAACACGTCTTACTAATTGTCTTGCTTGTACTTTGCCTAGACCAAGGGTTAAAATTTTATATCAAACTTAATTTTGCCTTAGGTCAGGAAGTTTCCGTTTTGGGTGACTGGTTCAGGTTGCACTTCATTGAAAACTCGGGCATGGCATTTGGAATGCAAATAGGTAAGCAACAATGGGGGAAATTACTCCTAAGTTTGTTTCGTTTGGCAGCTGTTATTTGGGGGATATTCTTTATCAAGGATAAACTGGTCGGAAAAGGGTATCCAAACGGATTACTAATTTGTGCTGGCTTGATCTTAGCCGGAGCACTAGGAAACTTAATTGATAGTATTTTATTCGGTAAAATATTTACATACAGTGGTGCTGTATTCCATGGTGGAGAACCAGCAAAACTAGTAGCTTGGGGGCAAGGGTATGGAGATGTATTCTACGGGAAAGTAGTAGATATGCTCTATTTCCCACTATTTGTTTTCCAATGGCCAGATTGGCTACCATTTGTTGGAGGTAATACTTTTGAGTTTTTTAGGCCAGTTTTTAATGTAGCTGATGCATCTATTTTTATTGGTGTTGTAAGTATACTTCTTTTTCAAAAACGTTTTTTAGATAATGGATCGGATACATCGGCAGATAATATGAACGAAGAAATCGATGCAATAATCCCCTCTGATGTAGAGAAAGGTGATGATACAGGTGGGGTGACCTCTGAAACGCTTGTGTAAAAAATTCTGTATATCCGTTGTGCGCGTTTTATTTTTAAGGCAGATGAAAAAATCCTTTCTTGTTATATTCTTCTTCTTATTATTATGTGAATTGGGTATTGCACAAGAAAAAAAGAAGCCATTCTTTCCTTCCGTTCATTACAAGACTAATTTTGCAAGTCCTGTGAAAATTCCAATTTCCCTTGCTGGAAATTTTGGGGAGTGTCGTCCCAATCATTTTCATTCAGGTTTAGACGTTCGAACGCAGCAACGGGAAAATCTATCGCTCTATTCCATAGAAAGTGGTTATATAAGCAAAGTCAGTATTAGTCATAAAGGATTTGGTAACTGTATTTATATTAGTCATCCTGGTGGTTTTACCTCAGTCTATGCGCACTGCAATCAGTTTAATAAATTATTGAGTGCTTATGTAGAAAAGAAGCAATATGAGCAAGAAAGTTGGGCAATAGAATTGCAATTTCCTCCGCATTTATTTCCTGTAAGAAAGGGGCAGTTTATAGCAAAAAGTGGAAATACGGGCAGCAGCCATGCTCCTCACCTACATATGGAGATCCGTGATACAAAAACCGATAAGACATTAAACGGTTTACTCTTCTATAATAAGATGCGCGATGGGAAAAAACCAGTGATAAGTAGAGTCGCTGTTTATGATGGTAACAAAAGCATCTATCAACAAGCTCCTATTATCTTTAAGGCGATCAAGAGAGGCAATTTTGATGTGCCGACTACTGAGATAATAAAGGTCCGAACGGATAAAGTTTATTTTGGTATTCAAGCAAATGATTACATGGAAAACTCCTTAAGGCTTGGGGTTTTTAGGATGAAATTGATCGTAGATAATAAGGAAGTATTTGGTTGGCAGCTTCATAATATTGGTTATGATGAAACTCGTTATATGAATGCAATTGGTGATTATAAAACAAAGATGCTCAAAGGATTTTGGTTACAACTTTGTCATAGACTACCCAATGATCAATTAGATGTTTATATAAATGGAACACAAAAAAATGGACTGGTAGATCTAAGCGATGGGGTCTTGCATAACGTGACCATTAGAGTTTATGATGTCAAAGGAAACTATAAGGATGTTCGATTTCAGATTCAAGGTGCTGAACCCTCACCTGTAAATACAACTTGTACCCACATGCTTAGAAATGGTGAGCAGCATTCAATTAATAATGGTAAAATGGCGTTTACTCTGAGCAAAGAAATGCTTTATGATGATCTCTGCTTTAAAGGGATAACAACAAGTAGCGACTTGCCATACTCTCATACTTACCGAGTGCACAAAGCCAATGTTCCAGTACACGATTACTTTGAGTTGAAATTAAAACCTAAGCAAGACATTCCTAAGAAGTTACGAGATAAGGTAGCATTTCTTTTTTCACCAAATGATGATATGAGCGATGCTGAAGGTATAGCCGCTGAATATGATAATGGTTGGGTTGTAGCACGAGTAAACCAATTTGGGAACTATCAAATTGTCATTGATAATAACCCACCCGTGATTATACCTTATTTTAAACATGGTCAGAAAATAGCACGTGGTCGTGTTTTAAAATTTGGAGCTGAAGATCAGGTTAGTGAACTTAAAGAAGTTCGATTAGAGGTTAATAAGCAATGGCTTCGTTGTCGACGAAGAAAAAATAACTATTACTATAGAGTAGATGAGCATTTTCCTAAAGGGCAGCATGAAGTTCGTATCAGTGCTACTGATGGAAATGGGAACACAGCTACGAAAAAAATAAGCTTGCTACATTAGTCGCTCTTCATTGATATACACGACCTTTGTATCAAAATTTATTGTTGTATGATCACATTACAAAAAGGAGATAAAGCACCACTTTTTACACTTAAGGATCAAGATGGTGTTTCTGTTGCTTTAAAAGACTTTAAAGGGCAAAAAGTAGTACTCTATTTTTATCCAGCCGATGACACACCAGGTTGTACCAAGCAAGCTTGTAACATTCGTGATAATTCAAAGATTCTTAAGAAGCATAAGATTAATGTGTTTGGGATTAGTCCTGATGATGAGGAAAGTCATACCAAGTTCGTAAAGAAATTCAAATTGAATTTTCCTTTGTTAGCAGATCCTAAGAAGAAAGCTATTGAGAAATATGGTGTGTGGGGAGAAAAGAACTTGTACGGGAAGAAATTTATGGGCTTGAAACGCACGACTTTTTTGATTAACGAGGATGGCAAAATTCATCATGTGATTAAAGGGGTAAAAACCGCACAGCAGACTGAACAAATTCTTAAATTTTGGAACCTCTTATAACGGTTCAGATCAAAGAAAATACGTTAATCGCAAGAATCGCCGCTTTTAACTTAGGGGCCAGTAAGAAAGGTGCTGCTATCGTTTTTGGTAAAACGATTTACCTGCATAAGGTAACAAAGGATCAAATTATGAAAAACATTCCTTATTTGCGACATGAGGTAGCGCATGTATTACAATGGCAACGAGAAGGCTATGTTGTTTTCCTTTTAAAATACCTATGGTATTCTGTACGGTTTGGTTATCGGCAAAATCCCTTTGAAGTAGAGGCACGAGCAGCACAAACTGATAAAGAAATATTAAAGAAAGTGAGCATTCTCTAAAAAAACTTATATTTACCTACGATAATGCAGCAGCAGATTACACAAGGTATTTGCGTTACCGTAGAAACATTCTTTAATGAAGAGTTATCCAACCCTGGATTGAACGAGTATATCTATTCTTACGAGATTAGCATAGATAACTTATCTGACTTTCCGTTTCATTTAAAGGCTAGACATTGGGAGATAACCGATGCACTTGGTAATATTCGAACAGTTGATGGTGAGGGCGTAGTAGGACAGCAGCCTATGTTAGATCCGGGCCAAGGTTTTAACTATACAAGTGCCGTAGGGGTAAAAACAGATATGGGCAAAATGACGGGCTATTATATTATCGAAAATCTGGTCACGAAAAAGGAAATGCATATATCTATTCCAACATTTTATCTGTATCCACCATTTAAAATGAACTAGTACAGGCAATACGAGCATTAGAATGATTACTGAGCTAACCTCCAAGCATGGCATGCACGACATGTAGTCTCTTAAAAATGTTATCATCCGTATAAATTTTCATTAAAAGAGCTTCATTTTATAGTACTCTAACAAACAAAACAATAGATTTGTGTTGTTGATTTATGGAAAACGCAAGGATTCCAACTCTTAAATTATTGAACAAATGACGAAGTCTAAAGCTCGCTCAACGGCTAAAAAACCTGTAAAAAAGAAAAAGACCAAAAGGATTATTAAATTTCTATGGTTTTGTATCCTATTCGGTATACTTTCTCTTGTCACCTTGATCTATTTAATTGATGCAGGAAAACTTGGTGATATGCCTAGTATGGCAGAGCTCCAGAATCCGAAGTCAGCCATAGCATCAGAAATCTATGATGGAGATGATAATTTGATAGGCAAATTATTTCTAGAAAATCGCGAACCTGTAAGTTATAAAGAGATCGCACCTGCTGCTATTGATGCTTTAGTGGCTACTGAAGATGAACGGTTTTATAGTCATTCAGGTATCGATGCAGAGGCCTTGGCCCGAGTACTACGTGGTGTTATTACAGGACAACGCGAAGGTGGAGGTAGTACGATTACTCAACAGCTCGCAAAGAACCTTTTTCCGCGTAAGGAGAAATCAATTTTTAAATTACTCTATTATAAGATGAAAGAAATGATACTCGCTGTTAAGATTGAAAAAAATCTTACCAAGCAAGAGATTCTTACAGCTTATTTAAATACTGTACCCTTCGGTTATAATTCTTGGGGTATTCGTTCTGCTTCAAGAACTTTTTTTAATAAAGAACCCATAGACTTAGAAACACAGGAAGCTGCCGTTTTAATTGGAATGTTAAAAGGCAATACGATCTATAACCCTATTCGAAATCCTGAAACGTCTAAGAAAAGAAGAAATACTGTATTGTCTCAGATGCGTAAAAATGGAAAGCTGAGTACAAGCGAATATAACCGATTAAAAGCGATGGACTTGGTCACGAAATTCAAACCTGCTTCTGATCAAAAGCATGAAGGTTTAGCGCCCTATTTCAGACAGGTGGTTGAATTGCAAGTAAAAGATTGGTGTAAGAAAAACGGTTTGAATGTTTATAAAGATGGCTTAAAAATATACACGACCGTAGATCCTAAAATGCAGGAATATGCTGAGAAAGCTGTAGCCAAAAATATGTATCGTAAAACGCGCTACATAAACGTTCGAAAATGGAAAAGACATAAACGTACTTTGCAACGTATCGTAAAGCGGACGCCCCGATATAAAAGCTTGAAAAAAGAAGGGTTCACCCATGAAGAAATCATGGAGAATTTCAATACGAAAACAAAAATGAAAGTGTTTGCTTGGAACGATCGTAGAGAAAAAGATACGACCATCACACCCATGGATAGCATAAAATATATGCGTGCGCAAGTACAAACGGGTTTTGCCGCTATGGACCCTTCAACAGGAGAAGTCAAAGCTTGGGTAGGCGGTATTAATCATAAGTACTTTCAATACGATCATGTGAATGAGAACACGAAACGTCAGGTTGGTTCAACTATGAAACCGCTAGCCTATTGCTTGGCGGTAGACAATAACTACTCTCCTTGTATGCAAATTAGCTGCCGCCCAGTATTTTTTCCAGGACATAGACTATACAATGCCGGTGGTTCCAAGTTTGGTAGTTTACCCATGCAAAAATGTTTAGCGTATTCTATTAATAATGGTTCTTTATCTGTTCTCAAACTAGTGGGTATTGAAGCATTTGTAGACTTTTGCAAGAAAATTGGGATTACAACAGAGTTAAAAGCATATCCTTCTATTGTGTTAGGTGCACAGGATATTTCTCTCATCGAAATGTTAAGAGCTTATACGATGTTCCCGAATTATGGGATCAACATTAAACCTACCTTTATCACACGCATCGAAGATAAGAACGGCAACTTACTGGAGACCTTTGTTCCAGAGCGAAAAGAGGTTATCAATGAGAGAACAGCCTATAAAATGATTAAAATGATGCAAGGAACAGTGAATTTCGGAACAGCAAAAAGACTAAAGGGTGCATATGGCCTTAAGGGTGAGCTCTGTGGTAAAACTGGAACGACCAATGATGAGGCAGATGCTTGGTATATAGGCTATTCTCCACAATTGTTGGCTGGCGCTTGGGTTGGATGTGAAGATCGTTTTATGGGTGTTGGTTTAGGTGAAGGTTCACGAGCGGCAATGCCAATATGGGGTTCTTTCTGGAAAATGGTTCAGAAGGATAACAGTTTAGGCTATAATACAATTAAGAAATTTGAAGAACCTCTTTCCATGGAGGGGATTGATATTTGTGATAGTTACGACCAAATAAGTATTCAACGAAGTGAATCTGTAGAAAATGTATCCCGTGGTTTGGATATAGATAATGTTAGTGAAACCGAGATCAATAAAGTAGTGGAAGAGGTAAACACAGGAAGCGGCGCTAATGTTGATGACTATGAATAAGCAAAAGAATTTAAATTGGTTATTGATCTTGTTATTATTCTTGAGTTTGCAAAGCCAAGGTCAAGGTTTCAAGCAGTGTAATCTTAAGAATCAATCTACCAAAAGTGGTGAACAAATTACGTATAAAGTATACTATACACTGGCTGGAGCTTGGATTGGTGCTGGTAAAGCGACCTTTACAAACAAGTTAGAAAAGTATAAAGGCAAACCTGTTTATCATATTACGGGCGATGGTAAGACATTTAGGTCGTATGATTGGTTCTTTAAAGTAAGAGACAAATATGAATCTTACATTGATACAGCGACCATGCTTCCTATGAAATTTGTAAGGCGGGTTAACGAAGGAGGCTTTAAGAAATTTAATATCGTGAATTTCAATCGCAAGTTAAACTCTGCAAGTTCAACAGCAGGGGTCAAAAAGGTCCCAGCTTGTGTACAGGATGTAGTTTCTTCGATCTATTATGCTCGTAATATTGATTTTAACAAATACAAAAAGGGTGACAAAATTCCCTTCTCCATCTTTTTGGATCATAAAGTATACGATATTTACTTACGTTATTTGGGGAAAGTTAGATTAAAGACAAAACACGGTGTTTTTAATACCATTAAGTTTAAACCCTTACTAATTGATGGAACTATTTTTGAAGGAGGCGAGAAAATGACAGTCTGGATAACCGATGATGATAATAAAATCCCTGTTCACGTAGAAACACCAATCTTAGTGGGAAGTGTGCGAATCGATTTAGTTAAGTACAAAAACCTCCGAAATCCAACAAAAGGGGTACTAAAAATGTATAAATAATGCTTTTCCTTATTCTTTATTTCAAAACTTAAATTATATTTAGGCTTTGAAAAACCGATGAATATAATGAAGAAGAGTTTATTGAGTGCGATACTGTTAACGGCGACTTTTTTTACATATGCCCAAACTGCGTATTATCCATTAGCAAATCCCTGTGATGCGGATAAGGTTTACTTGAAATTGCCATCGGCCTCCTATGATTATAATTGTGTAAGACAGTTAAATCTTACTAGTCAGTACTTTAAGAAGTTTCCGAAGGAAGTATTGAGGTTTCCAAATTTGCGTTACTTGGCTATTCAAAATGCGGACATAGCCGAGTTGCCAGTAGATATTTTCCTTTTAAAGCATTTGGAAGTTTTAGATCTTTCAAATAATAGCATTGAGAGATTACCGACTACATTGGGTGATATGCCCAAGTTACGTAAGATTATTGTAAGAAATAATAAACTACAATCTATACCAACTTCATTAGCAAACTGTAAAAACCTAGAAGTAATCGATTTAACAGGAAATCCAATTAACTTTCTACCAGATGAAATCAATGACTTACCTTCTTTAACAAACTTTAGAGTGAGTGGAAGTGATGCAGGTAACCCTAAGGTACTATTTGATCTGTTGCGTCGTATGAAGCATATTACGCATCTTGATTTGAGCAATAAGAAGTTGAACTACATTCCAGCTTCTATTAAGCACATGAAGAATTTAAAAGTGCTTGATTTGAGCGGTAATAATTTACGTTGGTTGCCAGAAGAAATTGGAGCATTGCGTAATCTTGAAAAACTTGTTCTTGGAACATCCTCCAATGCCGGCAATAATATTTTTGCATTACCAAGCAACTTCAGAAATATGAACAGCTTACGTGTTTTGGAAATGGCGAATAACGGTTTAGTAGACTTTCCTATGGAATTGGTATCTATGCCTTGGCTTACGAGAGTAGATGTAAGTAATAACCAATTGGTTAATCTTCCTGATGAGATTTCTATGATGAACTCAATAGAGCAATTAAATATCAGTAATAATCAAATTAAAAAGATTCCTAATGGGATTCGTAAATTGAACAATTTGATCAATTTTTCCTATTCAGGTAACCCTCTTTCTACAAAAGAGCAAAGTAAGATTTACAAATTGCTCCAATAAGAAATTCGAAATGATATTTGATCGGCCTGCTCCAACAGGCCGATTTTTTTTAGAAGAAGTTGATATAGCCGAAGTGTATTTTCGAATTTCTGAACTGAATTCCCCCCTGCAGCGTTCCTGCAGCATAGCTAATATTGAATAGACCTGCTTTTGTTTCAAATACCATTCCTAAACCGACGCTAAAGGGATTATCTCTTCTGTCTAGTCCGGGATAAGTTCGTTGAATGATACCAAAATCCGAAAACATAAAGAAAAACGAATTTTGAGAGAGTAAGTAACGCGGCTCAATCGTACCAAGATGGTAACTATTAACAAAGAGACTCCCTTCGTCAAATCCACGTAATAATCTAAACCCACCAATCTGAAATACTTCATTACGGTATAGATCTTGTTCGCTAAACATAAGACCACCATTATAATGAGTGGATAGAGTCAAACGTTTTCCAAGTGGAATAAAGTAGGATGCTGTTGCACTAATTTGAAATCGGTAAGAACGCAAGTCAATACTATCATATAGGTAGGCAAAGGACTCAGAACGAACGGGGTCTATCGTTTCTTCAACAGTTGTGTTTTTAATGAAATCGCGAATGGCCACAGCACCTTTCAGCTTAGCTTGCCAACCTTTTCTTGGATTGAGTCTGTAGTCCACTCGACTTAAGCCACCTTCTAAACCAAAACTACGGGTCCTGATATCGGCGTTGGCAGGTAGCGTTCTATTCGCAATGAGCTGATTAGTATTGACCTCTATTAAGCGAGTACTTCCAGTTTCATAAAAGGCTTTGAGTTGATCCTGTGCATTGAATTGATAGATGAATCCTAATTCACCATTTACGGTTCTGAAAGTAGTATCCTTCTTATAGTAATCAAAGCTTCCCGAAATACCGATCTGAGAATTGAATAAATACGGATATGAGGCTGCTGCTGTTAATCGAGGTGATTGAAATTGTAAATTCTGCCAATTGACTTCAATCTTTTCGCCACGCTCCAAGGCATTGATAAAAGCAAACTTGACATCGCCAGTTAATAAAAACTTATTTCCAATTTCGGCATTATTGGGTAATAAACCAATGAGTACGTCAGCCCGATTCGCCGATTTGTTTTTTAAATATAAGTTCAGTTTGGTCCTAGAAACATTAAAATAAATCTTCCATGGAAAGCTCTCCTCTATAAAAGGGAGCTCACGAATAAGTTGTCCTATTTTTCTAATCTTACTCTCGTTATATAATGAACCTTGTTCAATATCCAGATACTTAAGAATGTAGTTTTTATGAATGCCCGCATCCTCATTAAGAATAATGGTATCAATTTTTATAAGCGGTCCTTGCTGTAATTGTAGCAGGGCAGATACACCGCCTTTTTGAATCTGTATGCTATCTAGATAGGTCGTTACAAATGGGTAACCGTTATTTTCATAGTAGCGGATCATTTTTTCCATCACCTTACCGAGCAAACCTGGTTTCATGGGTTGATTGAATAAGCGTTTTGGGTCGAATCCGCTGAGCCTAAGAATATGGCTTGGGATGTTACTTGCTCTTAATTGGCCCCACTTATATTGTTCGCCTACATAAACATTGGCATGAGCTGTATTACTATCAAGCCACACGGAATCCAAAGCCGCTGCGAGATACCCTTTCTTGTATAAGCTCCGCAATCCATTTTGAAGTGCTTCATTGGCCTGTAAGTAGTCAGTATATGACGTTTTAATAATGGCTAGCGTTTGAAATTTCTCTGCTTCTGGTCCGTGTATATTAAGTTTTACGGATTGCGCATGGACCATTTCTATTCCTCCCAAAAAGAGAATAATACTCATCGTGCATGAAACCAAAAGATATTGCGCAGTACCTTTCATCTTAGTATTACAAATTAAAGCATTTTTTAATGGCAGGCATTTATATTCATATTCCATTTTGTAAGCAGGCCTGTCATTACTGTAATTTTCATTTTTCAACGTCTTTACAGTATAAGAACGAATTTTTGGAAGCTTTATTGAAAGAAATTGTAATAAGAAAAAAGGAATACGAAGGTGAACAGATAGAAACCATTTATTTCGGTGGAGGAACACCAGGCCTATTGACGGTTTCTGAAATTGGGCGAATACTTGATACGGTTCGTCAACATTATAATTGTGATCAAGTTCAAGAAACAACCTTGGAAATGAATCCAGACGACGTGATACAGGATAAAATTGAAGGTTTTAATTCATTGGGTGTAGATAGAATTAGTTTAGGGGTACAAAGTTTTTATGAAGAAGATCTTCGATATATGAATCGTTCACATTCTGCGGAAAAGGCAAAAGAAAGTATCAATATAATTCGTGAAACTTTTAGGAATTACACAGTCGATTTAATCTATGGATATCCTATGCTTTCAGATGAAAAGCTAGAGTCTAATGTATCCGCGCTTCTTGCGCAAAGTGTACCGCATATTTCAATATATGGCATGACGGTAGAACCCAAAACGGCTCTAGATGTATTTATAAAGAAGGGGAAAGAGCGCCCATTGAGTAGTGAGCAAGGAGCAAAACAGTTCGAGTATCTGATGAATACTTTATCCTCTCAGGGGTATGAACATTACGAAATATCGTCCTATGCAAGAGGAGGTTATAGAGCCATACATAATAGTAACTATTGGGAGGGTAAACCCTATCTCGGTTTCGGACCTGGGGCACATTCCTATAAGAATAACACACGTTCGTGGAATGTCGCAAACAACGCGCTATATATAAAAGCGCTAGATGCTAATGAACTAAATCAAGATAATGAGACACTTTCAACGCATGATCTGCTCAACGAGTTTGTGTTATTAGGCCTACGGGTTAAGGAAGGGATTGATATGTCTGTTTATAAGCAACTAAGTAATGCTACCCAGTTTGATCGATTTAGTTCAAAGGTGGAAGCCTATATTAGAGATGGTTTACTTGAACAAAATGATGTACGGATTAGTCTTACACAAAGAGGAAAGTTATTTTGTGATGGTATCAGCGCAGATCTGTTCGTTTAAAAAACAATTCCCATCAACAACCAAAATATAACAATGAGTGGAGCTGGTATTTTAGTATATAATAGAACAAGAGCGGTGGAACCGATTACGAGTAAACTACCCCATTCAAACGGAACTGTTTGAGCCAATAATACTGCAGAGCCCCATAGAATACCAATCACGGCGGCATGAATACCTTCTAAGGCTCGAAAAATAATGCGGTATTGTTTCAGGTTTTGATAAAGTGGAAAGAGAAAAAATAAAATTAATGCGCCAGGTAAGAATACACCAACTGTACCAATAAAACAACCTAACAATTGATTCCATGGATTACTATCCATACAAAGACCGCCGACATAACTACATAATGAAAATACGGGACCGGGAATTGCATTAACAAGGCCGACTCCTGTTAGAAATTGCTGGTCAGTAATAAGCGAGGCACCGTATACATCCGTAGCATGAAAGATAAACTGTTCTTGCATCATTGGGATGAGCACGTAACCACCCCCAAAAACAATACTACCAAAACGATAAAAGTTCTCAAAGAGGTTAAATGCCCTTGCATGATTCCAATGTTGCGTCCGAGCTAACTCGGAGAGTATACCTGCAATAACAAAAATGAGCACAAACCATCCCAACCTACGCCATTTTACCTCAAAGGCTTTGGTATCATGCGGTGGAAATTCCTTATTGGTAAAATTAGTAATAAAGCCACCTAGAATGATCGTTAGCGGAAACACCCAAGGGCTTCTTACAAAGATGGTAAGCGCTGCTGCTATAATCATAATAACGACACCTACTTGACTTTTGATACTAATCTTCATAGTGCGTAAAGCCGCATAAACGATGAACCCAACCGCCATAGGTTGAACATAATGGAATACTTTATCCTGTAGAAACTCAGCATCAACATATTTTACAAGAAAAGAAAGTGCAGCCATAATAGAAGCGGCCGGTACAATCCATACTAGGAGGGTGAGCACACCGAGTAAAATACCCCCTCTTTTATAACCTATGAGCGCGACCGTTTGTGATGATGATGGTCCTGGTAGCATCTGACAAAAACTCAGATAATCCATTAGTTCAGTTTCCGTTATATCACGTCTTTTTTCAACAAAACTGCGCATCATCATACCAATATGACCTTGCGGTCCTCCAAAGGCAGTTAACGAGTACTTGAGTACCTCCTTAAGAAATGGGATATGTCGGATTAATTTCAGAGCCGTAATTTACAACAGCATTCCTTTTTATTGAAAAGATAAAGAATGATTGTTTAATTTAGTGCCGCTAGTATATCGATCATGGGAAGAAAGTCGAATAAAAAGAAAGTAAAAAGAGCCGTTCAAGTTTCAAATGAGACACCTAAACAAGAGAAAAAGAATCAAGTAGATCTTTCGAATAAAATCGATTTAAAGACAACTCAGTTATGGTTGATAGCGGTTTTTTTCTTCGTTTTTGCGGTTATACTCTATGCCAATACATTTAATCATCGTTTTGTCTTAGATGATCATGGTATTATAGCCAATAACAAAATGACCAAGGCTCCTATGAGCTGGGAGAATACAAAGCTCATGTTTAATACACCGCTTCGGAAAGGTGATGTTAGTGATAAGGAGAACTCATTGTATAGGCCCTTTACGAAGTTGGTGCTAAATGCACAATGGAATTTCTTTCAAGGGAATGCTCATCATTTTCATAAGATGAACGTGATATTCTATGGCATACTTTGTATGCTTATATTTTGGGTATTATATGATTTGTTTAACCGGAGATGGTTATTACCTTTTCTAATCACCTTATTATTTACCGTGCATCCAATTCATGTAGAAGTGGTTGCTAATATAAAGTCATTAGATGAAATTTTAGCTATGATTGGTATCGTAGCGGGACTAAGGGCTATTCAATTATATCTAAAAACCAATCAGGCGGTTCATTTGGTTTGGGGCACCTTACTTTATACCATAGGTTTGTTTTCGAAGGAATCCGCTGTAGTCGGTATGGGACTGTTCCCTTTATTAGTTTACTACCAAGAAGGTAAAATGGATTGGAAGAAAATAGCTACTATTTGCGCGCCGCTTCTGTTAGTTGCCATTTTGTTTATTTACTCACGTGATGCCGTACTAAGTCAATTTCCGCAGAACACGGATACGAGTATTATGGATAATCTGATCGTCAAGGTAAAGGATAACATCCCATCGCGTTTTGCTACCGCCGTAATGATTGTTGGATTTTATATCTATACTTTTTTTGTACCGCACCCCTTGGCCTGTGATTATTCATATGCTACACTAGAACCTGTGACCTTATCGCACTGGGGTTTTATACTTAGTTTTCTATTGTGTATTTCAGGTTTCATTTTTGCTATAAGGGGTTTAAAGAGACAAGACAAAATAGGCTTTGGCATTCTATGGTTTTTTATAACATTTTCGCTCGCCTCAAATGTTTTCTTTTTAATCGGAACAAGTTTTGGAGAACGTTTATTCTTTACACCTAGTTTAGGATTGTGCATTTTTACCGTTGGTATACTAGCCAAATTTTTAAAGAAGGAGGGTGGGGTTACCATTATGGAAAAAATGAAGACTTCACCGGCCTTATGGGGTATTCTACTCGTTCTATCCGTATTGTATTCTATAAAGACTATTGCACGAAATCAGGACTGGCGTAGTGACTATGAACTTTTTTCAAGAGATATTGAATATAATGATAATGCAACTCACCTATTATACTATATGGGTAACCATTTGCCAAGTGAAGATAGAAAAGAGGTTCTTACAGAACTAATGATATCGGCAGGATACACCCAGCAGCAACTCCAAGATTCTTTGAGTAGAGAGGTTGCTCGATCTATCGGGTATTTTAGAAGGTCGTTAAGTATCTACCCATATCTACCTGCGGATGGATATAATCAACTGGGTAAGGCGTATTTCCTTCAAGGTCAATTGGACTCTGCGCAGAAGTATTATTTAAGAGCATTTAGTGAGGATACAACTAGCGGGATTTATACAAATAATGTAGGTACTGTTTATTTTAATAGCAGACAGTTTGATAAGGCAATGCCCTATTTCAAAAAAGCACATATTTTAGACTCTACCGAGGCAGATTTTATGAACAATATGGGCTGTATATATGGAGAGACCAAACGAGCAGATAGTGCGATCTATTGGTTTAAAGAAGCAAATAGGGCTGACACCTTGGATACGAAATCATTGCAGTTTTTAGAGTTGACTTATCGGGCATTGGGTGACACGGCAAATGCTGATTATTACAGAAATAGACTGATTTATGTACAGCAGCTCCGGAGAGAGCGTCTTTAAAGAAGGATAGTTAGTTTATCTTTTTCTTATACACCTCAAGCTCCTCTGCTGTTTTAGTTACTTTTCCGTATAGTTCTCTATTTTCTTCTAGCACTGAATAATACTTTTCCTTGTAATCTTTGTTTTTGTAAGTATCATCTCGTGAAATAATACCTTCACTTTCCAATCGTTTTGAATAGATTGAGAAGAAATCATACTTGAGTGCAACCGAGATTTGATATACAAAAGAAAAGGTAAGATCATTAGCTCGCAGACGTTTGTATAGATTTTGACGACTCATACCAATCAAATCCGCCAAGTGAGCTTGGGTTGTCCCAGTTTCTCTTAAATGCGTTTTAATTAGATCTGTTATTGACTTCACGACGTAAAAATTCTAATTGTATGCTAATAATTCTAATGGTGTAATCTTATAGAGTAATAATTATGCAAAAAGGTCATGTTTATTGTACAAATTGGCATAACAATAGAATAATGTTAATGATATATCACAATAATACGTTAATGAGTAATTAGTGATATAAAAAAATAGTCTGTATTGTAAAAGATTATAGCTTTTATTATACTAATTGGTATACATTTATTTTAACACAAATCAAACTAGAACATGGAATAGAGCAATGAATAAAGCTTAAGCAGCGCACATGGTATTGAGAAAGTTTATAATCTACTATCTAAATTGCCAATTTGAGCAAATAGAAATCTGTACCTCATATTCAATAAATCCAGATGTTGCAAGACTTAAATTCAATAAACAATATGGGAAGAATTATATCTTCCTAAGTATTGAAGAAGTTCTAAATAATAAATCCTGTAACAAATAAAAGTGGAGCTGAGGGGAGTCGAACCCCTGTCCAAACATAATCTCGGAAGGCTTTCTACAAGTTTAGTTTTCAATTAGATTTTCGAGTAGCTACAAGTAGAAAACATACTTAACACTACCTTATTTGCTGGTCTCGGCCGTAGCGGAGCTTTACATAAATATAGCAACACTATTTATGCTAGTCGTCGAAAAGTTTGATTCAGATGAGACCGAGTCGTCGACCAGTCGGTGTTCATCCATATATGACATCTAATCAATGATTAGGCTGCCATAGCGAAGTTAGATTCGCCATTTCAAAAGTTCGAAAAATGAGATTAAAGTGCAATTTTCCAACGCACTACTTGCTTACGATCAAAGAACCTATGCTGTCAAAACCAGTCAGCCCCATTTATTAAAAGGAGAACAAAGGTAAGGATTAATCAATTTGAAACGAAGAATTTTAAATAGTGGATTTCAACTTAAGGTAGCGTTAAGATAAAGAGCGTATAGTTTACAAAGAGCTATGCATCAACAATTTTAATAGCGTCTTCTGCGGCCTTTTTACTAGCTTCTTTTTTAGTGAGTGCGGAACCTGTGCAAATCATTTTACCATCAAGCTTAATCCCAATATTAAAGCGTTGTCTTCCGTTCTGGGCTGGTTCAGGGTCGAGTTCTACAAACTCTAACTCTTTTTCTTTACGCTTAGCCCAACCAATCAGTTTATTCTTAATATTAGCCTCTACTTGTTCTAATTCTTCAACATCTATATAAGGAATGATCATTCTTTTTTGAATGAATTTTTTGGTTCGGCTATATCCTTTATCCAAATAAATCGCACCGACAAGTGCTTCAAAAGCATTGCCAAAAATGGGAGAGTTACGCAGAAAGTAATCTTTCTCGTTGAACTTCATCACTTCGGGAAGACCAATTTTTTTGCCTATTTCGTTCAGACTTTTGCGGTTCACAATTTTTGAACGCATGTCTGTTAAGTAGCCTTCTGGTTTAGTTGGATATTTCTGAAAGAGGTAGTCTCCGATAATTGCGCCTAAAATAGCATCACCTAAAAACTCTAAGCGTTCATTATTCTCTTCCGGATCTTGGTTGCTCGAACTATGGCACAATGCAAGCTCATACAGACTTTCATCGCTAGGCGTAAAACCTAACATCGCCTGAAGGCTTTTGTATAGAGGGGAGTCTTTTACAAAAAAGCGAACAATTATTTTCGGTACGATAGCCATATCGCAAGGAAAATTACATTATTACCGATGAATATAAAAATAGGGTTATCCCGATATGTTAATCACGATAAGGGGACTTTGAATGGAGTAGGGAAAAGGAATTATTCAGTGATTTTTTTAAATGCTACTGATGCATTGTGTCCACCAAAACCAAAGGTATTACTTACAACAACTTGTAGATCACGTTCCTGTGCTTTGTTTAGTGTAAAGTTGATTTTAGCATCAAAACTTTCATCGATCGTACTGTGATTAATCGTTGGCGGAACGGTATTATGTTGTAACGCCAATACCGAAGCAATAGCTTCAATAGCACCCGCAGCACCTAACAAATGACCGGTCATAGATTTGGTTGAGCTTATGTTCATATTATAAGTGTGGTCTCCAAATACTTCTTGAATCGCTCCTACCTCTGCAATATCGCCTAATGGAGTAGAAGTGCCATGTACGTTGATGTAATCAACCTCAGTAGGTGCCATATTAGCATCCTCTAATAAGTTTTTAAGAACTAAGATCACACCAGCACCTTCAGGATGCGGCGCAGTTAAGTGGTGCGCGTCAGCCGAGCATGCAGCTCCAGCTAATTCAGCATAAATTTTAGCGCCTCGTGCTTTGGCGTGCTCGTATTCTTCTAAGATTAAACTACCCGCACCTTCTCCTAATACAAATCCATCTCGCTCTTTATCGAAAGGCCGAGACGCTGTTTTTGGATCATCATTGCGTTGGCTTAAGGCTTTCATAGCATTGAAACCTCCAATACCTGCTTCGTTTACGGCAGCTTCTGAACCACCGCATACAATGACATCAGCTTTACCCAAACGGATAAAGTGTGATGCATCCATAATCGCATGAGACGATGATGCACAGGCACTAACCGTACAATAGTTTGGCCCACGGTAGCCATGTTTCATTGAAATATGACCCGCTGCGATATCCGATATCATTTTAGGAATGAAGAAAGGATTAAAACGAGGTGTTCCATCACCTTTAAAGAAACTTTCCATTTCATTTTGGAAAGTACTAATTCCTCCTATGCCGCTAGCCCAAATAACACCAACTCTGTCTTTATTAATATTGGCGTCATCTAGTTTTGCATCTTGAATGGCTTGATCGCTACAGGCCAATGCAAATTGTGAAAAACGATCTAAGCGACGAGCTTCTTTTCTATCTATGAAATCTTCAGGCTTAAAATTCTTTACCTCACAAGCAAATCGTGTACGAAACTTTTCAGCATCGAACAAGGTAATGAAATCGGCGCCAGATACTCCTTTTGACAAAGCATTCCAATACTCTGAAATATTATTACCAATAGGCGTAAGGGCGCCGAGTCCTGTAACGACTACGCGTTTTAATTCCATAAATAATTTATAAGTACTTAAACTATTTTGCGTGTTCTTCTAAATAACCAACAGCGTCACCTACTGTAGCTATTGTTTCTGCTTTTTCATCTGGAATAGAAAGATTAAATTCTTTTTCGAATTCCATAATAAGTTCTACCTGATCTAACGAGTCCGCTCCCAAATCATTGGTAAAGCTTGCATCATTGTTTACTTCTCCTTCGTCAACACCTAATTTGTCCACGATGATTTTTTTTACTCTTTCAGCTATATCTGACATAAAGTTTAAATTTTAGACTGCGAAAATATGATATTTGACCAAAAACTAAAAGCATTATTTGCAATTTGATAAGATTAGTTATAAACGTGGAAAACTCTTTGTTTTTTTCGTAATCTGAGCATTTTCTAACGTTTGTAGTTTATTGTGCGTTTCTTTCGTTGGAAAACGTTTTATCTAGCACAAGAATGCATAATTTAGGACCCTGAGGTTTGTTCAGTCTATTAAAAAGAGGAGTTTTTGAAGATTTCATCTAGTTTTACTAACAATAATCCGACGGATTTCGTCCCCTTGCGTAGGGATACTGAGATAAAACGTTAGAACCTTATTGATAAAAGAAGAAATTATACAAGGATGTAAGCAAGGAGACCGTAAGAGTCAACGTGCTTTCTATGAGTTCTGCTACCCCATTTTAGCAAGAGTAGGTTATCGCTATGCCAAAAATGAGGACGAAATACAAGAGATTATTAATGAGTCGTTTATGCGATTGATAAAGAAAATAGAAAGGTTTGAAGACCTAAATATCTCTCCAGAAGCTTATATCTGGAGAGCAGGGGTGAATACGGCTATTGATCTCTTCAGAAAGTCAAAAAACTATAAAGAAGTTATAAAAGTTGAGTCTAGTATGCCCGTAGATTGGAAACCGCTTGAAGTCATAAGTAATGATGAAATTGAGAGTAAAGCAGGGGCGCAGGAAATTTTACAGTTAATGGCAAGTCTTCCCGAGCCGACTCGAACAATTTTGAATTTGTTTGCCATCGATGGCTATGCACATAAGGAAATTGGTAAAATGCTAGGAATCAAAGAGACTTTATCTCGTTGGCATTTACACAAAGCACGAAAATTAATGAAAGAAAAACTATCACCGATCACAATTAAAAGAGCGTATGGAGAACAGTAAACACCATATAGATCAATTTTTGCGAGAACAAATGCAAAAAATGCCTGTCGAATTAAATGAGGCGCATTGGAAAGATGCTGAGCGTCGTTTAGATGAGGATGATGAAAAGAAAAGACCCTTTGTTTTATTTTTCATCCTCGGTGTACTATTAGTAGGTCTGGGCACGTCAGCAGTTAAGAAATTAAATAATAATAAGAAAACGAAACAACCAATTGTAAAACATGATACTGGTATAAACCCTTTGAAGAAACAAGAAGTTCATAAGGCTAACCAAGCTGAATATACTAATCAAATAAACACAGAACAGAGCGTATCTCAACCTGCTCGAACAACTATAGATCGAATTTCAAATACAACACCAGGTGCTCAAACGGATCTTCAAACAGAAAGCAGTGAGGAATCTGTAGGAGATCAAAGGTCAAATCGAAGTGAACCATTGGCAACAGTGCCTACTGAAAGTCAGACCACTATGAATGCTGTAGAAGTATCTTCAAGAGGGCCGAGAACGGCTAAACATTCACAAGCCGTTGCTAGTTCTATTGAAAAAAACCAAATGGATAATGCAAGTGTTTCATCAAAAACTGAACACGTGCAAACTAATCAAACTACAGTCAACGGGAAGAATATAGAAGCTGAAAGGACTTTGGCTCTTCAGTCAAATAAAACAAGTACCGCACGAAAAAAAGCAATGGCTGAACTTCCTAAGAAAGGCGATGCTCGAAGTGCTCAACATACCGAACTCCCAAATACTTCTAACACAGGTTTACGAGAGCCTCAAAGAAAAAAGGTAAGAATATACAGAAGTCCAGAAGAGTATCAGAAGATGAATCCTCGTTATGTTTCTGGCTTAGAGAACTATACCTTTACGAGTAGTGCACTAACTCCTGAAACCGCAGACTCGATTCGAGCAGTCGCGGATACTAAAGAAAAACCTGCGGAAGTAGCTAAGAAATCTGCTCCAACTCCTAAACCGATCTTTATACAAGATCCATCTAGTTTTTTTATTATGGCAGGAATTGCAGGTGCGAGAGGGTATACTGGGTCTGGAGATATGGGCAGAGATTATGGGCTAAGTCCGAGTTTGGGACTTGGTTACCAATTCAATTTTTCGGAAAGAATGAGTCTTTATTTAAGCATGTATATGTCTTATCTCAATCATTTGAACATTAGAGAAACAGGAACAAATGTCAGCTATAGTTTTGATAAAGATTCAACGTTTATCAGTGTTACTAGAAAGAATCTGTTACAATTTCACGTTCCTTTACAGCTTGCTTATAAGATAAGGCCTAAGCATACGGTATTTGGCGGTATGGGTATCAACCTGGGCTTAAATACAGTAAGCCTATATGAAGATTCTAAACAAAGCTCAAGCAAAAAACAGTTTGGCTATATGAACGGGATACGTTTCATGGACGTAAACGCCAACTTAGGATACGAATATAGACTGACGCCAAAATTAAGTTTAGGAATATTCTATCAACGAGGATTTTTTGATATGACAAAAAATAATTATTTTAACAATCAGCAGATCGATCAAAATGCTCGTGGCGGGATCAATTTGCGCTATAATTTTTTAAGATGAGAATGAAAAGCTTTATAAATGACTTACTGTTCTTGTTATTGGTGACTATAGGACTGTTCTCTTGTAGTAAGGAAAAACCTATGGATGTACAGGGAAATGTAGTCTTTAGGTTTAACGGAACGATTGATTCACGATCGACTGTTTTTGAAGCGGGAGAAAACAATTATTATCTGAAGACATCTTATCAGGATAATGGAGCCGATGATGTGCTTCTAATGAGAGGAGAATTTTTGGACAAAACAGATCCGACCGATAATTATTTGCGGTTTGAATTTTTCGGATATGATTCGGCGAACAATGCCAATATATTGCAAAACGTATTTAATCAAGTTAATTTTAATTCGTTTTCCTCGGACTCAACGTTTCAGTCCATAGGCTCTACCGTATTAAAGTTTAATTCTATTTATGGAACAGGGGGCAATATTAGTTGGAACTTCGGTGATGGGACAATAGGAACTGGAGACTCTATTACGCATTCATTCTCTCCCAATTCGTTAGGCTCTAATGTTACGATGTCTGCATTTTATCCTTCTGTAGTTTGTTCTGATTCTGTTACGAACTTTATCAATCTTGATGATCCTGTCAACGGCCAAGTACAGTTTAATGTAAGTGCTTTGGGCTTGAGTTTGGATAGCTTTGAATTGAGTGCAACACAGGGATTCGCAAATTATTCTTGGGATTTTGGTAATCAGACGACTCAGCAAGGTATCAACTCCGTAGTACAAGTGACATACAATGATAGTTTGAGAAAAACCATTACGCTAAATGCTACAGGATCTTTATTAACCTCTAGCTGGAAGGCTGTTATAACTCCTAAAAATACCTGTTTTGCGGCTTTTACTTATTCGGTGCTTTCACTACCATCCACAACCTCTTCCTTGCGCGTTCCTTATAAGACATGTATTGTCACGTATCGGCGAAACGGTATAACCTATCGCTCTTATAAAGATGACATTACAGATCAGTCTATGAGGAATATATTTTCATTAAAGGAGGCTCAAGCCTATGAAAACAATCCTGAAGGACAACGCACGATTCGTCTTATCGGTTCGGTAAATACATTTTTGTATAATGAAAACGATCTGACGGATTCTATTGCTATAACGAGTAGTGACGTTAGTATCGCTGTTGCACATCCATAGTTTGAATTAACTTTGGATTGTGGTGCAATGCAATCCTTTAATCAAATGTGTTTTTTTAATAGGTTGGTTAGTAACGCATGACTTCTCATTGTCAGCTCAATCGAATTTAGTTCATTATGGCATAGAACAGGGACTTCCTAGCCCAGAAACCTATTTCTCACATCAGGACTATGACGGATATATTTGGATCTGTACAGATAGAGGGGTTGCACGTTATAATGGATATGAGTTTGAAACGTTTTCCGTTCGGGATGGTCTAACGCATAGTACCATTTTCAAAGTCTTTGAAGATGTAAAGCACAATCTGTATTTTACAGGTTATGATGGGAGTATTACTTATTATGATTATAAAACAAAAAAGTTCTCTGCCCATTGGGCGAATCAGCGAATAAAAAACAAGATAAAAGGAGATAGTTGGGTTAGTTATATTGGGTTTAAAGAAGATACGTTATATGCTCATGTGACAAGTCATGGCCAGTTTGAAACTAATTTTCGCATGAAAATTTTAAACCGAGATTCGAGTTTTTTAGTTGAGCATTTTACCCCACCTCGAATATTTGACTATGATAATTTAGTCTTTAGCTCGCATGACATTAAAGAGTTATTTGGGATAACGTTATACTCTGACCAATTACTCAGTCATGGTATTGCAGCAGTAAAACCTCTGCATAAAAACAAAGATCTACTTTCTATGACATCTTACTTTAAGAAACATTCAGATCAGTACAAGGACTTTATTAGTATACATTTGAACACGAACGAAATTCTTAAAGCGAACAGAAGAGGAGTTTGGATATATACATTACGGGATTCTATGTTCTATCCTTTAGAAGGAGCAACTGATGCGAAGCGGGACCGAGAAGGAAACTATTGGTTCAGTACAGAAAATAATGGAATGTATAAGTTGGCAGCTACTGATTTCATTATTTATCCCAAAGACAAATTCCTTAACAAAAACGATAAACTTCGTTCTATAGCGGGAAATGGTAATTATTTATTCCTAGGCACAAAAAAAGGCGCTGTTTATGAGTATGATATAGAACGTGGTGGTATGAGAGAACTAATACAAACTCCAATGGTGTTTTCAAGGTTTTCAGATATATCAGAGATTTATTCTGTAGGAGATAGGTTGTATGCATCCCCCGGTTGCGAGATTTATAATGATGGTGTTGTAAACAGGGTAAGATATAAAACACCGATTCCTAAAAGTGTATTCGAGTATTCCAATGATAGAATCGTTTGCTATTCCGAGAGTATGGTTTTTTTATGCCCTAAGAAGGAAAAACAAAATCAAGGAAATCTTATGTACCTAAATCTTTATGACCTTATAAATGAAAGAATATTGAAGAAGGTCAATCTTAAGGGAAGTGTCAAATCGATGTATGTTTCTCCTGATATGAATATTTTCGCAAGCACGGCTCATGCCGTGTATCGCATTGATTCTTCATTTCGTATTCATGATCTTTCCAAAAAGTATAAATTGGAAAGGGCAACAGTAAGAAAGATAATTGGTCGAGGTACGGATACTCTTATGCTTGCAACAAGTGGTTCTGGAGTTATTATTGTACATGGGAAAGGACAATACATTATAACGTCAAAACAAGGAATTCTATCGGACCATGTCAATGACATTATCTTCGGAAGTGATGGCAGTCTATGGTGCGCTACAGCACAAGGAATAAGTCATATTCAGTTTAGATCAGGAAATTTTCAAGACTTTAAGGTGAGAAATTTTTCTCAAGAGAATGGTCTAGGAGCAACCTTTATTTCTAAACTTTATCTCCATGAAGGAGTAATTTATGCATTGTCCGAAAAAGGTTTAATCTCTTTTCCAGAACAAATCAAGTTGCCCAAAGACCCTTTGCCTAAAGTTCATTTACTTAGTTGGAAACAAGGTTCAACAGAGTTGCCCTTTAAGCATCAGACCTTTTCTTTTGATGAAAACAATATCGAGATTAATTATTTGGGAATCACTTTTCGTAAACCAAAACATCAATCGTTTTATCGATATAAGGTAATTAAAAATGAAGATTATGCTGATTGGCAATATACGAATAACAGAAGTGTTACACTTAGTCAATTAGCTCCAGGTGATTATGTTTTTTTAGTAACCGCTTGCAATATGGATAGAGAGTGGGCGCCTGCAGCCTTATGCTCTTTCACCATTAACCCACATTGGACTCAGCAATGGTGGGTTCGAGGACTGGGGAGCATAGCGGTAGCCATTATTATATTCTGTTTGTATATTTTGGATCGATCTAGAAGAGATAGACGATATGAAGAAAAAATTGCTTTAAGCGAACTTCGAGAGAAATTAAATGCGACAGAACTTGATGTTTTACGTGGGCAAATGAACCCTCATTTTATTTATAATAGTCTAAATTCTGTTCAGAAATTTCTTTTTAAAGATAATAAGTTAGAAGCTAATCAGTTTATAAGTAGGCTTGCAAGGCTCTTGAGAACGGGACTGGAATACTCTCGTGAGGATTATATTTCTTTGGATAAGGAGATAAGATTCATTGATAACTATATGAAAGTTGAAACACAACGTTTCCCAGATAGATTCACTTATGCACTTAAGGTTGATGAGCTGTTAGACCAGAGTATTAAATTACCTCCTCTTATGGTACAAAGCCTATGCGAAAATGCCATCAAACATGCTTACGATAAACAACGCGTTCATATTCGGATTCAATTTTTCTATTTATCTGAGGACCTCATAAGAATAGTGGTAGAAGATAATGGGATAGGTATTTTCAACAAAAAGAAAACTGAAACTACTGTTAAAAAATCTTTAGGGCACGAGATCTTATCAAAGAGAATTGATATTTTTAAGGAGAAGAATCCGAAAGCTTCTTTTCAAATTCGAGCATTGAATGAAGATACAAAGGAGGGTACACTAGCCGAATTGATTTTACCGATCGTATGAAAAAGTTGAAAGCCGTATTAATAGACGATGAACCAGATGCCATAGAAGTTCTAGAGTGGATGTTGAAAGAACATGAAAAAATTGAAGTTCTCGGGACTGCCTGTGATGCGGATGAGGGAATTAGAATCATTAATGAATTACAACCAGATATTGTATTTCTTGATATCGAAATGCCTCAAAAAAATGGATTTGATCTACTAAAAACATTTGACCGACCTAAATTTAAAGTGATTATCGTTACTGGCTATGATCATTATGCAATACAGGCTATTAAATTTGCTGCCATTGATTATATTCTAAAACCAATCGACAAAAAGGAATTGAATCAGGCTATAGATAAGATTTCTATATTACACCCAGAAACAGATGACCGTTTAGGTCAGTTCATAAACCTACATGCTCGGCAAGGAGAAATAGATCGAATCATTATTACTTCGAAGAGCGGGTTTGCCACGATTTTTTTGCGTGATATTATTAGTGTAGAATCTAAACCTGGTAATTATGCCTTATTCTATACCCAAGGTGGTAGGCAATTTCTTTGTACGAAACCATTGAAGTATTATGACGAATTATTCCCCTCAAGTATCTTTTGTCGAATTCATCGTTCGTTCATAGTAAACTTAAACCACGTGGTACATTATGATAATCATACTGGACTGATCTCTTTATCCAATAGTAAGAAGCTAGAAGTAGCCCATAGAAGAAGAAGTGCTTTCAATCAATTAGTTAAGGAAAAATTTTCGAGCTGAAGTTACGCTTAGCGAAAAAGACTGAACGATGACTTATTATAAGTCATCGTTTTTTTTGATGCCTTCAAACATTTGCAGAGTTTTATAGGAAACAGAGCGGATGCCGAAAAGCTTATAGAGTAGGCGTTACTTAAAAACCATATACCATGAAAAAGTTAAAAAAAGAATTTATTCTTCTGCTATGTACCGTACTTGTAAGTATCAATACATATGCCCAGTACTGGTATCCGAAAAGTACGGATACGATAGTATTGAAAAACAACAATAATAATTTAACTCCCTTGTATTTGGGAGTAGGGACTGAGTTTCCTTCTGCGCAGACGCATACGACCGGTACAGTCAGACTTGAAGGATTAGTCGATACGAAAGATTCGTTCGTAGTCGTTACAGATATCAATGGAAATATAAATAGAGAACATATAGATTCTTTATTAAAGGGAAAAATTCCAAGTCTTGGGTCGGCTTGGTTGCTTACGGGAAATGTAGTAACTCCGACTGACTATATCGGTACGAATAACCCAGATGATTTTAGAATTAGAACATCTGGAGCACTTCGAGGGCGATATACTCTAGATGGAAATTACGAATTGGGAACCACAAACACCTTTAATAACTCAACGATTACGCATTTATCTGGCGATAATAATGTAGCCACTGATCTTACAAATATTTTTATGTACGGATCCAGTAACAATTCAAATGTTTCAAACAATGGAGGTGTTATGGGTATAAATAATACTCCAAACCTATCCGCTGGCTTTGGAATTATGGGCTCTAACAATTCTTCAGATGTTTCAACAAGTTTTGGAATCATGGGAGATGGCAATCGTGTCGATACTTCTAGGGGTGTCGTTGCTTTAGGTCAGGCCTGTAGTATAATCAGCTCTGAAGAAGGAGGCGTTATAGGAGAGGATCTAAACATGCGAAATTGTCATGGCGCATTTATGGCTGGAGGACATTCGTTTCTTAACCCGTCTGCACCAGGTATGTTTGGTTATAATATATCCTTAGGTGCATTAAATACGATTGATGCTTCAGATAACTCTCACACATATGGAAACAATAATGTGATAACAGGTGGTGCAAATAATTTTATTTTTGGAAATGGATTGAGCATACTTAGTGGGGTTACTCAAGCTTTTGCTTTTGGAGCTGATATTAGTAATGATCTTGGTTCTTCCATGAAATTCGGTTTCAATAATAATAGAACGATGACCATTGCAGAACGAGGAACAGAGATTCAAATGAATCCAGGAAATCCTGTTTACAGTCCTTCTCACAATTTAGAAGTCATGGCGGGTTCTGCAAGTGGTACAGTTCCTGAAATTGTATTTCAAGATTTACCAACTACAACCAATAGTTATGATATGGTCGTTATTAATCCTATTAATTTTGAGTTGTATCGAATGCCAAACTGTTGTAGTAGCGGGATAAGTAGTTCCTGTTCCACGCAATATATGGTTCCTAGGGTGAATGCAAACGGTTCCCCTGATTTAACGTGTAGTCAAATTTATGACAATGGCACGAGTGTAGGTATAGGAACAACAAGCCCAAGAACCTATACAGGAGGCTCGGCGGCGGCAGTAATTGGCCCTCCTGCTTTAGGTACTGTTTCCAAACTAGATGTAAATGGTCTCACATTTACAAATACGTTGGTGGTTTCCTCTGATGCAAGGTTAAAAAAAGAGATTAAACCTATACAAAATGCGTTAGAAACTGTATCAGCACTGGAGGGTGTAACCTATACTTGGGAAAATGAAAAGTATAAAGAACGAAATCTTGATAAGCTACCTCAAGCTGGTTTTCTTGCACAGGATGTTGAGAAAGTATACCCACGTGCTGTTGTTAAGGATAATGAAGGTTTTTATGCCATGAATTACAATGCAATTATCCCGTTGCTCACGGAAGCGATAAAAGACCAACAAAAACAAATTGAATCAAAAAATCAGCAAATCGCTAAATTGCAAAATGCTTTAGATGATTTAGCCAAGACCGTAGATCAAGTCAAGAACGATCTAAATACAATTTGTAATAAGGGATGCGCTGGCTTAGATCGTAAATCGAATCAGGCACCGGAAATAAGAGACGTTCCTAGCTACTTAAGTAGAGCATGGCTTGGACAAAATTTTCCAAACCCTCATTCTGGCCGAACAAGTATAAAGTACTTTATACCTAATGCTGCCCAAAAAGCCGTACTTAAGGTTTTAAACCTACAAGGAAAAATTATTAATACGTATGCTTTGGATATCCGTGCTGGTCACATTGAATTAGATGATGTCAATCTCGTAAACGGATTATATTTATATACTCTCGTTGTAGACAATATTCAAATAGATACTAAAAGAATGACCATCGAAAAATAGGCCTCTTCGAGTGATGCACTATACGATACAAGGTCAGCGGGAGCTGACCTTGTACTATTCCCATACTTTGGTACCATCGCTGCAATTAGCACAGATGTCAATCTTATCACGACCTTGAATAAGCTTAGCTCGGAATTCCTCATATTCTTTTTCCTTCCATATTTCTTCAAAAGAGCGCTTTTTTAGATCTCCCAGCCTATGCTGAGCATCCTTGTCAAAACAGCAAGGTGCTACTAGACCATCCCAAGTAATCACACAGGCATGCCAAAGTTTCCAGCAGCTATTCGCTAATTTATTCTTGATTTTATATGTACCGTCAGCTTGTTTTTTGTATCGCGAATATTTATCAATTGTCGGGATAAGTGGATTGCCATTTTCATAGTCATAAATCTGTGCAGTTTTAAAACGCACATCGTCTACACCAATTTCCTTAGCCAATTTCCTTGCATCGTCAATTTGATGCTCATTCGGTCGTACGACTAAGAACTGAAAAAAGATATAGGGAGTTTTAGACTTTAGTTCTTTTTTCCATTTTACGATATTACGCGTTCCGTCTAAAACTTTCTCTAGATCGCCGCCGATGCGATATTGGGTGTATACGTCTTGGGTTGTTCCGTCAAGGGATATTATAAGGCGGTCTAAGCCACTTTCTACTGTACGCTTTGCATTCTCATCACTCATGTAATGCGCATTCGTGCTGGTAGCTGTATATATCTTTTTGTCGGATGCATATTTTACCATATCCAAAAAATCTGGATTGAGATAAGGTTCTCCTTGAAAATAAAATATAAGATAGAGTAATTTGGACTGGAGCTCATCAATTGTTTTTCTGAAAAAATCTTGGTCTAACATCCCCTTGGGTCGGGTGAATGCGCGTAAGCCACTAGGACATTCCGGACATCTCAAGTTGCATGAAGTTGTAGGTTCAAAAGAAATGGAAAAGGGGGAACCCCATTGAATTGTCCTATTTGTCCACTTGGTAAGAAAGTAGCTACTAAATACTTTAAGTCCATTCCAAACACGTGGGATGTTTAGTTTACTCACAAAGTTGATACTATCGTTAAAGTTTACTTTCACGAGATACGAAGGTATGAGTAAGTAGCGAAAAAAACAGTTTAGTGTTCAACACAAAACAAAAAGCGAATTGTTTACCAATTCGCTTTTCAATACTAATATTTATATATCATTTACTTGAGCACCATATTATGCTGTTTCCTATCAATTGTAACGATAGCAGTATTATCACAACTACCATTTCCATAATTTATGCTTCGAAATGTTCGACCTTGTGGTTGCACTTCGAGAATACCTTCCGTAAAGTAACGACAGGTAATGGCAGTTGGTTTCATGATAGGCTCCAACGCATTAAACGCATAATTATTACCATAAATGTTGACCCCTCGTCCCGAACCAGTAAGTGAATACATATCGTCTCCGCGTTGTCTTGTTTGTGAACCCGCAGTCCATTCTCTTGTAATCGTAGCATTGTAAGTCAAAGCACCTAAGGTGTCTAATACATCAATAGATCCGTCAATTGTAACACCATAGTAAAGGTTTCCACTGGTATTAAGTCCCATTCCTGTGATAGTTTGCGTTCCATTAATCTTATTATCGTTTACATAATAGTCTTCATAAGTAATGGTACGAGTTTCGTTACTATCTTTATAAGTTCCTGTGTAGCTTACTAAAATTTTTCCTCTTCGGGTACGACCATCGCTACAAAGACAATTAACCGTGTCAAAGTCAACGATGATTTGTCCTGGCGTCATGGTTACTGTAGCACAATATCCAGTTAATAAGTCTGAAAAATTACCAGAGGCAGCTTCGTTAGCCATATTGATCGAATTATCATAAACCCATAATGCAAAGGTTGCATCCTCTGCAGCCAGAATATCATGGTCACGCTCTTTAATACACGAGGCAAAGATGCTCATGCAAACAACAAAAAATAATGCCGTCGTAGTTGCTACGGAAAAGTTCTTAGTTAGTTTCATTACTTAATAAAAGAAAGCCTAAAGTTAATCTTCATTTGGCATTTTGTACTACAAAAATAGCCAATATTTGGGCGAAACCCTTACAAAACTTATGGTAGCGTTAAATTATACAGGATACAATCCCTTTTGGCCTCTATTTGGAATTAAAAACGGGAATAATTCTTATTAGGCGGCAATTAGAAGCTAATTTTGCGGCTCTTATTTTATGAGTAAGCGCATCGCGATATACGGTAGTACTGGGTCAATTGGAACACAGGCTTTAGAAGTAGTTGAAGCACATCCTTCATTATTCTCTGTTGAGGTGCTTAGTGCCCATAATAATGCAGAGCTTTTGATCGAACAGTGTAAAAGACACAAACCAAATATTGCAATCATAACGAATGAGGAAAAATATCAGCAGGTGCAAGATGCATTAAGCGATGAAGATATTAAAGTTTACGCAGGTGAATCTTCTCTTATCGAGGTAGCTGCCGGTAATACATATGATGTGTTGGTCGCAGCTATTGTTGGCTTTGCGGGCTTGTCCTCTACACTCGCCGCGATAGAACAGGGTAAAACAATTGGTCTGGCCAATAAAGAAACTTTAGTTGTGGCAGGTGATATTGTCATGGCAACTGTAGCTAAGTCTGGAGCAAAATTGATTCCTATTGACAGTGAACACTCTGCTATTTTCCAATGTCTGGTCGGTGAAAATATGAATGAGGTTAGTAAAATCATACTAACAGCTTCTGGCGGACCGTTTCTTGGAAAAAAACCAAATTATTTGGTGAACGTCAAAAAAGATCATGCTTTGCAACATCCGAACTGGGAAATGGGGGCAAAAATTACAATCGATTCTGCCAGTCTTATGAATAAAGGGCTGGAAATGATTGAGGCTAAGTGGCTTTTCGGTTTACGAAATGAACAGATAGAAGTAATCGTTCATCCACAATCTATAATACACTCTTTTGTAGAATTCATAGATGGTTCTCAGAAGGCACAACTGGGCTTACCAGATATGAAACTTCCTATTCAGTATGCGATGGCCTACCCTCAGCGGATTCCAAATAATTTTCCTCGTTTGAACTATAAGAGGCATGGAAAGTTAAATTTTGAAGAGCCCGATATTAAGACGTTTAGAAACTTAGGTATTGCAATGGAAGCCATGAAACAGGGTGGAAACGCACCTTGTATTATGAATGCTGCTAATGAGATTGTTGTTGAGGCATTTCTGAGAAATAAGATTGGGTTTCTAGAAATGAGCGATCTCATTGAGAATTGCCTAGAGAAAATAGACTTTATAGCAACGCCTAGTTTGCATGATTATAAAGAAACTGATACGTTGACCAGAAATTATTGTCAGCGACTTATAAAAGACTAAAATGGATTTATTAAATACTATATTGGCGATATCGCCAACTCTGATGAAAGTGATTCAATTCTTTGCCGCACTTTCTATTCTAATTATTATACATGAATTTGGTCACTTTTTATTTGCCAAACTATTCAAAACAAGAGTAGAGAAGTTTTATCTCTTTTTTGATTTCTTTTTCCCTTTTGCAACCTTTATGAATTTTTCTTTATTCAAAAAGAAATATAAAGGAACCGAATATGGTTTAGGTTGGTTTCCTTTAGGAGGATATGTGAAGATTGCAGGAATGGTAGATGAAAGCGCTGATAAAGAAGCACTAAAAGGAGAGCCACAACCTTGGGAATACCGAAGTAAGAAGTCTTGGCAGAAACTATTAATTATGCTTGGGGGAATCATTATGAACGTGTTATTAGCCATGCTGATCTATGTTATTGTGTTTGCCAAATATGGTGAAAGTTATTTACCTCCAGAGAATGTTACCTATGGGATCAAGGTAGACAGTCTTGGAAAAAGTATTGGTTTAATGGATGGGGATAAGATTATGAAAGTAGGAGGTGAATCCATTCGTGATGAAAACAAGGTAGTCTATCATATGATTTTCAGCAATAAAAATACGCTGACAGTTGATAGAAATGGTTCAGAAAAAATAATTACTGTACCTGAAGGGACCGTTCGAAAAGCAATGAAAATTATGAAGGCTAAGCGCAAGCCGTTGTTTAGTATTCGAATACCAGCTGTTATTGATTCAATTCAACCAAATAGCTTAAACAAGGACAGTCTTAAAGTAGGGGATCGAGTTCTCTCGATTAATGGAGAGCCAGCTACATTTATTCAGGATTTTGTAAAAAAATTCAAGAGGATTACTAAGGCAGACAGTACGAGCCCCGTCATGATGAAAGTGCTAAGAGGTCAGGATACCGTTTTGGTAGCAGCGCAGCTTAATAATGAAAGTAAGACCGGTAAGTTAGGTATTGGATGGCAAAGGGATATGGATGAATTTTTCGATATTACACATATCTCATACTCAGGTCTCAGTGCAATTCCACGCGGAATCAAAGAGACTAAAGAAAAACTAAAGGAATATATGCTCCAGCTTCGCTTGATCTTTACTTCACCAGAGGTAAAGCTTAGTGAAAGCCTTGGTGGTTTTGGTTCTATTGGTGGGATGTTTCCTGGTCAGTTCGACATGTATATGTTTTTGCAGTTAACAGCATTTATCTCAATCATCTTAGCATTTATGAATTTATTGCCCATTCCAGGACTTGATGGAGGTTACGTACTATTCCTTTTATTTGAGATGATAACAGGTGTAAAGGTTTCTGATAAGGTGATTGAAAAAGCAAATGGCGTTGGGCTGGTATTATTGCTTGCTCTTATGCTATACGCCAATGGCTTAGATGTTTGGAGAGCTATAACGGGTGGGTAAGTACATCTGATGGACAAGTCATAAAAGATAAATTCATTCCTGTAAGTTTTCTCATGCTAATGAGTATTGTATCTTTTCAAATCATCGGAGAAAACTTTTTTCATCCAAAGTATGAAAAGCAGGCACGCTCAAATACTAGGTATAGGGCTTACCGAACTTAGCTAATCTCTAGCCAATTCGTACTACCTTTATGACCGGATAAATATTTCTTTAAACCTGCGTTTTCCGGATTGTTCAGTTCACCGTCTTCTTGTAGAATATGCAGTGCCATCTCACGAGCTTTAGACATAAGATGCGCATCTTCAATAATGTTGGCAATACGGTATTGTAATACTCCACTTTGTTTCGTACCATGCATATCACCAGGCCCACGCAGTTCAAGGTCCTTTTGACTAATTTCAAAACCACTACTATGATTCACCATGGTCATAATACGTTCTTTGGCATCTTGGCTGAGTTTTTTTCCGCTCATAAGGATGCAATACGAAGCAGCCGCACCTCGGCCAACCCGTCCTCGCAATTGGTGTAGTTGCGATAAACCAAAACGCTCTGAGCTTTCAATAATCATGACCGATGCATTCGGAACATCAACACCTACCTCTATTACAGTGGTAGCGACCAAAATTTGAGCTTCACCTTTGACAAACCCAGTCATATTGTGTTCACGTTCTTCCATGCTTTGACGTCCATGAACCATAGCTACATTATAGGTATGGCTTGGGAAATAGGTTGTAATCAAATCATACCCTTGTTCAAGATTTTCATAATCCATCTTTTCGCTTTCTTCAATAAGAGGATATACGATATAGACCTGATGGCCTTTTTCTATTTCGCTTTTGATAAAATGGATTACCTCAGATCGCTTATTATCCATCCTATGCACTGTACGAATAGGTTTGCGTCCTGGGGGTAATTTTTTTATAATACTCACTTCTAAATCTCCGTATGTTGTCATGGCCAAGGTCCTAGGGATAGGTGTTGCTGTCATAACCAGTATATGCGGAGGGATGGTATTTTTTTGCCACATTTTAGCTCGTTGGGCTACACCAAAACGATGTTGTTCGTCAATGATACAGAGCCCTAGATTTTTAAATACTACTCTAGGTTCTAAGATAGCGTGGGTTCCAATGATAAAATCAAGTTCACCCTTTTTAAGGTAGTCCAGTATTAGTTTTCTATCAGCAGTTTTTGTATTTCCTGTGAGCAAGGCTATCTTAACGTGCTGTGCATAGAGCATTTTTTTTATACTTTGGTAATGTTGTTGTGCAAGAATTTCGGTCGGAGCCATTAGGCATGCCTGAAAGTCATTATCCTTAGCAAGTAGCATGGATAATAGCGCCACAATGGTTTTACCACTCCCTACATCTCCTTGTAACAAACGGTTCATTTGGTAGCCTGTTTTAGTATCTAGTCTTATTTCTTTAAGGACTTGTTTTTGATCCTCAGTTAAATCGAATGGCAAATCGTTTTTATAGAAATCATTAAAGTATTCACCCACTTGTGCAAAGAGATGCCCTGGTGTTTTACTTTTATTTAGTTTGAGCTTACAGATGTTCATCTGATCTAGAAAGAGCTCCTCAAATTTGAGTCGCTCTTTTGCTTGATGCAGCATGGATTCATTTTCTGGAAAATGAATCTGCTGCAGTGCCGTAAGTCTAGGAGGTAGCGTTAGCTTTTCCAGAAAAGAAAGTGGTAAGTTTTCAGAAATGTCCTGTGCTGTTATTTGTTGTAATAAAGTAGCTAGGAGTTTAGCAAAAGCTTTACCACTCAGGTTTTTGGACTTAAGTATTTCTGTACTAGAGTAAATTGGAAAGAGTGGTATTTCTTTGACCTCAGTTGCTTCTCCTAATTTTTCTAATTCTGGATGCGTAATTGAGTAACGTCTATTAAAGTAGGTGGCTTTACCAAAGACTTGGACTTCTTTGGCATGTACAAGTGTTTTTCTAATCCAACTAATACTTCGAAACCAAACGAGCTCAATTGTACCTGTATCATCTTGCAGGTAGGCAATGAGTCTTTTTTTTCTCCCGACTCCAATCTCTTCAAAGTCTGTAATTTGTCCTTGAATTAGGACCTGTTCTCCATCGGTGAGCTGACTTATTTTTTTTAAATTGGATTTGTCCTCATACCTAAATGGAAAGAAAAACAGAAGATCTTCAAAGGTTTCTATGCCAATTTCTTTACGTAACAATTTACCCCTTACAGGACCGACACCTTTTAGGTACTCTATAGGAGTTTGTAATTTATCCGTCGTTGACATAAGTATGGCCAATTTCAAAAGTATGAAAATTGGTAAGGACCTTATGACGAAATATCAAGATTGTTGCGAACATAAGAGCTTTATACTTCTTGCTTGTGACGAAAGTGCGAATAATCCAAAAAGAACAACTATACTACCAACGTGTTATTGTTGGGCTGAATTAGGGCGACTATTTTTGTATACATTTAAATGATGATAGTAGTAGGGCTTGTGTTTTCCAACATGGGCCCTATTATCAAATAGGGTCTTTCCTTTTTTTAATAACGTGCTAATATTTTTCGAGGAGTTTATTTAAGTTCGTTGGCTTCATAATTTTAGCACTTTTCATCTTTATTTTACGAAATGCTTTCTAAGTTATTTGCAAGCGCTGTTTCGGGTGTAGACGCCATTAAGATTACCATAGAAGTTGATGTACTAGATGGAGCACATTTTCATATTGTGGGCTTACCAGATAGTGCAGTAAAAGAGAGTCAACATAGGATCGAAAGTGCAATAAAAAATGTACGATATAGGTGGCCGCGTACAAAAATCGTTGTAAACCTTTCACCAGCTGATATTCGCAAAACAGGAACTGCTTTTGACTTGCCCATAGCCATTGGAATTCTGACAGCAACCAATCAAGTACAAAAGGAAAGTTTAGGAGATTTTCAATTTATAGGAGAGCTTGCTCTGGACGGCAGTATTTTACCAATTAAAGGTTCGCTTCCAGTAGCAATTCAAGCTCGAAAAGATGGTTTTAAAGGACTATTGGTGCCAAAACTAAATGCGCGTGAGGCGGGAATGGTAAATGATTTGGATGTTTACGGTGTAGAGCATATTGTAGATGTCATTGAGTTCTTGAATGGTACATCAAACTTAAAACCTATTGATATCGATACGCGGGATGAATTCTTTCATTCACAATATGATTTTGAACAGGATTTTTCTGATGTTAAAGGACAAGAAAGTATTAAACGAGCTATGGAAATTGGTGCTGCCGGTGGACATAATCTTATTCTGATAGGTCCTCCAGGAGCTGGTAAGACTATGTTAGCTAAGAGACTACCGAGTATATTACCTCCTTTAAGCTTACTTGAGGCTTTAGAAACAACTAAGATTCATTCAGTGGCAGGTAGATTACCGGAGAATTCTACTTTGATATCTAGACGACCATTTCGTGCCCCGCATCATACGATTAGCGATGTGGCGCTTGTAGGTGGAGGAGGTTATCCTCAACCTGGTGAGATTTCGTTGGCACATAATGGTGTTCTATTTTTAGATGAGCTACCCGAGTTTAAGAGAACGGTACTGGAAGTTATGCGTCAACCAATGGAAGAAAGGCGGGTGACTATCTCAAGAGCAAAGGTATCTATTGATTTTCCCTCATCCTTTATGCTCGTTGCCAGTATGAACCCCTGTGGATTCGTTACCCATTTTGTACCCGTTCCGTTGGCGGGGCAATCGCCCCGCCAATTTTATTTGAATTTGAGATTTACCAATAATGATTTTTTTCGTTACTCGCTCAATTAGGTCTCGCTTATCAGTCTTGGAAAGACTTTTCCAAGACTGATACAGCTTTGTAGCTCCGTCAATCACGTTTTCATTCAGCTTCATTTTTTCTTCTGAAATATTCAGCTCATGTTCCTTGTCTTCGATTGATTGGAGTATTTGTTCATGTTCTTCAAATAGAGGTGTGTATCGCTTGCTAAAGCCTTCTGAGGGTATTTCTCCTGTACTATTGAGGTCGAGCAATGAGTTCATGCGAGCGTCGAGCTTTTCGGCTCGACTTTTTAAGTTTTCAAGTAATAACTTTTCTTGCTCAATATTTTTGAGCAAATCTGCATTGAGATTTTTTAATGCAATTTCGTTTTTGAGATAATCGGCGAGCGAAGTGTAATAGATTTCTTCTAATTCTTCGGGCTTAATTTTTCGTTTGCATTTCTGACAAATGTAGCGGGGGCTTTTGGTTCTCACATACATTTTCCCGCCACAATCGCAAAAGGCATAGCCCGTGAAAAGGTTTGTTCTCGTATTCGTCGGGCGTTTATTCTTCTCTGCGTTCTTGGTGATAATGTCGTTTACGTCTTTCCAAAGTCTGTCCGATACAATACGGGGTACATGGTGAAATTCCCACTCTTCTTCGTCCTTGATTTTCCATGATTTACCCTCTACCTCGGTATAGTTCACTTTTCGCAGGCCCTTAGCGATAGGGTCTTCTAGTAATCTCCTGACGGTGGTAATGGTAAACTTGCTGCCTCTGCGTGTTCGGTAGCCTCTGTTGTTCAAATGGTCGCAGACTTGCTGATAGCGTTTGTGTTTCAAAAAAAGCTCAAACATGAGCTTTCTAACCGCTGATTCTTTTTTGTCTAAGACAAGCTCTTTATCGACGTATTTGTAGCCATACGGGGCTTGTCCGCCGAGAGGTTTACCGAGCTTGGCACGAACACCAACCGACGCTTTAACACGTGCCGAAATTTCCTCCCTTTCCCATTCTGCCATTGCGGAGATAAGGGTAAAAAAGAAACGCCCTGCTGGTGAGGACGTGTCTACGCTTTCCTCTAAACTAATGAGGTCAGCATTATATTTCTGAAATGTCTTTGATATTTCTAGTAGTTGGGTAACATTACGCGCAAGACGCGCTATTTTGGAGAAGATAATGCCAGTTATTCTACCCAAGGAAATGTCCTCTAGCATTCGCTGTGCTTCGGGGTGAGACAAAACGTCCTTCCCGCTAACAGCCTCTAAGTGGTAGACCGTGGCAACTTTCCAATCTTTGGCAAGTGCATAGGCTCGTGCGCGTTCTTCGTGGTGTTCAGGGCTATCACTTTTAGCCTGAATATCAGTAGAAACACGTAACCAAACACCTACTTTTTTCACGAGCTGAAGGTACTAACTAATGACTGTCAAAAGTGTTAATTGTCAGTATTACTTCTCATTTCTTTTTCTAGCGTGAGAAAGAAATGAGTAACGCCGAGCGTAACAGCGTCAAAGACCCCAACCATGTGTTGCTCCCTTTGTGGGTAGGCGGGTTTCTCATACATAAAATTTTCAAAGGCGGGTATGTTATCGCAGATAACAAGTGCCATTTCGTATTTCGTGTACGCTTTCCAACGTTCAAATACATGGCGTATCATGGCTCGCGAATAGGTAGAGAAACCTAACCCTCGTTTCTTGGCACAAATGCGTACACGTTTAGCAAATTTCTTCGTTCGCTCGACTTTTCGATAGATACTATCATTCATATTTTCCATGATAATAGCGTCAGGGTTATACTTCTCAATACACCATTTCACACCACGCATAAGTTCGTCATTGTCGATAGGAGCCGAGGTATATTGTCCTTTTTCTTGAACGTCCATAACGCCCTCCATAACCGCATAGCCGAAGCCTTTGGCGTTCGCATAGATAGCCAAGACCCGCTGAAAGCGCTCTTGCGGGTTCTTGTCGGTCATAGTTCAAAATTGTTTAATTTATTGACAACTTCATTTACATATTTTAATCTATTCCTACTCTTTGGTGTATGTAAAAATTCTAGGTTTGATATGAGTCGTTTACAACGATTTAAAATCTTTCTCCGAATAGTCTTAACTTGTTCTTCTGAATAAAAATCTTTAAGTTGTAAGCCAAAGAGCATATGATACAGCAGTACTGTTTCCATATTAAGTGGGCGATTGCCTAATTCAATTTTGGATAAATTGCTGCCGTCTATTGCAAGCATATATGCTAAGTCCTGTACGGGAACTTCTGCTTTCTGACGTGCGATTTTAAATGGTAATAATGTATTCATAGTACATTTGGCGGTGAGGGTTACATAGTTTCTATGTTCTCACCGCCTTTTGTATTTTAAAGGATTGAATACTTTGGAAAAATAACATAACGTGGGTCTCTACTGACCCATTTTTTGCAACGACTTACCGCATTCCAACTTTTTCAAATTTTAAATGGTAAGCGAATGAAAATTATTTTGTCGTAGATTGTTTTCATAATCTTGTATTTCGTACCTATTCCTTTTCTCTCGTATGCTTGGGGCATACGTGAAAAAGAACACGGACGAAGCAACAAGAAACAAACAACACCAAAAGAATTTTCATTCGCTTTCACTTATTATTTGCAAGTAACGCTCCCTATCGGAGAGTTGGTTATGTTTTCCTTTTTCGTTTAAGAACTTCTTTAGTTTTGTAGAAATTAGTTTTGTATTGTGAGTATTTCTCACAGGAGTTAAGGAAGATTGCTCACAAGACTTGTGTATAATTGTCGCAAGTTCAGGAGCAAGAGCATAATAGATTTTTTCCTTGCCTCGTCTCTGTGCTTTTTGGTACAGGGTTTTTTGTTTACGGTCTGTACAAACAATAATTTTTCTCACCGACAATTCTTGAATCGCCAAAGACACAGACTTGTTACTTAAGCCTGTTTTTTTCATAAAGAAGGTTTGCGTTATCCAATCGCGGCTTTTCCTTTTCCCATTCTTCCCTATCCAACCATAGGTTTGACGAACGATAACGAGTAACACCTTTAGCTCTTTTTCCTTTAGTTGAGAAAGGAGAATGTCCAAGATATAGTTCGGTACTTGAGTTGTTTTTTCGTAGCGCATAGCTTCACGCTATACCAAAAGAGGCAGTACTCATATTACCTTTTACGGGTCTGTATGAACCTACAATATGTAATATTCTGACCAATCATAAAAGGCTAGAGTTGAACTATGCCAAATATCATTTTTACCTCATTAACCGACGAGCAAGTAGCTTCATACAAGGAAGCTCATTTTGCACAATATGGCGAGCATATTTCAGACGAAGAAGCACAGCGAGACGGTTTAAAGCTGTTGAGATTTTACGTTGCGTACATGGAGAATGTACCGCACGATATGGACACAGACGTGTAATTTGGTATAGTAGTAAAAGCTATACTGTTGTTTTATTATTAGTTCAAGTGTAAAAAGAGACGTCTGAAACTTCGGTATAGCTACTTGAGGTAATAATTCGGGCGTCTCTTTTTGCAACCATTTATGAATACTTACTTTATCTACGCACGTAAGAGTAGCGAAGATAATAATAGGCAGATAAATTCCATAGACGACCAGATCATAGAACTTCGGCAACTAGCTGAAAAAAGAGGTATCAAAATCGTCGATATTATACAGGAATCAAAATCTGCAAAAAAACCTGGGCGACCCGCGTTCAATAACATGATTGAAAGAATCAAAAAGGGTGAAGCCGACGGAATCGTTTGTTGGAAATTTGACCGCTTATCACGTAATGCGGTAGACGGCGGAGAAATCATTTGGTTATTACAAATGGGAAAGATACAACATATCATATCGCACTCCGCAAGTTACCGACCAACCGATAACCTCATTCCGCTATATCTCGAACTAGGGGTTGCCAACCAGTATATTAAAGATTTAAGTGTGAACGTAAGCCGAGGAACAAGGCAAAAAGCCGAACGTGGGTGGTTTCCGTCCTCTGTTCTACCAATAGGTTATTCTCATAATCCTGATTACAAAAAAGGGTCTTCTCAAGAAGAAATTATTATAGACGAAGAACGATTTTATATAGTCCAAAGATTATGGAAGCTCCTTATTACCGAAACATATACCATTGCCGATTTAAAGAGAAAGGGAGATTTACTTAACCTCAGACACAGGAAAACTAACAGAAAACTTAGTCGAACGAGTTACCATAGATTATTTCATAACCCCTTCTATGCGGGCTTCTTCTATTGGAGGAATAATAATGGAGAACGTACTCAATACAAAGGTAAACATAGGGCAATGATTAGTTATGAAGATTTCATTAAAGCCCAAAAAGTGCTTGGAAGTTTCTCAAACCCCACGAGAGTGCGAACAGAATTTTTTGCCTATAAGGGAATAATCCAATGCGGAGTTTGTGAACACAAGGTAACTGCGGAGGACAAACACCAAGTAATATGTACGAAGTGCAAAATTAAGTACTCAGTTAAAACAAATCCTCAATGTCGTTTTTGCGGACTCGACTACAATAAAATGAAACGTCCAATTGAAATAAAGAAACGATATTATCATTGTTACAAAAGGAAAACTACTAATTGCACAAGTTCAAATTCCATTGAAGAAAAAGTACTAGAATCTACTTTGCAGAAATATTTGAATTCTTGCGAGATATCAGAAGTTTTCTTTGAGTGGGCTACTAATTGCGTTAAAAATTCTAAGCCTGAAATAAGATTAGATAAACTAGCGGCACTTAGAAAGAACTTAAAATTAATCGAAAAGAAATTGAACTCATTAACCGAAATGAGAATGGACGAAGAAATATCGAAGGAAGAATTTACAAGTAAAGCAGAAGTACTCCGTTCAGAAAGCAAGAACATTTCCATTGAGATACAAATTCAAGAAGACAAAGAAAAAAATTCAAAACCCAGAGCAATTGAAAGATTAAAAATGCTCAATGGTATACAAAATAGGTTTAATAATCTGCCTGAATCAGGGAAAAAAGAGCTAATCTCTCAATTGACTTCGAACCTAAGTTTAAAGGACAAAAAACTGCATATTATAACGCCGAAATGGATATTGAACATAAAAAAACATGAAAATGAATTCATGCTCAAAAATGGGGACTTCGAACCTAAGAATCTCCTTAAAAATATAGCTAATTAGAGGATTCTGAGGTCAAAATCTATTTTGGCTCGCAACACGTTACCTAAGTCGAACTGGTCTGAGCGACCTAAAAACTATTTTTATCAAGCTACTCTTACGTAAAACCGCTTAGGCGGTTTTTTATATTCCATATACCACGAAAGTAGTATATGTTTCGTAGCTGTGTTGTATCTTGGCAATCAAGTATAACTACCATGTGTTACCACTATAGCCCTGCCAAATTGAAGAGATTACAAGCTCTCTATCCCGATAAATTCGGACACCTTGAAATGCCGATTAATGCTAATGGGTTTACCCACCCAGAACTACCCGTCATTACAGGCGAAGACGCAACGGTTATGAAATGGGGCCTTATACCTCATTGGATAAAGGACGAGGAAAGCTCCAAAAAGCTCGCAAAAATGTGTTTGAATGCCCGTATTGAAACGGCAGCCGATAAGCCCGCATTTCGAGATACGGTCAGCAAGGGGCAACGCTGTTTAATTCCCGCAAGTGCATTTTTCGAGTGGCGGTGGGAAGACGAAAAAGGCAAGGAAAAAACCAAGTTCCAAATAGAACACGCCGACACCGACCTTTTCTATTTCGGTGGTTTGTATAGTACGTGGTCGAATACAGAAAGCGGTGAAATCATACCCACATATACCATACTCACCTGCAAGGCGAATGAAGTCATGGAGCAAATTCACAACACGAAAAAGAGAATGCCGACCATTTTACGAACGGACGAAGAGGCGGAGTTATGGCTTGACGGACGGTTAAGTCTTGAAGATTTAATTCATGTAAGCCAAGAACAGGAACTAGAGGGCGTACCCTTGGAAAAATAGCTTACCTTAACACCGTTACCCTGAAATCAATATCTGAACCCGCAACCCCGCTATCTAAAAACTCTTGCCATTGTTTTAGTTCAAAATAGGAGTGAGGTATTTGTCCGTGTCTATCAAAATACTCTCTCATTTTGCCTTTAGCGGGTAGTGTATCAATGGCAAACTGCCTATTGATTTCTCCTTGCTCTGTTTTGTTATCGTAGTAGATACCGCCGAGCATAAATATCTTTTTACTTGGCTTTTCTACAAGTATTTTTTTGTCCTTTGGGTAGAGGTAAAAACCGTTTACGATTACGAGGCACTTGTTCTTTTTGCACTTCTTCATTAAAGGGTCTTCGCTTCTATCATTCACAGCCCACGTAATGCGCTCCTCACCAAAAACTGTCTCCGTAATTCCCCACCATGCCCTTATAATTTCGTTCGGCTTATCAAGTGCAATTATCAAACACTCAGGTTGCTTGTCAGGCGTTATGAGTTCCATAGCCTCCCAATGTATGGGCGGTGCTTTGTCTATTGCTTTGCTCCAAATGCTTAGCTCCTCTTCTGTCCTTGAAAGTCGTAATGCCAATTTCACGTTTCAATGATAGGACGCAAACAGTATATGCCGAAAATGTTTTTGTACACAAGAGCATAGACCTGCAATGTGTTCTATTTTGAGTAGTGCCTTTCGTCATACTGTAGGTATGAAATGGCGGAACCCAGATATTACATATTTCGCAAAAACTAACTTTCGGGACATACGGAAGACTTTTGGTATACGTCAATCAGACCGTGCATTTTCAGCACTTATAATTGGAAAGACGGGTACGGGTAAAAGCAATCTTATGCTATCTAAAATTGTCCAAGACCTTAAACACAATCGCGGCTTATGTGTCTTTGATATTCATAATGATTTAATTCCCGTTATTCTCAAACACGTGCCTGACTATCGCAAGAAAGATATAGTCTATGTGAATGTGCCTGACCCAAATTTGAAATTGGGATATAACCCGCTGAGGAAAGTATCGTATGAGAAAAGGTCATTGGTAGCAAGTAGCTTGCTAGAATCCCTACAAAAGCTATTTAGTTCGTCCTGGGGGGCTCGTTTAGAAAATTCGCTACGCCACATACTTCTAACACTCCTAGACCAAGAACGAGCAAATGTGCGCGATATACTGCGTATTATTCAAGACGAGGAGTACCGCACGAAATGTATTGCCAAGGTAGTGAACCCTGATATTAAACGGTTTTGGTTCAAAGAGTTCCCCAAGTATTCAAAGCATGACCTCTTACCTATTCAAAACAAGATTAGCGCCTTACTTGCGCACCCTGCCATTAAACGTGTTTTGACTGAAAATAAAGGCAATATTTCTTTTCGGGAGATTATGGATAATGAAAAGATACTCTTGGTCAATTTGAATAAGGGTGCGCTAGGAACAGATATATCCTACTTGCTCGGTTCCCTCTTTTTATCTTCTTTGACCAACGCAGGTTTTTCTCGGTCAGACATGGATCATGGCAAAAAACCATTTTATATCTATGCTGACGAGTTCAGTCAGTACACCTCACCAAGTATCGTGAGTATGTTATCGGAATTGCGGAAATTCAAGGTATATATGGTAATGGCCCTGCAATACTTAAATTCTTTGACGACCGAAATACGGGATAGTGTTTTCGGGAATGTCGGCTCGATAATATGTTTTAGGGTATCTGCTCGGGACGCTGACTATATGCTCAAGGAGCTATATTTATACGATTCTGATATTGAGTTTGGAGATTTCGTAAACTTACCGAACTATCATGTCTGGGTAAAACTAATGATTAACAAAGCACCTTCGCAAACCTTCTCTGCTATCACCTTACCCTATACCGATTTTATCTGACCCGTAATGTGTTCTATTTTGAATTTGTTGGTAGGGATACACTCTTGTTGAATGATTTAAAACTAAAGAATATGCAAGAATCACAATTTACATGGACACTACAGGAAGAGGAGCAAGCAGGAGACTATTTTTTCTCAGGTACGATATATACCACCGTTACTATACAAATCGAATTAACACTTGCTGAAATTGGTGAGATAATTTGGCAAGTAAAAAATCGAGTTGAGGAACGTAACGGTGCAGACTATCTGCAAGTATTTAAAAATGAAAAAGGAGAAAAGATATTTTTCATTGACCAACTCTCAAAGAGTATGCTTGACGGTGAGGACTATACCGAAGAAGAGAAAAAAGAATATAACCATGCCACTATTATGTTTAGCCATGAGTACTAAACCAAAGTCTGCTTACGCAGACTTTTTGTATATTTACTCTCGTGGAGGTCGCAATAGACATACTTATTAACCTCGTTTCTGACGGGTTCTCGTTCCTTTTAGGAGGTGCGATAACTTCCTATACCATTTTAAAAAAAATCTAAAACGTCGTACCAAAAATTTCGTGGAACATTTTGATAGAAAAAAAATATCAAATTGTATCTAAAATTATTTCTGTAGAAGAACTGATAGAAATTGATACATTTTTTGAAGGCACATGCAATCGGTTTTATTGAATCAGGTAATAGACTTTATTCAAACAGACAAGCACGAAAACAACCAAGCAACACCATAAAATAATCTTGAAATTTCGCCTTTCTTTTTGGGTATAGCTTTCTCCCTCCTCTAAAGGAATAAATAAACTCAGTAGACTATCTACGAACTGAAAGTTATCGACGCTGTTTTTCTTTTTTTCCTTCAAAAGCTTCTTTGAATACTTCATTAAAAAAATCGTCGGGGTTTACACCCAATCCTTTCAATACTCGAAAGAGGCTTGATAATCGCATATCAGCTCCTTTTTCATATTGAAAATATTGTGAGCGCGAAATTTCGGACTCAAAAGCAAATCTTTCGTAGTTCGTATATCCTTGTTCTATGCGCAGTTCTTTCATGCGCTTTGCAACCAGTTTTAATAGTCTATTTATAAACTCTTCATGTTCAGGCATATGCTTCTCTTAGATACAAAAAAAGAACCAATACCTTTCATAAATTACGCTAAACTAAATACATTAAAATAAGTATTTGAAATAAAATACATTGAATATCATACAATTTAATTTATCTTCGATTTCATAATATCGAAACAATGAAGAAAATAAGTTTACTTACCTGTGTTGCACTCATAGCAGCACTTAGCAGTTTGGCTCAGACACCTGAGCTAATCAAAGACATAACAGAGAACCACTTTTTCTTTTCTACTCGACCCAATGGAGGGTATTTGGAGCTGAATGGAAAGGTATATTTCGCAGCAACCGACTCAGCACATAGTACCGAGCTTTGGGAAACGGACGGGACAGCAGCGGGGACGAACATAGTTAAAGACATTAACGTAGGAGCATACGGAGAAATGACACCTGGCTGTCCGCATTTCACTAATGAGTTCACCCATATATTCAATAATGAAATCTATTTCAATGGCTTTGATTCAATTAATGGAATGGCTCTTTGGAAAACCGACGGTACTTCAAATGGTACCATTATGGTTAAGAACATTCACCAACAAAGCGGAAACCAAAATGTTTTTTTCTATCCTGCTTCTAGGGATTTTTACGAAGTGAATGGCAAGCTTGTCTTTGTTTCTACCGATACCCTCTACGGTCAAGAGCTTTGGGTAACTGACGGCACAAGCGCAGGTACGCAACTATTGAAAGATATTAATACGGACACAAGTTATAATGGCGGAAATTCTAGCCCGCAAGATTTCGCGGTTCTTAATAATAAATTATTCTTCGCCGCTTATGACTCTACACACGGTCATGAGCTTTGGGTAACTGACGGAACAAGTGCAGGTACGCAACTCGTTGTAGATTTAGATACCTATCATGGGTATACCAATATCTTAAACAGTTCTTCTCCACGTGGCCTATTTGTTAACAATAACGAACTTTATTTTATTGGATTTACCCAAGGCTATTTGTACAAAACTGACGGAACAACTGCGGGTACCGTTATACTTTCTGACACCACAACCAGTTTAGCGGTTAAGGTAAGACCTCAAATCTCTATCAATAGTGTGCAGTCAAAATATTTTACTGAAATGGGTGGCAAGCTCTACTTTCTCGGTGAAGACTCGGCGAACACCTCAGAATTATGGGTAACTGACGGTAGTTTATCTGGAACCCATATGGTTAAAAAGATAAATACAGGAGGCTCAATACCTTTTGGTGCAGGGGGCGAGATAATGAGTTTAAATAACAACCAAGTTATTTTCTGCGGTTCCGAAGTTGATAAATGGGAGCTATGGCAAAGCGACGGCACACAAGCAGGTACTACCCAATTAAAGACACTTAAAAACACTTTCCCGACCGCAACGTGGACTTATGCTTATAAGTTTAAGAATAAGATATATTTTAATGCACGAACGGATAGTTCCTTTAGGGCTTGGTGGGTTACGGACGGCACCACGCAAGGTACGAAAACGGTACTTGAACCATTCGTTTTCTTACTCAAGGGTAAACCTATAACTTATAACGACCGAATGTACTTCTATGCTCAGGACACTTCAAGTACCTACTTATGGGAAAGTGAAGGAGATTCAATGAGTACCAAGATTATTAGACCCATAGGCGATACCAGCTTAACAATCGACCCTTCGTACGGAAACGGAGAAACGCAATATTACGAATACGCCATAGCGAACGGTACACTCTTCTTTTCATGTACATGGGGACAAGACGGAAGAGAGCCGTTTAAGCTCACGACTAGCCCCATAACGCCAAATGCTGTAAGTAATTGGGATAATGAAGGCATAAATCTAGTTGTCTATCCAAATCCGTCCTCGGATCACTTTATTATTGAAGATAGTGAGGAGAGTACGAAAAGTATTTGGGTGTATAACAGTATGGGTCAGCTCATGTACCGCGATAGAAAAAACTTTATCAAAACCGAAATCAGCACAACCAATTTAGCGAAAGGTATTTACTACTTGAAGGTTGAAAAGAGTAACAAATACTATTCTCAAAGTATTGTTGTTCGGTAATATTTATCGAATGTGAAATCTAATAAAGAACGTATTATTTAATACCAAAAGAAGCACCATTGCGGTGCTTCTTTTTTTATGAGTGGAATTAGTTGAATTTCTAACTTAATCGGAGGTGGTTTCTTGGTCTTTGATAATAGCTTTTATTGAACTATTATCAAAGGAAGAATCCTTTTGAGATTTATTATTTCTTGCGTCATTGCAGCAGCAACTACTCTTCGTTTTTTCTTCCTTCTCCCATGTAATGCTTCCCGTTAATTCACAAACTTTAAGAGCAAAGAAAACTACAAATATAAATGCTAATAAAAAAGGTATGACGCGAGCGAGTGAATAGGAACGTGGAGATTTAATGTTCAGTAATAATTCCTTGCTTCCCTCTACTGCATTAGTTAGGATTCCAAAACCGTCATGTTGCTTCTCAAACTTCATAATTTCATGTATATGAAGGTTATATACTTTTATTTCTCTAGTTACTATTGAGACAGTAATAACAGCGCATACAGAGCAGACAAACAGTACTATGGCTTCTAATACGTTAGTGAGCATATCCGTGGCTCCAAAATTCAGCAACTTAAAAAAACCAATAGCTAATAACTGCGCTGAAACTAATACGCTATATCGTTGCCAGAAACGAGCCATTTCAGCATTATGCGTTGACCACATAATCTTGTACTGTTCAAGAATGATTTTATTTCTTTCCTCTTCTGACATTAATTAGGACTTTGTAATCTTTTTTACAATGAATGCGATAAGTAATATAACAAGAGCAATAACAAAACCAATAATCGCGGTTATGAGAGTTCCTTCACCACTAATAAAGAAATGAGTAAATACGCCAAGTAAACCAAGAGTACCGGCAACCTGAAAAGTCTTTGGTTGGTTACTTACGAGTTTAGAAAAATAGAGTAGTGCCGAAATTACCAAAGTCAAACCTAAGTACAGAAAAGTGTAACTAACGACATTCGGGTATACTTCCGAGGCTATTACACCAATAGCAAGGATAATAATAATTGCTGTTCTTATTAATGATACAATTTTACGTTTTGACAATTTCTTATCTCTATCAATAATATCTTGGACAAATGAGGAGGCGGTTGTATAAACAAATGTATCAGCAGAGGAAAGAATGGCTGATAGTAACGCGATAATCCATAGAGCAGGTAAAAATTTGCCCAACGGTAATAAAATACCTTCAATACCCTTTGCAAGCTTTAATTCATTTGCTTCTGGAAGAGTACTAAAAATATCAGAGTCCATTATCATATAGCAAATAAATGATAGGATTATACCGACAAGGATATAGGATATTGAAGCCACCCAAACGGATTTTTTAAATTCTTTTTTGTTTTCAGAAGCAAACACCCGTTGCCATAATTCCGCAGACCCCATTGGGAATAATAAACCAAGAAGAAAGAACCCAACTATCTGCCCAATCGGCAGGGACTGCACAACTGATTGATAATTTCCTGTTGCTTCCATTCCATTAAATCCAATAGCAACCATGAAGATTACACCAATTATCACCAACGAAAAATATTGAATCTTGTCTGTTCTAATAACTGAATTAAAACCGCCTGCAAAGAGATATGTACCAATCAAGAGCGCAATCAATAACGTTACGAAAAGACTTGGAAACCCTGTAATGTTACTAATCAATTGCCCACCTGCGATTAAATTAGTAAATACCCAACCAAGAACACTCAGAGAGGTTAGTATTCCAACAATTACCCCTGTGTTTCTACCGAAACGTTTATTAAAAAAGTCAGCGATATTGTAATAGTTATTTTTATTAGATTCTTCGACAAACTTAAATGCGAAGAGATAAAAAAATAGGTATCCAAAAAGGATACCTATAAAGTAAAATACTGCACTTAAACCAAAAGAAAAGAATAAAGTTGAGTACGTAATAATAAGCCCACCACCGATTTTACTTGCCGCAATTGAAAAGCCGTTGCTATTGCCTTTCAGTCTACGGTTAGAAATTAGATATGTCTCAAGGCTATCTCTCTTGATTGGAAATACTCCATAAATCAAATAGCACAATAAGACAAGAAAAACTAAAACGATTGCGGGTGTTACCATAATATTATTGTATCAAAGATTTTCTAAAAAAGTTTCTGACGATAAATTTTGTTTCCTCTGTTTGAATATTGTTGTCAATCTCATAACCAATGTCTGGTTGTTCAAGTGAGACAACATTCTTTAATTTACTCATTTCCTTTAACTCTGAACTTGTTGCACGCAACCTGTTCATTTTTGTTTTAGGGTGAATTATCCGAATTTGTTTTGGAATATTCTCATAAACACTACAGTCAAAGTAAGAATGTAGGGCTGAAATATCTTGTTCCATTTTCACTCCATATTTTCTCGCTTTGAACATGAATCGTTCATAGTGTCTTTGAGGGTCAGCTAAAAAAGAATAGAGATTTATTTCTGATACCTTAGCCCAAAAACTTTTGCTTTTAATTTCATTTAAAACAATAAGAGAACTACAATGACAGATAACAACTACCTGCCCAACTATAGACCGTAATTGTTCCTTTAAATCGCTTACAGCTTGCTTAATGGTTAAAGTTCCTTTATTTCCATTTTGACCGCTCAAAATTGGCAAGTATACCTTACTCGAATGCTTGATTAGTTCGTTTTTTACACCGTCAATATACCCAAGATAGCCATAACCATTAGGGAGTATAAGTGCTTGTCCGTTTTCTGGTTTCTCACCAGTCCATATTTTTATATTATTCATTTTATACGTTATTAATTCTACTTTATTATCTCATACAAATTGCCAGTTTACCAAGACTTTAGAAGCAAAATTAGAATTACTTTCCGTAAAGTTAATATAATTATTCTCCTTCAAAGAATGTATATTTAAATCCTTTTTAAAAGATAACATTTACATATAGGTATATTAAATTCCAAAACAACTATACATGCTAACAATAATATTACTCGTCCTTATTATCGCAGTTATCATAGCCTTTCTTTCTAAGAAAGCTAAAACATATCATTCCAATTGGAACACGCTAATCGACAACTTTGAATTTTCGACTAACCAGTTTTATACTCTGCTTGAACAAGAGCTGAAAGCTCAAAGAGTCGATAATATTAGAACGGAGACCATTATCCTTTCCGAGGGCGGTGTGTTCTCGTCCAAACGTAATTACCTACGACTAACATGGAAGGGGTACCAATATGATATTTGTGGTGCGCCGTTTGCCAAAGGTTTTTTTGTATCGTGGTGGCTCGTTTTAACCCAATCACATGCTGAATTAGTCATTGCGAATGTTCCCTTAATCGGTGCGTGGCTGCACCGTAAGTTTTACCCTATGACTTACTATAAAATTGATACGGCCTCAATGTTTATGTCCTACGCACATACGGCAGTTCTTAACGTAATAGAACAAATTACCGCAGACAAAGGAATACGAGCTTTAAGCGAATTAGAACGGCAGCCAAAGGTCAAAGATTTATTAGGTAGATAATGAATAGACAAGAAGAAGCTACGCAAGCATTCTATGAATGGGAACAGTATCTGCGTGGTTCTCTTCTCTTCGATTACCCCGTACAATTAGAGCCGCCATATATACCTGGCTCCTACCTACCAATACCGAGAGAACGCAAGCAGATAGACGACGGGCGTGTACCGTCCATATTTCAAAAAATCCGAAAGGCATTTGAAAAAGAGGAAATCGAGGAGGTATTAGAATATGCATGGACACCCAAAGTTGCGGAATATAAAAAGGAGCTGTGCTGTTTACAGGTAAAGCTGAACTATACACAGCGGATAGAATTGCAAACCTCACAGCAGTTTTTGTCCTTACTGGCACAATCGCATAGTGCTTTTTCTTTTGAACTTGTGGCGGAGGGTGAGAATATGTATTTGCAATTTGTCTGTGCAGAGCAAGACAAAGAGCGATTGCGTTCATTGATAGACATATACTTTGATAAGATACAGACCATTGAAACCGACCTATTCTTTGATTTTGAACTTGAAGAAGAAAACACCGTTATTATAGACTTCGGATTGCAAGAGGAGGTTATGCGTCCCTTAGAAGAATGTAAGCGATTAGATATTGACCCCTTGTCCGCGTTCTTTTCAATAGGCAGAACACTAAAGGAAAATGAAGTTTGCACCTTACAGGTGCTTTTTAAAGGTGTACAAAACCCTTGGAGTCGTGAACTTATGAGCGCGGTATCTGACGGACGAGGCGGGAGCTTTTTTGCGAACGCTCCTGATATGCCAAAACTGGCACAAACAAAAGTATCAAGTCCCCTCTTTGGTGTTGTGGTACGCATAATGGTGCAAAGTGAAAATGCAGCACGACTTGAAAGTTTAGCTGAGGACACGATATATAACGTGGGGGGTATTGGACGTTCACAGGTCAATGCTCTGGTTCCATTAGCCAACAAAGGCTATGATTTTTTCAATCACCAGTACGGTGTAAAGCGCAGGGTCAGCCAACGGCTCGGTATGCTCTTAAATGCAAATGAACTTGTCTCCTTGGTTCATTTCCCGCAACCTGATTTGATACAGGGACAAGGTGTAAACCGCACAACAAAGAAAGTACCTGAAATCTGCACGGGTAAAAAGTACAAGATAGGGACAAACGTACACGAGGGAGAGGAAACAATCGTAACGCTGGACGACGCGTCGAAATTGCGTCATACCCATATTATCGGAGCCACAGGTACGGGTAAAAGTACCTTTTTGGTCAAGTCATTTTTAGAGGATATACGCCACGGCTTAGGTGGAATGATACAAGATCCCCACGGCGACGTTGTAGACGATATTCTTGCGCGCATACCCGAAGAACGATTGAAAGACGTTGTAGTAATCGACCCGTCGGATATGGACTATCCCATAGGCTTTAACCTCCTTGAAGCAAAGACGGAACAAGAGAAACTACTCTTGTCCTCTGACCTTATCGACCTTTTCAAAAGTGAGGCGACCTCGTGGGGCGACGTTATGACAGCGGTACTATCAAATACCATAAATGCCTTTGTAGAGAGTTCACGCGGTGGCACACTCTTTGAACTTAAAAAATTCCTATCAGACGAGAAATTTAGAAGTGAATTTTTGAAGACCGTAGAAGACCCCATAACGCGCTATTACTTTGAACATGATTTTAAATCAATCAAACGGGGTTCCTTATCGCCCCTTTTAACACGGCTCGATAACTTCCTGCGTCCCCGTGTCCTCCGAAATATGTTTATTCAAAAGGACGGGATAAACTTTCATAAACTGATAGCCGAAAAGAAAATCGTTTTGGTCAAATTGTCTTTGGGTCTCATAGGACAACGGAATGCAAGCTTTCTAGGCAAACTTTTAATAGCAAAACTTAATCAGTCTGCCTTTGCCCGTCAGAGTATCGCTAAGGACGAAAGAAACCCTTACTATTTGTACCTTGACGAGTTCCAAAATAGCCTGACCGTATCATTAGACAGTCTTCTATCAGGCGCACGTAAGTACTCTCTTGGGCTTGTATTGATACACCAAAATTTAGCCCAAATTCGGCAAAAGTCGGATTACATTTTGCAAAGCATATTGAACAATGCAAACGTTCGCATAGTATTTAGAACCAGTGAGCAGGACGCGCCCATACTAGCTAAAGGTTTCTCGTCAATCACCGAGGAAGACATAATGAGCCAAGGAATAGGACAAGCATATATGCGGGTTGGTTCTAGTGCCAATGATTTCTCACTTGAAACAAGCTATTTTAAAGAAATCGACGAGAGCGTAAAACAAGCAAACACGGAATACTGCATTTCACATTCGCGTGAGCAGTACGGAGCAAGTAAAGAAGAAATACAGCAGCTTATTAGCGAACTGTACCCAACGGGCGCAGAAGAAAAAGAAACCCAGAAAACAGAGGAAAAGCCTAAAGCAAGCGAGGCAACAAAGAAGGAAGAACCCACAGAAGAAAAGCCGCAGGAGGAAGAACCGAAGGAGCCAAAAGAACAGAAAAGCGACCTAGAAGAAGAGGCCGAAGAATACAAGCAACAAGCAAGTAAAAAGAAGGAGGTACGCGAACACCAATATTTGCAAAGTGTCTGTTCTAAACTTGCACAAGACAGAGGCTATCGTGCTGAAATCGAAAAAGAACTGGCAGGAGGTGGGCGCGTGGATATACACCTCGAAAATGACAGCCTAACCATTGCCTGTGAAATTTCCGTAACGAACAAGGCTGAATATGAAGTGAAGAATATTGAGAAGTGTTTAAAAGCGAACTATACCCATGTCTTGTGTATGAGCCAAGACCGTAAACACTTGGGTCGTATTATCGAAAAAGCCCAAAAAACGCTGAGCGAAGAAGACCTCACAAAAGTGCATTTTATAGACCCCAAAATTTTCACACAGACCCTCGATAGCTTGCAAGTTTTCGAGCCAAGAGAACAAAAGATTTTAGGCTACAGAGTAGAAATAACGCGGGACGACGAGGACGAGTAACTGCGCGTTGAGGAGTTGAGATTGCTACCAACGCATATACAACTTTAGTAGTAGCGTGAATTTTGAACCTTGTTTTGTTCCTAACTTAATGCCTCAAAACAAAAAATATACATTATGAAAAACATTGTAAAAACCTTTGCGCTAGCCTTTGTTGCAAGTGTAGTTCTCTATTCTTGTGCTAAAGAGCCAGTTGTCGTTCAAGACACAAAAGCACCACAAAACACACAGATAAATCCTGAACCTATGGTTCCCTCCTCAAAGTATGAGAAAGTACATAAGGTATGGATAACGGTAAACGGTGTATCCACGTTATTAATTGAATGCTATGACCCAGACGGAAATTGCTTACCTAAGGTGGTTATCAAATCTTCTAAACTGAAAGACAAATTAGCAACACCTTCAAGCATAGAAGATTACTTTAACCACATTGACGCGGATTGGGAAGAACACTTTACTGACGACGTGATTAACGACGACGAGTTTGTTGATTATATGCAATCAGGAAATGCTAAGGCAGTTGTTAGTTCCATTCCAGGTGAGGACTTCGACGTGTATTGCATTGGGCCAGACGACGGTACCGACATTGACGAAGACAACGCGGAATTTGTAATTCCAATTGAAAACTAAAGGTAAAATAGACCTACATTTGAAAGGAACTCGATTATTCTGAGTTCCTTTCGTTTTTCCTTTATGAGATTAACTGTTTTAATATCTATCGTGTGTTTGCTCTTTACGGCAGGCTGTACAAATGCGCCGTATAACGAGCTGCATGTAACACTCGTTGACTCAATTAGTAACCCGACTGAGAGCGCTAACACTAAAGCTGATTTTTTCCTCGCTCAAATCGACCAGAAAAGAAAATCCCTCCTCAATATTTCTTTTGTAGATAGGTCGGTAAGCTTAACTACTTTGGAAGGTAAGCAATCTGAAGTGCAAGAACTTGATACTCTTGAAGAATATTTGAAGGCAAATAAGCTCGGGCTCATTTGGTTATACGTCAATCACGACTCTTTGTTTTACGTAAATTATGATAACGAGGGGCAATCCCTCATACTTACCAATATCAAGGGTCAGGAACAGAAGCGGTGGCGTTTACCAAAAATGACGGTTATGGGGCAAAAAGTTTATATAACTACGCAGAGCTATTTTAAGCCCTTTCATTATTTCCCTGAACGAAACGAGTTCGTCTTTGCCCTTAGCAATAGATACTATTCAGCCGAGGATTCAGCAAGTTTCGCAAAAAAGAACAACCGATTTACTCTTAAACTTGAAAATGATAGTTTAATCGTTCAGGACTTCTATGGGAAAATACCTGCAAAACACCAAGACCTATTTCTCGGTGATTTCGGCGATATGTATAGCGCGGAGTACAAGGACGGTATAGTACTGTCGTATGCACAAGCTGACTCAATATATATGTATGACGGGAGCGAACGAGGAAACGGGTATTATGCAGGGGCAAAGGATTTTAGCGGTTACACAAGCTCATTTGACTATCGCAAGGCAGACAACCGTGCGTACTTGACCGAGGCGGAACGTGCGGGCGACAAATACACCGATTTAGTGGCGTGTGATAATTTTCTTTTGCGTGTTGTTGTTCGTAAACAAAAGCCTGTCGAACTGAATGAGGAGGGTGTAAATATCAATAATAAAATCGAGTGGGGTTTTGTGGTGCTTGATAGCGCGCTTAACTATGTCGGAGAGTTAGATATGGCAGCAAGCGGGGCTGATTTTAATGCAATCTATCCATACGGAAAAAATAAATTCCTGATACGCGCTAACGGAACAAGGCGTGGTAAATTCTATATCTATGAAATTAAGTTATAGCCTTATCGTGCTTGTCTTGGTCTTGTTGTTCGCTTGTGATAATGCGGGCAAGGTGAAGAGTGATAAAGAACTAGCAAATAATTTCTACACCAAGCACCTTGCACCAACCCTGTCGGAAGAACGGGAGAAAATTGTTTTGCTTTCACCTAAAGGGTGTTTTGATCCCTGCTATATAGGTTATTTTGATAGGCTCTTTCCGAAACTCAAAAAGAACGATTACTATATCATTACTGGGAAGAAAAATAGTAAGGCTATCATGGACTACTACAAAATTGATAGTTCTGTTGTCAAAGCTTTTGCTTCTGAGGATTTGTTTAATAAGCAATACTTCATGCGTAACGAACTAATTTTGCTTATGGTAAAAAACTCTTCGGTTAGCAGTTTTACCGCGATTAACCAAGAGAATATAAAAAATTAAATTATGAGAATACAAAAACAACTTGATTTAAACGGAAACTCGGGACAGTCATATTCATTTAATTATATGTACATGGTACATGACGCTGATATAAGAGTTAATACAGGCGCTGTATATATTCTTATTCGATTATTACCCCAAAATGCCCAATTAGTCTATTGCGGACAAACCAATAATTTAAGAGGAAGGTTGGCTGACCATATTAGAGATAACGAGTGCGCCTTTCGTGTACACCAAGCCGACTGCATTTGTTATATGGAAGTTGAGAACGAGCAAGAGCGAGAACGAATTGAAAGAGATATACTAATCGCTCATAATTTTCCCTGTAATGACCAGCACCAATAGAAAGCCAATAGTCTATTTTTTGGGTTTAGTTGGTTTAGCTGGAATTTCAGCGACATTTTTCTGACGTGTTTTGCCCGTTGCTTTAGTCTTTGGTGTTGATTTAGGCGTTTGGCTAGTTTTGGGGGTACTGCTTTTCTTTGACATAATTTACTTTTTTGGTTTTTTTGGTTTTTCTGGAATTTCGGCGACAAAGTCCTTAACAGGTTTTTTCCTTTGGGCTTTTTTTCTGACAAGTCTTTCAGACGAACTAGAGCTTGAACCTAATTTTTTATGAACTGCCCTTTTTACTCTACTCTTTTTTTTATTCGCCTTTTTATTTTGGGTAACCTTCTTTGTGGCTTTTTTCTTAGAGCTAGAATTCTTTTTAGGTACTTTTCTTTTCACTATTTTTTTCTTCGACATACTATATGTTTTTATAAATAAAAGTCATGAGTAAAATACTAGCAATAAGTATGAGGACAATCGTAGTAATGTTTATTATCCTAATTGGCCTATTCCACTTTTTCACTATTTTATTGTAATCGTCCGCTTCCATTGAAAAATTATTTCTTGCCCAAGTAGACCCCAAGGTGGAAATAAAGTGCCCGACCAAATTAAGAAAAATCACTACGCTAAACATTACCAAAGAAATAAACAGGCCGCCCTTGAATATAGCCAGAGACAGGCACGGGACAAGGTCTTTAATAAATGCAAAGGATATACCAATAGCACCTGAGGCAATAAATAAAATACTTTTATCGAATTGTTCAATACTGTACTTTAATGTACTTTCTACTTGCTTGTCTGTATTATCCTGTTCTGACATGACTCTTCCCTATAAATAGATAGAATGTAGGGCTAAACCAAAAATAATGAATATTAAGCTGACAGAAAACTATTAAGCTTAGCCCATGTAGACTTTTGAAAGTTAGTACTTCCCTTTTCTGCGCTAATAACGCAGGTATTATCTACTCCAATAATATCCGCAAGCTCTTGTATAGATAAATCATGCTCAAAGCGATAGGAGACGAGCTTTTTGGCTAAATCTGTCAATCCGAACTCTTCGGGCATATAACCGAGATATTTTTCAATAACAACATAGTATTTACGCCATACTTCGGTGTGGTTCATTTCCCAACTTGTTACCGTATTCGTAGTAACACGGAACAATTTGGCGAGGTCGGGTTGGTATTGCCCTCGCTCTATCCTCGCTTTGCGTATGTGGTCTCCCAAAGTAAAGCATTCCTCTGGAATGCCCGCAGGCTGTGGCCTGCGAGCCGTGAGACTCGCAGTGAAAAATGGGTAACGAATCCTTGCCCCTGTGGTTATTTTAATCATCCAGAAAAGGAATGCACTTGTCCGCCGGGGAGTGTGCAGAAATACCTCAACAAAATTTCAGGTCCATTGCTAGACAGAATAGATTTACACGTGGAAGTGACTCCTGTGCCGTTCTCGGAATTGAACACACAGGAGCGAAGCAAGGTCAAGAGTGAGGATATTCGAAAGCGTGTTATAGAGGCCAGGGAAATTCAAGCCAGGCGTTACGAAGGTAATGAGGGTATGTATGCTAATGCGCAGATGAGCAGCAAACAGCTACGGGAACTTTGTCAGTTGAATCAGGCTGGACAAAATCTTTTAAAGACCGCCATGGAGCGATTAAATTTATCAGCACGTGCGTACGATCGAATATTAAAAGTTTCTCGTACGATTGCCGACCTCGATCAATCAGAAAGCATTCAGGCGCATCACCTGGCCGAAGCGATTCAGTATCGTTCTCTAGATAGGGAGAATTGGGGGAGTTAGGTAAAGCCAGAGGCTTAATTTTATTATTAATGCGTAGGCAGGAGCCTACGCATAGTTGGTACTTAGTAGACGTCTATAATCTAACCCTATTACAAGTGGAGGTGTTTTAATGGACAACTTATGTTCCTAGCCATAGCCTATAAGGGTATAATATAGTCTTGTTAATTCATACTTCTCAGGAAAATAGTCCGATTGTTGTTTGTTAGATACCTTTGATAGATGATGATTTATTATTAGTGAAAGTTATTAATTCTTCCAGTATTTGAAATTGACTCAATATATTCTTCTGATATTCTTAGTTGCATTCTGCTCGCAAGCAAGTTGTCAGCACTATATCAACTATACAACAAGAGATGGGCTCCCTTCTGCTACCTTGTACACTGGTATACAGGATAGCAATGGTTTTATGCTCATTAATTCCAAAGATGGTCTCATTCGATTTGATGGTAACCAATTCGAACTCTTCAATATCAATCAGGGTCTTCCGGATAATGAGATATTGAACAGTCGAATGGATCAGGATGCCTACATATGGTTGAGACTTTTTTGGGGAAAAATAGGCTGTTACAAAGATGGTATGCCACGTACCAAAGGACCAGACATAATCATAATTACCCCGGGAAATGCAATCGCCATTTTTACTGCGGTAAAAAATCTTGTATCAGGAAGTAGATTAGAGCTTACGAACAAGCCCAGATAGAGAAATACGAACCCTATATACCTTTCGTTTCCAGGGTGGTAAAAAAACGCCGCAATGAAAACGAAATAAAAAAATAATGCTACGAATATTCTCTTTATGTTATCTCTTAACCATGATTTCATTTACAAGTTTGAAAGTTTTATGATTATTGGAAATGTTCTATATGGTATCCAGTTTTGGATTATGCGTGTCCTTTTGCCCTTGGCGCCCACCTTTTTTGTCCAGTAGAACTAAAAGCCCAAACGTTGAATTTTCGTTCCCAAGGTTTGTAATCGTCGAAAAGTTTACCATTTCGACTTTCGACGTACGCAACGAGAGGTTCTTTATTGTTACTTTTTTTGTTGAATCTATATGTAACACAACCAAGGAGAACGTCTGCCAACTGGTGAACTCTATATTCTTTTGGCTTGCCTCGTTCAATTTCTTTAAGGTGGCAATACTTACCAAATTCTTGCTTCAAACAACCACCTATTGTACAATTCAAAATCTCGGTTCTATATTGATAACTATCTGGCTTATCGGCTACATGCAATTCAAATTCAATGTCTTCCTTTTGGCGGGTAATATTGAATATGCTTTTTGTTATGAATTGGTAATAAAATTTATAGAACCCTTCCTCTTCTGATTTCTCTGTAAGCTGTAAGGGGTTCGTATGCGTGTTGAGAAGAAGAGAGCGGAAATCAACAGCGATTTGATTTCTTCGAGGTCTAAACTCATTTATGTAATCAAAAAATACATTGGTAAAGCCAATGTATCTATCAATATTGCTGTTGCCGCTTTTTTTATAACTAAACTCTATACCCTTATATCCATTTTCTTCTGCGTATTTTTCAAGTTTGGCTTCTAGAATATTGAAATGGTATTCGTTGATAAACATGCCACCATATCCAAGAAATTGATCTTTAAGGCAGCTTTCGTCTGTAAATATTTTAAACTTTTTCATAAACAATTAATTGGAGTCATTATTTATGCGTCAAAGTTCATTCCAATTATCTAAGCGGGGCATACTGGCAGTTTTATGATTTTTTTAAGAGAAATTGGCAGATAAATAGTACTATGGTGGATAAGCTGTCAGCTTCTCCTTACGAATGAAGCAATCTTATTATGAGTACCTTTTGGAAAATGGTTCTTGCCTTGTTTAACATAGCATGTGCAGCTCGTATCTAACGTCTTACAACTTTCACTATTTTTCAACGGTTTCTGCTAAAAATTTAATTATTCGAGAGCAATTAAAATTTGCATATTAATTTATAGAATAAAGACTCTTCAATATTTAAGATTATTACAATTAGCTATGACTTGATTTAGAATTTTATATATTAAGAGCCACCAATGAAGTAACCTGTTGTTTCGTTGTTTCTAAACGGCATAAAATTGAAAACCATTTTTGTTTTTTTAAACTCTTTGTGCCTAATCCAAAATTTTCCATAATCCTCCCTTATCGATTGAATCATAGAATGTTCGTCTTCTTTATATTCTTCAATAAGGTATTCATTGTTTAACTTTGAATGATATTTTTCGTCGATTTTCAATTCATTTATCCAATCTTCCGTTTCTACAATACAATTTGAAAATAAAGTCCCATGAATATTTGAATTGCTGAGGTCTGCTCCCGACAAAATGCAATTTTTAAAACTAACTCCTGCTAAATTCGAGTTTTTGAAATTTGAATCAGCCAAATAACAGTTTCGAAAATATGAACACGATTTTTCAATCACGATACCTTGAAAATTCACATTATTGAAAGTGCAATTATCGAATTCACTAAAAATGATCTCTGAAGACGAAAAATCAGACCATGCAAAGTTTATATAGTCAAATTCAGTATGATGAAAATAGGAGCCTGACAGATTTACTCCTATAAGATTTAATTCAGACATTCTACATATTTCTAAATTCAATTTAGAAATATTTTGTTTGTTTAAGAGCCTTAAATTTCCAGAAATTCTATGGGAAGATTCCTTTGAATTCCAGGTTCTAAAGAAATCTATTTCATTTCTATATTTTTCTATTAACCTTTTTTTATTCGATATTGAATCGTAAACTGTAAATAATATTCCAAATAGGAATATATCAAATAGAAAACCAGTCGCTTCAACCAAAACTCCGTTCCAGAATTCTTCAACAACTCTATTCTTAAGAAAGAAAATCAAAACGGAAGTTATAACAAAAAAAATGATAAAAATCCAAAACGAATTATTATGTATCGTAGCTGGTTTGAAATACACTTTAAACCATTCTCTTGAAAATATTTTTATATCTGTGTTGAATTCCATTTACATAATTATTTGGAAGGTGGTTGTCTCAGCAATAACCGAATTGTTAGTTTTAGCTAATTTATACCGATATGCGCTTAAAGAGAAAAATTACACGCATATTTCAGGGTGCAGAACTAACTCAATTCTTAGATTATATGTTTAATTACAAAGACAATGTTTTGTAGCGCGAGGAATAATAGCAATAGTATTCCTGCACCGTAAAAAATAGTAATTAACCACCTCATTAATCCATTGTTCTTATCTATAGCCTTGAACACCGTATGCCATAGATTTACAAATCTTAATTCAGGGTCCGTAGGCATTCTTTTATATCCTTCAAACCAATCCGCCTTTTCTTTTAATAAACTATTATAAGATCTTTGATAATCTAAGTACTGGTTAAGTTTTTCTGAATATCTAAATGTTCGTATAATCTTGGCTTGAGTAGGAATATCACCTGCTGTTTCCCATTTATCAACCTCTTCTTCTGAAAAAAAATTCTTTAAGTTTATAAGGTTATTTAGATAATCATGGAACTGGAAAATATTTTTTCCCGAGTTTTGATAATCACGATAATTGTCATATTTGAAAATCAAATCAGGACAAAATAACCGGAATAAGAATATTCCTAAGTTGAAGCAAATGGCAGCAAAGAAAAGTATCCCCCATGAAAACGGTGAATTAAAATGCACCGGAGGATAAACGGCGCTGTTTATTATTGATTCAATAAATTCTTGAATTTTATACAACAAAGGTATAACCGTGAGAAAGAGCGATATACCAAGAATAGTTCTGTTCTTTCCTAGGATTTTGAGTTTTGACCATTTCATATTATTGCGAAAGGTAAAATTAATTGCCAGTGTTTCCTATACCACTTTCGTGATATTGAAAAAAGTTGTAATCCTATTGAGTGTGCGTTTCTGGAAATTCTCTTTACCATGTTCTGCACTTTGAATACAGGTATAATCAACGCCAATAATTTTAGCAAGCCTTTGCATGGATAAATCGTGCTTCCAACGGTAATAAACAAGTTTATAAGCTAATTCTGTCAATTCGTATTCTTCGGGAAGATAACCAAGATACCTTTTGATAACAGGGTAGTTTATACGTCCCACCTTATTCCTGTTTAATTCCCAACAGGTAACCGTATCAGGGGTAACACGAAACAATTTCGCGAGGTCCGTTTGGTATTCCCCACGCTCTATTCTTGCCTTACGTATATGGTCGCCCAAAGTACGGCATTCCTCTGGAATGCCCGCAGGCGTTGGTCTGCGAGCCGTGAGACTCGCACTGAAAAATGGGTAACGAAACCATGCCCCTGTGGTTATTTTAATCATCCAGAAAAGGAATGCACTTGCCCGCCCGGAAGCGTCCAGAAGTATCTAAACAAAATATCGGGCCCTTTATTAGATCGTATCGATTTGCATGTAGAGGTTACGCCAGTTCCCTTTTCAGAGTTGAATACACAGGAACGTAGTAAGGTAAAAAGCGATGATATTCGAGAACGCGTGGTCGCAGCCAGAGAAATTCAGGCCAAGCGTTATGAAAAAATGGAAGGCATGTACGCCAATGCACAAATGAGTACGAAGCAATTGAGAGAACAATGTCAACTAAACCAAGCTGGACAAAATTTATTAAAGACCGCTATGGAGCGTCTGAACCTTTCTGCACGTGCTTATGATCGTATTCTTAAAGTGTCTCGTACGATTGCCGATCTAGAGCAATCAGAAAATATTCAAGCGCACCACCTTGCCGAAGCTATTCAATACAGAAGTTTGGATAGAGAGAATTGGGGAAGTTAGGGATTACCGGAGCATCAACGTATAGGAACCAACAAAGTTCAAGGAAGATGGGATTTAAATTTCTGAAGCAAGAATGATAGATTTAATATATGAGAGTTAAAACTAGAAGAAATATTAATTGATCTTAAAGGAGCTATATTTTAATCCAATTCGTTTTTTCTTTAGAAATTGTCACGATAATAAAGAAAAGAATCGCACTTAGAATTTTTTCATTAATTCGTAACCTGCTTTTAGTATATTAGCTATCACTAAGAATTATACAGATTATGAAAATTAGAAGATCATCCTATTTTTTAAATAAATATGCTTTAATACTAGCCTTACTCATTGGGTGTGATAACCCTTGTTTTTCACAAATAGGTCGCTCGTTACATTTTGATGGAGTAAATGATTATGTAGATATATCGAAGCCATTGTTTGATATTAATAATGGTAATACACCTTATACAATTGAATCTTGGATAAAGACTCCCCAAAGCCAAGATGATTGTATTGTGTGTCAGTACAGTTTTCCTGGTGATTATCGTTTTCAGTTTGAAATGAGAAATGATAAACTTAATTGGTGGAAAGCATCTGGTACTTCTGTTCTTGTTTCGGTACTTTCTAGTCAAAGTGTAGCAGATGGTAATTGGCATCATGTTGCGGGGACAATCGATTCTAATGGGAGTGTCAAACTATATATTGATGGGAATCTTGACGGTAGTGGTATAGATACTTTTAAATATATGAATACGAATACGACGATTGGCTATAGACCAAATTCAGGTTTTTTTGAAGGGAATATGGATGAAGTAAGAATTTGGAGAACGACAAGGTCCGCTGCACAAATTCAAGCTAATATGTGCCCAGATACTCAGTTTGATACCACAGGGCTAATTGCATATTACAAATTTAACCAAGGTTTGGCCAGTGGAAACAATACAAGTATTACCACTTTAACTGATGAAACTAATAATATGAATCATGGCACGCTGAATCAATTTGGTTTGACAGGAAGTACTTCTAATTGGGTGGATATTACGCCATGTTGGCCAGTTGGTGTTTCTGATATGAACAATGAATTGGAAGTAAAACTTTATCCGAATCCGGCTAATCAAATTATTAATATTTCCCTTCCAGACAATTTGAATAAGGCCAAGGTCTCGATATTTGATTTAAGTGGAAAATCTGTACATGAAAGTGACTTGAGAGAGAATAAAAATGTGCTTAGGTTAGATGGGCTAGATAGTGGTATGTACTTTATTAGACTGGAAATTAATGGTTATTCTAAGATTTATAAAATAGTAGTGAGAAACGATGGATAAACTTTCATAGTTTCCACAGGGATTGTTACATAAAATTCAATTTCCTTTTTCTATACTTAGTAGACGTCTATAATCTAACCCTATTACAAGTGGAGGTGCTTTAATGGACAACTTATGTTCTTAGTCATAGCCTATAAGGGTATGATATAGTCTTGTTAATTCATACTTCTCAGGAAAATAGTCCGATTGTTGTTTGTTAGATACCTTTGATAGATGATGATTTATTATTAGTGAAAGTTATTAATTCTTCCAGCATTTGAAATTGACTCAATATATTCTTCTGATATTCTTAGTTGCATTCTGCTCGCAAGCAAGTTGTCAGCACTATATCAACTATACAACAAGAGATGGGCTCCCTTCGGCTACCTTGTACACCGGTATACAGGATAGCAATGGTTTTATGCTCATTAATTCCAAAGATGGTCTCATTCGATTTGATGGTAACCAATTCGAACTCTTCAATATCAATCAGGGTCTTCCGGATAATGAGATATTGAACAGTCGAATGGATCAGGACGCCTACATATGGTTGAGACTTTTTGGGGGAAAAATAGGCTGTTACAAAGATGGTGTGATTTATACTGATGAAGATAGACCAATATTAAGAAAACTGAATGGCTTACTTAATCAGTCCAAACTTGTATATTTCGATCATTCTACAGATGGTAGTATTGTTTTCCATCAACCGTTGTGTGATAGTTTTTTTATAATTTCAAATAATCAGATCATTATTAAGAAATTGGAAGGGGTCCGACGTATTAATAGACTCATTTACCATAAAAAGTATTTATATGTATTGCTTAGTAATAGGATGTACTCCATTTCTCCTGATGGAAAAATTGATACGACTGAATTTTCTTACAGAAGTACTGAGTTAATAGGGTATCACCAGGGGTATTTTTTTTCAATAGAAAATGCTATGATATGGCTTGATGATGAGCTTTGGAATCCGGGCGATTTTTCAATAAGCAGGTTTGCGCTAGCCAACGGAAGAATGGAAAAAGTTGTTTCAAGAAAAGTCAGAAGCAACCCTGTTGCCCTAGCTTTCTCTAAAGATCAAATTTTTTTTACTCAAAAGAACAGTCTGATGTCTGCTAATCTGGATTTGACTGAAACTAGCTTGTTTCATAGGTTCGACTACGTAGAGAAGATAAATGGAATAAGCGTTGATCGACAATCTAATTTATGGGCTTTTACGAAAGATAAGGGCTTGTTCCTATTTCCACATAACCGACGAATCAGTACCCTTACCCATAATATCATACCTAATGGTGTATACCTGTTGGGCAATGCATATTCTATGCAGGGAAATAAATTATATCAATATAAAGGGGAGGAGAAAAAAGTGCTTTTTCAAGGAACAGATGGGACTGAATTTGGTCGTATTCGAGCCACAAAGACGGTAGGTAGTAAAATATATTTCCTCACAGATAATGATATAGAGCTGGTAGTTTATGACACAAGCTCTCGGGCCATAGAAGATATGAAACTTCCGTATTATGGTTCACTAAAGGATTTTGATGTGCTCGACGGTACAGTCCTACTGGGAACCAAATCAGGATTTTTTTCAAAAGAAGGCGGAGTCGTAAAAAAAAATATGGTTGGGATAAGGACAACATCAGTTTGTTTTGGTGAAGATAAAAATGAAGTATTTGCGGGAACCCTGAATGGAATATTACATTTAAGAAGGGAAGGAAGTAAATGGGATAAGGTCAAAGATTATGATCAAATTAAAGGGAGAATCTTAAAAGTACGAAAGGATCAAAACGGAGTTATTTGGGTGTTGGAACTCAACAAGATTAAAGCGCTGCTCAATGGTGAAATTGTATGCGCACTGGATGAAACGAAAGGCCTTAAGAGTAATACGTTGAATGATATTACGGTAGATAGCAACAAACTGATTGTTGCTACCAATAAAGGAGTAACGGTTGTGCATTATGATCTAATCGAGAGTTCATTGCGGATCACTAGAATCACCAGTTTTGGTGCTGAAAACGGATTGTTGAACAGCTTCGTTAATAAAGCCTGGATTGAGGATAACATGCTTATTGTTAGTACGAATGATGCCATGCATAGCATAGATATGAAGCCATCTGGCTTGAACAAGCGCAGGGCACCCTATATAATGTCTTTTAAGGCAGGCGGACAAGAGTTATCGTTAGATTCGTTATCACTGCGTAACGAACAAAAGCATATTTCCATTTCTTTTTCTTCACTAACCTTTCCTGCCATAAATAATTTTGCATACAGAATAAAAGAGCTTGGGGATATGTGGCATTATACCAATTCCACTTCCTGTGAGTTTAATTTGTCAGCTCCAGGATCCTATCATTTTGAGTTATCGAACGCTACCGAAGCAGGTGAGTTGGTAGGAAAGAAAACTGTTCTAAGCTTTTATGTTAGACCTGCCTTTTGGCAAACAGACTGGTTCAAACTAGCTATTTTTATCGTTGCAGTGTGTTTGTCTTTACTTGTATTGAGTATATGGTTAAAGAGAAAAAGAGTAAAACTAGCCTTAGAAAAGAATTTTGCCGAGTTGAAGATACAAGCTCTAAAAGCACAGATGAACCCACATTTTATATTCAATTGCCTCAATGCGATTCAAAGTATTATGAACGATGGAGATATGCTGCAGTCAAATGAGTACATCGCGCAATTTTCAAAACTTATTCGTCAGACTTTAAACTTTTCTTCCTTAGATCATATAACACTCGAGGAAGAAATCGAATATTTAAGAGCATATATTGAGATGGAAAAATTGCGCTTTGACGATTTGTTTAATTATACCATTGAGTTAGATGAAAAGATTGACATAAGAGGCATCATTATCCCGCCCATGTTACTGCAGGTATATGTTGAAAACGCCATACGACATGGATTAGCTCCAAAAGAACGTAATGGAGAGTTGAGGATTTCGTTCAGGAAGGAAAGTGATTTTATCGTATGCCATATAGAGGATAATGGCGTGGGCATTCGTGAGAAACGATCTAAACACGGTATTTATCAGTCCAAAGGGCTGTCATTAAATGAAGATCGACTAAACGCTTATAAGCTTGTTTTGAGAGAAGATATAACCCTGGAAGTCGTCAATAAAATGAATGAAGTAGATGGATCGCCATCAGGTACGACCATTATAGTTAGAATACCCATAACATGATAAGAGTGTTAATAGTAGATGATGAGCAACGAGGTATAAAGAACTTCAAAAAGCTGTTGCAAATTTTCTGTGCGAATGTTCGGGTAAAAGGCACAGCTCGTAATATAATAGCAGCAAAACATATTATTTAGAACGATTTACTACAAATGAGTAGTAGGTAATTCTGCGAACTTTGTCGGATAAATCAAGCCGAACAAAATTTATTGAAGACCGCAATAGAGCGATTGAATTTATCTGCTCGTGCCTACGATAGAATTTTAAAGTGTTTCGAACGATAGTAGACTTAGAGGCATCAAACAATACTCGAGCACATCATCTGGCCGAAGGCATTCAATATTGAAGTTGAGATCGAGAGAATTAGGGGAGTTGAAATTATTTCTTTTTTCTATTAAAACTCCAATTGATTATGGGTAGGCTTCTTTTAGCATTGACATTCCACAAACCAATTTGAAGACCATTTAACCGAGTTGCTCTATTAAATAGTCCAATTTGAATACCATTGGTTTGGGCTGAATGATTTATTATCCCAATTGAACATCCATTGGTTTTGATATTCATATTCCAGAGTAAATTAGCACTAACACCATTAACTTTTCCGTTCATACTCATAAATGGCGAAATAGAAATTCCATTTATTTCGTCGGTGAAAGTACCAAAAACAGAACAAAGAAGACCGTTATGGATTACTGGTCTACGGCTTCGGTATTCGGTTGAAGTAACAAAATCATTTATAAATGACTTATTGCCAATATAGAACATTTGCATTATGCCCTGTCCAATAATTTGAAGGTTAACACCATTCGAAGTTTGAATATATGGTTTATCACATAAGACGTCAGACCCTAAAATACCAATGGAGATACCATAGATATTATTAGCGTATGAAGGTATAAACCACAAACCATATCTATTGGTTGTTTTTTGTCCAACACTTACTTTGAACACCACTATAAGTAAGAAAAAGAGAAGTAACTTTTTCATAGTCCTCTAAAAAGACTAAAGTATTTTTACCGCTGTCAAAAATGAAATCAATTGTGTTAAAATCATCTTCTAAATAGGAAATTTAAAATTTGCTTTGGATAGATTATAAATCCAATCCAATGAGTAGTTGAAAGAGCATTTTATATCCTTTGATACCTTGTTGCTATTCAACGGATAATACTATCTATGATAACATTTATCTATTAAGTAAGATGGATACTTTCCTCACTCGGTTTGTACTTTCGGTATTTGGTCACCTAGCGCATTGTACGGTTACTTTAATTAAGCTCTCGGGTAGTAAACTATTTTTTTGATTGAGTTGCTCTACGTTCACGTTGCATCGGATTTTCACTTCCCTTACCGTCGCTATTGCTTTTGTACAATTCAAAACGAGTAGGTAATACTTCCCTTGGCCAATAATTGTTAAATTTTTCAGTATCCGCAATTTCAAGAAAAGGGTCCAATTCAATACGCCTGACCTCTTTCTCAAAATGGAAAACTTTAGTCACCTCCTCATGGTTCATTTTCCAAATCTCGGCTGGTATACGCACCACTTCTTGACTGTCATCTTGGAAGGTAAATCGAAGAATAATTGGCATGACCAACCCACCGTAGTTCTTTATGGTAAGCTGGTAGAAGTTCAGTCCTGATTTTAGGATTTTTTTCTGGCCGTCCGTCAGGCTATTTAAATAACGTTTGTAATCTTCTCGGTCCAAACGATTAACTCTATATTTCTGTTTAGGATCATCATAAAACTCTGCTAGTTCAGGTTTTTGATTCATAAGGGGAGTAAGTGAGCTGGCATTTCTTATGTCTCCAATAAACTGTCGGCGTGCAGCATCTTCTTTCTTAGTCAAGGCTTTTTCTACATCAGGGTTTTTGGTATCGATCCTATACCATACAATGTCCTCAATGGCTTGATCGCAGTGATCCGTTGTAAAGAACCAGCCACGCCAAAACCAATCTAAATCGACCCCACTGGCATCTTCCATTGTTCTGAAAAAATCAGCGGGGTAAGGATGTTTAAAGGCCCATCTTTGGCAATAGGTTTTAAACGCATAGTCAAATAGTTCTCGTCCCAAAATAGTTTCACGTAGAATGTTCAGTGCGGTTGCTGGCTTTGCATAAGAGTTATTGCCAAATTGGTAAATCGATTCAGAGTTTGTCATAATAGGAGCAATTCTTGATTTGTCTCCTTTCATATAACCCGTAATCTTATCAGCAGGTCCTCGTCTCGATGGATAATGGTCGCTCCACTCTTGTTCAGTAAGATATTGTACAAAGGTATTTAATCCTTCATCCATCCAAGTCCATTGGCGTTCATCCGAGTTAATAATCATCGGAAAGAAATTGTGTCCAACTTCATGAATGATCACACCATGCATTCCATATTTTGTTCCCTCAGAGTATGTACCGTCTTTTTCTGGTCTTCCTCCATTAAAACAGATCATAGGGTATTCCATACCAATATGGTTAGCATGAATACTTTGAGCTACGGGATAGGGATAGTCTATTGTGTATTTAGAATAGGTTTTGATGGTGTGTGCTACTAGTTCAGTACTATATTTTTCCCAAAGCGGATTACCTTCTTTAGGATAGAAAGACATACACAATACCTCTTTTTCTCCTACTTTGGCAAGCATACCATCCCACATAAATTTGCGGGAGCTTGCAAAGGCAAAATCACGAACATTGTTCGCACTATAGGTCCAAGTTTTCGAGCCTTTCGCCTTTTCCTTTTCATTATCTTCAGCTTCTTCTTGCGTAACGATTAAAACAGGTTTTTCCGTAGATTTTTTTGCTCTGTTAAATCGCTCTTGTTGTTCCGCTGAAAGCACGCTAGCGGTATTTTGCAACTCACCTGTTGCAGCTACGAGATGATCGTTGGGCACCTTAATGTTGACTTCATAATTACCAAAGGGAAGGGTGAATTCTCCACGACCTAAGAATTGCTTGTTCTGCCAGCCTTCCACTTCATTATAAACACACATTCTTGGGTAAAACTGGGCAATGGTATAGAGGTAGTTGTCATCTTCTTCGAAATATTCATAGCCACTTCTGCCGCCGATTTTCATTCGGTCGTTGATATTGTACCACCACTTTACAGAAAACGATACCTTACCTCCTGGTTTGAGTGTTTCAGGCAAATTAATTCGCATCATGGTTTTGATGATACTATATTTCAAGTCCCTATCAGATGCATCCTTTACTGCCTCTATTTTGAATCCACCATCATATTCGTCGAGGTGAAATGCATATTCTAAGGTGCTAAAGGCCGTACGTTTGCTAAGCTGTTGTGTGCTGATTTTTCTTGTATCACTGGTTTTTGCTCTTACATTCTGATCGAGTTGTAACCAGATATAACTTAAATGATCCTTTGAGTTATTCGTATAGGTAATGGTTTCAGCGCCGTACAAAATTTGTTTAGCATCATCTAATTCTATGTCTATTTTGTAATCCGCCGTATTCTGAAAATACCATGGGCCAGGTTGTCCATCGGCGGAACGATAGGCATTCGGTGTAGGTAGTTCGTTATAAAGCTGTCTAAATTTATTAGTGTTGATGTTTTCTTGAGCGAATGAAAAGAATACACCTGTCGCAAAAAACAAAGTGAGAATTAGACTTTTTTTCATAAGTGGATTTTGGCTTCCAAAAATAACCTGAAAAGGTGTATAATTGTAGGGATTATTACGAATGGTTGTACAACGGGATAAGATGAAGAATACCGGGATAAAGCTCTTTCTACTCGGAATTATATTAGGTTTAAATACCTCCTTTGCGCCCCATCCACTTCATTCCAGTATAGCAGAAGCACATTGGAAAAAAGATCGAAAGGTAATTGAAGTTAGCGTTGAACTGTTTTTTAATGATTTTGAAACATCGCTGACTCAACATCATGGTCGAGCTATTCATCTCTGTCCGGATAATATCGGCAAGCATTCTAAGGCAATTGAAGCGTATTTTCAAGAATATTTTAAGCTTAGTGTGAATGAGCGTAAAAGACAATTTAAATTAGTCGGTTACGAATGCGAGAGAGATCTGGCCTATGTATATCTGGAATATATAGGTATAAAGAAGTTGAAAAAAGTAACCATTGAAAACAGGTTACTCTTTGAAAGCTTCTCGGATCAAACAAATACAGTCCATTTACACGCGAAGGGAGAATCTAATACGCTGTTGACTCATTTAAAAGATCCCATAGCACATTTGGATTTATAACAAAGTGGTTAAAGACTTTCAATCCTGTGTTTAAATCGACAATGGAATATCTTTTCGAAATTGTAGAACGAGCTAAGATCCAGCTAACATCTAGATTCCAGAACAGCCATTGCCAGTAGACGAAATTGTTTTAGTCATAGTTCTTATTCAGCCAACCTAACTTAAGCAGAGAACAAACAAGAAGAGGAAAAAATTAAGACATTCGTATAATCAATTTCCTTCCTTTAATTGCGATTAGTTTTTTTATTTTTTACATGCTTCTCAAGCCATTGGTCTTGTTCCCACAATAAATGAAGAATACTTTCTTTAGAGCGATAGCCATGACTTTCTTTTGGCAACATAACCAGACGTACGGTAGCACCAAGGCCTTTAAGAGCATTAAAGTAACGTTCACTTTGCATAGGGTAAGTACCCGAATTATTATCAGCTTCTCCATGAACAAGCAGTAAGGGCTGGTTCATTTTTTCAGCGTGCATAAATGGAGACATGGTATTATATACTTCAGGTGCTTCCCAATAATTTCTTTGTTCACTCTGGAAACCGAATGGAGTCAATGTTCTATTGTAAGCTCCGCTTCTCGCAATTCCTGCTGCAAATAAGTTGGAGTGGGAGAGTAAGTTGGCTACCATAAAAGCTCCATAGCTATGACCTCCTACGGCTACCTTATTTCTATCAATATACCCCATGTTGTCAACTGCATCAATGGCAGCCTTGGCGTTTGCTACCAGTTGTTTTCTAAAAGAATCATTAGGCTCTTCATCTCCTTCTCCTACTATAGGGAATGATGCATCATCCAATACAGCATAACCTCGAGTAACCCAATAAATCATAGAGCCATAGTAAGGATAAGTGAACGCATTGGGGTTTTTGGTACTTTGCCCTGCACTAGATTTGTTTTTAAACTCCGTTGGATAAGCCCATAAAATCATGGGAACCTTTTCCTTTTTGTTTCTATCATATCCAATTGGCAAGTACAAGGTTCCGGAAAGATCTAAACCATCTTCTCGTTTGTAGTTAATGACTTCTTTGTGAACGTCCTGAATACTTTTAAATGGATTTTCGAAATGGGTTACCTGAGATAGTTTTCCATTTTTAGCGTTCTTAAAATAGTAGTTTGGATACGCCGTAGGTGATTCAATCCTTACCAATAACTCGTTTTTCTTAGGGTCGTAATTTCTAATATCTTCAACCTTATCTGTATATTCAGATTGATAGATACGATTCTTTTTCTGAGTTTTTAGATGTACGCGATCCACAAATGGAAACTGTCCTTTTTTAGTATATCCATCACCAATTAAAAACGCTTGATTATTCATAATAGTTAATACACGACTGCCCATAGCGTTTCGCTCGGTTACAAAACTTCCAGGGTCGCTATATCTGTCCTGGTAATTCCTATCTGAAAGCAGAATAGGTTTTTTTGAAACATCGGAGGGGTTAAAAATGTAGGATTTTGTATTTCTTGTATTCCACCAATAGTCATATGCAATGGCGACATTATTGTTACCCCATGATATTCCACTAAACCGATTAATCGTTTTTAATATACTTTTTCCATTCGTGTTAAACGGAGCTTCTAGCTGGAATACCTCATCGCGATATGCTACTTTATTTTCCGGGTCACCACCATCTAATGCCATAGCATAAATTAAAGTTGCAGGTTTATCGCTTCTCCAGCGAAAGTTTCTCTTTCCAGTTCTTACGGCCATGAAACCTTTGGGAAGATCTTCAATCAACGGAACGCGCAGAACAGTTTCAATCTTCTTACCTTCTTTTGTGTAAATAGTTGTTTTTGAAGGGAATCGCCTGTAAGGAACTAAGTATGAAAAAGGTTTTTCGACTGTTACCACAAGCACGTAGTTACCGTCAGGTGAAAAAGTGATTGTGGTATAAATATCATTGTTCAGCCATTTTTCTTTTGAGCCATTCAATGAAACTTTATATAGCTCAGATCGTGCTAGTTGTTCAAAATTGTGCTCGTCATTTTTGTTTTTAAGCAAGTCTTGATAGGTTCTGTTTTGAGCTTTTTTTCCATCGTTGACCGAAATGGTGGGTCCAGTTGGAGTCGCCGTTTTAGTATTTATTAAACTCTTTCTATTCTCCGGCACTACTTTGACTAATAGAGATCTCCCATCTTCGAACCAGTTGATCACATCACCCACATTGGCATTTACATTGGCGGGTGTAATTTTTGAAACTGAGGCTGAACCAATGTCAAGCACCCAAACTTCTACACCATTTGTTGTAGTATTGGTTAGGGCTATTTTGCTCTGATCGGGTGACCAACGAAAGTTGGTCAATTTAGGATTTTTCGGTAGACCCTTAACTTGGAGTATGCGCGCTCCTTTTTTATCAAGGTGTTTTATTTTGATATTATTGAAATAGGTTACCCTGCTTCCAATATTCGTTTTTGGGTCAATACGTAAACCGCCCAATCGCAATTCTTCTTTGGATAGTTCTTCAATAGATTTATACGAATTCCTATAAAGTAATATCATATTTTCTTTATGTTCGTCGAGCAGAACACTGGGCGCTCTCGGAACATCTACTAGATCTAGGATCTCTTTAGGTGGTTTTTGGTAGGGGGTATTGTCCTGTGCATATGAGCATATTGTCAAAAAGCAGAGCGTAATATGTAATATGTATTTCATGATGGATTGTTATTAATGGATAAAGAATATATTGTAATTGATTTGCTTTAAGTGCTAATTTAGGTAGTTATGGGAAGTTATACTTAAACTCTTTCTTTTATTGTAGTTGTTGATATGGAGACTTGTAGAGCTTATTGGACTGTTGCACAACATGTTTCTGTTGAACATCTACAGTATTTTAGGTTGTAAAAATGAAGTCCTACTATGGCCAGTGCTGGGAGGTAAATAAATAACTCAGGGAGTAATCCAGTCTGGAGTCTTTCGTTTAGTATGCTTAATAATAGAAGTGTCCAACTGCTCCACAAGGCAATGCTAATCCATTTTTTGGTCGTGTTCTTAGTCGCAAAGAAAATAGCGACAAATGATATAACTATGAAAATGTAATCAATAGTTTGCCACCATACAGGGGCATCGGCACAACAAGCTGCGGTACAGGCTTTAGCTATAAATAAGAAAGGTGTTGCAATACAATGAATCATGCATAATACGCTGGCCACAATTCCGATAGTATCCATTCTTAATGTATGTTCCTTCATTTATATCTTCTTAATGCAACTAAGTTGCGAATGTATAGAATAAATTTGTATTTGCAACTAAGTTGCATTAATTTTATCTTGTGGGAATCATTAGAAAGACTAAATCTGTAAAAACTTTACTTGGGGTGTTTGAAGAAACAAATCAAGCCATATCAGTGGTAGAGCTTGTAGAGCGGCTTCAACAAGAAATGAATAAGACCACGGTATATCGAATTTTGGAGCGCTTAGAAGATGAAGGTGAACTGCATTCCTTTATAGGAAAAGATGGATTGAAATGGTGTGCTAAATGCAAGGGATGTTCATCTTCACAGCATACAGATGCCCATCCCCATTTTCAATGTCGGGACTGTGGTAAGACGGAATGCCTAACGATTAGCATGACCATTCCTTCTGTTCCGAATCACAAAATAGATTCTGCGGAGCTGTTGTTAACGGGCCAATGTGCTGATTGTATTTCTTAGTATGAACCCTCTGTTTTATGGTAGTTACGGATAATACCAATGAGATAGGAAAAAGTTTTAAAATACTTGATCTTTTACTTCATACCTAAACAGCTACTTCTGTTTCATGTTCAGGACAATCTACTCGTATTTCGTTTTCAGCTAGTGTCCTTTTTAGGAGGGTGCAATAATGAATTCCGTTATCCTGTCGATAGTGGGAGCAGGTAAAACACATTCTTTGAACAGTGATGATACCTGATTTATTCAAATCATAAATCAATTTGAGCAATCCATTAAGCATTACGTTTTTTTGTTCTTTAGTTAGTTCATCAATCGGTTTCTCTATAGAAGAGGCAAAGAGCGATGTTTTTCTCGCTATTTTTTTACCTTGATGTGTTAGAGATAAACTATAACTTCTGGCATCGGCTGGATCAGTTTCTTTGGTAACTAATTCCTTAGCTAGTAGAACTTTTACGCTGTCACTAACAGTGGCCTTAGTCATGTTGAATTCGGTCGCCAAGTAACTTACTTTGCATTTTTCAGACGAATGGAATTGTATAAAAATCAAGATCTGAATTTGAATTGGGCTTAATGCGTTTTCTTTACTTTCATTCCAAAGTAAAACTCTGAAGGCCTCAGAAACTCGTTCTAAGGCCACGACAATCTTACTCTCAATTTTTTGTTCTTTTTGATCAAAGGGTGATTTCATCTTTTTTGTTAAAAGCCCTGTAAAGATAGGGATCCTAACTTTACAGGGCAAACATGCTTACTTTACCTTGTATGGTAAGGACAAATTACCGCTTGCAATTGTATAGACTTTATAAACACCGAGCATAGGTTTTTGTTTATCTTCTGTATTTACCTGCATATAAGCTCCTACACCATCATAAGAGAAATCGGTTTTATTGTTTATACGATAGTCTGGTACAACGACTCTTATTGTATTGCCCTTTGTAATAACTTGGAATCCGGGAGAATCCATATACATGGGCATACCTGGATTAGTTGGAGGTAAAATGACGCTCTGATCTCCTTTCTTAAATTGTTTTACAGCTAATCCGCCAGCAACGCGTTTGTCTTTTACTAAAACAACCCAATGCGGATGCCAAACAATTCCATCGTTTGTATAATTGCGATCCTGATTTTCATCCCAAATTGGGGTGTCATCAAAATCAGGGTGGGAGGTTAGGGCAAGAGCAACGATACCCTCTGTGGTACCAAAACCTACATCTGTTGACTTTAATGTCGTGGGGAATACATACCCTAATACTGGGGCTCCATTTAGTTGTCCTGCTGGTGTGGGTGTTGTTTTTCCTGCTGTTCCCTTTACCGTAATTTCCCAAACCGTGGCAGCTATTTCGGGTAGGTGTTTTACACGTACACTTTTAACCTGGAAATCATCGTTGTTGTAGTTTTTGCAGTTATCGCAAGCAATAACTTGTATTGTTGTAAAAATGGCTAAGGCCAATAGAATCAATTGTTTCATTTTTTTAATTTTTAAACTAGTTAGGAGATTAAATAAATAAGGAATCCTAACTAGTTAGATTAAATTTTTTTATCCTTTTACATCTTCCATGGAAGCACCAAAGTTTAAGTGTAATACATTACCTGTTGGAGTAAGCAGGGCTGGAACTGATTTTATGCCCGCTTGTTCTGCTTCTAAGATACGCTGACGTTCTTCACCGATATGAACAATCTCTACATTGTTCTCGCCAATAAGGTTCACGATTTCTTGTTCTGCACTTACGCATACTGGACAACCAGCATGGTAGAAAATTGATTTTGTCATTTTGTATGTTTTATTGTTATTGATAGGACAAATATAGTAAGGAATCCTAATTAAATAAATATTTCGACTGCTATTTATTTATTCTAATGATCGAACGATGGATTACTTTTAGTATTTAAAAGGGGGGATAAATGGGTTTATTCCATCAAAAAATCGTCTAAATCATATTGCAGTTTTGGCCTCAATTCCTTTCTAATTTTGGCGATATCGAGTTCTGATGGCAAGGTGACATAATCAATGGACTGTTTAGTCAATGCGATTGATATATTAAAAAATGCTGCAAGACGAACAAGCCCATGTACTAAAGGAATCGGTATGGACAAGAATTTAACATTGGTCGATTCTTTTTCACCCAATGCTCTGAAAACATTTCGTAGGTTATAGTTTCTTGCATCTGCTACATTGTAAATCTTAACTCCTTGCTCTTTATTTTGGATGCATAATTTTATGCATTCAACAAGATTATCAATATGTGTAAGAGAATTTGAAACGCTTAAATTACCGGGCACAATAAAGTATCCCTTTTTTAATCGACTCATGATGCGAGGGTATAATTTTTGATCACCTAGGCCATATATGGCACGAGGTCGTAAAATGTAGATGGAGTTTATACCTGATTCCCTCACTATTTCTTCTGCTTTTAATTTAGTCCTACCGTAATCTGAAATGTCGGGTGTAAGTACGGCATCAACTTCTCTCGCTATCGAAAATTTCTTAAAATTATACACTGATGCCGATGAGATGTAAAGGAACATGATGCAATTTTCCAAATGACGGATCAAATTTTCAGTACCATGTACGTTGTGCTCTGTTAGTTCTTCGAAGCTTGACGTATCCTCAGCCAAACCAGCGCAATGAATACAAATATCGCATGACCAGTTTTGATCTAACATGTTCAGATCTATAGGAATATATTCTATTCCAAGTTGTTTGATTTCATCAGGGCAATTTCGTCGACCTGTGGCAAGCACTTTTATGTGCTGCATTGTAGCAAGTTGTTTTACGACTTGACCTCCTACAAATCCACTTGCCCCTGTAACCAATACTTTTACCATACTGTTTCCTTCTCAAGCTGAAGGCGCATTTTTTTTCTATCTACTTTATTCTGCCGTCCAAATCGTTCCAATTGTTTAAAAATAACTTGATCTGGCAAGGCCTCTTTATCAATAGAAAATTTCCCATGGGTAATTAAAGATAAAATATCTTCTTTTTTCAAATTTTCTTCACCTTCTATGATTAAGTACACTATTTCATCTTCACGTTTAGGATCATATAATCCAATTAAGACAGCTTCAGTAATACCCGGTATTTTATTTATGGTCGGTTCATAAAGTCCAGGATAGATATTAAAATTACCTCGGATAATCATATCCTTCTTACGACCTATTAATATCAAATTTCCATGCTCATCTATTTTGCCAAGGTCTCCACTCCAGTGAATTTTATTGGAATCACTTATGTTCCAGTAATTTTTGAATTTTTGGTTTGAGTCAACTCCTACTTCCCCATCAGAGCCTATATGTAGTTCTACACCAGGAAATGGCTTACCAACAAGGTCTCCACTTCCCGTATAGTTTATTTTTTCGCTACCATCTTGTATGCAAACCATTAAGTTCTCGGTCATACCATAAAGACAATTCAGACGAGCGTTATTGGCTACAGTTTCTATTTTTTTAAGAAAAGAAGCATGAACAGGTGCTGAACCAAAATAGAAATTTTTTATGCATTCTGGAAAATGAGCCTCTTCATTTCTTAGATAATTCATAGTTGGCACGAAGTCACTTGGAGGACCGAAAATGGTAGTGATTTGATGCTTTTCAATGAATGCAATTTTCTGACTTGGGGTCAACTCATTATCCCACAGGTATACTTCACGACCTGCATTTACTCCGAGTAGCATAAAGTGTGGTAAATGTGTGGCTATGCGTTCGTCACCCTTTTCGTATAACAAATTAGTTAATAGAGTCATTGTTTGATTTAGGCTAGCGTAGGTGTGAACAACACCTTTTGGTTCAGATAAAGTACCACTTGTATAGGTAATCAAAAAATCTGATGTATCCTTTGTGTCTTCGGTAATATTTATTCGAGCATTCGTTTTTCTGCGATAGTTAAGATGAATATGTTTTGAAAAAATAGGTAACTTTTTGCCCAAAGTAAAGATGTTGGCTCCGATAGATTTTGGAAACAAGGGTAGGGTAGGTTTTAAACGAGCGAGTAAGTAACGAATGATTGGATGTTCATTTAATAGGATCAACCTGCTATCTACAAAAGCATGTTGGGGCTTAAATTGTTGGAGTTTTGCACGATAATTATCACGTCCCATTTCAGGGTCAATGATAGATACAATTGTGCCAACCAACATATTGGCATACATCAACATGAGGAATTCGGCTCCAGGTCTTAGAGCAATAACTACACGATCTCCTTCTTGCACCTTCGACCGTTTTAATTGTTTTGCTAAATTGATACTGCCCTGTATAAGTTCGTCGGCGGTAAATACTTTTTCGTTTTCTACCAATAACTTTTTCGAAGGCGGTAGTTGCGAGAGCATCTTAAAAAATAGACTTTCTTTTAATTCGATTACCATGTCACCAGTTGGATGGAGATACTGATACCGGCGGCTAAACCAATGATCATGAGTTGATCTCCTTTTTTTAGTTGTTTATCTATAACTGCTTGGTGTAATGCTAATGGTATCGATGCCGCTGCAGTATTGCCATAGCGTTCAAAAGTGCTTATGCATTTTGTATAAGGAACACCGAGAGCATTTGCAATATTTTGAGTAGAGGTTACAGATACTTGATGACAAGCTAGGCAATCAATATCGTCAATATCCCATTTACTTTCTTGTATCCAACGCAATACATAGGGAAGAGCTTCGGTCTCAAATACATCGTTCATTTCAGATGTTTTTCCTTCAAAGAAATACTTGTCAGAATTTCTGAAATATCTTGATCCACCTCCAGCAACTGTACAAAGGTCCCAATGTAGGCCCCATGTCATAGCCTTTTGAAAATGAATTTTACTGCCACCGCTTGCATTAATTAATAGTGCTGCCCCTGCATCACCTAGGCTATAGCCTGGCAGACATTTCATTAAATGTTGATTATCTCTAGGGTTAAAGTTTATAACCTGACTTAATTTTTCACCATTAACGATTAGTATATTGGAGTACATTCCAGCACGGATATAGGCTGTTGCAACTTCCATTGCAGATACTACGCTGTTGCAGGCATTCTTGATATCCATGGCCGCGCAATGCAGACCTAGCTTTTGTTGAACAATATTGGCCGTCGCTGGCTCAATTAGATCAGATGATGCAGCAGCAAAGATGAGTAAATCAATTTTCGTTGCTGTTCTTTTTACAATGATTTCGCCTGCGGAACATGCTAGGTCGCTTACTTGTGTATCATCATGAGCAAAATGTCGAAATTCATTGCCAAATATTTTTTTGATCAACCCTTTTTTTATTGCATGACCACCTACCAAAATACGTTCTTCTATGGCGTGGTTATCCAGTTGTTGTTCTGGCAGGAAAATAGCGAGGTCAGCGATATATACTTCCTTCATCGTTTTACTTTTAATAAGCCTCTCCACCACGGTTTGGTTATCCAATTAAAACCATTAAATGATTCGACGAATTCTATTGACGCCTTTAAAGAATGGTCGGCAAATTTTTGTTTATAATTCTTCAATGCTTCTTTATAATATTTGTCCGGATTATCTACACCAAGATCCTCAAAAAATTTCTTTTTCACATATAATGTTCGCATGAAATAGATGTTGAGCATAACCATAAAACTATAGATGGTTGCTTTAAAGAAGCCAGCCTTATGCGTAAATCTTTTAAGCCAAGCCTCTGTATAAAATATGTGACGCCCTTCTTCGATATGATGCAGCTCAGATGATTTACGCAGTACTGAAAAGACTCTCTCGTCTTTGCGAATGTGTTTGGCGTAAATATCTGCCATCATTTCTACTGAAAGTACGGACATGAACACAAGAGAAGGCCTTAGGTACTTTACCGTTATATGTCCAAAAAATTTATGTAATCTAGTTGGTAAGATAGGCTGTCCCTTTAATTTTTTAATTGCCATACCAAACATTTCTTGATGTCTATATTCTTCAATTAATTCTCGAATAAGAAATCGATATTCCGTTGTATCTGGGTTAAGGCTTAATAAATGACGATTAAAGAAATGACAGGCTAAAGTCTCGGACCAAGCGTATGAATACATTACTTGAACGATCTCTAATCTACCAAGCTCTATTTGTTGCGGTTTGCTTAGCGTCTCCCACAATGGATGACCGTGTAGCGATACTAATATATCAGGCATAAATAAGGTATCTCGTCCAGGCTCATCATCCCAAGGAACATAGGTTTCAGGTAAAAGTGGTTTCTCCTTGCTAATTTGGATCATTCTCTCCACTTGCTCATCCATATTTGTAAATTCGGACGCTTTCATTATATAATAACGAGTAGTTGATTTGGTTTGTTAGTAAGCTAAATATAGTTTTTTTTAACCAAGCGTAGTATGAAAGCCTATTAAAAATAGGTTGTCAATAAGAAACCTATTTGGTGGAGCCATTCTGGTAATTGCTATTCTTATATGTTTATTTTAAGGATTGTTAGCATAGTACACTTATCTTTTTTGAAGTTTAATGGTGAGCTTTTTTTCTTTAGAGCTTAAGATCAGGATGTAATTTCCTGCGGATAGGCCGTCCATTGGAATGGTATGCTTGTGCTTTCCTTTGGCGAATTTTTTATCATTAAAAACCTCTTTGATATACATACCACTAATGTCATATAAATGAAGAGACAAGCTTTGTTCGGTCCGAACTGTTAAGTTTAAATACGCATTGGAAGATATCGGGCTAGGATAGACTAATGCCTCGACTGTGGAAAGCTTTAAATCACGGGTGCTTACATTGAGACGACTAGATAGATAACGGGCAATGCCAATATCGTTGTTGTTGCTTGCGGTTATTCCAGCTACTCCAGCTACAAGTATCTTCCCATCATTTTGTATCCTTACTCTTGAAGGTGTACCTCCACTGTTGGCCCCCATCATTTTAGTAAGAGTATGCCCTTGTGTCCCAAAGCTTGTGTCTAATAAGCCAGTCGCTGAAAATCGACTTACATAAAAGTCAGGACCAAAAGGAGGTTGTGAAAGATTCGTTACTTCCGATATAACTACTATTTTTTGATCTGATTGTAGTTCAATATCTGTGGCCATGGCACCATTCATTACCGTTAATGGAGAATATAATAACCTACCACCGGCACCAAAAGAATTATCTATTGTACCATTGGATTGATATCTTAAAATAAAGCATCGAATTCCAGCGCTTGAATGATGCCTACCGACTACAACAATTCGTCCATTTACTGTAAGGCGCATATTGTATGCAATATCGGCTCTATTCGATGAGACATCCGTTACAACCAATCCATTTGTACCGAAAGAGCTATCAGGCCGACCATCTACATGAAATCGCATAGCAAATACATCACTTTTACTCACGGAACCTACGACAAGTATTTTTCCATCGGGCTGAATAGCTCCTGCCACAGCCTCGTCATCTGTACCAATAGCGTTAACAACTTCAATTGCTCCATTCAAACCAAATGTACTATCTGGAACACCTGTAGGTAAAAAGCGGAGGATACCTACATTGGTCGATATACTACCATTATCAATTTCGGCAAATACAACAATCTTTCCATCGGTTTGAATTTTTACATCTTTACAGATGTCTAGTCCCACGGAAATTCTCGCCACAACGAGTCCGTTTGTGCCAAATGTACTATCGATGGTACCATTCGTATGATGCCTTGATAAGGTAATACCTTGAGAATTGGACCCCGTAAAACCTCCAACTATTATTTTGCCATCGGCCTGTAATGCTGCAGTCAAAGGTTCAAAGGAAGGACCGATTGCTAAACCATTCGTACCCATGGTAGAGTCATAGGAGCCATCTGTTTTATATCTTGAAATAACTATGTTTTTATTGATATTGTCATAGCCAATAGCTAATACTTTTTGATCAGGTTGCACGAGCATTTGTGCTAGCTTATCGTCGGTAGAACCTAAGTCGCTTATTCGAATACCGGTTGAATTAAATGTACTGTCTAATGTGCCTATTTGTCCAAAGCTTAAAATTGAGAATAGGGTCATTGTGATTAAGGATATAATTTTTTTCATGTTCGTTTAGAGTAGCAGCGTATAAAAGTGTTTAACAAAACTTTCTCCTTTAACACTTTAATAATAGAATTAATGTTCTAATTAAACATATTCTATCCTTACTTGAAACCTTTGTAAAGTTCAATTCCAATAACAACCAACGGGTATTTACCCAGAATAGTTTAATGAACTTTGTTTGACTTATTTCATGTTGGATATACATCTTTCGAATATGGTCACTGAAGTTTTAATTCCTCAGGAATATCTGCATGTCTCTGTCTAAGAGCCGTCAGACTCACAGTGAAAAATGGGCAACGAACCCTTGTTCAAACGAGGTTGCTAGTAAGCTAAGTATAGAATTTGTTTTCAACGGTTTGCGCAGGGTGTCGTAGGAATTTCGCAGGATGCTATACACCTTGTTGTACACAGCTTTTTAACTCATTTGTGCTTGTTCAATGAATTGTTTAGGGCTCATACCTACTTTCTGTTTAAACAGTCGTGAAAAATATTGAGGATATTTAAATCCTAAATTATATGCCGTTTCAGATATAGAAACATTTGGAGTTAACAACAAATATTTCGCTTGTTCGATCAGATAAAGATTGATTTGTTCAATTGCCGTTTTTCCTGTTTCTGCTTTTATAGTATCGCCCATATATCTATAACTTACTCCTAATTGACCTGAAATCCATTCTACAGACGGAATACCCAATTTCATCAGTTTGCCCTCTTCGTAATAACTATCCAATATTCTTTTGAAATGAGTGAACAGAGCTTTATTAATTTCTTTTCGGTTTAAGAATTGACGCTTGTAAAAACGGTCAGTATATTGCATCAATGTGTCCAAGTGTGAAAGAACAATTTTTTTACTGAACTCATCCCGATTAGTCCTTTGTTCCGCTTCTATATTTTTAAAAATTGCCCTTATCAATTTTTCTTCTTTGGAAGATAAATGCAATGCTTCGTTGACATGATAGTCGAAAAAGTTGTACTTCTTAATTTCTTGGAATAGTTGATTGCCGATCAAGTAGTCTTTGTGAAAAGCGATATGATAACTGTCTGAACTAACGACCACCTCTTTAAAGGACAAGGTTTGATTAGGTGCTGTGAATAATAGTAAACCCTTACTAAAATCATATTTAGTACGACCATAAACTATTTCTCCCGAAACAATTTTTTTAAAACCAATGGAATAGAACTCGCAGGTAATTTCCATTGTGTTATCCAATCGTTGCTCATTAGGTTTGACCTTTGTTTCTTTTGGTTTAGAATGTGAAAAACTAAAAAGAGAATTTTCTGGTTCGGGTAGTCCAAACTGTTTATTGAATTCTGAAATATTTTTGAATGAATAGCGCATCATACTTATTGAACAGTCTTCCACCATTCTGATTCCGGAACATTGGAATGGCTACCTACGATTGGTTCTCCTATCTGTGGCGTTGCAATTGGCAAATTTAGCTTCTTTGCTTCTTTGGTTACCCGTTCTATGGGGTCTGTCCAAGAGTGCGTCGCTAAAGTAAAGGCTCCCCAGTGAATAGGAATAATTAATCTTGCATTTATGTCAATGCTCGCCTGTACAGTTTGCTCGGGTATCATATGTACATCTGACCAAAGTTTGTTATACTGACCGCATTCCATCAAGGCAAAATCAAAGCCTCCATATTTTTCTCCTATTTCTTTAAAGTGTTTTCCATAACCTCCATCACCACTAAAGAAAATATTTTTTTTAGTTCCTTTTAAAACCCATGAACCCCAAAGTGTTGTGGATTGGTCATTCAATCTTCTACCTGACATATGGCGAGAAGGTGTAAAAGCAATTACTAAATCATTATATTTTCTTTCCTCCCACCAATCCATTGTACTGATTTTGGTGCTGTCTACTCCCCATCTTTCTAAATGATTATCGACACCAAGAGGAACAAAAAAACGGTCGGTTTTGTCTTTTAATTGTTTGATGGATTCATAGTCCAAGTGATCATAATGGTCGTGGGAAATAATAATGGCATCAATAGGAGGTAACTCGGCAATATTAATAGGCATTTTACTATTGTAGCGTTTTCTGCCCAACAATGGATGTGGTGCTGCATACTGTCCAAACACAGGGTCTAATAGAAGATTTTTTCCATCTATTTCTATTAAAAAAGTAGAGTGCCCGAACCAAGTCAATCGAACCAAAGAATCAGATTTGTTTAAGATACTTTCAGGAGAAACTTTTTTTACTTGTATATCTTGTTTAGGCGCAACATTAGGATCTGGTCGCAATGTTTCTTTAAGCATTTGTTGGATACTATGGCAATCCAATTCCATTTCAATGGGTTCATTGTTGATGAATATGCCATTTTCAAAATGCCCAGTTCTAGCATAAGCGGCTAGCTCTTCTGTAGTTGCCTTTCCTCCGAATTGAGGGCTTAGATTAATAAATAAAACCCCCACGAGAACTAAAATCGTAAGTATAGAAAAAAAAACAATAATAATACGTCTTAGTACTTTTTTCATTGCTACGCTATTTAAATATTAGGGTTAGAACCAAAGTTCATGGCACACAACAAAGCACAAATGGCAATACCTATAAATAAGGCAAATATTCCAAGATTATTATTAAATTTCAACTTACTTACCCGCAATAATACATAACCAAAGAACAAGTTTATCAGTGCCCAAATAATATTAATAGTCGGTGATGATAATCCCACACCTGATGGTGTGGCAAATGGCGTAGGAAATTCTTGTCCTGTTATTCCCATTGTGAAGTGTGGGACGACGTTGGCAAGAAAGAATCCTGTTCCTAAAGCAGCGAGATAGTGATACGATTTCATTTTTTTATTTTCGATTTAGGAAATATTTGTTATCAAATGTATTTCGGAATTAGTTCCAAGGTTGATGCTTCATGTTTCTTGGTGTCATAAGTCAATCGCATGGCAGGATAAACTAACCCTAACAATTTACGATAGGCTTTATTCACTTTTGGATTTACCTCTTTTAAATCGACAGGTTGTACACCATCAATATCAACAACGGTATCACCAATTTTCATTTGACCGGAAGGATTGGCAAGAAATGCATCATACCAACTTTTCTTACCAAATTTATATTGTCGAACAAAAAAACGACCTTCGGTACTCACAATGGTGATGTCAATAAATCGATGATCTCCACATCTAATTTGATGTACTTTTTGTCCCTTTACGAGTGTTTCTAATTCTTGAATAATCATTTTTGTAATTGAAAGTTGAAAACGGAGAATTGAAAACTAGGGTTCTCTTTCAATTCTCCATTATTGTTTTTTTTTATTAAAGAAGTCTGCTGCAGCATCTGTAGAGGCTTTTACTGCTTCTGGTTTCCAGTAGAAATCCACGTGGCTAAATTCATCAAATGCTAGTACATCTGGGTTATTAGTTAATTTATCGATAAATTGAGTTGAACAAATAGCCGTTGATGCATTAGGCCCATATACCACAAGGGTTGGTTGCGTGATTTTATCAGCATAGTGCTCTGCAATAGAAATAAGAGATTGCATAGGCTGGTCACCGATATGTTCGCAAGTAAAATGTTCAACTTTTCCTGGCCCTGCAAAACCATCTTTACCATAGAAATTGTATGTGTCATCTGCCATTGGTGTTCCCGTGGCAACAAATTCTTCTCTGGTCATACTGTCTTGAAGAACAATAGGCCAAGTGTAATCTGCTTCTCCTGTTTCATACATTTTTTGTTTTGAGGCGTTTGCTCCTGCAATCACCATATTAGCGATATCCTTGTTACCCCATTGGAATGCATCTGCTGCCATCATTCCTGAAACGGTAGCAATTTTCTTAATTCTGTGGTCAGTTACTGCGGCCGATGCAACGATAGCTCCTCCTTGACATACACCTAATCCATAAATTTCATCAACAAATGGAAGTGTTCCCAAGTAAGAAACTGCATCCCACGTGTTTTCAATTAAACGGAACATATAGCGAGATTTTTTGTATTCTCCTGGTAATGCTGGCGAATCTCCCATTCCAAGATAATCGAAACCAAGATAGATGAACCCTCTTTTAGCCATTTCAGGACCATATATGGCTGGAATTTGCCCTTTCACCTGCGGAAATGGACTCGCACCTACGATTGTTTTGTACTTTTTGTTTTCATCAAAACCTTCTGGAAGGTATAGGTCTCCTGCTAAGTCTACTCCAAAAGATTTAAATGTTATTTCGTTTTTTCCTGCTTGTAAATTCATGATTTAAATATTTTATTAATTAAATACAAAATTACTTGTACAGATATCCTTTCAACTTAAACGTTTTGGTATAAGGTTTATACATTTTTGTAAGTATTGCTAGCGATTACGTGTTAAGAGGGAATAATGACAATAAACCCGTAACATTTTATTTGACAGCTAAATGTTTCAGATTTAGGAATTGCTATACTGCTAATAAGCCGATTAACTAATGTTTAGTCCAAACAGCTTATGAAAAATAATTCAATTCAACGCTTAATAAATCTCTGAAACTTCAAAAAGGTTCCTTCCTAAAAATTCTCCTTACTAGGTTCCGACCTTCTATGAAACTCGTGTCTGCTCCAATACGTCTAGCTCAGTTCTTTATAGACAAATTATGCTCTTAGCGACAGGAAGTAATTTTGCGGGATAAAACCGTCAGTTTAAATTCTTACGGTAGATAACCAAGATACTTTTTTACAATCGCATAGCACTCACGGACTTACTTTATTAACAAGTAGCCGTATCAGTGGTAACATAGAACAATTTAGCGAAGTCCAGTTTGTGCAGTTTCGTTCTATCCGTGCTTCTCGAATGTTGGCACCGAAGTCTTTAATTCCTCAGGAGCACAGGATGCTATGCACCTTGTTGTACACAGTTTTTTTAATTCATTTGTGCTTGTTCAATGTATTCCTTCGGGCTTATACCAACCTTTTTCTTAAACAATCTTGAGAAGTATTGAGGATATTCAAATCCTAATTCATACGCTGTTTCCGAAATAGAAGCATTGGGAGCAAGCAACATATTTTTAGCTTCATCAATCAAATAGAGATTAATCTGGTCTACAGCAGTTTTGCCTGTTTCTGCTTTGATAGTATCGCTCATGTATCTATGACTAACTCTTAATTGTTCAGCTAACCAGTTCACCGTTGGGATACCCTTTTCTTGTAAATGTCCTGCTTCAAAATAGACATTGAGAATATTAGTGAATTGAGTAAACATCTCTTGATTAATTTCTTTTCTGTTTAAGAACTGTCGCTTATAGAATCTATCCGAATACTTAAGAAGTGTTTCTAAGTGAGAAAGGACTAATTCTTTACTGAACTCATCTTGGTTGTTATAATACTCGTTTGTTATGTTGTTGAATATAGCCTTCAATAACTCTTCTTCTTTCGGTGATAAATGCAGAGCCTCATTCACGTTGTAGTTGAAGAAGTTGTATTTCTTAATTTTTTCGTAAAGAGGAGTGCCAATCAGGTAATCCCTATGAAAGGAGATATGATATGCTTCAGAACTATAAACTAAACCTTCGAAGACCAAGGCTTGGTTTGGGGCTGTGAACAGCATTGTTCCGTTTGAACAATCATACTTTGTTCTACCATAAATAATTTCTCCAGAAAGTATCTTCTTTAACGAGATAGAATAAAATCCGCAAGTCAGACTGATTTTTTCATCAGTACTATCCTCACATGCACTCTCAATATTGTCATCTTGCTTATCATAAGAGACGGTAAACAAAGGATTTTCGGGAGGGGGAAATCCCGCGTAATCATGGAACTCCGATATTGTATTGAACTCTAATGTTTTCATCTTATTCTTTAAAGTTAATTAAATGACAAACAACTGCCTACTGTTCTCTATAAGTACTCTTCAACATTGATACCTACCAACTCTTGTGTTTTAATCCAGAGTTTATCTATATCCTCATCCTCGTAGTGTGTATTATCAATTTCGATTGGAACCGGTGCGCCCGTTGATTCACGTTTTTTCGGAGAATAAACTACATTAGGCTGAGCATCATCCGCAATGAGTGCTTCAATTGCTGGCAGAGCACCATTATATAAGTTTTGACTCAAACCAAGTAAGCCTGACACAGCATTCATCACTGTTCCCAGCACGCGCATACCTATTGGATTACTGGATTTTGTCATTAAGCCGGTTCTTGAATATCCAGGGTGGCATGATAGAGCCATAGATTCAGAACCGATTCTCTCGAACTCTTGTTGAAGCTTGACCGAAAATAAAATAGAACAAAGTTTACCTTTACAGTATTCCTGCATTTGACTATAATCCGCTTCATTTTCACACATTAAATTATCTACATCTAAGTCGTTTTTCAAGAAGCGCTTATATCCAATACTGGAAAAGGTAACTATTCTACTTCCCTCCTTTAGAACGGGTAGAAGTTGAGTAGTTAATGCAAAATGTCCGAGATAATTGATGGTGAGGTTTTCCTCAAGACCATCTATAGTCTTTTTGTATTTTCCTCCACCACCAGCATTGTTGGCCAAAAAATCAATTTTTTTGTAATTGTTTTTTATTCGTACGGTGAAGTTTCTTATACTCTCTAAGCTTGTTAATTCTAAAACTTCTATTTCCAAATTAGCGTTTGGAATTTCATTCTTTAGTTGCTTTTTTGCTTCTTCAAGTTTACTCTTGTTTCTTGAAGCCATTATTACCTTACAATTATGTTTAGCCAGATGATAGGTAATTCCGTATCCTGTTCCACTATTAGCACCTGTAACTATAGCAACCTTTGTACTCAGATCTGGGATATTCTTATGATTATTCATATTGGTCCTTTTAATTGATTTTAAATAAGGCAGAGACCATTGCTGGTCTCTACCCTAATCATTTACTTGTTAAAGAATTCTGCTGCTGCATCGGCTGATACTTTTACTGCTTCAGGTTTGTAGTAGAAATCCACATGGCTAAACTGGTCTAATGCCAATACTTTGTTATCGTTGGTTAGTTTTTCTATAAATTGAATAGAACAAGGTGCCGTTGATGCATTGGTGCCATAGATAACCAAACTAGGTTGGACAATTTTATCTGCATAAGCCTCTCCGATAGAAATCAATGACTGCATGGCTTGGTCAGCGATGTGAATGTTTGAAGCGTTTTTAACAGTTCCTGGACCCTTCACACCGTCCTTTCCGTAGTAGCTATACGTTTCTTCTGCCATTGGTGGGAATGCCGCAGCTGCAACAAACTCTTCTTTTGACATCTTGTCGTCTAATCCAAATGGGGCATGATAGTCAGGTTCACCTGTTTCATACTGCTTTTGCATTGAAGCATTGGCAGCGGCAATCATTGGGTCTGTCACCTCTCTTCCAAGCCACTGGAAACCATCGGCTGCCATCATGCCAGACACCATTGCAATTTTCTTCATTCTGTGGTCAGTAACTGCTGCCGATGCAATGATGGAACCACCCTGACAAACGCCCAATCCGTTAATTTCTTCTACAAAGGGAAGCGTGCCAAGATAAGATACCGCATCCCATGTGTTTTCTATCAAACGGAACATATAGCGACTTTTTTTATGCTCACCCGGTAATGCTGGAGAATCTCCCATTCCTAGGTAATCGAATCCTAAGAATACAAATCCTCTTTTTGCCATTTCTGGTCCGTAAGTTGCCATTACCTGTCCCTTAACCTGCGGGAACGGGCTAGCACTAACAATAGCTTTGTACTTTTTGTTGGGATCAAATCCTTCGGGAAGGTATAAATCTCCTGCAAGTTCAACTCCGAATGATGTGAAGGTTACTGTGTTTACTCCTGATTTTAGATTTTCCATTTCTGTGTTTTTTAATTTATTATTTTTTTGTGCTGATAGATTTGTAGAAATACCTGCTATCAGTACTAGGCTCATTATTGATTTAATTATTGTTTTCATCGTTCTTTTGTTTTAAGTAATTATCTAATACAAAGGTCAGAAGGGTGGGGAGCTTTTGAGTTAAACATTTTCGTTTAAGACTTAAATATTTTGGTATTATGTGGTGGTTTTCTATCTAGTTCATCTGGCTATTTGCAATTCAGGTCTAGCGATAAGAAATAAGCTTGTCGGTCAACTCTCTCAATTGATACTCTTCAGGGACTTAAGTAAGATTACTTTCTTTGAAACGTAGAGTATTATAAATTATCCTTTTCTATGAGATATTATTTTCATGTTCCATATCTTGAACAGAGCTATAATTAGTACTAACTTCCTTTGCTAATTCCCTGATTAAAAAATACGTTTCCAACGATATGAGTTTATCGACTAATTCTGTTAGTTCGTACTTCCTAGACAGGTAGTCAGAGTACTTTTTAATAACAAGGTAGTTCGCTAAACTTTATTTTCTTAGGACTTCTCGTTCCTATTAATAAATGCAATTACTATACCTGTAATAATGATCGAGATTGTATCAAATACTCCTGCAATCAGCATAGCTGGTGTAGGTAGGGGGGAACCGCCACCCATAATTAAGTAGGTGGATACAAAGCTCATTACCCCCGTAGCAAGACCCCAAATAAGTCCTTTCTTCAACCAGCTCCCTTTTAGTTTAAGGTGTGGGTAAAGAAGCACCATCATTAAGGTGATTAAAAAATAGCCGATGAGTATAGGCAGCATTTCTGTTTCTTCAGGACTGGATTGAAATTCACCCATCATGGGGTGTACCATCGGACTGATAACTTTCATAGCAATAATGGATCCAACAAGGAGGTTGACCGCATAACCTATTAGAAGGCTTAAACCGAATTTTTTCATAGTAATATATTTTGAGTGAAATGTTTATTTACTTTTTACAATTGATTTCTTTTTGTTTTCTTGCAGAAGGGTTACCCGTTTCAATATAGACAGCCAAATCATCTAACAGGCCGGGGTAGATCTTGTTTAATTGCGATTTCATAGGTATTTGGAGGATTGTCCCTATAATGGGCATCACTTCTATTCTAGGACCAATTGTAATTTCTGTTTGTTTATCAGAAATTTGTCTTAGTCTCCAGATGCCGACCACAGAACGTACAAAGAAGGGTAGGCCTTTGACCGAAAATTCGAGTATATAGTTTTCATTGTCGATGGATGTTATTTTATCCATGAGCCTGCCCGATTCCGTTTCACAAACGCGATCGAAGTCTTCGTGCGCTTCCCCTTTTCTGCAACTGGATGTTCCTGTTGCCCATTTATGCCCGTTGTGAAATTCATCTATTACGAATCTCCAGACCTCATTAATTGGTTTCTTTATTTCTTTTTTAAATTTTAAATCTATCATATTTATAGTATTAGAATGAACGTTCGTTCCATTTATAAGTAAAAAAATTTATTTCTTAATGCCGTCCCAAACCATTTGAATTTGATTTTTAAGAGATGACTTTTTCCTTTTAGATTGACTGAAATACCACCTCAGATAAGAAGAAATTGCTCCTCCAATAAACATTAGTAATTCTTCAACGGCAACGATTTTTATGATTCTATCCTGTTGTCCTTTTTTCAGCACTATAGATACAAGCTCCACAGATTTTCCTCCTCTTACCTTATTTTCTTTGGTAATAATTGGGGAGGCTTCCAGTTGTTCAAGGAACTTGAAATAGGAAGGGTGCTCAATAAAAAACTCAATAAGTACGGTGAGATAATGTTCAAATTGTATTTTGATTGCTTTATCCGTATCAACCGCTAAGAACACGGCTTCTTCCTTTTCCTTGATGTCAATGTAAATTTGGTTAATGAGTATATCCTTATTGGGGAAATAGTTATAGATCGTTCCCATTCCAGTTCCCGCAGCCTTAGCAATTTCTGACATGGGCGTATTATGAACTCCTTTTTCAACTAGAAGTTCAAGAGCGGCTTTTAGAATTGCATCTTTTTTTGTCACGTTACAAATATAAACAATTTGGAATATTTATTCCAAATTTTATTTGCCGACTCTCAGAGATTAGCATATGCGGCGTGCCACACAAAAGTTAGGCACGACCGTCATACGCACAGTATTGCACTCTATTTATTCTATTTTTTTTCTCATTACGTAATAATCATCATACTCTTTGTGTATTTTGAAATGGGCTTTTTTATACAGTGCGAAGGGGCCCTTGAAATTACTTGCACACGATAGTTCTCCTTTCTTCGGATAGGCTTCAATATAATCATAACCTTTATTCGAATAATCCATAATAATTCGATCAAGGATTTTTTGAGCGATGCCTTGTCTTCTATAATCTGGATGTATTAAGAAGCAAACAATTGAACAAACTTTATCCTTAGGATTATCTACGTAATCATAGTCTTTTAATAATCTTTGATAATTTAGTCTGTTGTTCGCATTACACCATCCAATGGGTTTGTCATTATCAAAGACTAAATAACCAGTCAGCTTATGATCATTGATAAGATTTATTACAGCAGAACGATTTGATGCACGTGTACATGTTGCTACATCACCAGTAAAATGGTAATCGTAACAATAGCAGCTTGACCAATCAGGATTTTCCTTGAAAACCATATTATCAAAGAAGAACAGATAGTCGTCTCGCAAAACTTTCGTCAATGGTCTTATATTAATGTCCATGTTTTTGTCAAGTGGTAAATACTTGTCCTGAATAACATTGAAGTGATGTATTTGATGGGCGGTAATAGTTAGTCCAATTGCGGAAAGAGGCATCTCATATTCGAAAAACACGCAATTTGTTTCAAGGGTTTTTTGGTTGAAAGAATTAAACAACGCTATAGTCGATTGTCGTACAATCAACAGTTCATTTATGAGTTGCTCAATGGTTTGTTCATCAGCATTTGAATTGTTAGCCATAATTTCCTGATCTAATGCATCTGGTATATTTCCTTCATTCCGGGCGAAAACTACTGCTCGATAACACCAAATTCTTTCCCAATCTATCAAGTGCTGCAATATGTTGTTTAATGTCCATTTGTTAAGGTCGTAGACTTTGAACCCAATTCGATTCAATTGGGTAATGTCTAAGGCGTTGATTTGATTAAGGCTTATTTGTAATGCGGTATTAAGTTCTGTGTCTCCGTTCAATTCCAGAACATACTCTAGAAATTCGGGGCTCTTTTTGGTTTTTTTATTTTTCATGCTTTTTATTTTTTTGAATTAGATATTTGATCAGATGGTGACGTATTTCTTAGCTCACAGATATTTATTTTCAGCTCGCCAGTATAGATTAACAATGACGAAAAGCACAACTGTGTTTTAAACACTTCTTAGGGGGTAAAACGACTGAAAGGGTAAAATGAAATACAGTCCGAGTAGAATTACTCGAATGAAATAATTAGCCTAAATGTACAGGGGCTAATTACTATGCTACTATTAATTTAAGAGTTACTCTCAAAATTTGAATCATTTAATACAAAGCGAATATAGATGAAAATTACAAATAGGCTATTGGTAAAAGGTCATGCGTCAATTTTTGTCTAATCCAAATCAATCAAGACGTTTGCCTTAGATTCCCAAAGGAGTAAGAAACTCTCTGATGCTAGCTCGGCTGAGGTCATCTGACTCTGTTGTAAAATTGTATGCTTTGGTCCAGATGCTAGGAAGCAAATCTATTTGGAACTATTCTTTAGAACAAGAGTATTTTTTTAATTTAATACGCGTACATCCTGCAATACCAAGTTTAGAGCAAGCTATTAGATAAGGTAATACGACGATGACGTATTATATAGATCAACAAACACATGACCCAATCACCAATATTTTCCTTTCGAGACCCCAGGGAGTTTGCGTCGAAGGGTCTGCACTATCTTTACTAGATTTTGTAAGAGACAGTATGTCCGATATTAAATTCTCTGTTGTACCTTTATTCAACTGGCCATCTATGGATTGTTTTTCTTGGTTTTGGCAAGTTTTTAAATTAGTTATTTTATGAAAAGACCCCTATTTTCAAAAAATCTTCTATTGGTTTTTCTTTTTGTTGGAGCCTTTAATTTAGATGGAGCGGGACAATTTATATCGTCCTATTCTTTTTCTCAATCTACAGGAACTTATAATTCAATAACAGGCACTACCTTGGGAAGCGGCACTGGATTAGACAATCAACGTTATGCGGTTAATCTGCCGTTCAATTTTGTAATGAATGATAGTGCTTATTCAAGTGTCTATGTCTCCATGAATGGCTTTATTAGCTTAGGAGGAAATCCAGGATCTGGCCATTGGATGATACAATCTAATGCTGGTGGTTTTCAAGTGATCTCTGGTTTTGATTATGATCTTGCCAGTCTAAATACAAGTACAAGGCTCAGTCATACCACCACGGGTACTGCACCTAATAGAGTTTTTACCGCACAGTGGGAAAATATGGGTGTAACGGGAACCACGGCCCTAGATGCTAGTTTCCAAATAAAACTTTACGAAACATCCAACAATATTGAGATAGTTTATGGTAATATTTCATTGGCTACAGGGAGCAATATTTCCGTTCAACTTGGACTCAGAGGTAGAACCAATACGGAGTTTGCTTGTCGTGCTTCTAATAGCAGCGCTTGGAGTTCAACGACAAGTGGATTCAACAATACAGGAAACATAATGTATACTGGAGGTTTTGATCCACCTAATGGTATAACATATACTTACACTGCACCTCCCGTTTGTTCAATACCAAATCAAGCATCAATGTTGATTTTGACACCTGCTACCAATAATATAAGTGGAACTTTCACTCCAAGCTCAAGTACGAGTGCTCAGTATTTAGTGGTTGCAAATCAAGGCACAGTATTAAGTGCGAACCCTATCGATGGAACAACCTATAGCGTAAACGATTCTATCGGGAATGGTAAAGTGATCTATAAAGGATCAAGCACATCGTTTACTCATTCAAGCCTACCGCAGAACACACCTTATTCATATACAGTATTTTCATTTAGAGCAGGAGCTTGTATGCTAGGCCCAGTTTATAATACTAATGCACCTCTTGTAGGGAACGATACAACATTAGGACCTCATAAGTATACCTGGGTTAGAACCTCAGGTTCATGGGATTTTGGTGCAGATACGAATTGGAGTCCACATCGTACTGTGCCCAATAGTCTAGACACATTAATTTTTGATAATGGCGGGACCTTTACCGCGACAGATGTAAGCAATCAGCTCAATGGAGTAATACGTATTACTGGTAATACAAATGTGACATTTAACGCTTGGCTACCAAGTTCGATATCAATACTATGGATTCAAAAAGAATTTACGATCGACAGTGGTTCTACATTGAACTTAGGTGGTACAGGGAGTTTAGAGCTAGATTGTGCCTATCAATTTTCCACCTCTGGAACTATTACAACTAATATCCATGGGGTGTTGAACTTGCAGAATAATTCTATCATGGATGTGAATTCTTCCACCGTGACTTGTAGTGGTACCATTAGGGCAAGCGGTGCAGGAGCGGTGATTCAAAACTATGCGCCGGAGCGATTAGTATTTACGAATACGGGTGTTTACGAACATAGTCCGAATGGAGGAGTTATACCCGAAGCAATTTATATGCCGAACTCTACAGTTCTTGTAAACGGTGTTACATCTAATCTTCCTTCCGTTGAACTAGGGCAAAACTTCGGAAACTTTATTTGGGATTGTCCTACTCAATCAACCGACCTTAATATAAATATTAAACTAGATACTATCGAGGGAAACCTTAGACTGTTAAATACAAATTCACATAGATTAACATATAGTAGTAGTAATAAGTACCTAACCGTTTTTGGTGATTTTGAGCAAACCAACTCGGACATTACCTTAAGAAACGCTAATTTCTATGGGAACTTAATTTTAAATAATGGTGATTTGCACATTATTTCAGGCATACACAATGTTCATGGTAATGTTACACAGAATGTGGCTCATACATTTACCTCATCTGGGTATTCTACACCATCTCGTTGGGTTTTAAAGGGTAGCCATCATCAGAATCTTAATATTGGGGGCACGTTTGCCTCCCCAATAAATTACATATTAGAAAACCCGCAAGGAGCAACGTTGACAGGTATCATATCAGTTACTAATAACCGTAGTGTGAGAATTAAATCAGGCGGTTTTAGTGGAAATGGTTTTTTCTCCTATGGAACAACAGGTTCTAAGTTGGAGTATGTGGCCAGTTCGCCTATAACGGCTTCTGCCGTTGAGTGGTCTGTCAATGCACAACCCAGCGAGATAGTCATTGATATATCTGGTGCTGCACCTAATAACAAAGTTTGGTTGCCAGGTGATAGAACGTTTTTGGGTAAGTTGAATATGGTAAATGGAGTCCTTGCCTTGGGGGATAAAAACCTTACCATTGATAGTAATGGTTTTATCACAATCAGTAATACCAGTAATCCTTCAACGAACAGGTTTATTGCTGTAGATAGTACAGGATCACTACGAAGTGCTATAAAGCCTGTGACCTCAGGCACTTTTATGAGAAATTATCCAATTGGTGATTTAGAGGGTACACATCAAGAGAGTGCCATGAATATGTCCGTGACGAACAATCCTGTAAAAAGATATCTAACATTTAACCTTAAGAATAAAAAGCATCCGAATGAGACTGCCCCAACGAACTATTTGAATCGTTATTGGACCATAACAGATGATCATCCTACAACACCATTTTCATATATTCTTAATGTTGCCACACCAAGGGCTGATGTGATGGGCAATAAACATCTTGTATTGAACAAGTGGACGAATAATACTTGGGAACAGTTATTATTTACAACTTCGGTTTCTACCCTATTTTCTGAAATGTATTTCAATAAAGTAAATTCGAGTAGTGTACCTATATCTGGTGACTATACGGGACGAGAAGCTGTCTATACAAATTATACTTGGACTGGGGCAGTTGATAGCAATTATGCTCTAGCTAGCAATTGGACTCCAAATAGAAATACACCAGCACCAACCGATATTCTTACTTTTAGTAATGGCGGTATTGATACAGTGGTAAATGTACAATCTGAAAATATTACAGGACTACAATTTACTAATAATACCGAGATTCATTTGCAACCCAGCCAAGGAGGGCTGACTACCTTAAGGTTGCGTTCTGATTTTGATATAACAACAGATGAATTATTTATAGAAAATGGTTCGGCGTTATTTTTAGATGGGATCTTGGGCGACTTTTCTTTAAGTTCAGATTATCAACCCACTGCTCAAGTTAATGCATTAGTAGATGGGCGATTCGAAGTGTTAAGTTTTTGGCCAAACAATAATAATCATTATACAAACAACGCTCAACTAGGTTTTGTAGATGGAATTGTTAGTAGCTCAGGAGTAGTTGCTGCTGGTGGTTCTTTAGGTGGAGGCGGTTTTTCTGGGAGTATTGATGTAAAAGGAACCTACGAGCATAAATATACTGAAGTAGCAGGTGATGAGCCATTGTTTAATTTCCTTGATAGTTCTACTTATAAAATAATTGGATATACAACGTATGGGTCTCCTATGAATTTACCTTTGAATTGTTATAACCTAGTTTATGATTGTCCTAATCAACTTTCTAATCCATATGTAAGAAATAGTCTTGTAAATGTAAGAGGAGAGTTTTCTATGGTATCAACGGGAGTTGGTCAACTTGGGGTAGATGGGTTCTACGATCAAGTCTTTAACGTTGGATCTTATAATCAAACTGGTGGAAAATTTGTACTATCGTTAAGTTCGTCATCTCCAGAAGTGTTGTTAAATGTTACTCGAGATTTTAGCCAGACGGGTGGTACAATATCTTCGAATGGATCAGGGAATAGTAGACCAAAAATAAAATTTTCAGGTATAGATAGCGTTCAGGATGTCTCATTCTTTTCAACAGCTCCAGCTGGCCAGCTGAGCTATCAGATATCTAATCCATTCGGGATCAACTTGTCTCTGAATGGAGCGACTACCTCTGATTTTGATATCAACGATAATGGTTCTTTAATCATTTCTACATCGAATCCTAATCCGATAAACACATCACTTGCAATTAAATATGGAACACAAAGCTCATCGCTCATCTATGAATTTGACAAGGACATAACCGCTACTTCTTCTGTGTTCACTACTTCTAATCCACCTCAGTTCTTAGTTATTGATATCGACAGTAATAACGCATTGACATTGCCGTTTAATAGAACAATACCTAAAAGACTAAGTATGATAAAAGGTAATATTGATATTGGTGCTAATGTTTTAACATTAGGCTCGAGTGCGGCAAGTGTCGGAGAGTTGGATTATACGTCTGGAAGAATAATTACAACAACCGGTAATTTTACTAGGTGGTTCTCGAATAATGGTTTGCCCACTTCGGCAGGAATAGGAATAGGGTATTTTCCAATGGGCACGAACGCATCAGATAGAGGGGTTGCTGTTTATTTTACATCAAGTGGTGCCATTACAACCCCAGGAACTATAAGTGTTGGTCATGCTGATGATTTTACGTATACTTCTGGACTCAGTATTCCTGATGGAACAACCACTTTAACAGATAGAACTAATGCGTCTTGGAGTGTAAACGACGGTAATGGGCTGGTCCTTTTGGGTACATCCTTAAACCTTTCTGTGAGTACGGAAGATGTATTTAATGCAGTTAACCCAAACTCATTGCATTTGTCAAAAGCAAGTACTGTTGTTGGAACACATGTTACAGCCTCTGGAACGAACCCGCAGGTTCAAGTAAATAGAATAGGTTTATCTCAGGCCGATCTGGTTGGAGACTTTCATATAGCAACAGACACTCCGCTAAGTACAGTTATTATTTCTGTTAATACGGGTAATTGGAATATAGGTTCTACTTGGAATACTGGTACTGTTCCTTCTGCTAATGATAACGTAATTATTGCAAATGGAACAACTGTTACTCAGAATACAGTTAACGCTGTTCGTTCATTAGAAATTCAACCTGCAGGTTCGTTAGTAGGAAGTGCAAATGGTCGATTATCAATAGATTCATTATTGGAAAATAATGGTGTCGTAACCTTGTCAAATGATAGTTTGCGGATTGGAGCGTATGGAGGAGGAAATGCAAAGTTTCAAAATAACGGAACAGTAAATCTTGGAGCTGGTGCAGTGTTGTATGTAAACGGTTCTATGCAAAATCCGATCGTATCAACGTATAACCAAACAGGTGGGTTATTGACAATAGACTGTAACGCAAATGGTGATACGCTAAGTAGTATTACCGTTGATACCGTTTTAAATTTTAAATCTACAAATACGAACCTTATTGCCGGAGAGATTCTGTTCGTAGACCCATCGGTTTTGCCGACCACTGATATGCTATCATTCTTTTTTAAAGATACCAACATGGCAACGACGAGTCACTCCATCATATTTGGCGATGGCTTATCTGTTGACTCGAGTGCGAACATTTATAATATGAAGGTCTATAATTCTAATACAGCGGGTTGGGTGCATATAGGTAATCTTGTAAATCGGGGGAGCGCTATAACTACTGAGAAACGTCTAGATATTTCCACGAACAAATTACGGATATTAGGTGATATACAGATGCCTAATTCGGGTGGAGGTATAAGGCAAGCCAATTATAGCGGTTACTACATTGAAGGTAATATTGATGTTCAGGCTGGAAATACGTTATACTCTGAGGGAACCACTAGTTTTGTTGGGGCTAACCTACAACAAGTAACGGGTTCGGGTACTTATTCTAATCATATAAGTTCACCAAACGGGAACTTCCAGAGAGTTGTTTTGAATAAAAACGGTCCTCAAAATTTAGAGTTTTATACGGGAGATGTGACCTGTACAAATCAACTGTATCTTACTAATGGTAAAATTGATATGAAAGGAAATACGTTTATCAAACTTGGTGGTGCTTACATAGGTATCGGTAATGGTTGGATTATTGGATCTTTCGAATATGGGTATACTGGAACATACTCTAACGTAGCATTTAATAAAATATTCCCTATTGGAAACCAAAACACCGAAACGTATGTGCTAGTAAATGGCACTTTAGATTATACAAGTTATGGTTCTTTGAGGGTTAGTATTATTCCGAACGATCACCCAGCAATCTCATCAAGTAATATCCTACCCGGAAGATCTATAAACAAACATATAAAAATAGAAAATCGAGGAACCTTTAACCTAAACCCAGCTACTAGTATAACGATTTATTGGGATAGTACAGAACAGGACAATGGTATTCATTATAGCAATATTCGTATGCAGCGTTATGACAGTACGAACAATTGGTTTAACGTACCACCTTGGATATTAGGAGTAAATTATTCATCAGCACAGAATGTCGGAAGTGATATTATTGCTGAATTTCAGTTAGGAGAAATTAATACTACACCTTTAGTTACTTCTCAACCTAGTAATCAAACCATTTGTGAAATGACAAATACTAGTTTTGATGTGAATACTTCTGTCACATGTATAAAACAATGGCAGCAATTAAATGCCTCTACTTGGTTTGATTTATCAAACAACACGACTTATAGTGGGGTTACTTCAAATACGTTAACAGTTACTTCTGCAAACGTAAGTATGGATAGTTCTTTCTATCGATGTAGGCTGATAGTTGGATTGGATACACAATATTCTACGGTGGTAGTACTTCGTGTGAACCCTATTTTGACACCTTCGGTTGTGATATATGCTCAGAACGATACAATCTGTGCGGGTTCACTAGCGTTATTTACTGCGCATGTAACCAACGGTGGTGATAACCCGTCTTATCAGTGGAAAGTGAATGGCGTAAACGTCGGTGGAAATAATAACAGTTATAGTAGCTACACCTGGACAAATACAGATACGGTATCCTGTGTCGTAACAAGTAGTTATCCTTGTGTATCGAACAATACAGCCATTAGTAATCCTATGACTATCGTTGTAAACCCAATGGTGAGCCCTGTTGCTACAATAACAGCAAATCCAGGTAGTGGCATCTGCATTGGTGGAGCGGCCACATTTACTGCTACCGTTACGAATGGAGGAAGTAACCCTATTTATCAGTGGTGGAAGAATAATGTCGTTGTTGGAACGAATAGTCCTACTTATTCGGACAATGGTTTGACGAATGGTCAAAATATTCGTTGCATAGTAACGAGCAATGCAAATTGCTTAGTGAATAATTCCGATGTGAGTAATATAATTACTATGTCTGTTACTAGTCCAGTTACACCTAATGTGAGTATTTCCGCAGGGTCTGGTAATGTTATTTGTAGTGGTACAATTGCAAATTTCACTGCAACAGTTTCTAATGGAGGGGCAACCCCTTCTTATCAATGGTTTAAAAATGGTGTTGCTGTTGGCACGAATTCAAATACCTATACCGATGCTGGGCTAAACAATAATGATGATATAAAATGTGTACTGACAAGTAGTTTGGGGTGTGTTACAACATCTATGGATACAAGCGCGTCTATCATCATGACTGTAAATCCAACGGTCACTCCAGTTGCCACAATTACGGTTGCTCCAAATGATACAATTTGTGCGGGAACATCAGTTACGTTTACGAGTAGCTTGAGCAATCAAGGGTCGACCACTTCGTATTCATGGAGAAAGAACGGATCAACTACTACGGTTTCTTCAGGGCCAACTTATACAACAACTAGCTTGAGTAATGGTGATGTTGTCAGACTTATTATTAACACGAATGCTACTTGTGCTACTTCTAATATCGATACAAGCAATGCTATTTCTATTACAGTAAATCCCGTTGTCACTCCTACAATTTCGATCTCTGGAATAGATACAATATGTCAAGGTGATACAGTATTATTTACCGCGACAAGTACTTTTGGAGGTTCGTCTCCAGTATATCAATGGAAGAAGAATAATGTAAATGTTGGTGCAAATTCAACATCTTATAGCGATCCAAATTTAAATAATGGTGATATAATTGAATGTGTCTTGACCAGTAGTTCAAGTTGTGCAACAAGTGCAATGACTAACTCTAATGCTGTTACTATGGTAGTAAACCCAATAGTAACACCTGTGGTTTTAATTGCTGTAAATCCTGGAGACACTTTATGTTTGGGAGATAATGCAACATTTACTGCAACACCCATGCATGGTGGTAATACGCCCTCATATCAATGGAGAGTAAATAATACGAATATTGGAACCAATAGCCCGACATATTCCTCTACAATTTTAAATACAGGAGATCAAATAGATTGTATTATGACGAGTACAAATGTTTGCGCCAGTACAACTTTGGATACCAGCAATGTAATCAGCATGACCATGAATCCAATTCTAACTCATTCTGCAACTATATCAGCTTTACCTAGCACCACAATTACTAGTGGACAAATGGTGACCTTTACAGCTACTGGTGTAAATTCAGGTAGCAATCCTAATTATCAATGGAAATTAAATGGCACTAATGTAGGAGCGAATCAAAATACGTATGCAAGTAATACTCTTCAAGATGCAGATGAAGTTTGGTGCGAAGTAACCAGTAGTGAACTATGCGCACAACCAGCCATAGTGAATACGAGCAAACTAAAAATTAATATCTCTGTTGGGGTCAATGATTTGAAACTACGTAATGCTTTTCTTGAAATATACCCTAATCCTACATCACAGGTTATAATATTATCCCTTAAGACAACTTCTGTTCATAGAGAGCGTCTGAAGTATAGACTTTTATCTTTAACTGGGGATGTTGTTTTGGATGGCGATTTCGTAGTAAATGCAAGAAACATATCAAAAGAAATAGTATTCCCTGAAAATACTTCTAATGGATTATATATTTTGGAAGTTAATTACGGTGATGCTACTGAAATGTTTAAGGTCCAATTAAAAAGGTAAAGTAGGAGTTTAAAGATACTGACTCAGTCGTTGAATAGTTTCAAACTTATTGGTGTCGAACAATACCCTAAAGTATTGTAAACCTACTCCTCTTTCAAAATACGTCTGACTGCAATACCTTCTGTATTAATTAAACGAAGAAAGTACATACCGTTGGATTCTGGTAAGTCTACCTTGCGTTTTGTTGAGTTTTTAATTTCGGTTCGTTCTAAAACTTGTCCCGAAACACTTAATAGTTCAAGAGTTCCGGAATAGTTTTTTTTAAATTTTAGCCAAACATGATGCTGGGTAGGTTGCGGATATATTTCTAGCTCAATGTCTGAATAGATTTCATTCAATCCGGTAGGTACAAAATACTCATAGGCTCCAATATCTGGGTTGGTTCCCGTGATACGATTGTTGCCGTCCAAATCAAATGAAACAGGAAATGTGTATGCATTTATGCCCGCATCTCTGCACGGCGAAGTTGATTTGATTCTAAAATCACCATTGGTCGAGTCAACAAAATGAGAGGAAATGCTGATTTCACCTGTTCCTGGATTCGGACTTAATGCACCGCTATAAATGGGAAGTGACAAACTTTCGTTGTATTCATACCAATAAGGAGCTGCACCATTATAAATATTATTATTATAAATTCTTAAAGCTGCAAGCTCGAATGAGTCCGAAGCTGTCAGTTGAATACCAACTCCAAAGCCATCAAAAATATTGTTGTAGAAATGACTGATCGAATCAGAGTTGATAATGACTCCATAATGTTGAGTTGGGGTTGAGCCCACCAACGTATTATTAAAAAACTGACCATGTGCTCGGTTAATTGATACCGCAGTTTTTTCGATTCTATAAATTAGATTATTATACATAGAAAACGTACCGCCGTTGTGTTGAATGCCTGCATTTCCACGTGTCCCTGAAAAGATAGAATTGGAAATCTCAAGATGTCCCCAAAAGAGAGATAGTGGAGAAAACAAATTATTAAATCGACATTGTTTGATTTTAATATTCGAATTGTTAGCGCTAATGGCAAAGTTCGGAGGTGGAGAATTTAATTGAAAATCATCAAACTCGAGTTGAACAAATTCAACATCGGCGTTTTGCAAAACAAAGGACTTTTCGTTTGTGCCAGGTGATAGAATACTTCCTCCGTTGGGGTCACCTTTGATAATTAAACTTTTCGAAGAAATGTGGGCAGAATCGGAATAAGTACCTGCGGCAAGTGATATCGTATCCCCAGATTGTGCAAGTTGTACTGCCGCCGAAAGAGTAGCCGCATCTTGGGGAATTCGAATTAGACTTTGCGCGTTTGAGTTTAGAAAAAATAAAAGACTAAAGGCACAAAGAAGTTGTTTTAAATTTTTCATCGGTGTTGGTTGGTTTATATTAAAATTACCCCTAAATGTTTAAAATGCACTTATCATTTGATAATAAATACTCTATGATCTCGTGACGAAACTGGTATAGTTTAATGGCTATAATCGGTTTAATAGAAAAAACTTGATGCCCCAAAAAGTAGCGATTCAGTGGTAATAAATAATTTAGTAGAACACGCTTGTTGGCTTTTTTGACACGCTCATGATTTTATCCAACTTTAAAGAAAGCAATCTCAGTTAATACATTTGGCTAAAGAGATTACTTGCAGTACTTTGTATTGTAACAATGCAGATTTGGCAGTATAGAGCTTTGGGATTAGCAAAGACTACATGGTTTTTTTTCTTATGTGTCTTTTGGGCCTATTCAGGGTTTGCTCAAAACTATATTCATTATGCCACAACTGAAGGAGTGCCCTCTGATGAGCTTTATAATGGTTTGCAAGATCAAAATGGCTTTATTTTAATCAACTCTAAGGATGGCTTGATACGATTCGATGGTGATCGATTCAAATTGTTTACCATTAAAGATGGCTTGACTGATAATGAGATTCTAATGAGCAAGATGGATCGAGATGGTCAGGTTTGGTTGCAGCCGTTTCATAGGAGTGCGTGCATCTATAAAGATGGTCAAATTTCAAATTCTACTACGAACCCTTTGTTGAAAACAATAACTGATGCTACTTATTCTGAGGCGCTGTTGCATTTCGGGCTTTCAACCAAAGGTAATATTGTGCATTATCAGATCTCCAGGAAAGATATACAAAATGTGTTGAGCGTACAGGGTGATGCTATTCATAAAACAACTACTACAGGTAGTTATTTCTCGGTCATAGAAACAGATGATGGACTTTATTGTTTTGATCAGAATAAATATACCTGGTATAGCAACGATGGTTCCGTAATAACAAGACCTAGTAATTTTTTCTTAGTATATGAATTTGTTTATCATATGGGATTTTACTATTGTATTGATAAGCGTGATGACCAACAGATAATTTACAAGTTATCAATTCATAATGGAGTCGTAAAAGAGGTGGCCAAAAAGTTATTGGGTCGACGAGGTCAAAATATAGATGAAATCCTTTTTGTTGGCGATACACTTTTTTTAGCGCTAAAGAACACCATATTTTCTTGTGGTACATCGTTTCAAGATTGGCAACTCTTTTACAAATTTGATGAGGATATAGATATACGTGGTGCTTTTTTTGATCGTCAGAAAAATTTATGGGTTATTACACGATCTAACGGGATATATTTATTTCCTAAGACAGAGGTTTTTACAAAACAGAACAAGCTTCTTAATTCAAGTGATGCGTTTAAGGCGTTTATGGATACTTCTCTTGTTTTTGTGAGCGATAGGAGTTTGAGATGGTATATTAATTCAGAGAAGTATGTAGACATAAGTTTAATACATCCAATGTCAAGGTCTAAGAAACTACAAGGCTCCTCTGAGGGAGTTTATTTTCTTGATCAAGAAAGCAACATAGTCTTTTATAGAAAAAATGAAGAACCTAGGATCTATTCTTTCTTGAATAAGTTCTGGGCGATAAAAGATCTTGAAGTTCATACTGACTTCATAGCAGTTGCATTAAGTGACGGAGTTTTATTGATGAATCGCAAAACGGATTCAATACAAGAAATAGTTGGGCGAGCGACTACATTGGATATTTCTCAAATTTCAGAAGAAATTTATGTTGGCACATTAAAGGGTGTTTACAAATTAAAGAGAATCAATACTAGATGGGAGCAAGAATGGATACCTGATTTTTTAGGAGAACGGGTTGTGAAACTACGTGAGGATCAACAAGGCATTTTATGGGTGATGTTACAGAATAAGATAAAGGCATTTTATAAGAGTAATATCATCGCTACTATCGATCATTCCAATGGGTTATTAAGCCCAACCCTAAATAACTTAAGCTTAAGTACAGAAGGGTTAGTCATATCCACTAACGCAGGAGTTAATTTGGTTCGATACAAACTTGAAAAGGATAGTATTTATGTGCAAAATATCGAGAACTATACAAAGGAGAATGGTTTATTAGATCATTATATAAAACAAGCAGAAGTCTACAATAATCAGTTGATTATTAGGACCAACAAAGGAAGTCAAACAATTGATCTAAAAAAAACAGATGACCTTTTGGCCTATATGCCCTGTGTTGTTGGGCTTATGGCCAACAAAAAGACAATAGATTTGGATTCGCTCAATTTAAAGCATTGGCAAAATAATATCACTATAGAGTTTGCATCACTACTTTATGGAAACCGTCCGAATGAATATAATTATCGTTTAAAGGAGCTAAGCACTGTTTGGAGAACAACAAACTCTAGGGTATGTGAGTTCTATGATCTTGCACCAGGTGACTATACCTTTGAGATAAAGGTAAGTTCCAAGGACTTAAAGAAATCGGGCTTGGTAAGGAGTTTGAAGTTTAAGATTCAAGCTGCTTTTTGGCAAACACTCTGGTTTAAGTTGTTAATAGGATTTGTTATTCTAATGACTATATTATATTACCTGTATTCAGTATACAAGAGAAAGTCTATGCGACTAAAGTTTGAAAAAAGTTTAGCTCAATTACGAATGCAGTCGCTTAAGGCCCAAATGAATCCACACTTTATTTTTAATTCCCTAAACTCTATTCAAAGTGTTGTGAACACGGGAGATTTGGATTTATCAAATAAGTATATAGTACAGTTTTCTACTTTAATACGACATGCATTAAATTATTCCTCAAAAGAATCAATTTCCTTGAAAGAGGAAATTGATTTTCTGCATAATTATATTCAATTGGAGCGTTATCGGTTCGAAAATAAGTTTGAATACTCCATTACTGTTTCGCCAGAATTGAATACGAGAAATATTTTTTTGCCTCCAATGTTTTTACAGATCTATATAGAAAATGCGATTAAGCACGGCATACTTCCTCTGTCAAGAATTGGGAAGGTTAGTATTGGATTTGAAAAAAAGGAGGATGTTCTCATTTGCTCGATCGATGATAATGGAGTAGGACGAAGTAAAACTGTTGGAAGTCAGTACAAAGTGTTTACCTCTAGAGGAACACGATTGAATGAAGAGCGTATAGAAGCATATAATATCATTATGGATGATAATATTCAAATTCAATGGACTGATAAAAACAGCTCCGAAGGGGAAGCAATAGGTACTTTAGTTGAAATAAAAATTCCAATCAAATGATAAGGGCAATACTTGTAGATGATGAAATAAGAGCCATCAACAATCTTAAAAACCTCTTAGGTAGGCATTGTCCTCAGATTGAAGTCATTGGGACAGCTCAAAAAATTCATAATGCAGAAGTACTAATTCGGCAGGAGATCCCTGATGTAGTTTTTTTGGATATAGAAATGCCAGAGGGTAATGGGTTTGATTTATTGGATCGAGTTAAAGACATAAAACTGAATATCATTTTTGTAACAGCTTATGATCAATATGCTATTGATGCCTTTAGGGCAAATGCAGTTAATTATTTACTTAAACCAATTGATTCAGATTTTTTAGTATCCGCAGTTGCTCAGCTGAAGAAATATCTGGGTATGGGACGTAGTAACCTCAAGGAAGTTTTATCTTCTCTTGAGGAGATCAGTCGGGTTGAGCGTGTTAAAGTGCCTACAATGAATGGTTTTGATTTGGTTCCCGTTAATGATATTTTGTATTTTAAATCAAATGGAGCCTACACACTGCTAATACTTAAAACTGGAAATAAATTTTTACTATCTAGGAATATTGGATACTTGGAAAATCAATTAAGTGAACGTTACTTTTATAGAATTCATAGAGAATTTATTATCAACCTAAATGAAGTGGATAAGTATAGCAAAGGACGAGGAGGGAATGTTGTCTTAAGTAATGGACTTTCATTACCTCTTGCTGTAAGAAGGAAGCGTAAGCTTCTAGAATTACTGACAATTAGTTAATTCTATGTAGGATTTTGTCCAAAAAACCTTTGGTATTTCCCAATAATATTAGTTCCATTTAATGATTAAGGAATACATTAAAATTACACGAAAGTGGTAGTATTTTTTTGGCTTATGGCATGATAATTGTGACACTTATCGTATTAAAATATAGCACGAAATATATATAAATTTATTAAATATTTGTGATGTGTTTTTAACCAAAACCAACCAACCACTATGAAACATTTTTCTACCTTTTACAGGATAGTTTTGTCTGTCCTTTGCACTCTAATTTTTTCTTCTACATTAAGCTATGCACAATGTAGTACCACAACAGCAACGATTACGCCAACCGCTTGCGGAAGTTATATCTCTCCAAGTACAAACTATACTTGGACCTCAACGGGTATGTATATGGATACAATCAATAATGCTGGTGGTTGCGATAGTGTGATTACTGTAGACCTTACGATTAATAATAGCACGAGTGCTACGATTACGCCAACTGCTTGTGGAAGTTATGTATCTCCAAGTACAAACTATACTTGGACAACTACAGGTATGTATATGGACACCATAACCAACGCCGCAGGTTGTGATAGTATCATCACTGTAGACCTTACGATTAATAATAGCACGACGGCAACGATTACGCCAACTGCTTGTGGAAGTTATGTATCTCCAAGTACAAACTATACTTGGACAACTACAGGTATGTATATGGATACGATTTCTAATGCCACAGGTTGTGATAGCATCATCACTGTAGACCTTACGATTAATAATAGCACAACGGCAACGATTACGCCAACTGCTTGTGGAAGTTATATCTCTCCAAGTACAAACCATACTTGGACAACTACAGGTATGTATATGGACACCATAGCCAACGCCGCAGGTTGCGATAGTATCATCACTGTAGATCTTACGATTAATAATAGTACAAGTGCAACGATTACGCCAACCGCTTGTGGAAGTTATGTCTCTCCAAGTACGAATTATACTTGGACAACTACAGGTATGTATATGGACACCATAGCCAACGCCGCAGGTTGTGATAGTGTGATTACTGTAGATCTTACGATTAATAATAGTACAAGTGCAACGATTACGCCAACTGCTTGTGGAAGTTATATCTCTCCAAGTACAAACTATACTTGGACAACTACCGGTATGTATATGGACACCATAGCCAACACAGCAGGTTGTGATAGTGTGATTACTGTAGATCTTACGATTAATAATAGTACGACCGCTACGATTACACCAACTGCTTGTGGAAGCTATGTCTCTCCAAGTACAAACTATACTTGGACAACTACCGGTATGTATATGGACACCATAGCCAACGCTTCAGGTTGTGATAGTGTGATTACTGTAGACCTTACGATTAATAATAGCACAACGGCAACGATTACGCCAACTGCTTGTGGAAGTTATATCTCTCCAAGTACAAACCATACTTGGACAACTACAGGTATGTATATGGACACCATAGCCAACGCCGCAGGTTGCGATAGTATCATCACTGTAGATCTTACGATTAATAATAGTACAAGTGCAACGATTACGCCAACCGCTTGTGGAAGTTATGTCTCTCCAAGTACGAATTATACTTGGACAACTACAGGTATGTATATGGACACCATAGCCAACGCCGCAGGTTGTGATAGTGTGATTACTGTAGATCTTACGATTAATAATAGTACAAGTGCAACGATTACGCCAACTGCTTGTGGAAGTTATATCTCTCCAAGTACAAACTATACTTGGACAACTACCGGTATGTATATGGACACCATAGCCAACACAGCAGGTTGTGATAGTGTGATTACTGTAGATCTTACGATTAATAATAGTACGACCGCTACGATTACACCAACTGCTTGTGGAAGCTATGTCTCTCCAAGTACAAACTATACTTGGACAACTACCGGTATGTATATGGACACCATAGCCAACGCTTCAGGTTGTGATAGTGTGATTACTGTAGATCTTACAATTAATAATAGTACGACAGCTACGATTACACCAACTGCTTGTGGAAGTTATGTCTCCCCAAGTACAAATTATACTTGGACAACAACTGGTATGTATATGGACACCATAGCCAACGCATCAGGTTGTGATAGTATCATCACTGTAGATCTTACGATTAATAATAGCACGAGTGCAACGATTACGCCAACTGCTTGTGGAAGTTATATCTCTCCAAGTACAAACTATACTTGGACAACTACAGGTATGTATATGGATACGATCTCTAACACAGCTGGTTGTGATAGTATCATCACTGTAGACCTTACGATTAATAATAGCACGAGTGCTACGATTACACCAACTGCTTGTGGAAGTTATATCTCTCCAAGTACAAACTATACTTGGACAACAACGGGTATGTATATGGACACCATAACCAACGCCTCAGGTTGTGATAGTGTGATTACTGTAGATCTTACGATTAATAATAGCACGACAGCGACGATTACGCCAACTGCTTGTGGAAGTTATGTATCTCCAAGTACAAACTATACTTGGACGACTACTGGCATGTATATGGACACGATTTCTAATGCCGCAGGTTGTGATAGTATTATCACTGTAGATCTTACGATTAATAATAGTACTACAGCCACGATTACCCCAACTGCTTGTGGAAGTTATATCTCTCCAAGTACAAACTATACTTGGACGACTACAGGTATGTATATGGATACGATTTCTAATGCCTCAGGTTGTGATAGTATCATCACTGTAGACCTTACAATTAATAATAGTACTAGTGCGACGATTACGCCAACTGCTTGTGGAAGTTATGTATCTCCAAGTACAAACTATACTTGGACAACTACAGGTATGTATATGGACACCATAGCCAACGCTTCAGGTTGTGATAGTGTGATTACTGTAGATCTTACGATTAATAATAGTACGACGGCCACGATTACGCCAACTGCTTGTGGAAGCTATGTGTCTCCAAGTACAAACTATACTTGGACAACTACAGGTATGTATATGGATACGATTTCTAATGCTGCAGGTTGTGATAGTATCATAACTGTAAACCTCACGATTAATACCCCCCCTGTGATTACAGTTAGTACTTCTACAGTAACAACTTGTTCAACCAGCACAGCTCATATTGTTGCAAATGGCGCCTTAAGCTATAGTTGGATGCCTGGAGGTGTACTGAATGATACATTATTACTGCCCTCGAATGCAGTGAGTGGAATTTACACAGTAACAGGTACGGATGCTAATAGTTGTACAGGAACGACAAGCGTTTCAGTTATGGTCTCAAGTATCAATGGAGATTTGGCCCAATCGATGTCTAGCAATAGTGCATCGACGAGTGGCACACAGACAGATTCCTTGATTCATCCAAACGATGGTCAGTTGTACAGTTATTTTGATGGTAGTTGTAATCTGATAGCGAGTATTCAGAAGAATATTGGAGGTGTAGATTTAGGATTTGTTCGTACTACAGTCACAGTAGGTTCATCAGTATCGACGTATAATGGTCAGCCTTATGTGAGTCGTTGGTATGAGATTACGCCAACGAATCAGGCCTCGGCTTCTGTTACTTTATACATGACTCAAGATGATTTTGATGTTTATAATACGTATGCGAGTGTTAATAGTTGGCCTTTATTACCAACGAATGGAGGCGATGCATCTGGTATTTCAAATTTACGTATTACGAAGAATGACAATGGCGGTTTAGGAACGAATCCTTTGGTGATTACACCATCGAGTGTATTTTGGAATAGTAGTTTACTACGTTGGGAGATAACGTTTACGACACCTGGATTCAGTCAGTTTAGAATACATGCGGTCAATGGAGGCAATGCTGCACTCCCCGTTTACTATAAGATGTTTAACGCATACAAATTTGGTCAGACAGACGTCGTAGAGTGGGTGACTTCACAAGAGAGTAATAACAGTCACTTTGATGTACAGCGTTCTACTGATGGTATTAACTATAAAGTACTAGGTAGCGTTCGCAGTAAAGCAAATGCTGGTAATAGCGTGGAAGATCTTGCATACAGTTTTGTAGATAGAAAACCAGAAGTTGGTCATAACTACTACAGACTAGAACAAGTAGATCAAAACGGAAATAAGACATATACAGATGTCATTGATATCAACTGGAGTATCGTGGGAGATATCGTGAGTATTTATCCGAATCCAGTAAATGATGTACTGTATGTTGATATGACACTCCGGGAGGATGCTTTACTTGAAATTCGTCTTGTCGATATGAGTGGTCGAGTTGTAAAATCCATAATTGAAAGTGGAACGAAAGGAACTAACAAGGTCAGGTTAAGTTTGAACGATATTGTCAATGGAATCTATAATATTCAGATATACAACAATGATAAGTTAACCCATATGGATAAAGTTTTTAAGAAGTAGTAGTAGTAATGCTTCGTAATCGGAACCCCACTTTTCCAAGTGGGGTTTTTTTATTCTTAATGAAACTGACAAATTGTAGAACTGATTTATACATTTTGCCTAACTTTGCCGCACTTGAAACTAATTGCGAAAATATCATCTGTAATAACAGCTCGTCTGGTATTAGCGCTTTACCTGTTCCTTTTAGGAGGACAGTTCTATTTCCATCAACGTATTCATCACCAAGAGCTTCGAGCAGTTGGGTATGAAGTAGAGAAAAAGAGTAGCTGTTGCAGTATTGCACATTTAAGCGAGGTAGAAGCTGAACATACGCATGTTGCTCAACATGAGCACTTTTGTAAATTCTGCGATAAAATATTTAATCCAACTCTTTTTAGTGAAGGATTCTTTGAAATATCAGGAAATTCCCAAACTTTCACTAAAGAATTTCAGACAACCTTAGTTACGGGAGAATCTGAGTACTTCTCAATTTTTAGGAATAAGTCTCCACCCTTGGTATAAGAATATTCACTGAATAACCAATTCAATTATCTATTATTCATATGACCTATGCAACGGGTTGTGTGGAATTCTTATTATCTAAAAAAATATTATGAAATACATAAAAATTATATGCCTATTCTTTTTAGGTTCAACTATTTTATTCGGTTGTAAAAAAGAGAAAAAAACAGTAATTCCTAACGAAGAGGAGTTAATAACAACATTACGATACAACTTGGTACCATCTGGCGGAGGAGCTACAGTGCAATTTACCTTTACAGATTTAGATGGAGATGGTGGTAATGCGCCAGCTGTTGTTGGTGGAACTTTGATGGCTAATACAACATATAACGGAAGTATTGAGCTCTTAAATGAAACTGAGACACCAGCGGAGGATATTACCCTTGAAGTACAAGAAGAAGACGAAGAACACCAGTTCTTTTTTGAATCATTAGACGGCCTTGCGGCGACAATGAATTATGCAGATCAAGATGGTAATGGTCAACCTTTGGGACTAAAGAGTACACTTGTAACATCGGGAGCTTCTTCTGGGAAAGTGCGTATTATCCTAAGACATGAGCCAAATAAAACAGCGCAAGGTGTTAGCGGCGGTGATATAACCAATGCAGGTGGTGAAACAGATATTGAAGTAGAGTTTCCAGTAACGATACAATAGTACGGTTGCAGAAATAAATCGGTTTTTATGAACTTTTTTATAAAAAGAAGATTTCAACCGATTTACTAAATCAATATATTCATTATAATTTAGAGGGAGTGCTGCGCATTCCCTCTTTTCTATTCGTACCTTGTGCAACGAGCAGTACTCAATGTCCCATTCTTATCTAAAAATAGATCGACCTAATGTACGATCATTTCTATTGTTCATATTGCTATTTGTTTCCTGTAAGAGTCGAATGAATAAAACTGAGGCATCCCAAAGACTAGGGCATTATCTTTTTTTTGACACACGTTTATCTCTAAATCATACCAAATCATGTGCAAGTTGTCATGATCCTCAATTTGCATTTACAGATGGTTACAGGAGAAGCGTTTCTCCTCAGGGAGAAAATCTGGAGCACAATGCTCCGAGTCTTTTAAATTCGGAGCACTATCATTTTTATGATTGGAATAATCCTAAGGCAAAAAATTATATTCAACAGATGCAACGTCCGCTTTACGGAAAGCACCCAGTAGAATTAGGCTTAGATATGCATTGGAATGAATGTTTAGCTTACTTAAATAACTCGTCTTTATATAGGCCACTTTTCAAACTACTTTACGGTTCAACGGATGTTACGATGGAAAGACTAGAACATGCACTTGCTGCCTATTTAGTAACTTTACGTTCTAGAAACGCACCATTTGATCAATATGTATCGGGTAATAAAATGGCATTATCCAATTCAGCGAAAAGAGGGTTGCTCTTATTTACGAGTGAAAAGTTGAAATGCGTTCAATGCCATATGCCACCTGATTTTACAAGGGTAACAGAAAGTAGTAAACTAGATGAGGTATATGCTAATATCGGTTTGTACAATATAGAGGGACGTAGTGAGTATCCGAAAAATGATAATGGATTAATACGGCATACGATGCAAGAAAATGATAATGGTAAATTTCGTATTCCTTCTCTTCGCAATGTGGAGTTGACAGCTCCCTATATGCACGATGGAAGTGTAGCAACATTATCAGAGGTTATCGATATCTATGCTCAAGGAGGACGAGGAGGTGAACGGAATACGCTTTATGGTAACGGACCGAAGAATAAAAACAAAAACCCGCTTATCACTGGTTTCAGTTTAAGCAAGAAGGAAAAATATGATTTAATTAATTTTCTAAAATCCCTTTCCGATACAAGCTATTTAGAAAAAAAGAGTTTCCGAAATCCCTTTGACCATTAATGAAAATCAAGCATGCCCCATTTTCCATCTTTGCTTTTTGAGAAACGATATATTGTTTCTGGTTTTTCACTTTGAGCTGCAAGACTAAAGTTAAATTCTATTCCATGAATTATCATATTCTTGTATTGATCAAACCGTATTTTTCGTGCGCGATCATCCCCACGGGGACCTAAAAGATCTAACGTAGTTTCAAATTGTTTATCTCCTTTAAAGGTACCTTCCTTGTCGAGCTTGATAGATAGAATATTAGGTGTACGTGCACTACCCATAAATAGTTTCTTTTCCCCATTTAGACCAACCACAGCTAGTCCAAGAGCATCAGTTCGATCTAATTGATCAACGATCTCCTTTGTATTTGGATCTATAACATAAATTATCCCTTTTTCCTCACTGCTTGAACTACCCATAACGGTGGCGGCATAGATTTTTTTGCCATGACAATCATAGTAGATACCTAATAATCCAAAGGGGTTATTCTGGTCTGTTTCAGGAATTGGGAGTTTGAACCAAGGTGCAAGTTCACCAGATTGATAATCAATTTTATAGATGGTGTTTAAATTTTCAGGAGTGAGGTCTAAAGTATTTACAACTGGTATACGATAGGTATAGGCATTCCCGAAATCATCTGTTGTGATGGAGCCCATATAGCCGTGTTGATTCCAACTTGGATGTTGGTAGGTTTTAGATACGGAATCATCTGTATTCTCTGGGATTTCAATCATTAATACACCTTTTTTCCGAGTACCCTCAGTGGAATATGCGGCTCTTTGAGCGACAAGTCCTGTTTTTTTAATAAAAGAAGGTAGTCTTCTGCAAGAGTTTATTCCTATACGATTAACCTCTTCAGGACTCATAGGGACCTCTTCCTTGCAAGAATCGAATGCAACAAGACAAATTAATGAACAAATAAGATATTTCATAATTACTTTAAACGAACAAATTTAGGACCACTTAAACAGGGGTATATTTTAGTTTTATAAATGCCATTTTCTAAATATCGTTCTGCCCAGCAATATTCTTTACCTTTTGTATCGTCATTCTTCATTTGACAAACATACCATACCACCAGAGCACTCTCTTTAGTAACTTCATTATTAATAAATTTTTCAGGTCCTTGTTGATAATCTGTATTACAGCAGGGGCCAATAGAGACAAGGTCCGTCTCACCCTCATCTAGCTCTGGATGTTTCTTGGTTAGATATATATAAGGGTGGTCACCCCGACTATTATCGTTAAATTGACCTCGATTGGGTTCTATATAAAAACCATATCCTTTTTCATTGGATACTTTATATTTATACCCTTCAGGTGTAAAATCCGTTTGTTCTGATTGTAGTTTCCACTTTTCTTGATCCCATATGGTCCACTGATTATTTTCGAACTCGCTAAAGTTATTTTTTTCACCAGGAAAAGAAAACCGAAGGACAGGTCTATAGGTTCCGTTATTACCACAACCTCTTCCCAAACTTGCCACAGCGGATCGCCAATTCCCATTTTTATAGAACTCGTATCGCTGTAAATAATTATAGTTGCAAGGCATTGGCCATAGTTCTGTGCTAAAATTTTGTTCTAGGGCAAAACCAATGACTTGTCCATTTTCTTCGATGTCGCTGATGCGAGGCTCAGTATCAGCGACAACAGCAGCTTGGCTATAAGCGGGGCAACCAACAGCATCGCTATATCCAAAACCATCCGTATTACTATAATTTACATGCCAGTCTACAACTTTTGCATTATTAAGGACTAGTTGATCCTTAAACAAGACTTCAGAAATTCTAAGACCATCACTAGTGGTAATAACGAAGTTTAAATCCCAACCATATTTTTTAATATTGGTTATAGACTGGCAATAGCATTCCATGATTTTGTCAAATTCCAGTCTTTTTTCGGTAACCGTAAGAGCAGGTTGTTTACTTCCAGTATTCGTCCAACGGTATCCTACGAGTTTTAGGTCAGTAAGGTCTATAATAGCCCATAATGCCTTGTCTTGAATAGTGAAAGTGGGCGCAACGCATAAATGTCGACTCCGTTCACACTTTGTTCTGTTTAACGCGGTCTTCGTGTTTGCCATGACGGCTTCAGTTTCGGAAGGCTTATGCCCAAGAGCATTGATTATTTCCGGGTGATTAATGGCCAATTGAATGGCTAGTTCTTTAAGATAGATAGGAATATCAGGTTGAGATTGCTCCAGCGTATTCGTTGAAAGAACCATTTTCCTAGAAAGGTCAACAAAGGCTGTCGTTGTAAGGTTAATTGCATAATTGTACATTTCAACTTTATATACATGCTCAGTATTATTTTTTACCTCTTGGGGTCTAGCCTTATATATGTTAAAGACCTCGTTTAAAAGATATTGTCCGTTTTCATTGATAAGATGCTTTGCAAAATCCGTGTGATGCAAAGCAATTTCTAGAGCTTTTTGCTGGTGATGATCCAAGGAATCTATGAGCACGAGAGGTTTTAATCTCTCCGCAGCTTCTTGAATTTGTTGAGATCTTTTTTGAATCAGGGAAGAAAGCTTTGGGCTAGCGTACGACGTAGAGTCTGATATTAGTAGAGCGTCTGTTTTAGAACCACTATTAGAATCAACTTTGGAGTCACAAGAATTGAGTAGGGCGACTAGGACAAAGAATAAAGAAAACGTAGCAAGTTGATAGCATTTCATTTCGGGTCGAAGATAATTTATATCCGCTAGAGTACAGTCATTTTGGTAGTTATGCTATTTTATTTATATGGGTTTTTATTAATATATAATATTTACGAATCTTTTGAAAATCTTGCTTTGAAAACGGCGTTTTGGCATAGAACTTGTATGATATATAAAAATTAGCAATATCTTATGAAAAAACTACTACTGCTTGTATTGGGCATCATGCTCATGTTAAGTACAAGGGCCCAAATCACTGGGATTATTTACAAAGACTTTAATGGTAATGGTGTTTGGCAGAATGTGGCACCTAATATAGAGCCCGGAGTTCGAGGTGTTATTATCAATGCCTATGATGAATCAAATACTCTGGTTAACACAACAATGTCGGATAGTGCCGGTGGTTATACTTTACCATATTCCGTACCCGTTCGTTTAGAGTTTGTAATACCAAGTTCAAATTGTATTACACCTTTATATGACAACACAGGATTCAGCGGCGATGGTAATAACGTACGATTCGTAACAGCAAATAATACTACGGAGAATTATGCTGTTTTAAACCCATCTGAGTATGCCGCTAACAAAAATCCAAGAGTATATGTACCCGTTCATAAAAATGGAGATCCATTGGCTGGCGGTAATACAGCACTTGAAGATTTCTTTGTGGCCTACGACTGGAATACCAATTCTAACACGCAAGTTAACTTACGAACCGCACCTGCCTCTCAACTGGGAGCGCTTTATGGAGTTGCGTTCAGTAAACAATCAGGAAAAATATTTACTTCAGCCTTTATTAAAAGACATGTTGGTTTAGGGCCATTAGGTCCAGGGGGAATTTATATGATAACTGATACGGGTTCGGCACTGGGCGTAAGTAATTTTTATGACCTTGATACAACCTCATTTCGTCCTAGTGCAGGATCGGGAGCTCCTGCTTATGGGGGCGGAAGCAGTTTTAACTTTAGCGGAGATACATCAATTACGTTTATTGGGTCTATTGATCCAGTATCTGGTGCACCAGTTGGTTTAGGAGTTGTTGGAGCCAATAATACGGATAGAGGGATATCTGGTAGTCTTGATAGTGATAGTTACGATGCAGCTGCATTTGATCAAGTTGGTAAAGTAGGATTAGGTGATTTAGAAATAAGTGATGACGGTAAATTCTTATTCGTCATGAATCTATTGAGCAGAAAAGTGGTTCGAATGGAACTAGATGATGCCTACAATCCTACTACAATTATTAATATAACAGAATTTACGCTACCTAGCGTTACCGCCACTAATGGAGAATTCAGACCATTTGCACTAGGTTATCATAGAAATAAACTTTTTGTTGGAGGTTTAACCTCTGGTGAGAATGGTGGACAAAATAACGTAGGAGCTAATGATGGAACGGCATATACAGATCTATATGCTTATGTTTTTGAGTTAAATGACCCTACAGGCCCAGCAGTGTTCACAACAACGCCTGTATTAACTTTTCCACTGAACTTCCTAAAAGGATTTCCTATTAATGGAACGAATGATACTTTAAGTAGAAAATGGAAACCTTGGACAAGAGAAACAAATAATCTTATTGTAGGTGCTTTCGGTGAGCGCGTATATGGAACACCAATGTTTACGGACATCGATTTTACAGATAGAGGTGATATGGTCATGAATTTTAGAGATAGATGCGGGGATCAATTTGGTTATGCCAATTATCAGAATCTACGCAATAGTACAGCTTTGTCTACCTATGATGTTAGCGGTGATATTCTTATTGCTGGTAGAGATTGTTCTACAGGTGGTTATACATTAGAAAGCAACGGTAGTTATACTTCTGATGGAACGACTTTTACAAGTTTAGGAGCGAATACCGATGAGGGGCCTGGTGGCGGAGAGTTTTTCTATATGGATGTACCACCAGATAGTTTTCACCGTGAGTGTAGCCAAGGTTCTTGTGCTTTTCTGCCTGGTTCAAATGAAGGGATCTTTACATTAATGGATGCAAACTCGGCGTTCTCAGGTGGGACAGTACAATTCTCTGCTGAAGATGCAACCGTTTCTAATCGAACCAATATTTATGCAGGAAACTCAGCTACAGGTAGTTTAGGAAAAGCGAATGGTTTAGGTGATGTAGAGTTAGCTGGAGAAGAACCTCCTTTGGAGATTGGGAATCGAGTATGGTCTGATGACGGGGATGGGATTCAAGATCCCGCAGAAGCTGGTATTCAAGATGTAAGTATAGAGCTATTCTGTGATACAAATAATGATGGAACAGCTGATGGAGCTCTGGTAGCAACAACAACAACTGATGCAGATGGACTTTGGTACTTTAATGCATCAAATGTTACCGATGGGGACCCGTTTACCTCGGGTAATCAGGCTGGTCCTCAACCAAATAAAACGTATATCGTTAAGATTGGTTCAGCAGATTGGAGTGGTGGTGTAGGAATTGGAGATTTAGCTTATAGGAAATTAACAGCATCTAATGTAGGTGGTGCTGGACAAGCGGATGTTCGAGACAATGATGCTGTTTTGGTATCAGGAGTACCTTGCACTTCAGTTACCTTAGGTGGTCATGGAGAAAATGATCATAGTTTGGACTTTGGTTTTAGGAGTCCTGTTTTACCAATTTGTTTAGGCGATAAGGTATGGAATGATTTAGACCAAGACGGGATATTAAATAATGGAGAAGTAGGAGTAGCTGGGGTTACGATACACCTAATCGATTCTGCTTCAGGAGAGACGATTAGTGCCACCTTAAGTGATGCATATGGAAACTATAAATTCTGTGACCTAGACCCCGGTACCTATAAAGTAACGTTTACACCTCCGGCTAATTATAAATTCACAGGTCAAAACGCAGGGTCGAATGATAGTACGGATAGTGATGTGGATCCAGTGACTGGGATGACAACTTATTATACTTTAGTATCTGGCGACACGAATAATACGGTTGACGCAGGGATTTATTTTGATGAACCAATTACGGCTACCGTAGGTGATTATGTGTGGTACGATGTTGATAAAGATGGTGTACAAGATGCGAGTGAGGAAGGTGTAAGTGGTATTGTGGTAACACTGTGTGATAACGGAGGGAATCCAGTTGCGACAACTATAACCGATGGTAACGGGAAATATTTATTCACTGAAGTAGCGCCTGGAACTTATTCTGTTGGCTTTGGGAAGTTACCGGGTTTAACGTTTAGTCCTAATTCAGGTGTTGTTTCGGGTACTGCAAATAGCGATGCGAATCCATCAACAGGTAAGACTGCTACATTTACAGTAAGTGCTGGCGATAGTATTCGATATGTAGATGCTGGTTTATATAGTTTGTCAACTACAGTAGGTAGTTTGGGAGATAGAGTTTGGTATGATACAGATCAGAATGGTGTGCAAGATGTAGGTGAAGCTGGTGTGGCTGGTGTCACGGTAACTTTATATCAGTCCGATGGGACAACAGTAATTTCTACTACGACGACCGATGCTTTCGGGAACTATATTTTCACAGGTTTAGCACAAGGTCAATATGTTGTTGGGTTTAGTAACCTGCCTACGAATTACGTGTTGACGAATACTTCGGGCGCTGATTCTGTAACAAATAGTGATGCGAATACAGGTACAGCTAAGACGACTGTGATAGACCTTGGAGAAGGTCAGCATAATATGACGTATGATGCTGGTATTTATACAACAGTATCTGCAAATAATAATAGTTTAGGAGATTACGTTTGGAATGATTTTAATAAAGATGGAGTTCAAGATGCCTCAGAAATAGGAGTAGGTGGTATAACAGTTACCTTGTTAAACGCCACAACTCAATCAGTGATTTCTAATACTACAACTGATAAGAATGGATTCTATCTATTCCCAGACTTGCCAAATGGATCTTATTGTGTACAATTCTCTAATCTACCAGAGGGTTATGCGTTTAGTCCGAACGGAAATGGAACAGCTGCTACAGGAAGTGATGCGCATCCAAGTACAGGTAAAACTCCAGCAGTTAGTTTGACTGGTAATACGCATAATAGAGATGTAGATGCTGGTATTAATATTGGTACTACACATCTAGGTTTGGGAAGTTTAGGAGACCTAGTTTGGTACGATATGAATAACGATGGTATTCAAGATGCTACGGAAAAGGGGATACCTAATGTAAAAGTGATTCTTCTACAAGAAGATGGAGTAACACCTATAGACTCTATGTTAACTGATCCTTTAGGTAACTATGTTTTCACAGGCTTGCCTGCAGGTAATTATGTTGTTTGTTTTGCTGATATACCATCAGGTTTTACGATTAGTCCTAAAAACGTTGATAGTGAAGGTCTAAATGGCATTCGTAATAGCGATGTGAATGTAGCCACTCAAAAAACGGATGTAATTCCTTTAGGCACTGGTGAGGATAATATGAATATTGATATGGGTATTGCTCCACCAGCAGGTACGGCTAGTTTAGGGAACTGCGTTTGGTATGACCTAAATAATGATGGTTTGCAAACAGCTGGTGAGCCTGGGGTTCAGGGCATAACGGTAAGATTATACAATAGTAGTGGAGTGGCCATAAGTAGTACGAGTACTGATAAAGATGGAAAATATGCCTTTGTAGGACTGATTCCAGAAACATATAGTGTTGGTTTTGAAAATTTGCCTGCAGGTTATGGCTTCACTTCTCAGGATGCTGATGCCACGGGAATAAATGGCGTTGCGAATAGTGATGCTGATAGTTTAACAGGTTTAACAACAACAGTAACCTTGGCTGCTGGAGACAATAACCCGAACTTGGACGCAGGTATCGTAACAACAATTGTAGCTAGTGTTGGTGACTATGTATGGTATGATGCCAACCGCGATGGAACGCAAGATCCAAATGAAGAAGGAGTTGGCGGTGTGCTTGTAACCTTGTGTGATAATGGGAATGTACCTGTCGCTAGTGCAATTACGAAACCTGATGGCTCTTATATTTTTACAAATGTGACGCCTGGAACATATAGTATACGATTTAGTAATATTCCGAAAGGCATGATATTTACAAGTCAAGAATCTAACCCAACATCAAATACAGGAAGTAATGTAAATCCGACTACGGGTAAAACACCTCAATTTACCGTAACAGCCGGAATGCATAATCCAACAATTGATGCTGGTATCACAACAGCTCCAAAAGCAGGACTAGGAAATTATACTTGGTTAGATGCCAATGAAGATGGATTACAGGGAGCAAGTGAAGAACCCTTAGCAGGTGTATTGGTTACCCTGTATGCTTCTGATGGTACAACGGTCTTGGCGAATACAACAACGGATGGTAACGGGAACTATAGCTTTATTAATCTAACACCTGGTACATATATTGTTGGTTTCGATAGCCTACCTACTGGCTATACGCCAACGCAAAGTACGGGTACTGTAAATGATTCTTTAAATAGTGATTTGGGCAGTAATGGTAAGACTTCATCCGTTACGATTCCGGCAGATTCGTATAACCCGAATTTGGATGCAGGTATTTATATTGGATTTCCATTGCCAGTATCTGATCTACAAGCGTATCGAGCTGTAATCTCAGAACGTACTAAATGTGAAGTAAATTGGTTCACAGTTAACGAGTTAAATACAGCGCGATTTGAAATTCAAAGAAGTACGAATGGTGTAGATTTCAAAGAGGTTGGAAATCAATCTGCGGGTGGTCATACCCTTTCTAAGGTAAATTACTCTATGGTAGATGATATTAGTGATGTATTAGACGCTGATGTTTTATACTACCGTGTGAAGTTGATAGACATTGATCAACACTTTACAATGTCAAACGTTCTGACGGTAAAGATTGACAATGCTCTTGGTTCAAATATTAAGATATATCCTGTTCCGTTTAAAGATCAGATAAAAGTGGAGATGATGAGTGAAGCCGAAAACGACATTGCGATCACAATTTTGGATGCTTCTGGTAAAACAGTGAGTAAAAGTAAGTATCCGATCGAAGCTGGGTCAAATGTGATAACGGTTAATCAACTGCAGAGTTTAAGTGAAGGGGTTTATTTCGTAAAAATTAGAGATCTTGAGAATAATGAAGAGATTACGAAAAAAATTGTAAAGTAGTATTTTCAAACAGCCAATCAATTTTTAGGCTCTGGTTTCTTTAATGAAGCCAGAGCTTTTTTTATATCCTAACTGCATGTAGGTCGCAAGGGAACGCCACAAAGACTTTTTTGAACTCTTAGATTTATTAAACCTTAATTATTTGACAAAGGATAATATCACAAGGGTGTTTATTTCATTTATTGTGGTTTTTCCAATATTTTCGCACCTTTACCACACGATACTGAACTAAATGGGATTATTTGATTTTTTTACAAAGGATATTGCGATCGACCTTGGTACAGCAAATACTTTGATTATACATAATGACGAAGTTGTTGTAGATGAACCTTCTATAGTAACCGTTGACCGACAAACCAACAAAATTATTGCTGTTGGTAAACGGGCAATGATGATGGATGGGAAGGTACACGAGAACTTAAAGACTATTCGTCCCTTAAAAGATGGCGTGATTGCAGATTTTAATGCGGCTGAAGGAATGATTCGTGAAATGATTAAGCTGATCTCTGAAACGAAAAAGTCTTTTTTCTCTCCAAGCTGGAGAATGGTCATCTGTATTCCATCTTCTATTACAGAGGTAGAAAAACGCGCTGTAAGAGATAGTGCAGAGCAAGCTGGAGCAAAAGAGGTTTATATGATTCATGAGCCTATGGCAGCAGCTTTGGGTATCGGTATAGATGTTGAAGAGCCTACGGGTAATATGGTTATTGATATCGGAGGGGGGACAACTGGAATTTCAGTTATTTCACTTTCTGGTATTGTATGTGATGAAAGTATTCGAGTCGCAGGAGATGAGTTTACCGGTGATGTAATTGAAGCTATGCGTCGTTATCATAGTCTGCTTATCGGAGAGCGTACTGCTGAGCAAATAAAAATCCAAGTAGGCAGTGCCTTAAAAGAGTTGGATAATCCACCTGAAGATGTTGCAGTGAATGGACGAGATTTAGTTACTGGGATTCCTAAACAGATTTTAGTAAGTTATACTGAAATTGCCGATGCACTCGATAAATCAATATTTAAGATTGAAGAAGGTGTGTTACGTGCTTTAGAAAAGACGCCACCGGAGCTTGCTTCGGATATTTTCAGACGAGGTTTATACTTAACAGGAGGTGGAGCTCTATTGCGTGGATTGGATAGAAGAATTTCGTCTAAAATTAAGATGCCAGTGCATATCGCGGATGACCCGTTACGTTCGGTTGTTAGAGGTACCGGGATGGCATTGAAACATATCGATAAGTATCCTTTCTTAATGCAATAATCTGCTGTAGGAGGAGTGCGGAATCTAATTTTAATATTACAGGCTTACCAGAAGGTCTTTTTCTTTTTGCTTTTAGAGATTATCTGCCTTACTATATTCATACGTAATAATAATTATCAATTTCAGTCTTATTTGCATAGCGCAAGGGGAGTTAGCGGTGCGTTGTATAAGAAAAAGGATGCGCTTACTTCGTACCTAAGTCTTGCTGAAAAAAATGCTGCACTGTTGGTTGAGAATGCTAAACTAAAATCGGAACTCGGTATTGAAATAGAGAGTAACCCTTTAAAGGATACAAATTTTTCGCGTATAGTAGCGGTAGATTCAATTAAGCAAACGGTGCATTATGATTATAAACCAGCCCGAGTCCTAAATAACTCTTTTGATAAGAAAAATAACTTTCTAACGCTTGATTTGGGCTCAAGAAAAGGTGTTCGAAAGAATATGATCGTAGTTGGACCAGAAGGTGTTGTTGGTAAAATAACGCATGTTTCGGCGCACTATTCATTAGCGGCTAGTGTATTGAGTAATGAATTTAGTGTGAGTTCGGTTACGCCAGATGGAACTACAAGCAAAGTTAGATGGGGTGGAATACGTGATCCGTATCATGCTGTATTATCTGGTATTCCTCAGTCTGAGAAACTAAAGAAAGGAGATACAATTGTTACAAGTGCCTATTCCAAATTTCCTCCAAACATCATGATTGGCCGAGTTGTACAAATGCAAAAAGGAGGAAGTCATAGCGGGAGTCGATATAAAATTAGACTAAGTACAAATTTCAAGAAATTGGATTTCGTATATGTGGTTATTGATAAAGTAAATTTAGAGCGAACCGTACTTGAGGATTCAGTGAAAGCAAAGGTTAATGAATAAGCTTGTATATTATATTGGACAATTTCTATTTGTCGTTCTATTTCAAATTTATATTTTGAATGATCGTACAATTAATGATAGCATTTCGTTTTTGCATGTTCCATCTTTTATTCCGTTACTATTTCCTGTTTTAATCTTGTTATTGCCAATTCGTACGAACTATTATATCATGATGCTCTATGCTGTGCTTATTGGTTTTATATTAGATATGTTTAGTAATACGCCTGGCATGCACATGGCTGCTCTTGTACTTCTAGCCTTCCTACGGCCGCGCTTATTACGTTTGTTCTTTCAACAAGATGAGAAAAAACTCGGGTGGGCTAGACCAACTATGTATCGCCTAGGGTTTATGCCATTCCTTTTTTATATCTCAATAGGTGTTGTAGTACACCATTTGTTTTATTTTATACTGCAAGAATGGAGTCTCATTAATATCCTATATGTTTTATACAAAACGATTGTTTCAGGTATTCTTACCGTAATTATGATATTAATAGGTCAATTCATATTTTATAGCCGCCCTAAGTTTGTTCAATAAATGGTTAAGATTGAAATTAGGAAAACAGCTCATAAAGGTTGGGGAGTTTTTGCGTTACAGGACTTTGAAGCATTTGAACTAGTAGAAAGTGCTCCAGTAGTTGTTATGTCTGCAGAGGAAATGAAACTTCTTGATCAGACGAAACTGCACGATTATATCTTTCATTGGGAGAACGGAGGTTGTTGTATGGCCCTTGGGAATACACCTATATTTAATCATGCAGCACCCTCCAACTGTGAATATTATCAGGACTATGAAAATGAGATCATTGAAATAAAAACGGTGCGTGCTGTAAAGAAGGGAGAGGAGCTAACGATTAATTACAACGGTGATGCAGATGCAAATAATTCGGTTTGGTTTAAGGTCGCAACTTAGGATTGTTTTTATGGCGTTTTGCATCACGCGTATTTTTCTTTTGCATATTTTGCTGAATAGCTTCTGTCAAATTTACGTTGCATTGGTTGGCTAGTGCAGTAAGTACCCATAGGACGTCTGCGAATTCGTCGGCCAAGTCTTTATTCTCATCAGATTTTTTATTGCTTTGATCACCATATTTTCGAACCATTATCCTTGATAATTCTCCAACTTCTTCCATAAGGATGCCAAGGTTTGTAAGCTCGCTAAAATACCTAACTCCAACTGTTTTAATCCATTGGTCTACACCTTGTTGATACTGTTCAATTGTCATATTATGTTCTATTTTTTGAATCTATTATTATAGTTACAGGTCCATCATTAAGTAGGGTAACCTCCATATGAGCACCGAATACACCTGTTTCTACTTGCGTATTAGAAACCTGTTCTAGGTATTCGACAAATGATAAATAAAGAGGTTCTGAAATGGGTGGTTTAGCCGATTTGAGATAAGAAGGTCTATTCCCTTTTTTTGTACTTGCGTGTAAGGTAAATTGACTAATGACTAGAAAACGTCCCTGAATATCTTGAATGGATAGGTTCATCTTACCATCGGTGTCATTAAAGATTCGTAGGGCATTCAGTTTATTGCAAATCCACTCTATATCTTCCTGTCCATCTTTGTCTTCAATACCAAGAAGAACTAAAAGCCCCTGATCAATAGAACCAGCCTGCTTATTTTGAACTGCAACGCTTGCCTTGCTCACTCTTTGAATTACTACACGCAAAAGAATTAGTTTTGAAGTTTAAAAATACGTTTTTGGATTTAAGTAATGAGATAGAATATCGTTTTTCGCGTAGTAGTGGTAAAGGTGGCCAACACGTTAATAAAGTTGAGACAAAAGTCCAGCTAAAGTTTAGTATCCCTAATTCACTCGTGCTAACAAATGAACAAAAGCAAATTCTAATGAAAGGATTGCAGAATAGGTTAACTGGTGATGGCGAAATTGTGCTTACTAACCAGAAGACACGTTCGCAGAGAAGAAATAAAAATCAGGTGACAGCGCAGCTTTATGAATTAATTCGAGATGTTTTACGTCCAATAAAAAAACGTAAGAAAAGTAAGATTCCAGAAAGCGTTAAGCGAAAAAGGCTCCGAGATAAAAAATTGAGGTCACTAAAAAAGGAAAATCGAAGAAGAATTAGTTCTAGTGATTAACCAAAAGAATTTATATTCGCCATATAATTAAATGATTATGGGAAGAGGTGATAAAAAAACACGTAGAGGTAAAATAGCAATAGGTTCTAAAGGGAAGTATCGCAAGAACAAAGCATATAAAAACCCTGCTACCAAGAAAGATAGTGGTAAGAAGGAAGACGCTAAGGAAGCTTAGAGGTCCAAGTAGCGCATCAATAAGTTGTAATTATCTTGTAATGCTTCTTCGTTGAGGAGTGCGTTGTATGACGCTTCTATTTGATATTCATAGCGCTTCAGTGTGGCGACAAAAGAACGGAGGTCTGTTTTATTCGTTTTGAGCGTTACACTCAACATGTTTTGCTCGTCTAGCTGACGGACTAACACTCCTTGAAGAATAATATTATCGCTCTCAGCCAAACGGGCAATCTCTGCCAAGCTATATTCCAAAGGACTTACTTTAAGAATTATAATACCACCTTCTTGTTCAAATGAATTTGTATTGGTAATAAAGTTGAAGAGGTTTTCCACGGTAATACTACCGATATAATTTTGCTCGTCATCAAGTAAGGGTATAAGAGATAAGTTAAATTCTTTTACCACCTTAATGGCTTCAATAGGATGCATATTATCAAATACTGCAGGCCTAAAATTCAGAAATTCCGCTTTAGACAAGGGTTCTTCTGGGGAGTCCCAATCTAAAATATCCTCTTCGCTAATTAAGGCAAGATAGTCGTCACGTTCAATGATCGGTAAATGATAGATATGAAAGTCGCGCATTAACGCCAGTGCCTTAGTACCACTATCCTTCAGTCTGAGGTTAGGGAGTTCATATAAGACCAGATCTCTTATTTCCACTGCAGTAATGTATTAGGCATTAACAGACTTTGTTTCAGTATGCTTTGCTAAGAATCCATCCAAGATTGTGTTGAACTCATGAGGGACTTCCATCATCGGAGCATGTCCGCACTTATCAATCCAATGTAACTCAGAATTGATCAATAATTTTTTGAATTCTTCGGCTACCATAGGAGGAGTAATGGTATCATTTTTACCCCATATTAGACATACGGGCTTGGTAATATTTTTTAGTTCATTACCCAAGTTCTGTTTAATGGCAGACCGAGCGAGTTGAATAATCTTCAATGCTTTTAAGCGATTGTTTGTTATTTCATAAACCTCATCAACCAATTCTTTAGATGCAATCTTTGGATCATAGAACGTAAGTTCTGTTTTCTTTCTTATATAATCATAGTCGCCGCGCTTTGGATAAGTCTCTCCCATACCATGTTCGAACAAGCCGCTACTACCTGTAAGAATAATCGTTTTAATATAGTCCGCGTTCTGCAAAGAGTAAACTAAAGCAATATGACCGCCCAGTGAGTTACCCAATATATGGAACTTTTTAAGTTCTTTCGCAGCCACGAACTTTTCGACAAATTTTGCCAGACCCGAAACTGTAGTGTCAAGTTTGGTCAAATCATACAGCGGAAGCATCGGAATAAAAACACGATGTGTTTCCTTGAAATGATCAATCAAATCTCTAAAGTTGCTAAGGGCTCCAAACAAACCATGAAGAAGCACAAGATCTTCACCTTGTCCCTCTTCGATATATTTTATCTTTCCGATTTTCTTTAATTCGTAATCCATAAGATTTAATGCTGCTAAGTTAATCTTTTGACCCAATAAATAGAAATATACTGATCACTAATCAGTACTGTTTATTTCTCAGAAACTCCCATACCAAAAAGCGCAAAATCATATTTTACGGGGTCTTTCTGGTCAAATTGACGTAATTGATCTGTAAGATTTACTGCGATACTCCAGTTTGATTTTTCGCTTTTTAGGAGACCTAGTTTTTTAGCGACGCGACAAACATGAACATCCAATGGGATAATGAGTTCTTCCGGCTTTATTCTTTTCCAAATACCAAAGTCTACTCCAGTATTATCTTGCCGTACCATCCAGCGTAGAAACATATTTATTCGTTTACAGGCTGATTTTTTGGCAGGTGTTGCGATGTGTTTTTCTGTTCGTTTCAGATGGTCATGCGAAAAAACATAGTTATAAAAATTTCGAAGATATTCTTCTTGCTTACATAGGATATTATAATGTTTTACATCAGATGTATGGTTCTTCAAGAAGGCCACTTCTAAACTGGGGTATCGGTTGTAATGTGTCTTTAAAAAACTAATTAGAAAAAAGAGGTCATCTTCTTGGAACGTTCGATGCTTAAATCCAATCAAACGTTTGAGATCGTTTTCGGAATGATTTTGCACGAAATCAAAAGGGGTATTATCCATTCGCATTAGTAAATCCTTAGATTTATTGAGAATAGTCGTTCGTTGTCCCCAAGCGAAAAGTGCAGCAAAGAATCCTGCAATTTCTATATCCTGCTTTTTCGAGAATCTATGTGGGATAGAAATTGGATCATCTTCAATAAATGCCCTTTGGTTGTATTGCTTGACCTTTTGTTCAAGTAATTTTTTGATTTCTACTTGCTTTGTTACTTGCATCTCCTTTGTTATTAAAGAATCAAAAAATAAAAATTACTAATATTAGTATCCAAATAATATTAAACCCATCTCCTGAGTAATGCCTAGAATGAATACAGTGCAAATTGAAGCAGGTACTCCAATTAAAAACAAAATTAATCTGTTAGGTAGTGGCTTCAAATTCTATTTTAGGGCTCTGTCTAAATCTGCAATTAAATCTTCTATATCCTCAATGCCTACTGATAAACGAATCATAGAATCCTTTAAACCATTTGCTATACGTTCTTCTCTAGGAATGGAGGCATGGGTCATCGAAGCAGGATGCCCAATTAGACTTTCTACACCTCCCAAACTTTCTGCTAAGGCAAACAACTTCGTACTACTTAGTATTTGATGAGCAGCCTCCACGGTATCTTCTTTTAAGGTAAACGACACGATACCGCCAAAGTCGCGCATTTGTTTTTTAGCAATATTATGATTTGGGTGGTCTTCAAAACCACACCAAAATACTTGATCAACAGCATCGTGTTGCCTAAGCCATGCAGCAACAACTTTTCCATTTGCACAATGTTGTTGCATGCGTACATGTAAAGTTTTTAGTCCACGAAGGACTAAGAAACAATCTTGAGGTCCGGGTACAGCCCCGCATGAATTCTGAATAAATCGCAATTGTTCGTGGAGTTGATCGTTATTCGTAACAACACATCCATGAATAACATCGGAATGACCACCAAGATATTTAGTTGCGGAGTGCATGACGATATCAGCGCCCCAATCCAATGGGTTTTGCAAGTATGGGGAAGCAAATGTATTATCAACCACAAAAATCAAATTGTGTTTTTTTGCTATTGCCGAACAAGCTTCAATGTCGATAATACTCAACATAGGGTTTGTAGGTGTTTCTACCCAGATCATCTTAGTTTTAGGTGAGATAGCTTCCTCAATATGCTTTACACTTTCCATGTTGACAAAGTTGAAGTCGATGCCATAGTGCTGAAAGACTTGGGTGAAAATCCTATACGTACCACCATACAAATCATTTGTACATAATACTTCATCACCCGCGTTCAAAAGTTTGATTATGGCATCAGTAGCTGCAAGACCACTTGCATAACAGCTAGCGTGCTTGCCGTTTTCAATAGCAGCAATGGCTCGTTCTAAAGCATGTCTGGTAGGGTTTTGGGTACGAGAATAGGCATAACCCTTATGTATGCCTGGGGTCGATTGTACATAAGTAGAGGTCTGATAGATCGGCGTCATAATGGCACCAGTGGCAGGGTCTGGTTCTACCCCAGCATGAATAAGCTTAGTGCCTATAGATAATTTTTCTAAATTCATGGAAAAGTAAAGGTAAGTTAAAGGTGAGCGAATGTTAGATAGAAATTATTTGCACGAGATCCATGTCTATTTTAGTTCCGCACGCCTTGCTTTAATGTGGAGTAGGGAGGGTTTGTTTTTTTGGTTATTCAGCCGCTTATGTCTTACTTTTGATGGCAAATTTATCCAATGGCTGAAGTGATCAGAATGCCTCTACTAAGCGATACCATGAAAGAAGGTAAAATCGTGCAATGGCTTAAGAAAGTAGGCGATGAAGTACAGAGTGATGACGTGCTTGCTGAAGTACAAACCGATAAGGCAACTATGGAGGTAGTTCCTTATGTCGATGGCACAATTCTGTATATTGGAGTTCCTGAGGGTGAGGCAGCAGCCGTAAATCAGATTATTGCCATCATAGGAGATGCAGGTGAAGCTTATGAAAGTTTATTAGAAGAGCAACCAACAGAAGAGAATACTGAGCACAATGAAGTCATTGAAGCATCAGAAAATACTACTCTCGAAGAACCTGCTGTTGACATGAAGGAGTTACCAAGTGACTTAGAAGTAGTTCGTATGCCACTTTTGAGTGATACGATGAAACAAGGAAAGATCGTGTCATGGTTAAAGAATGTTGGTGATGATGTCACCAGTGATGATGTACTTGCTGAAGTAGAAACAGATAAAGCAACCATGGAAGTGATTGGTTATGTTGATGGAACGCTACTATACCAAGGTGTGCCTGCAGGTGATGCAGTTGCTGTCAATGGAGTACTTGCTGTAGTAGGAAGCAAGGATATTGATATTGAAACTTATTTGCCCACTATTTTGGCGGAAGACGAGGTGCAAGAAGTAAAGGAAACTACAACAAAGTCGGTAGAAGAACCTAAGCAAGAAACGAAAACAACATCTGTTCAACAAACAGTACCTTCGGTGAGTTCGGATGATAGTCGAGTTAAAGCTTCTCCCTTGGCAAGGAAAATGGCCAAGGATAAGGGCATTAACCTAAATAACGTTCAAGGAACGGGAGATGGAGGTCGCATTATTAAAAGAGACATTGATAATTACAAGGGGACTGCATCGTCAGCACCAGTTTTTAATGCCGCTACGGCTACCGAATCGTATACAGATACCCCGCTTTCGCAAATGCGTGAGGTCATTGCTCAACGCTTAGGAGAGAGTAAATTTAGTGCGCCACACTTTTACCTAAAGGTTTCAGTAGAGATGGATGACTTTTTAAAAGTGCGTAAGCAGATCAACTCTGTATCTGAAGTAAGGATATCCGTAAACGATATGATTATTAAGGCGTGTGCTTTAGCTCTTGAGAAACATCCAGCGGTTAACAGTTCTTGGCTTGGTGATAAAATCCGTACGAACCATCATATCCATATTGGAAGCGCTGTGGCCATACCCGATGGATTAATTGTTCCTGTTATAAAGTTTGCACGTCAAAAAACGTTGACGCAAATCGCGGAGGATGCTAATCAACTATATGGAAAGGCTAAGTCAGGGAAACTACAACCTCAAGAGTTTGCAGGTAACACATTCACGATATCGAATCTCGGTATGATGGGAATTGATGAGTTCACCGCTATTATTAACCCACCAGATGCCTGTATTTTGGCAGTTGGCAAAACAACGGCTACACCCGTTGTTGTTGATGGGCAGTTTGCAGTGAAAAATATCATGAAACTGACTCTAAGTTGTGACCACAGAGTTGTTGATGGAGCAGTAGGGGCTGAGTTTTTAGCAACTCTGAAGGACTACATTGAACAGCCTGCGCTGATGTTGCTCTAAATCCGGGGTATTTGTTGGTTTCACCAACGTTTATGACGATATTAGAGTCTCTTAGTAGTATATAACTATACATTCTTTATGAAAAAATATGTGCTGCTCTTCATCCTTTTGACTTCGAGCATAGTCCAGTATGCTCAGAATATCCAAGGAATTATTAATATTTATACTCCGGTTACTGCAATTGGTTTAACAAATGTTACTGTGGGATCTACTGCAGGATTTAATGTAGGAGATAAGGTTTTAGTCATTAAAATGAAGGGAGCCTCGATTAATCAGACCAATACACCAAGCTATGGTGATACAGTAGCACTCAATGGTGCGGGACGGTACCAGTTTTCTAGAATTACAAGTATTACAGGAAATGATGTGACTCTCTTTCCATTTTGTAATATTTATGATTCTATAGCTTATATTCAAATGGTTTCAGTGCCAGAGTTTCCAAACCCCACCGTTGTTGCAAACTTAACTTGTTTGCCATGGAACGGCACAGTAGGCGGTATACTTGCTTTCGAAACACCAGGAACATTAACGCTGAATGATTCAATTGATGTAAGTGGTAATGGTTTTAGAGGGGGACAATTTTTAGGAGGTTCTTTCTCTTGTGCCTCTAATGCATTCTTTGAAAGCTTAGCAAGTGGAAATGAAGGTGAAAAGGGAGAAGGTATAGCAGATTATATACTTGGACAGGAATGCGGCGCAGGAAAACTTGTTAACGGAGGCGGCGGTGCCTATGCAGGTAATGCAGGCGGCGGCGGTGGTGCCAATGGTGGTACAGGTGGTTTAGGAGGTAATCAATATAGCGGTTGTAATCTGAATCCCAAAAACGGAATTGGCGGTCTAGCCTTAGCAAGGACGAACGATTATATGTATTTCGGCGGCGGCGGTGGCGGCCCTGAAAGGGATAATGCACAACCAATTTTTCCTGGTGGAAATGGCGGTGGACTAATTTATATTATAGCGAATAATATTGTAGGAAACAATCAATATATACTCTCTAATGGCGATAGTGTTCAGACTTTCGGTGACGAAGGTGGTGCCGGTGGTGGTGCTGGTGGAAGCATTTATTTAGTGAGCAATACATTCACGGGATCATTAAATGTTGAAGCAAATGGTGGCAATGGATCTTCCAGCTTAAATACAGTATTTGGTAACCAATGTCATGGTCCGGGTGGCGGTGGCGGCGGTGGTCTCGTAGGCTTTACCCAGGCCTCTATACCCGCAGGTGTAACAACTTCATATACTGGAGGAGCAGGAGGTCTTGTATTGAACCCTGCAAGTCCTTGTTACAATACCAGTTATGGTGCTACAGATGGTACAATGGGACTTGATTTGTTTAATTTTACACCCTTTGTTGCCTCGCCAATTAATGTAGCCCTAGGTCCTGATCAACCTATTTGTATTGGGCAAACTATAACCTTAGATGCTGGTGCGGGTTATGCTTCTTACTTGTGGGATGATAACTCAACAGGACAAACGAGAGCAGTTACGAATCCGGGAACATACTATGTTTATGTAGTCGGCTTAGATGGTTGTTCTGGAACGGATACAATAGACGTTTTCTTAGATACTACAGTGCAAGCCAGTTTTAACTATGTCATAGACTATGGCTGTTCGAGTGATTCGGTTTATTTTACAAATACATCAGTAGGTGCAACGAGTTATGTATGGTTTTTTGGTGATGGCAGTACATCTTCAGATCCAAATCCTATGCATGTTTATGGAGCTCAGGGTTCATATTCTGTAAGACTTGTGGCCGGAAGTATGCCTTGTTTTGACACCATTGATATGACAGTTATGATTAATCATACCGTTGAATCCGTTATAGGAATATCATTAGATTCCATTTGTTTAGGAGATCAAATTGTAGTCGATGATTTTGCCTCTCAACCCACGATTGCTCAGGGTGTGCGAACTTCCTTCTGGGATTTTGGAGATGGCACGACCTCGACAAGCGGAACGTTATCACACGTATATGCTCAACCTGGAATTTATACTATAAAGTTGGTTGTAACTGATAGTATTGGTTGTTCAGATTCCAGTACTACATCAGTATTTGTAGAGCCAAGTCCGTTTAGTCGTATGACTATAAGTGATGATATAGTTTGTGTTGGGGAAATGGTTTATTTCACAGATTCGATTGGAGATGGAGCCATTAATTATACGTGGGATTTTGATGATGGTAATATATTATCCCAATCTCACAACCCGAAACACAGTTTTGAAAATCCTGGAACATATAATGTGACGCTCACGGCGTTTTACGAAATCTGTCCTATAGCAGCTCAAGACACTATAATTACCGTAAATGAATACCCTCTTGTAAGTTTAGGAGAGGATAGAACATTTTGTCCTGGGATTGATACTGCAGTAGAACTGACGAATGAGTTGAACACATCTCAAGTCATGCTATGGAGCACGGGCATAAGTGCAGATAAATTGTTAGCCAAAGAAACTGGACGTTATTGGGCGCAAGTGGATAATAACGGTTGCCGGACAACAGATAGTGTTTGGGTAAAGCGTGATTGCTATTTAAATATTCCAAATAGTTTTTCTCCAAATGCAGATGGAAGAAATGATTACTTTGTACCACGTTCTTTATTAGCTTCTGGCTTAAGGGAATTTAGTATGAAAATTATGAATCGTTGGGGGGAGATAGTATTTCAAACCTCTAATGTTGAAGGAAGAGGTTGGGATGGCCAATATGGTGGTAAAGATCAGCCCGTAGGCGTTTATGTATATGTAATTGATGCGCAATGGAACAATGGATATCGGAACTCCTTTACTGGCAATGTTACCTTAATAAGATAATTGAACTTTAAGTTTTGCTTTTGTGCTAACTTTGGGTGAATATGGCTTCTCTTTCAAAGACAGGTAAAATTGATGTAATCAATATTGGATTATTGCTTCTTTCATGTGTTTTGGCATTTGTAATACCATTCGAATTATTCTTATTTGTATATGCTGTTTTAGGTCCATTGCACTACTTAACAGAAATCTCTTGGTTGCATGATAAAAATTACTACTCGAAGAGTAGAAAAGATGTGATCCTGCTTGTGGTTATTTCGTTAGCCTTAACTTTTTTGTTTATCGCAGGCCAGCATTTTCCGGACTGGTTAAATGATTTTATGCCGGGGGAAGAACGCAATGTTTTAACATCGAGTCTAACGTTTATTGCTTTCGGCAGTGCTTTGTTCATGGCCTTTATTAAGAAACCAGTCATAAGAGCTATTGGTATTATCTTAACGTGTTTATCAGTCCTGATGATAAATAATGCGCTCGTCTTCTTTACTGTCTTTTTGCCAACGCTTGTTCATGTATTTTTATTTACCGCTTTATTTATGCTTTATGGTGCTTTGAAATCAAGGTCGAACATTGGTTTATTAACGGTAGCGCTTCATGTCGCTTGTCCTTTTATCTTATTTTATGTATTACCTGGCGAAACTTTTTTTGGTATTAGCGAGGGAGGAAAACAAGCTTATAACGATAGTATGTTCCAAGGGTTGAACTTTCATATTTTATCAAATTATTTTGATACGACTGCCTTTCAAGGAATGACCGTAGAAAAAGTCTTATATGAATCAAATGCTGGTGTAGCCGTGATGCGCTTTATAGCATTCGCCTATACGTATCATTACCTGAATTGGTTTAGCAAAACAGAGATCATTCGCTGGCATAAAGTACCAAAAGCAAGGTTTGTTTTGGTTATTGTGGCCTGGGTTGTATCTGTAGTGCTTTACGCCATAGACTATATGCTTGGATTTCAATGGCTATTCCTTTTAAGCTTTATGCATGTACTGTTAGAGTTTCCATTGAATTATGTAAGCGTCGTTGGGATTTTCCAAGAATTAAGATTACGAATAGCAAAAACAGCTTAATGAAAAAAAACTTTGTTTTAATACTATTGACTTTTGGCTCTATTGCACTAAAAGCACAGCCACCTGGATATTATACTTCAGCCCTCGGTAAGAACGGAGCATTACTGCAGACGGCGTTAAAAAATATTATCGATAACCACACAAGTCAATCGTTTCCACTTTGGGGGGCCTTTGGTACAACGGATAATAAGGGGAGTAATATTCTATGGGATATGTACAGCGATATTCCAGGTGGAACATCGAACTATACTTATACAATTGGATCAGACCAGTGTGGACAATACAATAGTGAAGGAGATTGTTACAACCATGAACATGTTTGGCCAAAGACATATTTTAATGACGCCTTTCCGATGAATTCAGATTTACATCATGTTATTCCTACGGATGGTTGGGTTAATAATAAGCGCGGTAATTTTCCAATTGGAGAAGTAAGTACTACCGCTTGGAGTGGAAGTAATGGGTCTCAAACGGGTACATCTAGTTCCTATACGGCTTATACGGGTCAGGTGTTTGAACCCATAGATGAATACAAAGGAGATTTTGCTAGAATGTACTTTTATATGAGTACGAGATATAAGGGAGAAGATATTGGGTGGAAAAATTGGGAGATGGCTAACGGCGCAGAACTTAGTGCTGACGCTGTACAATTGCTTTTGCAGTGGCATCATGATGATACGGTTAGCCAAAAAGAAATTTCAAGAAATACTGCCATATTCAATATTCAAGGGAATAGAAATCCATTTGTAGACTATCCAATATTTGCGGATTGCATTTGGGGTACAACTGATTGTACACCCCTGGATATAGAAGAAGTGTTGTTACAGTCTATTCAAGTGTTTCCAAATCCTGTAAACGATAATATTAAAGTCAAAATTCCAGACGCATTACAAAATGAAGTGATGCAGTTTGAGGTGTATGATTTCACGGGTAAACAAGTGCTCACAACTACTAATCAGGCTATTAACATTAAGGAATTCCCTAAGGGTTTCTATGTATTACGAGTTTTAATGGGTGATAAAAATGCGACAGTGTCATTTATCAAAAGATAAAATATGTCTGTATTAAAAGGATTAATAGAGTTCCTAACTGAGCAAAATGTAAAGCTTATTGCCGTTTCTAAGACAAAACCCGTTGAGAAAATTATAGAACTATACGATGAGGGGCAAAGAGCATTTGGAGAAAATAAGGTGCAAGAACTTGTTTCAAAGTATGAAGTGCTTCCAAAAGATATTCAGTGGCATTTAATTGGACATTTGCAAACCAATAAAGTCAAGTATGTTGCTCCCTTTGTTAGCATGATTCATTCTGTGGATAGTCTTAAGCTGTTGCGTGAAATACAGAAACAGGCAGCAAAAAACAAGCGAATAATTTCTGTGTTGTTACAAGTACATATTGCTGAAGAGGAGAGCAAATTTGGTTTAGACAAGCGAAGTTTGTTAGAGGTACTTGAATACTATACAGCCGAACAAACTCCTTTTACCCATATTAAAATTTGTGGTCTAATGGGTATGGCAACTTTTACGAATGATTCCAAGCAGGTGCAAAAGGAATTTGCGCGATTGAACGACTTGTTTACTTATTGTAAAGAATCCTTTGTTCTTACTGATGATTTTCGTGAGTTATCTATGGGAATGAGCGGAGACTATAAAATTGCAATACAAGAAGGTAGTACTATGGTTAGAATAGGTAGTATGTTATTCGGATCGAGAAACTAAACTAACTCTTTGTTTGCGCATACTGCTCTAGGTAGTTTCCTATATCCGTATACAAATTTTTAAGAAATGGTAAGAAATCACTAGCCAGTTTAATGCCCTGCGGTGCGATAGGTTCTACGGCCGCATACAATTGTGATTCTTTTTTTCCTTCTTCGGTAAGAATACCAGCCTCGTTGGTAAGCCAAAAAATAGAGCTTAGCATAAATGCAGAAAAAAGCAAGTACAATAGTCCTCCGGCTAATCTATTCACCCAACCTAACATTAAACTTTTAAGTAGCTTTTCAATCATTCCTATCAACAATCTAAAGCCATACATTACCAGTAAGAATAATAAGATATACGCTATGATAAGGGTGTACTTGCTATCAATAATATGTTGTTCTTGAATAAGAAGAGAAAGACGATGCGCAAGTTTGAGGCTAACCAAACTTCCCAATATAACTGCGACTAATGAAGCTAAAGCCCATAAGATACCTTTTTTCCAGCCTCGAATAAAAGCAAGTACAAGACTAATACCAATTATACCATCAATAATCATTTATCCAGCCAATAAAGACTTTACTGCATTGGAGATTGTTTTACCATCTGACTTTCCAGCTAATTCCTTACTTGCTCGTCCCATAACCTTGCCCATATCTGCAGGAGAGCTAGCTCCTACTTCTTGAATTAGCTTTTCAAGATATGTTTTGAGCTCGTCAGCCCCCATTTGTTCTGGCAAGAAACTTTCGATTACAGTTAGTTCTTCCTTTTCTTTTCCCGCAAGATCCTCTCGGTTTTGTTTTTCGAAGATTTCGATAGATTCCTTGCGTTGTTTGGCAAGCTTTTGTAAGATCTTATTTTCTACATCGTTACTAATCGATCCATCTCCTTTACCTGAAGTTTTCTCCAACAAAATAGCAGATTTAATTGCTCGAAGTGCACGAAGTGTAGCCTCTTCTTTGGCACGCATAGCATCTTTTATTTTATCGTTGATTATTGTTTCTAAGCTCATAATTATAATTGGTTTTTTTGCATTTCTGTTTCCATTTTGGTTTTCAGCTTTTGGGCAAAATCTTTCATTTCTTTAACAAGTGCTTCATTATTCGTTGCCCTACCATAGGTATCTGCCATAGTCATCATTGTTTGAAAGAAGAAGTCATTCATTTCATCTACCATCATTTTTTTTGTCCATAAATCGATACGTAATGCCGTATTTTCATCACCATCCCAAATACTAAGCATAAAGGCTTTTGCTTCTTTGGGTTTCTCTACACCTCCATCAACTGCCTGCCATTCAATTTTTTGCGGAACTTTTTCATCATCTAACCCAACGGTAAGTTTTATTTCAGATTTATTTGCCATTCAGCAAAAGTAAGCGTAGATATGTAATATCTATTATCAAAAGGTAAAGTACTTCGGACTAAAAGGAATTAGAACCTTGGGCAAGCAAATGCTTGTGAAGAATTGTCGCCCTGATAAGGACGTTCCATGATCAAGGACAGCTCAAAGGCTCCTATACTCTGATTGGCACGTTGAAAATCAGATACGGTATGGTCATAACTAATCATAAGTTGATAGTATTTATACTTATAACCAATAGAGCCGATAATGGCATCATTCAGACGATAGTGCGTACCCATAATAAACTCATTTGTTGGAGATCCTGCACTTGAATTAATATTGAGGCTATACAAGCTTCCTACAACCAGTTCGCTGGCTTTTTTCTGAGAAGTATAATAAACAGATGGGGTAATAATAATCGCTGAACTTGCTTTATAAATACCTTCTATTTGAATCAAAGGTCTTATTCCTAACTTATTACTTTCTCCATAGAAGCTTTCCAAGGGTCTGTTAATATGAACAGCTGAAGCGCTAACTTTTAGGGCAAAGTCATTCTGATTATAGTAGTTATAGTTGACTCCAACACCAAGGTCAAAAAAAGTAGTTTTCTGTCGTAGGTTATTTTCTCCGCTCGATGCCGAGGTATTAAAACTAAATTCATCCCATTGACTTTCGAATGTAAGTTTACTGAAGTCTACACTTCTTTGTGAGTATGCCCCTGACATGCCCAATGAAAATGTACTTTCATCATTTAAAAGAATGTGATAGGCTAAATTTGCTTGAACCTTTGTAAGTGATAAGTCTCCGTCTCCAGCTTTATCTTTCCAAAATGCTAAACCTGCCCCTAACCAATTGCCTTCGTCTCCTTTACTGAGTCCAAAATCTGCGAAAGCACTTGTTGTACTATAAGGTACAGGAACAGTTAGCCATTGGCTGCGATAGTTGAGACCTATGCGCATATCACCATTTGTATGGAGTCCAGTATTAGCTGGGTTAAGTAACATAGGCGCATTATAGAATTGTGAAAAGTGTATGCCTTGTCCAAAGCCTAGAACCGGACTTAACAAACAGATTAATATGAGTATTCTTTTCATCATTTGAATATTTTATCTGAGCAACGTAATGTTTCCTTTTTTAAATTTCTTACTACCATCAAAGAAGGTTACATCCAGCAAATAACCATATGCATCCATTTCTTGTGGCTCTCCTTTATAAGTTCCGTCCCAACCTTCATATCGATCGTTCGTTTGGAATACAAGTTCGCCCCACCTGTTGTAGATCTTAAACGTCATGGTTTCAATGCCATAACCTAGTACACGGACAAGATCATTTACGCCATCTCCATTCGGAGAGAATCCAGAAGGAACATCAACCAAAGGAATTACATTTCCTCTAACTGTTTGACATAAGGTGTCTGTACAACCAAACTCATTGGTCACACGAAGACAAACTGTATAAAAACCATCGCGTTGGTAAATTTTTGTAGGGTTTTCATCTGTTGAAATTGTACCATCTCCAAAATCCCATTTGTAAATACTGCCGCCAGTAGATTGATTTTGGAACCTGAGCATAGTATTCGGAGTAGGGGGATTAGGGGTGTAGGTAAAGTCAGCCGTAGGGCTTCCAAAAACATGTAATGTTTTAGAAAAAGAATCTACAAGATTACAGGTATTCGGATTTGCAGATACCAACTTAACTGTGTATTGACCTGCTGCAGTATAAGAATGAGATGGGTTTGTAGCCGTTGATGTACCTCCGTCTCCAAATGTCCATGCCAAGCTAGAAGCATTGGTACTCATATCAGTAAAGTTCACATTAGCTGGTAAACAAACTGAGTCTGGGCATTGAAACCCTGCCAATACCACGCTAGTAGAAAAATCAACTACTTGAGAAATACTATCCGGACTGTTACACGCTGCAGTGTCGGTAACCACTAAAGTAACTGTATATGATTGTGGAGCCGGGAAACTATGAATAGGTGGGTTTGCTCCATTGAATGTTGTGCCATCTCCAAAGTTCCAAGAGAATGTTGTGCCTGGGTTTGTCGGCCCATTATTAAAAGTAGTTGTGTTATTAAAGGTAGCGGTATATGGGTCACAGCTATCCACTTTGGTATGTGTAAAGCCAACTTGTATGGAATCGTTTAATACCACAATTTGAATTAAGTCTGTATCACTTGCGGTGGTACATCCGTTAGGGTTAATAGCAGTAAGGCTTGCCGTATATGTTCCAGGAGCTGTATATGTATGGCTCGGACTGACCGCTGTTGTGGTCGGGCTTCCATCCCCAAAATCCCATATAAATGAAGTAGCACTGGCACTATTATTTAAGAAATTAACAGTATGAGGAACACAGCCCCTTGTATTACCCCCTGCATCAGCATCCGCATCAGGATCTTGCAATTGAAAATCTATTTTGACGGCACCCAGATTACAGTTGGCACTTCCATTGGTTGTAGCATATGCCCCTGGAGTTGTTGGGAAACCAGCTGTATTACCACATGCCGCGCATATAGCCTGATAAATTACACCATTAGGGTCGAAACGACTTGTACCTCCGTCTACATGTTCTCCTCCAACAAGTGCATTATTTAATCCAAAATAAGTAGCATATACAAGTGCGCTCATATCTCTATTCACTACGAAATAGTAAAAATCACTACCATCTGTTGTTGTTTGTACAAAGCCAGTGGCATTAGGTGTAACAGGCAAACCTGTAGTAGAACCAGGGCTACCACCTGTAGGTCCACCCCAACCCGAAACATAAATATTTCCGCACCGATCTACTAAAAAAGCGGTAGGAGAAATATTCGTTGTTAAGGTTGATCCGTTACCAAAAACAGTTGAGATAAGAATGTTTGATAGGTTGTTATCCAGCTTTGTTATAAATTGGGGTGAGTTAGGGTTAGAATAAACTCCTGGTGTGGTAGGGTAAGCCCCCTGAGTTTGCCCCATAATAAATACATTGTTACTATCGTCGGTTTGTATTCCATATACCTGATCATAGGCATTAGTTCCGATAAAGGTAGAAGCAACTAGAGCTTTAGAACTTGCATTGAAACGAGCAACAAAACCATCAATACCACCACCATAGTTCTCATTCAAGACACCTGATGTAGAAGGAAAGTTTGAACTGGCTGTTCCACCAGCAACATAAAGAACATTTGGATTGATTTTATCAAAGCTTAGTACATAACAGGCATCATCTGCGCTCCCACCGAAATAAGTACTCCATAAAAGATTCGAACAATTTTGATTAAGCTCAAAGATGACACCATCTTGCATACCCGCGTTTGAAGATTGATGTGCATTAGGTGAGACTGGAAAGTTTGTCGATTGGGTCATAGCCGAAACGTAAATATTTCCACTACCATCAACGATTACTTCGGATTTAGCATCATCTCCGTAATTGTGTTTTAGACCAGGAAGATTTACATAAACTGGTGTTATATTAATACCGTCATCACCGCTCCCACCTATAAAGGTAGAGCCAACCATAGTACTACCTGTACTATCCAATACAAAAACAAAAATGTCAGAACCTCCATTGTGAATGGCATCATGTGCATTGGCCGAAACTGGGAAGTTTGTCGAAAACGTTCTTCCCGCTATAATCAGGTTTCCAGATAATGTATCTACAATAATACTGTGAGGTTGTTCATTATCCGTTCCACCTATATAAGTCGCATAGCGCAAGGATGAGCCCGAGGGGTCAAATTTAAGTACGGAGACATCTTGTGGTTGACCACCACCTGAAATAGTGCTACCACCGGCATACGTCTGATCATAAGCTCCTGTAGTAACCGGGAAGCCAGTTAAAAGATTGAAGCCACCACCATAGTAGTTACCAAATTGGTCATAAGTCGCCGTAGTACCCCAATTATCTCCAGTTGAGCCAGAAAAAGAACAAAAGACTAAAACTGGGTCTATAACCAGCTCTACCTTTTTATTATACCCTCTTGGGAACTTAAAAGATACTACATTGTCCTTAACCTTATAAGAACAAGGGACTTTTTTCCTTTCGCCATTTATCATCTGATATGCGTATGGTTTAAGCTCCTGCATGTCGCCCAAACTTGTCTTTAGGATTAGATTTCCATTTTTTAAACTAAGGCCATCGGTACCAATATATTCCATTTGTATCTGACTGGCATCTGTGTTCGGAGCAAGTATAATATCATACTTTAGCTTACCCTGATCAGAGTATATATGTGCGTCAACACCTTTGTATAAATCCTTATAATCTACACTTAGGTGCGGGTAAATCTTAGATTTCCATCGTTTAGAATCGTTTCCTAAAAAGTAATTATAGTAGTGTTGTTGTTTTCGGTTTGCCTGAAATGTATGATTCTTATTGGCGCCTAAGAAATTAACCTCATAGGCGTGAAAAAATAATTGTGGCGCCTTCTTGATTTCTCCATGCTTAAAGGCATGGATTTTATCATGATTTTGGTGAGATGCCATATTTATTGTGTATCCTGCTTTTTGTAAGTAGATATCACCACTAGGTGTTTGAGCTTTATATTCAAAATCTTCAACCCATTGGCCTTTATTTTGAACAAACTCTATAGGATTCTGCGCACTCACAGAAAGTGTGCATAGCAAGAATATGGTAAAAAGAAGTTTACGTTGCATTAAAAAACTCTTTAGGTATATAAATATAAGATTATTCCTTAACAAATGATTATAAGAAACTCACTTTATTGGGGCTAATCAAAAGACGCCAATTTTTGATACTTCGTTGGTTTGGGATGTAATTTTGCAGTATGGAAACAATGAATACAGATAAACTCGCTATAAGTATCTATACGGAGATGACTCCCAACCCAGAAACTTTGAAGTTTGTTGCGAATAAGCTTTTGTATCCCGGTAAGAGTGTAGAGTTCCTTAGCAAAGAAGAAACGACGTCATCTGCTTTAGCGAATGAACTATTTGGCTTCGACTATGTAAAAGGTGTTTTTATCGCGAGTAACTTTGTAACACTTACGAAAAGTCCAGAAACTGATTGGAACGATGTGATACCCGAAATGCGCGAGTTTTTGAAGAACTACTTGCAAGATGGAAAAGAGGTTGTGAACGAAGAGTTGGTTCCTAAGAAAAGTGATAATAACAATAATCAGATCAATGAAGATGATAGTGATGTCGTGAAACGAATCAAGGAACTTTTAGAAAATTATGTAAAACCGGCAGTAGAAATGGATGGTGGAGCTATTTCTTTTAAACGTTTTGAGGATGGTAAAGTAACTCTTCTGCTTCAAGGTTCTTGTAGCGGTTGTCCATCTTCTACAGTGACATTAAAGGCGGGTATCGAGGGTATGATGAAACGAATGATCCCGGAGGTAACAGAAGTTGAGGCTGAAGCAGATTAGTCGGGACTGCCTAGAGAATTTTAAAGAACCATGAAAATGGTTCTTTTTTTATTTATAATAATTCATTACAAGTTTTTACATTTGTTATAACCAATGGCACAAAGCTTACGACAAACGCAGTCGCAAACTCTAAAACTATCGCCTCAGCAAATACAGCTTATGAAATTGCTGCAAGTGCCGACCGTTAGCTTAGAAGAGCGAATAGATATTGAAATACAAGAGAACCCGGCCCTAGAATATAAAGAGGAGGGGGAAGAAAAAACGCTTGAAGAAAAAACACAACAAGAGGTTCAAGATGAATTTAAGGCTGATGATAATGATGATTATGTAAATGATTATGATGACTACGGCAATGTTGATGTCAGCAGTTATCTAGGAGAAGCTGATGCAACACCCGCCTATAAGTATGCTGATAACTATTACGATCAGGATGCAGATGATGAAAAGGCACCCACGGTTCAACACAAGTTGGAGAAAACATTTAGAGAACATTTAAAGTCGCAGATAGAATTACTTGAACTAAAAGATGCGGAGAAATTAGTCGCTGATTTCTTAGTAGGCAGTGTAGATGATGACGGTTATTTAAGAAGAGATCTAAAGGCCTTGCAAGATGACCTAGCCTTTCGCCAAAACATTCATATTGATGATCCAAGTTTGATCTATATTCTTGAGCGCGTAAAAGAGATGGAGCCTGCTGGGGTATTTGCTTGTGATTTAAAAGAATGTCTTCTTTTGCAATTACAACGGAAAACAGCTACGGAGTCTCGTTTACTGGCTGTAAAGGTTTTAGAAAACTACTTTGATGAGTTTTCTAAAAAACATTACAAAAAGATAATAAGAGGCCTTCATGTTGATGAAAGTAAAATGAAGGAGGTCATTGATGAGATTTTAAAACTGAACCCAAAACCTGGTGGGGATCATTCGGCATCGAGTAGTAAGGCGGCCACATTTATGGTGCCAGACTTCACCATTATCAATGTAGACGGAGAACTAGAACTTCAACTAAATGCACGTAATGCACCTGAGCTAAAAGTGTCTGGCAGTTATAGGAATATGCTGGAATCTTATCAAGAGAGTAAGAAAAAAACCAAAGAGCAAAAGGAAGCAGTAATGTTTATAAAGCAGAAGATCGATTCTGCAAAGTGGTTTATCGATGCCATTAAGCAACGTCAGCAAACGCTTACGATGACCATGGATACCATTATGCGCTTGCAAGAAAAGTTTTTTCTTACAGGAGATGAAACAAATATTAGGCCAATGATATTGAAGGATATTGCCGACCGAACAGGCTTTGATATCTCTACGATCTCCCGTGTTGTAAATAGCAAGTTTGTTCAAACTGAATTTGGTACATTTAAATTAAAATTTTTCTTTTCGGAAAGCCTTACAACAACAGATGGGGATGATGTCTCCACAAAAGAAGTGAAGAAAATTTTACAAGATATTATTAGCGAGGAATCAAAAAAGAAACCATTGAGTGATGAAAAACTAACGAATCTTTTAAAGGAAAAAGGTTACAACATTGCTCGGCGGACAGTAGCAAAATATCGTGAACAATTGAATATACCAGTGGCACGTTTAAGAAAGGAATTGTAACTTTAACTAGAATGAAAAAAGATTGGAAATATTACCTTGAGCGAACCCTGTCAATTATTGCCGCTGTAATTCTATTGCAAACACTTTATTTCAAGTTTACTGCACATCCTACTAGTGTAGCGTTGTTTACTGAATTAGGCGTCGAACCATGGGGTAGAATAGGAACTGGTATTTTAGAGTTACTTGCAGGGGGATTATTACTTTTTAGAAGAGTTTCTTATCATGGAGCACTGTTAGCCTTTGGACTTATGTTAGGTGCGATTCTGTCCCATGTCGGTAAGATTGGTATCAAGTTTCAGGGAGATTATGAGTTATTTACTTTCGCCGTAGTCGTATTCGTGGCAAGCGTGCTGATCTTATTATTAAGAAAAGACGAAATCCAAGCATTTATAGCTGAGGTTAAAAAAAGTAGTTAGTACATTATGCACTAACTACTTCTGGTTCATTTTGGAAAATTCCTTGTACTATTTTTTTCTTCTGATCTGATAGTTCATACTCTTATTGGCTTTTTGGATATATTTTCTTTCAGTTTCGGTACGAGATTCAATATCACGAATTTCGTTGTCGTATGAATCATTGGCCTGTTGAGCGCGTTGTAGTTCTTGAGATTTTTTAACCAATTTTGATTTGCTGGAGATATAGTTTTTAGTTTCTTTTACCATAGCACGCCCTTTGGCGTAGTCTCCTCGATCAATAGCTTGCATGGCCATTTCCATCTTGTAATTAGCCTTGTTTAGCACAACTTGTGCGTCAACCCACTCACTGAAATTTTCGTTATAAACAGATGCTCGATTTGTATAGTTCTGATAGTTATTTAATGCCATGCTTTTGTTTCGCTTGGTACTCGCTTGTCTATAGGATAAACGCGTTCTGAATGCTAATCGATTTGGCATATTATTAGGGTTAATTCTATACTTAAGTAATATTCCCTTTGTCTCTTTAGAAAAAACATCGTTTAATTTAATGCTAACCTGATTCCCTTTTTGTGTGTGTAAGTAACCATACACCTTCTGAACTCTTACTGAATTAGGAACAGTAATATTCAACATAGTATTTTGAGCAACAACTTCCATCAAACCATTAAGTTCTTTACGGAAAATTCCTGCTATTTCTCCAGGTTTTTCTATGAAATAATAGTTCCCATTTCCACTTTCCGCCATAGCGGTCATAAGATCCTCATTATAGTCGTTGCCTACACCAAAGGTTGAGATAGCTATGTTGTCTTCACGAAACTTTCCTTGAACAATTCTTTTAATTTTTTTAGGATCAGTAATACCTTCATTTGCCAATCCATCACTTAACAATAAGACTCTATTGATATATCCAGATCGGTAGTATTTATTGACTTGTTGATACCCTCTCATGGCTCCACCCATGAGATTTGTAGATCCACGATCTTGAATGCCATCTATTTTTCTTTTGATGTCAGATTTATTAGACACTCGAGCCTGATGGTGTAATGTGGTCACATTCTGATCATAAATAATAATAGAAAGGTAGTCGTTGCTATTCAGATTATCTACAATATGCTTTGCTGCTTTTTTAGCATTTCTAATTTTTTCACCGCTCATAGAGCCACTTCTGTCTATGACAACAGATAGATTCATGGCAGGCCTTGTATAATCCATATTCCTGAAATGATCTGCTTCAATTTCTACATAGTAGAAACCTTCGTTTCTTTGGTTTGTAAAGTAGTCATTTTGAAAGCCAGATGAAAGCCGAATTAATCCGCTTTTCGTGGTTTTCTTAGATTGTCCATGATACTTTATTTCTGGAATAGGTTCTGGAAAATCTTCATCAAGATCATGTTTGACGGGGTTATAAAAAGAGGATAAAGTTAGTAAGCCTGCCAGCCCTAATAGGGGAAGCATGGCTAATAATAGTTTACGATTCATGTTTTTTGTTTTGTGATTTCTTATGAGATGATCTCAAGAGGGATTTTCCACAAAACTTTTTTAAATTTATTTTCTGATCTGCTCGGGCTACTCATTCACATATGCTACCACGGCTATTTTGTTGGCTACAGGTGATACGGCAATACGGTATACATTGTATAGCTTATAGTGGTTCAGGTCAAAGAGCGCTTGCCAATTTTTTGAAGTATGATCCATAACATTTTTCTTCCAATATATAAATCCATCTTTAGCCATTACGATATGTTTGCTTCGGATAAAAGCAAAATCCTCAGCACCCGGTACGACTTCAGAGATGATCTTGTCCGGTTCAATATATTCATATTGTCTATTCCCAAGTCGTTTATTATTTAAAAGCTTGATCGTCCAGTTCGAACTATCCCGCTTATCCACATAAAGGATCCTGCCTCTATTGTTTACAATACAGCGTCCTATATTATCATAAATGCGATCATGCTTATTATAGGGGAAATTATGTTTCATAAAAGAGAAAGGTTTAGTTACATGAAACGCCAATAAATCAATTTGGCTTTTCCAGCAATAATATCCGAAGGTTTTTATTTCAGGAAACAAGATTGTGGGATGCTTACCCTTTAAATTATAAGTGCACATATTTTGGGTAACGGTATCTTTTGCTACGCGAATACATGAAATTTTTGTTAGGTCCGGAGTTAGCATAGGTGAATATTCAGCCTCATCCTTGGTGTCTGTGAGTTGTTTTATTTTATTTCTTTTTCTATTGAAGTAATATTGGTAAATATCTGTTTTGCCATTTTTTTTGCCGTTACTCACAAAATACATACTTGTACCGTCTTGTGAGAAGAAGGGTTGGTTATTATATCCGTTACCCATCTTTACTCGAATGGGGTGGCTAATACTATAACCTGTTTCACTTGCTTTGAGATCAAAGACCCAAATTTCAGTTTTGGGTAATTGTGCAGAGGTAACTGATGATAACATAAGAAAGCCGCAAACGAATAAAGCCGTCCTCATTGAAGTTGTTTTCATCAAAAATAGAGCATGTATGCCCCAATGTTTAGTTCTTTGAGTAATTAATTGTCTGCCCAAATTGAGGTGAATTCAAATTTATCTCCGTCGAATAGACCTTTGTCACTGAGCTTAAGACTTGGAATAACCAACAATGCCATGAAGCTTAACGTCATAAATGGAGCAGAAAGTGTGGAACCCAGTTCTTTGGCCTTATGGTCTAACTTACTGTATAGGTTACCAACTTCCTTTGCACTATGCGTACTCATAAGACCTGCGATTGGTAGTGGAAGTAAATCTTCATCATGTTCGGTGCAAACACAGATTCCACCTTGTGCAGCAATAAGCATGTTTATGGCACGGGTCATCACTTCATCTTGTGCTCCTACGCAAATAATATTATGACAATCATGTGCTACGGTCGAAGCTATTGCACCTTTCTTTAGACCAAAGTTCCTTATGAACGCAATTGACGGTTTTGTGCGCAGATAACGATTTATAACTACGATCTTTAAGATATCATTTTCAATATCTGATACTACATGACCATTTCGTTCTTTATAATTAACGACTTTTGATCGAGTAATAAGCTCTCCATCTAATGCTTCTATTATTTTGATCTTATTGATATCTTGTTTTTCAACAATAAGATCATTCACGTTTATTTCATCGCAGCAAAACTGGTTAATAGGGGCTTCAGGTATGGTTGGTATGTTGCTTCTACCGTTCTCATAAACGCATACACCTTTTATATAGGTCGATAGAATGTTAAAGTCTGTTGGATTATCAATGATAATAAAATCAGCGGCATCACCTACTTCTAATAAACCTACTGGAAGGTTATAATGTTTTACTGGGTTTATACAAGCTGCTTTGAGGACCTTAAATAAATCAATTCCTTTGGATAGAGCTCTTTTTACATGAAGGTTTATATGGTGTAGTAGGAGTTCATCAGGATGTTTATCATCACAACAAAACATGATTTCATCTTCATAATCATGTAATAGATCAATAAGAGCATCAAAATTCTTTGCGGCACTTCCTTCACGGATAAGAATTTTCATACCTAGCTTTAACTTATTCAATGCCTCCTCTTTTGTGAAGCATTCATGGTCCGTGCTGATCCCAGCGGTGATGTATTTTCTGGCTTGTTCTCCTTTTAAACCAGGAGCATGCCCATCAATGGGTTTGTTGTGTTTTTTAGCAGCAGTAATTTTTTTCATAACCTCTGCATCTTCGAAAAGAACGCCAGGGTAATTCATCATTTCGCTTAGGTAGAGAATTTCCTTACGAGATAACAATTCATCAATTTGATTTGAGTCGATAACCGCACCAGATGTCTCAAAATGAGTCGCTGGCACACAGCTTGGGGCTCCAAAGAAGAAATGAAAAGGAACCTTATTGCCATTATTGATCATATAGTCAATACCCTCAATACCACAGACATTTGCAATTTCGTGTGGATCGCTTACGGTTCCTACGGTACCATGTTGTACGGCAATTTTAGCAAAAGCAGAAGGTAATAACATGGAACTTTCTATATGAACATGAGCATCGATCAAACCTGGAAGAATATATTGCTCACAAGGTTTATCAGTTTTTTCAATAGAGACTATACGGCCGTTTTCAATAATGATTTTGGCAGGGAAGATCTCTTTTTTAGAAATGTTAATGAGATTAAAGTAGCATGTCATAAGAAAAATATGGTAACTTTAAGCAAACTTAGTTTATGAAAAAGGGATTCTGTCTTTTTGTTTTTGTTCTTTTTACAGGAACCTGTTTTGCTCAGATAACTGGTATTTGTGATGGCCCAGCCAATAATTACATCGATCCTATTGATAGTACAAACTTTAGCGGAGTTTCTACACCTCGGTTTCATCTAGAGATCGATACAAGCCTAGTAGGAAATCTATGGCAGATAGGTGGGGTCACAAAACCTGGATTTCCATCTTCCACCTATGGTGGTCAAGCAATTCAAACGGATACAATTAACTCGTACGATACAAATAATACAAGTGCATTTATGGTTTGGACGGATTCGATCTATAACCAAGGAGGCTGGGGAACAGTAGACTCTATTCACTCTTTAACCTTCTGGCATTATTATGATGTTGATAGTACAGGGGATTCATGTCTTGTACAGATGACACTAGATTCTGGGAGGACGTGGATAAATTTCTCTGAGTACGCACATCTGGCGATGCAGCTATTATATGACTATTCCATCCCATCAGTTTTTTCACCTTTGAATACAGGTAAGTTTTTATGGAGTGGTCGATCCCAAGGTTGGCAAAAAGTGAAAATTTGTTTTCATTACCCTAGACCATTTAAACCAGCACGGGGAATTGGTCAAGTATTTGGCTTTCGATTCTTATTTAAGTCTGATTCCATTCAAACAAATAAACCAGGTTGGATCATTGATAAAATCAACTTCTTTAGTCCGATTTCACCACTAGGAGTAAATGACTTCGAGAAGTCTTCTCTACGTATTTATCCAAACCCTAGTTTAGATGGGAAATTCATCATTGATTTTCCTGTGAATCATGTTACAGGAAAATTTTATGTTTACGATCTATTGGGAAGGAATGTGAAAACAGTTCCGCTTACCGAGCATGTAGATCTAAGTGATTTGCAGAGTGGGTTGTACTCTTATAAGGCTTTATTCGAAAAAACGAATCAGTGGTATAGTGGCAAAGTTGAAATAAAGTAGGTTACCTATTTATTCCACTTTCTTAATTGCTGAAGTGTTGCGCGCATATCCTTAAATAAGTTCCCTTCTGCTAGAACTGGAGTACCATGGGCATCCTTGAATGCAATTCTATGCGCGTGAAGACATAATCTATTGGTTAAGGGTTTCTCTCTTTCCTCATTGCGAGCAAGGTTATATCTTCTTTTAATAGATGAAACAAAAAATTCTTTATCTGGACTGTAGAACGGGTCACATAACACAGGGTGTCCAAGGTTCTCAAGATGAACACGAATCTGATGCATTCTACCCGTTTTGATTATACAAGAGACTAGAGCATAATTCTTATATTGTTCAAGGACTTTGTAATCCGTACGAGCTTCTTTTCCAAACTTGTTATGAACAATGACTAAATGTTGTTTGCTGCCATGGGGCATGAGCTTGTCTTCAATTGTTCCTTGTTCAGATGAAAAATTCCCGTGAGCAATGGTAAGGTACTCTTTCTCTACCTCGTGATTCTCGAATGCCATGGAGGCATAGCGATGAGCTTCAGCATGTTTAGCAAAAACAATACAGCCGCTTGTATCTTTATCGATTCTATGCACAATAAAGATCTCCCCTAATTTTCGTCGCAACATATCGGTCAGATTATTAGGATTACCATAATGGTCAGGGATACTAAGCAAACCGCTAGGCTTATTTAGTATGATATAGTCGTCGTTTTCAAAAAGAATTTCTGGAAACTTCACAGTTCTATTTTATTTAAAGTGTTTAAGAAAAATAATTTCTTTATCTGAAAGTGCACGCCATTTGCCACGAGGCAAATTCTTCTTGGTCAGTCCTGCATACATAACACGGTCTAGGTGTTTAACTTCATAACCAAGGTGTTCAAATATTCTTCTTACAATTCTATTCTTACCAATATGAATTTCGATTCCTATTTCATTTTTACTTTCTGGATTGATATAGGCAAGGGAATCAACAGCTGCTTTGCCATCTTCAAGCTCAAGTCCCTTTTGTATTTTTTCGAAATGATCTTCTTCAAGTGCTTTGTCTAGTTTGACTTGGTACACTTTTTTATTATTAAACTTAGGGTGACTCAGTTTTTGCGCTAGTTGACCATCATTGGTAAGAAGGAGTAAGCCAGTCGTATTTCTATCCAATCGGCCTACAGGGAAAATACGCTCTTTCACATCAGTAAATAAGTCCATAACCGTTTTGCGGCCTTCAGGGTCATCGGTCGTTGTAATATAGTCCTTGGCTTTATTCAACAGGAAATAAACCATTTTTTCTTGCTTCGCCAGGTCATTGTCCTGATAGGTAATCACATCTCCATCAATTACTTTATAGCCAGGTTCTTTCTTTACAATGCCATTTACTTTTATCTCCCCAGCTTTTATTAACTCTGCTGCTTCTCTACGAGAGCATACTCCGGCGCGCGAGATATATTTGTTTAAAGGCATTTTTTCTTCAACGAGTTCTTTCTCCTCAGGTTGGTGAATACCAAGTTTAATATCACGAGCTAACTTTTGTTCTTTGGTCCATTTTGGTTTACGTGCACGTTGTTCGGATTTATCAGGACCTAGTTTTCTAACTTTGTTATACGGACGTCTTTCAACACTTTCACTCTTTTCAAAACCCCGTCTCGGTTTATGTTCTGATCGACCCTCTCGTTTTTCATAATTCTTTCTCGGCCTGCGATCTTTCATTTCCGGAAAATTCTGTTCATCCACTGTATTTCGTCTTGTTTTTTTACTCGTGCCTTGATCTTTTTTAACCTTAAAATCCTCTTTACGCTTTTTAGAGTTTTCTTTATAAAACTCTTTGAAATACTCTTTCCCAGAATTTCGCTGTGGTCGTTCGTTTTCAGTTCTATTGTTTGATCGAGAATAACTTTTTTTTCGATTATCTAAATCCCTTTTTTGTTTTCGACTAGGTCGTGGTTTTTTTTCAAAGTCACCTGGTCGTTTCGTTGGGTGTTCTTGCTTAGCCTCACGTGGCATATCCTTTTCAGCTTCCTCCCTTGAAATAGTATTTTTTCTTTGTTTTTTCATGATAATATTTTAGTGATTTACGTTTGCTAGTTGGCCGCAGGCGGCATCGATATCTTTTCCTCGACTTCGACGTAACCGAGCATTGACCCTATGCTTGGCCAGATACGTCATAAACGCATCTGTACGTTCTTCATCTGGTTTTGTAAATGTGGCAAACTCAATAGGGTTATATTCAATAATATTTACTTTGCTTGGGATGCGCCTGCATATTTTTATTAACGAATCTGCATCTTCAAAAGAGTCGTTTACATTTGAAAATAAAATATACTCGAAGGTTACGGCGTTTTTCGTGATCTTATAATAGTATTCCAAAGCTTTAGTGAGTACTTTAAGATTATTTGTTTCGTTGATCGGCATGATCTTATCACGTTTATCATCAGTTGCGGCATGAAGAGAGAGCGCCAAGTTAACTTTTGGGTTTTCATCTGCCATACGCATAATCATTTTAGCAATACCGGCGGTGGAAATTGTTATTCGTTTGGGTGACATACCCATTCCATCTTCAGAGGTAATATATTCGACGGAACGAAGAACATTTCCGAAGTTTAAGAGTGGTTCACCCATACCCATAAAAACGATATTGGTAAGAGGTTTATTGAAATGCTTTATAGCCTGTGCGTTTATAATGGCTACTTGATCATAAATCTCATCGAAACTAATATTTCTTTTTCTATCTATAAAACCCGTTGCGCAAAACTTACAACTCAGACTACAACCTACCTGAGAAGAAACGCAAGCCGTCATTCTTTTTTCTGTAGGAATAAGTACACCTTCAATGAAATGTCCATCATGCAACTGGAAACGACTTTTTATAGTGCCGTCGTTTGAAAATTGTTCATGATCAATCTTTACTTTGTTAATCGTATATTTTTCGGATAGAGCTTCACGGAACGATTTAGATAAGTTGAGCATTTCATGAATGCTTCCTACGTTTTTTTTCCAGATCCAATTTTGTATTTGAGAAGCACGAAATTGTTTTTCACCATGAGCTAGGACAATGTCCTCAATTTCTTGAGTTGATAGGTGTCTCAGATTTTCCATCTGTGATAATTATTTGATCGCAAAGGTAGGGTTTAATTATGGATGTCAGGTTAATCCTTGAGAATGAAGAGTTAATATCAAGATCAATTATAACTTACTGTAGTATTTACACCATTCGGTAATACCGCATACATCGCATTTCGGTTTTCGAGCTAAACAAATGTAGCGACCATGAAGTATTAGCCAATGATGAGCGAGGTGCACTAGATCTTTAGGTATATGTTTTATAAGTTGCTGTTCTGCCTGTAAGACATTCTTAGCATTCGTCGTAAGCCCAATTCGAGCACTTACCCGAAATACATGCGTATCAACAGCCATATTGGGTTGCCCATCAATAACGCTAGTTATTACGTTCGCTGTTTTGCGGCCTACGCCAGGAAGTTTGATAAGTTCTTTGACTGTCAAAGGCACTTCTCCCTCGAAGTCATTAACGAGCATATTAGCCATACCGATTAAATGCTTTGTTTTATTATTAGGGTAACTAATACTTTTGATGATCTTGAAAAGGTCGTCAAAGGTAGCTTGAGCTAACTCGTAAACCGAAGGGTATTTTGCAAAAATATGAGGTGTTGTTAGGTTTACACGCTTGTCTGTGCATTGAGCCGAAAGGATAACGGCTACTAAAAGTTGATAGGGGGTGTCATAAAGTAACTCGGTCTCAGCATTAGGCATATTTTTCTGAAAATACTTTATAACCCCTTCATATCGCTCCTTTTTCGTCATATGAACAAATTTACGATGTAACACGATCTTTTCATTTTCTCCGTTAAATTTGTGAGTAAATATGCAGAAGAAATTTGTGTTGTTGTTGGTTTGTGCTGTCATGCACATTGGGTTGAAAGCGCAACCTATAATTGGTAATACTGAAATGGCCAGAGAGCTTTATGCTAAAGCAAAACATTATAGTACGAAGCGAGATTATCCGAATGCTATTTTGGTTTATAATCAATTAGCCAAACTAGAACCTAGAAATTTGATCTATAGGAGAGAGTTAGCTTATGCTTATTATCTCGGTGGAGATTTGTCAAGAGCAACTCAGGTGATCATGCCTCTGCTTAAAGCAAAAGAAGCTGACGAGGCCACCTTTCTTACAGCGTCTCAAATACTCAGTGCACGCAAAATGAATAAGGAAGCCAAAGAAGCCGTTGAACGAGGAATCAAAAAATTTCCTCGATCGGGAACTTTATATGCTGACTATGGTAGGCTATACTCGGACAAAAAGAAGTACAAGAAGGCGGAAGAAGCATGGGAGAAAGGGGTTAAATACGATCCTAGTTTTCATATGAATTATTATAATCTAGCGAAGAATTATTTTGTTTCTAAACGACCACTTTGGGCTATTATTTATGGAGAAACTTTTATTAATATGGAACGGTATTCAATGCGTTCGGAGGAGATCAAAAAAATAGTTTTTGATAGCTATAAACAACTCATTGCAAATAATCAACTGACTTCATTTGCTAGCCAAAGAGATCAAAGAAATATTCAAAGAGGTCGTTCTGATTTCGAGAAAAAGATCAATAAAATATACGCTAACCTTTCTGACGTTGTGTTAGGAGGGGTTGATATTGATAATGTCGTCATGCTTAGGACAAGGTTTTTATTACGCTGGATGCAAGTGGAGGGGAGAGAATATCCGTTTCAACTTTTTAATTTTATGAATGATTTATTAGCTTTAGGTCATTTTGAGGCTTATAATCAATGGATGTTTGGCAAAGCAGCGGGTAATGATGATTATATAAAATGGGTTAAAACGAACCCTGCTCGATTCGAAGAATTTGAAACTTATTTTAGAGGATACAGATATAAAAACATGCCTAACCAATACTACAAATAAATTATTATGCACACGACGAAGCGCTTATTTGATCTACTACCATACTACATAAGAAATTTTGGCGATAAAGGTTTGCTTTATGCAAAAACAGATGGCCAGTGGAAGGGAATAAACGCTCCTAGTATTGATAAGCAAAGCTCGCAAATGGCTGTTTCGTTAAGGAAACTTGGTTTAGGCAGTGGCGACGGTACTACAGAAGGTAAGGATAAGGTTTCGATTATTTCAGCGAACAGACCAGAATGGTTAATCACCGATTTTGCAGTACAAAAGCTAGGAGGAATTCTCGTCCCTATTTATCCATCAATTAGTCCTGGAGAACTAACCTATATATTAAATGAAGCACATACCAAAGTACTTTTTGTACAAGGAAAAAAAATGTACGATCGAGTCAAAGAGATTATGTCAGATGTGCCCAGTCTGAAATTTGTGTATACATATGACAAGGTAGATGATGTTATGCATTGGTCTGAGTTATTGCAGCCGGTAACTAGCGAGTATGACAAGGAAATTCAAGAAGTAAAGGACCAAATAGATGAAGATGAGGTGGCCACAATAATTTATACTTCTGGAACCACGGGCAATCCCAAAGGAGTAATGCTATCCCATAAGAATATTATTTCGAACATAAAAAACAGTATTCATTGTTTTAGTATGTGCGATTCCAATAGTAACGTATTGAGTTTCCTTCCACTCAATCATATTTTCGAACGTATGGTAACGTACATCTATATGTATAAGGGAGTTAGTATTTATTATGCCGAAGGAATGGAAACAATTGGAGAGAATTTGAGAGAAGTGCAGCCCGCGGTATTTACTACGGTGCCAAGGCTGTTGGAAAAAGTTTACGAAAAAATCGAAAAGAAAGGTCTTCAACTAGAAGGGGTAAAGCGTAAGATATTCGATTGGGCCATGAATTTGGCACTGGAGTATGATATGGATAAGCAAATGTCTCTTTTCGAAAAGATTAAATTTTACATTGCGGATAGTCTTGTATTCTCGAAATGGCGAGAGGCTATTGGTGGTAAAGCAAAAGCAATTGTTACAGGTTCTGCTGCGTGTCAGGTAAAATTGCTTAGAGTATTTACTGCTGCGAAAATCATTGTCATGGAAGGGTATGGACTTACAGAAACCTCGCCCGTTATCAGCGTCAATACCTATGAAAAGGAAGGTAGGAAGTTCGGCTCGGTTGGTAAGGTTATTAAGAATGTAGCAGTAAAAATTGGAAGTGATGGAGAGATTCTTTTTAAAGGAGATAATGTTATGAAAGGCTATTATAAAAACCAAGAAGCAACTGATGCTGTCATTAAAGATGGCTGGTTGCATACTGGTGACATTGGTGTATATAAGGATGGTTTTCTGAAAATCACGGATCGGAAGAAGGAATTGTTTAAAATAAGCGGAGGTAAGTATATTGCACCATTGCCGCTTGAGAATAAAATAAAAGAATCACCTTTTATCGAGCAAATAATGGTTGTTGGTAATAATGAAAAATTTGTAGGAGCTTTAATTGTTCCTGCCATTCAAAACCTTAAAGAATATTTTAAAAATGCTGGGATCCAGCTTGCCGATAATATAGACTTTTCTGTAGATCAGGATATCCTAAAACTAATTCGAACAGAATTAAATAAGTATAATAAATCATTTGCTACACATGAACATGTAAAACGTTTTCAACTTATTCCTAATGAATGGACAGTAGATGGTGGAGAGCTGACACCGAAACTCAGTTTAAAGAGAAGAATCATTACTGAAAAGTATAGTAACGCTATCGCTAAGATTTATAATCACGCCCAAGCATAGCCCTGTAGTTTAATGGATAAAACCGCAGTTTCCTAAACTGTTAATCTGGGTTCGATTCCCGGTGGGGCTACTCTGTTATGATATTATTTTTACTTATTTACTTAAGGTTTTCTAAGGTTTATTTACGCTATATAAATGTAAAAAACGTATTGGTAAGATCGACCTTAGTTATTTAGTAAGAAGTTATTTTAAGCTGTTGCTTTAAAACAATAAATTAAATAGGGCTTATACTTTCAAAGTATTAGCCCCATTTATTGCTATTAAAAATCAATACGAATCTAGAATTTAGGTGTTTGCTAAACAATACTACTTTGGTGGCATAGTGTTCCTAAGTCTGAACCCTTCGTTATGCACTTAGATATAAGCATCAGACCAGATGAATTGGGTAGAGTTTATTTTCTGATGAAGAAAAGCACTTAATGCAATGAATAATATCAAAAATTAATTATATATTTAAATTTTTTATGTAAAATATTATAATTAATATAATTATATATTATTATATTTGTATACGAATGATGTAACAGAGATAATTGAATTTTGGAAGGATATACCTTAGTAGCGAGTCCAATTTGTATAATAATCTATGTTAAATTTCTTTTGAAAAATCATTATATTTAAAGTAACGAATTAGCATTAATAACGCAAACTACTACCAATGAGGAAATCCCTATTTTTTTCCGCATACTGTATATTATCGCTTTTTTTATACAAGGATGTTATGGCAACTCATGCTGCGGGTGGAGAGTTGACCTACACACATGTTTCAGGAAATACATATGAATTCACGTTTAAATTTTTCCGAGACTGTTCTGGACAATCCGCTCCAAGTTCGATACCACTCTGTATTTATAACATCTGTAATAATAGTAATGTATCCACAGTTTATCTGCCTCAGGTCGTTGGAAATATTCCTGGAACGAATACTCCGAATGGTTCTGCGACTAGTACTGGCTGTCCTGGGTCGCAAACAAGCTGTCAAAATCCTGCCAGTCAGGTAGCAGGCTATGCCGAGTGGTGGTACCGAGGAACATACACATTGCCTGCTCCTGGAACTTTATGTGACGAATGGCGTTTTAGTACGTATATCGGTAATAGAAATCCAAGTACAAATATTACTGGAACGTATTTCTACGTTGAAGCTTACTTGAATAGAAGACCGGATCCTTCTCAACCAGCAATTAATAATAATTCTCCTTATTTCACCAATGCACCAATTCCATACTATTGTGCTAATCAACCTAATACATTCAACAACGGAACACAAGAAATAGATGGTGATTCTCTTAATTTCTATTCGATCATTCCATATGATCAGTTTGGATGTACTCATTTGGCTGCTTCTACTTGTTTGTATTCTGATGCTAGCTATAATGCCACTACAAACCCTTTTAATACGAACAATACATTTAATGTAAATCCAACTAATGGTTCCATTAGTTTCACCCCTAACGGAGTTCAAATACCTACACTTAGTGTTCGTGTGGACGAATACCGAAATGGTGTATTAATAGGTTATGTGATGCGAGATATACAAATGGTTATTTTAAGTTGTACTTCTCCCAATCCAACTTTTGCAATAGATACTAATACATTATCTGGAGGGGTTCAAAATGCGAATGGCATTGATCTCTGTCATGGTCAAAATTTTAGTATGTGTTTTGATGTGGCATCAGCCAGTCCTACAGCTGTTTTAACGGTTAGCGATAATTCTCAAAGTGTGATTCCCGCATCAAACATGAATTATACCGGAATTGGTTCCAATGCGATAAATGGATGTTTTAATTGGACGCCAACCTTAGCAGATACAGGACTACATATTCTAACAATTACAGCTACAGATTCCACATGTATAACACCTGGTATATTAATCTCGCAAACATTCACAGTTGCCCTAAACGTATATCAGAGTTTTCCTTTAAACTTAGTTACGCACCATCCACTTTGCGGGGTTAATAATGGATCTATAACGGCAAGTTCTTTAGGGGCAAGTTCATATTTACTACAGCCAAACAATATAACCAATACAACGGGTATATTTACCGGTTTAGGACCTGGGACCTTTACCATTTCCGTGCCAGGCGGAGGTCCGTGTACCTTTCCACAAACTGTAACATTGCAATTACCAACGACTATGAATTGGTCCAGTGTTACAAAGGTTGAACCTACTTGTACAACTCCAGTGGGAACGATTTCTACACAAGTAACTGGAGGTTCTAGTCCTATATCCTATAGTATTAGTCCTGCTGTAGCACCAATAAATACGACCGGAACTTTTACAAATTTGAGTGCTGGTACTTATACGATATCGGCTACGGACGCGCTAAATTGTACCATTAGTACACAGGTTACATTAGTTACACCCCAGGCCTTAAACTTGTCTAGTCCTTTAGTTACACATACTGTTTGCCCTAGTTTAAATAATGGTTCGATCTCTACGAGCGCTACGAATTCTGTAAATCTACCCGTTACCTATTCCATTAGTCCAGGAGGTACGAGTAATTCAAATGGAACATTTTCGGGTTTAACGGCTGGCAGTTATACCATTTCCGCAGTTGATGCAGGAGGATGTAGTGCTACCATCATAGCCAATGTATTAAATCCGATGCTTCCTGCTATAAACAATGTAAGTAGTATACAACCAACTTGTGCGCAACCATTGGGTTCTATTACAGTAAGTGCATCTTCTCCATTACCAACTACTTTAACTTATACCCTCCAGCCCAGTAATCAATCCAATGGTACAGGAATTTTTACGGGTTTGTCTTCAAACGTTTATTCGGTAACAGTTACTGATCCAAATGGTTGTTCTGTTGATACCACAATAACACTTAACCTTCTTGGTAATATAAGCGTAAATACAGTCACATCTAATGGTAGTTGTACTGTTTTAGGGTCTATACAAGCAACTGCCACCGGAGGTACTAGTTCGTATTCATATAATTTGATGCCCGGAAACATTACAAATACAACAGGAGCATTTAATAGTTTAACAGCAGGAAACTATACAATTACGGCTATGGATGCAAACGGTTGTGTTGGAACAACTACAGCTGCAATTGCAAGTTTTCAATTGCCAAACTGGATTAGTGCGGCGAGTGGAAACCCAAATTGTAATGCAAACACTGGTTGGGTAAGTGGAATGGCAACTTCTAGTAATGGCTCCTTGTCTTACACTTTAATGCCAGGCAACCTTACGAATACGACTGGTAGTTTTATGAACTTAGCTGCTGGTAATTATGTTCTAACAGCTACGGATACCGCAAATTGTGATACAACAACTTCCTTTACCATCTCTGTACCTCCTCCCGTGGTTTGGGGCACTCCTTCCAGTGCAAATGTGAGCTGTCATGGCGGTAATGATGGTAATATATCGATAGCGGCGAGTGGTGGAACGGGAACAATAACTTACCTATTGAACCCGGGTAATGTGAGTAATACGACAGGTTCATTTGGAACATTAGGCGCATCGTTTTATACGATTACGGCAACGGATGCAAACAATTGTAGTATCAGTACTACAGTCCAAGTTACTGAACCACTTCCTTTATCTTGGGGTAATTCTACGAGTACTAGTGTAAGTTGTCATGGTGGTAATGATGGAAGTATATCGATATCCGCAAGTGGTGGCACTGGCACGATTAGTTATTTATTAAACCCAGGATCTGTGATTAATACGACAGGTTTATTTGGGACACTTACAGCAGGAACCTATACGATTACCGCCACAGATGCAAACAATTGTAGTATTAGCAGTACCGTTCAAGTTATTGAACCATCTGCTCTATCTTGGGGTAATTCTACGAGTACTGATGTGAGTTGTCATGGCGGAAGTGATGGTAGTTTTAGTTTATCCGCGATTGGCGGTACGGCTCCTTTGAGTTATACCTTACAACCGGGTTCACTTACGAATGGTAGTGGTACTTATACGAATCTGAGTGCAGGCGTTTATACCGTTACTGTTACCGATGGTAATAATTGTAGTATCTCTTCTAGTGTTACGATTGTAGAACCACCTTTATTAAGTATTACAGCCGTATCGAGTACAACTCCAAGTTGTGTACCTGGTAATGATGGTAGTATTACTGTTACAGCATCAGGTGGCACACCAGCTTATCAATATAGTCTTGGTGGTCCATCTCAGAGTGGTCATGTATTTACGAATGTAGGTGGTGGTGTTTATACGATTACAGTTACCGATGGGAACAATTGTACTGTAACAAGTACAGTAAGTATCATGGCACCGAATGCACCGAGTATAAGTAATGTAACAACAGATAGTGTAAGTTGTCATGGCGGAAGTGATGGTAGTCTTAGTTTATCCGCGATTGGAGGAACATCTCCTTTGAGTTATACTTTACAACCGGGTTCGCTTACAAATAGTAGTGGTTCTTATATGAATTTGACATCGGGATCTTATACGGTTACCGTTACTGATGGTATAGGTTGTAGTGTAAGTACATCGGTAATGATTGGAGAACCGCTTCCTTTATCTTGGGGTAATTCTACGAGTACTAGTGTAAGTTGTTATGGTGGTAATGATGGAAGTATATCAATATCCGCAAGTGGTGGAACTGGCACGATTAGTTATTTATTAAACCCAGGATCTGTGATTAATACGACAGGTTTATTTGGGACACTTACAGCAGGAACCTATACGATTACGGCCACAGATGCAAACAATTGTAGTATTAGTAGTACCGTTCAAGTTATTGAACCATCTGCTCTATCTTGGGGTAATTCTACGAGTACTGATGTGAGTTGTCATGGCGGAAGTGATGGTAGTTTTAGTTTATCCGCGATTGGCGGTACGGCTCCTTTGAGTTATACCTTACAACCGGGTTCACTTACGAATGGTAGTGGTACTTATACGAATCTGAGTGCAGGCGTTTATACCGTTACTGTTACCGATGGTAATAATTGTAGTATCTCTTCTAGTGTTACGATTGTAGAACCACCTTTATTAAGTATTACAGCCGTATCGAGTACAACTCCAAGTTGTGTACCTGGTAATGATGGTAGTATTACTGTTACAGCATCAGGTGGCACACCAGCTTATCAATATAGTCTTGGTGGTCCATCTCAGAGTGGTCATGTATTTACGAATGTAGGTGGTGGTGTTTATACGATTACGGTTACCGATGGGAACAATTGTACCGTAACGAGTACAGTAAGTATTATGGCACCGAATGCACCGAGTATAAGTAATGTAACAACAGATAGTGTAAGTTGTCATGGCGGAAGTGATGGTAGTCTTAGTTTATCTGCGATTGGAGGAACATCTCCTTTGAGTTATACTTTACAACCGGGTTCGCTTACAAATAGTAGTGGTTCTTATATGAATTTGACATCGGGATCTTATACGGTTACCGTTACTGATGGTATAGGTTGTAGTGTAAGTACATCGGTAATGATTGGAGAACCGCTTCCTTTATCTTGGGGTAATTCTACGAGTACTAGTGTAAGTTGTTATGGTGGTAATGATGGAAGTATATCAATATCCGCAAGTGGTGGAACTGGCACGATTAGTTATTTATTAAACCCTGGATCTGTGATTAATACGACAGGTTTATTTGGAACACTTACAGCAGGAACCTATACGATTACGGCCACAGATGCAAACAATTGTAGTATTAGTAGTACCGTTCAAGTTATTGAACCATCTGCTCTATCTTGGGGTAATCCTACGAGTACTGATGTGAGTTGTTATGGCGGAAGTGATGGTAGTTTTAGTTTATCCGCGATTGGCGGTACGGCTCCTTTGAGTTATACCTTACAACCGGGTTCACTTACGAATGGTAGTGGTACTTATACGAATCTGAGTGCAGGCGTTTATACCGTTACTGTTACCGATGGTAATAATTGTAGTATCTCTTCTAGTGTTACGATTGTAGAACCACCTTTATTAAGTATTACAGCCGTATCGAGTACAACTCCAAGTTGTGTACCTGGTAATGATGGTAGTATTACTGTTACAGCATCAGGTGGCACACCAGCTTATCAATATAGTCTTGGTGGTCCATCTCAGAGTGGTCATGTATTTACGAATGTAGGTGGTGGTGTTTATACGATTACAGTTACCGATGGGAACAATTGTACTGTAACAAGTACAGTAAGTATCATGGCACCGAATGCACCGAGTATAAGTAATGTAACAACAGATAGTGTAAGTTGTCATGGCGGAAGTGATGGTAGTCTTAGTTTATCCGCGATTGGAGGAACATCTCCTTTGAGTTATACTTTACAACCGGGTTCGCTTACAAATAGTAGTGGTTCTTATATGAATTTGACATCGGGATCTTATACGGTTACCGTTACTGATGGTATAGGTTGTAGTGTAAGTACATCGGTAATGATTGGAGAACCGCTTCCTTTATCTTGGGGTAATTCTACGAGTACTAGTGTAAGTTGTTATGGTGGTAATGATGGAAGTATATCAATATCCGCAAGTGGTGGAACTGGCACGATTAGTTATTTATTAAACCCTGGATCTGTGATTAATACGACAGGTTTATTTGGAACACTTACAGCAGGAACCTATACAATTACGGCCACAGATGCAAACAATTGTAGTATTAGTAGTACCGTTCAAGTTATTGAACCATCTGCTCTATCTTGGAATAATTCTACGAGTACTGATGTGAGTTGTTATGGCGGAAGTGATGGTAGTTTTAGTTTATCCGCGATTGGCGGTACGGCTCCTTTGAGTTATACCTTACAACCGGGTTCACTTACGAATGGTAGTGGTACTTATACGAATCTGAGTGCAGGCGTTTATATCGTTACTGTTACCGATGGTAATAATTGTAGTATCTCTTCTAGTGTTACGATTGTAGAACCACCTTTATTAAGTATTACAGCCGTATCGAGTACAACTCCAAGTTGTGTACCTGGTAATGATGGTAGTATTACTGTTACAGCATCAGGTGGCACACCAGCTTATCAATATAGTCTTGGTGGTCCATCTCAGAGTGGTCATGTATTTACGAATGTAGGTGGTGGTGTTTATACGATTACGGTTACCGATGGGAACAATTGTACCGTAACAAGTACAGTAAGTATCATGGCACCGAATGCACCAAGTATAACGGATATTATTACGACACCAGCTACTTGTACACCAGGAAACGATGGTACTATTTCGGTCGTTACATCGGGTGGGCAGGTTCCATATCAATATAACATAGGAGGAGCGAATCAAGCTAGTGGTATTTTCAATGGTGTTGCCGCTGGTCTATACGTAGTTACGGTCACCGATGCCAATGGTTGTTCTGCAACGAGTACAACAAGCATTACACTACCGCCTTCACCAGTGATTCTGACTGCAACTGTTAGCTCAGCAAGTTGTGTTCCAGGATGTGATGGTTCTGTATTGATTAATGCAACAGGTGGAACAAGTCCTACTTATCAATACAGCATAAACGGTATTAACTTTCAAACAAGTAATACGTTTAGCGGTCTTTGTACCAATACATATTTAGCTACTATCCAAGATGGTAATGGTTGTATTGATACGATGAGTTTCATTATTGGAACAGCCAATGGCCCAATCGTTTCTAGTATTACTACGGATAGTGCAAGTTGTTTTGGCGCTAATGATGGAGCTGTATCCATTGTAGGATCAAATGGAACACCCCCTTTAAACTATACCCTTACACCAGGAAATATTACCAATACAACAGGGACTTTTAGTACATTGTCTGCTGGTAATTATTCAGTTCTAGTCAGTGATGCAAATGGTTGTACGGTCAATGCAACTTTTGCTATATTAGAACCATCAGTTGTTCTGTTTGATTCTGTTTCTGGAAGCGGTAGCTCTTGTAACGGTTTAGGAAACGGAACTATTTTTGTATCTAATATCGGGGGAACGGCACCATTTACCTATGGTATTTCACCATCTGCAACCTTTACACCTCCTAATACATTTAATAACTTACAGGGGAATACATCTTATATTGTAACAGCTACAGATGCCAATGGTTGTTCTTTAACAACGGCCATATTCATTTCTACACCTAGTGCTTTGTTAGTTAGTAACGCTACCACAACAGCTGTCAGCTGCAATGGTGCTCACGATGGTGCAGCAACCGTAGCCGTAACAGGTGGAACTACTCCATATAGTTATACTATGCAACCCAATAATGTAACCAATACAAACGGTAGTTTTAATGGTCTCGCAGGGGGGCTTTATACAGTGACCATAACTGATGCAAATAATTGTAGTGCGACAACTTCACTTAATATTATCGAACCTGCTGGTATTCAAATAAACAATGTATCGATTCAAAATGTAACCTGTTTTGGAGACGGAGATGGTAGTATTCAAATAAACACTTCAGGGGGGATTCAACCACTTTCTTACAATTTGCAACCTACCAATCAAAGCAATGCAACAGGATTATTTGCAGGATTATCTGGTGCGAACTATACGATTACTATAACAGATGCGAATAATTGTAGTATTACAACATCTGCTATAGTTTCAGAAGCAGATCCTTTAGCAATAGATTCATTGTCATCGATTCAGGTGAGTTGTGCTGGAGCAGCTGATGGTCAAATAACCATCCATACTAGCGGAGGAAATGGGGGGGATAATTATTATTTACAACCCATTAATGCAAATAATTCAACAGGGTTTTTTACGAACCTAGCAGCGCAGCAGTATTTTATTTCCGTAGTAGATACCAATAGTTGCACGGTTTTTGATACAATTCTTATTGTGGAACCAAACCCTTTAACTGCCTCGGGTGCTAAAACGAATGTTGATTGTTTTGGAGGAAATAATGGAGCGATCAGTGTTACTCCTGTTGGAGGTACACCATCGTATACTTTTACGCTTTCTCCCGGTAATATTACCAATAGTACAGGTTCGTACACAGGTTTAACCGCTGGGCTTTATAATGTAACGGTTGTTGACGCTAACAATTGTTCAACTGTGGTTTCTGGTATTGATATAACACAACCCATTCAAATGGTCATAAATAATGTGAATATCAAAGATGTCGATTGCTACGGAGAAAATACAGGAACCATAACTGTAGGTGCTACAGGTGGTGTTGCTTCATTGCAGTACTCATTAACACCAAGTGGCAATCAAATTGCACCTGGCGCTTTCGAAGATTTATATGCTGGTACTTATATTATCACGATTTCGGATGCAAACAATTGTACACTTTCCTCTAGTGCGGTCATAAATCAAAACGCACAAATGACATTCGATCGTATTGTTGTCACCGAACCACTTTGTTTTGGTGATGATAATGGAACCATTGAGTTTGATGCTTCTGGTGGTACTGGAACTATTTTGTATGCTGTAAATAATAGCCCGTCTACAATAAAGAATAGATATACGAATCTTGTGGCAGGATACTATGATTTGAGCGCTAGAGATTCACTAGGTTGTACAATTGATTCTGGAATTAATTTAGGTCAACCAGACCCTGTTCTAATATCCTCAATAGATTTAACACATTTATCTTGTACTGACGCGCGTGATGGAACAGCGATAATAGGTTCTTCAGGTGGAGTAGGTTATCATACATTTTATATTAGACCGGGTATTCAGTTCAATAGGTCAGGTGTATTTTCTAATTTAGATAAGGGGTATTACACAATCAAAATTGTAGATACGAATAAGTGTGAGGCGGATTCATTCTTTACAATATTAAAAAATCAAAATCCGATGTCCTCAGATGTTATCAAGAGAGATTTATCCTGTCATGGATTCGGCAATGAAGGTTCGGCTGAGGTTATTGTAAGGGGGGGAGAAAGACCACTTCGTTATATATGGAAAACAAACCCCGTTGAAGAGACTGCGAAAATTACAGGACTACGTTATGGATGGTATTATGTAAATGTTTTAGATGCAAAAGGTTGTGGTTTATGGGATAGTGTTTATATTAACCCAGGAGAATGTTGTTCAGAACTGTTTATTCCTAACGCTTTTAGTCCAAATGGAGATGGCAAAAATGATGAGTTTAGAGTAGTAACAACAGCAGGAATTGACCTGTTGCAATTTGAGATTTTTAATCGTTGGGGGCAAAGAGTTTGGGACACTTATACTTATCATCAAGGCTGGGATGGCAGGTTTGCGGGAGATGATGCTGCAACAGGTACGTATTATTATGTGTATCGTTATAGATGTATTACAGATGGTAAGGAGTACATTAGGAAAGGAGACATTATTTTGGTTCGGTAACCCTTTCGTGGTATAACAGGATCAAAAGATTTTTATATATTTGAAAGACCAATTAACTATGAAACAACTATTTTCTATAGCTGTACTTATTATATTGCTTTTGGCACTAAAAGATGTACATGCTTCGCACGCAGCTGGTGGAGAATTAACGTATGAGCACGTTAGTGGTAATACCTATCGCTTTACATTCAAATTTTTTAGAGATTGTACAGGAATTAGTGAACCAAGCTCGGTTCCGTTATGTATCCAAAATCTTTGTACAAATTCCACCTTATCTACATCAAACTTATCTAAAATTTCTGGATATATTCCAGGTACGAATAAACTGAACGGAGCACCTACAAGTACAGGTTGTCCAGGTTTTCAAACAAAATGTCAGAGCAGTTCCAGTACGGTACCAGGTTATCGTGAATGGTGGTATCAGGGAAATTTTACTTTACCTGCAACGGGAGCCTGTGACGAATGGCGTTTTAGTACCTACATTGGTGCAAGAAATTCAAGTACAAACATTACAGGTGGTTATTTTTATGTTGAGGCTTATCTCAACAGAAGGCCTGTTGCTGGTGGACCAGCTATAAATAACAATTCTCCGAGTTTTACTTTGGCACCAATTCCATATTATTGTGCCAATCAACCGACTACTTATAGTAATGGAACTGTTGAAATTGATGGGGATTCTTTGAATTTCTCTTCAATAACACCTATGAATCAATCAGGCTGTAATTTCACTACACCTTCTCAATGTAACTATACGAGTGGAAGTTTTAATAGTACCAATAACCCATTCAATACAGGAAATACTTTTGTAGTTAACCCAGTGAATGGATCAATAAATTTTACTCCGAATATGGTTCAAACCCCAACAATTTCAATACGAGTAGATGAATATAGGAATGGTGTATTGGTAGGTTATGTTATGCGTGATATACAAATGGTCATTTTGAATTGTAATGCGCCCAATCCAGTATTTACAATTGATACAAACTCACTTTCTGGAGGGACTTTATCACCAAATGGTATAACAGTTTGTGCAGGTGCGCAATTGAATTTTTGTTTTGACATTACTTCGGCCAGCCCAGCGGCTATATTGACCGTAACGGATAATCATTTGACACAAGCTCTTGGTTCTATATTAAATTATACCTCCCTGCTGACACCGTCGGTTTCTGGTTGTATGTCTTGGACTCCTACACTTGCTGATACGGGTTTACATATAATTACAATCAATGCGACGGATAGTGCTTGTGCACCACCTGGAATATTGATTAGTCAGTCTTTTACACTCAGCATCGATGTGCAACAAAGTAGTGTGCTACAAGCTTCTACAACGGATCCTTCTTGTGCGGGAAATGATGGAATTATTTCTGCAACTGCAACTGGGACGCAAACCTTTGTTCTTTCCCCTGGTAATATCACAAGTACAAGTGGAGTATTTAATAATCTTGGTGCAGGAAATTATATAATGTCATTACAAGGAGCGGTTTGTGCCACCAGTGTGCCCCTAACGTTAAGCTTGCCCCCTAATTCTGTTTCTTGGAGTAGTGTTTCTGCTACAGATGTGACTTGTGCGAACACTAGTGCAGGTAGTATTACAGCATTGGCAACAGGAGGGTTAGGAGGACTAACCTATAGTATTGTACCAGCTGTTGCTCCGAATAATACCACGGGATCTTTCTCAAATCTGCCAGTTGGGACTTACACAGTAACTGCCCAAGATACCGCCAACTGTGAAACAGATTCTACGATTAGTATAACAATTCCTCCGAACCCAACCTTATCAATATCTTCTGTGGGGCAGCCTAATTGCTTAAGCAATTCAGGCCAAATTATTACAACCGGCTCAACGGTTACCCCTCCTTTATCCTATACTTTAAACGGTTCCGTAACAAATCAAACAGGTAGTTTTACAGCATTAAATCCGGGTAGTTATACAGTAGTGGTCACTGATCAAGCCGGTTGCACTAATTCAGTCTCAAGTGTTTTACATGCACCTCAAATTCCAACTTGGAATAATGTATCAAAAGGTGATGTTTCTTGTAGTGGTGCTGCTAATGGTTGGATTAACGCTTTAGCAGGATCTGCTGCCTCGCCTATGACCTATACATTACAACCAGGTAATATTTCAAGTACGACTGGCTCTTATACTGGATTAAATGGCGGAGTATATACTGTGATTGCGACGGATAGTAATATGTGTGATACAACCGTTCAACTTATTTTAAATGCTCCTGCCGTAATGGTTTGGGATTCTGTTAATACTGTTGATGTTGATTGCTACGGAAATAATACTGGACAACTATTCGTATCAGCAACTGGTGGGAATGGAGGTATAGTGTATGCTGTACAAAACACCTCTTTAAGCAATACGACAGGTCTTTTCACTGCACTAAACGCGGCTTCGTATACTATCGTTGCAACTGATGCTAATGGTTGTACAATTGCTACTACACTTAGTATTCAAGAGCCTAACGTCTTACAAGTTACATCAATTGATTATACCGTACCGACATGCAACCCTGGAAATGATGGAACGATCACAACTAGTGTTCTTGGAGGCATCACACCTTATTCCTATAATAATGGAGGGGGCTTCCAACCAAACAGTACGTTTACAAATGTTGGGTATGGAAATTATACAATTATAGTTGTTGACGCCAACGGCTGCTCTCTTAGTGCTTCTCTTGGAATACCGCAAAACCCAAATGTCTATTTTGATTCGATTAGCTATGATATTCCTACTTGCTTTGGTTATGATGATGGAATCATGGAGGTACATGCAAATGGTGGATCAGGGAACTTGTCCTATTCCGTAAATAATGGTCCGAGTACGGCAGCAACAGTTTACAATAAGCTTACGAGTGGAGCTTATACGATACGCGTGGTAGATACTTTAAACTGTATAGCAGATACAACTTTTATATTAGGTACGCGTGACCCTGTAGGAGTGGATCAACTAGGTGTTTACTCTGTGAATTGTGGAGGGCAAGATAATGGAATTATTCTTTCAAAAGCGAAAGGTGGTCACGGAGGATATACTTATTACATCAGACCAGGGATTCGTTTTAATCAGAATGGAGATTTTAGACAACTCGAAAAAGGAGGGTATAGTTTAAGTATTGTGGATTCGGCAAAATGTTCTTTTGATACTTTAGTTGTAATCAGTGAACCAACACCTATAACAAGTATGGTTTCTAAAAAAGACTTGGCCTGTAAGGGATATGGTAACGAGGGTGAGGCCGAAGTTTTTGTTAATGGAGGTGTTCCACCCTTAAGTATTCAATGGTCCACAAGACCTGTTCAAAATACCGCACGTGCCACAGGCTTAGCTTTTGGATGGTATTATGTTAATGTTACCGATGCTATTGGCTGTCAAGTGATTGATTCAGCTTATGTTAATCCAGGTAATTGCTGTACAGAACTCTTTTTCCCAAATGCTTTCACTCCAAATGGTGATGGGAGGAATGATGAGTTCAGGGTGATTTCTACAGCTGGAATAGAACTTGAACAATTCGAAATTTATAACCGCTGGGGACAAAGAGTTTGGCATACCTATACACATAACGATTCATGGAATGGAATATTTGGTGGCGAACGAGCAGCGGCCGGTACTTACTACTACGTATATCGATATATCTGTAGTACGGATGGTAAAGAGTATATAAGAAAAGGTGATATTATCCTAGTAAGATAAACATCTAATCGAATAGTATTAATTTTGGGGGTTGATGGATAAATCAACCCCCAAAATTTTATGGATCTGTAGTTGGTTCCCTAATCATGAAGATCAGTTCAGAGGAGATTTTATTCAGCGTCAAGCTGAGGCATTGGCAGGTCATTTGGATTTTGAGTTAGCTCACTTTGTAGAATATGCCTCTAAAACGGAAGTTGATTATTTCAATATAAATAAAGGATGTAAGGTAACCATAGGATACAGTGCAAGGAGAATGAAACTTGTGTCATTTCGTGCGCAATGGAGGTTTTATAATCGAGTTCTTAAGGAATACATACGGAGAAATGGTAAACCTGATTTAATACATCTTCATATTCCTTGGAAGGCGGGTTTTGTTGTGCGGTACTGGTTGAAGAAATATAGTATCCCGTATATCGTTAGTGAACACTATGGTATTTATAATAAAATATCTGATGATAACTTCTTTACGAGATCAAAACGTGTTCAAAAGTATTATCATAAAATTTTTAATAGCGCCAGTAGTATTATCGCCGTAAGCAAAAGCCTTGGTGAGGAACTTCGAGCTATTTTTAAGAAGCCATTTGTCACCATTCCTAATGTAGTCGATACAAGAAACTTTTTCTTTAAGAATATTACCGTAGCAGAAACTTTTTCATTTTTACATATATCCAATATGTACAAGATAAAAAATACTAATCAGATTATCGATGCTTTTGCTCAAGCTTATAAAGAGGACCCATCTCTAAGACTAGAGTTGGTCGGCGCCCAGCCTCTTGAAATTCAAAAACAAATTGACGGGCTCGATTGTAAACAAGCTATCAAGCTCAAGGGGGAAGTACATTATAAAGACGTGAGTGTTATAATGAAAGAGCATCACGCCTTTGTATTATTTAGTGATTGGGAAACACAGAGTTGTGTGGCCCTTGAAGCACTTTGTTCTGGCAGACCTGTTATTACCAGTAAGGTAGGTGGAGTTCAAGAGTTGATTGATAAACGCAACGGTGTTTTGGTTCCTGCTGGAAATGTATTTGAACTTACACAGGCTATGTTAGATGTCAAAAAGAATTACCATCAATTTCATTTAGAGCAGATAGCCCAAAATGCACAAGATCTATATGCATATGATCAAGTAGCCAATCAGCTGCTCAAAACGTATGATCAAATATTAGCTACTTAAAGTAGCCGTACATTTCTGGAGAATGCGAAGTGCTATTTCGGCCATTTTATTCTCGCAATCCAAGGTCGGGTTGATTTCGGTTATTTCAAAACAATTTACTTTTTCGTTTTTTAATAAACCAACTAAAAGTTCTTCTAGTTCTGTTTCATTAAGCCCGTTAGCAACAGGAGTACCCGTTCCTTTAGAAATACTGCTGTCAATACTATCTACATCATACGAGATATAAATATCGTCACAAGTTGATAAATACTCCAGTGATGATTTAATTACACTTTGAATACCACTTTTACGAGCTTCTTCAACTGTTATTACTTTTATTTTATGCTTGTCTATTAGATGTTCTTCAGGTTCCTCAAAGTCTCTTAAAGCAATAAAAACTAGATCTTCTGGTAAAATCTTTGGTGCAAGACCACCTAAATTTTTCATTTGATTCCAGTTCTGAATACTCTGTTCATTAGGTGATTTACATTCACATGCACGATTATCCTCGTTTAAAGAACAAGCTAGTGGCATCCCGTGTACATTGCCCGATGGCGACGTATAGGGAGAATGTAAATCAGCATGTGCATCCACCCATATTACGCCTAATTTGCGTTCAGGATTAGCCATTTTTAAACCCGCTATTGTTCCCCCCGCCGTACTATGATCACCAGCAAGAATGATAGGAAATTTATTATCTCGAATGGTTTTTACCAATTGGTCAGCAAGGTTTTTGTAGACTTCATAAATCCCAGCCACGCGAAGTGCGCTAGGGGTCTTCTCTTCTTTGTATAGATAATCGTTTCTTACTGAGATAAGCTTAGGCGTATAGTCTTTAAAAAAACTAGCGTTCTGGTTTTGATCTGCTACTTTTAATGCTGAAATACCTAAACTCGCACCGCGTGTTCCGGCACCTATTTCACTCGGAATTTCAATAAATTCAATTTCTCTCATTGGTGCGCAAAGTTAATCAAATCAGGCTATTAGCCGAAAAAGTAGTACAAATCGTCTGTCTTTTATAAAAAGTTGTCATTTTGGCGAATTCAAGTGTAGTTGGCAATACTTTTGACATAATAATTTTGAATACGAAACTGATTAAAAATGTCTGAAGAAGAAATGAAAATGGAGGCTGAACAAGAGGCCGAAAAGCAAGAAGCGAATACATCAGAAAATGAAGTAATGGATAAGCATTCGGAGGAGGACTGTGCCGAGGGGGAAGATGAACCCAAGGAGGTAGATGAATTGGCCATGATGAAGGATAAGTATGTAAGATTGAATGCAGAGTTTGATAATTTCCGAAAGCGAAATGCTCGAGAGCGAGTAGACTTAATTCAAACGGCCAGTTTAGACGTAATAAAAGACTTATTGGATGTGCTAGATGATTGTGGGCGAACAGAAGAATTATTGAAGAAAGATGATGTAGAAATGAAAGCCTTAAAAGAAGGCGTACAACTAGTTTTTAATAAATTAAGAAAGACGCTGGAACAGAAAGGGTTACAATCTTTTGATAGTAAAGAAAAAGACTTTGACGTTGAGTTGCATGAGGCTATTACTGAAATACCTGCTCCTACCAAAAAGTTGAAGGGCAAAGTCGTAGATGAAATTCAGAAAGGTTACAATCTGAATGGCAAGCTAATTCGTCATGCAAAAGTGGTAGTCGGAAAATAATTTTATATGAGCAAAAGAGATTATTATGAGGTCCTTGGAGTGTCAAAAAGTGCCTCCCCTGATGAGATTAAGAAGGCCTACCGTAAGGTAGCCATGAAGTACCATCCCGATAGAAATCCGGATGACGCCGCCGCCGAGAAAAGTTTTAAAGAAGCAGCAGAGGCCTACGACGTGTTAAGCAATGCAGATAAAAAGGCTCAATACGATCGCTTTGGACACGCAGGAATGAGCGGAGCCGCTGGTGGAGGTGGCTTTGGTGGCGGAGGTATGAACATGGAAGATATATTTTCTCATTTTGGCGACATCTTTGGTAACTCTGGTGGCGGTGATGGTTTTGGAAGTTTCTTCGGCGGTGGCGGACGACAGTCACAGGGTAGAGGAAGAAGAGGAAGTAACCTGCGCGTGAAAATGAAACTCTCTTATGAGGATATTGTAAAGGGTGTTCATAAAACGATAAAAGTAAAAAAATATGTAGGTTGTAAAACTTGTGATGGTAGTGGTGCTAAAGACAAGAATAGTATTCAGACCTGTAATACTTGTGGAGGAAGTGGTCAGGTACGAAGAGTTAGTAGCACATTTTTAGGTCAGATGCAGACAGTTACAACATGTCCGACTTGTAACGGAGATGGGACAAGTATTGTAAATAACTGTGCGACTTGCAAAGGGGAAGGTAGAGTGTACGCAGAGGAAAAGATCGAAATTGATATTCCAGCAGGGGTACAGGAAGGGATGCAATTAAATGTAGGAGGCCAAGGTAATGCAGGAGAGCGTGGTGGCCCTCCGGGAGATTTGCTCGTAGTCATTGAAGAAAAGAAACATGAATCTTTAATTCGTGAGGGCCTAAATGTGTTGTTTGAGTTACATATTTCGTTTCCAGATGCTGTGCTAGGTACCGAGGTAGAAGTGCCAACGATTACTGGACATGCAAAAATAAAAATACCAGCAGGAACACAAGCCGGTAAAATATTTAGATTGAAAGGTAAAGGGTTTCCTTCCGTAAATTCTTATGAGAAAGGAGATCAGCTTATTAATGTAAATGTTTGGACACCACAGGAGTTAAGTTCAGAGGAGAAAAAAAGTATTGAGAAGCTTCGAAATTCAGAGAACTTTAAACCAGGTAAAGTAAAGAGTGGTAAAAACTTCTTTGATAAGATGAAAGAAATGTTTAGTTAAAAGTCTTCTTTTAGAATAAAATAGAAAAGGTGCGTTTAATAGCACCTTTTTTTCTTCAGTTCATATAATTAATGATTAGAGGCCTTAATCTGGATCTTCATTTTCCATATCAGCCATTTGAATTTTAAAGGCTTTTAAGAAAAGAGCACCCATGTTTTTATGCGGTGGAACATAATCATTAAATAGATCGACATTTTTAGGGGTCTTCATCAAACCGCCTAGTTCTCTCCAAATTGGTAACCATTCTACTCCATTGCCGTTCTGAAGACGGTCATTAATTATTTTGATCAATGGATCGTTTACATGCATGGTACCTGTTTGTTTACTTGAAATAATATGAGCATCCTCACTTTGGTCAAGAATCGTAGATAAATTATGATAACCACCGCAAGAACCTAGGATAACCACCCGATGGCTGGGCCCTATATATTTTAACGTGCTGGGTAAGTGATAACTATGTCCTCTATGTACAAGGATACTTGGTTTAATACCTTTAGCAACGAGGTGATTGTTCAAAGCAAGTTGAGCCTCTTCGTCCTTAGGTTCATCTAAGGGTTCGTTCATATAGATAACTATAGGTTTCCCACTCTTAGACTCTAAACGAGTCCATTGTGCCGTTTTAGTCTTTGTCCACTTAGAAGAAGGAAAATTAGCCAGAAAATTTCTAAGACTACTTCGTCCATCATCATCACCATAGAAAAAGTGTTGTTGATACACGGTACCGCTATCATCAGATAGTGCATCGTACGGTACATTTGTTATTGGTGGGATTTTCAGAGCCCGCTGTAATTTATCCGTTGTATCATTTGGGTTGAGAATCGCGTTTGAAATTGTATGCAAGAGAAAATAGATAACCAGACCTCTTTTGTTACTTTCTTGATATGTTCTTTCGTAATCCTTTTTGAGCTCATTTCTCAAAAACTTCAACGTTTTCTCATCGTTTATACTGGCCAAGGCATCCGCAACATCTACCGCATCTTCCAAATCCGTCTCTACGTTTTTATCAATGTCATGCACGAAGGAAGCCATTAAGTCATTTTTCTCACCTTCACTCATGGTACGTAAAAAAGTATCTAATACATTATAGCCTGCACTCATGCGGATAAAAGTTCTGAACTTATCCTTATTTAACGAATCAAGAAAATCATTCCCCTTCTGGGGCTTCATACGTTCCAGCATACGGGCATAAAGACCTGTAAAAGAACTCGTATAAATCTCATCGCTACAAAGAACCATCAAGTAATAAAGCTCAGTAGCTGATAAATCATTGGTAACCTTAAAACGTACGGGTCCGGGAGAATCATGCAGTTCATTTACAGTACGGATATAAGTATCGAGAGCTTCATGTTTTATCTCCCTATTCAAGACATGAGCACCTATCTTAGGTTGGTTGATTTTTGATTTTACTAGTTGTTTGTAATAACCTTCGTCTGTTGCTATAGCTTGGTTGACTTCAGCATAGGTCATTCTTTTCTCGTAAATATCATTTATAAATGGTAATGCCTTTAAAGAGTTTGATGTATTCGTAGCTAAACCAGTAATCGTTTGCACTAAAGGATCTTGACTTCTCATAACAATATCACGTTCTATAGAAGTGCTCTTCGCATAGGAAAGAATTACATTTGGTGATTTAATTGCAGTGCTAGATATTAGTTTATCCGCAGCTTCTGTATTAGCAAATTCGCGTAATTTAAAAAGCATCTTATTGGGATAACGTGCAACCATTTTTTTATAGACCAATTCAACAGCAGCCTTATTCTCTCTATACATGGGCAGGTTTGCATAGATACCCAGATTGAAATTTTTATTGATATATGGGAGAAGATCTTTTTTCTCTATCTCGATGCGCATAATATCCTTAAAAGATTTCATCATGTCATAATACATGTCAACATCGATATCCGTTCCGTTCAATTGAAACTCTTTAATAAACTTTTTTAAGTTCGAGTTTAACTCTCGGAGATAAAGCAGTTTTTCCCTATTATCCAAAGGCAAGTTTTCAATAACAACTTGTAACTGATTCGGGATACTAATAATTGCTTTCGATAGCTTCCTAGTCTTGCTTGATGAGCCATTCATAAGGATGACGGAGTCTTTAAAACCATCCATCTCATCCGCTTCTATTTGTGATTTATCTACATAAGAATGAAAACCTTGTCTGGTTAATGGAATAGGTGCCCAAACTGTTTTTGAAGTATAGGGGTCCTTTTTTTTCTCCTTTTTGGATTTTTTCTTTGCTCTTTTCTGGGCAAATCCTGTTTGGGTTGGTAGTGTTAACCCAAGCAGCACCATTAAAGTAAGTAAAAGCACTCTTTGCATAGAACAAAAGTACATCAAAGGGATTCTAATAGACTTAAAAAAGTGTTAGTAGGAAGGTACTAGGCCCGACCAAGTTGTTTTAGTAAACGAACGTGGCTACCAAAGGCTTTTAACATGGTAGGAAAGGCATTATACTGAATACCCATTTCATCACAAGTTTCCTTTACAATTTTACTGATCTTAGGGTAGTGGACGTGAGAAATTCTGGGAAATAAATGGTGTTCAACTTGGAAGTTTAAACCACCTACATACCATGAGATAATTTTGTTACGCATAGCGAAATTGGCAGTCGTTGCAACTTGATGTTTAGCCCATTCGCTTTCTATAATATTTGTTTCCACATCGGCTAAGGGAAATTCAGTATGTTCGACGACGTGAGCTAATTGAAACACAATTGCCAAAGCCAAGCCCATGCAGGCATGCATACATAAGAAACCAACCAACGCAATCTGCCATTGCATAAAGACAAAAGGCAGTACGACAAATAAGGTAATATTCAATAGCTTGCCAAAAATCATTAATACGATTTCCTTACGGGCAATATTTCGTATTGGTGTCGTGTTAATTTTCTTTCGGAATAATGTAATAAAATCATCGGTAAGAAGCCAATTTAACGAGATCAGCATATAAGCTGGAATACCATATATATGCTGATACTTGTGAAACCATAACCGATTTTGATGAGGACTGAATCGATACATTGGGTATTTGGCAATATCATCATCGATGCCTTCAATGTTCGTATAAGTATGATGAATTATATTATGCTTTATTTTCCAAAAAAAAGTTCCTCCACCCATGGCATCACCACCCATAAATGCGATGAAATTGTTCAGTTTTACATTTTTACTGTAGCTACCATGTGCGGCATCATGCATAACATTGAAACCAATTGAAGCCATGGTCAGTCCCATGAGCATAAATACAGCCACGGCCCACCACGAATTGGGGAATACAAACAAAACAGTAACCAGAGAGCCAAAAAGAACGGTAAAAAGAATAATGGTCTTAGAATACAATTGCCAATTTCCACGTTCGTTTAAGCCTTGTGATTTAAAAAACTCTTTGACGCGCTGGTCTAATAGATTCTTAAACGGTTTTACTTTATTATTAAATTTAACTTGATGCATTTTTAATAAGGGCACAAAGGTACAATGGCAATTTTAAAGTTGGAATTGATAATTGTCAGGATTTAGATAAGCGCAGCCGCACCTAATATAGCAGCATCATTATTTGGGAGCTGCGATAATTCAATGGTAACCTTGTTTTGATAGATTTTTAATAGATTCCGTTCAAAATATTTTCTTGTAGGGTTTAGGATAAAATCGCCGGATAATGCTAATCCTCCAAAAAGAATGATCTTTTCTGGCGAGGTAATAGCTACCGCATCGGCAAGGCATTGCCCCAATATTTTACCCGTATATTCAAAAATATCAAGAGCTGCCAAATCATTTTGTTGAGCGGCTAGGAATATTTTATGACTGTTCAATGTAGGTTCTTTTTCTAGCAAGGAGTTCATTTTATCTCTTTTTAGAAATTCTTCTGCAGTTCTTACAATTCCAGTGGCAGAAGTATATGTTTCTAAACAACCATTCCGGCCACATCCACAGCGTCTTCCATTTCGGACTGCAATAACATGCCCAAGCTCACCTGCAAGTCCATCATGACCATAAATTATTTGTCCGTTACTCACAAAGCCGCTCCCAACACCCGTGCCAAGAGTGACCATGATAAAATCATTTACCCCTTTAGCTGCACCATATTCTTTTTCTCCCATCGCAGCCGCATTTGCATCGTTTGTTACTTTTACATCCGTTTCAAATACTTCCATTATTTTAGCTGCCAATGGCAGGACTCCTTTCCATGGCAGGTTCGGAGCAAACTCAATTTGACCAGTATGTATATTGCCATTAGGGGCTCCAATACCCAAACCCTTTAGTGCAATAAGCTGATTAGGTTTTACTCTCTTCCTGATACTTTTAGTAAGCGCTTTAATATAATGATCAAAATCCTTATGACCCTGCGTAGAAATTTTTCCTTGGGTTACAATAGTGGCGTTTTGATCTATCAAACCCCATATCGTATTTGTACCACCTATGTCTATTCCTATTTTCATTTATAGATATTACTTATTTCAGTCAGTGGGGAGTTAATATTCCCAGTAAATCTACACTATCTCTTTGATTCAAATATACTCTATAAATTGGGTTAGTTATCCTTCTCGTAGCATACCGTAAAGCAAATAAATTGTAAAAATCTATCTATTCAATTCATCCTATTCAAAAAAAAATCATCTTTGATTGGCACTTTTAAGACTGTATAATGAAAAAGCAAATAAAGCAGATATTTCTGCTCCTACTACTATCGCTATGCTTAGATGTCATGGCCGAAGGCACCAAAGAACTAACACCTATTCAAGATGAAAATGCCTCTTTATATTTGAGCCCTAACAGAGGATGGGGACCTTCATTTAACTCTACAGAGGATGATCAATTGAGGTTTTATATTCATGATCATACATTAGAAAATTTTTACTTCGGTGCTCAATTTAGAATTCGTGGATCAGCAAGTCTTTTGACGGATGTTTATTATCGGATTTTGGATAGTAACGATAATGTAGTATCAGGTCCTACGCTGTTCACTAATTCAGGTGCAGGTTATATAGATTCTTTCGCGCAAGCAGTTTCAGGTCCACAAATTGGTTCGGTAAACCCGAATGGTTATGTTCCTTTCGTTTTTAACCCAACCAGTAATGGAGAGTATCATATTGAAGTATATCGAAGTAATAATTCTGGGTCTTCCCAGACTACGAATAGTGCATATATTGCCAACTTCTTTGATTTTACTGTTGCTACAAATAGTGGAACGATCTTACCTGGACGAGTATACTGTCTGGCATGGTCTATTTTAGCAACCACTGCAACAGATAATTACCAAGGTGAGTTTATACAACCGATAAACCCTACCTTTTATGCGTATACACCAGACTCTACAGTTGTCAAGGTGTCGTTCGATAAGTTCAACCCCTTGGCTGCGATTATCGGCTTTAATTTCTTTGGGGTTGATGCTTCCCAAAGTGACTGGAGTATAGGGCGGCAGTCAGCATATTCAGATACTTCTGGTCCTAACTTGTCTAATGGTTATTACACGTTCTTAAATATACCAGACTCTACAGTGTTTCCATTCTCTACCCCGTATGGAGCACCTACTATAGATTCATCCGTAACTGGTTGTCCAGGAAATTATCAAATTCATTACACCACAGCGGCCACAGGCGATGTCTTTATCAATATTGATTTGAACGGGATACCAGGTTACCAAATTGGCTCTTCGGACAGACAATTGTTGGCCCAAAACGTACCTGCAGGAAGTGGAATGATTAGTTGGGACGGGCTAGATGGTTTAGGTAATGCGGTTGCTCCAGGTGCTATTATTTCGATTGCAACGGTACTGCGTAGAGGGCGTGTCAATCTACCAATCTATGATGCCGAATGGAACATAAACGGATTCACTTTAACGTCGGAGAAGCCTATTTTCAAGAGTAATCTGGTCATGTACTGGGATGATTCGCAATTGACTTCTGTAGGTGCTGCGAATAATCAATCTGCCAATATCACTGGTGCAGGGATTGATAATTCAATTGTCGGTCAGTCTAGTCCAGGGCATGCTTGGAATGGTGCTTATGGTAATACACTTGTAAACCCTCCTGCTCCTGCTAATAGCGGTGGAAATGCAACACCACAGAATGCCTGGGATGATTTCGGTAATGTGCGAACTCTCAATACTTGGTTCTTTGGTTTCGACACAACAAGTGCACTTGCCTCAATTAATATGTCTCCTTGTGCGCCATTACCAATAAGTTATATGAGGTTATCCGTTAAACGATCGGAGAAAAAAAATATACTACTATTTGAAACGCAAAGAGAAAATAATACAGACAACTTTCTAATCGAAATTAGTTATGATGGAGTTGTGTTTAAAGATCTTTATCAGTTAAAGGCATCAGGTAATACGGATGTACGTAAAACATACAAACAAAACGTAGAGAAAGAAACAAAAGATGTATTCTATCGTGTAATGGTTACTGACCTCGATGGACACCAATACGTTAGTAACACAGTTTTTGTTCCTTATCGCTATAATAAAAACAATATCAGTATTTATCCTAACCCAACTCAGGGGAATGTTTTTCTTCAGTTTGATGATATGATAGGGTTTTATATTCTAAGACTTTATAATGTACAAGGAAACCTTGTTCGAGAAAGCAAAGTTGATGTTCGAGGACAATCGGAGCGACATCTGTTAAAGCGTAATGGATTAACGCAAGGAGTTTATCATCTTAATTTGTTGAACGTAGATACAAAAGAGGAGTTACACAAGTCCTTGATATTCGATTAACCACCTAGAATTTTAAAGGCACAATTTTAACTGTGCCTTTAAAACCTATCCTACTTTATTATCATAATCTATACCTTGTGTTTTAAGAAGTTTCTTAACGGCAAACGCGAAGAGCGCAAGGTAGGCAAAGCAAAGTACTGGAACCCAATAGGAAGTATGAATACCGACAATATCGGCCAGTTTACCCTGAATTGGAGGTATAATAGCCCCTCCTAAAATCATCATCACTAGAAAGGCAGATCCTTGAGTTGTATGTTTACCCAAACCGGCTAACGCTAATGTAAATATGCATGGCCAAAGTACTGAACAGAACAATCCACCACTAAGAAACGCATACGTGGCAACCTTACCTTCAGTAAATAATCCAATGAGCATAGCCGCTGCTCCGAACAAACTAAAGAAAAGAAGTGTTTTAGCCGGTTTGTCATTTGTAATAAAAAAGGCCAGTACCAGTACTAATACGCATAGGAAGTACCAATACAATGGTGACATATCATTTTGGGCCAAACTATTCACAACAATAATGACCCCAAAAGCTAACAATGGGACAGCTATAAGTAGAACTTTTTTTAATGATTTACCAGGTTTGAATACATTAATACTTCCCGCCCAACGGCCAATCATTAAACTGCCCCAATACATGGAGATATAAGATGCAGATTCCGACGTGGCTAAACTACCAAATGCGTCACTTTTTAGTAATTCACCCAGATTACTACCAATAGCAACTTCAACGCCAACATAAACAAAAATGGCTAACATGCCCAGTACGAGCTGAGGATATTTCATGGCTCCCCAGCCTTCTTGTTTTTTACTTGCACTGCCATACGAGATTAGAAGTGTAGCAACTATAACAATAAGCGATATAGATAACCATAATATTCGTTTATTTTCCAAAACTTCTTTAGCCGATACTTGGTCGGAATACGTTGAAATAACAATTCCAAATGCAATGAGAATAAGAATCGCCATAATGACTAATGCCATTAAAGCTTTGTTGGCTTTTTCGACATTTGATTGATCTATGCCATGAGGTACTTTCTTAGAAAAATAAAAAAGTGCAGCCGCTGCTACAAAGAGGCCACATACAAAAGCATATAAAATACTTACTTTATCCAGGCTTAAATTAGCGATCTGATCATCGCTGGCTTTAGCAACTCCGAATAAAGCAAAGGCCACAATTAAGGGGCCAATCATAGTTCCAAAAGAGTTTACACTACCACCCAAATTGATTCGATTAGCACCTGTAGCAGGGTCTCCCAGTGAAATTGCAAAAGGATTTGCCGCAGTTTGCTGCAGGGAAAACCCAAATGCCACCATAAAAAATCCGATCAACATACCGGTATAAGAGCTTGCATTGACTGTTACAATCATAAGAACAGCTCCAATAGCAGAAAGAAGCAAACCATAAACGATACTTCTTTTATACCCCCACTTGGCCACCAAGTCTTTCCGAGTAGAGTTAGCATAAAAGAATAATAAAAGAGCCCCAAAAAAATAGGCGAAGTAAAAAGCATAATCAATTAGCTGAGATTGGAATTGATCTAGATTAAAATAATCTTTACAAAAAGGTATAAATACACTGTTACCAGCTGCTATAAATCCCCAAAAGAAAAAGACAACTACTAATGTCGTTAGGGCCGGATAGTTAGTTGGAATAAGTTTCTTGGTATCGTTGTTTTCGTTGGTAATGTCAGGAGTTGTGCTCGGCATAATAAAAAAAAGTTTAAGGTAAACAATTTTATGGATTTATGCCATACATAAGCCGTCCCCGTTTGTAAGGAAATCACTCCATCTATCATTTTTTTTTGTTGTAGAAACAAATACGATTCTATTTTTGACGAAGAATTCTTTTTATGCTTAGAATAAACCATCTAGTAAAATCTTATCATCAGCAGCGAGCTGTTGATGCTGTGAGTTTTGAGGTAAGGCCTGGTAGGGTTTTTGGATTGTTAGGACCTAATGGTGCTGGTAAGTCCAGCTTACTTAGAATGATTACAGGTATTACCTTACCTGACGAAGGAGACGTTTATTTTGATGAAGAGTCGTTCGATCCTAAAAAGCATATGGCGCAAATTGGTTATATGCCCGAGGAACGCGGTCTTTATAAGAAAATGAAGGTACGAGAGCATATGCTCTATCTAGGCCAGTTAAAAGGTTTAGATAAGCAAGATGTCAATCAGAAGATTGACTTTTGGTTTGAGCGCTTAGGTATGAACAGTTGGGCAAATAAAAAGGTTCAGGATCTAAGTAAAGGGATGTCTCAGAAATTACAGTTTGTAGGTACCGTTCTACATGATCCCAAGTTATTAATATTAGATGAGCCCTTTAGCGGGCTAGATCCGGTCAACTCTAAGATTATCAAAGACGAGATTTTTGAGTTAGCACAGAAGGGTGTAACCATTATCTTCTCTACTCATCGTATGGAGCAGGTTGAAGAAGTGTGCGAAGATATTGTGCTCATAAATAGTGGTTCAATCATTTTAGAGGGAGAAGTAGATAAGATCAAACAACAGTACAAGAACAATCATTACTTGGTGAGAACGGATAAGCCAATAGAACAAAATGAGCTTGAACTCGTAATGCAAAACGGCAATGAGGTTATCGTTAGTGTTGATAATGCATCTCAAAGCCAACACCTTTTAAATAATTTAATTCAGCAAGGATATACCATTTTGCATTTTGAGGAAATCCTGCCTAGTTTGAACGATATTTTTATTTCATTAGTGGAGAACACCGCAGTAAGAAGTTTTGAAATAGCCTAATCTATGAGTAAGATACCAGTAATTATCCGACGAGAATATTTGAGTAGAGTTAAGAAAAGAAGTTTCTTAGTTACTACCATCTTATTACCCCTAGGACTTTTCGTGCTGATGGGATTGATTGCTTTTTTTGCAATAAAGAGTAAAGGAGAAACAAAGATTGGTGTAATCGATGAGACCCAATCATATTATCCGGAAATGAATAAGGGGCATAAGGCCTACAAAGTTTCTGAGGTAAATCAACGAGAAAATGAAGATGCTTCAGAACTGGCAAAACGTACCGAAAATGATATTATTCTTCATATTTATTCGAAAGATCATTCCACTATTGATAGTGTAAAGGCTTTAAGTGAGAGCTCCATAAGTTTAGGGGCGAGTGAGTTTATGGATGATGAGATTCAAGGAATCTATCGGAATAAGATTTTGGCAGAAGCAGGCATTAACGAAGAACATTTAGATAGCCTAACAAGTGCGCGTGTTCAATTCATAAGTACTTCTTTTGAAGATCAGGTTACTAGTACGGGTACTTCGGTTGCACTAGGTTATGGAATGGGCTTCTTAATGTATATGCTCATTTTCATTTATGGTGTAGGTGTTATGAGAGGTGTTATGGAGGAAAAAACAAATCGTATTGCGGAGGTCATCATTAGTTCGGTAAGTCCTTTTGAACTGATGATGGGTAAGATTATTGGAATAGGTTTGGTTGGACTGACGCAGTTTGCGATTTGGATAGGTCTGATGACATCAGTCTATGTAATTGTAGGCCCTATGTTAACTCCGACTGCTGAGATAGCCAATACTATGGCCGACCCAGAATTAACAAAAGCTATGGCAGAACCCGAGTTGGCGAAAATATTGACTAAGGTTTCTCAAATCAATTGGGGACTTATTATTTCTTCCTTTGTCTTATACTTCATCGGAGGTTATTTTTTATATGCTGCTTTGTTTGCAGCCATTGGCAGCTTAGTAAACGAAGACCCACAAGATGCACAACAACTTACCTTACCAGTAACGTTACCTATTATTTTTGCGCTCATTATACTTATGACATCATTGGAAGATCCGAATAGCGGACTAGCTGTTTTTGGCAGTATTTTTCCTTTAACTTCTCCTATAGTAATGCTCGGTCGCATTCCCTATGATCCTCCGCTTTGGCAGGTATTACTTTCAATAGTTGTATTGTTTGCTACATTCTTTTTAGTAACATGGGTAAGTGCTAAAATATATAGAACGGGTATTTTACTTTATGGAAAAAAAGTAGGGTGGAAGGAAGTAATAAAGTGGTTGAGAAAAGCTTAGACCTTTTTAAGCTCTTCAATAATAAGATGTCCAAATATCTTTCGACAGAACCATAAAGAGAGCAAAACTGTTGTAAGCATAAAAGCGATTATAGCTTTAGACTTCCAGCTTTCTTTTTCAATAATATAGGGCTCCCCAGGATAATCTAATACTTGAAATATTGGACTTTCAGAGAGAAGTTTGAAGCGAGCATTTTGCAAAGCAGTTACCGTGGTACCGTAAATAGCTTCAATTTCAGCTTGTTTTCTTCTAAGTTTTATTTGAGGCAAGCCAACATAGGCCTTAGTCGCATAGGCACTTTTATCCTGTTCGCCAGCAATAGCTCTTGTTACATCAGCCAGTGCATTACTTAAGGAATCTCGCATAGATTGAATTCTTCTCAAATCACTACGTGGTTTTTCTGTAACAAATTCAATATAGAAATTCGATAGTGCCAACAGAATATTTTCATTGATCTCTTTAGCCAGTTCTTTTTCAAAAGCTCTTACCCGAAGAGAAGTATAGCCGTTTTCATTTTGTTCAACAGAAACTCTACTTAGCAATAAGCTTCGTCCGACAATTAAACTTTGCAGTGAGTCTTTACGATCTTTAGAAAGAACAATCTCCGGTTCCCTCCAACCAAGCTTACTGTTATAATCGGCAACCAACCATTTATAAAGCTTATTGTATTTTTTTGAACTCGGATTCACGTTTACAACCTTAAAAGAAAGTTTTTTACTTTTTAAGAGTTCATTTATATCGTAGACTTCGTTTCCAGTTTCAGCTTTTAGTCCGAATTGTTGCTGTAGTTGGCTTATTGGACTGGAGGAACTTCTGGCAGAATTGGCTGATAAAGGAAAAATAGTCGAAGTGGCTACATAAGATGTTGGTTTTTGACTAATGAAGAAAGCGGTTAGACCTGAAACCAGCAGAGCTAAGATTAAGATAATCGGTAACCTTTTTTTTATCTTGGCTATTACAGCATTTATGACATCTAATATACTCATCAATAATTATTGTGTACTTCTTAATAGTAGAATAATGGTTACAATTGATGTAATCGAGGTTAATCCATACTGTAGCGCTGCGTTTAAATCAAACTTTTGTCGTTCTGGTCGCCTTGGTACAGTTACAACACTTCCTGGACGTACCTTGGGGTAAAATTTGAAAAACATGAAATTTTTTGTCCTTTTCTTTCGTCCATTTTGATACTGTACTGAAATTCTTTTACGCCAAGGTCGTTCACCAAAACCACCCGCGGCATCTATGTAATTCATTACATTTCTATTTGCGTTGTCAAATTTAATATTCACTGGTGTTTGTACCTCACCATCTACTCTTACGACATCAATTTTTCTTGGAATAATAATAGTATCTCCATTTTCTAAAATAATGTCATCCTTACCTCCTGCATGGCGCATTGCATCCTTAAGATTGATTACAACAGGCCCTATATTCTTTCTATACAGTTTAGCTCCTTCAGGAAAAGCCTCTCTGGTTAAGCCTCCCGTTCTTCTTATCATTGATGTCATTCTCTCTCTAAATCCAAGGAGAGAATACTGGCCTGGATAATCAACTTCACCATAAACAAGAATATTTTGTTGTTCGATATTTTCTTTTTTCTTTCTGACGTAAACTATATCGAAAGGTTTTATAGTCAAATTCTCAGAGGTTTTATCGATACTAAGATCGGGGTTTATCGATACAACTTGAACGTTTACGTTGTTACCAGTAATAGAATATCGAGTAACTGTATCTGTAATGTTAGAAATTTCGATCCGTCCGCTCTCCGCGTCTAACTCCAATCCACCAGACATAAGTAAGAGATCTTTAAGCTTCAAATTGGGCTTGAATATTCTCTTACCTGGTTTTCTTACAAGACCTTTTACCTCAACATAGAATTTTTCGTCAAATTGAGTTTCAGATAACACACGGACAAGATCACCACTTTCTAGAAGTATGTTGTTCACAGAATTGTCATTGCCGTAATCTCCTATACTAACCTTGAGCGCGGTAGATTTATCTGTGGTGTTTCCGCTACGGAATACGTAGGCCCTTGGTCGGTAAGCATTATTACTCAAACCACCTGCTTTCTTTATTAAGTCGAAAAGACGTTCACCAGTTCGTATTTGATATTGATCAGGGTAAGGGATTGCTCCTTCTACTGTCACAACATTAGATACTCCTTTGTTGATCGGGTTAATATTAACGATATCACCATCACGCAATAGATAATCTTGATCCGATAAAAAGTCTTTACCATTTATGTCAATAAACTGTTCCTGTTCATTGTATACGGTTTTTATTCTTATAAGTGATTCGCGGGCATCAAAACGGGGCCCACCAGCCAACTCAATCAGATCACTTAAAGTACCCGCTTTGGTCATCTGATATTTCATGGGTCGCTTAAACGAGCCTTGCGCTGTTACGACCTTATCATAAAGCCCTACTGTAATGACATCATTATCTTGCATGTAAAACTCACGACCGTTATTACCTGTTTTAAGGTACTCATATAAATCAATACGTTCTATGGTTATTCCATTTCGTCTAACCTGAATATTACGCATATTACCGTAAGTCGTTAGTCCACCTGCCATTTGCAGTGCATTAATAGGCGTGTTCAAGGCTGACATGGTAATCATACCTGGTTTCTTTACTTGATCATAAACGTAAACACGAATAGTTCTAACTTTTCCTAAAACAATATCAACATTTGAACCCGTGGGAAGTACCTTTCTGAATTTTGATCTTATGACACTCCTTGCAGTTTGAAAGCTCAGACCTTGTAAAAAGATTTTACCCACCTGATTTGGGAAGATAGAGCCATCCTTGGAAATAGTAAACGGACTTTGGAACTCTGAAGCTCCCCAAACAGAAACGACAATTTCGTCACCTACTCCTAGACGATAGTCTTCAGGAACTGATGTAAGGCTTGAGTTGTCATATATTACATTATTATTCGATAGAAAGTTAGAGCCATAAACATCATCTTCATCTAGTTGGACAAGCTGTGTGGTGTCTTCGTAGTTAGAACCATAAGGGTCAATGCCTATGTATTTCAAGTAGTCAGGATCATTTTTATAAAGCTCTCTTAACTCCGAATCTGACTTTCCCTGATTCTGAACATTTCGGTCGCGAAAGTCTAAGGGCGTTTTTTTATCGTTCTTTCGATTATCTTTTTTGTCACCAGTTCCTTGTTCTTTTCCACTTTGTTGAGTCCCCTTTTTTTCACCTTTATCAAAAATGTTTTGATTGCCATTAGCGTTTCCATACGGATTATTGCTATATGGATTTGTACGATACGGGTTCTGGTAAGTAGGTGGGGTTTGTCCGTTATTATTACTGTTATTTGTCTGGGCAAACAAATAGTTTGTACAAGCAGCCAGTAATGAAAATAGAAAAATCTTTTTCATAAAAACGATTAACTCTCAAAATTAGTCTTTTATTGTAGCTAATTCAAATAAACTTCTTAATGACTGACTAAATTCTGACATAATTTCAGCTACGATTTCACTTGCCGGCATAATATTACTTAGTCTTCCCGCGATTTGTCCAATTTCTAACTCACCTTCTATAAGTTCACCCTCAAACATGCCAAGCTTAGCTCTGCCTCTGCCTAGAAGTTCTTGAAGTTCTTCTCGAGATTTGCAAGCAGATTCAGCATCCTTCACGGCTTGATGAAATTCATTTTTCAGAAGTCTTACTGGTGTTAGATCCTTCAAGACCAACTCTGTTTCTCCTTCTTGGCTTGCAATGACTCTATTTTTAAAATTAATATGTGAGGAAGCCTCATGGCTACAGACAAATCTGGACCCAACTTGAACTCCTTCAGCTCCCAAGACCATAGCCGCAAGCATGGATTTACCATCACCAATACCACCAGCAGCGATTAGCGGGATTTCTATATGTTCTTTAACCGCAGGAATCAAGCATAGTGTCGTCGTTTCTTCGCGTCCATTATGTCCACCAGCCTCAAAACCCTCAGCGACTACTGCATCCACACCAGCATCCTGACTTTTTAAAGCAAATTTGGTGCTCGAAACTACATGAACCACTTTAATGCCATTCTCTTGAAGTGTCCGAGTCCATGTTTTTGGGTTACCGGCCGATGTAAACACAATGGGTACCTGATGTTTAATAATATGATCGATATGTTTATCAATATCTGGGTATAAAAGTGGCAGGTTGACACCAAATGGTTTGTTGGTTGCATTTTTACATTGAATAATATGGTTCGCCAAAACCTCGGGATACATACTCCCAGCTCCGATAAGTCCTAACCCACCTGCATTAGAAACGGCGGAGGCCAATTTCCAACCAGAAGCCCAAATCATACCCGCTTGAATCAAGGGATATCTAATCTTAAATAGTTTAGTAATATTATTTTTAAGTTCACCGAATTGATCGATAGTGCCAAATTGTTTCATGATTAGGTAAGGTCTAGTTCTGTATTATCTCCAATATTTAAGCTTTGATTTTTACCGCGAATGATGGCATCGCTTCCTATGATCGATTCATGGAGTAATACATTATGAATTTCAGAATAACTCCCAATAATAGAGTCGCTCACTACAGATCCATTAATATGAGTGTTATCCGCAATCGTTACATTGGGACCAATAATAGAATTACTTATGTCACAGTCCTTACCTATACTAATTGGGTGTATGACGATACTATTTTCAAAAAAGGGAATCCCTTCGGATGGGTATTCCATTTTTTCAAGTAAAATGGCATTTGTTTCCAAAAGGACCTCTTTCTTTCCGCAATCGTACCAGTTTTTTACTGAATGTGCTTTTATCTTGGTATCACTCTTAATAAGAGACTCCAAAGCCGATGTAAGCGAGTACTCTTCGGTTTCTTCTAGTTTTTTAATATCTTGACGCATGAGTTCGAAGAACTTTTTACTTTCATTAATCTTGTAAATACCAACCATAGCCATATTTGATTTGGGGATCATCGGTTTCTCTACTACATGATTAATATATCCTCGGTCATCAACCTCCGCCACTCCAAATTCTCTTGGGTCATCCACTTTCTTAACGGCAATCACAGATTCTGAAGAGTGAATAAAGTTAGCGATCGGGTAATCACAGATGGTATCACCATAAATAATAAAAAGGTCTTCGTTCTCATGTACTAGCTCTTGAGCAAGAAAAACAGCATGCCCAGTACCTCCTCTTTCTTCTTGCGTGATGAAGTCAGCATTGATTTCGGGATACTCTGTGGTTACGAAATTTTTTATCTTTTCGCCTAAGTAACCAATTATGAAAATAAAGTCCTTTTGTCCCTGCTCAATAAATGAATCAATAATAAAACTAATGATTGTTTTTCCGGCAAGTGGAATAAGCGGTTTAGGTTGGGTATAAGTGTGAGGTCTGAGCCGAGTTCCTGCTCCGGCAACGGGTATAATTATCTTCATCTTCTGATGTAAAGTTCTTGAATACGGTGAAGAATTAAAAATTAATCGTGGAAAATTCTATTTAAGAAATCTTTAATCCAAAATTAGACACTGAAGATTCAACATTATATTTACGCCGCTATGAAAAAAGATATTGCAGTTTTTAATCTAATACAGAAAGAGTACGAGCGCCAACGTAATGGTCTAGAATTGATTGCATCAGAAAATTTTGTCAGTGAACAGGTTATGTTAGCTATGGGCAATGTTATGACAAACAAGTATGCCGAGGGTTATCCAGGTAAACGATATTATGGTGGTTGTGAAGTTGTTGATCAAAGCGAGCAATTGGCTATAGATCGAGCGAAGGAAATTTTTGGAGTAGATTATGTCAATGTTCAGCCACATTCTGGCGCTCAAGCAAATGCTGCGGTTATGTTAGCTGTGCTTAAAGCAGGAGATACTATACTAGGTTTAGACTTAAGCATGGGAGGACATTTAACGCATGGTTCACCCGTGAATTATTCGGGACAACTATATAATGCCATACATTATGGAGTGCGAGAAGACAATCATCTTATAGATTATGAAGACCTTGAATCGAAAGCTCGTGAGCATAAGCCAAAATTAATCATTTGTGGGGCTAGTGCTTATAGTCGAGATTGGGATTACGAACGTATCAGAAAGGTGGCGGATGAAGTTGGTGCTTTCGTGTTAGCAGATATTTCACATCCTGCTGGTTTGATTGCAACGGGCTTATTACAATCACCCTTCGAGCATTGTCATTTCGTGACCAGTACCACACATAAGACACTACGTGGACCGCGAGGAGGAGTTATACTTATGAAAGAAGACGGACCAAATACTTTGGAACAACGAGATAAAAAGGGAAATTTAAAGCTTTGGAGCAATTTATTGAACATGGCAGTATTCCCAGGTATACAGGGCGGCCCATTACAACACGTCATCGCGGCCAAAGCCGTAGCCTTTGGAGAAATACTATCACCTGCGTTCAAAGAATATACTGTACAGGTTGTAAAGAATGCTCAAGCCATGGCGGATGCATTTAGAGCAAAAAACTACGACATAATAAGTGGTGGGACGGATAATCATTTATTGCTTATTGACCTACGGAACAAAAAGGTAAGCGGTAAAAAAGCAGAGAATACACTGGTCAAAGCGGATATTACGATTAACAAAAATATGGTTCCTTTTGATGACAAATCACCATTTATAACATCAGGAATTCGTGTTGGAACTGCAGCACTTACGACTCGTGGATTAACAGAGCAGCATATGAAAAGAGTGGTTGATTGGATTGATGCTATCATCAATGATATTGACAACGAATCTCTAGTGCATCAGATAAAATCTGAGATCAATGAATTTATGAAAGGGTTCGAATTCTATCCCAACTGGGAAATTAGCGCTTAGGTTAGAACAAAACATTAAAGATTGCAACTAAATGTTTTTTTGAGTATCATACTGTAGTATGATAACAGATTAATCCATCGTAGCGATGCATTTTAGCTCTATAGCAATAGGCGTGGGTAATGCATTAATCTCTAAGGTTGTACGACATGGAGCAGCATCCGCAAAATACTCTTTGTATACTCTATTATATATGTGAAAATCACGTTTCATATTAACAAGAAATACGGTAACGTCAACTAGGTTTTCCCATTTGCTACCGCTCTCTTCTAATATAATTTTTATATTATCAAATACACTGCGGCATTGTGCTTCGAAATCAAATGTTTTAAAGTTGCCATTCTTGTCCAAGGTCAGACCAGGTATTTCATCAGTTCCTGCTTTCCGTGGTCCAACACCAGATAGAAATAATAAGTTACCAACTTTTCGGCTGTGTGGATAGGCTCCTACGGGATCGGGAGCTTTTTTAGTAGAGGTTGCATTATTTTGCATAACGCAAAGATAAATAAGAATTATGCATTTCGTTTAGCTACAATTACGTAGTAATTAAAGATAAATGCCTGATCCATTTCCACCGTTTTGATAATATCCCAACCCTGAGTTTTAATTTTATCTAAGTATTCGTTTAAGTTGTACTGGTGTGGATGAAGGATATCACCAGGAAGCCATTGAAAAATCTTCTTCAAAAAATTATGATTGTGTGCGTCAATCGAAATTATGAGTTGTGAGTTTTCATGTGCACAGTCACTTAACCGTCCAATACCCTTTTCCAAATCAGATACATGATTAATTGCATTAATACAGAATATAGTATCGTATTTTTCCTGAGGAACGAAATTTTCAACACTTGAGGTAATAAAGCGATTATATGGATAATCCGTTTTCGAAAAATGGGATAAGTCTTGATCATATTTGTCCAATAGAGGATCTACTGCTGTTGCTTGATCAAATAAAATAAATATTCCCGCAGGGCCACAACCTAGATCAATCGTTTTTTGCCCTGATACCTCCTTTTCCGAAACATTGATTTGTCGTAAGAACTTTTTCCAATATTCCTTTTTCCATGCTAGATAATCTTCTACCGATTTATTTTTCAGGTAACGACGCCACCATATCCGCTCGGCCCATTGGGCTATTTTCCATCTGAGCTTACTCACGATTCCTTTGTAATTTCGCACGAAGGTAACACAATGAAATTTTCTGTAGGCGATAAGATTAAGTTACGTAGCACGGGTGAAGAGGGAGAAGTGGTTGATATTGTTCAAAACCAATATCTGCGTGTTCGCATTAATGGAGTCGTTATTCCTGCCGAAGAAACGGATTTGGACTTCCCTTATCTAGATTGGTTTTTAAAAGACAGAGCAGAAAAAAAAGAACTTGAAAGAAGGCGGTTGAAAGGTAAGAAAGTGTTTATCGATAATATTAAAAAGGATAGAAGTGAGTATTCGGCAGAAAGTCTATTCCCTCAAGGTGTTTATTTGCTTTTTCAGCCTGTTTATAGGGCGTTAGATGATGAAGATATTATCCATCGATTTGTCGTTTACCTTTTTAGTGAGTGGCCAAGAACAATTGACTACATGGTCAATATATCCATAAAAGGAAAGAGTTTATTTGCTTTTGAGGGCTTACTTGAATTTCAAAAGAAACAATTGCTTTATTCTTTTTCATTCGAGGACATTGGAGATAACCCCGTGTTTGATTTCGAAGTAAAAGAACGACAACAGAAAAAACGTCCGACTCACTTTTTTAAAATACGATTAAACAGAAAGCGTCTTATTGAGCAAGTAAATCGAATTGCAAGAGAAAATCTGGCCCTTTTTGAGATTCCAATTTTTACCGATTTAAAACCTGTGCAGAAATTAACGATCTCGGAAATTGGTAAAATAAAGAGTCCAACCGGTCCCTTCATTTTATCCAAAGCAACACGTAAAGCCAAGGCCGAAATCGATTTGCATATTGAGAAAATATACAAGAATTATCGCGCGCTTTCAGATCCTGAAAAATTACAATATCAGCTTGATTATTTTCAAACATATCTTGATCTAGCTATTGCTGATGAGCAAATTAATCCACTTCGTGTTATTCATGGAATAGGAGAAGGAGTGTTAAAAAATGAAATTTTTTCTATTTGTAAACAAACCAATCAGGTTAGGCAATACGTCTATGATAGAGTAAACCTAGGAGTCACCTTGGTTTATTTTAAAAATTAGACCTGCTTTATGAAAAGTAAAAACCTGTTAAGACCACTCACAAAAATTTTAATTATACTCGGTGTACTAATTTCTGTTGGAAGTGTAAACCACGCGAGTGCATCCCATGTAGCTGGTGGGGAAATATATTATGATTTAGTTCCGAATACAACGAATCAATATGTTATAACATTTCGCCTTTTTAGAGATTGTGGACCAGGATCAGCACCAGCTCCAGGAGCCTCTGTTACGATGTGCTATTGGAATGATTGTAATTTCCCGAAGACAGGTTTGGTACTGCCAAAATTGCCTATAGTCGACGCGCCTGATACTGGTTGTCCCAATGTAGGAACGGAATGTACAGACCCAACCAGTGTAATTCCTGGTTATGAGGTTCATTATTATCAAGCAACCGTTACCTTGCCGCAGGCTTGTAATAAATGGACCTTTGCTTATGGTTTAAACGCGCGTAACAACCAAGATTGGATTGGCCCTGCTCAAGGTTCTTACTATACTGAAGTTACGTTTGATAATACACTTGCAAACCTGGATAGCTCTCCTAGGTTTTTAGCTCGCCCTGTTCCTTATTGTTGCATAAATCAACAATTTAATGGTGTGCTTACTCCCTTTGATCCAGATGGTGATTCGTTGGTCATCGAGTCCGTAAGGCCTTTAAATGGTCCTACAAGTTGCACATCTCCAACACCTATTTCAGCGGCACCATATGATCATCCTGCCGCACCGAATCCATTATTGAATCCTAATACAAATCCTATTCCTACGAATAATTCATTTGTGCTAAATACAAGTACTGGGGCTCATAGTTTTACACCTAATATTGCTGGTACTGGAACGATGGCTTTTAAGTGCTATTCATACAGAAATGGTGTACTTATCGGCACGGTAATTAGAGACGTACAAATAGCAGTTCTGCAGAACTGCCCTATTGTACCAACTCCAGGTACAATAGATAGTACCACAGTTGTTGGTGGTTATGTGAATCCTACAAGAATAGAAACATGTTTGGGAGATAGTGTCTCTTTCTGCGCATGGATTACATCTTCCGATCCATTAGCTCTTCTTAAAGCAAGTGATAATGCAGCTACAGCTATTCCTGGTGCTGTTACCAACTATTCAGGTATTGGTACTGATTCTGTAGAAATGTGCTTTGGTTGGCAAACGACAATTCTTGATACCGGCCTTCATGTACTTACACTAAATTATGTAGATACAAGTTGTTTACCACCAGGAATATTATTACCTCAGTTTTCTAATATCGAAATTTTCGTAAACTATGCTACTTTGGCAGAAGGAGACACAACACTTTGTGTGGGTGATAGTACGCAATTGAGTGCCTCTGGCGGTGGACCCTTTACATGGTCTGTTTTACCAGGCGGTTCTCCTATCTCTTCGTTGTCTTGTACACAATGTGACAATCCATGGGTGAAACCTACTTTACCAACATATTATGTTGTTGAAGGGTGTACGAAAGATACCGTCTTTGTTGATGCTTTGAGCGTACCGAATTTAACGATTACACCTGATGTTACAACTTGTGTCAATGCTGATTTGCAGCTCAACGTTTCTGCTACACCCGGTAGCCAGCCTTATGATTACGCTTGGACGCCAGCGACCTTCTTGAACAACCCTAATATTGCGAACCCTATATGTGTCATGCCAAACCCAACAGGGAATTCGATTACTTATACTGCAACCGTTATTCCAAGAGGAATGGATAATAACCCATATGCTGCCTGTGCTTCAACGGCATCAGTTACCGTTAGTGTATTAAAAGGTTTTGAGATCGACCCGTATGATACCATTTTGTGTGATGGAGAAAGTACAACCATTACGGGTACCGCATCTACGGTGGGTGCAGATGCCTATACATTTAACTGGACACCAGTAGGTGATATGACTCCAAATAATACTTTGAATACTGTCATTACTCCAGCTGTTCCAGGAGGTAATTATACGGTAACGGCTTCGTTCCCAGGGTGTCCCGATTCATCTATAACAATCCCAGTTGTGGTTGATGCACTACCCGTTGTAGATGCCGGTATGGATCGTGAGATGTGTTTGAATGACACGATTCACTTGAATTCAAGTGTTATACCGAATACGCCGAACTATTATACAATTACTTGGACACCAGGAGCAGATATGAATAGCAGTGCGGTAGCCAATCCTGTATATCGTGGTAAGATTACACAAACCTTGAATGTTACCTATACTACACCAAATGGTTGTGAGGATGATGATAATGTATTGATTACCGTAAATAACGTAGACTTCTTACAATTAGATGGAGATCGTACATTATGTCCTGGCGATACTGCAACTCTTTCAGTACTTGGAGCCCTTAGTTATAGCTGGTCACCTGATTACTTTATTAGTAATACAGGTAATGTATCAACCGTACGAGTTTATCCTCAGGCTTCACAGCAATATCAGGTAGTCGGTATAGATAACAAAGGTTGTTATGATACTGCTCATGTTAATGTAGTAGTAAACCCTGGTTCTGTAGTAGATGCAGGCGAGGATGTTACGATTTATCCTGGCGAGCGCGTAACGCTTTATGCTGATGGTAACTGTAGTTTATTTGACTGGTTCCCACCGAGTGGATTGAGTGATACCAAGATTAAGAATCCAGTAGCTCAACCAACTGCTACGACTCGTTACTATGTAAATGCAGAGACTGAGAATGGTTGTCCTACAATGGATAGTGTTACAGTTATTGTTAGTAATGAGAGTTTGATAGATTTACCTAATGTATTCTCACCAGGTAGTGGTACGAGTTTGAATGATCGTTTGATGATTCGTCGTCGTGGCGATGTTAAGTTAAAGCGTTGGGATATATTCAATCGTTGGGGTCAGAAAGTCTTCAGTACAACGAATATAGAAGAAGGTTGGGATGGACGTTTTAAAAGTGAGCCACAACCTTTAGGAACTTATGTATACATGATTGAGGCGGTAACAAACACAGGTAAACGCTTCTATAAACAAGGAAATGTGACCCTAATAAGGTAGAAAATAGCTAGTTATCAGTATTTTCAAGGAGGTTTTATCCAAATTTGGATAAAACCTCTTTTTTTTACAAACCTTTTATGATAGAAAATACGTCTTTGTGATACATTAGGGCCAAAACCCTCTAACTTATTCAATTATAGACAAACAGATTATGAAAAAAGGATGTACTTTTAAGCCACAAATAATTAAAATGAAGAGATTATTTTTACTATTATTAGTAGCAGTAGGTGTATTTGCGTTCAGTAATACAGCTCAAGCATCGCACGCCGCAGGGGGAGAAGTTCTTTACGAGCACATTTCTGGTAATACTTATAAGATTATTTTTAAGTTTTATCGTGATTGTAATGGTATTAACGCTCCTGCTTCAGGGCAAGTGTGTTATGAGAGTGCGGGATGTACCCCAAACCCTTACCCACCAGCTACACTTAACCTACCAAAAGTTTCAGGTCCTACTGTTGTAAGTAACGGTTGTCCTAATTTTGGTAATACTTGTAATAATAGCAATAGCCCAGTTCCAGGATATGAGGAACACGTTTATGAAACAACTGTGACCCTGCCGCCGTGTAACTTTTGGCGCTTTTGGGTATATGTTGGTGCAAGAAACCAGATGGACTGGCTATCGGGTGGTACATTGGTAATTGATGCTACTTTCAATAATAGTACAGGTGCAACAACACCAGATAATTCACCTTACTTCTCAGTAAAACCAGTACCATACTGTTGTGTTGGGGTACCATTTACCTTTAACAATGGAGCTGTTGATATTGATGGAGATTCTTTAGTATACGAATCCGTAAATCCTTTAACAGGTCAAAACTGTAACCCATGGAGTCCTACAAACTCTACCTATCAAGGTTTTCCTGTAGGACAAACAGGTAATCCTATAACAAATCCAATCCCTACAAATAATACATTTACTCTAAATCCTCAAACAGGTGCAATGTCGTTTACACCAACCACAGCCGGTACGGGTGTAATAACGATTAAATGTACATCCTATCGAAATGGTCAATTAATAGGTCATGTGAAACGGGATATTCAGGTAGTTGTTGTGGCGAATTGTTCGCCTGGTCTGGTACCACAACCCCCGGTTGATAGTACGAGCCTAGTTAATTCTGGTTTAGACTCATTAGGCCAAGTGGCAGCCTGCTCAGGAGATAGTTTGGCTTTCTGTTTCAATATTGGTTCGAGTGACACGGACGCTGTACTCGTACCTTACTCGAATATTGCGTTTTCTATGCCTGGAGCAACAATTACCTATACAGGAGCACTTACAGATTCTATTAGAGCTTGTGTAAACTGGCAAACAACTCAAGCTGATACTGGCTTACACGTATTGGTACTTACCATGATTGATTCTAGTTGTAAACCACCAGGAATTTTACATACTTATACCTTTACGATACCAGTTTTTGTTGATTATGGAATAGAAGCCTTTGGTGATACAATTATATGTGCTGGAGATAGTGCGCCACTGTCCGTTATTGGAGGAGGGTCCAAAAGTTGGTCCGTGCTGCCGGGAGGCTCGCCGATAACGTCCTTATCCTGTACGCAGTGTGATAATCCGATAGCGACACCTACAGTGCCTACTTATTATGTAGCGCAGGGTTGCGATCTGGACACAGTATTCGTGGATGTGGTAGATGTTCCGTCCCTAACCGTTACTCCGCGCACAACGACTTGTGTAAATGCCAACTTACAGTTGAATGTGGCAGCTACACCTGGTAGCCAACAATATAATTATTCATGGGCATCAAGTACACCTAATAATTTCTTGAGTGCTACGAATATTTCAAATCCAATTGTTCAAAACCCTGATCCAACAGGCACGAACATTATAACATACACGGTAACAGTTCAACCAATAAATTCTAATAATGTGCCAATGGCGGCTTGTCAAGCATCAACATCTGTTATTGTAGACATTCTTAAAGGTTTTGAGATTGATCCATACGATACCATTTTGTGTGATGGAGAAAGTACTACTATTACAGGTACAGGTACTACTGCTGGCCAAAATCCAGATGCTTATGCGTTTAATTGGACACCAGTGGGTGATATGACTCCAAATAATACTTTGAATACTGTCATTACTCCAGCTGTTCCAGGAGGTAATTATACGGTAACGGCTTCGTTCCCAGGATGTCCTGATTCATCAGTCACAATTCCAGTTGTAGTAGATGAATTACCCGTTGTAGATGCCGGTATGGATCGTGAGATGTGTTTGAATGACACGATTCACTTGAATTCAAGTGTTATACCGAATACGCCGAACTATTATACAATTACTTGGACACCAGGAGCAGACATGAATAGCAGTGCGGTAGCCAATCCTGTATATCGTGGTAAGATTACACAAACCTTGAATGTTACCTATACTACACCAAATGGTTGTGAGGATGATGATAATGTATTGATTACCGTAAATAACGTAGACTTCTTACAATTGGATGGAGATCGTACGTTATGTCCTGGTGATACAGCAACTCTTTCAGTGCTTGGAGCCCTTAGTTATAGCTGGTCACCTGATTACTTTATTAGTAATACAGGTAATGTATCAACCGTACGAGTTTATCCTCAGGCTTCACAGCAATATCAGGTAGTCGGTATAGATAACAAAGGTTGTTATGATACTGCTCATGTTAATGTAGTAGTAAACCCTGGTTCTGTAGTAGATGCAGGCGAGGATGTTACGATTTATCCTGGCGAGCGCGTAACGCTTTATGCTGATGGTAACTGTAGTTTATTTGACTGGTTCCCACCGAGTGGATTGAGTGATACCAAGATTAAGAATCCAGTAGCTCAACCAACTGCTACGACTCGTTACTATGTAAATGCAGAGACTGAGAATGGTTGTCCTACAATGGATAGTGTTACAGTTATTGTTAGTAATGAGAGTTTGATAGATTTACCTAATGTATTCTCACCAGGTAGTGGTACGAGTTTGAATGATCGTTTGATGATTCGTCGTCGTGGCGATGTTAAGTTAAAGCGTTGGGATATATTCAATCGTTGGGGTCAGAAAGTCTTCAGTACAACGAATATAGAAGAAGGTTGGGATGGACGTTTTAAAAGTGAGCCACAACCTTTAGGAACTTATGTATACATGATTGAGGCGGTAACAAACACAGGTAAACGCTTCTATAAACAAGGAAATGTATCATTAATTCGATAAATAGAATAAACCCTCTAAATAAATTAAAATGCCGACTAAATCAGTCGGCATTTTTGTTTGATACTATCTAGTACTAAATTAAATTTGTGCAAAATATTTTTATTCCATGGCAAAAAAAATAGCACCAACTGCAAAACAAAAAAGTAAATTAATATTACACGCAGTTATTTTCACGATTGTCAATGTACTTCTTTGGATGTTCTATGATAAAGAACCGCTATTGGTTGAGTCTGCCAAGAATATTGCGTATCCATGGCCCGCATGGATTACCGCCGCTTGGGCTTTATCGTTGATAGCACATTGGGCAGCTTTATTTACCAACTATGAAGACCCAGGTAACGAGGAATATTTGCGTCAGGCGAAAGGATAAATTCTTTTTTTTAATTTATCTTTAAGTAATGAAAAAACAGATCAAACTTGTTGCGCTTAGTACGTTTAGCTTCTTGGCTTTAATAGCTATTGTTTTTTCATCTTGCGAAAAGCAAGAGCAAAGTTTTGGTCCAACCACTTTTTATAAACCCTGTCAGAATGTGATTTGCCTAAACGGAGGAATTTGCGCAGATGGCGTTTGTCAATGCCCTGATGGTTTCGAAGGAACTAAATGTGAAACTCGATCTGTAGATAAATTCGTAGGAGCATATGACGCTTTTGATGATTGCTATATGAGCGGTGCTCAGTCTTATACTGTAAGTATTCAAGCAGATTTTGACCCCATCAATGAACTTACTTTGAAGGGTTTTGCTATGACCTTTTGTCCAAATGATATTACTGCTATTATCAATGCAGAAAAGTCTAATTTTGATATCCCATTTCAACAAACCTGCGGCGATTACTATGTGTCTGGTGAGGGTAATATGAATGGTTCCGTTCTGAATGTGAACCTATCTTTTCGAGATAGTGTATTGCATACAACTCATAATTGTAGTATTCTTTTAAACAAACAGTAAGATTTACGTTAGGATTTTTTTATCTGGAGTAAAAAGTAAAGAAATCAATTCTATCTAGAGTAAGACTTGCATCTTATTTTTGCTCCATGATAAAAGAGGCAAGAGAAGTGCGCGCTCCACAGGGTACAACATTGAATTGTAAGAATTGGGTTACTGAGGCAGTATATCGAATGATCCAAAACAATTTGGATCCAGAGGTAGCAGAACGCCCAGATGAGTTAATCGTATATGGTGGTTTAGGAAAGGCTGCTCGTAATTGGCCTTCCTTTGAAAAAATACTTGAAATTTTAAAAGAGCTGGAAGAAGATCAAACGCTCTTAGTGCAAAGTGGAAAACCTGTAGGGATTTTACGGAGTCATAAAGATGCTCCGCGTGTCTTGATTGCAAACTCCAATTTAGTTGGTAATTGGGCTAATTGGGAACATTTTAGAGAACTTGATGCTAAAGGACTGATGATGTATGGACAGATGACAGCCGGTTCATGGATATATATAGGCTCACAAGGGATTGTACAAGGAACCTATGAAACATACTTGGCATTAGCTGATCAACATTATAAGGGTAGCCTACGAGGAACTTTAAATGTAACAGCCGGTTTGGGTGGAATGGGCGGAGCACAACCTTTGGCTATAACTATGAATGAAGGAGTTTGTCTAGCTGCCGAAGTTGAAGAATGGCGTATAGAAAAAAGAGTTGAAACAAGATATATTGATAAAATGTATCATAATATCGACAAAGCAATTGATGAGGCCTTAAAAGCAAAGGAGAACAATGAGGCCGTTTCAATTGGTGTAGTATGTAATGCTGTTGATCTATTGCAACGTTTGCTTGATAGAAATATCACACCAGATACATTAACAGATCAAACATCTGCGCATGATGAGCTAGTTGGGTATTTTCCTGAAGGATTAAGTGTGGAGGAAGCAAATACCTTGCGTGAAACAAATCCACAGGACTATGAAAAACGATCATTAGACACCATGGCAAAACATGTGAAGCAAATGATTGAATTACAGCAAAGGGGAGCAATTACATTTGATTATGGGAATAATTTAAGAGGGCAAGCTAAGGATAAAAGAGGAATAGAAAATGCTTTTGCTTTTCCAGGTTTTGTGCCTGCTTATATTCGGCCACTTTTCTGTGAAGGTAAAGGGCCATTCCGATGGGTCGCACTTAGTGGAGATCAAGAGGATATTTATAAAACAGACGAGGCGCTTAAAGAGCTCTTTCCTGATAATAAAGGGCTAATTCGTTGGTTAGATATGGCGAAAGAGAAGATTGCATTTCAAGGGTTACCAAGCAGAATTTGTTGGTTAGGAATGGGAGAGCGAGAAAAGGCAGGGTTGAAATTTAACGAGATGGTTCGTAATGGTGAGCTAAAAGCACCTATTGTAATTGGTAGAGACCACCTTGATTGTGGTTCCGTTGCTTCTCCCAATCGAGAGACGGAGGCCATGAAGGATGGCAGCGATGCCATAGCAGATTGGCCTATCTTGAACGCTTTGGTTAATACAGCGGGCGGGGCGAGTTGGGTAAGTTTTCACCATGGTGGAGGAGTTGGTATGGGTTACAGTTTACATGCTGGGATGGTAATTGTGGCTGATGGTAGCGAGGATGCAGATAAGCGTTTAACTCGTGTGTTGCACAATGATCCTGCTATGGGAGTATTACGTCATACAGATGCTGGCTATGACAAGGCCACCGAATGGGCGGAGAAGTTTGGCTTGAAAGTATGGTAGGTCGAATACCAGTTTTCATTCTTATGATTTTCCTATCTCCTTTTGTTAAAGCCCAGAACGGGAGGTATTTGGATACGATCGGACGCAGAAACATGATTAAAATCAATGCGGCCGCACTTGGTATTTCTGCCTTAAGCGTTCAATATGAACGTAAGGTAGAGCAATATATAACGGCGAGTATTGGAATTATAAAACGATTCGACCGTCCCATTTTTAATTACTTAGATCGTAGAGATGAGAGTCCCTTGCGTAATATTGAGATGTCAAGTATTGCCGTAACGCCAGAAGTTAAGTTTTACTTTCGTGATGAAGTCTTTAACGGGTTATATCTTGGACCATTTGTGCGTTTCAGAAATGATAAGATACGATTTGATTATAAGATTAATGATTTCGGAGAGCGCGGTGTAGCGAGTTTCAGATTAGAGGATAAAGTACTTCACATTGGAATGCTCCTAGGTTATCAACTAAAAATGACCAAGGACATTTATGTTGACTTTTGGCTGCTCGGTATAGGTCTGCGTTATAATCAAATTGCGGGGAATGGTGAGATTAATGTAGATCCTATAAATGGTTATCGATATAGAAATCTGTTTAATACCCTTAATGGAGTTTTTAATAAGGAATTTGTTTACGCCATAGAGGATAGAACGTTTACATATGCTGGAGAATCTTGGCGTGCAGCTTATAGAGGAGCTGGTGTTTGTATTGGCTTACGATTTTAATTATTTACCATCACCATCTTTAATTTTACCACTGGGCCATTGACTTGCTTTTCCAGGGAAGCTACTTAGAGAGATCAGTTTTTTCTTATTGAACTTTTTCCAGTAGTCTTCTTCAGGGGCACAATTATCGTCTTGGGTATGGATAATTTGCATCTTAGCAGCAGAGAAATTAATGTCTTCTAATTGTCTACCAGCTAATCCAGCTTCACCGTCACACGGTTTTGCATTGAAGTATGATTCATAAGTGGCGCCAATGAGTTGCCAATCGTTTTTTTGATACCTAAATATATATTTCTCACTCCACCGCCAGGCACTACCCCCATAGTTGAATATTGAAAGAACATTTCCTTTTAATGTTATTCCATTGTACGGGTCTCCGAAAATACCACCACATTCTTTGCATAGTATAAGTTCCTTATTCGAACTCATCTTAGAGTATTTGGTTCCTTTTTTTTCTGCGATAAAAAGTGTTCTGTTTTCTTCGCCATTCATTGGATCTAGAACATAAACTGCGATTTCCTTACCATCCTTTAATTTTCCAAACGTAGAATCCAGAATTGTATATCCTTTAGGAAGCATACTTGCTATGCTTTTAGTATCAGCTTTGCGCAAAGGTTGTGTTCGTTTCTCAACAGTTTCATTTGGTATTGTTTGATCATTTTTGGATTTCGAATTTATCTCTCGTTTTGTTTTCGAATTCGAGCTTTTAGGTTTGTTTTGAACAGGTGTATTCTTACAGCTTATTATAAGCAGTAGAATAAACAGGGTAAGATGATGTTTGGTTTTCATAAATATAGCCAGTACCAAAGTAATATAACTTCTTGCTAATTCGAATTAATTAGTTTACAAATATTGAGTGGATGCTTTATCCAAAAGTCTGTACCCAGCTGTATAAATTAAAATTACTTTCCCGAAGGTCCAATTTGAGTTGAGCCGCAAGTCGTTGTTTAGAAATGTTCTGCATTCTCTTTTGTTGAATGAGTTGATAAGCCTTTTCAGTGAGGAGAGCAATCTTTTTGTCGCTTGAGTTTTGTATGAATGTCGTATGCGCTTCAATTTGTTCTCCTAGGGTTGCTACACCATCACCAGTCGTCGCTACAGATTTTATAACTGGCACTTCCCAATCAGATTGTTTAGAATGGACCAGAATTTTTAAGCTTTTTGCGAACTCGTTGGCATTGGGCCGATCGCTTTTGTTAACTACGAAAATATCGGCAATTTCCATAACACCAGATTTCATGGTCTGTACTTCATCCCCTGCCTCGGGAACAACGGTAACAATTGTTGTATCTGCAATTCCGGCAATTTCTACTTCACTTTGTCCGACACCTACCGTTTCTACGAGAATGTAATCAAAGTTTGAGGCTCGAACTACGTCTATTATTTCAATGATTTTCGAACTAAGTCCGCCCAGAGATCCTCTAGTTGCAATCGAACGAATAAAGACTTTATCGTTTAAGTAGAAATCACTCATTCGAATTCGATCTCCTAACAGGGCGCCGTAATTAAAAGGAGAAGACGGGTCAACCGAAAGGACTGCGATTCTTTTGTCATGTTTTGTCCAGTAGGAAAGTAGAGCGTTTACCAGCGTGCTTTTACCAGCACCTGGAGGGCCGGTTATACCAACTACTCGAGTTTTTTTATTCGGAATAAGTTCGGTTAGAAGCTCAAAATGACCTGGCAGTGCGTTTTCAACCAAAGAGATCGCTTTTGCTAATTCCTTGGTTTTACCATCGGTAAGTGCCATTAATAAATTTGTATGCCGCGCCACAATAATTAACGAATTTAAGAGTTAATATTAAACATTGAAAAACTAATTTGGTGAAACTACCTAAACCCTTATTACATTTTTTAAATTGGTTTCCTCATCAAGGATTTGCATTTGTGTCCTGCGCTGTTTTCATAATAGGTTTATTAGTGGGAAGAGCGGTCATGAGTATTGGCATGATTATGCTCTTGGCTAATGCATTAATTAATCTTAATGTATCAAATACGTTTATCCAGTTTTGTAAAAATCGAACATCTGTTTTGCTGACTGGTTTGTTTATACTCTACGCTTGTTCTTTTTTTTGGAGCTCAAACGTACCGTATTATTTTACCCGCATCCAGCTGATGCTTCCTTTCTTAGTGCTGCCCTTTTCTTTTCAGTCGATTAAGTGGGATCGTAAGTATTTCGACTATTTGGCCATGCTTTTTGTGGCTGTTTGTATTGTGGGCTCTTGCACAAGCTTATACAGTTATCTATTGGATAAGGAAGCGATAGATGCTAGTTACGGACTATCTAAAAGTATACCAACACCTTTTCAGAATGATCATATTCGTTTCGGAGTAGCAATTGTTATTGCGGTTAGCTTTAGTATTCAATTACTGAAGCAGTCAGCAAGGCCGAAATGGCTCTGGATACTAAGTATTGTTTTTCTAACTATTTACCTTCATGTATTAGCCAGTAAAACTGCTTTGCTTTCACTCTATATAATTATTTTTTATGAGGTACTGATACTCATCGTTAAAAGAAAAAGATGGCAACTTGGTTTAGGGATTCTTTCTACGTTAGTAGCGTTGCCAATCATTTTCTTTTATGCTAGTTCCTCTTTCAACAAAAAGTTCTGGTACAGTATGTATTCTATTTCTGAAATGGGTAATGAAAAAGTTCAAACTAATATAAGTGATGAAGGACGAATTGTTTCTTATCAAACGGCTGTGAATATCTATAAAGAATATTGGGTCCTCGGAGTAGGTGTGGGTGATGGGCAGGATGCAATGGCAATGGCGTATGATAGGCAAGATATCCAATCTGAAAAGATACTCTATCCACATAACCAATTTATCTATATAGCCCTTGTAACAGGGTCAATAGGGCTACTTTACTTCCTGTATTGTGTATTTTTCTTTTTCAAGAAACATTTCAGGACTTCTGAATGGTTGGGGTCCTTCTTGCTTCTGTTTATTATACCTTTTACGGTTGAAGCCTTTCTCAATACGCAATATGGCATCGCTCTTTTTCTTTTCTTTTTTTTATTATTGCAGAGGAAGGAAGTATCGAATTAGCCTATTGTTGCAAACTGGGTTTATTTTAACCTTTTTATAAAATGAAGAGACCCTATTTTTGATACTTATATTATGACGAGCTTTTTACCTATTTTTCCTCTCAACATAGTTGTGTATCCGGGTGAGGCACTCAATTTACATATTTTTGAAGACCGCTATAAGCAATTAATAAACGAATGTTTTGAGCAAAAGAAGGAATTTGGGATTCCAGTGGTAATCAATAACGAAGTGCGAGAGTTAGGCACTAAGGTTAAGGTTTTGAGCATCGATAAGCTCTATGATGATGGTAAAATGGATGTCAAAACGCAAGGAATATCGACCTTTAGAGTCTTAGAGGTTATTGAAGATGTTCCAGATAAGCTTTATCAAGGTGCTATTATTAGCAGTATAGATACGGAGCATTATGATGGCTTCAAATCAAAGATGGAAGTCATTATGAAAGAGATCGAAATGTTTCATAAACTTTTAAATATAAAGAAGGATTATAATGTGCCTTTAGAAGAGATAACCGCGTTTCATATAGCGCATCATATTGGACTAAGCATAGAAGAAGAATATGATGTCTTACGCATGCCGAAGGAAAGTCAGCGCCAGGAGTATATATTGCGTCATTTACGTAAGGTATTACCAACGGTACATGAGTTAAAAAATCTTCAACAAAGAATTCAATTAAATGGTCATTATAAACGCTTATCTTTAGGAGATTAAAATTTTAGAATTATGGGAGCAGTATATTTTTGTTTAGACTTTGGAAATACACGAAAAAAGATTGGATATTTTCAAGGTGATAAATTGATTAATGAAATTGTACTTCGGGATAACTATCAAGAACACTTAGCGGATTTGCTCAATTTACATCAACCGAAATCTGTGATACTTTCAAGTGTAGTTGATCATGATCCCAGTATTGAAGAATTATTGCGTTCTAAAACGGAGTTAGTTCTTTTAGATCACACTACATCTCTTCCTTTTTTGAATGCTTATGGCTCGCCGAAAACGCTTGGTAATGATCGTTTAGCTTTAGTTGCTGGGCTACGTGAATTTTATCCTAATAAGAATAGTTTGGCCATTAGTATAGGAACTTGTGTAACCTATAATTTCTTGGCATCTAATCATACTTTCCGAGGAGGTGCAATATCACCTGGTGTAAATATGCGTCTGAAAAGTCTACATGACTATACTGATCAGTTACCATTGGTTGATGATCGAGGGTATGATTCATTATTAGGCTTTGATACAGAAACCTCTATTAGAAGTGGAGTTTTAAATGGAATAGCGGCAGAAATTGATGGAATAATTGAACGATACCGAATTGAATATGGTGAAATTAACGCAGTTTTAACTGGTGGTGATACCCGCTACTTTGCTCGCCGACTAAAAAATGAGATATTTGCCGACCAGTATTTTACACTTAAAGGCCTTTATGCCATTTTGATACACAATGTATAAATTAAGATTATTGTTAACCGTTTTTGTGCTAGTCAGTATAAAGGTGTTAGCTCAGGAAAATTCGCCATACTCCAGATATGGTATTGGCTTATTGCAAGCTCAACAAAATGTATCGAATAGAGGAATGGGAGGGACTTCCCTTGCGGATAGAAGTAAAGTACTGATCAACCCTGAAAACCCATCATCCTATTCTGCTTTGAAGCTTACATCTTATCAATTAGGTTTGGCAGGGTCATTATTCAATGTTAAAAGTGCTACACAGGCAACTCGTACAGGAGGTTTTGGTTTGTCATATGTCAACTTAGCTTTTCCTATTGGAAAAAAAACAGGAGTAAGTTTTGGTTTATTACCTTACTCTAGGGTAAACTACAATATGAGACGAGATACAAGTATTCCGAATATCTCAAACGTTATTATTGATTATTTTGGTGGGGGGAGCATTCAGAGAGTATACGTTGGTGCTGCTCATGAGTACAAGGGTTTATCTCTTGGTTTTAATGCTAGCTATTTATTTGGGAATTACCAAAACAATCTTTCAGAAACGTTTACGGATACCCTGAATATTCTAAATTCGGATATCTTAAGAAGAACTATTTTAAGTGGTTTTTTATGGGATTTTGGCGCCTCTTATCATCATAAATTAAAAGGAGAGCGCTACGTCAATGTTGCGGCCACGTATTCTAATAAATCAAATATCAATGCAAAGGCGGATCGTTATTGGTATTCAGCATTAGGAGATCTAAATACTGGAATTTATAGTTATCAGGTCGATAGTGTAGTGGAGAAGAAAGGAACAGTAGTACTGCCTTCGAAGCTTGGACTAGGAGTTCAATATGGGAATGGAGATTATTGGAAAATAGGTTTAGATGTAAGTACGTCGGATTGGAGTCAATATAGATCGTATGAGCAACCTGATTCTTTTGCTACCTCGACCTTTGTCCGATTGGGAGGAGAGTTTACACCCGATGTAAATGATAAATTCAATGTATGGAAACGAATTGCCTATCGAATTGGGGGCTACTATGTAAATGAGCCACTTCAAATAAATAATACACAATTAAGATCAATGGCATTAACTGTTGGTCTGGGTTATCCTATTCGAAGAACACTTAGAAGTATTGGCCAGATTAATATGGCCTTCGAATTAGGTAAACGCGGCACGTTGGACAATGGTTTGATACAAGAAAATTTCAATCGTTTTTCAATTGGAATTACTGTAAATGACCGATGGTTTCTGAAGCGCAGATATGACTAAGTTTGTTCGATTTTTTTTGATATCCTTCCTTTTTTTTTCGTGTAAAGAAGAAAAATTAAGCGTTGATGACTTGAAGAAAATATATGATATCAAACAGGAACGAGGAGAAGATGTGACTATTCTTTATAGTGAGAATGGTTTTACCAAGGCGAAATTATTTGCACATAGTTTTTTTCAGAAGAAAGATATTGAGCCACCCTTTGTAGAGATGAAAGATGGACTTCGGGTTGATTTTTTTGATCAAGAAACAAATGTGACAAATACTTTAACAGCAAAGTATGGTCGATACTATGAGTCCAAAGGTAATGTACTTGTAAAGGATAGCGTTGTAGTGAAAAATGCTAAGGGAGAGACACTAAATACTGAAGAGCTCATTTGGAATGAAAAGTTAAGTCAGTTTTATTCAGATAAATTCGTGAAGGTCACCACACCAACTCAAGTTATTTACGGAGACGGGTTAGTGGCAAATCAGGATTTTTCGGAGTACAGAATAAAAAATGTGAAAGGTGTAATCTCTGTAGATAAAGATCGAGTACCTTCTATGGATTAGAGATCAATGAGACGTATTACATGGTCTTGATAAATTAGAACAAGAAAAAATTCTTTAGCCGTTGTCATTGTAATAAATTTGCAGCTCATTCTTAAACAATAATTTAAAAATAAACAATATGAAAGTAACAGTAGTAGGAGCAGGCGCAGTAGGCACAACATGCGCGGATAACATCGCTCGTAAACAAATTTGTGATGAGTTGGTTCTAGTTGATATCAAAGAAGGGTATGCCGAAGGTAAGGCTATGGATCTGAACCAAACGGCACAGATAGAAGGTTTTGATACTACAATTACTGGTACAACAGGAGATTATACTAAAACTGCAGGGAGCTCTGTAGCCGTGGTTACTTCGGGTATACCTCGTAAACCAGGTATGACACGTGCAGAACTAATAGGGATTAATGCAGGAATTGTAAAAGATGTTACAAGCAATATTTTAAAGCACTCTCCAGATTGTATTTTCATAATTATTTCAAATCCAATGGATACAATGACGTATCTTACTTTAAAGTCTACTGGTTTACCTAAGGAACGTGTTATTGGAATGGGAGGAATTTTGGATAGTGCTCGTTTCCGTTATCGTATTAGTGAAGCTATGAATTGTTCTCCTAATGACCTACAGGCAACGGTTATTGGTGGACATGGAGATAAAACTATGATTCCTCTTACTCGTTTAGCTACTTATGGCGGATTACCTATAGGTAATTTCCTGAGCGAAGATGATATGAAGGAGGTAGCCCAAAAAACTATGGTTGGTGGTGCTACGTTAACAGGCTTGTTAGGTACAAGTGCTTGGTATGCACCGGGAGCAGCTGGGGCTTCTTTGGTTGAGGCCATTGTGCGAGATGAAAAACGAATCATGCCATGTTGCGTTTCATTAAATGGAGAATATGGAGAAAACGACATTTGTATTGGTGTCCCCGTAGTAATCGGTAAGAACGGTTGGGAGAAAATCGTTGATTATAGTTTGAATGACCAAGAAAAGGATTTATTTAAGGCTTCAGCTGAGGCTGTTCGTACCATGAATGAGTCCTTAAAAGAATTAGAGGTCCTCTAAGACATACTTAAAGCTAGCTTTAAATAAAGGCGTTACTCATATTGAGTAGCGCTTTTGTTTTATAGGTCATTTTAATTACCTACCAGTTGTGTTGTTTAATCTTGATAAATAGGTTCTAGTGACTATCTTAGTACCTGAATGAAAAAAGCTCTGTTATTAATTCATCTGCTATCATTTTTTTCGTCCTATGTTATCGCACAGGTTGGGGATAGGAATATTAATAAGATGAATGCATTGTTACAAAAGTATGGTAGTGAACAAGTTGGTACTATTGCATATGAAGCTAATTATGGGCTAGTTCATCAAACAATTGCTGGTTATACAGATCATTTTACTATAAAAAGCATAAAAAAAATTATTGTTCGAAAGGTCACAGAAGGGTATACAGTTGAGTTTAGATGTGATACATTAGATCCTTGTATCAATCATATTAATACGAATAGCAAGGGAACTTACTTGCCTGCAGTTGCATATTCTTTCTCCCAAGAGCAAGCGGCTAATAAGTTTGCACGCTTAGCGGCCGAGATTATTCAAGCTGATTTTAAAACGCATACAGTGGTGTCTTATATGTCAAACAAAGGCGATGAGAGGCAAACGATAATAGAAAACCCGTTAAATGGGCTCGTCGAAAAGAGAATAAGTAAGGAGAAGCCCCAAAGTAGTCATCTCAGTATTAATACTTATAATGAGGATGGTGAAGAAGATTTTAAGAAGACGCTTTCAAAGTTTGGTAGTCAGTTTATGGCAATATATCACGCAGCCAAGGAAAAGCAATGGGACCAAGTAAAAGGTGCACCATTAAATGGAGTGCATCAATCGAATATCAGATTACCTAAGGCAAAGAAGAATTATATTAACAAGTATAAAAAGGAAGACTGTTTTATTGCTGAATTTGGAACAAAGAAATATTATGAGGATTTGCAAGAGTTGTATGATGAAATTCTGGATGAGATTGAAGATGCTTTACCAGAGGACTATGAACCCGTTGATATGGCCTATGAAAAAGTGTATGAGAATAGTGACGATGAAGTGTTCCATACGGAGTATTATCATAATCAGGATATGAATATGCCCTCTATTGTAATTCGTATTGCTCCTGATGGTAAAAACAATACATTATTTTTAAGAATAGGCAAACGTTAGTGTGAGTAGATGACGTTACGAGAAAAAACGGTTCGGGAGTTTATTGGTTATTATAATCAGCGAGATGCATTAAGTTGTGCTACGTTGGTTACTGATGATATAGAATTTCGTTCGACTTATATAAAACATCTATTTCCTAAAACAAGTGGTATTTTAAATGGTAAAGTGGCCTTTATTCAATACTTAGATCTTTTATTTGAGAACATGCCAGATTTAGAAGCAGGTGAGATTGATTTAAAAGACAATGGAGAGTTCATTATCGTAAGCGCATATAATTTACAAGAAACTATTAGTTACTATCTCCATTACTATGTAAATGAAGCGGGTTTATTGTACCTGATCAAGTCTAATTTAACACGGCCTCAATAATCTATTTTACTTGGACGCTAAGTCCTTCGCTATGACTACTAAATTCTGGAGCGTACATACATTGTATCGTTGCAATACCATTGCTATAATTCCCTCTCATTGTGGCAAACATAGGATATTCAAATACATAAGTTCCTGGGTTTAAGTTGTCAAAGAAGAATTGTGTTGAAGCATCTTTTGTACTCTCGTAATACCCTAACCCATTTTGATATTTATAATTGCTCAAAACGTTGATCGGTTCAAAACATGCACCGCGCATATCTTTCATATGAACGAATTCCATTCTTCTATCTACGCGAAGCTCTATTCGAACTTTGATTTTGTCACCCACTTGTAATGGTTCATCAGGCTTAAGTAGAACCAGTTGTTCACCTCTGTCTCCATTTACGACTTTATAGACCTGTTTTTTCAAACTAAGCGGTGTTTCCGATTCTGTAATCTTGTCAAGTTGTTCGAAGTATTGCCAATACATAGCCCCCCATGTTGTACCGACAGCCTTATCTGTTTTTACACTTACCTCTATATCTCCCATTTCTGGTTGGATCTCTTTTTTGTGGAAATGGAACTTTGTGTAACCTGTCCCGGCTTCTTGCTTATAATCAGAAAGTGTGATTTTTTTATTTCCCAATTGCATATGGACTTCGGGTTCAGCGTCTAACCAATTCATTCCACCTAAAAGGAGTGCATAGCATGCATCAGCTGTTGCTGTTGTCGTTTTCCATTGTTGCGTTTGTTTTTGTTTTAGTAGCCATATGCGTAGTTCGTCTACTTCGGTTTTAGCCCTTGAAGCTATTCCAGGGCTGGGCATTTCTTGAAAGGCTTCGATGAGTAGACTATGTGCTTCAATAGGAGCCTGATACCACCAATAAGATCCTTGATTTAGCTCTTTCCAATACATGCCCATTTCTTCTTTATGTATAGCATTCTGCCGTAAGGCATCCATAATATCCCTTGCAGTTTGCTTTTCCTGAAATCGATTCATAGATATGGCGAGCATTCCTTGCATATATTTATTGTAATGCATCCATAGCTTAGTTCCCTTGTTCTTATAATAATTAAGAGCAGTTTTCGTTTTTACATTCATTGTTCGATCTTGGAAGAAGGAGCGCATATACATGTATTGGATTTGACTATAACTTAGGTTCCTGTTTTTGAGTAAACCTTTTCTTTTAAGATATTGGTAGTCTTCTACGATACGTTTGTCCAGGTAAGGTACTGCTTTATCTAGAATTGATTGAATGCGACTATTTGATTGTACATCGCTCACGCCTAATTTTTGTAGGCGTCCTATTCCTGTCACAATGTATTGTGTAATATATCGATTATCCCGCATTCCTTTAAACCAAGCAAACCCACCATTAGCTGTTTGTAGTTTTTCGAGTTTTATTAAAGTATTTTTTAACTCGTGGCTCATTCGATTCATATTGAAAAGGTTCGCGATAAGTTTCTTTTGTTCCATTTCATTTTCAGATTCAAATACCCATGGAGTCTCTTGAAGAAGAGCATTTTTTAATTCTTGATTTTTTTCTAAGTTAGACAGTAGTGCGGCTGTATCCTGTGCTTTCCACTCTGAAAAAATGCGCTGAATACGCGGAGAGTTATTAGCAATATGTGCGGCCAATACATTTGCATAATACCGATTAAAGGTTTGTTCGCTACAATCATAGGGGTAGTCCGTAAGGTAGGGGAGTGCCTGCACCGCATACCAGGCTGGATTGGCAGTATACTCGACAGTCAACCGATGGTGTTTAAGCGTTGAGGACGTACGACTATTCCGTAATTTTTTAAAATCAAATTTCTTTGTAGAGTTGGCACGTACAGGCAAAGGAAGAGTTTCTGTTACCAGTATAGAGTTTAACAAAAGTGGAATTGCTTTTTGTTCTCCATCACTAAACCCATCAGCTTTAGCAACAATACGAACAATGACAGGACCTGTAAAAGCGGGTGGGATTGTTAGGTTCCATGTAAGTTCATTACTTTGGTTAGGAGCGATAACGAATTGTTGTATTTTATTATTGTTCTTGAAGAGTTCATCAATGCGTTTATTTGTTTTAGCGTGAATAATCTCCAGTTGAGCAGATCCGCTTAATTCTTTTTGAGAGAGATTAGTCAGTTTTGAGCTGTAAACCATGTTATCATTTTCTCTCATAAAACGTGGATGGTTTGGAGTTAGCATCAGTTCCTTTTGTGTTATAAGCGTTTTTTCAAGGAGAGCAGTCTTCAAATCGGTGGTATGGGCAAATGCTTTTACATTCCAACGAGTCAGCGCTTCAGGAGCGGTAAAGGATAAGATGATATTACCGTTTCTATCGGTTTTGAGATCAGGAAAGAAGAAGGCTGTTTCATTCATATTCGTACGAATCGATACTTCATCGAAATTTCCAGTACTAGTCGTTTTATCTTCTTCTTTTTTGAGTTCACGTTGGTTTGCGGCAAGTTCCGAAGATGCCTCATTTGCTTCACCACTGAGTCTATCCATTTTAATTTTACCAGCACTTACTTTCTGAGTTGGAGGAACGGCTATAGAGGCACTCTCAAGCGCTTGGTCCGCCATACCTCGGAATCTTCGTTCATATGAACTACTTGTTAGACCATACATATTGAGGCGAGGGTATTTTCTATACTTATTGTCGCGTATATAAACATTTTTCTTGCGGAGAGTCCTATGTGTAGCGGTACCGAAGGAGCTTGTATTCCAATTTAGATATTCAGGACGACTCCCGTAAAGTTTTAGTGGGCTCCAAGAGTTCTTAACAAATGCATCAAGAGAGGCATCATACATTGTAGCTAATAGCTCTGCACTGACCTGTTCTTTTTTGTGACCACTAATTTTTATTTTCCACTCTTGCTGGCTATTAGGTAATATTTTGTCTCGGAAAGTTTCGTAAGTTATGTTTAGGTCTTTATTGTCCCAAGGCACATTTATTAGAACTCTTTTTTGGTAGAATCTGTTATTTCGAATAGTAAAGTAGTTCGCGATAAAACCACCACGGTCATGCTCTTGAATTGAGAATATTTCAGTTTTCTGGTCCCAATCGTATGTTATAGATTCTTGCCTTGAAATGCTTTTATGGATATAAGGATTCCTAAAAGCAGATGATACACTTACCAGAGCCTGGTCACCAGGTTCAAAATCATTCTTGTTTAAATAGGTAAATAAAGCTTCATTAGATTGAGCCTGCCTATGCTCTATATTAACTAGTCGGATTACTTTTTTTTCTTCAATCAATCTACCCTCCTTATCTCGAGCACTTACCTTTAGCATATAATATCCATCTTCGGGAGCAATTTTTTGTAAATAAATTGGCTGATCAATTTTGGTACGGATTGTTTTTGTCCAAACTTTTTTCCCTTCTTTCCAAAAGAGTGGATTGCTTTCATTTTTATACTCATAATCTGGGAAGTACTGATTGAAATCTGCTTGTGTAAGAAAATTTTCTTTTGGTGCAGTCCACAATCTTTTCTTTAGAAATTTTGTTGGTGCAATGAGTTGAAAGAACTCTAATCGTACGTCAGTTGGAGTGTATTTTCCCTGCACATTTCTCGTACTGACCTTTATCGAGTTAAATTCATTAAAGTTAGCTTGGTTTGGAATATCCACGCTCAGGACAAGCGATTCTTGCGAAATAGAGTAACTCATTTTACCGCTGCGCACTTCACCATTAATATCAGTAACATCTGCATTTACCTCAAAATCATAAAACGGTTTGGTGCGTGGGTCAATTAGGGCATCGCCTTCCGCTAAAAAAGTAACATCGAATTTCCCTCCTAGATCTGTAGTCGTTTCACCCTGAGCAAGTACGATCTCATTATTACGCTGACTTCCTCCCCAGTAGAAAAAACGCCAATAGTATGGCCATCTTGCTTTACGACGTACTGTGTACCGCACTTTGGCTCCTTCTACCGCATTACCAGCATAAGTTTTTGCCTGTCCGGATACCGTAACTTGTTCACCTAGTTTTACATTGTTTTGAATGCTGTCCATCTTTACTTCAAACTTTGGCCGTTTATACTCTTCAACCCTAATTTGATGACTCCCTTGTGAACTATACAGGGTAAAGCGACCATTTAGCAATCCTTCTGGCACAATAAACGTGCCCTGAATAGAGCCATAACTATTTGTCGTAAACGTTTGTTTTTTTACTTCCTTATAATTTGCATCTTTTAGTACTAGCTCTACTTTTTTATTGGCAAGCGTCTTATGTTTTTTCTGGTTGCCAGAAGAATTGATATAGATACCCTTGAAGTATATGGTTTGTCCTGGACGATAGATAGCTCTATCTGTAAAGAGATAAAGATGATTTTGTTCTTTGGGTTGATTCCTTCGTTGTGTAGAAAATGCTCTTCTTGCCCAAAGTTTTTGCTTGTTATAAGCTATTTCGATATCATAGCTACCATAGCCTTTGCCATTTATTTTGGAATAAATGATACGGCCATCTTTATCCGTGGTTTTACTATCTACTTTTTCAGTTTTATTTTTTCGAGTTTTATAATCATAGCGTTTTATATATCGAGTTACTTGAGCATTTTGTAGTGGTTTACCAGATTGTCTATCCAAAACATACAATACATTTTGATTATTTAATGCACTCACAACATAACTGATACTACAAGTTTGAAAGAGAGAGAAACTGACAGGAGTTTTTTTCTGACTAAAAGAAGGGTCGCCCGCCGCTATAATGGCATAGTAACCTAATGGTAATTTTTCAATGATAACTTCTGTTTCATGTGTTTCATACTTTTTATTTCCAGTCCAAGTTCCATTTGTAAGGTTAATATTCCATTCACGCAATGGTTGTCCCGTAGGGATAAATTTATTAGCTTGATAGTTATAAGATCTTTCTTTAAACTGTGTATACGTCAGGGGGATAATTTTGAAATGGACATTTTTTAAATTCTTAAACGTTATTTTACCGAGTATATTTTTGCCTGCAATGTCCGCTTTTTCAGTAACGAAAGTCAGCGTCTCCATCTTGATTTGTTGTTCCAATCGTTTAGCGGCTCTCATTTCAATACTCTTGGGAAATCTTTCTTGAATCCTTTGAGCCCATTTTAGAGCTTTAGATTTATCTGTGGATTGCATTGACTGAGCAAGCAACAACATTGGTTTGGCAATCGTTTCATTCGTTGGGTATTGTTTGATCAATCTTTGGAGCGCTGCTTGATACTTTTGACTTCTCTTCAACCCATCATAATGATTAAATACATACTGCAATCGCTTTGCGGTGATATCGATCAGCGCGTCAGGTTGTTTGTCATTTAAGTGGAATCGTGTAGCCAATTGCAAGTAGCTTAATGCAATATACTTTGTGGAGTAATCATCCTGTGTCTTAAAAACGTATTGAGAAAACTCCTTAGGGGATGCAAAAGCTTGATCACTTTTTAACTTAAAATAGTATGCCGCTTTTGTTATGTCAATTTCAGTGTTTTGATAATAATCAATTGCACGGTGTACGAGTACATCGAAAAGAGTTGGATGTAAATTTTTCGTATTTTTTCCTTGAGTAATAAGTTCTGGGAATTGCGCAGTTGAATACTTTTTTAACCCACTGGTATTTTTTAGAGATGCGTCGTATTGTTCTTGGATTTTATTAAAGAAGAGTTGAGGCGTCCAAGTTTCGATATCTTTAGGGTATTTTAAATCCGTAGCAGAGGTTACTTCGGTTCGTTTATATATTTTCCATCTATTGTTCTGATAATACGAGTGATATAATGAGGCAATCATGCTATGCATTATGTTTTTTTCTGGAAAATCAAGTCCGACGATTTCATTTTCAAAATCTTGTATTGTAGTTGTTGTTTCCTTCTCGTCACGTTGGGCAATTGCCTTACGTAAGAAAATTAAAGACTTAATTGTTTGCTCGGTATTCTTTTCTTTTTTCGCACGAGTTAACAGTTGTCGTATTTTTTTTTCGGCATCCTGAGATTTTTGCTTTTTGATGAATTCATAAATTTGTTTCCATTGCGCATCATATGAAGATGTTTGCGCTAAAGTGGTCAGAGAAATTAGAATAGAGAATAGAATAATTATGTACTTCTTCATGCTCCTAGGATGTTTTTTGAGTGAATTTCCATAAAAATACATTCAATCTAATTAGCAATAACAAATTGATTAAATTTGCGCTCGTTGTGCAGTCTCTAGAAGAAAATAGATCATTAAAAACCTTGAATACATTTGGGATAAGTGTAAACGCTAAGTATTTGTTACCGTTCTCTAATGAGGAGGAGTTGCAGCATATTCTAGAAACTGACCTTTTCAAAAAAGAAAAACACTTTGTTTTAGGAGGTGGAAGTAATATTCTCTTTACGCAAGATGTGAATGCACTAGTCCTAAAGAATGAGATTCATGGGAAGGAGTTCATAAAGGAAAATGAAGATCATGTTTGGGTACGTTTTGGTGCTGGAGAGATATGGCACAACTGCGTATTATGGGCTATTGAAAAGAATCTAAGTGGTATTGAAAATCTATCGCTTATACCAGGAACAGTAGGAGCGGCTCCCATGCAAAATATAGGTGCATATGGGGTTGAGGTTAAATCGGTGATTGATAGAGTAGAAGCCATAGAAAAATCAACAGGAAAGCGGTTTGAATTTTCAAAAGATGAATGCGAGTTTGCATATCGAGAAAGTATTTTTAAACGGAAATGTAAAGACCAATTTGTGATTACTAGGGTGATATTTCGTTTGAATAAAAAACATAGTCTCCAACTTAGTTATGGTGCCATACAAAGTGAGCTGGAAACTCGAGGTATAGTAACCCCTACTATTAAGGATGTATCAGATATTGTTATTGCTATCCGAGAAAGCAAATTGCCAAATCCTCAGAACATTGGAAATGCAGGGAGTTTTTTTAAAAACCCCGTTGTAGACAAAGAGTTTTTTGCTCGCATTCAAGTACAGTACCCAACCGTTCCATTTTACGAACAAGGAGATGCTGTTAAGATACCAGCGGGTTGGCTTATTGAACAAGCTGGTTGGAAAGGGTTTCGAGATGGAGAAATTGGTGTACATGAAAAACAGGCATTAGTACTAGTAAATTATGGAAAAGGGCGTGGTTTAGACATCTATAACCTAAGTGAAAAAATTATTAATGACGTTAAAACCCGCTATGGGATTGAGTTGCAGCGCGAAGTAAACGTTTTGTAATACTTTTGTCATAAACAACTCATTTACATAATCCTTCTTTGTGAGAGTATGCTGCATCTACCTTTGCGCCATGAAAACGAAAATTTTTCTACTGAGTGTATTATTTTGTTTGCCTGCTTTACTTGAAGCAGGGAATAAAAAGGTAGCAAAGAATGCTTGGGAAGGAACGGCGAGTTACTATCATAATATGTTTGAAGGCCGTAAAACAGCAAATGGTGAAATCTTTCGTCAAAAGAAATTAACGGCAGCTAACAATTTTTTGCCTTTAGGAACTTGGGTACGCGTAACCAATATAAGTAATGGCAAATCTGTAGTGGTTAAGATTAACGACCGAATGAATAAACGTTTGACTCATCGTCGTTTGATTGATATGTCCAGAGAAGGAGCTCGCCGCTTGGGTTATATTCATGCTGGCTTGGCCAAGGTTCGCATGGAAGTGCTGTCGGACTACGATAAGAAAGGAAAAAAAAACTAAATTCCGTTCCTATTGATACTGTTGAGCCCGCTAGGATTTTAAATCCTAAAGAGTGGGACTCTGTAGTTGCGAACAAACTGAAAGAGGTAAAGCAAGATAGTAATTTTGTTTACAGTCTAACATTTCAAGAGATTCAAGATAAAAAGCTGGAAACATTTTTTTATGAAGATGCTGGAAAGCAGTATCGTTTTAAACTAATATCTCGGAGATTGGATTCTTTGAACAAGTTAGAGTTTATTCCAGAAAGTATTGCAGGAAATCAACCTGTCGGGAAAAGAGAAAGCAACGTTAAGTTCGAAAAAGAAGAAGCATATTTCACCCATACGTTCAATTACATGAAGGCCGCAGATGTGGATGATGTGAAAATAATATTTGATGGGATTAATTATGCGGAACAGAGTCCTAAGGATTTTGTCCTATTTATCTTTCGTGACTAGAATATTATTTTAAATGCGTTCGCCATTAAAATCTGTGGTAAGGTAGTCGGTCATTACATTAAAGAAAGGTAGCATGTTCTTGAATCCTTTAGCTACTTTCTTATGAAAGTCTTTTTCATGGATCTCTTTATCCGTGAATTTATGCCCAACTATGAATTGCTTGTAGTTCAATAAATCAATGTTTTCATTTTCTTTGTCAAATCCCTTCGGTGCTGATTTTAGTTTATCTCCTTGAAGCGATCCAAAGTAGTCTTTAAAAGCTTTTGACTTAAGCACTTTTCGAAGAGGTTTTGCGTTTATATCGATTTGTTTACGAATGTGTAAAAGGTCTTTAGCATCAGGTCCCCAAAAACCACCTCCAACGAAAGAGTTACCCTTTTCTATGTGGTAATAAAACCCTCCACGTCTATTACTACCAGAACGTTTGAAACCTCCACCCCAATGTGTTTTGTAAGGTGTTTTGTCTTTAGAGAAGCGAACATCTCTATAGATACGCATAAGAGATTTTTTTCCAGTAGGAGTCTCAATTTCGTCAAATTTATTCACCTCTTGCAACAAGGCTTCAGCGAAGCTGATCATTTCCTCATGTGAAGTCAAGTAAGCATCCTTATTTTTTTCAAAATAGGGTTTCGTATTATTTTTTCTAAGTCCTTCTAGGAATTTGATGGTGTTTTTCGATATCTGTGACATAACAAAGATGAAAGTTAATATTTTTTCTTAAGCAGCCAAGTTTTCATATCAGGATAATATTGAATACTGTCGTATAAATCAAAATGAATGGTCGCATTGAGAATAGAGTCGTAGTCGGGTAAAAGGATATAATCGAATGTATTCGGGTTTTCATTAATAGCTTTAAAATCATCTTTAAACGAAAACGGGTGAATCCTACTTAAGTTTCTAATAATTCTAGAATGGGGTATTACCATATAATAATTTTGATAATCTCCGTTATGACCTTCATAGTATAAGATGCTTAAATTATCTAAATTTCTTTTTTCCGTTTCTCCGATTTTCTCTACAACATCACCAACGCCTTGTCCCATCCACCATTCCTGTGTAGTATGAATGTTTTTAGTTGTAAGAGCATAGGCAAGATGTGAGCAGTATATTGTTAGAAAAATGACGAAGCTAAAACGTCTAAATAAATTGGTTGTATGAAACTGACTGAATAGTAAGCAGATACAAAGTAAGAAGGGAGTTACAAAGTACAGAGCCGTACGTCCAAAAGGGAAAGGGACATCTAACCCATAAAAGAAGGTGTAGTGAATCAAGAATGCTATGAGTAAGAGTTGAGTCAATTGATTACCCGGATTTGGTCTATTCCTAAGTAAAAAGTATGCAATAAGGAAAACCAAGAATAAAGCAACCCCTATGTAAATGGATAGATCCGTTGATAAGAATGGTTCAAATGCTCTTTCAAAAAAGACACCGAGCGTGTCAACAAAGAAACCGTTCGACCGTCCTTCATTGAGGTCGCCAAATTCTTTAATTAAAAGGATATTTCGCGTTGCAAGTGATAAGAAAATAGCTGGTAGCCATAGCGGTTTGACATATTTTATAAACTGTTTCCTGTTGAAAATATTGAATTTAAACACGATACCGAGTTCATATAAACCGTAGGCCATTAACAAATAAAGCTCTGTATATACCGATGTTGCTGCTAGACACAATAAACCATAAATCCTAAGCCTGTTCTTTACACCTTCTGCTTGATACAGGATATAATAAATTGCACCCATCGCAAAGGCTAGTCCTAAAGCATATCCTCTGGCTATCGAGAAAAAGTCTAAGATATAGGTATTGTAAGTTATCAAGATAATAGCAGTGTACCCCCACCATTTATTCGGTAAGCGAACTACTATTTTGTAGAGATAATAAGATAGTATAACAAATGCCAAAACAGAATGCAGTCTTATTTGCCAAACTTCTGTTCCTAGGAGTTTATGTTCAAAGAACATAAAAAAAGAATTAAGCCAATGATTATTAGCTGTTCTAAACATGCTATGATAGAGCTGCTTGTAGACCATATGAAAAGACCAAGCTTCATCGTGTGTAATATCAAGAGCATATGACCTGTAAATCACCCATAACAGGGGTGGAATAAAGAGTAGAAGGTAAACAAGTTTATTATGTTGTTTTAGATGCATTTAATCAATATCTCCTTTTTCTGAAAGTAAAATAGCAATTTTTCTAGTGCTTGGAAACTCAGAAAAAAGGATAAGCATAATAACCGTAATAGGAACACTTAGTACCATACCTACGATACCCCATAAAGCTCCCCATAACGAAAGTGCCAAAATAACCACTAATGAACTCAAGTTCAATGAATTGCCCATAACCTTTGGCTCTATAAGATTACCTACTATGAGTTGTATGCTACCTATTATAGCTAATACCCAAATTGCTGGAGCTAATTCTCCGAATTGGAGCAAGGCAAATATTGTTGGAAATAACGTTGCAATCAAAGAGCCTATATTCGGAATATAATTCAACGTAAAAATTATAAATGCCCAAAACAATGCTGCATCGACACCTATAATAAGTAGTGCGATATAACTGAACAAGCCAGTTAGAAAACTTACAAGAGTCTTCATAGAAAGATATCGTCCTATAGAATGATCAATTTTACTTAGAATATTTCGAGCTTGCTTAGCTTTTTCGGGATCACTAAAGAATGCGTTGATTTTTTTGTCAAATCCTGATTCTTCTAGCAAGAGGAAAAGCATATAAATAAGAATAATAAAGATATTTCCAGCCAATGAAGTAACAGAGTTAATCACTTGACTGAGAATATCAGAAAATTTCAAACCACCAGTAAAATCTTTAACCTGTTCCATCACATTGATCTTAAAAGTTTCTTGAATTAATTGCGAAACTTTTGAAATATTATTTTCATATAGCTGTAAGTTTTCGCTGAGATGGTTGATATTATCAAGCAGTAGATTTACTACAAAACCAATTATGCCAAATAAGATAACAGATGCCATAATGTTTTCGAGCCATGTAGGGAGTTTCTCTCTTATAAATCTATTTTTTCGAATAAATAGCCTAATCTCCCTAATGATAAACCAAATAAAAGCAGCCAATACGAACGGAATAAGAAGATTTTTTCCATACACAAGAAAAACCACAACGATCGTTACGATAACCAATATGTTAGCGAGGCGGTTTAAATTCATGGGGCTAAGTTAACTACAATATATTAAACTCATTATGTTATTGAAATAGTCGTAATCCATAATAATGTTTTGAAATTAACTTAAGGGAAATATAAAGGGGGACAATAATTTCAGATCTTTTTTAACAAAAAAAGATTGCGAAGAACCAAACCTTAATAAATACTTAACCGTCTTAAATCTATAAAATACGATATCTATGAAAAAAATAATTTTACTTTTTGTATTCGGCTTACTGATTTCTAATATGACCTCAGCCCAAACATTTACCGGAATTGCTACAGACGCATTCAATGATGGAAGTAACCCTAATTTACTTGATGGCATCTCCTTGGAATACCATTACGATGCTGCAAGTGACACTCTGAGCTTTAGAGCGAACGTAATTAACTTAAGCTCGAATAGTTCTGCTTTTGGGGTCAATGTTATGGTTAATATTCCTGGTGGTGGATCCACTTTTAATTTCTGGGGAACTAATAATATGAATCCGTTTCACAGACTATTGACCGTATGGGTTACTGGTACTGCTCCTTCTAATTATACTGGCACCATAGGTATTTCTGATGCATCAGGTGTATCGGCACAAAACTATACGAGTTTAAGTTCAAACAATATAGCGATTTCGGCAGTGGGGAATAATATTGTCCTAAAGTTGAAAAGAAGTGATCTGATACCAGATACTTATTTTTCGGGGAATACTATTACCTGTGGTGTAGCTGGCGCTGTTGGGTCTAATACTGCTTGGAATGATGATATTTATTCCCCAAGTGGAAGTATGACAATTACAAAGAATTTTGCATCGAGCACCAAAGATGTACAAGCAAAGACTGGTTTCGATTTTTCAGTTTATCCGAACCCTGCATGGGATGTTGTGAACATAAGTCTTGATAAAGAGCTAAAAGGGGCACATGCAATCCTATATAATAGTTTTGGGCAGCGAGTGCTATCTCAAGAATTTTCAGGAGCTAAGCATCAATTAAACATAGCTGCTCTAACTAAAGGAGTTTATTGGTTGAGTTTAGAAAAAGATAGTGAAATCCTGACCAAGAAGGTGGTATTAAAATAATTCGGGAACACCTTATTCGCTTTTTGAAGTGTTATCAGAATTTAATGCTAGTATTTCTCAAACCATAGTTATTTAGATAGAGCTGTAAGCGGGATCTCGAATAAACAAAAAGACTTCAAATAATAATATTTGAAGTCTTTTTTTGTACCCGAGGCCGGGGTCGAACCGGCACTCCCGAAAGAACTGGATTTTGAATCCAGCGCGTCTACCAATTCCGCCACTCGGGCATTTTTTACGGATTGGGATTGCAAACTTACAATTTTTCTTTAATCCTATCCAAGTATTTTTTCTTGTAATAATAATCCTTAAGCAATGCACCATTGCCTTCATTGATTTCAAGTTGCGGTGCATCGAAAAAGGTATTGACCTTATTATAGAGTTTTGCTATTTCAGCCGATACTTGCGATACAATTTTCTCTTTGGTACTTTGGTTTTCATCAAACTCAAGTTCCATCAAAGCTTCGTTAATATCCATCATCTCCGCTAAAAATTGAGGGGGTAATTGGTATTTTTCTTCTGCTACAATAATTCCTTTTTGTTTAAGTATATATTCTAGTCTTCTGTGAGAGTTGCTTAGTACCTTTTTGGCTTGATTAACTTTAGAACTCATTTCTAAGGCTTCGGCCTGTTTGTCTGCATCTTCTAAGGAGAAATTATCTGGGTGATATAGCTTACTCAATTCATAATACCTTTTTGTAACTTCTTTGGCGTTTACAACCAAAGAAACAGGGATGTTAAACAGTTCAAAATATTCCATGGATTCAATTTATAGGCTCAATCATTTTAAATCGTAATAAGAAACTAGTTCGTTCTAAATTCCAACTTTTTTAATAGTTTTACCGTTTACCATCACGAAATTACGTCAATGATTAAACTAGGCATCCTAAGAGAAGAAAAAATACCAGAAGATTATCGAGTGCCCTTTACTCCTAAACAATGCAAGGAGATTCAGCAGCAATACCCTGCAATTCGATTTGTTGTTCAACCTTCTGAAATTAGGACCTACCCGATTGAGCGCTATAAAGAATGCAATATTGATGTGCAAGAGGACTTATCGAACTGTGATTACCTTTTCGGTGTAAAAGAGGTTAGAGTGCAGGATTTAATTGCCGATAAACCCTATTTCTTCTTTTCACATACCAAAAAAGCTCAACCGTACAATCAAAACCTTATGCACGCAATGATAGAAAAGAATATTCGCATGATTGATTATGAGACATTGACAGAAGAAAACGGACAGCGGATTGTTGGTTTTGGAAAATGGGCAGGAATCGTTGGGGCACATAATGGACTACTTACATTTGGTAGAAAGTATCAAAAATTTAATTTACCTGCAGCACATAGCGTAGAGGATTATGAAGCGCTAAAAGCTACTTATCGAGATATGAACTGGCCAAATATGAAAATTGTTGTAACAGGCGGAGGACGTGTAGCAACTGGTTTGTTAGAAATAATGGAAGTGTGTGGATTTAACAAAGTATCTTCTGATGAGTTCTTACAGAACGAATTTGACCATCCAGTATATGTTCATTTGGACATTGATGATCTCTATAGAAGAATGGACGATAGTTCCTTCAACCGAGAGGACTTTTTTAAGAACCCACAAGACTATTGCTGTCCTTTTAGAGAATATACCCATGCGGCTGATATTCTTATGAATGGAATTTATTGGGAGGAACGCATTCCTGCCTATTTTAAGAAGGAAGACATTCAGCATTCTGACTTTAAGATGAATGTTATTGCTGACGTAACTTGTGATAAGTTTGGTTCAGTGCCGATTAATCTGGGAGCAACGCCGATCGATGATCCTGTATATGGTATTCTTAAAAGTACTTATGATAAAGTGGAGGGGTTCCAGAACACCAATGATGTTATAGATATCATGACAGTTGACAATTTACCTAGTGAGCTCCCTAAGAATGCCAGTGAACATTTTGGCAGTGTCTTAGGGAAACATATTATTCCAGAAATTCTTAAAGCTGAACGATCTACGATATTACAAAATGCAACGATTTGCGAAGGTGGCAAACTGACTAAAGCGTTTGAATACTTAAGCGATTATGCGTACGCCTAGAAATAATTTCTTCAAACGGTTCTCACGCTATCTATGCCTTGAAGTTAGGAATCTAATGACAGGTTAAAAACCTTCTGCGTTTTGTTTAGTGTAAATCCAAGATGTTCGTAGAAGGCATGGCTACTTTTTCTAAGTTCATTACAACGAACTCTTACGCTTACACAATGTCCAGTTCTTGTCCATTTAATACTCTCTTGTACAAGTAGCTTACCTACACCTTGATGTCGAACAGTTTCATCTACGACTAAGCCACCTATTTCTACGAATGCATCAGACTCTACGCGGGGTGTCCAAAAGTAATGAATCCAGCCTAGCATCTTTTCCTCTTTGAAAGCTGCCAAAACTTGATTATCTGGATGAGCTAAAACATTTTGTAAGCGCTTTTCAATAGCAACTAGACTTGACGGATAACCTAATTGATTTGAGAGGTTTACTATGGACTTTGCATCATCTAAACGAACAGAGCGAATGGATATTTCCATATTTAATTTATTGAATAATAAAGTCTTTTTCCGTTTGAGAATAGACTTTGAAGTATCCTAAGATATCTCCAGTAATATTCGGCGTTGGATTGTCAGGTGTAGTAGCACCGATACCTCCACCACCAGCATCTTCTAGAGCTTCTAATGTACGATAGAATTCATACATGCTTGCATCGATACATTGAAGAAGTACGGTAATGGTATCGCCAATTTGTACACCTTCATATTCATCAGAAATAGTACCTACGTTAATTTCTTCACCATCTTGCAAGTCATCAGAAAGGAAGCTTTTATCACCACTAGGAATTCCATTGATCAAATATTCTAGATAGTAATAATTCTTTTCGCCCGCAGGATCTTTAAAATATGTGGTCAATAACGGAATCTCTCCGCCCAATGTATTTAGAGCCTCTATTGTTATAGAATCAATAGAGACGGGAGCAGCCATCGGCACTGTAGATGTATATTCTTTTCCGTTTACATTGATGTTCAAAGAATAGGTTCTACCTGGTGTGCCTTGCATATTTTTAGCCCAGTATTCGCCAGGCATTTCCTCGGTCAAAGTCTCAGTATTTCCAATATCATCTTTTAATATCAAAGTCGCACCTGTTATAGAAGGAAAGTTATTGGGCTTGTCGTAATCAATAGTTTGTGATAGTCTAAAAATATACGGGCCTGGTTCACTTGATACATAACCACTTGCAACAAGCCGCGGTTCGGCATTATCAATTTTTAAGTCAATCACTTTTTCGCAAGAAGTAAAGCTGAATACGATAAGGACCGCTAATGCAAAAATATTAAAATGTCTCATTAGGTTTAAAATTTGAAGTTATAGGAAATAGATGGAATAATTTTGAATAAAGTTGTTTGAACGGCTTGTGTCTGTAATGGGTTGTTTGGATCTACCCTAAAATCAATGGAATATGCATTTGCTCGGTTATAAGCATTGTAAATAGAAAAATTCCATGATGACTCCTTACGGTCTGTTTTTTTACGTGTCCAGGTAAGACCAAGATCCATTCTATGATAAGCAGGCATTCGATCGGCATTGCGTTCGGAATAATAGAAGTATTCCTTTCCATCTAATAAATACTTTCCTCTTGGAAAAGTTATTGCATTACCAGTATAATAAACCCAACTACTGGAAAGGGTAAGCTTCTTCGATATTTCATAAATACCTACGATCGATACTTCATGTGTTCGGTCCTGTTTGGCAACATAGTATTCATTGTTATTAATACCATTAATTTTTCTTTCAGTACGCGATAATGTATAACCAATCCAACCATTAAGACGTCCATATTTTTTCTTTGCAAATAATTCAATTCCATAGGCTCTGCCATGACCAAAAAGTAATTGAGATTCTACGTTCTCATTAAAGTTTAGCTCGGCACCATTCTTATAATCGATTTGATTATCCATGTATTTATAGTAGACTTCAGCAGAAACCTCGTAATTATTCTTATTGAAGTTTCTGAAATACCCGACGGCCACTTGATCTGAGATTTCTGGTTTTACATTATTACTACTTCCTATCCATAAGTCGGTTGGGTTGCCGGAATTAGAGTTGGAAAGAAGGTGTAAATTTTGAGTATTACGTGTGTAAGATGCTTTAATCGAGTTTTCATCATCAATGGTATAATTGGCAACCAGGCGTGGTTCTAAATTAAAATAGGTTTTCCCTATTGTACCTTTGCTTAACTTAAAAGAATCTTTTTGGCTACCATCAGGATTATAGCTGTAGAATGTGCCTGGTCCCAACATGCTCCATGAGCTTAAGCGCATCCCATATTCTATATTAAATGCACCATTGAATTTATATTTATGGGACGCATAGGCTGCATTCTCCCAACCATATTTTTTTGATAGCTCAATATTCAAGTTCTGATTGGCATCTTTAACCGTAATGGCACCTGGTATAATCGTATGGTAAATTGAGTTTAAACCAAATTTGAATTCACTTTTCGAACTTGCAAAATATTGAAAATCTTGTTTTAGGTTCCAATCTCGTATTCTTGAGAAAATATTGAATTCTACACTACCAAAGTCACCTCCAATATTGTAGTCGAAATTTGAGAAAATAACGGAGGTATTTGAGAAAAGCTTTTGATTAAAAATATGGTTCCAACGAAAGGTACCTGTAGCATTCCCCCAGTCGATTCCAAATTGATCTCCAAAACCAAGAACATCTTTTCCAAAGTATCCAGACAAGTAGACTCTATTCTTTTCGTCAATTTTATAATTGGCTTTGGCATTAAAATCGTAGAAATAAAGCTTCGCTTTTTTGACGTTGGTATCTTTGGAGAATACAGTAAATACATCGGCATAAGTTCTTCGTCCAGAAACTAGGTAAGACCCTTTATCTTTTACAATAGGACCTTCGACATTTAGTCGGGAGGCTATAAGCCCAATCCCGCCGCTTACACTGTGATGCTGGTTATTCCCATCTTTCATTTTTACATCTAACACAGACGAAAGACGCCCACCGTATGAAGCAGGAGCCGTTCCCTTATACAGTTTTACATCTTTTACCGCATCAGAATTGAATACAGAGAAAAAGCCTAACAGGTGAGAAGCGTTATATACAGGAGCTTCATCAAGTAAAACTAGATTCTGATCTGCGGAACCTCCTCGAACAAAAAAACCAGAGTTTCCTTCTCCGGCTGATTTTACACCAGGTAAAAGTTGAATGGTTTTAAGAATATCACGCTCCCCGAACAAAACAGGTATTTTATTAATCATCTTCATGTCGAGTTTCTCAACACCCATCTCTGTGCTGGTTATTTGGTCGTTGTCCTTCTTGCCTTTTACAACAACCTTTTTGAGTTCACTCTTTTTTGCAACAAGTTTTATCTCTTTCGTAATGTTCTTATTCAGGTTGATGCTAACCTCTTGCGATTGGTATCCAACGGATCTTATGAATAGCGTATGCGTTCCTTCCTCTAAGGTCATAGAATAGAATCCGTAGGAATTTGTTCTGGCGCCAAAGGTTTTTTTATCCTTTAGTACAACAGTCGCACCAATAATCTCTTCACCATTTTTAGAGTCTGTAACGTGACCACTTACCGTGAATTTGGCTTGAGCCATCAATTGTGTATTAGCCATTAAAATGAGGCTGAGTAACAGAAGTGTTGTTTTTTTCATTTATGCGTGTAAATGTATATTGCATAACGAGCTGTGCCGCATGAAATTGTGTTAAATGGTAGGAAAAAAGTATAAGCGGGTATGCTTTATGATTCCTTTATGATTTGTTTTCCTTCCATACCAATGGCGGAGCCTTTTTCGAGCAACACATTACGTGGTTCGGCGTCCAATAAAAAACCGAAACCCTTGCCTTATAATCTACCAAAGACATCTTGAATAGCGTGATGCAATACCTCATAATCCTGTCAATGGGGATGTTGTACTGCGTACTCAGTAGTTTTGTTATGGCTCACTTCATGATAGCCTCAGTAATGCTATGTAATTTTGAACCTCACGTCAGTGAACGAGACGTATAGCTGTAGATGCAGGAGTTGCATTAAAACTTGAGATACAATCCTATTGGTTTGTATCAGCTGGTTCTTATTACTCGTTATCGAAGAAATACTAGGTTTTATTGAATAGCAAGTTTAGGGATTGTTTTAGGTGGTGTGAGTTTAAAGGCTATGGCCATAAAAGGCTGTTCACTCAGCGTGTGTCCCTGATAAAAATTATTCAAATCCATGTGTTTATTCGTTCCCGTTAATTCAAAACAGAAGTTGTCAAAGAATTGATAAGCCAAGCCAGTATTGTAAGCAGGAAAAACAAGAAAATAATCTGTCTTACTGACTTGCAGCAGATTAATATCAAAATTGCTAATCAGCTTTAATTTTTTATATATTGTTTTTCTTACATCATAACAAACTTCAAGTGCGTAAATATTACTTCCCTGATACGAAGTGTATAGTCCCCATTGGTTAATAGGACGATAGTAGTTCTTTAAAGGGTATAATTGATCTCCAGTAAAACCTCCGGCACGATTAGAATAGTCTATCAACTGATCAAACTGATGCCCAGCATTATATGCTTTATCATAGTACCTAATTCGAGCCTTCACCTTATGGTCCTTGAATTGCGTTTGGTAACCTAAACCATAAGCTATGCCATTGGTGAAGTTGGGATTCAAACGATAATCCAATTGTACTTCTATGCTAGAGTTCGTCGATAATTTATAGGAAAAATAATTTGAGATGGTTCTGTCTGGACCGGGTATTTGGTAAATACTGTTTATAGAGAAGGACAAGGAATTAAATATTTTGTCGCTATTATACTCCAAGCCGTATTTGCTCATCTGGTGGAGTCCTAAACCAATATTGCTGGCTAGATCGCCTATACCATACACGGCTAGCCAGAAATTCTTGTAACCAACTCTTGCGGTGTATCCATGAAAATCCATATTGTAAATCCGCAACATATCATTGAAGTTTTCATTCCATAAATCTCCTGCAATAAGTGCTGTTTTCAGGTCTTGTTTAAAAAGGTGAAAGGTGTCAACAAGGTCTATCGTTATCCTAGGAAAGATAGCCCAATATTTTAGTACATTACTACCACCAGAATGATTTCTTTCTTCGAAAAACAAGCTTAAGTTGACCTTGTATTTATCTTGGTAGGTAGGGATGACCCCTAAACCGCCATAAATAGCAAAATGCATAAAGGGATTATTATGAACATACGGACGATTCCCATTGATGGTTTTGGCTTTATCGTAACCCACGCCGAGGGTATGCATTCCTTTCATTTCATAGGTAATACCTAAATCTATATCTGTAGCATCTTGGGCATTTATAGATATTATACTACAGCAAAACAAAAGAGTAAGGGCAGTTCTTTTTAAATCCATGTTTTATATAAAACGTAATCTTGGTGGATATATTGTGGTTGTTACAGCTTGTTGATACTTTAAAGAATGACTATTTACAGAAGAAGATTAGCAACGGTATTTACACTGAAAAAGCCGCTAATCGAACGTGTTCTCTAGGCTTATATTAGATACATTGTTTTGAAGCACAATCTCTTCGTAGTGCCCAGGAATACTTCTCAAAGTAGTACGCTAAAACGGTTTATCGTTTTATAAATAAGCTCCTGTATAACTCTTCTTCACTTTTTTTAATCCTTTCGGTTCACCACTGTACAGCAAGGAGCCTCCTCTTTCACCTCCCTCAGGTCCTAGATCAATAATCCAGTCTGCATTTTTAATTACATCTATATTATGTTCTATCACAATAACAGAATGTCCATTTTGTATAAGTGCTTCAAAAGAACTAAGAAGCTTTACGATATCATGAAAATGTAAACCAGTAGTGGGCTCATCAAAGATGAACAACATTTTTTGCGCTTTATTGCTAAGCAGAAGAAAGGATGCCAGTTTTACACGTTGTGCCTCTCCACCACTTAACGTATCACTACTTTGACCTAATTTGATATAACCCAAACCAACATCAGCAAGAGCCTGTAACTTAGTTCGGATCTTTTTGTTTTCCTCGAAAAAATCAATGGCCTGATCTACACTCATATCGAGTACATCGGCTATATGCTTGCCATGATATTTTACCTCTAGCACTTCTTCCTTAAAGCGTTTGCCTCCGCAGTGTTCACATAGTAATCTTACATCAGCCAGGAATTGCATTTCTACTGTGATATGCCCATCTCCTTTACAGCTATCACAACGTCCGCCGTCTACATTAAATGAAAAGTGTCCTGTTTTATATCCTCGTAGTTTTGAAACTTGTTGCGCAGCGTATAAAGCACGAATATCATCATAAGCTTTAATGTAAGAAACTGGATTCGATCGGCTAGATCGACCTATAGGATTTTGATCTACCATTTCAATGGCATCAATCAAATGTGTGTCACCTGTTAATTCACCAAAGAGACCAGGTTTTACCTCAAATTGATCCTTATTATTTTTTAGGGCCGGGTATAAAATTTTTTTTATCAAAGTAGTTTTACCACTGCCACTTACACCTGTTACGACGGTGAGCATATTCAAAGGAAATTCTACATCGATATTTTTCAAGTTATGTTCTCTGCATTCGGTTAGTTCAACCTTATGAACAAAACTCCTTTTTGTTTTTTTTAAATCTACGGTTAGATCTTTATTAAGATATTGGGCGGTTAAACTGTTTTTATTTTTTATGATCTTTTTGTAGTTACCAAAGCCAACGACTTCACCACCCAGATGAGAGGCAAGTGGTCCCATGTCAATGATGTGGTCCGCCTCTCGCATAATGAGCTCGTCATGCTCAACCACCACCACTGTATTGCCTAGCTCTTTTAGCTTTTGCAGGACAGTAATCAATTGTTTTGTATCGCGGGCATGTAATCCAATACTTGGCTCGTCAAGGATGTAGAGTGAATCGGTCAAGTTACTCCCAATAATACGAGTTAACTGAATACGTTGACTTTCTCCTCCACTGAGTGTATTGGCTTTTCTATTTAAAGTGAGATAGTTGAGCCCAACAGTAAGTAGTGTTTCCAACCGGCTATTGATTTCGAAAAGAAGCCGCTTGGCAATTTTTATCTCTTGTTCGTTCAAAACTAAACGGTCAAACCATTCCTTAAGTCTTGAAATGGGTAGGCTATATAATTGAGCAATATCAGTATCCTGAATCTTTACGTAAAGAGATTCTTTTCGCAATTTTTTTCCTTTGCATTCTGGGCAGGTCGTCTTTCCGCGGTAACGTGCCAGAAGGATTCTGTACTGAATTTTATATAGATTCTGTTGTACCATAGCAAAGAAATCTGCAATACCTCCTTTGCCCTCCCATAATAATTCAAACTCTTCTTGGCTTAATTTTTCTATGGGACGATGAATTGGAAAACCTGTTTTATCACTTTTTGCTATAAAACGTTTTTGGTAGTTGTTCATTTTGTCACCCTTCCAACAAGCTACCGCACCTTCATAAACACTTAGCTTTTTATTGGGGATAACCAGTTCCGGGTCAATGCCAATCGTTTGGCCATATCCCTCGCACATTGGACAAGCTCCCTGGGGATTGTTTTCCGAGAACATATTTGGAACAGGTGTTTCAAACAAGATGCCGTCTGCTTCAAATCTGTTACAGAAGTGGTGTAAGTGCTCATCAATTTCTAAGTAAACATCGCCGTTAGTTTCGTTAAAAGCGGTAAGAATGCTATCGGCTACTCGATGTAGGTCATCTTCATGTTTATTATAGTCTTTCGTCTTAAATCGGTCTATAAGAATATACTGTTCTTTTGTAAACTTGATGTCCTTTAGTTCTAGTAAGGTCTCGATATCTGTATACTCCTTATCGTTTATATCATACAATCTAGAATAACCCTGTTGCAGAAGTTCATTTAGATAGTATTCTGGGTTTTTCTTTGCATACGCAGGTAAGGGGATGAGTACAATAATCTTCTTATCATGCGGCATTTCTTTTATTTGGGCTACAATATCTTGTACCTCATCCTTTGTGACTTCCTTTCCACTAACGGGAGAGTGGGTTCTGCCTATACGCGCAAACAAAATTCTAAGGTACTCATTGATCTCGGTCATACTACCCACACTTGATCGCGGAGCACTGCTTACCGTTTTTTGTTCAATAGCAATAGCAGGGCAGAGTCCTTCGATGCTTTCAACATCTGGCTTGCTCATATTTTTCATGAACTGCCTAGCGTAAGAGCTTAGACTTTCAACATATCGTCTCTGCCCTTCGGCAAAGAGGGTATCCATAGTTAATGATGACTTTCCACTGCCGCTTACTCCCGTCACAACAGTTAGTTTATTGTGAGGAATCGTGACATTAATATTCTTAAGGTTGTGCATATTAGCACCCTTGATTACAATATCTTGATTCGTCGTTGCCATTCGATTTACAATATTAATTACTGGCAGCCGCACAGCAATCTTTGTCTTCCGATTTATTAAATTTTTGAAAAGGGACACCCTATAACAACTGAAATCTATTAAATCGTTCTATTTTGCTTGCAAATAATTACAATAATGAAGAAGTTACTATTTATACTACTATTCGCATCTACAACGATGTCATGCGATAATTTAGGCGATGTTCTTTCTACAACGGGAGATATCTTAAACTCAGGTGCTTTATCGAATAAGGATGCAGCAGCAGGTATTAAGCAAGCACTTGAATTTGGAGTGCTTAATGGAACAAGTTTTTTAGGGCGAAGAGATGGATTCTTAAAGAATGCTGCTTACCAAATCTTAATGCCACAAGAAGTGAGAAGCTTTGAATCTAAAATTAGAAAAAACCCTGTGGCAAATGCTTTGGCAGGGGCTTATTTAGATAAAGTAAAAGTTGCTATGAACCGTGGGGCAGAAAAGGCTATGGCACAGGCAAAGCCGATTTTTGTAAATGCCATTCGTTCTATGACGATTAACGATGCCGTAAACATTGTAACAGGTCGAGACGGCGGAGCTACTGATTTTTTAAAGCGTGCTACTTTGGCTCAGCTTACTCAGAAGTTTAATCCAGTAATCGGGAACTCTCTGAACTCAGTAGGAATAACAAAACCTTGGAGTCAGGTGTCAAGTGCCTATAATATGGTAGCGGGTAAGAAAGTAAATACAGATATTACAGCCTATGTAACAGAACGAGCTACTGCAGGTCTCTTTAAGAAAATTCGGGAGGAGGAACATGCCATTCGTTCTAATCCTGCTAAAAGAACTACGGATTTACTAAAGCGTGTTTTTGCTTTTTCTGGTAAATAGTTCTGTTGTAAGAAAAAGGTAAAGCGGCAGCCTATGGGTGCCGCTTTTTTAATTGTATTCCCTATAAGGTAAAATCTCTCAATTGTTCCTGTAAATCTATATGGCATACTTTTTGCAATTTACTATTATAGGATGAACTAAGTCAAAAAGCATAGAACCTGTGTTTTGTTCTTTTTTGGTAAAAAACCATGTTCTGAAAGTTTATCACAAATAGTTTTCTTTCTGTTTATATTTTAAAGAAGAGCGCTCTCTAGTGCTCTTCTTTTTGTTAGATCAATAACACTAGAATGATTCAAAAGCTTGAATTACGTATTACATTTGCTGCATCAAAAACAAAGAAGACATATTATCCTCTGTTCAAAAAACCATTGCGCTAGAAGCGGAGGCGATTAAGAACTTGACGAATTTAGTTACTGATAGCGTTGCGGCAGCAGTTCAATGTGTTCATGAAAGTAAGGGCAGGTTAATCATAAGCGGTATTGGTAAAAGCGCCAATATTGCTCAGAAACTGGTAGCCACTTTTAATAGTACAGGTACACCAGCTATTTTTATGCATGCCGCTGATGCCATTCATGGAGACTTAGGCATGATGCAGCCAGATGATGTTTCATTGCTGATCTCGAAGAGTGGAGAAAGTGAAGAGGTCAAAGTGCTTATACCTCTTATTAAAAATTTTGGTAATAAGATCATCTCGCTTTGTGGGAATGAAACCTCTTTTTTAGCAAAACAATCTGATTTTTTTATTAATTGTACCGTAAGTGAAGAAGCTTGTCCGAATAACCTAGCACCTACATCAAGTACCACAGCACAATTGGTAATGGGAGATGCCTTAGCCGTTGCATTATTAGAATTAAAAGGCTTTGGCCCAGAAGATTTTGCACGTTATCATCCAGGTGGTGCGCTAGGTAAGCAACTGTATTTACTTGTAGATGATCTATGCAGAGAACATGATAAACCAATGGTTAGCGCGAATGCTAATATTAATGAAGTGATTTTAGAAATTACTTCTAAGCGACTAGGTGCCACTGCGGTATTAGAACATGATAAACTGCTTGGAATGATAACCGATGGCGACATTCGTAGGATGATTGAAAAAAATGCAGACTTCAGTTCATTGGTTGCTCAAGATATTATGAATGCCAACCCTAAAACAATTGCCGCGGGTGCTAAAGCGGTGGAAGGTTTACATGTAATGCGCTCAAATAATATTTCGCAGCTCATTGTTCTACATGGGCAAGAGTATCATGGTATGTTTCATATTCATGATTTAGTGCGAGAGGGTATTGTATAATAAACCTATATATTTATACATATAGTTAACCTAGCTATTGACCCTTACCAGGGTAATTCAATTTAATTGCCAATCCCCCTAACCAAATTGAGGAATTTTCCTAATGCGCAAAGACTGATCAAGTAGTATATTTGGCCAATAATCTTTTATTTATGAAATCAAATCAATTTATTCTAGCAGCTGGCCTGCTCATTTTTGCACTACTTTTTTCGTTAACAACCCAAGCTCAAACTTTTAATGAAACCCAAGGGACATCTTCTGGCTTGAGTCTCACTTCGGGAGACTATAATACCATGTATGGAGATAGTACAGGTGGTAAACTGACGTCAGGGTCGAACAATACGTTTGTTGGATACAAAGCAGGAGATAGTTGTACGAGTTCAAGCGATAATGTTTTTATAGGTAGAAGTGCAGGAGAAAGAAACAGGACAGGAACTGATAATACTTTTATTGGTACAGATGCTGGTAAGTTTAATCGTGCAACAGATAATGTTTTTATTGGTACCGAGAGTGGAGAGAATAATACGACTGGTAGTGATAATGTTTTTATCGGTGAAGAATGTGGACAGGCCAATACAACAGGTCGTGATAATGTTTTTATCGGTGAAGATGCTGGGTTTAATAATACTGATGGTGATGACAACTGTTTTGTGGGATCCACCGCGGGTAGACAAAATACTACGGGTACAGGTAATACCGCTGTAGGTGGAGAATCATCCGTATCTGCCGGAAGCACTTTGAATATTACATCTCTGGGTACCGAGTATGATTTTAGTGGAATATCTGGCGGAGCGGGCTATGACAATAGTACAGGGAATGCAAATACCTATTTAGGTTCGGGCGCCGGTACGGATAATGCGACAGGTGAAGCCAATACCTTTGTGGGTTATGGTGCAGGTACGAATAGTGAAAAAGCTAGTGGCAATACGTTTGTAGGTTTTGGAGCTGGATGGGATAATGATAGAACTATTAGCACTAACTTCTCTAATAGAAATACCTATTTGGGGGTCTTGGCTGGTGGTACAGCTCGTGAAGGTTCGGATAATATTATGATAGGCTGGAAGGCTGATTTTGGTGGACTTGGTGATCAAAGCGGCACCACAAATAATCGAAATATCGTAATCGGAACGCGGGCTAGACTAGATGCTAATAACTTAAATAATGCTTTACTCATAGGCTACGAATCTCGAGGTCGAAATAATTCTATTGCCCTGGGTTATTATGCACAGAGCCGTTCAGATTGGTCTATTGCCATTGGTGCAAATAGTATTATACAAACAAATGCAATGCATACAGTTGTAGTAGGAGATTCTTCTCAGAGTGCGCATGACTATTCTTTAGCTATAGGAGCTTATTCAAAGGTAAATGGAGATAGCTCCGTTGTAATAGGCGCTCATGCTCAGACTAGTGGAGCACATGCTACGGTTATTGGAAATGGTGCAGGTGCTACAGGTAATAATGCTATCGCCATTGGTGCTGGAACACAAGTCTTAGCTAATAATGAAGTGTATATTGGAAATAATTCTACAGCGAGTATTGGCGGTGCTGTAAACTGGACAGCGACTTCTGATGGACGATTTAAAAGAGACATAAATGAAAATGTACCTGGACTTTCCTTTATTAACAAGTTGAAACCTGTTACTTATAAATTTGATATAGCTAAACTACATAACTTCAATAAGCAAAAAAACTTCAATCCAGCACGAGCCAACACGACCTATACAGGTTTTATTGCACAAGATGTAGCGCAGGCTGCTAAGGAATCAAACTATGATTTTAGTGGTGTTAAAGTTCCTACCAATGATCAAAAGGAGATGTACGGTATCCGTTATGCCGAGTTTGTACCTTCGCTTGTAAAAGCGGTACAAGAATTAGATAAGAAAGTTCAGGTACTAGAAAGTCAAAATATAGCAAAAACGCGGCAATTAAAAACAGATAGCGAAACGATTGCGTTACTCAAAGTACAAGTACAATTATTGCGTGAGCAAAATCGTTTGCTAACTAAGGAAAATAATAATTCAAAGGAAATTACCACAGCTAAAAGATAAATTATGAAAACGAATAAATTAATCGTTCTTATAATTTTGGTGCTGTGTTCTGTTATGACAAACGCAGTCGCTCAAGTTAGTTTGGGAACAGAATTTAAAGTAAACAACACTATTGTTAGCCACCAACGGAATCCAGTAGTGGGTACAGATAGTCTGGGATATTCCTTGGTTGTCTGGGAGAGTTTAGGAAATGACGGTAGTGACTATGGTATTTATGGCCAGCGATTAGATAATGTGGGTTTGCCTTTGGGGGCAGAGTTCTTAGTAAATTCTACAACCGCAAACGCACAACGATTTCCTGATGTTGCTGTGAATAAATCGGGTGATAAAGTAATTGTTTGGCAGAGTTTAGAATTTCCTTCTTTGAACAATGTATATTTTAGACGTTATAATAATGCTGGTACAGCACTAGGTAGTCAAATGTTAACTAATACAAATACGACGGGTAATCAAAGAAACCCGAAAGTTGCTATGGCAGATAATGGAGACTTCGTGGTGGTATGGATGAGTGAAAATCAAGATGGCGATAACTACGGTATTTATGCACAACGTTTCACAGCAGTAGGCACAGCAGTAGGCGCTGAATTTTTGGTGAATGATGTCATAGCAGGTTATCAGGGATATCCGAATGTAGCTATGCAGGGTAGTGGAGCCTTTGTAATTACATGGCAAAGTAATGGTACAGATGGTAGTGGAAATGGTATTTATGCTCGCCGATACAATGCGGCTGGTGTTGCCCTAGGAAGTCAGTTTTTAGTAAATTCAACAACCACTGGTAATCAGCAAGAACCTTCTGTGGCGATTAAAGCGAATGGAGAATTTGCTATTGTATGGTCTAGTTACAATCAAGATGGAAGCGAATATGGAGTATATGCTCAGTTGTATGATGCGGCTGGAGCAGTTAGTAAAGCTGAATTCTTAATAAATGATTCTACAAGTGGTAATCAATTACACCCTGAAATTAATGCCAGCCCCAGTGGAAGATATTTTATTACATGGACAAGTGATTTGTTAGACGCGAGTAATGGTGGTGTGCGAATGACAGCGCTAGGTTTAGGAGGGGGTAAATCATTTGCTGATCTACAAATAAATAATAGAGTAAGTGATTATCAGCAATTCTCAGCTGTGGCTAGTGCGAATGACAGTAATTTAATCTTAGTATATCAAGATGGGTTAGAAGCTTCCCTTGCCACACATGATGGTGACGGGTATGGTATTTATTCTCGAATAGTAAGTCTAAATAATATCCCATTACCTGTGCGCCTCTTGGACTTTTCGGTTCAAAAATTGAGCACATCAGATTTAGTAAAATGGACTACGGCAAGTGAGGTAAACAGTAGCCATTTCAATGTACAACGTTCACCTGATGGTATCAACTTTGAAAGATTAGGAAGAGTAAATACCCAAGCGCCAAATGGAAATTCAATGCAACCTTTATATTATTCCTATGTGGATGAGCAACCGCTGATTGGACATAACTATTACCGTTTGCAGCAAGTTGACCAGGATAATTCTATAAGCTATTCAAATATAATTGATATCATTTGGAGAGATGGTCAGGTGGTGAAACTATATCCTAACCCCACCAATGATTATGTAAACATTGATTTTAGCTTGGCAGAACATAGTCGTACTGAAATTAAATTGATTGATCTGAGCGGCCGTGTTGTGAAATCACTTCTTTCGGTTGGAGAAAAAGGTATGAATCATGCTAATATTTCGATGGGTGAATTGGCTCATGGAGTCTATCATATTCAGCTTCTACAAAATGGTCAAATTGTTTACAATAGCAAGGTAAGAAAATACTAAAGCCCTTTAAGCAAGACATATCCATAAATTAATTACTTTAATCCGTTATGGTCAGTGATTTTTTCACTGACCATTTTTTTATGGAACCTTTACTTAAAAGGATCCTATTTTAAAGTTGGTGAGGTACTACGAATTGAGAGTTTTTCCTCAATGTATAAGTTGTTGATTATTAGTATCTTTGGCATGAAACAATGCTATATGAAAAGAATTGTATTCATCCTGTTCTATGCGCTATGCTTTAGTCAGCTCAGTGTTGCTCAATGCAGTGAACCTTTTTTCTCTGAGTATATCGAAGGTAGCGGTAGTAATAAAGCATTGGAGCTGTTTAATCCAAGTGATACGGCCATTAATCTCTCGGATTATAGAGTCTATCGTTTTAATAATGGAGCAACTTTGCCATCGGATAGCATGGATTATCCAAATCTCTGGCTAGCTTCTCATGATGTTTATGTTATTGGGAACCCTGCAGCCAATATTACCATAATGGGTCAAACGGACACCGTTCATTCGATGACTTTTTATAATGGTGATGATGCGATTATGCTCAAGAAGATAAGTACGAATGATACATTGGATATAATAGGTCAAATAGGTCAGGATCCCGGTTCTGGTTGGACAGTAGCAAGCGGAGCCACCAATAATAATACCTTAGTTAGAATGCCCGACATCAGGCAGGGACAAACGAATTGGTCTATTGGCGCTACGGAGTGGAATGTATTTCCTATTGATATGGATGATTCCTTGGGGACCCATAATTCTTTCACTCCGTGCTATGTCTTTTTTAGTATCAATCCATTTGCTTGCGATAGTTATCTGTCTCCTTCCGGGAATTATGTATGGACCACTTCGGGTAGCTATTCTGATACAACTGCAGGTACTTTTCCTTTTCAACTTACGGATACCGTTTGGACTGTAAATCTATTTATAGGAAATTGCGTAGCAATATATGTTGATAGCAGTGCTTCCGGAACTAATGATGGTAGTAGCTGGACAAATGCTTTTACTCGATTGGATACGGCATTGAATGTGGCTCTTCGCGGAGATACGATCTTAGTTGCTCAAGGGACTTACTATCCAACGACAGGTACAGACAGAACCATCAGTTTTGTATTACAAGATAGTGTCGTCATGCTGGGTGGTTACCCAAGCGGTGGTGGTATACGAGATTGGGAAAACAATCAAACGGTTTTAAGTGGAGATATAGGCATCTTAAACTCGATAAGTGATAATTCTTACCATGTGGTAAGAGGTAATAATTTGGATAGTTTGTGTGTACTAGATGGGTTTTATATTACCGAAGGTAAAGCTACAAGCAGCTACCCTGATGAAAGTGGTGCAGGAGTCTATCTAAATAATGCCTCTCCAACATTGGCACATTTGAATATTCATCATAATGAAGCTTCCGGTGTTGGTGGAGGAATGCTTAATCAAAATTCTTCACCCAGCTTAGCCTATAGCGTTTTAGCCTATAATACAGCTAGTATAGGTGGAGCAATATACAATTCAGGTCACTCTTTTACAATGTTCAAAGTTCATCTTGTAAACAATACAGCCAACCAGGAAGGTGGAGGCATGTATAATGAGAATTCTCCCGCAATTCTGAAAAATGTAATCTTTTATCAAAATGCAGGTGCTGAAGGGGGGGGATTGTACAATTTGAATTCCTCAGCCAATCTTAAAGATGTTGTATTTGACGATAACTCTTCTTTTACGCTTTCAGGAGGTGGAATGTACAATCAAAATTCTTCACCTAATCTTGTTCAGGTTATCTTTTTGTCTAATATGGCCACTCAATCAGGAGGTGGAATGTTCAATAGTTCCTCTTCTTCGCCCAATTTACATCAAACACTTTTTGCCTTTAATAATGTTGGTTTGGCATATAATGGCGGAGCAATTTCAGGGGGCAGTCCTACCATTAGCAATAGTATTATTGCCTATGATGATATTTTCAGTTCTGGAGCATCTATCAGCCATTCGTTGGTGCCGTCTAATTATGGCGGAACGAATAATATTATTAATTTTGCACCGGCTCCGTTTTTTGTAGATCCTCTTTTGGTAAATCCCAAAGGTCCAGATGGTATTTGGATGACGGCTGATGATGGTCTGCGGCTTAAAGCCTGTGCTCCTATGATAGATGCAGGAACGAACGCAACGCTAGGACCTAATGACACCTTAGATATAAACGGAGATGCTCGTATTCAAGGCGGGACCGTAGATATGGGTCCCTATGAGGGTGGAAAACTGCCTGCACAAATACTAAATACCGCCAATACAACCGACATCGCCAATACACAAATAACGGATGTCAATGGCTGGACACATTATTGTAATTGTGACTCAAATAATATTAATAATAGTCGTTGGTTGCTATCACTTAAAAAGAATGGAAACAATATTGGTCATATCGATTCGGGTATGCAAGTGAGCGTTAGCACAAATAATCTCTATGGTACCAATATGGCTACTGATTTAAGTAGTGCACCTTACGTAACGGCGGATACCTTCTTTGCTATGAATCGTTATTGGCAGGTAGTACCTGTCACACAACCGACAACTCCTGTTGAAGTTCGTTTTCCATACAGCAATACGGACTTCACCGATTTGCAAGGCAGTCAACCGCAGCTCATGAATCATACGGATATGGCCTTCTTTAAAATTGATAGTGGCTATCATCCGCATAGCTTGACGGTGCCAAGTACAGCCTATCATGATTATGCCAATGGGGCAAGTGCTGATACCAGTACATGGGTTTATACAGATTATACATCTGAGATACCGAATGTCCACCTGGCCGAGTATATGGTTAATAATTTCAGCGGTGGTGGCGGTGTTTTTGGTAATGGAACGAATAATGGTCCTTTGCCGGTGCGCTACTTAGACTTTTCGGTTTACAAACAAGCGACTACAGATTTGCTGAAGTGGATTACGTTAACAGAAACAAACAATAGTCATTTTAATGTACAACGTTCAAGCAATGGAATTGATTTTGAGACCTTAGGTCGGGTGAATTCAAAAGCGAATTCTTCGACAAACGCACAGGGGCAATACCTACAATATTCTTTTGTGGATGAAGCCCCTAAACGTGGTTCGAACTATTATCGTCTAGAGCAAGTAGATCATGATGGGAATAAAAGTTATTCAAAAGTCATTCATATCCTCTGGACTGAAAACAGTGTGGTCCGTTTATACCCAAATCCAACAAAAGATTTGATTCATCTTGACTTCAGTTTAAAAGAGTCACGTCAAATGGAAGTTCGCTTGATGGATATGTGCGGACGAGTCATAAAATCGGTTTATACAAAAGGAGTCAAAGGAATGAACCATGTTGAGGTTTCTTTAAATGATTCGGCAAATGGTCTTTATCATGTACAGCTATTTGGGAACCAGATAACCCTTTTTACGGCTCAAGTTTATAAGAACTAGTGCCCATTATTACTTCAGTTTGTCATACCATTTCGTCATTTCTCTAGCAGCATCTGTAGAAAGACGTACTACAATGTCTTTAAATACAGGGTCTAAACCCGTGATGTCTTTACTTTTTTTCTTCTTGCCTTTTTTGCCCTCAATCATTTTGTAAGTGAATATATCTTTCATTCCTTCCTTGAGGTTTAGTTCTACTTTAAACTTATTCGCGAAATCAGTAAAACCCGTTTTCCCTTTTTCGTTATAACCAGGAGTTTTAACATGAATGATGGCCCTTGCTAAGTTGAGCTTTCCTGAGGCGGATGACTCCTGCACATATATAAACAACAAGGCATCTAAACCTAAGGCTTGCATATAATGGTAAGGTCTGTTCTTAATCTTAGCTTTCATGTACCCTGCTCCCGTCATACCTCCTATAGGAACAGGCCTATAACCAGCGGGCACCGCAAAATAGCCATTTTTGGTATTCATGAGATAGGCCTTGCTGGCTAATTTTTCTCCCACATTATAATGAATTTTGTAGTTCTTATAGACATCCATTTGTTTAGGGGTAGTACAGAATTCTTTCGGTTCTTGTAAATTATACCCCATTTTTTTAAAGGAAGATTTAAGTTCTTCTATAGACTCATTATAGAGTTGTTGCGTAATAGCCTTAACTTTTTTGTTTGATCCCCAGGTTTTAACCTCGGTAGAAAACATGCCCGAACGTCCATAAGTTGTTACCGCTTGGTCTTTTACCATAAAGCATACCAGACCTATATTTTCAGGCTTTTTAAAATCACTCTTTTTTGCAAAACCCTTTTTTAGTTGTTTTTTGTAAACGAACTTATCTGCGGTTTCGAATCTAACTTTTTTATAAAAGGTCTTCGTATTCTCAAAGAATGTTCTTAAAGGGTTTCCTTTGGGTTTCATGGCCATACTACCAACAGCTAAAATGATTAATGACGTGATGATAATTCCTTTGTTTTTCATATTCAGTTATTTTGAAATCAAATGTAGCGGGACGACCATTTCGATGCAATACGGCATATATCGTATCGCACCGATGTTTTCTTTATGAAAAGAGTCTTATTAATTATGGATAAAGTGTCCAATAACTTGTCATCTTGAAGACTGGTGAAATGTCCTAGCATAATTTAATAAAGCGTTGGGCTCACCTCCAATTTCTAATTTCTTACAAATATTATAGCGGTGGTTGCTGATTGTCTTGGGACTTACAAAAAGCAATTGAGCAATTTCTTTTGAGGACTTTTCTTCGCCAATCAAACGAAACACTTTTTTCTCCATACGTGTTAGATTTTCTAAAGCGCCATATTGTTCCCGTACTTCGTGTGAAATGATATCCATGCTCTTACCGAAGTATTCTTTGCCGGCGATAATCTGATTCAGACAGTTTTCGATTTCTTTCAACATACTATCCTTAAGAAGGTAACCGCGTACATCATACTGTTTGGCTTCTTCCAGTAGACTTAAGTTATGCATCATAGTGAGGAGTATTATATGAACAGGCAACTTTTGTTTTTGAACCGCTTCTGCTACTTCCAAACCTGTCAATTTTGGCATTTGAATATCCAGAATAGCAAAATGTGGTTTGTATAATTCAATAGCCTCAAGCGCTTCTTGACCATCGGCACATTTACGTGCGATCTTAATATGTTCCATCTTAGACAAGGCCTGTTCCAAGCCCATTAAGATCAACGGATGATCATCAGCGATAATGGTATTATAGGTCGGATGATTTGTGGCGGATTGGGATGTCAAGAATGTACTTATTTTCTTCTATCGAAGGTACAAATTTTAACTCAGCTCCCAGTAATCTTGAACGATTCACAATACTTTTTAATCCAATGGACTGCGCATCGTTTAGTTTTGAATGAAAATCAAATCCAGCACTACTGTCCTTATAGGTCAAACGTAATTTTGTATCCAAACGTTTGATGCCAATGAATACAGAATTACCTTTTCCGTTTTTAATAGAGTTGTTAATCATTTCTTGAATAATTCTATAAATATTTAATCGTTGCTCGTAAGCGATGTTTTCCTGTATACCTTCCAGCGATTCCGATATAATCAAGTTGGTGTTTTGCTCGACCAGGTCAATTAAGTACTCCAGTGAGCGCTGCAGGCCTACATAATTCAATTCGTAGGGGTATTCGTCCTTGCTGATCTTACGGATTTTGTTGAGTGCTCTGGATAAGAATTTGAGACTTTCTTCGGAAGAGCTATTTAACTCAATGGATTGATGGGCCAGTAAGAGTTCCTGTCCCACATCATCATGCAGTTCAGTTGCTCTCTTTTGGCGATAGCGTTCCACACTTTCAGTTAATTTTTTGGTATGCTTAATTTCATTTTCTAATTCTCGTCGGGTACGTTTTCGTATGAAGGCACTTCGGAAGAGTAACAAAGCCAGCACAGCTAGCACAAGAGTACCTACTATACCCAGGATCAAATAATTTCTTTGAATATCTAATCGTTTGATCTCTGAAGACTGTAGTTCGGTTTCCTTTCTAAGAATCGTGTTGTTATAATTTGCTTCTGCTGCGGCTATTTCATTTGCGAGATTGACACGATTTAAGGAGTCAGTCCAAAAGGAGAGAGAGTCGGCCATTTGGATAGCTAATTGCGGGTTCTTGGCTTTCTTTTCAATGGTGAATAATATTTCAAAGGCGTAGCGAATATCTTCTGTTAGTTTATTTTTATGCGCTATTCGTAGTGATTCCCTGGCGTAACGTCGGGCTTCGTTTAGTCGATCTATCCGTTCATAGAGTTCAGCTAAATGCCAGGTCGTCTTGCATAGGCCTGGGTATAACTTATTTTTTGTAGCGTACTGATACGCCTTTAGTAGGTAATATTCGGCGCTATCACCTTCATCCATTTGGGTAAAAGTGGCGCCCATATTGGAATAAGAACGGGCTATTTGTGCCTTGTGGTTGATATTCAATGAAATGCGTAGGGCTTCTCTTAATGAAGCAATGGCTTGTTTAAACTTTTTCTGATGCCGATAAATAATACTGCTGTTGTTCTGAGCCAGCATAATGCTTCTGGCATCTTTTTCCTGTTTTCCTAATTTTAATGATTTTTGGAACGCCTTCAGGGCTTCTTCATTCCGTTCTTGTTCCATATAGATGAGTCCTAAATTGTTGAGGACTTTTAACTCAATAACAGAATGTGTGTGCTCAAACTGGCTTAGAATACCTGTGTATATTTTTATCGCTTTTTCATACTGCCCCAGTTTCCAGAAGCATAATCCTTTGGAGCTGTAGGCAAATGCTGCATTCATCGAATCGGAAGCGTATCCATAATATTTTATGGCGGAATCCAGGCTTCGAATACAAGATAGGTAGTTATCTCGTTCCAATTCGATCCAGCCACGTGTATGATAACTATTAGCTAAAAACCAGGGGTCCTTTTGCTGAGATGCAAGTCCGATGGCTTGGGTAGTGTATTGAGTATATAGGCTGGAATCACTCCGATTTATCTTAGCTAGTTTATTATAAACTTTAATTGCTATAGTGTCCTCAGGAGTTTTTCTCAATACATGAAGTAGAGAATCTTTCAGAGATTGTGCATATGATGAATAGGTACATACACAGAGTAATATAGCTACAATGCGTTTCATGCGTTTGGTTCTGTAAAAGTAGTAAGCTGCTGGAAGGATGCAAATAGGTAACCTCCCTTATTTATTCGAGGATAAAAAATGAGGAACGTCCCCTATTGTGAGCGAGTAGGGGGGCAAATAATTTTGTCGTTGAACAAAAAATAAATGCACTATGAAAACAAAAATCTTAAAATTCGCAACGGTATTCATCCTGGTCATCCTGTCCAGTCCTTTATGTTTTGCCAAATATGTGGTAAGAATAAAAACTAAAAAGGACCATATTGGTAATCGTACTCCGAATATATCGCACGCTATGTTGAAAGTGAAACTATATGGTCAATCAGGTTCAAGTACTCATATACTATATCCAGGTGCTCCTCCAAGTGGGGATATTTACTGGAGTGCAGGAGCTTATGCTAAATCGGATAAAGCCTATTTGATTAAGGGGCATGGTAAAGCCAAAAGCAAAGATCCTGGAAGTATTTGGGCTGATAGAGTGGCCTGGTGGGAAAATTCCACGTATTACTTTAATGTGCCTAGCAAGGATCTGGGACATATTTATAAAGTTCATATTTGGCTAAAAACAACTCATAATGATAACACACAATTGTTGGGGGTGAGTTCTGTTGCCGTGTTTAAAGGGAATCGTGTTGGTACAGCAAAGTATGCCTATTATTTCCCAGGTTCTAGTAAGGCTATTAGCGGACGTTCTTTTAAATCAGGTAAATCAGTATTTGTTGAGGATTATAAAAAATATGAACCAGTTTATACCCCTTCTACAGGTTCACATGCCGAGGCCGTAGCACATGATAACGTGCAGGGGAAAGGTAAGGCTCAGATCTCTATCTCCGTAGAATCGAATACGGCCTCAGAAGAAAGCTCGGATGCCACTGTAAATGATAAATTTGATATTGAGGCCACCGTTTCTGGCACGAATGGCCCCTTAGCAGCAGAAATAAAATCGGCATATGGCCATGAGGTAACAAGGAGCTATCGCGAAAAGCTTTCTCATGAAAATAACCAGACCAGTAGTTTTAATCGGGAAGTAGAACCGGGAGAATATTTCATTATGTATATCGGTTATAATTCCAAAAAAGTAAAATGTACTTCGGACATAGAGTTTTACATACGAAAAAAGAAAGATGGTCATTTTGATACCAAAAAGAAAATAGTCACGAAAATAATCTGGCACGGACATAACGACTTGCATTCTACTTTTGCTGCACCTTTAAATACGAAAAGTTTTCAGCATACGCCAAGTAGACAAGATCTATTGGATTTGTTTAAGGCTTTTGATAACAAGCAAGCATTAGCAAATAGTCTTCCAACAAGTGATTAAAGAGTTCATATTATGAATATCATTTATCAAAAGAAAAATAAGGTCGTTTTGTTCTTTTTGATAGCGATTGGTCTGTTACAGTCTTGTGTTGGAGCAAAGGGGGTACGAGATAAAGGCAAATTGTATACGAGAGAAGGTACCGATGTAATCACAATAGGTGTAGATCGGCGTGTGGCTTTTCTTCGTTCGAATAAAGAGGATGATTGTCAATGTTTGGCTCCACCTCCTGATGCCATGTTGTTTTCTTCATTTGGAATGTCTTTATCAAGTACTTTATTAAAAGGCACGCAAGAAGGGATTGGTGAGAAGTCGGGTTCGGATATAATGGCTTTGGGGGGACGTACGCCGCTTGTATTAATATCAAGAGAACTGATGTACCGTGCCTGCGAATTTACCACCAATCAAAAATTGAGCAAAGTAGATGCTATGAAAGTATATCAAGACTTTTTGAGGACGATTGTAGCCCTTTCCAAAGTAAAAGAGATGAATGGCACACAGGCTACGTCTGGCCAGCGCGATACGGATGCGATCCCAGTGATAAAGACGACTCCTTTAAGCATTGGCCAGACGGATCAAAATTCGAATATTCCTGAACCGAATAGCAAAGACAATAGCGATTCAAATGAGGATAACGATAGTGGTGGAGATGATGGAGATACAAATGGCTCAGACGATGATGATTAAATGGTCGAATATTATGGGAAGTAGCAGTATATAATTGATCTATGATGGGCGTGAAGCTTGGGCATCAGCAAGTAATTTAATTTGGTGCTCATATACTTCACGCCATCCTTTCCATAAGGGATCGCTACCTAAAGAGAAGTTATGCCAAATTGAAATGAAAGTGCCATTTACCTTCTTTACTTCAGCAATATAGTGCTCTAATTCTTTTTGGGTCTCTTCGATGTTTTGCTTTTGTTCAAAGAAAGCATTACACTCCATAAAACAGAATGGGAATACTCTAAGTTTTGTTACCTCATTTCTTTCTAAATCGAACCATTGGAAAGGAGTAGTCGTGCTTGCTCTAAATCCATTAATACTTCCGTACCCCATAGAGTAATCTTCAGTAATATCTTTTTTAATGAGTGTGCGGTATGTATTAGGTAGGTCAAAGCGGATATAGTGCTGCCTACTTTTTTCTATTCTTCTTTCGGTTATGTTCGATAGTCTTTTTAGTTCAAGATCTAATTCCTTAGGTTCATCATTCGAACGATATGAGGGGTGAATACCTGTTTCGTTTTTGGAGCTAATCTGTTTAATCAATGCTCTAAAATTCGTTTGTTCAACGGGTAGGTTCTTATCCAGTTTGCCACCACTGCCCAGTAGAAAGAAATAGATGGGAGATAAGTTATAGAATTTATGTAGGGTTTCTAAAAATCCAAAGCTATCAAAGGGATCTTGTTTAGAATTGGTAAGAACCTGTACTCGATGTTTAAGAGCTTTTATGTTGCCGTTAGCAAGGTCTCTTAAAGCACCTCCAACATTTCGTAAAAGGCCCTTGTGTTTATAGCTATAGGCAATGTCGATATCATAGGTCGGTACGAATTTAAACTGCCTTAGTTGAAATGATAAATTAGGGTCATAAGAAAGCAATACTTGCTTTAAATAATAAGCCCATTCATCTATTACAGGACGTTGTAAAAAACCAGCTTTATGAGCAATGCTTTCCGTATGTGGGAATCGCTGAAATTCATCAAGTGTAGTATTCAAATATTCCTCGTAACGTGTTATCAAAAAGAACGAAGCCGAGAAAATGTCAAAAGGAATCTTTTCAGAACTTGTTTCAAAAAAGGCTGGTGTCCCTTCCCATTCAAATACATTTAAATCATAATTTTTGATGTCTTCCCTTGCGAGTAGCTCATGCGGAATAACATGAAGTATATTTTGGTCAGAAGGTTTATTTGAGTAGTTGATGCGGACACCTTTAAAATGGAGTAACTCATCAAAGCTTTGCGTAAGTTGAGATGGACATCCAAGTACGGTCTCAAAAAGAAACTCAAGAATGTATTCAAGACGAGGGTTTATATGTGGTGAATAAATTAGTACGCTCAACTTACTTCTTGCTTTCTTTATACAGTTGTTTAAACGTTTTGCCGAATGTGAGATCAGTTCGTTGTTCGGACCAACTGTTTTTAAATAATTTATTCACGACAAATTGTTTCATGCCTGCGCTTCCCATATCCATAAGACGCCTTTTTTTCATGGCAATTTTCCAAACCCGCCAAGCCCAACGTTCGTCTCGTTCCGTTGTATGATGTTTTACTCCTAATGTCCTATTATAATGTAACATATTGTGGATGTTGATATTAACAGGGCATGCCTCAGAGCAACTACCGCACAAACTCGAGGCATGGCTCAGGTGATTATAGTCTTCGTAATCTTTAAGATGGGGTGTAATGACTGCACCGATAGGTCCGCTATAGGTTGTACCATAGGCGTGGCCTCCAATGTTCTTATAGACAGGGCAAGCATTTAGACAAGATCCGCATCGAATGCAGTATGTACTCTCCCTTAAATTAGGATCAGCTATCAAATTGGTCCGACCATTATCTAACAAGATGACATACATCTCTTCAGGTCCATCTATTTCATGAGCTTGTCGAGGTCCGGTAAATAATGAGTTATAGACGGTCAACTTTTGTCCTGTTCCGTAGGTGGCAAGCAATGGCCAGAAAAGTTCTAAATCATTAATAGATGGAATCATTTTTTCAATACCAACAATAGCGATATGCACAGGCGGGAAAGCAGTGGATAAACGAGCGTTACCTTCATTTTCTGTCAGACAAACTCCTCCAACATCAGCTACTAGGAAATTTCCTCCAGTAATGCCGACCTGCGCTTCAGTATATTTTTTACGTAAATTTTTTCGAGCCACTAACGTTAACTCTTCGGGAGAAAGGTTTGCTTCAGTATTTAGCTTTTTATAAAACAGTTTGGCAATATCTTCTTTGCTCTTGTGCATGGCTGGCGTAACAATATGATAGGGCGCTTCATTGTCCAACTGCTGAATGTATTCTCCGAGATCAGTTTCTATACTTTCAATCTCGTTCTCCTCTAGACAAGTATTCAAGTGAATCTCTTCTGTGACCATGCTTTTACTTTTTACGACTGTTTTGCATTGGTGTTTTTTGCAAATGTCAAGTATAGCCTGAGAAGCATCTTTTGCGGTTTCGGCCCAAATAACTTTACCTCCATTAGCCTTGAAGTTTTTCTCAAATTCAACAAGCTTTTCGTCGAGTTGTTCAATCGCTTCCCATTTTCTGTTCTTCGCGACTTTCTTACTATATTCTAAGTCTTTAAATTGTTCTTTTGCTTTAGGGACCGCTTTATTGTATTTAGAGATATTAAAGCTCATCTTGCGCTTATGCTCAAAATCTTGTGCTTTAATCTCACTATCATTTAGAAAGGCTTTTTTGGTAGCGGTTGCCATCAGAGCAAAAGTACAACAAGCCTAATATTATTTGAGGTATTTACCTATTACAGGTAAGCCTACAAACTCCTTACGATCGTATAGGATCGCAAATACAATAAATAGTAATACGCCGATAATACCCAAGGCGATATGAGAAGCAGTACCTGTAAAATTTTCAATGATTTGTTGGTGCATAAAGAAAATCCCATACGTAATGATGAGGTATACAAAAACTTTAAGAACATTGTAGGGAACGGGATAGTACTTTTTGCCAATCAAATAACTAGCACTTACCATAAATCCATAGCAGGCTAGACTAGCCCATGCACAGGCGATATATCCAATTTTAGGAATGAATATAATATTGAATATAACCGTAATAGTCGCACCAATAAGAGTAATAATAGCCCCGATATGTGTTTTGTTTTTAAGCTTAAACCAAACACTTAAATTATAGTATATACCATACAATACTTTAGACAGAAGTAGGATAGGCACAATTATAAATCCTTCGGTGCGCTCTGGATAGAGGTCTGCTCTGATATAGAATTTCCAAACGTCGTAAAATAATAAAACCGTTAGAATACCAATACAGCATACAATGATGAAGATATTCATGACCCGGGCGTAAGTAAGCTGAGCATTATCCTCTTTGGAGTATCTCATAAAAAATGGTTCTGCTCCCATACGAAATGCTTGTATAAATATGATGATTAGGGCTGCCAGTTTGAAGTTCTGCACATAAATTCCCGTTTCGAATTTATTTTCTACCAACGTTCCCGATAATAATTTAGGTAACATGAGCCGATCGAACATTTCGTTGATCATCGCTCCTAAACCTACAATAACTAATGGGAGCGTAAACCGCAACATCTTACTCCATAGGGTTTTATGTAATCGAAACTTAAAATGCTTGAACTCTCCTATCAAGAATAATAACGTAATAAAACTTGCGACTAAGTTTGCGGTAAAAATGTAAGCCAATGCATTTTGCTGCAGATTGAACTCACCCAACAGATTACTGAAAATACCTTCTTCCTTCAGCCAAGGGCAAACGAAAATAAAAAATGAGATCAGTCCTATATTGATTAGAACATTTAGAATCTTAATAAAAGCAAATTTACGCGGACGTTGTTCATGGCGCAGTTTAGCAAATGGCATTGAAGCTAATGCATCAAAAAGTATGATAAGGGCAGCCAAAATAACAACATGAGGGATGTCTGGAATATTGATGAGTTCGGCAATGGGGTGTCTATTGACGATTAATAAGAGTGCTAATGGAATACCGATACCGATAATCGTACTGGTTGAGATATTAAAAATAGTTGAAGCCTTATGATCTCTTGCGAAGCGAAAGAAAGTAGTCTCCATCCCAAATGTGAATACAATGTTTAGGACCGCTATAGTCGCGTATAGGGAAGCAGTATCGCTCTGTATTCCGTTACTTAGAACACCAATAATTGGAACGGCGAGATAATTAATAAATCTTCCCAACACGGTGCTTACACCATACCACATCGTTTGCCCTGCCAGCGATTTTATACTCACAATGAATTCGTATGCCACAAATGTAAATCTTTAATTATTTTGTAGTCGTTAATTTTATACAGGTGAAAAGCAAACAATTGCTTAACAGATAGGAAAGAGCTTCTATGTACTTTTAGAAAAAATTTATTTGAAATGAAAAAAATGATAATCACTATTTTTAGCCTACTACTAAGCACTGGATATCTTTTAGCACAAGATATTTCTGTTGGAACCGCAAGCATAGCTAAAGTCAATCGGCCTTGCGTTGTTGCTACCTATGATGTGCCTACCGATATTATAAAGGATGCATTGTCCAGTAAATTAAAAAGATCAAACATATCTAAGGGTAGTAAAGTACGAGGCGGTTTTCGTGTTTATAAAGGAGTAAGTATTCCTGAAATAAGCGACGATAAGATTGACATCTATACAAAAGTGTCTGGACGAAAAGGAAAGAGTACCTTGTATATGGCCATATCTCGCGGGTATGACAATTTTGTATCTCCAGAAACAGACTCTGATATGATGGAAAAGGGAAAGGGTTATGTGAAAAGTATGATAGCGGATGTAAACATAGCGAAGATTAAAACAGATATTGCCGCGCAAGCGAAAGTGGTAAAAAAGGCAGATAAGGCCTATGAAAACACTGTGAAAACAGGTAAAAATTTGGTAGGAGATATGAAAGATTTAGAGAATAAGCTGGTTAAGAATAAAAAGGATCAGGAAGCCAATAAAAAAGACCAAGAGGAGGCTGCTCAGAAGCTAAAAGGTGAACAGGCTATGCTTGAAGAACTTAAATCTAAATTAGAGTCTATGCTTAAGTAGTAGACATTAAAAGATTTCGGGTGTGGCTCGAATACCTCGCAAGTCCGATAAGGAGTCGTTATTAAAACAGTAAACAATTTCTTGTCGGATTTTTATTTTCTACTCAAATAGTTATAATCGTTTAGGAGGGTTTCCAAAAAAAGTATAGGTTCCATATCCGTTTCAATACCAAGTGCGGCCTGAACTTTGGCTGCGATATTTTCAACGTACTTATCAATACTAGATTTTCGATGCCGCTTAACAGCATGATCTATTATATTAATGTCGTTATCACTTAATTGCATCACTTTTGGAAATTGCACTTTATAATCTTGAATATGCAAGTCTCTAAAAATGGTATCGTTAAGATCATATGGAAGTCTCTTATAAACAACAACTGTTCCAGCGGCCATATCACCAAGACGTTGATTGTATTTAGATGTAAGAAAAAGGATGATGGCAACTAAATTACACAAGGCAAGCATCCATTGTAGGAAATTTAATTGTGTAAACCCAAGGACAATCAGTACGATCAATAAGATGCCTCCGAAATCAACCGTGCGCATAAGCCATCTTACCATGGCCTGGGTATTACTTTCCTCCTTGCCATCCATACTAACAACTCGTATCCCTAAAGCCATTTTGCCAAGACTTTGTCCATGGTTTAGGATCTCAAAAATCAAATGATAACAAAAAATAGGAATATAAATAAGGATGTCTAATCCAGAATTTTTAAGCTCAACACCAAAGATTTTATCAGCTAAGGTGTATACAATGAAATAGTACAGCCAGAAAAAAACGATATCAATTATCCAGGCAAAAAATCGGATATGAACAGGTGCAGAACTGAATTGCAGGTTGATGTTAAAGCTTGTATTGACACTAAGTGTACTCACGGACCATAAAATTAGCCTAAAATCAAGGACGAACAATTTAATTTGATTTAATTTGTGAGTCCATGCGCGAGGGGAAGTTTATTGATCAGAATAAGGACCGATGGATGCGCTATAGTACACCAGCCGAAGATGCCGATGAGTTAGCTGATCGTTTTACCAATTTGGTAGATGATTTGAGTTATTCTAAAACGTTTTATCCAAAGTCAAACACTACTAAGTTTATTAATGCACTCTCGGCCAAAATGTTTCGTAGTATTTATTTGAACGAGAAAAAAGGAAAGGGGCGAACCTTAGCGTTTTTTAAGTATGAATTGCCACTTATTTTTGGACGTTACCACTTTGAATTATTGTTTACGTTTGTCTTCTTTGCTCTTTGTGTTTTTATTGCCGTATTAAGCTGTATGGATAGTTATGACTTTGTGCGAGCTGTTCTGGGTGACCGCTATGTAGATATGACTGAGGAAAATATTAACCGCGGTGACCCATTTGGTGTTTATAAAGACAAAAATGCTTGGAAGATGTTCGTTCAAATTGCATTTAACAATATTAATGTATCGTTTATGGCCATAGTATTTGGTGTACTGGGTGGAGTGGGTACATTATATATCCTTTTCGAGAACGGAATCATGTTAGGGAGTTTTCATTATATGTTTTTTAAAAAGGGACTAGGATTTGCATCTATTTTGGTGGTTTGGATTCATGGAACTATAGAAATATCGTCTATCGTGATTGCAGGAACAGCAGGAGTTATTTTAGGCAAAGGGTTTCTTTTTCCAGGTACCTATTCTCGTAAAGAATCTTTGGTTCGTGCTGGTCAGGATGCAGCCAAAATTGCCATTGGGCTTGTACCTTTTTTTATACTAGCGGCATTTTTAGAATCTTATATCACGCGTTACACAAGTATGCCAATCTTTGCTAGTCTAATTATTCTCGGCTTATCAATCTTTTTGATTATTGGTTATTTTATCGTTTACCCACGTTTGCTTTATCGCAACGGATTTCGCTTTAAAGATGGTGCTGTACAATATCCCGAACTAGATGAACATGTATAAATTCTTGTTAGGTATATTAGTTTTTAGTCTCATGACCGAAGGAATTTGGGCTCAGCAAAGCACTTGGACATCCGATGAAGAAGAGGCATTTGATAGAAAATTAGATAGTATTCACGCAGCACTTGATGACGCATTTGAACCTGATGAAGAAGATTTAAAAGGGCTGCCTGATGATCAATACTTTGAACAAGATTCAGACAATACCGAAGAGGTTTCCGAACAAGTGCTTACATTAAGACAGGTTGATAGAGAAACTTGGGAAAAAATAAAACGAGATAAACGATTTCTATATAAAAAAAAGAAACCAAAGAAGAAAAAGAAGAAATCAAAAAAACGCTCATGGTCGATGTTTGATGGACTAGGTGATTTTTTTAATTCAAAGCTGGTCAAGGGAATACTCTATTTCTTATTAGCAGGTTTCTTAATCTATATTATCTACTTGTTTATTAGGAACAATAATATTTCTTTTAAAAGAAATATTAAGGATGATCTTATTGAGCAGGAAGCCCCATGGGAAGATGTAAAACGCTTTGATGATTGGGAACTTGCCCTCCAAAATGCCTTGCGATCTGGTGATTATCGGCTTGCTACACGTATTTACTACTTGCATACCTTGCAACTTCTAGATCGACAGGAATTTATACAGTATCGCGATGATCGAACAAATTGGTTTTATGTGCATAAACTGGCTGGTCTAGATGTTCAAGATAAGTTCATTGGCTTAACAAAGAGTTTTGACTATATATGGTATGGAGAGTATCAAATTAATAAAGAACAGTTCGATATACTACAAATTCAATTTCAAAACTTTCAGGCATCACTTGAATAAATGAATCGGAGGTTTATACATATCATTGTCCTAGTGTTACTGTTCTCTTCATGCAGAAGAGGTACGAATTGGGGTGTAAGCATGGATAAGAATAGTACAGAACCATTTGGTCTTTACTTGGCTTATCATCAACTAGATGCCATTTTCCCTTCAGCAAAGAAAACAACGATCTATAAACTGTCTGATGAGATAAGAAAGCAGAATAGGAAGGCTTTTTTTTCAGAGAAAAACAATTTGCTTGTCGCAATAACCGCTGCTTTATATATCGACAGAGAGGAAGTCGAGGCCATGTATAGTTACGTAGAGCATGGAGGGAACGTACTCTTGTTGAGTATGAACCTTCCTGAAGCATTTGACACGGTGTTCAATTTCGTTGCCCGTAATGATGATGTGCCGAGCACGCCTACGGAAAAAGACAGTCTTACAATGATTCGAAACCTTTGGGATAAGGAGTGGCACTCGTTTGAGTTGGATCATCCGTTTCCTAAGTCTTATCTTGTTCATAAATCAGGACAAGCGATTACGCAGAAGTTGGTGCAGGATAAATTTAAAACAGTGCTACTAGAAAAGTCCATAGGAGAAGGAAAGATTATGATCGGTTTGTGCCCTGAACTACTGACAAATTATGCTCTACTAAAGGATAGTAATATTCATTTTTATGAACAATTATTTTCTCGTTTTAAGGAAAGGACAACCAAAATTAAGTGGTTTAGTAAATATGCTGTTTATCCTGACCGAGAAAACCAATCAAGCAATCTATGGAATTTATTAAAAAAGAGATCTTATCGCTACGCCTTCCTCGTGTTGCTATTCATGGCCATCTTGTTTTTTATATTCGAAACAAAGAGAAGACAGCGAGTCGTTGATGTGATACCGCCTGTTACGAATGATTCATTGGCCTTTACGGAAACCATAGGTAAACTCTACTATGGAGAAAAAGACAATGCAAACCTTGCTCAAAAAATGATCCAATACTACCTTGAGCATATTCGAACAGTTTACAATGTACCCTCAGCGCATTTAAACAGTGATTTTGTTGCAAAACTTGCACAAAAATTAAACAGACCTCTAGAGGAAATGCAGCGGTTCGTTGGTTACTTAAACGATCAACTGACAGCTACTTCAATTTCCGAAGACCAAATAAAAGAATTATATCGACAACTAAAAAAATATAGCTAATGGAACCATTATCATTTGAAAACAAACTAGATGTATCACCCATTTTTAATACCATGAGTACATTACGACAAGAGCTGGGAAAGGTAATTGTTGGGCAAGAGGATACCTTGGAGTTCCTATTGGCAGGAGTACTTGCAGATGGACATATCCTGCTAGAAGGTGTGCCAGGTGTGGCAAAAACTTTAACAGCTAAACTACTAGCGCGATGTATCGATGTTGATTTCTCAAGAATTCAATTCACACCGGATCTAATGCCTAGCGATGTAATAGGGACAAATATTTACAACCCTAAGACGACAGAGTTTGAGTTTAGAAAAGGCCCTGTTTTTGGAAATATTGTTTTGATTGATGAGATTAATCGAGCACCTGCGAAAACACAAGCGGCTCTTTTCGAAGTGATGGAAGAAAGAAAAATAACGATTGATGGCAATTCCTTTATTATGGAACCTCCTTTCTTAGTAGTTGCAACACAAAACCCTGTAGAGCATGAAGGAACCTACCAACTTCCCGAAGCCCAATTAGATCGTTTTGCTTTTAAGTTAACCGTCCATTATCCAGAATTGGATGATGAAGTAGAAATTCTTAAAAGACACCAGAACAATAAGACCATGCATGATTTAATTGGGCAAGTAAATAAAGTACTTACGAGAGATGAGCTTAGGAATTTACGAGAATTGGTTCGTACGGTTACAGTTGATGAGAACATCATGAAGTATATTGCTCAAATAATTCATGCCACGCGAAGTAATCCTGATTTATACCTAGGGGCTTCTCCCAGAGCATCTGTTACTCTACTTAATACATCAAAAGCATTATCAACCCTACGTGCACGAGATTTTGTAACGCCAGATGATATTGTGCATTTAGCACCTGCCGTGTTACGTCATCGCATTCAGTTAACACCCGAAAAAGAAATGGAAGGTGCCACCGCTGAGGATGTTATCACTCAGATCATAAAAGATATCGAAGTGCCTCGATAAATGATGAAAGAAAAGTCATATATCCAAGATTTATTTCTTCGACCGCGACTTTTTTGGTTGCTTACGGTGGTGGTATTGCTATATGTGCTGTCTATGCAACTTCCAATCCTGATGATTTTTGCGCATTTTATTCTACTAGGCATTATTCTTTTTTCCCTAATAGAATATGGAATTCTTTTCTTTACTAAGAATGAGGTATTTCTTAAGCGGTATATGGATGACGTACTAAGCAATTCAGACGAAAATCGTGTTTCAATAGAATTGATGAGCGAGTTTGGTCTGCCGTTGCATATTACCTTGATTGATGAGTTGCCAGTTCAATTTCAAGAACGGAGATTTTCTATATCTGAAACGCTCAAAGCGGGAGATGAGAAAACAATTCGCTACAAACTAAGGCCCACAACAAGAGGAGAATATCATTTTGGTAAAACACATTTATATGCTACTACTTCTATTGGCTTCTTGCAACGCCGCTTTAGTACATCAGAAAATTTTATGGTAAAGGTGTATCCTTCTTATCTCAAATTAAAGCAATATGCAATTCGTGGTGTTGTATCAAGGGATCAAATGAAGGGGAGTCGTAAAGTACGAAAAGGTATGAGTACTGAGTTTGACCAAATTAAGGATTATGTGAGAGGTGATGATGTTCGTACAATTAATTGGAAGGCAACCGCTCGTCGTTCGAACTTTATGGTAAATACTTATATGGACGAACGATCTCAGCAGGTTTTTTGTTTGATTGATAAAAGTCGATTAATGAAGTTACCATTTGATGGTGTGAGCCTCTTAGATTATTCCATCAATGCTGCACTCATGTTTAGTTACATTGCTTTGCAAAAGGATGATAAAGTTGGTTTAATCACATTTGCCGATAGGGTAAGCGATGTTATTAAAGCTTCGAAAAATAGAAAACAGTTTAGTACAATTGTAGAACGGCTGTATAATCAAACAACGGAGTTTAAAGAAAGTGATTATGGCAATCTGCAGCGGGTTATAAAAAAAGATGTTGGCCAAAGAAGTCTTCTGCTGCTATTCACTAATTTCGAGACCTATGTCGGTTTCGAACGCAAGCTACCCTACTTCAAGATGTTGAACAAAAAGCACTTATTGTGCGTTGTTCTTTTCGAAAATACGGAGCTTAAGAATATTCATGAGGATCGAGATAATAGTTTGGAAGATATCTATATTAAGACCATGGCCGATAAATATAATTATGAGAAGAAGATGATGCTCAAGGAGTTGCGAAAAAACGGGATATTAAGCATTTATAGTACACCAAAAGACTTATCTGTGAATGTAATGAATAAATATCTTGATTTAAAGACGAAGCGCTATATCTAAATGGACCTAGATGTGGATTAAAAAAAACAAGAATCTAAGGAATCAAGAAAAGCTCAAATTATCTTAGTCGTGTGAGCCAAGTTACAATTAACCTCAAAATTCATAATCGATTCTATAAGATTAAAGTGTTACCTGAAGATGAGGCATTTATTCGTGAAACAGCCGAGGAGATCAATAAACAGATCGAAGGGTTTCAGAAGAAATATAGAGGGCGCGATATACAGGATTATTTTGCACTTACTATGATCGCGCGTATGACGGCAACCAAAGAAGTCAGTAGTATTGATGAGGATGAAATAATTGACGAAGTCAAAAAGATTTTTAAACTGATTTCCTGAAATGACGAATAAAGAAATCTCAGCACAGTTTTCAACCTTGGCTAAATTATTGGATATTCATAATGAACAATCGTTCAAGGCAAAGTCCTATACAAATGCCGCGTTCGTAATCGGCAAATTACCTTTTGAAATTGAAGAGGCCGGAATTGAAGCTTTAGAGGGACAATATGGAATCGGAAAGGGAATTATCAATGCTGTTCTCGAAATGATGGATACAGAGGAACTCCCTGAGTTGATGGCGGTTAAATCAAAAACACCCAAAGGTATTTTGGAGCTATTGTCTATTCGGGGTATCGGACCAAAAAAAATTGGACAACTGTGGAGGGAATTGGAAATTGATAGTCCAGGTGCTTTATTATATGCTTGTAATGAGAATCGATTAATCGGATTAAAAGGCTTCGGTGTTAAAACTCAAACATCGATACAAGAAAAAGTTGCTTTCTATTTTTCCAACCGCGGTAGTTTGTTGTGGAGCCAGGCAGAGGATATAATTCCTTCTATACTAAAGATGCTTCAAGAACTATTGCCTACAGCTACATTTAAAATTCTTGGAGATTATTATTGGCAGAATGAAACAGTCACCTCTTTTCATGTTCTGATAGGTTCATTGGAGATTCTAGAATTACCACAAGAAGATTGGGCGCTTCAGAAAGAAGAAAAAAACGAACGTACCTATTTGTATCGGGATGCACTTACTTTTAAGTTCAGTTATGTTCTAGGTGATGAGTTTGACAAATACGAGTTTGTTCATTCATTTTCTGAAGAACTGCAAGCGCAATTGGACTTCTCAAAAATAGCTTCTTCTGATTCCGAGAAAGAAAAGTTTGAACGACTCCACTTAGATATAATGCCATCTTATTTACGTAATAATCCAAAGGCATTGGCTGCTGCTAAACAAAAGCTTCCAAGTATTATACAGTTTGAAGACATTAAAGGAGTTATTCATAGCCACACTAAATGGAGCGATGGAGTACATACTATTGAGGAAATGGCGAGGGCTTGCATAGATAAAGGATATGAGTACCTCGTTTTAAGTGATCACTCTAAGACATCAGTCTACGCCAATGGTCTTTCAGAAGAACGAATTATTGCGCAACAGGCTGAAATAGATGCGCTGAACACCAAGCTAAAACCTTTTAGAATATTTAAGAGTATAGAGTGTGATATTTTGGGAGATGGAAGTTTGGATTATACAGATGAAGTATTGGAAAGTTTTGACTTAGTGATATGCTCTGTACATCAAAACTTGAATATGACTCAAGAGAAAGCCATGACCAGGCTTATTCGTGCTATTGAGCATCCGTACACCTCTATATTAGGACACCCAACTGGACGTTTGCTCATAACGCGTAAAGGGTATCCTATTGATCATAAAAAGATAATTGATGCGTGTGCTGCGAATGAGGTAGTTATAGAAATTAACGCAAATCCAAGACGATTGGATATTGATTGGCGATGGGTTGATTACGCTATACAAAAAGAAGTATTACTTAGTATAAATCCAGATGCGCATCGTACGGAAGGTATTGATGATATCCGATATGGAGTTTTGGCAGCTCAAAAGGGAATGCTTACACCAGCTATGAATTTAAGCTCGTTTACTTTGAATGAATTTGAAGAGTTTTTAATGTTACAGCACGAAAAACGTAAGTAATGCCTACTTATTACGTAAGGCTAGAAAACGCAGGCTTTTCGTTATATTTGTGAACCAACTTTTTATATCGATGTCTAAATTTTATTTTATAGAAGAGGGTAAGGTGCTGTTGAATAAAACCAAGTGGTTTAAGCAAAGAGAAATTGCCCAGGTAGATGAAACTACGCAAGAAGCAGTTTTGGAAACACTTGTTCAAAAATTTGATGAAATTACAAAGGAATGGGATGAATTTAAAGCACTGTTCGAAGAGGAGACTGAGATTACTCGATTAGCAGGAAAGCTATCGCGCAAGAAATCGTATTTCAGCAAAGCAAAGGCTATTGGTGATTATGATGGATTATACGATGAAATCGTGTCAATAGAAAAAAAGATAGAAGAGCGTGTCTTAGAGGTTGTAAAAAATAAGCTTGAATTGTGTGATGAGTTGGAAGCCATAAAAGAACCTGAAAGCTGGAAAGAAGCAACGGCTAAACTTACTGAAATTAGAAAAGCGTTTAGCGAATTGCCACAAGTTCCACATCCGGACGACGAGCGGTTGAAGAAACGGCTAGAAGAATTAATAAATGATTTCTTTATTGAGAAGTCTAAACATCATAAGGAATTTGAGAAGGATCTAATGGTCAACCTTTCCAAGAAAATCGAGCTATGTGAACGTGCCGAGGGAATAAAGGAAAGTGAAGATTGGCGGAAGACAACTGAGACATACGCACAGTTGTTTGAACTCTGGAAGGCAATTGGTCCTGTGCCTCGCCACAAAAGTGAGGAGTTATGGATGCGATATAATGCAGCAAAGGACTATTTCTATGCACGTAAACAAAAGTTTTATGATGAACTCATAGAGAACCTCGAATCAAACTTAAGAGAAAAAGAATCCTTAATTACACAGGCTATAGCTATACAAGATAGCGAGGATTGGAATAAGACAACTGAGAAAATGAACGAGCTTTTAGAAGCTTGGAAGAAGATAGGTGGAGTCGGTAAAGATAAAAGTGATGATGTATGGAACCGTTTTAATGAAGCAAGAAATACTTTTTTTACCAAAAAGAAAAATCATTTTGCTAAACGTAAAGTGGAGTTAGAAGATAATTTGGCAAAGAAAATGGCCCTTGCAAAACGAGCTGAAGAATTAAAGGAGACTAAGGATTTTGACCAAGGAACGAAAGAGTTTCATGAGTTAATGGAAGAGTGGAAAGCTATTGGATATGCACCTAGGAAACAAGCAAACGAACAATGGGATATTTTCATAGGTGCACGAAAACACTTTTTTGAAAGAAAAGATTCTGTTCGAGATGCCGAGCGCGGAGATATTCTGGAAGCATTAAATGCAAAAATTGGACGAAATATAGGGTTTATTAATAAACTCCAAAAGGAACTGAGTATTGAGCAAGAAGTCGTTGCAGATGCCAAAGAACGGTTGGAGAATATAGCACCAAGCGTTAATGCTTTTGAAAGTCAAGAACGTTATGAAAAGATTCTAAAAGAAGCGGAAGCTAATTTAGCAAAGGTCCAAAGGAAAATAGATGATGTACAGCTCAAAATTGATGCAGACAAAAAAGAAAGAGGACGACTCTATTATCAGCAAAAACGAGCTGAAGAACGTAATCCAGAATTAGCCAAGGAGCGTGAAGAAAAAGAGGCACAACGAAAGGCTGAACGTGAAAAAAGAAGGAAAGAGGGTAAGACTTATGAGAAAGGGAATCGTAGAAAGAACCATGAACCCAAAAAAACATCGGAAACCTTGCTTGGAGCACAGTTAAAAGGTCTGAACTTTGACGGTTTAGAGGATTAATTGTTCTTCTTATCTTACAACTCCATCAAAATGGATTATCTTGCGATCCCATTTAATAGATGTTATGGAGCAAACTGTTTTTAATCAAATCGAAGAATTGGAGCACGAGCAAGTTGTGCTTTGTCATGATAAACACACAGGTCTAAATGCTATTATTGCAATACATGATACGACCTTAGGGCCCGCTTTAGGAGGAACCAGAATGTGGAACTATAAAACTAAAGAGGCTGGCATTACAGATGCCTTGCGGTTGTCTCGGGGGATGACCTATAAGGCGGCCATTTCTGGTTTAAATTTAGGGGGTGGAAAGGCTGTTATAATTGGAGATCCAACCACCAAAAGTGAAGCGCTATGGCGTAGATATGGCAAGTTCGTAGACTCGTTAGGAGGTAAATATATTACAGCAGAAGATGTTAACACCAGTACCAAGGATATGGAGTATATTCATATGGAAACGAAACATGTTACTGGGATACCGAAATATATGGGGGGGAGTGGAGACCCTTCTCCGTTCACAGCGTATGGAACGTTTGTTGGTATCAAAGCCTGCGCGCAAAGTAGATGGGGGAATGATTCCTTGAGTGCAAAGAAAATTCTTGTTCAAGGTGTAGGACATGTGGGGCAATATCTCGTTGATCATTTGACAAAGGCTGGAGCCGAAGTGCTGATTTCTGACATTGATCAAAGGAAAATTAAAGAAACAGTTGACCAGTATGGAGCCAAGGTTGTAGATCCTAACGAGATATTCAATATTGATATTGACATTTATGCTCCATGTGCTTTAGGAGCAACTATAAATGATGATAGTATTCCTAAATTAAAATGTGAGATTATAGCTGGGGCCGCCAATAATCAATTAAAGAACGAGGATATTCATGGTAAGGCTCTAATAGAAAAGGATATTTTATACGCTCCGGATTTTTTAATTAATGCTGGTGGATTAATGAATGTGGCGGCAGAGGCTTATGGAGTCTATAATGAACAGAAGGTAACCGCCGATGTCGAAGAGATCTATGGACGTATGCATATGATTTTCGATAAGGCCAAGGCTGAGAACCTAACCAATCAGGCAGCTGCCATTAAACTTGCAGAAGAACGTATAGCGGCTATTGGTAAGATTAAGTCCGTATTATAAATAGATTTTATCTCAAAACAAAAAAACGTAGCCTAGCTACGTTTTTTTTGTTTTTGATTATAAAATGAATTAATCAGGTTATTCACCTTCTACATTCACCGTAAGAATATCTTTATCAAATAAGTATAGACCTGATTTCTCATCGCCAATGAGCTCTAGTTTATCTAATAAGGTACGTGCTAACGCTTCTTCTTCTATTTGTTCTGCCACATACCACTGCAAAAAGTTATGTGTCGTGTAATCCTTCTCTTGTAATGAGAGGTCCACTAAGTCATTAATACTTTTAGAAACCATCATCTCATGTTCTAAAAGTTGTTTAAAGGCATGATTAATAGAAGGATAAGTTTGCATAGGTGCTTCTAGGGCCGGAATTGTTGCAAAACCGCCACGGTCATTAATAAAATGAATAAGTTTAAGCATATGCATACGTTCTTCATCGCTATGACGGTAGAAAAATGCTGTAACATTATCAATACCAGGCTGAATCTCCGCCCAACTGGCCATAGCCAAGTATACTTGAGATGATTGTGCTTCGATTTTCACTTGCTCATTTAGAGCATCTTTCATTTTTTGAGATAACATAGCTTCTTGTTTTAATTAAATACAAAGATAATTTAATTAGATGCGAAAAAGTACTTTATTAAAAAAAAGCCCCTTTTTATAAAGGAGCTTTTCAAATGCTTTGTTTTCTTCAGGATTAGTGTTGGTGCGAATGAGGTAATTTGATGAAGTCCTCAACCGCTATTTTCTTTTCTTCAGTTTCAAATTTTTGCTCTAAGAAATCGAATACTTTATTGTTTAATACTTGTCGATATGTTTTTTCATATGTATCTCTATCCTGCATTTGTTTATTGATAAACTGTTGAACCCATTCAGCGGTCTCATCAAAGGCTTGACCACCAAAGTACTGTTGTAACTGGGCTTTAACGGCCGTCTCAATCTCATCTTTCGTTACATCGATATTGTTTTCTTCAACAATTTTTTTAAGGATTAATTCCCAACGAATCCCATGTTCAAAATTGCTATAGTTTGACTCTACATCTTCCATGGTCTGATACTTGTCTTCCGAAACAAGCAACCAACGTTTAAGAAATTCATTTGGTAATTCGAATGTAGTTTCATGAATAAATCGCTCATAAATTTCATTATGAAGAAAGTTCTTAGCTTGACTACTCCAGTAGTTTTCAATATCTTTTTTTACTTGAGCTCTGAATTCGTCTTCTGTTTTTATTTCTTGATTCGGATAGATTTGTTTAAAGAAATCTTCGTTCAATTCTGGCTTTTCAACCAAACCGATTTTAGTTAAGGTAAACGTGAATGTTTTATCCTTATTTTCCTCAACTGCTGGGTCTAGGTCAAGATCTTTGATAATGGCGGGCAATACATCTTCATTAAGCATATCTTTTATTTTCATGCTAATGCTGCCATCAACCTTCTGTCCCATTAATTCCTTTTGAGCCTTTTTGGTGAAATATTTCAATAACAAAGAATTTTCTTTAGCCTCATCTTCGGTTCCTTCTTCTCTTATCGAAACATTTAATACATTATCCTCTACACTTACTTCTTCTACATCTTGCATATTGCCCGCTTTGTAGCGAAAGCGTTCTACCTCCTCATTGATCATTTCTTCTGTTACTTCAACCTGGTGAAGAGGCCATTTTTCCTTTTTATCTAATAACGATAATTTCATTTCAGGAACCGCAGCAAACTCGTATTCAAACACGTAGTCTCCTTCACTATTCATGTCAAGCTTCAATTGTGCTTGAGATGCTGCAGGTAAAGGCCGAGCTAAAAATTCAATTTTTTGTTCAATAAGGTACTTTTCTAATTCAGTACCCGCTAATCGTAAAACCTCTTCCTGAAAGATACCAGGTCCGTACATTTTCTTAAGCATACCTGCGGGTACCATCCCTTTTCTAAAACCAGGTAGGTTTGCCTGTTTTGCCTGTTTCTTTAATGTAGAGTTAAAGGCTGGAACATAATCGTCCTTAGCTAAGGTGATTATGATTTTTTCGTGATGCGTTCCGATGTTTTCTTGTGCTACTGTGGCCATAATATCAGCTTATTTTAAATATCAAACGCTGACACTTCGACATCCTGAAGGTTCAGAACAGTAGTGACAGCGTTTGTTTAGTGCGGGTGAAGGGACTCGAACCCCCAAGCCGTGAAGCACTAGATCCTAAGTCTAGCGTGTCTACCAATTTCACCACACCCGCTTATTTATGGGACGGCAAAGGTATTGTTTTTTAATAAAAAAAGTGCTTTTGTCAATTCAATTTTTGAGAACCAATCTTCGGGCGATATTTTCGTTATTTTAGTAACGCATGCAGCAGCTACAGCCTTTAAATACTGATGAACTCGAATTTATCCTTCGGCGTTACCGGTCCGAAAGTAAAATTTACATGCGTACAATGAATATACTCTTAATTTTAGGGACGCTATCACCCCTAGTTTTTTGTATTGGTATGATACTATTTAAGCAGGAGGGCGAAGTATCGACACATTCATTATATCAAGCATATTTTGTAGGTCTTATAGCCATGATGATCTTTGTATCCATTATTGCATATGTTTCGTATCGCGAAAAGCTAGCTGGTTATGCTAAAGACAAATTGTATCAAAATAAAATTGTCGAACTTACGAATGTCAAGCAGAAGAAATATATGAAATTAAACAATACATATCATTTTTACCTCACCAGTCCTAATAAATACACTATAGAAGTAAGCCCAACTGACTTCGAGAAGTGGCAGTTGGGCGATGAGATTAGTATTGAATATGCTCAATACTCTAAAGAATATTTTGGCTACTATTAGCTTAGTATTGTTTTACAAATTGCTGAGTTCGAATGCCATCTTCATTTTTTAAGTGTAAAATATAGACACCAGCACTTAGACCAGAAACGTCCAATATTGCTTCGTTAGTTGTTCGTCTATTTACACGTACAGAGGCTTTAGCACCGTAAATACTGTATACTTCAATCTCTGCAGTATGAACATCCGCAGAAACAGTTAGACGATCTGTAGCAGGGTTCGGATAGAATTTGATATTTGCTTTTTCTACATCATCCACAGAAACCGCAAAAGAAGGCATATCAAACTTCCATATGTCACGTTCATCGATCTGAGCATTTCCTTGACCAGCACCACTAGTTAAATACAAAGTACCATTAATCAAGAATGAACCAGGCGCCCAACGACCTGTTCCAGGATGTGGAGTTAGGCTTGTCCAACTATTCGTGGCAGGGTCGTATTCCCAGAATTCACCAGTAGGTAAATTTAAATGATCTTCTCCTTGCCCACTAAGCAAGTAACCTTTGCCACCGTACGAAAATTGAGTACCAGCAACCCTACCTTGAGCAGGGAGGCTTGCAATTGCAGACCAAGATAAAGTTGAAGGGTTAAATTTGTACATATCCTTGTATATATTGTTCCCATTATGTCCAAAACCAACATAAGCCTCATCTTTAATTGAAAAGAAATAAGGGTGGTGACGTCTTGGAGCAGGCAGATCATCTCTTTTTGTCCAAGTATCGCTAGCAATATCATACTCCCACCAATCTTTTAAGTTACCAGTTGGTCCATCTCCACAACCAACAAAAATTTTACCTGTGGTCGTTACCATGGCCGGGTGACGTCTTCCTGATCCTGGGCAGCTAGCTAACTGCGTCCAATTATTTGTAACAGGATCAAATTCCCAAAGATCGTTGTAGTAATTATTAGAAGTACCTAGGCCAAACCCAAGATAACCTTTACCATCATTTTCAACACCATAAGCAAAACCTCGAGCACCACCTGGAAAGTTAGGAAGACTTGTCCAAGAGTCATTACTAGGGTCATAACGATAAAAATCATTTAAAAGTGCACTGCTATTCGAAAGACCAGTGCCGATATAAGCAAAATTTCCTATAGAAAAGGTAACTGGGTGATTTCTAACAACATAGGAAGAAGGTGGTGCTGCAAGTTGGGTCCAGGTTTGTGCACTTAACTGAAGTGAAGCGATACATAAAACAAAGAATAATATTTTTTTCATAATGAATATTTATAGAATTACACGAATTTACTTGACGAAAAGGTAAGTCAAACGTTACAACCATTTATATCTTTTATTTTAACCATAAACCAAGCAATAATGACAATAAAAGGAGAAAAGAGTCTAAACTTTGAATTCAACTGAAATTTATAGCCACCTAACAAATCTCAATCTAGTATATTTACTGCTAAATTAAAATGCTAGTATGAGTACTACATTACTTCTTAGTTGTGTTATCGGATATTTTTTTCTATTGATTATTATAGGCTTTATCACTTCTAGAAAGAGTGATAATAGTTCATTTTATATTGGAAACCGAAACTCTAATTGGGCCTTGGTGGCTTATGGTATGATAGGAGCATCACTTTCTGGCGTAACCTTCATTTCTGTGCCAGGGGCTGTTGGAACGGGAGCGTGGAGTTATTTACAGATGGTACTTGGGTATGTACTTGGTTATATTGTAATAGCCAAAGTGCTGCTACCGCTTTACTACAAAATGAACTTAACGTCTATTTACACTTATCTCAAAAATCGTTTTGGTTTTTGGAGCTACAAAACAGGTGCTATTTATTTCCTTATTTCACGAATCATTGGTGCCAGCTTTCGTCTGTTCTTAGTAGCCATGGTACTAGATCGATTTATCCTAAGCCAATATGGAATATCATTTGAATGGACCGTAGCTATAACCATCATATTAATTTGGATTTATTCATTTAAAGGTGGGATTAAAACCATTGTTTGGACAGATACGCTGCAAACGACCTTCATGCTTGTGTCTGCTATAGCAGTAGTCATCTTTATTGCCTCTGATCTTAACTGGAGCGTGGGTAGTACTATAGATGAAGTGCTTACAAGCCCTTTCTCTAAAACATTCCATTGGGATTTTGGCGCTAGCAGTCACTTCATTAAGATGTTTCTTAGTGGGATGCTAATTACGATTGTTATGACAGGTTTGGATCAGGATATGATGCAAAAAAACTTGAGTTGTAAGAACATTGGAGAAGCACAAAAAAATGTTTATTGGATGAGCAGTGCTCTAGTAATCGTAAACATCTTATTTCTTGTTTTGGGAGCTATGTTATATTTATATGCTCAACAAAAAGGAATAGGTGGTCTCAACTATAATGAAACTGGAGGGCTTGTTAAGGATTGTAATTTATTGCTTGATCAGGAGTGCTATAAAAAGGATCAATTATTTCCTTTTTTGTCAGTCAATCATTTTCCTCCTTTAGTAGGGGTTTGCTTTATTCTTGGGCTAATGGCAGCGGCTTATTCTAGTGCGGACTCAGCACTTACCGCTCTTACTACCAGTTTTTGTGTAGACATCTTGCCGCAGGACGAAGATAAAATTCCTAGACGCAGTCGGTACCTTGTACATATTGGTTTCTCGCTCGTACTCTTAATTGTTATTATCATCTTTAAAAATTTAAATGATGATTCAGTTATTAATAATCTGTTCAAAGCAGCAGGTTATACATATGGCCCACTACTGGGGATGTTCTTCTTTGGTATTGTTACTAAACTGAAACCAAAGGATGTGTTGATTCCTATTATTTGTATTGCGGCGCCTATATTCACCTACCTAATCGATACAACCTTATCGGCCAGTGGGTTTAAACTTGGATTCCTTATTCTGCTGCTAAATGGATTACTCACTTGGATCGGACTATACCTTGCGGTGATATTGAATAAAGACCATGCCTCAATTTCTAACATGCCCACTTAATAAACTTATGCTAAAAGACGAATTAGAGAAGATTTACAATTATGCCGAGCAGCATACAACACCAGAATCAAAAAACTTATATGAGCTAAATAGGAAAACAAATTTGGAGGTTGCCGTACCGCAGATGATTAGTGGTCATTTGCAAGGGGCGTTCTTGAAGTTTATAAGCCAAATAATTAGACCTAAGTATATTCTAGAAATTGGAACCTATACGTCGTATTCTGCCATATGTATGGCCAGCGGTCTGAGAAGTGGTGGGAAATTGATTTCGATAGATAACAATAAATACCTTGAGGATATTCAAAATGAGTTCATTGCAAAAGAAAATTTAACAGAACAAATAGAATTGCATTTGGGCGATGCCTTGGATATTATCCCCACTTTGAACTACCAATTTGATCTAGTTTTTTTAGACGCCGATAAAATAAATTATGCAAATTATTTTGATCTTGTAATTGAACAAATGCCTGTAGGAGCTGTGATTCTAGCTGATAACGTTCTTTACGATGGTGAAGTTTTGACACCAGAAATGGCGAGTAAAAATGGTAAAGCGTTAGCCTCCTTTAACCAGAAAGTCCAAAATGATACACGCGTTGAAAACATGTTGTTACCGCTTAGGGATGGCTTGATGCTTATCAGAAAATTGTAATAGTTTTGTGAGTAGAGACGAACCTAAGAATCATGAGACGCATATTATATTTTATTACACTTATTTTTTATTGCATCCCTACTCAAGCGCAAGATTTTGATACAAAAAAAATGCGCTACATAGAACAGTTTAAGTATTGGGCTATGGACGAGCAAATCCGTACAGGAGTGCCTGCCTCCATTAGCTTGGCTCAAGGTATTTTAGAGACTGGTTCTGGTACAAGTGAATTATGTACTCAAGCAAATAATCACTTCGGTATTAAGTGTAAGAAGGAATGGACTGGTGAAACCTTTTTACATGATGATGATAGACGTAATGAGTGTTTTAGAAAGTATAAATCGGCTAAAGACTCATATATTGACCATTCAAATTTTCTTAGAGATCGTGCACATTATCGTTTTCTCTTTGATTTAGAACCTACGGACTATCAGGCATGGTGCAAGGGTTTGAGAAAAGCGGGATATGCAACAAATCCAAAGTATGCTGTTCGGCTTATTCAGTTGATAGAAAAGTATAATCTACAGCAATATACTTACGAAGCAATAGCCCTGTCTAAAATAGACCAAGTTGAAGCAGAAGTTGTTCCCAAAAAAGATCAAGTGATAGAAGAGCCTGAAGAAATTCCTGTACAAAATGAAGTTGTAGAGGTAGTAAAAGTAGCGCCTAAAACTACGGAGATGAGGCGCAAGGTAAAAAGAGTGTATGACAAGGTGATGGTCAAAAATGGGAGAAGCGGTTTCTGGGCGCATAAAGGTGATTATCTATTACCCGAAGCGGTTCAGTATAATATTAGGTATGCCAAATTATTGGCGATTAATGATTTAGAAGATGAGCCGCTTTACGAAGACATGTTTATCTACCTAAAAAAGAAGGCTAGAAAAGGTGATCGAATGTTTCATAGAGTAAAGGAAGGAGAAACCATGCACAGTATATCTCAGAACGTTGGTGTTCAATTAAAATATTTGTATATCTATAATAACTTGTATGAAGGTGAAGAGCCTGCCGTTAATGAGAAAATTTACTTACAAGCTAGATCAAGTAAAACACCAAGACTGCGTGGTGATGAGGTGATTACGGCCTCTAAGCTTAAGAATAAAAAAGCTGTCAAGAAAGAACGCATTGAAGAGGCCGTCAAAGAAGTGCTTACGGCCAAGAAAGAGGTTGAAAAACCTGTAACAGTTGAGGTGGAGACACCAATGCCTCTGAAAGTTTCGAAACAAGATGAGCCCGTTGCTCGTGCAAAAAAAGCGGTTGTCGCTGTTGAGACTCAAAAAGAGCGCCCGTCGACCTCAACCAAGGAAAATGTTATAGCAAGACCAATTTCGAAAAAAACAGATGAGCTGCAAGGGATAACGAAAAAAGCGCAGCAGGAAAAGGTTCTGGTTAAGGAACAAAGGCCTAATGCGGTAAGAACTTCGGTAACATCGACAAAAGGAGAGTCCCCAATTCTCAACTTAGAAAAAGCGCGAAGAGTAGAAGAACTGATGGGTGATGGTTCAAAGGAAATAGATGCGTTGTTTAAACTAAATGAACGTACAGCGCGACAGGAAAAGGTGATTGCCTCACCTCAATCCAACAATAACCAAATTGCGAAGGAAAAAGCAAGAAGAACAAAGGAGAAAAAAATGAACTCAAAGAGGCAATATGATGACAAGAATGTCTCCGACGATGTCAAGGACCTTAAGAAAAAATTTGACAGCCTCATATACGAAGATTAAAACATATGAATATGATACGTCAATTTCATGGAAAGGAGTTTAGGGTTTTTAAACCCGCTGAGGAAATTCAAAAAAGAGTCAAACAATTAGGAATTGAGATTACAGAAGACTACAAGGATAAGAATCCAATCTTCCTAGGAATCCTAAACGGCTGTTTTATGTTTGTCGCAGATCTGTTCAAACATCTTGGGATGGATTGTACCATCACCTTTGTTAAACTAGCTTCTTATAAAGGAACTACATCTACTGGAAATGTTGTTACCGCTATTGGTTTAGAAGAAAGCCTTTATAATCGCGATATTATCATTGTAGAAGACATTGTTGATACTGGGAATACCATGCAGGCTTTTCTTGAAACTTTGAAGGAAAAAGAACCAAGAAGCATAAAAATATGTACTTTATTGAGTAAACCAGATGTTCACAAGAATAAACTGCGACTGGATTATGTCGGTTTTGATATCCCAGATAAGTTTGTTATTGGCTACGGTTTAGATTACGATGGTTTAGGTAGGAATTTACCCAACATATACAAAATCATTACAGAAGATGAGGACACCTACCGTTTTACAGACGATGATTAATTCTTTTGCTTTAGAAAATCCTCACGACCACTAAATAAATGCTTCTCGGAATGATAAGAGGAACGTACTAATGGACCGCTTTCCACGTGGTCCAGACCTATCTCATAGCCTATACTTTGATACTCAGCAAATTCATCAGGATGAACAAAGCGTGTAACGGGTAAATGCTTAGCAGTTGGCTGAAGGTACTGGCCAATTGTAACAACATCGCATCCATTGTCTTTAAGGTCATGCAAGGTTTGGATCACCTCTTCTTTTGCTTCTCCTAACCCTAACATAATGCCACTTTTAGTGCGCATTCCTGCTTCTTTCAGTGTTCGGATAACCTCCATACTTCTATGATATTTGGCTTGAATTCTTACTTTTCTCGTCAATCTCTCCACAGTTTCTATATTATGTGAAACAACTTCTGGGGCAACTTCTGCAACGCGAAGGATATTTTCCTTCTCACCTTTAAAATCTGGAATAAGTGTTTCAAGGGTGGTTTCTGGGTTAAGCGAACGAACAGCTTTAACTGTATTGGCCCAAATAATGCTTCCGCCATCTTTCAGTTCATCACGATCAACACTGGTCAATACAGCATGTTTAACCTTCATAAGATGTATGGCTTCAGCTACACGTTGGGGCTCGTCCCAATCTACAGGGTCAGGTCTTCCAGTTGCTACCGCACAAAAACCACAAGATCGAGTGCAGGTATTACCCAATATCATAAAGGTAGCTGTTCCAGCCCCCCAACATTCACCCATATTTGGACAGTTGCCACTTTGGCAAATTGTATGTAAACTATACTGATCAACCAAAGAGCGTACGTGCTTGTAGTTCTCACCAGTAGGGAGTTTTACACGTAACCAGTCAGGTTTTTTATATCTAGGTCGGTCATTTTGTACCGCGGTTCCACAACTCATACTGCAGGCAAAAGTACACCTAAAATGGCCTTCAAACACCGATATTTTTTTTGTAATGGCAATGTCAGAATATTGAACTCTTGTTAACTTTTCTTTATGCTTTCTTTAAGATTATACTATATTTGGGATAGTTTAAATTTTAAATAGGAATGAAAAAAATATTTTTACTTTTAATGGCAATTTGCACGACATGGAGTTATGCTTTTGCTCAAGGCCAAGTAAATCAGGCTAATGATGGAACGGCGCAAGACAGTTACACACCAGGACCAACACCTCCTCCTTCAACCAAAAGGCATCGAGGTGTAGGACAGGAATTTCCAAGTACAATTGGAACCAAATGGGTTGTTGGTAAAACAACGTATGACTTACAAACCAATGGAGCTCTTCAGAACAGAATCATGGTTACTGGAAATGAAATACATGCTGCATGGACTTTGTCTACAGAACAAAATGTTACGGCGAATTCTAGTTATGCCGATAGAGGAACGGGCTATGCGTTCCATAACGGTACTGCTTGGGGGGCACCTCCAACTGCTCGTTTAGAACCTAATACACGTACCGGTTTTGGTGCCATGGAGGTTAACGGTAATGGGAACTTGATCTATGTTGCCCATAGTGCAGCTTATGATATCATGCTTAGCGAGAAAGCAACATCAGGTTGGACAACTACAATGACCACATTAAATAGTGCATCTACGGCAATTTGGCCCGATGTAGCTACTTCAGGAAATTGGCTATATGTTATTGCAGCTTCGCAAGATTCAACAACAAAATCAAACGGCATTAGAAATGGTTATTTCTTCTCGCGCTCCGACGATAATGGAGCCACTTGGATTGACAATATGATTCCAATGCCTCTTATTGATAGCTCTACACATTATCGTGGTGGAGGAAATTCATATAGTATTGCAGCTCGTGATTCAATTGTAGTGATTACGTTTGGTGATATTGGTACAGATCTAACTATGATGAGATCAAATGACTATGGCGCAACTTGGACGAAGAAAGTAGTTTGGGACTGGCCTTTAGATAATTTTGACTTTGCCGGGATGGTTATGACCGATACAAACAGTGACAACGTGCCTGATACTTTATTCAGTATAGATGGGGCTCATGATGTTGCCCTAGATAAAAATGGTGAGGCCCATGTTGCTTTTTCAACAGTACGAGTTTATAAAGATGGTACTGGTACGGGTTATAATTTCTTTGTGTTTACTTCTGCTATGCAGTATTATAATACAATTGTTGATTCGGTGGCAGAAGTTGATAATGCTTTTGCTTTGCATTACGCATTATGTAACGGAGATAGCCTATTTAACACAATCTCAAGTTACACAACTCAAAGTGGTGTAGGCGATGCAGTTTACAACACAATAGGCTTAGTGACAATGCCTCAAGTTACTGTAAATGAGAATAATGATGATGTTTACATAACGTTTGCAGCAAGTGTAGATGGTGACCAGACAGAATTGGACGCTACACATCCTTATTGGTTAGGGCCATCAGGTATCGATGGACAACCTTATAGAGATATTATGGTGCTAGCATCAAATGACAAAGGTGCGACCTTTGGATACCCTGTTAACGTAAGTCGTACAAGGCATTATGAGGAGGTTTTTCCTTCTGTTCCTGAAAGAGTAAGTGGTACGGACCTTCACATGCTTTATCAAGGTGATGTAGAGCCTGGAACCATTATGCAGAATGATGATACATACGATATAGAGTTTGAGAACTGGATGATTTATCAAACGATTCCTATTTCAGAAATTTTTACAGAGAGTACAGATATTTCAGCTCCGTGTAATCAATTTGAACTACCGCTTTCTACATCTAACTTGGTAAATGCGTTTGATGGCCAAGTAAATGTTTATCCAAACCCAGCAGTAGATCATGTTACCGTTCAAGTAGAGTTAGAAAGAAAAGCTGAGCATGTAGCTTATGAGCTATATGATCTGACAGGGCGTTTGATCTCGAAAGTGGTTCATAAGGATGTAACTACTGATCATGTTCAAATCAGTGTTGTTGGATTGTCTTCAGGAAATTATGTTTTGAAAGTAAATGCGGATGATGCATTTAGTTCTCATAAGATTACTGTGAAGTAATAAGAGAACTTGTATGAGATTAAAAAGCCTCCCTACTCGGGAGGCTTTTTTAGATCCACTTAATAGGATTTCTTCGGTAGAAGAAATGATATCGGCGCATATTTCGCCAAAAACTTAATACAAAATAAATAATAATAGGAGAGCCAAACGTAAGAAACGAAATATAGATGAACCACATTCTTATCTTAGCGATTGAAATGTTTAACTTTTCACCGATTGAAGTACAAACCCCGAAAAGAGAGAACTCAACAATATTTCGAATACTTTTCATATGACCTACCAAAAATACGGAATTTTACTCATACCGTCTTAAACCTTACTTAAATGCATAGTACCTTTGCTCAAATTAAATTTATAATGGCAGACGATCAGAACCCACAAGGACAGGATCCTAATCAATTAAATATCGAACTTACTGAAGAAATGGCTGATGGGACGTATAGCAATTTGGCTATAATCACACATTCAAACTCCGAATTTATTGTGGATTTTATAAATGTTATGCCAGGGATTCCTAAGGCTAAAGTGAAATCAAGAATTGTATTGACACCACAACATGCCAAAAGACTAATGAAAGCATTGGCCGATAATGTTCAGAAATTTGAACAAATTAATGGCCCAATAAAAGATACTGAACCTCAAGGCTTGCCAATGCAGTTTGGAGGACCTACCGCACAAGCTTAGAATTTATGAATGAAAAAGTAATTATTCTTGATTTTGGTTCGCAATACACACAGCTCATTGCGCGCAATGTAAGAGAACATAATATTTACTGTGAGATACACCCTTTTAATGCTGAAATCAAATTCGACAGTAGTATAAAGGGGGTTATTCTTTCGGGTAGTCCCTGCTCGGTTAATGATCCTGATAATCCTACAGTGGATATTGAAGCGATTAATAATCAAGTGCCGGTACTAGGGATTTGTTATGGAGCACAGCTCACAACAAAAAACCTAGGTGGAAAAGTTGAAAAGTCTTCTACACGTGAATATGGTAGAGCGCTTCTTGTGGATATTGAAGAAAATCATCCCTTATTAAAGGATGTATCAAGTTCTGAAGTATGGATGAGCCATGCTGACACAATTACTGAACTTCCATTAGGTATTCGAGTTATCGCTAAAACAGATAGTATTCCCATTGCTGCGTTTGAAGTGGAGGATAAACCAAACCCATGGTTCGGAATACAGTTTCATCCTGAAGTAACGCACAGTCAGAAAGGGAAACTAATTTTAGGGAATTTCTTAATGGGTGTATGTGGTTGTGTTCAGGATTGGACTCCGGCTGCTTATGTAAAGGAAACAGTGGCTGAAATTAAAGAACAGGTAGGAGACGAGAAAGTTGTCATGGCCTTAAGTGGTGGAGTAGACAGTACCGTTGCCGCAACTTTAATTCATAAGGCTATTGGTAATCAGCTTACCTGTGTTTTCGTTGATAATGGGTTACTGCGTAAGAATGAATTTCAGGAGGTATTAGAGGGGTATGAGCAACTTGGTTTGAACATTATTGGAGTCGATGCTTCCGAACGTTTCTATACACAACTTTCAGGTAAGAGTGATCCTGAGGAAAAAAGAAAAATTATAGGAGGTGGTTTTATAGACATATTCGACGAAGAGGCGAGCAAAATAGGTGATGTTGCTTTTTTAGGCCAGGGCACTATTTATCCTGATGTAATTGAAAGTGTATCTGTCAATGGCCCTTCTGTTACGATTAAGTCACACCATAATGTAGGTGGGTTACCAGAAAAAATGAATATGAAACTGGTTGAACCGTTGCGTTATTTGTTTAAGGATGAAGTGAGAAAGATAGGGAGGGAATTGAACCTTGATGATGCCTTTATACAACGACACCCTTTCCCAGGTCCTGGTTTAGGGATCCGCATTTTAGGAGAGGTCTCAGGTGAAAAAGTACGCATGTTACAAGAGGCTGATCACATATTTATTCAAGGGTTGAAGGATGCTAATTTGTATCATCAGGTTTGGCAGGCTGGAGCTATGTTATTACCTGTTCAAAGCGTTGGTGTTATGGGAGACGAGCGTACTTATGAGTTTACACTTGCTTTACGTGCCGTTACAAGTGTTGATGGGATGACTGCGGATTGGGCACATCTTCCTCATAAGTTTTTGGCTAAGGTTTCAAACGATATAATAAATAAAGTGAAGGGTATAAATCGTGTGGTTTATGACATTAGTAGCAAACCTCCTGCAACCATTGAGTGGGAATAAGTCTAGTACGATCCAAAACGTTTTCTAAGAAACCATTCTAAGGCCAATAATAGGAACAATAAAAAGAATAGCCACTTTTTATCTATTAATGGAAAGGTTGTTAATTCACTACGTAAAATTGTTTTTACGTTTTTATCCTTTCTGATCTTATCATAAAGAGTTTCAATTTGGTCATTGAATACAAAGGCGCCATTATGATTCTCTGCAAGTTGTTTCAGCATGCCAAAATCAGCAGTTGTATTAAGATCTTCGATATTTTGTTCAATAATTTGAAGCTTACCGTACGCACTATACGTTTTTCCATTAAACTGTGTATAAGCTTTGTAGTCATAACGTCCCTTGGCCAACGAGCCAATGTTAATAGCATAAGAACCACCTTCTTTGTTCAGCGTATAATCTATAGTTTTTCCAGCGCTGTCTTTCAGTTGTAGTTGTACATCCGGTGTGTTAATGAGCTCGTAGCTCTCATTAAATAGTTCAGCATCAAAGCTTATCGCGTCGGTTTCGTTATAAATTGATTTAGAACTGCTTACTCTAAACTTGCGCTTGTCATTTTTAACAGAAAGAAACTGTGCCGTCTGCGTAATCAGCTCTTCAACGATATCGAAGTTCTTATGTTGTTTGTAGTCATACATTTTCCAGCGCCATAGACCTTCACCAGCTATAACAGCTGTTTTAGCACGTGTACCTGTTTGCATAACCCATAAGGGGTAATCGGTATTGACACTTCCTATATTCTGGAAGAAAAGGGTTTGAGTATTGGGTCCCGCTTTGAAGTTGCCAAACGGTGTGCTTAATGGAGGGAAATTTATATTGTTGGGAGTATTTAGCTTAAAATAAGAAAAATCTTTATTCCGTCTGGCAAGTGCATTACTCTTGTTTGGACTACGTGCAGTTATTTGCAATGCATCTTGCTGTTTGTTTAGTAAGGGTAAAGCTGTTTGATGACCTACTATATAGCAGACGGAAATGCCCGCCGTTTTTGCTTGGCTCAAAATAGAGTTTACATTAAACTTCGCAGAGGGTAGGTTGTGTAAAACAATCAGGTTGTAATCCGCTGCCCTAACGGTCATATTTCCGGCGGTGGCTACAGTGACCTTATAATTCTTGTTAATGGACAAGGCTTCTTTTAAGGTAGCGATATCTGGATGCGGTGCGTGTCCTAAGATTAGAATTTTTTCTTTGTTATCCAGTACTTCTACAAAAACATCTTGAACGTTATTGCTCAAGTTAAGCTCATTATCTAGTTGAGTAATACGAACGGAGTATCGGTGTAATCCTGGCTGTTTGGCATCAACAATAGTTTCTATCGAAGAAGCATAGCGCATGCTATTAGGGCTTATACTCTTGGAGGCCACAACGCGACCAGAAGAATGACTATAAATGTCTACCTGAAGTGGTTTGCCTTGACCTGCATACACTGAGATGTCCGATCGAATTGAGAACTTATCATTAAGATAAACCGTCTTATTAGCAAAAACTCTAGAAATGGCGGCATCTTTTTGGATAGTAGTATCACCAATACCTATGGTATAGATACTACCCAAAAAATCGCTACTCCTTAAGGAAGGGTTGCTGCCAAGATTGTAGATTCCATCGCTTGCTAATACAACAGCTGATAAATTTTCACTATCGTAAGATTGTACTAGGTCTTCTAGATTAGCTGAAATATTGGTTGCTTTTTCTTGATAATTGAATTTCAATGTATCAATTAAATGCTCGCCAAAATGGTACGATTTTATGTTATAGTCTTCGCCAAGGCGATTCATTAAATCTGTTATATTCTTTTTATAGGCAATACTGTCGATGGCCTTAAAGGCATGCTTTAGAGAAGAGGAGTTGTCCAAGAGAAAGGCAATTGTAGGCTTCTCTTCCTTATTCTGTAGGCTTCTGAAGATGGGAGATAATAACAAAAAAGCAAGTAAACCTACAGATAGGGTTCGTAAACTGGCCACGACCCAAAAGATGGTATTGTTCTCAAACTGTTCCTGTTTTTTTCGATACAAGAAAAAAGTGTATAAAGTGCCTAGCAATACACAGAATACAATGAAAATATATGGATAGGCTATTGAAAAGCTCACTAGAATATCATCTTTTACTAGCGATAAAGATAAGGCCGTGCTACGTTATAGCATTCTTAAAAGAGGATAGTTTGAAATATACTTTTACATGATATTAAATGTTCACAGAACTCAGTAAACTTAATTACTTTAGCTCTATGAAGCATGGTGCGTCATATGCTGTTGTGTTTGTTTTGTTGATCATTGGATTCTTTTCTTACGAGCGCTATGGAATTGCTTGGGATGAATTTGGACAACGAGATATAGGTTATAAGACCTACGACAAAATTACCGGGCAACGCGATGAATTATCAACCTTTAAAGACAAAGATTATGGGGTTGCGCTAGAGTTGCCTCTCGTATTTTTAGAGAATACCTTAGGCTATACTGATTCCCAAGATATTTATTTAATGCGCCATATAGTTGCACATATCCTTTTTCTTCTGGGCGGATTGTGTTTTTATTTCTTATTATATTATATATATCAAAAACCTTTATTGGCTCTAGGAGGATTATTGATTTATGTAATGCACCCTGTCCTATACGCGCATTCTTTTTTTAATACAAAGGATATTCCTCTCATGAGTTTTTTTGTGGTTTGTATGCTCGCGTTATGGAACTATCATAGAAAGAACGGGATATTCCATTTGCTCTTGCTTAGTACATGCTGCAGTGTGCTCATTAATCTTAGACTAAGCGGTTTATTTTTTGTTGCCATCGTATCACTTTATTTTTTACTTGACTTTTTTGCGAAAAGGAACTGGAAGGTCTTTCTAAGTCATTCTACAATTTTCTTTTCTACCCTTTGTTTGTTAGTTTGGATGATGTGGCCTTATTTGTGGGAGCATCCTATAGCGAATTTTATTGATGCTTTTAAGAGTATGACTTCATTTAGATGGGAAGGAGAAACAAATTTTATGGGTATGATGACTCCCTCCACTAAACTACCGATGTGCTATATTCCCGTGTGGATCGTTATTACGAACTCAATAGTCATAACAATTTTCTTTTCAATAGGATGCGTGCTCCTTATCATTTACTTAGTGAAAAATATAGAAAATAAGTCCTTTAATGCTCGACAAAAGTTTCTCTGGTTTTCTCTGCTTCTAATCATTCTAACACTTACAAGTATTCTGATTCTTAAACCAGTATTGTATGACGCATGGCGCCAATTCTTTTATTTATATCCCTTCTTTCTAATTGTCGCTTTGTTTCCATTATCGCGATTGTACAGTTTCAAAAAAGGTAAAGTCTTAACTTTTATTATCTTGGGATACGTTGTTATTCACTATGGATTGAATATTGTTTCTCTATTTCCTTATTCTCATATTTACTTTAATGAAGTGATGAATAAGCAAGAACGAAATTGGTTACGACATCATTACGAATTAGATTATTGGGGGACTGCTTACAAAGAAGCTTTCGAAAGGATTTTAAAAGAAGATATGTCGAATAAAATAAAGATAAAGGTGCACCAGGTCTCTGGCAATCACAATCTTTTTTTAATTGATCCAGATCAAAGAAATCGTATTGAGTTTGTCAGTGAGAATGAGGATTATTTTGTTACGTGCTATCGCTTTCATCCGTTAGATTTTGATTCCTTTACAAGAAAGCAGCTTTTTTATGAGATAGAACGAAGTAATAATGTGATCTGCACGGTGTTTAAACGAACGCCAACTTCTGATAAACAGGAATAAACCGTTAAATAGCATGAAAAGTAATTCAATCATAAAACATGGTATTGCAATAGGTCTCCTTCTTGCTTTCGGACTTATTGGTTTTATGACCTATGATGATTATGGTTTATCATGGGATGAAGGTGCACAATTTGATGTAGGCGAGTATACCTACCGATACATAGCCGAAGGAGATACCACCTTATTAAATTTTAAGGATAAAGACTATGGAGTTGCTATGGAACTTCCGCTGTACGCCATTGGACATTTTTTAGATTTTAAATCAGGACAAGAAGTTTTTCAATTCAGACACATAGCTGCACATCTTGTTTTTCTTTTTAGCGCATGGTGTTTCTATCTGTTGCTTTTAGGGATTTATAAAAAACAGTTTTTAGCCAGCGCGGGTTTGCTGATTTATATTTTGCAACCCGTTATATACGCTCATTCTTTTTTTAATACAAAGGATATTCCGGCATTAGCAATGTACGTAATATGCTTTTATGCTTTATATCTATATCATCAACGAGCTAATTTAAGGCGTCTTCTGCTGTTATCTTTTTGTACAGCTCTATTGCTTAATCTGCGATTGAGCGGATTAATTTTTGTTGGGATTGTAGGTTTATATGTATTGACCGAGTTTTTGCGGCATCGTATAAAGGTCGCATACATCTTACGGTTTGGTTTATTTCTTGTATTCAGTTTTGTTTTTTTGTATATCACATGGCCTTATTTATGGAATGATCCTTTCACGAACCTCTGGAGTGCCATTCAAACGATGATCCATTTCCGCTGGACGGACGATCTTTTGCTGTTCGGTGAAATTGTGAATTCAAAATCTTTGCCCTGGTATTATCTACCGGCTTGGATTGGCTTGAATAATTCAATAGTTATAATATGCTTTAGCCTGTTTGGAATACTATTCATACCTGTTTTAGTGACTGTGCAACTTTTACGGGAAAAGAAATTGAATACAGAACTTACGTTCAATTTTTTGTTCTGGGTATTACTGGTGGTAAGTCTAGGAAGTGTATTTGTACTAAAACCATATTTGTATGATTCGTGGCGTCAATTTTTCTACCTAGGGCCCTTTGTATTGCTCTGTGCCATATACTGTTTTAATTGGCTCATTACGAACAAAAAAGGAGGATGGCTCAGTTGGTCTCTTATGATCTATGTCATTTTGCACTATGCGTGGAGTATCTATATTTTACATCCGTATTCACAAGTTTATTTTACAGAACTTGAGGACAAAAACACGCGAAATCATTTACGCCATACTTATGAAATGGACTATTGGGCTACAGGTTATCGCGCAGGAATGGAATATATAATGGCGCATGATAAAAGAGAGCGTGTTCGAATTAGTACAAATACTGTAGGTGGGGCTTTCAATGAATATATCCTAAAACCTGAAGATGAGAAACGTGTAGACTATGTAAAGGAAAATCCCGATTATTTTATTTCTTGTTATCGATATCATCCACAAGACTATACCATTTTTAGCGAGGATGAAATCATTTTTCAAATTGAGCGCTATAATAATGTGCTGCTCACTGTTTTTAAGTTAAGGAGAGGACAGAGAGAAGTACATTAAATTTATGCAGTGGTCGTAAATTTAGTCTATGACCAATTTTTCGATGTAATTATTTGACGTAGTTGATATCCTTAGAAAGTAAAGCCCTTTGGGTAATTCGTCAATATTTATTACATCCTGATCCCGTTTGATTTTTTTTACTACTTGCCCCTGATATGATATAATTTCTATTTGGTTCCATTTTTTATTTGATTCTATATGCAAAAGGGAAGAAGTTGGGTTAGGGTATATTTTAAAGACGTTGTTTTTGGCGAAGGTGGTCACAGAATTTGGTACAAGAGGGAAGAATGTTCCATATGTACATCCATTAAAGTTATAATATTTGAACTTCGTATAAAAAGACATACCTCCTGGGGTTTGGGTGTCCATTCTATATACAATATCGAAATTATGGAGCCCACTATAACCGCGTCTAGACCAGAAAGTATTCCCAGATACCGCAGTAATTTGAGTTGAAGTATCGCGGAATATAAACCGATTTTGACAGTACGAGTCCAGAAACTTCCATGGAGTACTATTCCCACCAATAGATGCTAATGATTGATCCTCATACTTAACATTTTTTAATGAATAGAGATTATACGCCTTAAGAATAGTGTCCGTATAAACACCGGTAGTATGGTGTTTGATCCAACTCGGATTGGCTTGTACGTAGGTCCAATATGTTTGTTCTCTTTGTACAGTAATAATTATGGTGTCAACACTTATTGAATTTACCGCAATAATTGAATCAAAACTATATGAGGGATAAGTAGAATTTGTTCCCATGGTTTCAATGATCCAAGAGTTTCCAACTTGGTATTGAAATTGTAGATCGCTATTCCATTTATTATGGCCTGTAATGTTACTATCCAGTCTGTAGTGAATATAGGGTAGTACAGGAAATCGATCATTGCTCGAAGCTGTGTTATTTAATAGAGAGGCTTTCTCGTAATTTGGGAAACCATAAAAATCAAAGGCCTTATACAAGCCATGCTTTCTACTTAAAACAAGTTGATAGCCATTGTAAATCGAAGGAACGGGTGTATTGCCTGCGTATGCTTGAATATCAATTCTTTTAATGCTATCTAAAGTACCATCTATTTTTAAAGTGTCCATACTTACTACCGTGGCAACAAAGTTTTTACTACTGCTACTATCTGTTCCGAACTTCCAAGATTGATTGAGACCTGCTTTCGTCTTAATTCGTATTGTATCAAAGTATTTATTTAGAAATATTTCGTCTCCGTTGTTTTCTCTAAATAAAAAACGTCCCAACCATGTAGGACCTTTTATTGAATCCAATAGTTCAGTTGCATCTCTTCTTATAGAAGGGTAAAAATTATATTGCATTCCATTTAGAGCAATCATACTATCTTTTACAAAAATATTTCTTAGGTAATTATTCCATACTGAATCAACTCCATTAACAGAAACTCTATAAATATTATGTTGTCCACTAGGTACGGAACGCCAATTTTGTGCGTTAACACAAAAAGGAAAGACGAGAAGAAAGAGTAGTAATTTTTTCATTACATATATCTTTTACTTAAAGTTAAGTATTACTGTTATCAGTTTCTGTTAGACTTTCTTGTTTATTTTATCCGAAGTCATGATAACTAATTATTAACTTACGAAATGATGTTGAATGGATTCATCTTATTACAAATTCATATTGTGGTTTGCTCCTTTTATGTAGAGGGGATATACAGTCTCTTAGTTACGTAAGAAATCATTTTTCAAATTGAGCGCTATAATAATGTGCTGCTCACAGTTTTTAAATTACAAGCTGGAAATGGAACGGCTAAATAGTAAGCATATTCCATAATCGATCTTTGAGTTCTTCTAAGCCCTGTTGAGCTACGGAAGAAATAAAGATATGAGGAACGTCCTTTGGCAAGCTCATCGCAATTTCCTTTTTCAACTCATCGTCCAACATATCACTTTTGCTAATTGCTAATAAACGTTCCTTATCCATAAGTTCTGGATTATAAACCTTTAGCTCATTAAGCAGTACTTCATATTCCTTTGTATAGTCCTCTGCATCGGCTGGAACAAGAAATAATAAAGCTGCATTGCGTTCAATATGCCTTAAGAATCTATAGCCTAAGCCTTTGCCTTCACTAGCGCCTTCTATAATGCCAGGTAAGTCAGCCATGCAGAAGGACTTTGAGCCACGATAGGGAATCATACCCAGTTGGGGTACTAAAGTTGTAAAAGCATAGTTTGCTATTTTAGGTTTAGCCGCACTAAGGGTAGAAAGGAGAGTGGACTTACCGGCGTTAGGAAAGCCTACCAAACCTACATCAGCTAATACCTTAAGCTCCAATATTTTCCATCCCTCTTGTCCTGCTTCACCAGGTTGGGCATAATCAGGTGCTTGATTTACACTACTTTTAAAATTAGAATTTCCAAGGCCACCTCGTCCACCAGCAATCCAAATTTCTTCTTGTCCATGTGCAAGAATCTCTATTTCCTGTTCACCAGTTTCTTCATCCTTTGTAATCGTTCCTAACGGAACTTCAATGATAATGTCTTCACCAGATTTTCCAGTACTTCCATTTTTGCCACCAGTTTTACCATCCTCTGCTAAGATGTTCTTGCGATAGCGAAGGTGCAATAAGGTCCATAGGTTTTCATTTCCTTTAAGAATAATGTGCCCCCCTCGACCACCATCGCCACCATCAGGTCCACCATAAGGTTGGAATTTTTCTCTATGAAAGTGCTTACTGCCTGCACCTCCTTTACCTGATCGGCAGAAAACACGAATTAAATCTATGAAATTTCCTTTTTCCAAAATATGGAACTAAAGGTAAGCTAATAAACCCCTTAAGCAATGCTCAAATCAATCTTACTACTGATTGCTTCAAAAATATCGCTAATACTACCAATACCTTCTACACTCACTAGTTTATCCTGTGTTTTATAGAAGTCCGCAACAGGAGCTGTTTTAGCATGGTATTGTTTAATGCGGTTTGTGATAATTTCTTCATTATCATCACTACGGCCACTTTCTTTACCACGTTGAACAAGACGCTTGATAAGTTCTTCTTCTTGCACCTCAAGACTAATCACTAGATTAATCGGGTTATTCTTGAATTCAAGCAGTTTATCTAAAGCTTCAGCTTGAGCTACTGTTCGAGGGAAACCATCAAAAATGAATCCTTTAGCATCTGGATGAGCATCGAGCTTGCTACTAATCATGCCAATTACAACCTCATCAGGAACTAGTTCGCCATTATCCATATTTTTTTTAGCCTCTACTCCTAAAGGTGTTTCAGCTGCAACTTCAGCGCGAAGGATATCGCCAGTGGAAATATGCAATAAACCAAACTTGGAAATAATGTTTTCTGATTGAGTCCCTTTCCCACTGCCCGGAGGCCCAAATAAAACTAAATTAAACATAACGTGAATTCGAAGCGCAAATATAAACCTCAAAGTAATCAAAACATAGCGCCAACACAAAACTCTATATAATCTGCGTTTATTTTGTTTGATTTTAACAAAGGACCAGCAAATACTCTTTTAAGAAGCGATTTGTCATTCCTATAGAAATAATATTGAAATCCGAACTTCTGGTACCAAATGGCATCTTGATTCCTTAGCTTTTTCAAATAGATACCAAATTGGAAAGGAATACCAACACGACCATATAGTAATTCAGTACCTACAAAGACCGTACTACTCATTGCATCTTGGCCAAGGTCGCCATTCAGCATGGCATATTTATAGCCACTTAACGCCCTATTGTCGTAGGCAAGATCCATGCCGACAAAGAGATTGTGCTTCCTTTTAAGTGGAGTTGATGCATAAATACTCTGAGAGTAAATTCTATGTAACGCCCCGTTTGGGGTGCCGTGCTCCGCCCAAGCAATGGCCGATCGAAGGCCAATACTAATTTTTCTTTTCTTGAGTTTAGGGGCTTTCTCAGTAATTCTTTTTTGCCTATATGTTGGATAATAATTCATACCTAGGTAAGCGGTAAATAAGTTAATTCCAAAGTTCGGAATGCGAAAAGCACCATTTGACATATGAGACATTCTCCCACCTACTTGAAGATCTATCTTTTTAGATAAAGGAATATCGATGGCTGTCTGTATCGTAGTAAAATTGTTTAAGCGACTTCCTAGATAATTATTCAAGGTGTCTTCTCTTGTCCAACGTTCAGTAGCGATGCCTATGCCTCCACCTACCTTGAAGGTCCAGTTAAAGCGTTTTGAACGAAGAAAACTCCATGCAATACCTGGATAAAAAGAAAAAGCATTACCCAATTGATCTCCGTATTGTGATATACAAAAGTTTATAGAAGGAACAGGGCAATTATTTATTCGTTCCCACTCTCTTTTACCGTATGTGCGATGTGAAATAGATAATTCAAACTCTTGAGAATATGGTGGAGGTTCTATATGCACCTTGGTCGTATGTTTATAAATGGCCCCACCGCAATACTTCAAATCGAAGCTTAGTTCATCTAAACCAAGTGGCACGCTCTGACCAAAGATTGAGGAAGTAATAACGGTGACTAGAAAAAGTATTAAACCAAATCGCACGATAGTTAAAAGTAAAAAAAGAATGTGAAAAAGCATCCTATTCACATTTCTGTTTATAAGTCTGTGATAGAATAAATTGAGGGTGTCTACATTCGCAGAATTCTATGAAAAATCTTTTGCTATCAGTGAGTATCTGCATATTGTCTTTCACGGCTTTTGGGCAAAAAGAGCCGATCCGTGAATTTAGGGCAGCCTGGGTAGCAACAGTTGCGAACATTGATTGGCCTAGTAGAAAGGATTTAACTACAGAAGAGCAAAAACGAGAAATTACGGATTTATTTGATCTATTAAAACGAAATAATTTTAATGCGGTAATAGTTCAAGTTCGACCTGTGGCCGATGCATTTTATCAATCGCCTTACGAGCCTTGGAGTCGGTATTTAACGGGGAAACAGGGAATGGCACCAAACCCTTATTACGATCCTTTAACGTTTATGGTAACTGAAGCGCATAAACGTTGTCTTGAATTTCATGCATGGTTTAATCCCTATAGAGCCTTAATGAATGCGTATAAAAATCCAAACCCTGCAAGCCACATTACCAAAACGCATCCGACATGGTTTGTGAACTATGGGAAGAAAAAATATTTCAACCCCGGTTTACCAGCTGTACAAGACTATTGTATTAAGATAGTAACTGATGTTGTAAAGCGTTATGATATAGATGCGGTACACATGGATGACTACTTCTATCCATACCGAATTGGTAAAACTGAGTTTCCTGATTTGGCAACTTATCGAAAGTATAATACAAGTAACTTGTCGAGGGATGATTGGCGGAGAAATAATGTGAATCAACTTGTCTATCGATTAAATAAAGAAATTAAGAAGTTGAAACCTTATGTAAAGTTTGGTATCAGCCCTTTCGGTGTTTGGCGTAATGCCTCAAAAGATCCACAACGAGGGAGCAAAACCACGGCGGGTCAAACGAATTATGATGACTTATTTGCGGATGTAATACTCTGGCAAAAGCAAGGTTGGATTGATTATTGTTTACCACAGTTATATTGGGAAACTGGTCATGCAGCTGTAGATTTTGGCGAGTTAATTAAGTGGTGGAATCGATATGCTTATGAAAGACATATGTACATTGGCCATGGAATCTACAAGCTTGGGAAAGGCAAAAAACCTGCTTGGCAGAACTTACGTGAAATAGAACATCAAATTAGAGAAACAAGACGATTCAAGGGGATACAGGGAAGTGCTTTTTATAGCATAAAGTATATGAAACGAAACCTAATGGGTATCAATCAGATGTTCCGCAATAGGATCTATCAATCCCCAGCTTTATTGCCTAGAATGGACTGGTTATCAGTCGATGGTAGAAGTAAGGCTCCTTCACGACGACCAACCGTACAAATGCAGTATGCTACAAACGGTATGAAGATGCTGAAATGGTTTAATGAGTCTGAGGAGCAATATGCTATTTACGAAATTGAGAATACACGTAATAGGTATACCAAGAAACTGTTAGGTGTTACGAGGGGATCTTATTTCGTAATCGAAAAGCCAAACACTCTAGCTGAATATGGTGTAGCACGTTTGGATCGTTTGCACAATGAGAGCTCAATAAGCAACTTGGTACATTAGACTATTGGAACCTTGTTTAGCGATGCTGTTTGTTAGCATAGGTTATTTGTAAACTGTAAACATTGAAAGGTGCTAATGTTTTAGAAAGGATGATCTTCTTCATCCTCTTCAGGTTTATCGTCATCATCAAAGGTCATATTATTAGCCTTGCTACCTAGCTTGGTATACTGTTCATCTATCTCTAGAGAACTGCCACCACCTAGATGTCTATCGCTAAGTCCTGCATTGGGTTTAGGGAAACTTTCTCGGTCAATACTGAAACCTCCCTCTTGCCAGTCTTCAAAACGTTGGTATTCTAATTCCGCCTTAATTTTCACAACCCCTGTTTTACCATTACGATGTTTTGCAATACTTACTTCAGTAAGTCCATTGGGAGCTTCAGGCATACCTTCGGCGGCACCTGCACCTTGTTGTTGATAGTATTCGGGACGATACATAAACATTACCATATCGGCATCTTGCTCAATAGCTCCAGACTCACGAAGATCACTCAACTGTGGGGTGCGGTTTTCTGACTTACGGTTTTCTACATTCCGATTCAACTGAGAAAGAGCGATAATCGGAATTTCTAATTCCTTAGCTAACTGTTTAAGGTCTCGTGATATTTTACTAATCTCTTGTTCACGATTGGTATTACCTCCATCACCTCCACTCATTAACTGAAGGTAATCGATAATGATCATGCCGATATCATGTTTCTGCTTAAGTCGTCTTGCCTTGGCGCGCAGTTCAAAAATATTTAATGCTGCTTGGTCGTCTAAAAAGATAGGGGCTGCCGTTAACTTTTTTCTGCGCTCATGTAAAATACGCATATCTGTATCTGTAAGATTTCCCTTTGCAATTTTGCCTAAAGGAACATCGGTTACAGCTGAGAGCATTCTTTTTACAATTTGACCTACACTCATCTCTAAAGAGAAAACCGCTACAGGAACAGGTTCCGGGTGCAAAGCAGCATTCAAGGCTAAGTTTAACGAAAAGGCTGTCTTACCCACTGCAGGACGGGCAGCAAGAATGATCAAATCTGTTTTTTGCCAACCGGCAGTCATCTTATCCAATTCAGTAAAACCCGATGGGACACCAGTGAGATCCGAGGTTCGTTTTGTTTGTTCCTCAATTTCTTCTAATGTTTTTGCGATAATACTGCTAATAGAAGAGAAGTTTCTGCGTAAATGCTTATCTGTAATCTCGTACAAATTGCTTTCCGCCTTATCTAACAAATCAAAAACGTCGGTGCCATCTTCATAGGCATCGCTAATCACACTACCACTCATACGAATGAGTTCGCGCATGATATATTTCTCTACTACTATACGGGCATGTTCGATAATATTTGCACTACTAACGACATCTCTTGTTAGATTGGTCACATAAAAACTACCACCTACTAACTCCAGCTCACTAGATTTACGAAGTTCTTCGCAAACGGTCATGAAATCAATTCGAGTCCCTTTATCAAACATGCGCCGAATGGCTGCATAAATACGTTGGTTAGCATCACTATAAAAACAATCTGGAGTTTGACAGACTTCTATTACATCTGCCAAAGCTTGGGGTTCCAGCATAATAGCTCCTAAAACTGCGGCTTCTAATTCTGGTGCCTGAGGTGCTATCTTACCATAGACTAAAGAAGACATATCGTTTCCTTTCTTCTTCTTTAGCGTGTTGATGTTTTTATTGGTTAATTCCATTGAATTTTATGAGTTTTAGCGTTTTTCTTTAATGGGAGATCGAATGTAAGCTTAGAAAAGCTTTCTGAATGAAAGAAATTCACTAAATGTTTTTCAAGTAGAATATAACACTAATTCACATTTCAATCCACAGGATTTTTGTTAATGTCTACCCTTATTCACACAAATAATATGCTTATCCACTTGTTATATCCGATTTCTCTTTAATAGGGTGCAGAAATAATGTTTTAATAATATTTGGAAAAAGAGGTGTTTTAGACAGTATTCGTTTGGGACAAAATGTACTGAAAAGAGTAGTGTATCCAATTAGGATAACACCACATTTAGGTTAAATTGAATACTTAAATTCCTACTTTTGCCCCTTAAATCTCGCAAGAAATGAAATTATCTTATTCGTGGCTAAAAGAATTTACCGATGAAAATATTTCGGAAGAAAAAATGTCTGAGATCTTAACAGCGGTTGGTTTAGAAGTAGAGCACATGGAGAAAAAAGAAGTTATTCCTGGGGGATTAGCTGGAGTTGTGATTGGGAAAGTACTAAGCTGTGTGCAACATTCGAATGCTGATAAACTAAAGGTGACCACAGTTGATTTGGGTGAAGCTGAGCCCGTGCAAATTGTTTGCGGAGCGCCAAATGTAGATGTAGGACAAACTGTAGTAGTTGCGACAGTTGGCAGTTCTTTATATCCCAAAGGTGGGGATGTCTTTAAAATTAAAAAGGCAAAAATTAGAGGCGAAGAAAGTTTTGGTATGATCTGCGCTGAAGATGAATTAGGCTTAGGAGAAAGTCATGAGGGTATTATAACAATTACCGAAGATGTTAAACCTGGTACTCCAGCTGCTGACTATTATAAACTACCAGAGCCCATTGTGCAATACGAAATCGGTTTAACACCTAATCGAATGGATGCTATGAGTCATATGGGTGCAATGAAAGATGTATTAGCCTATGTAAGCAATCAAAAAGAAGCAGCAACTAAGATGAAAGTACCAGAGCTTGCTTTACCGGAGCAAAAGGCAGATTTACCCTTTAAGATTGATGTTCAGGACACTGAAAAGTGTCCACGCTATATGGGATTAAGTATTGCTAATGTAGTAGTCGCAGAATCTCCAACTTGGTTACAAGATAAGCTAAAGAGTATCGACATACAACCTATTAATAATGTAGTCGATATTACGAATTTTGTTTTACATGAATGTGGTCAACCTTTACACGCATTTGACTATGACAAGATCACGGACCAAACTATAATCGTGCGAAAGGCTAATCAGAATGAAGGTTTTGTTTCACTTGATGAGAAAGAGCGAGTATTGAATCAGGAAGACTTGGTAATTGCTAACTCCAGTAGTCCGATGTGTATCGCCGGAGTTTTTGGAGGAATTGATTCGGGAGTGAAAAGCGTAACAAAAAATATTTTTCTAGAAAGTGCTTTTTTCGAAGCGATTGGCATTCGCAAAACTTCGGTTCATCATAATTTAAGAACAGATGCATCTGCGCGCTACGAAAAAGGAGTTGATATCTCTAATTTAGAGTATGCTTTAAAAAGAGCCGCTCAATTGATTTGCGAGTTAGCCGGTGGTGTTATTGCTTCCGAGATTGTTGATGTATATCCAACACCCAAGGAAAAGAAACGATTGACCGTTGCATACAGTTCAATGAATGCTTTGGCGGGAAAACATTATAGCAAGGAGCAAGTCAAGACAATATTACATTCTCTTGGCTTTGAGTTACAAAAAGAAGAAGATGACCTTTTGGAATTGATTGTGCCTTTCGCGAAACCGGATATTGAGTTCGAAGCGGATATTGTTGAAGAAGTTATGCGGATTGATGGAATTGATCAGATTCCTTTTACAGGTGAGATTCGTTATGCTGTAGGAAAGACGAATTACAAAAAGAATGTCAAACAGACGCTTGCCGAAATACTTGTAGGTAAGGGGTTTTATGAGATGATTACCAATTCAATATCGAATAGTAAGTATTACCCCGATAATGAAAATTTGGTGCATATGATGAATAGCTTAACCTCTGAACTAGATGTTATGCGTCCAAGCATGTTGGAGACAGCACTGCAAAGTATTGCCCATAATCATAATCGTAAGAATCAAGATTTAAAATTTTTCGAATTTGGTAAAACCTATGCGAATCGCAAAGGGCATTATATCGAAAGCGAGCGGCTTTGTTTGTACCTATCTGGTAACCAAGAAGAGGAACATTGGAGTCGAAAAGCACAGCCCGTGGATATATTCTACTGCAAGGGTATAGTGTCTTCTTTACTACCAGCTGCTCGTTTTACTGCTGACGGAACAATCCAATTAGGAAACAAGAAGTTAGGTTCAATAGTAGCTGTTTCTAAAGAAAAGAGACAAGTCTTTGGAATAGAAAACAATGTTTGGTTTGTCGATATGGATTGGAAGGCCATCCGAACGAGTTTGGAAAATCACAAGCCTCGTTTTGAGACGCTTTCTAAGTTTCCTGGTACAAATCGGGATTTAGCATTGGTGTTGGATAAAGGAGTGAAATATTCTACCGTAGAGGCAGCAATTCTTAAAGTCGTTTCGGATAAAATGATTGAGCTAGATGTATTTGATGTATTCGAAAGTGAAAAACTTGGTACTAATAAAAAGTCCTACGCGGTTAGGCTTTCTTTTTTAGATAAAACAAAAACGATAACAGATCATGACGTTGATGCTGAGATGAAGAAAGTAATTGCTGCTTTGGAGAAAGAGGTTGAGGCTGAGATTCGAGGCTAATGGATTAACGCGGATTAAACTTTGGGGTCCATTTAGGCGTCCTACTTTTGTGACGTGAAAAATATACTTTTAATATTGTTCGTTTCTTTTTTCTTTAGTGGCATAAAGGCACAGCAACTTTTTCCGATTTATCAAGATACCAATCGAATTCGTTTGAATGAGGTCGTTATTGTAAACCATCACCGTTTTGGGAATGATACATTGCGTTATCGGTATAATCAAATGAAGAAGTATATCAAAGTAATTTTGCCTTATGTAGATAAGGCTGTTAAAATGTTTCATGAAATTGATCTTGAAACTGCTGGCATGAACCGTCGTCAGAAACGGAGGTTTATTAAAGGGCGACAACATGAAATTAAGGTAAATTTTGAGGACAAACTGCGTAGTTTGAATAGAACGCAAGGTAGTTATTTAGTTAAGGCCGTTAATAGAAATTTAGGAACGACGGTTTATGATATTCTTAAGGGCTATCAAAAACCGTTCAAAGCGCTTTATTATAGAAGTATTGGTAGCTTTTATGGAATAGACTTGGACGAGGTGTATAAACCTGAGAATAATAAGAACTTTGAGCATATAATGAAGAGTTTAGGGTATTAGTAAACAAGAATTTTAGAAGCCCTATCATCATTACCAATTATCAATTAAAAAATAATCATTTTAAAGCGTCTTACCCTATTTTTGCGCACACTATACGCAATGCCCATTCAGTATTACTTATATCTGTCGTTAGCATTATTTTCCATAGGGGTTATGGGTGTCTTAATGCGTCGTAACGCCATTGTTATATTAATGTGTGTTGAGCTTATGCTAAATGCGGTAAACTTACTTTTGGTGGCGTTCTCCACTTTATATGGTGATAGTGATGCACAAATATTTGTGTTCTTTATTATGGTTGTTGCAGCTGCTGAGGTCAGTATCGGCTTGGCTATTATAGTATTGATGTATCGAAAGGTACAATCTGTAGATATTAACATTCTTAACCGACTTAAAAACTAATTACCCTAGCGATGATAGCAAATATTTGGTTGGTTCCTTTGTTTCCTTTAGTTGGTTTCTTAATCGCTGGTCTGGGAAGAAAACAGCTGGGTCATGCAGCTGGTTGGGTTGCTAGTTTGGCGGTGTTGGCAAGCTTTGTAATAAGTGTACTCATTTTCCTCGAAGTGCGCACTCCTGAATTCAAAGCAATCGATATTCACCTTTATGATTTTATTCATGTTGGCAAGCTTCAAATTCCTTTTGCATTCCGAGTGGATCAGCTTTCCAGTTTGTTCTTACTTATTATAACTGGTATTGGGTTTCTAATTCACATATATTCAATTGGTTATATGAAAGGAGATGCTGGTTTTGGCAAGTATTTTGCTTATCTGAATCTCTTCATTTTTTCAATGCTATTGCTCGTATTGGGTAGCAATTTCATTATCATGTTTATTGGTTGGGAGGGTGTAGGACTTTGTTCTTACTTACTAATAGGTTTTTGGTATCATAAGAAAGAGTACTCCGTTGCGGCTCGAAAAGCTTTCGTAATGAACAGAGTAGGTGACCTTGGTTTTTTGCTTGGGATGTTCTTGTTATTTGCCAAGGTCGGTGTGCTAGACTTCCATACTTTGGAACTTGTGTCATTTAAGGGAGGATTGGCAGAGCCTACATATATTACGGCAATTGCACTTTGTTTCTTTGTAGGTGCTATGGGTAAAAGTGCCCAAATACCTTTGTTTACTTGGTTGCCAGACGCTATGGCAGGCCCTACACCAGTTAGTGCGTTAATTCATGCGGCAACAATGGTTACAGCTGGGATCTATATGATTACACGGGCTCATTTTATTTTTACTTTCTCGCCTACGGCGCAAACAGTTATCTTAGTCATCGGTCTGGCAACTGCTCTCGTTTCGGCTACTATTGCTATTCGGCAAAACGACATTAAAAAAGTATTGGCTTATTCAACTGTGAGCCAGTTAGGATTTATGTTCATGGCATTAGGGGTAGGGGCTTATACAACTGCTGTATTTCACGTTTTGACTCATGCCTTCTTTAAAGCGCTTTTGTTCTTAGGAAGTGGTTCAGTGATTCATGCTATGAGTAATGAACAGGACATACGTCTTATGGGCGGCTTAAAGAACAAAATGCCTATTACACATATTACTTTCTTGGTAGGTTGTTTGGCCATTGCTGGGATTCCTCCTTTAAGTGGTTTCTTCTCCAAAGATGAAATCATGATGCACTTATTTACGCATGGTGCCTACGGTAAGGTCTTTTGGGTGCTGGGTATGATAGCTGCTTTGCTCACAGCTTATTATATGTTCCGTTTATATTTTATTACCTTCTTAGGTAAATTTAGAGGCGGAGAAAAACTTGAAAGTCATTTACATGAAAGCCCAAGTCTTATGACTATGCCTTTGATCGTATTGGCCATTTTATCAGTTATTGGTGGGTTTCTAGGAATACCTGAGGTGTTCGCTCATGGTGTTCACTGGATTGAGAATTTCTTAGCACCCGTTGTAGAAAAATCTCTTGTAATGCAAGGCGCTTTTGTGATGCATTTGTCTCATACGCATGAGTATATTATGATGGCGGTTGCGGTAGCAGTAGCAATTATTGGAATCCTACTAGCTTGGGGTACGTATAAAAAGTACGATGCAAAGAAAGAGAATAGAGGAATTGAAAAGTTCCTTGAGAATAAATGGTACTGGGATGAGGCTTATGAAAATGGTATTCAAAAGCCTTTTATGAAACTAAGTGCTTTCGTAGAAGCAAATATCGAGAAAAAAGGAATTGACGGTGCTGTAAATGGTATTGGTAAACTAGTACATTTTGCTAGTGATAAATTACGATTGTTGCAAACGGGTTCGGTGGGTGTTTATTTATTCCTTATGGTTTTAGGCATGATTATATTGTTCATTATACAATTACTAAGCAATGGGTAGTGAAATATTAGTCATATTACTACTGTTGCCTATTTTAGGAGCTCTTGCAAGTTTTCTTACAAAAGGAACTACGTCGTGGTTTATTGGTGTCGTATTCAGTATTGCAACTATATTATTGTCATTGTTTGCTTATAACAGTTTGGGTACTGATGGATATCTCCTTTTTCAAAAGGCTTGGATTCCTATTTTGGGAGCAAATTTCAATCTATCTTTTCATGCCTTGGCCTTTTTAATGTGTCTACTTACTGGTTTGGTATTTTTATTAAGTTTTGTATTTGTAGATCCCAAGAATATTGAACAACCTAAACGTTTCTATGGTTTAATGTTACTATCTCAAGCTGGCTTGCTAGGTGTTTTCTTGGCAAACGATGCATTTTTGTTTTACATATTTTGGGAGCTCGCCTTAATCCCTGTATACTTTCTATGTTCGATGTATGGAGGTCCGCATCGCATAAAAGCCAGTTTTAAATTCTTCATTTATACGTTTATAGGAAGCTTATTAATGCTTGTAGGTATTATCTATGTACATCAGCAAGGGGTTACACCAAACTTCTCATGGGAGATTTTTACAACGACGGGTAATAACTTACCAGTAAATGAACAAATCGTGTTATTCGGGATGTTCTTTCTTGCCTTTGCTATTAAAATGCCAATATTTCCTTTACATACATGGCAGCCAGATACTTATCAGCAATCAGCAACACCTGTGACTATAGTACTTAGTGCAGTTATGGTTAAGATGGGCTTGTTTGCTATCATCACATGGCTGCTACCGGTATTTCAATTAGCGGCAGAGTACTGGAAAGAGGCGGTTATGATTTTAAGTGTCATTAGTATTGTATACGCCAGTTGTATGGCACTTGTTCAAACAAATGCCAAGCGACTAGTTGCTTATTCTTCCATTGCCCATATTGGCCTGATGTGTGCAGCCTTATTTAGTTATCCCGAGCTTGGGAAAGAACATTTAGGGGCTAGCGCTGTCGTATTACAAATGTTCAATCATGGCGTTAATATTCTAGGTCTATGGTTGTTGGTTTATATTGCCGAAAAACGTTTTGGAACACAAGACTTAAGAGAAATGGGGGGCATTGCCAAAGTAGCACCAATTTTTACAACAGCGCTGGTTATTGTTTCTTTTGCCAATATCAGTTTACCTCTTACGAATAGTTTCCCTGCTGAATTCATGATGTTTTCATCGCTATTCACAAGTGGTTCTCAATATGCAGTAGGGTTAACGGTTTTTGCCGGTTTAAGCATCATATTTGGAGCTATTTATACCTTACGAATGATCCAACAAATTGCTTTTGGTCCAGTTGATGAAGCGAAGAATGATAAGTTTACTGATTTAGATTGGGCGCAAACGTTGGTGATGGCACTTATTATCGGTATTATTCTAGTGATAGGTTTTTACCCTAACCTTATTTTTAACCTTATAAATACAATGCATTAGTTATGAGTGGAATGATGGGTATAGTGGCAGCTGCTGTATTGGGGGTTCTAATGATGTTCATAGGGTTAATCTCTAAACAAACAGCAGTTCGTACCATAGGTGTTTTATGTTTTTTAGCGCTCGTAGGTGTTACGGCTTCAGATTTCAGTGCCATACATGCCGTTGGAACCAAAACCTTCTTCAACGATATGCTATCAGTAGGTAAGCAAGCAGCATGGTTTAACCTGTTAATATCGATATGTGCTTTCGTTTACATACTTATTTTCAATAAATCCGTCGCCAAAGTAGGACGGAATGATGCCGAATATTTTGCACTTATGCTGTTTATTATGGTCGGTGTATTTATGTTGAGTTCATACAATCATTTACTAATCTTATTTATCGGTATTGAGATCCTTTCAATCCCACAATATATTTTGGCTGGTAGTGATAAGGAAAATATCAAGAGTAATGAAGCTAGTTTAAAGTACTTTTTGATGGGTGCTTTTAGTACGGGCCTTCTGCTTATGGGGATGACTTTAATTTACGGTGCTGTTGGTTCATTCGAAATGGCCCGTATTGCAACAGCTTTCCAAGGAGAGGTATCGGCATTACCAATGATGGGTGTATTGTTATTGGTAATCTCATTTGGTTTTAAAGTATCTGCCGCACCTATGCATTGGTGGACTGCGGATGTATACGATGGAACACCAACGGCAATTACACCGTTCATGGCTACTATTGTTAAAGTGGGTGCCTTTATTGGGTTCGTCCATTTATTCCACGCGGCCTTTGGTACGATTCATGATACCTGGCAGTTGACAATTGCAGTGATCATCTGTGTGACTTTATTTATTGGTAATATTACAGCAGTATTTCAACAGAGTGTAAAGAGAATGCTGGCCTATTCAAGTATTGCACAAGCTGGTTTTATGTTGTTTGCAGTATTCTCTTTAAACAATACAGCTGAAAGTGCAGTAATATACTATGCAGTTGCCTATACACTTGCCAGTATTGGAGTGTTTGCAGTATTGATTAAACTTAAGGACTATACCTATGAAGGTTTTAATGGTTTAGGTAAGTTGCATCCGGTTTATGCAATTACGGCCACCATTTGTTTATTATCACTTGCCGGTATTCCAGTAACCTCTGGTTTCTTTGCAAAATACTTTATTCTTACTGCAGCAATGGAGCAAGGCTTGTGGATTGGCATCATTGTATTTGCAGTGCTGATGGCAGCAGTAAGTGTCTATTATTATTTTAGAGTTATACGGGCTATGTACTTTCAGAAAGCTCCGGAAACAGCAGCTCTTGAGGAAAATACAATTGAAAAGCTTTTACTGGTATTAAATGCAATCTTAGTAGTACTACTGGGCCTATTCCCTCAACTAATTTTAGGATCGTAATTTTTTCGGAAAAAGAGAATTATCAATACTAAAAAAGGAAGCTAGATTGCTTCCTTTTTATTCTTAGTTGTACATTGTCTTGTAATTTATTTCAAGCCAAATGCTTTTTTAATCTTGTTTACGTAATCCAATTTTTCCCAAGTAAATAGTTCAACATTTACTTTCTTTTCGTTGTCTTTTCCTTTGTTAAATACTTTTGTTACTTTCTTAGGGTCACGTCCCATGTGTCCATAAGCGGCTGTTTCACTATACATGGGTGAACGAAGTTTTAATCTTTTTTCAATAGCATATGGGCGCATATCAAATATGCTTTCGATCTTACGAGCGATCTCGCCATCTGTTAAGCCAGATTTGGCCGTGCCATATGTATCAATAAACAAACCGCAAGGTGTAGCTACACCAATTGCATATGAAACTTGCACCAATACTTCATCGCATAGACCAGCAGCAACCATATTTTTAGCAATATGACGTGTTGCATAGGCCGCGCTTCTGTCTACCTTACTTGGATCCTTACCACTAAAAGCACCACCGCCATGAGCACCTTTGCCACCGTATGTATCAACAATAATCTTACGTCCTGTTAAGCCTGTATCCCCATGTGGTCCACCTATTACAAATTTACCTGTTGGGTTGATGTGATACGTGATCTTATTATTGAATAATTTCTGTAGTTTAGGACTCAGTTGTTTCTTAACCGCAGGAATAATAATTTCAACAATGTCCTTCTTAATTTTTGCTAGCATCTTTTTATCTGCCGCAAAATCATCGTGCTGGGTAGATACTACAATTGTATCAATCCGAATAGGTGTATTATCATCTGCATATTCAATAGTGACTTGGCTTTTTGCATCTGGGCGCAAGTAAGTCATCTTTTTACCTTCTTTACGTACACGAGCCAATTCTTCTAAAATCTTGTGCGAAAGGTCTAATGCCAAAGGCATATAATTTTTAGTTTCACGAGTGGCATATCCGAACATCATACCTTGATCTCCAGCACCTTGAGCATTTGCCTTTGTTTCAAAGTCCTTTTTCTTAATCGCACGGTCTACACCTTGATTAATATCTGAACTTTGCTCATGAATAGCAGATAGAACACCACATGAGTTGGCTTCAAACATATACTCAGATTTGGTATATCCTATACGCTCAATAACTTCTCTAGCTATACTTTGAACATCTAAATAGGCTTTAGACTTAACCTCTCCTGCTAGCACAACTTGGCCAGTTGTTACTAGAGTTTCAACGGCAACTTTAGAGTCCTTGTCAAACGCAAGGAAATTATCTATAATAGCATCAGATATTTGATCTGCAACTTTATCAGGGTGTCCTTCAGAAACCGATTCAGAGGTAAATAAGTATGGCATAAAAATTGTATTTATTTAAAAATAAGGTTGCAAATGTACTCCTTGAAACGCTTTTGTACCGCTGAGATAGTGATTTATTCAGCTTATATTTGTTAGGAAGCAGCATTCAGCCTGTAACTAAATAGAACTAATTGAAAACAATACACTTATTATTACTAGCATGTGCAGGTGTCTTATTGTCAAGTACACAACTTTATGCCCAGTCTCCGCAGGACTGCTATGGGGCAATACCAGTATGTCAGAATAGCTATACTCAATCAACTTCCTATACAGGTGTGGGGAGTAGCAATGAGCTCAACCCTTCTAACCAAGGTTGTTTAACCACTGGAGAGAATAATTCTGTTTGGTATATCATTAATACAACTACCGCAGGACTATTAACCTTTGATATTGTACCAAATGCTGCTACAGATGATTATGATTTTGCCGTTTGGGATTTAACGGATAAATCATGCGATGATATGATCAACGGCCAACCACCCATTCGGTGTAATTATGCTTCGCTAGCAAATTCGGCTGCTGGAGGAAATACTGGTTTAAGTACTTCGTCTTCCGCTCCATCATTAGGTGCTTCTGGTCCATCATATAGTAGTGCTATTAATGCTACTGTAGGACAAACTTTTTTAATATTAATAAACAATGCATCATCTTCTTCAAACGGATACAATTTAAATTTTGGTGGGACAGCTTCTGTTACAGATAATCTACCTCCAGGTATAAAAGGTGATACAATTGAGGCCACTTGTAATGCACCCAGTTATATTACACTCTTGCTCACTGAAAACGTTCAATGTAGTACGCTTACGGGAAGTGGAAGCGATTTTAACCTTAGTCCTGCCAATGCAACCGTTTCAAGTGCAGTAAGTCAATCTTGCACGAATGGGAGCAATTTTACGAATCTGATTCGAGTCGATTTTTCAAATCCTTTACCGCCAGGAAACTATACGCTTAATGTTGTAAATGGTTCTGATGGTAATACGCTAATAGACAATTGTAATAATGCCATGCCTCAAAACACGGCGGTCAACTTTGTGGTTCAACCTCCTGTGCAAGTTAACGTCATGGCACAGTCTGGGTGTGCAAACGCAACGAATGGAATTATAACGGCTAGTGGTCAGTTTGGAACACCACCGTATCAGTTCAGGTTGAACAACGGAGGTTTTACAACGAACAATGTATTCAGTGGTTTAGCAACGGGAACATATACTGTAAGGATAAGAGATGCAAATGGGTGTATTGATGACACAACGCTAACTGTTGCACCAGCTAACCCAATTATGGTTACAAACCTTCTAGTTTCAAATCCTTTATGCTTTGGACAAAATACAGGTTCTGTAGCGGTAACGGCTTCAGGAGGAAATCCCCCCTTACAATATACTATAAATTCATTACCTTATCAGAACAATAATACACTAACAGGTTTAGGGCCCGGTAATTACTTCGTTAGAGTAAGAGATGCCAATGGCTGCACAGTAGATACATTAATTTTTATTTCCGCGCCAGGCCAATTGTCCTTTAATTCTATTTCAAATACTTCTGCCACATGTGGCCAAAACAATGGTTCTATAAACGCAATTGGTTTTGGCGGTACACCGCCCCTGATGTTTTCTTTAAACAATGGACCGAATCAAAGTAGCGGTAGTTATTCCAATTTAGCATCTGGGTCTTATACGTTACGACTAATTGATGCCAATGGATGTTTTGTTGATACGGTTATTCAGATTCAACAACAGAATGGTGCTACGATTTCATCATTAAGTTTAGTTCAACCAACTTGTACGTCCAACTCTGGAAGTATTACGGTTAATACAAATGGTGGAGTTGGACCGATTCAATACTCTTTAAATGGTGGGGCTGCAATAAGCTCAAATACATTTTCAAGTTTAGGCTCAGGAACTTATACAGTTGTAGCTATCGATGCCAACGGATGTACCGATACGTCCATAGCTAATTTAATCTCACCTGCTAATTTGTTCTTCACAAGTTCAACAATTGTACAACCTACGTGTACGAGCTTAGGTAGTATAAGTGTGCAGGGCAGTGGAGGAAGTCCACCGCTCTCTTATGCCTTAAATACTGGCCCGTATTCCTCGAATTCTACATCCAACAATCTAGGAGCTGGAACATACACCATTCATCTTCGTGATGCCAATAACTGTATTCATGATACTATTATAACACTTACACCTAGTCAAGTTCCAAGTTTCACATCTATTCCTTTATCGCAACCTAGTTGTAGTTTTCCTTCAGCTGGTTCGATTACAGCAAATGTAACCGGCGGTACGCCATCTTATTCGTTCGTATTAAATGGCGGCACTCCGCAAACAACAAACTCTTTTACAAATTTGGGTGCAGGTGCTTATACTATTACTGTTACTGATGCCAACGGTTGTACAATTACAACATCGGTATCATTATTATCAACAAATACGGTGTCATTCAATCAATTTACAACGAGTAACGTGGGTTGTTTCGGAACCCCATTGGGTTCCATTACTTCTTCGGTAAGCGGTGGAAATACACCCTATCAGTATACTTTGAACGGAGGAACTCCTCAAGGAAATGGTAATTTCACAGGACTAAACGGAGGAAGCTACACGGTGGTCGCAACGGACGCAAGTGGTTGTTCTACGAGCAGTGTGGTAACAGTTTTAAGTTCTGGGACTGTGCTTTTAAATTCTGTTTCATCAACAAATTCTGCCTGTTTTAACCCACCCTCTGGTTCAATTACGATAAGTGGTACAGTTAGTAATGGGCCTATATCATATTCTGTAGCACCCGGGCTTAGTAATACTACGGGAAATTTTACAGGTTTAAATGGAGGTACCTATACGGCTACCGTGTCTGATGCTGCAGGTTGTAGTGCTACAACCAATGTTACTATTACAGCCCCTCCTCCAATGTATTATGTGAATCCTGTAATCATTTATCCTCCATGTTGGGGTGGAGTAGGAAGCATTAGTCTGCAGGGAGCGGGTGGTACACCACCTTATACCTATAGTATTAGTAATGGTCCTTTCGGCTCTGTATCAAGTTGGAACAATCTCCTCGCGGGAACATACCCTATAAGGTTTCAAGATGCCAATGGATGCTTTCACGACACCACAATTATTTTAATAGAACCGCCAAATCTTATTTTTAATGGTATTGTAAGTTCTAATTCTTCATGTAATACCCAGCTCTCAACGGGTAGCATAACGGTAACAGGGTCTGGCGGAACACCGCCATATACTTATGCCATCAATGGAGGACCTTTTAGTACTAATAATTCTTTTAATAATTTAGGGGCTGGGTCTTACCTGATTTCTATCCTCGATTCAAGCAACTGTCAAAATGATACAACCATCGTAATTTTGGCGAATGGAAACTATACGATTAACTCCATAACCAGAACCCCACCGAGCTGTAATGGAGGGAATGATGGCACAATCTCATTTACTGTGAGTGGTGGTGTAGCCCCTTACCTGTATTCGCTAAACCTAAGCACTTACCAAGCGAATAACAATTTTACAGGATTAAGCGCAGGGAGTTATAATTTGAGATCCATAGATAATAGCGGTTGTTTTGATGATACGACAATTGTCTTGTCCGAACCCAATCCAGTAAATTTTTCATCACTTGTATTAACAAACCCTAGTTGTAACAATGGTACAAATGGGACGGTCTTAGCAGTTGGCTCTGGAGGCGTTGGATCTTATACTTATGCTGCTAACAACGGGCCATTTTCTTCATCTAATACCTTGAGTGCTCTGGGAGCTGGAACGCATACTATTTCTGTTAGAGATGCAAACAATTGCCAGTTCGATACAACCATTACATTGAGCAATCCTACGTCCGTAGTGATTAGTAGTCTTACAATAATTAATCCTGGTTGTCTTGGAGGTGGGGGAACGATCAGTTATACAGGTACTGGAGGTAGTGGGCCTTACACATTTTCTATTGATGGAATAAACTACGTAACTCCAGGTTTGTTTAATAATTTGAGTAATGGAAATTATACGATTTATGTTCAAGATGCGAATGGGTGTATTGACGATACAACTGTTGTTTTGAACGGTACTGCTGCAGTTCTTATTTCATCTTTTTCATATTCTCCTTACATCTGCCCTGGCCAAACGAATGGAACGATTAATGTAACAGCGAGTTCAAGTAATCCTCCTATTTTGTATAGTATTTTGGGTAGTCCCGCACAGGCCACAGGAAGTTTTACCGGTTTGAGTGCAGGAACCTATACGATTCGAAGTGAAGACAACCAAGGTTGTTATGTAGATAGTACGGTTACGATTCAACAGGCTCCGAATATCGTTATAGATTCCGCTATAGGAACTTCTGTAAATTGTTCTTATTCAACAAATGGTTCAATTAGTATTTATGCCCGAGGGGGAGTACAACCACTTTCGTATCAGTTAGGAGGTTCTGGTTATGGAACAAACTCTGTTTACAATAATTTAGGTGGGGGTAATTATTTTGTTTACGTACAGGACAGTGCTGGTTGTATTGTGAGTTCTAACACGACTATTGCAGCTCCACCTCCAATTACTACTACTTCTATACTTATACAGCAACCTTTTTGCAGTAGTGCAACTGATGGTTCAATAAGTATAAATGTACAAGGAGGAGTTCCACCATATTTGTATGCTATTAATACGTCATTATTCACGACGAATAATGTATTCAGTAATTTGGTACAAGGTACGTATACAATCCAAATTCGTGATGCCAACAACTGTCAGTTTGATACAACTATTAACCTGGTGGCCAATAACTATATGCAATTTGCTTCTACTGCTGTTCAGAATGTAAGTTGTGCAGGAGGTAGTGATGGTTTAATTTCTTTATTGACTACTGGTGGCTTTGCTCCTTACTCCTATACAATTAATAATATTGGAAATGGAAGTTCTGGGTCATTTGCTAATCTAGGTATTGGACAATATACCATAGTAGTTACAGATACTTTGGGCTGTCAACACGATACCATTATTACCATTACAGAACCACCAAATGCATTGAGCATTGGTCAGAATTTTATGACTCCTAATCGATGTAAAGGCGATAGTGCCGGAGCAATTGGTGTTATGGCCTCTGGCGGAACTGCGCCTTATCAATATGCTCTTGGCGGGACAAACTTTCAATCTAATGGTAATTTTTCTAGTCTGGCTGCTGGCTTCTATCAGATCTATGCTGAGGATGCTAATGGTTGTCGTACAGACTCTATTTTCCAAGTTACGGAACCAGATACTTCTGTACAACTTCAGTTACTAGGGGTTACATCTACGAGTTGCATAGGTGTAGATGATGGAAGTATAAGTGTTCGGGCTCAGTATGGATATCAACCTTACCTCTTTATTCTCAATGGATCACAACAAGGAACGGATACCTTTTATAATAATTTGGCAGCAGGAAATTATATTGTAGAAGTATTGGATAGCATTGGTTGTAGGTCAACTGGAAAATATGTAGTTCCACTTACACCCATCTCTCCAATTATACTTATTGATAGTTTACGCATGCCATTTTGTAGAGGTGATGTAGATGGATATATGAAATGGAGTACCTTGAGTCCGTATACGCCGTTCACCTATACATTTGATGGTACGAATATAGGAGGAGTCGACTCGGCAAACAATCTTGGTATTGGAGTGCACACAATTGAAGTTATGGATAGTCGAGGATGCAGGGCGGATACCAGTTTTACTTTTATTGAAGGCAGTCCTATAGATCTAGAAATAGTAACCACTCCAGCAGCTTGTGAAGGTGAAGGAAATGATGGTGCGGCTAAGGCAATTGTAACGGGAGGAACATCGCCATTTACTTTTGTATGGAGTAGTAATATTGGTATTTCAACAGATAGCATTTATCCTGCTCGTTATGGAGATTATTTTGCCATTGTGTTTGATGATTTAAATTGTTCTGATACTGTACAATACAAGATACCTTATCAGCCCTGCTGTAATGTGACTTTACCGAATGCATTTACTCCGAATGCCGATGGACTGAATGATGTCTTTAGAGTAATAGGTTATGGGCAAATCGAGCTACTAAGTTTTGAGATATTTAATCGTTGGGGTAATAAAGTGTTTTACACAAATATTCTGGAAGATTCTTGGAATGGCCAATATAAGAATCTGGAAGCTCCTATTGGGACTTACTATTACGTTATTAAATATAAATGTCACTTCACTGGTAATGTAGAGCAGAAACAGGGAGATGTGACACTCATACGATAATCTTTTAGTGAAAAGATTTTACTTTTGAAGACTATGAGAAATTTCTCTTTGGCTTTTATAGCCTTGTTTTTTTTATTCTCTTGTGAGGATGAGGTGAAAACCAAACCGAAGGTACAGGATGGAGTGCCTCGTGAGGTTCAAATATTGAATCGTAAGATCTCCGCGAGTCCTGAGGATGCCAGTTTGTATTATCAAAGAGCATCGGTATATCGTATGCTCGAAAAGGACAGTCTTGCTCTTCGAGATTTGGAAAAAACAATATCATTGGATACCACAAAGGCTTTTTATTTCAGCGCGATAGGAGATTTGCTTTTTGACAAAAAAGATATCTCTGGAAGCGTAAAGTGGTTTCAAAGAGCAATTAGTATTGATCCGAATGATGAGACTGCTCACCTCAAAATTGCAAATATCCTATTGTACTCTAAAGATTATAAAGGTGCGTTTGCCCAGATTAATGCTGTTTTACTACAGAATGTTTATAATGCTGAAGCCTACTTTTTAAAAGGATTATGTTATAAGGATATGGGTAAAATTGATAAAGCCATTTCTAGTTTTCAAACAGCAGTTCAAACTGAACCAAAGTATTATGATGCCTTTATACAACTTGGTTTACTTCATGCAAAAAAGAAGGATCCGTTGGCACTACAATATTACGACAATGCCATTCGAGTAGATTCTATGAATCACGAAGCACATTATGCTAAAGCCATGTATCATCAAACACAGAATCGATTTAAAGAGGCTAAAGAAGTATTTAAGGATGCATTAAGCATTGATAGGGATTATGCTGAGGCACATTATAATATAGGCTGGATGCTTTTACAGCAGGATTCAACAGAAAAAGCAAAACGAGAGTTTGAACGGGTTATTGCTATTGATCCAGATAATGCAAGAGCTTATTATAACCGAGGTTTATGCAATGAGATTCTTCAAGATTATGAACAATCCATAGCTGACTATGAACAAGCTTTAGTTTTTGACCCGAAGTTTGATTTGCCCACAACGGCCCTAAAGCGTGTGAAGAAAAAAATGTAGTTCTCTAAACTCAATTGAGAACAGAGTAATACTTTCGAATTAAATTTTACTAGTTATGGCACTAATAGCTCCATCTATGTTATCCTCTGACTTTTTAAATCTTAGTCAGGATGTAGAAATGGTCAATTCCTCTCAAGCAGATTGGTTTCACCTCGATGTTATGGACGGACGATTCGTACCCAATATCAGTTTTGGCTTACCTGTTATTGCGGCCATTCAGCGCGGGGCAAAGAAAGTACTTGACGTGCATCTTATGATAGAAGAACCAGGCAAGTATGCCGAGGATTTTCAAAAGGTAGGCGCAGATTACCTAAGCGTACATGTAGAAGCATGCCCGCACCTTCATAGAAATATTCAACAGATTAAGAATCTGGGCATGAAAGCTGGTGTCGCGGTAAACCCTCATACTTCTGTTCAGCAAATATTTGATGTGCTAAGCGATATTGATTTGGTTTGTTTGATGGGGGTCAACCCTGGGTTTGGAGGGCAGAAGTTTATTCCCAACACACTAAATAAAATTAAACAGCTTCGAGAAGAAATTACGAAGCAGAATACAGAAGTACTAATCGAGATAGATGGAGGAGTAACCTTGGAGAATGCTTCGGAAATTATTGCCGCTGGTGCAGATGTTCTAGTTGCAGGTAGTACAGTTTTTAAGTCGGATAACCCTACAGAAACTATTGCTGAATTGAAAGGTAAGTAATTACTTTAGGCCTTTTTTGAACAGTTGGTTTTTCTTAAGTAATTCCTGATAGACTTGCATATGAGCATACGCATAATTCATCATGTCTTTTACTTTTTTCGGTTCAGATTCAATAATATTTCGGACTAAGGAGTCTTTATATTTAAAGAGTTCTTGTTCTCCACTACGTCTTAATACTAGAAGGTGTTCTTGATCAATGACCCCTATTCGATCATCATAATTGAATATAGCATAGGGTCTGTTTTCACGGAGTAAATCAATACCTAAATTATTTTTTAAGTAGGGGAGGTTTAAAATTCCCATTGTAGTTGGAAATACATCCATTTGGTTAGCTGGTTTAGAATAGATAGCATTCGAATCAATAATTTGAGGAGCGAAGAAAAGTAATGGGGTATGACAAAAATTGATCGGAATAGAGTAGCGTACTTTGATCGGTTTGCCATGGTCTGCCACAAAAACAAAAAGCGTATTTTTAAACCATTCCTTCTTTGAACATCTTGTTATAAATTGTCGTAAAGACCAGTCCGCGAACTCAACTGCTTGGTCCTCAATTCGCTGTTGTTTTGGCTTAAAATATTGGGGAATAAAGTAGGGGCCGTGATCACTTCCTGTCATGAACGTCGTAAAAAAGGGCTTGTTTAGTTGATGTAATGAATCTAGGATAGGCATGGCATATTGAAACATAAAATTATCGGTAACACCCATAGCTGTTTTGATCTCATGGGATGGATAATTAGCATCTGAAATAATCTGGTCGAATCCATTTGCAGTAAGAAAGCCAGCCATATTATCAAATTGGGCATCGTGTGTAGTAAAGTAAGTTGAGGTATATCCTTTCTTTTCTAATTCAGAATTGATACCATTATACAATATAATGTTATCCATAATACGCTGACGATAAAGAGCGGGGAAGGAAAACAGCGTAGTGAAAATTCCATTGTACGTATGAATACCAGCACTAAAGTGGTTGTCAAAATAGACGCCTTCATGTACTAAACTGTCGAGAAAAGGAGTCAGTTTTTTTTGATTACCATGCCGAGCCATTTTGGCTGCGCTCATACTTTCCATTATTATATAAATAACGTTTGCTTTTCTTATTGCTCTATTGGTATCTGCTGTGTGCCAATGGGCAAGATTGTTCAAGGCTTTAGTGTTTTCGATATTCAGTGACTTTCTAACAATACTAAAAGCCTTTTCAGGTGCCATTAGGTGTATTTTCTTGTTATCCTCTTTTCGTATATCAAGTGTACTTCGAACTAAGGTAAATACAGGGTTTAATCCCAATTGATTTAGGAAGGGATGGTTACAGAAGTACGCGGTGCCTACTTTTATAGGTGAGTTTAAATTTATGCGCCCCCTTATTCCCAAGAACATGAGTCCTAGAAGGAATACACTGCCTATGAGTTTAATCGGTATGCTCATCTGGGATGGAGCAAATCGTTTAAACAGTCTTTTCAGTTGAACATAAAAAAGGTAAATCAAGAGAAGAAGGGGGATAATGACCAAAAAGTATTTTGGTTCCTGTCTAATCATATCAAATACAAACTTTGGGCTCCCAAGCCAATCAAATGCCGTAACAGAAAATCTTGTATAGAATTCATTGAAAAAAGGAATATCTGCTGCGCAAATGATAAATGCACCAGAAAGTACTAGAAGCAAAAAATAGAATGCAATGCTTTTTAGAATTTTGACCTCTACTTTCAATATGTCAATTACGATAAGCACTAATGCAGGAAATGACATGATATACCCTATAATAACAAGATCAAAGCGGATACCCATTTGGAAGGATTGCAGTATTGACCATATAGTAGTCTTATCTATATGAATTTGATTCAATTCAGTAAAGAAAAGTATAAGACGGAACGAACCCATAATACAAAGTGCCAATAAATAGATACGTGCTATTAAACTAGGGGCGCCATATTTTCTTTGCTCTTTCATTATACCGGCCTTATAAACTTCACTTGTTTAGGAATACTTATAACTAATGGTTGTTCGTATCGATAAGGTTCACCATCTATATGATAATGCGTGGCACTAGTCTCCAACAGCACTTTTTTGGATTGTATAAATTCAACATATTTAGAATTCGTTAAGCTCTTATTGAACAGTCTGAAAAGAAAAAAAGGTAGCTGCAAGAAAGGAATTTTTTTTACAAGGGCTATCTCTAGAAGGCCATCATTAAACTGAGCTCCTGGAGTAATAAACGCGTTATTTCCAAATTGCCTAGTATTAGCTACATTGACCATAAAGTAAGTGCCTTTTACATTGTGTTGTTCAAAATATAGTTGAACCTCGATTGGCTTGTATTTTTTTAGGGCCACTATTGTTTCTCTGATATAAGACTGAAACCCCCGTTTCACTCCTTTATCAAACCGATGGGCTACATATCCATCAAAGCCAATTCCACTCATGTTAACGCAATACTGATCATTTATTAGAATAAGATCTACTGCCCAACTTTCATTTTTTTCAAGACTACGAATAAGCTTATGAAGGTCTTTCTTATATCCAAGTTCTCGCGCTAGGCCATTGCCTGATCCCTCTGGGTAAATAGCAAATGTTATATTTAAATCATGGGCATGATTTAAAACGCTATTGATTGTGCCATCCCCACCGCAAATCACAATATTCTTTAGATGTTGAGTATTTTGTTCATTCGTAATAAATGATTTAAAATCTGATGAGCTTGTACTTATGTAATAAGGGATACCGAGATCCTTTAGCTTAGGCAATAATGAGTTTGATTTCTTACGACCACTCGATAGGTTTAGAACGAAAAGTGTGTGCTGCAAACAGTTCTTCATTGGGGCAGGGGAGGATCGGTTGAAACAATGCTCAATCGACTCCGAGCAAATCTAGTTGAACGAGATTTATCTCCTGTTTAAGAAAATCATAATATAATAGACCAAGGTTGCTAAACTCCCTATAGCCGCTACAACATATGTTCGTGCAGCCCAGTTCAAAGCATCAGTTACGCCTTCCATTTCACCACTTCCTGCGGTTCCTGTTTGTCGCAACCAAATTTTTGCTCTGTTGGATGCATCGAATTCGACAGGCAGTGTGATAAATGAAAATAGAGTAGTTATAGCAAACATGACAATACCAATAAGCAATATGGTTGGATTCCCTCCTCCAAAACCAAATACGCCTAATCCCGCTAAGATAACCCACTGGCCGTAGTTCGAACCAAATTGTACCGCAGGTACCATCTTCGAGCGCATCTGCAACCAAGAGTATTGTGTAGCGTGCTGTACTGCATGGCCACATTCATGCGCAGCAACTGCCGCCGCTGCCACTGATCGACCTTCGTAAACATCAGGGCTTAAATTTACTGTTTTATTTGCTGGGTTATAATGATCGGATAGGAATCCTGGAGTGCTTACTACTTGAACATCATGGATATTGTTATCCCGTAGCATTTTTTCGGCAATTTCTTTACCACTTAAACCATTCAGCATCCCTACCTGCGAGTATTGCTTGAATTTAGATTTCAATCTATTACTTACGATCATGCTGATTAAAAACATGATACCACCTATAACATAAACGCCCATATAAGCTCCCATAATTCTCTATTTGCTTTAAGTAGGTCAAATTTAGGTCCAAGCTCTGGATTTAAGAAAAAATGACATATTGGCGCAATATTTTAACATTTTTAGAACATTTGGCGTATTTGTTCACCTTGAAGTTCTCATTTAACGTTTTTTCTTTGTGAGATTACAATAAAATAATTTGTAATCATCCAAAACCTAATTACCTTCGTATTGAATTTTATGGGTTAGTAAGAAAGGGATTATCGAGCAATCGTTAGTCCCTTTTTTCATGTCCAACGTATTTTTTTTAGTTACATTTATTTACTGAACATGGCAAAACAAAAAACGACTTTTTTCTGTCAAGAATGTGGTGTAGCGTCTCCAAAGTGGGTAGGGCAGTGTTCTTCATGTAAAAAATGGAATACTTTGGTAGAAGAAATTGTTGTAAAAGATGCAAGAGATAAAACGAGTTGGAAGGATGTTGATCAACACGATGGTCGTACACGAAGTAAGAAGTTATCTGAAATTGAGCATGAAAGTTTAGAGCGCATCAGTATGCCTGGAAAAGAATTACATCGGGTGTTAGGTGGCGGGTTGGTACGAGGCAGTGTGACCCTCATAGCAGGGGAGCCCGGTATCGGAAAAAGTACTTTGTTTCTTCAGGTAGCGTTAAGATTAACAAATAAAAGAGTGCTTTATATTAGTGGAGAAGAAAGCTTAGAACAAATTAAGATTAGAGCCGAACGTGTAGGAAATGGCAGTGAACAATTACTTCTTTTAGCAGAGAGTGATACACAGAAAATATTTAATGAGATAAAAAAAACAAAACCAGAAGTGGTTATCGTCGACTCTGTTCAAACACTTCAAACGCCTTTCGTAGAGAGCGCACCGGGCAGTGTTTCTCAAGTTAGAGAAAGTGCGGCAGAATTCATTCGATTTGCAAAGGCTACTCAGACACCTGTTTTTATTATTGGACATATAAATAAGGATGGCAATATAGCAGGACCTAAAGTCCTAGAACATATGGTTGATACCGTCTTACAATTTGAAGGTGATAGACACTATACTTACAGAATCCTAAGAGCGTTAAAAAACCGCTTTGGAAATGCAAGTGAGTTAGGAATTTATGAAATGGCTGAAAATGGGCTGCGGGAAATAGAAAATCCCTCCGAGATCTTAATTTCCCAAAAAGATGAGCTCTTAAGTGGTACTGCAATAGCCGCTACAATGGAAGGAGCGCGTCCATTGCTAATAGAAACTCAAGCTTTGGTAACACAGGCAGTTTATGGAACACCACAACGTACTGGGAGTGGTTTTGATCTACGTCGGTTGCAACTACTACTCGCCGTATTAGAGAAAAGAGGAGGTTTTCATTTAGGTGTAAAAGATGTGTTTCTAAATATTGCTGGGGGATTAAAGGTCGAAGATCCTGCTATAGACTTAGCTGTTATGAGTGCTATCTTATCTAGTTATGAAGACGTGCCGATTAAAACAGATGATTGCTTTGTAGGCGAAGTTGGGCTTAGTGGAGAGATTAGAGCGGTTAACCGAATAGAGCAACGAATTAAGGAAGCTGAGAAGCTAGGGTTTGAGCGTATTTTTATTTCTAAGTACAATAAAAGTGCACATATAAAATCTCGTCATATTGAGATCATACGTTTGGGTAAGGTAGACGAACTTTATAATGCTTTGTTTTAAAGGTCTATGGTAAAGGAATGGTTCATAGATTTAGGCCGATTAATTTTCCCTAAAACTTGTACGCTATGTTCGCAACAGCTAGTTTCTGAAGAAGAGCATATTTGTAGTACCTGTTTTGTTGGTTTACCTCAAACCAACTTTCATGAATATGAAGATCATGCCTTAAATCATAAATTTAAAGGTCGTTTGGATTTTGAACAAGCGGTAGCAATGTATTACTTCAATACAGCTGGCGGTATTCAAGAGATTATACACGAAATAAAATATAGGAATAATCATTATTTAGGCGAGTATATGGGCAAGTTTATGGCAAAGAAGTTAGGAGGTTTTTTTGAAAATGTTGATGTGATTGTACCGGTACCTTTACATCCAGTACGTCTTGCAGAACGCGGTTATAATCAATCAGAAATATTGGCAAAAGGGTTAAGTCAACAAATGAATATTCTGTATAAACCCCAGGTTGTAAGTAGAGTAAGGAATACAGAAACGCAAACAAACAAAACGAGAATGGAGCGATTTGAGAACATGAAAGGTGCTTTTGAATGGCAGAAGATAGTAAGAAATCAACATATTCTTTTGGTTGATGATGTCATTACTACGGGTGCTACTATAGAAAGTTTGGTGCATTGTTTACCCAAGGAATGGAATAACCAGATCAGTATCTTATCTCTGGCGGCGGTCATTGAATCTTAGACATTCTTTACAATAAAATGAACATTCGCTCGTTTATAACGTAAATTAGGACCTTACATTTGTATTTACCTTAATACACTAGATAAGGAAGTATCTATATAAACATAAATGAAGACTAAGTTTTATTTTTTTTGTGTGATACTGGCGGGAATTTTTCTTGCACAGTTTTCATCCTGTAAAAAGGATAGCTTTTTGACGCAAGGTGGAAACCTCGGTTTTTCGACGGATACGTTGTATTTTGATACAGTATTTACAACATTGGGTAGTGTAACCAAAGAATTTCTAATTTACAACAGAAACGATCGTCCTATTAAGATTAATAATATTCGCTTGGAAAATGGCGGGAATTCTTTTTTTAGATTAAATGTTGATGGTGTATCAACAAAGAATATAAGTGATGTAGAGGTGGCTGCCAATGATAGTGTATATGTCTTTGCTGCAGTAACCGTAGATCCCAATATGGATACATCTCCCTTTGTAATTGATGATAAAGTACTTGTGCAACTGAATGGGAGAGAATATAATGTCCCCTTGCAAGCGTATGGACAAAATGCACATATTCTACGAGATAGCGTGTTGAGTAGTCAAACTTGGATAAATGATCTACCGTACGTTATTATAAATAGTGCGCTTGTAGATTCTTCTCAAACCTTAACTATTCAGAAAGGTTGTAGAATTTATATGCATGCCAACAGTAAACTATTTGTTGGTGGCACTTTGAATTGTTTTGGAACCAAAGAAGATAGTATTATTTTTCAAGGTGATCGTTTGGACAGAAATTATTTTGGACAGGATTTCCCTGGTGAGTGGCGCGGCTTACACTTTTTAAGTTCTAGTAGACTAAGTAGTTTAAATCATGTTATTATAAAGAATGGAGGTGCCACTGATGCATCCGTTTACGTTCAACCACCTTGGATAGCTTTTCCTTCTAATCAATACATGTTGGAAATGAATAAGTGCAGGGTGGAAAACTCTCTTGGTTTTGGAATATTAGCTTTTAATACGGCTGTAAATCTTAATAATACTTTAGTACATACTTGTGGGCAGCAAAATTTTGCTGCTCTGGAAGGAGGACGCTATAACTTAAACTATTGCACGTTTGCAACATTTAGTGGGAATGGAATATCTCATATTAACCAACCTGTTATGGCTCTTTGGAACTATAGGAATGTTACGGAAACAACCTTTGTTTCGGCAGACCTTGAGGTCAATATGAAAAATTGTATTGTATACGGTTCGCTGGAAACAGAAATGGCTTTCTTGAATAAGGGTAGTGGACAATATAATGTAACCATAGATAATAGTCTGATCCGTAGAAAGGAAGGAATTCCCAATGCAATAGGTGGTAGTAACAATATCTTAAATCAGGCGCCACTTTTCACGGACCGTTCAATATGGGATTATTCTTTAGAAGCTAATAGTCCTGCCAAGGGGGCTGCTCAGCCGATTTCGTCTATTATAGATGACCTGTGCGATCAAGCCAGAAGTGGAACACCGACAATTGGGTGTTACGAATAATATTAATATTTTTTTAATATGTTTTGATTTTTCCTAGAATTTTTCTACTTTGGGGTTGAAAAAAAAATACGTCCATGAAAATATTAAAATTTTTATTTATTCTACTGGTAGTGTTAGTCGCTGCTTGGCTAATTGCTTCGCTTATGGGACCAAAGGATTATAGAGTTGAACGTAGTATGGTTATTAAAGCAAATGACTCTCTTACGTTTACTTATATTTCTAAATTTGCAAACTGGGATAAATGGTCTCCTTGGAAGGAAAAAGACCCAATGATGAAGATCAAAATTGAAGGTGAAGATGGCACTGTTGGTGCGGTGAATAGTTGGTCAGATGGTAATCCAGAGGTATCGGGCACTGGCAGCATGACGTTGTCAGAGGTAACTCCAAATTCAAAAGTAACCTATGACCTGAAATTTACGGAACCATGGGAAATGCAATCAAAGGGCGGTTTCGATTTGGAGCCCTATGGTGAAAACCAAACCAAAGTAACTTGGTATGACGAAGGAGATATTCCTTTTGCTCAACGTGCTATGATGTTATTTATGGACCTAGACGCTATGATGGGGCCAGACTTTGAGCGTGGGCTGTTTAAAATAGATTCATTAGCTTCCTTAGATCAGAATGCACTAAGTACAGCACCCGATCCGCAGGTGGTGCCTGAACAGTAATTAAAATCTTAAACCCCTGTCTATGAACTGAGAGAGAATGCTTCACTACTTGTGAGGCATTCCCTTTTAGAAAAGCGTATTTCCACTTTTCTTTTGTTGAGGAGAGATACCGAGATGCTTGTACGTTTTTTCTGTAGCTTCCCTACCCCGAGGGGTTCTAACTATATAGCCTTCTTGAATCAGGAAAGGTTCATAAACTTCTTCAATAGTACCTCGTTCTTCACCTACTGCCGTCGCAATATTGCTAATTCCTACAGGTCCACCTTTAAACTTTTCGACTAAAGTCAATAAAATTCTATTATCCATCTCATCTAATCCGTTTACATCCACTTTAAGTGCTTTTAGTCCATGTTCGGCTATTCCCATGTCAATGGTTCCATTGCCGAGTATCTGAGCAAAATCTCGCATACGTCTTAGCAAACCATTGGCAATACGAGGAGTTCCCCGACTTCTTCTGGAAACTTCTTTAGCAGCATCAGATGTTATCTTAACGCCAAGTAATTCTGCGCTTCGCCAAATGATTTTTGTAAGCGTTTCAGAAGGGTAATAATGTAACCTTGATTTAATGCCAAAGCGTGATAAAAGAGGGGCCGTAAGTAAACCAGAACGCGTAGTAGCACCCACAAGAGTGAAAGGATTGAGTTCGATCTGAATACTGCGCGCATTAGGACCACTATCAATCATAATATCAATCTTATAGTCCTCCATAGCTGCATATAAATACTCTTCTACTACCGTGCTTAACCTATGAATTTCATCAATAAATAGTACATCACGACTTTCTAATGACGTTAATAAACCAGCTAAGTCAGCGGGTTTCTCTATGACAGGGCCGCTCGTTTCTTTAATATTTACATTGAGCTCGTTGGCCACAATTCTGGAAAGGGTAGTTTTACCTAGTCCAGGAGGTCCATGAAATAAAACATGATCCAAAGCTTCACCTCGTTGATTAGCAGCTTGGATAAAAATTTTGATGTTTTCGATAAGTTCTTTTTGTCCAGCAAATTCTTCTATTGAACCGGGTCGAATACTATTCTCAAACTCTTTATCTGAATTTTCACTATCGCCTTGTAAGTGTGGATTGGACATCTAAGGTAAAAGTAAGCTAATTGTAATTTTAGTACCTTGAACCTGAACAAAATTTTACAAATGTGAAGAGCAAAATATGTACTAAGGACCACCAGAACTTCTTAAATATGTACTTTCGTTTGATGAAAAAAATACTTCTTGGCGTACTACTGTTAACGCTTGGACATATTCCTGTTCAATTAAATGCATGTGGTAAAAAAAAGGTACACCGTATTAAAATGGAGCGTACGCCATGTATGGGTACATGTCCTTGGTATATTGTTGAAATTCAAGAAAATGGTTTAGTAAAATATTGGGGGAAGAAAGATGTGGCAAGAATTGGTTATTACGAGGGAAAAATTGATAAGCGCGTGGCAAAGTCGTTGCTAAGAAAGTTTAGCAGGAAGGATGTACTCAAGGCTCAAAAGGAGTATCAGGCAACAATTTCAGACATTGCAATGATTCATTATACCTTTTCCATAGGTGATGATAGAAATATCAAAAAAGTACGTCAGGCAAATTTTGGACCCGCGTATTTTATCCGTTATGCTCAAGAAATTGACCTTATTTTAAAGGGTGTTAGGTGGAAACGAGCAATAGATAACGACAATCAATAGGAGAATAGAGTTAAAACAGAGCTGTAAAGTATACGCTATTTTATCTTATCAGATCAATGCATCCTATTTACGGCTGTGCACTTGTAAGTCGGTATTTATTTATCTCTGAAGCTCAGCCCTTGACTTACAATCCTTACTTTTGCCGCATGAAAAAACTCTTATTGTTAATAATCGTATTGTTTTCTTTACAGGAGGTTCAAGCTCAAGATATTCCTTATCGATCCGAAGCAAATCCTCATTATTGGCAGGGCCGAAAACCTTACCCTGGGTATTGGCAGCAAGACGTACACTATAGAATTAAGGCTGACGTTAATGAAAAGTCTAAGATTATAGATGCTACAGAGAAACTCACGTATCACAATAATTCTCCGCATACATTAAATGTGGTTTATTTTCATCTATATCAGAATGCGTTTACAAAAGGGAGTTATTTATCAGCGTTACATGAAGGAAGTGGTAAACCTGTTACCCGATTGGGTAAATACCAAAGGGCTGGGCTTGGAACAGTGGTAGAAAAATTACGTGTAAATGGTAGTAAGGTAAAGACAGAGCTAGATAATACTATTTTAAAAGTGTATTTAAATGAACCTTTGGTATCTGGAGGTTCTATAGACATTTCTATGAACTTCCTAACCTTTTTTGAGAGTAAAGGGTTTCGTAGAAGAATGGCAGTATATAATAATTGGGGGTTCCCACATTTTAATGGGGTGCACTGGTATCCAAGAATTGCGGTGTATGATAGTAAAAAAGGCTGGGATTTAGATCAACATTTAAACAAGGAACTTTATGGTGACTATGGACGTTTTGATGTAGAGCTCACTTTTGCGCATAACTATGTAGTCGAAGCCACTGGGAAACTAATGAACCATCAAGAGGTTTTTCCTGGAGATTTAAGACAACGATTGGATATAAAGAATTTTGCCGAGAAGAAGTGGGGAGAAAAACCTTCAATTATTACAAAATACGATTCAACCAAAAGAAAGACTTGGAAATATATAGCGGTAAATGTTCATGATTTTGCATTTACGGCAGACCCAGCTTACCGTTTAGGGGAAGCTACATGGAACGGAGTTCAATGTGTGGCTATAGTAGATGAATCCCATTGTTCAGGCTGGCAAAAAACACCAGCTTATATAACGAAGATCATCAAAACCTTTAGTGAAGATTTTGGTATGTATGAGTATCCGAAGATCGTTGCCGCCGACGCGCGTGATGGTATGGAATACCCTATGCTAACACTCGATGGAGGAAAGGATCCCGACAACCATGGGTTATTAGTTCACGAAATTGCACATAACTGGTTTTATGGAATGATTGGAAACAACGAAACCTATAGAGCATCTTTAGATGAAGGCTTTACGCAGTTTTTGACAGCATGGGGCTTAGAAAAGATTGATGGAAAGAATATGATCTACACTCCGTCAAAAAGTAAATATTTAAGAAAGCACAAAAAGCCAGTTAAGGCCCGTGAACGCTCTGTTTTTTATAGATATGTAAACGATATGCTTCGTGGTACGGACCATAAACTGAACACGCATTCGAATGACTTTCATAGTGCGATTGGTCACGAAAATGGTTACGGTCTTGTATATTATAAAACGGCTACAATGTTGTACAATTTACAGTATGTTCTTGGTGATGAATTGTTTCAAAAAGCCATGCAAAACTATGTATCGCAATGGAAGTTTGCACATCCTTATTTTGATGACTTCAGGAAGTCAATCGTGAACTATACACATCAAGATTTAGATTGGTTTTTTGATCAATTCTTGGAAACGACTAAGACCTTAGATTATGCTGTAGACAAAGTAAAAGAAACAAAAATATCTGACAAATACAAAATTAGGTTAGCCCGTAAAGGACGTATGCAGATGCCCATTGATGTAAGAATCGTGTCCAAAAGAGGAGAGGTGTTTGATTATTATATTCCTAATCAGCCCTATACTAAAAAGACCGATGCAAAAGTTTTACCAAAGTGGTATGGTTGGGATGTAATCAATCGAACTTATACATTCTCAGCGAAAGTTCCAGGTGGCATAAAATCTGTCGAAATAGATCCTACACATAGGTTACCTGATATGAATCCAATGGATAATTCTAAAGTACTTGGTACACTTTTAAACAAGGGCTATAGCTTTGAGTTGGATAAGGGCTTATACCAATTTCCTAATCGTAATCAATATGTCGCTACCTGGCGTCCTGATTTGTGGTGGAATCCTGTTGACGGCATTAAAGTAGGGTTACATACTGAAGGGAGTTATCTGAATTTCTCAAAAAAATTCAATGCATCAGTCTGGTATAATACGCATTTTCTACAAGGAGACAAATACTTGGTAGGACCTGATGATGGTTTTTATGATAAACATAGAATGTTTGATTATACGATTAACTATACAACACCTATCCGCTCTACGGAGAATAAAATTGAATGGGGTGTGGGTAGTAGAATGATGGAAGGGTATGCCAAGCATTATTTATTCGGTGCCTATAAACCCAATAAGAAGAACACATTCAGACTAGGTGTAAATTCACTTTATCGTTTTGGTAATTTTAACCGTGATTACCTTTTCTTCCCAAGCGAATGGAGTAGCGACGTAAGTGATAGAGGTAATGGACGGACCAATACCTACGTGCAGGCGGATTGGTTTAAGGGATACAATAGAAATAAATCTTACGGGTCTTTCAGAGCAACAGCTCGTTTACCTATTCCTACACTGGCTAATAAAGATAACTACAATTATAGCTATATAGAAACTGAGTTAAAACATCGTATTTGGTGGAAAAAGTTAGATGTTAAAACTCGTTTGTTCGGACGATTGGGAATTGGTAAGCTAGCTCCTACAGAAAGTGCGCTATATATGCAAGGAGCGAATCCTGAGGAGTTAATGGAGAATAAGTATACCAGAACACATGGTATCATTCCATTAGATTTAGGTGGATTTTCCACAACAGAATTTGCGAATATGCACGCCGGTGGCGGCCTAAATCTTAGAGGGTATAATGGGTATTATGCCATAGATGAAAATGATGATGGTGATTTGTTCACGAACTACAAAGGGTTGAGTGGAGCTAGTGCGAGTGTGGAAATTGAGTTCGATCGAATTTTTAATTGGAACCCTAAAAAGTTAAGAAACTACTTGCATTTTGATCCGTACTTGTTTGCTGATGGTGGTATTATGTCTAGGAGTACATATGATCGTAATGATATTACCGCTTTGAACCCGACAACCACATGGAGCAAAGTTAGAATGGACGCAGGTGCGGGAATTGCTATGACGATTAAAAAATGGGGTGTTTTTGAAAAAGCACGTCCACTTACCATACGGTTCGATGTTCCTTTTTTCCTAAGTGCGCCTCCTTTTGGTCAAGAATATCTTGATTTTAGATGGTTAATAGGAGTCAACAGAGCCTTTTAATCTTGCGCCAAATATGATCTTTTTATTTTTTATATACCTGTTCTCCCTGTAGGAAGGTTTCAAGAACTTGAGTTGAAGAAATTGATGTTACCGGTATTGAGATAATGTTCTGATCGAGAATAATAAAGTCGGCTTCCTTGCCCACTTCAAGTGTTCCTACTTTGTCCTCTTGTCTCATAACATAAGCGGCATTTATAGTATATGCCTTGATGGCTTCTTCTAGTGAAATGTTTTGCGGAGCTCTAGTTACTGCCCGTTGTATTCCCATAAATGGGTTTAGGGGACTTACGTCCCAATCACTACTTAATGTAAGTCGAGCATTTGCTTGAATTAGACTTCTAATTGGGATAACACTATTATTTAAACTGGCATCAATATAGGTATCATTATCATGCCAATGAGCGGGTTGAGCAAAATCTCCCGTTACTTGCGCATCGGCCGTCACATTTAGATTAGCAAATCTCGGGATGTCTACTGCATCTACATATTCAACGTGTGTCAAACGATGGCGTCCTGTATTAGAGCCATTGGTGGCAATTGCATTTAGAGCTTCATGAACTCCTCGATTTCCTATCGCATGTATATGAAAATCAAATCCAAGCGGCTCAAGTTGTGCGATATAGTTACCCAAGCGTGTTTCTGAAAAATAATTTAATCCCTTATTCGTTGGTAAGCCAAACAAGTCAATTTTATAGTCTGCATGCATGGCGGATGTCGTATTATGGATAATACCATCACTATACAGTTTAATCTGATTAATTCTTAATAGTTTATTGGGGTTATTGCTAAAAAGAGATTTTAATGTAGCCAGTTGTGTTGCATCGTTTTCTTCAGGGTAGGCCCAAAGCCCAAGATTTACTCGACAAGTCAGTGTATTGTTATCGGCAGCCTTTTTCCAAGTTTTATGGTGGTTTCTTTTCCAATAAGAACGTGCATCGCAGATAGAAGTAATACCGTGTTTCGCTAGTTCAGGTAAAGCAAAGTTTACAAGCCCATCATAGTCGTTAAGTTCATTATTCGGAATTGAGTTAATGGCAAGTTCAATAATTTTGTTACCTGCATTATCAATTAAAACTCCATTTAAATCACCACTACTATTTTTCATATATATACCGCCAGTAGGATTTGGAGTTGTTTTGGTAATTCCAGCTGCAACCAATGCTGCAGTATTGACCCATATGGAATGCGAGCTTAATTCCATAACAGCAATGGGCTTTGTGCTCGAAATATCGTCGAGTATTTTAATCGGATCTCGTGTAGCACCTAATAAAGTGTGCAGATCGTATCCCCAGCCTAGAAGCCAAGAAACATTCGCATTACTCGAAAGAGCTTCTTGAATAGTTATGGCATAGTTTTCAGGATCTGTTTCTTGCTCGTCTAGTACAAATTTGAAATTCTCTGATGCTGCCTCTAAAGGATGCATATGAACATCATGAATGCCAGGCATGATAAACTTATTTTTCAAATCAATAATGGAAGCTTCTTCCGAAACCTGATTTTCAATATCTGTTTCTTTCCCTATAGCTATGATCTTACCGTTTTTTATAAGCATTGCGTCAGCCCAAGGTTGGTTTGGGTTAACGGTATAGATAGAAGCATTGGTATAAAATATTTCACCTGTGGGGTTTTCGTTTGGATCATTATTTTTCTTTCGACATGAAGTATTGATGACAAAGAAAAAAGACAGGAACACGATTAGATGTCTTTTCATAAGGAACTTCAAAGATAATTGAAAGATAACTGATTTATTTCCCTTGATAAAACCGTTCTTTCAGCGCATCTTTTGATTTATTGAAGATCATAATACCACGGTCTTTGCCCTGACGAATCTTTTTTTGTTCTTCTTCCGGAAGTTGGAGAATGTCAACGCATTCTTGAGAGCAGCAATTCTGCATTGTTTCTTTGCAGTTATCGCATTGAATAAATAACAGATGACAACCGGTATTTGCGCAGTTAGTGTGTAAATCATATGGACTACCGCATTGGTGACACTTAGCAATAACATCATCTGTTATGCGCTCTGCCATGCGGTCATCGAAAACGAAATTTCTACCAACAAAGTAATTCTCTAAGCCTTCATTTTTTGTTTGATGCGCATAGTTGATGATACCACCTTCTACGTGATATACTTTTTTGAACCCTTTGTATTTTAAATAAGCACTGGCCTTCTCGCAACGAATCCCTCCTGTACAGTACATGATGATATTTTTATCTTCCTGTCCTTTGAGCATTTGTTCAGCCATAGGTAATTGTTCCCTAAAAGTATCGCTGGGTACTTCAATGGCATTTTTAAAATGACCTACCTCATACTCATAATGATTTCGCATATCAACGATAACAGTTTCTTGGTCTTGAACTAACTCATTAAACGCCGCTGCTTTTAAGTAAGTTCCTTTATCACTTGGATTGAAGCCTTCAATCTCAATACCATCTGCTACAATTTTTTTTCTCACTTTTACTTTGAGTACATAGAACGCTTTGTTATTATCTTCTACTGCAATATTTAGTCTAAGTTGATCGAGTTCTTCAATAGAATAGATATAGTCCCTTAAAGCATCTAAATGCGCACTTGGGACATTGATTTGAGCATTAATACCTTCGTTAGCCACATAAACACGACCATAAACACCTAGCTCGTTGAAGTGAAGAAAAAGCGTATCTCTAAAGGCCTGTGGGTCTTCTATAGTAAAATATTTGTAAAAGGAAAGTGTATGTCTTGGAGTTGTGTCAGATTGAATCTGCTCCTTAAGCTCTTTTTTTGAGAGCCTATTTCTTAGTTCTGCCATAATTAATTATTTAGAGTCGATTGTAGGTCGAACAAATGATTAAAACACAAAGTTAAGTTTTTTCAATAAATTCGATGCCTAAGAATTAAATATATGCGAAGTCTAAATAAGGTATTCTAAATAAAAAAGCCTCGTCTAAAAGTTGAGGCTTTTTTATTTAAAGAGATATATTCTTACTCCGTTTCTTCATCTTCAGCTGTATGTGTTTCAGTTTCAGAAGAAGCTTCAGGCTTTTCTTCTTTCTTTGGCGGAACATAGTTTTCCTTAAGTTGTACGTTAAAAGCCATCATGCCTTTAGGGCCTTTTTTTGTTTCAAAAACGACCTTGTCATGTTCAGTTATTTCATCAATACAGCTATCTATATGTACAAATACGCTCTGGTTATTACCACCATCTACAATAAAACCAAAACCTTTATCATGATTAAAGAAGCTCACTTTCCCATTTCGTATCGGGTTTTCCTCCTCTTCTATATTATTTTGGGCCCCTAGTACAATATCCTCAGCTTCAATTTCTACCTGATCTGTTAGATCGGGTGGGGTAGGTTGAAGACTGCCATCAGGATGTAAGTACATGATATCACTACCTGAGCCCTCCTCTCTGCGTTGAGCTTTTCGCTCAGCCTTTTCCTCACGTTTTTTTCGTTTTTTCTTTTCTCTGTCTTTTTTACCGAAACTATCCGCCATAAAATCTTTTTAGTATTTAAAACCAATTTAAGTCAAATAAAACCAGTTATTGTAAGGACTAAATTAGTTTAGAAATGCAAACGTAACATTTTTTAAGCATTCATACCATACCATTATTATTTAAAAGGGTTTCCTTTTAAATAATATGAGCTTAACGAGAAAGTAATTAAGTAGGAGGAAACCTTACAGCTCTGCGAAACAATAAATTGATTTGTTTTCTTCGCTAAAGACTAGAACGTATTTGTAAGCGTTGAGTTTAGTATTAATGCTAAAAACATAATTAAAATTACCAGAAGCGGCAATCAAATCATCAAGTTTTATAATAGCGTCCGTATTATCAGGTGCCTGAGATAAGTAAACCTTTAACTTGGGTCCATTTGTAATCTTGAAACCTTGAAAGCGTAGTACGTGTTGAAATGAGTTTTTATATACAATAGCTTGACCAGAAACATCACGTGCGGAGTCCGTTATTTTAAAATCACCTTGCCCTACAATTTGATCATCAGGACGTGGGGTATATGTAATATCAACAAAATCAGGGGCATTATTTTTTTCCTCCTTATTACAAGATAAAAATGTGATGGTCGTGATACACAGAAAAAGCAAGGTAAGTTTCAAGTTCATTTCGTACGGTTTTTTAAAAAGCCTAAATTACAGCTTATATATGAAATGGGCTATATATAAAAAGGAATAATCTTGCTTTAGGCTGCAAATGCTATTTATGACAACAAACCAATAGTACTAGAAATTGACCGTTCATCATTTTATAGCTGGCATAGAAAACGAAGCGTTCTATATTTGCCATTCTAAAAAAATAAACATGCGTATATTAAGTTCAGCTTTAGTTTTTAGTATTCTTGTTATTGCTTCATCATGTAATACTAAAGAAGAGAAAACTTATACCTCTATGCCAGAAGGTATTTCATTTATTGAGACAAGTTATATGGATTCAAGCATCCACCCTGGTGACAACTTTTATGATTTTGCAGGAGGAACATGGAGAAAGGAAAATCCAGTTCCAGCTTCTGAAACCCGTTGGGGTGCTTTTGATATGCTCTCCGAGTTTAACAAGAAAGTGCTTAAAGAACTGACCTTAGAGGCAGCAGCAAATCCCGGAAGTAAAAACTCTCCAAGCCAAATGGTCGGAGATCTTTTTACAAGTGGTATGGATACAGCTAAAATAGAATCTCTTGGATTAAAGCCTGTTCAGGCAGATTTTGACATGATCAATGAGATTGCTAGTATTGAATCTTTGAGGACCTATCTCGCTGAGGTTAATAAAGAGGGAGGAAACCCCTTATTCAGTTTTTACGTAAGTACCGATGAAAAAAATGTAACGCAATACATTGCGGGTTTATGGCAAGGTGGTCTTAGTTTACCAGATAAAGGGTACTATTTAAAAGACGAAGACAGAGAAAAAAACATCCGTGAAAAGTATGTAGCGCATGTTGCGAAGATGTTCGAGCTTAAAGGTGAAACACCAGAAGTTGCTCAGGCAAATGCTACAATCGTAATGGATATCGAAACACAGTTGGCGAAAGCTAGTATGGATCGTACCGCTATGAGAGACCCGTACCTTACTTATAACAAATTGTCCATTGAGGATTTTGATAAAGGAACAACAAACTTTAAGCTATCTAGTTTTTTAACAGCTGTTGGTGCTAGCAAACAAGATAGCATCTTAGTAGGTCAACCGAACTTTTTTAAGGTAATGGACGAAATGCTTGGCAGTGTATCGCTTGACAACTGGAAGGTGTATCTTACATGGCATACGTTAACTGAGGTTGCCTCTTTTGTAAGCAGTGATTTTGACCAAGAAAACTTTGATTTTTACGGTAAGGTATTAAGTGGCCAGCAGGAACAGAAGCCGAGGTGGAAAAGAGTCTTAGGAGTTGTAAATGGGTCGGTAGGTCATCAACTTGGCAAGCTGTACACAGAAAAATATTTTACCCCTGAAGCGAAAAAAAGAATGGGCGAGTTGGTTGATAACCTCCAACGAACTTTTGGCGAGAGAATCGAAACACTAGATTGGATGAGCTCGGAAACTAAAGTAAAGGCTCAAGAAAAATTGAACACCTTTGTTAAGAAAATTGGTTACCCCGATAATTGGAGATCGTACGATGGTTTAGAAATTTCAAAGGATGACTATATTGGCAATATAAGAGCTTCCAATGTATTTGACTTTAATTATATGCTAAATAAATTAGGCAAGGCTGTAGACAAAACGGAATGGCATATGACACCTCAAACCGTAAATGCTTATTACAATCCTTCTTTTAATGAGATTGTATTTCCAGCAGGGATCCTACAGTACCCATTTTTCACCTTGGGGGCTGATGATGCCGTTATTTATGGAGCCATTGGAGCGGTAATTGGACATGAGATGACCCATGGGTTTGACGATCAGGGTAGTCAGTATGCGGCTGATGGCAATTTAAAAAACTGGTGGACCGAAGAGGACAAGAAGAAGTTTGAAGAAAAAACTCAAATGGTTGTTGACCAATTTAATGCTTATACAATTCTAGATGGAAAAACGGTCAATGGTAAATTAACTTTGGGTGAAAACATTGCCGACCTTGGTGGGGTGACGATTGCTTATGAAGCATTCAAAAAAACATCGCAGGGGCAAAGTTCGGAGTTGATCGATGGGTTTACACCGGATCAGCGATTTTTCTTAAGTTGGGCACAGGTGTGGAGATTAAATATTGTAGATGAGGAAGCAGCGAAGAGACTTGTTACCGACCCACATTCTCCAGGAGTATTTCGTTGTAATGGTCCTTTATCCAACTTTCAACCTTTTTATGAAGCGTTTAATGTAAAGGAAGGAGATAAAATGTTCAGACCAGAAGCTGAACGGGCTGTTATATGGTAATAATTTTCTTTCAAGACTGAAGTCTTATTATATCTTTGGGAGCACACTTGATGTGCTCCTTTTTTTACAAAAGAACTTTTTATTAGTTTATTCAAGAACATAACAGTTTTATCTACGGCTCAGGTTTTGACTGCCGTTTCTAATTTCTTCTCACTCGTGTTGATAGCAAGAATGTTAGGTCCTGAGGTGCAGGGAGAGTGGACACTTTATATAAATGCCTTTACTTTCGGGTTAATTGCGTTTGGTATAGGACTGCCACCTGCCATTAATCATTATTTAGCAGCCAATAAAATTGATAGAAAATTCTTACTGGGTCAATTATTTACATTCTCAGTCTTCGTGACTATTATGTTTTTTCTTGTATTATTTTTGCTTGAAATAATTGGGCTCGGGTCAGTTTTTCTACCTCAAATAGGAAGCCCATATTTCGTATTATTTGGACTCGCTGCTCATTTACTATTGCTCGTATTCAACCAATTGCTGGCTGCTGTTTTGTTAGCTGACAGACGATTTGTAACCGCTGCACGGATAAGTGCTTTTGCGGCTTTAGGCCTCTTGTTACTATATGCTATACTGTATTTATTAGATTGGCAATTGGCACAACGATATTTTTTGTTTTTTATAATTGCTAATCTCATTATACTGCTTCTTCAAATGGTATTTTATGCTCGGAGTATTTTGAAAGATGAGCGATATAGCCTTGTTCTGAATGTTTTTAGGATGAAGACAATTAGGTTATTGATCAGCTTTGCTTTATTGGCATACATAACAAATTTTCTTCAATTCCTAAATTACAAAATGGATATCTGGTTTATTAATGCGTATGTATATGATGATGCTAAACTAGGCATATATGCCATTGCGGTATCATTAAGCCAGTTGATTTGGCTTGTCCCGAATGCCTTCCATGCAGTTATTTTTACGGATGTTTCTGCAGATACCTCTCAAGACCAAAAACACAAAGTAGAAGATTGGGCAAGAAAGATGCTCTTTGTGGCAGTCGGTTGTGGTTTGATAGGTTATTTATTGGCCACATGGCTTGTACCTTACCTTTTTGGTATCAGATATACCTATATTATTTCAGTGATTCCTTATTTACTGCCTGGTATAATTTTATTTGCTCCGACAATTCTTTTAAGCGCTTTTTTGGCAGGTAGAAATCGAGTAGATTTAAATTTAAAAGCTTCCGCAATAGGCTTTATTCTTGCTTTAGTTGGTAATTGTTGTCTGATACCTTCTTACGGTATTATTGGAGCCGCTTGTGCAACAAGTATTTCGTATTCTTTTTCTAGCATATATACCTATTATTGTTTTTTAAAACAGGTCTAATCCATTTAATAATCAGTCAATTATGAACAGAAGCTCATAGTCTTTTGATCTCTTTTTTTGAGGGTCTTCTTTCTTTTTTGTTGTCCTCTTGTTATCGGAATAGCTGTAACCCCTTTGTTTACTGGGTTTTACATTTAAAGTGACGAGATTGTTAAGATCTAAAAAAGAACGTTTATATTTTGATTATTAGAACTACTTGAATACTTTTGCTCACTGAAAATACTATAAAATTTGATTTATGGCTAGCAAAAAGTACTTATTAATTTTAGCAAGCATTTTTACCTTGTTCAGTTTTACACAGGTAAATGCGCAAAGCTCAGGTGTTTATAACCTTACGAGCTATGACTACACAGATAGTAGTCTTATCCCAGAGAAGAGAATGGATCAACAGAATGATTTTATGAACAATCGTTATTTGTATCCTTCAAAACCTAGAAACCAATGGGAAGTTGGTCTTTCTTTTGGTGGTTTGAATGTTTCAGGTGATGTTACTTCTCGTAGTTTATTTAACAAACCAGTAGATGCAATTAAAACGTTAGGTTTTGCAATCAATGTGCGTAAAGCATGGGGCTATGTAATCTCGACACGTCTTCAGTACCTTCATGGTTCTGCAAGCGGTTACAATTATCAAGCAGCAAAAGGTTATAACGTACCTGGTAACGTAACTGGAAGAAATCCTTGGGTAGCTAATAATTATACTGGGAATGTCTATTATAACTATCACACAAAAATTCGTCAATTTGGTTTAGACGTAATGGCAGCTTTAAATAATATTCGTTATCATAAGTCTTCAAATAAAACTTCTTTATATGCACTTGCTGGTGTTGGAGCTTTGTTATATGAGTCTAATACAGATGCTTTAAATGGTACGGCTTCTTACCAAGCTGGTTTTGATGCTATTAGAACAAAGTATGCTTCTACAAACCATATTTATGAAGACAGAGGAGATATTGCTGGTGAGTTGAAGGATTTATTTGATGGTACTTATGAGACGGCAGGAGAGCGTCATAATAACCGTGGTTGGTATAATGACTTTACTTTCCGTCCAACGCTTAACGCTGGTTTGGGAGTTTCGTTCCGTTTAGGTAAAAAAGTATCGTTGAACATTGAAGACAAAATTATCTTCACTGGGGATGACTTAATTGATGGTCAGCGTTGGGAAGAAAGATCTTCTTTAACAGGTGATAAAGACAACATTAATTTCCTTTCTGTGGGAATTGGTGTAAATCTTGGAAATAACGCTGTAGCTCCTCTATGGTGGGTTAATCCAAATGACTTTATGTATAACGGTTTAGCGTCTAAGTCTGCTCCTGTAGGCAAGTGTGATGCTGACTCTGATGGTGACGGTGTTTCTGATTGTTACGATCGTTGTGGAGATACACCAGGTGGTGTAGCTGTTGATACACATGGTTGTCCACTTGATACAGATGGTGACGGTGTAGCTGATTATAAAGATAAGCAGTTGATTACTCCAACAGAATGTCAACCAACTGACGCTGATGGTATTGGTAAATGTCCAGATCCAGAATGTTGTTCAAACATTGTTGCTCCTCAAGGTTGTTCTGCAATCGGTGGTGGTTCAATCATGTTCTCTGGAGGTTCTCGCTCTTTGAGTTCTGCTTCTAAGAATCAGTTGAATAACTTAGCGAATTCAATGAGAAGTAATCCAAACTGTAACGTAGTTGTTATGGGTAATGGTAGCAGCAGTAAAGTTGCTCAACAGCGCTCATGGGATCGTGTAAACGCAGTAATCAATTACATGGTAGATCGTAATGGTATTGATCGTGGTCGATTTATCTTCCAATATGGTTTAGGTGGTAATCCTAATGCTGTTGATTATCGTGCAGCTGGAAACGGTGAAACGGGTCCTTCAAATACACCTCCTCCTTTCCCTAATCTTAAGAGAAATTAATATTTCTTTTTGCTAATAGAAAAAGGCTCGACATAAGTCGAGCCTTTTTCATTTGTATTTAAACAAGGTCAGTAATATGGATCTAATATTTTCCCTTCCTTTGAAAATCTCGATAGGACTTCTTTATATAATCTAGGTATTCATACTCGGTAGCATTACGAAGAAAACTTACCGAAGGGCGGTAGAGGCGCATAAACCGTCTAAGGTCATTTCCACTTAAGTGAGTTATCTTTTTTACAAGCTCTTTATTGAATACAAAGTCGATGTATTTTTCTGATTGCCATTTGGCATACATTTCTTGAAAAGCCCATATTTCACGATTACGTTTACTTAGTGCGGCAAGGGGTAATGATCGCATATCGATGTCACCTTTATGCTCTCCACGAATAAAGATTCCGTAGATCTGATCTAATGCTAAACTATCTACTTGATAGGGTAGTAAATGCCCATTAACATCCAAAAGAGGTTGAGAACGTTCCATATGTAATACATAATAACTTGGTTGTTTTTCATTTACAATTCGAATTCGTAAAACTTCATAATCTTTACGTCTAAACTCGAGTAAGTGCCCACTTTTTACCTCTAGCATAAAACCTCCCGATGAATCAAGTCGAATAGATTGGCTATTATGTATGTTACGGACGCGCACACTATCTAGTATGCTATTCGTCACTCTATCTCTAACGATACCATGTATAGAAGATTGTGCATGTGCGCTCAAAGCTAGCATGCTTAAACTATAAAGTGAGTATTTAAGTTTACGTAGGATAGAGCCTAAATTTTATCTCTAAATTACGCTGTGCTTGTGAAGTCACAAGCTTTTTCACAAAAGATTATACCACCAGATTGATCATACGCCCCTTGACAAAAATGAATTTTTTTATACTTTTATTTTCAAGTAAGGCCTTTACCTCATCGAGAGCTAATACAATATCTTGGGCCTCCTGCTGATCCATTTCCGCAGAAAGCTTATGTTCTAGTTTACGTTTGCCATTAATTGCAATGGGATAGGTAATTTCATCTTCGACTAGGTATTCTGTATTCAGTACTGGGTAGGTTGCGTAAAATATGGATTTGGGCTGTCCGAGAGTAGCATAGAGCTCTTCGGCAATGTGAGGAGCATAAGGTGCTAGTAAAACCAGAAGTGGCTCGAGAATAGATTTATTCCGACATTTTAATTGAGTCAATGCATTTACACAAATCATAAATTGACTTACAGCTGTATTAAGAGAAAAACTATCTGTAGCCTTTTCTACTTTTTCAATAGTTTGGTGAAGTACTTTCAATTCATCTACCGAGGGTTCGTTTTCTTGTACAACAAATTGATCATCGGTATAGAATAGACGCCATAGTTTTTTTAAAAAACGGTGTACTCCTTCAATACCTTTCGTATCCCAGGGTTTGCTATCTTCAATAGGCCCAAGGAACATTTCATACATTCTAAACGTATCGGCACCATAATCCTTTATGATGTCATCCGGGTTTACAACATTATAAAGACGTTTGCTCATTTTCTCGGTTTGTTGTCCGCAGATATACTTCCCGTCTTCTAAAACAAACTCGGCATGTTCAAATTGTGAGCGCCAAGTTTTTAGTGCTTCTATGTCCAATTCTAATCCGTTACACAAAGCCACATCTACATGAATTTCCTCTGTTTGGTATTCGTTTTGTAGACCCGCACTTACATATTTATTAGTGCCCGATATTCTATAAATGATTCTTGAGTTTCCTTGAATCATGCCTTGGTTGATAAGCTTCTTATAAGGTTCGTCAAATGATATATGCTCAAGGTCATGAAGCACCTTACACCAAAACCTTGAATAGAGTAGATGCCCAACGGCATGTTCTGCACCGCCAATATATAAGTCTACTTGGTTCCAGTAATTCGAATTGTCTTTATTACAAAATTCATCTGGATTCTGAGGGTCCATATATCTGAGATAATACCAGCTACTACCTGCATATCCTGGCATTGTATCAGTCTCTCTCGTGCCACCGCTAATATGGACCCAGTCATTTAAATGAGCCAAAGGTCCTTTCCCTTCAGGTCCTCTATCGTATGAATCAATATGAGGAAGTAAATGAGGTAGCGCTTCTTCGCTAATGCTTCCATCTTTATTATACCGTAGAGGAAACGGTTCTCCCCAGTAGCGCTGACGACTAAAGCCAGCATCGCGCATTTTATAATTAACTTTTCTATGACCAGTTTTGTCCGTTTCTAATTTTGTAATGGCCTGTTCAAAAGCTTCTTTACCAAATAGACCATTTAGGAAGTCAGAATGCTCAAGGGCAACTGATGGGTCGATGCAAGCATTTTCTGAAATATCAATTCCTTGAAAGATATTAGGAACAGGAATATCAAAATGATGGGCAAAAGCAAAATCTCTTTCATCTCCTGCAGGAACAGCCATAATAGCACCAGTACCATAATGAGCTAAAACATAATCTGCGATCCATATTGGGAGCTTTTCTTGAGTAAAGGGGTGGATGGCGTATGCACCTGTAAAACAGCCGCTAATGTTCTTAGTTTCGGCCATTCTTTCTCGCTCAGATCGTTTACTTGTTTTTGAAATATAAGCTTTAATCTGATTGTGTTGCTCCTTTGTAGTAATTTGAGATACTAAATTATGTTCAGGGGCTAATACAACAAATGAGCAACCAAAAATTGTATCAGGTCGTGTTGTAAATACATCAAAACTTTCATTTTCTTTGTCTGTTTTAAATTGTACTATAGCTCCTTCACTTCTTCCAATCCAATTGCGCTGCATATCTTTCAAAGGTTCTGGATATTCGACATGCTCTAAACCTTCAAGTAATCGATCCGCGTATTTCGATATTCGTAGGAACCATTGCATCATCTCCTTTCGTTCTACTGGGTGTCCACCTCGTTCGGACACACCATTCACAACCTCATCATTGGCCAAAACGGTACCCAAGGCTTCACACCAGTTTACATAACTGGTATTTCGGTAAGCCAGGCGATAGTCCATTAAGATCTGTTCTTTTTTATCTTTTGGAAATGAATGCCATTCTTCCGAAGTAAAAGATTGATCTGATGCACCGTTTTGCTCGAACTGTTTAATCAGTTCTGATATATGTTTAGCCTTGTTTTCTTTTTCATCGAAGTAGCTATTAAAAAGCTCAAGAAAAATCCATTGAGTCCATTTATAGTAAGAGGGATCCGATGTTTTAATCTGACGAGACCAATCATAACAGAAACCAATTTTGTCTAATTGTTCTTTATAACGTGCAATATTCTCCTTTGTTGTTTTAGCTGGATGTTGTCCTGTTTCAATAGCGTATTGTTCAGCAGGCAATCCAAAGGCATCAAAGCCCATAGGATGCAATACGTTAAACCCTTTAAGACGCTTAAAACGAGCGTAGATATCAGAGGCTATATACCCTAATGGATGACCGACATGTAGTCCAGATCCTGAGGGGTAGGGAAACATGTCGAGAACATAGCATTTGGGCTTATCCGTATCTTCTGTAACCTTATATAGGTTTAAATCGATCCATTTTTTCTGCCATTTTTTCTCAATAGCCGAAAAATCGTATTGCATAATTTTCTTGTTTACTAAATGAAAGTCAAATATAATTTGGATTACTCACAAATCTCATGATCATCGTATTTGAAGATTTGTTTATCCTTTCTTTTCCTTCTGTCCTTGCTAATTTTAATAATTAATCGCGCATTAAAAGAGAAATAAAAATCATTGTTTGTCCCACCACGCTTTTCACCGGGTGTATATGCCCGTGCGGCATCAATATTTTTCGATTTATTGTTTAAAATTTTTGCTAACGCTGCGTTTTCCGGTTGGAGGTACTTATCATATAAGGTAGGGTCTATAAAGCTTGTACTTACATCGTCCAAGTAATCCGTAAATAGGGTTCGTCCCACATATTCTAAACCTAACGAAACCGTCGGGCTGATTTCATAGTTGAAACCAAAGCCATAAGGTATATTCCATTGCGATAATTTGTAAACTTCTCTATCTGGAAATTCAGGCATACCTTGTCCTTCTAGGGATAAAGGTTGTAAGTCAACCCAAACACTTTCCTCTAAAATAGGGTCAAAGAAGGAACCTTGCGGGTTAAAGCTATAGCGCCCAATTCCAAATAAGGCATACGGTTGAAAATAGCTATTATGCAAACTCTTTTTATACGAGAAGAATTTGAACGGGTGAATTTCCAGCATCAACGATCCTTCATTAATTTTTGTCCTAAAATCCAAGTTTCGTACGAATCTTAAATATGAAGGGTCTGTTGTATTACGAAAGTATGTATTCTTATCGCTACCCGCGATTTCACCAAATACATAACTCAGTCTCAATCCAATGGCTTCTTTTCTTAGATGTGTCAGGGAAAAACCATAGAAGAATGTGTTTGTTTTAAAGCTTAAGTCTCCCAGTAAAGGGTTATCTAATCTTGAGTTACCACCAAGATCGCCTAGATAATTTGACGGTCCAAACTGAAAAGCAAAATACGTTTTCTTCCTTGTAGGGGGCTCGCGAATGATTTCACGAACAACATAATTAGTTCCAACATACTCGTCTTTATAGATTGATACCTTTTTTGATCTAGCCTTTCTTTTGGTCGCCCGATTTTCTTTTCTAGTAGCCTTAAAAATACTATCCTGTCGGGCTTTGCGCTGCTTTGTTATCTTTTTCTCTCGTCTCTTCTTTCTAAGAGTATCCTTTTTTATCGGGTTATTTTTTTTTGTGATGACCTCCGTCTTCTTCTTTTTCCTTTTCTTCTTTTTTAAGCTTTTTTTATAAGCCTTACGAGCCGCAGCAGCTTTTCTGCTTTCGTTAGCAATGCTATCGCGAATACGCTCTCGCTCCTGTTTCCTGAGTTCGTAGGTTGTATTTTTTATACTATCCTGTGATGATATAGTTTGGGCAGCACTCTGTATACTAACAAAGCAAAATATCCCTACAATTATGACAATGATTTTCTTCAAAAAAGGAATACTAAAGTTAATTATTTTCCGCGGCATTATTCCACATTAAAAAAGATTTAATAAACCCATCTAAACCTCCATCCATTATTGGTTCAACATTATTGACTTCAAAGTCTGTACGGTGATCTTTTATCATTTTGTAAGGATGAAATACGTAGGACCTAATCTGGGAACCCCATTCAATTTTCTTTTTGTTTGCATTGTTTGCATTCTTTATTTCTTCTCTTTTGCGAATTTCTTCTTCATAAAGACGTGATTTTAGCATTTTTATTGCCTTTTCTCTATTTTCACCTTGAGTTCTGCTCTGTTGACATTCCACTATAATCTCAGAGGGAATATGTTTTAAACGGACTGCAGTTTCAACTTTATTTACATTTTGCCCGCCCTTACCTCCGGCACGAAAAAAGTCCCACTCCAGATCTGAGGGGTTCACCTCAATTTCAATAGAATCATCAATTAAAGGGTAAACGGTAACCGAGGCGAAAGATGTATGTCTTCTATTGGCACTATCAAATGGAGATATCCTTACCAATCGATGAACACCATTTTCCCCCTTCAATTGTCCGTATGCGAAAGGACCATTTAGCTCTATTGTTGCCTGTTTAATACCCGCTCCGTCACCCCATTGGATATCCAGTTCTTGTTTTGAAAAACCTTGTTTGTCAGCATACATATTATACATACGGAGTAACATTTCAGCCCAGTCCTGACTCTCCGTGCCCCCAGCACCTGAATTAATCATTAACACCGCAGGTAATTCGTCTTCCTCAGCCGAAAGGGTAGATTTAAACTCTAAATCCTCCAAACTTGCTTTAGCTTCTTCAAATGCTTTTTGTACTTCTTCTTCATCAGTCTCTCCACCTTTCCAAAATTCGAAGAGTACAACAAAGTCTTCTATTTTGGATGCACAGCTTTCATATAAATCAATCCAATATTCGTAACCCTTTGTTTCCTTCAAGATTTTTGTGGCACGAACGTTATCATCCCAAAATCCCGAGGCGGCACTTAATTGCTGATTATTCGCTACTTGTTCCTTTTTATCGGATACGCTTAAGTATTTCTCCAAATTGCCCAATTGCTTGCGCATTTCCTTTATCTGTTCTACCGTCATATTGGGACTGTAAAAATACTGTGAAGTAGCAACTAGATAGTATTTCAACAACATTCTTTTTGTCGATTTGCTAGTAAATTTGATATGGAAAACTAGAAACTATGTTGAAGAGTGCACTAGCGATTATAATACTCTGTGTTAGCTTGGGCTTACAAGCACAAGATACGTTAAAAACAACGGTAATGACTACACCGATTGGTGCCAAGGCTGCTTTCGAAACCTTTATCAAAAAAGATAAATTTGGAGTGGATCATAAATTAAAATATAAAGGGGTGAGCAATGATATTTTGCGCTCAAGCCTTTCTAAGAAAGTGAATTTAGTAGCAAAAGATTTTATGGCTGTTTCATCTGAAGAGCTACCCACGGACATTAAATATCAGAAGAAGATTATGTATGGGTTAGATCGATTTAAAGATTTTAAAAAAGACCTTTCCAAGGACGATAGAGCACGTATTTGCCACTATATTATTGAACTTATGGATATTATTGATTTAAAAAGTTCTAGAGGCCTTTTGAATATGTTTACATATGGTTTTGATCCATCAACAATTAAGTTCGAGAAGGAAAAGAAGTAGTATCTGTGTTTAAGAACTTTCCTTAATTTTCTGTTCAATCTTGCTTGTAGAGTACCCTTCGAGAAACGGAATGACAACAACACTGCCACCGCTGTTCTTAACTTCTGTAGACCCTACAATTGTTTCTTCAGTATAGTCTCCACCTTTGGTTAAGATGTTCGGAAGAATACTTTTTATCAGATTTAGTGGAGTATCCTCGTTGAACTCAATAACATAGTCTACTGCACTTAACGCAGCCAATACTAAGCTTCGGGCTTCAGCTCGTTGGATAGGTCGGTTATTCCCTTTAAGACGTTGCACGGATGCATCTGAATTAACACCAACCACCAATAGATCTCCCAATTTCTTCGCTTTTCCTAAATAATCAGTATGACCTGGATGCAAAATATCAAAGCATCCATTGGTAAATACGATTGTTTTTCCTTGCAATTCTTTTGCTTGAATAGCTAAAAAGTCGACAAGCGATACAATCTTATTACTCATGAGTATTTTCTTTTTTTCTATTCAGAATGGGTAATAAAAGCAGCGATACGAAACCACCAGAGATGAGTACTAATGTTTGAGCAACCCAACTCACATTGGCATAGGCATAGGCAAGAGATTCTTCAATATGATACATATCCATCAAGCATAACTTAACGAAGTATTGAAAAGACCCAGCCCCCTGTGGTGTGGGAATAACAAAACCAAAGCTTCCGATCGTTAATACACTTAATGCTGACCCAAAACTTTGATCACTCAATCCATCAAATGCTAAAAAGCCCAGATAGGTCATAAACAGATACATAAACCAAATAATAAAGGTATACAGCAGAAAAAGACCAGGGTTTTTCATCTTTCTGATTGAACCAATCCCATCAAAAATGTTTTTCAGAATGCTCGATATCTTATTCTTCGTACCACTAATTTTTTTACGAATAAAAATAATGGCTAAGACAAAAATGAAAATACCTCCTAAGAGCAGAAGAATATTACCACCAGTTGCAAAGGAAAGCAACGGGTTGAATATCTTTTCATTTAGGAATTCATTTACCGCGGCGTACTCAACTAGATAAGTAATAAGAAGTAACGCAATAAGTGATACAAAGTCAAAAGCACGTTCTACAAGCATAGTCCCAGCCAGTTTATCCGCTGGTACTTTTTCATACCGAGAAAGAATGGCACAACGAGCAACTTCTCCCATACGAGGTGTGCCCAGATTAACTAAATAGCCAATCATAATAGACAGGAATGTATTTCTGGCGTTGACATCATGCCCTAGAGGAGCGATTAACATTTTCCAACGAAGGGCGCGGATGTAATGACTACCTATGCCAACAATGAAAACTAAAATGAGTGGCCACAAATGAGCTTTGCGCACATGTTGCATCATTTCGTCAAAGGAGATATCCCTACCGGCAAGCCATAAAAACAATACGGCTATAGCCAGAAAAACAACGTATTGAAGTAATTTTTTCCAGCCTAGTTTTAATTGCATAAAATGGGATTAATTAAGTTTATTCTGATCATCCGGGAATATGACTACAGGTTCATATTTACGCGCTTCTTGCTCTTCCATTAAGCCGTACGCAATAATAATTACTGTATCACCAACTTCTACTTTTCTAGCCGCAGGGCCGTTAAGACAAATTACACCACTACCTCTCTTTCCTGGAATAATATATGTTTCTAGACGTTCGCCGTTATTCACGTTTACAATTTGCACACGTTGGTGTGTAAACATATTTGCGGCATCAATTAAATCTTCATCTATCGTAATAGAACCAACATAATTCAGATTTGCCTCTGTTACTTGAACACGATGTATTTTAGATTTGAACGTTTCTACTAACATAATATGATAGGCAAAGATATATTAGGATTCTGTTTAAACTGCTATATTATCAATCAAGCGTACCCCTTCTATAAAAGCAGCGCCAATTAAACGCATTTTTTTACTTGGATCAAAGTCTAAAATTTCTTTTAAGGTTGCTTCTTCACAAAGTGCAATGTATTCCGGAATAAAATCATTATCTCGCAACATTGTTTCTGCTTCTTGCTTTAATGCGTTAAAGTTTTTGTTGTGCTGTCCATCCTTTATATAAGAAAGAGATTTAAAGAATGTTGCTGCTTTTTCTTTACCAGCTTTACTCAGGTGTGTGTTCCTAGAACTCATGGCTAGGCCGCTTTCTTCTCTTAAGGTAGCGCATGGAACAAGTTCTGTTTGATGACTATTTAAATCTATCAATTTCCGAACCACAGCGATTTGTTGAAAATCTTTTTCACCCATATAAATATGTTCAGGTTTTATCATTTTAAGAAAAACGTCTATAATATGACATACACCCTGAAAATGACCAGGTCTATGTTTTCCCTCCAAAACATCGTCCAAAAAGCCTATGTCATAATATGGAATTCGTTCCGTTCCGTTAGGGTAAATTTGTTGAACTGTAGGAGCAAATACAACATCGACATTTATGTTCTTTAATAACGCCACATCCTCATCCAATACTTGAGGATAAGCGTCATAATCGCTTTTTTCATTGAACTGTGTGGGATTGACGAAAATACTACAAACCGTAATGTCGTCTTTTTCAGCCGCTTTTTTAAGCAAAGAAAGGTGTCCTGAATGTAAAGCACCCATTGTGGGTACAAAACCAATACTTTTTTCTTCTGGAAGCCCTTTTAAATAGTGATCAAGTTCACTTTGAAGATGAATGATTTTCATGGGATAAATGCTAATTCTAGGTGAAACAGGCTGTGAAAGTCTTATATTTTTAGTAATTTCGCAAATCTTATTTTGGTTACATAAACTATTTTTGAATGACCCCACAACAAAAGAAAAAGGTTTTATATATCTCTCACGAGTTTCATCCGTACAATATAGAAACTGAAATGGCTGAGGCCATGAACGATTTGTCCGTATTGTCGAATAAAGAGGGATATGAGGTTCGTTGTATTATGCCACGTTTTGGAACGATCAACGAAAGACGTCATAAACTACATGAGGTGGTTCGTCTATCAGGGATTAATATACATGTTGATAAAGAGGATTACCCTCTAATCATTAAAGTTGCTTCACTCCCTAATGCTCGATTACAGATGTATTTCATGGATAATGAAGATATGTATAAGAGGAAGCAAGTGTTTTATGATGAGGATGAGAAATTCTTCGCTGACAATGCGGAACGAACTATTTTCTTTTGTAAGAGTGCTATTGAGACAGTCAAGAAATTTGGTTGGCCTCCGGATATTATTTTCATTCATGGTTGGATGGCAGGTTTAATACCTGCATTGATAAAGCACCAATTTAAAAACGAGCCCGTATTTGCGGATTCTAAAATCATTTATTCAGTATCGAAAGAAATGACCAATGAGAATTTAGGGAAACGTTTTGGAGAAATGCTTGAAAACAGTACGCAGCTCAAATCGAAAGTGATAGAACCGTACGCTGGTGCTGGAAACAATGATTTGTATACCGGTGGAGCAAAAAATGCTGATGTTGTCTATTTCTCTCATCCCGAGGTTGACGCAGGTCTTACAAAATCGATTAAAAGTTCGAAAAGCAAGAAAGTGTTAAAATTTAATCCTGAAGAAGATGATTTGGCAACTATCATTGACCTTTACGCAGAATTAGTTCCTGAAGAAGAGGACGAATAAGAAAATATCTGAATGAATAAATTGATTGTAACGAGGAAGTCCACCCTTTCCAAATCGTGGATGGCAGTATTACTATGCGCCCTATTAGCGGTTTCTTGTAAAGAGAATACAGTATTACCCTCAGAATTAGTGCCAGCAGTAGATAATATCAATACGTTTCAGCAAGATACCTTTACTGTATTGTCTCATACTACAATAAAGGACAGTTTGCTCACTGGTGGAACATTGAATTCCTCCAATCGCGGTGCGGATGAAGAATTTTCTCATGCTATTGGTTCAATTATTAATGGGACAGGCGGAGATAATATTTTTGGAAAAACAATAGCCTCAGTTTACGTGCAAGTGCGTCCGCCTTCACCAAGTTTTGCATTTAGTGGTACGAACCAAATTATAGATTCTATTGTTTTAGGTTTGAACTATTTAGGCGCATATGGTAATACAACAACTGCACAAAATCAGACATTTTTTTTATACAGAAGTCCTGATAATTTAAGCAAGGATAATGCTTATTATGAATCTAGCATAGCTTCTTATAGCCCTTCGGATATTTTGGATACGGCAAGCCCGAATTTCAATACCATTGGAACTGATTCCCCGATCGTTGCTGGGGTTAAATTACGTCCTCAACTAAGAATTAGAATATCTGATATTAGTTTTATTAATGATCTAAGTAATTTAACTTCTTCCGGAGCATTTAAGGACTATCCAGCTTTTTTAGATTGGCTAGGTGGTTTTTATATTACGCCTGATTCCAATATAGGTAATACCATAGGGTACTTTGATACGGATAATACAACTATGTATGTCTATTATCGTTTTACAAATTCGAACAATGATCCCGATACTACAGTGGCGGTGTTTCCATTTGATGCTGCTCATTGCAACAGATTTAATACGATATCAAGAAACTATCTAGGCATGCCTGCAGGGAATTTTATTAATACCAATGCTCCCAATGGTGATTCTATAGTATTTGTTCAAGGTGAATCTGGTTTAGCAGGTCTTATTTCCTTTCCCAATATTGGCAAGTTTCCAAATGCAATCATCAATAAGGCTGAGTTAACGTTTACGGTAAGAACTTTAAATAATTATAGTGATACGTCAAACTTTAATATTCCAGACCAATTACAACTTACATATGTAAATGAGAATGGCGAGGACGAGCTGCTCCCAGATTATACAATTTTCGGAAGTTCTGTAAATGCTATCGGAGCTGCTATTCAACGAGTGGGAGCTATTCGAGATTGGTCAAATATAAATGGGCAGCAACTTATTCAATATAAATGCAATATTACGAGGACGATTCAGGATGCGGTAACTATGCAAAATGGAAATTTTGCCTTAAAGATTTCAGGAGCTAGTGGAAATTTCCCAGCTCGTAATCGGGTTGTAATTACTGGAAGCTCAAGTGCGGTAACATTGGAAAAACCGAAATTAAATATTATTTTCACCAAAATTCAATAGTAAAATCATATGTGTGGGATTGTAGGGTACATTGGACCGAAAGAAGCTTATCCTATCTTAATTAAAGGCCTTAAGCGTCTAGAATATCGTGGTTACGATAGTGCGGGAGTTGCTTTGCTTAATGGAGAGCTGACAATTTTGAAAAAAGAGGGTAAGGTATCGGATTTAGAAATGCATGCCGAAGGAAAGAATAAAACAGGTTCTATTGGCATTGGTCATACGAGATGGGCAACCCATGGAGAACCATCTGACCTAAATGCACATCCTCATGCTTCCAATTCAGCAGAGCTAGCCATTATTCATAATGGAATTATAGAAAACTACGCCTCATTAAAAACAGAACTTTTGAAACGTGGTTATACGTTTAAGAGTGATACTGATACCGAGGTGTTAATGAACCTAATAGAAGATATCAAGAAAGAGGAAAAAGTTGATATCGAGGAAGCTTTGCGAATTGCTTTAAACGAGGTTATTGGTGCTTATGCAATCGTTGTAATTGATAAGTCTAACCCAGATAAAATTATAGCTGCAAGAAAAGGAAGCCCTTTAGTTATTGGTATAGGAGACAAAGAGTTTTACGTAGCTAGCGATGCTTCACCAATTGTAGAGTTTACGAAGGAGGTTGTTTATCTCAATGATGAAGAGTTTGCGGTCCTGAATCGGAATGGTAATATGGATATCAAGACTTTGGGGAACATTACCAAAACACCTTATATCCAACAGTTGGAAATGGATCTTGAAACCATTGAAAAAGGAGGTTATGACACATTTATGTTGAAAGAAATTCATGAACAACCAAAGGTTATCGGTGATGCCTTGAGGGGACGTATGAATGCTAAGGAAGGCTGGATTAAGCTAGGAGGTGTCAGTGAGTTTGCTACTCGAATCAATAATGCCGAACGTCTGATTATAAGTGCCTGTGGAACGTCATGGCATTCTGGTTTAATCGCAGAATATGTTATTGAAGAATTAGCCCGAGTTCCTGTTGAAGTAGAGTATGCATCCGAGTTTCGTTATCGAAACCCAATCGTAAATTCTAAGGATGTCATGATTGCCATTTCGCAGTCTGGCGAGACGGCGGATACGTTGGCCGCTATTGAGATCGCTAAAGAAAGGCAGGCCTTGATTTATGGTATTTGTAATGTAATTGGGAGTTCAATTTCACGTGTTTCACACGCTGGGTCTTATACGCACGCGGGACCCGAGATTGGAGTAGCTTCTACCAAAGCATTTAGCACACAGGTGGCTATTCTTATGCTAATGGCACTGCAATTAGCGCAAAAAAAGGGCAGTATTTCTGCTTCTCGCTTGCGACAAATATTATACGAACTAGAAGAAATACCTAAGAAAATTAAAGAGGCTTTGACGCTAGATCCAATCATAGAAAAGATTGCTGCAAAGTATAAGGATGCAGAGAATTTCTTATACCTTGGAAGAGGGATCAATTTCCCAGTTGCCTTAGAAGGGGCTTTGAAACTAAAAGAGATTTCATATATTCATGCGGAAGGATACCCAGCAGCAGAAATGAAACATGGGCCGATTGCTTTGATTGATGAGAATATGCCTGTGCTCTTTATTGCAACGAATAAAAGTGCACATGAGAAGATCGTTTCAAATATTCAGGAGGTGAAAGCTAGAAAAGGAAAAGTAATTGCAGTAATTAATCATGCTGATGAAATAATAGAAGGATTGGCAGATGATGTTATTCGTGTTCCTGAAACTGAAGAGTTGCTTTCTCCCTTGGTTTCAATAATTCCTCTTCAATTGCTTTCATACCATATTGCACTTATGAGAGGTTGCAACGTTGACCAGCCAAGGAACCTCGCTAAGAGTGTGACAGTAGAATAGGACTAAACATCCCAAATGACTTCTTCTCCTTCGTTCTTTTTAAGAACAAATCGGGAAAGCACGAATAGATAATCTGATAGTCTATTTAAGTATTGTATGATTGTTTGGTCGATATTTTCTTCTACCGATAATGCAACAGAAATGCGTTCCGCACGTCGACATACACAACGAGCAATGTGTAGTTTAGAAGCGTATGGATGTCCTCCTGGAAGTACAAAATTTTTAAGTGCGGGAAGAGTTTGTTCCATCTGGTCTATTCGTTCTTCTAAAAAATTAATCTCTTTAGGTTTTAGATCAGGAAGACTCATTTTTACCTCTTTTGTTGGAGTAGTGGCGAGATGAGACCCTAGGGTAAATAAATAGTTTTGTATGCGATAGAGTTCTGTTTCAAAATCAACACCAATAGAATCCCTTATATTTCCAATCCAAGAGTTGAGTTCATCGACTGTGCCGTAAGCTTCAATTCGAATATGATGTTTAGGAACTCGTGTACCTCCAAGTAGTGCAGTTTCGCCTTTATCGCCTGTCTTCGTGTAAATCTTAAATGCCATCTTAGTGGCAAATGTCAGTATTTTTTATCATTTCTTGTGTAGAATCAGTTTATATCAATGACTCATCTGCACTTTTCAAGGTAGAAACAGGAACAACACTTTCTTCAACCGATGCAGCCCCTTGAATACGCCCAGTATTTTCAGAACTTTCAATAACACCGTCGCGTAAGCGGATAATACGTTTTGCTTTGGCCGCAATATCCTCTTCATGAGTGACAAGAATAATTGTATTACCGTTTTTATTAAGGGTGTCAAAAATATTCATGATCTCATGTGAGGTCTTAGAGTCTAAATTGCCTGTTGGTTCATCTGCTAAGATGATAGATGGACTATTCACTAAAGCCCGAGCAATTGCAACTCGTTGGCATTGACCTCCCGATAGCTCATTTGGTTTATGATCCCATCGATCTGCCAATTCAACCAAATCTAATTTTTCTTTGGCAATACGTTGTCGTTCTTTTTTATCAACTCCAGCGTAAACAAGAGGCAACCCTACATTATCTAATGCCGACAAGCGAGGTAATAGGTTGAACTGCTGAAATACAAAACCAATCTCTTTACTTCTAATATGAGCAAGCTTATTTTCTGGTAAAGAGGCAATATCCTTATTGTTCAAAATGTATTCACCTGAGGTAGGGGTATCCAGACAACCTATTATATTCATAAGAGTAGATTTTCCTGAACCTGAGGGGCCCATAAGGGCAACATATTCACCAGAATGAATTCGCAATGTGATACCTTTGAGCACATGCACGGTATGTTTATCAAGGTAATAATCCTTAATTAAACTATTGATTTTAATTACCTCATTCATTATAAAAAATGCTATTTCAAATTTACTACATTTGTCCTTATGCTTCTTGGTATCAGTGATTATTTCTCGGACTTTAGCTTCATTCAAGTGTTAGACGTTACACTTGTTTTATTACTTGTTTTTCAGTTGTATCGATCTGTTAAAGGGAGTATTGCCTTTAATATATTTATTGGCGCACTTATTATCTATATCCTATGGAGAGTCATTTATTGGCTTGAAATGCCCTTAATGGGAGAAATCTTTAACCGTTTAGTTAGCATAGGATTGATCGGTTTAATCGTATTATTTCAACCTGAGTTACGGAAATTTTTAATTAATCTGGGCAGAAGACCAACAAGTGGAATGTTTCCTCGGTTTTTTAAAACGAGTGGACTAAAAAAGTATATTGCAGAAGAAGAGATTATTAATGAAACTATGGAAGCAATACATAAGTTTATTAAGGAAAAGGTAGGTGCGACACTAGTTATTGCTCGAACAGATAAGTATCAATTAGATACGAATTCTGGAGTACTAATAAATGGTTTGGTTTCTTCTGAATTATTGAACAGTATTTTCTCACCAGATAGTCCGTTAAAGAATGGAGCTGTTTTAATAGATAATAATCAAATTATTGCGGCCGGTATAACATTACCCATTAGTGATAGTCAGAAAATGGCTTCTCATAGAGGGTTGAGACATCGAGCAGCCCTAGGAGCTGCAGAGCATGGTGAAGTTATCGCTATAGCCATTTCTGAAGAAACTCAGGAAGTCTCAGTAGCAAAAGACAAGGTTCTCATGGAGTCTCTTAGTTTAGAAGAAGTTAAAAAGCTTATGTATGAGGCTTTGGTTGGTTAAATAAAAAAGACCTTCTATAAAATAGAAGGTCCGTTTTTTTAAATAGTAAAATTAATCTATCCTTCACGCCGGTTTAATTCATCACGAATTTCCGCCGCCTTAATGTAGTCTTCATTTTCAATGGCCTCATTCAGTAGTTCATTCAACTCCTCTGGGCTCATATCTTCTAAACCTGTACCTTTTGTTCCTCCTCTTTTAACTACTGGTGCAAAATCTGCTTCGTCTTCATTCTCTTTATTCTTATCTACATAACCCGCATTGCTGAGGATACTTTCGTAGGTAAAAATTGGCGTATTAAAGCGACTAGCCATTGCTAGAGCGTCCGAAGTGCGAGAATCAATTTCCTTTTCACCTTCTGGTGATTTGCATACTAACTTAGAATAAAAGATACCTTCCTTCAACTTATAAATGATGACCTCCTTAAGCTCAATGGAAAAGGTATCCATAAGGTCCTTCATCATATCATGCGTAAGTGGGCGAGCATTTTTTACATTTTCTAAAGAAACAGCGATGGCCTGAGCTTCGGCATGACCAATAATTATTGGTATTCGTCTTACTCCGTCTAACTCACCAATAACAACAGCATAGGAGTGCGAACCGCTTATACTATTCGTAAGAGCAACGATCTCAACTTCTATTTTGTACCCACTCATCTTTTTTATTTGCGGTTAATTTGTCTGCGCTGTTTTAAATTCCTTTAATGCAGCTGTCAATTTAGGAACTACTTCAAAAGCATCACCTACGATTCCATAATCTGCCGCTTTAAAGAAGGGGGCCTCGGGGTCCTTATTAATAACGACGATGGTTTTAGAACTATTTACACCTGCTAGATGCTGAATAGCACCACTAATTCCAACCGCTACATATAAGTTAGGGCGAATGGTTCCACCAGTTTGTCCTACATGCTCATGATGTGGTCGCCAATGACTATCTGCAACTGGACGACTACATGCTAATGTCGCACCAATAGAGTCAGCTAATGCTTCCAAAATCCCCCAGTTTTCAGGCCCTTTTAAGCCTCGACCTCCGCTTACTACAAGTTCTGCTTCCCCTAAAGGAATGGTATCTCCTGCCGCTGTTTGGGCTGTTTGGTTCGTTATCGAATGATCTTGAACAGTAACTTCTAAATGCTCTTGGGTACCCGCTTTTTCGAGCTCAGTGACTCCAACAGCATTTGGTGTAATGCAGATAATTTTCTTATCCGTTTTGATATTTACATGGGCAAATGCCTTGCCGCTAAATACACTTTTCTTTACTGAACCATCATCTGCAGGAAGGGCAACTGCTCCACTCACCATCCCTGCTTTGAGTCTTACAGAAAGACGTGGTGCAATTCCTCGAGCTGTAACATTATCACTAAAAATTATTGTAGTTGCTCCACTCTGTTCAATAGCTTTGGCAATACCATCTGTATAGTTTTTCGAGTTAAAACGATTCAATTCTTCTGCGCTTGCATGGTATACCTTATCGGCACCATACTTTGCAAGCTCAGATGCATCATTAACAGCGCCGAGCACCACAGCTGCACATGCTATACCTTGTTTAGCTGCCACTTGAGCACCATAACTTACCGCTTCAAAAGTGGCTTTCTTAAAGTTTCCGTTTTGTTGTTCTGCAAATACTAATATCATCTTTTAAATCACTTTTGCTTCGTTATGTAATAAATCTACTAATTCTTGTACGTTTTCGGCATCAACTAATTTTACACCGCTTTTTGCTGGAGGTAATTCATAAGAAGAAACCTCGGTTAAGTTTTCAACACTTGATGGTTCTACAACATTCAAGGGTTTCGTACGGGCTGCCATGATGCCACGCATATTTGGTATACGTGCTTCTGCCATCCCTTTTTGGCAAGAAACAACTGAAGGTAGGCTTACTGTCAATGTTTCCTTACCGCCATCAATTTCTCGCTCCAGATTGAGCGCTCCTCCTTCTAAATCTAGTTTTGTGGCATTGGGAACAAACTGTGCTCCAAGATGTTCTGCTATCATCGCAGGAACACTTCCATTATTGTAGTCTATGCTTTCTTTTCCAGCTAATACCAAATCATAGCCATTTTCTCTGGCGTAATTTGCAATTTGTGTTGCTGTATTAAAGCTATCTGCCTGTTCCGCATTTACACGGATGGCTTGTTCACCTCCTAAGGCTAGTGCTTTACGCATGATTGGTTCTACATCGGGTCCACCTACTGAGATTAAGTGCACTTCGCTGGCCGCACCACTCTCTTTTAATTCCAAAGCACGCACTAATGCATACCACTCGTCATATGGATTTATAATCCATTGGACTCCTTCCTCCACAAACTTAGTATTGTTATCGCTAAACTGTACTTTTGTTGTAGTATCTGGGGTCTTAGTTATACAAACTAATATCTTCATTTCTTAAATTTAGAGTGCAAATATAAGGGTAGAATATGCAAGAAATAAATAAAGAGAGTGAAACTAGAATAGAGAAATTGAAGTCTATGTTGGAGCAACAACCTGAGGATTGCTTTTTACTGCATGCATTAGGTCTTGAGCATGTAAAAATAGATGAATATGAAGCCGCTATAAGCTTGTTTGAACAGGTCCTAGACGTAGATGAAAACTATGTTGGAACATACTATCATCTGGCTCTAGCATTGGCCAATGTAGGTGAGGATTCTAAAGCTGTCTTTGATAAAGGAATTGCGATAGCTCAATCTCAAAATGATAAACATGCCGAAAGTGAACTTCGTATGGCATATGATGAGATTTTCGATGAGGAATGGGAGTAATAGAATGTCAAAGCGAATTTAAGTCTTACTTACAAAGCGGCTCATACAGTTTAGTCTACCTTTAATCATTTATTCGAAGACATGCTGGAAAATATTGTTTATAGTTTTTTAAAAGAAAATGCTTCTGCCAAAGCTAAAATACTTATTGGTGTAAGTGGAGGAGTGGACAGTATGGTACTGCTCAGCATATTGTATAAATTGAAGATACCATTGGCAGTTGCACATTTTAATTTCATGTTGCGTAACGAGGAGGCGAACTTAGATCAACAGCTCGTAGAGGATTATTGCAAAAAAAATGATATTTCCTTTTTTGTAAAGAAGCAAGACGCAGACCAATTTGCTAAGGAAAGAAAAATAGGCATTCAAGAGGCTGCTCGTGAGATGCGCTATAGTTTTTTCAGAGAAATAATGGGACAGAAGGGTATAACAGAAATGGTTACTGCTCATCATGCTGATGATCAGGTTGAGACTATCTTGTTTAATCTTTTACGAGCTAGCGGTATTCAAGGGTTGCAGGGGATGCCAGAAGCTGAAAATAATATTTTAAGACCCTTAATAAGAGTATCTAAAGATGTACTTTACAAATATGCCCAAGAAAATGCTATCCCATTTAGAGAGGATAAAAGTAATACCTCTACTAAGTATCAAAGAAACTTCTTACGCAATCAAATAATTCCACTTCTTGAAGAACGTTTTCCTAATGCTCAAGAAAATATCCTACAAGCGGCAACTTATTTAAGCGATATCAATATTCTATATAAGCAACGAATGCAACAGATTAGAAAAAAAATGTTGATAAAAGTAGATGCCACAAATTATAGGCTAGCTATTCGTAAACTAAAACAATATGAAGCACAGAATACTATTCTGTTTGAATTATTCAAGAGTTTTAGTATTACACGAGCTCAATTACCCGAACTTGTTAAGCTATTAGATGCCGATAATGGAGCCCGTTTAAATTTGGCCGATTATGTGATCTATAAAGATCGAAATTTTTTATTAGTTCAATCTAAACAACACGAAACATCTCAAAGCTGTTTTATTGAAAAAGAGAAAGGGCAAATCAGACTAAGAAGTGGGGAGCTTACTTGGGTGTTCATTAATACTCCTATTCAGTCTGTAAAATTTGATAAGAATACCGCGTTGCTTGACGCGAAAGGTATTGAACTTCCGTTTAGAGTTCGAAGTCCTAGAGCAGGGGACTATTTTTACCCACTTGGAATGCAGAAAAAAAAGAAATTAGCCCGCTATTTTATAGATCATAAGTTTTCACCTTTGGATAAGAAAGATGCCCTTGTACTTGAAATGATTCCAAGATCTGGGAATAAAAATAAGCGAATTATGTGGCTTATTGGTGAGCGAATTGATAATCGATTTCGTATTGCTGAAACAACAAGAGGCTATTATAAATTTACGTTCAAACCCAATAAGAAAGAAGACTAATTAAGAATTGAGATGTCTCAATTATTGAGCAACCATTTTCTGAAATACGCATACTAACTTTACACTTAAAGCATCAAGGTATGGACTATCAAGACAAAGTAGAGAGTTTGAAACAGGTAGAAAATGGGCAGGAACGATTAAAGGCAATGCTAGAATTCGTTTTTGAAATAAGGCGTTCTGATGTAAACGCGGCTTTGGTTCTATGCGATGAAATTATTATACAAGCCCAAGAACAGCAAGATATGCTAAGTGAAGGTCGGGCTAGAAATCATAAAGGTTTTTGCTACGCTTCACAGGCTGAATACCAATTGGGTGTAGCTTCTTTGGAAAAAGCATTACGGATTTCAAAACAAATAAAAAATGACCCGTTACGGGCACGTGTTTGTAAGAACTTAGGGAGTATTTATCGCGATTTGGGAAAACTATCTGAGGCTTTTACCTATTATGATAGAGCTCTTTGGTTAAATGAAAAACTGAATGAAGAGTTAGAGACAGCCAATGTACTCCTTCAAATTGCCAATTTGCATTTAGATTTATACGAATATAAAAATGCCTTAGAGTATGCGCGGAAGGCACTACCTCTAGCCGAAAAAAGTGAAGACACTAGTAGGATTGCAGAAGCGCATTTTACACTTGGTAATATATACTTTAAGCAAGATGACTATGATCGTGCCAGGAAGTCGTATAAGAAAGTACAAGAATTAAATACGGCAGGAACAATTAATTTTATGCTGGCCGAGATTGGTAAAGGAAAAGTAGATTACAAAAATGCGCGTTACGATAAGGCCTTAAAAAAGCTTCGGCAGGGTCTAGATCTTGCTCAGAAACAAAATCATGCGGAAGCAGCTATTACAGCTCAGTTCTATATAGGCCGTGTGCTTTGTGCACAAACTCAATATTTAGATGCTAAAAGGCATTTTCATATAGCCTATGATGCCGCAGTTGAGCACTCTAGAAGGCATGATATGATGAGCATTCATGGAATGCTTGCCGAACTTCATGAGAAATTAAATGACCTCCCTACAGCATACAAACATTTGAAATCTTATGAGCAATTAAAGGAAGAGATTTTTCAGGAAAATACCATAAATAAACTACGGCATTTACAAACAAAGCAGGAAATTCAAATGGCGACGAAGGAGAAAGAAGTCGCTGAAAAAACGGCCACACTAAAACAGCAATTTATTGCTAATATGAGTCATGAAATTCGAACACCCATGAATGCCATTGTTGGTATGAGTAGAATACTTTGGGAGCGGGAACCTAGAGACGATCAAAAGAAATACTTAAGTGCAATCCGACAAAGTGCTGATAACCTCTTGGTTATTATTAATGATATTTTGGATTTCTCGAAGATTGAAGCTGGTAAGGTTCGAATTGAACAAATCAACTTTTCTTTAAAGGACTGTTTAAAAAATGTTGTAAATATTCTGCGCATTAAAGCCGAAGAGAAAGGGCTCACATTATGGTTTGAAATGTCTGATAATGTTCCACAAACGATAACGGGTGACCCAACTAGACTTACCCAAGTTTTGATCAATTTGGTTGGTAATGCCGTGAAGTTTACAGAAAAAGGACGGGTTGATATTCAAGTTTTCCTTGAGAAAGTTGAAGAGGAAAAACATTTCATTCATTTTCAAGTGATTGACACGGGTATTGGAATTTCAGAGGACTACGTCAATAAGATCTTTGAGAGTTTTACGCAGGCCGGTACAGATCTGGCTCGTAAATATGGAGGTACTGGTTTAGGACTTACCATTTCCAAGGAGTTAGTAGAGTTGATGGAAGGAGAAATTGGAGTAAAAAGTGTATTGGGTGAGGGAACGACCTTTGAATTCTGCATTCCTTTTAAAGTACCAGTAGGAGTAAACCTAGAAGAAGATAATAGCCCATTTGAACTTACGCAACGTGAGTTGTTGTGTTTGAATAATGCTAAGGTTTTACTCGCGGAAGACAATGTGTTTAATAGGATTCTTGCAGAGGATGTATTGTTGGAAACGGCGCCTAACATGACCATCGTGTCTGCTGAAAATGGAGTAGAAGTACTCGAGGTTCTTGAGACTGAGATAGTAGATCTAATACTAATGGATATACAAATGCCACTAAAAAATGGCTTGGAGGCAACAAAGGAAATAAGAATGACTAATAAGGAATTACCCATTATTGCCATGACCGCAAATGTTATGCAGGATGATATTACCAATTACATAGCCAATGGAATGAACGATCATATTCCAAAACCATTTGACAAAGAAGATTTATTCCGAAAAATGTTACAACAATTGGATCAAGAAAAAATACTAAGTCAGGCCACAAATGAAATACCTCAGCAAAAGAACATGGAAGAGGTACAAGAAATAGAAGATGGGATAATGTCAAATGTAATTGACGATACTTTTCTTAATTCTTTTACGGGTGGGAAACCTGATAAGATGAAGAAGTATTTGAATCTTTTCAAAGAAAATGCGCCTCTTATGATGGAAAAAATATATCAGGGGATTCAAAATAAAGAACATGAAGAAGTAAAGATTGGTGCGCACTCTTTAAAGTCTCAACTTCGTTATCTCGGCGTTGCTGAAGAAATATCTGGTGTTTTTTCGCTTGAGGATATGGGGCGGAATCATGAAAATTTTGATAGAATCCAGAAACAATATGATCAGCTACGTAAGGTCTTTGTAAAAACACTGGAAGAAGTTGAGACAAGAATAGCTGCTCTCAACTAATCTATCTTATGCACCTTTAAAAGTTGGTTTTCTTTTTTCAAGAAAAGCGTTTACCCCTTCTTGATAATCGAAAGTAGCACCAGCTTCTGTTTGAACTTCTTTTTCACGTTGCATTTGTTGTGTTAAATCGTTTGTATAACTTTCATTCAATAGACGCTTGGTAAGTCCTAGTCCTTTGGTTGGCATAAGTGCTAATTTTTGAGCTAGTTTTTTGCTCTCGGTTTCGAAGGCTTCCTCCGAAAAAACTTTGTAAATCATACCGACTCTTTCGGCTTCTTCAGCGGTAATGTTATCTGCAAGCATCATGTATGCACTTGCCTTTTGAAACCCAATTAAACGTGGTAAAAAGAATGTGCCCGCACTATCTGGTATTAGACCAATTTTACTAAACGCTTGAATAAAGCTTGCCTTTTCAGTGGCAACTACAACATCACAACAAAGGGCGATATTAGCACCAGCGCCAGCAGCAACGCCGTTTACAGCACAAAGTACTGGCTTTTCAATCATTCGTATTTTTTTTATAATTGGGTTGTAATGCTCTTCTACAATTTCCGGTAATTCTATGCCATTGTCATCGATAGCCTCGCTCAGGTCCTGACCTGCACAAAATGCTTTACCCATACCCGTTATGTAAAGCGCTCGAACATTATAATCCTTTGCACAGGTGTCAATGTTATCCTGCAAGGCTAATGCCATTTCTTTATTAAAAGAATTAAACTTATCAGGTCGGTTAAGCTGGATGAAGGCAACTCCATTCTCAATATTCATTTCTATAGAACTCATGACATTGTTTTCTGCAAAAAAAGCAAAAACTTGACCAACCTACAAAAGTATTTCGGCGTCTTGTCTATGTAGCGGAGTTGAAGACCGAGTACAACACTTATTTAAGAACTAGAAATTATTAGAAACATGAAAAACATTTTAAAGGCATTAATTGTTATTACAATTATGAGCTGTTTGACCACTTCAACGAAAGCCTCTCACTTTGCCGCTGCGGATATTTATTATGAATATCTGGGGCCACTAAATTATCGAGTGCATCTTATCATTTATAGAGACTGTTCTGGTGCTCCTGCTCCTAATCAGACAACTGTTACGGCCTTCGATAGTAGTTGTGCTCAGAACATACTCAATATTCAAATGACACAGGATCCTAATGATACTTTAAATGGAACTGCTAGACATGGCATATGTCCTAATTTAGTTCCAGCGATAAACCCATGTCAAAACCCACCACCTCAATTTACCATATTTCAATATTTTCATTACATAGGGGATGTTACTTTACCTTATGCTTGCTCCGATTGGCGTTTCCGTTGGAACTCATTCGCAAGAAATGCGAATGCGACAGTAGGTCAAGTAGGTACATGTGTATTTGCTGAATTAAACAATACAGTAAGACCTAACAATTCTGTTGTATTAACCGCTGAACCTATTCCTTATATTTGTGTGAATCAACCCTTTCAATATTTAAATAGTCCTATTGATCCAGACTTAGATTCAATCGTGTTTGCCGCAACCCCTGCGGGAAATAATGTGAGTGCATTTGGTTGTACGCAATGCCTTTATTTAAATGGCTATCAACCAACATTTCCAATACAAACAACTCCACTAAATGCAGCCAATTATGTCGTGGACCCTTCTACAGGAACAGTTGCATTTACTCCAACATCTGTAGGTTCATATGTACTGGCATTTACCGCAACAGAATATGACCCTGTTACTCATCAAAAAGTGGGTCATGTACAACGCGATGTTCAAGTAAATGTTGAGAGTTGTACAACTTTTCCTCCTACACCACAGAATAGTCCACCTATTTCAAATCTTACAGGAGCAACACAATTAAGTACAACCCCAATCTTAACGTTAGGAGTTTGTCCGGGTGAAACGATGTCCTTCTCTGCATCAGCTACAGGTGATACTTTGAACAATCTTGTGAAAACATTTGCTAATAATGCACAGTCGGCAGTTGGTTCTTCTTATACTTCAAATCCCATTGGCGGAGGGAATCCCGTTACAGGAACCTTTACTTGGACTCCGACGGCATCACAAATTGGGAATCATACTTTAATCATAACTTTTGTAGATTCTACTTGTACGAATGGACAGCCTATTATACTTCGTTCATACTTGGTTGTTTTAATTAAAGTATTGCGCGGTGTTAGTGCTGGACCAGATTTACCCGTTTGCTATAAAGGAGATTCTGTTATTATACCAGCTTTAGGGCCTGAGGATATTACTCAGTGGACTTGGACAGAATTAGGTAACCCAGGAGCGCCGCATGGTATGAGTAATCCAAATATTCAAAACCCTTTTGTTAGACCAGACCGGACCACAACATACATTGTGAATACCAATGGTCAAACGGCTTGTAAAAATAGTGATACTATTACCGTTTATATTGACACCTCTGTAACAGTAACGGGTAGTGCATCACCAGCTGTGCTTTGTGAACCTGGAATAACGAGTTTAAATGCTGTTGCTGCAGGGCCTCCACCAACCTATAATTGTGGAGATGTAGGAGTAGGATGTGCAGGGCCTAGTGGTTTAGCGCAGTTTGGTACAAACCCAACGGCTTCATTCAACGTTACACCTTTCTTAGGTAGCAGTAATGGGGCAAGAAGTCAGTTAATCTTTACTCAAGCGGAACTAGCAGCGGCCGGTTGGACTGGTCCTAGAAGAATAGATTCTTTGAGCTTTGATGTAATTAATAAGACTTCATTCGGGGAGTTTAATATGCAGATCAATATGGGTTGTACCTATGTAAATGATATTACAACCTTTATTCCTTCAGGTTTAGTTAAGCGAGTATACGAGAATGCCACTTATCAAACAGTACCTGGTATCAATACCTTCCACCTGCAAACACCTTATATCTGGGATGGAGTAAGTAATATCGTAGTTGATTTGTGCTTCTTTAATTTAAACCCTGTTGGGATAGATGAGGTTGCCTCGAGTAGTACAGCACCTTTTAATCAGTTTATTGGAGCAACATCTCCTTACGGTGGTTGTCAGATTCCAGATGCGCCAGGTTCAACTTCTGCAACGATTTCAATGAATCGTCCGAATGTTCAACTATATGCATGTGATTTGCCTGCAACAGCTTGGCAGTATCAATGGACCGGTCCTTATGTTTTTGACTCAACCTTACAAAATGCACAAGCGTATATCAACGAAAACCCTTCTTCTTATGTAGTATATACTGTAGGAGGAAATGGTTGTACGGTATGGGACACAGTAACAGTTTCTCTTTCTAATCATGATGTATTGGTTTCACCTTCAGCGGAAACAATTTGTCTAAACGATAGAGTGCGTGCGGTTGCTGAGGGAATAGGAAATGCACCTTCTGAAACATTTCAATGGTATGCAGATGCCAATTCATCAATAAATGATTTAAGTTGTACAACGTGTGCAATACCAGAAATTACGCCTACGACACCTGGAGTACATGTATATTCAGTAGTTCGTACTGATTCCTACTCCTGTTTAGATACTGCAACGGTTACAATTACAGTATTAGCTTTACCAACGGTTACAATTACCAATGGAGATGAAATTGTAGTTCGATATGGCGAAGAAGTACAGTTAATTGCTGAAGGCGCTTTGAAATATTCTTGGTCTCCAAGTTGGGGAATGAACAACCCGAATATCTCATCGCCGGTGATCAAACCTAGCGAAAATGCAACGTATACTGTACATGGTCTTGATGATAAAGGATGTGGTAATACAGATGAAATCAAAGTAGTTGTAGACTATTCTCATAATTTGTTTATTCCTTCAGCATTTTCTCCTAATGGAGATGGTCGCAATGATTTATTCCGTATTGCTAATTTTGGTTACCAACGTGTAGCTGAGTTTAGAGTCTATAATCGTTGGGGGCAAGAGGTCTTTAGTGCTAATGATAATGGAGGTTGGGATGGAACTTATCGTGGTCAAGACCAAGATAATGGAACCTACCACTATATCATTAAAGCGGCTTTTGCCGATGGGCACGTTCAAACCTTCAAGGGGGATGTCGTACTAACTAGATAGTTCGTTTTTGTCAGAAAACAGTGAGTTCTAGCCCAATAAAGGGCTAGAATTCACTGTTTATCCACTTTTTAAAGTTTTTTTAGGAAATTCCCAACGATTTCTGCTTAGGTGCCGTCTTGATAAAAGAACGGTTGAAAATGGGCAAAAATTATCGATTTCTGCTTATTTTTAAGTCCTATTTTGTAAAATAGAAATTTAACTATGAAAAACATTTTAAGAACATTATTAATCTTGGCGATTGTTAGCTGCTTTAGCACGACCAATTCAAAGGCATCGCACATTGCTGCCGCAGATGTTTATTATGAATATTTAGGCCCATTAAATTATAGGGTCCATCTAATTTTATATAGAGATTGTGGTGGGGTAGGTCTAAGTTCTACATTTAATATGTCTGCACGGGACAGTAGCTGTAGTCAATCAACTATTTCATTTACTGTAGATACTGCGGGAACAAATGACCCTTGGAACGGAACTGCTCGCCATGGAATTTGCCCAAACCTTGTTTCTGCCAACCCATGTCAGAATCCGCCAAGTCAATTTGATGTTTACGAATACTGGCACTATGCTGGAGATATAACCCTACCATATGCTTGTTCAGATTGGAGGTTCCGTTGGACCTCATGTTGTAGAAACCCAAACCAAACGGGGCCTACGAATAGCACATGTGTTTATGCATTACTAAATAATACGGTTCGACCAAATAATTCGACTGTTCTTACTGCAGAACCAATCCCTTACATTTGTTTAAATCAACCCTTCCAATATTTAAATAGTCCTGTAGATCCAGATTTAGATTCTGTTGTTTTTGAAGCTACTACGGCAGGAAATGGTTTTAGCGCTTTTTCTTGTACGCCTTATGCCTTAGGCGCTTACAATGCACCTTTAACTCCGCAAAATCCTATAACAACAACACCAGCTACAGCTGCGAATTATGTTGTAGATCCACAAACAGGTACTGTTGCATTTACACCTACGGCTCTTGGACAATATGTTCTAGCTTTTACGGCTACAGAGTATGATTACGTTACACAACAACGAGTTGGACAAGTACAACGTGATGTTCAAGTAAATGTTGTAGGTTGTACTACAATACCTCCTACTCCTACTCCGAATCCAACTTTGGGTTCTGCTATTCATAATCTTACTGGCGCTGTACAATTAGCAGCTACTCCTACTGTAGTTGTAGGTGTCTGTCCTGGTGAGACCATGTCATTCCAAGCAATAGGTACTGGTGATACCTCTAATAACTTAGTTAAAACATTTGCAAATAATAATGTTTCATGTCCTGGATCTTCTTATACGTCTAATCCAATAGGAGGTGGTAATCCAGTAACAGGTACTTTTACTTGGACACCGCCAGCTTCCCAGATAGGAGATCATACATTAATTATCACATTTGTAGATTCTACCTGCACAAATGGTCAACCGATTATCTTACGTTCCTATGTAGTTGTGCTCATTAAAGTATTACGTGGTGTAGATGCTGGTCCAGACTTACCAGTTTGTTATTTAGGAGATTCTATAGTAATTCCTGCTTTAGGGCCTGAAGATATCACCCAATGGACTTGGACAGAGCTTGGAAACGCAGGAGCTCCTCATGGTATGGGGAACCCTAATGTTCAAAATCCTTTTGTTCGACCCGATCGAACAACTACTTATATAGTGAATACCAATGGACAAACGGCCTGTAAGAATAGTGATACGATTACCGTTTATATAGACACCTCTGTTACAGTAGCCGCAAGTGCATCACCAGCAGTACTTTGTGAACCTGGTTTAACAAGCTTAAATGCAGTTCCTGCGGGGCCACCACCTACTTATAATTGTGGTGATGAAGGTATTAGTTGTGCTGGTCCAAGTGCGGCGGCACAATTTGGTGCGAATCCAACGGCTTCTTTCAATGTTACACCGTTCTTAGGAAGTAATAATGGTGGTAGAAGTCAACTAATTTTTACACAAGCTGAGCTAGCTGCAGCTGGATGGGCTGGCCCTAGAAGAATAGACTCCTTAAGTTTTGATGTAATAAACAAAACTTCATTTGGCGAGTTTAATATGCAAATAAGTATGGGTTGTACTTTCTTGTCAGACATAAATTCATTTATTCCGTCTGGATTGGTTAAGAAAGTATATGAAAATACGAATTATCAAACCGTATTGGGTACAAATACGTTCCATTTTCAATCGCCTTATATTTGGGATGGTGTGAGCAATATCGTTGTAGATATATGTTTCTTTAACTTAAACCCAGTTGGTATTGATGAAGTTGCTTCCAGTTCAACTGCACCAAATAATCAATTCATTGGTTCTACCTCTCCATTCGGGGGATGTCAAATACCAGATGCACCAGGGTCAACATTACCTACGATTTCTACGGATCGTCCAAATGTAGAAATGTACGCTTGTGACCTACCTGCAACAGCTTGGCAGTTCCGTTGGACTGGACCTTATGTGTTTGATTCAACCGTACAGAGTGCGCAAGTATATATTAATGATAATCCATCACAATATGTAGTGTATACAGTAGGTGGAAATGGATGTACAGTATGGGATACTGTAACAGTGTCTCTCTCTAATCATGATGTATTGGTTACGCCAGTTTCTGAAACAATCTGTTTAAATGATAGAGTACGAGCCGTTGCTGAAGGGATAGGAAATGCGCCTTCAGAAACCTTCCAATGGTATGCTGATGCGAATTCTTCGATCAGCGACCTTAGCTGTACAACTTGTGCTATTCCAGAAATAACGCCAACAACACCTGGTGTGCACGTATACTCGGTTGTACGTACAGATTCTTACAACTGTTTGGATACTGCTACTGTTACAATTAATGTATTGGCTTTACCAAATGTTGTAATTACTAATGGAGATACTGCTGTAGTGCGTTTTGGAGAAGAGCTACAATTAATTGCTGATGGTGCGCAGAGATACTCATGGTCTCCAAGTTGGGGAATGAATAACCCGAACATCTCTTCCCCAGTGATTAAGCCTAGTGAAACAGCTCTATACACAGTGCATGGTCTTGATGATAAAGGTTGTGGTAATAAGGATGAAATATATGTAATCGTTGATTACTCACACAATTTATTTATACCAACCGCATTCTCACCAAATGGTGATGGAAACAACGATTTATTCCGCATTGCGAATTTTGGATATCAACGTGTATCTGAGTTTAGTGTATACAACCGTTGGGGACAACAGGTATTCAATGCTAAAGATAATCGCGGTTGGGATGGAACCTTTAGAGGTGCTGATCAAGACAATGGAACCTATCACTATGTGATAAGAGCGGCATTTGCTGATGGTCATGTACAAACTTTCAAGGGAGATGTAATCTTAATGAGATAGATATTTTATTAAAATAATAATATAATCCCAACCGCTTTGGTTGGGATTTTTTTATTTTGCACTTAATATGAAAGTAGGAGTAATTGGAGCGGGAACAATGGGTGCGGGAATAGCACAGGTCGCTGCACAAAATGGACATAACACGACAGTATATGATCTAAGTCCAGAAGTTTTACAAGAAGCTAAAGCAAAACTATCTAATACATTAGTAAAGCTTGTAGCAAAAGGTAAATTTACAAATGAGGAGGCTGTTGAGCTTGAGAATAGAATATTGTGGACTTCAAATCTAACAGAACTAGAAGACGCTGAAATTGTCATTGAAGCTATAGTAGAAAACTTAGAAGTTAAAAAAAAGGTATTTGGTGATCTAGAATCAATTGTAGCTGAAAAGTGTATACTTGCCAGTAATACATCTTCTTTATCGCTTACTTCAATAGCGGCGGCAGCTAACAAACCAGAGCGAGTAATTGGAGTTCATTTCTTTAATCCTGCTCCCATAATGAAACTTGTTGAAATAATTCCGGCATTACAAACAAGTAAAGAAGTTTTAGAGCAAACTCAAAGACTGATTGACACGTGGGGAAAGATTACCGTTGTTGCAAAAGATACTCCAGGTTTTATCGTTAATAAAGTTGCAAGACCTTTTTATAGTGAGGCAATAAAAATGTTAGAGGAGGGCGTTGCTGACGAGAAAACCATTGATTATGTACTAACTCAAAATGGAGGGTTTAAAATGGGTCCTTTTACATTAACAGATTTGATTGGACATGATGTAAACTATAAAGTGACCGAAACAGTTTGGAAATCTTTTTATTATGATGCTCGGTATAGACCATCGTTTTCTCAAAAAAGATTGGTTGAAGCTAATTGGTTGGGAAGAAAAACAGGGCGCGGATTTTATCAATATCCTCAAAATGATGCTGATGTTAATCTAGAAAGCGTGAACGAAGCTACCCAAGGCGAGATCCTATATAGGGTTCTATATATGCTTATAAATGAAGCTGCTGATACGCTTTTCCTGAATATTGCAAACAGAGATGACATAGATAAAGCTATGAAATTTGGAGTGAATTACCCTAAAGGTTTGTTGCTTTGGGCGGATGAACTCGGCATTGCAAACTGTGTTGATTATTTGGATGGTTTGTATGCTAAATTTGGAGATAGTCGATATCGGTGTTGTCCTCTCCTCAGATCAATGAAGGAAGCAAATCAAACTTTCTATTAAAATATGAAATATGTTTTTTGAGTATAAAGGAATAAAACCAGTTGTACATGAATCTGCATATGTTCATAAACTGGCAACAGTTACCGGGAATGTAGTGATTGGAAAAAATGTCTATATTGGACCAAGTGCTGCTATTAGAGGTGATTTTGGAAAAATAATTATAGAAGATGGCTGCAATGTTCAGGAAAATTGTACAATTCATATGTTTCCCGGTGTTACAGTCACTTTGAGGGAAAATGCACATATAGGACATGGAGCTGTCATTCATGGTGCAACCATTGGTAAGAATTGTTTAGTGGGGATGAATGCAGTTATTATGGATAATGTAGTACTTGGTGATGAGTGCATTGTAGGGGCATTAAGTTTTTTGAAAGCAGAGTCTACTTTTGATAAGCGCTCCTTAATTGTTGGAAACCCTGCAAAGGTCATTAAAAAGGTTTCTGATGAAATGATAGATTGGAAGACTAAGGGTACAGGGATATACCAACAGTTGGCGATTGATGCACATAGTGAATTAAAAGTCTGTGAGCCACTTCGAAATCTTACGGATCAAAAAGATTCAGCAGTTCTTGATTACAAGACCTGGGATAAAACGAAATAGTACTATGATGGTAGATAAGGAAACATTTTTTAAAAAAGAGTATCTTAAACAGTTAGCTAGTTTAGACCAAGATGAAGAACCTATTTTTGGCAAGATGGGTGTACAGCAGATGATAGAGCATATGGCGTATTCATTTCAAATTGCAAATGGTAGACTTCATGTTGAGAATAAACAAAGTGAAGAACTAACCGCAAAAATGTATCGGTTCATGATGAGTGACAAACCGTTTATGGATAACACGCCTAATTCTAATTTACCTAAAGAGCCCTTACCACTAAGGCATACGACTATTCAGGATTCGATCTACGCCCTTAGTCTAGAAATAGATCACTTCTTCGAAGTATTTGAAAAAGATGAAAAGAGAATAGAAAATCCTTTCTTTGGTAATTTAAATCGCGAAGAGCAATTACAATTACTTTTTAAACATGCACAACATCATTTACGGCAATTCGGTGCAAAGACTCGCTAAGTAAGCATAAAAAAAGTCCATCCCAAAGGATGGACTTTGATTTATAATCTAAAATTTTAATTATTGAATGTTATTGATTAATTGAACGTTCAATGTTGTTGTTGGGATACCAGTAGTATCTGCATTAAAGCCAGAAGCTACAACAGTATATATTCCCTGATTAGCAAGTGTAACTGGCGTTGGGAGAGAAACAATATTTGTATCACCAACTGCTCTATAACCTAAAGCATAAGAACCAGCATCAATCGGCGTAAAAGCAGTTGCTTGTCTAAATCCTATATTACCAAATATAACAGAAGTGTCTGCCAAGTTTACAATGTCAATTGCTGGAGAGTTATGTGAAGCATGTACAAAACGCACATGAGATTTCCCTAGGATCGGCTCGGACAAATCATCGCTTAAAAACACAGATTCAATGCTACCAGCAGTATCCATGGTAAGTAGAGTATAGTTACCACTCAATGCTAAATTTTCATCTCTATCTATTAAAGCAACCGCAGTATTAGCTCTATTTAAGCGCAAGTTTTTCATGCCTGTTGGAGATTGCAAATAATTACTGTTCGTACTGTAATTAATGCTAGAAGCATTTTGAAGCGCATTATCAATGTAAAAATCTAATCCGGTCGAACCTGGAGTAGAGTTAACAATCATAATATTTGCTAGTGTCGAATAGTTTCTGTCATCGTCGTCATCATGCAAACATGATGTAAATACCGTACTCAAACCAAGGGCTAAGAGACTAAAAAATAAAACTGATTTTTTGTTCATAATATTAATTTGATACAAAGTTAACGCAAGGAAAATATATTACAAATAGAAAAGGCAATTCTTACTGTACAATAATACCTTTGTTTTATGAAGACTAGCCCTCTGAGATTTGTTCTGGCACTGGTTTTAGGTGTTTTTGTCGCATATTGCGTTAACATTTTCTTTCAATCTTATGCACCCAGTTTATTGGCTTATCCCAAACTTGAAGAAGGCGTATCGCGAGATGCATATATTAGTTATTTACATAATCTGCCTCCGAGGGGAACGCTAGCTTTGATTATTTCTTGCGGAATTGGAGCTTTCTCCGGAGGGTATATGGCAGCAAGAGTATCTAAAGCAAGAAAAATGGATGCGGCACTCGCCGTAGGAGCTTTTTCGTTCATTATCCTTGTATTTATGGCTATTACCTTTAGTTTCCCAATAATGCTGGCCATTGGTGTGGTGTTAGTGCAGATTCCATTTGCTTTCTTGGGAAGCAAGGTAGAGGCGTACCACTAATCGACGACTTTTTCTTTTTTCAAGAATCCCATTTTTCTAAGAATCTTTTTCTCATAATTCCAGAAAAATTTGAACTGACCGAATGGGATGGATACCAGAAGTATAATGACTTGATATCCGAAAATTAAAATAATGGCTCTTAGACCTGCTCGTTGCCAAAGAGGAGATTCAGGTGTTAGCCCAACCCAACCAGTTATATATCTTGAGATATAGGCAGTTGTGGTACCTGTGACCGCAAAGACACAAAGGATCAGAACTAAATCAAGGTTCGTAACCTTCCACTTCTTCTTAAGCTTTTCAAACATTAGCCAATTAAGATTTTTTATTTACTTCGCTTACATCATGAATATCCATAAGCAGTTTAGGTTTTCGTCCTGGCATGATGTTACTAAAAGTTTCTGTTGGCGTTACTAAATCCTTATTATAATGTCCCTGATTAATAACACTATGTCGTTTTACGTCTGCTGGTCCTTCTATGGTCCAGTCTGCAGTTTCTTTCTTATCAAAACGACAGGTGTTGCAAATCCAACCAGGTTTACCATCTTTTTGTGAGTCTTTTACTTCCCCCCAAACATCTTTTCTTGCCGTAACACGTAATACATTTTTGCCTCTGTTCCATAGTGTTACCTCGCCACAGCACTTGTCACAATCTCTATGAGCGTAAACGGGCTTTGTAAACCAAACGCGATTTTTAAATCGGAATGTTTTATCAGTTAAAGCACCTACTGGACAAACATCAATCATGTTACCGCTAAAATCGTTATCAATTGCTTTTTCGATATAGGTAGAAATAGCTGCATGGTCTCCTCGATCCACGACGCCATGTCCACGACTTTCCGTAAGTTGATCGGCTACATAAGTACAACGATAACAAAGAATACAGCGTGTCATATGTAGTTTTATATAAGGACCAAAGTCTTCTTTCTTAAAGGTTCTTCGATCAAACTCATATCGTGTACTTTCAGCACCATGGTCATAACCTAAGTCTTGAAGGTGGCATTCTCCAGCTTGGTCACAGATAGGACAATCTAGTGGGTGGTTCATTAATAAGAATTCTACAACACCAGCTCGAGCTTCTTTTACACGGTCGGACGTTATGTTTTTTACTTCCATGCCGTCCATAACCTGCGTACGACAACTAGCCATGAGTTTAGGCATGGGACGTTCGTCGCGATCACTGCCCTTACTAACCTCAACTAAGCAAGTTCGACACTTACCGCCGCTACCTTCAAGTTTACTATAGTAACACATGGCAGGAGGTGTAACATCGCCACCTATTTCACGGGCTGCTTGCAAGATAGTGGTTCCTGGTGCTACCTCTACAGAAATATTATCTATTGTTACTTTGAACTTGTCGACTTGCTCACTCATAATATTGAATCTCAAAAATACACCTCAAATGCATGCCCTTTAAATATTCTGGGTGTCAAAATTTACTAATTCTACAAATTCATTTATTCGTGCTTCAATGTCTTTTCGGGACACTTCGCGGACTCTTTCAACACCAAACTTTTCTACAACGAAGCTAGCCATGGCAGAACCTATTATAACACCAAGCTTCATGTTTTCGAAACTAATATCCCCAGTTTTGGCAAGATGACCCATGAACCCTCCGGCAAAGGTATCCCCAGCTCCTGTGGGATCGAATACATCTTCTAGAGGCAAGGCTGGAGCATAAAACATTTGTCTTTCGTGAAACAGTAATGCGCCATGCTCCCCTTTTTTAATAATTAAATATTTAGGTCCCATTGCCCGAATTTTTTCAGCAGCTTTTACCAGACTATATTCTCCACTTAGTTGTCTGGCTTCACTGTCATTTACCATAAGTAAATCAACCTTTTTCAAAACCTCTTTTAAGTCGTCCATTGCAATATCCATCCAGAAATTCATAGTATCCAACACAATTAACTTGGGTTGTTCCTTAAGTTGATCAATGACTTGCAGTTGGAGTTTGGGCATAAGGTTTCCAAGCATAATAAATTCGGCACCCTGAAATGTATCTGGTACCTTTGGGTCGAATTTTTCAAGTACATTCAAGTCAGTAATTAATGTATCCCGGGTATTCATATCCATATGGTATTTGCCACTCCAGAAAAAAGATTTTTCTTCGGCCAAAACTTCTACTCCATCAAATGCTACACCTCGTTCTTTTAACGCATCGATTTCATCTTGCGGAAAATCACCTCCAATAATCGAAATCTGCTGAATAGGGCTGGTGAAATGAGAAGCACTCCAAGCTGCATAAGTCGCTGAGCCTCCGATTATTTTGTCCGTTTTTCCGAAAGGAGTTTCTATAGCATCAAAAGCCATAGTACCCGTAATTAATAATGACATACGTTTTAAAATTTTGCCAAAGGTAAATGGCAAAACCTTAAAGTCTAATGTAAAACAAAGTAATTCTAATAGTTATGAATTTTCTGTAGTTTAAGCAAGCGTTTATTTCGTTTTACTTGTATCAAGTAAATACCCTTTGCCATATCGGTTAATGAAATAGTAGATCTGCCTCTTAATAATAGATGTGTCGTTCTTAGTTTACGTCCATTTATATCCATGATATTCAAAGTGCAATCCGACAACTCACTAGTTATTGATAAAACCTCTTGAGCATATCCAATTTTTATTTTATCCGTTAGAGAGAAATCATGTGTGTTTACGACATTATTTAAAGTAACTTTTTGGCAAGAAGAATCTTTTTTACCGCATGCAGAAGTTACCTCAAGGCAAACGGTAAATGTTCCACCTGTTGCAGGAAAAGGATGTACGGGATTAGTCGCTGGGTTTCCAGGAGGTGTTCCGTCTCCAAAGTTCCAGCTGCTCGTGGCGAACCTTTTAGACGTATTTGTAAAAGTTAAGAAGTTCTGGGCGGGAGGTGCGGTAGGAGCATAGGTAAAGGAGGCATCAGGAATACCACCCTTGCTTTGCCAGTTTTCCAAACTATCTAGTACAACTGTACTAGCTATTTGTTGCATGATAAACGCATCTCCATTACCAACACCTCCAGGCAAGAACATGCTACCTACACAACTCTTTTTAAACATTGTACAATAGAAAACGCAAGCCGCTAGGTAGGTTCCATTCACTGAAGGGTGAGATTCATCAGGGTTATATAAGTCGATAGTTGGATGTAAATCGCGCATCTTTTTCCAAGCAGCTCCCACCGGAGCAACACTTGTACCAAAATCATTGGCGAAAAGCAAGTAGCTATCTCTAAGACGCTGTTGCATGCCATCATACGTGCATATGGGTGGGTAGACTGCACAATTAGATGCATCTCCATTTTTTCTACCCCAGGTCATAAACATAAGTGTTTCAGCACAGGTATTATTAGCTTGAATCATACTATCTAATTGCTTAACAAATGGATAGGTGTTAGAGGCTACTTGTCCTGGCGAGAAAGAAGGTTCCTGACTTTGGCATTGAATACTTACATAGTCCCAACCACCTTGACCAATTTTATTAATTGTTGTTGCATTGGTAGTATGTTGCTGTGCGTTATAGCCTCCCGGAGTACTACTATCATGTGTTAGTGTATCTCCTAAGGACGTGGCGATATCAGCAATCATCTGTGGCATATTGCCATAAAATGTATAACTATTGCCTATGAACAAAGCCTTTTTATGATCCGCAGAAGCAGAAATTGCTATGCCCAAAGAAAGTAGACTAATAAAGAAATAGGTAAATTTTTGTTTCATGATAATGGAGACGTTTAGAATGAATAGAAGGTTTGTATTTCAAAAGTAATCAAATTAATTTGCTTTACTTTGTCGGAACGAATGAAGTATACGCATATTTTCTTTGATTTGGATCACACTATTTGGGATTTTGAAAGAAATTCCGCAGAGGCTCTTGCCGATGCCTTTGCTGAACTAGAAATCGACACTTTTTTAAATATTAATTTTGAAGATTTTTTGTTAGTATATAAAAGAATCAATCAAAAGTATTGGGAGCGTTTCAGGAAAGGATTCATAAGCCGTGCCGATTTAAGATGGAAACGGATGCAAGCTACTTTTCTTGAGTTTAAAAAATTTGATGATACATTGGCTACTCAATTAGGGGAGCTGTATTTGGAAAAATTGCCCACCAAGACTCATTTATTTTCGCATGCTAAGGAACTACTTGCTTATTGTCAAAATAAAAATTATGAGATGCATTTGATCACAAATGGTTTTGAAGAAACACAGAACAAAAAACTAAATCATGCAGGTATTGCTAGCTTTTTCGATGTGATGGTAAGCTCTGAGCGTGCGATGGCTCCCAAACCCAGTTTGGCTATTTTTGAATATGCTATGAATAAAACCAATGCGCTGGCTAGTAAGAGTTTAATGATTGGAGATCATTATGATGTAGATATTGTGGGCGCTAGAAATGCAGGAATGGATCAAGTATATTTTAATCCTAAAAAAAGAGATAATAACAAAGGCGCTACATTTGAAGTAGCATGTCTTTCTGAGTTGTACGAAATTTTATAGGTATATGCAAGTAGAAGAAACAAAGCTAGAAGGTTGCTTTCTTATAAAGCCAAGGGTCTTTGAGGATAGTAGAGGATATTTTTTTGAAAGCTTTAATCAAAAAGATTTTGAGAATGCAGTAGGGAGGAAGATTACTTTTGTTCAGGATAATCAAGCAAAATCTGATTACGGAGTGGTTCGAGGGTTACATTATCAAAAGGGAGCATTTGCGCAAGCCAAATTAGTGCGGGTTGTAACGGGTAGTGTATTAGATATTGCGGTAGATATGCGAGTAAATTCTCAAACATATCTAGAGCACATAGCTGTAGAGTTGAATAACCGAAATCATCATCAGCTGTTTATACCTCGAGGGTTTGCACATGGTTATTCTGTGCTTGAAGACAATACGCTCTTCACCTATAAATGTGATAATTATTATAATAAGGAAAGTGAGGGAGGGGTTTTTTACGCCGACCGAGAACTAAATATTGATTGGAAAATTCCAAAACGTGATATGCTCATTTCTGAAAAAGATTTGCAGTTATCCACCTTGTAACGCGACGTTGAGAACGGGGTTGATTTCATTGGCCTTATTATAAATCATGAAATGATTTCCTCCTTCAATTATATGGTCAGCTTGTACAAAATTATTTGGCAATAGCATATCACTATTACCATGAATATGAAATATTGGACAAGGAATTTCAGTATTTTTCCAACGACTAATAGAACGCATGGCCCAAGAGAGGTAGTCATCATCAATATGATCTATAAAGTCATTTGCTATCTCTTTTTCTACTGCTGAAATGGTTCCAAGAAAATTATGAATAACAGGCTTGCTACTCTTTACTAGGGTGTTTGGTAGCAGCGCGTCTAGACCTAAGGCACCTGCCATTTTTATTTGCGGGGGAAGTTCATCCTTTGTTTTGCAGGAGGAAATTAGAATAATTTTTTTTATCTTGATTAATTTGGCAATTTCTATAGCCATCATCCCCCCGAAAGACAATCCGATTAATACGGGGTTCTCATCTTTAATTGACTCAGCCATACGTTTGGCATAAGCTTCTATAGCTTCTTTCTTTTGAAAAGGCTTCAGCCAAGGTATGTAAGTAGCGTGATGTTGAGTTACAAAGTCTAGTTTATCAAAGGCTCGTTCATCGGCTCCTAATCCACTTATATAATAAATATTCATTATGCTGTTAATCTTGTGTGGCCTCTTCTCTATTTCGTTTAGAGCGTTTATTGTATGCGCCATAAATCAATCGATTCTTGGTATTCTCTTTGTAGCCCGATCGATGTTTAATAATATCAATACAGCTATAAAGTGCATGAATATAAGAGCTTGCGTTTGCTTCATTTTTGCCAGCTATTTCAAAGGCTGTTCCATGATCAGGTGATGTACGAACAATGCTTAGGCCTGCAGTAAAGTTTACACCTTCATCAAGGTCAAGGGTCTTAAATGGGATGAGGCCTTGATCGTGATACATAGCTAAAACACAATCAAAATTTTTATATGCCGCCCTTGCGAAGAAACCATCGGCTGCGTACGGTCCAAAAACCAAAATTCCTTTTTGCCTTAGCTGTTCTAGAGCAGGAAGAATAAGTTCCTTTTCCTCATCACCGATAAGGCCGTCATCGCCTGCATGCGGATTCAAGCCTAAAATGGCAATTTTGGGTTTTTCGATTCCAAAGTCTTGAATTAGAGCATTGTTTATAATCTCAGTTTTTGAAACAATAGCTGATGTTGTAATATGTTTACCTAATTGCGTGACGGGAATATGTTCCGTAAGGAGTGCAACCTTCAAAAAGTCTGTACAAAGCATCATGGCAACATCTTGAGCGCCAAATTTTTCTTTCAAATAAGGAGTGTGTCCTGAATGGTTGAAATTAGGACCTTGGACATTTTTTTTATGAATAGGAGCAGTCAGTAATCCATCAATTTGACCATCTTTTAAACATTGAACGGCTACTTCCAAACTTCTTATTGCATACTTACCACCCTCTGATGTGAGTTTGCCTGGTTCAATTTTTACATCTTCTTGCCAACAATTATATACATTAAGTGATTTAGTATTTAGGTTCTCCCATTCTTTCACACTCGTGTATTTAAAATTTTCGTTCAACGATTTAGTATAAAAACTAAGCACTTTATTGCTAGCAAAAAGAACTGGTGTGCAATAGTCGAATAAACTTTTATTGCTAAATGTTTTAATAATCAACTCTAATCCGATACCGTTTAAATCACCAGTTGTTAAACCAATAACTGGTTTCTTGTTCTCACTCATGACGCAAATATATTATGTTCTGTTACGTTAATCTCTTTTCCAAAAAACATTGATGCGGATTTAGCAAAAGTTTGTGTGAAGTCGCTTACTAAGAACGAATCATTTACTGTTGTATTCGAGCTCATTAAATCACGTTGTGCTAAAAACTGTTTAACGTCTTGTGCCATGTAATCCGCATTATCAAGCACATCAGTTTGATGTTTGAAGAAACTAGATACAGCCTTCTTTATTAAGGGGTAGTGAGTGCAGGCCAACAGCAGGGCATCAATATTTTTAAACTCACTTAGGTATTCTTTAATAACCTCTTTCGAGATATTGTTCTTATTAAATCCTTCCTCGATCATCGGTACGAGAAGCGGAGTTGCCAAACTGGTCAGTTTTATGTTCGGGTTGTACTCCTTTAATATGGAAGTATATATTTTGCTATTTACGGTAGCCTGAGTACCTATAAGACCTACACGGTTATAAGATGACTCGGCTACAGCAGAAAGTAAAGGGCGAATAACACCTCGAATCTCTATTTGACCGTGGTATTTTTTTCTTAGATAACTGCTTGCTGTGGCTGCTGCCGAATTACAGGCAATAACAATAAGTTTTACATTTTGACGGATTAGATATCGCACAATAGTTTCGCTAAACTCTATAATATGAGCAGAACTTTTTTCGCCATACGGAAGATGTAAGGTGTCTCCATAGTATATTATAGACTCATTAGGTAATAGCCTTCTAATTGCTTTAGCAACGGTTAACCCACCCAACCCACTATCAAATATGCCAATTGGAGCATTATGCATTACGTTCAAAAGTATCTTTTTTTTGCCCGAAAGGCAAAATATAAATAAGACGTATATTCGCCTTTTGAGAAATGAAAACACGTAATTCTCAAATGATTAATTAATAGAAGTGAAAATCAAAATACTATATGGATATAATGATAACCGTGATAGCTGCGGTGGTAGCGCTAGGAGTAGGCATATTAATAGGTAAACTAATATTTAGTAAGAATACACAAAATTTAATTGAAGAAGCAGAAGTAAAGGCAAAGGGCATTATAAGTGAGGCTGAGACCAAGGCAAACTCATATTTCGAAAAACGAAAGTTGGATGCTAAAGAAAACTTCATTCAAAAAAAGGCTGAGCATGAAAAATTTGTAAATCAACGAACACAGAAGTTAAAGGAGTCTGAAAATCGTGTAAAGCAAAAGGAAGGTGATTTAAATAAAAAGAATCAAGAGGCTGGTCGTTTACAGAAAGAATATAATCAAAAGAAACAGAATCTAGATAAGCAGCTTGAAATCATTGAAAAGAAGAAGAAAGATCTAGAGGAGCAGCACCAACAGCATGTTAGCGCACTGGAAAAAGTATCAAATCTCAAAGCGGAAGATGCTAAAACACAACTCATCGAGGTGATGAAGTCCGAAGCACGTACAGATGCAATGGCACATGTACAGGATATAATGGAGGAAGCTAAACTAACGGCTAATAAAGAAGCGAAGAAGATCGTTATCCAAACAATTCAACGTACGGCTGCTGAGCAGGCTATTGAGAATTCTATTACTGTCTTTAATTTAGAGAGTGATGCCCAGAAAGGTCAAATTATTGGTAGAGAGGGCAGAAATATTAGGGCCATAGAGGCAGCCACGGGAGTTGATTTAGTTATTGATGACACGCCTGAAGCAATTATTTTAAGTTCTTTTGACCCGTTGAGACGTGAAATTGCTAGACTGTCACTTCAGCGTTTGACGCAGGATGGCAGAATTCATCCAGCGCGTATTGAAGAGGTTGTCAATAAGACGAAAAAGCAAATTAATGAACAAGTCATGGAAATTGGTAATCGAACGGTTATCGATTTAGGGATTCACGGATTGCATAAGGAGCTTGTGAGAATGGTAGGGCGTATGCGTTTCCGTTCCTCATATGGACAGAACCTATTAATGCACTCTCGCGAGACCTCTAATCTCTGTGGAATTATGGCTGCTGAATTAGGTTTGAATCCTAAGTTGGCCAAGCGCGCTGGTCTTCTTCATGATATCGGCAAGGTGCCCGAGGAAGAAACAGAATTATCACATGCATTACTCGGGGCTAAACTTGCAGAGAAGTATGGCGAACATCCAGCTGTTGTAAACGCAATTGGAGCACACCATGACGAGATGGAAATGAAATATGTTATTTCTCCTATTATTCAGGCTTGTGACGCAATTAGCGGTGCAAGACCTGGTGCTCGCCGAGAAATTATGCAAAGCTTTTTACAACGCGTACAAGATTTAGAAAGTTTAGCAATGAGTTATACGGGTGTAGAAAAAGCTTATGCAGTTCAGGCTGGGAGAGAGTTACGTGTCATTGTCGAGGCAGATAAAGTTAGTGATGCAGAAAGTGATACACTCTCATTTGATATTGCAGACAAGATTCAAAAAGAGATGCAATATCCTGGGCAAATACGAGTAACTGTTATTAGAGAAAAGCGTGCTGTAAATGTTGCTAAATAAAAACTATCAAAGTTTTCTAATAATACTGTCAATTTTATTTGACACAAAGAAGAAACTATCGATGCGCCCTAGACTTAATTTTGATGTACTATTGTAATAAGTAAAAGAGACGAATTTTTAAAACTAAACGTTAGAAATAATTGTTAATAATTTTAAACGAAAACTAAATGAGATTAATATCTTTAACATATATTTACTAGCTAATTAAAACTCACATAATACGACTATGAAACTGAGACTAATTATTTTATTTTTATTGACAGCGATTGGTAACATCGCATTCGCACAATCCAGCCCAGGTGGTATTGACGGTAAAGTAGTTGATGAAAAAGGAGAACCAGTTCCTTTTGCTCCTGTTGCGGCTTTTGATGGTGGTATTTTGAAAGGACAGGGAAAGACGAACTTCAAGGGGAATTTTAACATTAAACCTTTGAATGCTGGAACGTATACTTTGAAAGTGAGTTCTGTTGGATTTAATAAAATGGAGATTGCTGGTATTATAGTAAGATCTGGCCGTAATTCAACACAGAATATTAAAATGATCAAAAAAGGGAATAAGCTTAAAAAAGTAACTATTGTTTCTGGGCCTAAGCTAATTGATGCAACTGATCCAGGTGGACAGACTGTTACCGGCGCTGAAATTGATAACCTTGCGGGTAATGATGTTTTAAAAGGGATTCAGTTAATCGCGGGTGTTGATGGTGGTCCTACTGGTGGTAGTAATAATGTAAGTATCGCTGGAGGTAGACAAGATGAAACACTTTATATGGTTGATGGTATTCCTATTAGAGGTGGTGCTGGTATAAGTAACATTCCTACATCATTATTACGTGGTGTAGAAGTATTTAAATCAGGGGTGCCTGCCAAGCAAGGTAATACAACCAGTGGAGTTATTGAGATTAATACAATTAACTTAGCTTCTTCTTTAACAGGAGGTTTAAGAGCACAGCGTTCGGTAGAAGGGTTTAATAATAATATGGTAAGCTTAAACTTGGCTGGACCATTAATCTTTAAAAAAGATTCAAATAAAAAACGCATTCGTCCTGTTATGGGATTTGTGCTAGGTCTCTCGGGTCGTTATAATAAAGATGGGAATCCTTCTTATACAGGTTATAACGTTTTGAAACCTGAAGTATTGTCAGCACTGCAACAAACCCCTTTAGCGGATAACCCCACTGGAACAGGAGCAGCTTCTTTCTTACCAGCTTCAGAGGCAGTTACTGCTAATGATTTTAAGAAAGTAAAGGCTAGAGAGAATGGACAAAATTATAATGTGAACTATTTGGGTAAACTAGATTTTGCTCCTACTTCTAGAATGAATGTTACCTTGGGTACATTCTTTGATTATAATCGAGTAAACAACTGGAGTTTTGCGAATTCTCTTTTTGCACCAGAAGCTAATTCTATTAGCAGAGGTTATACAGCTCGTGGATTTGTAAGGTTGCAACAATCTTTAGGCAAAGCCAGCGATGATAAGCAAGATGCGCTTATTTCGAATGCCTTCTATAATTTACAACTATCTTATCAGAGATCAGCCAATAGATCTGAAAATGAGGATCATGGAAGAGATATCTTCAAATATGGTTATGTTGGGAAATATGATCAAGAAACAACACCTTTCTATCGTCAAGATACAGTGAGTGGAGCTAATGGAGCAACTTATTATGCTTGGAGATTTATTGGAGATGTATCAACGGATTTAACTTATACACCTGGTGGTGTGAACCCGCTTTTGGAAAATTACACCAAGCAGGTCATGAATGACCCGAGGTTTGATATCCGAACGCAGAACCAATTGCAAATTCAAGGAGGTTTACGAAATGGTGATGGTCCAGGTGGTACCTATAGTTTATATACAGGTGTTGGAGCTCAGGTAGGTAGCTTCAATTATTCTCAAAGAGACCAGTTCAACTTAAACTTAGGAGCTTCGTTTGACATAAACCAAGGGATAAAAAATAAAGACAATAAAGATGCAATCACCCACCAAATTGAGTTTGGTTTAGGGTATGAGCAAGTTACTTCAAGAAGTTATGCATTAGGTGCTACTAATTTGTGGCAGACAATGCGTTTATTGACAAACAGTCATATTCAAAACCTAGATGTAGACAATCCAATCTTTATAGTAGGTGGTAATGAATATACAGAATCTCAGCTTATAGCAAGTGGTTTGAGCGTTTCCCAGTTTGATACAATTCGTTTCAATCGTTTTAATGCTGCTTCTAGTCAAGCTCGTTTCGATAAAGAGTTAAGAAAGAAACTTTTTGGCGATGAAGGAAATACTGATGTGTTATATCCTGATAATCTGGATCCTTCTACTTTCTCATTGGATATGTTCTCTGCGGATGATTTATATAACCAAGGTCTATCAAGCAGAGTTGCTTATACAGGTTATGATTATCTTGGGAATATAGAAAGAACTCAACCAAACTTTAGAGATTTTTGGACGAAGAAAGATGGTAGAGGAGACTATTTAAGACCAATTGCACCGTATAACCCGAACTATATGTTTGGTTATATCTCAGATCAGTTTAAGTACAAAGATGTATTATTTAGTGTAGGTGTTCGGATAGATCGATTCGATGCGAACCAGAATGTACTAAGAGACCCTTATTCATTGTATGGAGTACGCAGTTTAGGTTCTTTAGAAAATGGAAGTTACAGAACAGCTAAGAATAATACAACAAATGCTGAAGCTCCAGATCCTGTTGCTGCTGGTTTTGATGGGACTTGGGTTCCTTATGTAGACAATAATCTAGCTTCACAACCTACTGTAGTAGGTTTTAGAAAAGGAGATGTTTGGTATGATCCTTTCGGAAAGGAAATTGCAGATCCAACAATATTGTCAGAGGAATACGCTAACGGCTTACCCATCCAACCATGGCTTGTTGATCCTACGGATAGTATTAAAAGCGAAAGTTATAAAATCGACGATGCTTTTACTGATTATGACCCAGATATCGCAATCTCTCCTAGAATTCGATTTACGTTCCCTATTACAGATCAGGCTTTATTCTACGGGAACTATGATATCTTAGCGCAATATCCGCAAGGCCGTAACTTTGTTACACCTGATGATTATTATTTCCAATCAGAGCGCGGAGGGGTTATTAATAATGCAAATTTGCGCATGCAGAAGTCAATCAATTACACACTTGGTTTTGAGCAAGCTGTAACAAAGAGAAGTAAAATAGGCATTGAGGTTTATTATATTGAGCGTAAGGATCAAATTCAACAACAACGTTTCACTTTGGCTTATCCTCAAGCTTACACCTCTTATGGTAATCGTGACTACTCTTCTACTAAAGGTTTTACTTTTAACTATGAGCTACAACCAACCAGAAAAATGCCATTGCGTGCCACTGTAGCTTATACGCTTCAATTTGCTGAAGGTACAGGTTCAAATTCTACGTCTATGGCCTCTCTGATTCAGCAAGGACAACCTAACCTACGTACGATTTTTCCTATGTCATTTGACACAAGACACTTGACTACTTTAAACTTAGATTATCGCTTTGCTCCGAATTATAGAAAAGGTCCTAAGTTTGGTAAAGGAGATAAAAAACATTATTTGCTTGCTGGAATGGGAGCAAACCTATTGTTAAATGCTCGTAGTGGACGGCCTTATTCAAAGATAACAAGAGCTATTGCCGTAAATGGAAGTTCTAGTGGAATTCCTATCGAAGACGGAATTAATGGTTCTCGTCGCCCTTGGACAACAAATGTTGATTTAAGAATTAATAAGAGCTTATCATTAGGTAAAATCTTTAAAAATAGACCTAACGGACGCGGAGGTCTAGGCAAGCGACTGAATGCAGACATCTTTGTTTATGCAGAGAATCTGTTGAATACTAGAAATGTTATTGGGGTATATAGTTTTACAGGGAGAGGAGATGATGATGGCTTCCTAAACTCTGCACAAGGTAGACAACAGGTGCAATCGTTTATATATCCTCAGTCTTATACAGATATGTATAATAACCGTTTGAACGCGCCATTTAATTTTAATAACCCAAGACGTATTTACGTTGGATTCCAAATGAACTTTTAAGAATCACAATTAAGTAAAGAATTAAAAATTATGAAAAAGATCTTTTTAGGATTAGTTGCTTTAAGCATGAATTTTATGCTCCTAGCAGAGCCGACTCATGGAGTTAAAAAGAGAGAAAAGGGGTTGAACAAAACCGCTGCTGGTTGTAACCAAACTACTGCTACTATTGATTTGGACATTAATAATGTACGAGCAAGAATCATGACAGGTGGTGACATGTGGTGGGATCGTTCGGCAGGAGCTGCTCGATATGAAGTACCCAAAGGAGGAAATGCAAACGCTTTGTTTGCAGGTTCTATCTGGATTGGTGGTTATGATCAATCTACAAATGATCTTAAAGTAGCCGCCCAGACCTATAGGAATAGAGGGAATGACTATTGGACAGGTCCTTTGGATGAGTTTAATGGAGCTTCTGTTGATTTCCAAACATGTTCCGAATGGGATCGTTTTTGGAAAATAAACAGAGCTGATGTAAATGCTTTTAGAGATCTAGCAGAAGCTTGTAATAATGATCCTACCTGTATAATTGGTTCTTCTAATAGTATACCTGATGCAATTAAGGAATGGCCAGGAAGATTAGCAAATGATCCCAATAAAGGAGCTAGAACTTCTGTCGGAGCATCGGGAGGGTTATTAAATATCCCAGATAGAGAAATGGCGCCATTCGTCGATGTCGATAATGATGGTGCGTATAATTGGTTAAAAGGTGATTATCCCGATATCTTGGGAGATCAATACATTTGGTATGTATTTAATGATAAAGGAGATGCTAAAACACAAACTCAATCAGATGCGATTGGCTTGGAAATTCACTTAGGTGCTTTTGCATTTGCAACAAGCGATTGTTTGAACGATGCAACATTCTATAACTATAGAGTACATAACTGGAGTACTTCTATTATTGACAGTACTTATATGGCAACTTGGACAGACGCCGATCTAGGTTTTTCTAGGGATGATTATATTGGTTGTGATACGGCTCGTGGTTTAGGTGTATTATATAATGGAGACGGATTTGATGAAACACCAACAGGTTATGGTTTCGATCTTCCTATGGTAGGTGTAGATTTCTTTAGAGGGCCTCGTATTGATAACCCTGCTTTCCCCGCTCCAGGTCAACCGCAATATCTTGAGTTGAAAATGAGCGTATTTACTTACTTTAATAATACAGGTGGTGGAGCCCCTCCGGGAACTAATGATCCAGATATTAAAGGAGAGTTTTATAATTATATGACGGGTAGTTGGAAAGACGGATCTCGTTTTCAATGGGGATGTACTCCATACAATGGCGGAACTTCTGATGCGGCAAGTGTATTTCCAGATGATCCTTGTACAAGTGGTCCTTTTTCAGAACCTCAGTGTAATAATGCACCAGATGACAGACGTTTTGTGCACTCTGCAGGACCTTTCCAGTTAGTACCAGGTATTGTTCCAAGTGATATTACTATTGGTTGTATTTGGGTTCCAGATGTGGGAGGAGGACGATCTGCTTGCTTCTCAAAAATTCTTATTTGTGACGATAAAGCCCAGAATCTATTTGATAATGATTTCCAATTACCATTTGGGCCTCAAGCTCCAGATTTAGAAATCTCACCTTTGGATAGAAAATTGGTTGTTCAACTTACTAACCCATCTTCTTCTAATAATGCGAATGAAGCTTATGGAACAGATTTGTCAGATCCTAAATTTTTAGAATCAACTACAAAAGCGACTAAAAGAAACCCTCCTTATCCAGATAGTTTGTACAAGTTTGAAGGATATATTGTTTACCAACTAAGAGATGGAGGAGTTGCTTTTTCTGACATCCGTTCTAAAGATGGTTCTGTAAATACAGATGTAGCAAGAATTGTTTTCCAAACAGACAAGGAGAATCATATTGAAAAACTATTCAACTTTGAAGTGGACCCAGCAATTACTTCTGATTACTATACCCCAAAGTTAATGGTAACAGGTGCTAATGAAGGTTTAAGGCACTCTTTTGAAATAACTGAGGATGCCTTCTCTACAGCTACTTCTAAAGAGCTTATCAACTATAAAACGTATTATTATATGGCTGTTGCTTATGCTTATAATAAATTTGATAATGATGATATTGATCCTCCTGGATCAACACCAGAAAGTAGAGAGAATGAGTTTGATCCTCAAAACGCAAACAACACGCAAGACATTCAATATTTAGAGAGTAGAACAGATGGTAGAGAACTTCCGATTCGTATTATCTCGGCTACCCCACATCCTGCCAATGATGAGCTCTATGTTCAGAACCATGCGGATTACGGAACAGGTATCCAACTGACTCAAATCGAAGGTGTTGGAAATGGTGGTAGAGAAGTCGAATTGACACAAGAATCGATTAATACGATCTTGTATGGTGGAAATAACCAAGATTATACACCAACATATCAAGCCAATCGCGGTCCTGCTGATCTTTTTGTTACAAATCCAAACAGTATTATTGCAGGTCAATATGAACTTTCTTTAATTGTAGATTCTGCTTGGACAGGACCTAGACTTGAAACTAGAGGTGCTTATGGCGATAGTACGCGATGGCAATTGAAAAATGTAACGACCGGTGAAGTGGTTATGAGTGAGCGCAGTATTGCTCAATACAATGACCAAATAATTAAGAAATATGATGCTGCAACAGATGAATCTACTGATTGGGGACTTTCTCTAGGTATGGTGCAGGTACTTAGACCAGGTGATAATGACAGTACAGGAAACAATGCATATATTACCTCAAGCATTACGTTTGCCGATATTAATTTACCATGGTTATCAGGTGTACCAGATGCTGAGAATATGAGTTTGTTTAACTGGATTCGTGCTGGTGAAGACACAGATGAAGACCCACTACAGCGTCCTGGAGGTTTGGAATGTCAAATGACTGACTGGAGCATTGAATGGGATAGAGGTGAAAATTATGAGAATATCATTAATGGTACTTGGGCACCTTATGTATTGACAAACTTTGAAGCGAAGACAGAATGTGGAAACGGTGTTTCATATAGTACATTAGGAGATAGAAATTTACAAAATATGATGTCCAAGATCTTCTCGGTTGATATTGTATTTACTTCAGATAAGTCTTTATGGTCTAAGTGTCCGGTGATTGAAATGACTGATCATGCTGGTTCAACTTCTCCATTTGGTGAAGGTGAGCAATTTAAGTATAATATTAGACACCATGCTGCTTGGGATAAAGGTGTAGATGAGAATGGTAACCCTACATACGTAGCCAACGATAGTGGATATAGCTGGTTCCCTGGTTATGCAATTAACGTAGAAACGGGAGAGCGTTTAAATGTTTTCTTTGGAGAGGAATCTATTAATGCACAGGATAATGGGAATGATATGCTCTTTAACCCTACCCCTAGAATGGTAGATCCTGTAAACTTCTCACTAAAATGGGGGGGGAAACATATCATCTATGTGATGAGTACAAAGTACGATGAAGGAGCATTTGCATTGGCTAAGTTCAGAGATGCAGATGATGATCCAAATAAAAGCTCTGAAGGACGTAACAATAATTTGAAAGAAGTATATAACAATGTAATGTGGGTAGGAAATGTACTTGGATCTGGAAGAGCTGAAATGGCATCAGTTAAGGATGGATTGATTCCTACTGAAACGAAGATTAGGATTCGTGTTGAGCGTCCTTATGCAAACGCTTCACCCGATCCAAACTATACACCTCGTAATGGCGGGTGGCCACTTTATCAATTCTCTACCGATGGTATCACGCCATCAAAACTTGGAGATAGCAGAAATCAATATACGAATGATAATCAGGCTTTGTTAGATCAAATTTTACCAGTTCCAAATCCTTATTTTGCGTATAATGAGTACGAGGTAAATCGATTGGATAACCGTATCAAGATTATTAATTTACCTGCGAAAGCTGAGATTAAAATTTATACTGTGAATGGAACATTGATTCGGACATTGACTAAGAATGATGAGACAACAAGCTTTATAGATTGGGACTTAAAGAATAGTCAGAATATTCCGATTGCAAGTGGTATGTATCTAATTCATGTCAATATTGACGGCGTTGGTGAAACCGTACTCAAATGGTTTGGTGCGATGAAACCAGTAGATATAACTAACTTGTAAACCTCAATACATTTATTTAATAACCTAACGATATAATCAGATGAATATTAAAAAACAATTTTTGCTCGCTCTAAGTTTATTAATGATTACGCCATTTGCTTGGGCGGGTAATCAAGATCGTGCTGGTCAAGCCGGTGCTGGGGAGTTATTAATCAATCCGTGGGCAGCTTCTAACGGACTATTTGCTTTAAACGTAGCTAATGTTACGGGTATAGAAGCCATGAAAAATAATATCGCAGGTTTGGCAGCTAATACAACTACTGAAATTGGACTTTCACATTGTCGTTATTTAGCTGGTTCGGGTATGGGTATTAGTAATGTAGCTGTTGCACAACCTGTAGGTAAAGATGCCGTGCTTGGTCTAAATGTTATGACATTTAGTTTTGGAGATATTCCAACAACTACGGTTGATAACCCAACAGGAGGAATTGGAACATTTAGTCCTACGTTTTTTAATGCGACTTTAGGTTATTCTCGCCGATTTTCTAAAAGTATGAGTGCGGGTATTGGGTTTACATTTATTAACGAAGCTGTTCAGAATGTGAGAGCAAGTGCCCTAGGCATTGATGCTGGTGTACAATATAAAACTGGAAAAAAGGACAACTTCAAATTAGGTATTACACTAAGAAATGTTGGAACCGATCTGAGATTTACAGGAGGAGGATTCAAATTCGATGGTAATAGTCCTAATGGGGCTAATGAGCTAACCGTTCAGTTTCCAAGTGAGAAATTTCAATTACCATCTCAGTTAAGTATTGGAGCTTCATATGATATTTATCTCGACGAAGGCAAAAAGAACTTAGATGAAGACGGAAACCCTATAGAAGATGAAGAATATGTTGCAAAACATCGTCTGACTCCTATGGCAAGCTTTATCTCAAATTCTTTTTCAAAGGATTGGGTTGGCATCGGAGCAGAATATGCTTACACTGAAAAATTCTTCTTAAGAGCTGCTTATCGATATGAATCTGACATTATCAGTGAAAGCAATAACACAACGTTTTATTCAGGCTTGGCTGCTGGTGTTGGTTTTATGACTGATTTTGGAGGCGCTTCGGCTCGTATGGCTTTGGATTATGCTTATAATCATACACGTTTCAATAATGGTAACCATACCCTTACACTTAGAGTATTCTTTGGCGGTGAGGAGGAAGAAGAAATTGAGTTGAGTGACGACGAGTAAACGAATCTATTTATAATTTTCAACGCTTTCCGTTTATGGAAAGCGTTGTTTTGTTTAATAAACTTAAGGATCATGAGTGATATAACGTATGTAACTAAAGAAACGCTTGAGGAAATGAAGGCGGAACTTAAAGAGCTAAAAGGCCCAGGACGAAACGCTATTGCCAAGGCTATTGCTGAAGCTAGGGAGAAAGGAGACTTAAAGGAAAATGCAGAATATGATGCAGCAAAAGAAGCTCAGGGCCATCATGAGGCAAAAATTGCTAAACTAGAAAATGCCATTGTAAACTCACGTGTTTTAGATCCAAAGGATATTGATCTTAGCAAGGTTACAATTCTGAATAAGGTAAAAATAACGAACTTAAAAACGAATAAATCTGTAACCTACCAGATCGTATCTGAGAATGAGGCTGATCTTAAGCAAAAGAAGATATCTGTAACTTCTCCACTGGCAAGCGGACTACTAGGAAAAGCAGTTGGAGAAACGGCCGAAGTGCAGACTCCTGGAGGTGTGATTCAGTTTAGAATTGATGAAATTAGTATTTAAGTGATGTCCAGTGTTTTTTCTAAAATCATTCAAGGTGCAATACCATCTTATAAGATAAAAGAAGATGATTCGTTCTATGCATTTCTGGATATCGCTCCATTAAGACCTGGGCATACATTAGTTATTCCCAAAATAGAAGTAGATAATTTTTTTGATATTGAACCTAGCACATTGGCAAAAATATTTGACTTTGCACAACCCATTGCAAAGGCTATAGAAAGATCTTTTGATTGTAATCGATGTGGAATATCTGTGATAGGTCTAGAAGTACCACATGCTCATATGCATTTAGTGCCTATAAATAGTGCAAATGATCTAAATTTTACTAGTGAGAAACTTTCGGTAACCAACGAGGATCTTCTAGCTACACAGCAGCTTATTCTTTCAAATCTGTAGGAGTATCATCTCCTTCTCCATTAGATAATGCTGGGTTGATAAACCGGAACCCAACTCCATGAATTGTTTGAATTTCAATCTCTTCTTCTTGTTTAAGATATTTTCTAATCTTTGTGATAAAAACATCCATACTACGGCCTAAAAAGTAGTCATCCTTACCCCATACTTTCGTAAGGACCTCTTCCCTTTTTACCACCTTGTTCGCATTCAAACAGAAAAAACGAAGAAGGTCAGCCTCCTTCTGGGTAAGTCGAGTATCTATATTATCACCTTTAATCGTAAGGTTTTCGTAATCGAATGTAGAAGTACCTAATTTGAACATAGTTTCATCCGTATCCGACCCGACGGTTCGTTTAAGAAAAACATTTATTCTAAGCAATAACTCCTCCATGCTAAATGGTTTAGTTATGTAGTCATCAGCACCTGCCTTTAAGCCAGCAATTTTATCCTCCTGCATGCTTTTAGCTGTTAAGAAAATAATTGGTATGTAATCGTTCTTCCGACGAATTTGTTGTGCCAGAGTAAAGCCATCTTTTACAGGCATCATCACATCAATAAGACATAGGTCATAAAAATTTTTTGAAAATTGTTGCCAACCAGCCTGTCCATCTGTTGCTAGTGTTACTTCAAATCCTTTTTCTTCAAGAGCGTCTTTTACAACAAACCCTAAGGATGAATCATCTTCTACGAGGAGTATTTGTATTTTCTGTGGCATTTATTTCTTATTTACAGGTATAAATATACTAAAAGTGCTTCCTTTTCCCGCAGTACTTTGTGCGGTAATTTTTCCACCATGACGTTCAATAATTAATCGAACATAGTTAAGCCCTAGTCCAAAGCCTTTGACATTATGGATATTACCAGTAGGGACCCGATAGAAACGCTTAAAAATATTTTTAAGGTTCTCTTTGTTTATGCCGATACCATTATCTTCTATGTCGATTTGTAAGTCTGAATCTGCCACCGAAACTCGAACTTTTATTTTAGGTGTATGCTCGCAGTACTTTATGGCGTTGTCTAATAGGTTCCCAATTACATTTTTAAGATGTAGTCGATCTGCATAAACAATAATGTTTTCTTCTTGATATGCTATGTCAAGGTCGCCTCCTCTTGAGCGGACGAGGGGAGCGTATGTTTTTTCCGTTATGTCATCGATTAGGTCTTTTATTTTAATGGCCTCTTTATTCAGTTCAATATTATTCTTATTGCTTTTAGCCATATGCAGGACTCGTTCTACCTGTTTAGTTAAATGAGCGGTCTCATTGGAGACAATAGTCGCATAGTTTAGTAACCTTTGTGGATTGTTTATAATGTTCGGATTCTTAAGTACCTCAGCAGAGATTTTGATTGTGGCAAGAGGGGTTTTGAATTCATGTGTCATGTTATTGACGAAATTCTTTTGTATTTCACTTAGACGCTTTTGTTTAAAAATGATAAACAGCGCATAGCCTAAAATTACTAGTACGGCGAACAAGAGTGCAGTAGACAGAAGCCATTTGTTCATCTCGCCAGACAAGAAAATGTTTCTGTTAGGAAATTGAATTGCAAAGTAATTATTCTCTTCATGGGCATTTTTAAACCCCTTAATTACATCTTTAGTATCACCAAGTCTTTTCTTCTGCATATAAACGTAGCGACTATGTTTAATCACATTATCATCGCAGCTATAGATTCCATACTCAAAGTCGGAACTAATGGATTGATTTGTGAATTCCCGGACTAATAATTTTTCTAGAGCAATTGGATTTATTAAATCTCCTATTTGAACAGTAAAGAAGAGTTCACTTTCCTTTTTTGCAAGATCTACACTAGGTGAGAAATTATCGTTTGCTCGTAGCAAGCCTCCTGCTACATTATTAAGCCCTTCTTTTACTTTACTATCAAATATTTTATGTTCAACGTCGTAAGACGTTTTAACCCAATACAGTTGTGTTGCTAACATAAGAATAGCAGTTACTACAGAAAGGATAAATATGATTCGTAAATTTCTACCGCTCATGTTATGTCTTCTTTATTTTTATTCGATCGGGGTTTTCTTTTATAAAAGCCTCCCAGCCTTTTCCTGATTTTACATCTATCTGCGGAAAGCGACTTTGAAAATGATGACACAAGGCCACTGCCACTGCATCCGATGCATCCAAATATTGTGGGGTTTCGTCAAACTTAAGTATTTTTTGAATGGTATTCCATAATTGTTCTTTGCTTGCATTGCCATTCCCTGTTACCGACTGCTTTACTTTTTTGGGAGAATACTCTTGCATGGGTGTTTCGGATTGCATGGTAGCTGCCATGGCAACACCTTGTGCCCTCCCTAATTTAAGCATGCTCTGTACATTCTTTCCAAAGAAAGGAGCCTCAATAGCGCAAGAGGCCGGTTGATACTGTGCACAGAGTTCATGAACTCGCTTGTAGATTTTGTTTAGCCGTACGGCTGTATCAGGGTATTTACTTAATTTAAGAACACCCATTTCAATAATACGTATCTTTTGGCCCGCCACTCCAATGACACCATACCCCATGATAACACTACCAGGATCTATTCCTAAAATAATTTTTTCTTTTACTGCCACCTGATTGAGTAAATTTACACCCTTGACCGTTCACAAAAATATCAAAAAAATTATCAAGATTACCTTAGGGGCGATACTCTTTGCGTGGCTGTCTTACTCTTTGTACCATCAAATACAATCACAGGACAATTTGCAGGAATCATTACATACCCTTTTTGAGGAATGGACCCCTCAAAAAGTATGCGGACTCATTATTGTTTTCCTTCTCATGTTATTAAACTGGGGAATTGAGAGTAAGAAATGGCAAATGTTACTAAAGCATACAGAACGACTAAGTTTTGTTGCCGCCTTTCAATCAGTATTGATGGGGCTGGCCATATCTATAATTACGCCAAATCGTATTGGGGAATACCTAGGAAGAATACTATATCTAAAGAATACGAATAAACTGAAAGGAATTTCTATTACCATTATTGGCAGCTTTGCACAAATACTAGTGACCAGTATGTTTGGAGTACTAGGACTGCTTTTCTATTTATACGCCGTAGAACAATCTACTTTTTTGTATATACTATTAGCTCTTAGCTTTCTAATGGCATGCGGAATGCTTTACATTTTATTTCATCTAGATCTCTTAGTAGATTTCTGCAAAAAAATTCCATTACTAAAAAAAGTTAGTATATATATAGAAGTCATAAAACGCTATGAGCGACATACACTTATGAAATTAATATTTTATGCTGCCTTGCGTTATTTGGTCTACTCAACACAGTTCTTTCTATTGCTTTATATTACTCATCAATTTTTCTTGCCGATAAAGACCTTTGCTGGAATTTGGTTGCTTTTTTGGATTATTGCGGTAGTACCTTCTTTTGTAATTGCGGATATTGGCGTACGTGGGAAGACGGCTGTTACATTTCTGGCCTTCGTGAGTGGAAATGCATTGGCAATTCTAGTGTCTAGTGTTTTGTTATGGGTTATTAACTTAATACTTCCTGCTTTAGTCGGTTGTTTTTTTGTATTTCGAATCAGAATGTTCGAGAGTGATTAAATATTCTTAGATTAAACCTACGGACATAAAAGGCCTATTTTAGGGTGTCGAAATATTCTAATTATTTTTTCCTTAACATTTCGGTTTTTAATTAAAAGAGACTACATTTGTTGCTAATAAATTTAAACTAACATGAAAAAACTGGTATTATTTACAATGATTCTTTTGTGTGCATTCACATTTGATTCAACAGCACAACGTAAGAGAAAAAGAACGGCAACTTCACAAGGAAATTGGGTACTACGCTTTGGCATGGGCTTCAATTCTGACAGACAAACAAACGATTTTAACGATTTGGAAATGACGAACAACACTTTCTCATTTAACCCAACACTTACTTACATGGTAATTGACAACTTAGAGGTTGGTGTAAACGTTGGAGTTGATAATACAAGCATGAGAAATGAAACTGGATTGAATGCAAGAACTGAGACTGATATCACAGACGTAGCATTTGGTTTATTCGCTCAAAAGTATTTTCCTTTAAATAACTGGTTTGCTTTTTATACCAACGCAAACATTGGTCTTGTTACTGGAAGTGAGGAAATTGATAATGTTGCAGGTTCTGTAACAACAACTACTGGTGTAGATCGTAATGGTGTACGTGGTGGTGTAGGTTTTGGTTTTGGTTTTACTCCTTACAACGCTTTCGCTTTATATAGTGATTTCGCTGGTTTGAGTATCTCAAATATCAAAAGAAACCCTGACGGACCAAATAATTCTACAAGTAACACGTCTGCTGGTTTTAATATCCAACGTACTCCAATAAACATTGGTCTTGCTTGGTATTTCGGTCGTGGTCTTTGGAGAAGATAATCACGATACCAATTTTTAAATAATTATATTTGCCCACCCCAACTGTTTGTTGGGGTGGGCTTTTTATGAAAAACAACGAACTTTTTCTGGTATTCTTTTTTACGTTACTGACGAATGTTCTGTTAGCGCAAACGAAGACGTACGACATTAAGAAAACAAGTGAGAAAATAAGGATAGATGGTATACTATCTGAAAATGCCTGGGCTCAAGCTCAACAAGCGTCAGGTTTTGTGCAATGGATTCCAGATCCAATGCAACCTGCAACGAAGAAAACAGTTGTTCGTCTATTATACGATGAACGTGCAATATATGTAAGTGCCATCTTATATCAAGAAAAAGGTACCATAAGAAAACAGTTAACACCCCGAGATGAAATTGGGAATGCCAATGCAGATATATTTGGTGTTTATTTTGATACCTACAATGATAAGCAAAATGGTTTTGCTTTTAAGGTTACGGCGGCAGGTAGTAAACAAGAAGAGCGTTTGATTAATGGAGGAGGAGAGGGAACAGGTGATGAGTCTTGGGATGCAGTATGGACTAGTAAGGTTAGAAATACAGATACTGCCTGGATTGTAGAAATGCAAATACCATTTCAGGCCGTACGTTTTCCTAAACACAAAATACAGGATTGGGGACTGCAATTTATACGACAATATCGTAGTCGAAGAGAACGAAGTTTTTGGAACCCCGTAAACCCTCGCGAGACTGGTTTCTTGGCTCAGGCTGGAAAATTACAAGGTATTCGTGATGTTGAACCACCCATACGACTCATCTTCTTTCCGTATGTTAGCACTGGTTTTCAGCAGAAACCTATTGAGGGTGGTGGGGTAGAGAATCAATGGCTGCGAAGCGGCGGAATGGATGTAAAGTATGGCATTAATGAGGCATTTACTTTTGATATGACATTAATACCAGATTTCTCTCAGGTGATTTCTGATCAAATTATTAGAAATGTATCGGCCTTTGAGCAACAGCTAAACGAAAATAGACCCTTTTTTACGGAAGGAGTTGAGCTATTTAATAAACAAGGCCTTTTCTACTCAAGAAGGGTAGGACGAACACCAGGAGGTTATAATCGCATTCGAGATAAGTACTCGGATAACAGCTTATACGATATACAAAAAAACCCAAACGTTACTCCGCTTTACAACTCGTTCAAAGTATCGGGGCGCACTGAAAAGAAACTTGGCATTGGTCTTTTTAATGCTCTAGCAGCACCAGTAAAGGCCACTGTCCTTGATAAAACGGCCAATACTGAAATAAAGGAAGAAACAGAACCGTTGACCAATTATTCTGTTTTTGTTTTAGATCAGGGTCTGCGTGGACAATCGTTTGTGAACTTTACGAATACAAATGTTACCAGAAATGGATTAGCCCGTGATGCTAATGTAAGTGCTTTAGAGGTCAAGTGGTTTAGTAGAGAGAACCGCTATGTATATAGATTTAATCATGCTACGAGCACGAATACGGAGGGGACAGCAGGAACCAAATGGATCGGACGGTTTGAAAAGATAAGTGGGAAAATAAGAGCGACACAGCACCTTAGGTATTTATCACCCAAATACGATCAAACTGATCTAGGCCTTCAATTTGACAGAAATGACGTGTACTCTTTTAGTCAGTTCAGATATTTTGAAAATAAACCCAAAGCAAAACATTTGCAACTGTATAATATCTATCTGTATAATATACTTAGTTATAATGCACAACCTTTCTCTTTCAGACGTTGGGAGGTCTCAGCAACCTATTTCATGCTCTTGAAGAACTTTTGGGACATTTCTTTTACCATTGAAAATACCCCTAACGCACCAATAAATTTCTATCAATTAGCGAGTTGGGGTGAACGGATTAAAGAATTTCCTTACCTCTTCGGAAGAGTGAATGGCAGCACAGACAGTCGTAAGAAGCTTTTCTGGTATTGGGACTATGGTTTTGGACGTTCTACTATTGCTCCAAACCCTGACTACCTTACTCTAACCAACACTTTACGATACAGGTTTAATGATCATCTGGAAGTTAGTACAACTTATAACTACAAAGACAATCAAAGCAATGTAGGTTATTCATTTTATGAATCAACTATTGGTAGACCTATTGTTGCTTTTAGAAACATATTAGAACAAACTGCACAAATAAATTTAGCCTATAATTTTTCTCCGAAACTAAATTTAACTGGACGCTTTCGTCATTATAACTCTAAAATTAGGAACAAGTCTCTACATACAACCTCTCCAAATGGCGAATGGCAAGCTAACGTCTATCAAGGAGCTATTGCTTCTAATTATAATGAAAACTATAATTTACAGAATATAGATGTCTTCCTGAATTGGATTTATGCTCCAGGGAGCAGGATGATCCTTAGCTATAAACAGTGGTTAAATGATGCTTATGTTTTAAATACAAGGCAGGAGAATAGCTTTTCCAATAATCTTTTCCAGGTAATAGAACAGCCTAAGGCTTTTGAGATTTCCTTACGTTTTATCTACTATCTAGACTACAATGAAATGAAACAGTTCTTATCTAGGAAAGATAAATAGCGAACTAGGCTTCTTCAACAGTAACAATCTCATCATCCTTCTTACCCAATACAACAGTACCAATCATTGCACTCAAAAAGAGTACACTGCTGATTTCAAAAGGGAAAACAAAGTCCGTAAAAAGTTTCTTACCAAGCACCTTAATGAGGCCGATATTCGAAAGAGTAGTGTTTGTTTGAACAAGTTCAATACCTGTTCTTTGAAAAGCCATTAAAATAACCAACAAAAGACAACCGCCGGATATGACACCAGCAAACTGTACCATGGTACTTTTCTGCGGTTCAGTATCCTTATTAAGGTTCATAAGCATAATAACGAATAGAAAGAGTACCATGATCGCTCCAGCATAAACAATGATGTTGACGATGGCCAAGAACTGGGCATTCATCATTAAGTAATGTCCTGAAATACAAAAGAAGGTGAGGATAAGCAATAAAACACTCGTGATAGGATTTCTAGTAATCACGACACCAATTGCACTAGCTAATGTCAGTGCACTTAAAACTGTAAATATGATTAATTCTAAATTCATGAGGCTTCAACTTCTTTTGCTTCTTCTTTAGGGTGGGGGATTAATAAATCATCCTTTCCATAAATAAATCCTTTACGCTGATAGTTTGCAGGAGCAAAAGTTTGTGTAAGATAAACAGCATCTTTAGGACATGCTTCCTCGCACAAACCACAGAAAATACAACGCAGCATATTAATTTCATACTTAGCAGCGTATTTTTCTTCACGATATAAATGCTCTTCATTTTCTTCACGTTCAGCACTTTCCATAGTAATGGCTTCAGCAGGACAGGCTAGTGCACATAACCCACAAGCTGTGCAGCGTTCACGTCCTTCTTCATCACGGTTTAAAATATGCAAACCTCTAAAAGTAGGGGAGAACTCCCGTTCCTTATCAGGGTAACGAACCGTAGGTTTCTTAGTGAAAATATGAGAAAGCGTAACCTTTAGCCCTTTCATGATATTCGGAATATACATAGATTCCATGAACGTCATAGGTTTACGATCAACGGCTTTTGCTTTATTAGATATATTCGTATGACTCATTGCAATTAACTTTTTAACCAAAGGATTACAGCACCTGTAATGATCATATTAATAAGTGCCAAAGGGATTAGTTTTTTCCATCCTAAATTCATAAGCTGATCATAGCGGAAACGGGGGAGTGTCCAACGGATGGCCATAAAGAACAATACGAAGAGTATAGCTTTGGTAATCAATGCTCCCACTCCCATAAACGAGTATACCAATGGGTGCCAATTGGCAGCAACCCATTCCATGCCTGGGAAGTCATAACCTCCAAAATATAAACTACTAATAACGATCGAAGTAATAAAGAGATTAATGTACTCCGCAAACAAAAAGAAACCAAGTTTCATACTACTGTACTCCGTGTGGTATCCCCCAATCAATTCACTCTCACTCTCAGCCATATCAAAAGGTGCACGGTTTAGTTCTGCAAAAGAACATACTAGAAAGATTAAGAAACCTAAAGGTTGTTTCCATACATTCCAGTTTAAGAAACCATGTTGTTGCTCAACCATTTCCTTGATACTCATTGTACCAGAAAGCATAATAAGCGCAATCAAAGAAATACCTAAAGCAAGCTCGTAAGAAACAGCCTGCGCAGCTGCACGGATACCACTTAACAAAGAATACTTATTATTACTGGCCCAGGCGCCAAGCATAACACCATATACTCCTACACTTAATACGCCAAAAATGAAAAGCATGCCGATATTAACGTCTGCTACTTGAAGTTCAAAACCATTAAAAGAAGGACCCCAAGGTATAATAGCACTGGTCATAAGTGCTGTAAGCATAGCGAGCGCTGGCCCAAGTATGAATAAAAATTTATTAGAGAACATTGGAATGATCTCCTCCTTGGCAAAAAGTTTCAGTCCATCCGCCAAGGGTTGTAGTAAACCAAAAGGTCCAGCTCTGTTCGGACCAACACGATCCTGCATAATAGCGGCTACTTTACGTTCTGCCCAGGTAAGGTACATAGCTACTCCCAAACTAACGCCAATAATTGCCGAAATGAGAAGGACTTTCTCTAAAATAAAACCAATAGTAATCGCTAAAAACATCTTCTAATCGAGCCTGAAAATTGAGTCACAAAAGTAAAGATTAGAATGTTATTATTGGACTCATCGAGTTATTTGTTTTGAAGCAATAATTAAGCTATTTCCTTATTTTAACACATGTAAAAATACTCCTTTCTGAGCCTTTGGGTGCTCTACCTATCCAAGTGGAACTTATTGATTAGAATTGAAAAATGCCCAAGAACAGCGGTTAGCAGGTCAATTAGTTCATGTAAAGTATGAATTGAACTGGTTCTCTTAAGTATATAAATGAAATTAGCCTGATTTTCTTTTGCGACTACCAGCATACATTTCATATTTTACCATACGAGCCTCTAAAGCCCCATTATAGCAAGGAATTCGTTTTGAAGTGCGTAAACCAACAGATTTAAGAGCATCTAAATTAGCCGTTACCAACCAAGCGTTTGTATTTGCATATTGTTGTTTTAACGTATTGCCTATGTTTTGATAAAACTCCTGTGTTTCTACTTGAATTCTTTCGTCATAAGGCGGGTTAAAGAGCATATGTAGCTTCGTATCCTGATGCTTTTCACTTTTGAAAAAATCTTGTTTAGCAACTTTTACGAAGTCCTCTAATCCAGCTGCGGCTATATTTTCTTTAGCGAGTTCTGCCACTTTTTTGTTGACCTCAAAACCACGAATACTAAACGCACAATCCCGTGTCTTAGACAAAAGTGATGTCCGAATTGTGTCAAAGAGTTCCTCATCCCAGTCGGCCCATTTCTTGAATATGAAAAAATCTCGATTAATGTTTGCCGGGATATTGCAAGCAATCATAGCGGCCTCTATAGGAATAGTGGCACTACCGCACATAGGGTCTAAGAAATCGCACTGACCCCGCCAACCACTTTGAAGCAATAAACCAGCAGCCAGAACCTCACTAATTGGTGCAATGCCTACATGTTTTCGATATCCGCGACGATGTAAACTATGACCACTAGAGTCCAGACTTACAGTACAACTATCCTGTTGAATATGAATATTAATTCGTAGGTCTGGATCATTGGTGTCAATATTGGGACGATCTCCCGTTTTTTCTCTAAACTGATCTACAATAGCATCTTTAGCCTTTAGAGCGACGTACTTACTATGGTTAAAGTAATCAGAATGCACCGTAGCATCGACCGCAAATGTCTTAGTGTTATCTAAGTATTGAGACCAATCCATTTTATAAATGCCATTATAAAAACGCTTTTCATGGCGCGTTTTAAACGTATGTATGGGCTTCAGTATTTTGATGGCTGTTCTACAAGCCAGATTTGCTTTATATAGCATGCCGTTATCACCTTCATAGCTTACCATACGGGTATGTTGTTTTACACGCAATGCGCCAAGGTCTCGTAACTCATTAGCGAGGACTTCTTCAAATCCGAAAAGCGTTTTGGCCACTTGTTTGTAATTATACCCCATGTAGCGCGAAGGTAGGAATTGTTTAAATGGGTTCTATATCCCTTTGCAAGATTAATCCGCTGTTGAACTAAATATGTTATGAATATTGATTTTGGGTCAATTACAATAAAAAAACAATTGTTTCGTTTTATCCAATAACAAATCAAGATGAAGCTCAAAGTACCTTCCATAGTTATAATACTATGTTTTAGCCTAATTCAGATCAACGCAAAAGAGCTTGGGAGTATCAATGGTCGTGTGCTGTCGCTCATAAAGCAAGAGGCAGTTTCAGGAGCACGTGTAACAATAGTTCATGCTGGCCTAACGCACAAAACATATACCGATAGTCTAGGAAACTTTGTGCTGGATTCTTTAGTCTTTGGAACTTATAACCTTATTATAGCACATCCGAGTTATCATACAAAAACAATGTACGATCTTGCCGTCTATGAATCTAAAGGCTTGTTTTTAGAGTTACTCCTTAAAAAGCGAGGAAAGACCTTAAATACGGTGGCCGTTTCCAGCACCAGGAATCCAACAACTTCTGCTGACCCTATGGCACTTGTTAGTGCAAGAAGTATATCTATGGCTGAAACCAAGCGTTTTGCAGGTAGTTTAGGAGATCCTTCACGCATCGCGCTTTCCTATGCTGGGGTTAATAGCGGTCGTGGAGATAATAATGATATTATAATTCGAGGTAATTCGGCTAAGTATATGCAGTGGAAGCTGGAAGGTATGCAAATTCCGAATCCAAATCACTTTGGAATTTATGGTAGCAGTGGTGGATTATTTAATATTTTAAACTCCAGTAATCTGGGACGATCAAATTTTTATTTGGGTTCCTTTCCTGCGCATACTGGTAATGCTCTCGCTGGCGTGTTTGATTTATCCTTACGAAACGGGAATGCACAATCTCATGTACATAGTATAGAAATGAGCTTAATAGGTTTGTCTGCGGCATCTGAAGGACCATTATCTAGTAGAGCGAATGGTGCGAACTATAAAGTAAATTACCGCTTCTCTACGCTTGGTTTAATGAAAAAGACAGGTGTTGTATATCAGGCTCCAGAATATCAAGATATAACCTTTAAACTCAATCTGCCAACAAAGAAAGCAGGTAAATTCACGATCTATGGTTTAGGAGGCTTAGGTACGAATTTGGAAGAAGATTTTTTTAGAAAAACGGACTCGGCCAGATTTAGCATTGGAACAAACGGAGACACGATTTATGCTTACGATGAAATTGCGGCTGTGAATTTGAATAAGTATAACCTTGGAATATTCGGTGTTAAACATATTATCCCTTTAGGTGAACGAACTCTTTTTAAGAATCATCTGAACTATTCAATTGTTCAGAGCTTGCCACAAACATCAGCGGTTAACCGAGATCGTTTTACTACTTATCTTAAGAGTCAGGGAGATTTCAGAAATAATACGTTTCGTTATCAACCCGAGATCATGGCATACTTAAACGACGAGTATACTTTACAGATCGGAGCTACTGTTGCCTTGGGACAATTTAATTCTGAACTAAAAGAAGGGTTTCCAGACAATACGATAAATACGATTTTTAAAAATAAAGCAAGAAGTTTCTTAGGGCAGTCCTTTATTTCTTTAAAAAGAGCATTCAAAAAACTAAAATTGATTGGTGGGTTACACTATACCTACTTTGATTTGAACGGACAGCAATTGGTTGAGCCAAGATTAGGTGGATCGTATGCTGTTTCAAAAGGAGCTGAACTTTCTCTCGCCACTGGTCTACATAGTACAACAGAGAGCCCTGAAGTTTATTTAATTATAGATGATTCGTTAAATGCATCATCGAGAAATATAAGAATGGCAAGATCATGGCAATCGGCCTTGTCATTTAAGAAAAAACTTGGAAAAAAGATGTTCCTGACAATTGAGTTGTACAGTCAATATTTGTTTGATATACCAGTAGCAGCTGATTCTTCGAACTTTTCGTTACTTAATGAAGAGATCTCATTCTCAGATAAAGCATTGATTAATGAAGGAAAGGGCTTGAATTACGGTCTTGAAATAACGCTTGAAAAATTCTTCTCCAACTCGTACTATTTTCTTGTGACGACTTCCTTATTTCAAAGTGAATATAGCCTGATAAATTCTAATTTTAGAAAATCGAAATATAGTAATAGCTATGTATTCAACTTGATCGGAGGAAAAGAATTTAAAGTTAGAAAACGGAATTTTCTAGGTGTAAATGTTCGTTCAAATATTTCTGGAGGGAGACCTTATATTCCTGTCTTACTGGGTGAATCTATCGCTACAGGTCAAGAGGTGCGTGATGATAGACGTGCCTATTTTAAACAGTTGCCCATGTACATTGGGGTTGATTTAAGTATCAGTTATAAGTGGGTCAGAAAGAAAAGTTCTCATGAGGTTAAACTTGATATATTTAGACTCTTTGAACAAAACTATTTGGATGAAGTATTTGTAGCCGAACGTTTGAATAGCAACGGAAGTATTACTCCAGCTTCTATTCAACGTATTCGTTATGGAGAAGGACAAACAGCTAGCACCTTATTGCCCGTTTTTTACTATAAGTTTACATTCTAGCAATCCATGGTCGATTAAAGGCTATTATCTAACATAAAGTGTTCAGTTCTGAACCCAACTAATGGGATCTAAAAATCGTCTTATCTTAGTAAACGTAAACCAACGGATTCTGTAATATGCGATATGTATTTTCCTTTTGTATTCTTTTAATATCATTTCAGGTATTTGCTCAAACGCCTATTTGGACTCAAAAAGCTAATCCTCAGAATTTGGCAATTAATGGTGTTGCTTTTCGTGCTGATGGTCAGAAAGTGATTTGCGGCACAAATTGTCATCCCGCTACAATAAGAATGTATGATGTAGGCTCATCCAATTTAGATTGGAACTATGAGGTTCCTAGTGCCTATCTGTGTATAATGGGAGTAGGCATCAGCTCTAATTCTAACTATATTATTTCAATTGAGGAGTTCGGGAATTTATTTGTCTTTGATAATACAGGTTCACAGCCAGTGTTTATTGATTCGATTAAAACGGGGACACCTTATGCTTTTTCGAATGAAATATCTCCTGATGATCAATTGGTGGCTGTTGGTTGCTCAAATGGGAAACTAAAAGTTTATAGATTGAATGGAGGACAATTAGTGCATGACATCAATGCACATATAAACTGGGTTAGTTCAGTAGCTTATGCTCCTAATGGAGATAAAATGGTTACAGGGGGGAATGATCGATTGGTGAAAATATGGGATAGTGCGGGTACATTACTCCATACATGCACGGGTCATGCCGATGAGGTTAAGCAAGTAAAAGTTACTTCGGATAATCAATTTGTACTTTCTGCATCAAAGGATAAAACAATTAAAGTATGGGATTTAAATACTGGGGCTCTTCTCAGAACAATAACAGGTCATACAGCGTCAGTAAATGGTATTGCTATTTCACCAGATAGCAAAAAAGTAGTATCAGCATCTCAAGATGGAAGTTGTAAGATATGGGAAATAGGAAACGGCCATTTGTTAAAGACCTTTGGAGTAATAGATAGTGGAGCTATTAATACTGTTTCTTGGTCACCATTGGGTGATAAGATTGTGACGGGAAATGCACGTAGCGATTTGAGTGTATGGGGTGTATCTAGCGCTTTGTCCGTTAGCGATCAATCTAATCAAGGGTTTGACATTAAAGTATTACCGAACCCTGTTCGTAACACATTATACATCGAACTTCAAGACATAAACAGATTTATGAAAATGGGTATTTATACCATGAATGGAGCACAGGTATATAGATCGGAACGTAATGAACCTCATGATTTATCTCACTTACCGGCTGGGCTCTATTATGTTGAGGTAGAATTTAAAAATAGTACCAAGGCTTTTAAAAAGTTCCAGAAACTATAAATGGAGGTGATCAAAATGATTGCATGTACTACATTCGTTGTTTATGCGATGCACATTTTTGGTTTTGTTGCTATTTGGGCTACTTGAAGGTTGTATTGGTGACGACAACAAGCATGTTTCCCAATTCGATCTACGAGGGAAAGTGGTTCATTTAAAAGATGGAGATTCTTTTGTTGTGTTAGATAAAAATAAAGAGCAGGTAGAAGTGCGTTTGGTAGACATCGATGCACCGGAACTGCATCAAGCTTACGGAAGAAAGGCAAAGCAATACTTAAGTAAGTTGATCAAGGGCAAAATGATCGGCATTAACTATGTCAAGAAAGATCGATATAACAGAGTATTAGGTGAGGTTTATATAAACGATCTATTCATAAACTTGGAGATGATCAGAGCGGGATATGCTTGGCACTTTACTCGCTTTTCTGATGATAAAACTATGAGAGAGGCTGAAGAACTGGCACGGCAAGATAAAAGAGGACTTTGGCAAGGTAAAGATCCCAAAGCTCCTTGGAAATGGAGAGCACAACACTAATTTTGCTTTATTGGATAAACGCTAGTAATTCCTCAATAATCTTTCGGTCATTACTTAATCTTGGAATCTTATGTTGGCCACCAAGTTTACCTTTTTCTTTAAGCCACAGGTTAAAGGTTCCGTTAGCTACAAAAGTGACTTCAGGTTTACGTAAAGCAAGATCTTTGTAACGTTTAGCTTCATAATCGCTATTTACATTTTGCAACTCTTGATCAAGAGTTACAACAAATTGTTCTTGCAGGTTTTCAGCTATGTCAGCTTCAATCAGCCATTGGTGTGCACCGTTTTCTTTTCCTGAAAAGTAGATAGGTGCAGCGGTATAATCATGTAAGTGTGCTTTCGTTTTAGCACAAGCTACTGAAATTGCATGATCCGTATTTTCTATCATGAGCTCCTCGCCAAAGGCGTTGATAAAATGCTTTGTCCTACCCGTCACTTTTATTCTAAATGGGTATAAAGAAGTAAATGCAATCGTATCACCTAATTTGTAGCGCCATAAACCAGAGTTTGTCGTTATAATCAGTGCATAGCTTTTGTTGAGCTCAACTTCATCTAGTTGTAATGTTTTCGGGAATTCTTTTCCATCTTCTTCCAAAGGCATAAACTCAAAAAAGATACCATGCTTTAAGAAAAGAAGCATGCTATCACCTCCTATAATATCCTGACCAGATATGAAACCTTCAGAAGCATTATATGTATCTACCGTGTTGATTTTCTTATTAGGAAAAAATGCTTCGAATTGCTGACGGTAGGGTGCAAAGTTTACACCACCATGGATATAAAGTTCTAGATTCGGCCAAACTTTATGAATATCTTTTTCACCGGTTTTTTCTATTATTTTATTCAATAAAACTGCGGTCCAAGTAGGAACTCCTGCTAGGTATCGAACATCTTCTTGAATCGTTACCTCAGCCATACGCTCTAGTTTTTCTTCCCATTCTTCCATTAAGGCAACATCTAGGCCTGGTGTTCGAATCATATTTTGCCAAGAAACCATATTCTGCATAAGCACTGCGGATAGGTCACCATAAGAAACGTTTTCATTTACTTCATGAACTTTATGACTACCACCCATAATCAAAGCTTTACCGCTCATAAATTCTGATTGAGGAAAATTCTTGAAATAAAGTGCTAATACATCTCTTACGCCTCTAAAGTGATTTTCTTCTATACTTTCGTTACTGACAGGAATAAATTTACTTTTTTCAGAAGTCGTTCCACTCGATTTTGCAAACCATTCGATACTACTTGGCCAAAGTATATTCTTTTCACCATCCATCATTCGTTTAATGTATGGAAATACATCTTCATATGAGTGCACCGGAACTTTACTTTTGTAGTCTTTATAGTTATTTATATGCGGGAAGTCATATTTTTTTCCAAACTCTGTAAACTGTCCGGAGCTGATTAAATCATTGAAGGTCGTAATTTGAGCATTGATAGGATTATTAAAGTAATGCTCAATATAACTCCACCTGAGCTTAATATAACTTCTTATGGCAGGGTTTAATATCTTCATAATAGGTTCATGCTAAGATAGCGTTTCAGTTTTAAGAATGGAACGTTTTACGATTGATTTTCTTCGAAAATATAATCCTTCCGCTTTAGCTCAAAGTTACGACCTAAGTAGAGCTTTCTTACTTGCTCATCTTCCGCAAGTTCTTCCGCAGTTCCTGATCGTAAAATCTCTCCTTGTATTAAAAGATAGGCTCGATCTGTAATGGATAGCGTTTCTTGTACATTATGATCGGTGATAAGAACACCAATATTTTTATGCTTTAGTTTTACTACGATACTCTGGATATCTTCTACCGCAATAGGGTCAATACCTGCAAAAGGTTCATCCAACAATATAAATTTAGGATCAACAGCAAGAGCACGAGCAATTTCAGTACGCCTTCGTTCCCCCCCGCTTAGAACATCGCCTTTATTTTTTCGTACATGAGTTAGTCTGAACTCACTAAGCAGACTTTCAAGTTTGTCTTTTTGTTGCTGCCTATTGAGCTTTGTAATTTCCAGCACGGAAGCAATGTTCTCTTCCACGGTCATTTTTCTAAAGATCGAAGCCTCCTGAGGTAAATAACCTATGCCTAATTGGGCCCGTTTATACATGGGCAGTTTGGTTATTTCTATATCATCAAGAAATACACGACCCGAATCAGGTTTAATTAAACCTACAACTTGATAGAAAGTGGTTGTTTTTCCAGCACCATTAGGTCCAAGTAAGCCTACAATTTCCCCTTGACTTACATTAATAGAGATTTCGTTTACTACTTTTCTATTTTTGTAAATCTTAACGAGTTTTTCTGCGCGTATCGTAGCTGACATAAAAGTAAAAATCGATTATTATTCCTAATAAGTATGTTGAGAAGCCCTAATTTATTGTGAAGGGATCTTTTCCAATCGAATGCCAATACTCAAAATCTCTTCAAGAGGGTTTTCACGCATAATCTGATGTAGCTTTATGGTATAAGTCCCTATTTGGTCAAACTTGGTATAGGAGTTACCCGATAACCTTATTTTATGCTCATAGATTTCATTCATGCCTTTGCCAGTCCATCTGCCCGAACTTTCTGCAAGCGGAAGTTCTACCTTTTGCTTGGTACTTTTTTTATTGGGCTTGATTGTTTCTAGGTCTAACCAAATATTAGAAAAGTGATATGCATCAGTATGCCTCATTGTAACAAACATTAGGTATTTACTGCTCGTATCTGAAATTTCAAAGTCATACGATTTGACATCTTTTTTATCCCAAGCATGGTATGAAATAGCTTCATTTTTTTCGAACGTATTAGAAGGAATACAACCTACTAAAACGAAAAAAAATGCAAAGAGTATAAGGAGTTTATTAGAGTACATTGGCTAATTGTTCTTTTGCTTGTTCAAGTTCATCTTTCATACTGACCACTAATTTTTGAATGGCGGCATTATTTGCTTTTGCTCCCATCGTATTGATTTCTCGACCTATTTCCTGACAAATAAATCCAAGTTTTTTTCCATTCAGTATTTGGTCGTTTTCGATAAGTTCTAGAAAGTACTTACAATGATGCGTTAGGCGAGTTTGTTCTTCACTAATATCTAGTTTTTCGATGTAATATACGATCTCTTGTTCAAGTCGGTTCGGATCAAATTTTTCATCATCTGCAAGCTCTTTTAAGTGGGATTTAAGTTTTTCCTTTTTTAATAAACTACGTTCTTGTTCTAATGGTTCTACCTGTGCAGTAATTTTTTGAATCGTATTAATGTTTTGTATTAAAGTTTTTTCTAACATTCTACCTTCTTTTTTTCGCTCTTCTATAACCGTGTCACATATTTGATCACAAAGAATCACGATTTCTTGTAACTCTTCATCACTTAAAGACGTGCTTGAAGTTGTAATGACTTCGGGAAGTTTTAAGATAGTGTCAAGAGAAATATCTGCATTCAATTCTAAGCTGGAGCTCAGTGTTCTGATTTGATCTCTATAAAAAGTAACGAGCTCTTGATTAATACCAATTGGTTTACTATCTCCAAATTGCTTTAAATTAATTATTAATTCAATACTCCCTCGTTGCAGTTTATTCTTAAGTGTTTGTCTTAGTTGAATATCAATAGACTTAAGGCTTTGAGGGATTTTGGCGTATACATCAAATTGCTTTCCGTTTAGCGTTTTGATCTCCACGGCACATTGTAAGTTGCCAATTGTTTTTTCTGCATTACCATAAGCAGTCATTGATTGTAGCATAAATATTCTGAATACTATTAAATGATAAAAGTACGCTGCTAAAAAAGAAAGATAGAATTAATCAAATAAAAAACCGACTACAATTGTAATCGGTTTTTTTGAATTTATGGGTTAGTAAGCGCATTAACCAGTACAAGTATAGATGTATAAGTTTGTTCATTAGTTTTTTTTATGATAAAAGTTATTCACAGTTTTGGGGAAAAGCATGAAGCTGAATTTACTAACAACTTTTTTTTAAGACTAAAAAAAATAAGGAAGCAGTTATATTTGTATTAATTATTAGAACAGTCACTGAATGAAATTTGATAAGCCAATATCCATAGAGTGGGTAAAAGAATTTGTAAAACCTAAAAAAGTTATTGGCAGTGTCGATGCGAATAAAGAAATCACGGGTATTAACGAAGTGCATAAAATTACAGATGGTGATATCACTTTTGTAAATAATAAGAAGTACTATGAGAGAACGTTTGAAAGTGATGCTACGATTGTTTTGATAGATCAAGAGGTCGATCCCTTAGAGGGTAAACTTTTTTACGTGTGTGATGATCCTGCGGGTGACTTTATTGCATTATCTAAACATTTTAGACCCTTTGAATCTGCTAGTAAGGCGATATCGGACACAGCAGAAATTGGAGAAGGAACTATTATTCAACCTAATGTATTTGTAGGGAATCATGTAAAGATTGGTAAGAACTGTATTATTCATCCTGGAGTATCAATTTATGATCATAGTATTATAGGAGATAATGTGATTATCCAATCGAATACGGTGATCGGTGGTGATGCATTTTATTTTATCAGAAGAAGTGGTAAAGACTTATTGTATGATAAGTTGGAAAACACTGGTAGGACCATTATTGAAGATCATGTTGAAATTGGTTCTTGTTGTACAATAGATAAAGGAGCTAGTGGTGATACGATTATAGGCCGTGGGAGCAAATTTGATAATTATATCCATATCGGTCATGGAACAGTGGTTGGCGAAAACTGCTTATTTGCTGCACAAGTTGGTGTAGCTGGAAAGGTAAATATTGGTAACAACGTTATACTGTATGGTCAAGTAGGTGTAAGTAAAGATTTAGATATTGGAGATAATACCATCGTACTTGCTAAAAGTGGCGTTGGGAAATCGCTACCTGGTGGGGAGGTATGGTTTGGTATACCTGTGCAAGCGGCTAAGGACAAGATGGAAGAATTGGTTTGGGTTAAAAGAATACCTGAACTTTGGGATAAAATGAAAAATGGCTCGGAGTTTGATGAGAGATAAGTAGAACCCTTTCTACTTATATATGAAAAAAATATTTATAGCGTTTATTGCCATTGGCTTAACGGCTTCGTGCTCGAAATTATTAGACCGACTTACAACATTTAAATTTACAAGAAATGCGGAATTTGTTCTTCCTGAAACTGCCGTTACAGGTGTTCCAATTAATTTAACGTCAACTGATGATGTAAAAACTTTATTTGAAAAGGAGTTTGAGAATAATGATTCTAAAGTAGACAAGGCAGAGTATATTAAGATAACTGCTTTAAGGCTCCTTATAACCGATCCTGCTGGAGCGAATTTCAATTTTCTAAAATCAGCTGAATTTAGCTTAAGTGCTGATGGGTTACCTGATGCAACTATTGCGAGTAAAGGGGAGCTCAAGAATGATGACAAACAAGAGCTTATTCTCGATGTAAGTACCGAGGATGTTAAACAGTACTTAACTCGAGATAAGTACAAGCTAAAGATTCTAGCTGAGGTAGATGAACTAATACAGCAGGATTATACCATAAAAACGATAACAACATTCGAGGTAAAGGCCAAGAGAATTAAATAATCTGATCTAAGCGTAAAGACAATAAAGGGTCTAACACTGGTTAAATAAAAGTAATATTCTTTAATAAAAAAAGGGGTCGCATAATTGGTGTAGATTCTAGAAATCATACTTTTGCAAAAAATTGTCACATGAAAAACTACTACATTTTGGGGATCGTTATGTCCTGTCTATTCGTCAACCTTATTACAAACGCTCAGGCTCCAACAGTTGATGTCGTATTAGGGACTAATAATATTCCAATTACCGAGGTTAAATTAGAATACAACGGAACAGAGATTACACAAACATCGGGTGTGCTTTCGCCTTTGACTACCGTGGCCTTTCCGGTCAATCTTATTCATTTTAAAATTGATGATGGAGGCATTAAAACAATTCCATTTTATAACGATCAAGGACTAAAGATTAAAAACAATAATTTTACTGGATCTGTTACAGGAGTTGGCGTTTATTCAAATGGAAATACCACATTAGCCTCGTCGGCAGATTGGGCAGACTCTATGGAAGCAGCTATGAAAAATAAAGATCTTGCTTCTTATATGTTTTATGATGCGGTTAGTAATATCCCTCCTGGAAATGACTTTGATCTTTTATGGACCTATGGGTTTACCAAAGATGATTACTTTGTCGTAGGAGAACGTTTTGGAAATACGTTTTTTACCATTACACCATTAGGAAGTAATGGAGATACTATTCCTGGTGCTAGCAATGTACGCTTTGGTTTTGTAAATGGTACATCCTCAGGTAATGGGAGCGATAAATATGATTGGAGCATAGGGTATGCACCACCGAGTAATACAAATCAAGCTTTTATGTATACTGCCATAGATGTTGAGCTCTTTAATACGGACTCTACTATATTCGGTATCCGCGTTGATAATAATGGAGAGGCGGATGTAAAGTTTTTCGCCGTTTCGGATTCTACGTTTACGAATAATCCAGTAAACCCTAATTTAGGTGGACTGGGCGGTAATATTTTCCAAGATCAAGATGGTGCTTCTAATGGGATTAATGGCATTCGGTTAGATTCCGTTGAGAGTACACCGCTCTATGTGTGCTTAGTAGACAATACAGGTTTAGTGGCGGATGCAACACGGGTTAATGAAGATGGTAGTTATGCCTTCGTGGACCTTGAAGCTGGCACATATTCTGTATACATGAGTACTAGTAACTGTACGGTGGGAAGTACTCCACCTGCTGACCCTAACTTACCAACAGGTTGGAATGTAGTAGGAGAGTCAAGAAATTCAAGCATGACCGATGGAACACCGAATGGAATTATTACAAATATCGTAGTTGATAGTACGTTTAAACCAGAGAATAATTTTGGGATTAATGATGGATCATTTCCTCTAGGTGTTGAACTGCTCAATTTTGATGTCCATAGAGTAGGAAACCAAGTTATTTTAAGTTGGTTGATATCACAAGATGGAGAATTGAGTAAACTAATTATTGAACGAAGTAGTAATGGTTATCTATTCAAAAAGGTTGGACAAGTAAGTGCTAATGCTACAGCATATACAGATCTTGAGGTAGATGATAAAGAAGCCTACTATTATAGGCTAGGTCTTGTGCAATATGATAATAGTATTACCTACTCCAAGGTTCAATATGTACGAGCTGGTGGAAGCAATAAAGGCAAATTGCAAATCAGCCCGAATCCCGTTCGAGAAGATCTCACACTTTTGTTGCCGCAAGATGAAGCAACTGATTTTTACACCGTAAAGATATTGTCCCTTCAAGGGAATACTATTTCAAACCAAAATATGATTTTTAGTACAGCTACTTCTAAAATTAAATTGGGTCAAATCGATAAACTTCCTAAAGGAATGTACTTTGTACAACTTACAGGAAAAGATAATAATGTTTACCGCACCAAGTTCTTGAAAAAATAAACAACCATTGGGTATGACGGAAAAGCCTCTCGTTTTGAGAGGCTTTTTTTATTTGGTGAATGGTTTTTCTATCCAACTATTATCAATATAGGTTAGCATTTTTAGCTCTTTATATATTGCTGGTAAAAGCCATTGCTCATTTAAAGTAGTATAACTGGAGGTGAATTACTTATGGATGGGTTGAAATAAATAAATCATCGAAAATAAATAGCAGGTCAAACTATTATATTTGAATAATGAAGCCATATTGCTTTTTGTTATTGTTTTTAATGTTTGGCCAAGAGATGAGCGCTCAGCTGGTCGATATTCCTGATGAAAATTTCAAGTACGCATTGCTGAACAACTCAGAAATTAATTCCAACGCAGACAATGAAATTCAATGGGAAGAGGCAATTAGTTTTACGGGATATATCAATTGTAATTCAATGGGCATCAAATCATTAAAAGGTATTGAGGCCTTCGAGAATATTACTGGGTTGCGCTGTGCAAATAATAGTTTGGAAGAATTGGTGCTCAGTCATAATGTAGTTCTTGAGGCGATTAGTTGTTACAATAATGAACTTGTGCGTATTGATATTACCAAATGTAAAAGGTTGAATATTATCTTTTGCGATAAGAATAAACTTCGATCATTAGATGTATCAGGAAATATAGAACTCCAATGTTTACAATGTTATGATAATAAACTGGAGCGCATAGATATTTCTAAAAATATTCATCTGGAGTATCTCTATTGTCAGAATAACTTACTCAAAACTTTAGATATTACGAATACTAAAGGACTAAAGTATCTGAATTGTAATGATAACCAAATAAAGATATTGGACGTTTCTAAACTAAAAGAGTTGAGCCTGTTTTATTGTGAACGGAATCTTTTAGAACAGCTAAATATTGCTCATAGGCGCTTCGAGTATTTTGATGCAAAGACTAATCCTGGTCTAAGTTGTATTCAGGTAGATGATATTAAGTATTGGCAAAATAGATGGTCAAGTGTTATTGACGAGCATGCGCAGTTTAGTTTAGATTGCAGATAGTTTTAATCTGAATTTTAATTTTAGAGAGGATAACGGATAACCGAGAAATCTACTTTTTCCTTAGTTTAAAATTATAAGTGATTCCAAGCATAGATCCGTAAATGTTTTGCATAAGATTTGCGCTATTTCTGTACGTTAGATATCTAAACTGAAGGCGTACAACCAAAGGTTTATTGTTCAGTTTATAAGCTGATCCAACTTGAACCCCAAGGCGGTTTATACGTCCTTGGTTCCAAGCTAATTCTTGGCCTAGTTGCAAAGGAATATTGGGTTGTACGTTGAACTGTTCGTTCATTCTAACAAAGTAGTTTTCTCGGTTATTTGTTGGAGCGGCTAAGTTTTCTGGCATCTGCATTCGACCAACTTGTAGCATATACATATTGCTATTGCTATTGAGAATATAGCCTGCTTGCATTAGATCTGTTTCGTAATTTACGGTATCTATATTTGTTCTGTTCCTATTAAAAAGTAAATGCCATCTATGGCTTTTTCCAGCTTTTTTGAGCTGATAAGATGCTTTTCCTCTAATAACTTCTCCGAATAGATTTCGCTGCGAAACAGCAAAGGTATCATAGGCTGACGCAAAAGTTGTAAACGGTTTATAACTCAACTGTAAATTAGGATAGCGTTTAGAGACTGTTCTAACATCAAAACCCCATTTCGTATTTTTACGAAGTTGATCTTCTCCAGGATTTTGGGTTAATTGTTTGAAAGACACCCTCGCTCGTAAATATCCTTTGAAAAATTCTCCAAATGTTGTGATCCCTTTAGTCTCAAAATTTCTTCTAATAAAGGCCAATGTTTCATTGGTAAAGTTTTTTCCTACTTTTTCATATTCTATGTTAAACCCAAGCGGGAGTTTAACTGGAGTATAAGCTAGTGTACCTTTATAAGCAAGTTGATGAATTGAGGGGTCAAGAGTGACCAGATCGCCCGTTTGTTTTTGCCGAGAACCAGCGATTTCAAAGCGGTAATCTATAGTTTTCGACACAGTTCCGTTATAAATTATATTACCAATATGTACAGGACGATTAAATGATAATTGACTATTCCGTAACGAACTAAAGAATGTATTTGCCTTGTGTTTGTTACTGGGCTTATAAGTATAATAGATAAATTTAACGCGTTGTTTATCGCTTACTTCATAGGTTACTTTAGCCAATAAATTATTATAGGTATCCAAATTGCTAAGATCTCTTGATACATATTCTGTGCGTCCTATACTGACTCCGAAATCTACGCCTTTAATCGAGTATTCTATACCACCGCCTTTCATGGTCTGCCCTGCAAGTGAATAGTCTGATTCATACTGATTTAAGATTCCGATATTTAAATCTTTAAGGCCTTTTGTAAATTTGGAGTAATCGTTTTTGGGGAGCAGCTCTTTACTCTTATTGAGCAATGAATTTTTGCTGTAATCATCTAGGTCTGATTCGTTTTGCAACTTACGCATTACAAATGCAGAATCGAAATGTACCGTTTGTTGCATTTGTTGTATCATGGCAGAGTACTTCCGTACCTTTTCTTCAATATTCTTGAGTTGTTCGATTCGCTTGCGTGTCTTTTTAATCTTTTCTTGCGCTTTGGCTTTTTGATCTGCCACCTTCTGTTGTTCATTGTTGACTTTTCCGCTAGTGCTGAATTCCGTAGAAGCTTTCTCGGAAAGTTGCTGAATAAGTTGATTTGTATCGATTTGATCAAATAGAAATGGATTATTGCCAATTTCGTCCCAGTCAAAATTCGAAAGGTCCTCCAGGTCAATTTCACTCTTTAAACCATTTATTATGGTCGTTTTTGATCCTTTTAGTTTATCAATATATGAGCCGTAGATGCTCTGTTTGGCAAATAAATTAGACTTCTTATTGGCGTAGTCACTTTTAAACTGTTGGAGATCGCTCTCTAACTCTTCCTTTGAAGACTGAACATCATACTGTAACCTTAGATAGCTTGCTTTTATATTTCTATTTCGATCTTGTGTTGTGTAATACCCTTCTAGCTGTACAGGAATGCCGAGTATTTTCATCTTTGTATCGGCAAATATCTCGCTATAAATATTGTCATTAGGAGAAAATTCTTCTTGATCACTATCAAAGTAGGTGTCCACTGAGACATTCCCGTCTAAGCCATCTTCTTTCATCCGTTCGGCCCTCTTTTGTTTATACTGTTCAAAGAGGGTGCGGTAATCCGATAATTGTTTTTTACTTTCCTGCCTTATTTGGTCTTTAGTTTTATTAATACGTGCACTGGCGTAAGCGGCAATTTCTTTTTTCGCATTGATTTCTTTATAACCCAAATAGGTTCTGTCGTAATAAAATGATAAACGCTGTACATTGCCTTTGAGAGCTGTTTTGATACGAATGGATGGGACCTTTTTTAGGATGTCTTGTGTAACCTTTGTGTTGATCTGCTGCTGTGCTTTTTCTTGTTTTTTTATAGGAGTGTAAGCCCCTTGTTTAGCACGATCCAACATTTTTTTTATGTTGTTTTTAGAACCTTTGATCTTTCGCAAACTGTTTTGAATACTTTCCGAAATTTCAGTATTAAGTCGTGCACCAGCGCTTATCTGGGAGTCAACGTGCCAGTGGCTTGTGAATTGCTGGCCGTTTTTTAAACGAAGCATGCTGACATATGTACCTGGAGGGAAATTGTTTATATAAGTTAGAATCTTTTTCTGCTTATTTGTCTGTTGTGTATTCCAACGTTTTTTGAGGTTCAATTTTTTTAGACCTTTTTCAAATTTAACTTGATCAATTATTAATTGTTGGAATAGAGAGGAATCAATAAGTCTGTCTGTTTGGTAGATCCGTAAAGTAGCACTTGTATTAAACGAAGTATCCGATTCGTAAAGCAAATTAAACTCACTAACGGCACCATTAATAACCACTGGATATTCGATGGTGAGCTTCTTGATTTGGCAAAAAGAGTTGTGATACAAGCAGAGCAAAAGAGCAATGAGAAGTATCTTTTTTTTGTCAAACACATTTTGAAAGTAGTTACTTTTTTTAGTTTTTTGAATTTATTTATGTGTCATTTTTTAATGGTAATCGTATGTTAATGATTTAGCCGCTTAATAAAAAGATAATGCAATACCACGAAAGTAGTAGTCGTTTTTTTTATAGAAAATTGAAAATGATGGTAACTTCAGCCTTAATAGTAACCCCAATGAATAAAATAGTTTCTTTTCTCTTATTCGTTATTTTTGGCTTGTGCAATCAAGCTTTTGCCCAAGATAAATTCATTTTAAACCTGGCAAGTTTAGGAGGGCAAAAGCTTACTCAGTCTACGTTACACAGGTTTACTATATTAAATACCACGAATAAGACAGAGTTGATTACCGTCAAAGGCACGATTAAGATGCGCTCTAGTCGAGCTCATTTAAGCTATCAATATCAGGCTAGCTTGAAACCAGGGACGAACCAGATGCATGTCTTGGCGAGAGGAATACAGTATACTTTTAGTTCACCTTCATTAGAAAAATTATTTAGGCAACATGGTCAATTACCTAATGGGGAGTATGAATATTGTGTTGATCTATTTGAGCCAGGTGGAGAGGGTTTAAATGCTTTAGGTTCTGATTGCTTGTATGATGAGTACCAAGAAATGTTCCTGATCAATTTAATGGAACCTGAAGACAAGGCTAAGATAGATGAGTTATATCCCATGTTTTCATGGGTTGTAAATTCTCCACTTATAAGTGCGTTAACTTATAGGATTCGAGTAGCAGAAGTAAAGCAAGGTCAACGTCCGAGTAATGCCATAATGAGAAACCGTCCTGTTTATGAACAAGGAGGGTTGAGATTTCTAACGCAAACATATCCGGTAACAGCCAAATCATTAAAATATTTTCAACCCTACGCATGGACTGTAGATGCTTTTTATAAAGATATACTTCTTGGAAGTGCAGAAACTTGGGAGTTCATTATTATCAATGATTCATTAATGAAGGGGGTGCCAAGGAGACCTTCTTATGTAGAGGTGAATCGGGAAACAGGTCAGTATGAAGTTTACGCAATAGGGCTGCTAAAGCTTAAATATTTCGAAAATATATTGCGTTCACAAAGCTTGAAGTTTGAACTTTATACTAAATCAGGTAAGCGGTTAAAGTTAAAACCGAGTACATGGGCGGTTACAAAAGGAGAGAATCGAATGGATTTATCTTTTAAAGCAGCAGGTGTTATGTTGAAACACTATAAGCAATATGTGTTAAAAATAAAAGCCGAAAATAAAGAGTACAATATACTGTTTAAATATATAAACCCTGATTTTATAAAATAGGACAATGGGAGGTATAATGAAAGTCTTAGTGATATTGGCCCTCTTGTTAGGACTAATCAATTTATTGTTTCTTGTCTTTTTAAATCAAGAATCAAAAGTCGTCTTTGCTGACAGTGTGAAACTTTTTAATGAGTTTGAAATGAAGAAGGAAATGGAGCGAGAGTATGATGTACAGTTGCTATCCATGAATAAAGTGATGGATAGCTTAAAGGGGAATATTGAAATGGCAGGCGGGTTAAGTAAAGCACCTAAAAAGCTTATTGAAAAATACCGTTTGTTATCTCAACAGCTTGAAGAAATGTATGCTGATGCTAAACAAAAAATTAATACAACAGGCTGGAAACGTTTGAATCCTTTAATATTTGAATACGGTGACGCGCATAATTACGATGTTATAGTAGGTGGTAATGGCATGGGAGCCGTATTGTATGGTAAGCCAGAACAGGATATCACAGATGACCTTATTGAGTATGTAAATAATAAATATCATGGGAAGTAGTTGCTTTAAATATCTGATCTTGTTCTGTTTACTTGTCGGTCTACAAGCTTGTCATGAGTCTGAAGGTCCTAAGAAAGCAAAGATTGAGTCTATTCCCGGTAAAGTTATTCGGTTAGACGATTGGCTTTTTATTGCGCAGTATCGTTCAATTGATCAAGTTATAGACAAAGAGTTATTAGATACGACAGGAGCAGAGAAAAAAAATACCTTGTATAATCATAAAGCGGGGTTCGTGCATATTAATTTCCATTGCAGACATAGTAAATATAAAAACAGACCATACCTAAACCTGATTAGTAATAACTATCAGGAATATGATCGTTGGTTTCAATATTATTCAAGTGCGGCTAAAAAGGACTTTACGCTGAAGTACAAAGGAGAAGTCTTTGAACCTTTTAGTTATCAACTCGAAGCGAATTATGGTTTAGCGCCTTTTGATATTATTTCAATGACATTCAAAATAACCGATAAAGAACCGCAGCAACCCATGACCTTAGTGTATCGAGATGCTGCGTTGGGTTATGGTATTTTAAACTTTCATTATTCTAAAGAAGATTTAAAAATTTAGAGAAAAGATTATTTAATTATGAAGTTAATTCTTAAAAACTCAGTCTTTAAAAGAACAGCACGGCTGCTTTTATTGCTCATGATTTTTGATATAATTCGTCCTACAATTAGTTGGGCACTTACATCGGGCCCCACGCAACCAGAAATGACAAGTTTCGAACCTGTATCAACAACAGATATGGTTGATCTATTTACGGGCGATTTTACTTACAATATTCCTTTATTAGACGTAGAAGGTTATCCTATCAATATTTCCTACCATAGTGGTTCGAACATCGAGCAAGAGGCAAGTTGGGTTGGTTTAGGCTGGAATATTAACCCAGGAAGTTTAGTGCGTTCTGTACGTGGGGTACCAGATGATTTTAATGGGGATCGTATTGAGAAAGATATTCATATTAAACCAGAAAAAAATACAAAGGTTAATGTTGGATTGGCGGCTGAGCTAGCTGGTTTTAAAGGGTTAGGTGCCAATGCCGGATTATATGTAAACTCTAGTAACTACAGAGGACTAAGCGCTGGATTAGACGCTGGAGCGAGTATTCGTTTTGGAATGGGGAGTGCTGGAGTCAATATGGGAGTCAATATCGGTGTTGGGTCACAGTCTGGTGCCGATATTAACTTGAATGCTTCAGTTGGGTTTAGCTCATCGGCTCGTTTGGGTAAAGAACAAACAGGAAGCTTAGGATTTGGTTTGGGAGGTGCTACTGGTTATAACTCTAGAGGTGGATGGCGTGATCTCTCATTATCTGGAAATGTTAGTGCACAAGTCAGTACACAAAATGCAAAAATTGATGGAGGAGGTGCAGAGTCGCATATGACCTCTGTTGGCCAAGCTAGTTTTTCTACAACAATTCCTATCGGTCTTCAAAATTTTGTACCCGTTATTACAAATAAAAGCACCCTTTTGGCCATCAGCGGTAAGTTAGGACTTGGTTTTGAAGCTTTTTCAGCATATCCTCATGCTGATCTTGGGCTTACCTACAGTGAACTAAGTTTTGATCGTGATGGCTCCATAGACGCTTACGGTTATTTAAACCTTCAAAATGCCGGTCCTGATGATATGTTGGATTTTACCAGAGATCGTGATGGGATGTTTAACAAAACAATGCCTAATCTTCCAGCTGGTAACATGACATATGATATTTATTCCGCTTCAGCCCAGGGAGGTGGAGGACTTTTCAGACCCTTTCGTAACGATTTTGGGTCAGTTTATGATCCAGAATTAAAGGACAAACCAAAAGTTTCAAGGACAGTAGGACTCGAAGCGGGTCTAGGAAATTTATTTGAAGTAGCTGGAGATTATGATGCACATTATACTAAAATGGAGTCTGGTCCGTGGGATGAAAAAAAACAAAGCTTTTTAGGCCGATCGACCAAAATAAATAGCGCCTATGAGCCAACTTACTTTAAGCAAGCTGGTGAACTTACCGAGGTTAATGAAAGCTATTATAACGGCATTGGCAAAACAGACCCAGTTACATCAATGAATGAGAGTGCTGCGATAGCTGCGCTTAAGCAAAAAAGAAATCCAAGGGGGCGTTTAATTTATTTTCATAATGCTGCTGAGGCATCAAACCGTGAGGTGTCCACATCGGAATACATTCAGAATTATACAGATACCGCTGGTCTATCAAATGGTGTAAGTACAAGCAAAACGAATATTTCACGTACGGATGGTTTGCGAGATGCTTCTCAAATTTCTGAGGTTGTACAAATTGCTACCGACGGTACTCGATTCAATTATGGCATACCTGCAATGAATAATGTTCAAAGAGAGTATGCTTTTAGTGTAGGATCCGGTGCAACAAAAAACATAGCGACCTCTGAAGTTAATTTTGATACTGGAGATAATACGGGCGCTAACAATAAAGGAATTGAAAACTATTATTCGTCAACGGTAACTCCTGCTTATGCGCATAGTTACTTATTGACTTCTGTTTTATCAACAGATTATGTTGATCTTAAAGGTGATGGAATTACGGATGATGATCTAGGCACTTATACCAAGTTTAATTACTCAAAAAAGAGTAGTGATTATAGATGGCGGTTCCCTTATCAAAAAGAGGATAGTACGAATTTAGCGCAACTAAACCAGGGATACCTAAGCGATACACATGACGATAAGGGATACTATACAGTGGGGTCTAAAGAAATTTGGATGCTTCATTCCATTGAAACTAAGAACTATTGTGCGGAGTTTTATACATCTCCAAGAAAAGATGCTCTTGGAGTTAAAGATGCGATTTTGCAAGGGTCAACACACTATGCCAATCAAGGGGCATACGCTGCTTTTGTAAATGACCTTACTGAAAATGGTCGACAGCACAAATTAGATTCAATCGTTCTTTATAATAAGCATGAACGGTTTATTAAAGGATCAGATGCAGTGCCTATTAAGACCGTGATCTTTACTTATGATTATTCGCTTTGTAAAGGAGTACCCAATCATGTAGATGCAGGTTCGTTAAATCCAGATCAAACTGGTAAGCTCACACTTAAAAGAATCTATACCAAGTATGGTCTTTCAGATAAAAATACGATAAGCCCTTATAAGTTTACGTATAGCGCATTTAACCCTGATTATAATTTAGCCTGTAAGAATCGGTGGGGGGCTTATAAGAGTTTAAATACAAATTTACCTAATGCAGAATATCCATATGTAGACCAAGACGATCCTGATTTAGATACATATGCGAGCGCTTGGCAACTTACAAAGGTCCAATTACCTTCAGGAGGTTTTCTAGAGGTGGAATATGAAGCTGATGATTATGCTTATGTGCAGGACAGAAGAGCCATGGAAATGTTTGAAATCTATGGGGCAGGTTATTCACCAGATGCTAATACTGCGAATAAATTATATGCGGGAAGGACTAAGCCATTTGATTACATTTACTTTACACGTAAAAGTAATGAGGTTCCTTTAAGTACTTTAAAACAGAAATATTTAGGAACAGATAAAACCATTTATTACAATTTTGCTGTAGATATTAGTAAGAATGGAAAGTATGAACCCGTACGGGGTTATGCTAAAGTTTTGGATATTGGTGCGTGTCCTAATAATAGTAGCATTGGGTATATCAAATTACAAACACGTGCCGTGCATAGGTCTTCGGCAGTCTTAAACCCTATAGCTTACAATGCATTGAACTTAGGGAGGAGCAGCTTGAATCATCTTTTCTATCCTGGATCAGATCCGAATACTTCAGATTTAAACAATATTATTAAAGGTCTGGCCGCAGCTGCTGTGGAGCTGATTAATATTTTTAAGAACCCTATGGAGACATTTGTTTCCGATGGGAAAGCACAAGTATTTAATAAGTCCAAAAGCTTTGTTCGTTTAGAAACGCCAAGTATGTCAAAAAAAGGAGGGGGAAATCGTGTCAAATCTTTAGTGTTGAATGATGCTTGGAGTGGGATGGTAAGTAATGAAGGAAGCTCGACTTATGGATCTACCTATGAGTATACTTTGGACGATGAAAAATATGGTGAGATAAGTAGTGGGGTTGCGAGTTATGAACCAATGGCTGGTGCAGATGAAAACCCATTTCGTCAATTGGCAAAATATTATGAGGTGAGTCAAGGTTCTAAGTTTCCTCCGAATGCCCCAATCGAACTACTACAAGAAGGGCCAGTAGGAGAAGCGCTCTACCCGTCAGCTCGTGTTGGGTATAGCCGTGTTGAAGTAAAGAGCATACATGCCGCCACGGCACGTTCAGCTAAGGTCAGAACGGTATCCGAATTTTATACTGCAAAAGACTTTCCCTTACAAGCAAAATCAACCGGGATTAAAATCCTAGAGAATAAAACAACGCATAAAAGCATTTTAAAATCGGTGACCAATTTTAAAGCGGAGCAAGGTTATTCTTTAGTGTTTAATGATATGCATGGCAAGCCAAAGCGTACGGTTATTGCTCGTATGCGTGATGTGAATAATATTAATAAAGACGAGTTAGTAAGTTCAGTATTGTATAAGTACAAAACGAACGCTCAGGGTGAGTTAGATAATAACGTTCAAGTATTAGAATATGAAAACAGCCAGGGGATTGTTCAAAAGACAAAACTATTGGGCCAAGAAGTAGATGTTACCAAAGATTGTAGAGAAAAAACGGAACAGACAACTACAACCACAATGCATCTGAACTTAAATACCTTTTTGATAGGGGTATTTCCTATTCCCTTACCTACAGGTTTTGGATATGGAGGGGCGCATGCCCGAAATTTTCATTCGAATGTGGTCACTAAGGTCGTACAACAGTACGGAGTTTTAGAAGAAGTGGAAACAGTTTCGGAAAATGCTAAAACGGTTTTGAAAAATGAATTGTTTGATCCTGTTTCGGGCCGCACGCTCATGTCTAGTATTAATAACGAATTTAAGGATAGAGAATATTCTATGTCTTATCCTGGCTATTGGTCAAATATTCATTTGGCTGGCGCCTATCAAAATATAGGCTATGAAGAAGATAATATTACTATAGACTTTGATCATAATACAAGTGCGATAACCGATAGTTTAGGAACTTTTATTCCTAACACACCGAAGAACTTTACTACGGGTGATGAATTGTTGGTAAGATATAACGGTCAAGATTATAAACTCTGGGTTGTTGGAGCTCATAAAGTTGGGGCTGGGCAATACGAATTAATTGTTGATGTTCGAAACTATCGAAACCCTCCCGCCAATTGGGGTAAGGGTCATGCCGCTTGGACAAATTGTGAGGTTAAAATTATTCGATCAGGGAGACGTAATGTATTAGAGAATGATGTCTATAATGTAACATCTTTAGATCATCCTGTTTCTAATAATTTGCTTCGATTTGCCAGAGAAAAAGCTCTATCCGCTTCTGCGAGTCATTATGCTGATTGGATTTCGGTATGGATAACACCAGAATACGACAACGAGGGGTATGCTGAAACTTGGGTTCCGCAGCAAGGCTCACCTAATGTTTATCTGGCAGGACCATATAAATACAACCCTTGGGTCTCTGGTTTTGCAAGACTTGGTGTATCTACGGACTATGTGTGGCGAGCTGATCGAAACTATCAATTAGGACATTCCCGTTCTGACGGAATCTTTGATATGAATTTTGGCTCTCTAAAGACCGGTGCTGGTTTTTGTGAAGATTGTCCTGGAGGATTGGGAAGTGTTGGACTTGAGATGCTTGGTAATAGTCATTTTTTAGATCATTCATTAGCTTTGGGACAAACTCAATATCCTGGTTTTATTACTCCTAATTCTTTTAAGTCTTACTCTCCTTATGGTACAGTATTAAGGAGTAGAGATCATGTAGGAGTATCTTCTGGGGCACATTATGGCTATGATCATACTTTAACTACAGCTGTTGCGACTAATGCAGATTGTAATGAGTTTATCTACGATGGTTTTGAAGATTATGAACTCTTAAAAGCAGAAGGTTTATATGATTTGATATTTTCTCCTTTTAAAGATCTCTTTGTGAAAGAGAATAGGTTTCCAGGAAATGATTTATATAAGTCTTATGTTCCACCAGTTGGGGCTTCATATAGCTTGTCCGATGCAGAGGCACATGCAGGGCTATATTCACTAAGTTCTGGAGGAGGACAAATGGATGTTGGTATACCAATTTCTAATCTTGCCTTTCAGAGTGTAAATGCTAATATTAGTCATTTTAAATCTGGAGCAGTAAACTTTACTAAAAAGAATGTAATATCCGTCTGGGTAAAGAAATCGAATCTATCGATCCCGACTGCACCAAGTGTTACCATAAGTCATAAGAATGTTCCAACAGTTTATAGTTTAGAGCGCAAGACAAATTCTATCGAAGGCTGGTTCTTATTCGAGATTGAAACACCAGCTTACCCATTGATACAGTCGACAGGTTTGTACACTTGGGAGCAAGCGAGCATTACATTGCATCTACCGGCCGGCGCATATTATGATGATATCCGTTGTTTCCCATCAAGCGCGAATATGAAATCGTACGCCTATCACCCAATTAATCAAAAGCTTATGGCCACGCTCGACGAGAATAATTTTGCCACTTTTTATGAATACGACCAGGAAGGGATTCTCGTGAGAACGAAGAAAGAAACTGAAAAAGGGATATTGACCTTAAAGGAAACCAGAATGTCAAAAAAGAAAAACTAGTCTATGAAGTATATAAAATATAGTGTTATTGTTTTGCTTGGCTTTGCACTTTTGTTAGGGGTGACCTTTAGCTTGAAGAGTAGTCCTTCTGATGCTAAAGATCAGTACAGCCGGATTAGAAATGCTGTTGCAGGTTATGATATGCTATCTTATGATTATAATTTTAGTTATCATTTTGCGGATGGATTAAAGCAACTTAATGGAACGCTTACTGCAACAAAAAAAATGGTGCTTGATGAGAATAAAGAATTAATTAGCTTTCGAACGGAAGGTTGGATTTATAAAGCATTACATGAGGAGCAACAAGTAGTGATTGCCGATGTGAACAAACTTAAGAAGCAAGCAATACCACAGAAGACCGTAGTGCAGCATGACACCGTAGAGGTCGTAAAGGATAGTCTCTATAAAATTGTTGCGTCAGAAAACAAAGTTGGTTTGACTTCTTTTTTTATTCCAGATTCAACCTTGTTTAAGCACGGAACAATTCAACTAAGTAAAGACGAAAAACTGACACGGCTAGTTGTCAGCTTTGATCAAGAAACGATGATGGATAGTTTGATTATTCATTTTGACGAGCTTAATCAAAAGGTTGCCTATTTGAAATGTCAGTACCTACAACCTACAACTTACAATCAACGTTTAGATGAAGATGAATACGTCAAGGTTGTTTTTACAGCGGATAATTTTAAGCTAAATGATACCGATTTTAGAACACCTGATTTGAATCAGTATTTTGTTGAAAGGGGAGGTAAAATACGCTTAAAGAAATATAAGAACTATCAACTTATTGAAGTTCAATAAACACAGTAAAAGAATAGTTATGATAAAATATGGTATTATAGGATTTCTTTTCTTTCAATTGCTTGTACTTCATAGCGATGCACAGCGTTTTGAGTTTAAGGACCATCGGTTTACTGAGTATTTAAATCTGGCTACGGTATTGAATACGGTTGGCCAGCCAGACACCATAAAAGTAGAACATGATAAGTGGTCCGATATGGTTGCAAACAGCAATTGGTCCACAAATTATGCCATTAAAAGTGTGCACAATTTAGTTAAGTTTTACGTTGTACATGATACCAATGTAATTAGCCATAAGTATACTTATAATTTACCAGTGACAATTCTTGGTTGGTCTGATCCAACGGTCACTACACCAACAACCTTGTATGAAACATTGGTGATTAGCTACAATCCCGATTCCTTAGAAGTATTCCAAGATCGTTTTAATCAAAAATATTCGGGATATCATAAAATGTGGATTATAGTAGATTCTGTCTTCCTAACAGATTATAGTCAAACACCACCTTTGCTGACCGCTTTGCCTAACCCTGTTCCTGCATCCTATACGCCTACATCTAGTTTACCTGGTATTAATTGTAGAATAGAAGGAGAGATCTGGCTGCAACGTTATGATAAGATCAGTAATATGAATTTGACAGCGTCTAAGAATACAACGGCTGTTGCTTCCGAAGGAAAATTACGTGTAGAATGGACTCCTAGTGCTACGGTCAATCCAGTAGAACCCGCTTCATATCAGTTGGAATGGACGTATATCGATGATTATAAAATTACCAATTATGAACTTGGTACACTTGCGAATAAAAGTATCAGTGATCTGAAGTATGACTTTAAGTTCAATGCAACGCGTGTACTCACGAATAAACTTTATTATGATATTCCCTTAGTTTATAATAAAGGATATATTGCTTATCGTGTACGAATGGTACGTCCGAGTTTGCAAGATTTTCAAACTCCGGAGTATGGAGCTTGGACTGTTGCAGCGGCTTCAGGAAATTTATCAAGTCTTACATCAGGTGATTATTATTACCATTCAACTCCTCATAAGCATGATAGCTTGAATTGGAACTTCACAGTTTCTTATGCGGAAGAAGGAAAAAATAAGAATGTACTAAGCTATTTTGACGGCTCCTTAAAAAATCGGCAAAGTATTACAAAGTTTAATAGTGTGCCCAATAGACTGGTTGTAGCGCAAAGTATTTATGACTATGAGGGGCGTCCTGCTATTTCGTTGTTGCCAACTCCCGTGGAGAAATCTAAATTGGATTACATTGCTAACCTTGCGGTTAATGATAACACGAGTGCTGCTTATACTGCATCGGATTTTGATACAGGAACAGGATGCCCAGAAACTATATTATCACCTCTATCAAATATTGCATTAGCTAATCAGTATTATTCTGTTCAAAATCCAAATAAAACTGGTTTGCAGAAATATGTGCCGGATGCAGAAGGTTTTCCTTTTGTACATACGATCGTCTCACCTGAGAATTCTAGTAAGGTATTGAAACAGGGTGGTGCAGGTGATATCTTACAGATTGGGAAAGGCCACAATACAACCTATGAATATGTAAGCCCTTCGCAAACTGAACTGAATAGATACTTCGGATCGGAGTCTGGGTATTCAGAGTACTATAATAAAACAGTTTCTACAGACCCGAATGGACAAAGTTCTTTTGTAATTAAGAACTATAAGGATCAAGTGATGGCTACAGGTTTGTTAGGACTAGGGCCTGATACTACAAAGCACCCAGTGGAGATTTTTAATACCTATTCGGATACATCATCTTATACAGAGGATCTACTTTATGGGATGAGCTCTTCTTTGGTAAACAACCAACTGAGTTTAAGCAAACCATTCTATGCTGACTTAACAAGCAATAATTATACAGCACGTTATAACTTGACTTACGATGCCTTTCCTTTATGTCCACAAGATAGTCAGTACCTTACCATAGCAGCGCACTATAAGTATTCAATATATGATAACTGTGGACTTGAAAAAACAACCTTTTCCGAAACATTAGGAACTTCAGGAATTTTAAAATCTCCGCCTGCGAGTACAACGATTAATTCAACAGGCACAACAAATACATTTAGCTTAGACAAAGGAAAGCATTATGTAAATAAAACACTCACCTTAGATCGATCTGAAATTGTAAACAGTATTGATACATTTATAGAGAGCAAGCCAAGTTGCCTTTTAACGGAGGAGTATTTTATACGGAAGGCAGTAGAAGAAGAAACCTTCCCTTGCCCTCCAGAACAGGATGATCCGTGCGATGCGTATAGACAATTAATGTTGGATGATATGTATCCGTATATTGGAAAGTATGGTCACATCTTCCCGAATGCTGCTCCTTTATTTGGAAACGATTCAGCCTCTAGTTTTAGCATTTATTATTTTCATAATGGAACATCGCATTTGACCACTTCATATGATACCATATTATCCACCTACACTAGTTCGCAAACGTTTCCTGGAACAACTACTGTGGCAAGCTATACCGTGTATTATTTCTATGATAATCCAATTGATGCTAATATCCTGTCTACAGATACAGTTTATCATTCCACAGATATGCCTGCCGATTCTACAGGTATTATCACCTTGATTGATACATTACTACTGCCTAATAATCCTATTCCAGGAGGGCATAGTCCCGATTCGATTCGTTATCGATATCAAATGTGTGCAGATCTACAGTTTCCTGATACGGTTCAATATCTAGGTAATACCTATACGAATATTGTTAGTCTTCCGGTTGATACATTTATTACAATCTTTAATGATGCAATTGCGGAAGCACTCCTGCCATTGCATCCAGAGTACTGTAAACTTAAGAACTGTGAGTTATTAAATGATCTATATGCCGATACGTTGTTAAGCCATAAAACAGTTGCTAATGCGGAGCGGGCAAATCTTTTTATGCTGAATGATATCATTCAAGCAGATCCGTTGTTGGGGACCATTCCATCTGATAGTCTGTTGTATATAAAAGGAGGGCAACACCGTATTGATTCTATCTGCTTAACCATTGCCTATTGTGGTGGGGTAGATAGTTCGGTATCTCAAGGTTGTATGGATAGTATTTATAATACTGAATTAGCTGCTATTGATGTTCAAGGAGCTTCGGCATCAGTACAGGATTTTTACTATGAAATGGTCATTCCAATGTATATAGCTAATCGAAAAACAAGGATACAAGATATTCTAGATGCTACCAGCAATTCATGTGGCCCTTGTAATGTATGGCGCATGAGTTTAGTACCTCCGCCAGTTTTTCCTAGCGCCACCGCATCCTATATTACACAGGCAACGAGCTCTAGTCAAAATGGATTGAATGCATTAACGATACCTGGAGGAGGGCAATTAACTTCTGTACTTACAAACCCTAACTTGTCCACGAGCTTTACGCAAGCGCAGGCAACACTTATTTATAATCAGTCCGTTGCTTCGCTATGCGACTCTGTAATTTCTCATGCTGTGAAAGCCTTTGAAAATTGTTCAAACAGTGCAGCGTTTTTGCCTGATTTAAAATTGGCTTTGTCGAATTATTATTGTTATGGTGCGGGAGTAGGACAAGATATGACACCTCATATTGTCGACTCTATATTAACTGCTGTTCTTGGTACATATAGTTTAACGACATCCGATTTATGTAATGCTTATTTGTTCAATTATAAACCATTACCAAGTCCTACAATAGAGTCTGGAAATAGAATTTGTAAAGAAACAAAGTACTATGAAGATGCAAAGGCCTTCTTTAACGTAGCCCAAGTAAAAACATCTATTACGAACTCCACATTGGCGTTTGTGAATATTAGCTCTACAACAAATTTATTCATGACACATCTTCGTAGTCTTACTGGAGGAACGTCTACTATTGCTATGACTTCAACTTACGATGCGGTTAAGCAGCAGTTTGAAATTCAGTTAGGCCCAGTAGCCAATCGTGTTAAGATTTGGCTACAGAAAACAAATACGACAGGAGACTGTGGTCTTGCACTGAATCAGGTTGACGCGTGGGAAGTTGAACGTATTAATTGTCTTAAGAAGAAGTATGCTCATGTAAATAATGCTCGTATCAATGAATTATCTTTTGATATGACGCTTAAGGTTACCGAAAATAGTGTAGTAAGTTATTGTCCTATTCTTGGTTGGAGCGATAAGGTAGAATTCATGCTTCGAAATACGACCCAACAAGCCGCAATAAATAGAAACATTAATTGTTTAGAGTTTAAAGAACTATATAAATCTTTGAAAGACTCCTTGAATAATTATGGTATTTCAATGTATCATCCGAACTACTATCGTTTCGCTACAAACTATCTAAACTATGGTCTTGATCGATCATATTTATGGTCAGACTATAAAGAGTTTATTTCGTCTTGTGCTTTAACAGATACTTTAGTGTTTAAGACTACTTACGCGCATTATCAGATTGGACGTTACGGAAGCTTAGCAAACTTGATGGCTGATTTGACCACGAACTATGGCTTAAACTATGCCAATACCCTTTACTATACCTATGGTACTCGACATAATGTACTTATTGATTTTTCTACAGTTCCTTATGATAAGTGGTTAGACCTCAAAAACTACCTCGATGCTTATAGTAGTTTATCAGGCCTTACCAAAACCTATATGCCAAGTTATAATAATACGACAACTATGGCTGAAGTGTTTATTCCCCGAACAACACCATTGCCTTCTACCTTAAGTCCTAATGATTTTGCAAATGCCACAGACATCTCAGTAGCAGGCCCTATTATGGTAAAGGTGTATCAGTCCAGTACTGTTTACGATACTTGTGATGTATATGGAGTTTATAAAACATCACCTTCGCTTGCCAATCATCTATTAGCGCAACATTCTGATGCATTTGTTGATTATATTAATGAGCACGCACCCATGTCAACTATTTTACGTGCAAACGATGGGCTCATACACGAAGATTATGCTAAGACGGAAAAACTAGATTTCCTATCTTACCAGTATGGTCTCTCCGAAAGAGAACGGCCATTTATTAATGCGAAACTGGCCGAGGATTCTTTGTTGCAACACATATCGTCTTATAGTGGTAAATCTGTGCGCTACGATCATCCCTCAATACTCAATCTATCGGAGGATTTATACATTGGGAATGCGAGCCAAACTGGTTTTGCAGGTTATGATCTTTTGTCAGATCTTTTAACCTATACTTCTTTAGTTAACGGGCCATTTAATGGAGGGGTTAATTCTTTATTTGGAACACATATTAATCAGTTTACAAACCTGAGTACAAGTGGAGGTGGGTTGACCGTTTATCCTTGTGGTGATGGAAGAACATGGTATTTTAGATTTTTTGACAGTCAAAGTGTATTGCATAATGCTTTTGTAGAAGCACCAGAACATATCCATGATCCTGCACAATACGCTTATCAGAGTATAGAAGTAGGACCGGGTGATAGCAATGCATATCGATTTACGGTCAAAATGCTTAAGGCAGCTTCAGGGCCTAATCCTGCTCATGAAGTCGTATGCTATGGTTACTCTGATTTTCCTGTTGGGAAGACTTTAAAATTAGATAAGGTTTTTCTTGCCAAGGACATATTCGACCGTTTTGAATATCGCGATACCATGAATTGTGAACGGGAAAGATTGCATAGAGCAATTGCCAAAGGTAAACGAGATTTTCAATTGTATAAAGATTCGGTACGAACAAAACTAGTAGGAGACGCTTGGGTTTACATTACACAATCCGTTCAAGAAGAACTTTTATTGGGAACGAAAGACCAGAAGTATCACTTTACACTGTACTATTATGATCGTGCTGGTAATTTGGTACATACCATTTCACCAGCAGGTGTAAATCGTTTGAACAGTTTATCTAGTTTACATACTTCGGTAAACCAAGATCGGAATGATTTTAATCTACCTGGGTCTAGTCCTGGAGGATATGACCCTGTTCATACTAAGCAAACAACCTATCAGTACAATACGTTGAATCAACCGATCTATCAGTCTACTCCTGACGGAGGAGAAACGCATTTTTATTATGATGTTGGAGGGCGTTTGGTTTTTTCTCAAAATGATAAACAAAAACCTGAACATAAGTATAGCTATACCCTATATGATAATCAATCGCGAATAGCAGAAGTAGGAGAGTTTGTACATAAAACGCTCACTTTGGATCCAACTATTGGCAGTTCAACTACTAAGGCGGTCACAACTATTGAGAACTTTATACTGAGTCATCCTCGTACTGATGTTACAGCAACCGTTTATGACAATGAAGCGATTGATCTGAGCAATTATGACCATCAAAACAAACAGGATAACTTAAGGAGTCGTGTTAGCTGTGTTAAGGTATTTGATATGCTAGCTCCTAAACGTCGCGGAGATACCATGAATACTTACGATTTTGCCACGCATTACAGTTATGATATCTCGGGCAATGTGAAGTCATTGACGCAGGACTTCTACCACCTAGCCATAGCTCAGCAACGCTTTAAGCGTATAGACTATGACTATGATTTGTATAGCGGAAAGGTCAACATGGTAAGCTATAACCGTGGGAAAGCAGATCAGTTTTATCAACGTTATGACTATGATGAAGATAATAGAATCATAAAAGCAGAGACAAGTCCTGATGGTGTTTATTGGGATGAGGATGCTAATTATCAATATTATGAGCATGGACCATTGGCACGTCATGGAATAGGTGATCTAAAAGTACAGGCAGTTGATTATGCTTATACTATACAGGGTTGGTTAAAAGCAATGAATGGAGCGGTTTTAGATACAGCTTATGACATGGGTCATGATGGAAGTAGAACTGTTTATGCTAGAGATATGATGGGACTAACCTTGGATTACTATCATAGTGATTATACTCCTATTGATAGCACATTGACCGTGAGTCAGATCAGTCAAACATTAGCTCATCAAAACTTATACAATGGAAATATTGTTCGACAGAATTTATCATTGGATCCACTTCCTTACTTAAGTAAGCAATACAAGTATGATCCCTTAAATCGTATTGCCCATGCAAATTATTATGAAATAGATAAGGGAAATAATAATGCATTGGTGGCCACAGACTTTTATAAAAGTGATTATAAATATGACCCCGATGGTAATATAGAAGAACTAGTTCGGAATGGGAATAATATCTCCGCCTTACGGATGGACTCTATGAATTACGCTTATGATCCTGGGCAAGTCAATAACAAATTGCGAGAGGTGACAGATCAAGCAGCTAATAATTATAATAATCTAGATATTCAGCAACATGCGACATCGGCGGGCGATCGATTATTCTATGACCAAATTGGTAATCTGATTAAAGATAATATTAATGGGAATGATTCCATTATTTGGAATTTGTATGGCAAGGTTAGTGAAGTGAGAAACGCAGATGGTACACGTTTATACTTTAAGTATGATGGTGCTGGACACCGGATACAAAAAGCAGTTGTAAACAATTCTGATGATACCACATTTATTGAGTCAGAATATTACGTACGCGATGCTTCGGGTAATATATTAGCGGTTAATAGAAGCCATGACCAATACGCGCAAACAACAAGTGATTTTCTAAGTCAAGGTGCTATACCGTTTAGCGGATCTGTTGCGGATAGTTCTATTAACGCCGCTTTACAACTATCGGCAAATAGTGCTTGGCTTGCTGCAGGAATGCTTCAGGCTAGTAGGTCCTACCCAGCATTTACTGAAAGCATGATTCTATCAAGAAGCGCAAACTTCTTTTTGAGCGATAATACAGTAATGGGTAGTATGCTACATTCTGGTTTAACTTATCAAGCTGATCTATTAAGCGATACTACAAACAACTATATACAGCAAGCCTTAAGTAAAAATTCTATGCATTTATTTGATGCATTAGCTTTAAATAAATATACCTATGAAAAGGCGATGGTTATCCTATGTAATAATTATTCAACCGTATATGAACGTATTTTGGCGGATCTCAATATTGCAGATACGTTCTCCTGCGCAAGCTCAGCATCAGAAGTCGCGGATATAATGATTGGAAACAGGAGTGATGTATTGCGACAGGCAGCTTATTATTTCGATACCGATACAAGTATGACAGATTCCTCGAGATTGCAATTTGCGATATCAGCGATGGCAGATACCACCATCTATAATGCAGGACAGGATGGTGTTGTAGCCCATTGGCAAACACCTATAGCCTTATCATTGCACAATCAAATATTGGCAGATACGCAGTTCTGCTCAGGGCTTAAGAATTCATTTGCCACCCGTACCGAAATTATGGGTGAACTACAATCCTATATTGACCCATCACAATTAGTTGGTATGGTTTACGCGGATAGTCCAATGGTCTTTTATCAAAGTTTTAGAAACACTTTAGGGACATCTGGTGTTGGTATTGCCCTGAATAAAAATAATCGAGTAGATTTGCGTAGGTTGTATAATATAGCACATAATAAAATAGTAGACTTCAATTATACCCCGTCTATCTTACAAACCTATGAAGACGCTCATTTAAGTATGGATTACGGTTTGGCGGAGCATCATATGTATGGTAGCAGCCGTTTGGGGATTAAAGGGTATTGGTCTGGTGAAATGACTTATACTTGGGCCAAAGGAGATCCAATAAATCATGTAGATAGTGCCGTTATTAATGCAAGTAGACCATGGTTTAATTCAGCGCAGAATGAGTTCGTAGCTCAAAATAATGTGACACCTATTCTGCCAGCAGCTTACGATGGTACTGCATGGAATAGCCGACGAATTTTAGGGCAGAAGCAATATGAATTAGTAAACCATTTGGGCAATGTACAGCTCACAGTTTTAGATAGATTAACACCTAAGGAGCATGATAATACGATAAGAACATGGTATGCCGATGCGAGTAATGTGTACGATCATTATCCGTTTGGGATGTTTATGCCTGGGCGGGTTTTAGGTGATACTGCAGAGCGTTGTGCAGATGTTACATACTATCAATTTGTGCCAACCAAGGTAACGCGTACGTATTGGGACTCAGAAAATGGATCGAACATAATAGGAGCTTCGGCAATTGACGATTTCAAGGCTATTGGTACAGTAAGTGGCGGAGGCGGTTTAAGTCAATATGCAACTCATATTGGCCTAGAGTATAATAGTACACCAGGTAATTTTGGCGCAGGGGGGGTATCTTATTCTTTTGCTACAACACCTGGTCAACAATTTACAACTTCAGTCAATATTTCGTTGAAAGATACAAGTGGTAATTTGAGTACACAACAACTCACATTTAGAGTGCGATCTGAAGACTCTTTAGGTGTGCTCACAGATTTGGCCTCTACTACTGTGAGCAGTGGTAAGGACTATAAATTAACTTATACTGCCACCAGCGATTCTGCCACTATTGAGATATTGGCGCTTAGGCCTTCTAGAGACTTTTGGTTCACATTAAAAAAATGGACGGTTGAAGAAATCGTTTATACGCAACAACTTGTTACAAAAACGTTCTGTGACGGAGATGAAAATTACCGTTTCGGATTCAATGGCCAAGAAAAGGATAATGAGATTAAAGGGAAAGGTAATAGTCTTTCATTTAAGTATAGAATGCACGACTCTAGATTAGGTAGATTCTTATCTGTTGATCCGTTATCAGCCTCATACCCTTGGAATAGTACCTATGCATTTGCAGAAAACAGAGTGATAGATGGAATAGATCTAGAAGGAGCGGAATGGGAAAGGGCAAGCTTCTCAGTTGGTTCAAGTGGTAAAACAAAAATGGGTTATAAGGTTAGCTTTAATGTTCATGACGTGACGAAAAGTGGTATGGGTAATAAAGGTGTAAATAAATCGAGATTAAACAGAGCCAAGAAACACGCTGAAAAAATTCTTAGTAAGAACTTAGGTGTACCAGTAAGTATACAATTAGTTGATGGACAAAAGTTGGGTGCAAAAGAAAGTAATTTTAATTTGAACTTAATAGACTATTACGATGATGGTAATGGGGGGACTGTTGGGGGGTCAACTGAGACTGTCGGTAATACACAAGTAAATGAGGTCGAATTAGCAGTATTCAATAAAGATGGAACCCCTGTAAACGCAAGGAATGTTGGAAGGCAATTAGCTCATGAGTTAGGCCATACTGCTGGCTTGAACCATCCTTGGGATAAGGATGAAGTTGTGCAAGATATAAATCAAGATAATGCTTCTCCAGAAGAAGTTAAAGAGAATATAATGAATTCTGGTGAGAATCCTAATGCGAAGCTAATGGCTGATGACGGAGAAAAAATGACTCCTGGACAAAAGAAGAAAGTAAAAAATACAGTTGATAGCCAAACAGCAGCGGATACAGATGATGATGAAGATGGGGATGGTAGAAACGATAGTAACGACAGTAATGACGAAGGAAAGAATAATAAAGAAAGCGATGGTGGAGGCTCTTCTGAGGGTGGCTCAAATAGTAGTGGCAATGAGTAGAATAAAGTATTTTGTCGTATTCATAGGGATATTCATTTGTGTGTTCACCAGTAATTATGTAGTAGCACAACATGATACCGCATCGGTGGTTTTTTTAGGGAGGGATAAGGATAATAGAATTGGTGTGGATAGTGCTAATTACGGTTTTAGAATTGTAAGACAGTATGACCACCCTTACCCTTGGTTAAATTGGTTTACATTCAAGTCTTACACTAAAGATGGAAAGCCCTCTAGTTGGTCCAATAGAAAAAAAAATCGAACAAAAATGTTGATTTCATTTATGAGTGGCTTTGATGACCATGCAATGGTCTACCTTAACGACAGTTTGATTTTTAATAAATACTTGAGAACTATGCCCTCAATAAGCAGGACTTTCAGGTGGGCTATTGCAGGACCACAGCTCAATGGTACGGGAAAAGATATTATTATAATTAAACTTGTTAAAAGTAATTTATACCTTCAATTTGAGCTAGATGATAGATTTGATTACGTTCGAATAGATTGTGACAAACAGGAGGGGTATAAAAAATGGTGGGTCTCACATAGGTATTATGATGATAAAAAACTGGTTAACTCGGAAGGAAATAAAAACCAACCAGAACGAGTTAAGAAGAAAATTCAGAAGTGGTATGAAGGTTATGACTAGAGTAAAAAGAGACAAAGGACATATGAAGAACCTAATCATCATTTTAATCATCTCTTGCTTTTGGACAACAAGTAGTTTTTCGCAAGTTGTTGACTTTTATGGATTAAGGGCAATTGAAGATAGTTTGAGCTTTGTGCCTCTAACCAACACCGTTTGGAAAAATCATAAAGGAGATTACTTGCAATTTACATCAAGAAGACAGACTTACTATAATGGAAAAATATATCAAGTCTATTTTAATAATAATCCTTTTGAACTTTTACTTAGTAATGATCTAAAGGAAGAAATAAAATTTGTTCTGCACGTAAATGCTGATACTGTATCGAGTTTGGTTTCTAATACAGATACTCTTGAACTTATACATAAGAAGTGTGCTGATTTTCAAGATGGTGTTTTTATGTATGCAAGTGATGAAGGATCTGTTCGTTTCATAGAAATAAAGAAAGGATATCATAGAGAATTTAATTCAGAAGATAAAACACTTACTTGGTCTAAATTCAATGTGAAAGGTAATTGCCATTACAGTTTGGAACTTTTATCAAGAAATGAAGCTGGCCTGGAATACAAAACAGGGGATGTATTACGAATACATATAGTTAGAATTGTCGGAAATGTATTTATTTATAATTCGGTTTTCCCTGATGGTAAAGTAATGAATAGAGGTAATCTGATTCGAATTGGCGATTATTTTGAAAATGGAAAATCTATGACTGAAGGATTTGGTAGGATAAATACAAATGAGCCTAATAAATGATCTTTTAATAGCGAATTATTGAAGTTGAAATATTATTCTTCACATACGGTAAAAATTGAAAGTTGTGCAGGGATATACCGTTTCGGATTTAATGGTCAAGAGAAGGATAATGAGATAGCGGGTAGAGGAAACTCAATGACCGCTCAATTCTGGAAGTATGATACGAGGTTAGGAAGAAGGTCCAATTTGGATCCATTTGATCAAATTGGAATAAGTAATTATGCTGTAAATGGGTTAAACCCTATTTACTATAATGACCCTTTAGGTGATAAGAAGAAATCGTATAAACACTCACTTAGTGCTTTTATAAGTAGTTTATTTACAGGAGGAGGTGGAAAGATTCACACCGATAAACATGGTAACTATGTAGCAGACGACAAGGAAAAGAAAGGAAAGAAAAAGGGTAGGAAATCTAAATATACTGTAACGGCCAGCGATTGTGGCTCTTGCGGAAGTGAAAATTTTAGTGCAGAAAGTGCTGAGGATGCAAAGAAGGCCTTTAAAAAGGAAAAGAAAAAGGTATATGCAGAGTATTCCACATATATGAGTATGGTTAATTCTTACCGAAAACTAAATGGTGGGAATCAATATTACGACTTTAGTGAGAGTGACGATATCTCTATACCTTCTTCTCAAGCAAGGAAAAACTTTCTTAATAACCATCTAATGCTCGGCTTTTTAGGATCATTTGGAGCTCCGCAGGCCACTGCGTTGGCTGTGGTCAGGATACCACCTAAAGGTTATCTTGGTAAGTTAAGTAAGTATATCTCTAAACAAAAACAAGCTCGTCATTTAAAGGGAACGGCTCCTGCTGGTAAAGGGTATTTAAATAGTATTGATGACGCACAGCACATTTTAGATGCGGTTAGGAAAGGAGAGGCCCAGTTTCAAGGAATGACTAAGACTGGACATGCGGTATTTAAGTACAATAATGTGACTGGAACAAATGTAAACCTAGGTGGTGGAGTATTAGGTCAACCGACTAATACGTTTATGATAAAAGGAACTGTAAATCCTACCGTAGTACCAATGCGACCTGGATTTATTCCATAGAACAGGATTATGAGAGAAATAAAAGAAGAGCATATTGATATTTATTACGGTTTTATTCCCGCTGTCCTAAGTGAGTTCGAGCGTAATATTCTTGATATTAGTTTTTCATTCAAATCAGATAGGCTAATTATTCAATTTGTATTGATAAATGGAACAAGTTTGAGTCAATTAGTGATTGATAAGTTGGAGTCTTATTTCAAAAGTTATAAAGTTGAGATTCATTATATATATAGCAGCTCAATGGATTTCAATTCTGCAAAGGGAATGTGGTTGCCTAAAGGATATAAATGGTTGGACTATTTAGTCTTTTCTAAACGAAGTAATAATTATGGAGAAAGAATTAATTAAAGTTCTGTCATGTAGATTATTAATATCATTACTCCGTAACATTAATGATAATTTTGAAAGTATATCATTTGATTTAAAAGAAAATGGTGATATACAGGTTAAGGTTATTCTATCTCAGATTGGAGACTGTGAAAAAGAATTAATTGAAGATATCGAAGCTGAATTTACTGCGACTCAGGAAGAGGATATTGTGTTGCCATTTCTGGTGACCGATAATATGTTTGATTCTTTATTTCAAAACGTGGTTTTTAAGGTCAAGTAACATGGAAGTTTCTCAAAGTAACTAACATGCAACATAATATGATTGACTTGCATGGGTGTTTTTGGAAGAGTATTTCATTAAGGTAGGCCAAAGTAGATAGAAGACGAACTATTTGAGAAGAGGGTTTGTAGGGATATGGTAGAAGAAGTTTGTGATAGAGAATTCGTTGATAATACAGCACTTAAATTATCCCTTTTTTAAAAAAACATACATGAGAATAAACGATCCGAAAGATAATAGCGAGGACCTTCTGTCCGAGTATGATATCCCCCGAAAGCGGGAGTTTAGATACCAAAGTTGGATAGCACTTGGAATTCTTTGGGTCGGAATCATATTTTCCTTGTCCTTTGGCATTATCCTGTCACCCAAGGTATTAATAGCCACTATTATAACAGTTTTTGCGACTATTTTAATGTTTGTTAATTCTGAAAGAGGAATCTTAATAGTAACGTTCGCGATTTTAATAGGTGTTTTCGGAGTTGTGCATTACGCTCCTTTTAGGTTGGGTATTTCATTTGGAATAGGTAGTCTAAAAGTTTGGATAGACGTCTTGCTCTTGACCATATTAGTTGGACATTACCTATTAAACAAGAAAATAATATTAGCTGATCTTTCAGAAGCTTTTAAGAGAAAGGGTTGTATATATGCGGAAGAACAAATTTCTGTTTCAAGAGAAAGGGTCAATGAGTTTAAAAACAAGTTTAAAGAAAAGAGTCTTGCAGAATTAGAAAAGATTGCTAAGAGTGAAAGACATATTTTAGAGGCAAGACTAGCTTGTAAAGAGCTAATCGATGATGTGCAGGGTTCCGCCAGAAGCAATAGTTAATTATATGGATTTATTAGAAGAGATAGAGCAGCCTGCTGAGCAACCGGAATATAAGCTGATCCTAAAAGGGCTATTTTTAATACTCTTCATAAGCTGGAATATTGGATTGGTAGCCGATATTAGTAAAGTAATAGATCTAAGTCCTTTAAACTCGATTATTATAATTTCGGTGGTAGTGTTCTATGTTTTGAGGTTTAGTGCAAAAGCAAATGGGACACCTGCCGACTGGTTCAAAGTGATTACCGTTTCAATATGGGGCATTGCATTCTTTCTTGCAATTACTCAGGGTATTATGAGCACTTCCTTCTTTATGGCTCTATCATGGCATGTATTTCATATAACCTCCCTGATTCTTATTTGTACTCATTTTGCAATGCTCAAAGGAGCCCCCATTCGCCTTATCCTCTTTTCTATCGGATTGTTTATATTAGGGGTACTCATGGGCATTTTGGGGGCACTAGCACGTTATAATATAATCTTGTTCATTAACCCTCAATTATGTTTTGTCTTTTTTATTGTTTTGATATCAGTCTGGATTATTTTTTACTTTCTTGAGTTTAAAAAACGTCCTATAGAGTCTTAAATTACTTACCTTCCATGAAAAAGTTTGCGATAGATATGAAAATTTAACTAATAGTTTTTTGCTTGCTCTTCGTCAGGACGTCGTTTGGCGCATAAGTCAGTTTTACGAATTCAAGGAAAATGTTTCTTATCTAAACGATTATGATGTTAGTTTTTGGGAAGGTGAAGAAAATTGGGCCGTGCTCTCTTCAGGGGATGATATGATTAGCTATGTATGGCACAGGTATCCTCTTGTCTTTGTAATTAAGGGATATAGAGATCAATTTCCTAATGACGATTTTATTGTATACGTGGAATGTGATAATTTTGATAAAGAGGAGTATAAATTGGATTATACTCTTTTTACAGATTATCTGGAATATGGGATGGATTACTCTAAGTTCTCAGTTCATGATTTGTGGTTTCAGAATAATAGTATTTAAATTATTTAAGGGCTATTAAAGTAACTGTAGTTAAAAATATAATTTGATAATGAAGAAAGGAAAAATGCTTGTACTTATTAGTTCCTTTTTAGTTGTAATAGCTCATCTATCTTGTTCAAACGAGAACTATGATACAGCTCTTGATAATGGTGCGTATTTAATAGGTCAAGGAGAGTTCACCTTAGCTTTAGTGCAACTTGATAAAGCGATTAATGCAGAACAAAGTTCTTATGAACCATATAAGTACAAGTCTTTGGCTTACTATGGTTTAGGAAATATCGTTGAAGCGAATAATTTTATAGACAAGGCAATTGAACTAGGTGCAAACGAAAATGATTTAGAGTTATTGCTGATTAAAGGAACTCTTTTGGATGAGTTGAATGATACCATTGGAGCTATACTGTATTTTTCGAAATCTATATCTAAAGATTCAAATTGTATTGATGGTTTGTATAAAAGAGCTTGGCTTCTAACGAGATTTAAAGACTATAATTCTGCATATGATGACTTTAATAGAGTTAAAACTATTGACAGTACTGTTGGAGAAGTTAATATGCTAATTGAAAAATTGGAGGCACGCGATTTCGAGTACTTTGAGAAAGAAAATTATGGTGACGAAACAAGTTCTGAAGGAATAGAGAGCATATAGGAAGAAACAGCGGTGGGGCGCGTAGGTTAACTGCCAGATTAGGTCATCAAAAGGTATTTATGGAAAATGAAGAAGTAGAAAAAATGGCTAGTATTTTATTGTCAGAATTGGATGATAAAGAGCTTGCAAAGATTAAAAATATTAAATTTATCTTTTCTTTTAAGTATGATGAGGACAAATACAAGGTTTTGATAAATAATATCAGAAATAATATTAAGTTGTCTGAGAAAACCAACAATTTGACTTATTCCGTGATGGATGACAATGTATTAATTTTCACAGGAGAAGGAGTTGATCAGAAGAAATATGTACTCTCTGTATTTGATCCATTTGAGGTTTGGGATAGTGAAGTGATTTTGGATATTATTCCACTATCGAACAGCTCGAAATTGGATTTCTTTCTTAACTAAATAATTCAAAATGAAGTCAAAGTATCAATATGAGTAACGGAGAAAATGAATATTAAAAAACTGCACATATTAGTAATCATGATAATCTCGATTGGGATACAATCTTGTGGAGATGGATTTTACACTAGAACAACAAGGGAGGACTTGTATCGTCTCCCGCTCGTAAAGCCATATGAACTTATAAATCCATCTAGCGAAAGACAAATTTGGGCAATAACCCTAAAAACTAAAGCCGATAACGTATATAGTTATAATATTCTTATAACAGAAATACAATTTCAGAATGGAATAATTTTTGGGCGTAGTCCTAACGGAGAGGGTAATCAAGGTGAAGAACATTTAATAATAGACTTAAGTAATGATAAGGAATATGTTTTTAGTAATGATTCGCTCTGGTTGGAAAAGTTAAAGCAGTATAATCTCGATTCAGATCAATTGATGAATATTTGGGAAGTTTACGATTTATATTGCGAGGATAGAGAAAAAGTACCATGGTTTAAGGAATGGAAAAAAAGGGATAGCTAAGGGAAGCCTTTTATCAAAATCAAATTTTAGAAGTGAATTGTGTCCATTCTTGATACCACTAAAGTGTTATAAGGAGTCTTTGTGTATTGGTTATAATTTTGTTTACTTTGTGGTCTCCAATTAGAAGTTCTAACTACTCTGAAGTATTTTAGTACATATATTGAAAAATATTCGTCAACCATATCTTTGGTATTAGCTATAGTCGCTTTATTGGCATTTGGCTATGGAGACTCTGGTTACAAGGTGTATGTAATCAGCTTTATTTGCATGGCTCTAATAGCATTCAAGTACTATTTAAGATATAAGAGGTATACTGGATATTATTGGGCATATGAAAAATTTAATAATGGTTTTGCAGATATTCACTCAATATCCAATGTTGATATTGATTATGAAAAAAAGGAGGAAGTTGATACAAGTCTATTAGATAGGTTATTAATAAGAAATTTTCTAACGCAAATTAAATTAGCTTTTGACGATATAACTCAGACAAAAACTTCGGCTTGTATAAAGTTATTGGGGTTTGATAACGAAAAGCAAAAATATTTTCTCTATACTTTGGAAAGGGATAATCACGCGGACAATCGAGCTAAGGAGGACTTAGGGGACGATAATGATAACATTCGTCATTGGTTAAGTGAGAATACATGTTTTAATTCGTTGTTTAAAGTTAAAGAAGATAAAAGTTTGGTTTTGAATCGACCTTATTTTATCAAAAGAAGAATGCAGTACTCTTGGAGCTACAAAAATTCAAGGGTTACCCACAAAATTTATTCACGTAAAAGTAAAATATGTCAATTTCTTACTAAGTGGAAATTCTCTAAATGGTTATATATAATGTTATCTTGGCCTTTGGAGTATCGAAGTGCTATTTTAGTTCCTGTGATTCCGTATAAAGTTGAGAGATTTGGCAATGCCAAGTATGATAATGAACGATATAGTAAGGTTATTCCTAATGCACTATTATGTATTGATTCGACCTCATCTAGAGGTTGTAAGCAAATGGATGTAGAAATTATGAAAGGACTCGCAGATGGGATATACAATGACTTGTATAATGTTATAATAGGGAAAGAAAAATAAATTAATTAATATGAAAAATTTTATCGATAAATTGCTTGAACTTTTATACGGACCAAGAGCTAAAGAAAACTTTACTGAAAAAGAAATTGAGATATTGAATAAAGTTGGATTTAAAGTTTTTTCAGAAGATGATTTAAAGAAAATGTCTGAAGTTAAAAGAAGAATAAGAAAACTAGAAGAAGAGAAAAAAATAACAGAAGAAGACTCTAAACTTGTTCTTTCATCATCTTGAGTTTTTGATTATGGGATTGACGTCAATCCCTTTTTTGTTAAAATATTTTCGGTTTAGCATAAAGTGATTGCTAAGAGGAAGCCCTCTTAGCCAAGAATACATTGATTTACAAAGTGTGGTCCTCTTTTATTTCTTTGAGCCAGGAAATAATTGTTTTGTCAATAGAGTTTTTGTTTTCCGAATTTAATGCTTTTTCATTTTCTGGTATTATTGTGGGCTTTACACCTTGGAAATTTGACCATTTATCTGCAATTGTTATGTCTCTCCCTTCTTGTAGCACTAGTATTGGCTTACCCTGTCCATCAAGAAATCCATATTCATGTGGCAAATTGAAGCTTATTTGGTGGCTTCCTTCTAGTTTTGAACTATGATTGATTAAAAGTATACCTGCTTTAGAGAGCCACATTTTACTTTTTACTTCTATATCAGCTGCCGTTCTGTCCCCTTTTTTAGGAAATGCTTCTACAACATGGCAATCGTTCTCAATTAATATCTTTTTTATTCTATCCACGACTTGATTTACTTTTTCATTATCTATAAATCTTCTTGAAAGAAAAACAGGGAATTTATTTTTCGGAAACCCTTTTCTGTATTCCTTGATATGTGGGATAAGTAGTTTGGGGGTTTGGGCAATTAGATCAAAAGGTTGTTTGCAATAGGTTAATTTTTTTCCTTCAATTCCTTCATGAGTTTTTATAATTGAGATTGAAAAATGAGGAATCTTTTTGCTTAGTTTATCGATGGTTTTCTGAATGTATTCAATTGTCTTTTCAGGCTTAGAGCCTTGCATTTCACAGATTAATCGAAATCTGGCATACTTGCTGTTGACCGAACTTTTACTTGATAATGATGATAATATATTGAAATCATTATTTTGTGAGAGTACTTCAGTGATTTTTTTTAAAGTCCCTTGTTTGTCTTTGTGTTCGATATCAACAGAAACTGCATTGCTATTACAAAAGGTAAATTTTAGAATTCTGAGCCTTGTATCAGCTGCAACTAGAATTTTGAAGTTTAAGTTACCCTTTTTGGGGTAATGCTTGTCAATATATTTTTTGATCCAAGAGCAGTTTCGTATAAAGCCATTTTCAACTTGACTGTACTTAGTGGCTTCCAATTTTGGAACAACAGTATAAACCGGTTTTGCTGTAAACGTAAATCCTATTTTGGCGAATTTTTTTTCTTGATTTTTAAGTTCAGCACTAATGTCTTCAATCTTAGGTTCACAAATAAGAGATGTTAAATGATGGGATCCACCTTCACTAGTTACTGATTCACCTAATATAATATCCCAATTGTCAGAGATGTTTTTATAAATGTCATCTACAATACCGCTTTCTTCTTCCTTAACGAATGCAAGTCTATGAGCTTTTGACCAAACTTCAGGGTCAATAATGGAAACAACAATATCACAATTATTTCTTTTCTCATTTTTTACCAGAGAAACAGAAACAGTTGTTTCACTTTCCAAACCCAATGGTGCCCTATGGTACCATGGCAAAGGAATATTTTTCAAATCATTATCGATAATCATTAATTCTCCTAATACCTGCATCGTTAATTTTTAATTGTGTTCAAAGTATAAATTCCGACTTGTGTAATTCTATGTTATTCGTTTATTGTTACTTGATATGCAAGCAATTTATTAACTATGAATGTCGGAAATAAACTATTCTATAGCAATACTACTTTTGTGTAATGGGGCCTTGAGCGATTAACTTTCTTATATCATCCGGCCAAAAAGAACTCTCACATTTTAGTTGTCTTCAAAGACCCCAAAACGATATCGATTATCAATCAAAGAATGAAGGTAAACGAACGGTTTAATGGTTTTAAACAATGTTTTACACTTATGGCTATGGACTATTGGGGGGTAGATCTTGTCTCTTCCGAAGCTTGGTTGTCTATTGGTCGTCTTTTATTAATGTAAATTTTGATGTAATCCGCAAGTTGTTTAAAGACTGAAGTAAAATCTTCCGTTATTGTTTCCAAATCCTTAATAGTTGCTTGGATATATTCTCTTTTAATACCATTTCTATTTATTTTGTATTTTTTAGGTACAAGCAGCTCCTCTTCAGGGTTTTCCCAATCGGCATGTACGACAGTATTTCTTTTGATTCCTAGCTGCTTTAAATTATTTGCGATCTCTGAAATATTGTAGTCTAAATTCAATTGTTTGTTTTGTAATAAGCCCCAACGTTCAAAGAAAATCACTTTTTGAGAGAACGTTTTTTTATCATTAATAATAATACCAGGTTTGTCATCTTCTATGTCAACCATAGTGTAAATGACCTCATCTAAAAAACTTTCTAATGAGTTAAATTCTATAACTATTTGTCCGATAAAAGGTACAATGGTTTCCAAGTAATCGTCCAACTCTTTTTCGTTGGAAGGATTAATTACGTCCTGAATGTCTTCTATTTTTTTACTACTTTCTTTCATTGCCACTAAAGGTAAAAAATGTTGTTATTTCCATTACCCTTTAAGAGCCTTTAAACTAGCCTGAATATCCGATTTGACTACACTTGGTATATGAATAGGCTGATACTTGTTGGGTGGCAAAATCTTAAATATGGGAAATGGCGGTAAAAAAATCTAGTAAGAAGAATAGTTGACAAGTACGGGTTTTGAAGTACAATATTTGTCACATTACTTAAAAACTAAAATTCGGTAGTTTTTACTAGGACTTGCATTTGGACTGCATTCGGTGAAATATTTACTTAACAAGGTCTAGAATAACTTACTTAATCGAGTTCCTTATAAAGGAACCTTTTGTGCCATTTTGCTTCGGTGTTGCATAGTGTTCTTGTATGGCTTTTCATTATTTCGTATGGCTTTGATCAAGAATAACTGGGCACTTCTTTTACATCTTTGTTTGCACAAAAGAAAGTCAATTGTTCGTCCTTTCTTATCTACAGCGCGATATAAGTAATGCCAAACACCTTTTACTTTGATATATGTTTCGTCCATTCATCAGCTTGTTCCAACTACTTTCTTTCGTTTATTAAATGATTGTTCAAAGAAAGGAGTAAACTTAAATACCCAACGTTGAATGGTAGCATGGTCGACTGATACCCCTCGGATTCTAATAAGTTTTTCAATATCTCTATAGCTTAAGCCAAAACGAAGCTTGAAGTAAACGGTTTGCAGAATAATAGCCCTAGGAAGAAAATGACCTTTAAACATTGAAGCAAGATAAATGATTTAGAAAAAAACCACTAACTTACATGTGACAGAACCGCGCATGCTATGATTACCCCCCCCCGTAAAAAAAAGAAATATTTTTTCCGGGGGGCAGGGAGCCCCCCTGCCAAGTTCGCGGAAGGCAGGATTAGGCATGACTGTCATCCCGCAAGCTTGTTAGTGACAGGCATAAGGTAATATTGTACCGTTTCTTGTGCGCCTTATTTAATCAATTGATTATTTTGCGTGAGAATCTATGTATGCCATCTGAAATGGTAATAACTAATATTCCATTAGGAAGACTATTTCTATCCAACTTAATGGTAGAAATCTCATTTTTAATATTTTTCTTATGGATTAACCTACCATCAATTGAAAATACGGAAACTTTAATAGGGGTATTTCTTTTGTTTTGATCAATAAGTTGTATTTCCAAATCGCTTCTATGGTAAGAGTATGAACTTTTGATACTAAACTGTAATGCATTACCAGATCCTTTAACGGTAGACTTAATGTCAGTTTTATTTTGAACATTGCAATTTGAATAATAAGTAGATTCTAACATTCCTAGAGATAAAGGAATAGTAACAATGTTTTGAGTTTGGTCAGGGTTTATCACTGGATTTAATGGATCTCTTTCTGTGATTTCAATAGTTAAAGTGGTGGCACTTGCATAGACATTAACTGACCAACTATTCCATGAAAGTGGAAAGTCATTGTCAAAATCGTATACAACGATATCAGGACCTGCTGCACATTCCGCCATAAGTTTATTATCGTCGGAAGGATAATATTCAATATTGTTAATATCAACGGGTTTTTTATAGACACTTGCTAAACCATCACAACACTCACCCTTAATATTCTCACCATTTAGACCTTTATAATAATAATTCCAAGTCTCGCACGGGGTTTTCCCATTGGTCATGTATTCCCAACCACAACTTATTGGTTGAGCACCAGCATCACAACCACCAGAACCTGCAAGGTAAGTGCAGCGCCAGTATTTAACTGTTGTATTCGGACGTGCGTTAAGTGTTAATATGCTAATAACCGCAATTAATAATAAGCTAATTTTTTTCATGATAGATAAATTTTAATTATGCCTACTCTATGAGCTTTTCGGCTTCCGCTATTCGGAAAGGAAACCAAAGTTTCTTTGATAATCGTTTTCAGGTAAAAAAAACATTTTAAGCGTATTGGTATTTTCGCTAAGTGTAAAGCAAATAGAAAAATTAAACCTTGTTTTTTTAGTTGGAATGCAAAAGGGGGACCAAAGGTTCTGTAAAAAAAGGTTGATTTGATAATAGAATACATTTGAGTAACTATCAGATTAGTTCATCGAAAAATACTGTATTGAAAATGAACGATTTGCTCAGGGATCAACTCGTTTTTCTGTGTTTTATGCGACCAAGGTATTGGCCAGAGAAGAAAACGTAGAAGTTTTAGGTGTTTATAATCACTGTCATATAGTAAATGTTCAAGATTACAACTCAGCTTAGTGGTTTTAGAATATATTTATTATTATTGATAAATTTATTGATCAACAAGCTTTTGAAACAGTCATTATATATTGTTTTGGTCATCTTATTTACTTCAGGGATGCTGGTAAATGGGCAAAGCTATATTCATCGTACTACGAAAGATGGAATACCTTCTGCCACTTTATACAACGCAACCCAAGATAGCAGTGGTTTTATGTTAATTAATTCCAAGGATGGTCTAATTAGATTTGATGGTAATCAATTCGAACTCTTCAATATAGACCAAGGGGTTCCCGATAACGAAATATTACATAGCCGAATAGATCAAGACTCATATATATGGTTGAAACCTTTTATGGGAAAACTATGTTGGTATAAAGATGGTGTTATTTATACTGATGCAGATAGGCCTATATTACAAGAGCTGAATAAGTCACTAAATCAGTCTGAGTTAGTGATATTCGATTATTCTACAGACGGGAGTATTGTTTTACATCAGCGAACCAATACATGTGATAGCTTCTTTATTATTTCTAATAATCGCGTCACAGTTCGAAAGTTGGAAGGTGTTTATAATATTCATAGGGTGATTCTTCACAAAAAATATTTGTATATATTCACTCTTAACAGGATGTATTCTATTTCCCCTTCTGGGGAAATAGATAGTACCATGGTCTCTGACAGAAATATTTGGCTAATGGGGTACCATCAGGGGTATTTTTTTTCAATAGAAAGTTCCATGTTATTGCAGGATAATGAGATCTGGACAATACGTGTTTTTTCAATAAACAGATTTAAATTAAACAAGGGAAGAATTGATGATATCATCTCAAAAGAAGTTAAATACGATCCTACTAGTATAACGTTTTCAAAAAATCGAATATTTTTTGTTCAAAAAAATAATTTGATGTCCGCGAATCTGGATTTGACTGAAAGTAGGTTGTATCATAGGTTTGGCGATATAGAAAGAATAAACTCCTTAACTTTTGATCGGCAAAATAACCTATGGGCCTTTACGCAAGATAAGGGCTTATTCATCTTTCCGTATAATGATCAGAGACGTACTATTACGCATAATATCATACCCAATGGAGTATACCTTTTCGGTAACGTATATTCAATGCAGGGAAATAAATTGTATCAATATAAGGGGGAGAAAAAAAAATTACTATTTCAGGGAAAACATAGGAGATACTTTGGTCATATCAAGGTCGCTCGGGCGGCGGGAAGTAAACTATATTTCCTAGCAGATAATAACATTGAAATTATAGTTTACGATACAAGCTCCCATACTACAAAGAGTATGAAGTTTCTTTATGGTGCATTAAAGGATTTTGATGTGCTCAATCAGGCCGTACTTCTGACATCATCGACAGGAGTTTTTTTAAAGGAAAATGAAGCCATAAAAAAAATTTCCCATAGGGTCAGAACAACAACCGTTTGTTTTGGCGAGAATAGGAATGAGGTATTTGCGGGAACTTTGAATGGAGTGTTACATCTAAGAAGGAAAGATGACAAATGGGTTGAGGTCAATGATTATGATCAAATTAAAGGAAGAATACTAAAAGTACGAAAAGATCAAAATGGAATTATCTGGGTGTTAGAACAAAACAAGGTTAAAGCTCTTTTCAGAGGTGAAATTGTATGTGAGTTAGATAAAACGAAAGGTGTTATAAGTAATGTACTTAATGATATAACGGTTGATAGTAATAAGCTGATCATTTCTACGAACAAAGGAGTAACGGTTGTTTACTATGATATGTTTGAAGATTCATTACATATCGCTAAAACGGCAAGTTATGGTTCTGAAAATGGGCTGTTGAACAGCTACGTTAATAAGGCATGGATTGAACATAATACACTCATCGTTAGTACAAATGATGCTTTACAAAGCATAGACATGCAGCAGTCCAGCTTGATTAAAAATAGAGCGCCTTATATTATTTCTTTTAAGGCAGGAGGACAGGAATTTTCGTTAGACTCATTATCCTTAAGCAGTGAGCAAAAGCATATTGCTATTTCCTTTTCTTCTCTGACATTTCCAGCCATAAATAATTTTGCCTATCGAGTAAAAGAGCTTGGTGATATGTGGCATTATACCAATTCTACAACCAGTGAGTTCAATCTATCGAATCCTGGGGAGTACCACTTTGAGTTGTCGAATGCTACAGAAACTGGCGAGCTGGTCGGGGAAAAGACCGTTCTGACATTTTATGTAAGACCTACATTTTGGCAAACAGTGTGGTTCAAACTAGCCATTTTGATCTTGATAGTATCTTTTGTTCTTATTGGATTGAACATATGGTCAAAGAGAAAAAGAGCAAAATTAGACTTAGAAAAGAATTTTGCCGAGTTGAAGATACAAGCTCTAAAAGCACAGATGAATCCTCACTTTATATTTAATTGTCTTAACGCGATTCAGAGTGTAATGAATGAAGGAGATATTCTGTTATCGAATGAATATATTGCTCAATTTTCAAAGCTCATTCGTCAGACGTTAAACTTTGCTTCATTAGATCATATAACACTTAAGGATGAGGTTGAATATCTAACAGCGTATATCAATATGGAAAAACTACGATTTGATGATTTATTCAATTACTCTATAGAAGTAGATGAAAGGATTGATTTAAAAGAAACCTTCATTCCGCCGATGTTGTTACAGGTATATGTTGAAAATGCAATAAGGCATGGATTGGCTCCTAAAGAGCGTGATGGAGAATTAAAAATTTCGTTTTGTAGGGAAAGTGATTTTATTGTATGTCATATAGAAGATAATGGTGTGGGGATCAGTAAAAAAAGGTCTAAACATGGCATTTATCAGTCCAAAGGCCTTTCGCTAAATGAAGATCGATTGAATGCGTATAAGGTAATTTTAAGGGAAGATATAGTTTTAGAAGTCGTAAATAAAATCAATGAGGAAGATGGATCAGCGGATGGTACCATCATTGTAATTAAAATACCCATAACATGATAAGAGCGTTAATAGTAGATGATGAGCAACGAGGTTTAATCAACTTAAAGAAACTGTTACAAACATTTTGTGCGAATGTTCAGGTTGTTGGTACAGCTCGTAATATAAAAGATGCGGAAATGCTTGTTCGTAAGCATTTGCCAGAAGTAATTTTTTTGGATGTTGAAATGCCCAATGGAAACGGTTTTGACTTGCTTGAAAAAATTATGGACTTAGACATAAATATTATTTTTGTAACTGCTTATGATTCATATGCTGTTGAGGCATTCAACAAACAGGCTATTCATTATTTGCTTAAACCGATTAGTCCAAAGGAATTAGTTGAATCCGTTGATCGTGTGACTGAGCTCATTGCATTAAAGCAAAATAATATTCCGGATTTACCAGTAAGAATAGATGCACTTAAGAAGTTAGAACGTATTAAAGTATCTACGCCTCAGGGGTTTAAATTGTTGGTGATTGATGAAATAGCATATGTGCAATCGAGGGGGAGTTATTCTGATATTTTTCTTAAAGATGGCAGCAAAGCTATGGTATCAAAAAATTTAAAAGTATTAGCTGAATTACTTGATGCTCCTATATTCTTTCGTGTTCACAAGAGGTATATTATCAATGTCAATGAAGTGGTAAACTATATTCAAGTTCGAGGCAATAGCGGGCGAGGTGGTTCTGTAGAGCTTAGAAATAATATATCGATTCCTGTTGCCATTCGGCGGAAAAAGGAATTTCTGAAGTTGCTCTCAGGTTAAGTTTCAGAGTGCATAAAATGTAATGGATTCGGGATTGCATTCGTGATATAAAGGATACTCAGTGCTGGAATATCGGTTAAACAAAACTATATTAGTAGGAAAACTATATGATCTTAACGATAGCACTGTATCTTTTATTACCTTAGTGATTAACTAAGGCAAACTGAGTCTGGTATTTGTCTTCCCTTATCAGTAACGTTTATAAAACAATAGGAAATATGTTGCAGAATTATCCTAAGGCATCAAAACATGGTCGTATAGAAGAAATATTTGAAGATGTTTTCTTTGTATCTGGTAGTGTACAAATGGCACCTGGAATACGGATGAGTCGGAATATGATAATCGTTCGAGAAGGTACTTCTTTGACACTAATAAGTGCTTTGCGCCTCAATGAGAAAGGCCTTCATGAATTGGATGCTCTTGGTCAAGTTAAGCACATAATTAGATTGGGGGATTATCATCTCGATTTTAGAAACGGTATAGATGATCCGTTCTATGTTGACCGCTATCAAGCCAGTTATTGGACAATGGAAGGCATGAATACTCGTAATGGGCTCATTAGTTCTCATCTAATGGTATCTGGTGGCAAATTACCCTTTAGCAATGCTTTTTTCTTTTCTTATGAAACGGCGAAGAGGCCTGAAGGACTTATACTTCTTAATCAAAATAAAGGGATACTTATTGCGGCGGATAGCTTGCAAAATATGGTCCTGGATCGTTTTTTTAGTCCAATTGCGAAAATAATAGTTCGTTTAGGAGGCTTTCTTAAGCCTGCTAATGTCGGGCCGGCATGGCTTAAGAAATGTAAGCCTGAGAAATCAGATTTTGTAAAGGTTAAGGGTTTAAATTTTGCCCATCTAATTCCATCTCACGGCAGACCAATTATTAATACAGCCAAGGAAGAAGTCTCCAAAACCTACAATAAATTGTTTAATTTATAATAGATCCTAATTTAGGACTTAATTCATATTGAAAACCCACGTTGGGAACGGTGAATTTTAGATCAATGAGGTTATGATGTAGCATTCCGTAACCATAAGAGATCTATTTTCTAAACCTGGTTTTGTTATTTGGTAATGGGTATTATCTTATTAGGAAACAAGGTTTTCGTTGATATGCTTAGGAATATATGGACTATAAGGTGTGCCTTTCAATCCCTCCTTTATTCTATATTGGTTTGGAAGCAAAGGAACAATAAGCATAGATATAGCGGGTTATGAAAGATTTATTTAGTTAACTTGGAAAGTCAATTTTCATAGAAGAATTATTGAATTTTAGATCAATTGACCTGATGAGTCAAAATGGCAAGGTAATTGTGAATAATAAAAGTGGATATGTTTAAAACATTTGTTATTTAAGCATATCCCACTGTACTATTTTAGTACTACCGAATTATACCAATACCTGCCTATGCTCGAAAAGATTTACTGCCCGATCAAGTACTATCGATTCGTATGGCTCATCACATTATTTCTACTTTCTTCTCTTACGGCTCAGTCGCAGGCTTTATCAGGTACTTATGTAATTGATAATACTCTTACGACAGGAGGGACCAATTTCGCCAGTTTCTCTGATGCCGTTACGAGGTTGGATACCAGTGGGATTTCAGGAGCGGTCACCTTTAATGTTGCTGCTGGTCAAACCTTTCCAGAGCAAATTGATATACCAGCTATTACAGGCTCTTCTAGCTCTAATACAGTAACATTTAACGGTAATGGAAGTACACTTACTTATACGGGCTCGGCAACAAGTGGTGGAGATCGATATACCTTAAGATTAAGCGGTGCAGACTATTTTACATTTAATAATCTTATTGTAAGTACAACAGGCAGTACCTATGGAACAGCGGTTCATATTTATAATGCATCGGATTATAATACCTTTGATACATGTACAATAAGTGCATCAACATCAAGTAGTAGTACAAGTGTAAATGCTGTCATTATCTCTGGGCATGCAAGTAGTACTGGGGGGACTGCTGCGCAAGGTGATAGTATTACATTTAGTAACTCTATTATTCGAGGTGGTAATTATGCCTTCAGCGGTGCTGGTTCGAGCTCCGATAGTATCAATGGACTAACCTTAACGAAGAATACCTTTGAAGATGCACGCTCCAGTGCTTTACGTTTTGCATATGTCGTTGGGCTAATCGCTTCGCAAAATGATATTTCAAATCCGAATAGAACAACATTTAACACTAGCGCAGTAGGTATTACTCTGGCCAACTATATGGGTGGTGCTCTTGTTGAGAAAAATTACATTCATGACTTGCTGGCGGCTAACACTTCTGGAACGAATACAATTACTGGAATTAATATGTTCGCAGCAGGCTCTTCGGGCCAAGAAATTAGTATTAAAAATAACGTCATTGGAAACTTTAATTCCCTCGGGATAGAGCAAGCTATTTCCATAAGTAATAATGGCGCCTATACCAATATTCAGCATAATACAATTGACCTATCGAATACACAAGCCACAACCAATAGTTCGTATTCGACCTATGGAATATATATGGCTGGTTCTGCAAACAATTTTAATATTCGTAACAATATTATAAGTGTAACACGCAACTCTATCGGAACTATTTACGGTTTCTATTACTTAGCCACTACAAACATAACTTCAGATTATAATAATGTGTATGTCAAAGGTATGGGCACAGGAGTGGATTATCTCGGCAGGTATTTAACAACCAGCTATCCCACATTGGCACAATGGCAGGCAATATCTGGTGGTCCATTTGATCAAAGCTCTACTGACTTAAATCCAGTTTATACGAATACAGGTAGCGGAAACTTTACACCTTCCAATGGGTTTATTAATAATACGGGAACAGCGTTAGGGGTAACAGATGATTTTCTTAGTACGAGCCGTTCATTAACAACACCAGATGTAGGTGCGTATGAATGGGCTTGTACAACCATGGCTGGAACCTATACCATTGACCCTGCTCAACCTGTTTCTAGTACAAATTTTCAAACCTTTCAAGGAGCGGTCAATGCCTTAAGTTGTGGTATAAGCGCCCCGGTTATTTTTAATGTCGCCGCTGGAAACACATTCAATGAGCAAATAGATATACCAGAGATTGTTGGAACATCTCCAACAAATACAGTCACATTTAATGGTCATGGAGATACGCTTACACACGCAGGTACTAGTATCAGTTCAACAACAGACAGACACACCTTACGACTAAGTGGAGCAGATTACTTTCGATTTAATAATTTAAATATTCTAACCTCAGGTACTGTTTATGCTACCGCTGTACATATGTACAATGCCTCTAATCATAACACTTTTGATAGTTGTACAATAGGTGCGCCAATTACAAGTACAAGCTCTCTTGTTAATGCTATGGTACTTGCAAATAATGAGTACTCGGTAGGACCCTCAGGAGCTTTTGCCGTGAATGATAGCACAACTATCCAAAATTGTACATTACAAGGGGGACACTATAATTTATTTATTGGAACTCTAGACACGATACAAAAATTGAGTATTACGGATTGTCAATTTGAAGATGCTCGTGATAGAAACATGAACTTTAGAAATATTGAAAACCTTACCCTTCAAGATTGCGAAATTTCTAACTCCAACAGAACGAATATTGCAGGACACGTTTATGGTATTTACCTTTTTGGCTATTTACCTAATGCACTGGTTGAAAAAAATTATATTCACGAACTAAATAAGGGAAATCCGAGTGCCACAGGAAACATATATGGCATTATTTCCAACGCATTAGCAGCAAACGGTTCAGAAATGGTTATCCGAAATAATGTAATTGGGGATATTGATAATAGCGGAACTCATTACGGTATATTTTTTGGAGGTGGAGCTACATATACCAATGTGGTGCACAATACAATTGATTTAAGCGGAACAACATCTGTTTCATCGATTGGTTATAGAACATATGGAATCTATTGTCCAGGCTCTAATGTAGGCGTGCTTGTTAAAAATAATAATATTCATGTCACCAGAAATGCTCAAGGGGATAAGCATGGAGTATATATAACATCTGCAAATGTGATAAGTGATTACAATAATATATATGTCAACGGTCCAGTCGGAACAAATAATGTCGGTACTACTGGAGGTTCACTAGCAGGTTGGCAGTCATATTTAGCAGGGTCGTTTGATCAAAATTCGACATCTTATGATCCTGGCTTTGTTAATCCAGCACTTGGAAACTTTACTCCAACAAATGGATTCATAAATAATACGGGTGATACCTTAATGGTTGCTGATGATATTTTAGGAGTAAGCCGCTCAACAACAACTCCTGATGTTGGAGCGTATGAGTGGAGTTGCTCTCCTATAAGCGGTGTCTATACAGTTGATCCCAGTCAGCCAATTTCTGCGACGAATGTACAAACGTTTCAACAAGCGGTTAATATCTTGTCTTGTGGTATCACGGGTCCTGTTACCTTTAATATGGCAGCAGGCTATTCGTTTAATGAACAAATTGATATACCAGAGATTGCTGGAACCTCTTCGACAAACACCGTTACTTTTAATGGTAATGGAGATACACTTACCTATTTAGCAACAACTAGTGCAGAACGCCACACCTTACGCTTGAGAGGTGCAGACTACTTTATTTTTAATGATTTAAATTTTGAGGCAAGCGGCGCTGCATATGGTCATGCTGTTCATTTATATGATGCAGCGGATTATAACGTCTTTAGGAACTGCAAGATGTGGGTAGATGTGGCGAATCCTTCTGGGAACTTATTTCCTGTAGCTATTTGCTGCCATCCTAGTTTGCCAACTGAAACTACACAAGGGGTAGCTCTTGGTTGTAACAATAATATTATTGACAGTTGTACTGTCGAAGGAGGGTTTTACAGTATGACAATTGTTGGAGAGAATACAGCTCCAACAAGTAAAAATACTGTATCGAACTCCTCTATACTTGAAGACGTACGTAAAGGAATATTCGTTGCCTATCAAGATAGTCTTGTTATACAAAACACTGAGTTTGCCAGACCAACACGTTCAAGTATTTCTGACTATACAGGTGTGCAACTATCAACAAATGTTACGAATGCATTGATTGAAAAAAATCATTTTCATAACCCTGCCGGAGGTAATACTTCAACAACTACCTTGCAAATAGGAGTTCTTGTAGAAGCAGATGCAACAAGTGGTAATGAAAACAGAATTATCAATAATTTATTTGAGGATTTTAATAGTGCTGGGGGGCAATACGGAATTCAGTTGTCAGGATCCGATTATTGTCTGGTCTATCATAATACTATCGACCTTTCGTCTACGCTTACCTATACAGGAGACGCTATCGGAATATATCATTCCAGTGTATCGACAGGCGCAGATATAAGAAATAATAATATTCGGATTGCAAAGGCCAACGGCATTAAAAGGGGGCTCTATATATCTCCTGGTACAACGGTATGCGATTATAACAATGTATATGTGAATGGAGCGGCCGGTGCCAATTATTATGGTCAGTATAGTATTTCAACAGCGACCAATTTGTCAAACTGGCAAACGGTTAGTGGGGGCTTAGGCCAAAACTCTACGGAGCAAGACCCACTATTTGTAAACCCAGCTGGAAACGATTACACACCAAGTAATGGATTTATTGACAACACGGGTATTGGTCTTGGAGTCACAGATGATATAAAGAATATAGCAAGGTCAGCGACTACACCTGATGTAGGTGCCTATGAGTGGGTTTGCAGCCCAATTAATGGAACTTATACCATCGATCCTACTTCTGCTATTTCGGCAACTAATGTTCAAACGTTTCAACAAGCTGTGGACTTACTAAGTTGTGGTATTGATGGACCAGTTATATTCAATGTGGTCGGTACTCCCACATTTAATGAACAAATAGAAATTTTTGAAATCACAGGTTCTTCTGCGGTCAACACGGTCACATTCAACGGGAATGGATCGACACTTACGCATAACGGATCTGCTCCTACAAGTAGGCATACTTTACGTTTAAGTGGAACAGACTATTTTAGGTTTAATAGACTAAACATAAATGCAACAGGTACAACTTACGGCCATGCCGTCCACCTATACAATAATGCTGATCATAATATTTTTGATAGTTGTGGTATTGCATTAGATGCCTTTGCGATTTCCTCTAACATAAGCGGTTTTGTAATTAGTTCAGATCCTAATCTAATAATAATCACAGGGGCATTTTCTGGCTGCGATAGTAATCAACTAACGAATTCTACAATAACAGGAGGTCGACGAGGTGTTGCTCTTTATGGTAAAACATCAGGACGCCCTAATGGAAATATAATTCGTAATAACACAATTTCCGATTTCTACGAATATGGTATTCGTATGACGAACACGAATAATACCACCGTTCAGGCAAATAATATTCATAAACTGAATAGAACTGATGGAAGTACATTTTATGGTATAAGATCGGGGAGCGATTTAAATGTTTTGGTTGATAAAAATCACATTCACCATCCATTTGGAACAACTACATTTTCGTCTTCAGCATGTAATGGGATTTATTTTGCAGGAAGTGTTGCTTCTGGGAATGATAATTATGTTACAAACAATCTTATAGAAGATTTTAATAATTTAGGAGATCATTTTGGTATACACATTGCTAGTTCATCTCAACGAACAAAGTTTTATCACAACACAATTGATTTAAGCGGCAGTCTGTTTGATATTTTTTCCCAAACAATGGGCATTTATTCTGCAGGTAATAATGTTGGAACCGAAATTAGAAATAATATAGTTACCATATCAAGAGGGGGTACTCAGGAGAAGCACGGTATTGTTATTGGTTTGGGAAGTAACGTCATTAGTAATAATAATAATGTATTCTTAAATGCCGCAGGGACGCTTAACTATTATGGTCGCTATGGGAATGTAAATTACCAAACATTGGCAAACTGGCAAACTGCTAACGGGGCGGCGTACGGACTGAATTCTTACAATCTAGATCCACAGTATGTATCTCCTGCTACTAACGACTATAACCCTAGTAATTTAACAATGGATAACATTGGGGCACCTCTTGGGATTACGGACGATATTGAAAATGTCACTCGATCTACTACAGCGCCTGATGCAGGAGCTTATGAATTTGCCTGTACGGGTTTAAGTACTATAGTTACTAATTATGTTTCGGTAACGGATACAACGATTAGTTGTAATGGTGCAGCAGATGGAGAAGTAACGGTTCAATCAAGTTTAGGTAACGCACCTTATACTTATGTTCTTACACCTGGATCCGTAACGAATACCTCAGGACATTTCAATAACTTAGACACAGGGGCTTATAGGATTGTCGTTTACGATGCGCATAGTTGCACGGATACTGTTTTGTTTAATGTTACACAGCCTGATGTGCTAGTAATAGATAGTATTGTACAGGTTAGTGCAACTTGCAACCCTAGCAATGATGGCGTCATGACAATTTATGCTTCTGGAGGTACAACCGCCTATAGTTATGACATTGGTGGTTCGGGCCAATCGAGTAATATATTTAACGGATTAAGCGCGAGTAACTATACCGTTACCGTTACAGATGCTAATTCGTGTACGGCTTCAAGTCTGGTAAGCTTTCTCCCACCCCCAACACCAACCATTACGTTTTTTGCAGATACCAATATTAGCTGTAATGGACTTGCCAACGGAAGTGTGCAAATAAATGTTGTGGGAACCGGTTTGGTTTCTTATACATTGAATCCAGGTTCTATAAGTAATACAACGGGTTATTTTAATAATTTAAGTCCGAATACCTATACGGTTACCGCTACCGATGCTAAGAATTGTACGGTAAGCTCACTGATTACAATAACACAACCTTTGGTATTAAATATTGATTCGCTCACCAGTGCATTGCCAACATGTATTCCAGGTAATGATGGTAATATATTAGTTCATACTAGTGGAGGTACGACACCATATTTATATAATGTAGGTGGATCCAATCAATCGAGTAATAGTTTCACAAGTTTAGCCAGTAATATTTATTTAGTAACAGTAACGGATTCAAATGCTTGTATGGATACTATGAGTATTGATTTAAGCGCACCATTACCACCTGTGATTACGTCAACTTTGGATACGAATGTGAGTTGTAACGGCTTGAATAATGGTAGCATTCAAGTTGCAGGTACTGGGAGTTCAGCACTGACCTATACACTGAATCCTGGTTCTATAACGAATACTTCAGGCTACTTTAATAATTTATCACCGAACACGTATACAATTACGCTGAGTGATGCAAGTAGTTGTACGATTTCTACAACAGTTACGATCACCGAGCCTTTGGTATTAAATATCGATTCACTCACCAGTGCATTACCAACATGCATTCCAGGTAATGATGGTAGTATAGTTGTTCATGCCAGTGGAGGTACAACACCATATTTATATAATGTAGGTGGTCCCAATCAATCGAGTAATAGTTTCACAAGTTTAGCCAGTAATATCTATCTGGTTACTGTAACGGATTCAAATGCTTGTATGGATACTATGAGTATTGATTTAAATGCACCCTTACCACCTGTGATTACGTCAACTTTGGATACGAACGTGAGTTGTAACGGCTTGAATAATGGTAGTATTCAAATTGTGGGTACTGGAAGTACCGCACTAACCTACACGCTGAATCCTGGTTCCGTGACCAATACTTCAGGTTACTTTAATAATCTATCACCGAATACGTATACGATTACATTAAGTGATGCAAGTAGTTGTACGATATCTACGACAGTAGTAATTACTGAACCTTTAGTATTAAATATCGATTCACTCACCAGTGCATTGCCAACATGTATTCCGGGTAATGATGGCAGTATATTAGTTCATACTAGTGGAGGTACATCACCATATTTGTACAATGTAGGCGGATCAAATCAATCAAGTAATAACTTTTCTAGTTTAGCAAGTGGTATTTATCTAGTAACGGTAACCGATTCTAATGCTTGCACGGATACCATGAGTATTGATTTAAGTGCACCAAGTGCTCCAGTTATTACAAGTTTAGTTGATACGAACGTAAATTGTAATGGTTTGAATAATGGAAGTATTCAAATTGCAGGCACCGGAAGTACCGCTTTGACCTATACATTGAACCCTGGTTCCATAACGAATACTTCAGGCTACTTTAATAATCTATCACCGAATACCTATACGATTACATTAAGCGATGCAAGCAATTGTACGGTGAGTACAACAGTTACGATCACCGAGCCGCCTGTTTTAAACATTGATTCACTAACACATACTTTACCGACTTGTATTCCAGGTAATGATGGTAGTATAGTTGTTCATGCAAGTGGAGGTACAACACCATATTTATATAATGTAGGTGGGCCAAATCAATCCAGCAATAGTTTCAGTGGTTTGGCAAGTAATATTTATTTAGTAACAGTTACAGATTCTAATGCTTGTATGGATACCATGAGTATTGATTTAAGTGCACCATTACCACCTGTGATTACGTCAACTTTGGACACAAATGTGAGTTGTAATGGCTTGAATAATGGTAGTATTCAAATTGCAGGTACAGGGAGTTCCTCACTAACCTATACATTGAACCCTGGTTCCATAACGAATACTTCTGGCTACTTTAATAACCTTAACCCCAATACCTATACGATTACATTAAGTGATGCGAGCAATTGTACGATATCCACAACCGTAGCAATTACTGAACCTTTAGTATTGAATATCGATTCACTCACTAGTACCTTGCCAACCTGCTTACCTGGTAATGATGGTAGTATAGTTGTTCATGCAAGTGGTGGCACAACACCTTATCTCTATAATGTAGGCGGATCGAATCAATCGAGTAGTAGCTTCTCTAGTTTAGCAAGTGGTATTTATCTAGTAACGGTAACCGATTCTAATGCTTGCACGGATACCATGAGTATTGATTTAAGTGCACCAAATGCTCCAATTATTACGAGTACTATTGATACGAATGTGAGTTGTAATGGCTTGAATAATGGTAGTATTCAAATTGCAGGTACTGGAAGTACCGCTTTAACGTATACGTTGAATCCTGGTTCTATAACAAATACCTCAGGCTACTTTAATAACTTAGCTCCGAATACGTATACGATTACATTAAGCGATGCGAGTAATTGTACGGTGAGTACGACAGTTACGATCACAGAGCCACCTATTTTAAACATTGATTCACTAACACATACTTTACCGACTTGTATTCCGGGTAATGATGGTAGTATAGTTGTTCATACTAGTGGTGGCACAACACCTTATCTCTATAATGTAGGTGGGCCCAATCAGTCGAGTAGTAGTTTCAGTGGTCTGGCAAGTAATATTTATTTAGTAACAGTTACAGATTCTAATGCTTGTATGGATACTATGAGTATTGATTTAAGTGCACCATTACCACCTGTGATTACGTCAACTTTGGATACGAATGTGAGTTGTAATGGCTTGAATAATGGTAGTATTCAAATTGCAGGTACGGGAAGTTCAGTACTGACCTATACATTGAATCCTGGTTCCATAACGAATACTTCTGGCTACTTTAATAACCTTAACCCCAATACCTATACGATTACATTAAGTGATGCGAGCAATTGTACGATATCCACAACCGTAGCAATTACTGAACCTTTAATATTGAATATCGATTCACTCACCAGTGCATTGCCAACATGCTTACCTGGTAATGATGGTAGCATAGTTGTTCATGCTAGTGGAGGTACAACACCATATTTATATAATGTAGGTGGATCAAATCAATCGAGTAGTAGTTTCTCTAGTTTAGCGAGCGGTATTTATTTGGTAACAGTAACCGATTCTAATGCTTGTACGGATACCATGAATATTGATTTAAGTGCACCAAATGCTCCGATTATTACAAGTTTAGTTGATACGAATGTGAGTTGTAATGGATTGAATAATGGTAGTATTCAAATTGCAGGAACAGGAAGTACTGCTTTGACCTATACATTGAATCCTGGTTCAGTGACCAATACTTCAGGTCACTTTAATAATCTATCACCGAATACGTATACGATTACGTTAAGCGATGCAAGCAATTGTACGGTAAGTACAACAGTTACTATCGCCGAGCCGCCTATCTTAAACATTGATTCATTGACACATACTTTGCCAACATGTATTCCAGGTAATGACGGTAGTATAGTTGTTCATGCCAGTGGAGGTACGACACCATATTTATATAGTGTAGGAGGTCCCAATCAATCCAGCAATAGTTTCACAAGTTTAGCCAGTAATATTTATCTGGTTACTGTTACAGATTCTAATGCGTGTATGGATACTATGAGTATCGATTTAAATGCACCATTACCACCTGTGATTACGTCAACTTTGGATACGAATGTAAGCTGTAATGGCTTGAATAATGGTAGTATTCAAATTGCAGGTACGGGGAGTACCGCTTTGGCGTATACACTGAATCCTGGTTCTATAACGAATACTTCAGGTTACTTTAATAATCTAGTTCCAAATACCTATACGATCACATTAAGTGATGCAAGCAATTGTACAATATCTACGACAGTTACTATTACTGAGCCACCTGTTTTAAACATTGATTCATTAACATATACCTTACCGACTTGTTTACCTGGTAATGATGGTAGCATAGTTGTTCATGCAAGTGGAGGTACAACACCATATTTATATAATGTAGGTGGATCAAATCAATCGAGTAGTAGTTTCTCTAGTTTAGCAAGTGGTATTTATTTGGTAACAGTTACAGATACGAACGGGTGTACTGACACTATGAGTATTGATCTCAGTGCACCAAATGCTCCAGTTATTACAAGTGTAGTTGATACCAACGTAAGTTGTAATGGCCTAAATAATGGTAGCATTCAAATTGCAGGTACTGGAAGTACAGCTTTGACGTATACACTGCATCCTGGTTCAGTGACCAATACTTCAGGTTACTTTAATAATCTAGTTCCAAATACATATACAATTACGTTAAGCGATGCGAGTAATTGTACGATATCTACTACAGTAGTAATTACTGAACCTTTAGTATTGAATATAGATTCACTCACTAGTGTATTGCCAACATGTATTCCAGGTAATGATGGTAGTATAGTTGTTCATGCAAGTGGTGGCACAACACCTTATCTCTATAATGTAGGTGGATTAAATCAATCGAGTAGTAGCTTCTCTAGTTTAGCCAGTAATATTTATTTGGTTACTGTTACAGATTCTAATGCTTGTATGGACACTATGAGTATTGACCTCAGTGCGCCACCAGCTCCAGTAATAACTAGTTTAGTTGATACAAATGTGAGTTGTAATGGCTTGAATAATGGTAGTATTCAAATTGCAGGTACTGGAAGTACAGCTTTGACGTATACACTGCATCCTGGTTCTATAACGAATACTTCAGGTTACTTTAGTAATCTATCTCCAAATACGTATACGATCACATTAAGCGATGCGAGCAATTGTACTATATCTACTACAGTAACGATTACTCAGCCATCTGTTTTGAATCTTGATTCGTTGGCAGGTGCCTTACCAACTTGTTTACCCGGTAATGATGGTAGTATAGTTGTTCATGCTAGTGGTGGCACAACACCTTATTTATATAATGTAGGTGGATCAAATCAATCGAGTAGTAGTTTCTCTAGTTTAGCAAGTGGTATTTATTTGGTAACAGTTACAGATACAAACGGATGTACTGATACTATGAGTATTGATTTAAGCGCACCAAGTGCTCCAGTTATTACAAGTGTAGTTGATACCAACGTAAGTTGTAATGGCCTAAATAATGGTAGCATTCAAATCAGTGGTACGGGAAGTTCCGTACTTCTATATTCATTGAGTCCAGGGCCTGCCTCAAATGGTACTGGCTATTTCAATAACCTTGCTCCGAATACGTATACGATTACATTAAGTGATATTAGTCATTGTACTATTTCTACAACAGTTACTATAACCGAACCACCTATTTTAAACATTGATTCACTGACACATACCTTGCCAACATGTATTCCAGGTAATGATGGTAGTATAGTTGTTCATGCCAGTGGAGGTACGACTCCATACTTATATAATGTAGGTGGATCAAATCAGTCTAGTAATAGTTTCACAAGTTTAGCCAGTAATATTTATCTGGTTACTGTTACAGATTCTAATGCGTGTATGGATACTATGAGTATTGATCTCAGCGCACCACCAGCTCCAGTAATAACTAGTTTAGTTGATACGAATGTGAGTTGTAATGGCTTGAATAATGGTAGTATTCAAATTGCAGGTACAGGTAGTTCTGCACTGACGTATACATTGAATCCTGGTTCAGTCACCAATACTTCAGGTTACTTTAATAATCTATCACCGAATACATATACGATTACGTTAAGTGATGCAAGCAATTGTACGGTGAGTACAACAGTTACGATCACCGAACCATCTATCTTAAATATAGATTCACTAACTAGTGTACTACCAACTTGTTTACCGGGTAATGATGGTAGTATAATTGTTCATGCAAGTGGTGGCACAACACCTTATCTCTATAATGTAGGTGGATCAAATCAATCGAGTAGTAGCTTCTCTAGTTTAGCAAGTGGTATTTATTTGGTAACAGTTACAGATACAAACGGATGTACTGACACTATGAGTATTGATTTAAGTGCACCAAGTGCTCCAGTTATTACAAGTGTAGTTGATACGAACGTAAGTTGTAATGGTTTAAATAATGGTAGTATTCAAATTGTAGGTACTGGAAGTACCGCTTTAACGTATACGTTGAATCCAGGTTCAGTGACCAATACTTCAGGTCACTTTAATAATCTAGCTCCAAATACGTATACGATCACATTAAGCGATGCAAGCAATTGTACAGTATCCACTACAGTAACGATTACTGAGCCACCTGTTTTAAACATTGATTCACTAACACATACTTTACCGACTTGTATTCCAGGTAATGATGGTAGCATAATTGTGCACGCAAGTGGTGGTACAAGTCCATATCAATATAGTGTTGGCGCGCCTTATCAGTTAAGCAATAGTTTTAGTGGTCTGGCTAGTAATATTTATTTGGTAACAGTTACAGATTCTAATGCTTGTACGGATACTATGAGTATTGATCTCAGTGCACCACCAGCTCCAGTAATAATTAGTTTAGTTGATACGAACGTAAGTTGTAATGGTTTGAATAATGGTTCAATTCAAATTAGTGGTACAGGTAGTTCCGCACTAACCTATACGTTGAATCCTGGTTCTATAACGAATACTTCGGGTTACTTTAATAATCTATCACCGAATACGTATACAATTACGTTAAGTGATGCAAGCAATTGTACGGTGAGTACAACAATTACGATCACCGAACCACCTATTTTAAATATAGATTCTCTGACACATACTTTACCGACTTGTTTACCCGGTAATGATGGTAGTATAGTTGTTCATGCAAGTGGAGGTACAATACCTTATTTATATAATGTAGGTGGACCGAATCAATCAAGCAATAACTTTTCTAGTTTAGCGAGTGGTATTTATCTGGTAACAATTACAGATACGAATGGGTGTATTGACACTATGAATATTGATTTAAGTGCACCAAGTGCTCCGATTATTACGAGTACCATTGATACCAACGTAAGTTGTAATGGCTTGAATAATGGTAGTATTCAAATTGTAGGTACTGGAAGTACCGCTTTGACGTATACACTGCATCCTGGTTCCGTGACCAATACTTTAGGTTACTTTAATAATCTAGCTCCAAATACGTATACAATTACCTTAAGTGATGCAAGCAATTGTACAGTATCCACTACAGTAACGATTACTGAGCCACCTATCTTAAACATTGATTCACTAACACATACTTTACCGACTTGTATTCCAGGTAATGATGGTAGTATAGTTGTTCATGCCAGTGGAGGTACGACACCTTATCTCTATAATGTAGGTGGGCCAAATCAATCGAGCAATAGTTTTAGTGGTCTGGCTAGTAATATTTATTTGGTAACAGTTACAGATTCTAATGCTTGTACGGATACTATGAGTATTGATCTCAGTGCACCACCAGCTCCAGTAATAATTAGTTTAGTTGATACGAACGTAAGTTGTAATGGATTGAATAATGGTAGTATTCAAGTTAGTGGCACGGGTAGTTCAGCACTGACCTATACATTAAATCCTGGTTCCGTGACCAATACTTCAGGTTACTTTAATAATCTAGCTCCAAATACGTATACAATTACGTTAAGTGATGCAAGCAATTGTACGGTGAGTACAACAATTACGATCACCGAACCACCTATTTTAAATATAGATTCTCTGACACATACTTTACCAACTTGTTTACCTGGTAATGATGGTAGTATAGGTGTTCATGCTAGTGGAGGTACGACTCCATACTTATATAATGTAGGTGGACCGAATCAATCAAGTAATAACTTTTCTAGTTTAGCGAGTGGTATTTATCTGGTAACAGTTACAGATACAAACGGATGTACTGACACTATGAGTATTGATTTAAGTGCACCTAGTGCTCCGATTATTACGAGTACCATTGATACCAACGTAAGTTGTAATGGCTTGAATAATGGTAGTATCCAAATTGCAGGTACAGGTAGTTCTGCACTAACTTATACGTTGCATCCTGGTTCAGTGACCAATACTTCAGGTTACTTTAATAATCTATCACCGAATACGTATACGATTACGTTAAGCGATGCAAGCAATTGTACAGTATCCACTACAGTAACGATTACTGAGCCACCTATCTTAAACATTGATTCATTAACACATACCTTGCCAACATGTATTCCAGGTAATGATGGTAGTATAGTTGTTCATGCAAGTGGTGGTACAACTCCTTACTTATATAGTGTAGGTGGCCCAAATCAGTCGAGTAATAGTTTTAGTGGTCTGGCCAGTAATATTTATTTGGTTACAGTTACAGATTCTAATGCGTGTATGGATACTATGAGTATTGATCTCAGTGCACCACCAGCTCCAGTAATAACTAGTTTAGTTGATACCAACGTAAGTTGTAATGGATTGAATAATGGTAGTATTCAAGTTAGTGGTACGGGTAGTTCTGCACTGACCTATACGTTAAATCCTGGTTCTGTGACCAATACTTCTGGCTACTTTAATAATCTAGCTCCAAATACGTATACCATTACGTTAAGTGATGCAAGCAACTGTACGGTGAGTACAACGGTTACGATCTCCGAACCGCCTATTTTAAACATTGATTCATTGACAAGTATATTGCCAAGCTGTGTACCCGGAGGTGATGGAGGCATAATAGTACATGCTAGTGGTGGTACTATGCCGTATCAATACAATGTGGGTGGACCGAATCAGTCAAGTAATTCATTTAGTAATTTATCTGCGGCTTATTATTTAGTAACTGTTGTTGATACTAATGGATGTACTGATACGATGTCCATTATATTAACGACTCCTGCCGCGCCAGTAATCACGAGCACCATTGATACCAACGTAAGTTGTAATGGTTTGAATAATGGTAGTATTCAAATTGCAGGTACTGGAAGTACCGCTTTGACGTATACGTTGCATCCTAGTTCTGTGACCAATACTTCGGGTTACTTTAATAATCTAGCTCCAAATACATATACGATCACATTAAGTGATGCAAGCAATTGTACGGTGAGTACAACAGTTACGATCACCGAGCCACCTGTTTTAAACATTGATTCACTAACACATACTTTACCGACTTGTATTCCGGGTAATGATGGTAGTATAGTTGTTCATGCTAGTGGAGGCACGACTCCATACTTATATAATGTAGGTGGCTCAAATCAGTCGAGTAATAGTTTTAGTGGTCTGGCAAGTAATATTTATTTGGTAACAGTTACAGATTCTAATGCTTGTATGGATACCATGAGTATTGACCTCAGTGCACCACCAGCTCCAGTAATAACTAGTTTAGTTGATACGAATGTGGGTTGTAACGGCTTAAACAATGGCTCTTTGCAAGTGAGTGGAACGGGTAGTTCTTCTTTGACTTATACGTTAAGCCCTGGTAACATTTCAAATACAACGGGCTACTTTAATAATCTATCACCAAATACGTATACGGTTACATTGAGCGATGCGAGTAACTGTACAATAAGTACTACGGTCACAATAACGCAACCTCCAATTCTAAATATTGATTCGCTAACAAGTATATTACCAAGCTGTGTACCAGGAGGAGATGGAAGCATAATAGTACACGCCAGTGGCGGTACTATGTCGTATCAATACAATATAGGTGGTCCTAATCAGTCAAGTAATTTATTTAATAATTTATCAGCCACTTCTTATCTGATTACCTTAATCGATATAAATGGCTGTACGGATACGATGTCCATTATACTAACAACACCAGTAGCGCCAGTAATTACGAGTACGGTTGATACCAATGTGAATTGTAATGGAGCCAATGATGGGAGTATTCAAATTCTAGGTACTGGATCTAGCGCGATCAACTATACACTTAACCCGGGAAATGTTTCAAATGCTACGGGTTACTTTAATAATTTAGCTCCGAATACGTATACGATTACATTGAGCGATGCCACTAATTGTACAGTGAGTACGACCATTACAATCACAGAACCACCAGTTCTAAATATTGATTCCATCACAAGTACAGCCCCTACTTGTATTCCAGGTGGAGATGGAAGTATTGTCGTGCACGCCAGTGGTGGAACAAGTCCGTATCAATACAATTTAGGTGGACCAAATCAATTGAACAATGTATTCATAAATTTAGCCGCTAATGCATATGTAGTGACCGTTGTAGATTCTAATAGCTGTACAGATACTATGAGCATTACCTTGTCTCCACCGCCCCCGCCAGTAGTGACTAGTTTAGTTGATACGAATGTGAGTTGTAATGGCCTGAACAATGGCTCTTTGCAAGTGAGTGGAACAGGTAGTTCTTCTTTGACTTATACGTTAAGCCCTGGTAACATTTCAAATACAACGGGCTACTTTAATAATCTATCACCGAATACGTATACGATTACATTGAGCGATGCGAGTAACTGTACAACAACTACAACCGTTACAATTAGTCAGCCTGCTTTATTGAATATCGACAGTGTTGTTCGATCTATCCCAAGTTGTACACCTGGGGGAGATGGTAGTATAATTGTTCATGTAAGTGGAGGGACCTTGCCATATTTATATAGCATTGGAGGGCCAAGTCAAGTGAGCAATACATTTAATAATTTAGCATCAAACAGTTACCTGATAACCGTAACTGATTCAAATAACTGTATTGATACTACACTAGTTGATCTCAATACACCTTCGGGGCCCATTGTTACATCTGTATTAGATACTAATGTTAGTTGTAATGGATTTAATAATGGTTCAATTCAGGTGAATGGATCTGCTGTTAGTGCAATTACATATACTCTTAATCCAGGGAATGTTTCAAATGGAACAGGTTATTTTAATAATCTGGTACCCAATACCTATACGATTACTTTGAGTGATGTAAATAATTGCACGGTAAGTACCACTGTAAATATTACCGAACCTTTACCATTGAGCTGGAACCCTGATACGCTTACTCATGTTAGTTGTAATGGCTTGACGAATGGTCGTATCCATATTACTGCGAATGGTGGAACTAATCCTTTGACCTATACATTGCAACCAACTAGTGTAACGAATAATACAGGTGTCTTTACGAATCTTGGTCCGAATATCTATACGGTGATTGTGAGCGATGCGAATGCCTGTACTATTAGTACTGCACTTGCCATTACGGAACCTTCACCATTAGTAATTGACTCTTTGTCTATTACTCATGAAACTTGTATACCAGGAACCGACGGCGCTATTTTAGTACACGCTAGTGGAGGAACCACTACGTATCAATACAATATTGGAGGAGGGAATCAGGCCAGTAATAGTTTTATGAACCTTATCGGAGGCTCCTATACCGTTACTGTTACAGATGCAAACAATTGCTCGGTAACATCTTTGGCTATTATTTCTACAGCTAATGCTCCTGTAATAGATAGTATTTCAGTTACAGATGCTAGTTGTAATCCAGGTTGCGATGCTACCGCTATTATTCATGCTTCACAAGGAACAAGTAGTGCGATTACCTACAGTATAAATGGATCGATTTATCAAAATACCAATAGTTTTACGAATCTCTGTGCAAATAGTTACACAGCTTATTTGCAAGATGTGAATGGCTGTACAGATACCGCTACCTTTGTAATTAGTACAGCAAGTTCGCCGGTAATAGACAGTATACAATTGACGAATACGCTCTGTTTTGGCGACAGTAATGCCACGGCTTTGATTTTGGCAAGTGGAGGAAGTGGAACACTTACGTATAGTTTAACACCGACCAACCAGGTTAATACAAACGGATCGTTTACTGGATTATATGCGAGTAATTACCTAATCTCTGTGGTTGACACAAATGGTTGTCAAGTAGATTCGAATTTTACAATTATCGATGCGCCTAGCTTACAATATACAAATGTGGCAGTCAATGATGCATTGTGTTTTAATGATTCAAGCGGTATCATAACAGTTACCACTTCTGGTGGCACAGGTATCATTACCTATACGATATCGCCTAACCCAAGTGCTAATACCATAGGTGTCTTTAATAACTTACTTGGAAATACATTATATACCATAGTTGCTACCGATGCCAATCTTTGTTCTGTTAGCACGACCGCTTTTGTTGGAGAGCCAAGCGCTGTTGGGGATAGTAATTTGCAGGTGGGTCATGTTACCTGTGCGGGTGCCAATGATGGTCACTTTAGTTTACTCGGTACGGGAGGTACACCAGGTTATGCTTATTCGGTACAGCCGGGGAACTTAAGCAATACTACTGGAGCATTCACTGGTTTGGCAGGAAATACATATACTGTCACTATCACAGATGCCAATAATTGTACGCATACTACGATCGTCGTTGTTGATGAGCCAAGTGCTGTAACTATTGATAGCACGAGTATTACAAACGTCAGTTGCTTTGGCCTATCCGATGGTAATCTGTTCGTAAGAGCTACCGGTGGAGTAGGTGGCTTTAATTATAATTTGCAGCCAAATAATATAACCAACGCAACGGGGCTTTTCGCAAACCTAACAGCCAATACGTATACTATAACGGCAACTGATGCAAACGGTTGTTCTGTATCGACTAGTCTTATTGTAAGAGAACCTTTACCTCTTGTTATTGATTCTTTGGGTATCACTAATGTTAGTTGTGCCGGTTTAAGTAATGGAGTGATTACTGTATTTAGTTCTGGAGGTAATGGTGGTAACACGTATTTGTTAAATCCAGGTGCTATCTCCAATTCGACTGGAATATTTACAGGCCTTGCGGCTAATACGTATACCGTACAAGTAACCGATAGTTTGGGTTGTAATGTTTCAGCCGTGGATTCAGTTTTAGAACCGCTGCCGATAACAGCTACTTATGTAACAGATTCAGTAAGTTGTAATGGAGGAAGCGATGGTCAGGTACAGGTGACCGTTGCTGGAGGTGTACCACCTTATACTACAACACTATTGCCTCCGAATGTTACGAATACAACTGGTCTGTTTACTGGCTTAACAGCAGGTACCTATTCCGTCAATATATTAGATAGTAATGGTTGCCCGTTGACAATTAGCAACATTGAAATTGAACAACCCGTCCCGATTGAATATGGCCCAATTAGTACGGTGGATATAACGTGTTTCGGTGACAGTACTGGAGAAATTGCAATTAGTGCAACCGGAGGGGTCGGTAATATTTCATTCACGATTAGTCCTAATATTGGGGTACAAAGTCCTGCGGGTAATTTTACTGGCTTAATAGCAACTACTTATGTTATAACTGCTACAGATGCTAATAATTGTACACTAACTACTAGTGTAACGATTAATCAAAATCCAGAAATTAGAATCATATCTTATAACTATGCTGAACCACGTTGTCACGGAGATCGTGATGCTAGAATGAGTTTTACAGCAATTGGTGGAGTAGGGCAATTATTGTATTCCTTTAATGGTGCTCCTTACAATAGTGATACTTCATATGTCGGTTTAAGTGCTGGAGCTTATACTTTACGAGTTCAAGATAGATTGGGTTGTGTTCTGGATACGGCATTGGTTGTTACAGAACCCGACCCTGTAGGAGTAGGGAGCTATGCTATAACCCCAACCTCTTGTGACGGTTCGGAAGATGGAAAAATAGTAGTGACTGCAACAGGTGGTCGGCCTTTCTATACTTATTATAGACGTCCAGGTATTTCATTTAATAGAAATGGTCTTTTCCCAGAATTAAAGCCAGGGGTTTATCGAATTACTATCGTAGATAGTTCAGGTTGTAAATATGATACGAGTTTTAATGTATTCGGAAGTCCGAATCCACTACAAACACAAATTACAAAAACAGATTTACCTTGTAAAGGTTATGGAAATGAGGGAAGTGCTAGAGTCGATGTAAGTGGTGGGACACCTCCTTATACTTATTTATGGAGTTCCACACCTGCTTCCATCCAGCCTGAAGTAAGGAAGCTACGGTTTGGTTTTTACTTTGTAGAGGTTGTAGATGCAGAAGGCTGTAAAATAGTGGATACGACCTATATTAACCCTGGAGAATGTTGTACAGAACTATTCTTGCCAAATGCCTTTAGCCCGAATGGTGATGGCCAAAATGATGAATTCCGTATTATTGGTACGGCTGGTGTACAGTTAATTCAGTTTGAGATTTTTAACCGTTGGGGACAGAAAGTTTGGCAAACCTATAATTACACCGATTCATGGGATGGTACATTAAAAGGAGAAGCTCAACCAATATCCGATTACTATTATGTATTCAGATATAGATGCACAACCGATGGAAAAGAGTACATCAAAAAAGGAAATGTGACCTTGATTAGATAGGAGCTGTATTCGATTGTTTACCATTCCGACAACAGGACTGATTGTTAAGAGGGTTTAATAAGGTTTAATAAGGTTTAATCTTTTCTAGTAAAAGTATCGACTATGAGAAAGAGGACAAGGTTGTTATTCAGCATTGTAAATATTTGAAAAACACGGTTGAACTAAACCATTATTTTATAAGGGTAGATAAGTTCAGCTTAAAGCTTCATGAAATTTGAACCTGCAGTAGAAGTGATTTTTATAAGTCAAAAAGATCAATTACTAGTAAGATGAAAAATGTGGTTCAATTTTTCTGTTCGTTAGTCGAAAAAGAAAAGATTGCTTGGATAAAAAACTCCTATTTTCAATCTGATTTAAACGGTAAAAAACTTACAACCCTATTTTTCAAAATCCTGAATTTAGTAGAACTTATGTATATACAGTGCACACTATTATTGCAAGATAACCTTCTTTACGCGCACTGCTCCCTTATTCCAAACCTTCACTACATATACCTGCGGATTTAGTTCGTTAAATGGAATATTTAACTGGTCCTTTCTATCGTACAGCTGTTTATGAATGAGCTGTCCGTTTAAATTATAAACTTCTATTGTGGCATCAACGGAATTGAGTTGTGAAAAATCAACATAAATACTTTTACCCAAAGCATGAATGCTTATATCAAGTAATTCTTTGTTTCTACTTATAACAGACGATATAATACTTGGATCATTATATTTAGCAAAGAAGCCACCATTGGATGTCGAAGTATACTTGGTTGCCGAAGTTGTCGAAGGGTCAAAATCTACAGTATCATTAAAAAATCCGCAAACCCAAAAGTCACCACTACCTATATTACGAATAACATTAATGTCTTCATGTCCCGTTCCTCCTAGGGTCATTCCTCTTTTCAAATTAGTCGTATTATCAAACTGCATTACAGCTAAATCTTTACCACCATTACTAATGAATACGCCTCCAGTATTCCCTGGGTCAAAATCTACCGTGTCACGAATGTATCCTGCCATTAATAAATTTAGGTTTGGACTAATACTTATATCATTAACGCTATAAAAATTATTTCCTTCGAACGCTTTAGCGCTCGCAAAATTTCCCGCGTTACTATAATGCGCAAGCCATACATCAAAGACATTGGTAGAGTACAGCATAGCAGTACCAGTTCCCATATCAGCATCCATACTATCTGGCATAGTGCCTCCAACGTAAAAGTCGCCGTTAGGATTAACGTCGAGCGCACGACAACCTCCATTAAAACTACCTCCAAAAAGAAAAGCACCTGTGCTGTTGTATTTCGCAACAAAGCCATCAATACCACCTTGGTCACTAACGAGGTAAGTGGCCAGTGATGGATCTAAATCAACATTACCATGGAAATAACCCGCTATATAAAAGTTATTACTAGCATCGGTTCGGACCTTATAAGCAATACACTCTAGTGTAGCTCCCTGAGAAGCTAAATGATGTACGAACAACAAACTACCGGATGGGTCATACTTCGCAACAAAAATATCACCGTTGTTGCTGTTTGATGTTTTATTGCTTACACCAGTACTAGGGTCAAAATCGACTGTATTTTCAAAATCGCCGGCTATAAACATATTATCATTATCATCTATCGTGAGATCCTCTATAACAACAGGATTTGTAGAATCAACCAGAGTAAATGCTGTGAGGTAGTTACCACTATTATCATACTTGGCTAGGTAATAATCCGATTTATATATTGAACTAGAAGCTTGATAGGCAGTCAAATTCTGGACACCAGCCCCAGGGTCTATATCAACAGTGTTCCTGAATTCTGCCGCCACCCATATATTACCACTTTTACTTAATCCAATTTTATTTCCATATAAGCCCGGCAGCTGTTTTACAAATACCAGAGTACCATTGTTGTCATACTTAGCCAAAAAAGTACGATAAGTTGTATCAGCTATTAAGGCTGTTGTTCCAGCGCCCAAGTCAAAATCTACTGTATCGCTAAAGGTACCAACGATATAACAGTTTCCGCTGGCATCTATTTCCATATCTTTTACCGAAGCTTTTTCAAAGGTGTTTACCCATTTTAAATCAAAGGTTGCTGTTTGAGCGTTTAGTTGAAAAGTAATCAATATAAATAGGAGGAAAGTGAAAATATTCTTCATCATGACTGATTTTGGTTAGCTAATTTATCAAAAAAATCAAAGGTAGTTAAATATATCTGTCGCTTAAAAAGAAGATTTTTACAAATTATGCTGTTGGTCTAAGGCAGTTATAAGACGGAATATCAACCTACTACAACCTAATTTAGAAAAGGGATTCATAACTTTTTTTAGAGCTAAGGATAATAACTGAAAACAAATAAGGTTGAAAGAAAATGTTCAATCGTTTTGTTCATTGTGACATTGAAGGAATTGTTTATCTATTAATAAATACGCTTGTCTATTAGGAAAACGGATATGATCGATGCCCAAGAATCTGAGCGAAAGTGAATTGGCAAAATAAGACACAGAAAATAATGTCTCGATCAATGGGGAATTTTAAATATACATTATTTATATGTATTACTAGTTCATTATATAATGATTTAAAAAGTTTTCTTTAGAAAAAAAAATATTGTAAGTTTACGCCCAACCATTTATTTAAGCTACCGAATTCAAGTTTTGGATGGTCGTAATTAAATAAAAAAATTAAAACCAATAACTATGAAACGAATCAACCTATTTCGGTTTGGTCTTATGATTGCCAGCCTATTATTTTTTAGTGTCACCTATGGTACTACTGTTCACAACATAACTCAAAATACGCATTTCAGTAGCATACAAGCTGCTATAAATGATCCGTCAACATTAGCCAATGATATTATTATTATAGATTCGGGAACCTATAATGAAAGGGTTATAATTGACAAACCCCTGACCCTAGAAGGTGTAGATAGTGCCCAAGTTATACTATCTGGTTCGGGTTTAGTTGGTAATGGTAACGGTATTACAATCAATAGTGGGGTTACGAATGTTACGATCAAAAAATTAACCGTCATGAATTATGCAGGGGCATCAGGTAATACGCATGCTGGTATCCGTGCAGTAGGGGGCAATAATAATTTGTTGATAGACCAAGTAAGAATACAGGATAATGTAGGCACAAGCACTGGGGGGAGTGGTTTTTATGCTAACGGGCCAGTCAATGGAGTTACTATTACGAATGTAACTTCAACAGGTCATATTTATGGAGCTCGCGGTATCGTTATCTGGAACGGCTTGAAAGAAAACATCAATATATCAAATAACCATGTGTATGGAAATAATTGTTGTGGAATAGAATTACAAGATGGATCAGCTTCGGGTGTGACTATGAATAATAACTACGTGCATGATAATGGAGACAATGGCATGTCCGCTGTGGGATTAGAAGGGCCTGGTGTAAATGTCTTATCTGGTAATACCTTGTCAAATAATGGACGATTTGGAATCGAGATTAAAAATCCGAACGGATCTGGTTCGAGTAGTGGAGCTGGAAGTATTGTGATAAGCAATAATAGCGTTAGTAGAACAGCCCCTATCGTGGATGCTAGAGATATTGTTGGGATAGCTGTATTTCGTCGCAGTGTGCTAGCAGGAAATGTAGATGTTCCAACAGGTGTACAAGTAAATAACAATATTGTATCTGGTTATGTTCAAACTAGTACAAGTGATGGATTCGGAATTGTACTTGAAGGAGTGAATCATACAGCTGTAGCAAATACTTTAATTGGAAATGATGTAGGTATCCAGCGGCAGGCTGGCCATCTTCCTTATCCAGGTGACGGTAATCAGAATAATTTGGCTGACCAATATTTCGGAAGAGGTAATGCTCCAATAAGTTGTGGTATTACGATTAGTGGCAGTACTTATACGACCAATGGTATTGATACAAGAGATGTGGGGAGTGCATCAGGAACAGGAATTGTGGTGAATACTAATACCGGTAAATCATATTGTTCTATTCAGGCAGCTATTGATGATCCTTTGACTTTAGCAGGACAAGTATTACAGGTATCGGCCGGAACATTTACTGAAGATGTCAATATTACAAAAGCAATTGATTTACGTGGTAGTAATTATGGCGTATCCTGTAATGGATCTCGAGGCTCAGAAAGTATTATTACAGCATCAACTACAACTTCAGGTAGTAAAGCGATAACGATTTCTTCAGATGGGGTGTCTATAGATGGATTTACGATTACGAATCCAACAGGCTCCTTTGGTATTTATGCCAAAGGCAGAAGCAATACAACGATTACGAATAATATCATAAGTGATTTAGGTAATGCTACTTCTGGTTCAGGGGCAACGTATGGAGTCGCTATTGAAATGGGAGCAACGGCAAATATTTCCAATGTAAATATTTCAGATAACTGTGTGAGTAATCTTCGAGGAGGACAAAATACCTCTCTAACAGGAAGTGCGGCTAAGAGTAATAATGGTAGTGCAGTAGGTATCGGTTTTGGATTTTCTACAGCGAACTATGATATTTCCTCAGGAGTTATATCTGGAAATACGATAAGTAATATTACAGCAAATGCATTACCATTTTCCGATGGTGGTAAGGGAGCTTATGGAGTTCTTATCAATGTTGGGGCGAATAGTGCACATAATGGTAAAGCTACTGGGGCACTCGTATCGAATAATGAGATTTCAGTTTTAAGTGGTCTTTGGTCTCATGGTATTGGATTAGAAGGCGAGACCCCTGGAGCTCAGGTTTTGAATAATAAGGTAGATAATCTTTCAAGTACGAAGACACCTGTTGATGCACTTGGAGTATTGTTAGAAGACAATGCAGGATCTGGAACAGTATCGATCCATGAGAATTCATTTACGAATTTGGCTTTTGGGATTGTCAACTTAATGATTCCTTCTGCAGATGCTACCTGTAACTGGTATGGTCCTAGTTTGCTTGATACCTCATTCGGTGCTTTATTAACTGTTCCATATCTTACGAATGGAACAGATGGGAATACGGCTATTGGTTTCCAACCTATTCCTGGTAGTTGTTCAGGTGGTACATCGGTTCATAATATTACTCAGAATACACATTTCAGTAGTATTCAATCTGCCATAGATGATGCATCAACTGTTGCTAATGATATTATAGTAGTAGATGTTGGAACATTTACCGAGGATGTCAATATTACAAAAGCAATTGATTTACGTGGTAGTAATTATGGCGTATCCTGTAATGGATCTCGAGGCTCGGAAAGTATTATTACAGCATCAACTACAACTTCAGGTAGTAAAGCGATAACGATTTCTTCAGATGGGGTATCTGTAGATGGGTTTACGATTACGAATCCAACAGGCTCCTTTGGTATTTATGCCAAAGGCAGAAGTAATACAACGATTACGAATAATATCATAAGTGATTTAGGTAATGCTACTTCTGGTTCAGGGGCAACGTATGGAGTCGCTATTGAAATGGGAGCTACGGCTAATATTTCCAATGTAAATATTTCAGATAACTGTGTGAGTAATCTTCGAGGAGGACAAAATACCTCTCTAACAGGGAGTGCAGCTAAGAGTAATAATGGTAGTGCAGTAGGTATCGGTTTTGGATTTTCTACAGCGAACTATGATATTTCCTCAGGAGTTATATCTGGAAATACGATAAGTAATATTACAGCAAATGCATTACCATTTTCTGATGGTGGTAAGGGAGCTTATGGAGTTCTTATCAATGTTGGGGCGAATAGTGCACATAATGGTAAAGCTACTGGGGCACTCGTATCGAATAATGAGATTTCAGTTTTAAGTGGTCTTTGGTCTCATGGTATTGGATTAGAAGGCGAGACTCCCGGAGCTCAGGTTTTGAATAATAAGGTAGACAATCTTTCAAGTACGAAGACACCTGTTGATGCACTTGGAGTATTGTTAGAAGACAATGCAGGATCTGGAACAGTATCGATCCATGAGAATTCATTTACGAATTTGGCTTTTGGGATTGTCAATTTAATGATTCCTTCTGCAGATGCTACCTGTAACTGGTATGGTCCTAGTTTGCTTGATTCTTCATTCGGTGCTTTATTAACTGTTCCATATCTTACGAATGGAACAGATGGGAATACGGCTATTGGTTTCCAACCTATTTCTGGTAGTTGTTCAGGTGGTACATCGGTTCATAATATTACTCAGAATACACATTTCAGTAGTATTCAATCTGCCATAGATGATGCATCAACTGTTGCTAATGATATTATAGTAGTAGCTGCCGGAACATTTACCGAAGATGTCAATATTACAAAAGCAATTGATTTACGTGGTAGTAATTATGGCGTATCCTGTAATGGATCTCGAGGCTCGGAAAGTATTATTACAGCATCAACTACAACTTCAGGTAGTAAAGCGATAACGATTTCTTCAGATGGGGTGTCTATAGATGGATTTACGATTACGAATCCAACAGGCTCCTTTGGTATTTATGCCAAAGGCAGAAGTAATACAACGATTACGAATAATATCATAAGTGATTTAGGTAATGCTACTTCTGGTTCAGGGGCAACGTATGGAGTCGCTATTGAAATGGGAGCTACGGCAAATATTTCCAATGTAAATATTTCAGATAACTGTGTGAGTAATCTTCGAGGAGGACAAAATACCTCTCTAACAGGAAGTGCGGCTAAGAGTAATAATGGTAGTGCAGTAGGTATCGGTTTTGGATTTTCTACAGCGAACTATGATATTTCCTCAGGAGTTATATCTGGAAATACGATAAGTAATATCACGGCCAATGCATTACCATTTTCTGATGGTGGTAAGGGAGCTTATGGAGTACTTATCAATGTTGGGGCGAATAGTGCACATAATGGTAAAGCTACTGGGGCACTCGTATCGAATAATGAGATTTCAGTTTTAAGTGGTCTTTGGTCTCATGGTATTGGATTAGAAGGCGAGACTCCCGGAGCTCAGGTTTTGAATAATAAGGTAGACAATCTTTCAAGTACGAAGACACCTGTTGATGCACTTGGAGTATTGTTAGAAGACAATGCAGGATCTGGAACAGTATCGATCCATGAGAATTCATTTACGAATTTGGCTTTTGGGATTGTCAATTTAATGATTCCTTCTGCAGATGCTACCTGTAACTGGTATGGTCCTAGTTTGCTTGATACTTCATTCGGGGCCTTAGTCACTATTCCGTATCTTACTGACGGAACAGATGGTAGTAGTGCAATTGGTTTTCAACTTAATGCTGGACAGGTTTGTGGAGCTTGTACTACTACAATTACATATAGTGGTACGGCCGATGTTTGTCTTAACACGACCAAAGTATTTACAGGGTCAGGAACTCCTGCAACAACTAATGCTTGGGTAAGTTCTGACCCATTGATTGCTTCTGTAGATAATGCAGGTGTTATTACTGGTCTTGCGAATGGTACAGTAACAATTACTTATACGGAAGACAATGGTTGTTCTGCAACTCAGGTAGTAAATGTAATTCCAACGACATCAAATACTATAGTGGTGACAGCTTGCAATAGTTATACTTCACCAAGTTCAAATTATACTTGGACAACAAGTGGTATATATCAAGATACCTTGACGAATGCAAATGGTTGTGATAGTGTACTGACAATTGATCTAACGATTAATAACAGCAATTCAAATTCAATTAGCGTCACAGCTTGCAATAGTTATACTTCACCAAGCTCAAACTATACTTGGACAACAAGTGGTGTATATCAGGATACCTTGACAAATTCGAATGGTTGTGATAGTGTACTGACAATTACTTTGACAATTAATACGAGTACCTCAAATTCAATTACCGAAACGGCTTGTTATAGTTATACTTCTCCTAGTATGAATTACACTTGGACGACGAGTGGTGTATATCAAGATACTTTGACTAGTGCGAATGGTTGTGATAGTGTACTAACAATCAATTTGACAATTTATGATAGCACTAGTAATACTATCAATATATTAAATTGTCCATCGGATATTAATAAAACATGTGTAGGAGGTAGTGGAAAGAAAGTATATTGGAATGATCCGTCTGCAACCTTAAGTAATCCATGTATTCCAACGTGTGTTGGGGGAACTAGTATTCCAGGCTTTGATTATAAAGGAACACATAACGGACATTCCTATTATGTTTCTACAAGCTCTAATTACAAATGGACAGAAGCTCGTGATGCTGCAATCGCAGCAGGTGGGTATTTAGTAAGCATAAATAATGCTGCCGAGAATTCATTTGTACGATCAATTATTCCTTCGTATTGCTACAAAGGTAGAGTGTGGATTGGGTATAATGATGTAGCCACTGAAGGGACGTTTGAATGGGTGAATGGTGATATGACCTCTTATACAAACTGGAAACAAGGTGAGCCGAATAATCAGGGGCCTGGTTACTGCGGTTATGGGTGGCAAAATAATCAAGTAGACTATGCTATAATGAAAAAGAAAAATGGTCGTTGGTTCGATAGAAAAAATTGTGAAAAGAACAATTTTGTCATGGAAATCCCATGCTCGAATCCTGTAACCGTTGTTCAGGTGGCTGGACCTCCTTCTGGTTCTACATTTGCGGGTGCTTCAACTACACAAATTACGTATTTGGCTTATACTGCGGCTGGTGATAGTGCATATTGCAACTTTGATGTTATCGTTTCAGAATGTACTCCAGCTTATTGCGCACCACCTAATTATAAATCAAACTATGAGTATATAGATCGTGTAGAACTAGGAGCTATTGATAATATCAGTGGTAATGATGGAGGATATGGAAACTATGTATCCCAATCTACAAGTCTTTCTCAAGGAACAACAATTCCAATCACATTGACACCAGGGTTTACTAATAATACTTACCATGAGTACTGGAAAGTATGGATCGACTGGAACTATGATGGGGATTTCAAAGATTATGGCGAGAAAGTAGCACATGGTCATAGTTCAAACCCAATTGTCAAGAATATTCAAGTTCCTAATTCTGCAACACTTAACAAGCCACTACGTATGCGAGTTATCATGAAGTGGGGTGGTTATCCTAAAAATGCTTGTGGTCAATACTGCTATGGTTGGGGAAATCGTTGGGGTGAAGTCGAGGACTATTCGGTAGTAGTAATACCTGGATCGAATAAAATGGCAATTACTAAAATAATTACTAAGGATATAGATCCGATGTATCAAAATCCGATAGATTTGACAAGCCTATATCCTAACCCAATCCGTTCAGGTGAAAATGAGATCACCCTTCAGTACCGTGTATTGAAAGATGGTCCTGTAAATGTTTCTGTTCAATCAATCGATGGTAAAATACTATCAAGACAAGTGTTGAATGGCATGGAAGGAGAAAATAGAATGCCAATTACTTTGCCGCCTTTGTCTGCTGGAGTGTATACTGTGATAATAGCTAATGCAGATGGTAGAACAATGAAAAAGTTCTCGGTCAAGTAAGAGTAATATTGATTAAATGTACGGGGCTATCCAATGCGGGTAGCCCTTTTTTGCAATTGAGCGTGCCAGAATTATTTCTCAATTATTCTATTAGCAGGTGGTTTAAGAAATCATTTGTTTCTCATTATTGTATTCCTATTTTGTATTGATAAGATCGAACAGAAAGATTATTAGTATTTGTGATACAACCTTTTATTATCTTGGTTTTCAAAACTTAAGTTGTAAGAGAGGCCAATTTGTATGCGAACAAAATTGAATTTATCTACGAAACGGGTATTTTCTACTACTTCGCCGTTCGTTTTATAGAATAGAAAATCAATTGGATAAAACCCTTCGGTAGCACCATTAGACGTTATAATATTAGGGATTATTTTTTCATAACCTACTGAAGTAAAGACTCCGAGTCTTTTATAAATAGAATAATTCAAGCTTGCCGAGAGTCGATATTTGGGTATCATTTCAATTAAATATCCACCAGCCTGTTTAATTCCAGGTTCTCCATAAGCACTCACGATGGTTGCTGTGCCAACAAAAAGGGGATTTGGCGCCCTTGCATAGCTGGCATTGTAGTCTACACGAGTTTGCCAAAATGTCGAGTAGTCAAAAACAAGATCTGTACTAAGTGACAATTGAAAGGCTTGAATATCTTTTTTATAAAATAATCCTATTGATAGATCTGCATTTTGGTAGATACCTTTTATTGACCAATTGTCTTGAAAGCTACCAGCGGTACTGTTATAGTTTGTATCAAAATTAGATAAAGGATAGTTTATGGAGAAACTTTTGGCATGTTTGCTATACGTAAGTCCAACTCGCCAACCAAGTTTGTCTTTAAAAGACTGACGATATAATAGGGACAAGCCCTGTCCCATAGATAGTTTTCCTTTTACAAATTCCGTGGGTTTATCAAAAGTATTATTACTTAATAAGGTTAAGTTGTAACCCATTCTTAAATCTCTTTGATGTTGTGCAGAAGAGCTTAAACTCAATACGGCAAACACAAAAAAGAAATAACTGATTTTCATAGCGGTTTATGATTTTGTAAATTGGATTGCATAAGTCGTAATTAGATTATGTCAAAGGATAAACTAAAGTTGGATTCCATTGCCTGTAATTTAGTCATATTTCATAAATTATTTACCATTATTTCGTGTTTAGCATCCACTGTTTTTAAGAAGAAGTACTCAATCTTAGTAGAAGTAAAAAAATAAGAAATTAGCTTACAGAGGCAATAGCGAATAAGCAAATTGAAATTCTATTTTTATCTCAATGGTTGAAAATAAGGTTTCAGCAGATATGGTTAGGATTTGAGTGGTCTTTCTAAAATCGGCTGAGTGTACCATTCAACATTAAATATGACCGATTAACCATAAAAGTAATGTTCTTATCGACTTATTCTTTTACCTTGGACAGCGGTTCTATGTTCCGAAATTGTTAATCCAGATGAATAAAAAAGTTCTAATGCATAATAAAACAATTCTATTAGCGATTTTAGTCTTTGCACTTGGATCATTCAACCTTTCGGCTCAGCGCGCGCAATGGAGGCATAGTATTGGAGGCGTAAACACAGACTATGCAACAGCACTTGTTCATGATACTAATGGCAATGTGTATGTTACGGGAACAGCAAAGGAGTTGGCCTATTTCAACGATACCTGTAATAGTTGTTCCGTGACGGCAGAGGTATTTGGAAATGGAAATAGCTACATCGTGAAGTATGACAGCAATGGCAATTACCTCTGGTCTAAGCTGCTCTATAAGGCCCATACTCATTCTAATGGTACTAAGGCAATACATTTAATAGGAAATAGGATACATGTTGTGTTTACTTACTTTGATAGCATTGTAATAGACCCTGGATCGAGTGCTCTTATGATTAATACACCTGATAAATCAGCCATTATTCATTTAGAATTAGATTTAAATGGTAATTACATTGCACACCGCAAAATTCTTCAGAAAAACGTTGTTTATGGGAACGATTATTGGCACTTGAACGATGTCGATTTTGATAAAAATGGCAACTTATTTATTGCAGGAGTTTTTGGCGATACTTTAAGCGTAAACAATAATGTTTACGGTACACTCCAGCAGCAAAACGGGTGCATATTCAAAATAGAACCCAATGGTCAAATTGCTTGGTTTTACGACAATATGGATGCTTTAAGTATATCAGTAAACTACCAAGGTTATCTCTACGCTGGAATAAACTTTACAGATACAATAAACTTGCTCCTAAACAATGTACCCACAAGCTTTTATACTCCTGATTTGCCAAATTCGAATTTAAGCGATGCCTTGCTTATTCGTATAAACCCTTCGGGCAATATCGTTACGGCTAAACATATTTCTGGTAAAGAAAACCAATACATTGCACAAGTACGCTGTAATGATACTCGTGTTACCATTGCTGGAAACTTTGAGGATACACTGCTTTATGTACCCAACGGGTCAATACTCAGCTGCCATGGGCAGCCTAGAGACTTATACATATTACAATTTCGAAATGATGTCTTACTCTGGAAAAAACAATTGTATAGCTCTGGTGTTGTATATCCTACCGATATAAGCTATAGCCCTAACGAATCTGTATTTGTATCAGGGATTTTTGCCGATAGTCTTATAGCAGATTATAAAAATGCACAAATTGCAAAATTCTCAGGAGGTGTACCCTCTTTGTTTACGGTTAAATATTCATACGGACCTTTTGGTTTTTTAGAACAGTTTCATAGCCTAATCAGTTCAAACTTTCAACTGGGTCCTAAGCTTGATTTTATCGATGATCAGCGTTTTTATATGATAGCTTCTTACGAGACTCAAATGCCCGTTCATTTTACAGGGAGTCAGAGTCAAGTCATTGCTCGAGGTGGTGTTGATGGCTTTATAGCTAAGTATGGAACATATAACGCTACGAGCATTACTGATTATACTTCTGGAACAGATATAACAGTTTATCCAAATCCTTCTAATGGTATCGTACAAGTAAGTGCTAATCATTCAATAGATCATTTATCTGTTCATGATTATACTGGGAAGAAGTTATTTTCCGCAAATCCAAATACAAGTAAACACACTTTTGATCTTTCTAACTTAGCAAACGGAACTTATATGCTGACCATAGGCGTAAATGATCTTTCCAAAAATTATAAGTTGATCATATTGCACTAGTAAGTTTAATACTCTTAAATTGAAAAAGCCTTACAAACATACTGTTTATAAGGCTCTGAGTTTTATCTGTGGACCCACCTGGACTCGAACCAGGGACCACCTGATTATGAGTCAGGTGCTCTAACCAACTGAGCTATAGGTCCATTGTCGAAATAATCAACAATTGAGGCGCAAATGTAATTGTATAATTTAATATTGCGAAAAAGAATCATGATTAAAAATGTAAAACATATCATTTTTGATTTAGGGAATGTAATCTTAGATATTGATTATCAATTAACCATTGATGCCTTCGAAACCTTAGGAGTAGAGGACTTTGCAAGTCTTTTTTCAAAACAGAAGCAGTCTAGCTTTATGGATGATTTTGAAATGGGTAAGGTCAGCCGATATGAGTTTATAGATTATGCACAACAGTATTGCAAAGCAGGTACTACGGCAGAAGAAATTATTCATGCTTGGAATGCTTTGTTGCTAGATATCCCAATTCGGCGGTTGCAAATTTTGCAGCAATTGCAACTCGATTATGATTTATTTTTATTGAGTAATACAAACGTCATTCACGAGGAAGCCTATAATAAAACGGTAAAAGAAATTTGTGGATATGAGAATCTAAATTTCTTTTTTGATAAGGTGTATTTATCGCACAGAATCGGTAGACGTAAACCTAATCTAGATGCCTTTGAAATAATCTTAGAAGAAAATAAATTGCAAGTTGAAAAAACGCTCTTCATAGATGATAGCATACAACACATCAATGCTGCACAACAACTAGGATTACAAACGATTCATATGAAAGATCACATGAGTATGGAAGACGATATTTTTAAGCCAAAAGCTTAATCAACTTCTTCATACTCAATGAACTCATCCTGACTGGGTTCGTTATTAGACGTTTTATTTCTAAAACTTCTTCCAGAATTTTTGGGTTCAAACAAAGAGCGCATAACACGCATTACAAAATAGAATAAAACAAAATATCCAACTGTTTTTAAAAGACCTCCGCCCATAGTTTGGTAAAAATACGAAAGAAGAAGATGCTGAAAAAGCACAGACAAATTATTAGACAAAATTTAGCAATTCTGCACGCACCACTTTAACTTTAGAGCAAAATAATATAATGGAAATAAGACCACCTTTTAACTTAAATAAATGGATTGAGGAGAATAGACATCTTTTAAAACCCCCGGTAGCGAATAAAAGCTTATATCCAGTAGGAGATGATTTCATTGTTATGATTGTGGGTGGCCCCAATGCACGAAAAGATTATCATTATAATGAAACAGAAGAACTTTTTTATCAGTTAGAGGGACATGCAACTGTTATTACACAAGTGGACGGTAAAAAAGTAGAAGTAAAGCTAGGACCCGGTGATATGTACTTGCATCCGGCCAAAGTTCCTCATTCACCAGGACGTGAGGCCAACTCTATTGGCATGGTTATTGAACGTGTTCGTCAAGGAAAAGGTTTTACAGATGGCTTGATGTGGTTTTGTGATAAATGTAACCATAAATTGCATGAAACCTTCTTTGAACTCAAGGATATAGAAAATGATTTTCAACCAAGGTTCAGAGAATTTTATGCCAGTGAAGATCTTAGAACATGTGATAATTGCGGGCATATCATGGAAACAGATCCAAGGTTTGTCGAATAAATTCTAAACCAACCAAATAGCAAATTAATTACGTCTTATTATTAACAATATTTTTTTAATTCAAGATCTCAAATTATCTTTAACAACGAATTAGTCTTAAAAGACTAAGCAAAAAAAATACGCATGAAAAAAATAATTTTTACACTTTGTATTTTCTTGTCTTTCCAAGCAATAGGGCAAGATGTACACTTTACTCAGTATTTTACTTCACCACTTACCATGAATCCTGCGAATACAGGTTTGGTTAATTGTGATTGGAGACTTTCAGCTAACTATCGTGATCAATGGGGAGCAATTAATGCAACTCCATATCTTACAGGTACCGTTTCATACGATATGTCTTTACTTAAAGATAAGTTAAATGGAGATGCACTTGGTGTGGGTATCTTAGGCTTATACGATAAATCTGGTTCTGGAGCACTTCAAAATGTAACAGCTGGTCTTTCATTAGCGTATCACAAAAGACTGAGCGATGATCCAGATCGTCCACAAACACTTTCTATCGGTGTACAAGGTTACTTAGTTCAAAAAAGCTTGGATGTAAACAAACTAACTTTCGAAAGTATGTATGACCCTATTACAGGAACAACACTTTACCCTAGTGGTGAAAACTTAGGTACTATGGATCCTTATCCTGATTTTAATGCAGGAATTATGTATTCTGGTGCGGTGAGTGATCATACTAACTTATATGGTGGTGTTTCTTATTACCATATCACACAGCCTGTAGAGACATTCTTAGGAGACGATTACAAATTGAATTCAAGAATTACAGCAGTATTAGGTGGTTCTTTTGAAATGAATGATAATATGGTATTATACGGTAGTGGTGCTTACCAACAGCAAGGAAAAGCATACGAAGTATTAATTGGTGGTGCTGCTGGTTTTGTTTTAAACCCCTATCATGAGGACGAAGCAAAAAGTACAATTTTTTACCTAGGGGCTTGGTACCGATACAATGATGCAGTTTCACCATATATTGGTTTCGAATGGGCTAAAGCTAAACTAGGATTTAGTTATGACGTAAACTTATCAAGCTTAACAGAAGCAACACAAGGACAAGGTGCCTTAGAGGTTTCATTAATCTATAACGGTTGCTTTATCAAGAACGAAACGAAGACATATAACTTTGCATGTCCTAGATTCTAGAGACATTTCAAAATAAGTATATTATCCCGACTGTTAAGGTCGGGATTTTTTTTACGAAAGAATTTTGTGAAATATCATCTGCGCAGCTTTGTTTAAGCGTATAGATAGAACTTCTTGCTAGGACATAAACACCTTATGTTGCAAATAATTATCTTTAGGCCCAAGTATGAAAAAGGATGAGTTGTTTGAAAAGGAGTACGCACGCCTAAATCCAGAACAAAAAAAAGCAGTCGATACTATTTATGGTCCAGTACTAGTATTGGCAGGTCCTGGAACGGGAAAAACACAAATCCTTTCGATGCGGATTGCAAATCTCTTAAGAAGTGATGCACAAGTGCAACCTCAGAATGTATTGTGTCTCACATTTACCGATGAAGGACAGAAGAATATGAGAGATCGCCTTTTTAGATTGATAGGCCCTAAAACAGCTCGACATATAAACGTACATACCTATCACTCATTTTGTAGCGAGGTTATTCAAAACAATCTAAACTATTTCAAGAAAGATCAACTGGAGCTTATCACTGAACTGGAGGAACTAAACTATATGACGAAGTTGGTACTGCGCATGCCCAAAGACAACTTGTTCTATAGTCCCAAGAACCCAACTAAGAATATCGGTTATTTACGAAATCTTTTTTCTAAAATAAAGCAAGAAGGGTGGACAAGTCAAGAACTCATAGGTAAAGTTGAAGAACATCTTGAAGAATTAAAAAATGATGATGCCAATCGATCCTCAAGAGGACCTACCAAGGGGCAACTCAAAGCAGCAGTTCAAAATGAGATCAAACGCTATGAGAAAACAATTCAGGGTGCTAAACTTTATGATGCATACCAGGATATATTAAAAGAACATAATCGATACGAATTCGCTGATATGATCCTTTGGGTAATCGAACTCATGAAAAAGGATGAAGGGGTGCTCTACGATCTTCAAGAGCGATTTCAATTTTTATTGGTAGATGAAATGCAAGATACCAATGGTACGCAATTGGAGCTAGTTCATTTACTTACGAACTACGATACGAGTCCAAATGTTTTTGTGGTAGGAGATGATGACCAAGCGATTTATCGTTTTCAAGGAGCAAATTTAGATAACCTATCTAACTATCGAAAGAAGTATGCCGATCAAGGATTAACTTCCATAAGCCTTAAAACAAACTATCGTTCTTATCAAGGAATATTAAATAGTGCAACGAAGCTAATTGAGCATAATAAACAGCGCTTGATCTATGAAATGCCAGACCTTAGTAAAGAGCTTATTTCATTTAATACATCAAACACACAGCTTGACACGAAGCCTATCCTTATAGAGCACCCCAACCCGCATTATGAATATGTTTATATTGTCAATGAAATAGATCAACTGCTAAAAAGTGGAACCAAGCACAATGAAATTGCGATTCTCTGCACTAAAAACTCTTATTGCCGCACCATGGGAGCGTACTTGGCTAAAAAAGATATTCCTTTTTTTACTAAGGCAAGTACAAGTTTACTGCACTTTGTTTTTACAAAACAGGTTCTAAATATGCTGCGTTATATTCAATCAGAAAATAAATTTCCTTATTCAGAAGATGACTTGTTATTTGAAATATTGCATTATGACCTTTTTGAGATTGACCCACAGGATGTATCAAAGCTTTATATAGATTGTTATAATTATAATAAGGGGAAAAAGAAAGTAGATCGAAAGTCTCTTAGACAATACGTATTAGATGAAAAAGAAGGACATGGATTGACGCTTTTTAACCAAAGCGCTAACCGAATTCATGAGGTCGTTGTTTTATTGGAAAAACTAATTAAGGCTAAAGCAAACAATAGTTTGTATCGCTTGATGGATATCGTAAGTCATAGGCTAAACCTTATCGATTACATTTTAAAAAGTGAAGATAAGTTTGAGAAGTTAGAGCTACTGAACAGTATTTATGATTTAATAAAAGAAGAATCTGAGCGCCGTCCCGATGTGTCATTAGAACAGTTTTTAGACAATGTACAAGCATTTGAGGATAATGATATTCAATTAAAGTATAACAAGGTCTTCGGGAACGAAAAAAGTGTTCAAGTGTACACCTATCACGGGGCCAAAGGGCGTGAATATGAACATGTATTCATGTTAGGCTGTGTGAATGATCAATGGGAGGATAAACGCAAGGGAGGATTTCATAGTTTAAAGATCCCACCGAATATATTTCAAACCACGACAGATGAAAAAGATGATGAAGAATTACGTCGACTTTTTTATGTTGGGATAACCCGAGCAAAGAAGCAATTGTATGTAAGTTATTACCAACAGGATCAAAATGGGAAACAGAAAAGTTCAAGTGCTTTTGTGAATGAAATGTTTGGAGATGCACAAGAAGAACTGCAAGCTATACGTCAGAAGAATGAGATGAGCAGAGAAGAGCTAGTGCCATATGCGAGTTTATACGTCGAAGCGACCAAAGTAAAATTGAAACAGTTAGAAAAAGAGTATGTTGATAGACAGCTAGAGAATTTTCAAATGAATGTTTCAGCTCTGAATAGCTATTTGGATTGTCCTATAAGTTTCTATGTGAAGTCAATCCTACGAGCTCCATCCGGTAAGAACGAGAGCATGACTTTTGGCTCAGTTATTCATGATACATTAGAAGATTTTTTTGTTCAGATGCAGGCCAATGGAAACAACTTTCCTAGTAAGGAAGAACTTATGAAGCTGTTGGAACATCAGATGTATGGACAACGGGCTAAATTTTCCAACGAGGGATATAGCCTGAAAAAAGAATACGGCGAGCAAATCCTTTCAGGCATGTACGATAAGTTTATAGATACTTGGTGTAAAGATGTTCGACTTGAAGAACATGTGGCAGCTGTTGTAGATGGTATTAAGATTAAAGGATTTATAGATAAAGTAGAATTCTACAATAATGAAGTACGGTTTATCGACTATAAAACAGGAGATAAAGAAGGTGCTTATGCACAAAGTAAACTAAAGAAACCAAATCCTAAAGGCCGTACGCAGAAAGCACGGCAAGGTGGAGATTATTGGCGCCAAGCAGTTTTTTATAAAATTCTGGCCGATGAAAGTCGGAAATATATCTTACCGGTCCATATCGCAAAGTATGTTTTTGTTGAACCTGATAAGGAAACAAAACAAATCCCAGATCCGGTAGAGTTTACGTTTACTGCTGAGGATATAACTTTAGTAAAAAAACAAATCAAGGATACATATACGGCTATCATGGATCATGATTTTTATGAGGGCTGCGGCAAAGAGGATTGTCGATATTGTGGATTTATGCAAGACACAAATCAAGACATCTCCGTTATGGAATTACAAGAAAATGAGAGCTTATAGGTTTCAATAAGAGGTCATATTTAATTAACCCTAATGTTATGTCAACGGTGTATAATCTTTAATTCTATTCCGTCTATTTTACCGCATTCAGTCTTAAATTCGTTCCGCCCATGACGGGACAAAAAATTAAAAAATATGAAAGAAGTTTATATCGTTAGCGCGGTGCGCACACCGATGGGGAGTTTCGGGGGGAGTTTAAAAGGGTTTTCTGCAACAGAACTAGGTTCGTTTGCTATAAAAGGAGCCGTAGAGCAAGCAGGAATTAAACCTGAAGATGTACAAGAAGTACTAATGGGTAATGTACTACAGGCTGGTTTGGGGCAAGCACCTGCTCGTCAGGCCGCTAAGTTTGCTGGTCTTCCAGATAACGTAATCTGTACAACGATTAATAAGGTTTGTGCAAGTGGTTCAAAGTCAGTTATGCTTGGGGCACAAAGTATTATGCTTGGGGATGCCGACGTAGTCGTTGCGGGTGGTATGGAAAGCATGAGTAACGTTCCATTTTATGCACCTACTATGCGTTGGGGCAACAAATTTGGAGACGCAAAATTGGTAGATGGCTTGGCAAAAGATGGCTTATTCGACGTATATAATAAATATATGATGGGAAATGCCGCAGAGTTATGTGCGAATGAGTGTAATATTTCACGTGAAGCTCAAGATGAGTTCGCAATTGAGAGTTACAAAAGAAGCCAAGCCGCTATTGAGGCTGGGAAATTCAAGAATGAGATTGTTCCTGTTGTTATTCCACAACGTCGTGGGGATGATATTGTAATGGATCAAGATGAGGAACCGTATAACGTAAAGTTTGAAAAAATACCAACCTTACGTCCTGTATTCGATAAAGAGGGGAGTGTTACAGCTGCTAATGCGAGTACTATGAACGATGGCGCTAGTGCGCTTGTACTCATGAGTAAAGAAAAAATGGAGGCAATGGGTCTAAAACCGCTGGCTAAGATTGTTTCATTTGCCGATGCGGAGCAAGCACCTGAATGGTTTACTACTGCACCAAGTTTGGCTGTACCTAAAGCAGTTGAGAAGGCTGGGCTAAAAATGGACGATATTGCTTTCTTCGAGTTGAATGAAGCATTTAGTGTAGTTGGTATTGCTAATATGGATAAGTTAGGTATTGATAATACTAAAACGAATGTAAACGGTGGAGCGGTAAGTTTAGGACATCCTTTAGGTAGTTCTGGTTCGCGTATCTTAGTTACATTAATTAATGTGTTGCATCAAAATGATGCGCAGTATGGTGCAATTGGGATTTGTAATGGTGGCGGAGGTGCGAGCAGCATAGTTGTAGAAAAAGCTTAATTTGTATTAAATTGATAATCTGAGCGGCACCCTAAAAGGGTGCCTTTCTTATTGTTAATACATGCTTTTAGCTAAATTGTCCATCAGCAATAGTCCTATTTGTTCTTATCTTTACTAAACGCCATGAAAAGGATATTATTTTTTGTTCTGTTATTAGGAATGAGTACTTCTGCGCAAGCTACTCACGGAATTGCGGCGGAAATAGGATACAGACACATCAGTGGTCTGCAGTATGAAGTCTATGTAAACATATTTGGGGACTGTAGCGGTTCTTCTTATCCTAATTTCTTTGATCCAAATACCGCTGCGCTAGTGAACGTTACAAACAATGGTTCTGTATTTACAACCTTGACTTGTCAACGCTATGGAGAATATGGAAAAGAAATTACACCCGTCTGTCCTCAAGATAGCAATAATACACGTTGTAAGTCTCCCAATGGCGCCATACCTGGTATTACTGTGTTTAAGTTTAGGGCAACTGTAACCTTGTCACAAGTTTCGGCAAATTGGAGGTTCGCATTTACAGGACAGATGGTTTCTAGTCAATTAGGACGTTCAAGTGCGATAACCAATATTCAAATTGGTCAAGGCGGTGGTGGAATTACTTATATTGAAGCTGTGCTTAATAATACTCTTGGTCCAAACAGTAGTCCTACCCTTACTACTATACCAACTCCTTTTTTCTGTATTAATCAACTTCAAGAATATAATATTGGTGCGGTAGATTCTAATGCAGATTCTTTAAGATTTAGTCTCGTATCAGGTTTAACTGCTAATGGGGGAAGTGCTAGTTTAGTATCCTATTTGGCCGGATTTAGTGGTGCGCAGCCTCTTGCAGCGAGTTCATTTAATTTCAATGCACAAAATGGTCAATTGAGCTTTGTGCCCAGTCAAACCCAAACCTCCTTAGTAGTAAATAGGATAGAGGAGTATAGGAATGGAGTTTTGGTTGGAAGCATGATGCGTGAGATGAATTTTATCGTACTCAATAATTGTAATAACCTATCACCAGACGGGGCGTTTGGAGTGACCAGTGCTGGAGATATAACCTCTTCAAATGTTATAGAAGTCTGTAATGCGGATAGTCAACTATCATTTACCATAGCAGCTCAAGACCCTGATAATGGAAATATCAATGTATTACTTTCTGGTGTTCCAAGTGGAATGAATTATACAATTACAGGTAATAATACTCAGAACCCCGTTGTCAATTTCAATTTTACGGTTCCAACTCCTTTAGTACCTGGAACGGACTATTCCTTTTTTGTAACCTTTCAAGATGATGGTTGTCCTATATCTTCTAAACAACAAATAGCCTATACCATCAGAATTATTGATCCGATTACCTCGAATTCAACAATTATTGATGAGAGCTGCCTTCCGGGAGGAGATGGGATCATCAATATTGCTGCCACGAGTTCTAATACAGGTGCATTGGAATACGCCTTTAATGGTGGTCCCTTTCAAGCGAACAATACGTTTACAAGTTTACCTGCAGGCACTTATGCATTTCAAATAAAAGATGGTAAGGGTTGTGTCTTGAACCAGACAGCCATTGTTGATACTGCAACCAAAGTTTATATTAATGGACTTGTTACTGATAATATTTCTTGTTTTTCAAAAAGAGATGGACAGGTTATCGTGAACAGTATTCCTACAAGCTTGCCAACGTCCTATACCTTAATGCCTACAAACGTTTCGAATAGCAATGGACGTTTCGAAAATCTTGCCGTTGGAAGTTATACCCTTATAGCAAATGCTCCATTAGGGTGCAGTGATACAACAACATTTACATTGACAAGCCCACCAGATATATCGTTTAATAATATTCAGATTACGGATAATCGTTGTGATCTAAAAACAGGACGTATCGAAATCGGCTCGAATATCACGATACCCTCGGAATATTCGATATCTCCGAACCAACAGACGAATGCTTCTGGCGAATTTGGTGGACTCATTGCTGGTTATTACATCATAACGGTACGGGATACCAATGGGTGTAATAAAGATACTTTACTAACGGTGAATGATGACCCCGCTGAGATGGTGCTTAGTGTCAGTAAGCAAGACGTAAGTTGCGAAGGAAATGGTAATGACGGTTCAGCTTCTGTATTTGTTGCTGGGGCAATCAATCCAATAACGTATCATTGGACATCTGAGTCGGGGACCGAGGGAAATACACCTTCAATATTCGATCAACGATCAGGCATCAAACAAATTAGAGTAATTGATGCCATTGGTTGTGAAGAACAAGCCTATGTTTTCGTTGACCCCGCCAATTGTTGTAATAAGGTCTTTATTCCAACTGCCTTTTCTCCAAACGGAGATGGAAGGAATGAAGAGTTTAGGTTAAGAACACCACTGACTATGGATGAGGTTAAGTTTTTTGTTGTAAACCGTTGGGGACAGAAAGTATGGGAAACGAATAACCACTTAGATGGGTGGGACGGAACCTATCAAAATGGTAAGCAAGCAGATATTGGTACATACTATTACTTCCTGCGCTATAAATGCGCTAGCGACGAAAGCACTTATACCCTAAAGGGAGATGTAACCGTTATTCGCTAATTTATTGCTCAACCCAGATCTTCACAAGCTCAATGCACATATCAGTTGCTTTCTGCATGTCTTGAACACTAACAAACTCATGCTTAGAGTGTATAGCCATTTCACCTGTAAACAAATTTGGGCAGGGCAGTCCCATAAAGGAGAGTCTAGAACCATCAGTTCCTCCGCGAACAAGTTGCTTTTGAACCTTTATTCCAGCTCGTTCCATAGCCTTAGCTGCATTGGCCTCCACTTGCGGGTATTTATCTAACATTTCGCGCATATTGCGATATTGTTCTGTTACCTTAAAATCAGCATGAGCTTTTGGATGTCTTTCCATAATCTCATCAAGAATTGATTTTAAACGTGTTTCGTGTTCTTGAAGCTTGGCCGTTGTAAAGTCCCGAACGATAAAGTGAATTGTAGTCTTCTCTGCAATACCATTCATACTGATAGGGTGAACATAGCCCTGTTCTCCTTCAGTAGTTTCTGGGCTCCATTCATTCTTCGGTAGCGCATCTAAAAACTCACCTGCAATCTTTAAAGAATTTACTAGTTTATCCTTAGCATAACCGGGGTGTGCACTCACACCATGAATTGTAACCTCTGCTCCATCTGCACTAAAGGTATCTCCCTCAAGTGATCCCCTTTCTCCACCATCTAACGTATAGCCAAAATCAGCACCTAATTTTTCCATATTTACATGATTTACGCCGCGGCCTACTTCTTCATCTGGGGTAAACAAAATTCGTATTTTACCATGTTTGATACTCGAATCATTAAGTAGTTGATGGGCTAAATCCATGATAATAGCTACACCGGCCTTGTCGTCCGCACCAAGTAGCGTTGTACCAGAGGCTGTAATGATATCATCGCCAACTCTTTCTTTTAGGTAAGGGTGTTCTTCAGTCGTTATCACTTGTGTGTTATCGTCTGGTAATACAATATCGCTACCATCCCATTTCTCATGCAGAATAGGTTTTACATTAGTTCCGCTACAATCCGGAGCAGTATCCATATGACTACAGAAACAAATAACGGGAACATCTTGTTCAATATTCGAAGGGATGGTGGCATAGACATAACCATATTCATCAAAATCAACATCTTGTGCTCCCATTTCGGTTAGCTCACTTGCTAAAAGTTTTCCTAGATCTTTTTGTTTTTCAGTAGAAGGAAAGGTAGTTGATTCAGGATCGGCTTGGGTATCAATTTGTACATACCGCATAAAGCGTTCAGTAGATGTGTAATTCATAAATGACTAATTAAAGACGAAAAAGTAAGAATTAAAAATTAATAATCGTCCTTTTTTATTTTTTAATTGGTTGGCAGACGCTCGCCACATATTTTGCAGAAGCGAGCATCTGGGGTATTGTTTTTTTGGCCGCATCGGGTGCAACTACGTTTACTTTGTTGCTGTTTTGCCATTTCAGTCGTCACGATGCCCGTTGGAACGGCTATAATTGCGTAACCCAAGATCATAAGTACGGCCGATAAGAATTGTCCGAAAGCTGTCTGAGGGGCGATGTCACCATATCCAACAGTGGTAATCGTAACTACAGCCCAGTATATACTTCTGGGTATACTTGTAAATTCAGTTTCTGGGTACTGCCCCTCAACGATATACATGACGGTACCAATAAGTACAGTAATACTCAGAATAACACCCATAAAAATGGTGATCTTAGCACGACTCGCCAACAAAGCCTGACCCAGAGATCTGGACTCTCCCATATAACGTGTAAGTTTTAGAATTCTAAAAACTCTAAGTAGTCTGAAAATCCGAATTGTTGCTAGGTATTGAGGTCCTACGAAGAACATAGCTAGGTAAGTAGGAATTGTGGACAGAAGATCTACAATTCCAAAGAAGCTAAAAATATACTTTAGCGGTTTCTTAGAAATAAAAATTCGAAGCACGTATTCTATAGTAAAGAGTATGGTAAAGATCCATTCTAGGGTTGTAAGAATAGAACCGTATTTAACTCTTATCTCGCTTACACTTTCTAATATTACAGCAAGAATACTCAAAAGAATGGCCCACAACAGAATAACGTCAAATGCCTTACCTTCTTTGGTATGATGTCCAAAAATAATTTCGTGCCATTTTTCACGGAAGCTTAATCCCTTCTTATCGAATGTTTTTTCAGCTTTGTCTGACATCGAACATAAAAGTACAGTATCTCCTCGTACAGAACTAGGATTTATTTTTAATTTCTTTTTTTGCTTTATATGCTGGGCTAGCTTTAATTTGCACCTTGTATTGGCTCCGTAGTTCAATGGATTAGAATATCAGATTTCGGCTCTGATGATAGGGGTTCGAATCCCTTCGGGGTCACGTTTAAATTTAGAAAGCCTTGTAAACATCCAGTTTATGAGGCTTTTACTATTGTTGGGGTAAACATTTTGATCAAAATTTCTAAATTTGATGCTCTCGCATAAAAAGTGTACTAAGGATACAGGTTAACGTCTTTCAAAATCTGCGTTCATGTGGTTTTACAGGTACCGTTGGTTACCCAAAGTTCCTCAGCATAAGTGCTATTTACCGAGACAAGAATAAATTTGTCGTCTACCTCATTGAAATAGATGCGACAGAACCGCAAGTATACTCTAACTTTACAAGATGAAACGTACTCTCAGCGCATTACTACTTTTTTTTGTGTTCAACGCGCAATCTCAAGACTTTACTTGGGCAAAATCAATTAGTGCAAATAGTACTACTTACGGCCTTAATATGATTGAAGATTCTGATGCCAATATTATAACTATTGGTCGATATTCAGGACTGCTAGATTATGAACAAGGTAACACTTACCAGTATATAAAAGCGCCAAACACAGATGCTATATTTATTAGCAAGTACGATTCATTGGGGCAAATAATTTGGGTAAAGACTCTACCTAGGTTACAATTAGATGGTTATAGTAATTATTACTATACAAGTGGTGAAAATGTTAGCAAATCAATAGCGGTTGATGCCAATAATAATATATATGTAGTTGGATGCTATACCGGCACAACAGACTTTGACCCAAGTGTGTCAACTGCCTATCTTAGTACTCCTTCTAACGTTAGCTATACTTTTCTTCTCAAATTAAATGAACTAGGGCAATTTGTTTGGGTTAAACAATTTGACTTTACGACTAATATTGCGCCTAACTTTTATAGCTGCCCTATGTCAGTCGATATCGGTTCTACAAATGCAATAATTCTTTCAGGATCTTACAAAGGAGTCGTTGACATGAATCCCAATGCCGGCTTTGCATTGGATACTGCCAAAAAGGCCAACGGACTGTACGGTGGAACTAATTCATTTATTATTTCAATGGATACTTCTGGTCAATATAATTGGTCATACTCATTCAACGGAAATAATACAAACTATACTCATAAAGTATTGTCTGATGGAAATATTTTATTTACTGGAAGATTTGAAGACTCTGTAATGAATGCAAACCCTAAAGAAGTCCCTGCTCATTACTTGCATAATCAAGGGATTGACCCTGATTTATTCCTTGCACTTTTAGATTCAACAGGTAATTTAGTTGAAGCAGGTATTTTCAATTCGAACCTCTCTAACTCAAATAATTTCAAAAGCAAGATTGTAGATATTGAACAAGATTCTCGAGGATACATCTATCTACTTTTAAACAATGTTAATCATGAAGTAAATCCTGATACAAATAGTTTGCAACCAATTTATCCTCTTGGGACGTCAGCCGTTGTTAAAGTAGATGATACTTTAGGGTTTATTTGGACCAACGGTATTCATTCTGTTCCTGTGGCCTCTTCTTCCTTTGTAAATGCGACTGCGAATGCTATGAGCATAAGCCATGATTATATTTATGTTGGAGGAAATTTTCATGGAAAAGTTTATTTTAATAACACTAACCCATTGACTGGTACTGGTTCTTATGACGATGTATTCCTAGTTAAATATGATTCTACAGGGAACTTTGTTACGAATAGAAGAATCGGTGAATGGCCCTCCTCAAATGCAGGGTCTCGACAACAACTGCATGATCTTGTTACAAATGCTAATGAAAATGTTTTTCTTACTGGATATAACAATGGCAGTATGAGTCTTACGAATTGGAATATTGGTACTAATCTAAGCAGTAATGGGGAAGACCTTTTTTATATAAAACTTGGTGGTGATCTTTTTACTGTAGATTCAAGACATTTGTTGAACGGTAACTTGTTGTTACCTGAGCCCAAAATGGATATTGATAATTTCGGGAATACATATCAACTTGTAAAATATAAAGGGTTATTAGGACATGATAACCAAATTATTATTACCGATAGTGCACAAACAATTGTACTGACCAAAATAGATAGTATAGGGCAGATTATTTATCAAAGATTTTTTAATTTTCATTATATAAATCACTTCAGCCCAGAGATTGCAGTAAGTCCAACCGGCGCCGTAGCTATTTTCGGAACAGTTTTCGGTATTGAAGATGCAGACCCGGGTTTAGGATACTTCCCAATTGGAAGTAATTTAAATTCTAAGAAATATCTAATACGCCTGGACCAAAATGGGAATTTTGATTGGGCACAACATTTATTAGGAAGCGTCTCAAACTATAGTAACCTTAAAGTAAGAATAGATGATAACGAGAACATTTACTTTACTATGCGAAATGCTGGGCTCTATACCTTTACTGGTGTTCCTACGATAGATATCTCTAACGGTCAAACCAAAGACCGAGTTGTCAAACTCGATTCTTTAGGCAATACGGTTAAAGTATATAAGTTTAGCAATTATTTTCTCGATAATGAGGGCCCTGTTGATTTTGATTTTGATAAAAAAGGAGGGATTGCTTTTGCTTGCAATTTTAGTACAGCAGTAAACCCAGTTAATTTAGGTAGCTATGGAAGCTATTCCATAAGTACGCATAAGCAGGGCGTTATTATTTCTTTGGATAGCACTGATAATGTAAATTGGATTTTGGATTCTGTTTGTCCAAGAACACGACTCATTACTTTTGATAAAGGTAATAACTTAGCCTATTTATACAAGTTACAATTTCTCCATAATAATTACATCGCTAAAGCAGATACAAATGGGAACTGGCTTTGGTCGCATGAAATACATGGTATTCATTCAAATGATTACGACTACCTGAGTATAACAACGGATTCATTAGCTAATATTATTCTTGGCGGATACCAACGGCATCCGTATAACCTTACCGGTGATATTTATAAAATAGATTCTAGTGGAAATACATATAAATTTAATTCTTTGGCCTTGGGCATAACAGATATAAAGGCCGGACTGAATGATAAACTATCCATACAAGGCTATTATGCCGATACCTTACAACTGTCAAATCTGGGTAACAGCATGGAAGGTTATGGGCTACAGAATTATTTTGTATCAGTTGGTGATTTCTGCCAAAAATTATTAGACACTAGCATTACTAATTGTGGTACAAACTTATCATTAAACAGTTTTATATATTCTAATACTGGTGTGTATCAACAAGCCTTCTTTAACATTAATGGATCAAGTTGCGATAGTGTTTTGAGAGTACATTTTAATAAAGTGCAACTAGACACAAATACTATAGTAGCAAATGATAGCATTATAAGCGCGGATACTCTTAGTGCCTATCAGTGGTTTGATTGTGACAATAATACGATTATAGCGAATGCCACAAATCAATATTTTGTTCCGAATGTTACCGGAAACTATGCTGTGATACTTAGCCAAAATGGCTGTATGGATACTACCGATTGTGTTCCTGTAACTGTAGTTGGAGTGAACCTAGTAAGCAATAATGGTGTAAAAATTTACCCAAACCCTACAGAAAATTACTTTACAATAGAACTGGACAGAGTATATAAAAATGTTGAAATTGTGGTTAAAAGTATTTCAGGTCAAATAGTACAAACTATAAAATTTGATGAATTTATTTCAGAGAAACTGGAGCTGAAGAGTACTCCTGGTTTATACTTTATCGAAATTAATACACCAGAAAATAAATCTGTGCTGAAAATTTTAAAATCATAATTAACCAGTAGAGGCGAATAACGGAGGCGCTGTCACATTGAGATGCCGAATCGAAATGACCTCCAAGTACAAGTTTGCTATGAGTGTTGCAGGAGTTGGAATTGCAATATTGCCGTTAGTGTTGCCATCATTGGAGTCTATAAGCATGTCCTAACAATACGTACTGTTTTTTCGTCATAAACTATTATAAATATAATTACACTTAGATAGACTTTGTCTTCTGTTGAGGTGAGATTGTTTCTTCGTATAAGGTTTTGATGTTCTTGGGTAGTACTATGAAAGTAGTATTGATGTTCTGTTTTTTAGGTAATACTTTGTGGTTCAAACCAAAACACAAATCAAACTATGAAGAACTATTTTTTACTGTTTGCTTTGGTAATGATCTTTGATCAATCTACCGGGCAAACACAGCACGTACATTCTGATAACCTTTTAGGAATGAGTTACCATGACAATGTGGTAAAAATGCCTTTATCGGCAAAGGGTTATAAAAATATATCGGCGAGCTACACCATAACTGAATTTTCAGTTTCCAAAGACCAAGACCCAGATGGTAAAATTTATGATGGCTTAAAAAAAACATATACTGGTAATGATGGCAGCATGACTTTTAAAGTAGGTAGGCATGGAACTTCTGCCGTAGCCAAATGGTTTACCGCTCGAGTGAGTGCCAATGAAACAACATTTAATCATGATCCAGGGAAATTGAATTTCGCTTTTCTGGGTACGCTGAAGTTAACTTTAACCGGAGGAGAACTAGGAAAAAATCAAGATACTTATACATTAAAAGGTGCGGCAATTGCCCAAGGGCATGTGGGTGCAAGTAATAATTGGTGGTTCGGAGGAACCAATTGTAAGTATACTTCATCTCACAAATGTGAATGTGAAGCGAAGAGTTCAACAGGGTACCCCGTTAAACTAACATTTGAAAGAGGTGGAAACGGAGTAAATAAGATTGACCTTGTAGATATAAACTATACTCCTTATAAAACATCAAATCTCCAAAGGCGTTATATTGGTGAAAATGGAGGATGTGTATGGCAATTACCCGCTCTTTGCCCACCATACGTTATCTATTATAATAAATCGCAAAGACAAGCACTAAAACTAACAGTTAAGAACAATAAATTATACAATGCTCAAGGTAAATTATTTGATACCCAAGGGGCTGATTGGTCACACTCTGGTCGGGCGGCTATTTTTGTAATGGACCAAGAAGGAAATATTTATGCAAGTAACGCCAATAAAATTTATTTACTTCATCACTCATCAATACTTGCCGGTGGGTCTGTAGCTGCGTCAGGCGAACTGTTCGTTAATAATGGCGTAATATCCAAGGCAACTAATTGTTCAGGGCATTATCAGCAAGGAAATTTTGTATTTGAACAACTAAAGGAATCTCTAAAACGTCAAGGTTATTCTCGGTCTTATCTCACGAAGAGCTGTTCGCCAGAAGACTTGATAATTGATCTAGAGTACAATGTAGTAGGTGATTAACCTATACTGGATTAGTTATACCAGCATAAAGCGAGATACTGTTTACTCACTATTATGAATTAAACAATATTTCTTCCGTTCATATATTAAAAAACTCCCGATCTTGATCGGGAGTTTAATGTTGTACCACGTACGGGAATCGAACCCGTGTTACCAGGATGAAAACCTGGCGTCCTAACCCCTAGACGAACGCGGCTTAAAAGGAGTGCAAATATATTTCGGTTTTTAAATTTACCAAACATTTATTATTAGTTTTTAGTAATTCATATTGGTAATTCCTTTTTGTCCGATTACCTTTGCACCTCAATTTAAACAAATTACATTCTAATGAGTACAGTAAAAGTAGCAATTAATGGTTTTGGACGTATTGGCCGCTTGGTTTATCGTCAGATTTATAACATGGAAGGTATTGATGTAGTGGCCGTGAATGACCTAACCGCACCTAAGGTTTTAGCTCATTTGTTAAAGTATGACACCACACAAGGACGTTTTGAGCAAGAAGTAACTCATTCTGATAATTCGATAACGGTAAACGGAGATGAAATCAACGTTTATGCGCAGGCTAATCCTGCTGAAATCCCTTGGGGACAGCACGACGTAGACGTGGTATTAGAATGTACTGGTTTCTTTGCTGATAAGGAAAAAGCTGAGGCGCATATCACCGCTGGTGCGAAGCGCGTTGTTATTTCAGCTCCTGCTACGGGAGATTTAAAAACTATTGTGTACAATGTAAACCATGAAATCATTGATGGAAGTGAAACTGTAATCTCTGGTGCTTCATGTACCACAAACTGTTTGGCTCCTATGGCGCAGGTATTAAACGATCAATTTGGGATTAAGACTGGTTTAATGACAACTATTCACGCTTATACAAATGATCAAAATACACTAGATGCTCCGCACCGTAAAGGAGATTTACGACGTGCACGTGCAGCTGCCGAAAATATTATTCCCGCTGGTACAGGTGCTGCTAAAGCCATTGGGCTTGTATTGCCTGAACTAAAAGGGATATTAGATGGAGGTGCTCAGCGTGTACCAACAGCTACAGGTTCCCTAACGGAGTTAACTACAGTGCTTGATAAGAAAGTAACAGCAGAAGAAATTAATGCAGCTATGAAGGCAGCGGCTAACGAGAGTTATGGTTATACCGAAGATGAAATTGTAAGCAGCGATATTATTGGTACTACTTATGGTTCTTTATTTGATGCGACTTTAACTAAAGTACAGACTGTTGGTGATACTCAATTAGTTAAAACAGTTTCTTGGTATGATAATGAAAATTCATATGTAAGTCAGTTAGTAAGAATTTTGGCTTACTTTGCTGGAAAAATTAGCTAATCAAAATATTAAACAATGAAGCGCCCAATGGGGCGCTTTTTTTAATTAAAAACAATTATGAGTCAGATCTCAAACTTCGATTTCCAAGGAAAAAATGTATTACTCAGAGTAGATTTCAATGTGCCATTTAATGACGCTATGGAGATTACCGATGATACCCGAATGCAAGCTGCGCTACCCACAATTAAACATATTACGCAGGGAGGCGGTAAGCTTATTGTAATGTCTCACTTAGGACGCCCTAAAGGGGAGCCACAGGATAAATTTTCATTAAAACATATTTTACCTCATTTATCAAAACTGACGAATAGAGCGGTTCGTTTTGCAGAAAGTATAGAACAGGCAAAAGAGTTAAAGTCATCTATGCAGGCAGGAGATATCGTTTTATTAGAAAATGTTCGTTTTCATAAAGAGGAAACGGCAGGTGATGCTGTTTTTGCCGAGCAGTTATCAACCTTAGGTGATGTTTACGTAAATGATGCATTTGGAACAGCTCATAGAGCCCATGCTTCTACCGCAATTGTCGCACAACACTTTGCAGCCGATCATAAAATGTTTGGTTTATTGATGGAGGCTGAGGTAAACAATGCCAATAAAGTTCTGAACGAAGCAGAGAAACCTTTCACGGCAATACTAGGTGGTGCGAAAGTAAGCGATAAAATTTTGATTATAGAAAAGCTTCTTGCCGTAGCCGATAATATAATTATTGGTGGCGGTATGGCCTATACGTTCTTAAAAGCACAAGGTAATGAAATCGGAAACTCGCTTTGTGAAGAAGACAAATTGGACCTTGCTAATGAATTGATAGAGAAAGCAAAAGCCAATAATGTTCAACTTTTAATTCCAACAGATAGTACGATTGCTGATAATTTCAGTAATGATGCTAATACGAAATCTTGTTCGAACGATAAGATTGAGGCAGGTTGGATGGGCTTAGATATTGGTCCAGAATCAGTGGCTACGTTTAGCGAACTTATCCGCAATTCGAAGACTATACTTTGGAACGGTCCAATGGGAGTATTCGAGATGGAAAAATTTCAGGCGGGAACAAAAGCAATTGCACATGTAATTGCAGAGTCAACAGCTCAAGGGTCTTTTTCTTTAATAGGAGGGGGAGACAGCGTTGCTGCTATTAATAAATTTAGTCTAGCTGATAAAGTAAGCTATGTTAGTACTGGTGGCGGGGCTATGTTAGAATTTTTTGAAGGCAAGAAACTTCCTGGTATCGAGGCTATAAACACTTAAGTTTATACTTTTTCCTTAGCTTGTGCGATGCTGGTATCAATCAGTTTAATATACTGATTAATCTGTCTGATCATTTTGGCTTTGTCTTTACTATTAGCCACAGTTGATGCTGTAAGTGCTTTATTCTTTTCTGCTTCCAAGGCATTCATACTTTTAGCAAGGGCAGACTCAAGTTTCTTTTTATCCGCACGAAGCGTCTTAATTTCCTTTTGCGCACTTTGATGAGCATTGACTAAGTTTTCAACCTTAGTTTTGAGTTTATTTAGTTCATCTTGAAGCGCCGCTTTCACGATCTAAAAATAAAACATTAATTTAATCAATACATAAAGATTAAGACACAATTCACTCACAATTAGTAAATTGCGCCTATGAGTTTTCAAGACGAGATGAAAGAGGCCTATACCTTTGAAGGTGAAAGTGCCCTAATAGGTTGCGGAATGTTTGCAGGCGAGGCCATTGATGGTTTACAAATTAATATTCCTCTTAAGACCTTAAATCGACATGGCTTGATTGCAGGAGCTACAGGAACAGGTAAGACCAAGAGTTTACAGGTGTTGGCTGAGAGTCTGAGTGATGCGAGTATTCCCGTTTTATTAATGGATATTAAGGGTGATCTAAGTGGATTAGGTGCGTCTGGAACGAATAACAAACATATAGAAAAGAGAAGTCGTCATATTGGAATAGATTATAAACCAAGTGCTTACCCGTTAGAACTTCTTACATTGAGTGAACAACCCGGTACTCGATTAAAAGCTACGGTAACGGAATTTGGTCCTGTGTTGCTGTCAAAAATACTGGACTTGAATGATACGCAGGAAAGTATCATTTCCATGATCTTTAAATATTGCGACGATAAGAAATTGCCTATACTCGATTTAAAAGATTTTATTCGTGTACTTCAATTTGTCACCAATGAAGGAAAGGATGAGTTGAAGGCGGACTATGGAAATGTATCTTCACAAAGCGTTGGTACGATCTTGCGTAAAGTGATCGGGTTACAACAGCAAGGAGCCGATAAGTTCTTTCAAGAGAAAAGCTTTGAGGTAGACGACCTGATGCGCATCGATGACGATGGACGGGGGATAATCTCTACACTTCGAGTTATGGATATGCAGGACAGACCTAAAATGTTCTCTACCTTTATGTTACAAATGATGGCAGAGCTTTATGGAAGCCTGCCAGAAGAAGGAGACTTGGAAAAACCAAAGTTGGTCATTTTTATAGATGAGGCGCATCTTGTATTTAACGATGCTTCTAAGGCTTTGTTGGAACAGATTGAAAATGTTGTTAAGCTCATTCGTTCTAAAGGAGTGGGGATTTTCTTCATCACTCAAAACCCAACCGATATCCCAGCTTCAATTTTAAGTCAGCTAGGGATGAAAATTCAGCACGCTTTGCGGGCCTTTACCGCGAACGATCGAGATGCTATCCGAAAAGCAGCTAAGAACTTTCCACTTTCGGAGTATTACCGAGCGGATGAGTTATTAACTGAAATGGGAATAGGCGAGGCATTTATATCCTTACTTGATGAAAAAGGACGACCAACTCCCTTGGTCCATACTTTGATGCGTGCACCAAACTCTCGTATGGATATTCTTTCGGAAGATGAGATTCGGGATATTGTATCAAAATCGAAGATTTCTGCAAAATACAATCAGGCAATAGATAGCGAGAGTGCTTATGAAATGCTCAATGAGAAGTTAGAAGAAGCCACAAAGGAGAAAGAGAAAAAGGAAAAAGAAACACCTAAGAAATCAGGAAGGAAAAGGAAAGAGAAAAGCACATTAGAAACAATATTAACCAGTCCGACGACAAGACAAATTGGACGAACTGCAGCAAGCATTCTCACGCGCACTTTACTAGGTGTGCTTGGACTTGGTGGGACGACGCGTCGACGTAGAAGAAAAAAATCTAGTTGGTTTTAAAGTAAACACCTCTTTACACGTCTATTCTTGAAAAACAGGAATGAAATTATCCTATCATAAACCTGAAGAACATTCGATGTTTCAAATGAGTGACTTTAGTTGCCCTATTGAAAATAAAAAAATGAATCAGGAACCCTTGTTTAGAATTATCTGGGTATACAAAGGGCAGCTAGATCTAATCATAGATACGGTAGCTGTTTCAATAACGGAGAACCATCTATTATTCTTAACTCCCCATAACAAGGTAGAAGTTGTTTCGGAAGACTTTCAAGCGTTATCGATTGCATTTAATAAAGAGTTTTATTGTATCAATACCAATGATCACGAAGTATCCTGTTATGGTTACTTGTTCTATGGTTCGAGCAAAGTGCCTATTGTAGATTTGAATGAAGAGGATACAAGAAGCCTAGGGCTAATTTTTGAAGTATTGCGCGAAGAGTTAAAATATGAGGACCATATTCAAGGTGAGATGTTGCGCATTGTGCTCAAAAGATTGTTAATTAAAAGTACTCGACTCACGAGACAGCTATTGTTGAATCCCAAGATTGCAGATAATAAACTGGATGTTATTAGGAAATATAATGTTTTAGTTGAAATGCATTTTAAGGAGAAGCATAAAGTAAAAGATTATGCAGAGCTATTGTTTAAATCTCCCAAGACACTGTCCAATCTCTTTAAACAATATAGTGATCAGTCCCCACTACAGGTTATTAATGAACGCTTGATCCTAGAAGCGAAAAGACTCCTTTCGAATTCTCAGATGAACATAGAAGAAATATCAAATACACTTGGTTTTGTAGAGACGCCTCATTTCTCAAAGTTTTTTAAAAAACAAGTGGGCGTAGCACCTAATTTTTTTCGAAAAGAAGCCCTTAAAGCAGGTTAAGGGAAAAATGTACAATTCTTAAGGAAAGATGTGCATTGTGCGGAAGTTGGTATCGTGCCACCTTTGTTTTCGTAAACAATTAAATAAAAAATCATGACAACACAAACAAAAATTAACGTACCAACGAGAGACCAAGTAGATGAAAAAAGCCAAGCAATTTTTGATCAGTTAAAAGGACAATTAGGCATGGTGCCCAACCTTTATGCTACAATTGGTTATTCGAGTAATGCTTTAGGAAGTTTTCTTGGATTCTCTGGAGAGGCAGGTAAGGGAACTTTTACGGCTAAGGAAATTGAGGCCATTAAATTAGCTGTTTCAGATGCGAATAATTGTGTGTATTGTAAATCGGCTCACACTGCTATTGCAAAAGGGGCAGGGTTTACTGAGGAGGATACGGTTTCTCTACGAAAAGCGACTATTGAGGATGCCAAGCTTAACGCACTTACTACCTTAGCAAGGGAGGTGGCCTTAAACGCTGGACATGCAAGTGAGGAAACCAAAGAGCGATTTTTTGAGATAGGGTATAATGAAAAAGCGTTGATTGATTTCGTAGCGGTTGTTATCTCAGTAACATTTACAAACTACGTACACGGGCTAACTAAAGTTGATGTGGACTTCCCAGTAGTGGAATAAGAACTCATAAAATAGAATAACACGTGAACACCATTATTATAATAATAATGGTGTTTTTTTTACTTAGGAACTCGTTTAATTGCAATAATTACTGAACTCGTACTTTTATCAAGTTTGAAGTTCGTACTAAGCATACCTTCTATCTGTCTAGCGTTATCATAGCTGCATGAGTAGCTGGCCATTATATCCTCTCCATCGCGTTCCGTAGCTTCAATTTTAAGCACCTCATAATTGTATGAACCTTCGGTAGCCGCCAATTCTTGCATTTTTTGAATCAGGTCTGAAATCATATTTCGAAAATTACGATACAAGAAATCAAAAAGCAACTATCGTCTAATGAATATTCGGCGTAGATTGAGTCGTTTGCGGATTTTGTTATCCGCAGGTAACATACTTATAGAGTGAATCATGACGCTGCCCCCTATTAAAGATATCCCTAACACAAACCCCCAACCGAGTGCTTGTTTACCAGGGTAAAAGATAAGAGCAAGCACAATACCATAAACAGGCTCCAAGTTTACCATAAGTACCGTTGTAAAGGATGAAAGTTTCTTAAGAGCTTCTAATGCAAGCGCTTGTCCCCATACGGTACAGAATAAGCTTAGTACAATTAACCAAACCCAATCCATAACTAATGGAGCAAAACTGACCTTGGGGAAATAGGCCATATAAATAGGCATCAGAAGACTTAGAAATAGGAAACCAGCAAATATTTCATAGAAAGCCACAAGCCTAGGTGAGTAGCCATCTACTATTTTTTTGTTCATGACAGTAAATAAAGAAGATAAAATGGCTGCTAGTACACCCATACCAATACCAACGGCATACTTAAACTCAAACCGATAAATAAAATACATACCCAGTAGGGCAATGAACCCAATGAACATCTCTTTATAGTTGAATTTACTTTTGAAGAAAAAAGGCTCTAAAATGGAGGTAAATATGCCGGCTGTGGCTAAACAAACCAAGGCGATGCTAGCGTTCGCATATTTAATCGCTCCATAAAAACAGCACCAGTGAATAGCTATTATCGCTCCAATAAGACCAAATTTGAGCATTTCTTTGATGGAAATCATCAATTTTTCCTTTCTTAAGAGAAGTAGAATAAGGAAGAATAAGGAGCTTAGAAGCACTCTATACCAGACAAGTGGAAAAGCTTCGAGCTCAATAGCATGCCCCAAAACACCAGTAAATCCCCATAGAAATACCGCTAAATGCATTTTGAGAAGCGCTTGTTTCATAATTTTGCACAAAGTAGCGCATTTAATTGGCGATTTCCAAAAGAAAAAATACCTTTGCACTCCTTAATTTTTTGAGTATATGCCAAAAATGAAAACACACTCCGGTACTAAGAAGCGTTTTAGCGTTACTGGATCTGGAAAGATAAAGAGAAGAAAGGCTTTTACAAGTCACATTTTGACCAAAAAGTCAAAGAAGCGTAAGCGTAATTTACGTCATGCAGGTGTTGTAGATAGTACAAACGAGCGCTTAATCAAACGATTACTTGTAATCGGCGGATAATAAAAATTAAGAAGCTAAAAAATAATTAGAAATGCCACGTTCAAAAAATTCAGTTGCTAGTAAAGCACGTAGAAAAAAGGTTATAAAGCAAGCCAAAGGCTTTATCGGTAAACGTAAAAACGTATATACGGTTGCGAAGAATGTTGTAGAAAAGGGGATGACCTATAAGTTTAGAGGTCGTAAACTAAAGAAACGCGATTATCGCGCTCTTTGGATAGCCCGTATTAATGCAGCAGCTCGTGAGGAGGGATTGAGTTATAGTGTCTTGATGGATAAATTGAATAAGAAAGATATTCCTTTAAACAGAAAAGTATTGGCGGATTTAGCAATGAACGAACCTGAAACGTTCAAAAGCATTGTTGAGCAGGTAAAGTAAAGACTAGCAGATAAATTCTTCAAAGCCAGTATCTATTTTGATATTGGCTTTTTTGTTTTTAGGAAATATCCCAAACATTGCACTTCCGCTTCCACTCATAGAAGCATAAAGGGCCCCCCCATCATATAGTTGTTTCTTTAGATCGGATAATATAGGCTCTTTCTTGAAAACACTGTACTCAAAATCATTGATCAGATTCTTTTTCCAATTTGTGATAGGAGCGCTTAGGGTGGTGTGTAAATCAGCTTGTTCCTTTTGTGGCACGACTCCAGAATACGCCATAGCTGTACTTATATGGATAGCAGGTGCAATTAACTGAATAGTATACAGAGATAGGTCTAGGTTGATAGGAGACAAAATCTCACCACGGCCTGTGGCTATTGCTGGTTTATTCTTAATAAAGAAAGAGCAATCGCTTCCTATCTCCGCAATCCATTCCTCTTGTTGTTCAATAGAGATATCTAATTCTAAAAAAGAGATTAGCTGATGTAAAAAGAACGCTGCATCAGCAGAGCCACCACCTAGACCTGCACCAAAAGGAATATTTTTCAATAAATGAATGTCTAAGCGTGGCAGGGAGTCCAATTTACGATGAAGCAAGTCATAGGTCTTTACGATAATATTATCCTTAGGAGCATTATCTAATGTCTTGCCAGATTGTCTAAAACCAAAGGATATTGTTCGATGAAATTCCAAAGCGTCATGAATAGGAATTGGATACATACAAGTACGTACCTCATGGAATCCGTCTTCTCTTTTACCTAAAATTTGTAGACCAAGATTAATCTTAGCATTTGGAAAGCAAATCATTCCGTGTAAAAATAAAACCCCTTACCGAGGTAAGGGGTCTTTAATTGAATTAATGTGTTGCCAGCAGTTTTTCTTTATGTCGTTTAATTTGTTTCGTCATTGACTGAAAACAGTGATCGAAACTTTCTTCAAAAGTTTTTGATTCGTGCTTGATAAAGAAAGTGTGGCCGGGAATATGGACCTTAATTTCCGCAACTTTATCCTTGATGTTATGTACAACATTATCTAGTTTTAGAAATACATCTACGGTCGTAATTCGATCATGGAAGGTTGAAAGTTTTTGAATTTTTTCGTTGACAAGGTCGGTCAACTTAGAGTCAGCGGTAAAACGCTGCGTATTGATTCTTACGTCCATAAATTTGAAGTTTAAGTGATGAATAAATTTCTATCACTCTAAAGATAGTGCGGGAACAATTTATTAACAAATGAAAATTTGTAAAAATTGTTCATTTTTCACTTTTTAACATTCGTAGCAATTCATGAACAGATCAGTATCTTTACGGTTTATGATAGCTGGTATTGGAACGGATTTGGTAGAGATTGCTAGGATAGCGGATAAGATAGGGCGAAGCGAGGATTTCAAACACCATGTATTCGCGGCAGGAGAGATTGCGTATTGCGATGGCATGAAGAATCCTGCCATGCATTATGCCGCTCGATGGGCAGTAAAAGAAGCTTTTCTAAAAGCCTATGGGGTAAAGTTTATTGGTAACCAGCGTTTACCTGAAATTGAAACAATCAAGGATGAACATGGAAATCCGGATATTAAATTACAAGGAGAAACCTTAGCAGGTTTTCGAGAGAAGGGTTTTACCTGTGCTCATGTAAGCATTTCGCATACGGACACACATGCTATGGCCTATGTTATTATTGAGAAAGAATGAAAGTAAGAGTAGATAAATATTTGTGGGCTATCCGTGTTTTTAAGACAAGGACAATGGCCTCGAATGCCTGCTCAAAGGGAAAGGTAAAAATAGATGGTGTGGCAGTGAAGGCTTCTAGAATAGTGAATGTCGGTGATCGTTTTGATATTACTACCGAGGCTCGAACTTGGAATATAGAAGTAAAAGGACTGATCGAAAAAAGAGTTAAATATACCGAAGCAATAGAGCATTACGTAGATCATACACCAGAAGAGCTCAGAACGAAAGAACGGCCTATGGCAACTAGCTTTTATACAGGAAAACGATTGAGCAAAGTAGGACGACCTACGAAAAGACAACGAAGAGATTTAGACGATTTTCTGGGCTAATGGAAGGAAAACGGCTGATCATAGTAGGCGGTGGTGCTGCTGGTTTTTTTTGTGCAATTCATGCAAAAGAACGCTATCCAACTCTCGATGTCGTATTGCTTGAAAAGCAAAATAAGGTGCTTCAAAAGGTTAAGGTCAGCGGAGGTGGGCGTTGTAATGTAACCCATTCGGTAACATCAATTCCGCATCTGCTAGAGCATTATCCGCGTGGAAAGAACTTTCTTAAAAAAGTCTTTTATCAATACGGACCTCAAGAAACGATTGAATGGTTTAGACAACAGGGCGTGCAATTGCATACCGAAGCCGATGGTAGAATGTTCCCTACCAGTAATTCTTCCCAAACAATTATGGATTGTTTAGTATCCAAAGCGAAAGACCTAGGTGTTCAAATTCGTTTGTCGACATCAGTTGCGAAAGTAGAATATGCTCAAACTTTCACCGTGTTTATCGGACACCAAGAGTTGCAGACGGACTATCTATGTGTGGCCTGTGGAGGCTATCCTAAATCAAGTCAATTTGATTGGATAAGAAAACTAGGTCATACTATAATCGAACCCGTACCCTCACTATTTACCTTTAATATTAAAGGACATGCTGATCTTAAAGCACTTATGGGTGTAAGTTTAGAAAGGGCTCATATCAGAATTCAGTCATCGAAAGCAAACGATATAGGCCCATTGCTCATTACGCATTGGGGGTTAAGTGGTCCGTGTGTGCTAAAATTAAGTGCTTGGCAAGCTCGTATGTTATATGAGCTGAATTATGAATTTTCAATTTTAGTGAACTGGATTAATCAAACTGAAAATGAGCTTCGCGAAAATTGGAATACCTTAAGGAATAATATGGCTGCCCAAATATGTGCTAAGAACCCCTTCGAATTACCTAAACGTTTATGGCTTTATCTCATTACAAAGGCTGGAATTTCAGAAACCAAGAAGTGGAGTGAGTTAGGTGCTAAAGAGCAAAACAAACTGATTGCTCTCCTAGTAGGGCAACATTTTGAAGTAGCAGGAAAAACCACGTTTAAGGACGAGTTTGTGACTTGTGGTGGTATAGACTTAAAAGAAGTTAACCCTAAAACCATGGAAAGTAGGATCATACCAAATCTTTTCTTTGCTGGTGAGGTTTTGAATATCGATGGAATAACAGGAGGGTTTAATTTTCAAAATGCCTGGAGTACTGCTGCGGTGGCATCAAAACTGAACACATAGCCATTATTTTTCAGAGCATAAAAGCGTCAAGCCCAGACCGCCTAGTACAGTGGTTTTTACATACTTTGTAATATTCCAGAACCTATCATTATTCAAGAAAGGGGCTAACCAGCCAGACAAAATGGCAATAGTTGAAAAGATCATGAACCCATTCAGCATGAAGATGATACCCAAGATAATCATTTGAACCGTAATGTTGAACCCATTGGGGTCGATGAATTGAGGTAAGAAGGCTATGAAGAACAAAGAAACTTTAGGATTAAGGACGTTCATCAAAAAACCTTTTTTAAATAGTTTCCAAAAATCGAACTGGTCAGTGGAGTCCTTCTTAAGTTCATGGTTGGCTTTATTCTTTTTCTCTTTAATCGTAAGAAAAGCTAGATAAAAAAGGTAAGCGGCTCCTGCGTATTTGACAATTTGAAATGCCATAGCTGATTTTTGTAAAATGAGAGATAAGCCAGTTGTGGCTGCCAGTGTATGAATTAGAACACCTGAATTCAGTCCAGTAGCTAAAGCGATTCCATTTCTTCTTCCTTTGGTAATACTTTCGGTTAGTACAAAAATATTGTCCGGTCCTGGCATAAGTGCCAGAAGTGTAGCCGCTCCTATGAAGGAGATAAGAAGTTGAACGTTCATAGGTAAGCAAAATAAATCTTTTAATTTTACCTTGCCTACGCTAACTATAGCTTTTATTCTTACGTCTACAGCTAAAAAGCAGCTTTATGAAAAAACTAATACTTCTATTCTCCATGCTATATAGTCTAGCAGTACAAGCACAGACTGATCTTACCTTGCATGAGATTTACCCTACAGAATACGCAAGAACAGGCGATGTACAAAAAATATATGCTCGTGTAGGTAATACGGGAACTAATGTTATTCAAGTTTCCAATATTACCATGTATTGGCAGGTACAGGGGGGAAGTGTACAATCGGGTACGGTAACTGGCACCTATCCTGTAATTATAGTAGGTAACCAACAGGTTGAAATTGGAGGAGCAAATGTGGCATTTCAGGTACCTAGCTTCTCTGGACAGTACGATCTTAAAGTATGGGTTAAGGTTGCTGGAGATAACTTTCCTGCTAACGATACATTAGTTAGAACATTTAAGGCCATTGATAATCTACCCGTTAAAAACGTCCTGCTGGAGGTTTATAAACATCAGGGTTGCGGGCCTTGTTACCCAGCAGATACTATGGTAAAATCTCAGATTGATCCAATCAGTCATTATAATAATGTGAATATTTACACAGGATCGGGTGACGTTTTGTATTGTGCTGAAGGAGATGCTATGGAGAATATCCTAGGTACTTCCACACATCCTACCGTTACTTTTGATCATTTTAATTTTCCCGTTGAAGGTATGGTACATAGTTTTTATACGTTAAATGGTCAGAAATATTTAGATCACCTTGGACGAAGAGAAGAGTACCTAGAACCTGTTGAAGTAAAATTTAATACATTAGTACTGGATAAGGTAGCTCGTACCATTACGACTGAGATAAGCGCTAAATTTTATGATGATGTAAATAAAGAGCTCCGCTTTAATCTATATGTATTAGAAGATAGCGTAATGGCTTATCAGTCTTCTGCTCCTAATCCTAACAATTATTATCATTCCAAGGTCATGCGTACGGCTCTTGGAGGAGCTTGGGGATTAGCAAACTCTATACCGAACCCTGCTTTAACTGGTCAGACTTATACTCATCAATTTACATATACAGTTCCCGCGAACTATGATATGCAAAAACTTCGTCTAATTGCTTTAGTAGGGGAGTATGGTGCTGGAAAATATCAACGAAAGACTTATAATTCCGCTAAAGTGATCTTGAAAGATTATTGGGATACTCCTTTAAGCGTAGCAAGCCAAAATCGGGAAGCCGGTATTAGAGTTTACCCAAATCCCGCTTCGGATTATTTAAATATTAAATTCGAAGATCATATTCGTCCAAGTTATTTAAGCATTCAAGATGTTTCGGGCAGAGTAATTCAAAAAATCAACCACAAAATGAAGATGATTGATATTAACTCTTTAACACCAGCCACTTATTTCATTACCATAGTTGATGAAGAGGGGCGTCGTTATGTTCAAACTTTTAGCAAAGAGTAGACAATTCAGAAGTGGTGTATAGAGAGAGACCGAAACTCTTAAGCATCCAAAACGCTTAAGCTCTTTTCGATGATGGCTATGCACTCATCAATTTCATCTTTTGTAATAACCAACGGGGGGGCAAAACGAATTTTATCACCATGAGTAGGTTTAGCAAGTAGCCCATTTTCTTTTAGCTCAAGGCAGAGCTTCCAGGCTGCGTCCTGCTCCTCATGTTTGATAATAATAGCGTTTAATAATCCTTTACCGCGAACTTTGGCAATATAAGGAGAGTTGATTTTTTCAACCGCTGCTCTGAAGTAAGTACCTAACTCCGCTGCTTTAGAAACCATATCTTCATCGATCAATACTTGAAGTGATGTTTTGGCCACAGCGCAAGCAAGTGGGTTGCCGCCATAAGTACTACCATGTTCACCTGCTTTGATTGTAAGCATAATTGCATCATCGGCCAATACTGCACTAACGGGCAAGGCTCCACCACTTAATGCTTTTCCTAAAAGAACAATGTCCGGTCGAACTTCTTCGTGATCTACACAGAGCATTTTACCAGTACGTGCTAGTCCAGTTTGGATTTCATCTGCTATAAAAAGAACATTTTTCTCCTTGCATAGTTTGGCGGCTGTTTGCAAATAACCTTCGTCGGGTACATTAACGCCTGCTTCGCCCTGAATAGGCTCTACTAAAAAGCCAACAACATTTTCATCTTCTAATGCTTTTGCTAATGCTTCTGTGTCATTATATGGGATCACTTCATAGCCTGGCGTAAAGGGGCCAAAACCAACACGAGATGTCGGGTCTGTACTAAACGATACAACGTTTACCGTACGGCCATGAAAATTACCTTCACAAACAATTACTTTAGCCTTACCCGCTTCAACACCTTTCACGTCATACCCCCATCTGCGAGCCAGTTTAATTCCTGTTTCAACAGCTTCAACACCTGAGTTCATAGGAAGTACTTTGTCATAACCGAACAAGGTCGTAATATACTCTGCAAACTCTCCAAGTTTATCCGAGTGGAAGGCACGAGAAGTGAGCGTTAATTGCTGCGCTTGCTCAATTAAAGATGCAATAATCTTTGGATGACAGTGTCCTTGATTCACCGCACTATATCCGCTTAAAAAATCATAGTATTGTTTATCTTCTACATCCCACACCTTGGCACCTTTACCTTTAGATAGTACCACAGGTAATGGGTGATAGTTATGCGCATTGTATTTTTCTTCTAATGCTATGTAATCCTGAGTAGATTGTAATGTTGCCTGCATAAAGCAAATTTACAGATAATGCTCATGAGAAAAAAGCTTCCTAAACATTCATTTTCTCCACTATACTTAGTTTATCCAGATTAAGAACAGTTCGTTTTTTGTTCTTATCGCGGCTAAACATTCTTACGAACTGTACATTGTAACTGAATTCGTCATAAAGGTAGGAGGTGCGTTCTTGTACATAAGTAGAAAAGTACTCATCGTAACCCTTGACCAATATTATGATTTCAACTTTTCGAGCATCAATATCTTCTCTAGTCATTCCATAAAAAGGACTGTTTTCATCAATAACGTGTACGATAGTCCAATTGAGAACAAGTTCTTGGATACGGTTTATTTCTAGTTCTAACGGAATAAAACGATTGCTGGTAACACCATTTTTAGTTTGCGCAAAAGCTGCTAATACCTCACAGCTTACATCAGTAAGATCATTGTTTTTATAAGTCGCAATTCTAAACATAAGTGCGCTACTTTCCTTGAATGGTCTTATGATTACCTGCTTACTAAATTTTAAAAAAGCTCTTGGCTTAGAAAAACGAGCATAAAGTAAACCCGTAATGACTGCAAAACTCATAAGTCCAAAGAAAGCTTGAAAAGATGCTATAGTACTGATCACATTACTTGTAGGTGCCAAATGACCATATCCTACGGCCGTTAATGTTTGGCAACTAAAATAGAAACATTCCAAGAATGTATCTAATGCAGAAAGCTCAGGTGCAATTAATAGGGCATCGGCGCCGCATAGATAGTAAGCCGTTGCAAAAAGCAAATTGATGAGCAAAAAGCCAAGAAAGCAAACGAGCCAAAATAACCAGATGTTAAGTTCGATAAGCGTATGAAATAAGCTGAGATGTTTAAGTCTATGAAATCCTTTTTTATAAACATTTCCTTTTCCATCTTTAGATAAAATGCGTTCGCCTACATCTCCGATGTGATCATCAAAGCCCGTATTGTTGACAAACCTATTCTTGAATCGTTCAAAGTAGTTCGGCATAGATTAACTTACAAGGGAATATTGCCATGCTTCTTTTTGGGAAGAGAGCATACTTTGTTTTCTAACATGCTAAAGCCTTTTATCAGTTTTAGTCTAATCTCTTCCGGGATGACCACTTCATCTACATAACCATGGGCCGCTGCTCTATAAGGGTTAGCAAATTTTTCAGTGTAAGATGCTACTTTCTCATTAAGTTTTTCTTCGGGGTTTTCAGCTGCCTCAATTTCTTTTCTGAAAATAATTTCAACAGCTCCTTTGGCACCCATCACGGCAATTTCGGCATTAGGAAAGGCAAAGTTTAAATCAGCTCCAATATGTTTGCTATTCATTACATCATAGGCTCCGCCATATGCTTTACGAGTAATAACGGTAATCTTGGGTACAGTAGCTTCACTTAATGCATAAAGTAGTTTAGCTCCATTACTAATTATCCCATTCCATTCTTGATCGGTGCCAGGCAAAAAGCCAGGAACATCAACTAAAACAAGCAAAGGAACATTGAATGCATCACAGAAACGAACAAAGCGTGCCGCTTTCTTACTTGAGTTTATATCCAAAACACCCGCTAACGAAGCTGGTTGGTTGGCTACAATTCCTATGCTGCGCCCACCCATTCTAGCAAAACCTACCACAATGTTTTCTGCGTAAAGTTTATGCACTTCGTAAAATGAGTTTTCATCCGTAATTTCTTCTATGACTTCTTTCATGTCATAGGGGACATTGGGGTTCTCCGGAATTAGATGATTTAGTTTTGAACGTCGTTCATTGCCTAATTCATACTTATAAACAGGAGCATTGTCCTCACAGTTTTGAGGGATATAGCTCAATAATTTTTTAAGTTGCTTGATACAATCTGCTTCATGTTTAGCTGTAAAGTGTGTTACACCACTTTTACTGGCATGTGCTTCAGCTCCTCCCAGTTCTTCGCTTGATACTTCCTCGTGCGTAACAGTTTTTACAACATTGGGTCCAGTTACGAACATATAAGAACTTTGCTCAACCATCATAATAAAATCAGTAATTGCTGGACTATAAACCGCACCACCGGCGCAGGGCCCCATGATAGCTGAAATTTGAGGGATTACACCAGATGCTCGTGTATTCTTATAAAAAATATCGGCATATCCTCCTAAACTCACTACGCCTTCTTGAATTCTTGCACCACCACTGTCGTTTAGACCGATTATAGGCGCTCCGTTTTCCATGGCAAGGTCCATAATCTTACAAATTTTCTTGGCATGAGTTTCACTAAGACTCCCGCCAAAAACTGTAAAATCTTGGGAATAAACGTAAACTAAGCGACCGTTAATTGTACCGTATCCGGTAATAACCCCATCACCATAAAATTTTTGTTTCTCCATGCCAAAATCTGTAGATCGATGTGTAACGAACATACCGATCTCTTCAAAGCTGTCTTTATCTAACAGTAAATCCAGCCGTTCTCGAGCGGTTAATTTCCCTTTTTTATGTTGTGAAGCGATGCGTGCTTCGCCTCCGCCCAAAAGAGCTTCTTCTGTCTTCTGACGTAACGTCTCAATTTTATTCATAAGGACTGCTAAGTTAAGATAGGAGTTTGAATGGTTGTTTGTTAACAAGATGTCTTTTAAACTTTATCCACCAGATTGATCAACGTTTTGTTGAAAGCTTACGTCTTCTTCTTGTAGAAAACATGTATCTTTAAATTTATTAAATAAAAAATATGAAAAAAATATTATCCTTTTTAATTCCGTGCCTTCTAATGAGCGGCTTATCCTTTGCTCAGGTGTCTACTAAGTTTTCTGTTAATTTAGTAACACCGGCTGCAGGTAGTACAATTGTAAACGGAACAGCATTTACACAGCAATTTGTAATTACTGTTACTCAAGGCTCAGTAACAGCGAGTGATACTATGGGTTGGGCAGATCCATTTGGTATATGGAGATCAAATAGAGTATTAACTAAAAATACTGGAGATACTATTATAGTTAATGTACCTTATACTATTGCTAGTTCTGATACTGGACAGGGAAATACAAATTATTGTGTTACAGCATACCTTAGACTTCCTGGACCAGTAATTGCTCCCAATTTTGATACAACCGGTGGTACAAATCGGTCTTGTAATAACGTAACGAAGTTTTTTGCAACGAGTACTAATGACATTAGTTCTAAAACTGGGCCCCAAAAATTAAATGTTTATCCGAATCCGGCTGTTGGTAATATCATTAATTTAGATTATGTAGCACTTAATTCTTCTGAGGTTAAAGCTATTATTCGAGACCTATCGGGCCGCACGATCTTAACGCATTCATATGGCAAGGCTGCAAAGGGTCAGGAAGGGTTTGAACTTGATATTTCGGCTCTTACTAAAGGAATATACTTAATAGAATTACGTCAGGACAATGTAAAAATGACCGGACGTTTTGTAAAGTAGATTGTATTATACTAATTCTAAAGCCGCTCTTAATTAAGAGTGGCTTTTTTTTATATGGAATTTACCAATTTTTTTATGAGAAAAGGACGTCTTGCATAGTATAAATCCCCTTCTTATTGTGAAGAAATTCTGCAGCGAGTAAAGCGCCCTTAGCAAATCCTTTGCGAGAATGTGCTGTATGTTTAATTTCTATACTATCGATCTCCGAATCGTATGAAATAGAATGAGTGCCAGGAGCTGGGTCAATTCGTTTAGAAACAATGCCAATTGCATCAGGGGCACTTGTCTTTTCTTTTTCCCACTTCTTTTTCCTAGTAAGATGCTCTATAAGACCTTCTGCAAGTGTTACTGCCGTACCGCTAGGAGCATCTAGTTTGGCCGTATGATGTATTTCTTCCATAGATGGGTTATAGTCATCATAGTCATTCATAAGATGTGCCAAATGTTTATTCAATTCAAAAAAAAGATTAACACCTATACTAAAATTACTTGCATATAAGAAGGCCGTGTTATGCTCATGACAAAGTTGCTCTGCTTCTAGTTTGCGATCTAACCAAGCAGTTGTACCACAAACTGTTGGGATCTTGTTTTCGAATAGAATTTTTAAATTTTCAAAAGCTGTATCTGGAGTGGTAAATTCTATGGCGACATCAATCTCTCTCAAACGCTCTTGGTTAAGGTCAGATAAATTGCTTCTATTAATCTTTAAGGGTACAAGGTGTCCTTTGGCAAGAGCTAATTCTTCAATAGCCTTACCCATTTTACCATAGCCAATCAATGCTATATTCATGCTATTTGATTTTAAAAACCAAAGCTAAACCTAATTGTTGATTTTCGAAAGTCGGTTTCGTTTGAAGACTAATATCATCATTAATGTCAAAACTTTTCAGGTTAGCACCTACATAGGCATCTAAGATATTGAGAGCGTAGCCCACAGTTGTAAAAACCACGGTATACTCTAAATATTGTCTATATTGATTTTGAAGCGTATTGAGATCCGCTGCTTGATAACCACCAAAGCTTACGTCAAATTCATCGACTGTATTTGGATCGCCATCTATTCTGGCAATGTATGCATTGCGAAACCTTTGATACTCTGTGTTATTAAAGTTTAAGAAATAACCAGCAGCACCCAAACCAGCAACTACAACACCTAATTTCCAGTATTGCTTATTATAAATTTGTCCTAAACCAGGCACTAAAGCTGAATATAGTGCGGATCTTTTAGGTATAGGATGTTTTGTATTAAAAGTAAAAACCGATGTTTTGTCATCATTTTCTACAAAAGCGGCGTTCTCTTTATCTTGACTATAAGATAATAAAGCTGTTCCTAAAAGAAAGAAAGTAAGATAGAGCGCTTTCATGACTGCAAAGTAAGATAATTAATAAGTGTGTTTCTCTTTTTTAATGCTAAAAAGAAACAAATATCCAGCCAATAAATATAGCTCGATTAAAGGTTGAGGGCATCTAAGATCCGTTCTAGATCTGCATCATTGTAAAATTCAATATGCAGTGTGCCTTTCCCATTTTTTTTACGATCTAATTTTACCTTGGTAGAAAGATGAGATGCTAGGTCATCTTCAATTTTTTTAAAGGAAGGGCTCAATTCACTTGCCCGTTTTAGTTTTTTCGGTTGTTGTTTTTTGAAACGCTTAATCAATGTTTCCGTGGCTCGAACGCTTAAACCTTTGTTCTGAATTTCTTCAAAAGCAAGCAGTTGTTGATCGATATGTTCAGCACCGAGTAAGGCTCGAGCATGTCCCATACTAAGCGAGCCATTTCTTACAGCGGCTTGAATACTAGGTGGAAGTTTGAGTAATCTGAGGTAATTGGTTACAGTTGAACGTTCTTTTTTCATACGTTCTGCAACTTCCTCTTGAGTCAGGTTACATTCGTCCATCAATTGTTTATAGCTCAAAGCAATCTCTATCGCATTCAAATCTTCACGTTGAAGATTTTCGAGCAGTGCCATTTCAATCAGTTCCTGATTGTCGGCCGTTCGTATGTAAGCCGGAATATCTTTCAAACCTGCCATGATTGAGGCTCGATATCTTCTTTCTCCCGATATTAATTGATAAGATTTGGGAGAAAGTTTAATGACCGTTACTGGCTGAATTAGATCATGTAGTTTAATAGATTCTGCCAACTCTTTGAGTGCTTTTTCATCAAAATCCCTTCTCGGTTGTTTAGGGTTGACCGCTATTTGAGAAATAGAAATCCGACTAATACTTCCTACAAGATTTTCTTCTACTGGAATAGAAGTCTTTTGCTTTTTATCTTCAAAATTGTTGACTTCCTCTTTGATATTGCCTAAAAGGGCTCCAATACCTTTTCCGATCTGTGCTTTTTGCTTACTCATTTTCAGTCTCTTCTATTTCAAAAGTTTTGTCTTTATTGGAAATCTTAGTCATATCATTTCGCTGCAGTACTTCCTTAGCTAGATTCAAATAATTTAGTGCACCTTTAGCTTCAGCATCGTACAGTAAGACAGGTTTCCCCACACTTGGAGCTTCGCCTAATCTTGTATTTCTATGTATGATCGTCTCAAAGACCATTTCTTCGAAATGATTAGTCACCTCTTCAACCACTTGATTACTTAAACGAAGTCTTCCATCATACATGGTCATAAGAATACCTTCAATCTTTAAATTGGGATTAAGTTTACTTTGTACTATTTTAATCGTATTTAGTAGTTTACCTAGGCCTTCTAAGGCGAAGAATTCGCACTGCACGGGAATAATGACACTGTCACTAGCGGTTAGTGCGTTTACAGTAATTAAACCAAGGGAAGGAGAGCAGTCAATAATGATAATATCGTATTGATCACGGATCGGCTCTAGGGTGTTTAGGAGTTTGTGTTCACGGTTTGGATGATTAATAAGCTCAATCTCCGCTCCGACTAAATCTAGATGAGCAGGTAGTATCGAAAGGTTAGGCGTTTCAGTTTCTAAAATAATGTTCTTGACATCAGTCCCGTTCACCAAGCTGTCGTATATGCTAACTTGAACATTTTTCAAATCAAAACCGTTGCCAGAAGTTGCATTGGCCTGTGGATCACAATCTACTAAAAGCGTTTTATAATCAAGTACAGCAAGGCTACATGCAAGATTAATAGCCGTTGTAGTCTTCCCTACACCACCTTTTTGGTTTGCTATGGCAATAATTTTTCCCATTACTACAAATATGAAGCAGAAGTCGGTGATAATAAATTTTAGTTATGCACTTCGGACTGTTGAAATGTGTAGAGCGCTTTACGATAAGATAGACTTGATTCGTAGTTGGTTAGGTTCTTTTGATGGGATATTAATTAACAAGGGCTATAATTGTCTCAAACGGTAAATTATAGTAAATTTGCGCTCCTATTTGTAAATGTTATGGCAAAACGTGATAAATACACGGCTCCTAGAAACCCGCAGCGCTATGCTACTGAAGATGATTTACCAACTGCGGAGGATAGAATAAAGGGTATCGAGAGCTGGTATGAAACTAACAAAAAAGTATTAAATAGTATTTTATTAGGTGTATTAGCTGTTATAGCAGGGTATTTCGCTTATAATAAGTTTCTAAAAGCACCTAAGAATAGAAAAGCGAATGATGCCATTTTTATGGCGCAAGACTATTTTGCCAACGATTCCATGAATTTTGCTTTAAACGGTGATGGGAATAACTTCGGCGCTAAAAAAATCATTGATAAGTACGGTTCTACCGATGCGGGTAATCTTGCCCATTTTTATGCAGGGAGAGCGTTATTGGCAAAGGGTAACTTTCAGGAGGCCATCAAGGAGTTAAAAGAGTTTGATGGAAGAGGTACAATGCCAGGTACAGTAGCATATGGTTGTATTGGTGATGCATATATGGAGTTGAATAAACCTGATGATGCAATTACTTATTATAAAAAAGCTACAAGCGATAAAAATGATCTATTTCTAACGCCTTTATATCTTGAGCGTTTAGCACTAGTCTATGAGCTAAAGGGTAATAACGAAGAAGCAATCAAGACATTTAAGTTGTTGAAAAATGATTTCTCTACGAGCTCACAGGCGAGAAATGCTGATAAGTACTTGGCACGATTGGGTGATTACAGTCTTTAATTATGGCTACGCAGCCTAAAGATTTTCTAGAAAAAAGTTACGCTCACCTAGGTGAGAAAGAGATTGTTCTTGTTTCGACGACTTGGAACAAAGAAATAAACAAAGCCTTATTGAAAGGGGCTGAAGATATACTGAAACAGTATCCACAAATAACTATAAATCGGGTTGAAGTTCCAGGTAGTGTAGAGTTGGGTTATGCTATTAAACAACATGCACTAAAGAACAATGTAGATGCTTATATCGCATTTGGTTGTGTGATAAGAGGAGGAACACCTCATTTTGATTACGTATGTCAAGCTGCTAACAGCAGTATTGCTCAATTAAATCTTGAATTAGATTGCCCAGTAATTTTTGGGGTGTTGACTCTTGAAAATGAAGAACAGGCTTGGGAACGCTTGGGAGGCATACATGGTCATAAAGGTCAAGAGGCCGCTCAAACTGCTTTGGCTATGATGGAGTTCAAGCAAAATTTGTAACTTAAATTAGCAAAGATGAACGTACAGTTATTCATTCCTTGCTTTGTAGACCAACTTTACCCTCAAGTAGGGATGAACACTGTAAAAATATTAGAGAAGGTAGGCTGTAATGTTCTTTATAATGACCAGCAAACTTGTTGTGGACAACCCGCTTTTAATGCTGGGTTTATGAAAGAGGCTAAATCTGTTTGTTCTAAATTCTTACAAGATTTTTCAGGTGATGAGCTAATTGTAGCTCCAAGTGGCTCTTGCGTAGGTTTTCTTCGTTCAAACATGACGCAATTATATGGCAATGGATTACAAGAGCAAGATGCAAGAAGGTTAAAAAGTAATATCTATGAACTTACAGAGTTTCTTCTTGATATAAAAAAGGTTGATGATTTAGGAGCTTCTTTTAATGTTCGAGCTACTTACCACGATGCATGTGGGGCGCTGAGGGAGTGTGGAATCAAGTCCGGACCAAGGAAATTATTATCAAATGTTGCAGGACTTCAGCTGATTGAGAGTGAAGAGTCGGAAACCTGCTGTGGTTTTGGTGGCACATTTGCAGTAAAGTATGAGCCCATTTCCATAGGAATGACGCATACCAAGATTCAGAGTGCTTTAGCTACAAAGGCAGAATATATTATATCTACGGATGTTAGTTGTTTGATGCAACTTGAGGGGTATATTAACAAACAAAATATAGATCTTAAAGTAGTTCATATAGCAGACGTTTTAGCTAATTTTTAATTGCTCAATAATTTTAGATCCTCCTCAGTAACGTTTGGGTTTAAATAGATTCTTTTATAATATTCGTAGTTCATTTTATCGTAATGAAGGATGCCCTTATTGTACTGATAAACCTGAAATAGATTCACCCCCATAAGATAAATGCCTAATATATAAAATACATATTTTCCTTTTTTCATTTCTAAATATGATATGAAGGCGGCCAAGCCAAAGGCAAAAATTGGATAAGATTGAACCAAGGCGCGCGTACTATAGCTTCCTCCATAGCGCCAATCAGCCCACGCAATTACAATCCAAATATTTAAAATACAGAAAATTCTTACAGCAGTTTTATAAGGACCTTTCAGTAAGACTAGACCAATTATAAAGAAAATAGTAATCGGAGTATAAATAAACCAACCTTTTTCGAATCCAAAAAGTACACGCCAATGCGGGTTCAGAAAATTCCATTTACTACCTACATTATATATAAAATCACCAGTACTATACTTCCAATATGTTAATTGAATTCCTAGGATTAGGAGAAAACTAATAGTCGTGTAGAGGATATATTTTTCATGGATAAAGAGTTTGTTTATCTTTTTACTCCATTGCTCTTTATTATGCAGCTGCCAAAGCAATGGAATGAATAGCATGATGATTTCAGTAGGTCTACAAATAGTTGCTAGGCCAATACAAAGACCAATGTAAATGGCATCATGCGGAAGGTGGTTTTTATGCCATCTTATACACAACTTTATGATCAATGCATATAAAAAGAAAAGGTATACATGAGATTGACCGACATCAATTGAACAATATTGTATAAGGTTTGTAGCTAAACCTATTAACAGAATTGTACTAGCCACAGTATGATCTGTAAAGAAGTGTAGTAAACAAGAGCGAAGCAGAAACAAGGCGAATATCAAGTAAAAGAGTGCGGCCAGTATAATACTATATTGATACGGAGTTGAAAAACCATCTGCTTCGAAAGAGGCCGTACTTTTAGCATATGTATGTGCTAAAAAAAAGAAAGGGCTTTGTAAGATGGCAACACCAACAAAATATTTACCCGTGAAATTATTGTTTTTTAGCTTCGAGAATTGATAGAATTCGTTTGGCTTTCCTTGCAATTGATATTTAGCCTCAACCTTAGGATAAAAAGATAGCTTATCTAGATCGTTGTATATAAAAGTTGCAGGGAGATATAGGTAATATCCTAATGCGTCCCACGTCGTTACCTTGACTTGTCGATCGTTTGAAAAGTGAATTAAACTTGTGCTGATATAGATCAGTCCAACAAGTAGTACAACTAGGGTTGATAATTTACTTTTCATTAAAGATTTTAATCCTATCAACAGCTTACTTTTAAACAATGAAGTTACTGCGATTTTGCTTATTATTTATATGCATTGCTTGCATGTCGCATGCTCAAGAATATGCCCATGACATTGTGGTTGGAGCCGAGCGCTTAGATGAATACCTTCCAGCTCTTAAGGGGAAGCAAGTCGGACTTTTAGTTAATCAAACTTCTAGGGTGAAAGGACAACATTTGGCGGATAAGTTAGTTCATGCTGGAATCGACCTTCAAGTAATTTTTGCACCCGAACATGGTTTTCGAGGAAAAGCAGATGCCGGAGCCCACGTAAAGAATGGAATAGATACCAAAACAGGGGTAAAAATTCTTTCGTTATATGGAAAGCATAAGAAGCCTACGAGTGCTCAGTTGAGAAATATTGATGTCGTTGTTTTTGATATTCAAGACGTAGGAGCTCGTTTCTATACATATATATCCTCGCTACAGTATATGATGGAAGCCTGTGCTGAAAATGGTAAGCAGCTCATTGTATTGGATCGACCAAATCCAAACGGCTTTTATGTCGATGGACCTGTACTCGATAAAAAGTATAAATCTTTTGTTGGGTTACAAGCTATACCTATTGTTCATGGTATGACTGTTGGCGAGTATGCGATGATGCTAAATGGAGAGGGCTGGTTAAAGAATAAACTTAAAGTTGATTTGAAAGTAATTTCTTGTAATAAATACGATCATACGATGCTTTATGATTTGCCAATTGCTCCATCGCCTAATCTACGATCAAAAGAGGCCATATTGCTTTATCCTAGTTTGTGCTTGTTTGAAGGAACTGAGGTTAGCGTAGGTCGTGGAACTCCATATCCATTCGAAGTATGGGGACACCCTGAATATAAGAAAAAGCCAAATTCGTTTATGCCGAGGCCAGGAATAGGATCGAAGAATCCAAAGTATAAGTATCAACGTTGTTATGGCAATAGTTATCATTGGGATACAGAACGGATTCTTGAAATGCTCAATGGTCGTCTGAACATAAATATTCTGAAAGAAGCATATGGTTCATCAAAGAGAACCGACCAGTTTTTTAATCCCTTCTTTGAAAAATTAGCTGGTACCCGTGATTTACGTAGTCAGATTATGACGAAAAAGTCAATCGAGGAAATTAGAAGAAGTTGGGAGCCAGAACTAAGCAGGTTCAAAGAGATTCGAAAGAAATACCTGCTGTATAAAGACTTTGAATAAGGCTTACTTTGCAAAATCAGAGTGTACTAAGGTAGAATCGTAATGATGGCTCCTATTTTGACTAATTGATAGATCTCGTGCATGTCATGGTTCGTTACTGCAATACATCCCCAGGTTTTAGCGAATTTTACATTCATGTTGTCTGTTTGGCCGTATCGGTCGGCATAGCCATGAATTTTGATATCTCCTCCTGGTGATTTCCCAATCTTTCTGGCATATGCTCGATCTGTATTATTAGGGTATGAGATATGTAGATTCAGATAATAACGACTATTGGGATTTCGGTCTGTAATATAATAAGTTCCTTCAGGTGTACGATTATCTCCTTGGTATTGTTTATGGCCCATGGGGTTTGCTCCAATGCTAATACTATAAGATGTAATCCACTCTCCGTGTGAATAAAGTCGCATAATGCGTAAACCTTTACTTACGGAAATAGAATCTACTTTATTCCTATAACGTGGTAATAAAGTAGATTTACTACTGGGAAAGAATAGGAACGAGCATATAAGTAAGGTGAGCAATGAGATTCTTTTCATCCTTAAGCAGATGAGCAAACATTGCCTTTTCCATAAAAAAGTAGGTTATACCTCCTTTTTTTGTTCGTTTTGTTGGTGCATAACTACCTGAGGAAATGGGATTTCAATACCTTCCTTATCAAACGCAATTTTTATGCATTTTCGCAGTTCACCCGCTACAGCCCATTGCTTTAGGGGGATGGTTTCACCAATAATCTTAATGATGACGGCAGAATCGGCGAAATCGTTTACACGTAAAAATTGAGGAGGTTTAATAATAAACTGTTTCCATTCTGGTGCTTGGGCAAGTTCATTGCCGACACGATTTACAACGCTAATCACATGTTCCAATTCAGCGCTGTATGATATACCAAGGTCCAAGTTAACCCGAGAAAAATCTTTCGTAAGATTAGAAACCTTTTTAATCTCTCCATGAGGAATATGGTGGATTGTGCCATCAAGATCTCGGAGCGTAGTTTTTCTAAGACTTATTTCTTCTACGACACCATCTGTACCATCAATTTCAATAACATCACCTACGCGGTATTGGTTTTCCATGATAATGAATAAACCAGAAATTATATCTCTAATGAGGTATTGTCCTCCAAAGCCTAAAGCCAATCCTACAACTCCAGCTGCTGCAATTATGGGGCCGATTTTAATATTGAATTCAGGCAATATCATAATAATAGCGGTAATGAAAATAGCAATACGCAGTGTTGTACTGAGTATTTGAATGAGTGTTTCTTCACGTTGTACTTCAGCTTCTGTAGAAGAATGATTTTTTTCTCTCACAGCTACTCGAACTGTTTTTTCTACAAAGCGATAGGTAACTCTGTGTAGGATATAAGCCCCCAACAAAATCAATAAAATTCTAGGCCCACTATGCACAAACCATGGTTTAATGGCCGCCATTTTTTCTCCGATTAACTCTTGCATATGAGCAAAGTTCCGAAGTATTCTCTTTAAATTGAAGGATATATCCATCCATAACGTTAATGGCATGACAAATGTCAAGATGATAGGAGTGCTATTAAATTGATTTTTATCATAAAGCCTAGAATTCAGCTTGAATCATTCAGCTTTAACCATTCAAATAATTACCTTTGCAACAAATTATTTAATTATGAGTACAGCAACAGAAACTGCCTCAAACTCGGCTATAGAACAAGAATTTCTGCCGCTTTTGGGAACAGATTATATGGAGTTATACGTAGGAAATGCAAAACAATCTGCGCATTACTATAAAACTGCTTTTGGTTTTCAATCTTTAGCTTATGCAGGACCTGAAACAGGTGTTATGGACCGAGTCTCGTATGTTTTAGTTCAAGATAAGGTACGCTTAGTGCTTACAACACCACTGAAAAGTGATCATCCTATTGCCGAACACCATAAAAAGCACGGTGATGGAGTTAAGGTATTAGCGCTTTGGGTGGATGATGCCTATAAAGCATATGAAGAAACCACTAAACGCGGTGGGAAGTCTTATATGGAGCCTACTACCTTGAAGGATGAAGAGGGCGAGGTTCGTTTAAGTGGGATTCACACTTATGGCGAGGTCGTACATGTTTTTGTAGAAAGAAAAAACTATAATGGGGTATTTATGCCTGGTTTTGAGAAATGGGAAAGCGCCTATAATCCAGAACCCGTCGGACTAAAGTATATTGATCATTGTGTTGGGAATGTAGATTGGAATCAAATGAATCCTTGGGTACAATTCTATGAGGATGTTATGGGCTTTAAAAATATATTAAGTTTTGATGACAAGGATATTTCTACAGAATACTCTGCACTTATGAGTAAGGTTATGAGCAATGGAAATGGCTTTATTAAGTTTCCTATCAATGAGCCGGCGGAGGGTAAGAAGAAATCGCAAGTGGAAGAATACCTTGATTTCTATGAGGGAGAAGGAGTACAGCATATTGCTGTAGCCACTGATAATATTATAGAAACAGTTACGGCCCTTCAGAATAGAGGTGTTGAATTCTTGAATATTCCAGGTTCTTATTATGATACGATCCTAGATCGAGTAGGAGAGATTGATGAGGATTTAGAGCCTTTGAGAGATTTAGGTATTCTAATTGATCGTGATGATGAAGGCTATCTTCTTCAAATATTTACAAAGCCTGTTGAGGATAGACCAACGATGTTCTTTGAAATCATTCAAAGAAAAGGCGCTCAAAGCTTTGGCAAAGGAAACTTTAAAGCTTTGTTTGAGGCTATTGAACGCGAACAAGCGAACAGGGGGAACCTATAAGAGAAATAAAAAAGAACCATTAGGGAAAGAGCTCACTATTCAGTGAGCTCTTTTTTTCAGAAGTCTTACCACGTGACGATCGATAGGAAAACTTACGTCTTCCTCTTGAAGGCAACTAAGCGAAACAAAACGTGCTTTTTCTTCGGACTTCCCCATATAGGAAAAGTTATTTTTAGCGTTCGTATATTCTATTGCGTCTTGATGTAAGGGGTGGACTTTATAGTAGATACTTATTACTTGTGTTTCCTTATGAAAGGCAGAGGCTTGATAGAAATCCGTTGTATAAAAGTGCTCAAGAATTTCGATATCTGTATTTAATTCTTCTTGCCATTCACGTTTTAAACAATCAATAGGACCTTCACCTCTTTCCATACCACCACCAGGGAATTTGGTAAACTTGGTATCGCCAATGCGTTCATCAGATAATAATACTTTATTCTGTTCGTTAATCCATATTCCGTATACGCGTATTGTATATTTCATAGGTTAACTTGAGGTAAACTCACCAGTAAAAACCAATTTGGCAGGTCCTATGAGTTCTATGTTTTCGAAGGTATTATTCCGTTTCGTAGCACGAACGCGAAGGTGACCTCCTAACGTTTGGATTTTTATATCATTATTCTTAGTTCGGTTCATTTGCACCAGAGAAGCCGCCGTGACGCCTGTGCCACAACTAAATGTTTCATCTTCAACACCTCGTTCATATGTTCTAACAAATAATTCGTTATCTGAGATTTCTTCGACAAAATTTACATTAATACCTTTTTGACTAAAGGCGTCACTATTTCTTATAGCTTGACCTTGTTGGACAACGTCGAATTGTCTTACGTTATCAACAAAGGTTATATAGTGCGGAGAACCTGTGTCCAACAGAAAGAAATCAGCTTTTTCTTGAATAGTAGAGACATTTTTCATGCCTAAAGCGATTAGTTCGTCTACCACTCTGGCAGTATGAGGGCCATCAATAGCTTTGAAACGAGTATGATCGTGTATAGCGCCTAAATGTTTGGCAAATGCCACGGCACATCGTCCTCCATTACCGCACATTGTACTTATTTGTCCATCGCTATTATAATATTCCATTTCGAAATCAAACTCTTTCGAGGGGTTTAAATAGATAAACCCATCTGCGCCTATACCAAAACGCCTGTCACATAATCGACGTACCTCATCGTTATTCAGTTTAAAATTCTTAGGTTTCGTTAGATGATCTATTAGTATGAAGTCATTACCTGTGCCTTGATACTTTGTAAACTGTATTACCATTATATTCGTTCTATTATTTCCAGTGATTTTGTGATCATATGATCTATGCTGGCCTGAGGATTTTTAGAAAAAGATTTATCCTGTCTATTAGCAATTATGGTATTAATAGATAAACAGCGATGACCAAATACTTTTCCTAAACCAAAAATGGCTGATGTCTCCATTTCGAAATTCGTGATCCGTAGATTTCGATATTGAAAATTGGAGAGCGCATCGACAAGATGAGGAAACTGAAGCGGAGCTTTTACTACACGACCTTGTGGAGCATAAAAGCCAGGGCAGGTTACCGTTATCCCCTGATGATATCCCGTATTAAAATGATTTAATAAATCCGCACTACCTTGAACAACATAAGGACTTATCGGACTTTCTTGGAGGCGGGTATGCGCGCTAAATTTTTGAGCAATTTCTTGTTCTGTTTCAGAGTATTCTATTTGATAATAGTGCAATAAATTATCCAATCCAATACCATGGCTTGATGCTACTAGACTATCCACAGGAATATCTTCTTGAAGGCTTCCTGATGTTCCAAGTCGAATAATATCCAGTTGCTTAAAGTTGGGTTTTATAGTTCTTGTTTCAAAATCAATATTGGCGCAGGCATCAAGCTCATTTAAGGTAATGTCAATATTATCTGGCCCAATTCCGCTAGAGATTACTGTTATTCTCTTGCTGCCAATCGTACCAGTATGAGCCAGAAACTCTCTATGGCTGCTTCGAACCTCAATTTGGTCAAAATGTTTAGAGACCTCCGTAACGCGCCCTGGATCTCCAACCGTAATTATGGTATCGGCAAGTTCATCAGGACGTAGGTTGATATGGTAAATTCTACCTTCTGGTGTAATGATTAATTCTGATGCGCCTATCTTACTCATAGCTTATTCTCAAAAGATTTACACCGTAAAGATAGTTGTATAATATATACAAAATAAACGTCATAAAAATATTCGATATGCCTTGGTTGATTTTAGCTGGAATTATTAAAATTTACTACATTTGCAAACTCATTGGTCTCGTGGCCGAGTGGTTAGGCTGGGCTCTGCAAAAGCTCCTACAGCGGTTCAAATCCGCTCGAGACCTCAAAAGACGTTCCTTCAAAGGAGCGTCTTTTCTTTATCCACAAATATGACAATTACGTGATAATATATTCACATTCTTTTTGAGGCTTAGAACGCTGTGAGTACGACCTTTACAACCATAATGAATATTCGCATTTTTGCTTTAATTATTGTGGTTTTCGGATTAGGGTCTTGTATGAAAAAAGAGACGCCTTATGAGCTACCAGCACATGGTGATGCGATTCATCAGACTATGCGAATGGGAGCCGATTATGGGACCCAGTTTTATTATGATTTGAAGAATGCGAAGATCGTACATACGAGCAAGGTAGATAGTTGGCATCTAGCGTTTGAAAATACCTTGGATGGTCAAGGAATTTATATGAATGGAGGTGCAGGAATGGCCCTGGTTAGAACTGAAAAAACTGCGTTCGACCAGATTACTGCTCATGATTGTGCAGACGAACTTTGGCTACAAGATGATCCCAGTGGTGAGCAGGCGAAAAGTGGGTTTGGTCTATGGAATGAAAATGATATGTCACGAGATCGAATTTATATTGTTCGACTAGAACCAACAAACGAGGAGCTGCGAACGATTAAATTGAAAAGTGTGTCTACTGCTGCTTATGAAATTGAAGTTGGGAATATCGGAACAGGAGTTACCACAACACACAAAATCTTAAAGGATCCGACGCGTGTTTATTCTTATTTTAATCTTAGGACGCTTCATGATTGTGGGACTGTAGAACCTGTAAAGGAGAGTTGGGATTTTGTAATGACCAGATATGGTTTTACTTTTTACGATCAAGATCCGCCTTTACCTTACATTGTTACAGGTGTACTAACTAATCCTTCAACGACTGTTCATAAGGATTCGTTACATAATTTTTATGAGATAGAGTCTGATTTTATCTCAAAGTGTACAATGATAGAAGATCGAGACGCAATTGGTTTTGATTGGAAGTATTATGATTTTGATTTGGGTATCTATCATATTCGTCAAGACTTTAATTTTATCATTAAAACACAACATGATGAATACTTTAAGCTCCGTTTTCTAAATTTCTATGATGATAATGGTCTAAAAGGAACACCTTCTTTTGAGTTTAAACAGATTCAATAGTCTGTTTTAATATACATTTGCTTCTTGTCTTATGAATACAGTTTATTTAGATAGTGCTGCCACTACCTCTTTAGATGAGAGGGTGCTCGATCAAATGTTACCCTTTCTTAGAGGTGTATATGGAAATCCATCATCAATTCATAGCGCTGGAAGAAGCGCTCGTTTGGCAATAGAGGAATCAAGGAAAAAAGTGGCTACATTATTAGGGGGTAAGCCAGCTGAGTTCTTTTTTACGTCATGCGGGACTGAAAGTACTAATACGGTTTTTCAAGCTGTGCTGCGCTCTTTAAACTGCAAACATATTATTACTTCTCCTATAGAACATCACGCAACTCTGAGAACTGCAGAACATTTGGCTAAAGAATTTGGAGCCGAATTACATTTTTGCAAGCATGATCAGCATGGTGAAATCGACTATGAGCACTTAGCCACGCTGGTAAAAAAATGTAGTCAGAAAGGAAAAACCTTTATGAGCATTATGCACGCTAATAATGAATCTGGAGTAATCAATGATATTGAGCGAATCGGTAATATCAGCAAGGAACATGGAGTACTCTTTCATTCCGATATGGTTCAAACTATTGGGCATGTTGATATTAGGTTTGATGAAATACCTGTTGATTTTGCTAGTGCCTCTGCACATAAATTCCATGGCCCAAAGGGTAAGGGACTGTTATACATAAGCGGTGATGTAAAATTAGAACCCCTGCTACTAGGAGGGGGTCAGGAAAGAAATATGAGAGCTGGTACTGAAGATGTACCTGGAATAGTGGGTTTTGCCTCGGCCTTAGAATTTGCAATTGAAGAAAAGGAAAAAGAGAATGAACATTGTGGTCATTTGAAGGAGTATTGCTGGAATTTATTGCAAGATACTTTTGGAGAAGATGTGCGACTTACGAGCACTGCTCCCAATACTTTACCACGTGTATTGAGTGTATTATTTCCGCAAAATGAGAAGACGGAAATGCTGCAGATGGCATTAGATATTAAAGGAATTGCCGTAAGTGGTGGTAGTGCATGCTCTAGTGGAGCTGTTGGAGGAAGTCATGTAATTAATGTATTGGAAGAAACACCATGTGTACCCTTAAGAATTTCGTTTTGTAAATGGAATACCGAAGCGGATGTTGACGCATTCCTCAAGGCTATGAAAGAAATTCTACTTTAAATATCTTGATCTTCTTCGATAGTAGATAGAATGATGAACTCAACGCGTCTGTTATTTTCTGCTCCGTGGGCTACTATTTCTGATGAGATAGGAGAACTACTTCCTAAACCCCATGCATTGACCCGACTTTTAGGGGCCCTATTCGCTACCAATAAATCTTTAATATAAGTTGCCCTTAGTTCCGATAAGCGTTTATTGGTTTGTTCATTACCACTTTTATCAGTATGTCCCGTAACCAATACATTGGTTTTGTCGTATTTCCTAATAAGGAATGCTAGTTTTCTTATTTCTGTATTAATATCTTCTATAGGTAAGATGGAGGACTTATCATACTTAATATTATCGGGGAACCAAACCTTGATACTATCCTGAAGAATAGTCACCTGAGCATCGGGCAACCTACGTTCGATATCACCAGCCATTTTATTTAAATATTCCTGCGAGCTCAGTGTAGGTCTAATTTTAAGAACTCTTGGTTTTGGGGACGGTGGTATTCTTTTGGCTCGAGTTGGTCCGTCATAGTTATAGCATGAAGATAGCATAACGGGTAGTAAGAGGGTGAGAGCAATTTTTTTCATTAGAATAGAATCGTTTTTTACGGTTTAGGGTTGTACAGTACAACAAATTCGACTCGCCTATTCCTAGCTCTGCCTTCTTCGGTATCATTGGGGCTTATCGGATTCTTTTCTCCTAGCCCCCAAGTGAATAAGCGTCGACTAGGAACACCTGTTTTACTTAATCGGTCCTTCACATTATTGGCACGATCTAATGAGAGTTTCAGATTATCGGATTCATTCCCACTATTATCGGTATGCCCTGTAATCAGTAAATTTGTTCTGTTATATTCTTTGAGAATTCTTGCAAAGTGGCTAAGTTTTGTTTTAAAGGTTTCTTTGACATGCGAAGAAGCTACGTCAAAAACCACATTATTAGGAAAAATTACTTTTATACTATCTTGAACAATACTTACCTGCGCCTGAGGGAAGGTCTTTTTTATTTCTTTATAGGTTTCCTTAAGGTACTTCTTTTTTTTATGGGTTGTCCCACAAGAAGCAACTGACACAGCTACTTGTAATGAGAGGACAATGTATAGTAGGTTTTTCATCATGAAAGTAGAACTTTGCCGTGAAATTAATACATATTTAGATATTTTGCATAATAAAGGATCTTAGTTCATTATGTGTTATCGGTACACCTTTAATTTTATTATAAGGAATTACGTTCTTCTGGAAGCTGGATTGGATAATTTTACTCAACTGTCCATTATTAATTTCAGGGATGATAATCTTGTCAAAATGAGAAAGGATCTCTCCGAGATTACTTGCAAATGGTTGAATATGTCTCAAATGTATTTGCGCAACGTTCTCTCCAGTTTTTCTTAAATTATGAACGGCCGCATACGCCACCCCATAAGTTGATCCCCAACCTAGGACCAATACCTTATCCGAAGCGTCACCTTGAACAAATTTTTCCTCAGGTATAAAATCTGCGATCTTGTCAATTTTGGCTTGTCTCGTTTTAACCATATGTTCATGGTTATCGGGGTCATAGCTTACGTTCCCGCTAATATCCTCTTTTTCTAAACCACCTACACGATGCTCTAAATGTTTCATCCCAGGAATAGCCCAACTACGCACAAGATTTTTATCTCTGAGATATGGAAGGTATTCCTCAATTGTATTTTCGTTTGTTACTAGTTGTGTTTTAATATTGGGTATGTCATCCGTATTCGGAAATTTCCAAGGTTCGGCTCCATTGGCAATATAGCCATCACTAAGTAGTATAACTGGGGTCATATGTTGTAGCGCTATTCTACAAGCTTCTATTGCAGTTTCAAAACAATCAGAAGGGGAGGCGGCAGCAAGTATGGGCAGCGGACATTCGCCATTTCGACCATACATGGCCTGTAAGAGATCACTTTGTTCTGTTTTAGTTGGTAAACCAGTGCTCGGTCCTCCACGTTGAATATCAATGATTACCAGCGGAATTTCTAGCATAACGGCTAGGCCTATTGCCTCAGCCTTGAGGGCTAAACCGGGTCCTGATGTAGTGGTAATGCCCAACTTGCCGCCATAAGCAGCTCCAATTGCCGACGATACTGCCGCAATTTCATCTTCAGCTTGAAAAGTGGTTACATCGAAATTTTTATGTTTACTTAATTCGTGCAGGATATCACTTGCTGGAGTAATGGGGTAAGAGCCTAAAAATAAATCGATATTAGCTTTTCTCGCAGCCGTAATAAGCCCGTATGAAAGAGCAGTATTGCCTTGAATATTTCTATAAGTCCCTTTAGGTAAGTCCGCCTTTTCTACCTCGTAACGAGCGGAGTAAATTTCAGCGGTGATTCCAAAGTTGTAGCCAGCTTTAAGTGCGCTCAAATTGGCATCTAGAATATTTTTTCTTGTAGCAAACTTACGCTCCAAGAATCTGACTGTATTATCCATTTTACGATTATACATCCAGTACAAATATCCTAGTACAAACATATTTTTCGCACGATCTTTCTCCTTGATACCGAGCGAAGTATCTACAAGAGCTTCTCTTGTAAGTTTTGTAATATCTATTTTATGAACATTAAAGCCGGATAGACTATCGTTTTCAAGAGGGTTTTCATCGTCTTCATAGTTTGCTAGACGTAAATTCTTGGCATCAAATCCTGCTGTATTCAGAATGATAATCCCTGCTTTCTTCAAGTGACTGAGGTTGCTCTTGAGTGCAGCTGCATTCATAGCAACTAAAACATCACAGGCGTCACCTGGAGTGAAAATTTCATGTGACGAGAATCTTAACTGAAACCCACTGACTCCAGCCAAGGTGCCCTGTGGGGCTCTAATCTCCGCAGGAAAGTCTGGAAAGGTGGATAAATCACTTCCTGTAAGCGCAGTATTATTCGTGAATTGAGAGCCTGCTAATTGAATACCATCTCCACTGTCACCAGCAAATTTGATGATAACCTCATCTACTATTTCGATCCCCTTTGACATAAAGGGCAAATTTACATTAGGACAGACTTAATATCTAGTTTTGGGATTTCTTATTATTAGAATTTGTAGGGATATTGCCATCAGCTAATACGGCTTTAAAGCCACCTTCTATATTTCGAATATTATGATATCCATTGCGCTTTAGTATAGAGGAAATCAGAACACTACGGGTTCCCCCATTACAATGGAGGTAAAGGTTACTGCTATCATCGATCAGGCCTATTTTGGCATGATCTCTAAAGTCATTCATTTGCATGTTTACAGCTCCTACGATATGTTCTTCATCATATTGTTGTTTTGTACGTACGTCAAGAACAACTGCCTTATCATCATGGGTAATATCTAATTTGAGTTCATAAGGATCTACATTAATAATCATATCAATCGGCAAGTTATGCTCTTGCCAAATTTCAAGTGATTGGTATTGTATGGCTAAGACTTTTTTTCTAAGGTCTTCTTCCAATAGTCCTAAAAGCTTTGCTTGGTCTTCCTTACGCGCGACAAGAATAATCTTATCATGCGAATCCGAAAAGTACTCAGCACGAGCATTAAAGTTTTGGTTCAATACAATATTAATAGCTCCTTTTAAGTAACCATTCACGAAAACATCAGTAGGCCGTGTATCGATAATTAACGTTAGGTCCTGTACTGCTTTTTCTAGTTGAGTTATTGAAAGTTCGTTCATTTTATTATTTGAGTTCTGATTTCTTAATATTATAATTCGCGTTAGCTTGGGTTAGACAGGTTAGGGTCAAGTCATTAATACAAACATGCTTAGGTAGGGTAGCACAATAATAAATTGAATTAGCAATATCTTCTGGTGTTAATGGGTCAAAACCTTCATAGACCTTATCAGCACGATTTTGGTCTCCATGAAACCGAACAACCGAAAATTCTGTTTCACAAGCGCCAGGATTTATGGCTGTCACTTTAATACCGTATGGTAAAAGCTCAATGCGCATAGATTGTGATAAGGCATCTACAGCATGTTTTGTTGCACAATAAATATTACCGTTTTGATAAACATGTTTTCCTGCCGTAGAGCCAATATTAATAATATGAGCATTAGCTTGTTTCTTTAGTTGAGGTAACAACAGCCGGGTAACATAAAGTAGACCTTTTACGTTTGTATCAATCATCGTGTCCCAATCAGAAAATACACCTTCGTCAATCGTGTTTAAGCCACTTGCCAAACCGGCATTGTTAAGAAGAATATCAACGGTCGGAAATCGGTTTTTGTCAATGGAGTCAATAGCATTTTTTACTTCATTCTGCGAGCGCACATCAAAACAAAGAATCTGAACTTCGCTTTGAAATTTGTTTTCAAGATCTGTCTTAATGGTTTCCAATCTTTCAGCTCTTCTTCCAGTAAGAATGAGATTATATCCATTACGTGCGAATAGATAAGCTGTACTTTTTCCAATACCACTGGTGGCACCAGTAATGAATATTGTTTTTTTCATAAATAAATTTTATCGAATTAAGGTAACGTCTCCGCGAAATACTTGTTCTTGATCGTTTAGGTCTATTGCACCGATCATCCAGAAGTAGGTACTAATGGGCTGGTCTACACCTTTAAATTTGCCATTCCAGCCTTCAGTTGTATTGGTTGTTTCAAATACCATTTGTCCCCATCTGTTAAAGATTCGGTAGTAGTTAATTTTTTTAAAGCCCGAGCTCAATATTTTAAGCAGGTCATTGTTACCGTCACCATTTGGACTAAAGGCATTCGGTATGATAACGTATGGTCTGTCTGATACCGTAACATTTAGCGTGTCAGAAGCAGGGCAACCATCGCTAGTTGTTCCAGTAATAATATATCGATAAATTCCAGTATTGGAATAAAAGCCTCTGGGGTTTCCAATGTTAGGGTTATCTAGAAAGTCAGGAGGAGTCCAAGTATAGGTTTGAGTTCCTTGCGCATCAAACTGAATAAATTCATTTTTCAATATGATGGTATCATTACCTGCATCCAAATTTACCAATGGAATATTTACTTTTTGAGTTGTGGTATCTCTGCAACCAATGGAATTGCCAGAGACTAATTGCACGTTAAACTCTTTTCCAATATTTGGAAAACTATGGGCTACATTTTGAATTGATGAGTTTGTGCCATCATCAAAGTTCCACAACCAATAATTGACGGGGTAATTACTGGAGCTACTTAGGTCACTGAAGTTAATCGGACTATTTGGACAAAGCTGTCCGTTAAAGCTGAAGTCAGCATTAAAGTCAGGGTATATTTTTACAATGCGTTCTATACTATCGGGGCAGGTAGAGCCCGGGTTTACTACCAATTTAACGATGTAAGTACCTGTATCTGGATATGTATATGTTGGATTTTGAGCGGTAGACACATCCGTAGTTATACCGGGTACACCAAAATCCCATTCGTAGCTAAATCCTCCGCTACTATTGTTTTGAAAGAATACAGTGGAGTCCTTACAGTTAATAATATATGTATTGGCTTCTTGAGAAAGTACGGGGATATTTGCAACAACTGCTTTAGAGCAATTGGTAATATCTATTTGAAAATCTCGACGAATTCTATTTATCCTTACACCGTTCCGCCACTCAGTGCAGCAAACAGTTATGGCAAAAATACCTTGCAATGTTGGGGTTCCTGTAATAATCCCAGTACTTGGATTAATGGTCAAGGCGGGGCTTGCAGAAATAGGTGCAGTTGCAGAGTATGGAGCCTGATAGTTTACCGATGGATAGGGCGGAGGGTTTGTAGTATTGATCGGCTTAGGATTGTTTTGATTTGCTCCACGAACAGCCGCACAAAATTCATAACTTAGGGAATCTCCATCTGGGTCTGTTGCCGAATTATCAAATACAAATGGGTTGTTTACACAAATGATTTGCGGCGGAGCATTCTTAAATACTGCTGAATTGTTACAAGTCACGTTTGAAGGTGGAATGGAGCAATAAATTGAAGCCCCAGTTGCGCCCCCATTTCGTATATTCAGCGTTGCTTCATTCCTACAACAACGTTGAAAAACAATACTATATCCAGTAGCACTTGGTGGTAAGGTCCGTACAAACACAAACTCAAGTTTGTTCAAGCATTTTGGAGGAACATTTCGAACACAATTATTATTAAACTCTGGTGGAACAAGTACTCCATTAGCAGCTGTGGCAAAAACTGAATCAAACCTAAAAAAGGAGCCATTACCTGTGAAAATGGATATAAACGCTGGATTATCTGAGAGTAAGGCTTGCGGGTTCCCACCACCAATGTTCGGTGGACGACAATCTCGGTAGATACTTAATGTAAAGCGATATTGGTTATTTCCTATACAAACATACGTTAGGTCTCCACCAACAATATGCGAAGCGTTTGAAGGGAGGCTTAAACCAATCAACATGACAAAAACCAATAGTTTTCTCATAAAAGTAAAGTTACGACTAGTTTGTCTGGAAAATGTCATCTAAAAATCCATTTATTGCTTCTATTAAAAATAACGAATTTTCGTGCATGGACGTATGCCCAATCCCCTCAAAAAATGTTAATGAAGGTTTTTTACACAGCTTTGCCTGCAATTCAAGTTGTTTGTAGTCAATAGATTGGTCCTTAAGGCCGCCAATGAACTGAATTGGGCAATTTAACTGCTGCAATACCGAAGTTCGATCTGGTCGGTTCAACATAGCCGTATAGCAATTTATAATTTGTTCTGCGCTATATTGATTGAACATTTTAATATGCTGGGTATATAGTTCTTCTAGTCCTTTCGTGGAAGCATAAAGTTTAGGGATTAATGTTTTAATAAAATGCTCTTTGCCGTTCTTACTTATGAATCGAATTGCGGATTGTCTGATTGCCTTCTTTTCCATGGTATCCGCTTGCGCCGAAGAATGAACTAAACTAAGACCTAATAACTTATGACTATATTTTTCGGCGAAAGCCATTGCTGCATATCCACCCATGCTATGGCCGAATAAAACTATTTGCTGAATATTCTCCTGTTCTAAAATATCGTTTACAAATTCAGCAATCGTTTCCATGGAAAACAGATCTTGATAAGAATTATTATTCCCACATCCGGGAATCTCTGGAATGATAAGCATGTATTTATCTGAAAATTTAGGATAGATAATATCCCAAATCCGATACGTTTCGGCAAAACCATGCAAAAAAAGAATAGGGTCTCCCTTACCAACCTTAAAGTATCTAACGTCCCTTGAGTTGAGAAAAAATTGTTCTAAAGTTTGCATAGAGCTTATTTTTTTCGGGGTCTCTTCTGTAATAATTAAGACGCCAGAGAAGCAGTAAAACGATTGGGGTAATTTCTAGTATATAAGTTTGTGCAGCCCAAAGGTTCCAAGCCAAGGCAATAAGTAAAACATAAAATGCTATTCGGGCATAAGGTTGTATCCATTGATGCTTTCTTGGAATTAGAAAAGCAAATACGGTATGAGTCGGTAAAGCCCAAAAGAGATTCCTGTTCCAACTACAAGATTGATGGTCGGTACCAAACCACATAAACAACATAAAGCATCCAAGTATTCCTACAATCAGGAAAAAGAAAGTATCAAAATAGATCACTTTATCACGGGCTCTTAACCATATTAGGAAAGCAAGAAACCCAAATAGCCACAGTGTCATACGTGCTGTGTTTGGCCGTGGGCTAAAGTCCAATTTTTCTGGTAGAATTTCAATAGTTTGTTCAACAATAGGTTTGCCATCTAGCGTTGCGTCTCTAAATCCTTCCATGAGATAATCTGGTAGGAACATGGCTTGTTCATTGGTCATTTTCTTATCCACTGGGGTGCTAAGAAGAAGGTTGATCCCTACTCTTGTCCAGTGATTGTTTCTTAAATAGTGGTTTGTAAAGTCTCTAAATGTTTTTGATTTAGGCTTAATGGCTTCACCAATTTTAAAACGATCACCTAATATTTGTTTGAATAAATCTAGCTGGCGTGTAGAACAATTGTCATATAAGAAGTCATACTTATAGTATTTGTGTTCTTCCTGAGAATTGCTGTCCAAGAACCTAAGAATTTGTTCCTCTTCAACTGGAGAAAGATTAAGAACTTGTTCATAAACCGACCGTTGTTCGACCTGATAGACATATAGAAACTCACGAAAACGTTCGGCGTTCACATAATATAATAGCTTGCCTCTAGTGAACTTACTGTAAAAATTAGGGTCACCAAAATCAAAAGTGCCGTAATTAAAAACAATATCTTGTCCTTTAAAGCTATCGATTACGCGTATCCCGCTATGTCCAAATCCCGAGTATAAATCAAGCCCTGGTCCGCAAGTTAGAATACTAATTCGTTTGCCATTATGCTCAGACAAACTGTCTTGAGCCTTTACGCTCAAGGACAGCGAGAGTACAAGAAGAAGTATACCAAACTGTTTATAAAACGGAGCGTTCATTTTATCTGGAGTAGTTAGGTGCTTCACGAGTAATGGTTACATCATGAGCATGACTTTCATTCATGCCAGCATTAGTGATTTTAATAAATTGAGCTTTTTGTAAGTTCTTTATATCCTTAGCTCCACAGTAACCCATTCCAGCGCGTAAACCTCCGATAAATTGGTGAACGACTTCATTTAATCTGCCTTTGAAGGGAACGCGCCCTTCAATCCCTTCAGGAACAAGTTTCTTAATGTCGTCTTCAACATCTTGGAAATATCGATCTTTACTACCATGTTCCATTGCAGTTATACTACCCATTCCTCGATAAGATTTAAACTTACGACCCTCATAAATAATTGTATCTCCAGGGCTCTCTTCGACACCTGCAAAAACACTTCCTGCCATAACGGTAGAGGCGCCAGCCGCGAGAGCCTTAACCATATCACCAGTATATCGAATGCCACCGTCGGCAATAACAGGCACCTTAACGGCCTTAGCACAATTCATAATGGCAGTTAACTGGGGTACACCCACGCCAGCGACAATTCGCGTTGTACATATAGACCCTGGACCAATTCCTACCTTGACCGCATCTGCACCTGCAGTTTCTAAGGCTTTAGCTCCACTTGCAGTGGCAACATTTCCAGCAATTAATGCAAGGCTTTTAAAGTTCTTTTTTACAAGCTTAACGGCATCTATAACCCCTTTCGAATGACCATGAGCACTATCCAGTGTGATAACATCAACACCAGATACCGACAGCGCTGATACACGATCTAAAAGATCTCCAGTGATACCAACAGCCGCTCCAACTAGCAATCGCCCATGCTTATCTTTACTTGCGTTGGGGTGGCTCTTATATTGAAGAATATCACGAAAAGTGATGAGACCAATTAGTTTATTATTTCTATCTACAATAGGTAGTTTTTCAATTTTATGATTTTGGAGAATCTTTTCAGCTTTTAATAAATCAGTTCCCTTTTTTGCCGTAATTAAATTATTTTTTGTCATTACGGAACTAACCTTCTTGTTCATGTTCTTCTCGAAACGGAGATCGCGATTCGTAAGCATACCAACAAGAATTTTATGACTATCAACGATGGGGATCCCTCCAATTTTATTTTCTTTCATCAGTCGAAACGCATCGCCCACCGTTGCCGTGGGGGTAAGAGTAATTGGATCGAGTATAAGACCGCTTTCGCTTCGTTTTACTTTACGGACCTGCTCTGCCTGCTGTTCGATACTCATGTTTTTATGTATCATACCAATGCCTCCTTCTCGCGCTATGGCAATTGCGAGTTGTGTTTCTGTAACAGTATCCATAGCGGCAGAAATCAACGGAATGTTGATTTTGAGTTGTTTAGTAAGCTGTGTCTGTGTAGCAACTTCTCGAGGCAAAACCTGCGAAAGAGCAGGGAGGAGAAGTACGTCATCAAAGGTTAAACCTTCTTGTGCAATCTTTGGTTTTGTAGCCATAGGCAAATGTACTATTTCTGAATTTTAATTTCCAAAAATGAGTTGTCAAAAAATTATTAAGCCCAGTTCTGAACGATTTTGACAATTGACGTATGGAATGTTACATTTGCGTTTCTTTATAAAGGAGGATTGCTCGAGTGGCTGAAGAGGCACGCTTGGAAAGCGTGTAAACTAGCAATAGTTTCAAGGGTTCGAATCCCTTATCCTCCTCTTTTTACCGCTTGCTTGTTTCTGCGATAATTACTCCAAACTGACCGTTTAATTGTTCAACTCCTTTGGCAGGTAAGTATGTTTTTGAAATTGCACCGTCCAAATAGAGTGCGTTTTTGCAACCTTTTTCGGCAAAGAATAGCGCGAAATCATAGAAACTAATAGGCTTTTTTGACATGGCAAAAAGTAAATCACCGGTCGATAAAATGCCTACTCCATTTCTAATATGTAGGTGTTTGGACCCTACGGTAAATTTAGAGTGTATTTTTCCTTCAATAAGTAGCATAGGACCAGATTGTGTAGCAAATCGGACGGTGTTCTTTGGAGCATAATTCTTGGTTGTTTGGATATAGGCCTTTCTATTTTGATCAATATAAAACACTCCATTAGGCTGAAGATAAAAGTTTCCATAGGTTGACTTTTTCTTGTTCAGTTTATTTATCGTCACACCCTGTTCAATATATAAACCCTGTGGTGAGCAGTCTTTTAAGTACATGCCTCCGTTCATAGCAAAGAGAAGTGAAGCGTCTCTATCTTCCAAATATTGTTTTAAGTTCCCGTGATTATTAAAATACTTACCTCGTTCATCTTGCAAGAAGAATGATATTTTATCCGGGCTTGTTTGATATGTTACAATTGGAATATTCAGAAAAGTATCAATACGATTTGACGATTGTTCCAGTGTAATTGGAGGCTTACTTTTTATTGGCGTAGTTTCATGTTGACAAGCAATAATGAAAAGTATGCCGATTAAGAAAAAGTGTTGTTTCATTACTACAAATCGAAAAAAGTATTGCAATTTTTACTTGTCAACTTAGCTATGTCTTCTAAAGCGATATCTTTTTCTTTGGCTAAAAATGCTGCAATGTTTTTTATATAAGCGGGTTCATTTCTTTTACCTCTGTAGGGTGCAGGGGCAAGGTAAGGGGCATCGGTTTCAAGCATGATTTTTTCTAATGAAATATCTTTAATAGCTTCTTTTAATCCAGAATTCTTGAAGGTAAGTACGCCACCAATACCAAGGTAGCAGTTTAAATCTTCAGTGATCTTTTTTGCTTGTAACGCATCCCCGCTAAAACAATGGAATACGCCTTTTAAACCTTTAGAAGTATAATCAGCTACAATATTAATTGTTTCATCAATTGAATCTCTTGTATGAAGTATGATCGGTACTTGATAGTGCAAGGCCCACTCAATTTGTTGCCGCAATGCTTTTTCCTGTTCAACTATAAAGCTTTTGTCCCAATAGAAATCCAATCCAATCTCACCTATTGCTAGAAACGGACGCTGACTAAGCCATCGTTCTACAATTGCCAATTCAACTTCATAATTTTCTTTTACATAGCACGGGTGTAAACCCATCGTGGATATGCAGATACCAGGATAGTTATCTTCACAAGCTATCATGGCATCAATAGTCGAACTATCACAGTTGGGCATAAAAATGCGTTCTACTCCATTGGCCTCTGCTTTTTTGATAACTTCATCCCGGTCTTCGTCAAATTTTCCGTCATAGATATGACAATGAGAATCTATTAGCATGCTACAAACTTAAAGCTTTCATATTCCATTCTTGCGCTTGGCAGAACTCTAAAAAATTAGGTAAGGCATACTCTAAACGTTCAAATGCCTTTTGACTATCGTGAAATACGATAATGCTACCTGGTTTTGTGTTCTCCATTACATTTTTTAAACACTCCTGAGGAGATATTTCCGTGTCAAAATCACCACTTAGGACATCCCACATGATAATTTTTGTATTAGGCATTAAGCGTTGTATCCCGGTTCCCTGAGAATATTTTATCCTTCCATAGGGAGGACGAAATAAGTTGCTTTTTATTTTTTTCGCCGCGCTCAAAACATCTCTAAAGTATACAACGTTTTTTGTGTTCCAGCCGTTCTTATGATTTTGTGTGTGATTTCCTACCTGGTGGCCTTCAACAAGTATCTGCTTATAGATCTCCGGATATTTTTCAACATTCTTACCAATACAGAAAAAAGTTGCTTTAGCACCAACTTTTTTAAGCTCGGATAAAACAAAGGGGGTAATAGTAGGGTGCGGGCCATCGTCAAAGGTGATGTATACACTGGAAGGGTCATCGTCAATACTCCATATACCCTTATTATATGCAGCCTTCAATATACGAGGTGTTTTTACTAAATAGTTTCTCATTATAATAGGAGGCAACTTATTGTGATAGGGGCACAACGAGTTGGTAAAGGCAAATATAATTCGTGACAATGATTTCATTTGCTAAAGAATTGCCAAGTATTTTTGCGCCCTATGAGTAAAAATGTGAGAGTGCGTTTTGCGCCAAGTCCTACGGGAGGTCTACATATAGGAGGGGTACGAACGGCTTTGTTTGCCTATCTCTTTGCTAAGCAGCATAAAGGTCAGTTCATACTTCGTGTAGAAGATACGGATCAAACGCGTTTTGTGGAAGGGGCTGAGGAGTATATCGTGAAGACGCTACAGTGGTGTGGAATTTTACCTGATGAAAGTCCGCAGCTTGGAGGAGCTTATGGTCCGTACAGACAAAGTGAGCGCAAGGCGGATTACAGAAAGTATGCTGAGCAACTGGTTAAGAATGGTTTTGCGTATTATGCTTTTGATACACCTGATGAATTAGCACGCATGCGGGAAGAATTCAAGACGAAAGAAAACCCAGCTCCACAATATGATAAACATACGAGAGATAAAATGAAAAACTCTTTGACTTTGAGCGAAGAGGAGGTTAAAAAATTATTAGATGCGCACACGCCACATGTCATCAGAATAAAGGTGCCCACTAATGAAAAGGTGCAATTCACCGATATCATTCGAGGTACTATTGAAAATGATAGCAATTTGTTGGATGATAAAGTCTTGCTCAAAGGAGATGGGATGCCAACTTATCATTTGGCGGTTGTGGTTGATGATTATTTAATGAAAGTATCTCATGTATTTAGAGGAGAGGAGTGGTTGCCGAGTGCACCAATTCATGTGCTTCTGTGGAGGTATTTGGGCTGGGAACAACAAGCACCAGATTGGGCACACTTACCTTTAATTCTCAAACCGGATGGTAATGGAAAGTTGAGTAAACGAGACGGAGAGCGTTTAGGCTTTCCAGTTTTTCCTCTCGCTTGGCAAGACCAGACCGGTTTTAAGGAAATGGGCTTTTTACCAGAAGCGTTTGTGAATATATTAGCTGTACTAGGTTGGAACGATGGCACGGAAAAGGAAATATTTTCTTTGCAGGAATTACTTGAGAAATTTGATGTTCAACGGGTTAATAAGGCTGGTGCTAAATTTAGTTTCGAAAAGGCAATTTGGTATAATTCAGAATGGATAAAACGAAGTAAGCTACAGGACTTACTCCCAATGGTGACGCAGGAGTTATCTAATGCGGGTATAGAAGCCAAGGGCGATAAAATAGCGCGCGTATTAAACTTGGTTCATGAGCGCATTAGTTTATTGCCCGATGCGGTACGCGAGATGGAGTACTTTTTTAGAAAACCAGACACAATTGATATAGACACAATAAAATCTAAATGGGGTGAACAGCACGTCGCGTTTTATACAGAGTTAAAAGAAATATGGTCTGATACTGAATGGACCAAGGAAAATTTAGAGAGTAGTTTTAAAGAACTCATTGCCAAGCATCAGCTAAAAATGGGGGCAGTGATGCTTCCTTTTAGAATTATGCTTGTTGGCGGAAAGTTTGGGCCAAATGTATTCGAAATTGCTGGTGAATTAGGTAGGCAGGAGGTCATGGATCGAATTCTGACTACTATATAGTTTGTTAGTACAGAGAAAACTGAACGGGTAGACTGAAGTAGGTTTTTACTTTTTTGTTATCTCTAGTGCCAGGCTCCCAAGGAGGCATATTTTTCAAAACCTTTAAGACTTCTTTGTCCATATCTGGGTCAATGCTTTTAGTAATTTCAAAATTGCATAATTTCCCATCTGTGCACACCTGAAACCGCACGTATGTTGTTCCTTGTTTTTTCCTACGACGAGCTTTCTTCGGGTATTTAATATGCTTACTGAGATAAGAATTCAAGGCCTTTTGACCACCAGGATATTGCGCTTGCTTGATAAAAGGAACAAATGGAATTTCGTGTCCGTTGAGATCGTAGCATACGTTGTTTTTCTTTAATGCTTTGTCGTAATACTCTTTCCGTTTGATCGCTCCCGATTCGTAGTAACTTATTAATGAATCCATTGTTCTGGCAAGTCGTGGGCCTACTTTTTTAGACTTGGGTTTATAGTATTTCTCGTAGTGAATCTGGCCATTTGTATAGTAATTTGTGAATTTACTTCTCTTCTTGCGGTTCCCATTAATACTAAATTCCACTGATTCTTTGACTACAGAGTCCTCGCGATGAAATCGAGTTTCTATACCCTTATTACCATGTTGCTTATAAAATGCAAAATAGTATAGTTTATTAGGAGCATTAGGATCTTTTTTAAACATATAGGCAAGTTTTACATGAGCGGGACTATCCACGGTATAAATCCTTTTGTAACGTAGCCGACCGTTGCTGTAAAATTCATTGTGAACTTTAAGCCTAAAGTCATTTGTATACATATACTCAGAACTTTTGTTTCCGTTCTTATAGTAATTGATTGTAGTATCCCTATAAACTTGCTTGTTAAAGTCTGCATAGCCACCCTCATAGAGCAACGAGCTGTCCAATCTATAAATTTTGGTATTACATCCTGTTTGAGTACTATCGTCCCATCTTATTTTTTGAAAGTACTTGGCCTTTCCTTCACTTGTTTTTTTGAACGCATTATTTAAGAATATGATGCTCGTATTTTGAGCGGAACTCGTAAAACAATACATGAATAAAAAAATACTAAGAAAAGCTTTTTTCATGACTCAAATGTAGTAACTAAACTATAACGAAACTTCATGTGCTAGAGCTGACGATATCAAGCGAAAAATATACTTTCGCGCGCCGTTTGTCATGGGCAAATGGTTTAAACAGTTTTTTATGACACCGTATGATATCAATAATATTAAATTGTCAGAAATCGTTTCTGTGAGTTTTGCATTATTCGCCGTGATCGATGTTTTAGGGTCCATTCCTTTATTAATATCACTCAAGAATAAGATTGGATATATAAAGGCTAATCTTGTGACCATTGTTTCTGCAGGTTTAATTCTTGGATTCTTTTTCTTTGGAGAGGCTATGTTGGGTGTATTGGGTTTAGATGTCTCGTCTTTTGCTATTGCAGGTAGTGTTGTGCTGTTTATTTTGGGATTAGAAATGGTACTAGGTGTTGATTTTCATAAAGGGGAGCAGAATGCTAAAGCTGGTAGTATTGTTCCAATTGCTTTCCCTCTTATTGCCGGATCAGGTACGTTAACAACTGTGATGAGTATGAAGACCATTTATCATCAATATAATGTATTGATCGGTATTATGATTAATCTTGTAATTATCTACATTGCACTGATTTCCCTGTCCAGATTGGAAAAACTATTGGGAACTACTGGAGTTTTAGTGATTAAAAAATTTTTCGGTGTAATACTCTTAGCTATAGCTGTAAAAATGTTTAGAACCAATTTGAGTCTCTAGTCACTTTTTGGGATATTTTGTTCGGCTAAGGGTTTGCCAAACGTTATTGGAATTCGTATTCTGGCATTTACGGCTTTATCATTTGTTCTAGCAGGAATCCATTGTTTCATAATACCAACAACCCTTAAGGCCTCTTCATTTAGTAAAGGGTGAACAGATCGTTCTATTTTGGGGTTTTGTACACTACCATCCGTGTTAACTATAAAAGAAACATAAACGGTTCCACTGATATTTTGGTCTTGCGCTTGTTGGGGATAGCGGATATTTCTATTTAAGAATGCAATCATACGTTTATAACCACCATTATATTTTGCCGGCTGTTGGAATCTGGAGAACCGAACTCGTTTTCCCTTGGCATTGTATTTTTTGCCTTTAATAAACTGTCCCTGCTTGTAAAATTCTATACGCTTTAATTGTCCATTTGGGTGTAACTGTTTTAAATATACCATTTGACCGTTATGATCATAGAAGGCAACCCAATGCAGCTTGCCATTTTGGAAAAAGGAATGGGAGCTATCCATTTTTTTAGTTAGTTGCTCATTTGCAAAGTGCGTAATGGTTCTAATCTCGTCATTTATATAAAATGTTCTTTCTGTAATGCGTTGGAGCCCTTTTTCTTGAAAAAACACCTTGTAATAATTTGCATCTGTTCTTTTTGTTGCCTCACCTGTACTTTTATAGAATAGTGTATCCAATCCATTAGATTGGGCATGCAACTTTTTTTCTACTCCTAGAAATACTATAAGCGCGATAAGAACTTTGAGCATCACCTTAAATTTAAGTTTAACAAAGATCTTGGGATTGGAATATTGGAAAAATACCGTTGAGGTGACTACTTTTTGACAATAGGTTGACAGACATAAGGCATATGTCTTATTTTTTCTCCTCTTGAATCGCTTTAAGCTATGATTGTAGTCGTAGCAGAGCTTTGCTCCCTAGCTTTGATGTCATAACTTTTGAATCAATGAAATTCTTAAAATTATTCTTTCTTCTTTTTTTTATAGGTTCATTTAGTTTATCGGGTCAATCTTTTTTTGGGAAGGATGAGTCAGATAAAGAACATGGTGGAATTGGTTTAGAGTTTAACAGACCCAATTTCGGAAAGTATTCGGGTGCGGATAAAACTTGGATGGGGATCAATATCGTTTCGGATATGTTTGAAGGTCGCCTCTTATTGGGCAAGATAGGACTTAATCCAAGTGAACCCGCTGGATTCAGTTCGACTAAATTACCTGTACCAGACACCTATGGTTATTCACATAATGGTGCGAACCTTTCCGTGGGTATAAATGCTCCAATTAGTTCATTAGGTATAGGTGTGGAGAACAGTTCATTAGCAACTTTCCGTTTACATCCTACTTTAGGAGGGAGTTTTGGTTTATATTCTTTTTGGCCTAATAACAATACGGTTGGCAAGGATTGGTTTGCCTATATTGGTCTTAAGCCAGGCTATCGTGCTCGCTTACCATTTGTAACGGTAGATTTGGCCCTTAACATTGAGCTTGGGCTCTATTCTGGCGATTTGAATAAACCCGTACGTCCTATAGCAATTTCTCCGAGTTTAATTTTTAGGTTGAATAGTCAGAAAAGTGGTTTCAATATGAGAATAAAAAAAGTAGATGCAGCCTCCGTAAGCACCCGAGAAACTTCGAGAAGAACAGATACAAGGACACGATATGAAGGTAGTGGACGAAGTCGAGTTAGAATTCGAGAGAAGGTAACAACATCGACCTATGATGTAAAGGTGAAAAAAGGGAGTATGAGCGTACAAGATATTGGAACTTTTTTAGCAGGAGGCCCTGTCTTTGCTTTTAGTAACCCTAGAAGGCACAATTTTCAGCCTGCCTCGTTTTTATATGGAGGAAATGTTACGTTTAAGCAATCTGTTGTTTATACGGGTATTAATGTATTAGTTGGAAAGACGGGGCATGGAAGTACCATGGATGAACCACTAACTAAAAATAGAAGTTTAGATAGAAAAGATACCTTTGGTCGTGGGACTTATAATAGTTTCAATGCATTTCTAGATATAGGTATGGATCTTTCTCCTTTAGCTTTAGCCGTTATGGGAATTGCAAGAGGTGATATTGGAAATGCTACACCTTACTTTTCATTGATGGGTGGATTTACTTTAGGAGTATCTAGAATGGGTAACCAACAGTTTGTCAATAGCCAGGCCGAAACTGAATATGATTTGATTCTAGCCCAAGAAGAAGAGGCAAAGGATTATAGAGTAGATCCGCGGAAAGGAGGTTTTGGAAAAATGGGGGGCTGGTGGCTTGGTGTGGATGTAGGAGTTGTGTCTTTTAAAATGAGAAGCTTAACACATAAAAAGTCTCCTTTCGCGAATAATCGATTCTTTGAACTGGCCTATAAAATACCATTAGCTGGTAGATAAGGTTTAGCTCGTCATCCGAAGTTTGTGTGGACTAGTTTTAGGGATACGCTCTATAATTTTTCGAGCTTCCAAATCTAGTTTTACGCTAACAATATACCAGCCTATTTTACCATCAAAGTGCTTGATTTCGTTTTCAGCGTCTTCAAAGAGTTGTTGGAAAGTTATTTCCCCATGGGAATGAATCTTTTGCAAAATATACGCACAGACGAGGTCATATTTTTTCTTACTGATGTTTACACCATTTTTTCCCTGAGGGTGCAGGGTCATTATCTTTTCGTCTTTGGCTGCCATATTCTATTTAAATAAAAATAAAGTTCAATTACGCGCTGTTTTGTGATTTCAGCACTTTTATTCGCAACGAATATTTTGTGGATAGTTCCGCCACCAGAGTACTTTTCATTATACAAAGTATAGTTGAGTTCTTTTTCACTATCTCTAAACCGAATCCAGTTTTTTTGACTTGTTTTTAATTTTTCTTTATCTGAACCTTCTAATTGATCGTAGAGCTTTTTATAGTACTTATTCAGTAGTTTGTCATAAGCTATTTCTGCACGGTAGGTTGCTTGGTTCATTCCAAGTGTGGAATAATCATAGTCCATTTCCAAACTCCAAAGTCGTTCGATGTAGAAGGTGTCGATATAGAACTCTTTTTCTAGTTTAGCAATCCATTGTCCATTATATTCATCAAGCGGTTTATGTCTTTTGAGGCTATCTATTTGTTTTAAGAGTGTTCGTTTACTTTGTTCAAATTGTTTCTTTTTTTGAGCCCATAGTCCGTTTACAACAAGCAGAAGACATAAAGTAGTGAGTACAGTTTTCATTTTATATTGAATAAGTAAGTTCGCAATTTAGTTCAATGGTTTTGCTCACGGACTTCCCTTTTCGCGGATCTTTGCCGTATATAATGGCCTTAAATTTATAATTTTCTGTGCTATTCGTATTCCTGATCGTTTTGAAGGAAGAGGGGATTGCATAAAAGACTAACCAATTACCATTTTTGTCTTCAATGGAAATTGTGAATACCCTTCTGCGTCCATCAAAGACTACATGAGATTGTGATGTTTCGTTATATACGATACTTTCTCCATCTATGGTAAATTTGCACTGATTCATAGATGTGATATCTTGAAGACCGGCGATGAAAAGAGTTCTTCCGCTAGCGGATTTACAAATCAGTCTGGCTTCATTGCTACCAGCGAACGCAGAAGAAGAAATGCACAATAAGATGATAAGCATATAGTTTTTCATAAGCTAAATATAATGAGAAGGGGTATGTTCTAATAGTATTGGTCTAATAAATATGCTCTGTGATAAAGCTAACCATAAAAAGAAAGTACTATTCCTTCCATAAAAAAGGATACAAGATATAGCTCAATAGGATAATCAAAACATCAAGTGCAAGGAGCACGAAGAACAATTGCCACCAACCTTCTGTAAGCATCGGTTGTAACAATGGTTTGCTTAAGTCGCTGAGCAGCATGAGTTGCGGAATCACAATTGGGAATCCCAAAATTGCAATTAGAGCAGAATTGCCACCTGCTTTTCCAGCGATTGCCGAAAGCAAGGTAAACAACATGCTTAAACTAAGGCCACCCAAAAGAATAATCATAAAGAACTTACCAAAATGAATGGATGGGTTACCAAGAAAAATAATAAACAATCCAAGGGCGATACAGCTCATGATAAGCATTAAAATGCCATTGTAAATCAACTTTGATATGATAACGGTTCGCGGATTCAGAATCGTGTAATAGTATAGTTGTCGTGCTTTATTCTCCTGCAAGAAGCTTTTGGCCACTGCATTAACCGATACGAATAAAAGAATGATCCAAAATAATACGTTCCAAGTATTCGCTTCTGGTTGACTTACCAATAGGTTTATTAGAAAAACTGCTGAAGCCAGATACAGTAATATGCCATAAAAGGAATACTTCTTTCTCCATTCTAGCAAAATATCCTTGCGTATCAATTTCAGTATTTGACTCAAGTCGGTTACTTTTGAATGCGAATTTACGAAATCAAAGGAATGCAGAAGATTTTAATTGCAAATCGAGGAGAGATCGCTTTACGTGTTATTAGAACATGTAAAAAAATGAATATAAAAACGGTGGCTGTGTATAGTGAAGTGGATAGTAATATGCCATTTGTTCAACAGGCAGATGAAGCATATTGTATAGGACCAGCCCCAAGCAACCAATCTTATCTTCGAAGCGATAAAATAATTGAGATCGCAAAAACTTCAGGGGCGGAAGGAATACATCCTGGTTATGGTTTTTTGAGTGAAAATGCAGATTTTAGCGCCGCTGTAGAAGAGGCAGGCTTAACTTTTATAGGACCAAGTGCTCACTCTATTAGCACTATGGGTAGTAAAATAGCTGCCAAACAGGCCGCTGCTAAATTTGATGTGCCTATGGTACCTGGAACAGATAAGCCATTAGCAAATTTAACCGAGGCACAGGCTATAGCGGAGAAAACAGGTTACCCCTTACTCGTAAAAGCCAGTGCAGGTGGTGGTGGAAAAGGAATGCGCATCGTAGAACGTGCCGAGGATCTCGAGGCACAGTTCCATTCAGCGAAAAGTGAAGCTTTGAGTTCTTTTGGCGATGATGCTGTTTTTATAGAAAAATATGTTGGATCTCCTAAACACATAGAAATTCAAATACTTGGCGACAATCATGGTAATTATGTTCACCTATTTGAGCGAGAATGTAGCGTGCAGCGTCGCCATCAAAAGCTGATTGAAGAGGCGCCAAGTTCTTGTCTTACGGAAGATATAAGAATGGCTATGGGTGAAACAGCTGTCAATGTTGCTCGTTCATGTGACTATAGCGGAGCAGGAACAGTAGAGTTTTTAGTTGATGAAGACCTGAATTATTATTTTCTTGAGATGAATACACGCTTACAGGTGGAGCATTGTGTAACAGAAGAAATTACAGGTATTGACTTGGTTGAGCAACAGATACTTGTTGCACGAGGAGAAAAATTATCTTTAGAACAGAAGGATCTTAAAATAAATGGTCACGCGATAGAACTTCGATTAACTTCTGAGAACCCACTGGAGGATTTTACACCCGCAATAGGAAAATTAAAAACTTATATACGTCCTGAGGGAGAAGGAATTCGTGTTGATGATGGTTTTGAGCAAGGGATGGAAGTTCCTATTTATTACGACTCGATGATCGGAAAACTGATTTGCTGGGGTGAAACACGTCCCAAGGCAATAGAACGTTTATTACAAGCAATCGAGGGGTTTAAAATATCAGGTATTCCAACCACACTTTCATTTGGCCATTGGGCTGTGCAGCAACCTGCATTTGTTCAAGGGCAGTATAATACTCATTTTATTCCAATGTATTACAAAGCGGAGCAGATGAACAAGAGTAATGAAATGATTAATAAGTTGGCAGCTCTTGCAGCAACTTTTGCCTTTGTAGAAAGTGAAAAACTTCCAGAAAGTGAAAAAATTTCAGAAACTAATTGGTCTATTCGGCGTAAATAGCACCACTTTTTTGGCTAGAACGTATCGATAAATGAAAAATATCATTTACTTTAGTGTTATAAATCTTTGTATGAAAAAGAACATTATTATAGTCGCTGTACTTAGCTTTTTAGTTGTTGGTTTGTTCTCATGTAGTAAGTATGAGGAAGGTCCTGGCATTAGTTTTCGTTCAAAGAAAAAACGTTTGGCTAATTCGTGGAGAATAGAGAGTGTTACGGTAAACGGTGTTGAGCGTGCTAATGAACCTTTATATGCTAAGCAAAAGCATTATATCTATGAAAGTGGCTCTTATATCATAAATATTATTGACCCAATTACCTTACAAGCAGAAGATGTTCAAGGAGATTGGAAGTTTTATGATAATGATAGAAAATTAGCTGTTACGAGAAGAAATTTTAACGGCGTAGCTGATAGCTTAGAAGATTACCAAATTTTGAAGTTGAAAGAAAAATCACTTTGGCTTCGTAGTTTAGACAATACTATTGAGTATCACTTTACTCCATTTGATGAGCCTGGAGACCAATAAGGTTCCTATTAGTTTAATAACAACATGGCGGTTCGTAAGGCAATTAATTCTTTTATAGAGTTTTTCTATTTTCCTATTTTCCGTTTTATGCCGTTGAATACTTTTAAGTATGCAGTCTGCGGCGGTACTACAGTAGTTGTAGACTTCCTTGTTTATTACTTTTTTCTTTACTTTGTTTTTGATGCCGAGTTAATTAATTTCTTTGGATTATTTGAGATAAGTAAGGAAATAGCAGCACATATCATTGCTTTCATGGTCAGTTTCCCATTAGGGTTTTCTTTAAATAAGTGGGTAGTCTTTAAAGAGTCTGAACTCCGAGGTAGGGTACAACTTTTTCGTTATGGATTAACTGTTAGTAGTTGTTTTGGAATAAGCTATTTATTTATGAAACTCTTTATTTTTGGGTTGGCATGGGACCCAGTTTTATCTAAAGTGTTGACCACAGTTCTAGTAACAGTTTATAGTTATTTTATGCAACTCTACTTCTCTTTTCAAGTAAAGGGGAGTCATGCAAAAAAATCAGGTATTCAAAATAAGAATGTTTAAGCCGTTGCTGTGCTTAAAACATGTTCATATAGTTTCTCATATTGAGGTACAATGCGATCTATAGCAAAAGCATTAGCTTGACCAATTGCGTTTGCTTTAAACTCTTTTAGTTTCTCATCGTTCATTAATAGGTCTAATGCATACTTGGCTAGAGCATCGACATCCCCAACTTCGGCCAAGTAACCCGTTTTACCATGAATATTAATCTCAGGAATACCTCCTGCGTTAGATGAAATAACGGGGACTCTACAGGCCATAGCTTCCAAAGCTGCCAGTCCAAAGCTCTCGTAAGCACTTGGTAGTAGAAATAAATCTGCAATACTGAGAAGCTCCTCCATTTTTTCTTGCTTTCCTAGGAAGCTAATATCGTTGCAGGTGCCTAGGTCTCTACATAAGGTTTCCATATTGGGTCGCTCTGGTCCATCGCCAATCATTAGCATCTTAGCAGGAACCGCTGCCCTTATTTTAGAGAAGGCATGAATAGCATCCTCTACACGTTTTACTTTACGAAAATTCGAAACATGCGCCAGTATCTTCTCTCCATTAGGAGCTATAATCCTTTTGAAATGTTCTTTATCAGAGTATTGAAAACGTTTAATATCGACAAAGTTGTTAATGACTGAGATCTCCTGAGTAATATCAAAGTGTTTTAATGTTTCTTCTTTTAAGTTTTGAGAAACAGCGGTTATCGCATTAGAATTGTTCATAGAGAATGTAACCACCGGCTCATATGTTTTATCTTTTCCAACAAGGGTTATATCAGTACCATGTAAGGTTGTTATAAAAGGAGTATAGATACCCTTTGTACGAACTATTTGTTGTGCCATATACGCAGCTGATGCATGGGGGATAGCATAGTGTACATGTAGAAGATCTAAGTTCTTATTTATGATGACATCAACCATAGTACTAGCCAGTGCAATCTCGTAAGGAGGAAAATCAAACAAGGGATAAGTCGGTACGGACACTTGATGGTAAAATATGTTCGGATGAAATGAATCTAGTCTTACGGGTTGTTTATAGGTAATAAAATGAACCTCATGTCCCTTATCTGCTAATGCCTTTCCTAACTCTGTTGCCAAAACGCCGCTCCCCCCGAAGGTTGGATAGCATACTATGCCTATATTCATTGATTGCAAATTTAAGACATATTAGACGGCTAAATATGAATTAACTTTCGCTTAAATCAAGTAGAGCCTCTAAGTGATGCTTATGGATCCCAAAAAACTCCTTTGTAGTTTTTATTTCTTTTAAAATATCTTGCTGATTATTTAAAGGTTGTTTTCTTTTTTGTGCTACGATTAAAACGTTCTTAGGAGTATGGGTTGTACTTATAAATTCGATGATTTTTGTAGAATATCCCATAAACTCAAGAAAGAGAGCTCTCAATCCATCTGTAACCATTTCGGCTTGTCGTTCCAAAAAGATTCCATGCTTGGTGAGGAAGTTCATTTCGTTCATACGCTTTCCCTTTCGGATTGCTCTTCTTATTTGTTTGTGGCAACAGGGTGCCACCACAATCAAGTCTGCTTGCCCCTGAATGCCCTTATAAATAGCATCATCTGTAGCTGTATCACACGCATGTAATGCTATTAGAACATGCATAGCATTTTCGTTTTGGAAATCTTGGATACTACCTTCGACAAACTCCAACAGATCAAACTTGGATTTTGATGCAATAGCGTTGCATAGATCCACCAAATCCTTTCTAAATTCTACACCAGTAACATGGGCTTTGTTTTTTAGTACGTTATTTAGATAGTCATAAAGCGCGAATGTAAGATATCCTTTTCCAGAACCCATATCCACAATATTGGTACAGGGTCTTTGAGGCAATTCTTTAAGAAGCGTGCTTAAAATATCTATATAGTGGTTGATTTGTTTGTACTTGTCTTGTCCATGTGGCCTGACATTTCCTTCGGCATCTGTTATTTTTAAATCGTGTAAATACTGTTTTCCTTGGGCTCTTATCTTTCTATGTTTGTTATGGTCATGGTTCAGATCAGGAATGTTGGATACACTCGTTGTTTTTTGCTTAAGTTTCCAATTTCCCTTTGGATCAATTAACAACTCAAAGTTGTTTTGAAGTGCAAATAAGTTGGCATGCCGAAAGCTATTATTGCTGATTAGATTTTCAACTATGCTAATACCTTTTTCATGAGTATAATTCTTCGTGATATCTTTAGTACGGTATCGATAAACAAAAGAAAGTTTTTCTTTCTTTTTGATTAATACGTTACTCACTAAGATTTTTTTTAGATCATCTTCTGTTCCCACATAATGTCCCAGATTTAGTTTTATAAATTCTTTCTGCTTCAGGTTCTGTCGCAGTGCGGATAGGAATAGATCTTTAGGCTGATTCATATGTGCTCTATTCGCAAAACTAATTGATCGTCGTTAGGCCAACAGCCTCTGGTATAAATCTACGAACATCACCTCCATTCTTATATACATCTCGTACGAGTGTCGAAGAGAAGGAGGCAAATTTGGCAGAACTTGTTAAGAAAATAGTATCAATGTTATCATCCAGCATGGCGTTCATATCAGCAATTGCACGTTCATATTCAAAGTCTGCAACATATCGTATCCCGCGCAGTATAAATGTAGCCTTTTGTTGTTTGCAAAAATCTACAGTTAATCCACTATAGCTTGCCGCCAGTATTTGATCATCATGAGCAAATACTTTATCTATCCATTCAAGTCTTTGCTCAACGCTAAACATGGGTTTCTTTGAGGAGTTCGTTCCAATACCGATAATTATTTTATCGAACAAAGGTCTTGCTCTAAGGATAATATCTTGATGGCCCAATGTTAATGGATCGAATGTTCCAGGGAATACACAAATTTTCACAAACTAAAAGTACGAAAGAAATTAGGAATTAGAATGGACCTGTAGATTTGCGTCTCATAATCTAGAAATAGTCGATATACTATTTGTTTTCAAAAAAACTAAAGATTGTGGTGCCGTAGTTTTTTACCTTAAAGAAATTAGGGTGCTTTTCATAATTATTCCTAGGTGTATGTTCTAAAATAAACATACCATTGCTTTGAACTAGTTCCTTCTCAAAAACAAGATCAGGAATATTGTCTATGGTAGCTAGCGCATACGGAGGTCCAGCAAAAATGAAATCATATTGATCAGTTGAACCTTTGATAAACTGAAAAACGTCTTGTGTAATCACGCGTGCGTTTTCTATTTTCAACGAATCGATATTGGATTTAATAAACGAAGCCATTTTACGATCTTTTTCAACTAAGGTTAATTCTTTTGCACCACGGGAATACAACTCGTACGAAATACAACCTGTACCTCCGAAAAGATCCAAACTTTTTATGCCATCGAATTCAATAAGGTGTTGTAAAGTATTAAAAAGTCCTTCCTTAGCAATATCCGTAGTCGGTCTGGTATGGGGCATCTTAGTGGGAGGATTAATTCTTCGACCTCCAAGTTTACCACTGATTATGCGCATAGTAATAAAGCGAAAAGATTAAAGAAGTGATGGGCAGGATGACTAAAAACCTCATCTGTATACTGGAGAGTAGGAAGACGGTTTAAATATTTTACTGCCTCAAGGTTAACCGCTAGAATATTTTTAAAGTCTTCGATATGACTATGCGTACCGAAAATAGATAATGTCATCTGGGTACGCGGAATACTTAACTGGTCCAAAGCGTTTAAATAGTAATAGTAGGCATCATCCAAATTTTCAATAGAATATGATTGGTGCAATTGTAAATGTTTATTTCTAAAGATGGTGACGAATATTTCATCCTGTTGCAATCTAACAAAACTAATGTACTCTTTATTAGGAGGAACCATTTGTTGATAAGCGATTAAAAGAGCCGATGGAGCATGGAATATTTGAGCTTCATCCAATTCAGAACTAATTAAGTCTTTAGTTCCTTTCTTAATAGTAAAAACGCTTTGGCACTCTATAGGTTTTACTGTTTGACTAGCAATCACTTCTTCCTGTTCAACAAGAAAAAGCTCTTGCAAGTAACTGGCTTTCTTATCGGGGCTATAAAAAGTGGATGGAATAAGTGTATGTTTTTTACTTTCTAAGCCTACAAATAACCGTTCCGCTTTTTTAACAAGATCACCTTGAAAAATCTCCAAAGCTTCATTCCTAGTTAAGTTGCCTTTATCCTTTAGATAGGATTCCAAGGCCTCAACTTTATTGTGATCTTTATCCGTAATGGCAATTTGTAAGTAGTTTTTACCTAACCAAATGAACGTATCAAAAGGGTTGTTGTTCTTTATAAAAAACTTAGAAGTATTTATCGATACAATATTTCTCAAAATATCTGTGCTAATTTCGCTACAATAATAATTGATTTAGACCAATTATTAGATTTAGTATTGCATTCCTTTATAGTTCCGTGAATCAAAGCCTTAGATCAAAGAATTCTTATCGTCACATTTTTAGTGTGGCCTTGCCGATGTCATTAGCCATTATGATACCACAGCTCAGTATTTTGGCGAATACTATTTTTCTAGGAAACTATGAGTCCTCTAATGGTTTAGTGCAGGGAAAAGATGCTTTATCGGTTGCTGGTGTTGCAGGGATTTATTATCTCGTATATGCCATGGTTTCGTTTGGTTTAGCCAGTGGCATACTCATGCTGATGAGTCGAAAAGCAGGGGAAGAAGATCCAGAAGGGCTTGGATTTGTTTTTAGAGCAGGCTTTCAGTTAGGTGTGCTTCTTACGACAATATTGTTATTTGTCTCGTTCCTTTTTTCAGATACTTTCTTTTCCTTTAGTTTGCATAATACATTAGTCCAATCACTGGCCCAAGAGTTTATTTCAATACGGATTTGGGGCTTACCATTCCTATTTTGTGCGCACCTCGGAAATATGCTATTTATCGCTACTGATCAAACGCGATATATGCTATATGGTACATTAGGGCAGACTATTATTAATGTTGCTGTGGACTATTTGTTCATCTTTGGCCATATGGGTTTCCCAGAAATGGGGGTGGCCGGTGCAGCACTAGCTTCCGTTCTTGCGGAAGTTGTATTCTTTATAATAGTATTTGGAATAATCTTTTACAGAAACTCGTTTAAGCACTTTCGAATTCAACTTTTTAGGAAAGTGAAAGTGCAGTTTCTAAAGGAGTACTTTGTGCAGGCAAGTCCGCTTATTCTACAATATTTTATAAGTATTGGAGCTTGGGAAGTTTTCTTTGTGTTTGTAGAACATCTGGGAGAACGAGAATTAGGCGCTTCACAAATCATTCGATCTGTATATGGTATTATGGGAATCATCGTATGGGCACTAGCCAATACAACTAATTCTATGGTCAGTAATTTATATGGTCAAAAGGCCTATGATCAAATTTTACCTTTAATCAATAAAGTAGTGAGAGTGTCATTTTCCTATGTGATGTTTGCTTCATTGTTGATTTTCTTATTTCGAGATCAATTTTTATCAGTTTATACCTCAGACCTTAATATTATAGAGGTCGCTAAGCCTGCCCTTATAGTCGTTTTACTGGCCGCTCTAATATTTAGTTTTTCCACGATTTATTTTAACGCGATGCTCGGAATAGGTAATACCAAAAGAAATTTAGCTTATGAATCCATAACCATTTTTGGTTACTTGGTATTCTGTTATCTTGTGGTAGAACGTATGCGTTGTGAACTCTGGGTAGCTTGGACCTCAGAATTTGTATACTGGATTCTGATGCTTCTATTAAGTGGTATATATATGCACTCTAAGAGATGGAAACCTACAACTTAGTTAATAGAGTACGCATTTCTTTTTTATGTGCAGCATCATCATATGTTTTATTCGAGAGTTTAAGACCCTTCTGAATAAGTGCCTTTGCTTTGGCATTTTTCTTTACTTGTTTGTAACATTTAGCAAGATCTAAGTAATTCAGCACTGTAGTTGGTTGTAAAGCTCTAGCTTTCTCAAAGCATTTAATTGCTTTTTGAATATCTCCATTAGGTAGACCTCCGAATAACATATTGGCAGCCGCTTTTTCGGCAAAATTCAGATTAGAAACAGCATAGTTCCATTTGCCCAGAACAGTCCAAGCATCAGCATTCTTAGGATTGAGTTTTACGGCTTTATCTGCATATTTCTTGATGTCTCTGGATGCACCTACCTTAGCCTTCGAGCCTGAAATTAAAGCCATACGTCCCATTGCTACGGAAACTACATAGTTGTTGAATGAGCTGTTTGGTTTAAGTTTTACTGCTACTAATGCATGCGTTTTAGCAGCTTTAAAAAAGGATACTTTGGTCGATTTCGCTGTTTGTCTATTGCCTATTCGTGAGTACATTAAGCTGGCGCCAGCATAGGCGGCGTCGCTTTTTTTATCCATGGCAATTGCTTTCTTATAATAGCTTAATGCTAGTTTTTCTTTTTTGTTTTTAACAGCAGCATTACCAAGTTTAACATACTCGGAAGCAGTCTGCGCGTTAGCTGTAAGTGCAGTACAGATGAAAATGAAAAGAAGCATACAGTTTTTCATAATAGTTTTATTTACATACAACATTCTAAATGAACGAAGTATTGATTAATAATATAGAATACCAAGGATGGTAAATAGTTTAACGAACCAGAAAGACCGTACCTTGTTTCTGAATTCGTTTCCCATTATCGCATTCGGCATCAACCATCCAAACATAGGTACCACTTGTGGCGGGGATATTTTCAAAATTACCATCCCATGAAATTGCAGGGTTCTGTGTCTCAAAAATAAGATTCCCCCAACGATTATAAATTCTAAAATAATTGAGTTTATTTATTCTGTTATTCATAATCCCGAAACGTCGATTGTAATGTACATCACTCACTGGATTAAAAGCATTCGGTAAGTTAATATCAGTACATTCATTAAATACGAATACGCTATCGGTTGCAACACAACCAGAGCTGTCGTTGGTCACTGATAGAACATAGAACTGAGTATTTTTGGGATCACTACGAGGGTTCGCAATAGTAGCATTGTCTAAGAACGTATTGGGTGTCCAAACGTAAGAATACTCCGAACCATAGGATAATTTAGGGCCACCAAGAATTGTGTAAGAGCCATCACCCACAAAGCGATCTTCTCCAGCATCTGCATCTACTTGACTAACTGAGACAGTCACCGATGTATCAATCTCACAACCTCCACTTACAAAGGTCATGTGAATATCGTAGGTAAAGTTTTCTCTTGGCCAAAGTCTTACCGTTTCTGTATCTCCCGAAGGAGGAAACATATTATAGTTTGGAGACCACATAATATCCGTTAAATTCTGGCCATTAGCTGTTATTTGAATAGTATCACCTTTACAAATTAGAGTATCGTTTTGGATGGTAAGCAATGGGGTTGGTATAACGGTAATGAGCTTACATTCAACCTGCATTGTAGGTAAACCTTCGTCTATAGCTAAATATACATTATAAAGTCCTGGCGTAGAATAAGTAACCGGCGGAGGTGTCCTAAAAATTGTAGATGGAATATTGGGAACCGTGCAGGTATTAAATTCAATTCTTGAAAGAGAGTTGCTGACGTTATTTGCAGTAAAAGCAAATACATTATCCCGTGTACGCTTAAAATGTGTTAAGTAAATTGGTCCATCAAAACCACCGAAATTTCCTAAGGCAGTTGCCGTGGGAGCAGCTGTAATGGCACCATTAAAATTAAGTTGTACAAGATTATCTTCCCCTTCATTAGTAACAAAACCATACCAGCTGTCACAATCTCTAATAATACTGATATCTCTTGGAGAGGTTAAGAGGCCGCCAAAGTTTCCAAGGTCAGTAGAGGCTGTTGGCGGACCGACTAAAGAAGTACCAAAATCTAACCGAACAATGGAAGATGTGATTGCATTGGCCACAAATAAGTGCCAATTTACGCCGTCGAATGCAGGCCAAAAACCAGTAGGGAAACCAAGCCCTAAACCTAAAGTAATATTTGAATAATTAACAACAGCCGGAATACTGCTCAAAGTAGGGCCGAAGTCTAAACGAATTAAATCACCTGTAAATCCAGAATTTGTGAATCCATGCCAATTACCAGCTTCCTCAAAAATGTACATATCCTGTGGGTTGATAACAAGCCCTCCAAGATTGCCTAAATCAATTGCCGTAGGAACAGAGTTTAAGCTTGATCCAAAGTCAAACCGAATAATTTGGGATACAGCTGGTCCATTTCCTGCAGATAAAAATGCATGCCAACCGTCACTATCCTCGGCAAGCCAAAGACCTTTAGGATTTGCATTAATGAGGCCACCAAAGTCTCCTAAATTAACGGCTACAGGAGCGTTGGCAAGTGAAGTGCCAAATTCATAACGAATGAGTTCTCTAGAAGTTGCACCATTGTTTACGACAAAAATAAAATGGTTATCGTTAGATGTGTCAACCGCTAAGGCTGTTGATCGCGGTGCATCCAAACCTGTTCCGGCTGCAATACTGCTACCCTGTGGTGCATTGTTCAAATAAGCTGAGCAAAAACCCCAATAATAAGAGCTTGCACTGGTTTGAGTCGTAGTTAACTGAAGTGGAGTATTTACACAAACGGTATCGTACCCTTGAATAATTTGTGCATCTAAACTCTGTACTGATATAATAAATATGCCTAAGACTGCTAGAATTTTTCTCATAGTATGGATTCTATCCTTTTAATCAATCTGCTAATATAACAAAATGCTCTAAATAGTAAAAATATGGCATTGAGTGCGTTTTTAATCTAAAAAGGCATGCTTTTTTATAAAGACTATAATTTGCTCTGAAACGTTGGCATTTTTGGCGAAAAAAGCCTTGTTCTGCCTAATAACACTAGGCTTTATGTCAAGAGCATGCTTCATCACCTTGTTCACATCGATCTTATGTTCAAGAATGTGTAAAAGTCCAATTTGTTCTAACTCTTTGGCTTCAATGAATTGCTCATAGTTTGGACCAATTATTATTGGAGTATTATAGACGGCTGGCTCCAGAACATTATGAATACCTTTTCCAAATCCACCTCCAATATAGACCAAAGTGGCGAAGCGATATATTTTTGACAAAATACCAAGTGTATCTAAGAAAAGAATCTTAGATCCGATTTTTGGTTCTGCTGTAAATCGTTCCGAAGTGAAGTCTGAGAACTTATGGTAATCGAACCGGGCAATTTCATGCGGCGCAATTATGATTTTGAAATCAGAAGGGAGTCGCTCAATGATTTCATGAAGAACTGCAATGTCATCATTCCATACACTGCCAGCTATGAATACATTTTTAGAACTTAGAAAGGACTCAATACGTGCATCAGAATAAGCTTCTTTTTTGATTTGCAATACCCGATCAAATCGAGCATCACCCGCGATAGTGGTATTTGTAATTCCAATATTCCCGAGCAGTTGTTGGCTTTCCAAGTCTTGAACAAAAAAATGAGTCACCTTTCGAAGTGCTTGGCGAAAAAAAGTACCATATCTTTTGAAGAAAAAAAGATCTTTCCAAAAGACTGCAGATACCATGAATAAAGGAATATTTTTCTCTGAAAGGGTATAAAAGTAATGATGCCAAAACTCATACTTAACAAAAAAAGCTGCTTTTGGCGATAATATTTGCACCCACTTTTTCGCGTTTTTTTTCGTATCCAACGGTAAATAGAAAATCTTAAAATTTGGATATTTATCCGCTATGAAATCATACCCAGAAGGAGAAAAAAATGAAATCAATACTTGATACTCTGGATATTCTTTTTCTAAAGTTTGAATAATTGGAAATCCTTGTTCAAATTCGCCAACGGAGGCGCAATGAACCCAAATGTTCTTTGGATGATCTTGGGCAAAACGAGCGAGTCTTTCAAAAACCTGTTGCCTGCCTTTTAACCATTTTCTGGCTTTGACATTAAAAGGACTTGCTAAAACAATGCCTAATTTATAGAGGCGCAAAAAAAAATCGTACAAGAAACGCATTGTATTTTAATAATATGTTTCTTCCGTAATCTTTTTATAAATTGGAATAACCCAAGTGAAATTGAAACCTAAAAGTAGATCTTGTCTTTTTTCGTCACCAGGTTTTTGGACATCAAATAGATAGTTTCTACGCCCTTGGTTAAACCCATAAACAAAATCTATACCAGCTACAAAATTGATTAATTTATTATTTGAATAGTGTGTATAACCCACAAATTGCTTTAAGTATGTGCCATTGGTAAGTCGATCATAACCCTTTTTGTAGTCCAAGCCAGTATTCGGATCCTTTTTTAGCGCTCCGATATTATTGTCTTCATCGAATAGATTAATTTTATATTGCATGAAACCAATACCTGTTTGTACCGTCAGACCAGAATTCGGGTTTCGGCTCAAGTAAGGAAGTATCTTACCAACTTGAAAGCCAGTCATGTAACCTCTTTGAAATATCCCAATATTGACTTCTTCGCCAAATTCGTTAATGATGCCACCTTCTTTAGTGTATAAATTTTGCATTAAACCAGGCTCTTTCACCTTACCTCCAACGATGAAAACATGCTCTATACTGAAAAGCCAATTGTTCTTTGTTTTTAACTTAAGTCCGCCACCTAAGCGAAAACTATTGCCAAATCGTTCAGCCATATCAGCAAAAGGAATGTCATAAGATCCTTTAAATTCGATATTCCAAATACGAGAACCTTCGACTTTTTTCTTCTCCTCTTTTTTTTCTGACTGTCCCCAAACCGTTATAGGTAGCAGAAGTAGGGTCAAAAATAGGTACTTCATATGCATAAAGTAAAGTTACAAAGTGTTACACGCAAATAACCTATTCTCTTTTGAAATTTGTACTTTTGCGCACAATTATTTCAAATAAATAGAACGGATGGAAAACATTCAAATGGTTGACCTTAAGAGTCAATATCAAAAAATAAAAAATGAAGTAGATGCATCGATCCAGGAAGTGGTAGACAGTGCAGCTTTTATCAATGGTCCAAAGGTGAAGGAGTTTGCTTCAGATCTTGAACAATATTTGGATGTAAAACATGTGATCCCATGTGCGAACGGAACTGATGCCCTGCAAATAGCCTTAATGGCATTAGACTTGAAACCTGGCGATGAAGTTATAACACCCTCGTTTACCTATATTGCCACTGTGGAGGTTGTAGGTTTGTTAAGATTAAAACCCGTTTTTTGTGATGTTGACAAAGAAACTTTCTGCATGCTCCCTGAACATCTAGAGGAGTTAATTACCCCAAATACAAAAGCCATTGTGCCTGTTCATCTCTATGGTCAAACTGCACCAATGGATGAAATACTGGCAATTGCTAAAAAACACAATATTCCTGTTATAGAGGATAATGCACAAGCCATTGGAGGGCATTATACAAATAAGAATAAGGAACAGATTGCCAATGGAACCATGGGAGATATTGGTACAACATCATTTTTCCCTTCTAAGAATTTAGGTTGTTATGGTGATGGAGGTGCAATCTTTACGAATAACGATGACTTGGCAGCTCAAATTCGAATGATAGCTAACCACGGTCAACGTAAAAAATATGTACATGATATGGTAGGATGTAACTCTCGTTTGGATAGTATTCAAGCTGCTGTTCTTGGAGTTAAATTAAAACATCTAAATGAGTATTGTGCAGCCCGTCGAACAGTTGCAGACACTTATGATGCAGCTTTTGCCAGTCATAAAAATATATCGATCCCTGCACGTCGTGAGCATTCGTACCATGTGTTTCATCAATACACATTGGTACTACATAATGTAAATCGTGATGAGGTTGTGGCACAATTAGCGGAAAAGGGAATACCTGCTATGATTTATTACCCGATTCCAGCACATAGGCAAAAGATGTTTGAGTCGTTTGGGTCTATGCAAACAGATTTACCGAATACGGATTGGCTTACCGAACGAGTGATTTCATTACCAATTCACACCGAGATGAAACCAGACGTACAAGAATATATTATCAATAATTTTTTAAATATCATAAATAAATAAGAATGAACATTGCAATTGTAGGAACAGGATATGTTGGACTCGTTTCCGGAACATGTTTTGCGGAAAGTGGAAATCAAGTTACCTGTGTCGATATAGATGAAAACAAAGTCAATCGACTAAAAGGTGGTGAGGTTGTGATTTACGAACCTGGACTAGAAGTTCTTTTTGAAAGAAACCTAAAGGGTAAAAGGCTACACTTTACTACAGACCTAAAGTCTGCAGTAGAAAAATCGGATCTAGTTTTTCTTGCATTGCCAACTCCTCCTGGAGAAGATGGAAGTGCAGATCTTAGTTATGTTCTAGGGGTCGCTGAAGAAATTGGAAAAATTCTGAAAGAACATCAACAATACAAAGTGATTATAAACAAGAGTACTGTACCCGTAGGTACTGCGGAGAAAGTGCATGATAAGATCGCGGAAAACTATAGTGGTGCATATGACGTAGTGAGCAATCCAGAATTCTTAAGAGAAGGAGTTGCCGTTGAGGATTTTATGAAACCTGACCGGGTAGTAGTTGGAACAAAAAGTGAAAGAGCTCGGGCTCTTATGGAACAACTGTATAAACCATTCGTCAGACAGGGTAATCCGGTGTATTTCATGGATGAAAGAAGTGCAGAGATCACAAAATATGCCGCAAACTCCTATTTGGCTACGAGAATTACTTTTATGAATGAGTTGGCCAATATTTGTGAAAAAGTTGGTGCTGATGTAGAAGTTGTTCGTAAGGGCATGGGAAGTGATACACGAATTGGTAAACGATTTTTGTTTCCTGGAATCGGTTATGGCGGGAGTTGTTTTCCTAAGGACGTTCAAGCACTTGGTAAAACAAGTTCTCAATTTGGTTATGATTTCAAGATATTAAACTCTGTAATGGAAGTAAATGACAAGCAGAAATTGGTTCTATTTCATAAGATTAAGGAGTACTATAAAGGAGACCTGACGGGAAAGACAATTGCGATATGGGGACTGGCATTTAAGCCAAATACAGATGATATACGGGAAGCTCCCGCACTTTACATAATTGAAGAGTTAGTAAAAGCTGGTGCAAAAATCCAAGCATTTGATCCAGAGGCAATGGATAATGTTCAGAACTACTTTAAGGCTAAAGGTGAAGCGCTATCCAATAGTATTACATATTGTGATAATGCGTATGCCACCCTTGAGAATGCAGATTGTTTAGCAATTCTTACGGAATGGAGTATTTTCAGAACTCCTGATTTTGAAAGAATGAAATCTACATTGAAAGAACCCGTATTGTTTGATGGCAGAAACCTTTATGAAACCCAGCTCCTAGAAGCTGGTGGTTTCTACTACAACTCTATTGGTAGAAAAGTAATATCCTAGGTTGAAGGGATTGTCATTGGTTTAAAAACACTGGTAGATGAATTAATTTATAAATTCCTTTACTAAAGCCACTTATTTGAAGTGGCTTTCTTTTTTCAGTACTATTTTCGTTGTTCTTATGAAAAGAGTTTTAATTACGGGTGGAGCAGGTTTTTTGGGGTCACATTTGTGTGATCGTTTTATGAATGAGGGCTATGAGGTAATAGCTATGGATAATTTAATAACCGGGTCATTAAAAAATATTGAACACCTAATGCCCAATAAAAATTTCTCTTTTAACCATCATGATGTATCCAAATTTGTACATGTTGCAGGGGAATTAGATTATATATTACATTTTGCTTCTCCTGCTAGTCCAATAGATTATTTAAAAATGCCTATTCAAACCCTCAAAGTAGGCTCTCTGGGAACACATAATCTGTTAGGGTTGGCAAAAGAAAAAAAGGCCAGAATGCTTATTGCTTCTACATCTGAGGTATATGGTGATCCTTTGGTACATCCTCAAACAGAGGATTATTGGGGGAATGTAAACCCTATTGGGCCACGGGGTGTTTATGATGAGGCTAAGCGTTTCCAAGAAGCAATTACTATGGCTTACCATAATTTTCATCAATTAGAGACCAGAATTGTGAGAATATTTAATACCTATGGTCCTCGTATGAGGTTGAATGATGGAAGGGCTTTACCAGCTTTTATGAGTCAAGCGCTCAAAGGTGAGCCTATTACCATTTTTGGAGATGGTAGTCAAACTCGTTCATTCTGTTATGTGGCTGATTTGGTAGATGGTATCTATCGTTTACTCTTGAGTGATTATCACTTACCTGTAAATATTGGAAATCCTAGCGAAATATCGCTTAAGGAATTTGCGGAGGAAATATTAGGTTTGGTTGATACTACTTCAGAGTTGACCTACCTTGAATTACCAAAGGATGACCCGAAGCAACGGAAGCCAGATATTACTAGGGCAAAAGAGGTTTTGGATTGGTCGCCTCGAGTGGATCGAGCAGAAGGTCTTAAAATAACTTTAGACTATTTCCGAAAGGAATTAGGTCTTTAGACTCGTCAGGATGTATTACTTTTAGTTCGAATGCGGTTATTAGGACTAACAGTTTTTTATTTTTTATTCTCTTTGGGTACGCAAGCACAAAAAAAACTACCCAACTTCATAAGTAACGCAGATAAACGCAAAGTTGAGCGTGCTAAGAAATTGCTGAATCAAGGTAAGATCTTGGAAGGCGAAAAGATTCTAATTGATTTAAGGAATGAAAATATAAATGAAGGATATTTTCATGAAGCTTTGGCACAAATTCAAATGCAAATCTTAAGCAAGATAGCCTTACAAACTCCTCTTTTGGAAGATGAGGGGGAATACTTTCTAGATGGAACAGAGGTGCTAAAACCTGCAGTTACTCTTGCTGAGAATTTTGTAAACAATGGCCTAGCTAGAACGGCTGAGGAGAAAAAAGAAACTGTCGATCATATTCGACTGGCTCGGTCGGACAAAAAGAAACTTAAAAAAGTTATTGGAAAAGAGGAAGAAGTAAGCAAAGACTCTCTTCAAAACCCGATCGATGCTGCCAAAGCCGAGCTCGATAAGGCAAATGCGGTAGCAGCAGCACTTGATCTATCAAAAAAGGAGAAGTTGGCCTCGGATAAAAAGAAAGCAAAGAAAGAAAACGATCTCTCTCTTATTTCATATGATAGTTATGTTTATCAATTAGTGAATACAAGTCGTTTGGCGACCTTAAAACATGAAAGAGTTGATTCGGCATCGCATTATCTGAGGGTGCTAACCATAGATACTATAAAATATGATACTTTACTAGCGCAGGTTGACGTTGACTTGTTTGCCGATGCGTTAGATTATTATTATACAAGAGATTATACAAGAGCCGCTAAACGCTTTAAGGCAATCACTCAAAAACATATTGACTATTTTCCTGCCCATCTTTATTTGGCAAATAGCTATTTTAATCTGGGGCTAGATACACCTTCTTATAAACAGTTTGTTTACCTTACTGAGAATTTCTCCCAAAGACCCGAAGGGTTAGAAGGGCTCTCAAGGTATTATTTAGCCAAGGGAAAATATAAGGCAGCGGCAGCCGCAATTATCAGGGCAATTATGATTTACCCTGAAGATGCTTATTTTGCTCAGTTGGACCGAATACTTAAAAGAACGGGTAAAACGTTTAAATCGCAGTGGGTGCGCAGAGAAGTGTACCCGTTGAAGACCAAGAAGAATTACGAAGAAATTATAGCAAAAGAAGAATCACCATGGCGTTATTATCAAAACGCTAAATCAATGGTCTATTCATATGCTAAGGATGGGGTGCTTCGCAGTAATGAAGTAACCAATGAACGTTATCTTGAATTGTATGCATGGAAGGAGATGTTAGCTGGAAATCTTCGGATTGATTCCTTGATTCAAGACCCTAAAAAACGTGCTGAATATCTTAAAAAGAATAATCTGAACGAGAAGAGAAAAAAGAAACAAAAGAAGGTAAATTTTCCTTTTGCACGTTCTATGCAAAAGATGGGTTATCTCGATTGTTATGTTTTTGTTTCTCTATTTCATCATGACCTCTATGATGGGTTTAAGGATTTTGTAGCATCAAATCCTGCTAAAGTAGAAGAATACTTTAATATTCTGTTGAGCTGGGAGAGTAAGAAATATGACAAGTTCAGGGTTAAAAACCCAGAGGAATCAACACAAAAAGCAAAAAAGAAGTCTAAAAAAAAGAAGTAAGAACTACTTTAATTCACATTTCGTTTCTTTGGTATAACCATTGTTATTGATATAATCATATTTAGGACACTCTTCCAAAGCTTCTAATTTAGTCATGCCAGAAAGTTCAGATGAGCTTGTTCTTGTATCCGTAGAGATACCATCTGATTCAGTGACCGTACATTCACAGGTAAAATTCTTCTTGCAGGATGCAGTAAATAAAAAAATACTACAAAACAATAAAGGGGCAATTTGTTTTTTCATAGTAGCATGAAAATAGATCATATCTGGTATGTTACCAAGAGCGTGCCGATTATTTATGTTGGGGGTATGACTTATGATGCGCTCAGTGCCCATGTCGATAAGCATAGCTTGAAATATTAAGATCAATTTTACTTCACCAGAGAAGCTGCAGCTTTCAAGCTTGCAACCTCGTTCATTTTCAGAAGCCCTCAATAAAAAAGGTCAGTTGAATTTCAACTGACCTGGTGAATTATAGCTTTAAGTTTAGTTTAGAATTCAATATCAATTACAAGATCGAATTCGTCGTAAATCGCCTTATCTTTTAAACCTTCAAAAAAGCTTGTTGAACCATATTTTACGTTGAACTGCGTTCGATCAATTTTTAGATTAGCTGTTGCTTTATTACCATATAAAGAAGCAGGAAATGATATCGACTTTGTGATCCCTTTTAAAGTAAGATCTCCTGTCAGTTGATAAGAATTCTTACCAGTCTTTTTATACTTTGTTAAAACCAACTTAGCCGTAGGGTGTTTATCTACACCAAAAAAATCATCTGATTTTAGATGTCCTTCTAATTTTCCTTTGTACTCACCTTGAAGATCCGTGCTCACCAAGCTTGTCATGTCGATTTCGAATGTCCCCCCAGTTATGCCACCATTTTTTATTACGACAGCACCTGATTTTAAATCAATTGTACCTGCGTGAGATCCAGTGACTTTATAACCCTTCCATTCTAACTTACTTTTTTTTACTTTTTTCGTTTGCGCGCTTACATTCATTGTAATACCAGTTAATAACACAATGGACATGAAGCCCAATACAATTTTTTTCATATTCGTTTCTTTTAGAAAGCGAAGGTGAGTTTTTTCTGAGCTCAAAAAATTAATCTAGATTAATAAATGGTCAATTGTTTTGTCACCAGCCTGGATTTGTAGCAGATAGGGCATAAACTTCTACACGCTTACTCCGAACTCTCTTAAAGCATCATTAAGGCTTGTTTTCTTATCAGTACTTTCTTTACGCTGTCCAATAATAAGGGCACAACTTACATTATACTTTCCCGCTGGAAATGCTTTTTCATAACTACCAGGTATAACTACAGAACGTGGAGGAACATACCCCTTCATCTCTTTAGGCTCGCTACCACTTACGTCAATTATTTTTGTACTTTGAGTCAGTACAACATTCGCTCCTAATACTGCTTCTTTACCTACATGCACACCTTCTACAACTATACATCTACTGCCAATAAACGCACCGTCTTCAATGATGACTGGGCTTGCCTGTAAAGGTTCTAATACACCACCAATTCCGACACCACCACTTAGGTGAACGTTTTTACCTATTTGTGCGCAGCTGCCAACTGTTGCCCAAGTATCAACCATAGTACCTGCATCAACATAAGCTCCAATATTTACATAGCTTGGCATCATAATTACTCCCTTGCTGAGGTAGGCACCATAACGCGCCACAGCATGAGGTACAACGCGTACTCCGAGCTCTTCGTAATTGGTTTTTAGTTTCATTTTATCATGGAATTCAAAAGGAGGTAAACTCAATGTTTCCATTTTTTGTACACCAAAATACATGAGTACGGCCTGTTTTGCCCAGGCATTAACGATCCATTCAGTTTGATTGGTACCTTCCTTTGGCTCAGCCACACGTAGTCTCCCTTTGTCAATCTCTTCAATCGTATCATGAACCGCCTGTTCGTATTGAGCTTCTTTCAAAAGTTCTCTATTCTCCCATGCGGCCTCTATTAATTTTTGTAATTCCATAGGGGCACAAATTTAATCCTTTTGATTCTTGAATCAATCATCGGCATTCGATATTCTTAAATCATTACTTTTACAATCTGAAAAAAATACTCGTTATACAAACTTCTTTTATAGGTGATGTCATCTTGGCAACTGCCTTGTTAGAAAAATTGAATCATTATTACGGGAAATCTAAGATCGATATATGTGTGCGCAAGGGCAATGAGAGTTTATTTGTGGGACACCCGTATGTTCGGAAAGTGCATGTCTGGGATAAGAGGAACAGGAAATTTAGAAATCTTTTAGCGCTATGCGAAAAAATTCGGGAAGAGCGTTTTGATGTAGTTGTAAACTTACAGCGTTATGCAAGTTCAGGTTTTCTTACCGTATTTAGTGGAGCCAAAGAGAAGATAGGTTTTAGAAAGAATCCTTGGTCGTTCTTCTTTAATAAGCGATTTGAGCACGAGATTTCAGCACAGGGCAAGAAACATGAAGTAGATCGGAATCAAAAGCTTATTCAACATCTTACTGATACCAAACCAGCCAAACCTAAGTTGTATCCCAGCGAAGAGGATTTTCTTAAAGCTCAACGTATTTCTATGGGTAGGGTGTATTGCACAATCTCTCCTGCCTCAGTGTGGTTTACTAAACAACTTCCTAAGAGAAAGTGGTTAGAACTCATTGAGCGTAATACTAATGACCAACATATATTTATTTTAGGAGGGCCGCATGATAAAGCCTTAGGAGATGAGTTAGTACAGTGCACCTCTCGAACCAATATTACAAATTTGGCTGGGGAGTTAAGTTTACTAGGTTCTGCGGCCTTAATGCAAGGGGCTGTAATGAATTATGTAAATGATTCGGCACCTTTACATTTATGTTCTGCGCTTAATGCACCAGTGACGGCTTTTTTTTGTAGTACAGTGCCAGCATTTGGTTTTACTCCCTTATCAAGTCAATCTAAAATTTTAGAAACTAAAGAATCGCTAAGTTGTCGACCCTGCGGTTTGCATGGTTTTAAAGCATGTCCTAGAAAACATTTTAAATGTAGCGAAATCGAGTTGCCATAATATGACTAAATCATTCATTCATCTTGTTTCGTTAAACGGTTCAAACCTACTTTTGTAGGATATTGGAACAATTCGAAAACGATATTAAAAACTGTGTAGACGTTATGCAACATGGGGGAGTAATATTATACCCCACAGATACGATTTGGGGTTTAGGGTGTGACGCAACAAATGAAGTTGCGGTAGATAAGATCTCTGCAATCAAGAATAGGCCCCCTAACAAATCGTATCTGGTACTTATGTCTGATACACAAATGCTAAGGAAATATTTGGCAAATCCAATACCTGATTTAGAAACTTTTGTTGAAGAACAACAGGAAGCGACAACTGTTATTTATGATGGAGTCATTGGCGTCGCTGAAAATATTTTAGCAGCAGATGGTACTTTAGGCATCCGGATTCCTAAGGATGATTTCTGTATTGCTTTGCTGAAACGCTTTAGGAGACCTATTGTGAGTACCTCGGCTAATTTAAGTGGGGCTCCTAATCCCTCATTTTATAAGGAAATCAGCGAAACTGTTAAAGAGCGAGTACAGTACACGGCAGCATGGCGTCAGCTCGATGAAAAACATAGACAGCCCTCACGCATTATTAAATTAAATGTTGATGGAAGCACACTTAGGATTCGTTAATCGATTCCTTTTTAGTAAATTTGCGCACTTATGTTATTTAGAGTAAGAAAATTTATAGTGCTATACCGTTTGCCTATTGCAGCTGCACTTATAGCCTTTGGGGTTTGGTTGACAATTGATGTAAAGAATGGAGCTTATACTTCTTGGCTATTTTTTTTGATAGCTGTTTTAATGATTGTTGCTCATTTTATGATTGGTCCAATTACCTTGATCCAACGTTATGTTGAAGGAGGTGATGTCGATGGCGCTAAGGAATTATTAGGAAAAGTAAAATTTCCTAAGCTTTTATATAAGCCCATTCGATCGGCTTATTATATGCTAAAATCTCAGTTCTCTACTATTAATGAGGATTATGATGCCGCTGAGACTGATATTAAACAGAGTTTAAAGGCTGGAATTAAAGAAAAGGGCATGGAAGGGACAGCTTATCTCCAATTAGGAAGTATAGCATTTAAGAAGGGTGACAAGAAGGCCGCCTATATAAATATGCGAAAAGCGGTTGAAGTAGGCTTACCAGATAAAGAAACTGAAGCGACTGCTTATTTACAATTGGCGGGGATCTGTGCCGATCGTAAGGACTTTAGAGGAGCTAAACATTATTTTAAACGCGCCAAGGCTTTAAAACCTAAAGGAAAAATGCTTGTTGATCAAATTAAGGAGATGGACAAGTATATGAGTCGTATTCCAGGTTAAATGAACTAATTCTTTTTAGGTGGGGCGGTTTTACGACCGCCCTTTTTATGCGATGCTTTTTGGCTTCTTTTTTTCTTGCTTTCCTTATTGCTTGATTTGTCGTTAGATTTATTAGTTGCTTGCTGCTTCCCAGATCGTTGTTTGTTGCTGTTGCCACTATTTCGATTTCGATTCTGACCACCTTTTCCTTTACGCTTGTTTCTACTTTTTCGATCTAAAGATTTTAGACTTATATGACCGACCGTATCGGCAAATTCAAGTTCTTTCTCTACTTGGTTCGATGTTTCAATCTCTACAGGTTTCATTTCGTCCACAACTTTTCCTTCCTTATTAAGCGCTACGATTTCATTAACCCGTTCAATACTGAGGGGGTATAATTTACTGCTTCCAGAATAACTATACCATAATAGATTCTTAAAGATGTCTTTCTTTTGAAGATAAGCCGTACCAGCAGATGTTTTGAGCTTATCTGCTTTTCGAGGAAATATTTTTAGCGCATCCATATATGTATCCAGCTCGAAATTCAAGCAGCATTTAAGACGTCCACATTGGCCTGATAGTTTTGTTTGATTAATAGCTAAATTTTGATAACGAGCTGCGGAAGTCGATACCGAGTTAAACTTTGTAAGCCAAGTACTACAACATAGTTCCCGTCCACAGCTTCCTATACCTCCAACTTTTCCAGCCTCTTGTCGAATTCCAATTTGTTTCATTTCAACCTTCATCTTAAATTCAGATGAAAATGCTCTGATGAGTTCTCTAAAATCAACACGATCCTCTGCGGTATAGAAATAAGTTGCTTTTTTACCATCGGCTTGTATTTCGACTTCGCTCAATTTCATGTTCAAGTTCAATCGATTTACTATAACACGCCCATTGATCATGGTTTCTTTTTCCCGTAGTTTGCTTTCATTCATTTTCTGAATATCCTCCTCGGTAGCATATCGCAGTATTTTTTTAATATCGTCGCTGTCTTCCTTTACACGTTTCTTCTTCATTTGAAGCCTTACGATCTCACCGAAGCAGCTTACCACGCCAACATCAAAACCTCCTTGACCTTCAACGGTGATATACTGTCCTTTACTTAACTCCATAGGTGATGCCAATTTATAGAAGTCCTTTCGACTACCATTATTGAAACTTACCTCCACATACGGGAACGGTTTACCGAAGTCGGCAACCGGTATATCACTCAACCAATCAAAAACATTTAAACGATTACACCCGCCATTACTGCAATTTCCGTTACTCTTACAGCCATTCGGTTTTCCGTCCTTCGACGAACCACAATTTCCACATCCCATTCTTTATATATCAAGTTGTTGTATTAATAATTATCAATACAAATATAAGGTATTGGAAGCAAGCAGGTTTGTTGTATTTATTAAGATCGGTCGTTCCAAACTTCTTTATTTTCTTAGGTATGAAAACTTAAGAATGTGCCTCTAAGCGTCTGTTTATCGCATTTTACGGTCATTGTCGAGCAATGTACAGAAGTGTGTTACACAAATAAATATGTTAAAATAGGTACTTTGCATTGTATAGTAGTATATTTTACTATATATTTGCATTAGAAAATAAAAAAATGAATGTAGAGAACATACAAAGCCAAATGAAGAAAGGGGTGCTCGAGTTTTGCATTCTAACTATAATAGATCGAGGGGAAGTGTATCCCGCGGATATTGTAGAGGAACTAAAAATCAAGGGCATGCCCGTATTGGAGGGTACACTTTACCCTTTACTCACTCGTTTGAAAAAAGCGGGTTATCTAGATTATCGATGGGTGGAAAGCACAGGTGGACCACCAAGAAAGTATTTTTCCATGAATGCAGAAGGTAAGAAGTTCTATGAGGTTCTTGAGAATACCTGGAATGAATTAGCGGAAGCCGTAAACAGAATAACTAAATAAGAAAACATAAAATAATAGACATGAACATTTTAGACATTAAATATTGTGCTCAAGATTTACGCTTTGAAGAAGACGCGTACAAGATTTTTGAAGCGTATGAACAGGAGCTTAAAGAGTACTTCTTAGAGCAGGTTGATGGCGCAGAAATATTTGAAGACTTGAAACTTCGAATCTGTGAGATGTTACAGTCCAAGATGAAGTTCTCGGGTGAAGCAATAAGCGTAGAAGACATAGAAGATATAAAAAAGAGTATCGGTTATGTAAAACAGTTAGAAGAAGATTTAGACGATGATGAAACTACATATCAGAAAACGCAGCCGTCGTATACAGACAGAAAATTATATCGGAATGAAAATGAAAAAATGATAGCTGGTGTTTGCGGTGGTTTGGGGAACTATTTCTCAATAGATCCTTTGGCATTTCGTTTATTATTTGTACTCATGCTTGTTATGTCCAAAGGTTTCGGGTTATTGGCCTATATTATTCTATGGGTAGTATTAAAACCAAAGGCCTTACCTGCAAATTTAAGCAAGCGACTATTTCGCAATGGAGGGAATAAGGTAATTGCCGGAGTTTGTGGTGGTTTGGCATCGTTCTTTAAAACTGAGGCTTGGATTGTGCGCGTCATATTTTTGAGTCCATTAATCTTAAACATAACTGCCCATGGTATATTTGATTTTGGGTTTTCCTTTTTTCATGGAAGCGCCGTTGGATTCTCAATAATAAGTTATATCATTTTATGGATTACGACTAAAGAGTCCGAAACCCCTTCTGAGGAACTATTATCAAGGGGAGAAGATATTAATATTAATAGTATCAGCGAGGAGTCAGAAAAGGTGCATACGAACCCAAATACGAACTCAGGATTCAATAATTTTTTAAGAATTGTTGCTTTTATTGTGATTGCTTTCGCCCTATTATTTATTTTCTTCTTGTTGGTGATGCTCATATTTGGTTCAGTATTTATGATGCCACTTACTAGTGCAGTGCTTTTTACACCTTTAATGAAATGGTTGGGCGCCTTAAGTATTGTTTTCTTTGTAGTACTACCACTAATTGGGTTTGCTACTTGGGCAATAAGACGAATTGCAGGTTATAAGGGGCCAAACAAACCACTGCGCATGAGTTTTGGAGGGTTATGGGCCTTAGGTTTTACTTCGGCAATTATTCTTGGTTTTTTAATCTTCTCTGAGATGCACGCCGATGCGACAATTTCGGAGCAAATTAACTTACCCGTACAAGGAGATACCCTCTATGTTGAAAATCTAAATCAAGGGGAGTTCCCAGAGAAGGTAACCTTTACAAACTCAATACTAGAACATTTTTACAGTAGAGAAAGTGTCGAACAACGATCAAGGATTGTTTCATTTAAACAGCGTGTTTCACAGGATACAAATTTTCATATCGAAATAAAAAAATCAGCTCAAGGTAAAGGTGAAAAGGGGGCAGTAGCAAACGCAAGGTTGGCGAGTTATAGACATGAATTTAGGGACAATAGGTTGTATGTTACGAAGTACGTCAGTATACCCAATAATGAACCTTTTCGGTTTCAGCATGCTGATATTATTATCTATGTTCCTAAAGGAAAAACATTACTATCAGATCCAAACATTTTAAAATCAAGGAGAGTAAAACATTATCGGGTTAGAACCAATTGGGATAATCTAGACCAGCGTAAGAAAAGAGAAATAAGTGAGGAAGTGGAAGAGGTAATGGAAGAGGTAGAAGAGGCAATAGAAGAGATAGGAGATGCAATAGAAGATGTTGGGGTTTCGGTTTCTGTAGAGCAATCTAGAACCAATGAGGAATTCGTTGAGGATACGGAGTTTGAACGTGCAGAAAAAGAAGCCGAGGCTAATATTCGTATTGAAAAACAAAAACTCCGTTTAAAGAAAGAACAACTTAGATTAGAGAAATTGGAGCAAGAGCTAAAGGCAAGAAAAAGCAAGAAATAGTATTGGTAACTATTTGGTAATGCAAGAGTTTTTAAAGATCTGTAGGGAGTAGTAGCTTTGTGCCAAAATACCGTTATGGTTAAGGCAAAGGTACTTTTGGTGGATGACGAGCAGGATATATTGGATATTCTATCCTTTAATCTACAGAAAGAAAACTATGATGTAAGTACTGCTACTAATGGCGATGAAGCAATAGAAAAAGCCAAACAGATTATTCCAGATCTAATCGTTTTAGATAGAATGATGCCATTTAAAAATGGTGTAGAAGCCTGTAGGGAGTTAAGAACAATTCCTGAGTTAAAGGATACTGCTATAATTTTTCTCACCGCATTGGCTGATGAAGAGAATGAGATTTTTGGGTTAGAAGTAGGAGCAGATGATTACATTTCTAAGCCTATTAAACCAAAATTGTTTATTTCAAAAGTAAAAGCAACATTACGACGACTGAACAGTAAGTCGGACTTGATTGTTCATGGTGATTTTGAAATAGATCGAGAAAAGTTCATAGTTCGTCATAAAGAGGAGGAAGTATCCCTACCAAGAAAAGAATTTGAGTTATTGGCACTATTAGCCTCTAAACCAGGAAAAGTTTTTTTACGTCAAGATATTTTGAATAAGGTATGGGGTAGTGATGTGATTGTTGGAGATAGAACTATTGATGTTCATGTGCGTAAGATCCGTAAGAAACTTGATAGTGATTTTATTCATACTGTAAAAGGTGTGGGGTATAAGTTTGAAATATAAACTGAACTGTTACTTTTGAATTTGTGCAATTGGGTAGTAAAAACCTTTCTTATAAACAATTATCTCGAATAGCAGCAGCTGGTGTTTCTCTTTTTGCTGCATTGTTTATATGGGTAATTACGGCAAAGTGGTATTACGCACTAGCCATTTTCATGGGCCTTTTTATATTTTCTTACTACCTCTTGTCTTATATTTTTGATCGTTTTATTTATCGTAAAATTAAAGTAATCTATAAATTGATCTCAAAGGAAAAAGCAACGATAAGGCTTGAAGCAGAGACATTCGAAAAAACAATAGATGACGTAAAAGAAGATGTAGAGAAGTGGGCCGTTGAGAAGCGAGGAGAGATCACACGTTTACAGAATAATGAATCTTTTAGAAAGGAGTTTTTAATGAACTTAGCGCATGAGCTAAGAACACCAATATTTTCAATACAGGGTTATATTGCTACCCTGCTAGATGGAGAAATAGATAATCCTGCCGTAAATGTTCGTTTTCTTGAAAGTGCTGCTCGAAGTACTGATCGATTAAGTGGTTTAGTAGATGACCTTAGAGAAATTTCTCATTATGAGAGCCAACAAATTAGGCTTGAGAAAAGCGATTTTAGTATTCAGAAGAAACTAAAGAAAGTGTTTAGTGAGCTTCAGCCATTAGCTAGTGAAAAGGATATTACACTGGGCATCAAAAAGGGATGTGAAGGTGATTTTATGCTTTGGGCAGATAAAGACCGTGTTGAGCAAGTGTTAACCAATCTAGTTCAAAACGCAATAAAGTACGGTAAAAAGGGGGGGCAGGTCTTAGCAGGTGTTTACTTAGTTGGAAGAAAACAGGTCCTTATTGAAATAGCCGATGATGGAATTGGGATGACACCTGATCAAAGCATTAGAGCATTTGAACGTTTTTTTAGAACAGACGAAGCAAGAGCTTTAGATAAACATGGAAATGGGCTCGGGCTTGCAATTGTAAAACATATTATCGAAGCACATGGACATACTATAAATTGTCGTAGCGAACACGGGGTGGGGACTACCTTTAGTTTTACATTAGACCAAGATTAGAATCGACTCTTAGTATATCGCAAACTTTTTAAAGAAGGCTTCATAGCAAAAGCTTTTCCAAAATACGTTTCAGCTTTACTTGTTTTTCCTTCCTTGTAATAGGTCATTCCATAGGCATACATAAGGTCACCGTCTTTTGGGTTTGACTTCTGTAACTCTGCAATAACAGCACGGGCGTTTTTGAATTTTCCAAGACGATTATAACAATCAGCTACATCTAAATTTAAGTGCTTGTCGTAAGGGGCACTTTCTTTAGCTTCTAGATAGAATTTTAAGGCTGGTTCGTAAGCCTTTAAAGTAAAAAATCCAAGCGCGATATTCTCGTTAATAATTCTATTATTATAGAAACCGAGCTCTTTAGATTTAAGGTAAGCTCTAGTAGCTAATTTGAACTGACCTCCACTATAGAGTGCATTGCCATATTCATAATAAAGTGTCGCACTTGGTTTCTCTTTTAAATCTATCAACTTAGCAAAATACTCGGATGCCGAAGCATAGTTACTCATTTTTTCATACGATTTGGCTATCTTGTGTATTGTGTATTCATTCTCGGGTTGAATTTTCTTGTACATTGCAATAGCCTTAGGGAAGTGTTTTATAAAATAGAACGCATCACCTAGTGCTATTTGCTCTTCGTAATCAGTTGGGTTTAATTTCATAGCACGCTCTGCGTATTCTACACCTTTCATTTTCTTCGAACTAAAACTGTACATTTTAGCTAAACGAATGAGAACCTGAACATTTTTTGGTTCTTCTACTATAATTTCTTCATAAACCGGTAAGGCCTTCACATACTTACGAAGTTGATAAGCTGCGTTTGCATACTCTTTGGTAATTTTTCTATCCTCTGGATTGGCTTCTTTGGCTTTTTCGAAATGCTTTAAGGCCTCTACAAAATTCCCTTTTTCCTTCCATTTAAGTCCTTCTTCAAAACTCGAAGAATAGGCAGTAAAAATCGTTGAAAGTATCAAGATAGGAAGGAGAATAGCAGAATTTCTAAGCATAACGTTTTTTTTCAGTAAAACTAGTCCAAACATCATGCCAATACATTCATATTATTACGTATGTGTATATAAAAAAAGTATTATATGATTGATATCTTTCTCGGTCAAACCGACAAAAGGTGGCATTTGGGCCTTGCCCTTCCATTTTTGATAGATTTTACGAGAACGTTCACTTTCCTGCATGGCACTTGGCGCGTTTTTGATATACCTATTTAAAACGTTCTTATCTGGCCAATGAATCTTAATATTTTGCAGAACCGGTGCCATACCCGTAGGAACTTCAGGATTCAATGAGTGACAAACCTTACAGTTGCTACTAAAGAGTTGTTGCCCATGCTGAATACTCTGTTCTTGGGTTAAATGGTCTGTTTTTAAACCATGAGCCTTATCATTAGTGGTTTGGTCACTACAAGCATATAAAAACAGCATCAGGAAAAAGGACAGGTAAATTCGCTTCATTATTTCTCTAGTGCTTTGATTCCGCGGCCAATTCTACTCCAGCGGATTCCTTTTTTTCCATAACTAAACCAGATAAACCAAGCTTTTCCAACTATGTGGTTTTCTGGAACAAATCCCCAATATCTTGAGTCCAAAGAGTTATGCCTGTTATCACCCATCATCCAATAATAATTCATGGCGAAAGTATATGAGTTTGCTACTTTACCATCAATTAATATTTGATTGGAGTCAATTTGCAACGTGTGTCCTTCATAGTCGGTAATAATGGTTTTATAAAGCGCAATGGATTGCGGAGAGAGTGGAATACTTGCGCCTTTTTTGGGAACATAAATTGGACCATAATTATCTCGATTAAACTTAAAATGGGTAGTATCAAAAGGGAAGCAGCTCGGTTCAGGAATATCAGGTGCTGTATTCATTGCAATCTCGGTTTCAAGTGTTACGATTACATTGGGTAATTGTTTGATCTGCGCTACATTTTCGGCAGTTAGGGAGTAGTATCCTTGCACTGGGTTATTGTAACGGTCTGTATTCGGGTATACATCAAATTCCTCCAAAAGCTCAGAGTTTACAGCCCCACCCGATGTTGTTGTGACCCAATAGTTATATTGTTTATAACGAGGAGTATATCCTTTTTTACCGTCGATATAAATTACTTTATCGCGAACTTCTAAAGAATCACCAGGAATGCCAACACAACGCTTAATATAATTATCTTTTTTGTCAATGGGACGAGAGTTATTCCAAACAGTATCCTTTGGGTAATTAAAGACGACATCATCATAACGCTTAATCTCTCCAAATCCAGGAAGACGTTTATAGTCCCATTTAATCGCTTCGCTATAAGATTTGCCACCGATCAAGGGCATAACATTGTGTACAAAGGGAAAGGAAAGTGGTGTCATTGGAATACGAGCACCATAATGCATTTTACTTACAAAAAGGTAGTCATTTACCATTAAAGACTTCTCCATTGAAGGAGTTGGGATGGTATAAGCTTCAAAGAGAAACGTTCTGATTAAGGTTGCAGCGACAACTGCAAAAATTCCTGCATCGAGCCATTCTCTTAAAACGGATTTTTTCTTTTTATTCTCTTTGTCTTTTTTCTTCCAAAATCGGAGATTCATAATTTGAAAATTTGTTTATCAAATGTAGGCCTATAGAATCATAATAAGTTCTTAAATAGGGTGTAAATGGGAACAGAAGGGGTTGTATAGGCTCAGCAGCATTATGAGCGGCAAATGGGTGTGTAAAAGCAAATATGAGAGATTACGGATCTACATCTATAATGACTCGTATACGACTATAATGTTTAGCACTCGTGAGTGCTTGAACGGCTTTATAAATATTGTGTTTAATTTCTTTAATCAATCTAAGATTATTAGGAAGCTTAATAAGAATCTCTTGTAGGTATTGATTCCGAATTCTTGATATAGGAGGTTCGGCAGGTCCAATCAAGTGCACGTTATCCATTATGCTTAGTTTAGAAACGAGTTCTAATCCAGCTTTGGCGGTATGTTCTTTTTCTTTATGCTTTAACGTTAATCGAATCAGTTTACAAAACGGAGGATATACAAAATCATGTCGGTGCTGTTGTTCTAAAGCATAAAAATGCTCATAGTTATGTTCTTGAACAAGCTTAATAATGGGGTGTTCGGCCCTATGAGTTTGTATCAGAACCTGCCCTAAGCTATCCTTTCTTCCGGCCCGTCCACTCACTTGTTCTAACAGTTGAAAAACACGTTCATTCACTCTGAAATCAGGAAATGAAAGCAGACTATCTGCACTCAGGACACCAACTAAATTTACATGTTCAAAATCTAAACCCTTTACGACCATTTGAGTGCCAACTAAAATGTCAATCTGTCGATGCTCAAATCGGGTAATAAGCTCTTTGAATTTGTTTTTTTGTTTAAGGGCATCCCAATCGAATCGGGCAACTCTAGCATTAGGAAATTGTTGTTTGATTTCTTCTTCGATCTTTTCGGTGCCAAAGCTTTTTGTTATGACCTGATTACTGTTACAAGTAGGACATACGACTACATAAGGATATACAGTACCGCAGTAATGACAATGTAACTTATCAGTCTGTTTATGGTAGGTTAAAGAGACATCACAATGATCACAATGAGGAACATAACCACAAGATTGACATAAGATAAAGGGCGAGTACCCTCTTCTGTTCTGAAACAAAATAATCTGTTTGCGTTCTTGAAGTGAAGCTTTCATTTCGCTCAACAACCGTCTTGAAAATAAACCCTTCATTGCTTTGTCCTCATAGGCCTTTTTTAAGTCTATAATTTCAACTTTGGGCATTTTGCCTTTTCCAAACCGTTCCTTTAATTCTACCAACGCATACTTTTTTTGTGATGCATTAAAATAGGAGATAACAGAAGGGGTGGCACTTCCCAATAGAATGTTTGCGTTCATTTTTTTTGCCAATACAAGGGCAGTGTCACGTGCATTGTAGCGTGGAGCTGGCTCCACTTGTTTAAACGATGTATCATGCTCTTCATCTACGATGATAAGACCGAGGTCTTTAAAAGGAAGAAGTAGGGAAGAGCGAGCGCCTAATATAATTTTACATTCACCATTCAAAGTCTTTTGCCAAATCTCTACTCGTTCTTGATTTCCGAATCTAGAATGATAGATTCCAATTTGTTCGCCAAATTTTGCTTGCAATCGTTTAATAATTTGAGCCGTCAGGGCAATCTCAGGTAATAAGTAAAGAATTTGTTTACCTGCCGCCAAGGTTTTTTCTATGAGTTTAAAGTAGATATGCGTTTTGCCGCTACCCGTTACTCCCTTTAACAGAACAGTTCTTTGTTCGTTGAAGTGAGCATAGACTTCGTCAAGAGCAGCCTCTTGTTTGGAACTTAAGGTGATTTCTTTATCGATATTATTCTTAGAGAAGTGTATTCGATCGGTTCGCATTTTTTCAATGCGTAGAACACCTTTTTGAACGAGTGTTTTAAGTTGGGTACTTGAAGATTTTGATTTTTGGAGAAGTTCTTTTTGAAAAACAAGTTCTTCTGTTGCTGCCAAATGAAGGAACTGCAAGATAATATTCTGTTGTTTAGGCGCACGATCAAGACGATTTAATAATTCTTGCAAAGCGTCGTTTGACTCATATCCATCTTCTAAGAACACGATATTCTCATACTTAGGAATATAACGATCTTTTAATTCTTGTTCAACATGAATATATCCCTTGTCAAGTAAGTTGGATATAACCTTACGAGCGGATGCTTGTGGGAAAATTTTTTGAATCTCACTAAGCTTAAATCCTTGCTCTTTTTTCGACATTCAACCAAAGATAGTTAAGCTAGTTCAAAAACCTCAAGCTCATTGTAGAGGGTATCTCGTTCAACGGCAATGTTACCAGATTGATGAATAAGTTCGGTAATTTCTTCAGTGCTCATCGCGGGGCTTTGCTCTTCGCTCCCGGCCATAGAATAAATCTTAGTACTATCATCAATTGTGCCATCGAGGTCATCAACACCATAGTTTACCATCAATTGCGCTTTTTCTCTTCCGAGCATAGGCCAATAAGCTTTTACATGGTCAAAGTTGTCCATGAAGATACGAGCAATGGTATAAACTTTAATATCGTCTATAATAGAACTTTCACCTATATGGCTCATGTCGTTATCCTGATTCCTAAACTTTAAAGGGATAAAGCAGTTAAACCCGCCTGTCTCATCTTGCAAAGTACGGAGCCTGTTCATATGGTCTATGCGATGTTCAAAGTTCTCGATATGGCCGTAGAGCATCGTAGCATTAGAGTGCATGCCTAATTCATGAGCCGTTCTATGAATATCAAGCCATCCGTTAGCATCTACTTTATCTGCGCAGATTTCAGTTCTAATTTTTTCATCAAAAATTTCAGCACCTCCTCCGGGTAATGATTCCAGCCCTGCTTCACGTAAATATTCTAAGCCTTCTTTATTGGTCATTTTTGCTTTACGAAACATATAGTCCAATTCTACGGCTGTATATCCCTTAATGTGTAGATCGGGCCGGTGCGCCTTCATTTTGCGCATAAGTCCTGCAAAAAATTCTATGGTGAGTTTAGGGTGTACACCGCCTACGATATGTACCTCAGTAACTTTTTTATCATCGTAACTCTTAACAATGTGCATCATCTGTTCTTCGGATAGCTCCCAGCCTTCCTCTCTGTTCTTGTAGAGTTTTGAGTATGCGCAAAAGGCACAACTAAACACACATACGTTAGTTGGCTCAATGTGGAAGTTCCGATTAAAAAAAATCTTATTTCCGTGTCGCTTTGTTTTAATACGGTGAGCAAGATAACCCAAGAGATCAAGATCTGCATATTGGTACAGTTCAAGACATTCTTCAGTAGAAATACGTTCGTTATCTAGGACTTTTTGTGCGATGGATTTAAGAGGGGCCGCAATGAGTGCATCTGAAAAAATCGGTTGTGAAGACATAATTCGCAAAGGTACGAGCTAATCAAGTATTGCTCAATGGTATTTGACTGCTATTGAAACAAATTTATGTAAAGGTAGCCTGCTATGGTTTCTCTTTTTTAATTTGAATATAGTCGATACGCTTTATATTCACTAGTTCATTATATTCTTTCACTTCTTTGTTCATAACCTCTTCGAAGGCAAAGAGTTCATTATTAATAAGCTTTTCGATTTCTCGGTACGCATCTTTAACTTGTTTCGTTGGAGCTGTGTTTTGATTAGCGGCATTAAAAAGCCCAGCAAGTTTATCGTTCAGTTTAATCGGATAGTTTAATACATCTTGATGACTTTTTGCTTTGTTTTGGTATAGCTTGCTTTCAATTTCATTTAACTTTTTTACGATCGTTTTACCTAATGAATCTAAGTCCTTGGGATAATCTTTATCTAGATTACCTTTTAGTTTATTGATCTGTGCCTTTACGTTTTTTATATTTTTAATGGTTTCTTGCGTTTCAAAAAATTTGTTTCTGACGGTTTTAAGAAACTCAAACTGTTCATTATAATCTCGATCTGTGGCCTCATAATTTTTGTCTTTCCGAACCTCCGCATTCACGATCTGCTCTATACCTCCTACCTTTAGGGTGGCGGTATACATTCCTGGTGGTATTTTGTAACCTCTCACCGTACCGTTCCATAGAACCATCTTGTCTACTTTGTCAACGCCCTTCATGTGCATGTTCCAAGAGAATTGATTCATCCCTTTTACAGGTTTAAAGTTTTTGTCCTTGTCTTTCCCTTTGTTTGTAATGGTTTTTAGTATTTCACCCTGATAATCTTTGATGATAATTTCAACTTTGCTAGTATCTCTGAAATTTTCACCCAACCAAAAATCAAACACCATACCTGGCATGTGATTCATTCCAGTATTCTGAACATTTTTATTCTGCCAACCTCTCATACGATAGGTATATTTGGGAGAGAATATATGAACATCTACCTTATCCCTTAGGTTACTTGAATAGACCTGTTCAGCTTGTGCTACAAAAGATAAGTTATCTAGAATCCAAAAGCTTCTTCCTTGAGTTGCCACTATCAAACTGTTGTCTTTCACGGCCAAATCAGTAATGGGTACAATTGGTAGGTTCAATTGAAATGACTCCCAGTGACTTCCTGCATCAAACGAGATGTATAAACCCTTTTCAGTTCCTGCATATAGTATATTCGGATTAGATGCATCCTGTCTTAGAGCTCTAACAAAATGATCATCAGGGATACCGCGTGTGATTTTTTTCCAAGTACGGCCATAGTTATTCGTTCTGTATATATATGGAGTCTCATCGTCTAGTTTATAACGAGTGCCAACGATATAGCAGGTTCCTGCATTTATTCGATCAGGTTCGATACAATTAATCATCATCCAATCGGGCATACTTTTAGGTGTGATGTCATCCCAGTTTCTCCCTCCGTTTTCAGTGATATGAATTAAGCCATCATCACTCCCACACCAAATTACACCTTCTTGAACTGGACTTTCTGCTGCCGCAAAAATGGTACAATAGTATTCCACACCAGTATTATCTTTAGTAATACTACCTCCACTCGGTTTCTGTTTGCTTTTATCATTTGTTGTCAAGTCTGGAGATATGGATGTCCAACTTTGGCCTTCGTTTGTACTAACAAAAAGTTCATTGCCAGCGGCATACAATTTTTTAGGATTGTGTGGTGAGAAGAAGATCGGAAAATTCCATTGGAACCGGTACTTTAAAACATCAGCTCCAGCTCCAATAGGGCTTACTGGCCATACGCTAATCGTCCTGTTTTCCTTCGTAATGTGGTTATATCTTGAGAGGTAGCCGCCGTAGTTCCCTCCGTAAACAATTTCTGGATTTAGTGGATCTGCAACAATATGCCCACTTTCGAAACCCGCGCTACGCTCCCAGTCCTGACGATTAATATCACCATGATAGGTTCGGCTGGCTATACGCATAGAACTATTATCTTGTTGACAACCTAAAACCCGATAGGGGAAATGATTGTCTGTACTTACTCGATAAAATTGCGAGGTCGGTTGGTTCATATAAGTACTCCAAGAGGTGCCGCCATTTTTAGAAATTTGTGCCCCACCATCATCGGCTATAATCATTCGTTGACCATCCTCGGGATCTATCCAAATTCCATGGTGGTCGGCATGTGCCGTACGCACTATTTTAAACTTTTTGCCACCATCGATACTTTTATGAAAACGAACGTTGCATACGTACAAGAGGTTTTCATTTTTAGGGTCTACAGCTAATCGACTGAAATACCAAAACCGCTGTGTAATATTGGCGTCTTTGCTTTGTCTACTCCAAGTAGCTCCACCATCCTCACTCATAAATAACCCACCGGTACGGCTTTCTATCATAGCATAAATTTTGTCAGGGTTTGATGGCGCAATAGCCATACAGATAATACCTAGGGTATCTTTAGGTAGTCCTTCATTCTTAGAAATATTCTCCCAATGTTCGCCTCCATCTGTACTTTTCCATAGTCCACTACCCGTTCCGCCACTACTAAAGTCATAATGCGTTCGTCGTACGCGCCAGGTACTCGCAAAAAGAATATTTGGATTGGTAGGGTCCATTACTATATCTGCAGCTCCCACATTTCTATTAACGTACAAGATTTTTTCCCATGTTTTTCCACCATCTGTGGTTTTAAAGATGCCTCGTTCTTCATTCGGGCCAAACAAATGTCCAACGGCCGCCACATAAACGATATTGTGATTCTTAGGGTGAATAAGTATACGTGCGATATGCCGGCTATCTTTCAAGCCTATAAATTGCCAAGTTCGACCGCCATCGGTAGACTTCCACATACCATGTCCTTCACTTACATTACCCCGTAAGGTGCTTTCACCAGTGCCTACATAAAGAACTAAAGGATCATTGGGTGCAACCTCAACAGCACCAATACTGCCACCGAAGTATCCATCAGAAATGTTTTTCCAGTTTCTTCCTGCATCTTTTGTTTTCCATACGCCTCCACCAGTTGCAGCCATATAGAATACATCTTTATTTTTATAATCTCCACAAACACCGCTTGCTCGTCCTCCGCGAAAGGGGCCGATATTTCGGAACTTGCAGTTCTTAAATAGTGTAGAATCAAAAGGAAAATTGCTCTGAGCTTGAGTTGTAAAACATGCGGACAGCATCAGTATGGCAAAAAATAGTTTCTTCATGGAAGTGAAGATAATCCTCAAATCGGAAAAGGAATTGTTCCAGTCTATTGGTTGAAGCTATTTTATAATTTCTACCTTTTCTGGCGTAGGATAGTCCACTAGATTTACAAAGTCTTCTTTCCAAAAATCCATATCTAGCAAAGCACCGTCCTTGTTTTTGGTCAAGGATATAATGACACGAATACCATCTGTGTCAAAATATTCAACAGTAATAAGATCGCTATCATAGTCTTCTGCATCTGTACCAGACAGATTGATACTTTCCGGTTGTTGAAGATTATATGGGTTCACTGTGTTAGGGATCGTAGAAACTAAATTATTGGCTCCAGCCAGCTTAAGTAGATGCGTAATAAGATCTTTTTCTTTTTGTTCTATTGGGCGTGCAGTGGACATAGTTTTTATTTCCAAAAATACTGTTGAATATAATAAATTGCTTCCCTTGAGCAAGAACCAAATAAAAAAGTGGCCCCACTATTTGCGGGACCACTTTTTAAAGGATAGTTTTCTTAGTGTTGAATCGCCATAGTCGGATCTAATAAATCATAAAATTGATCTAGTTTAGGCAAGATAATAATTCTAGTTCTTCGATTAATAGCTCTCCCAGCTTCTGTATCATTCGGTGCTAATGTATTGTACTCTCCTCGTCCCGCCGCGATTAAACGGTTTGGGTCTACGCCGTAGTTCATTTGCAAAGAACGAACAACTGAGGTAGCTCGCTTTACGCTTAAATCCCAGTTGTCCAGCATACATTCATTACTAATCGGAACATTATCTGTATAGCCCTCAACCATCACCTCATAGCCTTGGCGAGATTGAATAATTGCAGCAATTTTTTCTAAAACTTCGTTCGCTCTTTTAGTAAGATCAGAGCTACCGCTTTTATACAACATCTTATCCGAGAGGTTTATCATAACTACAGTTTTATCGACTTTGATTTCAATATCCTCATCTTCGATTCCTTCCCGGAGTACTTTTTTAAGATTGATTGCTAGAGCCAAGTTTATGGAGTCTGCTTTGGATTTAGCTGTTTGTAACAGTTGGATATATTTATCCTTTTGTTCAAGCTGTTTAAGCGTCTTTTTTATGTTGTCATTAGCAGATTGTGATAATACTGCAAGGTTTCCTAACTGAGTAACTTGTTTATCTCTTTGATCCTTTGCATCGCTCAATTGATCTTTTAGATCATTATATTGTTCTTTACGGAGATCCAGACTCGTTCGAGCAGCTTTTAAGTCACCCTGACATGCCGCAAGTTTTTCCGTACAAACGGTTAAGTCTCTATTTGTTCTTGAAAGCTGAGTTTGTACTGCCTGATATTGTTTCTTCGTAACACAAGAAGAAAAGCCTATTACAAGACATAGGCCCAAAAATAATTTTGCTCTTAAGTTCATCATAATTCATCTAATTTTATTCTAAATTCAAAATATATTCTCCACCAAGATCGTTTAAATTCGGTATTCAAACAATTGTTTTTTGATAAACAGCTAATTTTTAACGGATATTTTTCTTTTGGGGTTTCTATACAATTCCCCCTTAAAGTTCTTCCAACTTAGTTTGAGTAAAATGTGAGGTTGTATTTTCACCAGTATTCACAGTAGTTTTAGGTTCAAAGAGCATGATATGTGCCTCATGTGCTGCGACAGGTCGGTGTTCTATGCCTCGTGGAATAATAACGAATTCTCCTTCATTTATTTCTAGACATTGATCTCTTAGTTCCATAACAAAACTGCCTTGTATTACTAAGAACATTTCATCTTCAAGCTCATGCTTATGCCAATCAAACGTTCCTTTTATTTTGGCCAGTTTTATATGCTGGTTATTTAATTCACCAACAACCTTCGGAGTCCAATATTCATTGAATTTAGAAAACTTAGATGATATGGATACTTTCTTAATTGCCATATTGCGGGATATGTTATTTCCTCTTGCCTTTGAATTTCCTTTTACCACCTTTATTGAAGGTTCGAATTTTCCATTCAGGTCCTTCTCCTAGTTCAACTGGTAATGGAGACTTAGTGACCGTACGATCAATGAGTTTTTCGATTTCAGCAAACTGATTCATATCACTTGGATTCACCAAAGTAATCGCTATACCTGTTGTGTTTGCACGAGCTGTACGCCCTACACGATGCACATAGTCTTCCGCTTCATTGGGTACGCCATAGTTTATTACGAGATTAATCTCCTTAATATCAATACCACGACTAATAACATCGGTACCGACTAGTATTCGTATTTTCTTAGCTCTAAATTTTAAAAGAACTGCTTCACGTTTTTCTTGATCTAGACTTGATGAAATAGACTCAACGCTTTCTCCTGCAGCTTTTAATTCTCGATGTAGTTCAGAAACTTTTTTCTTGGTAGAACAAAATATAATGATAGACTCAAGACTTTTTCTACCTTTTACCAAGGAGAGGATCAAAGGTGTTTTTTGCGAGTCATAACAAAGATATGCTGCCTGTAACACACCTTCAGCTGGCTTGGATAATTCTAGGATAACTTGTTTAGGCTCATGTAATATTTTTCGCGCTAGTGCCTTAATCTTAGGGCTCATAGTCGCGCTAAACATAGATGTATGCTTAAGATTAGGTAGGTACTTTCTAATTTTTTCTATATCATCATAGAAGTTCATATCGAGCATGCGATCGGCCTCGTCCAGTATAAGGTGGCTCACTTTGTCGAACTTTACATATCCTAAATTTAGATGCGAGATTAATTTGCCAGGAGTAGCTACAATAATATGCGTTCCGCTCGTTAGCGCTTTTTTTTGCTCTGTAAAATCATTGCCATCACCGCCACCATAAATGGCGATAGAACTGATCCCAAGAAAATAGGCCAACCCTTGAATTTGTTGTTCTATTTGAATGGCCAACTCCCGTGTAGGCGAAAGAATCAGAGTTGATGTTTCATCTTTAAGATTTTTTGATATAAGCTGCAAGCTTGGTAAAACAAAGGCCGCTGTTTTACCGGTGCCTGTTTGCGCACAGGCAATAACATCTCTTTTTTCTAATATTTCGGGTATAATCTGTTCTTGAATTGGAGTGGCTGTGTCAAAGCCCATATAGCCCAAGGCTTCAAGAAGAGAATCGTTTAGTCCGAGTTCGGCAAATTTCATTCGGGCTTAAAGGTAATAGGAAAAGGTGGATAATCTTTTCTAATAGAATCGAAATCATACTTTACATTTGTCTTCATTACAAAACAGGGAATGCTGTGTGATTCGGCGACACTACCCGGTGCTGTAAGTTCTTTTAAGCTTGTTTGAATAGATCACTGTCTTATGACTAGATGGGAAGATTAAATAAGTACGAGAATAAGTCAGAAGACCTCTTTGTAATAAACCTAGACTTCGGGAATAAAGTCTGAGACGGGAATTATGACTTCTTTTCTCCTGCTATCTGCTGAGGTTTACAAATTTGGTATTAGTAAACGATAAATGATATGAAAACAGTAAAGCTTTTTCTACTAACACTTTTTTTAGGGTTGTTTTTCTCATCATGTGAGAAAGAACCCAATCCGAGTAGCGGACCTAGTGCACCACAAAGCTCCAGTAGAATTTTGTTAGTTGGTAATGAAGGGAGTTTTAATACGAACACAGCTTCCTTAAGTACTATTGATTTAGACAACGGAACAGTTCAAAACAATGTTTACAAGAACAAGAATAATGAGTCTTTAGGTGATGTGCTGCAAAGCATAACACGAATAGGGGCTTATTACTATTTCATGGTTAACAATTCTAATAAGATTATTGTAACCGATACCAACTTTAATAAGAAAAGTGAAATTAAAGGAATTGTTAGTCCTAGATATATGAAAGCGATCTCATCAACTCGAGCCTATGTAACTAGTTTGTTCAATGATAAAATTTACATTATCGATCTATTGTCGAATACCAAGATATCAGAAATTGTTATGGACAAAAATTGGACAGAACAGCTAGTACTTCTTGGCGATCCAACAGGTAATTATATTTATGTTTGTGAACGAGATACTGCAATTAATTATATAACCAAGATTAACGTAGCTACTGACCAAATAGTAGACCGCATTCCTATTGGAGGATATGCGCCTACTCAAATAGGTATTACGAGTGATAATCATTTATGGATACTAGCTGGGAATAATTTCTATGGTAAGATAGGAACCTTAACAGAACTTGACCCAAGTACAAGACAAATTATACACTCCTTTAATTTTCCTGCTAATTATACAATGGGTCAAATGGCTATAGGACCTAACAACGAAAAGTATGTAACGGTAGTAGATTATAATACAAACACGTATGGTGTATATAAGTTTAATAATGGGGCAACAACTTTTCCGCCGAGCTTCTTTGTTAATATTCCTGCTGCAGCCAATTTCTATGGTATTACAGTAGACCCTGCGAATAGTGATGTTTACATAAGTGACAGTAAAGGATTTACGCAGGCTGGTGCCGTAAATAGGTACTCTGCTTCAGGTGTTCTTTTGAATTCATGGACTACAGCAATTGGTCCAAGTAGTTTTTACTTTGTTCAGTAAAGTTTTTAAGATACTAATACGAGCCAAGTATATCTTGAGCTGCTTTGTTGCTTTGTTCTTTTCTATTTCCGTATGTGCTCAGGAAAAGGATACAACCAAAGTCGCGATTATTAAGAAGCAACTTAAAAGTGATGATCTCATTCGCATAAGCTTTGACTCCACACAAAAACAGTTTTTTTTATCAGGCGATGCAACTTCTATATTGGAAGCCAATAGCAATATTTACGTAAAGAATTATGGCTTAAGTAATTTAAGTACATTAAGTATAAGAGGAAGTTCCGTGGCGCAAACTAGTGTTTTATGGAATGATATTCCAATTCAGAATACCATGTTGGGGTTGACGGATTTAAGTACGTTACCTAACTTTTTCTTTGATAAGATGTCTGTATATCCTTCTGGCTTTGGACAGAAGGGGAAAGTTCAGTCCATTGCAGGTCGATTAGAGCTAAATAGTGTAAATCAGTTTGAAGATAGCAGTGTCTACAGGGGGCAGGTAATTTATGGGTATGAGAGTTTTCAAAACCATATACTTGGAGGCAAAGTAAAGTTTTCATCCCCTAAGTGGAGTTCCCAATTGAAATATTATAATAGACAAGGACAGAATCAATATCAGTTTGATAATTTCTATGTCAAAGAACAAGATACCATCGAGCATGCTTTTGCAATACAGGAACAAGTTATGTTTGACTTGGGCTATAAACCTAATGAGCATCATAAGATTGCTGTTCATTTTTGGAAAATTCGAAACTTTAGAGAGCTCGCTTCATTAGCCTTTGAGGATAATATTGAACGTAGCGAACGAAATAAAATAACTCGTTTGGGGCTTGCTTATAAATTTTATAAAAATCGGTTATCTTGGAATACGACAGTAGGGTTTACAACAGATTCATTTAAGTATAGAGATCGACATGCCGCACTTCGTGCTACAGCTAATGTGAAAACGATTCCGCTGAATTCAAATCTGAGTTATTATATAAATGAACTCAGTGATATTGGTATTGCTTATAACCAACAATTAAGTTTTTATGATCAGAAGAATCGAAAGGAAAGCCTGAAGCAGTTTGGTGGACAGCTATTCTATAATCATTCTAATATTTGGAAGGGGATTGCGTTAAATAGTTTTCTCCAAAATCAGTTTGCGACAATTGGCGAAAACCCTTTTACGTATGGTTTGAAAGTCTCAAGAAACATTAAGAAACATAATCTTGTGTATGTGTCCTATAATACAAACTATCGTTTACCCACTTTAAATGAGCTTTACTATTTTCCTGGTGGGAATGAAAACCTAAGGCCAGAAAAATCTCGGAACTTTGAATTTGGTGGGTTGGCCGTATTTCGGGTTGGCAACTATCGTATAGAGAATGCATTATCTGGTTATTCACGCAAGGTAGATGATTGGATTATATGGACTGGAGCTGCTATTTTCTTCCCCGATAATATTGCCGAAGTTTGGAGTCGAGGATTAGAAAATACGGTAACTGTTAGTTATACAAGAAAAAAATTGATGCTTAAAAACGCTTTGTTATTTTCATATAACAAGTCTACATCACAACGTGCTTACTTTTTTAACGACCAGACCATCGGTAGGCAAATCCCTTATGTGCCACGTTTGAGTTGGAGGAACAATTTGTATGCGCAATACGATAGGTTGAATGCACAATTAAACCTTAGCTATACCGGCTATCGATTTGTTACTCGTGATGAAACAGAATACGTTAACCCGTATACTTTGCTTAATTTTTATTTTTCCTACAAATTAAGATTCCTAAAAACAACTAAGGTGGCTGTACAACTTAAATTGAATAACCTATTAAACGAGGACTACGAGAGTGTACGTGGACGAATTATGCCTAGGCGTAACTACGCTGTAAACTTTATTGTTGGGTTGAACTCGTAGTACTACCGAACTTCTTCGGTAGCATGAGGCGTTTCCTTATTACTATGACCAATTTTTATCATACTACTGACATCAAAACCTAATGTCAGCGTCATTAAATTAGCAGAATTACTTAGGAGATTATTGTTCCAGAAATCAGTAGGGTAATACATGAATTTGACCGTGAATGAATTGCCAAAACGATACCCCGCCGTTACATAAGGCATCACTGGGTTCACTCTGTTGCTGAACCACTCATTGAATTTGGTTTTATTCTTACGGTTGTGTACCCAAGATTTTTCTTTATAGTTAAATGGAAAGTCTACACCACCACCTACAATGACGTGCTTACCTTTAAAGTCTCCAATCTTTAGTCCAACAGGAACACCCAATGTATACACTCGATATTTGTAGGTATTCGAATCACCTTTGTAGATAAAGCCAAGGTTTTTTATGCTCAACCCAGTATAAAAAGTTAGCTTATCGTTTATATGGAAGTTTGCATGAGTTCCACCGTTCCAAAAATAGGAGTATCGTAAGGTGCTCAATTCAGATTGACCACCTATTTCTAGAAGAGCAAGTTGAAACATGGAACCTTCTGCTGAGGCCGTTAAACTAATTTTCTTCTTCGTTTCTACCATGCCTTGGGCTTGGGAGCTAGTATTTAGTAGAACAAAACAACAAAGGATGCCGATTGTGTACAGAGCTTTTTTCATAATTAGGCTCAAAACTACGGCGATTTTAGAACTCAAGAAGTGATTTCTAAGTGTACTTTTGCACACGTTATGTTTGATAATTTAACCGAGAAACTAGAAGGTGCCTTTAAACAATTAAAAGGACAAGGGCAAATCACAGAAATCAATGTTGCTACAACTGTTAAAGAAATACGTCGTGCCTTAGTGGATGCAGATGTTAGTTTTCCTATTGCTAAGGAATTCACGAATACGGTCAAAGAGAAGGCTTTAGGTCAGAAAGTGCTCACATCGGTTTCTCCTGGTCAGCTTATGGTTAAGATTGTCCAAGATGAATTGGCCAATTTGATGGGCGGGGAGAAAGAGGATCTTAATCTTGCTGAAAAGCCTACGATCATATTAATCGCAGGGCTGCAAGGGAGTGGAAAGACAACCTTTAGTGCTAAACTCGCCAATTATCTTAAAACAAAGAAAAAGAAAAAGCCTTTGCTAGTAGGGGCGGATATTTATCGTCCTGCTGCTATGGATCAGCTAACTGTATTGGGAGAGCAAATTGGTGTTCCAGTGCATATTGAACGGGAGAATAAAAGTGCCGTCGCAATTGCAGAGAATGCTGTAGCTTTTGCCAAAGAAAATAAGCACGATATTATCATTCTGGATACTGCAGGTCGTTTGGCAGTGGATGAAGCAATGATGAAAGAAGTAGGAGACGTAAAAGCAGCCGTCAACCCACATGAAATATTGTTTGTTGTTGATAGTATGACTGGGCAGGATGCTGTGAATACTGCTAAAGCCTTTAATGATCGTTTGAACTTCTCTGGGGTTGTTTTAACGAAGCTTGATGGTGATACAAGAGGGGGGGCTGCCTTGACTATTAAATACACAGTAGAAAAACCAATCAAATTTGTAAGTCGCGGTGAGAAAATGGATACACTCGATGAGTTCTATCCTGATCGAATGGCTCAGCGTATTTTGGGTATGGGTGATATTACCTCACTGGTAGAAAAAGCCCAAGAGCAATTTGATGAAAAGCAAGCTAAGAAGCTTGAAAAGAAAATTAGACAAAATAAGTTTGATTTTGAAGACTTTAAGACTCAATTGAACCAAATCAAGAAAATGGGGAACATGAAAGACCTCTTAGGAATGATTCCAGGTTTAGGTTCTCAAATTAAAGATATAGATATAAGTGATGATGCCTTTGTGGGCATTGAGGCCATGATTAATTCAATGACGCCTGCAGAGCGTAATAATCCAGATCTAATCGATACCAATCGTCGAAAACGTATTGCAAAAGGTAGTGGCAAAAAAGTAGAAGAGGTAAATGCCTTTATGAAGCAATTTGACCAGATGCGTCAAATGATGAAGAAGATGAATAAGATGGGAGGGATGAGAATTCCTGGTATGAAGTTTTAAAGCCGGCCTAGATACTTATCTACCTTCTTTTTCCAGAGTTCTTCCTTTTGACGATTCGAACCAAATTTTGTTTCGGCCTGTAATTGATCCATTTCGTTGAAGTATTTCATAGAAATTTCGTTATAAATTCTATTAATTTCCGTCTTATAATATCCGGCAGAAAAGCTTCGTTCTTCAAGAGCTTTTTTAAATTGTAGGCCGTGGTAAGCAGCAAGGTCCATTAAGAGTTGTTGATGTTGTAGCCAATCAATAGTGCCACTTTTTTTTGCCCAGCTTTTGGATCGTAGAAAGAATACTTTTGGAAAAACCTTTAGTGTGATCTTATCCGTTTCATCAATATGTTCTAGCCTGTAGGTCATCATAAAATAACTATAGGCGTGGTCTTGTTCTTCTTCCCCAATAATTCCAGCAAAATCAGCAGGTTTTAGCTTATAGGTTCCGTCTAAAGCAATTGTATCTCCATTTCGTTCGAATTGATTAAAATAAATACTCTTATCAATTTTTACCGTTGGGGCATTAATGTTTTCCTTTTTCCATTCAGGGTGTTTTTGGTATGATTTTTTAAAATTAAGAATCGCAGCGCTTATAGCTCGACCAACATAATTCGTTATAGCCATTTTGAGTGCATTCTTTTTTGGAATGGTGTTGCGTGCATTGAATGTATATAAAGGTGTTGTTAGGGTGCTGTTTTCCTTGTAAAATTTACAAGCAAAAATGAAGACGCTTACCCTTCTTTTTTTCTTCATAACCACCTCCGCTATATCCAGTTTTTCAATCTCCATCCGAATCGTAGTTTCCTTACCTTTCTTAAATTGTTTGTCCACAAACTCTTGAATCATGATCGCGCTATTCTTCATGAATAGAATATTCTTCGATTTGTTTTTGCCTACCTGAAGGCTACCAATAAGCTCAGGTTTGGTGCGATTGTCTTGTACAGATGAGATATCGAAGGGAATGCTCTCTTTCTTACCTTTCCACTGATCTAAATCAATTTTGATTTCTGATTGAGCCAAGGTTGTCGAACTCCAGCTTAAGAAAAAAATGATTAAAGGTAGTTGTTTCATGTTACCCAAAAATATTAAATAACTCTCGAATGATTACTTTTGCCTTTAATATCTATACAATATGAGAAAATATATACTACTTATTCTGTTAGTTTTTATTTTGGCATTGACAGGTTATGTTTGGTTTTTTTACTATAAGGTTTACAGCGTGGGCGATCGCTTTGGCACGTTAAAAAAATTCTCTATGAAGGGAGATATCTTCAAAACCTATGAGGGTGAGATTGTTGTTCTTGACTATTTCCCAAGTGGGGGAGGTGATAATAAGGGCAATAAGTTTTATTTCTCTGTAACTGATGCAAAGGTCGCTGAAAGATTTCGTGAAATTATCCGTTCTGGGAACTCTAAAAATGTCACAGTGCGTTATCTACAATACCGAAAAAGCCTACCGTGGCGTGGTGAAAATTATAATGGGAAGAACGAGAATGTGGGGCAGTATATTGTAGATAAAGTTGATGTACAGGCGCGTGGAACCAACTCACAGAGCAATACATTAATAAACGGGCAGCGTCTTTAGCTAACCAGCATATAAAACAAATACAGCTGGCTTCTTATGAAAATCAGTTGTTGTTTTTCTCCATGACTTGATTGATTGCGAAACAATTCTTTCGTCTGGGGCAGTAAGATTTGCCGCAATGCATAAGCGCGTATTGGGGTGTAGTTTTTCAACGAGTTTTTCCTTAAGCTGATTATTTCTATAGGGTGTTTCGATAAATAAAAATGTCTTTCTCTCATTCCGACTTTTGTGTTCTAGTTCAATAATTCGTTTGTCCAAGGCTGGCTGCTTATTAGGTAAGTAGCCTTCAAAAGAAAAAGACTGACCGTTAAAACCGCTTGCCATAAGTGCCAATAGAATCGAACTAGGCCCAACAAGTGGTTTTACTTGGACATTGTTTTTATGAGCAATTTCAATTAAATCCTTTCCAGGGTCTGCTACTGCAGGACAACCACAATCTGATAGTAGCCCAACATTTCTATTCGCTTTAAACAAATCTGCAGCTTTTTCTAAGTCTTGATTTTCATGTTCATTGATGAGCAAGAAACGGGTACCATCTATGTCAAATGTTCTATCTACTTTTCTAAGGAATCTGCGTGCCGTTCGTAAGTCTTCAATATAGAATAAATCTAAGGACTTGATAATATCAATAGTCTCTTGCGGTAGGCACGCAATGTTCTCAGAGCTAAGGGCAGAGGGAATGATATAAAGCATTTATGAATGATCTGTAATGTGAAAGTAAGAAATCATAGCCGCGATAGCAGAAATGGGTGCAATGAAGATGACACCTATAATAGGTAGTACAATCATTGCGCCATAGAAAACGAGTCCGTTCCCTAGGGCGAGACCTCGATGACTTTGTATAAAGCGAATACTTTCTCTGACCGTTTTCTTGTCTCTTTCACAGCTGTAATCTAACATGGCAAATCCATAGTAATAGGCATCCAACATAAGGATGAAAAATGAAAAGACCAAGCCTATAATTGGTATAAAACTAAGTATAAAAAGAAGCAAGGTTAGAAATAGTTGTTTGAATAAATTTCTAATAGAAATTCGAATGCCTCGTACAATATCATTTAAAAACTGGCGGATTTCAAAAGGATAGTCAGCACCTTTATGTTTTTCAGCACCTTTCTCAGAAATGTAAGCATATAAAGGCGATGCTACAGCGAGGAATACGAACTTATAGAAAGAGATGAACAAAAAAAATGTGGCGATATGGATACCTAATTTAAAGGTAAATAGTACCCAGCTTGATCCTTCTAAGAAGTTATGCCATTGCCTAACCCAAGAAAGGTTTAATATCCATTCGATGAGTACGTTGTTGCCTAGGTAAATACCATAAGCGCAGGCTAATAAAATCAATAGAAAAAGAAGGAAGGACACAAATAGCAAGGGGTGCATCTTATGCTTACGAATGAGCTGTAGGGCATCTAAATAGTGCCGCATAGCAATAAGCATTTCCTGTACAAATGACATATTTCAAAGGTAATACTAACAATTTCCAAAAGTTATAAAAACCAAAATCTGAATAAATTGGCTATACTTTATAGGAAGGAAGGCTTAAATTTGGGGGACATTCAGAACATATGAAGTTTAAACCAGGCCCACTTTTAGCAAAAATTGATGCTCCGGCAGATCTTAAGAAGTTAAAAAAGCATGAACTTGTCCAGCTTTCTCAGGAGCTAAGACAGTATATAATAGATATTGTAAGTGTCAATGGAGGCCATTTTGGTGCGAGTTTGGGTGTGGTCGAACTCACCGTTGCTTTGCATTATGTTCTGAATACGCCCGAAGATCAACTTGTGTGGGATGTAGGTCATCAGGCTTATGGGCATAAAATACTTACTGGGCGTCGTGATAACTTCCATACCAATAGAAAATATGGCGGTTTAAGTGGCTTTCCTAAGCGCAGTGAGAGTGAGTACGATACATTTGGAGTAGGGCATAGCTCAACTTCTATATCGGCTGCCTTGGGTATGGCTATTGCTTCAAGGTTGAATGGTGAAGAAGAAAAACAACATGTTGCGGTCATTGGTGATGGGGCTATGACGGCCGGCTTACCTTTCGAAGCTTTACAGCACGCTGGGGTAGATCATTCTAATCTTCTTATCATACTTAATGATAATGATATGAGTATCGATCCGAACGTAGGAGGTTTACGAGAGTATCTAACGGATATTACGACTTCTAAAACGTATAACAAAGTACGGGATGACGTTTGGAAGTTATTAGGTAAACTACCATTCGGTGACACACAACAAAAGATTGCGTCAAAAGTAGATTCAGCAGTAAAGGGAATTCTCTCTAAGTCTTCTAATTTGTTTGAATCACTAGGAGTAAGATATTTTGGTCCGGTGGATGGACATAATGTAACTGCTTTAGTTGATATGATTGGAGACCTTAATAAAATAAAGGGCCCCAAATTATTACATATCATTACTAAAAAAGGAAAAGGGTACGACAAAGCTGAAATTGATCAAACAACTTGGCATGCTCCGGGGCTTTTCGATAAGGATACAGGGCAGCGTCAAAAAGTAACATTTGATACACCACAGCCTCCTAAATATCAAGATGTATTTGGAAAAACCATTATTGAACTTGCTAAGGAAAACAAAGATATTATGGGTATAACACCAGCTATGCCTTCTGGTTGTTCCTTAAAGTATATGATGGCAGAAATGCCCGATCGTGCTATTGATGTTGGTATTTGTGAGCAACATGCTGTTACATTAAGTGCTGGTTTGGCAACACAAGGAAAAAGAGTGTTTTGTAATATTTATTCTTCCTTTATGCAACGTGCTTATGACCAAGTAATACATGATGTAGCGATTCAAAAATTGCCCGTTATATTTTGTTTAGACCGAGCGGGTGTTGCAGGTGATGATGGTCCTACCCATCATGGCGCATATGATATAGCCTATATGCGTTGCGTGCCAAATATGATAGTAAGTGCACCTATGAATGAGGCAGAGTTGAGAAATCTCATGTACACTGCCCAGTTACCAGAACAACAGTCGCCGTTCTCAATTCGATATCCTCGAGGCCAGGGTGTTATGCCACATTGGGAAACGAAGCTAGAAAAAACTTCAATAGGTAAGGGTAGAAAATTGAAAGCTGGTAATGATATTGCCATACTTAGTTTTGGTCATCCTGGTAATTTTGTAACAGATGCTATTTCTGAGCTTGCCGATGTTTCTGTAGCACATTACGATATGCGCTTTGTAAAACCGCTGGATGAAGAGATCCTTCATGAGGTTGGGCAACAGCATACTCATGTTATTACGATCGAAGATGGAACTATTGTTGGCGGTTTTGGAAGTGCCTGCCTTGAGTTTTTTGCTGAACACAAATACGAAATTCAACTTGAAATGTTGGGTATCCCAGATCGAATTGTTGAACATGGTAAACAACCTCAGTTGTATGCTGAATGTGGTTATGATAAGAATGCCATCGTAAAAAAGGTGCGAGAGATGGTTGCAAGACCAGTTAAGCTTAGTCAGTCTTAAAAAGTCTTTTCTTATTGAGGTTCCTTGAATTTAGACACTGCTCTTTTAAAATGAATTTAGGAGACCAATTTCTTAGAAAGTTGTTGAAGCGTAAAGCAGAAAGACAAAATGTTTTGGCTACTTATTAGGATAAAAGAAGCATCGAAATTATGATCACACAAATAACAAGGAATAATATGTTTGCACGTTTATCATCCATACTCTTGTAAACGTATGGAAGTGTCAAAATGTTAGTAATGGGATTTACATGTAATAATAATTACGTTTTCTGCGGCTTCTTTTTTGCAGCAGGAAAAAGGACATTATTCAGAATAAGGCGGTAGCCCGGAGAGTTTGGATGTAAGTTCAAATCTGTTTTAGGGTCTCCTACTTGATGGGTATGATCTTCTGGATCATGACCGCCGTAGAATGTCCAAGTGCCTTTTCCATACTCACCATGAATGTAACGTGCTTCACCACTAGACTTGCGGTCACCAAGAATCAACACATTGCTTTTAAGGGTTGACTTTCTGAAAGCTGTTGTTTGTCCCATAAAACCTTTTACAGTTGTTGTATGATTTTGAGTTAACATGCTGGGAACGGGATCGAATTTTGCTGAAAAAGTAAATAAGTTGAAGTAGTCCGACTTAAAAGGAACGCGTCTTGTTTGCGTTACATCAATATTCGAGTACTCATATTCGTAGGGATTCTTCTTAAGCACGAAGTTCTTAAAAGCAAACGTTCGGCCAAAGTCTAGTTCGTTCTGAGCATTAGGATTAGGCGCATCGCCATCATACATATGATCGCAGATATCGGTGCCTTCTGCAGCCAATGCAATATCATAACTATCGGTTGCACTGCACATGGCGAATAAATATCCACCACCTCCTACAAAGGCTTTTATCTTTTTTGCTACATTCAGTTTTAGTTGTGATACTTTTTTAAAGCCATGTTTACGTGCTTTGGCTTCATTTAGCTTTTGATCATTTTTGTACCATTCAGCGTTTCTAAAGGCGGCATAGAATTTGCCATATTGACCTGTGAAATCTTCGTGGTGCAGATGTAACCAGTCATATTTTACCAGCTTGTCTTCTAATACTTCGTCATCATACACTTTGTCAAAAGGGATCTCTGCGTAGGTGAGAACCATCGTTACTGCATCATCCCAAGGTTGTTTACCTTCAGGTGTATAAACACAAATTTTAGGAAGTTTATCCAGACGAACAATATCCTTATTCGCGTCTGGGTCGGATATTTCTTCCAAGATTAAAGTGTACTTAGCTTCAGGAAGGATTTCATAGCTCACATCACGAATTTTACACTCTTTTTCTAGCTCCGCATAATGATCAAACACAAAACTACCGCCTTGATAATTGAGCAACCAATCTACTTTTACCGCTTTGCTTAGTACAAAATAAGCAATTCCATAGGCCTTTAAATGATTCTTTTGCGACTTGACATCCATTGGAATCAAAATCTTCGAGGCTTGCATTTGAAAGCTCAAAGCTGTAAGCATGAAGGTTATAAAGATATTACGTAGCATACTACCAAAATTAACTTCTCAATTTTAATAAAAACGTTAATCTTTAATATTCGAATAGCACTTGATATTTACATTTGCTGCTGTAGCCATGAATACAAATTGGTTAGATATAAAGAGCGGATTGAAGTATTGCTTGTCAGCAAGTGCAAGCTTGCAAGATGATTATGTTTTAATAAAAGATCAAGTACATAGTCTACAATTTTGCTTTCAGTATTCTGGTGTGGAGTGTGTAGTAGTAGATCCAGAAAATCCTTTGAGTAGTCAGTTGATTTTTGAAGTTGAGAAAGTTTTTTTAAACGATATAGAAGCGGGCTTTGCTGAAAAAATGCAAAAGATAAACCGCACGAAACTCTGCTGTAATATGCAGGTGCATTTACATGAAATTCTGAAATCTAAAAATGCTGGTGCGCGTCAGAAAATATTTATAGAAAGTAAGTTTCTACAATTACTTCTATGCATTGAAGATGAGGCACAGGATACAAGTCAAGATTGTAGTAATTGTAAGTTTCTTTCACGTCCAGAAGAGCGTGATAAAATTGAGCGTGCTTTGGCATATCTCAATGATTCCATTGGTCAAACGATTACAATACCTTCATTAGCTCGAAGAGTAGGCATGAATGAATGCTACTTAAAGAAAGGGTTTAAAGAACTTTATGGTAAAACAATCTTTATGCATTTACAGGAGCAACGTATGCAACGGGCCAAAGTGCTTTTGCAAGAAGAACGCAGTGTTACCGAAGTGGCCAGTGAAGTAGGCTATGCCAGTTTAAGTAGTTTTAGTTCTGCCTTTAAGAAAAGTGTAGGCGTGTTACCCACGGAATATGCCGTATAATTTATTATTAAAATGTATGCGACATTTCGTAATCAATTAGGGGAGTAAGTTCTTTTCTTTAAGAAGCTGTTGTAACCACTACAATTGCTGGGGAGCATAATGCAACAAAGAATTTAGGGTTTGATATTCCATTAATAGGAATTGGAGTGATGGCTTAGGAAAAGAGAAAGGGTAGACCTCGCCGAGTAATATAACGGTGGCTATCCACTACCGAATTCAATCGGTCTTTGGCTTATCTTATTTTTTAATAATCTTTCGACTAGCCAAAAGGTGGTGTTGAGTATCATAAATAGATAATAAATACATTCCGCTAGGAAGATTTAATAAAGAAATATTATCGGTCTTCAGATTAGATGATTTTTGCCTTAGAATTTGTTGTTGCAAATTGCGCACTTCTATTTGATGTTCATGAATGCCATCATTAAAGTCAATCTTTACAAAATCATAGGTAAGGGTAGGATAAACTCTGGTTGGGCTATCTTTCAGTTTATACCTTACACCCAAAGGAATAAGAGGTGTTTTTCTAAAAACATAGGTAGATGAACGCTGGAGGCGATCATATTGCATTAGATACAATTGCCCTTGATGTATTCGCATTGCCTTTATGTTTTCTATGTTAGAAAATATTTTTACGGCCGTTGTAGGAAATGTATTCGTAAGATCCACTCGGTAAATGTCACTGGCACTATCCAATGGCATATTATTCGATGTGGTTGATATAAAGACAACATTATTATCAATAGTCAAATCTGTAAAAACAGTACTACCCACGATTGGAATTTGAGCAATTGTATCCAATTGAGCACTAGAATAGGGGCCACCACTCGTACTCGCTCGAACCAAAAAGTGACTTGCAGCCCCATTATCATACATGAAGTATACAAAGCCATTGTACACTACTGGAGAACATAAAAAATGTAAGCTACCCGAATTGCCACCTATTTGAACTTGAGAAGTTGTAGGAAATGGATTTGGCGATCCTAAAGTAGTGAAGTCAATAACCTGAATCTCCGAAGCCCAACCAAAATAAAAGTTATAGCAGTTTGTACCATCAATTGCGAAAGAACCGTAATCATTGATATTATCAATCCTACCTAAAGTATTTGTTGGATTATTAGCATGGAATACGTTAATGTAGTTGCCGTTTAGGTTGAACTTATAAGTATATAAGAAATTACTTTGAAAAACAAGCTTACCTTCATTGGTACAGTCAGAATAGATTTTTTGAACAGTTGGGGTAGAGCTACTAAGATCGGCTTTGTAAACATGAGCTGTTCCCAAAGCCGAATCGCGTGCCATAAAGTAAAGCATATTGCCATTAAAGTCAAAGGAGCCTCCATCATGAATACTTGTTAGAATATCAGTGAATTGTGCCCGAACCGAAAATGCCATGAAAAAGGCAACGAATAAAAGAAAATATTTTTTACTTTTCATATGGGGTTATATGGTAAAGGTACCATTCCTAGCAGTTTTGACCTTATCTTTTATCCTTGGTATATAGCTCGCCTTAGAGAAGCCCTTTTTATCTACATGCTATAGGCCAATCAAGCATTTACAATTAATTCGTTCTATTTCATTACATCAAGCTATAAACAACCGCATTTATATCAACCATATTCACAACAAACTTAAATCCTTATCTTTGAGAAATGAATAAAAAACTAACCCCTCTTATTCTAGTATTTATTGTAGGGTCTATAGTGTGTAATGATATATATGCTCAGACCTTTCAATGGGCCACGGAGTTCAATACTGGAAATATTGCTACTAATTTAGGAACAGAGGAGATGGCATTAGATCAATGGGGGAACACTTATATGGTTGGTCGGTTTACTGATACCCTATATATTCCAACAGCTACAACGACAAGCAGGCTGGTTTCAAATGGTTCAGAGGATGTCTTTATGGTGAAATGCAATCCTATGGGACAAATAGTTTGGGCACATGCTATTGGAGGGGCTCATTATGATGAAGCCTATGATGTAAAACTAACGAGTCGAGGAGATATTATTCTTGCTGCACGTTTTAGAGGTGCTGTTGATTTTGACCTTGGTCCGGCAGTATATATTGATACGGCTACGGGGCCAGTAGGCACGGGGTACATTATAAAATATGATTCTAGCGGAGCCTTGCAGTGGACCTTAAATTATTCCGATTCTACAGGCCATATACATTTCGATAAAATCTTTATTGATCAATATGATCAGATTTATGGAGTTGGTTGGCTTAGTGGTGTAGTAAATTTCAATCCTATAGGAACAGCACATTTTGTCCAGTCTATAAATGCTTCAAATAGTATGTTTATGCTAAAAGCTGGACCAAATGGAGGGCTAAAATGGGTTAAACAGTTTGATGGCTATGGTAGAGCAGCAGACCTTATTGTAGATAAGCAGGGTAGTATTTTTCACACGGGTGGTTTTAATTGGTGGTGTGATTTTGACCCAGGACTTGGTTCTGCGCAATTGAATAATTTTAGTACGGTAGGGCAAGGCAGAGATATTTATGTTTCCAAGCTAGACTCCAATGGTAACTTTGTTTGGGTTGGCCATATGGGAGGTAAATATGCAGATGGGGCCACCTCCATTGCTTTAGACACTTTTGGAAATGTGTATACTACGGGTTCGTTTAGTCATATCGCAGATTTCGATCCAGGCCCCGCTCAGTTTCAGATAAGCACAACCAGCAATCAGATCTCTCATACCTTTATTTCGAAGGTTGATTCGAATGGTTTATTTGTTTGGGCGAAAAGAATATATGGTAATAACGGAGCGGATATTGAAATTAGTAAAGACCAGCATATTTTTCTATTGGGAGAATTTAAATCAGGTGTAGACATTGATCCGAGTAGCAATAAATTTGAATTTAAAGTTCCTACGAATCGAAGCAGTTTGTACATCGCCAAATATGATTTAAATGGCAACTTAGATGTAGGTTATCATTTTGATCCAACATTACATGCCTACGCTAGAAGTATGAAAATAGATAGTGTAAACGGAATTTATATGTTTGGAGACTTTATAGATACCCTCGATGTGGATCCTGGACCACCTATTTATAATCTTTTGGGTGGTGGAGCTAGAAATATGTATGTGTGTAAATTAAAGAACTGTTTTGGAGCGGCAACGAGTGTAGATACTTGTACTTCCAGTAATAATATTACCATAGATGGTATTACCTATCACTATGGTGGAAATTACTCAAGACTTTATTATAACACTTCCCAATGTGATAGTGTTGTTAGCTACGAAATTCGAATTGGTCCGATGAACGCCAATATATCCTATACGGCCACCCTATTAAATGCACTAGGGCAGGGGACGCAGTATCAATGGTTAAAATGCAACCCCTATTCTATCATCCCAGGTGCAACAAACCAAATGTATAATGCTACGACTACAGGCGATTATGCCGTAATTGTGAGCCATGCGAATTGTGTAGATACCTCCCAGTGTGTTCGGGTCATTGCAGTTGGTGTGGACGATCTTGCAAATGATGGTATTACTGTTAGTCCAAACCCAAGTTCGGATCTTTTCAATGTAAAGAGTACCAATGAGTTTGTCAGGGCTCACCTTAGTGTATACGATATTTTAGGGGTACGTGTTTACGAGCAAAAAAATATTAATGGAAACACTGTTGATTTTTCTTTAGCTGGTAAAGCGCCAGGAATTTATATACTGAGATTAGAAAGTGCCAAAGGTGTTTATAAGCTAAAAATTCAAAAACGATAATTATGTATTTCACAACTATGAGCAGTAGAAGGGTTTTATTGGTTTTTAGTATTTTATTATGCAGCCTTACAAATTTACCAGCACAGAATTTCGGATTTGATTGGGCGCTTAGATGGGGTGCAGGTTGGGATAATGATGTAGTATCTGCAATGACGATTAGTGCAAACAAAGATGTATTCATTGCGAGTCGTTATCCATCTCCCTTTAATCATAATTCCTTTGCCATTACACGAGCAGATGGGATTGGAAATTTGTGGTGGACAAAATCACTTTCTTCTGCTAACGGTATCTATGCAAATGATTTACATGCCGCAGACTCTGGGTGTGTAGTTGTGGTTGGAGCCTTTGAAGGGTCAGTTGATTTTACTCCTTTAGGAGATCCTGTTTATTATTCTACTACGAACGGCCGTATGAACCCCTTTATTATGAAAGTGGATGCTATGGGAAATTTAGTCTGGATAAAACAGCTACTGGGTGTTGGTAGTGCTATTCCTTATAAAATGGACATTGATCAAAATGGCGATATCCTTATTGCAGGTGCTTTTTATAGTGGGACTATAGACTTTGATCCAGGAATTGGAACTTCAAATATGACCAATACGACCAACAATCGGGATCTATTTATGGCTAGGTATGACAAGAATGGAAATTTTATCTGGGCAAAAAAAGGAGATGGTTTTGGAACAGTATACCCAACTGGTTTGCAGATATCTGCTAAAACTGGTGACATTTATCTAGGGGCTTCTTTTGGACAAAACCCTGATTTTGATCTATCCTCTGGATTAAATGTTTTATCCGCGAATGGTAATCGGGATATAGCTATTGTAAAATATAGTATGAATGGTTCGTTAATCTGGCTGAAACAAATTGGAGGAGGTGATACGGAATATCTAAATGAAATTGCTTTGGATACAGCCGATAACGTAATTGGCGTTGGCAACTTTGCGGGTACGGTTAATTTTGGTTCTGGTTCTTCTTCGACTTATACTTCACAGATCAACAATGATCTTTTCATTATAAAGTTGAATACTGCAGGGGCAGTACAATGGACAAAAGTTCTTGCTAGTTTGAATAGAAAGCAAGCCTCTTCGGTTACAACGAATTCCTATTCTGATATTTATATAGCAGGCGATTATTTATCAAGCCTTGATTTTGATCCTGGTCCGGGCTTGGCCATAGGGAGTTCTCCTACAAGGCATAGTGCTTATCAGTTGAAACTAAACAGTCAAGGTGCCTTTCAATGGTTCAAAGAGATTAATGCGTCTGGAGCAAATGTTCAGAATTTGATTCGTCTAGATTCAGCAGGAGGAATTTATACCGGAGGGACTTATAGTAACAACTACATTGACTTTGATCCAACAGTTGATACATTTATGTTCCCGCCAGTCGGAAATAACTATGATTGTTTCTTACAAAAGTTATATGAGACACCTTATCCTACAAGTACGAATCAAGTAGCGATAAACGAGCGTATTACGACATATCCAAACCCAACAACTGGAATTGTGTCTATTTGCAATTTACATGCACTGCAAGAAATAGAACAAATCGAATTATTAGATCTGAATGGCAAACGCCTTCTAAGCAAAAAAAGAAATAGACAAGGGGGTGATTGTATGCAATTAAATTTGAAGAGCTACTCTAGCGGAACATATTATTTGCATTTGCATGCAGAAGAACAAGATATTTATAAAGTAGTGATCAAGGAATAATCTAAAGGGCGGTCTTATAAGTTTGTAACAGCTAGTAAGTTTCGCCATCGGCAAAAACCTTAAATCGGTTAAAGCCTACCTTATATTGGAGGACATCATAATCTAATCGATAATCGGCAACGGTTTGATTGGTCACATTATATGTTTTTCCCTGACTAAAAAGACGTAGCATATTGGCCTGATTGGTATAGGCAAGAGACTTATACTGCATTTGAATTTTATCAGGATAATAGTTCTCTAAAACTTCTGTATTGCCCTCATAAAAGACCTTGAAAAATCCATTCACAGCCTCATAGGCAACTAAGAAGTCCTTGACCTGAAATTTTGGCTCATAGAATCCTAGGTTATACATTTTTCCTTTATGAAAAATTTTGAAGTATCCTTCAAAGTTCACAAAAGCTACAAGGTTATCACCTACTTGATAAGACTTAGGTGCAAAACCATCTATTTTATATGTTTCTCCTTTGTAGAATATCTTAAACATATTATTGATGTCCGTATAAGCAATGGTGTTTCTACCTACTTGAAAATCTTTGACTTTTTGTTGTTCTAAAGTGAACACCTCATTTTGATAAAATGCCTTGAACATGTCATTGAAATTCACATAGGCGCCAATATTATCTGATGCTTTTACATTAGCTCCAAATGAATAATCATTACCGGTAAGTAAATAAGTCTCTAGTTCTGTAATTTCACCATTGTAGTAGCCATTAAAAGTAGAGCGATTGATATCGTAAAACATAACGACACTATCTCCCATAGCAAAATCTCTACACAAACCAGAAAGTAGTTTAACATCATAACCATCAATTACAGATATCATATTCGCACTGCGATACAGAATTAGGTTATCCGATGTCTGAAACTGTATGGTGTACAAGTCTTCGTTAATTGTAGTGAGCCTACCATCTTTATATAACTTAAAATTTCGCTGATTGTCTATAAAGGCAATAGAGTTTTTGCCAATCTTATAGTCAACTGGGCGCAGATGATCTAGTTTATTAATAGAGCCATTATCAAAAGCATAGAACTCTTGTCGTACGTCAACATAGGCAGAGTAAGGCTGAGCAAATCCATACAATCCAACAAAAACAAGTACCAACAGTAAGGAAATCGATTTTAAATTCATTTTCAAGCTCATAAAGTTAAACTATTCTATCATAAGACGTCACAACAATGCATTTCGTTTAAGTAAATAAGGTAAAAGCACCTGCTCAAAACCTAAATTAACATCTGCATCAATGATATCTATTCCATACTGAAGACATTTAAGTTCGATCTTTTTGCGATAGGCGTTCATTTGTTCTGTATACTCCTTTTTTAATTGTGTAGAGTTCATTTTGATTTTTTCACCCGTTTCTAAATCGACAAATTCATATGGTTTGTTCTCAAACTCAAATTCGACCTCAAGTTTTTTATCTTGTACTTGAAAAAGAATTACCTCGTGTTTATTAAATTTCAAATGCTGCAAAGCATCAAAAAGCTCATCGATTTCAGAAACTCGGTCTAGCATATCACTAAAAATGATAACTAGGCTTCTTTTATGAACACTATCTGCAATTTGATGTAGAATCTTTGCGGTGTGCGTACCTTTCTGACTGGACTTACGCCGCATGGTCTTTTCAAGTTCATTGGTTAAACGAGCGTAGTGTACTGTGTTTGATCGACAAGGACTTTTATAATAGACCTCTTCATCGAAAAGGTGTAAGGCGCCAGCATCAAGTTGCTTCTTGAAAATATTAAACAAAGAAGCTGCTGCAATACAAGAAAATTCAAGCTTGTTATATTCCTTTGGCGTCTCAGGAAAAAGCATAGAAGAAGAGGTATCTAATACAATCTGGCAACGAAGGTTTGTTTCCTCTTCATACTTCTTAATAAAGAGTTTGTCGGTTCGACCATATACTTTCCAATCAATATGTTTTAGGTTGTCTCCTTTATTATATAAGCGGTGCTCTGCAAATTCTACGGAAAAGCCGTGAAAAGGACTTTTGTGCAACCCAATAATAAAACCTTCTACAACTTGTTGTGCAAGAAAGTTGAGATGCTCAAATTTTTCATTCGGTTTTATAGCCATTTCTTATTTGGTAAATTTATTTTTAATTGTTGGGGTAGAAAAATCAGATTCACTATATTTGAACATATTTAACGGATGAATAAAAAACTTCTCCTTGTAGCCATCCTAAGCATTTTTACCTTAGGATCCTGTACCCAAGAATATATCTGCCAGTGCGATATATCTTATGAAGGTAACCAGCCTGGACTTCCTGAGCCTGTGATTAAAGAGTTCTTTATTAAGGATAAGCATGATGAAGCATCGAGCAAATGTGAGGCAAATAGCACAGAGTTTACTGCTGATGATATTACAATGAAGCAGAAGTGCCGCCTCTTCTAGTTTAATAATTTCTATTTAATTTCTTGTTGAAAACTATGCCTTGCTTTAGCTATTAAAGTAAAGCGGATTGAATTTACTTTGTTCAACAATGTTGGATGATTATAAAGTTATCAATGAAAAAGATACTCGTTCAGGTTTTGGCGAGGGTATTTACGAATTAGCTAAAGAGAACAAAAATGTGGTTGCACTGGCTGCTGACTTGTCAGGGTCGTTGAAGTTGAATAAGCTCATGGCAGAAATGCCCGACCAGTATGTACAGTGTGGTATTGCAGAAGCGAATATGATGGGTGTGGCCGCTGGATTGACCATCGGAGGTAAAATTCCTTATACAACGACTTTTGCTAATTTTTCAACCTCTCGGGTCTATGACCAAATCCGTCAGAGTATTGCTTATAGCGGAAAGAATGTAAAGATTTGTGCATCTCACGCTGGCCTAACACTCGGTGAAGATGGTGCTACGCATCAGGTGCTAGAAGATATCGGGATGATGAAGATGTTACCGGGAATGAAAGTTGTAGTGCCCTGTGACTTTAATCAAACTAAATTGGCCACCAAAGCGATTGCGGAATTTGATGGCCCAGTTTATCTCAGGTTCGGAAGACCGAAGTGGCCAAACTTTACACCCGAGAACCAAGAGTTTGTTGTAGGGAAAGCGCAACAAATGAGTGAAGGTACTGATGCCACCTTAATTGCCTGTGGCCATATGGTTTGGTTGTCATTAGAGGCTGCACGCGAGTTAGCCAAAGAAGGTGTCTCCGTTGAGGTAATCAATATGCATACCATAAAGCCTTTGGACGAAGAAGCTATTTTAACATCTGTACGAAAAACAGCTTGTGTCGTAACAGCTGAAGAGCATCAGTACAATGGTGGTTTAGGGGAAAGTGTTGCTCGTGTATTGGCTCAACATGCTCCTGCACCGCAAGAATTTGTTGCTGTTCAAGATACTTTTGGAGAGAGCGGTAAGCCACTGGATTTATTAGACAAATATGGTTTAAGTACAGCGGCAATTGTAACCGCCGTGAGAAAGGCAATTGCGCGCAAATAGCGCGTTAACACAAAAGTTAAAATATTAAAGTTTTACTTTCAAAGGACGATAAATACTGCATTCTAGATTAATTTAGTGCTATAATTGGGCATGCTTTTTGCATTTTCTAATTATGCAGGGTATTGTATGAGAAAGATTTTGACTTTATTATCAATTTTGGTTTTGCTTGGAGGGACCTCCTACGCAACAAATCCTGATGTCGGTCGAAATAGAGCAAACGCCCGAGTGAATCAATATATAGATGGAGTGTACGCTCAATTAAAGTACAAGCGTGGAATGAAACGTCTGAAATTGGAGACGTTCAGAAGAGCTTACTATGGTTATCTTAACTTATTAGAACATGGTTCTGTTTCGAATAGAAAGTACCTTACTATATGTGATTTCTCACTATCCAGTAATACAAATAGACTTTGGTTAATTGATACAAGAACCAAAAAGGTCGTGTTTAATACACTTGTTGCCCATGGGGTAAAAACGGGTGATGAATATGCCAAGTACTTTTCGAATGTATCCGAATCACATCAAAGTAGCTTGGGTTTTTATATTACTAAGAATTCGTACGCCGGACATAATGGCTATTCTATGAGAATGGAAGGAGTTGATGGTCGTTTCAACAACAATGCGATGAAAAGAGATGTGGTCATGCACGGTGCTGCTTATGTAAGTAAATCATTTGCTCGAGCTAATAGAAGGATAGGTCGTAGTTGGGGGTGTCCTTCAGTTGCATTAAATATGGCCGCTCCTATTATTGATCGCATCAAAAACGGCAGTGTATTATTTATTTACCATCCTACGAAAAGCTATTTGCGTGCATCATATTGGTTAAATAATAGAGTGGGTAGGTTACCTTCTGAGGCGGATCGCGTATTGGCTAATACCACAAACGACCCTGTGGATGCTTCAAAAACTACAGCAACAGATACAGATCAGAAGGAGGTTAAAATTCAAATGGCTAAGTCTATGCTTGCAGAGCAGGAGGAGATGCCTATAGAGGATGATGCAAAACTTACTACTATTACGAAATTAGAAGAGCCTCAGGAAATCAAGGATCTAGAAAAGCAGGAGGGAGTTAAAATAAAGACGATTATAATCCCCGCTGATGAAGTAACTCCTGAAATGCGTAATAAGGCTTTGAAGAAGAAAAAGATCGTTCGTAAGGTTAGCAAAATTACCCATCTTAATGGGAAAACGGATAAAGAGGTTTTAAAATAGAATTTCAGAGCTTACATTTAAGCTTATAATTAGCCATTAGAAATTGTCGGTACTCATACTAATCATCTATTTCATTTTTTTTTGTGTAGGGTTTTACTTGTACGATGTTCCCAAAAAAGTGGGACTGTCCTTTAATCTGATATGTAGTTTATTTGCTTTTAAGATATTACTAGGCTGTGTGAATTTATACTTTCATAACTCGGAGTACATATTTAATGATGCGCATTTTTACTATGTAGGTGCTATAGAGCAGTTGTCAGACTTTACGAATAGACCAGCTTATTATTTGAACGATTGGTTTCTCAATTGGGGAGAAATTGGTTCGCATTTAAATTTTCTCAGGAAAGATAATGCAGTTTATTGGTCGGATATTGGAATGTTGATTCACGCTAGATTTATGATTCTATGCACTGTGTTATCCTTCGGCCACGAATATGTTAACGTAGTTTTCTACAATCTTTTCTTCTTTATTGGTTTGCTAGGGCTCTATAAAACGTTTTTGTATTTTAAACCAAATCAGAAATGGGTTTTTCTCATCATTATTTTTCTTATGCCGTCTATCGTATTTTGGTGTAGCGGTATTCATAAGGACGGCTTTATTCTTAGTCTTATTGGTTTAGTAAGTTGGGCTATGATTTGTGTTTTGGAACGACCCAATTGGAAAACAATAAGTAGTTTGATAGTCGCTCTTTTTTTCTTATTGGCAATACGGTATTTCTATTTTCTCATTTTCTTACCCTTATTTATTTTATACTATTTTACAAGGAAATATAAAAGGGCGTTAGTCTATTTTGTAGGGGTAACAGTCTTCAGCATTGGTATATTTTTGTTTGTAGGTAGGTTGTCACCGAAATATAATCTGATGCGTTTGGTGGTAAATAAGCAAGAAGAATTTATTAGTACCAAAGGGTATTCAGATCTAGAAACACCTGTGTTAACTCCAACTGCAAGTTCATTTATTCGAAACTTCCCAACTGCCTTAGATCACATCTTTATTGAACCTATACCGCAGGCTAGCAAGAATTTAAAATATGCGATCACGGCCCTAGATAGTATTCTTATCTTGTTTTTATTATTGTTCGCACTTTATCATACTAAGAGAAGGTATATTAACAACCCTTATTATTTATTAATTTTATTCTACAGCCTACTTTGTCTTGTTTTTATAGGATATACTATTCCGAATTTAGGGGCCTTGGTACGTTACGAAAGTCCTTTTATGTGCTTGTTATTGCTTTGCTTATTCTCGATGGGTGATTTTACCCTAAGACGAAAAATTACTTAAATAAACCATATTTAAGAATACAATAGATTGCTCTAAACCCATCACGCCAACCTATTTTTTTACCTTCTTCATATGTTCTTCCATAATAAGAGATTCCTACTTCATAGATTCTTATATTAGGAATGCGAGAGATTTTAGCAGTTACCTCTGGTTCAAAACCAAAGCGCTTTTCTTGTAAACTAAGGGACTGAATATCCTTTGTTCTAAACATCTTATAACAGGTCTCCATATCCGAAAGGTTGATGTTATTAAACATATTGGACAGTCTAGTAAGAAATCGATTGCCTATACTGTGCCAGAAGAATAATACTCGATGTGGTTTACCGCCCATAAAACGAGAACCGTAAACAACATCGGCATTCCCTTCTAAAATAGGACGAAGCAGGATATTGTATTCACGGGGGTCATACTCTAAATCCGCATCTTGAATAATGAGTAGATCACCTGTAGCACCTTGGATACCAGTATGAAGAGCAGCTCCTTTTCCTTTATTTACATCATGCTTAAGATAAGTAATATTGAGTTCTGTATTAGCTTCTTGATAACGCTTAATGGCTGTCTCTGTTTGATCCGTAGAATAGTCATTCACGATGATGATCTCTTTCTCAATAGCATTCATCAGTTCTACATCGCGGACACGATCAAGTATTAAATGAATGGTTCGTTCCTCGTTATACGCAGGTATTACAATGCTTAATTTCAAGTGTAAAAGTTTATATAGGTAAGTGCGAATATAATACTTCGAAACGCTTTATTTTGTAGCCGTTCGGTCAAATTTGATTTTCGACTCTTCTTATGGTACTTTATAGGAACTAAACAGCAAGTTTAGCATTCTTTTGGGAGGGATCTTACATCATTCAGACTACATTAAGCCGCAGGGGATATGTCAGATTTTAATCAGAAAAGGAGTATTGTATTACAAGCATTTGTATTGCTTGTCGGTGTGGTGCTTATAATTCGATTACTCTTTCTGCAAGTGTTTGGTGTGGGAGGTTATAAGGAGGCGTCTAAAAACCAAGCTGTAAAACGAAAAATAATTCAACCTGCTCGTGGATTACTGATAGATAGAAAAAATAGAACCATATTAAATAATAACATGTTCTACGATATACATTTCTTACCAAGTAAGTTGCGAAGAACAGGAGAATTTGATACAGTGCGTTTTTGTAATTTATTAAATATCACTCGGGATCATTTCGATACATTGACTCATAAAAAAATTATGCTAAATGGTTGGAATAGAGATATTACACTTTATAAAAACTTGTCACCCGAAGCGGTAGCGCGTCTTCAAGAGGGGATGAACGATTTTGTAGGTGTTGAGCTGGTTGAAAAAGCACAACGCATTTATCCATACCATGTGGGCGCGTCTTTTATGGGTTATATCAACGAGATCACCAAGGAAATGCTTGAAAAAGAGGCCTATGCAGATTATCGAAGAGGTGATATGGTCGGTATCACTGGAATAGAGAAATCATATGAAGAGGAATTGCGAGGCGTTCCCGGCGTACGGTTTTTACTTCAGGATGTAAAGCAGCGTATTGTAGGTTCTTATAAAGATGGGATATATGATTCGGCATCTATTGCAGGTAAAAATTTACACTTATATCTAGATGTAGAGCTTCAAAAACTGACAGAAGAAATGATGGCGAATAAGCTTGGAAGTGCTATAGCTATTGAACCCGAAACGGGTGGTATTCTGGCTTTTGTAAGTAGTCCAACTTATGACCCAAATTTGCTCACCGGAAATAATAAAAGCGAGAACTTTAAAAAGATTCTAAGAGATGCAACTAAATTAACTTATAATAGAGCAGTTCAGGCGAGCTACCCCCCAGGTTCTACATTCAAGCCGATTACTGCGTTGGTTGGGCTAGATATGGGGGTGATATCTGCAGAATATGGTTATGGGTGTCGAGGTGGTTATTATGCTTGTGGTAAGCGCATTGGTTGTACGCATAGTGGGGGAGGACATGCCGCCAACTTGAGTCGGGCCATTGCTAATTCTTGCAATGCTTATTTCTGTCACGTATTTAGGCTTTCCGTAGACTCTCCAGCCAATAAGAATGTACGTCTAGGTGTTAAACGTTGGAATCGATACATGGATAATTTTGGTTTGGGACATCCGGTCGGAATAGACCTGCCCATTGAGCGCGGAGGCAATATTCCAACAATTCCATATTTTGATAGAATGTACAATAAGCGTTGGAACTCTTGCAATATGTCTATATTAGGTATGGGACAAGGAGAACTTCTACTTACTCCGCTTCAATTGGCTAATTCAATGTGCATTATTGCTAATAGAGGGTATTATAGAATACCTCATTTTGTTCGATCTATTGGTAAGGACTCTGCTCATGAAAAACTACAACCCTTTTTGGAAAAGAAAGTTGTGGCAAGAATAGCACCACGTGACTTTGAGGCTGTAATATCTGGCATGCAGGGTGTTATTGAGTATGGTACCGCGAAAGGTGCTAGGATAAAAGGTATTGAGGTTTGCGGTAAGACAGGTACGGTTGAAAATTATACACGTTTGAACGGTAAAAAAATTAAGCTAAAGAATCATTCGGTTTTCGTAGCCTTTGCACCTAAGGATGATCCTAAAATAGCTGTTGCCGTGATCGTAGAAAACTCAGGTTATGGTGCACAATGGGCTGGCCCAATAGCTAGTTTAATGATGGAGTACTATTTAACAGATACGATTGAAAATAATAGAGAATATCTAGTTGATCGGATGAAAAAAGCTAAACTAATTCCTAAGATTACATATATCAAAGACTCTATTGAAAAGAAAGAGGCAAGAGAGCGTTGGCAAAAAGAGCTAAGAAGAAGAGACAGCGTAAGGAGAAGGAAGAAATATCTAGATAGTATTAAAAACAGTAATAAACAAACAAAGAAAGCTGCAAATACATCTTGGTGGAATCGTTGGGCGCTACTAGAAGCAAAAAAGAAATTATATGAGTACCATAAATCCTAGTACATATTTAAAAAAAGTAGATGGCGTACTAATACTATTGTACTTACTCTTAGCAGGCATAGGTTTTCTAAGTATTTATGCAGTGGAGCATACAAGTGAAAGTGCGACTTTCTTTAGAATGAACAGTAGCTATATGCGACAACTCATTTTTATAGGTGTCGGATTGGTTATCTCCACGATTATATTATTCACGGATAGTAAAACATTCCCAAATCTGGCTTATTTAAGCTATGGAGCTGGAATTTTATTATTACTGGTCGTACTGGTTGTTGGCAAAAATGTAAATGGGTCTAAATCTTTTCTAGTACTAGGACCTATACAAATACAACCTGCCGAGATGGTCAAATTTTTTACAGCACTTGCTTTAGCAAAGTTTCTTTCTACTCTAGATACCAATTACCTTAGCGGACGGAACCGTACAATTGCCATGGGAATAGCATTACTCCCAGCCTTGATTATTTTATTGCAGAAAGAGACTGGGGTAGCCCTTGTTTACTTTTCTTTTTTTATTGCCATGTACAGAGAAGGATTACCTAATTGGATTCCCCTTTTAGGTTTTGGTCTTATTTTCTTAACGGTGGCAACTCTGATGCTCTCACCGAATACATTTCTAATACTTATTGGGCTTATAAGTGGTTTGGCACTTTATTCCAATAGGAAGAAAATTAGAAGAAAAAAGAAATACCTATTCAATACGCTAGGCATTGCCTTGGTTGCGATTCTTTTTTCTCAGTTTTTAGTCCCAATTACCTTTACGAAAATATTAAAGCCCTACCAAGTAGAAAGAATATATACGATGATTGGCCAAGAAGTCCCTGAAGCCTACGCTCAGGGAAGACCAGCTGGACGTCAGAGTGCTGCAGATTATAATGTACGTCAATCTAAAATTGCAATTGCCTCTGGTGGATTCTTAGGAAAGGGTTTTTTAAATGGTGAGCAAACTAAAAATGATTGGGTCCCGGAGCAACGTACGGATTTTATTTTTTGTAGCGTGGCTGAGCAGTTTGGTTTTTGGGGATCTACCATTCTGGTGATACTTTATGTGTGTTTGATTCTTCGGATCGCATTTATTGCAGAAAGACAGCGTTCACGTTTCAGTAGAGTATTTGCATATGGTCTTGCAGGCTTACTCTTTTTTCATGTTCTGATTAATATTGGGATGACGATAGGAATTGCCCCTGTTATTGGAATACCCTTACCTTTATTAAGTTATGGTCGAACTAGCCTTTTAACGTTTACGATTATGATATTTGTATTGGTTCGCTTAGATGCAGATAGAGGAATAATTCTTAGATAAATAATCATGATAGACGCTCAAATTTTTCCATTAAACGAAGGGTATTACACCATCGGTTTTGATAAAATATTTTATCCATTTGATATAGAACGGGATGTTTTGGAAGAGCGAAGCAGGGGGTCATTGTTGGTTGAGATTCAACCTTTTTTGATTAAAACTTCGCAGCGAAATATTCTTTTGGATGCGGGACTTGGTTTTCCTAATCCTGAGACTGGGCAGTTAAAAATATTAGATAACTTGGCAGAGCATAATCTGCAGGCTGATGATATTACCGACGTGGTCATGTCTCATTTACATAAAGACCATGCGGGCGGTTTCTTTTATGAAGAAAATGATGAGTTGGTATTAACCTTCAAGAATGCGACATTTCATATCAATCGAAATGAATACACTTTTGCAACGGATGTTGCAAATGGTTTATCCTACGATGTAGAAATACTGAAGAAACTTGATGAGCAAGCTGTTATTCAATGGTTTGAAGGCGGGCGTATACTCGATTTTATAGATTATAAAGAAGATGGGGGGCACTGTCCTTACCATACTTCTTTATTGATTCATACCAATCAAGGAAAGTATTTTTTTGGAGGTGACGTAGCCCCGCAATTGAAACAACTCAAATTTCGTTATATCGCTAAGTATGATTTCGATGGCAAGAGAAGTCAGGAATTGCGGTCAGAATATGCTCAGATTGGCAAACAGGAGGGGTGGACCTTTCTATTTTACCATGACGTAAACCTTCCTATGGCTAAACTATAAAGTTAATGCGAATGCTTTGCCCGTTTTAAAAGCAATTTCTTAAACTGTCTTTCCGAGCGCTTTAGATCTGCAATTTGAACTGGAGTTAGTATTTTGGCAAAGCGATTAATATACTTTTTTCTAAGATCAAGAAATTCTTTTTCTCGTTCCATGCGATGTTCAATATCTTGCATGCTTAGCTTTTGATACTTCCTACGGTATTTTCTAAATAAACGCTGTTTTGCGTTATCGTATTCATTATAAATCGGCCAAAATTCTTTTGATGATTTAGAAGACAGGTTTAACTTTTTAGAGATAAACGCAATCTTTAAGTTTTGAATTTTATCATGTTTACTCCCAGTACCTTGACCTATAGAGGATAAAGATATGAATGTGCTAAACAGAACGACAAGTAAGGATTTACAGTACAAATTCAAATATTTCTTCATTACTCAAAGTTTTCGTTTCATTCAGGATCTGATCCTCGAGATATCTTACATCTTTCGTTATAATCTCAGGGTTTTCCAGTATATCAAAAGCTTCAAAGTCGTATTGATGTTCATCGATATAATTATCAATCATTTCAGCAGGAATTTGAGCTAGTTCATTTTCAAGGTTAAGATCACCTTGTTTAGAATTTATAAAGAATAAACCAATACTTACGATAAGTGCCATACTAGCCGCCAGCGCCCAGTTTCTATATTTGGTAGTACGAGTCAGCTGTAACCCTCCCATAGTTTGCCCATCAGATGCAATAGCAGCAAGGATGTCTTGTTGCGATTGCTCAAAATATCCAACAGGTAGTTGCTGTGGCATTTCTTTGGGTAATTGCTTGCTAAAATCAGTAGTAGTCACTTGATTTAAGATATCGGCTTTTGATTGCTCAAAATAGTCAGTAGGGACTTGTTGAGGCATTTTTCTAGAAAGTTGTTCAGTAAAATCTAGAGTTGCTATTTGCTCCAACATATCTTTTTTGAAACTATCGAAATAGCCACTTGGAATACTCAAAGGTATATTGGGGTGGTGTTCCAGTGGAATCCCCAATTCCTCTAATTCCTTTTTTATATTTTGGTGCTCCTTTTTCACGTTTTATAGACTATATTCAGTACCGCAGGTTTAATCCTGTGTTAGCATTTGTTGTATTTTTTTAACAGCATGATGATAACTCGCTTTTAGTGCACCTTCCGAGGTTTCAAGGATCTCTGAAATCTTACTATACGGCATTTCATCATAGTATCTCAACGAAAATACTGCTTTTTGCTTTTCTGGCAACTTCTGCATAGCGACTTGCAATTTCCATTCTATCTCGTTCGCATTAAAATGCTCATCAGCCTTGATATAATTGCTTAGGTCCATATCTTCATCATCAATACTCAAAGAGCGTCTTTTTTTCTCTTTTCGAAGAAAAGTAAACGATTCATTCGAAGCAATTCGATACAGCCACGTATACAGTCCTGATTCACCTCGAAACTTCTCTAAATTCTTCCAAACCTTTATGAACACGAGCTGTAACACATCATTGGCGTCCTCATGATTTGCTACCAGACGCCTGATATGCCAATAAAGCTTTTGTTGGTAATGATCCATCAATGTAGAAAGAGCCTTTTCTTTATTGATGTCATTTTTAAAAGCTTGAATAATTTCGTGCTCTGTCATAATTTGTAGTTAACCCTAGCCGATATTATCAGCAAATGTAATTTTTTTTTACTTTTACGAGCGCTTAGACTAATTTCCTGTGAAAAGATTAACGAATTTAATAATCGTAGTTTTATTTTTTTCTCTCTACTGCTTTTCTTGTAAAGATGATCATGGTGATGGAGCGTTTTCTAATTTTTTGAGAAAAGAAGTTATTGATGCTGCTAGGCTTAGTGAGCAAATAAGAAATGACTCTTTCATGACAGTCTACGACCTTATTGGTACTGACTCAACTTTTCTACCACAGGACTATGCTATTTTATACAAAAAGGAAGCCATATGGCTTGACCAGTATGGAGTGACTAAGAAAGGTCAAGCCTTGTTGAACCAAATTAAATGGGTTCATTTGGAAGGACTGAAACCCGATGATTACGATTATCACGAAGTAGATTCTCTTGTAGGCCAACTGGAGAATTTGAATATCGGGGAATTGGTCAAATTAGAACTTAAATTAAGTCATGCCTATCTAAAGTTGGGACGAGATTTACTACTTGGACGAATAACCCCCTTAGCGATAGATAAAAATTGGCAAAATAAAAATGATTCTACTTGGAGTGTTGACTCTATGGCAAAATGGGTGTCACAACGTTCCGTGGATAGTATTCTTGAAGCGCTGAGACCTGCACACCCTTGGTACAAAAAGTTTAGAAGCACTGCTCGTAAATTACAAAAACTCGATCAGTTCGCAATTCAGATTGATGAACTACCGGAAACTTTGACCTTGGGGGATAGTTCTGCTAAAGTACAAACACTAAGAAGAGTTTTGGCAAGAGTAGTCGATACTGCTCTGGATAAGTCAGTAATGGTTTGGGATACTAAAGCTTTAGATGCTTTGAAGAAATACCAAACAGAATATGGTTTAGAAAAAACTGGAGAGCTAGACTCTATAACACTCGCCTCGCTTACTCAACGGTCAGAAGAGAATATCAAGCAATTAGGAATGAATATGGAACGTATTCGTTGGTTGCAAAAGGACTTTCTTGATGAATTTATCTGGGTAAATATACCGCAAATGGAAGTGCGTTATTTTGAGGGAGATGACATTAAGTTTCAAATGAATGCTGTGGTAGGAAGAGTATCTAGAAAAACACCCACACTTGATTCTAAGCTTAGTGATATTGTTTTTAACCCGCCGTGGTTTGTACCACCTACCATTTTAAGACGTGAGATTGTACCAGGGATTGCCCGCAGAGGTGGTGCTTATCTGCGTCGTCGTGGATTAGTTGCTCGTGACCGTCGCGGACGAAGGGTAAACCCCGCTCGTATTAATTCAAGAAACTATCGAAGGTTTTCTATTAGTCAAAACCCTGGAAGAAATAGTGCTCTCGGTTCTGTGAAGTTTAACTTTCCGAATAAGGAGGCAATTTTCTTACACGATACCAATCATAGAGGAGGGTTTACACGTAAATATCGTGCTTCAAGTTCAGGGTGTATTCGTGTGCATCATCCTAAAGATTTCGCCCGATTCATTCTACGGGATTCCACATTTAATGCCGATGGTATAGATTCTATTATAAGAAATAGAGCTACAAAGTCAATTAAAATTAAACGGGATATTGGAGTACACTTAGTGTACCTAACAAATGCAGTAGATAGTGCTGGCCATGTTATTAAAGTGAATGATATTTACAAGTGGGATGAAAAATTAGCTGCGAAGCTTTAAAACATATCTTCCGTAAAACCAAAGGGAAGTAGATTAGCTGCATCAGGTATTATATTCACCTTGCCGCTTGGTGCATGTAAGATGAGTTCGATGGGTTTTTTGTTTCGTTGTTGGCATTCTAGTATGAACTGTCTACACATTCCACATGGGTATATAACTCCCTTATCTTTTCCAGCGTATTGATAGCTGATTGCAATACTTTCAATTTGTTGTTTTGAGTGATTGGATATCATGTATGATAATGCTACTCTTTCTGCACAAATCCCCACTGGGTAGGAAGCATTTTCAACATTGGCACCTTGAACGAATACACCGCTTTCTAAACGAATGGCACAGCCTACATTAAATTTTGAGTATGGAGCATAAGCTTCTTGAGCAGCTGTTATTGCTCGTTGTACAAGTTCTTGTGCAATGGGTAAGAGTTCTTCTAAATGTTCATATGTATGGTACGAAAAAGAAAAACTTGGCATAGTAGTGTAAAGGTAATCTAAAAAATAGCACGAATGCTGGCTCTCCCCGTGTGTACTATCTCAGCTTCGCCAGCCTTACGGCCTTCATATTGTAAACTCATTTCTACAGATTTGGAAATACGCTTATCAAAAGATAACGTCCACAAATAGTTTTTTCCGTTTTGCAAACCATCAAGCATTGCATATCCTACACTAGAATTTGCATCGCCATTATAATTGATATCGTTATATGTAAAGCCAGCATTGATAACACCTGAAGATGGAATATTGTACTTTAAGGAGAAATTAGCGGCATGAGAAGTAGCACGTTCGCCAGACGGATTCTCAGTATTATCTCGTAAATCGTACCTATAAGAGGAAGATATTCTAAACTGATTCTTGAAGAGAATAATACTAAATTCGGGTTCTACGTACTGCTGCTTAATGTTGAAATTTCTATTATCCAGAAATTGTGACGCAAAAGAGCGATTGCCCGTTTTGAGCTTTTGTGTGAATGTAATTTTACGAGTAATATTTACGCGTGCACGTAAGAGATGTTCTGAATTTTTGCGCGTGTCAATTCCATAGTTTAGTAAGGTGCGTCCATTGGTATTGGATTGGATATAATCTAACCCCCATTTATTACTAAATCGATTAAAGAAAACCGAATTAATGAAGTTGGCGTTATTCTGCAATAATAAGCTGTCATCAGACTGAAAAATGAATGGATTATACTGTGCAATACCTTCTTTGCCTATGAATCGATTTTGCAGTTGTATAGATGATTGGAAAAAGAAGTAGGAGAGTGCTTTTTTTATACCTTTCGTTTTTCGCTTATTCCAAAGGCTTCTGGGGTTAAACGATATTGATTGACTGTATTGCGAATATTTGGCTTTTACATATTGATTCGTTGGGGTGAATATTTTAATAAACCTTTTTTCATCAGGAAATTGAGCGACCTCAAATTCATTAAGTTGTCTAAGGTTGTCGCCATTGTAATCACGCCAAACAAACACACCTTGACCAGCGGGGACCTCCACATAAGTAAATTCTCTTCTCTGCTCTTGACCACTTCCGAATTCATATAATACATTTCCACCAAGTAGTCCTTTAAAGAAATTAAAATTGTAATTGATACGACCTAACAGGCTTTCGTCAGCTTTTTGTCGTGAGATTGTACTGTCTTCTATTTGCAGTTGTCTGTAAGAGGCGGTAATTTTAATCTGTTGGTTTTTTATAGAAAGGATTTGACCATTTAATTGAACATTGTGAGAGTAGTTTGCCTGTTCTAGTTCATTGTTTTTCTTTAAGAAGTCATTTCTAAACATATAGGTGAGGTCAAACTGTTTTTTAGAATTTGGGTTGTTTCTAGCATAGAAACGCAGTTCGTTAAACGCGAAGGCATTTGGGAGAAGGGTGTCGGTATCTGGGTTTCTGTATGTGTTGCGCTCTTGTAAATACTTACTTCCAATAGTAAGGTCTTTAAGTTTAGAAAATGTTTTTTCTATTTCAATAATCGGTCTGAAGAAGATGGTATTGGCTACTTCAGACTTTTGATTAATAGTGTTACCAGTTGCCCGAAACCTAAAATTCTTTTTATTATAAAATATTAATGGGATATGTTGATACCCTTTATAAACTGTTCCTCTTTGGAATGTTCCGAACGTATATCCAAGCCCAAGACCATTAACTTGCGACACAAGAATACTTGCCTTGCCGAGATGTTCATTGGCATTTTCTTCCTGTTCAGTTACATTCCAGTCTCTGATAAACTCAACATTTCTAAACCGTTCGATCCGGTTGAAGGTTTGTTGTACAAACTCGTAGTTGACTTCGGAAGCAACAGACCATTTTTTACCGAGATGCCGTTTCTCATTGTAAATAACTTTTTGTGCTAAACCAATATTTTCTTTATTATCAATGGGAGAAAATGTGTTTGGGTCGTAATTACTCATAGCTGTTTCAATTAATAGCTTTTTGTTACTATCAATTCGATAATCCATGCCTGCAACAAACATTTGCTGCATTTTAGGAGTAACTAATTGAACAACGGGTTCATAATCGCCGCTAGGTACTCCATTAACAGGTGCAACCCATTGGTATACTCTACCATTGGCGGAATTGATACTTTGAAGATAATTTCCCTTATTGGGCCCAACAAAGGAAAAGGCTAAACGGTATTTAGCACTATCTGGGTTGGTAGAGAAAACGTAAACATCGTTGAATAAGGTACTACCAATGAGTGAGTCAACTCGTCTGTATAAGATTTTTTCGTTGCTAAATGTATCGTCAATTCGAACAGAAGGATACAAGGCTTCATCAATCCTGTTGCCAATTCCTCTAAGGAAATTTCGTTGATTTGAATCCAAATCAACTTGTATGGGTTGGTTTTTGGCATCTTGGTTAGAGTAAGCACTTAGCCGTAGTGTGACTTTGTCATTTACCTTATATTCGTCAGTCAAATAGAGCAATGAGTTCAAATAATTTCGATCGGCGAATTCAAACTCTACGTACACCCTAAGATCTTTTGTTATAAGTCGTCTAGGCATAAATGTTACCTCTGCGGTATTATAGTCAATAATATAGTCCTTGTCCTCTCCACGTTCCAGTTGAATGCCATCAATATACACACGTTCTGTTCCGGCAAGCACGATAAAAAAAGTTTCACCATTAGGCCCAGTAAGTCGATAGGGTCCTTGATTCCCCTCAAGTGGTGTTAGTTGGTTACGGACCCATTTTCCCTTTGCAAAGGAACCTATCACACCCAATTTGTTTTCGCCTTTTTTTGTTTTTTGTCTAGTCTCTAAATGCCCTCCTTGAACCCGTTTGTAAAAATTCATGAAATAACCATTTGGTCTACGCATATCGAAATCTCCTGCTGTGAGTTTTGTGTTTTTCCGCTCCAGTTGTATTGAGACTCGATCAAACTCTTGAATTTGTTGTGTGTTTCCTTCAGGTTGGAATGGGATGGTGTTATCCGTAATTGCACCTCTAATTTTTATACTATCACCAAGATCTCCTTCCAACTGTAGGTTGAATTGAGAGTTTAGTACGACATCTTGATTATTGCCAAAGGATAGAGCACGTCCAAAAGCACCAGAATAATCGATATTACCAAAGTCAACGAAAGGTCCTGTATTTTTAATATCTGTTGCTGTATACTGGAAAGGTTGCATGGCAAAATTGGTGTCATAATTTAGAGCTCGGTTTTTATGAGCATATCGTTTCGAAAAGGAGAAAGGGAAAACGCGGTATTCTATTTTGACAGAATCAGCCTTGGGTAGTTCTTTCCATATTAACTTAGAATTTGCATAATCAATCGTATACAACGAGCTATCTATGTTAATACGAACTGTGCCAGGTACTATACTTAAGGAGTCTAATAGGGTCGTTTTTTTAGAGGTGGAGATCGTCGTTGTACGTAGATTTTGCAAGGAAAGCTTATTTTGCTGTGCAAAACCTACGCACAGGGAATACAATAGAAACCCAACAATAAATACAAACCTCCTCAAAATGCTGTTATACTATTAACGTTAAAAGTACGGATATTGTATAATTTGAAAAGGTTAAAAGAATCGATGGCGTATCGTTACAAAAGCTGTCTATCTTCTTCAGTACAATGATCTTTTAAAAAAACGCGCCAGTAGTACTTCTTATTCATTGAATCCCAATGAATAATAGCTTGATTGTACTGCCATGATTGAAATAGATTTAAATAAATGAAAAAACTAATAATGAGCAGCAGTGGGGTAATAAGAAGTCCATGAAGTCGGAGCAGTTTCTCGAATAAAATACTGAGCGGAATTGCCAGTAAAGGAAGCGAATTAATCATCACTCGTGCACCAAAGCTTCCTCCATAAAACCATTGATGCCAAGAGAAGATAACAAAAAAGGAAATACCATAAAAGATAAGAGTAATAATCGCATATTCTTTGTATCTATAATCCTTGAGACTGATGATTAACCCAACAAATCCGAGAAAAACCAAAGGTGAGTATACAAACCAGCCCTTTCGGAAACTGAAAAGCCCCTTAATTATTTCTGGATTGCTAAAATTAAAACCTTCTTGGCCATAAGAGTAATAGAGATATGAGCCTGTGGTAGCCTTCCAATATAAGAGTTGAGGAATCCACGGCAATAAAGCAGCTATCAATGATAGGAGGATGAAAAACTTGTATTCCGAAAATAATATCTTATAAACCTTGACTAGATTAGGTAAAGGCCAAAGTATTGGGATCAGCAATACAAAAATATCAACTGGTCGAATGAGAATTGCTAAGCCGATAGAAAGCCCTAACAAAAAGAAATGAGCAGGCTTGAACGTTTTATATATTCTTTGTGTAAGAAGTAAAATGCAGCAATAAAGAAAAAAGGAGTAGGGATGCCCCATACCAGGTTGATAGGCAACATAGGAATATAAGTTGGTCCCAAAACAGAGAATAAGTAAGGTAAAGAAGATAACAGCTTCTCTAAATCCCGATTCTTTTAGAAACCTACGCAGTATTAATAAACCTAAAAATGCAAATAAAATTGAGCTTAACAGAACCGCAATTTGATAAGGGGCTGAGTATCCATCGGGCGGGTCTGTATTATTAAAATTGGCATAGATATGAGCGGCAAAAAAAAGTGGGAACTGAAATATGCTGACACCGCTAGAGTATTTATTCACTCTGTATCCTGTCACAGGATGTTTGTCTAGTGCATAGTATTTCGTGCTTTTAGTAGGAGCGTATTGCGCATCTATTTTTGCGTAGAATCGACATTCTTCAATATCATCATAAATAAAAAGGGCTGGGAGGTAGAAGTGATAGCCGGCGATATCCCATTCAAAGATCTTATTGCTTTTCCATTTTTCTTCTATATGCCCCACATAGAGTGTTGCCAATAGGAAACTGAAACAAACAACAAGACTTAAATATTTTCTTGATCTACTTAAATTCAAAATGCTTTAAGTAAAAATAGGAATGTTTATTTAATATCCTTACGTTCTAAAGTATTCAGGAATAGAATATTACCACATGCGTCATATCCTTTAAATACGTCCATGCCATTTGTCTTCATCCTACTCTCATGAAAACCAAGTACTGTTAGGTCTGCGGCTTTAGAGTTTTCCGATATCAGCTCTTTGATATTTGTATCCTCTTTTAATTCTAGAACAGTAATATTAAACGCGCTTATAGGGAGGCGTCCACTGGAGGTGAGCTCAATTAACTTTTCTTTCTCTGTTTGCATATTATCTGCAGGGAAGGCAGCAAATATTTTAATCTCACTTCCTTTCCATTCTTTATGAGCAGATATTATATAGGCCATCAGAATCATTGTATTCCCATTTTGAACATCCTCTCTCTTAATCCATACGTGTATTTCCTTTCTGTTTCCAAAGTTTCTATCGGATATAGACAGCACAGCAACGTCGTGCTTAGCAGTTTTGATTAGATTATAGTTTTCTACTATTTCTTGCAACCATTCATCATTCCCTTTTTCAAACTCTAAGAGAAGCATATTGTTCTCTTGCCCAGAAACACTAGGTTGTTGGAGTACCTGTACGATGGCGTTTGTGTTTGATGGTGAAATAAGTGTATCTAAGAATACGTTTGACTTCGTGGCATTTGTAATTTTCATCAATTCTTCCATCGAAAGTCTCGCTACCTCTTTGGTTTCTTTAGAGAAATAACCTTTATGATAGTGTATGTAAGTCCCAAAACCATATTTTTTACTTATCCATCGCATTAGATCTAAGGCATCATTATGCTCAAAAGTATCTTTGGAAAGACATACAACAGCTGGACGCCAACTGTTTGCACTGACATCTTTCTCCGATTTTTGTAAAAAAACTTGAAGACGTCGAACGAATTGGAATACGACACCTTGGAAAATTTGTGCCATGCCTTTATTTCCTTTTAGGTATAATCCTATTCCGAAATAGATGCCAACCATTAATAAAATAGCAGCAATTGCATAAATGGTGTTGATCTTAAACATCAAATACAAACAAAGGATAGCACCCAGTAAAGAGATATACCATCTTGATTTAAATGTAGGACGGTAAGAAGGGTCACCACTAAAATGTTGTAAAAACGAGATGAGGCAAAGAGAACCATAGGTAACCATAAAAAACATAGAGATGATTTCCGCCACGGCATTCACGTCGCCCATGAGAACAAAAACGAGTGCTATACCCGCTGTTATTATGGTGCCGTTTCTGGGTTCGTTTGTTGCACCTACACCTTTAGCAAACCAATTATTCATTCCTTTTCGTGGGAATACTTTATCAAGCGCCAACGCCTGCAAGGTACGAGGTGCCACTAAGAAGGAGCCTATAGCTGAGCTGACCGTTGCGGCTGCAAGACCTATTGGAATAATAGGTCCCCAAAGTGCAATCTTTTGCATGATGAGTTGATCTTCAATAAGGTCTGCAATTGGTGCATTGGCATAGAGCTTATATGCCATAAATATGTAAATAACCATACCGGCTAAAGTCGCCATGAGCGTTCCCCTAGGAATTGATTTACTTGGGTCTCTCAAGTCACCAGATAAACCAACACCGGCTGTCATACCGGTAAATGCTGGGAAGATAATAGCAAAGACATAAAAGAACCCTTTGTCCGATGTAAAACCTTTAAGAAGATGTCCATTTCCTTCAAAATTAGGTATAGCAGATCCCCCCAAGAAAAAAAGGACGAGTGAGATGCCTAAAATAGCCACGACAACATAAAGCATTTTCATACCTAAGTCTGCTCCCTTGGTTACCATAAGTATAATAAGGAGTACTAAAGCTGGTACACTAAACCAACGCATATTAGGCATGGCAAAACCCAAAGACTGAAACCAAGGTTCTAAGGCTGTGAAGGCTTCAGCAAACGCAATAATATAAAACGCAACACTTACAGCCTGAGAAAGATATAACGCTACTCCAATAGCTGCACCAATATTAATACCAAAACTCCTTGATATGATAAAATATTCACCGCCACCTTCTACTTTTTGATTCGTAGCTATTTCAGCAAGGGCCATGGCTGTAGGTATAGTAACTAAATGACCTATTAAAACGATCGCTACCGTACCAATGAACCCTACGGAACCAACCGAGAACCCAAAACGTAGGAACATAACTGCACCAAGAATAGTGGATATCGCCGTTAGAAAAACGGGTAAGGTGCCAAACCCTGCTTTCTTCTCATTGCTCATAATTTATAACATATAAAAGTATATATCCGTTGGGAGATAAAGCACAATGAAACGTTATTTCCTGAACAAGTTAGGATGTAGCAATTCCGACAGATCGATACCATGAGGTAAGCCTTGCCTGCTCTTGCTCGTCTTGAATATGTTCTATTTTAATAATTTTTGCTGACAACGATGTGTATATTGCTCTCCTCTATGATAGAGGTAATCCGTAAAATGTACTAGATACTCACAATCAGAAATCGTCTCGATCCTGCTGGTGCCCCATTCAAGTTTATCCATTTTCTTACGTCCAGCAAGCATATTTTGTTCATAAGAAGCAAGAATAGCCTCTGGACCAATAAGTGTTTCCGATCCAATCTGGTATACACAATTTTCAGCCAAAAGGTCTTTGACTTTTTCAAAGTCATCATGATCCAAGGAAGAGCCAAACAGAATAGCGATGTTTTTCATATTAATTGGTTCGATCGGTTATAGGAGTTATTCGGTAATCTTCACCTTCTTTACGTCCAATAATTTCAACTATAAAATATACAAGCATACCTATACTAGATAATAGAATTACGATGAGCAACCAAACAATTTTCATTGAACTATTTGGTCCTACGAATTTTTTATTGTTCACGATGTCTATGATATAGATAATAAGGGCAACCAATCCTAGGAGTCCAGCTAATCCAATATAAATAAATAGAAGCCCGAAATTTTGAAGGAATTCAGGTGGTGGCAAGCCCGCACCACTTTGCTCCATTTCGGGAATAAACAACAAGAATTTGAATATGTTGTAAATGTACATTCCAAATAAAGGAAAAGGAGCTATCGTTAGCAAACCGAGAAGTACTTTTTTAGTATTACTCATAACGCTAAGCTACTAAAGAAATAATATATCAAGCAATACGTTTTTTGATGACAGCTGAAGACTTAACCAAAAGTAAGTCAGTATTGACTTACCGGATGAGCGGTATGGAAAATTTTGTGACGGATAGATAAACAACTTAATTGTACGAAGAAACAGGCTAAATCATATTAGATGCTCGTTTACCTAACAAGTTCAATCTTCGTTGTTCCTTGAACTTTGTTCTCTGAAATAATCTTCGCATAGTATATCCCTGTTGCAAGATGATCAACAGGAATAGTTTCATTATTTCGAATACTAGAAATAAGCACCCTTTTACCGCTTGAAGTGTAAATTTCTATTTGAAGGGCTTTTTTATGATTTGTATGCAATGTTAGGATATCGGAGGTTGGGTTAGGGAGCAAGGAAAAATGCTTCTTATCCTGTAAAATATTATCAATTGATGTTGGTATTTGACGCGGAATAAATCTATAAACGGTACCATTGGTGGGAATGCCCGACATAGCTTGAAAACTGTAATTAGCTGCGGAATCCAAAACGATATTTGCAGGAGACCCTGTAACCCATAACTTCTCATAGCATTTTGAGAAATTGTCCGTAGAGTAGAAAATGCCTACTTGAGGTCCATGTGTTGTGTTAAAACCACTTGCATTATTAGCAGAACTCGGCCCGTAATGCAACTCTATTATTCCCGATTGTTGATATACCCATGTTTGAAGGTTGACATAATTACTAGCTTGCCCTGCATTTATTTTAAGATTCTTCCATTGAGACTTCACGATATAATTACCAGGTATTCCGTCGATAATATACGATCTCGACGAATTTGGGTCAATGCTATCCATTCCTGCAAAGGCTACGTCTATAATGATAAGCGACGAATCATTATCGATTCTGATCGACCCATTAGGTTGAACAGCAAAAGTTTTATAGCCTCCGAAAGTGAAAGGGATATTGTAAAAGTTAAATGTTTCACCTGTTAATGGTGAAAGAATATTGTGTGTGTTAAAATTAGGATCAAAAGCAGACCTTGGGATGATAGTAGGTCCTACTAAGTCGGTATATACAGCAGTTGATTCCTCAAAGCGATAGGAGTTCTGAGCATGACCGATAAGAGCATTGCAACAAAGAAGAAAACAAAGTACATAGCATTTCTGTAACAGGGGTTTTCTGAAATTTGTAGTGGGCATCGTGCTGCTCAGATTTGAATCGATTGCGATATTTTTTTTCGATAAGAGATTGACTTTTTTCATTTGCTAATATTCTATTGTTTAAGAACAAACCTAGACTAAGAATATAAGCGACTAAGAATTATTACATATGCTGTTTCGATTTCTTTGTAAAATGCAAAACGAACTTTCTTATTGGACATAGGTATGATAAAATAATCTGATCTATTCGTTCTTTGTAATTCCCTCTTGTAACCAGATGCGAATCAAATCTAATTCTCAGGTAGTCAAAGGATAGCGAGTTTTGGGGTGCCTAACTTTTGATCAAGAACAAGAAGTTAAAAATCTCTCTATTTAAAACAGAAAGAAATAGCAAAGTGCTATAACCATCAAGAAAGTTACTCTTTAAGAACAACGAACTTCTGGGTGTGATTAATGCCACCTACCGATAGATGAAGAAAATATAATCCATGTTCCAGTGCATCTGTCTTGAATACTAAATTATGTCTGCCAGCTGCCTGACTTTCATTCGGTATGAGCGAAGTAACTTCTCGCCCTTCTACATTGTAAATAGCTGCTCTAACCTTACTTCTTTTAGCTAAAGAATAGGTAAGAGTGGACTTTTCGGTTGCTGGATTTGGAGCAACGGTCATGGAGAATTGATTGTGCATTGGCTCATCAATACTCGTTGGTGCCGAAATTACAAGTGTATAATCTTCAACTCCACCATGGTAGCCTAGTGGGTCCGCTGGGTAGTTACAAGGTGTAGGAAGTGTATGTCCTCCGTTGCTGGTCATCTTAGAGGTAACTCGCATCTTTGTAGTACCTATGGTAGCGGTACCTGGGATGGTAATAGAGCCAGTATATGTACCAGGGCTTTGGTAGTTCATCGAAACAACTGTCTCGCTTGGTGCGAAGGCATGATCAATATCAAAGTCAATCCATACACGTAAATTCATAAGAGTATCAAAGCCAGGGTCGATATTATAAGTCATTGAAAAAGGATAGGTATTTCCCCGGATGACTGTTGCCGAAACCCCAGTGTTTAGGTAATTACTTGTTGGGCTTTCACAAGTAGGTGATGAGTAGTTAATTGTATGGAATGTTACATTAGAAATGCCGGGCATACTTGGGCAGCCCAAATATGGGGCAACAACAGGTGTGCACCACTGGCTGAATGCGCTTAAAGATAATAAGATGGACAGCGTTAGGATGGAAATCGTCTTTTTCATAGATTTTGGGTTGGTGTAAATACTATTTATGTAAACCTAATTTCGAAAACGTTCTAAGCTTATACTATTACACCTGTTGCTATAAATTCTTTGTGAAATGCATAAAAGCAAGGCGATGTGCTACCTAAAAAAGCCTCTGAAGTAACTATCTAACTGCATATTTTGCCATTGACCACGTAGAATATACCGTATGTGTAAAAATGTAAATCAACCTTTGGTACAAGGGCTATTTTTCCGAAGGGAAATTTGTATATGAAACCGTTGGTACGAAGAAATAATTGGTGGACCGTGTTATGGTTAATCGCATCGTATTTTGTAATATTTTTTTATATAAAATCGTGTTCTTTAAATCAGACTATCTATACTTATATCGCAATACCATTCATCGACTTGATTTGTTTGGTTTGTTGTTATTATTTCATAAAGAAATACCTTATCCCTAAATTTCTTTATCGCAAAAAGAATCTACAGTTTGTTATGCTATTGCTCCTGTTGATTTTTGTATTTGGCAACGTAATGGCTTTTATCCAATTGGGATGGTTTGAAGCTATTAAAACTTTTGATTGGGGAAAGTCAAAAAATGCGTATCTAGTGTTTAACCCTTACTATCAATTATACGATATCTACATTGTACTTTTCGTTGGTTGTTTATGTGCAATATCTATTAAGTTGATGGTAGACCAATTGCTGTCTCAAAGCCAGTTTGCGCAACTGCAAAAAGAAAAGGCGCAGACGGAGTTGAGCTTCTTGAAAGCTCAAATTAATCCGCATTTCTTGTTTAATTCTATCAATTCAATTTTTGCCAGTATAGATAAAAATAATTTGGGCGCCCGTCAAATGGTCCTGAAGTTTTCAGATATGCTGCGTTACCAGCTTTATGAATGCAACATTGACAAAATAAATTTTGAGAAAGAACTAGCTTATCTTAATAATTATATTGAATTGCAGCGCGTGAGAAAAGAAGATAACTTATCCGTTACCCTAGAAGTAAAAGGTGAAATGCATGGATTCGAAATTGCACCATTGCTCTTGATCCCTTTTGTAGAAAACGCATTTAAGTACGTCAGTAATCATGAAGATAAAGAGAATAGGTTGGAAATCATTTTTACAAAAGAGCCAAACTATTTTAGTTTCTACTGTTTGAATACGAAGGATCCTTTTGTTAGTAGAAATATTCTTGAACAAGGAGGTATTGGTATACATAATGTAAAGCGAAGATTAGAATTGTTGTATCCCGACAAACACGAACTGGATATAATCAATGGAGATTTGATGTTCGAAGTGAATCTAAAAATTGAAACCATATGAAACTGAATTGCCTGATTATAGATGATGAACCGTCTGGACGCAAAGTTATTAGGGAATACATTGCAGAAACCGCATTTCTTGATTTGAAAGGTGAAGCAGAAAACCCTGTAAGAGCGATGTCCCTAATGGAGAAGTATTCGATCGATCTCATTTTTCTGGATATCCAAATGCCAAAGATTAACGGATTGGATTTTTTAAAGACTTTAAAGAACCCTCCAATGGTCATTCTGAGCACAGCATTTCCTGAATATGCTTTGCAAGGGTTTGAGTTAGATGCGATAGACTATTTGCTTAAACCGATTTCGTTAGAACGTTTTTTGAAGGCAACGAACAAAGCCAAGGATTTTTTCGAAATGCAAAGCTCGGATAAGAGATCAAAGGAGTACTTTTTTGTAAAATGTAAGAGTGTATTTGAAAGAGTATTATATAACGAATTACTCTTTGTAGAAGCTGCGAATAATTATGTGATTTTAAACACTCCTGCTAAGCGCCTAATTACTTACTTGACTTTTAAAGGAATTGAAGAGACCTTACCAGACGAACAATTTATAAAAGTTCATAAATCTTTTATTGTTTCACTTTCTAAGATAGAAAGCTTAGATGCCGAGCAAATTAAAATTGGTAAACATATGATTCCCATAAGTCGTAGTTTGAAAGAAAAGGTCATGCAGCGCATCGTAAACAGTAGATTAGTGAAACGTTGAGTTATCTCGTTTAGCCATTCAACTGCTGTTTTAACATCATATGTGTCCCAATCTCTAAAATTAGAACACATATTTATTTGTAGACTTTTCGGCTTTTAGCAACCTCCAATACCATAAGTAATAACAAGTTCTTGGTCTACCTTTTGACCCTGCGCATTTTCGGCTGGTACCCATGCCCCAGGAGCTTGTTTGATCAAGTCTTTCATAGCTTGGTCAATTTTAGGATACCCACAAGAATGGGGGAGATGTACATTTTTAATTCGGCCGTTGGAGGTTACTGTAAAATAGAGTTTAGCGGGTGAAAGTTCAGCTGTATTTATGCCGTAGGTATTGTTTCTATTATTTACTCTAAAAAAATCTATTAATACCTTATCACCTTTTTTGTAATAAGCGGACTTTTCTGGCACAATTGTCAAATGTGGACTATAATGACTACTTTCTGCAACTCCTGTAGCCCAGTTCTCCGCTAAGCAGTTCGAGCTCACCTTGATGTTCGTAGAATAAGGAGCGGATCGAAGAAGTTTAATCTGAGCTTGCGTCAATTCTGCATTATTACTTCTTTCTTGTGTATTTGTTTGTTTATCATTTTCTATAATAATAATATTCACAGATTGAAAGGATATGATTTTCTCTTGATCTCTTTTCGGAAAGAGTTCTAAAGCTGAGGTTACTTTCATAATGTCAGTTTTTTTTATAGGTAAGAAGCGGGTGCCTAGCCCATAGTAAAAGTTGGGTGCTTTAGGTAAATAGGCCGGATGAACATAGGGTGTTTGTTTCGTTATTGTTTTTTTGCATCCTGTTTTTTCATCTGGCGAGTCTGAAGAATGCCAGCTGAGGTAGCCAAATGCTGTTAACGTGGTTAATATGGCCGTAAATACTAAAATACTTTTTTTCATGTCTATTTTGTTTTGTGATAAGTTGTCAAAATAGGATGGTCTCGGAATAGTTTATGTGATTTAGTGTAAATCAATGTAAAAACAGTGTAAAACAATGTAAATCAATCTGAAATAGAATCGTAATGTACTAGAATTCAGATATTTTTACCCAATGGTTTCAAGACTAATCTGGCCAATTGTATATATACTCCTCTCAGTAATTGGATCGGTATCAAGCTGCAGTGGACAAAAGGGATATTCCGAAAAGCAGTTAATGGTCTCTTTACGTACGATTGGACATCAAATACTGCAACAAGCTGGAGATAGTAGTTCGCGCGTCTTGCCGATTAAAAAAAGTGGAATTAGTTACTTAATCCAGTTCGAATCGAGATTTGCCCTAGAGCCTGATCGCTTAATCAGCGCTATAAACGATGTCTTGAAAAAGACAGAGATTGCAAATGCCTATATCGTAGAGGTTGAAAAATGTTCAACAGCAGAGGTAGTTTATTCATATGAAATAGATCGTGCATCTCAGTTAGAGATGATTCCCTGCAGAGGGCGTCAACTTCCTAAGTCTTGCTATAATATTCTTCTTACTTTGAAAAGTCAAAAGTTAGGTTCAAGTCGATCTTTTAGTAGTAAAAAGCAAGCCGTTACTCAAGAATTGAACAAAACATATAAACCGCTTTATGCCTTTGGACTCCTAATACTTGTAGTCATTGTTGTATTTTTCTTTCTAAGACGTAGGAAAAAAACAAATGTCTATGATTCTAATTTGATACTAATAGGTCAATACAGTTTTGATAAGAGAAGTTCATGTTTGAGCATAGATGGACAAAACATAGAACTTAGTGGTAAAGAAACGAAATTACTTTTGCTACTCTATAAACATATCAATGAAACGTTGGATCGGGACATAATACTTCATTCCGTATGGGGTGATGAAGGGAATTATATTGGTAGAACCCTTGATGTCTTTATTTCAAAACTTAGAAAAAAATTAGAATTAGATCCGAGAGTTAAAATTGTAAATACTCGAGGGGTAGGTTATAAGTTGATTATTGACAATAAGTAGTTTGTACAATGAAAAAAAGCAGATTCGCTTCGTCTATAATACTACAAAAAAGAAGTAAGCAGTCTTATGTTGGAGGTAAGTATATTAAAACCACAAAAAAAGCTCGCAGAATTTCTGCGAGCTTCGTTTATAAATAAGGAAAAAGTTATGCCAAAGTAATGCTCTTATCTAAGTAGACATCCTGAATGGTATTTAGTAACTGAATACCTTCTTTCATAGGTTTTTGGAAAGCTTTACGACCGCTAATTAGTCCCATACCTCCGGCACGTTTGTTTACAACGGCAGTCATAGTTGCTTCAGCCAAGTCGGTTGCACCACCACTAGCACCGCCAGAGTTGATTAATCCTACACGGCCCATATAACAGTTCGCCACTTGGTAACGACATAAGTCAATCGGATGATCTGTAGTTAACTCATCGTACACTTTTTTATGCGTTTTGCCAAAATTGATTGCATTAAAACCGCCATTATTGGTCGGTAGTTTTTGTTTAATAATGTCTGCTTGGATGGTAACACCTATGTGGTTTGCCTGTGCTGTCACATCACTAGAAGCGTGGTAATCGGTTCCATCAACCTTAAAGTCGCTATTACGCAAGTAACACCATAAGACTGTTGCCATACCTAATTCATGAGCATATTCGAATGCTTCGGCAACTTCTTGAATTTGGCGTTCTGCTCCATCACTACCAAAGTAGATCGTAGCACCTACGGCAGTAGCACCCATATTCCAAGCATCTTTAATATTGCCAAACATAATCTGGTTAAAGGTATTTGGATAGGTCAATAATTCATTGTGATTAATCTTTACAATAAAAGGAATCTTATGAGAATACTTTCTTGCCACACTCCCTAATACACCATAAGTACTAGCAACGGCATTACAACCACCTTCGATAGCAAGCTTTACAATATTTTCTGGATCAAAATATATAGGGTTTGGTGCAAAGGATGCTCCTGCACTGTGTTCAATACCTTGATCTACTGGTAAAATAGAAACATAACCAGAATTTTTTAAACGGCCTGTGCCTAGAAGTGCTTGAATACTTTTAATCGTTTGGATGTTTCTGTTCGAATTAATCCAAGTGTTTTCTATCGTTTTTTTAGAAGGAATATGAAGTTGTTTTTTGTCAATTGTTTTTGACTCGTGCTCGAGATAATATGAGGCTTTGTCACCCAATAAATCTACAATGTGTTGCTTTGCCATACTTATATGTAATATTTAAGAATTCGGCGAATTTAGTTCGAAAAAGCTATTTTTTATGCAAAAAAGCAATAAAATAACCCGTTTTTTTGTCAAAATCATAACAATTGATAAAAGCTAATTATCAGGATTAGAGTCTTTTGAAGGTGTAATTTTGCTTATCAAAGTCAAAAACTATGAGCAAAACGGCTAAGAGAAAAATTGTTGTGATCGGAGGAGGATTTGCAGGTTTGCAGCTCTGTAGAAGACTCAAAAACAAAGCTGGGTTTGAAGTTTTACTGATTGATCGTGAGAACCACCATATGTTTCAACCCTTGTTTTATCAAGTAGCTACAGCACGATTGGAACCCTCTAGCATCTCATTTCCTTTCAGGAAGATTTTTCAAAAGGCAGGTAATATTGACTTTCTGTTGGCTAACGTAGAATCTATTGATCCCAATGAGTGTACACTACAAACAGATCAAGGAGCTATTGAATATGATGAATTAGTAATAGCAACTGGCGCGTACACCAATTACTTTGGTAATAAATCTGTTGAAGAACATGCCTTATCCATGAAAACAACGCACGAAGCCATTTTTATTCGTAATCATATGCTGATCAATTTTGAGCGTATGATGGAGCGTGAAGAGCAAAATCGGGATAACAATATTATTGTAGTTGGAGGAGGGCCAACAGGAGTAGAATTAGCAGGATCTTTTGCGGAAATGAAAAATATTATTCTGCCCAAAGATTATCCCAAGCTTAAAACAGCTGATATTAAGATCTATATGATCGAGGGAGCCGAGTATCCGTTAAATGTAATGAGCCATAAGGCAAAAACAAGTGCAAAACGCTATTTAGAAGATTTAGGTGTTGAAGTAATAACAGAAACCTTTGTCAATAATTATGATGGGGAAAGGGTGATTTTGAGTACTGGGAAAGAGATTGTATCTAACAATGTTATTTGGGCAGCTGGTGTACAGGGGAATTACGTAAATGGTTTGTCACAAGAGGTTACCCAGCGCGGTAGACGATACAAAGTAAACAGACAAAACAAAGTGATTGGTTATAATAATATTTATGCTTTGGGTGATGTAGCCTATATGGAAACAGACAAATATCCCAAAGGTCATCCGCAGGTAGCCAACGTAGCAATTAATCAGGCCAATACGTTGGCAAAGAACTTACTCAACCCTAAAGGAGTACCTAAGGACTTTGAATATAAAGACTTAGGGTCTATGGCTACTGTAGGTAAACATAAAGCAGTGGTTGATTTACCTTTTGCAAAAATAACAGGCTTTTTTGCTTGGTTTATCTGGATGTTCTTGCATTTAATGTTGATACTTAGCGTGCGCAATAAACTAATTATTTTTATTAATTGGGGGTGGAGTTATTTAACACGAGATACTTCTTTGCGCTTAATTCTTAAGGCCCGTCAAAAAAACTGGACTTAGTGAAAATCTAAATAGTGTGTCCCTTTTTCATAATCTTGTTCAAGAAAATCTACTAGTCGTAAAAATTGTTCTCGATTATTCAAAAAGTCTGTTTGCGTTGTGTCGACCATGAGGGTTATAAATGGTTGACTTTTTAAAAAACTGGCGTAGGCATCTTGAATTTTTTTAAGATATTGCCGTTCGATATCTTGTTCATAATCTCGATTTCGAGTTTGAATATTTTCCTTTAATTTATCAATTGGAGTTTGAAGAAATATAAGGACTTCAGGTTGCGGAAGATTGGGGTAGATAATATCAAAAAGAGTTTCATAGAGTTCATATTCATCATGCGGTAGGTTGACCTTGGCAAAAAGTTTACTCTTTATGAATAAATAATCTGAGATGGTTATGGGTTGAAACATATCTCTGCTAGTGAGTTGTTTCTTCAGTTGCTTATATCGTTCAGCAAGAAAAGTGAGTTCAAGTGGAAACGCATAACGCTCTTGATCTTTATAGAATTTAGGAAGAAAGGGATTATCCTCGAATTGTTCTAATATTAATTGTGCATTATAATGTTTAGCCAATAATTTGCTTAAGGTAGTTTTACCTGCGCCAATATTTCCTTCAATTGTAATGAGTTGGTACTTCATTGAGGTGGAGACAAATTTATGTCAAGTCTTTTCTAAAATTGACCTATAGTTTAAGTTTAATTATAGCACCGATTTTAATTGTTTTTCTCTACTTTTTTGACGGATAGCTTATCGGGACAGTTCCTTAGAAGGGTAAACACCTTACGTCCGAGAACGGGGTGTATGAAATGTGGGGCAATTTCGTTTAGTGGTACTAAAACAAATTTTCGTTCATGTAAATGCGGATGGGGGATTTTAAGGTTTTTGGTCTTGATATGGTCCTGATTATAGAATAAGATATCAATGTCTATAGTCCGTTGCCCCCATTTGTGGTCTCTTCTTCTTCCTAGAGCAGTTTCTATTTCAAGACAAGCATTCATGCAACTTTTGGCTGATAAACTACTCTTAAGATAAAGCACTTGATTATAGAAGTCTTGTTGCTCTGTGAGGCCCCACGCGGCAGTTTGATAAATAGTTGATTGCTTAATGATTGGTCCAAGCTGTTGATGAATCAAATTTCTCGCTTTGGCCAAGTAATTAGCTCGGTCACCTTGGTTGCCGCCTATCCCTAGATAAATGCCGTTCATACTCTAATACGCGCAAATTAAATCTAATGGGGCATACCTTTGCACCAAATACACTACTAAATATGAGACAGTTTTTTAAATTCTTTTTTGCCTCTTTGGCAGCGCTGTTCTTTTTCTTCGTAATCGGTTTCTTTGTCTTACTTGGAATTGGGGCTATTATAGGAAGTTCGAGCGATAGCAATGAGATAAGGAGTAACAGCGTATTGCATCTGAATGTAAGTGATGCATATGCAGAACAGTCTAGCGACAATCCGTTTGCAATGTTGCAGGGAGGTGCCACTAAAGTATCTGGTTTACATGATGCTATTCGAGCAATCCGATATGCTAAAGATGATAAGAAAATCAAAGGAATTTATATAAAAATGGGTTCTTCCGCTAATGGATGGGCGAGCCTTTCTGAAATGCGTAAAGCGCTAAAGGAGTTCAAAAAAACAGATAAATTTATTTATGCGTATGGAGAAGTTTGTGATCATAAATCATATTACTTGGCTTCCGTTGCAGATAAGATATTTCTAAACCCTCACGGAGGCATGGACTTTAAAGGGTTGTCTTTAGTAGGGAATTTCTTTAAGGGAACTTTTGATAAACTTGATATAAAAACTGAAGCCTTTCATTGTGGTAAATTTAAAGGAGCGCACGAACCTTTCTCTCGTAAAGATTTTAGCGAACCCAACGAATTTCAATTGAAGGCTATGCTTTCTGACATCGACTCGCTGTTTATGACAGCCGTATCAGAGAAAACGGGAAAAAATATTCTCGAATTAAAGGGTATAGCAGAAAATCTTGACCTTAAATTTCCGAAGGATGCACAACGATTAGGTTTTATTGATGCTACAGTTTATGCTGATTCTGTTCGAAGTTTACTTAAAGCTAAAACGGATATTGAAGAAGATAAATCAGTTCGCTTTGTAAGTGTTAGTGAGTATTTACCTAGTGTTAAAAAGAAAAAAGGAAAAGATAGGATTGCTATTCTTTATGCAAGTGGATCAATTGTAGATGGTTCTGATGGAGATGGTATTGCTTCTGCTGAGTTTACAAAGAGTGTGCGTAAGATTGCAAAAGATGATAAAATCAAAGGTTTGATTTTACGCGTTAATTCTCCAGGTGGTAGCGCGCTAGCCAGTGAGGTAATTTATAGAGAGTTGCAATTAGTAGGTAAGAAAATGCCAATTTATGTGAGCATGGGTGATGTTGCGGCAAGTGGAGGATATTATTTGTCTTGTGCAGCCGATACCATTTTTGCAGATGCCAATACGATTACTGGAAGTATTGGGGTTGTTGGCGTCTTATTTAATATAGGAGACTTTATGAACAATAAGCTAGGGATCTCTTTTGACGCTGTTAAAACAGCTCAATATTCGGATTTTCCCAATAATTATAGGGATATGACGGCTCAGGAAAAAGCTTTTGTGCAATCTTATTTGGATTCCATATATGTAACCTTCAAGTCAAGAGTGGCAGAGGCCCGAAATATGACTGTAGAGGAGGTTGAGGAATTAGCTCAAGGGCATGTTTACTCCGGTATTGCCGCCAAGAAGTTGAAGCTTGTAGATGTTATCGGAACTCAACAAGATGCGCTAAATGCATTAGCTAAAAGGTTAGATTTGGAAGATTATAGAATTGTTGAATATCCCAAAACGAAAGATGGTTTAGCTCAGTTCTTATCTCAGGCCACAGGAGGAGATAAAGAGGTTGCAATAGCAAAGAAATACCTTGGTGAAGATTATAAGATTGTGCAGCAAATAAGAGAGCTGCGTCAACAGAAAAATAAGATTCAAACAATAATGCCTTTCCTATTTGAGATAAAGTAAAGTCTCATTTAAACTAAAAAAACACCTGCTTTATGCAGGTGTTTTTTTTATATTGTACAGCGGACAGTTTACGCTGTTTCTTCTGCAAATTCGTTAGGGTACTCTTGCGCATCAAGCTTACGCTTAACTTCCTTAAATGCGGCAATCGTAAGATCAATATCCTCTTGAGTGTGTACAGCAGTAGGAATCAATCGAAGGATAATTTGCCCTTTAGGAATTACTGGATAGGTAACTAGTGAACAGAAGATATTATAATTCTCACGAAGATCACGTGTTAAATGAGTGGCTTCATTCATACCACCATGCATAAAGACAGGTGTTACGGGAGAGTTTGTTTTACCAATATCAAGACCAGCTTCTTTGAGTCCATTTTGTAATGCATGTACGTTTTTCCAAAGCTTTGCTTTATGTTCTGGTTGGCTACGCAGCATTTCAAGACGTTTAATATTTCCTACCACAAGTGGCATAGGAAGTGATTTTGCGAATATTTGAGAGCGCATATTGTACATGAGGTAATCAATGATTTCAACATCACCAGCAACAAAAGCACCAATACTACCCATGCTTTTTGCAAAGGTTGAGAAGTACACATCAATGTCATCTTGGCAACCTTGTTCCTCTCCTGCACCAGCACCAGTAGCACCAAGCGTACCAAATCCATGAGCATCATCGACTAACAAGCGGAAGTTGTATTTTTTTCTGAGTTCACAAATTTCTTTAAGTCGCCCTTGATCCCCCGACATTCCATAAACACCTTCCGTGATAACCAATACGCCACCTTCAGTATCACCTACTTTTTCTAAAGCACGCTTAATTTGTTTTTCTAAGTCGTCAATATCGTTATGTTTAAATACATATCGATGTGCTGTGCTCATGCGTAACCCATCAATAATACAAGCATGACATTCTGCATCGTATACAGCCACATCACGCCGGCTTAAAAGACAATCAACGATAGAGGTCATACCTTGATAACCAAAATTCAACAAGTAAGCTTTTTCCTTGGATACAAAGTCCGCAAGTTGAGCTTCCAATTCTTCATGTATACTGGTGTGACCACTCATCATACGTGCACCCATAGGATAAGCTAAACCGTAGTCCTTTGCAGCCTCCGCATCTGCCTTTCGTACATCAGGGTGATTTCCTAACCCCAAGTAGTTATTTAAGCTCCAAACGATACGCTCTTTTCCTTGAAACATCATTCTGTTCGAGAGTTCACCTTCTAGTTTTGGAAAAATATAATATCCGTGTGCTTGTTCTTGATAACGCCCCAAAGAGCCTTTACTTTTAAATTTATCGAATAAATCCGCCATAATATTAGTTTAATCTCAAATAGTAATACTGAGATAACGCAAAATTACGACAATAGAAATCTGATTTCTTATTTAATAATCTCATTTTTGCTAACAAATTATAAAAGAACAAGATGGGTAAAAAGTTGTTATTACTTGTGTTTATTGGTTTAGCGGCAATTCAAAGTGTTGCGCAGCATGTTCAAAAACCTAAAGTAGTTATTGGTATTGTTATTGACCAAATGCGTGCAGATTATCTTGAAACTTTTGCACAACATTATTCAAAAAATGGGTTTAACAGGCTTAAAAATAATGGAGCCTGGTTTAAGAGCTGTTATATCAACTATTTACCATCTTATACAGGACCAGGTCATGCCTGCATTTATACCGGCACCGTTCCTGCTCTTCATGGTATTGTAGGAAATAATTGGTATAACAAGGATAGTGCACAGACCGTTTATTGTGTTTCAGACAAGCGTGAAACAGCCGTTGGGGGAAGCCCTAGTGCTGGTTATATAAGTCCTAAAAACATGAAGGTTACAACCATAGCCGATGAACTTCGCTTAGCAACGAACAATGTTTCACGCACCTTCGCAATATCCTTGAAAGATCGTGGTGCGGTATTACCTGGAGGGCATACGGCAAATGCCTCGTATTGGATGGACGATGAAAAGGGGCATTTCATGACGAGTACTTTTTACATGGAAGATTTGCCGAAATGGGTACGAAGTTTTAACCGTTCGAACCATGCAAGAAAATATTTAGATAAAGGGTGGGATACTTGGTATGCTCGCGAGGCCTATTTATATGGTGATCATGACCAAAGCGAATATGAAGGAAAGTTTGCTGATGAAAAAAGGACTTATTTCCCATATAGTTTTACTGAACAAAAGAATGGCTACATCAAAAGAACACCATATGGTAATAGTATTCTGTTCGACTTTGCCAAGCAGACGATTATAAATGAACGGGTAGGTAAAAATGATGTCGTTGATTTTCTTGCTCTTAGCTTTTCAGCAACTGATTATATCGGACATATTTTTGGACCGAATAGTTTAGAAGTAGAAGACACTTATGCTAGATTTGATCGTGACTTAGCGAATTTCTTAAAATTTTTAGATAAAGAATATGGTCGGAATCAATATATTCTATTTGTAACGGCTGATCATGGTGCGGCACATAATCCTAGCTATTTAAGGGATAAGAAGATTCCTGCAGATTATTTCTTTTCGGAACAAGAACTGCTGAAGTTGAATGAGCACATGAGCACCCAAGGATTTAATAATCTAGTGTCAAAAATCATGAATGGACAAGTTTATCTAAATCATAAAGAACTCAGTACTATTCCAGAAGGGATACGCCCACCTAAAAAGATAATTATAGAAGCAATAGTTAATTATTTCAAGAGGCATAGAATGGTTCAAACAGCATTTGACATGGAAACTATAGAAGAAGTGTCCATGCCAAGCTCGTTGAAAGAACTCTTTTTAAACAGCTATTACTCCAAACGCTCTGGTGAAATAGGAATTTTGTTTCATCCTGCGGTACTAGAAGCTTACTCTACAACTGGAACCTCTCATGGTGCCTGGAGTCCTTATGATACCCAAATTCCTTTACTATTCTATGGTCAGGGAGTTCCTACGCAAAAGGTGCATACCAAAGTATACATGACAGATATTGCACCTACATTGGCTCATCTACTGGGCATTACACCTCCAAATGGAAGTATTGGTCAGGTTATTCTTAAGTAAAAAGCTGTGGTTTAAGCGCCTAAATAGTTTTTGAGTTGTTTAGCCCTCCCAGTAGTTCTAAGTTTTAGAATGGCCTTATCTTTTATTTGACGAACACGCTCTCGGGTTAGGCTGAAGCGTTCACCAATATCTTCAAGACTTAGCGGGTGATCGGTTCCAATGCCAAAGAATAGTTTTAATACATTTTTTTGGCGATCGGTCAGAGAGTTTAAACTGCGGTCCAATTCACTCTTTAAGCTTTCCGTATGGGTTAAAGCAGAATCGGCTTGCATGGCATTAGGGTTTTCTAAAACATCCAATAGTTTATTCTCTTCACCACTACTAAATGGAGCATCCATGCTTACATGACGTGCTGCAGAAGAAAGGGTGGCTTCAATCTCTTCTCGATTAATATCTAAAAGGGTGGCTAATTCATCGGAGCTTGGGGGTCTGCCTAATTCCTGTTCGAGTTGAGAAACTGCCTTATTGATTCTGTTGGTCAAACCTACTTTATTTAAAGGCAAACGAACAATTCTACTCTGTTCTGCAAGTGCTTGTAGGATACTCTGACGGATCCACCACACGGCATAAGAAATAAATTTAAAACCACGTGTTTCATCAAAACGTTGAGCCGCTTTAATAAGTCCAACATTTCCTTCATTAATAAGGTCACTTAAAGAAAGTCCTTGGTTTTGGTATTGTTTCGCAACGGAAACAACAAAGCGTAAGTTGGCTTTGGTCATTTTGTCCAGAGCAAATTGGTCGCCTTGCTTTATTCTTTTAGCAAGAGAAACTTCTTCTTCGGGTGTAATTAGGTTAACCTTACCAATTTCCTGTAAATATTTTTCAAGGGATTGGCTTTCGCGGTTCGTAATGGATTTAGTAATCTTTAGCTGGCGCATAGACATAAGCAGTAGTGTTTAAATAGATTTGAAATAGGAAAAATTCTTGATTTAAATAGGATCGTCATAGAATTGTCCTCTAAATGTAAATGATTTCTTAATATCTCCCAAAAATAGTTTGGGGTAATTCACATGGTGACCGTAAAAAAAAGAGGATATTATTTTGTTTTAAACGTGATTAGCTTATTATTGTACACTCACAATTATGGCGAAGAAAGAAGAGTACACTGTTGAGTTCCCAATTAAATGTAGCACAAGTGTTTTATACAATTTGATATCATCAAGCGATGGTTTAAGTGAGTGGTTTGCAGATAAGGTTGATGCTGTCGATAATGTATTTCATTTTTCTTGGGATGGCGGAACGCCAGACAGTGCTGAAGTATTAGATTCTGCTGAAAATGAGTTTATTCGGTACCAATGGGAATGGATGGATGATCATGAGTATTTTGAGTTTAGAATCGAAAGTAGCCCGATAACAAAAGAAAATATTCTGCATATTACTGATTTTGCGGAAGCAGGAGAGATTGAAGATCAAACAACTCTATGGGAAAGCCAGGTCAAAGAGCTGAAACAGCGCATGGGCGCCTAGGCATATAGATCAACAGATAGACCAACCGTCTCACTTGCCTTTTGTACTAATTTACCATTCTCTTAGTATACTTTCTATTATTTTTGAAGCCACAAAATATATTTGCTTTCGCATATATTTTATGGGTTACTCTATACTTACATTTCAATACCAGGCATGATTCAGACATTGGGTCGTTTTTCAATTAAAGGTTTCTTACCCAAATTAGCAGCAGCTTTTTTTGTTGTCTGGTTTGCGTTTATCATTTGGTATCTCTGGCTTTATATAGACGATTATATAGGGAAGGGCTTAGATGCATGGACTATACTCAATACACTTGGTTTACAAACACTCCCTTTGGTGCCTATAGCGCTACCCTTGAGTGTTCTTTTTTCTTCAATTATTTATTTCGGCGAATTAGGAGAAAGTTCTGAACTAACTGCGTTAAAATCCTCGGGGATTTCACTGGTTAAGTTTATTCAACCCTTATTCGTGTTCGTTTTATTGCTTGCTATTGGTTCTTTCTTTTTTAACGATAAAATTATTCCCAAAGCTCAGATTAAAGCCATTAAAACTTACTACGAGGTTTCCAACAAAAAACCTGCGCTGAACATCAAAGCAGGAGAGTTTTACACCGAGATTCCTAAACATATTATTTATGTCCGTAAAAAAGATCAAGATAATAGTACGATTCATGGAGTTAAAATATATGATAATACCGATGGGTACGAACAGCAGAAAATCATTCTTGCCGAGAAGGGCAAGATGTTTGTAACCGAGGATAATTCGGCTCTTATTTTTGAATTGTTTGATGGTTGGCGTTATGAAGAAGTCTATAAACCTGCCACAGAATCTAATGAGCAAATGCGCTTAGGGTTTAAATACTATAAGAAGGTGTTTGATCTGAAGGAATTTGATTTACAAAAAACGAGCGAAGATTATTTTAAGAATATGCGCAAGGCGATGAGTGTATCCAGAATTAATAAAGAGATAGATACCGCAGAAACTAAATTGAGTAATACTGGAGATTATATTACTCAAATTCTGGCTTCTTATATTTCATCTACGGACTCAGGGCTTGTAAAGGTTTCGGATACCATACGATCGGTCCAAAGGTTTATTGATAATGATTCAATTTATAGCCGTGCAGCAGGAACTGCTGAGGTGAATGCCCGGAGTGTAAAAAACGCCATTGAAATAAATATTCAGAATAGGAAGTTGCATATTAAAAACTTGGCTGAACATAAAATCGAATTTCATCGCAGATTTACAATTCCCTTTGCCTGTTTGTTGCTATTTATTATTGGAGCAGCACTAGGTGCCATTATAAGAAAAGGTGGGTTAGGTATGCCCTTTATAGTAGCCGTAATCTTCTTTGCCATTCTACATATTTTAAATACTATTGGTGAGAAGATGGCTAGTAATCAAATACTGGAAGCCTGGCAGGGTATGTGGTTATCTTCTATCGTATTAAGCTGTTTGGCAATATTCCTTTTAATTAAAGCGAATAATGATGCGCCTGTTATGAATAAGGAGTGGTATTTTAGAATTTGGAAACGAATTACGAGCTTATTTCAAAGAGCATAGAAAAGTATGAATACCAAGGAGAATAGAATTGCATTGATACCAGCGCGTCTTGAAAGCCAACGATTACCTGAGAAGTTATTACTTCCCTTAGGCGAGATGCCTATTATTGTAAGAACATATCGCGCCGTCGAATCTACTGGATTATTTGATAAAGTTGTTGTGGTTTGCAATCATGCTAGGCTAGCTGCCGTTCTCGATGAGTATAATTGCGAGTATGTCTTTAATGATACACATTTTGAAAGTGGAACTGATCGTATAGCAAATGAACTAGGACAGTTTCCCTATGATATTATTGTAAACGTGCAAGGCGATGAACCTTTTATTCAGAAAAGTCAACTTGAAGTGCTGGTAAAACTATTTGATAATGAACAAGTTGAAGTGGCAACTCTAAAGCACAGGTTAAGTTCAGATTTAGCAATTTCGAATCCGAATAATGTAAAAGTGGTTTGTAATCAAGAGGGGAGAGCTCTTTACTTTTCACGAAGTCCTGTGCCATTTAAGCGAGATGAGGATTCAGAACTTTGTATTTATAAGCATATAGGGGTATATGGTTATCGGAGGGCCGTTCTAATTGAACTCAGTAAACTAGAACCGAGTGCATTAGAGCTTACAGAGAAGCTCGAGAACCTTAGGATGATTGAGCATGGGTTTTATGTAGCTGTTGCAGAAGTAGTAGAGCCACCTATTGCCATTGATACCGAAGAGGATTATCGGTCGGCTATTGATAGACTGAAAAAATAATTACGCTTGTAACTTATTATATATCAATATGTAACATAGTAAATTATTTTTGCTGTATTAAATTGGAATATTTTTTGATAAAGTCGCCTCTTTTTGCTTAACTTTGCGCGTCCAATTGGGTAGGCACGTGCACATTTCTTATTAAAAAACAATTAGTTTTTCAACTGGAAGGTCTTGACCTTGTTGGGTTTTTATTATATATAATAAACTTTTAAACGCGTAAAAAGTACTTATGGCAACAGTTAATACCGAACGCATAAATTTCGGAAAAGTAACAAACCAAGCAGGAACACCAGATTTACTGGACATTCAGCTTCAATCTTTCAACGAGTTCTTACAATTAGAAACAACCCCAGATAAGCGAAACAACGAAGGTTTGTATCGAGTATTCATGGAGAACTACCCTGTTTCGGACACTCGTAATATATTCTTACTAGAATTCTTGGATTACTTTGTTGATCCACCTCGTTATTCTATCGAAGAGTGTATGGAAAGAGGGTTGACCTATTCGGTTCCATTAAAAGCTAAACTTCGTTTGAGCTGTAATGATGAAGAACATATTGACTTCGAAACAATCGTGCAAGATGTATTCTTAGGAAATATTCCGTATATGACACCTAAAGGAACGTTTGTAATTAATGGTGCTGAGCGTGTAATTGTTTCTCAATTGCATCGTTCTCCTGGTGTTTTCTTCGGGCAAAGCTTGCACCCAAATGGGACAAAAATTTACTCTGCTCGTGTGATTCCTTTCAAAGGAGCTTGGATGGAGTTTGCGACGGATATTAATAACGTAATGTACGCGTATATCGATCGTAAGAAGAAGTTCCCGGTAACAATGTTATTACGTGCAATTGGTTTTGAAACGGATAATGATATTTTAAACTTATTCGGGATGGCCGATGAGGTGAAAGCGGATAAGCGTAGTTTGAAAAATGCTGTGGGGCGCAAACTAGCGGCACGTGTTATTCGTTCTTGGACTGAAGATTTTGTGGATGAAGATACGGGTGAGGTTGTATCTATTGAGCGTAATGAAGTTTTGCTTGATCGTGATACTGAATTAACGGAAGACGATATTGAAACCATAACGGAGCTAGAAGTTGAAACAATTTTCTTGCAGAAAGAAGATGCAGGTGGAGATTATACGATTATATACAATACCCTAAATAAAGATACTTCAAACTCGGAGATAGAAGCGGTTCAGCATATCTACCGACAGTTACGTAGTACCGATGCGCCTGATAATGATACTGCACGTGGAATTATTGATAAATTATTCTTCTCAGATAGAAGATACGATTTAGGAGAAGTAGGACGCTATAAAATTAACCGCAAGCTTGGTTTCGATTTAGATATAGACAAGAAAGTATTGCGCCGTGAAGATATTATTGAAATCATCAAATACTTAGTGCGTTTGACCAATTCAAAAGCAGAGGTAGATGACATTGATCACTTAAGTAATCGTCGTGTACGTACAGTAGGTGAACAGTTATATGCGCAATTTGGTGTAGGACTTGCTCGTATGGCTCGTACTATTCGTGAGCGTATGAACGTTCGGGATAATGAGGTATTTACACCAATTGATTTGATTAATGCAAGAACACTTTCTTCTGTTATCAATTCTTTCTTTGGAACCTCACAGTTATCGCAATTTTTGGACCAAACCAATCCACTTTCTGAAATTACGCACAAACGTCGTATTTCAGCGCTTGGGCCTGGAGGTTTAAGCAGAGAGCGTGCAGGATTTGAGGTTCGTGATGTACACTATTCGCACTACGGTCGTCTTTGTACAATTGAAACACCTGAGGGACCAAACATTGGTTTAATTTCTACCTTATGTGTTCATGCTAAGATTAATGATATGGGCTTCATCGAAACTCCCTATCGTAAAGTAAAAGAAGGTAAAGTTGATTTGCGTAAACAAATTTACTTGAGTGCAGAGGAAGAAGATAAGAAGAAAATTGCGCAGGCTAATGCTGACCTTGATGAAAAAGGATTCTTTGCCGACAATAGAGTTAAATCTCGTTTGACGGGCGATTTCCCTATTCTTGAAAAAGAGGAAGTCGAATATATGGATGTTGCACCAAACCAAATTGTTGGCTTAAGTGCTTCTATGATTCCTTTCTTAGAGCATGATGATGCGAATCGTGCTTTGATGGGATCAAACATGCAACGTCAAGGTGTGCCATTATTAATCCCTGAAACACCAATCGTGGGTACAGGTATTGAGGCTATTGCTGCTCGTGATGCAAGAATCTTAATTACTGCAGAAGGTAAGGGAACTGTAGAATATGTAGATGCAGAAGAAATTCACGTACGTTATCAAAGAAGTGAAACTGAGCGAATTGTTTCATTCGATGATGACTTGAAAGTATATAAATTAACGAAGTTCGAGAGAACGAACCAGGGCACCTGTATGAATTTACATCCTTGTGTTAAAAAAGGTCAGAAAGTAAAACCTGGTGATTTCCTTACGGAAGGTTATGCTACTCAAGGTGGTGAATTAGCCTTAGGTAGAAACTTGGTTGTAGCCTTTATGCCTTGGAAGGGGTATAACTTTGAGGATGCAATTGTAATTTCTGAAAACGTTGTTCGCGAAGATTGGTTTACTTCTGTTCATATTGATGAATATGATTTACAAGTAAGAGATACGAAATTGGGTGAGGAGGAGTTAACTCCAGATATTCCTAACGTAAGTGAAGAAGCGACTAAAGATTTAGATGAACACGGTATTATTCGCGTAGGTGCTCATGTTAAAGAAGGAGATATCTTAATTGGAAAAATCACTCCAAAGGGTGAAAGTGATCCGACACCTGAAGAAAAACTATTGCGTGCCATATTTGGAGATAAAGCTGGAGATGCGAAAGATGCATCTTTAAAAACACCACCTTCGACAAAGGGTGTTGTCATCAACAAAAAACTATTTGCTCGCAATAAGAAGGATAAATCTCGTAAGGCGAAAGAAAAGTCTGAATTAGAGAATATTGCAAAAGTGCATCAAGAGTATGTTGAGCAAATCAATGAAACGCTTCTAACAAAATTAGAAGAGCTATTAAAAGATAGTAAATCAGCTGGTGTTACAAATCACTACGGTGAGATTGTATTGAACAAAGGTTTGAAGTTTACCGAGAAGAATTTAAAAGCTATTGATTTCACATTAGTTAATCCATTAAACTGGACAGACGATGAGGAGATGAATGATAATGTGAACACGCTACTTCATAACTATAACATGAAGTACAATCAGGAGTTAGGCAGATACAAACGTCAAGAGTTTAACATCACAGTAGGTGATGAATTACCTACAGGTGTATTGAAATTGGCCAAAGTTTATTTAGCAAGTAAGCGTAAGTTGAAAGTAGGAGATAAGATGGCTGGTCGTCATGGTAATAAGGGTATTGTGGCGCGTATTGTACGTCGCGAGGATATGCCGTTTACCGAAGATGGTCAACCAGTGGATATCGTATTAAATCCGCTTGGTGTACCTTCTCGTATGAATATTGGTCAGATTTATGAGACAATCTTAGGTTTTGCTGGCTTGAAGTTGGGTGTGAAATTTTCTACTCCAATATTTGACGGAGCAAGTGTTGAGGAAATTCAAGAACATGTATCCAATGCAAACTTGCCAAGTATGTGTCATACGCATTTATTTGACGGAGAAACAGGAGAGAAATTCCATCAAAAAACAACTGTTGGTGTGATCTATATGATGAAACTACATCACTTAGTTGATAATAAGATGCACGCACGTTCTATTGGACCTTACAGCTTAATTACTCAACAACCATTGGGTGGTAAGGCTCAATTTGGTGGCCAACGTTTTGGTGAGATGGAGGTTTGGGCAGTAGAGGCTTACGGAGCTTCTAATATCCTACAAGAGATCTTAACCATTAAATCGGATGATATTCAAGGTAGAGCGAAGACGTATGAAGCAATCGTAAAAGGCGATAATATTCCTACTGCTGGAATACCAGAATCTTTCAACGTATTGGTTCACGAGCTTCGTGGCTTAGGGCTTGACCTTCACTTTGACGAAACCGAATCATTAAACTAATTTAAATTAATTCAACATGGCTTTGAAAAAAGATATTAAACCCAATCCTAATTTTAATCAAATAACCATTACTTTGGCTAGCCCAGATGATATTCTGGATAGAAGTTATGGAGAGGTTTTGAAACCTGAAACGATTAACTATCGTACCTATAAACCTGAGCGTGATGGTCTTTTCTGTGAGAAGATCTTTGGGCCTATGAAGGATTTTGAATGCTACTGTGGTAAGTATAAGCGTATTCGTTATAAAGGTATCGTTTGTGACCGTTGTGGCGTAGAGGTGACTGAAAAGAAAGTGCGTCGTGAACGTATGGGGCACATTCGTTTGGTTGTACCAGTAGTACACATATGGTACTTCCGTTCACTGCCAAATAAAATTGGTTATTTATTAGGAACTAGCTCAAAGAAGTTAGAATCAATCGTTTATTACGAGAAATATTGTGTGATTCAAGGTGGTGCAGCCGATGAAATGATTCGTGGTGTACAACAATTGAAGGAAGATGCTCCTACTTATATGGAGTTGATCTCAGAAGATGATTACTTAGACATTCTTGAGAAACTTCCGAAGGAAAACCAAATGCTTCCGGATGAGGATCCGAATAAATTTATTGCTAAAATGGGTGCTGATGCAGTACACATGTTATTGAGTCGTTTGGACTTGGATAAATTATCTTATGATTTGCGTCATGCAGCTGAGTTTGAAACATCTCAACAACGTAAAACAGATGCATTAAAGCGCTTGACAGTTGTTGAAGGGTTCCGTGATGCGAATTCACATATTGAGAATCGTCCGGAATGGATGATTATGCAATACCTTCCAGTAATACCTCCAGAGCTTCGTCCTTTAGTACCATTGGATGGTGGACGTTTTGCTTCTTCTGATTTAAATGATTTATATCGTCGTGTAATTATCCGTAACAATCGTTTGAAAAGATTAATGGAGATTAAAGCACCTGATGTTATCCTACGGAATGAGAAGCGTATGTTGCAAGAAGCTGTGGATTCATTGATGGATAATTCGCGTAAATCTAATGCAGTAAAAGCAGAAGGAGGACGTCAGCTAAAATCATTGAGTGATGTATTGAAAGGTAAACAAGGGCGTTTCCGTCAGAACTTATTAGGTAAACGTGTCGACTATTCTGGTCGTTCGGTTATTGTTGTAGGTCCTACGCTTAAATTACACGAGTGTGGTTTACCGAAGGACATGTGTGCTGAGCTATTCAAGCCATTTGTAATTCGTAAATTAATCGAAAGAGGAATCGTAAAAACAGTAAAATCTGCTAAGAAATTAGTAGAAAGAAAAGATGCTGTAATTTGGGATATCCTTGAAAATATTTTGAAAGGTCACCCTGTTCTTTTGAATCGGGCTCCTACACTCCACAGACTTTCAATTCAAGCCTTCCAGCCTAAATTGATTGAAGGAAAAGCTATCCAATTACACCCATTAGTTTGTTCTTCGTTTAATGCGGATTTCGATGGGGATCAAATGGCGGTACATGTACCGTTAAGTAATGCTGCTATTCTTGAAGCGCAAGTGTTGATGCTTGCTTCTCATAATATTCTGAACCCTCAGAACGGAACACCAATTACACTTCCTTCTCAAGATATGGTTTTGGGACTGTATTACATGACGAAGAAGAAGACGAATATGAAAGGAGATCCTGTAAAAGGAGAGGGGATGACATTCTACAGTCCTGAAGAAGTAAGTATTGCTTATGATGAAGGGATTGTTGATTTACACGCTCAGGTTAAAGTGCGTATCCAAGAACGTGATGAGGAAGGCAATGTAACGTCATCTTATATTCAAGAATCTACCGTAGGACGTATCATGTTTAATCAACATGTACCGAGTCAGGTTGGATTTATTGATGCTTTATTAACTAAGAAAGCATTGCGTACGATTATTGGTGATATTATTAAACAAACAGATGTTCCTACAACAGTAGAATTCTTAGATAATATTAAAGGTCTTGGTTTCCGAATGGCGTTTGAAGGTGGTTTATCCTTTAACCCTGAAGACTTAATTATTCCAGATGTGAAAGCAAATATGATTGAAGGTGCTTCTGATGAAGTTGATGAAATCTGGGATAACTACAATATGGGACTTATTACGAACAATGAGCGTTATAATCAGATTATTGACGTTTGGTCTCGTGTAGATACTAAAGTTACTGAGACGTTGATCCAAGAAATGGCTTCTGACAAACAAGGGTTTAACTCTGTATACATGATGCTTGATTCTGGTGCTCGTGGTAGTAAACAGCAGGTAAAACAGTTAAGTGGTATTCGTGGATTGATGGCCAAACCGAGAAAGTCTGGAAGTACAGGTTCTGAGATTATTGAGAATCCAATTCTTTCTAACTTTAAGGATGGTCTTAACGTACTAGAGTACTTTATTTCTACTCACGGTGCGCGTAAAGGTCTTGCAGATACGGCTCTTAAAACGGCAGATGCGGGTTACTTAACTCGTCGTTTAGTAGACGTTGCTCAAGACGTAGTTGTGAATGAAGAAGATTGCGGTACATTACGTGGTATTAAAACGATGGCGCTTAAAGAAAACGATGAGATCGTTGAGCCATTAAGCGAGCGTATCATTGGTCGAAACAGCTTACAGGATATTGTAAACTATGATACTGATGAAGTAATCGTGGAAGCGGGTACAGAAATTACAGAAGAACATGCCGAGGCTATCGAAAAGGCAGGTATTGAAGAAATAGAAATTCGTTCGGTTCTTACTTGTGAAAGCAAGCGAGGTACTTGTGCGAAATGTTATGGTAAGAACTTGGCTGTTGGACGTTCTGCACAAAAAGGTGATGCCGTAGGTATTATAGCGGCACAATCAATTGGTGAGCCAGGTACGCAGTTAACACTTCGTACATTCCACGTAGGTGGTGTGGCTGGTTCTGCTGCTGTTGATAGTTCATTACAATCTAAGTTTGATGGCAAAATTGAGTTTGACGGAATTAAAACAGTTAAACGAACCACGAAGGAGGGTGATACTGAGGAAGTTGTAATCAGCCGAATGGGTGAGATTCGAATTATTAATGCCGAAGAACGTGTTCTTTCTAATGCTGATATTCCTTACGGTTCTATATTGAAGGTAAGACATGGTCAGAAATTGAAGAAAGGTGATGAGATTTGTTCTTGGGATCCGTTTAACGCAGTAATCGTTTCAGAGGTAGAAGGTAAAGTTCGCTTTGAGAATATTGTAGACGGCGTTACATTCCGTGAAGAATCCGATGAGCAATCTGGTGTAAAAGAGAAAGTAATCATAGAAACGAAGGATAAGAAAATGATCCCGGCTATGATTATTGAAGGGAAGAAGGATAAAACGTATAATATACCAGTAGGTGCTCACTTGAGTATTAAGGATGGTGATAAAATAACGTCTGGTCAGACACTGGTTAAGATTCCACGTGTAATGGGGCGTTCTCGTGATATTACGGGTGGTCTTCCACGTGTAACCGAGTTATTTGAAGCAAGAAATCCGTCAAACCCTGCAGTTGTTGCTGCTATTGATGGTGTTGTTTCTTTCGGTGGTATTAAGCGTGGTAATCGTGAAATTCAAGTTGAAAGTAAGGATGGTGTAATTAAGAAGTACTTGGTAAACTTGAGTAAGCATATCATTGTACAAGAAGGTGATTTCGTAAAAGCTGGAATGGCGATGAGTGATGGTCGTATTACTCCACGTGATATTTTGGCAATTAAAGGGCCATTTGCTGTTCAATCTTACTTGGTAAATGAAATACAAGAGGTATACCGCTTACAAGGGGTAAAAATCAACGATAAGCATATCGAAGTTATCGTACGTCAAATGATGCGTAAAGTAACTATTGAGAATCCTGGTGATACTCGCTTCTTACAACGTGAAACAGTGGATAAAGTTCGTTTTGCAGAAGAGAACGATTGGGTATACGATAAAGTGGTTGTTACGGATAAAGGTGAAAGTGAAAAGCTACATGCTGGTCAGATCGTTACTCTTCGTGAAATTCGTGAAGAAAATTCACTCTTGAAACGTGCTGATAAAACATTAATTCAGTATCGCGATGCTGAGCCTGCAACTAGTAGCCCATTATTATTGGGTATTACGAAGGCTTCTTTAGGAACACGTTCTTGGATTTCAGCTGCTTCATTCCAGGAAACGACTAAAGTACTTTCGTCTGCCGCTATCAATGGTAAACGTGATACATTAGAAGGACTGAAAGAAAATGTAATTACAGGTCGCCGTATTCCTGCTGGTACTGGTATGCCTGTATTCCAGGAGTATATCGTAGGAAGTAAAGACGAATACGAAATCCTTAAAAATGCTCAGGAGTTACTTGAGTTCGATGAGGATGAGTAAACATTTTTGCACACAGGAATAATTTTAGAATGGACAGCTTAGCTGTCCATTTTTTTGTTTAGCTACAGTGAGTAAGGTAAAGTTTAAAAATCTAGAAATCCATTTTTGGGCATTACCTGTTAACAACCTTAATTTCATAAAAAACGGACTGAAATTGAGCTGTAAATAGTGGAATTTTAAGTAGAACTGATTTACTTTTGCGCCACAATAGAAAAACACCTATTATAATGGCAAATACAGGTAAAATTAAACAGATTATTGGAGCGGTAATTGACGTAAGCTTCGAAGGGGGCGAACTACCGCAAATCCTAAATTCATTAGAGATTACTCGTCAGGATGGCTCGTTGTTAGTATTGGAAGTACAGCAGCACCTTGGTGAGGATAGTGTACGAACCATTGCGATGGAGGGTACAGAAGGTTTGACTCGTGGTATGGAAGTTGTTGATACTGGTGCGCCAATCGCGATGCCTGTTGGAGAAAATATTAAAGGTCGTTTGTTCAATGTTACCGGAGATGCTATTGATGGTTTACCACAGCCCAGTAAGGATGGAGGTCGACCCATTCATACACAGCCTCCAGCGTTTGAACACTTAAGCACAGCTTCTGAGGTTCTTTTTACTGGGATTAAAGTAATTGATTTGATTGAGCCTTATGCAAAGGGTGGTAAGATTGGATTGTTCGGTGGTGCTGGTGTTGGTAAAACAGTATTGATTCAGGAGTTAATTAACAACATTGCGAAAGGGCATGGTGGTCTTTCTGTATTTGCTGGTGTTGGAGAGCGTACTCGTGAAGGGAATGATCTACTTCGTGAGATGATTGAAGCAGGAATTATGAACTACGGTGATGATTTCAAGCACGGTATGGAAGAAGGAAACTGGGACTTAGATAAAGTGAATATTAAAGGTCTTGAAGATAGTAAAGCAACATTTGTATTTGGTCAGATGAATGAGCCTCCAGGGGCACGTGCTCGAGTGGCCTTGAGTGGTTTGACAGTAGCAGAATATTTCCGTGATGGAGATGGAGAAGGGCAAGGAAAGGATATCCTTTTCTTCGTAGATAATATCTTCCGTTTCACCCAAGCTGGTTCTGAGGTATCGGCACTATTGGGTCGTATGCCTTCAGCGGTAGGGTATCAGCCTACGTTGGCTACTGAGATGGGACTTATGCAAGAGCGTATTACGTCAACTAAGAATGGTTCGATTACTTCTGTACAAGCGGTATATGTACCTGCGGATGACCTTACGGATCCGGCTCCAGCAACGACGTTTGCTCACCTTGATGCGACTACGGTACTTTCTCGTAAGATTGCCGATTTAGGAATCTATCCTGCGGTGGATCCTTTAGATTCTACTTCTCGTATCTTAACGGAAGATATCGTAGGTGAAGCGCACTACAAATGTGCTCAGGATGTAAAAATGATTTTACAACGCTATAAGGAGTTACAAGATATTATTGCCATCTTAGGTATGGACGAATTGAGTGAAGAAGATAAATTAACTGTAAGCCGTGCACGTCGTGTACAACGTTTCCTTTCTCAACCATTCCATGTAGCGGAACAGTTTACTGGTCTACAAGGTGTACTTGTTCCAATCGAAGAAACAATCCGTGGCTTTAATATGATTATGAATGGTGAGGTTGATGAATATCCAGAAGCAGCATTTAACCTTGTTGGTACAATTGATGATGCCATTGCAAAAGGTAAGAAAATGATGGAAGAGGCGTAATCGTCAATGAACAATAAAGAATTTTAAATTATGCAACTCGATATTCTAACACCAGAAAAGAAGATTTACGAAGGGGATGTGTATGGTATTTATTTACCAGGCGTTCAAGGTTACTTTGAAATTCTTGATAAACATGCACCTATGGTAGCTGCTTTGGGAGAAGGTGAAATGAAAATCCTAACGGATAAGAACAGCAGTGAGCTATATACTATTCAAGGAGGTTTTCTTGAAATGAATAACAATAAAGCAGTTGTTTTAATTGAAGGTGCTGAAAAGAAATAAACCTTTATAATTTTATAAACTAGTAAGAAAGGCTTCCAAACTGGAAGCCTTTCTTTTTGATATAAGATCGTTCTTCGGTAACAATTCGTATAATATAATAACCTTTCGCTTGGAGATATCTAAATCTTTTTGTTTGCTGCTTATTTCAAAAAGATCAATTCGTTTTCCAAGAATATCATAAATATCTACTTTAACTCGTATGGGAATTTTAGATTCAATAATAAGCACTGCCGAAGTTGGGTTTGGATAAAGTACAAGGTTCGATTGAGAAAGTGATGATAAGAGTTGGTATGGGGTTTACGATAAGCTCGTATGCTATCAGTTCTTGTACAATTGTTTGTATCGGTACCAGTCACTATATAAGTTCGACCAATATTTCGGGTAAACGATCACATTTCCTCTATGAGCATTACTTCAGCACAAGAAATGGACCTTGCCAGCGTTCTTTACGATAAAGCCTTTTCTAAAGTAGTCTCATAAGGAGCTACAAAATCTTCGATACGTTCCCAGCCCTCATTTTCAACTTTGATTTCGCCATTGGTAACCACACCAATTTTTTCAAAAGCAGTATTACCCAAAGTTTTTTCAAAACGATCTTGTTCATCAGGAGACACTGAAACGATAACTCTAGATTGACTCTCGCCAAATAGGAAGGCATCTTTTCGAATTCCTTCTTTGCAGTGAATGTCAAATCCTAGATTTCGTTCTTTAGCACTTTCTATTAAGCTCACAAATAAACCGCCATCACTAACATCATGGGCACTGTTGATTTGCTTATTCGATACTAAATCACGTATTGTCTTTTGAATAGCAAATTCCTCTTCTAAATCAAAATGTGGTGTTGGACTATGCTTTATACCATGAATATTATACAAATACTCAGAGCTATTGATATCGTTTCTTGAAGTACCAATGATATAAATCAAATCACCTTCACTTTTGAAGTCCAGTGTCATCCGGGTTTCAATATCTTCTAGTAAACCAATCATTCCAATAGTAGGTGTAGGATATACAGCACCATCGGGTGACTGATTATAGAAACTAACATTTCCTCCTGTAACTGGTGTATCAAATTTGACACAAGCTTCGCCCATACCTTCTAAGGCCTTTACAAATTGGAAATATACTTCCGGGTTATAAGGGTTTCCGAAATTCAAACAATTGGTAATAGCAAGTGGTGTAGCGCCTGTGCAAGAAATATTTCTTGCGCATTCGCTAACAGCGATTAACCCACCTTGTTTTGGGTTAGCGTAAACAAATCGGCTATTACAATCTACACTTACAGCAATACCTTTATCGCTTCCCTTAACCCGAAGTACGGCTGCATCACTTGGTGCATTGGTAGAGGCATTTGCCGTACCCACCATGCTATCATATTGATCATATACCCAGCGTTTGCTACAAATATTGGGTAGAGTCATGATTTTTTTGGCTGTAGCCTTTAAATCAGTTGGTTCTTGAATTTGATCTATACTAAAGGCATTAACTTCTTCGAAATACTTAGGTTCAGTATAAGCTCTATCATAAACGGGGGCTCCGCCGCCAAGTACTAAATGGTCTGCTGATAGATTGGCTACTACTTCGCCTTTATGCCAAAACTCTAAATTGTCACCCTCCGTCACTTCACCAATTTGTTCACAATGAATATCCCATTTATCGAAGATGCGGATCATATCTGCTTCATGGCCTTTCTTTACCACCACAAGCATACGTTCCTGACTTTCACTACAAAGCATTTCCCAAGCCAACATATCGTCTTGGCGAGTAGGTACTTTATCCAAGTTGATTTTCATCCCATGCTCACCTTTTGCACTCATTTCACTTGTACTACAAGCAATCCCAGCGGCACCCATGTCTTGCATACCTACGATACAATCAGTTTCCAAAAGTTCCATACAAGCTTCCATGAGTTTCTTCTCTTGAAAAGGATCACCTACTTGAACAGCTGGTAGATCTTTTGCACTATCTTCATCAATATCAGCGCTTGCAAAAGAAGCACCTCCTATTCCGTCCTTACCCGTATCGCTTCCAACAATAAAAACAGGGTTGCCTACTCCGTACGAAATAGCGGATAAAGTTTTACCTACTTCCGCAATACCCACGCTCATAGCATTTACAAGCGGATTTGTATTATAGCTTTCGTCGAAGAAGGTCTCACCAGCCACGGTAGGTACGCCAAAGCAGTTTCCGTAATGACCAATACCAGAAACTACACCTTTTAAAAGATGTTTTGTCTTGGCATCTTCTAATTTTCCAAAACGCAAAGAATTCAAAGTTGCAATGGGGCGTGCACCCATAGTAAAGATATCGCGGTGAATACCACCTACACCAGTAGCAGCACCTTGGAAGGGTTCAATAGCCGACGGATGATTATGACTTTCAATTTTAAAAGAGCAGGCGAGTCCGTCACCAATATCTATCAATCCAGCGTTTTCCTCTCCAGCAGCGGCTAATACACGACTACCCGTTTTGGGGAGTTTTTTTAAATATTTGATTGAGTTTTTATAACTACAATGTTCACTCCACATTACACTGTAGACCGCAGTCTCAGTAAAGTTTGGGGTGCGACCATAATGTTTTTTCATGGCTTCAAATTCGTCCTCTGTAAGACCTAATTTCACTGCTTGTTCTAAAGTGGCTTCTTGCATGGTGTTATTGAAAGCGCAAAGGTAATACTTGTATAATTGCGTATAAAATTTGCTTTTGGCAATTTATGAACAAGTATTTTTGTTTTTCATGGCTAAAAACATACTGATAGCGGAGAGTGGAAGTACCAAAACGGATTGGGTGTTAATAGGAGATAAGCGAAACCGAAAATTTAGCACGCAAGGTTTGCATCCTTATTTGCAAAGTGCTGATGAGATTCGCTATATTTTGGAGTCAGAATTGAAACTGAACCCCCAACGGACAAAGGTAGACGCACTATATTTTTATGGTGCTGGTGTAAATAGTAGAGATAGTAAGAAGATTATACTAAAAGCGCTGAAAGCCTTCTTTCAGATAAAAACAATTTATACCGAAGGTGATTTACTAGCTGCTGCCAGAGCAACCTGTAGTATGGATAAAGGAATTGCCTGCATATTAGGAACGGGGAGCAATTCGTGTTACTATAACGGTAAAAGGATTAGCAACAAATTACCATCGCTAGGCTATATTTTGGGAGATGATGGTAGTGGAAACCATATTGGACGTAAATTGTTGCAATACTATTTTCAGGGTATTATGGATGAAGAATTGGTTCAAGGTTTTGAAAAAATGTTTGATGTCGAACTAGAAACGATATTGAATAATGTATATAGAAAACCATTTGCGAATAGATATTTGGCTCGTTTTGCCAAATTTGCACTTGAGCATAGAGGGCATTACATTATAGAGAATATCGCTGAAGACTGTTTAAATGATTTTTTTATCAATAATCTTTTACATTATAAACAGATTCATAAGGTACCTGTACATTTTAGTGGTTCGGTAGCAAACTCTTTTCAAGACATTATTCAGCAACTCTGCTATCAATATGAGATTGAATTGGGTAAGGTAGTAAAGCGTCCGATTGGTGAACTGGTTAAGTATCACGAGAGGGTAAAATGATTGGACTTTCTTGAGGAAATAGAATATTAGTACCTGTTATGTCCAATTATTAAATGTAACTTAGGTGAACAAACTCTCGCCTTATGAATCGTCTTGTCCTCGTTTTAGTATTATTTCTTCTTGGTCATTGTGTATCTTCTGCTCAGATTACGTTCGAAAAAACTTACGGTGGGGTCTTAACAGAAGAAGGTAAATCTGTAAGACAAACCTGGGATGATGGATATATTATTGGTGGAACCAATTTGGTTAGAACAAACGATTCGGGTAGGGTACTATGGACTAAACCTTATCCATCAGAATACGCCAGTACAACATGGGATAGTGCTTATATTCTTGTTCATAATGATAACAACGTTTATTTTACCAAAGTAGATCAAATGGGAGACACTATTTGGAATACATCGTATTCAGCTGGTTTGTGGGCTCGAGAGGCACATTCCATTGAGCAAACAAAAGATGGAGGTTATATAGTAGCAGGACATTATCAAGACTTTTCGGGTTCAGGAATGATGTTGCTAAAGTTGAATGCCTCTGGTCATGTCGTTTGGAGGAAGACATGGAGTGAACCAACATCTGCTGGGTTTGGCTATGGACTGTCTGCACATGAAACATCTGACAAAGGCTATATAATAGTTGGGTATACCTACATCGATTACTATGACTCTAATAAACATAAAGATATTTTTGTAGCGAAAGCAGATAGCCTTGGGAATAATCAATGGTTAAGAAATTTTGGTGATTCTACTGATGAATTTGGTTATGATGTTCACGAGACTAGTGATGGTCATTATTTGATAGCCGGAAGTCAATATGACCTTACATCGAGTAATACCAAAATGTATTTATTAAAACTAAATACAATGGGCGATACTATATGGACTAGAAGATATGGTGGTCTGTTCTTGAGTGAGCTAAAATCAGTTTGGGAAACGACGGATGGCGCTTATGTCCTAGCTGGAAGTAGTAATTCTAGTACATCGGGAGGGGCTACGAATCTTTCTGTCCTAAAAGTTGATACTGCGGGTAGCATATTATGGGATAAAGAATATGGTCATACTGATTTTGATTATGCCAATGAAATAAGGCAAACAACAGATGGTGGGTTTATCGTTACAGGCTTAGCTAATTTAGGGGGAATTCCCAATGGTGATATGTATTTGTTGAAGTTGGATTCATTAGGTAATATGACCTTTCCAACCTCTATCTCAGAAATGTACGACAAGATCAATATTCATGTTTATCCAAATCCATCAGAAGGGATAATCTATATTAAATCAAATATTTCCAACGCTACAATTCGAATTTTTAATTTTGAAGGGAGGGAAGTATTCGAACAAAAACTTGAAAGAGGAAAGACAAAAATAGAGATACCTTTTTGGGCCATGGGTATTTATTTATACCAAGTGCAACAAAGTGAAGAGGTACTTAAAAGAGGGAAACTAGTCATAAAATAATTCAACTTGCTTAAAAGCCTTGACCTGATTATATCAAGGCCTTTTAATCTGTTTTTATTTAAAGGCATTAATGCCAGTGACATCCATACCCGTGATTAGTAGGTGAATGTCATGCGTACCCTCATAAGTCACAACACTTTCGAGGTTCATCATATGTCGCATAATCGAATATTCGCCTGTAATACCCATACCACCATGCATTTGTCGAGCATCGCGAGCAATATTCAATGCGATCTCACACGAATTACGTTTAGCCATACTCACTTGAGCCGGAGTAGCTCTGTTTTCATTCATTAATTTACCCAATCGCCAAACTAATAACTGTCCTTTGGTGATTTCTGTAATCATTTCAGCAAGTTTCTTTTGCTGTAATTGAAAACCTGCAATGGGTTTTCCAAATTGTTCTCGTTGTAAAGTATACCGTAGGGCACTATCATAACAATCCATGGCAGCGCCTAATGCGCCCCAGGCAATTCCATATCTAGCTTTACTCAAACAACTTAATGGACCACGTAAGCCTTTAATATTTGGAAAGATGTTTTCTTTAGGAACTTTTACATTGTCAAAAACAAGTTCACCAGTACAGCTGGCACGTAAACTCCATTTGCCATGTATTTCTGGTGTAGTAAACCCTTCCATTCCACGTTCTACAATCAAACCTCTAATAACGCCTTCTTCATCTTTAGCCCATACTACAGCTACTTGCGCTTCTGGACTATTACTAATCCACATCTTGGCACCATTCAGAATAACATGATCGCCAGCATCTTTAATGTTAGTGATCATACTGCCTGGATCGCTACCACTGTCGGGCTCGGTCAAGCCAAAACAACCCAACCATTCTCCACTGGCTAGTTTAGGTAAATATTTTTGCTTTTGTTCCTCACTTCCGAAGGCATGAATTGGAAACATAACAAGGCTCCCTTGCACACTAGCTGTTGATCTCATTCCGCTATCGCTACGCTCTATCTCCTGCATCATCAATCCATAACTAATATAGTCTAAGCCACCACCGCCATATTCTACAGGGATGGTAGGTCCAAAAACACCGAGCTCGCCCATTTGAGGAACAAGGTGACTTGGAAACTTATTATCCTGAGCCCAACCTTCAATATGTGGGCTTACTTCTTTTTTGATCCAAGCACGAACGCTATCTCGAATAAGCTTATGCTCATCGGTCAATAATTCATCTACTAAATAATAATCTGGGTGTTGGTATAAATCTTGTGCCATTATAAATTTCTTGCTTTGAGTGTAATAATGCTAGTATCGTATTGATCTACTTTTTTAAGCTTTAAGTTATCATTTGAAAGTTCCAGAATCGCCAGACGAATTACACCGGGAACACCAGTAAACTCTTCTGTGTCAAGAACAATTTCATTTTCTTCAATTTTCCATTTTGCTGAATCAACACCATTGATAGAAGTAAAATAGGCGTTGCCATTCGGATTGAACTCCATGAAGGAATTTTCAACTTCTCGTTTCATTAATTCTCGTTGTTCCTTAAATGTTTCAGTGGTAAATCGTTTAAAGGAATCTACCGAATTGTCAAAAAATTCTAATCGTTCATTATTTTCGGTGATGGTATCCATCAAAGTTTGGTAATAGGCAAATTCTCGATCCAAGCTCGAATTTTTTATGTCGATGGTCTTCCATTTCTTAGTAATCTGTGCATTTTCTCCAGTTCCACAAGCCGCGAGAAAAAGGAGCATTAAGCACGAAAAAGACCTTAAAATAGCCGTATTTACTGACATCGGCGCAAAGGTACTTCATAATTTTTCAATATTTCCTAACTATTTCAAATTGAATCATGAATGTTGATATCCCGTATTAAATCTGACTAAATTATGCTAGTTGCCTATGGCTAATCATTGCATCGACTTTACATTTGCGTGCAATTATTAAAATTTAGATAACATAACTAATGAATAAAGAAATTAAAAATGTTGCAGTAGTTGGTGCGGGTACGATGGGGAATGGTATTTGTCATGTTTTTGCTCAAACTGGGCATAAGGTACATTTGGTGGATATATCTCAAGATGCCTTGGATCGTGCACTCGCGACTATTACAAAGAATTTTGATCGCCAAATTAAGAAGGAGATTATTGGAGAAGAAGTAAAAAACGAAGCACTGGCAAACATTACAACTTTTACCGATATGGAAACAGGGCTGAAAGGCGTAGATATGGTTGTAGAGGCTGCTACTGAGAACATCGAGTTTAAAGAGAGCTTATTCGAACAGATGGATGGTTTTACTGGTGACGATTGTATTTTGGCTTCAAATACTTCTTCGGTAAGTATTACACGTTTGGCTGCTAAGACAAGTAAGCCACATAATGTGATCGGTATGCATTTTATGAACCCTGTTCCTGTAATGAAACTTGTTGAGATCATTAATGGATATGCAACCAGTTTAGAAACAACAACTACGACAACTGGTTTAGCAGTTAAACTTGGTAAGGTGCCTTGTACTGCTGAAGATTATCCAGGATTCATTAGTAATCGTATTTTATTACCAATGATCAATGAGGCAATTATCTCTTTACAAGAAGGGGTAGCAGGTGTTGAAGAGATTGATACTATCATGAAGTTAGGTATGGGACACCCTATGGGCCCCTTACAACTGGCAGATTTTATTGGTTTAGATACCTGTCTAAGTATTTTAGATGTTATGCAAACTCAAATTGGTAAACAGAAGTATGCTCCCGCCACGTTATTAAAGAATATGGTACAAGCAGGTCGTTTGGGGCGTAAAACTGGAGAAGGATTTTATAAATACACAGCGGGTTCAAAGGAACTTGTGGTAAGCGATTCTTTTAAGAAAAAAGCTTAGTTTAAACTTGGGTCTATAGGAAGTTTGGTCAAAGGATGATATACTTTATCTAGTGCCAAAATAGATTCTTCCCAAAGAGAGGCTCTTTTATGATTAAAAACTTGAGGTTGGCTTGTATCAGAAACAAGCCAACTTTTTTTGTCTATTTCGTTGTTTAATTGGTCTTGCCCCCAGCCAGCGTATCCAACAAAGAAAAGAATATTCTGCGGGCTCAATTTTTCCTCTTGTAATAGCTTAATGGCCAGCTCAAAGTCACCGCCGAAGTAGATCGTTTCATTTGTCTTTTCACCACCCAACAGGTCACCTTGATTATGTAGAAAATGAATAGAGGTATTATCTACGGGGCCGCCTAAATAGACAGGGATATGTTCTCGTTCAAGAGGTTCAATAAAATAGTCTAAGGTTTTATCTAAGGGCTTATTTAATACAAAACCAAAACTTCCTTCGGCATTATGACTGCAGAGGTAAACAACACCGCGTTGAAAGTGAGGGTCAGAAAGTAAAGGTTCTGCAATTAAAATTTTGCCTGCTTCAGGCTGAATCCCAGTTTTTATTTTGAAATTAAAGTCCATGTTTACATTCCTTCGAAAGTAATTATTCCAGTTTGAAAGCCGATAAAAAAAACTTAAAAAAAAAACTACACCATTTTAGTGCGTACTTTTGTGTGACAGTCTAATGAAGAAGCTTTTTCCGCTTATTATAACACTAACGGCCATTTCCCTTTTAGGAATAATAATTGTTCAAGTACAATGGATCACTTCGGCTATTAAGTTAAAACAAGACCAATATCAACGAGATGTACATTCTGTATTAGATATTGTAAAAGATTCTGTTGTCAATAGAAAGGTAAGAGGGATTTTGCCTATTGAAGAGCAAGAACCTGATTTTACAAATTCGCCCCCAACGCATAAGGTATATAATCGTTATGAAATGACTCATTTGCTGGAAAGTAAGTTGCTTGAGCGAGGAGTTAAACAAGAGTTTCAATATTGCGTTACTGATGGTGCTGATGCGAAAACTTTGTTTAGTGAAGGGTTTCGAGAAGAGTATTTTACTGATCCGCAAATATTTAATATAAACGTTTCGGGTAGGACGGCATCCAATTCTGAGACACTTCATTTACATATCTTACAGCCACAAGACTACTTCAAGAATCAATTGTTCTTCATGGTGCTTGGAGCATTACTTTTTACCTGCATTATTATAGCAGCGTTTGTTCTGACTATCCGTACAATGCTTTCACAAAGAAAACTGTCTGAAATTAAGAGTGATTTTATTAATAATATGACTCATGAGTTTAAAACACCCATAGCTACCATTCAGTTGGCTAGTGATGCATTAAATAATGATAAGGTATTAGGTGACAGAGAAAATATTCGCTACTACAGAAATATTATTAAAGAAGAAAATAGAAGAATGCATAAACAGGTAGAGCGGATACTAAATGCTGCGAAGCTTGAAAAGGATGAAATTAAATTGCAGCTTAAACAAGTTGATGTACATGAAGTAATTCATAAGGTGATTAATAATTCCAAGTTACAAGTTGACGAGGCTAATGCAGAATTGAAAGAGAATCTCAAAGCTGCTGCTCACCTTATTATGGCAGATGAAGTACATTTCTCAAATATTATTTTTAATCTATTGGATAATGCCATTAAGTATAGTGAACGAGCTCCTAGAATTTTGATATCAACTGAGAATTTTGGGAATTCTATTCATATTAAATTCAGAGATAATGGCATTGGTATGCCTAAAGATGTCGTCAATAACATTTTTGAAAAGTTTTATCGAGCTCATACCGGAAACAAACATAATGTAAAGGGTTTTGGACTTGGACTAACCTATGTAAAACGGGTAATTGATTTACACGATGCTAAAATATCTGTAGATAGTGAGCCCGGTGTCGGTAGTGAGTTTACAATTGTTTTTCCATACATCTAGCTTTGAGAAACTTCTTGGAGGGTTACAATATTCTCCTGAACAGAAAGTTCATAAGTAGCTCCAACTTTAATCGCCAAATTGTGAGTTTGATGTCCTATTGGGAAGTCATAACAAACCGGATACTTGAATTGTTTTACCTTTTCATGAATAATTTCCTGTTCAGTCATTCCAAATGGTACTTCATTATCTTGCGTATCATTAAAGCTGCCAACAACAAGGCCAGCTAAGTGATCTAGTTTACCCGCGCGCAATAGCTGCCACATCATTCGATCAATATTATATCGATACTCACTGATATCCTCAATAAACAGTATTTTACCTTGTGTATCAATATCATTATCAGTACCTATTAAATCACTAAGTAATGCCAAATTGCCACCAACCATTACCCCTTTTGTTTTTCCTATGCGTTGCAAGGAATGGGGTATGTGTGAATAGGCATGTTTGACTCCAGTTAGTGCGTCATAAATACTTTGTGTACTGAGCTGCTCTCTTTTTTCTGGAATATAAGCGCTACCCATATGTGCGTGTAGTGAGATAATATTTAGATTGGTGTGCGCGTGGCTATGAAAACATGTTATATCACTATAACCAACAAGCCATTTAGGATGTTCTTTAAACTTGGTAAAATCCAATTGGTCTAAGATACGTACGCTACCATAACCTCCTCGTGCAAAGAAAATAGCTTGAATATCTTCATCGTCAAGCATGTCTTGGAGCTCCATGAGTCGGTCTTTATCGGGAGCTGAAAATTTGAAGTAGCTTTTGCCTACATTTTTGCCAGTTTTAAGATTAAATCCCCATTGTCTAATTTGACGATACATGGCTTCCATATTGGAAGCTTCAACGGCACCTGCCGGACAGCATACTCCTATAGTATCTCCAGATTGTAAGAGTGGGGGTGTGGTTTGCATATAGGTTTCTCTTATCTTTGCAAACTTAATGTCAAACGAGAGAAAATATAGTAGATACTTAATAACAGCTGCGTTACCTTATGCAAATGGCCCATTACATATCGGGCATTTGGCCGGGTGTTTTTTACCAGCAGATATTTATGTTCGGTATTTAAGAGCTCAGGAGCGCGATGTAAAATTTGTATGTGGAGCTGATGAACACGGTGTCCCAATTACGATTCGCGCCATGAAAGAAGAAGTAGGGCCTCAAGAAATTGTAGACCGTTACTATGATCTGCTGAAAGGCTCTTTTGAAGAATTTGGGATATCCTTTGATACATTTTCCAGAACTTCAAAGAAAGCACATCATGAAACGGCACAGGCTTTCTTTAAAAAATTATATGATGATGGAGTCTTTGAAGAGAAAGAAAGCGAGCAATATTACGATGAGGAAAAAGGACAATTTTTAGCGGATCGGTATATTACTGGAACTTGCCCAAAATGTGCTCATGAAGGTGCGTATGGTGATCAATGTGAGAATTGCGGTTCGGCCTTAAGCCCTGATGAACTAATAAACCCAAAGTCTGCTTTGAGCGATGCCATTCCTGTTAAACGAAGTACTAAACATTGGTATTTTCCTTTGTCGAAATATGAAGACTGGTTAAAAAGATGGTTGCTTGAAGAACATAAAGATTGGAAAAGCAATGTATATGGTCAATGTAAGAGTTGGTTAGATCAAGGCTTGCGTAGTAGAGCGATGACTAGAGACAGTGCATGGGGAGTGCCCGTACCATTACCTAATGCAGAAGGTAAGGTTATGTATGTTTGGTTCGATGCCCCTATAGGTTATATTTCTGCCACAAAAGAAGTCACTTCCAATTGGGAGGACTATTGGAAACAAGATGATACTAAGCTTGTTCATTTTATTGGGAAAGACAATATTGTATTCCATTGTATTATTTTCCCTGCGATGCTACAAGCGCATGGAGGATATGTATTGCCGGAGAATGTGCCTGCTAATGAATTTTTAAACATTGAAGGTGAAAAAGTAAGCACAAGTCGAAACTGGGCAGTTTGGGTTCATGAATATTTGAAAGACTTTCCTGATCAGCAGGATGCCATGCGTTATGTATTATGTGCTAATGCACCTGAAACAAAAGATAATGACTTTACTTGGAAGGACTTTCAAGATAGAAACAATAATGAACTCGTTGCTATTTTTGGAAACTTTGTGAATCGTGTTATGGTTTTGAGCCATAAGTTCTGTGATGGAAAGATTCCTCCTTTTCATATGGAAGTAAAAGATGCTGCTGATGATCTTTTATATGAGAAAATTGTTTCTGCAAAGGCAAAGGTCGAACAAGGAATCGAAAGTTATAAATTTCGAGAAGCGATTTTCAATGTAATTGATTTAGCTCGTGAAGGTAATAAATACTTGCAGGAGAAAGAGCCTTGGAAACAGAAGGAAAACCAGCCGTTTATAGATAACTGCTTACACCTTGGACTACAACTCGTAGCAAATCTTGCTATTCTTGCGCGTCCCTTTTTGCCAAACACAAGTGAGAAAATATGTAGCCAATTAAAAGTTATAGACAAAATGCTCGAGTGGAAAAACGCTGGAAGCATTAAGTTGGTTAAAACAGGTTACTCTTTACGGCCTGCTGAACTGCTATTTACTAAGATTGAAGATGATAAGATTGAGGAGCAGATACAAAAATTAAAAAAGAATGTTATGATAGACGACAAGCCTAGTGAGAACGCTGTGAAGGCAGATCCAATTGGACCTGAAATTCAGTTTGATGACTTTAGCAAGATTGACCTGCGGGTGGCAAAGATTGTTGAGGCCATTAAAGTGCCTAAAGCGGATAAGTTGCTACAACTTACCTTGGACGTTGGTTTCGAGACAAGGACTGTCCTCAGTGGAATTGCAGAACACTTTGACGTTGAAGAAATAATTGGTAGGCGTGTATCGCTAGTGGCCAATCTTGCTCCTAGAAAAATGAGAGGGGTTATGAGTGAGGGAATGATTCTTATGAGTGAAACCGAAGACGGGAAGTTGGTATTTGTCAGCCCAGATAATGAAGCTGCATTAGGTTCCAAGATTAGCTAGAAAATTATTCGGATAAACAAAAAAAGTACCTTCATTGGGAAGGTACTTTTTTTGTTATTACAAAATATTGATCTGAACTATCTTACATACCAAATATCCGTACGATCTCGGTTATAAAATCTATAACAGAAACCTACAAAAACGCCAATAGATTGATTGGTAGTAGGTTGGCGTATTATATCTGGCTTTGTTGGACCATGGTATTTGATAGCTGAAGGATAAAAGGGGTAGTCTATTACTCTGGATTGTTCTCCACTGAAAGTAATTGTATTGGGATCTGTTCGATCAAATTCTTTTTCTATTTGTCCCATACCCATATCAAAACGACCGCTAATTGAAAATATAAAATCATCAGTAATTTTAATATCAAAACCTCCACCAAAGAAGGTACTCACCGCTAAAGGCTCGTACAAGGGTTCATCAAGTTGACCATATTCATCAAATTGATCTCTATAGTATACGTCTTGGTTATTAATGTCTACAATTAGTTTTTGGTCTCCAGCACGAAAATGTTCATAACGATCTTGATAGTTATTTAATACTCCAATGTTAGCACCTCCGAATATTCTTCCCGCAACTCGGCGTCTGAGATTAGTACTCACATTTAAAGCAAGTCCAGCCTTAAAATAATTTAGTCTAGCATAAGCCTCATATTCAGAACCATCTTTATAGGCACCTTTATAATTTTGGCCATTGTTCCAGTATCCGATTTGCCCACTTAGTCCAACCCCCATTTTTTTTCCTACTGTTATAAAGTAGCTTCCTTCAATGCCACCGCTAATTTTATAAGTGGGTAAAAAGTCACCCCACTCAAAGTCATTGGCATTCATTAAATATGAAACATATAGCCCCGAATAAACTCCGAGACGTCCCTCTTTTTGTGCTTTACTTGCAGTAAAACAGGCTAAAAGCAATAATGATAAAAATATTTTTTTCATGTAGTTTATTTTACACCAATGTATTTTTTAATTGATAATTGTGCTCCAAGACTAAAGGTACGCGTTTCTGGGCGGTTACTGTCAAAAGTAGGACCCGCTGCTGCCGTATAGGGAACATATTTTTCGGTAATGTCCTTATAATACCTATATCGAGTATTTGTGCCCGGGGCATCTACCTGAAAATCTTTATTCTCTACTTCAGCCATACCTAAGTCCGAACGAAGCGTTAAAGCTATAACTGTTTTACGCCACAGTCTAAACTCAACGCCAGCCCCCATGGTAAAACCCCAGTCAAACATTTTAAACAATTGACCATCATCTGCATTTCCGTCAAAAAACTGATCTCCATCCTTATTTTTTCCTATGTATGATCCCGATTTTAGGGTATAAGTATCTTGTATATCAGTACCAGGAACAGATATAACACTTTCTTCCATTGCATCCATTAACATAGAAATATACGGTCCAAAATAAGCATTGGCTCTCATACGTCTGTCTGGATGCCATCTACTGTATGATTTCCAATAAAACAATAAAGGAATCTTGGCATAAGTCAAAGAAGTTGTAGCAGTAAATGTTGGGACGTTATCACCAGCAGTAAACTGACCAGTATACTTAGCACCTGCATTCCAAAAGAGGACTTGTTGGCCAACACCAAAGTGTGGTACGTACCAGCGAATTCTTTCAGCACCAGCGAAGTAAGTAAAGTTCATAGTTGCTGGGTTAATTAACTCAGACTCCACATCATCTCTATTAAAGAGCATGGCTGTGTGACCACCGCCCACAACACCATATTGGATGCCTACAACAGGGGTAGTTTCATCAGTATAGGTATAATTAAATTGAGCATTACCTTGATAAGCGCATATGCACATTACAATAAGCAATAACAGTTTCTTCATTGCTGAAATTTTCATTCCTACAAATATATGGAATCAGAACCGAAATATTATAGTTTTTCGACCTCGTATAATGCAGGAAAAAGGTAACGTTTATTCGTAAGGACTTCAACGGCTTCGTATCGCGTACGTCTTTTATTCAGGAGTTTATATTTTTTATGATCCGAGGTCAAAAAATAACTGCCAATAGGAATATCCTGAATCATACTGCCTAGAGGTTTATCATCATATTGTCTTAACGCTAGAGCTAAGGTGGCATCGTAGCAGCTACTAGATTTAACATGAACCAACGAATGTTGAATTGCATTTAAGAGGTCCTCAGGAAACATTGTTGGGTTCAGTAAAGGCTTCATGAGATGCTGATAGGTTGTTTTCCACTCTTTCCCATGTGGTTGTATATCAAAACCATAATCGTGAAATGCAACCAGATGCGCTAATTCATGAACTAATGTTAGAAGAAAATGATAGGGGTTTAGGTTGCCATTTACACTTATACGGTGCGCTTGCCCCTTCATAGCAGGGCGGTAATCTCCATATTTTGTTTTTCGTTCTTTAGTAATTCGTAGCTTGATATTATACTTTACCAGATATGAGTATATATAGTCAAAGGTGCCCTTTGGGATAAATTGCTTTAGGGAATCAAGTGGTTGCTTCTTTAAAGCCATTGAAAGTTATAAAACTTCTTTTAGTTTAACTAATTTGTTTAATAAGTCTTCCAGTTTATTGATATTCAGCATGTTGAGGCCATCGCTTTTTGCATTTTTTGGGTCCGGGTGTGTTTCAATAAATAGTCCATTGGCACCTGCGGCAATGCCGCACTTCGCTAAGGTTTCAATAAACTCTGGTTGGCCTGATGTGACTCCTGATGTCTGATTGGGCTTTTGTAAAGCATGTGTACAATCCAACAGAACAGGGTAATGTGTTTGTTGCATAATAGGAATAGATCGGTAGTCTACTACTAAATCTTCGTAGCCAAAAGTCGTTCCTCGTTCGGTAAGCATTATTTTATCGTTACCGCTATCGCTTACTTTTTTAGCGGCAAAAGACATACTTTGTGCATTCAAGAACTGTCCCTTTTTTATATTGACAACTTTTCCTGTTTGAGCTGCCGCCTGAAGCAAGGTTGTTTGTCTACATAGGAATGCCGGTATTTGTAATATGTCTGCCACCTCCGCGGCTGTTGCGGCTTCTACTTCAGTATGAATATCGGTAACAATGGGTACAGCAAATGTATCTTTCACTTTTTGTAAAACGGCTAAAGCTTCTTGGTCACCAATGCCAGTAAAAGAGGTTATGCTGCTTCTATTTGCTTTTCGGTAAGATGCCTTAAAAGCAAAGGGAATCTTGAGCTTATCACAGATTGTAATAATCTTTTCTGCGATAGATAAACAGATCGTTTCTCCTTCTACTGCGCAGGGGCCAGCCAATAGAAAGAAGTTCTTTGGGTTCCATTTGTCCTTAAATAGTTCTGATAAAAAAATCATGCTTTCGCAAAGATAGCATACTTACTTTGTCCTCTATGTTGTATTTTGCAACGGTTTTATTTTCATAACCTATGAGTCAGGAAAAAATATTATTGTTAGGAGCGGGTGGACAGATTGGAGTAGAGTTAACTGAGGCGCTTCGAAAAAGATATGGAAAGGAAAACGTACTGCCTACGGATCTAAAAGAATCACATCCACAACTTGAACGTATGGGGCGTTATGTCCAGTTGGACGCCTTGAATAAAAATGCTATAGCAAACTTTATTAGTGAAGAAGGATTTACACAGATTTATCTTTTGGCCGCTGTGCTTTCTGCTACGGGGGAGCAGAATCCTAAATTGGCTTGGGATATTAATATGGCCAGCCTTATTGGTGTTTTGGAATTAGGAAGAGAGTTTAAGTTAAACAAAATCTTTTGGCCCAGCTCTATAGCTGTTTTTGGTCCTTCTAGTCCAAAACATAAGACAAGTCAATCCACGGTTATAGAGCCAACTAGTATGTATGGTATAACGAAGAATGCAGGAGAGAATCTTTGTGCCTATTATAATGAGAAGTACGATATGGATATTAGAAGCATTCGTTATCCTGGCTTAATCAGCTACAAGAGCCCTCCTGGTGGTGGTACAACTGACTATGCCATAGATATCTTTTATAAAGCATTAGCAGGAGAGAAGTTTAGTTGTTTTCTGAAAGCTGATGCCTATCTACCTATGATGTTTATGGAAGATGCAATACGGGCCACTTTGGAACTTATGGATGCACCCAAAGGAAGCTTAAGTATCAAACGGGGATACAACGTCACTGCATTAAGCTTTTCGCCTGAGGAAATTGCAGCGGAAATACGAAAAAGTATTCCTGATTTTGAGATAGAATATAGGCCAGACTATCGCCAAGAAATTGCGAATGATTGGCCTGCTAGTATAGATGATAGTACGGCAAGAAAAGACTGGGGGTGGCAGGAAAGTTATGATTTACCCGCGCTAGTGGAAGCTATGCTTGATGGTATTAAATCTGTAGTCAATGTTTGATGCTAACTGGAAACAAAAATCTCAAAAAGAGCAGAAGAAGTTTAAGAAATTCTTGAGTAAAAAACCGGACAGGAAGGTTATTAGAAAACTTCCGGACTTGCATGAAGAGGCATTTGCCGAGATTGATTGTCTGGATTGTGCAAATTGCTGTAAAAATCATTCACCGAGATTTAAAACACCAGACATTAAGAGAATCGCTAAATTTCTTGGTTTGAAAGAAGGTGATTTTACTCAGCAGTATCTCATATTAGATAATGAGAATGATTATGTATTACAATCTTCTCCCTGTACATTTTTAAATCAGGATAATACTTGTCAAATTTATGAGGTACGTCCTAGTGATTGCGCTCGGTATCCTTATACGGATGAAGATGTACTTTTGAAGAGAAAGCACATCACTTTGAAAAATACTATTGTTTGTCCAGCAGTTTATTTCGTATTAAACAAACTCACCAATGCTTAAGTGGATTGGAGTCATATTGCTTCTTTTTTTCTGTAAAATTAGTTCGGGGCAACCCATGCGTGATCTAGTGTTGCAGTCATTTGACCGTACATTGAAGTATTATCCTAATTTGGACAACGCCAATATTAAACTAAAACTTAGGACGAAAGGGTCGGCTATGGCAGCCTCATACACTTGGTGGTCAATCTTTCGTAAACCAGAAAAAAGAAAATACTTTGTAAAGATTAATAAGAATGTAAGGGGGGCTTATATGTGTTTCCAATTTGATCATCTGAAGGAGTTGTCCCGAGATGGAGTTTTAGCCCATGAGCTTGCGCATATCGATTTTTTTCATGAACTTAACTTTTTTGGCTTTATTAAGTTTATCATCAATCAAGGTTTACCTGGAGGAATTAAGAAGTCTGAACGTGCTACTGATTATAGAACAATCGAAAAGGGAGCAGGTAAGGCTTTGCGTTCTTGGAGTGATGAAACGCGTACGAAATATGGTTTAATAACGAATAGGGAGATGCCAAAACGTTTCGAGTCACGTTATTTAAAGCCTAGCGAGATTGACTCGGTAATGAAATTATTTCCTGACTTATACTAGCTCTTTGTCTTTTTTGCAGTTGTTAGCACAATTGCTACATGCACAAACATTTTCAAGTTGCATAGCACCCATATCATCTAGAAGTGCCTTTAGTTTCTCTACGGTTACGTGCTCCATTAAAACAATTTTATACCAGTTAGGTGCATCATGATTATCTGGTACAAGACCATATTTAACAGCAATCTGTTTTGGGATGTATTCGCTGCGTATGGTAATGATATTTGATTTAGCATGACGATAGAATTGAATTCCTTTTTTGTTAAGCTTTTCGGTCATCCAGTCGGCCCTTTTTTGTAATACGAAAACTTTTTCGTGCCAACCGTATGGGCCATTTTTCATTAGGATCATCCAAACGGCTACTGCGTTTGCTCCAGATCGACTTCCTATTAAGGTGTAGTCTTCTCCGGCCACATACTTGGCCTCTCTTGTATTGGTATATTGCATATACTCCTTTCTTATTAAGAAAATTCCAGTACCATATGGAGCTTGTGCCATTTTATGAGCATCAAGTGTAAATGAGGTAATCTTGGGATTTGTAAAGGTTAGCTTATCCGATTCTGTAGTAAATGGATAATAGAAACCACCGTAGGCGCCATCTATATGCAGTTGATATGAACAGTTTTCCTCTTCTAGGCAGTCGGTATAAATATCCACAGGGTCTACAGAGCCAAACATGGTTGTCATCATATTTGAGATAACAATAAAATATTGTTTGCCCGCAGCTTTAGCTTCTTGTATGGTAGCTGTAACACGTTCTGCTCTAATTTTACGAGTGTCATTTTCTACTGGTACTTTTACGATACCAATTGAAAAAACATTACTGGCTTTGTCCATGGAGTAGTGACTATCCTCGCTGCAAAGAATGGTAATTTCTTCATTCTTAGCATTGTGCTTTTGGATGAAGTAGTTTCTATAAATCCATATTGCTTGCATATTTGCTTCAGTTCCTCCACTTGCTACATAACCATCTATCTCTTCGTCCTTAGCCTTAAGAATATCAGTGGCACACAATCTAATTAATTCTTGTTCTATTTCTTGCGTTCCAGCAAAAAAAGACTCCGACTCACCAAGTGTATGACAACCAATATGGTTGGGGTTTTGAAGCAGCGTAGAGATATAGGGAGCATCTTTTACAAAAGATGCATCTTTATTAAAGACTTGGCCATCCAGATAGGATGCAGGAATTCCTATAATAGATTGATCGTGATAATTCACATTTTTGCTTAAAGCGCTGAAAATAGTCTCCTTAATTTCCTCTTGAGACTTTTTGCTCCAATATTTATACTCGTTACTCATAACTTCTCGCAAAGCTAATTTGAATGTTCAAATAAAAAATTGACAAAAGTCATATCATGTGCATAGCTGTATCATAGAGACGTTTCACTTAATTTATGTGTTCATAATATGAAGGGGCTCAAATAATTTTACGGTAGTTGATTCATAGGGGACGATTATATCATCGATAGATTTAATTTACCTGCTAACTTGACATTAGGTGCCAAGGCAGATGTCAGAAACCACAATGGTTTCAGTTGCCACAAATTTCAGATAGCTGTATTACTATATCAGAAAAAAATCATTGTCTTAGTACTAAGTTTTAAACCATAGATTTTGTAATGCGATAAAGTGTTTTTAAGAATATTCTTCACTTGACACGTGTCCACACTCGTGTTTCATAAAAAATGCCTAGATAGCCTCTTACCATAAGTTTTCCATTCTCTATCCAAATTTTACCCTTGTAACTTTTACCTGTTCTAGAGTCATACAATTTGCCACCTACCAGCTCTTTGCCTTTTAGTTTGAAATCAGTTAGAAACGTTAAGCCTTGAATGGGTTGATTTCGCTTAGTGGGATCAGGGTTTTTCTCGTCAAGTAATAACTTGCCGTTCTTACCTTTAGAGGGAATAGCCTTAACAACTTTACCAAAGTATTTATTCCCCTTTTTGAAGATTTTGACTACACCGTCTTTTTTCTGCACAAGCCACTTGCCTTCAAATTCTTGAGCGCGCAGAGTCGTTGTCAAGATCAAAAGAATTACGAATAAGGGAAGAGTTCTCATATTGAATATGCCCTCGAAATTAAGTACAGATGTTATTTAGAACAACTTTTATATCTAAGCAATATGTTATATTATTTATAAGAGAATATAACGGCTTATGGGTTTTTCTTTCTCTTTTAAACGACACTAATTAGTCCTTTAGTTTCACCATGGTTAAGATGGTAGCAACCCCAACTAAAGGATCTTCGCTATCATCATACATTTCCACCATCCATTTTACAATTCCTTTATTAATACGGTTCTTAGGATCTTCATCCTCCGGTTTTGCCTCCGTTGGAATTTTTTCTTTACAGGTAAATTTAATATGCACTTTAGCGCCGGGGTAAACAGGTTTTGTGAAACGCAGTTCATCAATACCATAGTTTAATAGTACTGGATTCTTTTCGATGGGATCTACAAATAAACCAGCGGCAGCGCTCATAATAAAGTAGCCATGTGCTACTTGTTCATCAAACATGGTATCCTCGAAATTCGTATCACGTTTATGTGCGTAGAAGTGGTCGCCACTTAATTCTGCAAATGCATCGATATCCTCAGCAGTTATCAAGCGCTCCTTTGATATTAGCTGATCACCTACCGTAAGCTCTTCATAGAACTTGGTAAAGGGATGTTCAGCGGTAATGTTTCCTTTGGCACCCATTTGATATTGGTTACTAATCTCCATAATCGTAGTAGGAGAGCCTTGTATAGCAGTACGGTCCATATAGTGAGCTACGCCGCGTACACCTCCCATTTCTTCTCCACCGCCAGCACGTCCTGGACCTCCATGTGTTAATAAAGGCATTGGAGAACCATGTCCTGTACTTTCTTTAGCGCAGTCCTTATTTAAGATAAGTATTCGCCCGTGTGTACTAGCACTGCCCATCAAGAAGTCTTTTGCAATTGTGTTATTTGCTGTAACGATACTACCAACCAAAGAACCTTTGCCCAACTTAGCCAGTGCAATGGCATCCTCTAAATCATTGTAGGGCATAATTGTAGAAATTGGTCCGAATGCCTCTACGTTATGACATGCCAGTTTCTCATAGGGGGCGTCATTAAAGAAAATCATAGGTTTTAAGAAAGCCCCTTTTTCTACATCTCCATCTAAAACATCAAAATGCTCATTTGCATTTCCGATAATAAGATCGTTCTCAACTTGTAGTTTTTCTACGGCTTCCAATACATCATTTCGCTGGTCTGTGCCAGCGAGCGGACCCATGCGCACATTTTCATTTGTAGGGTTTCCTATGATATTTTTTTCAAGTCTTGCACCTAATGCATTTTTGACATTTTCTACTTGTTCCTCTGGTACAATAACTCTACGAATTGCGGTACACTTTTGTCCTGCCTTTACTGTTATTTCCCTAGCAACTTCTTTAATAAAAATATCAAACTCAGGCATGTCAGGAGTGACATCTTTGCCTAGAACACAGCAGTTCAAAGAGTCGGCTTCCATCGTAAAGTGGACACCTGTTTCTGCTAGACGAGGTGTTGCTTTTAGCATATGACCAGTAGAAGCACTTCCTGTAAAGGTTACTGTATCTCCCATTTCTACATGGTCCAGAATACCTCGTGCACTACCGCATACAAGCTGCAGGCTTCCTTCGGGTAGAATTTCTGAAGCTATAATCTCTTTTACCACTGCTTCCGTAAGGTAGGAGGTAATTGTAGCGGGTTTTACAATTGCAGGAACACCAGCTAAAAGGTTTACAGCGATTTTTTCGAGCATGCCCCAAACGGGAAAGTTAAATGCATTGATATGAATGGCTACGCCCTCTTTAGGCGTCATAATGTGATGACCAATAAAAGTGCCTTCTTTAGATAAGTTAGCAACCTGACCTTCTAGAAAAAAGGGTTCATTAGGAAATTGGCGCCGCAAACTGGCATAGGTAAATAGATTCCCAATCCCCCCCTCGATATCAATCCAGGAATCAACTTTGGTGGCACCTGTTTGAAAACTAATCGTGTAGAAATCTCGTTTCTTAGCCTGCAGGTGTAAGGCTAGTTTTTTAAGCATAAGACCTCTGTCATGAAACCCCATTTTACTTAGCTTCTCTCTGCCCTTAGTGCGACCATAGTGCATCATTGCACCAAAATCTAAACCTTTACTACTGGCTGAGTAGAGCGCTTCTCCTGTAGAAGCATTAAACAACGTCTGTCCAGTCCCTTGTCCTTTGACCCACTTACCTTCTGCGTAATTTTCCAATAATTGTATTGCCATGTTTGTCCTATCTAAAATTGATTTCAGCTAAGTTAATCTAATGAAGTTTTTTAATCCTCCTGCTCGTTAAAAAATTTACCAAATATCCATCTCGCTGTTTACATAAAGTAAGAATGATTATGTTCAAGGATAAGACATATAGAATGACACCTGAGAAAAGTAAATTGACGTATCTTGCGTCTCAATGGAGCGCAGTGATTTTAATGAAATTTTAGAGGGCCATGCTAAATTGTCTTCCTTTTCCAAGGAGGAATACGATGAGCTTGCTGACAAGTATCCTTATGCTACCTTGTTACAACTGCTTAACATAAGGCGTAAAGGGGAAACGACAGCTGACAAGAAAAAACTTTTGTTATATGTTGATAATCCGCTGCACCTCTCTGTAGTTACTTCTAAACGATTCACTCAAAACTCAGAAGATATTAGCTTACAGGGGCAACTTGATAAGAATGAAACATCACAGCCTCTTAGTGAAGAAACTGTTCAGAAAGAGGAAAATCATCCGCTTGAAAAATCAAACTCCTCGCAAGAAGTCGTTGAAGATGTGTCGGACGGAGCAATGGGTACCAAAGAAACTCTTTTAAATGAACTTGTAGAGGATGAAAAAGATGTGTTGGAGTTGATCAACGAGTTGCCTGAAGAAAGTCCTATAAAAAGAGGAGAGGCAAAAACTGGAGCTGTCGAAAAAAATGAAGAAAAATCAGCTGAAGATCCGGGCGACCTTATGGTAATGATGAGTTTTACGGATTGGTTGAATCATTTTAAGACTAAAAGTGAACATGAGGCCGAAGAGAAGAAAGGAAAGGATGCTATTCGTTCTGCTTGGCAGAAGGAAAAACTGGCCGAGGCAATGGATGATGAAGAAGACGTTGTGCCAGACAAAATCTTCGAAAAAGCTATGAAATCAGTGTCCTTCGGGGATGGTTTAGTAACGGAGCCCCTTGCGGAATTATATGTGCAACAGGGTAAAACCGAGAAAGCCATTGAATTATATAAGAAATTAAGTTTGCTCAATCCTGAAAAAAGAACTTATTTTGCAAGCCGGATAAAAGATTTACATCTTTTGAAATAAAGAAATTATGAGTACGATTTTATTAATATTAATAATACTTATTTGTGTAGTATTGTCATTCTTCGTTCTGATTCAAAACCCGAAAGGGGGTGGGATGTCAGGAACTTTTGGTGGTTTTGGGAACTCTGTTATGGGTGCAAAACAAAGTTCAGACGCTGTTGAGAAGGGAACCTGGTATGCTATGGGTGCTTTAGCACTTGTCGTATTACTTTCCTTTGTTTTAATGGATAAGCCAACCAATACGAAGGCTGTAGGAAATGAAGCAGGGGCCCCCTTAAAGGCAACAACTGCTCCAGCACAGGTTCCTGCTGCTACACCGCCGCCTGCAAATAATACTGCACCTCAGGGTGGAGCTAAAACTCCTACGCCTGTACCAGCGCCAACTGGTGGTGAAAAACCTGCTAAGTAGATTTTAACGAATTTAAATGATACAAACCTTCTGCTTAGTCAGAAGGTTTTTTTATATTACATCTATCAAAAAGAACTTGATTTTAATTTCTTCATACAAATCACCTTATGGTGAGTTGATTCTTGGTTCCCATAAGGGGAAGCTATGTCTTTGTGACTGGAAGCACCGGAAAAGCAGAACAAGTATAGACAAAAGGTTGTGTTCTTCACTGGAAGCAGTTTATGAAGATGGAAGTACCGACGTAATCGAAAAGACCAAAAATCAATTGGATGAATACTTTGCTGATGAACGTACTGAGTTTGAAATTCCATTGATGTATGTTGGTAGCACCTTTCAAAAGGATGTTTGGAAAGCACTATTAGATATACCTTATGGTAAAACAACGACCTATAAAAAGCTTTCTGTAAAGCTGGGTAATGAGCTAGCCATTAGGGCTATTGCAAGTGCTAATGGAGCTAATGCGATTTCAATTATAGTACCTTGCCATCGGGTAATAGGAACGAATGGAAAGATGGTTGGATATGCTGGTGGTATTTCTGCAAAAAGAAAATTGCTGCAACTAGAAGGTGCTCACGCACAACTCACACTTTTTTAAGAGTTAAGATATTTTGCATAGTTTATTCTTGATAAATTAGTTGTTTTCAACAATTTAAGGGCTTTTTTTAACTAATTATACACGGATAAACACAGTACTCACATTTTATTCACGATTTTGTTTTTCCGCAGAATATTTACCTTATTTAATGCGGTCAAAGCGGTATTTTCACGCTCAAATAGAATAGAAAAACGTGCGACTGAAACAACTTCACATAAAAGGATTTAAGAGTTTTGCGGATAAGACCGTTGTCAATTTAGATAATCAAATAACTGGGATCGTAGGGCCCAATGGATGTGGTAAGTCCAATATTGTTGATGCCATACGTTGGGTCATTGGAGAACATAAGATTCGAAATTTAAGATCACAATCATTGGAAGACTTGATATTCAATGGTTCTAAAGCTCGTTCAAGTTCTGGTTTAGCTGAGGTTGCCCTGACTTTTGAAAATACAAAGAATTTGCTTCCAACGGAATTTAACACGGTAACCATCGGGCGTAAATTTTACAAAAATGGAGATAGTGAGTACAGATTAAATGATGTAAGCTGTCGTTTGAAGGATATCAACAACCTCTTTATGGATACTGGGGTAAGCTCTGACAGTTATGCAATTATTGAGTTAGGGATGGTTGATGAGATTATCAAGGATAAAGATAATAGTCGTCGCAGGATGCTAGAGCAGGCCGCAGGAATTTCAATATATAAAACACGAAAAAAAGAGGCTCAAAACAAATTAAAGGCTACCGAACAAGATTTGAATCGTATAGAAGATCTCTTGTTCGAGATTAAAAATAACCTACGGACATTAGAAAATCAGGCCAAGAAGGCTCAACGCTATCTAACTATTAAAGGAGATTATAAAGAAGCGAGTATTGAATATGCGAAGGCCTCTTTGGAAGATTTTAACTCATCCTATCAAACGTTGAACGTTCAACAAAAAGATGAGCTAGATAAGATATTATCTCTTGATGGAGCCATTGCGAAAGAGGATGCAGATCTTGAGCAAAGAAAGTTACAGTTGATCGAAAAGGAGAATCAATTGCAGGAGCTACAAAAGAGATTTAACGAACTGAAAGATGGTATTCGGTCCCGAGAGAGTGACAAAAGCCTTTCATTGCAACGTATTGATCACTTAAGCCAACTTGAAGAAAGTATAAAGAAAAACGTTGCAGAGGCTAACGTTCAGATTGAAAATTTGAAGCAATCCTTAGAGGATAACGCAAGAAATACTTCAAAACACAGAGAAGGTTTAGATGAATTTAAGGAAAAAATAGAGGCGGTTCGAAAGCATTTGGAGGAAAAACGTTCGGTATATGATGAGCGTAAGAAAGAGGTAGATGATAGGCAGGCTGAACATCAACAACTTCAAGTTCAAGGCTTTGATGCGGAAAAGCTTATGGCTATTTCTGAAAGTGAAATTAGCAATTATAGCAGAAGTATTGAGCAACTTAAACAAGACAATGCACAAAAGCTTGAGCAGTTAGAAAAGGCTCAGCAGCAGCTGAAGGTAGCCGAAGAGGAATTGATATTAGAAAAAGAGCGGTTACAAGAGCTGTTGGCCAAAAGAGAACAAGCAGCTAATAATTTGCTTGTTTCACAAGAAAAACTCGAAGACAAGCGTAATGCTTGGATGAATGAGAATAGGAAGTTAGATGCCAAGAAAAATGAACATCAACTTATTAAAGATTTAGTTGAAAAGTTAGAAGGCTTTCCAGAAAGTATTAAGTATTTAAAAAATAATCAGGAATGGGGAATAGAAGCACCTTTACTCTCTGATATCTTTACGGTTGATAATGAATATGCATCTTGTATCGAAAGTTATTTGGATAAATACTTAAATTATTATGTAGTAGAAAACCGAGGAGCGGCCATTAAAGCTATCGAGTTACTCAAACATCATAAGAAGGGAAAAGTAGGATTCTTTATACTTTCAGAAATTCAAGATGAGATTTCTGGAAATACTGATCCGAATGCAGCACTGAATAAAATTCAGTCTGAAGATAAATATCGTAAACTCCTAGACAGTTTATTGGGTAATGTAATTATTAAAGATGTACTTGTTGATCAACCTACTGGTGATACAATCTACTTGCACAAAAATGGTGAGATGTTTGCTACTCAGCAGGCCTTAGTAGGAGGTTTTAAAGGTGTTTTTGAGAACAATAAAATTGGTCGAACACAACGTTTAGAAACCTTAACGAATGAGATTACTCTATTGGAAACTACGGCGCAATCCTTAAAAGACGCCATGAACGGACTTCAAGAGGAAATTCTTGGTTTTAATGCAGATATGAATGAGGAACAGATTAAAGAGCTCGAAAGAGATATTAATCAAAAGGACATTCAGATTGCTCGTTTGCACCAAGGTATAGAGAATTTTAATAAACAATCAGAACAAGCTACAGAACGTATCGCTCAGTTACAGCAGAATATTGCGGATAAGAATGAAAAAATAGCTTACTCTAAAAGTACTTTTCAGGATGCGAAACAGCAGCTTGATATAGCATTTGATTCATTACAGAATAGTAAACAAAAATTTGAGGTTGCTGAAGCAGAATATAATAGAACACAAGAAGAGTATAATACACAGAATATTATCCTGACAAAGCAGCAAAGTAAACTAAATGAGTTAGAGCATGAACGAAAGCTGACGCAACAGCAATTGGAAGATACGGGACGAAAGATTCAGGATTATGTAAAACAAGAAGAGCAGACGAAAGACCAGTTAGCGGAAACGCAAGGTTTACTGAAGGAAACAGAGCAAAATCTTTATGACTTGCTTCAACAAAAAGAAAAAGAAGAGAAACAGCTTAATGAACAAGATCAAGCTTATTACAATTTCCGAAACAAATTGAATGAGTTTGAAAGTACTTTAAACAAGAAGAGACGTCAAAAAGAACAATCAGAAGGTCTGTTAAACTCAATTAAGGATAAGTTGAATGAGATGAAACTGCAACTAACTTCGATGAAGGAGCGTTTGCACATTGAGTTTAAAGTTGACCTTGATGCAGTTCTTGGAGAGGACCGGACTGGAGATGAGTCATTAGAAGACTTAACAGAGCGCGTTGAAAAACTAAAGAAACGCATTTCTAATCTCGGCGAGGTAAACCCAATGGCGGTTGAGGCTTTCCAAGAAATGAAATCTCGTTATGACTTTATCGAAGAGCAAAGGGCTGATTTGTTACAAGCTAAGGAGAACTTATTGCTTACGATTCAAGAAGTGGAGGATAATGCAAATCAGAAATTCTTGGATACTTTTCATGCTGTTCGTGAGAATTTTATTGAAGTGTTCAAGGCATTGTTTACGGAGGATGATCAATGTGATATGAAGCTCACCGATCCAGAGGACCCAGCTGAAACAGGTATTGAGATTTATGCGCAACCTAAAGGAAAGAATCCTAAAACGATTACGCAACTTTCTGGCGGAGAAAAAACTTTGACCTCTACGGCCTTTCTATTCGCAATTTATTTGATTAAACCCGCGCCATTCTGTGTATTAGACGAGGTTGATGCTCCGTTGGATGATGCTAATGTTGGCAAGTTTATGAAAATGATTCGGAAATTTTCAGATAACTCACAGTTTATCATTGTTACGCACAATAAGCAAACCATGAGTCAGGTTGATGTGATATACGGTGTTACCATGCAGGAAGCTGGGGTTAGTAAACTTGTTCCCGTAGACTTTAGAAGTCTTGAGGATAATATGTTTAACTAGAAATACCGACTGTTCATTAAATATTCTTGCACATACTCTTGAATACCCTTTTCTAGAGTGTAGAACTTGTAAGGATATCCCTGCTTTATTAATTTGCTCATATCAGCTTCCGTAAAATATTGATATTTATCTCGAATATCTTCAGGAGTATCGATAAAACGAATGGCTTCCTCTTTGTCCAAACTATTGAAGACTCCCTTTACTAGGTCCAAAAATGTACGAGCCGTTCCGCTACCTAGATTATAAATTCCGTTGTCGGCCTTGTGATTCATTAGCCAAAAGATGACCTTCAACACATCTTTAACGTAAACAAAGTCTCTTATTTGTTCTCCATCCTTGTAGTTTGGGTTATGAGAACGGAAGAGTTTCATGCCTTCTGTTTCTTTTATCTGATTATAAGCGTGAAATATGACCGATGCCATTCTACCCTTATGATATTCATTGGGGCCAAATACATTGAAGAATTTTAACCCATACCAAAAAGGAGGGGTAGCCTTTTGTTGTAGAACATATTGGTCAAACTGTTGTTTAGAGAGGCCATATGGATTTAGGGGGACAAGTTTGTCAACGGTTTCGTGTGAATCGGAGTAACCATATTCACCTCCACCATACGTAGCGGCACTTGAAGCATAGATTAAAGGAACTTTATTTTGGGTACAATAGTCCCAGATAGTTTTTGAATAATCTAAGTTAAGTGTTTTATGAATCTCATAATCCATTTCAGTAGTATCTGTCCGTGCACCAAGATGAATAATAAGATCTAAGTCCATTTCTTGTAGGCTTTGTATAAATAAAGTTCTGTCCTTTTTGTTATCAGAACTAAACTGACTTGTATTGCTTGATTTAACTTCTTTCGAAAAGTCATCTACAAGGATTAAGTTGACATATCCTTCTCTATGCAGGAAACTAGCTAAGCAGCTCCCAATAAATCCAGCTGCTCCCGTAATTGCAATTGTTTTTTTTCTATCGATCAATTTATACTTTTTTAAATAGTTGAAGTACTTCTTCTTTTCGCTGCCTGCTCACAGGAATATTAGTTCCGTTTTGCATAATAATATAGCCACCATCCTTTTTGCTAAACTCTTTAATCAAGCTTTTGTTAATTAAATAGGATTGATGGGTTCGGATAAAACCTAAGGGAATCAGTTTTTCTTCAAAGTGTTTAATTGTTTTTGAGGCTGTAACTTTCTCTCCATTCGTTAAGAATATCGTTGTATAGTTATCGTGACTTTGACAATATCCAATTTCATCAGCCTTGTAAAAAGAAATCTTATCCTGGAATGCAATAGAGATGCGGTCTTCTTCAAAAGATCCGCCTGACTTACTTTTCTGCATTTGGATTAAAAACTGCTGCAGTTGATCTTTCATATTGTTTCGCTTGATTTTTCGAAATTTTTCAACAGCTTGTTCCAGCAATTCGTCATCGATTGGTTTTAATATATAGTCCAAAGCTGACAGTTTAATTGCCTCAATCGCATACTGATCATAGGCAGTAGTGAAAATAACATGAAAATCAGGTTCTTTTATATGAGTAAGTAATTCTATACCTGTAATAAACGGCATTTGAATATCAAGAAAAACAAGATCCACCTTGTTTGATTGGAGAAAGTCTAACGCCTCTTGTGGGTTTGTGAATGTGTTGATTACATCAAGGTCGGGATAATCTCGTTTCAAGAGAATGGCCAGGATTTCTACACAGTTATGCTCATCGTCTATGATAACGGCTTTATAGTTCATGTGGATATTAGTTTTGATTGATTGGTTTTCGTTTAGTGGATTCTATTATAGGCAGGGTTATTTCGATTAAGGTACCAGTACCATTTCCTTGGTCATCATATAAATCAATGACCTCTACGTCACCTTTACTTTGTTTCTCCGAATTCATAAGTTTTAATCTGTTTTCTCCTAATTGCATACCATACGAACGTCTTTTACTATCGTTAGTAGATAACTTCTGTGCTTCTTTTCGTCCTATTCCGTTATCCTCAATGGCTATGCTAATGGTGTCCTCCGAGCGTTGATGAATTCGAATTTCAATATTTTTTTCTCCGGCTTTATGCAGTAATCCATGCCAGATTGCATTTTCTATATAAGGTTGTAGAAGCAATGAAGGTATATTAATTTGATTAATATTGAGGCCTTTTTCAATAGTAAGATCAAAATTGAATTGATTATCGAACCGCATACTTTCTATTTGTACATAAAGGTTTATTGTATCTAGTTCTTCTTTTAAACTAAGGTAGGGGTTTGTACTATTGTTTAGGATATTCCGAACAAGTTGAGAAAACTTTACCAAGTATTTTCTGGCTTTGGCGTTTTCATTCTTAAGAATAAAATTATTGATTGAATTGAGCGAGTTAAATAGAAAGTGTGGGTTGATTTGTGCACGTAGTGCTTTCATTTCAACTTCTGCAATCTCCTTTGTGTATTGTAATTTAAGTGATTCTCTGGCAGAACGTTCAATAGACTTATTTCGAATAAAACTCCATATGATAAAACTTAATAGGCTCAAGATGCCAAGAATAAACCACCAACGCATATAAATAGGAGACGAAATACTTATTTTTAAACTGGTGTGGTCCTTATTCCAAAAACCATCATAGTTTGACGCACTTACCTGAAATTCATATTCTCCTGGATCTAAGTTAGTATATGAAACATAAGTTCTCTGATCAGCTTCTACCCATTCTTCATCATATCCTATAAGTCTATATCTATATTGTACCTTATCTGGTATTGTAAAGCCTACAGTATTAAATTTAAGCGAGAAAGAGTTCTGGTTATAAGCCAGATCAAGCTCATCGATATACGTAATAAGTTTGTTCTCCTTAATTCTTCTATTGAATACAGAAAAATCTGTGATCACTACCTTGGGAGTAATTTTTGATGGTCGAATGTCTTCACCTCTGAATATATTTACGCCATTCGTTCCGCCAAAAGCAAGAGTGCCATCTTTAAGTTTCAAATAAGACCCCGTGTTAAACTCATTCCCTTGAAGTCCACTTTGGGCTTCATAGTTATAAATAAGAAAATTACCGTTCTTGTAAAGATCATCTTCCGACCAGTTTATATTGCTCAACCCTTTGTTAGAACTTACCCAAAGGGAATATTTATTCTCATTTAGAATGCCATAAATAACATTATTGCTTAGCTTGTCTGCGGTACTAATACTTCGAATTACTTGGTAGTTGGAGTCTAAAATTGTTATACCTGCACCATCGCTTCCTAACCAAAAACGACCTTTGTGATCTTCGTATAAACATTTTATAGAATGACTATTATTCAGGGGGCTGCCATCTTTTGGATAAACTCTTTCAAAACTATCAGTCTCTTCATTAAAACGCAAAATCCCTTTAGTACTTCCTACAATTAGCTCACCCCTTCGATTTTTTACAAAACATCTTACTCCATTTTGTTTAAAAATAGGATCTTGACCAGAAAAATATTTCTTTACTGCCCAGGTACGAGTCTCTATTAGACTTATTCCCGTTTCGGCCGATCCAACCCAAACACCTTCATGAACTTTATCGTAATAGAAAGACCAAACAGATCCACTGCCCAATTCATCTTCTCCAGATCCCGTCTTGATTTGTTTTACAACTTTACCCTGCGAAATACTAAAGATATAGATGCCACCTCCGTTTAATCCTAGCCAGATATCGTCCTTAACCAAAACCATCTCTAAGATAAAGTTTTCTCCCTGAGGAAGTAATGGGCCTTTATTATGAAAGGTGAATGTATTTTTCTTTGGGTTATACTCGACAAGACCACTTCCAGAAGTAGCAAACCATATCGTTCCATTGTTGTCTTCAATAATTCTCCGAACAAATTTTAGATTGAATTCATCCACAGGTGATTCAAAGGTGGTTGGTGTGAATTTTTTTAGATTCGGATCTAAAACATCTAGACCCTTACCATCATAACCGATCCAGATGGTACCATTTCGATCTCGTAATATTTTTTTGGAGTAGTTCGCTGCTAAGGGAAGCAGTTCATCACCTTGTTTATATTGAACTATGCTTTGACTAAGCGTATTATAGGAGAAAATGCCTTGGCCATACGTTGAAATAAGCATACTTTTTGTTGAGCTATCATATAGAATATCGTTAACCCCTATGAGCTCTCTTTTCATTTGGTTGACAATACTTACTTCAAATGTATTGTTCTCGGTGTTGTATTCAAGCAAATCCATATGCAAAGAACCTAAATAGATTGTTTCATTTTGATCATAGCATGCTGTGCTAAAATTGACTTGTTCATCACCAAAATGAGGACTTCGTTTCATCCAGCTATTAGTTCTTAAGTTATAGGTGTAAACAGAACCGTTTTTACCGACTAGAAGTACTTTGTTTTTAAGCCCAAAAGCATTCAAAATAGGCTCACTTGTTGTCATTAAGTAGTTTTCTTTGGTCTTTTGAATAACCGAGAAGTCATTTTTGTCAATAAGTAATAGCTGATTGTAACGGCTGTATACCCAAAGTGTTTTGTCATCGGCAAGACAAACAGATTTAAAGCTCCCCTTCTTAAGGAAGCTGTTTTTTACAATTTGTCCTTTTTCTATATTGAATACAACCAATCCATTGTCTGTATACAACCATAAATGTTTTCCCCTGTCATAGAATATTTTATTGATTTTAGAAGTTGGAAGACTCAAAGAATCGTTTGGCTCATACCGAAAGATTTTAAAATCATATCCATCAAATCGATTCAGCCCGTCAAGAGTTGCGATCCAGATAAACCCTTTTTTATCTTCTACAAGATCGTTAATAACACATTGAGATATACCAGATCCCAAATCATAATGCTTAACAAAGATCTTTTCCTTTGGTATTTGCGCAGAACATACCAAGGATAATGTACTAAATAAGAAGACAAGGATATATACTAATCTGTTTAAGATTTTATAAAGATACTATGATTTAGGTCTTTTTATTAATTCATATTTTTGCAAAATGGCTACTGCTGAAAACTCAATACTTGGTTTGAAATTGCCCACAGATCCTCGCTGGGTAAACTTAGCTGCCATCTCTCTTGATGACATTCTGAACGATCATGCTTATTGTGAACAAAAGGCTGCGACCGCTTGTATTAGTTTAATACAATTACACGCAGACAAAATGAAACTAGTTGAAGTATTATCGCCAATCGTGAGTGAGGAGTGGGGGCACTTTAGAATGGTCCTTAATGAAATGAAAAAAAGGAACATAACGCTACAAGCTCAACGAAAGGATATTTACGTTAATGCGCTCTTGAGATATGAAATTAAGGGAGGTTCACCAAACCAACGTTTGTTGGATAAATTGTTGATATGCGCGCTTATAGAGGCCAGAAGTTGTGAGCGGTTTCGAATCTTAAGTGAGCAGTTGCCAGATGATTACCTTAGAAAGTTCTATCGAAAGTTTATGATTAGTGAAGCTGGACATTACAAATTATTTATTGAGCTCGCTACATTTTATCTTGGAGAAGATAAAGTAAAGAACCGGTGGCAGTATTGGTTAGATACCGAGGTGACAGTTCTGGAAAATCTTCCTGTCCGTGGAGACAGAATGCATTAATGCAAAGTGCTATATTTGCCGCCATGAAGCCATATAATACATTGACAACTTTAGACGAATTTACAATTGAGCAGACCCGTATGTTTCCCAAGGCTACTGGTGGATTATCAGCTATTCTCCGTGATATAGGTTTAGGCTGTAAGATGATTAATGAAAAAGTAAATAAAGCGGGTTTGGTTGACATTTTAGGAGCTCGTGGCACTGAGAATATTCAAGGGGAGCAACAAATGAAGCTAGATGTATATGCTGATGATATTATGATCCGCGTCTTAAAAAATAGTACGGACTGTGCGGGTATTGCATCTGAAGAAAACGATGATTTCGTAGCTTTTGAAGATGAATATTCTTGTAACTCTAAATATGTAGTTTTATTTGATCCTTTAGATGGTTCTTCAAATATTGATGTAAATGCCAGCATAGGAACGATATTCGCTATTTACAGAAGAGAAAGTGATATTGGAGCCCCCGTAAAAGAAAGTGATTTTTTGCAGAAGGGGAGTAATCTAATGGCTGCAGGTTATGTGATATATGGTTCGAGTACTATGATGGTTTATGGTACAAAGCAGGGTGTAAATGGATTTACACTAGATCCAACAATTGGTGAGTTTTGTTTGTCACACCCTAATATGCAAGTCCCTGTCGATGGGAAAATATACTCTGTAAATCAAGGAAATACTCAAAAGTACCATGATGGACTTAAGAATTATTTAAGCCACTGTATGAAAAACGAAGGGGATAAGAAAGCATATACTCATCGTTACATTGGTAGTATGGTGGCGGATATGCATCGTACCTTAATCAAAGGTGGTATTTTCTTCTATCCGGCCGATAATAACAATACCACTGGCAAACTTCGACTACAATATGAATGTAATCCAATGTCTTTTTTGGTTGAGCACGCCGGAGGTTTGAGTAGTGATGGACATAAGTCAATATTAGAGATTGAACCATCAGAATTACATCAACGTGTACCAATTTTTATCGGCTCTAAGAATATGGTAGAGGAAGCACTTAGCTTTCTGTAACGCACGTTATATTTCTTTGTGATGCAATACGTTCTTCGAATTGAGTGGACTTTTCTTTAGGAATTTGAACCTGATACTCACATGCCTGGTTAAACGATTTGTTTAAAACAATGCCAGAGAGGTTCTTTATTGAATGATCTACAATGCCTTGTAGATCAAAGGGGAATTTGATTGTATAGAAAGTGGGCACTTCTTTTTCTTCGAATTCATTGGCCTCAATGGCCAGCCTGGCGGCAGTTTTGTAAGCAATCTGCAAGCCTCCAACCCCTAGTTTCGTTCCACCATAATATCGTACAACGATAATCAGGACATTGAATAGTTCGTTGCTTTCAATTTGTCCCAAAATAGGTTTTCCGGCGCTATTATTTGGTTCGCCATCATCTTGTGCTCTTGAAATAGAATCTTCCAATCCTAGCTTATAAGCATAGCAATGATGGGTCGCTTTTGGATGTTTCGCTTTAATGCTAAGCAAGGTATGCTCTATATCATTTTCAGTACGAATAGGATATGCATACCCTAGAAATTTACTTCCCTTTTCTTTAAAAAGAGCTTCGCTATTGTTCTTTAAAGTTTTATAACGATTCATTTATTTACCAGATAAAAGAAGTAGAATGGATAGAAGAGCTAAACCAAGACCAATTTTATTTTTACGACTTAATCGTTCATTAAAAATAAGAAATCCATACAATGTAACAAGAACTAGGATACCGATATTATTGATTGGTATAATGGCAGAGCTACTAAGTTCGTTATATTGCAACGACTTAATTAGGAAATAAATAGAAAAATAATTGGGGACTCCTAATATGATACCTGCTACAACAGAACGTATGTTTAGTTCAATTTTTCTTCGAACAAACTGTACTACAAGAAAGATTGTTCCAAGGAAAGCGGCTGCTCCAAAAGAGTGAATTAAATAATAGTTTAACGATTGGTTGTCCTGTATAAATTGTGTTTCGATATACTTGGTGATAGCGTCTATGGTGCCGCTTCCAATAAACATAAGCGGGAGCAACCACCAATTATTCTTACGAGCTCCTTTATGTGAAGAGGGCAACGTAATAAAGTATACCCCTATAAGTGCACTTGCAAGACCGATTATCTTAACAAAATTAATGTTCTCATGATACAAGTAGATAGAAAAGAAGACAGGGATAGCGAGTGACATTTTGTTAGCTGCTTGGGTTAATGTGACCCCTATGCGCACTGATCCCAAAGACATTACATTAAACATTAGGATTAGTAAAAAGCCAATAAGTAAGCTCCAAGGAAACCAATCACTTGAAAAAGTAGAATTTGAAAAAGGAATTGATCCTATTATCAATGATCCTACTAGAATACAGACCATGTAATTAACCACAATGGCAATTTGGGCATCAATCTTCCACTTGCCAAAATACTTAAAAATAATTCCGACATAGGCATTAAATACTATGGATAGGACTATAAAAATCACTTGATGAAGTCAGAATTACTAATATGAAGTATGGTATCGCTACGAACTTCTTTTGTACGAAGCAGCATTCCACCATTCAGTTGAGCAGCTCGAATACCTTTCTTTAATATCTGGTTACTGCTTAGTACAACCGCTTCATCCCAAATATTGGATTGAATAAATAAATCATGTGTTTTAGCCCCTCCTTCAACTAAAACAGATGCAATCCTTAGATCAAGCAACTTTTTGGCGATTTGTGCTGCGCCCCGATCTACCTTAACAAATTCAATATGATCTATTTTATCCGTTTTAACACTATTTAGCACAATGGTACGCTGAAATGTTTTGTTTATTATTTCTCGAGGTATCATGCACCTCCAATCTAAGAAAATACGTGCGGGTTGCTCACCTTTCCAGTGTCGAGCATTTAATGTTGGCTGATCCTGTAATGCAGTATTATATCCAACTAGAATGCCGTCGATCTCAGTTCTATATTTATGGCTTATGATATTTGTATAACTGTTACTTATGGCAATATTCCTTTTTGCGTCTCCAATATACTGATCTGCGGTTTGCGCCCATTTCAATTTTACAAAAGCTCTCTTTTCCTTTTGATTAGTAAAAAAAACTTTGTTTAATTTATAACAGGCCACCTCACATATCCCAACCTTTACTTCAATATTATATTCTCGAAGGTATTGGATACCTTGTTTAGCGACCATAGGATTTAGATCTTCCGTACCAATGACTACCTTTTTGATTCCAGCTTTTACGATGGCATGAGAGCAGGGAGGTGTTTTGCCAGTATGATTGCAGGGTTCAAGGTTCACATAGAGTGTAGCCCTTGGAATCAAATGTTTGTGTTTACCGGATACATTTTGAAGGCAGTTGACCTCGGCGTGAGCTAAGCCATATTGCTCATGATATCCTTCTCCAATGATTTTATTCTGATATACTAGAACAGCTCCAACAAGAGGGTTTGTTTGCGTAAAGCGACCTCCCAAAGCTGCCAGTTGAATGCAGCGCGTCATATACCTTTCATGTGTTGAAATCATACCGTGAATTCCAAAGCTAATACATTATGCTTGCTTCGAGCTGTTTCATTTCAAGCATTGCAAATTCAATTGCATGCTGTTGGTTAAATGTCTTTGCCAGATAATGCTTTTGAAACCGCTTTATCCATCACACGTTCAGCATAAGGGCGACTTATATCATTAAGTTTTTCTTGTTCTGATTGAATTACATTTTTATCCATAGAATCGATAGCCTGTTTCAAAACCTGTATTTGATTTCGAGTATCTTCTTTTTCTTGATCGCTTATCAACTCTTTATGCTTTTCAAGAAACTTCTCGCTTTGTTCTATTAAGTGCGTTGCTTCTGTTTTAGCTTCTATGACTGCACGATGGGCTATATCTTCTTTAGCATTTGTCATAGAGTCCATGAGCATCTGTTCTACTGCTTCATCGGTCAAGCCATACTGCGGTTTAATTTCAATCTCTTGTTCTGTATTACTTCTAAGCTCCGTTGCTTTCACTTTTAAAATACCATCAGCATTTAGCGTGAAACGAATTTCTACTTTCGGCAAACCTGCTGGCATGGCCGGAATGTTCTTTAACGTAAAAGATCCTAATTTTCTATTGTCTTGTACTAGGTCTCGTTCACCTTGAAAGACGCTTATCTCCATCCCAGATTGTCCGTCCTTTTGTGTGGTGTACTGCCGAGCAGCTTGAGAAGGAATTTTAGAGTTTCTTGGGACCAATACATCCATTAAACCACCCATCGTTTCTATTCCTAATGAAAGTGGTGTTACATCAAGTAGTAATATATCCGTTGTGTTACCCGCTAAAATATCAGCTTGTATGGCGGCTCCTAAAGAGACGACTTCATCAGGATTTACATCGTCTTTTACTGGTTGATTGAAAAAAGCAGAAACAGCATCTCTTACAGCAGGCACTCTTGTAGAGCCACCTACCATTACAACTTTATCAACCTCATCTACAGTGAGTTCACTATCTTTAAGGGCCACCTTACAGCAAGATATTGTCTTCTCAATAAGTGGGCGTATTAGTTCTTCAAACTCGGATCGATGAAGGCTTACCTTTTTAGCAAGGAAAACCGATTCAAATACTTCATTAGTGCTGAGCACTTTTTTAGCTTCTTCACTTAACAAACGAAGCGTTTGAACATCTTCCTTTTTCTTGTAAAAATCGTCGGCGAGATCAAGCTGTTCTGTGAAGTAATCAAAAATAATCCTGTCAAAATCATCGCCACCTAAATAGGTGTCTCCATTCGTACTTAGAACATCAAATACACCATCTGATAACTTCAGAATTGAAATGTCAAAAGTGCCACCTCCAAGGTCATAGACAGCTATGTTTTTTTCAGTACTCGTATCAGTTCCGATACCATAAGCAAGACTCGCTGCAGTTGGTTCATTAATAATACGAAGCACTTCGAGGCCGGCTAATTTACCTGCATCACGTGTTGCTTGTCTTTGTGAGTCATTGAAATAGGCTGGAACAGTGATAACGCACTTGCTGATGTTCATTTTCAGGATATGCTCAGCTCTTTTCTTTAATTCCTTAAGGATAAAGGAAGAAAGCTCAATTGGACTGTAGAAGGTATTGCCAATTTGTACTTTTACCAGTTCAGATTGTTCATTATCTATGACCTTATAAGAAAAAAAATCCTTCTGAAGCTTTATGTCGTCAAAAGATCTACCCAACAATCGTTTGATACTGTAAATTGTATTTTCGGCATCCGTTTCAAGAAAAATTTTGGCAGAGTTACCGACAGAGATAGTTTCTCCAAAATGTATGATGGAAGGGACAATAGACTGTGCATCAATTTCTTTAAGTGCAATTGGTTTTCCGGTTTCAGGGTGAATAGCTGCCACTAAACTATTCGTGGTACCTAGGTCAATGCCTACAATGATTTCATCTTGTTGTATACTACCTGTGGCAAGGTTAATAGGGATTTTAGCCATAATAATTTTTAGCGTGTATCTGGGCAGCGATAAGTAGGTAACCTAAAGCTTAAAAACAAATGTGCCGTTAGGAATTGGTCTCTTGTTGAACTAATACCTCTTTGTCTTCCAGCAATACCAATAGGAGTAGAGGAAACTTCTGGCGACCTGTCCTGTAATTGAGATGCGTAAGTAGGGTAGGGTGATCCATTGGCATTAGGAAATAAGTCCGCACCTACATAAGTAGTGCTTACGTCATCGATATAATCTGTCGTGGTAAAACGATTTATAATTTCCATGCCAACTGTCATGCCCCTGGCCAACCAGAACTTAAAACCTGCTCCTATCGGAAAGCTAACTCCTACTGTACCGTACCTTCTATCCGCATATTGTTCGTAGGATTGTCCTTCCGTACCTAAACTGCGCAAATCAACTTTGGTGTCTTCAATTTCGGCGTAAGGCGAGTATTTAAAAACGCCAATCCCTAATGATATGTAGGGTGTAAAACGATAATCAAAATCGCCGATGTCATATCTGAAAAAATGAAAATCTGCCATTATAGACCCCTCATATATATCTGATTTAAAACTAAGATTTCGTTGCTGTTGAAAGTAATTATCAGAATAACTATCTGCATAACCGATATGGGCATAATTACCAGCAAGCCGTAAGGCTATATAACTTGAAAAATTATACCGGATAAATGCTCCACCACTTTGCCTGAAATAATTAAAACCATATTGTTGGTTTAAATCACCAAAATAGTTCGCTCCTCCAGCACTAAAACCATACTCACTATTTCTATAATACACTTGACCTTCTGTGGTTAGTGATGCCGAGCATATCAATAATAATATAAATGCCTTTAAACGCATACTTCAAAGGTACATCTAAAAGGTATTCGGGTTTTTTTTTATTGTTATAGATTACTAAAACCAGTATAATCTTTACTTAGCTAAGACATTAGCTATTTCAGTAAGATCTGCTGCTATTTTTCGAGAGGTTTTATTGGTTTCACTAAATTTAACCCGTACAAGAGAGCCATTTTGTATCCCAATCATTACACCACTAGTTCCATCTTTTAATGCTTGTACAGCCTCATACCCCATTCGACTTGCCAAGATTCTATCATTTGGTGTAGGCGTGCCGCCTCGTTGGATGTGTCCTAAAATAGTTACACGTGTTTTCAAATTTGGAATATTACTTGTAATAAAGTTGTTTAGTTTTTCCGCCCCACCAAATTCATCACCTTCAGCAACTATGATAATATTAGTCATTTTCTTTCTACGCTGATCATTTGTAATGTCTTGTAAAAGACGGTCTAAATCCTCGGATTGCTCTGGAATAAATACATGCTCAGCACCACAGCTAATACCACTGTGTAACGCCAAATAACCAGCATCACGTCCCATTACTTCTACAAGAAATGTTCTGTCGTGTGCTTCTGCTGTATCTCTAATTTTATCGATCGCATCTACAGCTGTTCCAAGCGCTGTGTCAAACCCAATAGTCATGTCTGTACCAGCTATGTCATTGTCAATTGTACCAGGAATACCAATAACATGAACGCCGTGTTCTTCGTAAAGTTTTTGAGCACCTCTAAAGCTGCCATCCCCACCAACTACAACAAGGCCATCGATTTGCTGTTTTTTCAAGTTTTCTGCAGCCCTTGTTCTTCCTTCTTGTTCACGAAATTTTTTGCTACGAGCTGTTTTCAAGATAGTGCCTCCTCTTTGAATAATGTTCGAAACATCAGTTGTCTTAAGGGAGTGGATCTCATTATCAATGAGACCTTGAAATCCTCGTTGAATCCCATAGCATTCAACCTTATAATATAAAGCTGTTCGGCAAACAGCCCGTATTGCGGCATTCATTCCTGGTGAATCACCTCCACTTGTAAGTACTCCTATTCGTTTCATTTTTCTAAGCTTTCTATAGGTAATAATTTATAAATCTGTAGTTGACGTCTTATGCTACCATCTTTCTCGTTCTTTAATGTTTCTATAAGATTACTTTTTTGACTTGCTGAAATAGATTCGCTTTTTTGGGCAAGCTTATTTAGTGCAAGCATAGCATAAAGACGAGTCCATTTATTTTGATCTTTTTGAGCTCTATCCATAGCTATTTCCCAAAATTCATTTTGCTGTTGCGTATTTTGTTTTTTGGCCCATATCCCATAACTAGTTAGTAAGTGGTTACGTTCGGAACCGAATCGTTTCATCAACTGATTTGAAAAATAGTTACAAGTACTATCAGCATGCTTGGCGTATACGGTTGCTAATTCAGTGAACAATCTGTCCTCTGCGTCCTTTTCTAATATATTTGCTACTTCAAGAACTTTCTGGGGGTTTGTTCGCTCTAAGGCGTGAAGAGCTGCGCCAGCTATTTGATATGAAGAATCTTGCGTCCAATTTATAAAATCTTTGGTCAATAATTTATCATTCATTGCCCCAAGTATATATATAGCCTGCGACTTTTGATTAGAATGAGTGCTGAAGGTGGCAATCCTTTTTAAGTCTTCTTTCGCGAGATCTAAATTAATTTCATTTTCCCAGTTTATTTTTTTCATAGCGGAATGGGAGATGTCAGGATCGGAGTCGTTGAGTGCTACAAGCAACAAATTTTCTTGTTCGGCCGTTCGTTCTTTTTTACTTGGAATAGCCTCTAGAATCCTTATTTTTTCTATGTAGTTAGAAGCATTTTTAAAATAAGGAATAAGTTGTTCCTTTGAATAGGTTTTATTACTCATTTCACCAATAAAGATGCCATTAGGGTCAGGGTAAATAAAACGAACTTCCGAAGGGATACTTATGGTTGTAGTTTTCCTAGAACACACTACACTTTTTATTGTATTGTTTATTTTATACTGGAATGGGAAGCTAAATAAAGAATCTTGCTGTATTTGTTTAATGGATAAGGTTTTATTGCCAGATGCTTCTTGTAGTTCTATGTTTACCTTGGGATGTCCACCTCTTAGAAACCATTGTCTAAAAAAATAACGTAGATCTTTTCCCGAAGTCTCTTCAAACTCATGACGTAAGTTCTCGATTTGTGCTGTTCTAAATGCATACTTTTTTAAATAGTTTGTAATAGCACTAAAAAATGCTTCTTCACCAACCGTAAACTTGAGAAGATTTAACACTCTAGCACCTTTTTGATAGGTAATAGGATTAAAAAGGTCTTCTTTGTCGTTGTAATAAAATCGAATGATTGGTTTGTCATTTCGTTTAGCATATTTTAGATAAGATTGCATGCTCTTATAGATTCTTTTTAGTTCAGCTTTTTCACCGTATTTATACCCAAACCATAATTGTTCTCCAAACGTGGCAAACCCTTCGTTTAATGTAAGATGCGACCAGGACGCACAGGTAACAAGGTCGCCGAACCATTGATGAAATAATTCATGAGCTATGATGCCGTCGTTTTGATGATCTAACAATTCACGATGATTCTTTTGTACAAAGTCACCATGCACAGTAGCACTTGTATTTTCCATTGCACCAGATACAAAATCTCTAACTACAACTTGCGCATACTTCTGCCAAGGGTAGGGGTAGTTCAACTTGTTCGAAAAGAAGTCAAGCATTTCTGGAGTATGTTGAAAATTCTTTTTGGCGTATTGGTGGTAGTTGTCTTCCAAGTAATAGCTGACCTCTTGGCCCCTCCAGGTTTTATCATTTGTTTTATTGAATTTGCCAATAGCCATCATGACAAGATAGGCACTCATGGGTTGTTTGACTGACCAAGAGTCTGTTCTTAAGCCATTCGAATGTGACAAGCTTTGTATTAATAAGCCATTACTCAATGTGGTCATACTATCTGGGACTGTAATATGGATATCAAATGTCATTTTCTCAAATGGTTTATCTATTGTTACAAACCAATTGGAATTCGCCTCGGTCTCACCTTGGGTCCATAGTTGCATGGGCTTGTAGGGCTCGATTCCATCGGTGTTTATAAAGTATAGACCTTTGTCATCTTGTATAGCTGCGCTACCACTGCCTGTATTTTTATCTGGATAGGCTACATACTTTATATCCATTATGAGGGTATCACTTCGTGTAATTTTATGGTCAAGCAAGATCCATAATGTTTTGCCGTCGTATTTTTTAGAGAATGGAACAGATTGATTGTTTTGTAGAAGTGTAATTGATTTAAACTTAAAGTTTTTTGCTTCAAGGGTAAAAGAGTCTAATGTATAATAATAAGGGGTAAGCGTAATTTTTTCTTCTCCAATACATTTATGTTTGGCCCAGTCAAAACTTACGTTCAAATCGGTATGAATGATATCAATCAGTTTTGGTGGATTTTCTCGAAAGAGTTTCTTCTTCGTACTGATCTTAAGTGGTTTAAGAAGTATAGGTTTTTCTTGAGGTTTCTTTATAGAGCAGCTAGCCGTAACCAATATGAATAGGAAGAAGAAATATCTTAGGAGCATAACACAAAAGTAGGAGTTTATTTGTTTGTATTTTTACAAAAAGAATTGATATGCAATATTGGTTGATGAAGTCGGAGCCCTTTAAATATAGCTGGGATCAACTTAAGGAAGATAAGAAAACCTATTGGGATGGTGTAAGAAATTATGCTGCGCGTAATAATATGAAAGATATGAAGAAGGGGGACCTTGTATTTTTTTATCATTCTAATGAAGGTTTAGAGATAGTAGGGATTGCTGAAGTGGTAAAAGAATTCTATCAAGATCCAACAACGGAAGATGAACGTTGGGTGGTTGTAGATATTAAGGCGAAAAAGGATATGAAAAACCCGGTACCTTTAAAGGCAATTAAGGCCGAACCTAAACTGGCTAATATGGATTTGGTTAGACTCATGAGATTATCAGTCGGGAAGGTAAGTAAGAAGGAATTTGACTTAGTATTAAAGATGGGAGACACTACACTTTAGTCTTCTTCCTCTTTGAATACAGGTATCAAGATATGAAATGTGCTGCCTTCGTTTATAGTACTTTCAAAATAAATTGTACCACCAGTTTTAGTCATTATGTCTTTACACATGGCAAGTCCGAGACCAGAGCCGGAAGATTTCGTAGTAAAATTAGGTTCAAAAACTTTTTTCTGAAACTCCAGCGGGATACCCGTTCCATTATCTTGTACAGCAACATCTACGAAGTTTTGAGCCTGTTTAGTTACGGTCAACATAATTTGTCCAACTCGATGTTCAGGAATTGATTGAATTGCATTTTGAATAATATTAGTAAGTACACGTATCAGTTTAACTTTATCGACATGCACTTTAATATCTTTCTTAGGAAGTACAAATAAGAATTCGGCACCATCACTATCAGAATAAATACCTGTAGTAGACTCCAAGATATCAATTAAAGACTCTTTGCGAGCATCTATATCCGTCATAGTAGCAAATTCAGAAAAATTCGACGCTGTTCGAGTCAACACTTTAATTTGTTCAAGTACAGTTTTAATCATCTTTTGAGTTAACTGCGTCACGTTTGGATCATTTCTTTTTATGGCTGCCTGTAACGATTGTAATGAAAGGCTCATTGGAGTAAGTGGGTTTTTTATCTCATGCGCAATCTGGCGTGCCATTTCTCGCCATGCCAGTTCCCTTTCAGATTTAGCCAATAAGGCGGTACTGTTCTCAAGCTTAACCAATGTTCTGTTGTATTCTTTAATGAGGAGGCCAATTTCATCACTATAGGGCCACTGAAGTTGTTCATTAGTTTGGGTAAGATTAATCTTCGAGAACTGATTTACGATTTTAGAGAATGAGTTCGTAAGGCGTTTTGTAATATAAAAAGCGAACAAAGAGGACAGCAGAAATACAAAAGCATAGATATTGATAAGCATAGTAACAATTCTAGAATTGTTTTGTCTGATACTTTGCTTGGATGCATAGTTCGGAATTTCCAGGATACCTTCAATTTGACCTTTTTTATCGAAGAGGTTTGAGTAGATGGTGTAGTATCCAAGATCGCCTAAGTACTCTTCTTGTAGGGTAGGAGAGTGGGGCTTTAATTTTAATTCTGCAAATGCTTTAGGGTTTATAAGATTAGGCAAAATATTAGATATTTTTTCGGATACAGTAGAATAGATTTTCTCTCCATTTGGGTTATATATATTGAGCCCAACATCATGTTTCTCTAGAAAAGGCCTGACGAGCTTTCTAAAAGCTAAGAAGTCTTTTGGATCTTTTGTATCAAGTACAAAACCATTACCACGTTCCGATTGTTGTATTACTTCTGTAATTTCTTTGGAAGCGTTTGACGCATTATTGTTAATATATGCTTTGGTATTATTGCTAAGTACTAGAATGGTTATACTCCCTATAATTGATAATGAGATAAGTTCTACTAGCAAGATTGAGAGATGAATACGCATTCTTAATGTCAGACCCAATAGATTAATAAAACGCTTTCTTCTCAAGTTGGACCTCGCTACAATATTCCCTAGGATGTAAAGTGACATAAGAAGAAATATGCTCGTAAATATGTAGGCATAAGTCGTGCTCAATTTGTACAACGTGTTCTTCTCACGTCTTATTACTATTGATTTTTTTTCTCCTTGACTAACCCGATGTGCTATGACATCGCTAGTGTTCCATGTTCGGTCTAAGCTTACCTTACCTACTTTGTGCTGTGCAACTTTGGGGAGAACTATGGGGAAATTGTCTATCCCAGATTGTTGTGCCAGCCGATTGTTTATGTAGAAAGCAAATTTATATTGAGCTGTGATTCGTTCATAAGAAATCTCTGAATCATCAATAAGTTGAACATTAATATTATTATTAAAGTCGAAAATAGGTAATAAACGAAGAGAAAGTATAAAATGATTTAACCTATGAGTATATAGATATGCCTCACCCTTTTTGTTTTTAAAAGTTATTGAAGGGTACCCATTGCTAACTATTCGTACATTGCCATATGTTTTAGTTAAAGAGGTGATTGTTAAGGTTGAATCTAGATCTAATGGAACTGCTGTTAAGACGATCTCGTGTGTTGAATCAAAGGAGGAAAGGTATCGACTTGTTATATATTCGATTAGTGAATCTTTCTTTGCAATATGTACAATGTTTGTGTCTTCTTTTAATACTGTACCTAGTTCCTGAAGTTTGAGCTCTGTCTCTTTATTTTCGAAGTTTATCAGATGCTCCACTAGTTTTTGTCTTCCTTTTATTTCTTTGTTCGAATCGAAATAATAAATGACCATTACACAACTTGCTGATAAAAAGATGAGCCAGTAGATTAACTTATAAGAATTGAAGTCAAATTTTGTCGAAAAGAATCTAACACTAAGAAGGAATAATGTAAAACTTGTCCATATAAACGTAAGGTGCATTATGTTCTGAAGTTCATAGGCAATGAGCAATTCTGAAAGAACAATGCCTATAAGTGGTAGGAGGTATTTATAAACCCTCTTATTGAAATATCGTTCAAAATACCTGTTGAAGATAATAACGGCTAGAACGTAATTCATAAACGTCAATAACATGGCGGCAAGCCCAATGATGGTAACTGCCTTAATATTATTATAATTGGTTGTATCAAATTGAAGAACACCATCATATACAACACTATGGATATTGAAAAGTGAAATATAGGCAAAGCCGAATAGCAAAAGTGTACAAAAAACAATGAATAAGACCTTTGGAACAGTCCTTTTGATCGTGAAGACCTTATTCTGTACGTTCATTATATAAAAGAAAAAGATCCAGAAGAGCAAGCACGCATTAATAAATAAATCGCCCAACGAGATGTTTAAACCAATTCCCTCATAAAGAGAAGTACTAAAAAGATAGAATTCCTCAAAGTTGTCAGGGAATCCCCATAAATAACCCATGCCTCTAATTACGATCACGGTTAGTAGAAGCAAGATGAAATAAAGGGAAGGGTTGTCTTTAACAGACACTTTGAAGAAAGTGTGTATAGAAACCCCAAACATGATAAATGGGATAGCTGCCAAAAAAAATCTCCAGAAATTCTTGTCCGTTATGTCAGGTTCAGTATCCTTTTTTATAATTTGAAACTTAGGGTTTCTATTTATTTTGATTGTTTTACGGCCAGGGACTTCTACAGATATAGGAGCAATTTTAAATCCGTAATCTTCTTTCTCAAAAGCGCTACTTAAGAAGTTAAAATGAGATTTGAATAGATCATTTTCGACTTTATAATAAGTATAAACGGGAAATTGACCAATGACCTGCAATGTGTCGTTTGCAATAATTCTCTGAGTTTTAAGAAATAATCCAACTTCGTTTTGGTTGGAATAGGGCACAATCGAATCAAGCGGAATTACTTGTATATCTGGTTTTCGTAATGCTTTACTCCAAAAAATTAAGGAGTCATCTTTTAGGACATAAAACGACCATGATTTAGCATTATATTTCGATAAAGTCTTTTGCTTATTCTTTTGAGAGTACAGATCGTCTATAGAAATCTTTGAAACTGTAGCCCGAAATGCCTTCTGTTGTTTTCCAAAATAAGCGTTAATCCTTTCTTGTATAATTTCAGGTGTTACCCTTGGAACTAGGAAGTTATTTATTGGCTTAATGGCCAATACGAAAAAGATGGCAGCCAATATCAAAAAGATTCTTCGGTCGATGTCGAAGGGGAATCTGAACGTGCGCCCTGTATTTTTTCTAAGCTTATTCACTTTTCTTTACTTCCTTCCAGATATTGTCTAATTCGCTCAAGGATAAATTGGTTAAGGAGTCCGTAGACTGTAAGGCTCTTTCTTCCATTTTATTAAAACGAGTAATGAACTTTTTATTTGTTTTTTCTAATGCGGCTTCCGGGTCAATATCTAAGAAACGAGCGTAGTTAATCATGGAGAAAAGAATATCACCAAATTCGGCTTCCATTTCAATTTTATCGTTTACCAGATAGGCTTCTTCAAATTCTTGCCACTCTTCATCAATTTTCTCTTTTACCTGTTCTGCTTTTTCCCATTCAAAACCTACTTGTTTAGCCTTTTCTTGGAGTCTAAAGGCTTTGACTACTGCTGGTAACGATTTAGGAACTCCGCTTAAAACACCTTTCTTGCCTTCTTTTAGTTTAAGGTTTTCCCAATTCTGTTTTACCGCTTGTTCATTTTCCACTACTGTGGAATCATAAATATGAGGGTGACGATTTACCAGTTTTTTGCATATAGATTGAATAACTTCTTTTCTTGTAAATTCTTGCTTTTCTTCAGCTAATCGAATATAAAATATAAGGTGAAGAAGAATATCCCCTAGTTCTTCTTTAATGCCAGACCAGTCCTCTATATCAATCGCATCAACCAACTCATAGGTCTCCTCAATGGTCAATTTGCGAAGCGTGTGAATATTTTGCTTTTTATCCCAGGGACACTTTAGCCTTAATTCCTCCAGTATATCTTCCAGACGCTCATATGAGCCTGAGTAAACATCATGCATCAGTGCATAAATCTACAAACAATGAATTGAATTATATGTCCATAAACCCCATTTTTAATTCCAATCTCTATTCTTATATTCACACTTCTATTCTATGGAAAAATTTCAAGGTGTTTTAGGGATATTGTTCATATTAGGTATTGCATGGATATTTAGTAATAATAAGAAACACATTAATCCTAGGTTAGTACTTTCAGGTTTAGGACTTCAGATATTACTTGGTTTACTCATTTTAAAAGTTCCTTTTATTAAGACCTTTTTCGAACTAATTGGTAAAGCTGTAGAGAAGATTGATGCTGCTGCATTTAAAGGAGCATCTTTTGTATACGGAGGGTTACTTGTGAACGGGAGTGACGGTCCAATGGCATATAGAGCAGGAGAACAAATGGATGCAACGGCGAGACCATTTATATTCGGTTTTAATGTATTGGCGACGATCATTATCATCTGTATTTTGGTAGCACTCATGTACCATTTTGGTATTATGCAACGCATTGTTGGTTTTTTGGCTAAATGGATGAATAAAATATTAAGAGTTTCGGGAGTAGAAAGTTTAAGCAATGTAGGAAGTGCTTTTGTAGGACAGGTGGAAGCACAAGTCATGATTCAACCATTTATAAAGAATATGACCCGCAGTGAAATTATGGCAAGTATGGCTGGAAGTTTTGCCTGTATTTCGGGTTCTGTGATGGCCATATATGCATCCTTTGGGATTGAGATGAAATTTTTGTTGACGGCAAGTTTAATGGCTGCACCAGGTGCCCTTGTCATAGCCAAGATTTTATTTCCCGAAACTGAAAAATCCGAAACAATGGGTGATGTTAAAATAAGTACCAAGAGCCAATATGATAGTGCCATTGATGCGATAACGCATGGAGCCTCAGATGGGATGAAAATTTCTTTAAATGTATTTGCAATGCTTATTGGGTTTATTGCCCTTATTGCATTGGTTGATGCAGGTCTGGCTTATTTACCTGTTGATCAAACGATACAGTTAAGGACTATATTTGGTTGGATATTCTATCCTTTTGCTTGGTTGTTGGGAGTTCCGAATGCTGATTTGCAATCTGTAGGTCAACTTATGGGTACCAAACTATCTATAAATGAATTCGTAGCCTATTTAGATATGAAGCAAATGATGTCATCAGGCGTCCTCAGTGAGAAGTCCCAATGGATAGCCAGCTTTGCACTTTGTGGTTTTGCGAACTTTGCTTCTGTGGGTATTCAAATTGGCGGGATATCCGCCCTATGTCCTGAAAGGAGAAAAGATATAGCCAGTATTGGTATGAAAGCCATGTTTGCCGGGACATTAGCATCTTATATGTCTGCCGCTATTGCAGGTATTATTCTAAGTATTTAGTTTTTAGAACTATTCTTTAAGCTAACTTCGCATATTCATAAGATGATTTACTACAAAACGAATCAGGAAGTAGAATTGTTAAGGGCAGCTAATATGCTTGTCGCCAATACGCATGCACATCTGGCAAAAGAAATAAAACCAGGTATTACAAGTAGTTTTTTAAATAAACTAGCAGAAACTTTTATCTATGATCATAATGCTACGCCGGCATTTAAGGGATATAATGATTTTCCCGCTGGTTGTTGCATGAGCATCAATGATGCTGTCGTACACGGTTTTCCTTCTGACTATGAATTACAAGAAGGTGATATTATTAGCGTTGATATTGGTACGGTACTAGAAGGATACGTAGGAGATAGTGCTTATACTTATGCTATTGGAGAACAAAAGCAAGAAACTCTTGAGTTACTCGCAAGAACGAAAGATTCACTTTACTTGGGAATAGAACAAGCTATTGTAGGTCGTAGGATTGGAGATATTGCATTCGCGATTCAAAATGCAACCGAAAAGCAGTTTGGTTATGGTGTAGTAAGAGAATTAACAGGGCATGGAGTGGGTCGAAATTTACACGAAGAGCCCGAGGTGCCTAATTATGGAAAACGTGGTCAAGGAGTTAAGTTGCAGGATGGATTAACTATTGCTATTGAACCTATGATTACTCTGGGTAATAGAGCGATTTATTGTGAAGAGGACGGTTGGACGATTAGAACCAAAGATGGCAGTTATGCCGCGCATTACGAACACTCTATAGTCGTTCGAAAAAATCAAGCTGATATTCTTTCTTCTTTTCTTCCTATTGAGGCAGCTGAGAAAGCGAATAGCAATCTGAATTCTTCTTATAATGATTTACGAAGTGTAGAGACGCCCGAACAAGCGGTTAGTCTATAAAAATTTCTTCTGGGTAATCAACTGAAATAAGCTTTAGACCACGTGCTTCAGCGCTGAAATCTGCTCGTTGACAATCATTAGCATCTATAATTTCTTGTAATTGATCTAATGCTATTTTTCCTCTTGCAATTTGTAAAGAAGTCATTACAAGTGCGCGAACCATACCTCTTAAAAAACGATTACCTCTAACAGTGAATTTTAGATACTCTTTTTCTTGTGTCCATTTAACAAAGCTTAGCTCACAGTTATAGTTATTGACTTCAGTATGCCTTTTACAAAAACTTTGAAAGTTTGTATTTGCTTTAAAGATATCTGCGCTTTGATGTAATAATGCGACGTCAAGTTTAAATGGGAAGAAATAACCAAAATCTTTCAAGAACGGATTTTTATTTTGGTAAACAACGTATTCATAGGTTCTTGAGCGCGCATCAAATCTTGAGTGCGCATTAGCTTGTACTTTTCTTATGGATAAAATGACAAGATCTTTATTTAAGATAGAGTTTGCATTATAAACCAAAGTCTTAGGTAAGTCTGCTGAATAATCGAAATGCAAGTAATTTTGTAGCGCGTGAACTCCGGCATCTGTTCTACTACTTGTAGTAGTTTCTATTGTTGTTCTTAGAATAGTACTTAATGTTTGGTCTATTTCTCCCTGAACAGTTATTGCATTAGGCTGTTTTTGAAAGCCTGCAAAATGCTTTCCTTTATAAGCAAGTTCAATAAAAAAGCGAGACATAATTTTTACTGCTTTGGAGCAATATTTTTATCGATATAAAGTCGAGAAGCTCTTACAATTTTATTTTTCATAAGAATGAAAAGCTCAAGCTTATCTACAGGAATCCTTAGGTAGATTGGTTTCTCCGCTGTAAGGATTTCGGTATCAAATTTAGGATTCCAACGGGTTAGTGTAGAAAGGTCAAAAGATAAAGCATCACTTATGACATTTAAGTTATAAGCACCTTTAACCTTTAAAATGGCTATATTATCTAATTCAGCAGGAGCAATTTTTATTTGTCCTTTTTTAAACGTTATAGCGCCGTTTTCAACAGTTGGGTTGTCGTCGTAGGCGGATGCAAAAGAACCAAAATTAGGTTTCGGAGCTGCTTGACCGCCTGGTGCTCGTCCAAGACTTAAAGCAGTGGAATTATTATCTAAATAGGTTGATGTGGCAATAAATGCCATAACATGGTTTCTTGTTTCTCTTGGAAGTTTGTGTTTAATATCCCAATAAGTTTTTCCCTTTGTTCGGTTCAGAACCTTTGTAATATTTCCTGGGCCCCAATTATAGCCAGCTACAGTCAGTAACCAGTCATTGTTGAACATTTTGTTTATTCTACTTAGGTATTTAGCAGCTGCTTTTGTACTCTTATAAAAATCTACGCGCTCATCTACGCGTCGATCTACACGCAACCCTAATAAGCGACCTGTTGCTGGCATGAATTGCCATGGACCTCGGGCTCCAACAGGGGAGAGTGCTTTGAAATTCATTGCACTTTCGATTACGGCTAAAGCTTTTAACTCACGCGGAACATTATACTTCCTAAAAACGTTTTCAATAAAAGAAAAATGAGAACGGTGTTGACGTTTAATACGCGTCAGTTTTTTAGCGTAGTTCTTATGGTAGTTTTTAATATATTTTACGATAAAATCAGTATGCTTTCCATACACAGCAGGATCTACCTGAACATGAGATGCATTTTTTGGGCGGATTCTTTCATCTTTTATCGTCTTTATTCTTCTCTTCACAAAGCGAGAACTGTCAATACCAGATGCTCTGTTGGCTCTAATAATCTTCGCGCCAGGTGGAATGCTGTTCGTATCAGTGATAGGAATAATGGTTACTTTATGTCTTGATTTTTTCTTACCATCTGCCAATGCTGTTATTTGGGCCGTTGCTCCAAGAGCAATTACCGTAAACAGCAACGTAAGCAATATGTTCGAAAACTTCAATTTCACTATCCCTTATTATTTCTGGACTATTGAGGATTACTTTCCTTTTCCTTCATGCCAGCTTCAATTTCACTTTTTACATTGTCTTTAGCATCTTTAAATTCTTTTACACCACGGCCAACTCCACGCATGAATTCAGGAATTTTCTTTGCTCCGAATAGCACTAAAACAGCCAAAACAATGATTACCCATTCAGAACCGGCTGGGAGTCCCAATAAAAAAATAGAATTTAACATATTTCGTTTTTATACATAATCAAAAATAATGCCGAAAGCCTATACCGCCAATAATTAGCAAGTAATACTCATAAGTTTTAACGAAAAAAGGACCACATTATTATGCAGTCCTTTAGTATAGTTTTATAGTTGTCTTTCTTAAGAAATAACTCTTTTCTCTTTAATACGTGCCGATTTACCTTGACGTTCTCTAAGATAGAATAGTTTAGCTCTGCGCACTTTACCTACTTTGTTTACTTTAATACTTTCAATGAAAGGAGAGTATAAAGGAAAAACCCTTTCTACACCTATACCATCACTAATCTTGCGTACTGTAAAGGTTTGTGTTGCACCTACACCTTGACGCTTGATACAGCTACCTTTAAAAGTTTGAATACGCTCTTTATTACCTTCACGAATTCTATAATTTACAGATAGATTATCACCTGCTTTAAACTTAGGAAATTCGGGTGTTCCTGCTAATTGTTCCTGTACAAACTTTACTGCTTCTTGCATTTCTTTGCTTTTTAAGGGATTGCAAAAGTATGGAAATATTTATTAAAAGTACCTTTTTTTTAAGGGAAAATACCCAATTCCATATAAGCTAAGCCTACTTTATTGATAGATGCTACAAAAGCAGCTGTTCGCATATCTTCAATTCGCTTGCTGCGCATCCAGATATCCCGAATTTCACGATAGCTACTGATCATAGTATCTTCTAAGCCAGAGTATACTAAATCAACCTCATCGGGCCCATGAATTAAGTTTAATTTCTGTTTTGTTGAGAATTTATGCCCAGTTAATTTTTCAATGGTTTCAACCAATTTTGTATTGGTATTTTCGTTAAAACGTTTTTCCATACGACCATAACGAACATGACTTAAGTTCTTGAGCCATTCGAAGTAACTTACCGTAACCCCACCAGCATTCAAATACATATCAGGAACAACGCATACACCTTTTTTATTCAAAATGACATCTGCCTCTGGAGTAATTGGTCCATTAGCTGCTTCACCAACAATCTTAGCTTTTATGTTTTTTGCATTTTTCTTATCAATAACATTTTCAAGTGCTGCTGGGATTAGAATATCACAAGGTAATTCTAGAGCAGCAGTATTACTTTTCAGATTCTTAGTACCCTCAAAGCCTATGATACTGCCTTTCTTTTTGCGGTAACTCATTAGTTTATCCACATTAATGCCCTTTTCATTAGATATAGAACCTTCATACTCAGCTACACCAACAATAATGGCTCCAGCATTTTGAAAAAACTTAGCGGCGTGGTAACCTACATTACCAAGACCTTGAACCACAACTCTTTTTCCTTCAAGTCCAGTTTCTAAACCTAGTTTTTTCATTACATCATCGTCATTACACATCTCTTTAATGCCATAAAAAACACCAAGTCCAGTAGCTTCTGTACGCCCACGTACGCCACCTTGGGCGACTGGTTTACCAGTTACGCATCCCATAGCATCGACTTCACCAGGGCGAAGCGAGTTATAAGTATCTACAATCCAACTCATTTCTCTTGCACCTGTTCCATAATCTGGTGCAGGTACGTCAATACCAGGTCCTATGAAGTTTTTCTTAACAAGTTCAGAGGTATAGCGGCGAGTAATTTTTTCCAAGTCATATTCACTGTATTTTCTTGGATCTATTCTGATACCACCTTTGGCTCCACCGAAAGGAACATTTACAATAGCACATTTAAATGTCATTAAAGAGGCTAATGCCATAACCTCATCCTGGTTCACATCTAAACTGTAACGAATCCCTCCTTTTACAGGTAATTTATGATGCGAGTGTTGAACACGATAGGCTTCAATAACTTCTATCTTATTCTTTACACGAACCGGAAATTTCATTCTGTATACGGAATTACATGCTTTAATTTGCTCTAAAATTCCTTTCTCGATTTTTGTAAACGGAGCTGCCTTGTCAAAATTGCGCTCTACGCTCTCGAAGAAACTATAATGTGATGCTGCCATAAAATGGGTTTAAATATAAATTGGAGAGTTATGAATTATTTTTTTCTACTTTTCTTAGTGTCCTTTCAATACGTATTAGGTACAGGATAATTCCAGCAAAGATAGTCGCCAGTACGAATACTACAAGATTTATTCTACCGTTTTGATGAAGAATATTTGTCGTAGGGACTGCTTTTTTTTCTGCACTACTGACTTTATTCATAGTAGTTTCATTTGTACTCGATGCCGTAGCATCTGTTTGTCCAAAGGCAACTCCAGATGTAAGGCAAAGAATACAGAATAACAGAAGATTAATTAAATACTTTAATTTCATTTTTCTTGATAATTAATTTTTTGATTCTATAACGCACATCAAAAACCCATAGTCCAAGAAGTACCCAACCTATCAACGCAGGGTAAAACACATGTCTAAAAGAACCGGACTGATCGCGTAGGGCGGCTAAGGTATCATCTTCTGCTGAACCCGGATGTAAGCCAGGAAGGCGGGCTGGAATAATATACAATGCTGGAACGATTAGTGCTAAAGCAAAGATGTTATAAACAGCAGATATTCTTGCCACTTGATTTTTATCCTTAATGGAAGTACGAAGTACGAGGTAAGCGGCATATGCTAAAAGGGTTAAAGCGGCACCAATTGTTTTAGGATCTTTAGGAAAAGGTTTGCCCCATGTACCACTAGCCCATATCATCCCTGTGAATAATCCAAGGCAACCAAAATAAAATCCGACCTCAACAAAAGTGGTTGATATAACATCATACTTTCTATTTTGACTCTTCAAATACAGAATAGCAAATACGGCCGATAGCAAAAAAGAAATTTGCATAATTGACCACATAGGAACATGATAGAACAAGTTACGAGCAGATTCTTCTAACAAGGGAATATCCGGAACGGGAATTAAGAGCCCAGCCGTTATGACCCATGCCAAAAGTCCAGTACATATAATCTTCCACCAATATTTTTTGAGAAAATACATGTATTTATTTCTCTTGTAAGAATGGATAGCGATAATCTATAGGAGCATCGAAGGTTTCTTTAACCGTTCTTGGGCTCAGCCAACGGTATAAATTAATAATACTGCCTGCTTTATCATTTGTACCACTTGCGCGTCCGCCACCAAATGGTTGTTGACCAACCACAGCACCTGTAGGTTTATCATTAATATAGAAGTTACCTGCGCTATTCTCTAATTTTTCCAAGGCCTCTTTTACAGCGTAACGGTCTTCAGAGAAAATAGAACCTGTAAGTGCATATGGAGAGGTTGTATCCACTATTTTTAGTGTTTTACTGAAGTCTTCATCATTATAGACATGCATGGTAAGCACAGGTCCAAATATTTCTTCGCACATCGTGGTAGCTTGAGGGTTGGTTGTTTCGATCAAGGTAGGTTCTACAAAATACCCCTTGCTCTTATCGTATCCACCACCGGCTACGATCTTCGTTCCTTTTTCCTTTTTGATACCATCTATATAACGAGCAATTTTATCGAATGCTCTTTCATCAATTACTGCATTAACGAAATTTCTAAAATCTTCCGTAGTTCCCATTTTCATGGTCTTCATCTCTGCGATCAGCTTTGATTTGATCTCTTTAGCAAGACTCTTCGGTATATAAGCTCTTGAAGCGGCACTACATTTTTGCCCTTGGAATTCAAAAGCTCCCCTTGCTAAAGCCGTTACGACCTGATCTGGGTTCGAACTCGGATGAACCATTACAAAATCTTTACCCCCCGTTTCACCCACAATACGCGGGTAAGATCTAAACTTACTAATGTTCGCTCCAATGCTTTTCCATATAGTTTGGAAAACACCAGTTGAACCTGTAAAGTGCACACCAGCAAAATCTTTATGTGAGAAACAAACATCACCTACTTCTGGACCATCGCAATAGATCATATTAATAACGCCTTTGGGAAGGCCAGCTTCTTGTAAGATTTTCATAGTAAGGTTAGCAGAATATATCTGAGTTTCCGCAGGTTTCCATACAACTGTATTACCGCACATAGCTGCTGAAGTCGGTAAATTCCCTCCAATTGCAGTAAAGTTAAATGGAGTAATGGCCAAAACGAATCCTTCCAACGGACGGTATTCTAATCTGTTATATACACCCTCTGAAGAAATAGGTTGTTGTTTATAGATTTCACTTAAAAAATGCACATTAAATCTTAAGAAATCGATGAACTCGCAAGTGCTATCTATCTCCGCTTGATAGGCATTTTTACTTTGTCCAAGCATAGTGGCTGCCAACATATCATAACGGTATTTACCAGCAATTAGATCGGCTGCTTTCAAGAATATAGAAGCTCGTTGTTCCCAAGGCATAGCGGCCCATTTCGATTTTGCTTTTAATGAGGCATTAATGGCTTGAGTAATATGTTTTCTTTCTCCAACGTGGAAGGAGCCTAATACGTGTTTGTGTTCGTGAGGTGGATGCATACTTTGAGTATTTCCAGTTCTTACTTCCTCAGTACCTATATACATAGGAACATCTACTTTGGTCTTCTTGGCTCGAGCGAGTGCTTCTTTCAGCTTTTTCTTATCAACACTACCTTTCTCAAAGGCTCTAATAGGTTCGTTCTTGGGAGATGGAAAATAGAAATATCCGTTACTCATAGCATGTTCTTTTTTGAAATGAGGTGCAAAGATAGATGATAAATTAATTGTTAGCTTGATCTTGTAAGAGTTGTTTATCCCGATGTGTGTATAGGATATTAAACTTTTATTAATTCCTATTTGGTATTTGAATAACTTACTTTTGGCGTATGCGCCGTGACAATTATTTTTTTGGCTTTATCCTTGGAGCTATTATACCAATTTTTGGAGTTTTGCTTGTCTACGTCATTCGTTATATGGGTAAGAATATTGCTCTAGATCAATTTTGGCATTTGCTTCAAGCAAATCCTAGAGCGATTTCATCTACTTTATCTCTCGGTATGATAGCCTGTATTCCCTTATTCACATACTTCAGGAATCGAAGGTTGTATAAAACATTATATGGAACTTTTGTGGCTGTGGGTATTTATGCAATCATTGTCGTTGTTTACCGTTTTAACCTGATCTAATTTAAAGAAGTTGAAGTATTTCATCGTAGTCGGAGAAGCCAGTGGTGATATGCATGCTGCTAACTTGATAAAGGAAATACAGGTGTTAGATCCTGATGCTCAATTTGTTGGTTGGGGCGGCGACAAGATGCACCAAAAGGGTGCGCGTGTTTTGAAGCATATAAGAGAACTGGCTTTTATGGGTTTTGTTCAGGTGATTATGAATCTACGCACTATCCTACGAAATTTTAAAATCATTAAGCGCCAGATCGTTCAAGAAAATCCCGATGTAATTATTTTGGTTGATTATCCTGGCTTTAATCTCCGTTTAGCAAAATGGGCAAAAGAAAGAGGGGAGCGTGTTATTTATTATATAGCACCTCAGGCGTGGGCCTGGAAGGAAAATAGAGTAGAAAAACTAAAAGCCCATACAGACTTGCTCATTTGCATACTACCTTTTGAGAAGAAGTTTTTTGAGGAAAGGGGATTAGAAGTTCAATACGTAGGACATCCATTGCTAGAACAAATCGAAATGATCGATCAACCTAAGGAGAACGTTATTGCTTTATTGCCTGGTAGTCGACACCAAGAGGTTAAGAGTATGCTACCCGTCATGCTATCGGTGGTTGATGTTTTTCCTGAATATGAGTTTAAGATTGTTCAGTCTCCCACACTTCAAGAAGTGGATTATAAACCCTTTTTAGCGCACGATCGGGTACAACTACATCAGGACGGAATGGGCAGTTTACTCAACATTTCTAAAGCTGCTTTAGTAACTTCTGGTACGGCAACATTGGAAACAGCTTTGTACGAAGTGCCTCAAGTTGTCTGTTATAAAAGCGGCGCTTTATCCTATCGAATAGCGAAGCGATTAATTAAAGTACCTTATATCTCATTGGTTAATCTTATTTCGAATAAAGAAATAGTTAAGGAATTGATTCAGAGTGATTTAAATAAAGTTAATTTAACTAAAGAGTTAAGAAATATTTTGTCTCAAAAGGGGAGTGCAATGAAACTTGATTATCTTAAAATGAAGGATGTTTTGGGTAAGGGCACCGCTTCTAAACAAGCGGCTGGCAAGATCATTTCTTATTTAGAAAAGAACCTATAAAGCACAATACTTAATGCAATAATGAAGATAATTAATGATATTTTATTCATACCGTGCATCAGCTTAAAATTGACACTATTGGGTGCGTCGGGGTCTTTCTTTTTAAGATAGAGGTATTCCAAAATTTGTTGCCAAAATGTTCGTTTCATAATCGGCAAAATTACGCTTTTTCTATTGGGCAGTTTGTCTCTTTTTTAAACAAAGAGATTATATTTGCGCTCGCTTTTGGGGGATTAGCTCAGCTGGCTAGAGCGCTTGCATGGCATGCAAGAGGTCACCGGTTCGACTCCGGTATTCTCCACACAAAGGGGTTCTTACAATAGGAGAACCCTTTTTGTATTTAATAAGTGTACTTTTGTTTTGTAAGCAACTATGCAAACTACTGAAAAAACGAACCTAAACGAATTTAATAAGTTTGATACGGACATCGGCGGACTTGATGGCTTTTTGAATTATAAGATCTTTCATCTAGGAACGTTTACGTTAACACCTGGTATTATAGTATTAATCATACTCATTCTTATCTTTTCATGGCTTGCTATCCGTGTTATTAAGCGTGTAATGGTTGGGAATCGTACTGAGGAGAATGTTGAATTTGGCCGTCGTTTCAGTATTTATATGATAGCCAAGTACTTGCTTTACATTATATCGTTTGTCTTAATGCTGGAGGTGATTGGCATTGGAGTTAATGCTCTTTTGGTAGGTTCAGCTGCCTTATTGGTTGGGATTGGAATGGGTTTACAAAACATATTTTCTGATCTGGTTTCGGGGCTTTTTCTATTGTTTGAACGCCCGATTGAGCTAGGAGATGTTATAGAAGTAGATGATATTGTTGGGAAAATTCAGGTCATTAAGCTTAGACACACGGTGGTTTTGGATCGCGATGGCGTTAATTTAATTGTTCCGAATCATAAATTTGTCACAGAAAAAGTAATAAACTGGAGTTTGAATAAAGAAGAGCGAAGGTTTATGGTTAAAGTAGGGGTTGATTATAGCTCCGATCCTAAGGAAGTGTCGAGCATTCTTAAGAAAATAGCACGCGAAAATTCTTTTGTTATAAAAGATAGTGTTCCTTACCCCATTATGGTTCGTTTTACCGACTTTGGAGATTCGGCTTTAATCTTTGAACTGATCTTTTGGACAAGACATTCTTTTATAGTTGAGAATATTAAAAGCGACATGCGTTTCCAGATCTATGAAGAATTCAGAAAGTCTGGGGTCAAAATTCCATTTCCTCAAAGAGATATACATATTAGGAGTGGGGAACTAAATTCCTAATATATTTGCGCTTCAAAATATTCTTCTATGGCACTTAAAGTTGGTATTGTGGGTTTACCAAATGTTGGCAAATCAACTCTATTTAATGCAGTTAATCAACAGGCACAAGCACAGGCAAGTAACTATCGTTTCTGTACCATTGATCCTAATGTAGGACAGGTTGATGTACCTGATCCCCGTATAGATAAATTAGCTGAGCTTGTTCAACCTGAACGTGTTTTGCCTACAAGTATTGAGTTTGTAGACATTGCTGGTTTGGTAAAAGGTGCTAGTAAAGGAGAAGGTTTAGGGAATAAGTTTTTGGCGAACATTCGTGAGGTTGATGCGATAACACATGTTATCCGTTGCTTTGAGGATGAAAACATTCTTCGAGAAGAAGGTGCCATAAACCCTGTAGGTGACATGGAAATTATTGATACGGAGTTACAACTTAAAGACCTTGAGAGTGTTGAAAAACAGTTAGAACGGAATAACAAAGTTGCTAAAAACGGTGATGCCAAAGCCAAAGAGTTGGTGGCCACTTTAGAAAAGTGTCAAGCACATCTTATGGAAGGTAAGAGTATTCGAACGTTGGATATAGCAGATGAAGAGCAAAGTATTATAGATGATTTATTCCTATTGACCTCAAAGCCAGTACTCTACGTAGCCAATGTAGATGAGGCTTCCATGCTTACAGGAAATAAGTATTCTGATGCATTAAAAGAAGCCGTTCAAGAAGAAGGTAATGAGGTTATTGTAATGAACAACAGCATTGAGGCTGATATTAGTGTTATGGAGGACGAAGAAGACAAAATGATGTTTCTGGAGGAATATAAGTTAGAAGAACCTGGTTTGCATCGTCTTATTAGAAGTGCTTATTCTTTATTGAGTTTGATAACATACTTTACGGCTGGTGAAAAAGAAGTTCGGGCTTGGACAATTCATAAAGGGTGGAAAGCTCCTCAGGCGGCAGGTGTGATTCACACAGATTTTGAGAAAGGTTTTATTAAGGCAGAGGTGATTGGGTATGATGATTATGTTACACTTGGTTCTGAAGCCGCTGCTAAAGAAGCGGGCAAGTTAAGAATTGAAGGAAAAGAGTATATAGTTGATGACGGAGATGTTATGCATTTCCGTTTTAATGTTTAACTTAGCAGTCAAACAACTATATATTATGAAAAAAATATCTATCCTAGCACTATTCATTCTAGTAGCATCAGGCTCTTTTGCTCAAAAGAGTTTGGAGTTTGGTCTAAACTTAGGAACAAGTGCTTACCTCGGTGATTTAAACCCCGATATCTATACACCAAATGAACGGTCGCTATCGTTTGGAGTACAAAGTAAATTCAATTTTAATTCATTGCTTTCTGCTCGTGTTTCTTTAAATAGAGGTACAGTTACAGGTGATGATGCGAACTCAGATCGATCAGATATCTTTGCTCGGAATTTAAGTTTTAGGTCTCGCATCACAGAGTTAGCTTTTATTGGAGAAGTTAATTTTCTTCATTTTGGTAAGCATAGGTTTAATAAGTCTACAAGAAACTACTTTAGATTTAGTCCCTATCTTTTTGGTGGATTAGCCGTATTTAATTTTAACCCAGAAACAAAATATAATGGCCGTTGGTATGATTTACAACCTTTAGGTACTGAGGGACAGGATTTACCAAATAGTACTGTTTCTTCTTATAATTTAACGCAGATATCCATCCCGTTTGGTGCAGGACTCAAATTTCAGTTAGAACCGAATATGATTCTATCTTATGAAATTGGTTGGCGTAAAACTTTCACAGATTACCTTGATGATGTCAGCGGAGCCTATGCAGACCTTAGTGCAATTCAACAATCTAATGGTTCGATTGCTTCTGAATTAGCTTATCGAGGTGATGAAATTCCTTCGAATACAGCCGTGCCTAATCAAGGAGCTATAAGAGGAAATCCTGAGAATGATGACTGGTACATAATGAGTACTTTCACTTTTTCTTATAAGCTATTTCGCCGTCATGGTAAGTTTACTGCTAAGTACTAAAAGAGTTTTGATCTATAAAAAAAGCGCCCATTTGGGCGCTTTTTTTATAGATGTGATATTTGTTCGTTACTTAATATAAACTTTTTGCGCATGTAAAGGTTGTTGGTTTCTGTAAACCGCAATTACATAATATCCAGTGTTCAGTTTTTCGATGTCTACTTGGTTTGATTCCAATTTAGTTGAAAATACTTTTCTACCAAAGAGGTCGAACATGACAATGTTGGTTCCTGTTGTATTATCAAGACCTGTAATCGTCAAAGAATTATGCTCTATTACTGTGGGGTAAATTGCGATCTGGTCCTGTTTAGAAACTAAGCTTACTTTAACTACTTGAGAAAATGTAACAGCTTCATTTTGACTAACTTCTTTGATTCGGTAATAATACTGAGCACCGTTGGTGGTACTATAGTCCTTATATTCATAGGTTCCATCACCAGAAGGTTTAATAGTTCCTATTGTTTTAAAGTTATGACCATCGGTTCCTTTTTCTATTTCAAAAGATTTGACATGTTTCTCAGAACGTGTTTCAAAGCGAACCAATACATGCGTTTGCATTTGTTTTGCTACAACCTCCGTAAAGCGCACCGGTAAGGCGACATTAGTTGTAGCAGTATTCCATTGCGCATTGCTAAAACCACCAGCTCTGGCAGCATTACCTACTGCATTTAAGGTTACCGGGGTACTTCCCGTCGAAGGAGAGGTCCATGTTAAATTAAAAGTTACTGAACCAGTACCTAGTTTTTTAGTATTATGACTAGCAGCCAATCCACCTGTATTAATGTTGATACCAGGGTCTGCTGTAGACAATGTACCAATATTTGTTTGAAGCTGGAAACCAGCACCGTTCATACTAGCATTTGTAACTGTTACAGAAATGGGGTATGCCGTACTTAAGGAATAGAATGAAGGCAACCCACTAATGGAGACAGATGTCGCTGCATTCGAACCGCCATGGCAACCACCACAGCTACCTTGGAACGAAGAAAAGCCACTACTATTCGAGGTATTCAGAATAGTGTAAGCCCCCAATCCAATAAATAATAAAAGAGATGTGAGTAAAGATTTTTGTTTCATATAAGGTGTTTTAAAGTTAATTTAGGCTAAAGGTACAGAAAATTATATATATGAATTGATAAAGCTATCAATGACATAGATATAATGGGAATAACGTTTTGACTATTGAGCCGAGTTATGAACCCAAAGGGAGTCTAAGCGACAGGATATTGCATGTAGTAAGAAGGGGTAATCCGAAAATCTCTTCTTTAGAATAAACCATTTACTTCGGCGTTGACCATATTGATCACTTTTGCAGTGTCTTCCTTGTTCTCAGCGAAGTTAATTTTGTCAATATCAATTATTAGGAGTTTTCCATCTTTATACTTGTCAATCCAAGTATTGTAATACTCGTTTAACCTTTTTAGATAATCCAATCGGATATTTTCTTCATATTCCCTACCTCGTTTTTGGATTTGACCTACCAAAGCTGGGACACTGGCTCTTAAATAAATAAGTAAATCAGGAGGATTAACCATGCTTTTCAAGGTATCAAAGAAGTTACGATAGTTTTCAAAATCGCGTTTACTCATAAGGCCCATCTCATGTAGATTTGGAGCGAAAATATTTGCATCTTCATATATCGTTCGATCCTGTATAACGGTTTGATCGCCTTTTTGAATATCAACGAGTTGTTTGAGTCGACTGTTTAAGAAGAAAATTTGAAGGTTAAAGCTCCAACGAGGCATGTCTTTATAAAAATCATCGAGATATGGGTTGTTTTCAACATCCTCATAGTTCGGTGACCAATTAAAATGCTTTGCTAGTATTTTGGTAAGCGTGGTCTTGCCAGCCCCAATATTACCGGCAACGGCAATATGCTTTATTTGCTTTTTCTTCTTAGCCATAAATTCTGCGCTAATCTAGTCAATATTATTTAAAAAGCTAAGAGCATTAATAATTTATTCCAATTAATTTTCTAGCAGCTGTAAGGGTTTCACTAGAACTTGCTCGTGCTTTTTCTTTTCCTTCTTTCATGATTTTTTGAAGTAAGGAGATGTCATTTTTTAGATTTTCCGCTTTTTCTCTAATGGGTGTTACAAAATGAATCATATCCTCGGCAAGCTGTTTTTTCATATCGCCGTATCGAATTTCACAATTATTGAAATCAGCCAAGAATTTATCATAATGCTCCGCAGAACTTACAAGTTTCATTAAAGAGAATATATTTTCGATATAGTCTGGCATAACCGAATTGGGTTCTGTAGGGCCACCATCGGTTTTGGCTTTCATAACTTTCTTTCTTATTTTATCGTCATCATCGGCTAGGTAAATGGTTGCATTCTCATTCTCACTCTTACTCATTTTACCCCTACCATCAAGGCTAGGTATTTTAATAAGATTTTCACCAAAATTAAACGCGGTAGGTTCTGGGAATAATTCACCATATCTATGATTGAACCGCCCTGCAAAATTTCTTGTCATTTCTAGGTGCTGTTCTTGATCTTTACCTACAGGTACTTTGTGAGCACGGTGAATAATAATATCTGCAGCCATTAGGCTGGGGTAAGTAAGTAGCCCAGCATTTATATTATCTGGTTGATTTCGAGCTTTATCTTTAAAAGAAGTGGTTTTCTCCAGTTCGCCTTTATAAGCGAGCATGTTAAGCATTAAGTATAGTTCTGGTATTTCGGGAATGTCACTTTGAACATATAATGCAACTTTTTCAGGGTCTAGTCCACTCGCAATATTCTCTGCTATTACGCGGTATACGTTTGTTTTCAGCTCCTTAGGATCGGGATGAGTTGTCAATGCATGATAGTCTGCTACGAAAAAGTAGCAGTTATAATGATCTTGCATTTTTACATAGTTCTGAATGGCTCCAAAATAGTTCCCCAGATGTAAATGTCCTGTACTCCGAATACCACTTACAACGACTTCTTTGTTCATAGCCTGCGAATTTACATTCTACTTCGTTTTTTGAAACTTCTTTTCAGTAAATGCTTTAAATTTGTAAATGTTAGTATATGCTAACTTTATAAAAATAGGTATGAAACAATTTATAGGAATTATTCTTTTGAGTCTGGTCATGCTCTCATCCTGTGCTCCAAAAGAAGAGCGATCTGATCAGGACCGGTTGTATATAGTAACGACAACACAAATGATTGCAGATATGGTACGTAACCTTGCTGGAGATCGTGCAGAAGTTATTAGTCTAATGGGACCCGGGGTAGATCCGCATTTTTATAAAGCAACTCAGGGAGATCTTAAAAGACTAAAAGATGCTGATATTATTTTTTACAATGGGCTTCATCTAGAAGGAAAGATGCAAAGTATTTTCGAAAAGTTTGCACGACAGAAAACTGTTGTAGCTGTCTCGGTGGATATTCCTCGATCGGATCTTTTACTATTATCTTCAGAAGGAGACGAAACTTTATATGATCCTCACATTTGGCATAGCATTGAACTTTGGAAACAAATTATTCCAACGATTACGAAAACAATAATAGAAAAGGATAAGCCACATGCCAAACAGTATAGAGGAAACAAGGAAAGCGTTTCGAAGAAATTGGCTGCATTGAACGATCAAATTATTAAAGAAGTAAATACAATTCCTAAACAACATCGTCTATTAATTACTTCGCACGATGCCTTTAACTATTATGGAAGAAATTACAATATTGAAGTAAAAGGTTTACAAGGCATTTCCACAGTAGCAGAAATTGGAATAAAGGATATTACAAAAATGGTTGATCTCATTATAAGTAGAAAGATTAAATCCGTTTTTGTAGAATCTTCTGTGAACGAACGAAACCTGAAAGCCGTAATTGAAGGGTGCAAAAAGAAAGGTTGGGAAGTGAATATTGGCGGTACTCTTTTTTCTGATGCTATGGGAAAGGATGGAACAGTAGAAGGTACTTATATAGGTATGATCAAACACAATACAAATGCCATAATAAAAGCTCTCAAATGATATGATTGTTCAAGTAGAAAATCCTGTTTTAGAAGTACATGATCTAACGGTTAGTTATGATAAGAAACCTGTATTATGGAATATAGATTTTAGTATTCCTAAAGGGAAGCTCGTTGGAATCATTGGACCCAATGGAGCGGGTAAATCAACTATGTTGAAATCGGTAATGGGATTAGTTGACAAACAAAGTGGATATGTGAAAGTTTTTAATCAGGAACTTGATGACGTGAGAGAGCGGATTAGCTATGTCCCACAACGGGAATCGGTAGACTGGGATTTCCCTGCCAGTGTTTTAGATGTAGTACTTATGGGACGTTATGGAAGAAGAGGTCTTTTTAAAAGAGTTACTAAAGAGGACAAGGAAATTGCCATGGAAAGTCTAGCCAAAGTGAATATGCAAGATTATGCTGCACGTCAGATTGCACAACTTTCGGGCGGACAACAACAACGTGTTTTTATTGCACGTTCCTTGGCCCAACAAGCAAACCTTTATTTGATGGATGAACCTTTCGCTGGGGTCGATGCTTCTGCCGAGAGTTCTATTTTGAATTTATTGCAGGAAATGCGTGCGGAGCAGAAAACAATCATGGTAGTCCATCATGATTTACAATCTGCTTATGAATATTTTGACTGGATTGTATTACTTAATATGCGATTAGTTGCTTCAGGTTCAAAAGAAGAAGTATTTACCCCTGAGTTACTTCAGGAAACCTATGGAGGTAAATTGACTTTATTGGATAGTTTGTCTAATTTCATTAGAAGAAAAGAATACCCTATTAAAGGATAATGAAAGAGCTGATTGAATTTTTAAGTCTTTCGAATGCCAATGTACGCTATGTGGTCCTTGGGGTAATGCTCTTAGGCGCAAGTACGGCAGTCGTTGGTTGTTTTACATTTCTTCGTAAAAAATCTTTAGTAGGCGATGCTGTTGCACATGCTGTATTACCTGGTATTTGTTTAGCGTTTATTCTATCACAAGTCAAGCACCCCCTCGTTTTATTACTCGGAGCTTTTGTTTCGGGTTGGCTTAGTATTCTAAGCATAGATTTTATAAGCAAAAGGTCCCGTATAAAGGCCGATGCTTCAATAGCCATTGTGCTTACCGTTTTTTTTGGGGTAGGTATTATGTTACTTACTTATATTCAGTCTTTAGGAAATGCTGCTCAATCAGGCATTGATCACTTCTTGTTTGGTCAAGCGGCGGCCTTGGTCGGTAATGATGTAATCATGTTGGCTATTGTTTGTGTAATTTTAGTGCTCACTGTTTACTTGTTGTTTAAAGAGTTTACCGTAGTAAGTTTTGATGCAGCTTATGCAGCATCGCTTGGTTTGCCTGTTCGTTCTATAGAGTTTATTCTTTCTACCTTAACCGTATTTGCTATTGCGGTTGGTATTCAGGCCGTAGGGGTTGTGCTCATGGCGGCTATGCTTATTACACCAGCTGCTGCTGCTAGATATTGGACTAATAAACTTCCTCTTATGGTTATGTTAGCCGCTTTTTTTGGTGCTTTTTCTGGTTTGTTTGGAAGCTACATTTCATATACCGCTCCCAAAATGCCAACAGGCCCATGGGTCATTATCGCAATAACCATTATAGCTTTCATATCAATGTCTTTTGCTCCGGAAAGAGGATTTTATTTTAAGTGGCTTGGAAAGAAAAGAAAGGCGAATCGAACTATGGATGAAAACCTGCTTAAAATATTTTTTCATCTTGGTGAACAGGAACAAAATTTGACGAGTGCACGTACAATAACGGATTTACAGAATAGAAGATATTTTGAAGAAAAAAGGATAAGGTCATCTTTGAAAAGGTTGGATAAAAAAGGTCTGGTACAAGAAGATGAAGGGAGGTGGTCTTTGCTCAAGGAAGGAATACTAGAAGCAAAACGTATCGCTAAACTGCATAGATTATGGGAGATGTATATGAGTACGTTTCTTAGAATACCACCAGATCATGTGCATGAGGGTGCGGAAAGTTTGGAACATTTTTTTACGCCCAAGCTCGAAGCTATGTTAGAGGAACAGTTGAACTACCCCAAAACGGACCCTCACGATAAACCAATTCCGTATACACAAAAAACTGAATTATGAGTGATGCTTTTTGGATTATCATAACGGGTGCTTTAGTGGCAAGTTCTTGCGCTTTATTAGGGTGCTTTTTGGTCCTTAGAAAGATGTCTATGATAGGGGATGCAATATCTCATGCTGTATTACCTGGTATTGTGATCGCCTTTTTAATCAGTGGGTCAAGAAGTTCATTACCCATGTTGATTGGAGCTGCACTCGTAGGTGTGCTCACAACATTTCTTATAGAATTTATAAGTAAGAAAGCTAAAATGCAGAATGATGCTGCCATAGGCTTGGTATTTACATTTTTGTTCGCTGTGGGCATTATCTTACTCACGTTGTTTGCCGATCAAATGGATATAGATGCTGATTGTGTACTGCATGGTGAAATTCTGTTTGTTCCTCTAGATTTGTTGGTCACAGGTACTTTTTTAGATTCAATTCCTCGAAAAATATGGATACTTCTGATTGTATTTATTATTGTTATAAGCGTATTATCCTTGGGATATAAGGGGTTCTTTATTACAACCTTTGACCCGTTTTATGCAGTTTCTATAGGCGTGTCAACCGTTATTTGGCATTACCTTCTTATGACAATGGTATCCTTAGTCACCGTAGTTTCGTTTGAATCTGTAGGTGCTATTCTCGTTGTTGCATTTCTTGTGATTCCAGCTGCTATAGCATACCTTTTCACAGATAGTTTATTGCGAATGTTGGGGATAGCCGTATTTGTTGGAATACTATCATCGATTACTGGTTTCTATTTGTCAAAATACTTAGATAGTTCTATTCCTGGTGCGATGACCAGTATGCTTGGTTTGTTTTTTTTATTATCTTTTTTGTTGGCTCCAAAATATGGGTTGTTTTCTAGGAAATTTAGTAGAAAAGTGTAGCTGCCGCTAAATGATCTGCTACAAGTTTTTATAAGCAGTCTTAGACGTTCAAATGTATAGGTAGTTAAAGTGTTGGTGAAATGCTAAAACGTGTAACTCATAATATGATGCAACTTATCTTTGATGAGAACATTTTAGTATGCTAGATAAGTTAAGTTCATTGTGTTTTCTTTTATTGTTGAGTCAATTGCTGATTGCTCAAGATGTAAATATTGATTTTTCGGATGAAAAGGCGGTTATTTCTAATTTTGAAGAACAACTGATCATATCCTATAGTAAGGCAGGAAAATTAGAAGCTACGACAACAGTTGTACAACAGACTAAATTACAAAAAAGTGAAGGGTTGGGTTTGCTAGCAGATAAAGATATCTATCATAGTTTTTTTAGTGAACTGGGCAACCTAAACGCCTATACGATAAAGGCAGGAACGAAGAATAAAAAAATTCCGATCCTAAAGAAAGAAACTAAGAGTGACCGCTCCAGCTATGTTTTCTATGAAGACGGTAAGGTTACAACGTTGTACTATGGTGGTCTTGAACTTGGAGCGAGTACCTATCTTCAATATGATAAGCACCATAAAGACATTAATATTCTGCCGTCTAAGTTTGTCCAGTATTCTATGCCCATAAAAAAATTTATGTATCAGGTGGTTACACCTGCGGAGTTAAACATCCGTTTTGCCAAAAGATTCTATGGGTCGAACAACATAAAATATTCTGTACGTCATAAAAAGAATAAAACGATTCATACTTTTAAAGGGGCTGATATACCTGCATATGATCCGCCAGAGTATGCCCCTTCTATTAAGCACTACATGCCGCATATTATTCCGATAATAGAAGATTATGTTGACCCTATAAAACGGAAGAAAATAGTTGTACACAGAACAGTTGACGATTTATACAATTACTATCAATCCTACATGACCCAAGCAAATATGACTCCAGATCCATCCCTCAAAAAAATGTCAATGGATATAGTTGGTGATAGAAGAACGGACAAGGAAAAGGCTATGGCTATCTTTAATTGGGTGAAAGCAAAAATTAAATACGTTGCTTTTGAGGACGGGTATGGCGGTTTTGTACCAAGACTAGCTAAAGATGTTTGTAGTAAGCGCTACGGAGATTGTAAGGATATGTCGACGCTCTTAGTACATCTATTAAGAAGTCAAAATTTGAAAGCATATCATACTTGGGTGGGAACAAGAAGTATTCCTTATAGCTATACAGAAGTACCAACAACGGCATCGGATAATCATATGATTTGTGCTCTTGATCTTGACGGAACATGGTTCGTTCTTGACGCTACCTCTAGCTTTATTCCGTTTGGGTATGTGCCAGATAACCTTCAAGGAAAAGAGGCGCTCATCGGAATAAATAAGGATTCCTTCATTATTAAAAAATTACCTATTGCACCAGCTAGTCAGAATACAATTGCTGATACTACATGGATGGAGATAAAAAATAAGCGTTTGCAAGGCAATATTCATTTAGTTGTCAAAGGTTATAAAGCCATTGAAATGAAAACTTATTTATCTTATAAGGATACTGACGACAAAGAAGATTATATAAAACGTTTTTTATATCGAGGAAATAATAAATGCTTACTGGATCATGTAAAATGGAGTTTTCCTAGTGAAGAATCTATGGATATTGTAGCTACATTTAAGCTTGACAATTATTTACAAGAGGTAAGTGGCGACATTTATTTGAATACACTTTTGACCAAATTCTTTTCTGGTTATAGAATTAAAGAAGAGAAAAGAACAGCGAAGGTGGATAATCAATGGGCAACTCAAGTGTCTTATATTTCATATCTAAAACTACCGGTTGGATATAAGGTTCATTATAAACCTGAGAACATAAACCTATCAGTTAATCAGCATTACACTGCCGATATTCGTTTTAAAGAAAGGACCGGTGGTGTGTTGGAGTCGAAACTAAATGTGTCTTACGATGTTGTGGATATTGAACCTAAGCAGCTAAAGGATCATAATGAGTTAGTCAGTCGTCTTGAAGAAACATATAAGGAAGTGGTCCATCTCAAAAAATAGAAAATGAATATATTGAAAAGTAGTCTTGTGATCTTATTTATTGCCATTGTATCTCAAAGTTTTGGGCAGAAATTATTTTCATTCAATCCAAAGGCAGAATTACACGCTATTCCTAAAGCTTATGAGAAGGAATCGGCTATTTATTTGCGTTCCGATCGTATGGTCGATTTTGCAGTAGTTAACCAAGGTGGAACGAATCAAGTTCGTAAGATGAATAAAGTCCATTGGTTAGTAAAAGTTCTCGATAACAAAGGAGTGGAGGCCTTTAATACAATGCACTTACCTATAAGTGAGTATAGAACGTACACAAATATTAAGGCACGATGTATAACATCTAAGGGAAAGCTTATAGAAATAACAAAAGATAAAATAAGAAAGCAAAAAGATGATGCTGGTCGGGAAGAGTATTTTATTGCTTTTGAAGGAGTAGATGCAGGGTCGGAGATTGAGTTCTTATTGGAATCAGAAGCTTTTGTAAATCAATTAGAAGGTCAGAGTACTTTTACTTCTAACTTCCCAATTCTGTCAGGTACATTTCAGTTAGAAGTGCCAGATCATTTAGTTTTTGAAGTGAAAGGGTATAATGGGTTTGTTGACCTGAAAACAGATACATTAATAGAAAAAGAAAGAATTCAGCATACAATATCCTTGAAAAATTCTAAGCCTTTACCTAAAGAATCCTATGGGAATTCTTTTTTTCTAGAACCTAGGGTTGGTTATCGGCTTGCTTATAATCCTGGAAACACTGGAGATGTAAGAATTAATTCGTGGGATGATTTAGCACAGGCGCTGCAAAGGGTCTATTTTCAGTCTGATAAAAAAGATCAAAAACGGATTAAGAAATTCTTGAATGATCATAAGATTAAGCGATCTCTCCCAGTGAAAGATAGAATTGTAAGAATAGAAGAAGTTATCAAAACTAATTTTGTTATGAGTGAGGAACTAGCATCAACCCAAACCATTGCGGAATTAATAAAGAATAAAACGGGTAATTCTCGTATGATTACAAAGTTATATGCAGCTTGTTTTGACTTAATGGGTGTGGGTTATTCCTTAGGGCTAAGTTGTAATCGTTATGAGCATCAGTTGGATGAGTCTTTTGAAATTTGGAGTGAACTTGATATTTTTTTGTTCAAATTTGATGATCTTGATGGTTATCTAATGCCTCAAAATGTAAGTTTAAGGTATCCACTTGTACCACTCGCTTTATATGGTAATAAGGCTGTTTTTTGTAGAAGAAATGCTCAGCATGAAGATGCATCAAAAACTAAGGCTGATATTGATGTCATAAAATCGCTACCCGCTATTAAAAATAGCTCGATTATGAAAATAGATGTATCCTTTGACAAGAAAAATATGGACCCTATTGTTACTACACAAACAGAGTACTATGGATTATCGGCAGCACAATATCGGCCTATTTTCTCTTTTATTCCTGAGAAGAAACATAAAGAGATTCTTATGGAAATAGCAGGAATTAAAGAAAAGGAAGAAAACGTTAGATCGTATGGGATCAAAGATTACGAATTGACAAATATTCCTAAAGAGGTACCCTGTGTCATTTCAACAACTGTTGTCAGTCCACAGTGGCTTTCGAAGGCGGGACCAACTTACTTGTTTAAAGTAGGGGAAACTATAGGTCGTCAAGCAGAGATGTATGAAGAAGAAGACCCAAGAGTGTTACCAATTGATATTCAATTTACGCATCATCTAATCCGCAACATTACGATTGATCTTATGCCGGGGTATAAAGTCAAAAATCTTGATGATATTATTATTGACAAGCAATTTGGAGACTATGGTTTTGTGTCTTCTTACAAGATCAAGGAAAACAAACTTTTAATTAGTATAGATGAGTATTATAAGAGGCTTGAATTTCCTAAAGAGCAAATTGAAAGTTTTCGTTCTGTAATTAATGCAGCAGCAGATTTCAACAAAGTAACTTTAGTGCTAGAGAAGGAATAATTTATTCTTTTTCGAAATAGAGCCATGTATAACATGCCAGTAAAGCGCCTAAAATTGTAGCAGTAATATAAACCCATAGATACGAAAGGTCGCCAGAAACAATAGCTGGAGCCATAGATCGAGCTGGGTTCATTGATGCACCGCAAATAGGCCCTGCGAACATGGCTTCTAAACCTACCACGGCACCTACAGCAATGGCTGTGAATTTTTGGGTCTTTTCTTGCTGACTGACAAAAAGGATTACAAGCATAAGCATGAAGGTTAGGATAAACTCTAAAATGAAGCTTTGCTGCCAAGAGCTGCTCGGTAGAGTAGCACCTAATTTCTCGCTATCTGGAAAAAGAAACGATAGTACGAATGAGGCTAGAAATGCTCCTGCCAATTGTGCTATGATGTAAGGGAGTAATTGGGTCTTATTGAATAGTTTAGCCGTTGTAAAAGCAATGCTTACTGCAGGGTTAATATGTGCTCCTGAAATTCCACCAAAACAATAAATCATAGCCATTACGATAAGCCCCCAAGTCATAGCAACACCGACGTGACTTACGACACCATTTGTGACTTCATTGATCACCATTGCACCTGTGCCACAAAAAACCAGTGCAAACGTTCCAATAAATTCCGCTAGGTATTTTTTCATGCTTCAATGAAAGTAAATACAACCAAATACATAACAAAATAGGAGTGAGTCAAATAAAGGTTATCAAATAGATTTCTTATACTGGTTTGCTTACAGTCGTTCATTCGACAGCAAATACCAAAATATGATTGCATCAATGAGACGCTAGTACATTAAATGCTTCTTGGAATTATTCTTCCAACCAGCTTGTGATTCGTACTTCACAAAAAATACTTTTAAATCTGCCTGCGACTCGTACTTCACAAAAAATATTTTCTTGTCTGCTTGTGAATCATATTTTACAAAGTGCCAATCTCCTTCATTACCCTTGGCTTGAGATTCGTATTTCTGCTTGAAAACTTTTAAGTCTGCTTGCGACTCGTATTTGACAACGAAAACTTTTACCTCTGCTTGAGATTCATATTTGGTAGAAAACACTTTTTGAGCCTCTGCGGATAAAGAGATGATCAAAATAAGAGTGAGCGTACTTATTATATTCTTCATGATCTAAAGTTAGTAAAAGAATATAGAATGTTAGAAAAGATCTTAATAAACACTTGTTATTAAATCTTGGCCAATCTTCTTTTTATTTCTTTTTTTCTTGAGACATCATCCTTGTATTGATTAGACTTAGTCAGTGCCTGGTTCCATATTTTAATGACCTCATTTCTTGTTCCAATTTCTTTATAAAGTTTTCCTAACTCCATGAGGGTGGCAATATTATTAGGAGACAAACTCTTACTTCGTTCAAGATACTTTTTGGCTTGTGCTAAACTTCCTGAAGGGAGGCCGCCCAGAAACGCAACAATCTTCTTTTCTGCAAAGGTAAGTGTCGCTCTTTCATAATGCCACATGCCCAATAGGGTAAGTGCCTCACTATGATTCGGATTGATTTGTATACTCCGCTCCGCATATTGTTTTATTAATGCGGACATTGCAATTCTAGGCTTGGGTGAGTTAATAAGATAAACTTTTCGACCATAGGCTACCGCCATAGCAAAGTTTGCATTGGCATTCTTAGGATTAATTTTAAGGGCTGTCTTTGCGTAGATTGCCGCTGCTTTATAATATGATTTTTTACTGGCCATATTAGTAGCTCTATGACCAATATTCGAACATAAAATGCTTGCCTGATTAAGAGCTTCTATTTCTCTAGGGTTTTCTTTTATAGCTTGTTTGTAATATTCTAATGCCTCTTTCTCAAGTAGTTTCTTTTGAGCAACTTTGCCCGCCTCAAGGAATTCTTTACCGCTCTTTGCATGAATAAAAGTGTAGGAAAAGGAAAAAAGAAATAGTAGTACAAAGTGTTTTATGGGAAGTGAATTTTTCAAAATAATATTTTTACGGTTCATTTTTTTGACGTTGAGTAGGTGCGTTATTTACTAAAAAGAGTCCAAGGTTAGTAAAAATGACATTTGTGTGACCCAAACAATTTTTCTAGCGCATGTATTTATATAGAATTTATAATTACCTTTAATAATTCTATTTATATATATAACATTTATACATGAGTTCTAAGATTACCTTACTTCTACTATTGACATTACTAACAGTATTACACGTCAATGCTCAACCAACTGCTTTTACAACTTGTCCGAATGCTAATGTCGCGGTCGTTCGCTCAAGTGGTTCTTCTTCCAATCCTGTTTCAATATATGATGTAAATTCAACCACAGGAGCTAGTACTTTATTGAGTGGGCCGATTCTAGATCCCAGTAGTGCTAGTACTAATTTACAAATCAATGGTATTGGTTTGAACGAAGTTGATGGATTTATGTATGGTATGTTTTCTGATGAACCGGCTACATTAAGTACAGTCCCCACAACACCATACTATAGACTGGGAGCTAATGCGCAAGCGGTACAACTTGGTACATTAACGGGGCCTCCTTTTACAGCAGGGGATAATGGCTCTTTCGTAATTCCTAATGCAGGCGAGTTTAATCAAACAGGAACGTATTACTTTCCGGCAGTTACAGGTTTTGTAGCAATTAACTTGATAAATCTACCAGCAAGTACATTTACCCCCTCCAATTTTTATATAGGAGTGCTCACGGGAAGTGATTTATTGACAGCGGGAACAGGAGGCCTTAGTCCCACCTATATAACTATAACGAATCCTTCAAATGATGCCGCAGGATATTTAGCAGCTAGTTCCGTAACCATAACAGCAACGAATGCTCAAGGTCTAGGTTTACAAGATTTTATTTATAATAATGCCGACGGAAACTTGTATACCTATGTGAGCTATTCAAATGGTAGTGGTGGTTTCTTTGGACAAATGCTTATGATCAATCCGAGTACAGGTATTCTTAGTGCAATTGCTCCACCAGTCGTACAACCTTTTCTTACAAGTAGTGTATTTCCTAATGGTATGCTCGTAGATGGTATGGGACATTTCCTTATTATGATGACTGATGGAAGTATGTATAGAGCTGATGGTACACCTGCGAATTATACTGGGACGATAACTTTACTCAATGCTACTTCGGGATTACCAGCCTCAGTAACAGGAGATATGGCTTCCTGTGGAATGATTACGATTCCATTGCCTAATCAATCTTTAGAATTTACATTAACTAAAAAAGACGAATATGTCGATGTCCAATTGTTCGTGCAAGATGAAACTAATATTCATTCTTACGATATTGAGTACAGCACGAATGGAACAGACTTTGTTTCAGTAGGTAGATTGTTTGCCGAAGGTAAAATGTCGTACTCATTTTTGCACCCGAATTATTTTACATCATCTTTTAACTATTACAGGATTAAAGCTACAGATTTCATTGGTAAAACTTCATTCAGCGAAATTCGTTCTATTCATATTCGGGGTGGACAAGAGCTATCTTTTTATCCGAACCCAGTTCGTAACGGCGAGATAAGTGTAAAATTTCCGGAAAAATGGTTAGATAAAAAAGTAAGTCTGGCACTAGTGAATCAAATTGGACAGACTGTTTTTCAAAAAGAAATAACTCAAGTAAACTTTATTGAGAAGATAAGTTTAGGTGAAAAGCGATTGCCTAATGGAGTTTACTTTCTTAGCGTAAAATCTCATGGACGTATGATTGCGGCTAAGAAACTTCAAATCCTTAAATAGAGAAATTGCTCGTTCGGGTCTTTAGTTGTTTTAAGGAGTTTACTTTTTCTTCTTGAACTTGGGTTCTATAGTAAGAAAGCCAACTAATGTACTATCCATGGTATATCTTAAATCGGCCAGAAAGTGCTGATCACTTTTAGCAATAAAGTTTTGCAAACCAGTATTGGCATATTGAAGAAAATGGATATCGTAGGCTTCGGGCTTTGCTCCGTAAACAGTTGTATGGATATGGCGGTTATCAGCGGTACTTCCGTAATCGCCAGGTAAGACTGTTTTGACAAAAATCTGCCCTAGCTCATTCGTAACAGCTGTATCATGTAACCTTGCAGTTGATTCATCCTCAGGGTCAGTTTGGTTATATTCGCCTTCATTGTCCGCTTGGTAGAATAAGACCCTTTGCTTTTTTAAGGGCAGACTAGTTTCTTTAGCGATAAAAGTAAGACAAAGAAGTAAAGGAGTTCCTTCTTCTTGATCAATCGCTATTGTTGCGCAATGTTTAGGATCTAATTGCTTAAATATCTTAAGTGTTTTTGTCTCCTCAGAGTTCATTAAAGACTTTGTTCTGTCTATTGATGAACAACCTAAGGAAATAATAAGTAGGCTGGTAAAAATGAGTTTCATAAAGTTGTTTGTTTTTGTTGGTGTATAGATAGGTTAGGTATTGGGTTGTTTGCGTTTTTCGAAATAAAGTAAACAGACTAGTAGAATAATAATTATTGGACCTATGAGCATCTTAATGTTCCAGCTAAGAATGGCTGCTAACAAAATTAGTAACACGAGTGGGCTCATCAATGCAATACTGATCCAAAGAATTTTGGAAGCATGATTTGTTTTGATGGAACAATAAACCAAACCTAGAATGCCTATAAAAGGAAAGATGATTAAGGGGTGTGAAAAATTCCGTTGCCCACCTGAGAAAATATCACCCAATGTCTGCCATACAAATGTTCTTTGTTGGTCACCCCACTCCAAATAAAGAAAGAAAAAGGAAATGACAATCAGAATTATGAGTATGCTCTTCTTCATTGCTTGTCTCAAAAATAGGTATTTATAGATCAACAGCTTACCTCTATGTTTGGATGGCTTAAAGAAGTGCGAAACTTAATCATAACCTATATTGTACTCCAATATACGCTGTCTAAGAAAAGAAACTTATCTTTAGTTCCTCTGAAGAAACAAATTATGAAAGAAGGAACTATGTTGGGGCATCCAAAAGGATTGTTCATATTATTTTTTACTGAGCTGTGGGAACGTTTTTCGTTCTATGGTATGCGTGCAATTTTAGTACTTTATATTACCCATGAAACCACTGATTTGGCAAATCCTGGGCTTGGGTGGACGAGTAAAGAAGCTTTAGCGCTATATGGATGGTACGGGATGCTTGTTTATTTTATGGGCATCTTTGGTGGTGCTATAGCAGATAATTGGTTGGGGCAAAAGAAATCTGTATTGCTAGGAGGTGTTTTTATTATTCTTGGTCAATTTGCACTTTCGGCAGAAGGGCTTACTGCTTTTTATAGTGGCTTGTTTTTATTAATCTGTGGTGTTGGTTTACTAAAGCCCAACATTAGTACTATGGTTGGCGGGCTTTACAAAACGGGCGATTCAAGAAGAGACTCAGGTTTTGTTATTTTCTATATCGGTATAAATATTGGTGCTGTATTGGCTCCTTTGGTGGTTGGATACTATGGAACCTATGTAGATTGGCATCTTGGTTTTTCATTAGCTGGTTTTGGTATGATACTCGGTCAGTTGGTATATGTATTTGGAAGAAAGCATTTGAAAGGGGTAGGTGATCTACTCAAGAAATCAGAAGAGCATGCACATTTAATGAAGCAACCCCTAACAAAAATTGAAAAAGATCGTATGGTTGTGATGTTTATAGCCTTTTTAATTGTCATGGTCTTTTGGGCGGCTTATGAACAAGCGGGTGGCTTAATGAATTTATATGCTCGTGACAAGATTGACCGTGTAGTCATGGGCTTTGAAATCCCTACGGCATTCTTTCAGGCATTGCATGCACTTTATGTGGTCATATTAGGAGCCCCTATGGCTTACTTATGGACAAAATGGAGAGATTCGGGTAAAGAGTCCTCTTCCATTTTTAAGATGGGGATTGGGTCCATCATTATGAGTTTAGGGTTTGTAGCTCTTATGGGAGCTGCCTATCAACTGTCGGAAGGTGCTCTTGAAAAAGCACCAGTGTATTGGTTATTTCTTTCTTACTTCTTACATGTGGTTGCAGAGTTAAGTATATCACCAGTGGCCTTGTCATTTATTACAAAACTGGCTCCTTTAAAATATGCTAGTTTAATGATGGGAACGTATTTTGCTATAACGGGCTTGGGAAATAAGCTTGCTGGGCTTCTAGGAGAGGCTGCCCAAGATGCTGGTGAAATGGCCATTTTTACAGGTATAGCAGTCTTTACCTTCCTGCTTGGTATTCTCGTTTTACTCTTTGTAAGAAAATTAAAAACACTTGCACATGGCGCAGAAGATGTAGAGCTTGCTACGGCTAATGAATAGTGTATTATCCATCTATTTGTAGTACATCTTTCATCTAATAATGAGAAGCTGTTTTTACCAAGTTTAAGGAGATGTCAAATGGTGCTTGCTTGCGAAGTATATCACTTAACATATAGCTAGTTATCTGAAATACTTTAGTTTTGTTGGCAAACCAGAGACTATGAACAAATACTACCTATTGTTCGCACTTATGGTGTTTACTCCTTTTGTATCGATCTCGCAAGACAGATATTGGAAACCAAGCGAACGAATTCAATCTTCTACAAAAATTGATATGACTAAACTTAGATCTTATAGATCATTTAGTTTCAGTTTAGACAAAGTACAATCCTATTTAAGTGCTGCCCCTCGTGCAGATAAGAACTACAAAACCGATGTGGACTTCAAGATGAATATTCCGAATCCAGAAGGTGAACTCGAGTCTTTTCAAGTAATGGAAATTCAAGTGCTTTCTGATGAACTGGCAAGGCAATATCCAAGTATTAAAACGTATAAAATACTAGGAGCACATGGTGGAACTGGGCGCATGACACTTTCTGACTTTGGAATGGAAGTGTCTGTAAACCGAGGGGAAAAATCTTATCATATTACGGCGGCAAAACAGGGCAATGCAGTTGAACACATTGTTTACTATAACAAGGATAATAAAGATGATGTGAACTACCATTGTGTCACCGATGATTTGAAGCAAGAACTTAATTCGTTCAAGATGGCCATGACCCCTCTGGGAGACTGCCAATTGCGCACCTATAGAGTGGCGGTTGCTACAACTGGTGAATATACTGCTTGGGCAGGAGGACAGGCTGGAGCTCTTACGAACGTTACCACAGCAATTAATAATATTGGTGATATTTTCGAACAAGATGCAACTATTACGTTTACCGTTGTTTCAACTAATGCAATTCTTTATACCAACGCGGCTTCAGACCCATTTACCACAACAGGTTATCCTAGTAGTACAACCTTAAATGATTGCCACAGTGCAATAACTACTCAACTTACAACAGCTGGTTTTGATATTGGCCATGTATTTCATCAAGGCGGATCTGGTGGTAGTGGTTTGGCACAGCTGAATGCTGTGTGTAGTAGTACAGGTAAGGGACGGGCAGCTTCGCGATCTTCTAACCCTAGTGGTAGTGGTTGGGAACGTTTAGTTGCTCATGAAATCGCGCATAACTTTAGCGCAACACATACTATGTCTGATGGTTCTGGTGGCTGTAGCGGTAATGTTACAACCGCAACGGCAGTTGAGATTGGAGGAGGTAGTACGATTATGGCTTATGCTTTCTGTCCAAATGCATCATATCAAAATAATGTAGATGGCTATTTCCATTCTACTAGTATAGCACAGATCGTAAACTTTAGTGTCAATAATGCAACTTGTGCGTTAACTAGTTCAAGTAACAATAGTAATCCTGTTGTTACGGCTGAGGGAAGTACTTTTTCTATTCCAGCTTCAACACCTTTCTTATTATCTGCTACGGGCTCCGATCCAGATGGCGATGTGATTGTTTATACTTGGGAGCAATATGACGCTGTATCCGCAGCAACGAATAGTTTCCCTGCTAGCACTGAAACCACTGGTGCCATGTTTCGTTCTTATCCGCCGTCCGAAGGTGGAAATAATCGTTATTGCCCAAATTTAGGAGATCTCGTGTCGGGTACGTCGGTTGCATGGGAAGTATTACCTTCTGTAACGAGAGACATGAACTTTAGAGTTACAGCTAGAGATCAATCTTTAGGGCATGGGTGTTTAGCAACAGACGAAACAACAGTTTCTACCGTGGGGAGTGCGGGTCCCTTTACAGTGACTTCACAATCTACAGCCACAAGTTGGACTGCAAATGGAACTAATACGGCTACCATCACTTGGAATGTAGCGAATACAGATATTACACCTATTAATTGCTCAAATGTAGACATCTTATTCTCTGAAGACGGAGGGCTCACATATCCGCATGTGCTTCTGTCCAATACTCCTAATGATGGATCTGAATCAATTATTATTCCGAATCTAAATGTATGTGGCGGTAGAATAATGGTAAAAGCTTCAAACAACATTTTCTTCAATATCAATGCAGCAGATATTGCTATAAGCACTTCCTGTGCGGCAGAAGGAGCTAGTATTAGTCCTTCTTCAAACTTAACCGCTGTAGCTGGGAATGCGGCACTTAGTTTTACTGAAACTGCGAATTACGGCACGGCATTAGCTTCATTAAGTGGTTCACTTACTAGTACAGATGCTTCATCCAATCTTACCTATCAGAACTCAGGAAACTGTGCGACTGCAGGTAATAGTGTAGTATACGATACGTACGAATTTGAAGTTAATGTCTCGGGAACATATAGTTTTTCACGAACAGCTGGTGATTTTGGAACAGTAATGAATTTATATAGTTCTAGTTATGACAATAATAATCGCTGTACAAATTTTATGGCTTCTAGTGCAACCAGTACTGGAATGTCTATTACTTTAGGTACGGCTATTAATAATGTAGATTTATGTGCTGGTGTTAAATACGTAATGGTGGTCTCATCTTTTAGTAGCACCTTGCCGACTTTGCCATCAAGTTATACGATAACTGCTTCTACAGTACCAGCTGGAGGTGGTTTGTATTCTGCTGCTCCAAGCCCTGGAGCTGGTTTTAGCTATAACTATGTGATCGTTGATAATAATTCTGGTTTAATAAAAGAATTTACAAATGCTTCTGTTGATCTAACTAATGCGGTGCAATATCCGGCTGGGACTTATCGTGTTTATGGAGTAAGTCATGTTTCTACAACTTCTTTGGCTAATTTGAATACAACTTATGGCGGAACGTCTTTTGCCAGTTTTCAAACTGCTCTATTAAACAATACGCTATGTGCTAATCTAAGTTCCAATGCAAGAAATGTGACCGTTCTTGCTGCACCCCTTCCTGTTGAAATGTCCAAGTTAAAAGGTACAGCTTTAAATGGACAGTCTGTTTTAGAATGGGCGACTTATCAAGAAACGAATACCTCACATTTCGAAATCCAACGTTCGGCAAACGGACAGGATTATGAAAAAATTGGAGAAGTTAAAGCAGCTGGGAATAGTACCGAACGATTAGCTTATCGTTTTGTGGATGAACAACCTCTAGGAGCAAAGAATTATTACCGATTAAAGAATTTGGATATTGATGGGCAATTTACATTTAGCAATGTGGTTGATATATACCATAAAGTAGATCAAACCATTTTGCAAGCAATTTACCCAAACCCTACGGAGAAAGAAGTTAATCTGAAATTATTATCGGCGAGTTCTGATAATGCTCGTGTCGTTATCAACGACATGTTAGGTCACCAAGTTTTAGTTAAAGATTATCAAGTTTCCGTAGGCGAACAAGTCATTAATCTAGATGTTAGCAGTTTGGCTGCTGGAAATTATATTATTAGATTATCCAATCAACAAATTACCGTAAACAGCAAGTTGACGATTCGATAAAAAATGATTTAAATAATATAAAGCCTCAATGCAATTGCATTGAGGCTTTTTTTGTTTAGAATGTGCAGATGATGATAATGTAAAGAACAATACAATACCGTTATTTTAAAATCAACGAATTCCTTACGAGTTTAGAGCGTCAACTATATTGCTTTCTTCAGTAAGTTTTATTAACTTGAGGGAGTAAAAAATCAAAAACTCGTAGTGTAGTTGGTAAACTAAAAATAAAAGTAGGAGGTCATAAGACTTCTAGAAAAGATTATAAAGCAAAAAATAAAACATGAATAGAATTGTTAGTGTTCTCATATTGGCTATTATCTGTACACAAAGTTTTGGGCAAAAGGCATATTTAAAAATTGAGCAGGATGAGGTTAAGCAAGGCGATAAAATAAAACTGGCTTATATCACAGAGAGTCCATTAACACCAGATAGCTGGATTGGTCTATACAAAAAAGGCGCTTCTGCTTCTAATACAGGTGATGGACGAGTGAGCTATGGTTATGTAAAAGATGCTAAGAGTTTTACAAATAGTTGGAATGCCCCTCCCTTATCTGGTCGGTATGAGTTTAGACTTATTAGCCAGAAGAAGCTATTGTTTACCTTACCTTTTGAAGTAATTCCAATTGATGAACGAGAGGTTGAATTAGAACTGCTCACAGAACGTATTTTACCTAGTCAGGATTTCCGATTTAAAATTAAAACCAGTTTAAAGCTGAATAGAACATCGCGTCTAGGTATTTATAAGTACTCACCAAAGCAGTCCAAAAGTCAAAGTGGCTATATTACATCTTCATTTTATTATAGTAGAAACAGCGAGAATGTGATGAAAATGAAGGCACCTTCAAAAGAAGGTATTTATGAAATTCGTTTTCATGGGTCGAATCGTAAAATATTCATTAAGCGTTTGGTGTTTGTAGTTGGTAACCCTTCCGAGGAAGGTTTGTCCTATAATTTGAATAAAAAAAATTATGCTCCAGGTGAAAAAATAAAAGTGAACTATACAGGTAATCAAGATTTATTTGAGCGAACTTGGATGGGAACCTTTATTCCAAAACAAGACAAGTATTACCAAAGGCTCGACTATCGCTTTATAGAAAATAAAATGAAAGGTGTTGTCACTTTCGATGCACCCGTTACAGAAGGGACCTATCAAGTGAGATGGTTTTATGCCGATCAAGGTCCACAATTATTAGAGTCACTCCCTTTTGAGGTAAAAGGATCTGTAACTGAGTCCAAAGAATTTAAGAAGGAAAACCTGAAACAACAGCTCGATAAGACAGGAAAAATTGTCTTGTATGGAATCTATTTTGATTTCAACAAAAGCAGTTTACGCGCTGAATCCAGAATTGTCCTCAAACAACTAGCGGAGCTCTTAAATACCTTTAAGGACTTTAGGGTGCGTATAGATGGACATACAGATAATGTAGGTACAGAAGCTTATAACCAAAAACTATCCGAGCGGCGAGCAGCGGAGGTCAAACGGGTATTAATTCAAGATTATAAAGTAGCGGCTGCTCAACTCAGTTCGGCGGGTTATGGAGAATCAAAGCCTATTCATAGTAACGACACTGAAAAGGGGAGAGCGAAGAATAGGCGTGTAGAAGTGGTGAAGTTATAAGCCCTTTAGATTAAGGGAGGCGGCAACATTTTATCCGAAAAAAGGTTAAAGTAATTGAATAAAATAAGTTGAGTTCTAAAACCAGAGTTCAGCTAAATGAGTATTTTTATATCATGAGAAAAGTAACCAACCACTTATGTATACTTCTTACAATATGTGGTACATTATTTATGAGCGGCTGCGGAAAAAAAGGTTGTACAGATCGTGATGCAAGCAACTATAGTGCGAGCGCAAAAAGAGATAATGAAACATGTCGGTACGAGGGGTCCGTGGTGTTTTGGGTAAGTCAATCATCTGCGCAACAAATGCTAAACGATAATATTCAAAGTTTGGTTGTTTATCTTGATGGAGATGTTGTAGGTACCATTAGTAATACTGGGCAAACCTTTACAGCTGCACCGGCTTGTGGAGAAGCTAATGCAATTACGGTAACGCAAGATCTGTTTAGCGCTAAAACTAAAGCCTTGACTTATAGGGTGCTGGATGATCAAAGTGTGAAAAGATGGGCAGGTGTGGTTACCCTAAATGGTAATCAGTGTGAGCAGTTTGAGTTGGTGTATTATCCATAGATAGATACCTAAGTATTAGAAAAGGTGACGTTAAAGAACACTTACACCCCAACCATACTTTCTTTAATTACACCCATTACAAATACAGATTGGATGTTTCCTACATTTTCGGCTTGTGAAAGTTTATTTACATGAAAATCATAATAGGAGTCCATATCTGAACCTACAACCTTTAGCATAAAATCAAAATCTCCACTAATGCTATAGCATTCGATGACCTCGGGTAATGCTAGAATACTCTTTATAAATTTGGCCCCTTTGGTTTTGTTGTGCTCTTTGAGTGAAACATAGCAAATCACCATAAGACCTTTACCTAGTTTTCGTCGATCAAGACGGGTCGTATAGCGTTGAATGATACCACTTTTTTCTAGCCGTTTAATTCGATCATGGGTGGGAGAAGGGCTTAAGTGAACTTGTTTTGAGATGTCACTAATCGTGGCCTTTGCATTCTGCTGTAGCATACGCAGTATCGCTAAATCTTTTTCGTCTAATTTAATTTCCATATACTTTATTTAAGGATTCAGTAAGTTAAGTCTTATGCTCTTTTCTTTATTCGATCAGATCATATTGGCATTCTTGATGTTCATTTAAATGATCGAATTTGGTTGTTCAGTTATTTTTTCGGTTTAATGGGTGTAAATAGGCTAAATGTTTATAATTTATCTGATTTTATTTAATAAATATAGGTAAAATACTGATTATTTTAATTATTTCAGAAAAATATACGCCTATCGTACCTTTGTACAATAAAATTTATTTTAAATGTCAACAGAAGTAAAATCAAACATTGATTTCGACCTAAAGTATAAGGTTAAAGATATTTCCCTAGCAGATTGGGGAAGAAAAGAAATAAAACTAGCAGAGGCTGAAATGCCTGGTTTAATGTCATTAAGAGAAGAGTATAAAGGTCAAAAGCCTTTAGCAGGTGCGCGTATTGCAGGTTGTTTGCACATGACGATTCAAACAGCTGTGTTAATCGAAACCTTAGTGGACTTAGGTGCTGAGGTAAAATGGAGCTCTTGTAATATTTTTTCTACACAAGATCAAGCGGCTGCAGCCATTGCAGAAGCAGGTGTGGGTGTTTATGCTTGGAAGGGTCAAACACAAGAAGAAGCAGATTGGTGCATTGCGCAAACGTTGTTCTTTGGTAGTGCTGATAAACCGTTAAACTTAATCTTAGATGATGGTGGTGATTTAACGAATATGGTATTCGATGAGTTTCCTGAATTAGTAGCAGGAATCAAAGGTTTGAGTGAAGAAACCACTACAGGAGTCCATCGTTTAGTTGAGCGTATGAATAATGGTACTTTGCCAATACCTGCAATTAACGTTAATGATTCTGTAACCAAATCTAAGTTTGATAACAAATATGGTTGCCGTGAGAGTTGTGTTGACGCAATTCGTCGTGCCACTGATATTATGATGGCTGGTAAAGTTGCTGTTGTAGGTGGTTATGGAGATGTTGGTAAAGGAAGTGCTGCTAGTTTGGCAAGTGCTGGTTGTCGTGTAATTGTTACAGAAATCGATCCAATTTGTGCATTACAAGCGGCCATGGAAGGTTTTGAGGTAAAGAAAATGGACGACGCAATTAAAGAAGCTGATATCGTAGTTACAGCGAGTGGATGTAAAGATTTGATTCAAGGGAAGCACTTTGAAAATATGAAAGACAAAACAATTGTTTGTAATATTGGCCACTTTGATAATGAAATTGACATGGCTTGGTTAAACGATAACCATGGTAATACAAAAGATACTATTAAGCCACAGGTTGACAAGTATACTGTAAATGGTAAGGATATTATCGTACTGGCTGAGGGGCGTTTAGTAAACTTAGGTTGTGCTACAGGTCACCCAAGTTTTGTAATGAGTAACTCTTTTACAAACCAAACATTAGCTCAATTAGAACTTTGGAATAATACAGATAACTATAAAAATGAAGTATATGTATTACCAAAGCATTTGGACGAAAAAGTAGCAAGCTTACACTTAGCTAAAATTGGTGTTGAGTTAGACGAGTTAACACAAGACCAAGCTGACTATTTGGGAATACCTAAAAATGGTCCTTATAAGCCAGAGGCATATAGATACTAATAGGAATATTATTTAAAGCAAAGGCCGTCTATTTGACGGCCTTTTTTATTGCTCACAAAACTCAAGCAGTTCTGAGCCTCGATCAAGTATAGCATCGGATGGATTGATATGGCTGCGAAATAGGAAGGGTTCTTTGCGCCAATAGCGAAATTTTGTAAGTACACCTTCCTTATAATAGAAGGAATAATTTTCTGCTCCCGCGGAAGTTATTCTTTCGCCATATAAGTAATCTCCTTTTAGGAGGCCACTATGTTTTACAGAATCCGCTAGTGTACCATGTAAATTGACCTCAGCTAGGCGTCCATGCTCAAATTGTTCTACCACAGTCGCTTTGTGTGCTCTAAAGGAATAGACAATACCATTCAATAGTCCAGAAGGTGTAAACCGATATAGAAAAGCATGATCTCCTTTAAAGGGAAGCTCATCAAGACAAGGGCTATATTCTAGGATATGTCCAGCGGTGTCTAACAAGAAATAGTCTATAACCTTATTATTATGGTAGTTTAATAATCTATAGCGCGTTGGCTTAAATTCATAGTCGCAATACAAACCATTTTTTTTACCATTTTTAAAGGTGATTTTTTCTATTGGCTTTCCGTTAATTGTAATCTGATAGACATCATCAGGTATGGAAGGTTTGAATTCGTAGTAGAGGTAAATATGCGAAACATGTCCTATGTCACCATTTGCACGTCTCTTTAAGCTTAGTAAGGCAGTATCTGCTTTATTATTAAATCTGTAAAAGTCTGTGTAAAAACGTTGTCCTTGGTATATGACCCACTTTTTAGTCTTTGTTAATTCTACACTTTTAACCGTTTGGGCAGATGTGAAAACAGATAAAAAAAATAATGGAAATAGTAAGCCCCGTCTAATAACGGTCATCTTTAGGAATTTTTGATAATCCATCAATTTTTTTCTTCTTTAATCTCTGTTTTATCAGTATTTTTAAAGTTAAGAAAATATATCCATGAAACAGATTTTGACCTTAATCCTTTGTTTTTTCGTTCTATCTACTTCGGCTCAAAAAATTCATTTTACCTCAGGTGATTATGAGTTTCAACCCAATGCTGAAAATTTTAATGCCTTAGATTGGACGTCTTCTACTTTTAATGGCAAAAAATATGCAATAGTACAGTTTAATAAAAGTACTTCTCAGGCTGAAAGAGCGTCTATTCAAGCTCAAACAGGCATTCTTTTCTTTGACTATATTCCACGATATGCTTTTATAGCCGCTATCCCAAATACAGTTACAAGTTTATCGCAGTATGATGTTAAATCGGTAACACCGTATAAGGCTGAATACAAAATGAATCACCAATTGGTAGAACGTCCTTTACCCGATTGGACTAAATTAGGAGGTACGAAAATACAAATTGATGTAACGTTTCATAATGATGTTTATAAATCTATGGTTGAATACCAAGTGGCAAATTTGGGTATGGAAATCCAAAAGTGGGAATTGGACAATCTAGCGATCTTAACACTGGATGTGAATCAACTAAGTGTATTGGCTGAAAAGCCATATGTAAAATACATGCAACCTACTTCTGCACCTGGTGTCATTGAGAATGACCAAGGTCGTACAAATCATAGAACAAATGTTTTAGATGCAGAGTATTTAGCAGGTCGTCATTTTATTGGCAATGGTATTACCGTGTCTATGGGTGATGATGGTAATGTGGGACCACATATTGATTTCCAAGGTCGTTTGACCAATTTAGGTGCTGGTATGGGTGGAGATCATGGTGACCATGTATTAGGTATTGTAGCTGGTGCGGGTAATCAAGATCCTACCACGAGAGGAAATGCAGCAGGTGCCGATGTACTTTCTTATAATGGATATGGAAATATTTCTAATGCCACAACAGATTATAGCACCCGCGGTGTTCGAATTACGACGAACTCTTTAGGGCAGGGGTGTAATAGTGGTTATAACAACAATGCTCGTACACAGGATCAAAGAATTCTTGCTAATCGTTCTTTAATGTCTGTTCATTCTTCTGGTAATAGCGGAACATCGAGCTGTGGTTTTGTCAATGGTTACTATGTAATTACAGGTGGTTATAAAGCAGGGAAGAACTGTTTAGCAACTGGAAACTTACGTAAAGATGATCAATTGGCCGGGTCAAGTAGTAGAGGTCCTGCACGTGATGGTCGTATCAAGCCAGATTTATGTGCTGTAGGTTCTAGTGTATATTCTACAGCGCCTGGCGATTCTTACTCTTTCAAAAGTGGGACTTCAATGGCCTGTCCAGGTTTGTCAGGAACATTAGCTTCACTTTGGGAGGCTTACAAAGTAACGCATGCAGGACAAGATCCATATTCTGCTATAATGAAAGGAATTGCTTTAAACACAGCAGACGACCTTGGCCGTCCTGGTCCAGACTTTCAGTTTGGTTGGGGTAGAATCAACGCACGTAGAGCCTTACAGGTAATTGATAGTAATCATTTTGTGCTTGACACGATTATGAATACTCAAACAAAAACTTTAAACGTTACTGTGCCACCAAATATGGCGCAGGTGAAGTTTATGATTTATTGGCATGATCCTGCAGGTGCTGCCAATGCGGCAATTCCATTAGTAAATGATTTAAATATGGTGGCCATTGCTCCAAATACATTTAATTATCAACCTTGGGTACTAGATTACTCTCAGAATACAGCTTCGCTTTCTGCGAATGCGGTAAGGGATCGAGACAGTGTGAACAATGCAGAGCAAGTAACTGTAAAGAATCCACAACCTGGTGTATGGCAAATTCAAGTAGAAGGTTATGATGTACCAAGTGGTCCTCAGTCCTACGTATTGGTTTATTACTTTGAACCAAGAGGAATCACTCTTACTTACCCTCAAGGAGGGGAGCATTTTAATGCAGGTCAGTCAGAACGTGTACGTTGGGATGCAAACGACATTAATGCACCCATTACGTTGGAGTATTCGAGTGATAATGGGTTAAATTGGAATACTATTTCCAGTACGATAGCCTCTGATCAACGTTACTATGATTGGACGCCACCAGCATCTTTAGCAACAGGAGAAATGCTTATGCGTGTATCACGCGGTACTGAAGTAGATCAGAGTGATGCACCATTTACTGTATTCGAGCAGGTACAAAATGTTATGGTCGATACTGCTTGCCCAACCCAATTTCATTTAACTTGGGATGCTGTACCAGGTGCCTCTGATTACAATGTTTATCAATTAGGGGCTAAGTACATGGACTCTGTAGGTAACTCAACAACGAATGATATTTATCTCAGTACAGGAGTAAATACAACAAATACGTTTTATTTCGCCGTGCGTGCTAATATTGCTTCGAATGGTGCCAAGGGAAGAAGAAGTTTGGCCTATAGAAAGCAACCAGGTCAGGTAAATTGTGGTGATGACCTAGTCAATGTAAGAACTGAAATGCCTTTCTATGAAGCCTATGATTGTGCCCCACTTACAAATGTTCCTGTTACAATAACGGTTAGAAACCAAAGCTTAACTGGAGCAACAATTTCTAATATACCCGTTAGCTTTGATGTAAACGGTATAACGGTTACAAACGAGGTGATTAATGTTTCTCTGCAACCGAACGATTCAGTTGTTTATACATTTAATACTCCGGCTTCCTTTGTTGCTGCAGGTTCGTATCATGTAAGAACTCGTTGTAATCATCAGTATGATGGTTTTGATCAAAACGATACGACATCAAGATTTATGAATGTGATTAATGTAGCTATTGCGCCACCACCTTTAGTTCAAGACTTTGAAGGAACTTACGTACCCTTAAATTGGCAAAGTGAAAATCCGGACAACGGTATTCCATGGCAGAAAACATTTGTATTAAGTGGTGCTGTTCAAGGTAATTCGCACGCAGCTTACATGGATTTCTATAATTATGGAAGTCGCGGTGAACAAGATATTCTTGAAAGCCCAGTAGTTGATCTTACTAATGTTACGAATGATTCAGTAGTATTGACATTTGATGTTTCACATGCACAACGTATCGGTAGTGAGGATAGGTTACAGGTCTTGATGTCTGATGATTGTGGTCAAACTTGGAATCCTACAGGTTATGATAAAGGAGGTGGTACATTGGCAACTACGGTATCGTCTAATACAATATTCTCTCCAACTATTCCAGGTGAATGGCGCAATGAGCGTATTGATCTAACGCCACATAAAGGCAAAGAGCTTTTGTTTAGATTTATTGGAATAAACGATAATGGTAATAACCTTTACCTAGATAATATTAATATTATGTTGAAGGACGCGGCTCCTTTGGGTGTTGATAATTGGGAAAAAAATAAATATACTATTTATCCAAACCCAAGTGATGGGAAGTATACTTTGAAAACTAGGTTAGACCGTTCTACACAATTATTATATTCGATAAAGGACCTTAACGGTAAAACAATTTCTAGGTCTAAACTCAATTTACATGCTGGGGAAACGCATTCAGCTATTGATATTACCTATTTGCCTAATGGTGTGTATATGTTGCAATTATTTGATGGCAGCAAAACAGAGGTAATTCGCCTTACGAAAAAATAAACCTTTGTAGAGTTTATTGATAGAAAAGACCTCCAGCGGAGGTCTTTTTCTTTATGGTATTTTCTTAGATGCTTTTATGAGTCCAAGATCCGCTTCTTCTTTACTTGTTATAATTAAACGACATGTGTCGCCTTCAATATTGGGTAATATTAATCGAATCATTTGAAGCGTTTCAGTTAAATTCTCAGTAAGAACTTGTTTGAATGGAACAGTACAATTTTCTAATTCAATTTTATAATATATCGCAGTGGAGTCAGTACCCATTAAAGAGTAAACGAATATTTACAGCACTTTATTGCACGCGTACTATCTAATCTTTACAATATGGTATTGTTCTGTATGTTTACTTCTTGTAGTAGGATTTAGAAAACCAATTTGGATTTTAGCAATATGATAGCGTTCACCTGAGTATAGCACTTTCGAGTTTGTAAAGGCTTCTTGAATTGTTTTTAAACCTTTATCGCTTGTAACTATATAATCAAACGCACGAGCAGCCTTCATATTCCATACTGGAAAAATATTTTCTTGCAACAAAAAATCTAACGACCTTAGGACTTGTGAGTCGTAACTGCTCAATTTTTTGGGATCTAACTTCAGCTCTTTTACCTTTTTAGCTACAGTATACTCTTTTTGATATGGGAATAGATTGGAGTAGAAAACAAAATTCAATAAAATATTAAAAATGATAGCTAAAGAAACACTTACGGCCAGAAGAGTGATTTGCTTTTTATGCTCAGAAATAATTAGGGCTATTATCACAAGGGAGCTTAGAAAGAGAAGTGTTATTTGCCAATGATTCATGTCTGGGAATATCAAATAGAGAAGAATGGGAAAGCTAAGAAAAGCTATATAAAGAATACCATTATGCAATACGCGGAGCATTCTAAATTTATGCGGGAAGAAATTCTTGGTGCTAGTAAAATAACGAGCAATCAATAAACATATGAAAGGAAGGATTACATAAATATAGTGTGGCAATTGAAAGTGACTCATACCCAATGAGATATATCCAAGTAGCACTGCTGACGTGCTAATCCACTCAGTCTGTATAACGCGATGCCAAAGTTTTAGAAATCCTCGAATTGTACCCATTAAGAAGAACAGCGTAAAAGGAATAAGGCCCCATAGTAGGTTTTCATAGAGAAACGTAAAACCCGCGTTGTTATTCCAGACGCTTTCTCCCGTTATTCTTCCAAAGCTCTGCGTCCAGTAAAAGAAGCGCAAGCCAGAGACCCCATTTTCTCCATTAACTGTTTTTTCAGGGTGTAAATCAAATTGTTCGTATAAGCCTATACTCATCGGTAACAAGACGACTCCTATTATTATGAGCATAGGAATATATTGCCATCTGAGTATGTTACTCCATTGCTTCTTAATTATAAAATGAGGTAGAAATCCAAAACCAATAATCAGTAAGGCTATAGGCCCTTTTGTTAACATACCACCGCCAATACATAGTGCTCCCCAAATCCAACCAAACCTCTTAGCTTGATACAACCAGTTGGAAATCTGCCAAAAAGCAGTTATTGTAAAACTTAGTAGTATCGTATCTGTTTTAATATCATTGGTTACCAAAAACATAGCTTGACAAGAAGCAAATATGATAGCAGCAGTATGTGCGGTTTCTTGGTTGTAAAAGAGTTTAGTAAATCGATAAAGTGCATAAATGGCCCATATGGCAAATAGTATTGAAGGGAGCTTATAGGCCCAAGTGGACACACCAAAGAGTTTCATGCTGAGGGCGGAAACCCAAAAAAGAAAAGGGGGTTTATCTAAATAGTCTGCACCGCCATCATAAACATGTAACCAATTGCTTGTTTGGAGCATTTCTCGGCTCATTTCGGCATATTGTGCGGCGTCAATCTCAAGGATCGGTACGAATAGGTTAGATGCATAAACCAGCATAATACCAGCCCAGAGCAGGTATTCCAGTCTTTTATCGTTATTTTTTAAAGAATAAATGGCTTGTTATTAGTTTTGTGGTATTGGCAAAAGTACATAAATTTGCGCCTCATTCGTACGGTTGGTATCGTACACTAAAATTAAAATTATGAGAAAAGATATTCATCCAGAAAACTATCGTTTCGTTGTATTCAAAGATATGACGAATGATTCTACGTTTTTATCGAAGTCTACAGCAAATTCTAAAGAGACTATTAAGTGGGAAGACGGAAACGAATACCCATTAATTAAATTGGATATTTCAAGTAGTTCACATCCTTTTTACACAGGTAAGAAAGTAATGGTGGATACTGCAGGACGTATTGACAAGTTTAATAAACGTTACGCAAAGAAATAATCTTTATTTATAAGAATAATATTATAACACCCTTCAACTCAGTTGAAGGGTGTTTTGTTTTTTATAATTAACTTAGTGTGTTGTGGGGATAATTGAATTAGATCAACAGAAGGCGCATATTAACATTATGTCCTCCATTTTTCTATATGGCGACGCCATCAGTGAGGAAATAAGAAAAGATATGGAAGAGGAGATTAACGAGATGTGGAATCAACCTAAGGCACTCGTTTGGATTGAGCAATATCCTTATTTGGCCATATTTAAGACTGAGGTATTTCTATACCCTGATCTTAGAGAGGGCGAAGTTCGATCCAATAAAAATCCCCGTAACAATTATATACGTGTAGAGGAGTTTGCTTATGGTAATATTTCTTTTGTTGATGGCCTTGGAAGTAATACAGGTTATTTCAAAAAAGAAAATCTGTATAAAGGGAGTACAACTGCCGCTCATGAATATGGACATACGTTGGGCTTGCCACACCCACATGACATGAATCTATTAGGTAAGGGGCAACCTGGTATTATGTACCCAAGAGGTACATTGGTTGATGCACAATATCAATATGATCCCAATATTCAACCTGGTGAGAAAGGAGGAACGATGAATCCTGTGCACAGAAGAGTATTTCAAGAAGACATTGATTTATTAAATTTAAGTACTAGGATAAAGCGAAAGGAATCCGTAATTGGGAAATTCAGTATGCGTTATCATTTGCCTCATTTAAGTAATGAAAGACCTTCTAATCCTCTTGGTTGGGTGTAAGATTGAGTTCTTGTCCCTTTTCTAAAAGATAAGTATAAGCGGCTTCATAGTTATTGGGAATTTCTCCTTCAAGTATGGCTTCGCGAACAGCAAGTTTTAGGTCCCCAATAATTTTACTCGGTTTTAGATTAAATGTTTTCATAATAATCTCACCAGTAATAGGAGGTTGCCAGTTTCTTATTTTATCCTTTTCTTCAACTTCTATAAGGCGTTGTTTTACAAGTTCAAAGTTCTTCTTATACCGTTTCACCTTTTCAGGGTTTTTAGAGGTAATATCTGCATTGCATAAAGTAAGCAAGTCTTCTAAATCGTCACCAGCATCAAATAAGAGTCTGCGCAAGGCACTATCTGTTATTTCATCCTTAGTAAGTGAAATAGGACGTAAATGAAGTCGAACCAGTTTTTGGACGTACTTCATCTTATCAGTAGTAGGCAATTTGAGTTGTTTAAAAATTTTGGGAACCATTTTGCCTCCTAACCACTCGTGCCCATGAAAAGTCCAACCATGTCCCTCTTCGAATTTTTTAGTAGCTGGCTTTGCTATATCATGTAAAATGGCAGCCCAACGTAACCAAAGATTATTTGTATTCGGTGCAATATTATCAAGGACCTCGATGGTGTGATAGAAATTATCTTTATGTCCTTTCCCGTTTCTCCTTTCTACACCAGCTAGATTGGTCATTTGCTTAAAAAAGTAGGGGAGTAATCCAGTGTCTTTTAGCAGTTTAAAACCGATTGATGGTTTAGGACTTAAGATAATTTTATTGAGTTCGTCTGTAATACGTTCTTGTGAGATAATCTTGATGCGATCGGCCATAGCCGTAATGGCTTGTAAGCTGTTCGCTTCGATCTCAAAGTTTAGTTGTGTCGCAAAACGAATGGCACGCATCATTCGTAATGGGTCATCGCTATACGTTTTTTCAGGCTCCAAAGGGGTGCGGATTATCCGTTGGTCAAGATCTGCCTGTCCATCGAATGGATCAATTAATGTTCCAAAGTTCTCCTTATTAATTGAAATAGAGAGTGCATTAATCGTAAAGTCTCGTCTTTCTTGATCGTCTTGTAGGCTGCCATTTTCAACAATAGGTTTTCGCGAGTTGCTTCGGTAGCTTTCCTTACGAGCACCAACAAATTCAATTTCGTAATGATCTACAACGAATTGTGCAGTACCAAAATTCTTAAAAACATTGACTTGACTCGGGTGCTCAAATTGTTTAGCAGCCTTTTCTGCAAACGCAATGCCGTTACCTAAACAGACAATATCTATATCCTTTGAAGGCCGATGCAGTATTTTGTCTCGTACAAAACCGCCAACAGCATAAGCCTTAATATTTAATGCATCAGCGGCTAAACCAATTTTACGAAGAATTTGTTCCTCCTTTTCAGCGAGCTGAATCATTATTCCTCTTTTTTTATCAGATACATGAGCCTTACGCTGATCGAACGGTTGGTCTGAGTTTCTCGTTCTACCCGTGGGTCATGCGTTTCTCTGATGTTGAGGATTGAGTTTTGAAATCGAAAGTTTAAATGGAAGCGTTTATACAATCTGTAGCTTGCCCCTAAGTTGAGTGCAACATCAAACTTTTTAAAAGGGTATAGTTCATCCGTATCTTCTCCATTTAATACTGCTGTAGCATTTACTAGTTGCGCGTAAGAGAAACCCGCACTCAGCATACTTCGTTTATCATTGAAAAAATAATTGAAGTTCAATGGAATTTCTGCTGTCTGCAAAAGAATGTTATACTCCTGAATAATCGTACTGCTATTACCATATCGGGCGGGGAGCTGGTTTTTACCGGCTAAACTTCCTTTTTCAGAATAAAGAAGTGACATGCTAATAGTGGCTTGATCCATTAGCCTAGTATGTACCACTGCGCCTCCGTTTAAACCAATCTTTCGATAACCAGCGAAATTATCACCATCTACTTGCGCAAAATTTGTACCTAGAATAAAGCCTCCAAAGAATGTAGGTTCATCGCTGTAATACTGTGCCTGCGCTGTATTTGTGCATAAAATGAGCATAGCCAGAAGCGATGCAATCAAAAATGGGTTTATTTTAGTTTTCTGCATTTGAGTGTAAAGATATGAGTATAAAACTAACGAAAAAAAACTTAGAAAAATTACGTTCTTTATTTGAAGAAATAGGATTTCGAGTTCGATTTGAGAAAGGAAACTTTCAGTCTGGTTATTGTCTAATCAAAGAGCATAACGTAGCCGTAATTAATAAGTTTTTACCAGTAGAGGGTAGGGTACAAGCTATGCTTGATATTCTACCGCAGATAGAACAAGTAGATGTATCGAAACTGAGTGGTGAAGGTGAAGCGCTTTACAAAGAAGTGCTAAACGTAGAAGCAGACTAGTTAAGTACTAGATAACGCAACTAGTATAAATGCACCAAACTACTGAAAGTCGTACTAGATACTCCAACCAATTTGTAAGGGCTTTTCTTAATTAAATCTTGACTGAATAGAGTAAGCGTTAAAGTTGACCTTGTAAACTACTCAGCAAAATTCTTATGAAAATGAGGGATCGTTTCAATGCCCTTGTAGTAGTTAGCTACATCGTATTTTTCGTTAGGTGAGTGGATGTTATCATCATCTAGTCCGAAGCCCATAAGTACCGTTTTCAGCCCCAAGGTTTTTTCAAACAAAGAAATAATTGGAATACTGCCACCACCACGAGTAGGTATTGGCGCTTTGCCAAAAGTGGTCTCTATAGCCTTAGCTGCTGCTTGATAAGCTTTACCGTCGGTAGGAGTAACAGCAGGCTCTCCACCATGATGTGGGGTTACTTTTACCTTTACACCAGCTGGAGCAAGTGCTTCAAAGTGCCTGGTGAATAGTTCCTCAATTTCTGTTGATACTTGATGGGGTACCAAGCGCATAGAAATCTTAGCATAAGCTTTAGAGGGTAAAACTGTCTTGGCACCTTCTCCAATATAACCTCCCCAAATTCCATTTAGTTCGAGTGTTGGACGAATTCCTGTGCGCTCTAAAGTTGTAAATCCTTGCTCTCCCCAAACGTCATCTACTTCCAAGTTCTTTTTATAGTCTTCTAGATCAAATGGAGCTTTGTTTAAGTCTGTTCTTTCTGCTTCCGTAAGTTCTGCTACTTTATCATAAAATCCATCAACCGTAATATGATTATTCTCATCATGCAAGCTGGCAACCATTTGGCAGAGAATGGTAATCGGGTTGGCTACTGCGCCTCCATAAACACCACTATGTAAATCACGATTAGGTCCTGTTACTTCAACTTCCATATAAGCTAAACCACGAAGGCCTGTTTCGATACTGGGGTCATCCATACTGATCATAGATGTATCCGAGACTAAAACGACATCGGCTTTTAACTTTTCTACATTTTCTTCTAAAAAAGGAGCTAGGTGAGTGCTTCCCACTTCTTCTTCACCTTCAATGATATATTTTACATTACAAGCCAATGAGCCTGTTTTGCTCATAGTTTCCAATGCTTTTACGTGCATATATACCTGTCCTTTGTCATCACATGCCCCACGAGCATAGATCTTACCATCTTTAATAACAGGATCAAACGGCCCGCTATCCCATAGATCTAATGGGTCGGCAGGTTGAACGTCATAATGACCATAGGTTAAGATTGTTGGTAAGTTCGGATCTATAATCTTTTCTCCATATACGATAGGATGACCTGCTGTCTCACATATTTCTACATGATCACAACCAGCATCTAACAAGCTTTGTTTTATAGATTCTGCGCAAGTGAGCATATCCGCTTTATGTTCAGATTTCGCACTTACCGAAGGAATTCTAAGTAGGTCTAGCAGTTCGTCTAAAAATCTTTCTTTGTTTTCATTTTGATATTCCGTCCAAGCTTGCATAATAGTATATTTTAAATTTTCTGATGATTTCAGGTCCGAATATTCGGATTGCTAATATACAAAGCAAAGAGCAAGCATTATCGCACCTGAAGATATTTTAGGTAATTCTTTAGCCTTACAATGAGTGGAAGTTGCACTTCTTTTAAAGGTCCACTGAAAGAAGTGCCCCGGTGCAGGTAATATTTTGTAAAAGTACTGCTCGTTATTTTCCATTTTTTTAGAAAAATATTGCGGCCGACATTTTTCTTAAGTCTTTTGGTAGAGCGTGATCCAAAGTGATACACTTTGCTTGATCCAAGACCTCTAAAGTATCGAATACCTGCTTGCCAGAATTTCATACTCAAATCAGGGTCTGAGTACATGCCTGGCGAAAACTCCTCGCTCATGCCACCCACAAGATTCCAAATACTCTTGTGCATGACATTAGGTGGCCAGGTACTGCCGTTCCAATCTTTTTTTTCAATTTTAGAAAATTCTTGAAGAAGCCTTTCTTCCTGAAAGGTTTCAATCGAATGTCCATAATCCTGCACACATACACACGGATTACCAGTTTCAACGGGCTCAATCATTGTCGCAGAAAGCATAAACTTGTTATGTCCGATTTTTTGAATCGTATCATAAAGTTCTTTATCCCATTGAGGCAGGACAAACATATCGTCATTAATATAAAGTAGATAATCGGTTTGAGCTAATGCTACCGCTTCATTTAATCCCGTACAGATACCAAGATTTTTATCGGAATAGATATAATCAAGATCTTCTTGTGATTGCACCCACTCTAGGGTACCATCAGTGCCTTCATTGATAATCACAATAATTTGATGTGATCGTTCTGAGTGCGTTTGAATACTTCTTATGCACAATTGCAGGTAAGGTAGATTATTCCATGTAGGCAATAAGATGCTGAATGTACATTTTTCAGATGCTGATCTTTTTTTTTGGACAATGGCCATAAATTCTTCTGCAAGTAAACAAAAAAATCCTCCCCAACAAAAAAGGGGAGGATTCAATTATTTAATTAGGTAAGAATTATTTCTTCAAGAATTCTTTTACATTGTCCTTCAAAACCATGTTCGCTTTAAAAGAATAGTTCCCTGTTTTACTTTTTACGGCACGAATAACTTTGCTGTAGTTTTTTGATTCAACTGCTGCTCCTTTTTTAATCGCCGTTTTTGCTGCTTTTGCCATAATGCTTATTTAATTTCTTTGTGAACAGTATATTTTTTCATGATGGGGTTAAACTTTTTTAACTCCAAGCGTTCTGGTGTATTCTTTTTATTCTTAGTAGAAATGTAGCGGCTTGTGCCAGGAAGACCACTTTCTTTGTGCTCTGTACATTCTAAGATAATTTGAACTCTATTTCCTTTTTTTGCCATGATGCTTTCCTATTTATTAAGATTAAATTTTTGCGCCTGCAGCTCTCATTTCTTTTACAACGTTATACAAACCACGTTTGTTAATTGTACGCATACCTTGTGTAGATAATTTCAAGGTAATCCATTTGTCCTCCTCTGCTAGATAGTAGCGTTTTTTCTGTAAATTAGGCATAAAACGCTTAATCGTTTTCTTGTTAGAAAAAGACACTTTATTCCCTTTTTGATAGCTTTTACCGCTTACTGCACATACTTTAGCCATTACTTAAATTTTTAGTCCCTTCCGAAGCTTCGGATTTTTGGGATTGCAAATGTAGATTATTATTTTTTTTCAAGCAAAAAAAGCAATTATTAGTTTGTTATAATTACACTTTTCTATAGCGAGCTCGAATCTTCCATAAATCTAGCCATAACTTAAAGAAATAACTGAATTTTACTTTGCTATCGCCAGCATCAACCCACTGTTTTAGAGGGTATTCATGGATTTTTTCTTGAATACCCTGCCTACCATACAGCTCAATAGTTCTAAAAAACAGTTCTACATCGAATAGCCAACGAGAGATAAAGGGTTCTCTAAAGATACGTTTGCCCAGTGTTGCTGTAAAAACCTTACAACCACACTGGGTATCATATACAGCTAGTTTCAATGTATTGGATATAGCAGTGGCTACAAAACGCCCTATATAATGTCTATAAGCTTTTCGTTGAATATTGGCGTCCGCGGTAAGTATTCTCGAGCCGAACGTGAACTGGATTGCGTCTTTAACCGTTTTTGATACGTCAAGACATTCTTCAAGGCTTGTTGCCAGGTCGGCATCAAGAAATGCATATTTAGGCGCCTGGATATGTTCTAAGGCATATTGCATTCCATTTAAAACACTCGTTGCTTTTCCCGCATTGGTAGGGTTTGAAAGCACTTTAACCTGATTCGGATAGGCTGTTTCAACAGCTTCTAGACTGACCAGTGTATTATCCACAGACGCATCATTAACGAAAACTAGGCTGACATCTTCATGCTGAGATAAAAAGTTCTTATAGCGAAAAGTATCAAATTTGCTTTCCTCGTTATAGGCAGGTACAATAATACATAGTTGGAATTCTTGTTTCAAGTTAGCTTACTTAAATGATTAACTCATTTTTCAGTTCTTCTGAAATAATGTGCTAATGTAATATTTGCAATATTATTGTAAAATCCAATATTTATACCGGCTTCTGTATCCGAATTATTGATCTTACTAATAAAACCAGCAATTGAAGGAAGACTTTCTAAACTAATATAAAATTTATCCTGTATGATATACTGCAACCCAAGTATATAGGCTATGCCCAGTTGGTTCTGATATAATTTGGAGTTTACCTCTTTTCTTGAAAGAATTGAAACATGAGGAGCGAAACCATGAATAAAGTTTGTTTTAGGGCCCATAGACTTTCTTTTTTCAACCCCTCCACTTAGGGTAAGATTTAATTGTTTTAAAGGATCTTTCTCTTTTCTGTACGTATGGTTATAGTTTCCAGAGCCAACTTGGACTCTAACATATTTGTTTTGTTCTCGTTCTTTTTTGTAAATAAGGCTAAAACCTTGCAGATTACTTAATTGTATACCAAATTCATGCCTTGTTTGTTCCTGTGCAAATAGGTTACAGCATAACAATAGAAAAGATAAGTTAATAAAAGTTTGTTTTGTTCGTTTCATTTTAATAAAATATTTGTTTCAAAGAAACCTAAGGTTGGTAAGGGTTTAGGGAAGCCTCTTCTTAAAAAAAGTAAAAGAAGAGTTGATTTAAGTTGATATTAGGTTTTAAGTATTAGAAACGTTAAATAGTTCTAAGAAGTAGCTTATATGGTATTGTAGTAAACACAATTCATAATTACGAAAGATTCGTAATTGATATTAATCTGTGTATTTTTGTAGACTATGGCATATGAGTTAAAAAATAAGGTTCGAATCGTAACGGCAGCCTCTTTATTCGATGGGCATGACGCTTCTATAAACATTATGAGAAGAGTTATCCAATCTAGTGGCGCTGAAGTTATCCATTTAGGACATGACCGTAGCGTGCAGGATGTAGTTAATTGTGCGATACAAGAAGATGCCAACGCGATAGCCATGACCTCATATCAAGGTGGCCATGTAGAGTACTTTAAATATATGTATGACCTGCTCAATGAACAGGGGTGCGGCCACATAAAAATCTTTGGTGGTGGAGGCGGAGTTATTCTCCCCAGTGAAATTGAGGAACTACATGAGTATGGCATAACGAGGATTTATAGCCCAGATGATGGAAGAGAATTAGGGCTACAGGGTATGATTGACGATTTGCTGGAACAATCCGATTATGCTGTAGGAGATCATCTAAATGGTAGCGCAACCAGTTTATTAAAGGAAGGGGATTTCAAAAGTATTGCACGATGTATATCAGCTGCTGAGAATTTTGGAGATGCCCCCGAAACACAGGCTTTAATGGCGCAAGTGCGGGATAAAGCTAAACAAAGCAAAACGCCTATTTTAGGGATCACAGGTACAGGAGGAGCCGGGAAGAGTAGTATGGTTGACGAATTAGTGCGTCGTTTTTTGATAGATTTTAAAGACCAAGATTCAAAAAAAATTGCGATTGTCTCAGTAGACCCAAGCAAAAGAAAAACAGGAGGTGCCCTACTTGGAGATCGCATCCGAATGAATTCTATAAGAAACGAGCGTGTTTTTATGCGTTCTATGGCAACCCGTCAAAGCAACTTAGCGCTTAGTAAACATATAGAGTCAGCACTGGATATTTTGAAAGTATCTGGTTTTGATTTGATCATCTTGGAGACTTCTGGTATTGGTCAAAGTGATACTGAAATAACAGATTATAGTGATACGACCTTGTACGTTATGACACCAGAATTTGGAGCTGCGACTCAATTAGAGAAGATAGACATGCTTGACTTTGCTGATATTGTGGCAATTAACAAGTTTGATAAAAGAGGTGCTCAGGACGCATTGCGTGATGTAAAAAAGCAATACCAGCGGAATCATAAGTATTTCGAACAAGATGTAGATGATATGCCTATTTATGGTACAATAGCCTCTCAATTTAATGATCCTGGTACGAATAGCTTGTATGTAGCATTAATGGAGAAGTTAGACGAGAAAACAGAGGGAAAACTAACCTCAACATTTTCTAAAGATCAAGCAGAAAGCGAGAAGATTTTTATTATACCACCATCACGTGTTCGATACCTAAGTGAGATCAGCGAAGGGAATAGAAGTTATGGTAAAGTAGCCGGTGAGCAAAGCCAAGTTGCTCAAAAACTCTATGGAATTAATAAAACAATTCAAACTCTATCGGATTCAGAGTTAGAGGATAAAGATCGATTAATAAAAGAGCTTCAAGAAGTTTTTGAAAAAGTAAAACTAGAAATAGATCCAAAGAATTTCCAGTTGATAGAGCAATGGGCTGAGATAAAAAAGCAGTATACTGAAGAGTATTATACGTTTAAGGTGCGTGATAAGGAAATCAAAATTGCTACGCACTCAGAAAGTCTCTCTCATTCTCAAATTCCCAAAATAGCTGTGCCTCGTTTTGAGGCCTGGGGCGATATTTTAAAGTGGGCGCTTACGGAAAATTTTCCGGGTCAATTTCCATTTGCCGCAGGTATTTATCCATTCAAAAGAGAGGGCGAAGACCCTACCCGAATGTTCGCAGGTGAAGGAGGTCCAGAAAGAACCAACAAACGCTTTCATTATGTGAGTTTAGGCATGCCAGCTAAAAGGTTAAGTACAGCTTTTGATAGCGTCACTTTATATGGTAATGATCCAGATCATAGACCGGACATTTATGGAAAAATTGGGAACTCGGGAGTTAGTGTTCCAACTTTGGATGATGCCAAGAAGTTGTACAGCGGTTTCAATTTAGCAGATCCGAAAACATCTGTTTCCATGACCATTAATGGTCCAGCTTCGATTCTTACTGCTTTCTTCATGAATGCTGCTATTGACCAGCAGTGCGAAATTTATATAAAAGAGAATGGCTTGGAAGAAGAGGTTTCGGAGAAAATTAAAAAAATCAAATCAGCAAATCCGGACATGTACAATGGGTACAATGCTGATATTCCAGAAGGTAATGATGGTCTTGGATTGATGTTGTTAGGGATTCCAGGAGATCAAGTTTTACCTACCGATGTTTATGCAAAGATTAAGGCTGATACCTTAGCGCAGGTTCGCGGAACCGTACAGGCAGATATATTGAAAGAAGATCAGGCACAAAATACATGTATTTTCTCTACAGAATTCTCCTTGAAATTGATGGGTGATGTACAGCAATATTTTATAGATCAAAAGGTACGCAATTTCTATAGTGTTAGTATTAGCGGCTATCACATTGCGGAGGCTGGTGCCAACCCAATATCACAATTGGCTTTTACATTGGCGAATGGCTTTACGTTTGTAGAGTACTACTTAAGCAGAGGGATGGATATTAATGATTTTGCGCCCAATCTTTCTTTCTTTTTTAGTAATGGTATAGACCCTGAGTATGCAGTAATAGGAAGGGTAGCTCGTCGTATATGGGCTAAAGCAATGAAGCTAAAATATGGAGCCAATAAACGTAGCCAGATGCTTAAATATCATATTCAAACCTCGGGACGTAGTCTACATGCGCAAGAGATCGATTTTAATGATATCAGAACAACGCTTCAGGCTTTGTACGCCATTTATGATAATTGTAATTCTTTACATACGAATGCTTATGATGAGGCCATCACGACTCCTACCGAGGAGAGTGTACGTAGAGCTATGGCTATTCAATTAATTATTAATAAAGAACTAGGATTGGCTAAGAACGAGAACCCATTGCAAGGTGCATTTATTATCGAAGAATTAACGGACCTAGTAGAAGAAGCCGTATTGGCAGAATTTGACCGGATTACAGAACGAGGTGGTGTACTGGGGGCAATGGAAACCATGTATCAACGTTCCAAGATTCAGGAAGAAAGTTTGTACTATGAGACCTTGAAGCATGATGGAAGGTTCCCTATTATTGGAGTGAATACTTTTTTAAGTTCTAAAGGTTCGCCTACGGTAATTCCACAAGAAGTTATTCGTTCTACGACTGATGAAAAAGAATATCAGATTACATCCATTCAAAACCTCCAGAAACGGAGCGGCGATAAAGGCCAAGAAATGTTGAAACGTTTGCAACAAAAGGCACTTGATAATGAAAACATTTTTGAAGAGATGATGGAAACGGTGAAGTATTGTTCGCTTGGTCAAATAACTACTGCGCTTTTCGAAGTAGGAGGGCAGTATCGAAGGAATATGTAAATTAATTTATTTTGGCTTAGATTTGTTCAATAAATCAGTTGATTTAATGAACAATATTAAAAGTACATTTCTTATTCAAGATTTGGCTGTCTTAAGTGGTATTAAGGCGCATACCATTCGAATATGGGAAAAACGATATCATTTGTTAGAGCCGATGCGTATGAATCGGAACGTTCGTTTATATGATTTAGCTAGTTTACAGAAGCTATTAAATATTAGTATTCTTAATAGTGCTGGTCATAAAATCTCCATAATTTCAAAATTAAATGACGAGCAAATTGCCGAGCAGGCTAAAGAGGTTGCTTTAAACAGTTTTTCTAAAACCTATGCAATAAACTCTGTAATTATGGCGATGTACTCGTTTGATGAGGAAGCCTTTCAAAAAATTTATAACGAGGAAATAAAAAGGCAGGGGTTTGATGAACTTTTTGTATCTGTTTATATACCTGTTTTGAAGTATATGGGCATCCTTTGGCAGACTGATTCTATAAAACCTGTTCATGAACATTTTATTTCGAATCTTATTTTTCAGAAGGTGACTATGCAAACAAACAGCCTTAAGTATATAAAGCCTACTGCTAAAGATACTTACATACTTTTCTTGCCAGATGGTGAGATGCACGAAATTGGTCTTTTATTTTTGAACTATCTTCTGCGTAAGAATGGGGCTTCAACATTGTACCTAGGAAGAGGAATTCCTTTGAACAATTTGTTAGAACTAAAAGAGCGTTTCAAAAAAATAGTTTGGATTAGTGGTCTTGTCATAGATAAAACGCCTGATAATAAATTGGAGATTCTTCAATCAATTGATCAATTATTGATGGGAACAAAAAATAAATGTTGGCTAGTGGGTCAGAATTGGTCCAATGTAGACGCGAATCAGTCAAAGAATGTTAAGTATTACGAAAATTTTGAAGACCTGATTAACAAAAAGAAATTAATGAGCTAAATATTGTTTAATAAAATGCTATATTTGTTAAACAATGAACGGTCGTGTTGCTATTATTGGTTCAGGTTTTGCGAGTTTATCCGCGGCTTGTTATCTGGCAAGTGCAGGGTACAGTGTAACCATATTTGAAAAAAACAATCAAATAGGTGGCCGCGCGAGGCAATTAAAAAAGGAGGGGTTCCTATTTGATATAGGCCCAACTTGGTACTGGATGCCCGATGTATTTGAAAAGTTTTTCGCCGATTTTGGTAGGAGACCCTCGGACTATTATCAATTAGAGAAATTAAACCCCGCCTATCAAGTATTCTTTGGTCAAAACGACCAAGTCGTCATTCCTGCGACACTAGATGAAATATATGCTTTGTTCGAAAGAGAAGAGACCGGAAGTTCAAAGTCGTTAGAAAAATTCTTGAGTACAGCACGTAGCAACTATGAAGTAGCTGTTCAAGATTTGGTCTATCGTCCTGGCGTATCACCCTTAGAGTTAATAACACCGAAAACAATAACCAAATTAGGTCAGCTTTTTTATGACATTAGAAAGCAAATTAGAAAAGGTTTTACGAGTTCTAAACTTATTAAAATACTTGAATTTCCTGTATTATTCTTAGGGGCTAAACCAAGCAATACCCCAGCCATGTACAATTTTATGAATTGGGCGGATTTTGGCTTAGGGACTTGGCATCCAAAGGGAGGGATGTTTGAAGTTGTAAAAGCTTTGGAAACATTGGCCAAAGAGCTTGGTGTTGTTTTTCAAACAGAGGCAACAGTCTCAGAGATTAGAACAAATCATGAAGGAATGGCAGAAAGCCTGATAGTAAATGGAACGCTGTATGATACTGATATTGTACTAAGTGGAGCAGACTATCATCATACCGAACAATTGCTTGAGCAGAAAATGAGGCAATACAAGCAGTCTTATTGGGATAAAAAAATATTAGCCCCATCTGCGCTCCTCTTTTTTGTTGGATTCAATAAGAAAGTCGAAGGAATCTCTCACCACACGTTATTTTTTGATGAAGAATTTGATAGGCATGCAGAGTATATCTATGATACTCCAGCTTGGCCCAAAGACCCTTTATTTTATGCAAGTTTTCCAAGCGTTAGCGATGATACATTTGCTCCAAAGGGCAAAGAAGCTGCTACTTTTTTAATCCCAATTGCATCAGGTCTCAAGGATACACGTGAAATTCGTGATAAATACTTTGAACTTATTTTAAAGAGACTAGAGACGCTCACGAATCAGCCGCTTAAGCATCATGTTATTTTTAAAGAATCTTATTGCGTAAATGATTTTATAGATGATTATAACTCATTCAAAGGAAATGCGTATGGTCTTGCCAATACACTCACCCAGACTGCTTTTCTAAGACCTAAGATTAGAAGCCAGAAAGTAAAGAATTTATTCTTTACTGGGCAGCTTACGGTTCCAGGTCCTGGTGTTCCCCCTGCACTTATTTCAGGAAAAATTGCTGCAGAGTCTATACTTAAACACTTTAAGAAATGATCTCGCTATACCATAAGATATCAGAGGGAAGCGCTAAGCTTATTACCAAAGAGTATAGTACTTCTTTTTCAATAGCAGTTGGTCTGCTGGATCCAGACATACGCCCCGCCATATATAACATCTATGGTTTTGTACGTGTAGCGGATGAAATTGTTGACACATTTGATGGATATCCTCAAGAAGAACTCTTAGATCGATTTATAAACGATTATAGGTACGCTTTAGCCGTAGGCATTAGTACGAATCCTGTGTTGAATGCTTTTCAGAGTACCATCAAAAAATATGATATTGACTTAGCTCTTATAGATGCTTTTTTGAAAAGTATGCGAGCCGACCTGACCAAGGAAAATTATGAAAAGGAAAGTGAGATTAAAGAATACATATATGGGTCTGCAGATGTGGTAGGTCTTATGTGTTTGAAAGTTTTTGTTAATGGGGATGAAAGCGAATATCAAAGATTAAAGGTTCCTGCCATGAAACTCGGTTCAGCATTTCAAAAAGTGAATTTCCTACGAGATATGAATCATGATTATTCAACCCTAAACAGAAGCTATTTTCCTGGAATACACCCAGAACGTTTAAACGAACAAGATAAAAAAAGAATCGTTGAGAACGTTGAAGAAGAGTTTGCAGAAGCATATCAAGGCATTAAGCTACTTCCTATGAGGGCTAGATTGGGGGTGTATGTTGCTTATCGATATTATGCACTGCTTCTTAAGAAGATTAAAAAAACACCCTCTTCAGAATTGTTACAGAAGCGAATCAGTGTCCCCAATCGTATGAAGATGTTGGTTCTGGTCAAATCATATTTAAAGTATTTATTTAACCTGATTTAATTGATGCTCACTTTACTACATAATTTATTCTTTACATCTGCAGCTAGTCCTTCAAAGGTCATGAAGAGGTGCAGTACGATGAGTTATAAAAAGAGTAAATCGGATTTTGTTAGGCAATATAGAGCCATTCAAAACCCTACCATTCAAGAATACGTAAGGGGTATGCAATTAAAACAAGTACAAAATACATGGAACCCTATTAAGAAAATAAACGTTTACAAGAACTATAAGGATAAATTGAATCGATTAATTGACAAGAATCTAAATCATGTTCATGGGCGCTATGTCCGATTCCTTGTTGAACAAAACGTACCAAAAAAAATTAGTAGCACGGAGCCGATAAAAGGAGATCGGCTATTTTTGAAGAAATACTTATTTGATAAAAAAGAAACAGAACATCTTCTTATACAAGATGTAAAATTAAACTCAAGGTTATGATTGTTTTAAAATACATCCTTATTACCATTGGAACCTTCTTGATCATGGAAGCCATTACATGGACTGTTCATAAATACGTTATGCATGGGTTTCTTTGGTATTTACACGAAGATCATCATCAACCTAAATATCAGAATACATTCGAAAAGAACGATTGGTTCTTCGTTTTTGGTGCTATCCCAAGTATTATTTTCTTTTATAAAGGGCTGATACCAGAATTGAATTATCTCTTTTTTTTGGGGCTAGGGATGTTTTTGTATGGAATGTGTTATTTTGTTGTGCATGATGTTTTGATTCATCAACGTTTTAACTGGTTTAAGCATACTAAAAATTGGTACCTCGTAGGGCTAAGAAAAGCGCATAAAGCACATCATAAGCATTTAGGCAAAGAGGATGGTGAATGCTTTGGTATGCTTAATGTACCATTTAAATATTACAAAATAGCTAAGCAAAAAAAATAATGCCACTTTACCTTTATATATTGCTTGGTAGTATAATTGTTCCAGTAGGGTATTCAGTTTTCGTTACAGACTTTATCAAACAATGGAAGCATTTTATAATCTCTACTTCTTTAGTGGCTTTTCTCTTTCTACTTTGGGATGCTTTTTTCACAGCTCAAAGTGTTTGGGGGTTTAATCATGATTATTGCTTAGGTGTTTTTATACTTGGTATGCCCCTTGAAGAATGGCTCTTCTTTTTTGTAATTCCTTTTTGTAGCCTATTTACGCATTTCGCTTTTTTTTACTCCTATCCTCGAGTAAAACTGAGCAAAAAAAATACAGTCGTTATTACCCTTTTCTTAATTAGCTTATCGATTATTTTAGTGGCGTTATACTACGATAGAGCCTATACAAGTTTGAATTTCACGTTGTTTGCATTCCTGCTCTTACTTAGCTTGCGATTTGGTATTGAATTGTTGCAGCAATTTTACATATCATTTTTAATAATTTTAATACCCTTTTTTATCGTAAATGGTCTCTTAACAGGAGCCGGCATTGATGCGCCAATTGTTTGGTATAATAATACCGAAAATATTGGAATAAGATTATATACCATACCTTGCGAGGATATAGCTTATGCTTTTACAATGCTTTTTTCAAATCTACTCATCTTTAATTATTTAAATACAAAATGGAAGACCGTGTAATATTAGTGGATAAGGATGATCAAGTGTTAGGAGAGATGCCTAAACTTGAAGCACATGAGCGTGGGATGTTACATCGCGCATTTTCTGTATTCATTTTTAATGACCAAAAAGAATTAATGCTTCAGAAAAGGGCTTCTGGCAAATATCATTCGCCTAATTTATGGAGTAATACGTGCTGTAGTCATCCAAGATTAGGAGAAACGAATGTACAGGCAGGAGAAAGGCGTTTATTGGAGGAGATGGGTTTTTCGGTCCCCCTCCGTGAGTTGTTTTCATTTATTTACAAAGCAGATTTTTTCAACGGTCTTATTGAACATGAATTAGATCATATCTTAATTGGCCACACTAATACTACTCCTAATCCTGTAGCGGAAGAGGTCGGAGATTGGAAGTGGGTCAAAATTGAACAGCTCAAAAAAGATATTGTATTGAATAAAGACAATTATACAATATGGTTTCAACATTTGATGAATGAACATGCGGATAAAATCATAGCACGATCTTAATTTAAGAGTCTCGGCACCACTTGTGCTTTTTAATGAGCAAGAGAAATTGATTTTTTTCTTCCTCATTAAATTTATTGCGAAAGGAAACAAACTACTTTGATTTCCTGGATTTCTTATTTATGATTTCAATAGCCTGCTCTAACAATTCGTCCTTTTCTGCTCGAATCCCATTAATAGTAGGTGTAATGAATATATCTGGCACAATACCAACTTGCTGAGTTTCTCTTTTGTCTGGATAGTACACCCCCAATCCACTAATAGATGTTTTGATGTTGCCAGGCAATATTATTGAAGATACATTTCCATCGGCACCTGCAGTTGTACTTCCAATTACGGTTGCCTTTGGTGCAGTCCGGAATGCCATAGCAATAAATTCAGCTTGACTTTGAGTTTCTTCGTTAACAATAATAATGACTTCTCCTTTGTAGAATTCGGGATTTTTTTTGCCAATTTTTAAAGGTTCATCCTCTAGAAAAAACTGACCAGGATGTTCTCTGTTTGGGTTGGACATCAAAGCGAATGGTGTTGTTTTAGGCACCAACATTTTTCCTAAGGAATATGGGATAAAATCAGAAGGGTAGCAACGTAAATCTATAATCAAACCATCCATTTTCAAAAAACTCTTCATAATGCCTTGTACAGTTCCTTTTTTCAATGAGCCGGGATATATATAACCGATATTATTGCCTATTACTTTGTGTGCTGGTGGTTGAGTGTTCCAATAAAGTTTGTAGTTGTATGGAATGGTTTTAATTTTTTCTTCAAATCTTTCATTTCCATCAGTGTAATTAATTCTCTGTTCAGTTAAATTAGTTCGTAATAATTTGCTTGCTGCGATACGCAACTTTGTACTATAGTTAGATGCAGGGCAATACTCTAAAAGTTTTGAAACTACTTTTTCTATAGGTAAGCTATTAATTTTAGTAATTACACTACCTACTTTTATATTTGAGGTTGTTGGAAATCCGTCGAGTATTTCTGTTACAACAGCTTTGTCTTGAATAAACTTTATTCTCAGTGGAATGAAGTTTTCACCGAAGTATTTCTTTAATGTTTTATCAGACCAAATATTGGCATGGGTGTCATCGATTTCACCAATTAATTTAAGCATACCTAGCTTATAACTTAATTCGTCATCGGTCTGTATGATTTTTGGTATATATTCCTGAAGGATACTATCCCAGTTTTTGTCAAGGAGATTCTTATATGGAAAATAGTATTCTATCATATTCCAATACTTGAACAGTGAAAGTATTCTATAGCCATCATCTTCCGATTTCATATTGAGGTATGCATTTTCATTTTTAAATTTCGCATTCCCAGAATATTCATACCCGAGATAATAATTGTTAGGTTTCCGATCTCCGGCTTTAATATTTTGCAAGGTTGTACTTAGTTCTTTTCCAAGTAATTTATGATCATTTATCCATTGCGTATTGGATGCAATCTTGATCTCATACTTTTTCTTCTTTTGTTTAGAAGATCGTTGAATAGGCCCTAAACTTTTAACCCATTCCAATAATTTAGCGTTGAAGTTATTTATATTGATAGAAGGGAGTATCCGAAAAAGTTCATAATCCCAGTTGTAGTCTCCTTTGGCGATTTTGGGGTGGTGATATTTAAGAAACCCCCATACCTTGGCTAATTTATATAAATTGACAATTTGCAATTTGCTCAGTTTGTCGATTCTAAATTTAGAATCATTGTCAAACTCCTTATCCAATGAAGCTTTAGGTATTTTTGGTGTGATGGTTTGTATATCTTTGCCATCTAGTTGCAAGTCGAAGTTATCGAACCACGCAGTCCCTTCACCTATAATAATACCAGCAACAACGATTGTAATCGCATCTTCTGGATAGGGAAGCGTAATTGAATATTGTTTCCAACCAATTGTGCCTTGAATTTTTTGCCGAGCCATATTGTCAAATACGATTGGCTTACCATTGGCATCATCTATTCTAAGAAACAATCCGCAGTAGCCAGAGTTGGCATCTTTTATTTTCATCCAACCTGTTAGTCGAATTGAATCACCAGTATAATAGGCAGGAATTTTGTAAGCAACACAACCAAAGCTTCCCTTTGAAGTATCGGAAATTATCCTAGCTGAAATACGGCCATCTTGTTTAACAGTTGTGTCTTTAGATATATTATAGAGGCCCCATTTCATCCATCCTTTCGGGAGTTGATTCATGGACACTTCTTGTTCAAAGTTGAGATTGAGTTTTAGTGGGATATCTTGAGCTGAACATGTCAGGCCCGATATGACTAGAAGGAATGTATAAAAAAAGTCTCTCATTAGAAGTTGTTTTCAACAATAATAATTAATAAAACATAATAAACAGTAATAAACAATAACATAATTGATTATATTTGTAGTCGATTAAATAGACACGTATGAAAATTATAAAGCACCTAAACGAGGTATTTACTGTTTTTCAGGACCGGGATATTATGTTTAATTCTATTTCTGAACATAAAGGCAATCAGTATATACTCAAACAAATATTGATTATTTGTTCATTCATTTTTTTATACGGATTGGTTATGGGTGGTTATCATAGTGTTTTACAATCGCTTGTGTCTGGTATTAAGTTAATCGTTCTTTTTGCCGCAACTCTTTTGGTTTGTTTTCCTTCATTTTACATTATTCAACGAGTATTGGGTTCGAAAATGTGTATTAGGCAGATGACGATAATCATCTTAAGTGGATTTGTTCTCTCTGCAACAATCGTCTTATCCTTTGCACCTGTTATTTTATTTTTTCTTTTGACAAGTGAAAATTATTATTTCCTTCAATTACTGCATATTGCAATATTTATTTTTTCGGGTATATTTGGAGTTCGACTTATAATTGATGCACTGAAATATGCATGTGATAAGAAGGATATCTATCCTCAAACGGGTGTAGCGATCTTTAAGGTATGGACGGTAATTTTAGTATTTGTGGGGATTCAACTGGCTTGGAACTTAAGACCTTTTGTAGGAGATAAGGAGGAAGAATTTAAATTGGTAAGAACATATAAAGGGAATTTCTATACAGCCGTTGTATATTCTTTCGGACAGTTGTTTAATAAAGAAACTGCTGTTGTTGAATCGGTGCAATTAAGTCAGGATCGTTTAGAAATGCGACAAGGGCAAGTAAAAGACAGTTTATTGGAAGAGTTAGTTCAGTAGTATGAATAATGATATAATGACATTAGAGGAGGTCGCTAAATATTTAAAACTAAAACCGCAGACTATTTATACCTGGGCACAGAAAAATAAAATTCCAGCTGCTAAAATTGGGAAGGAATGGCGATTTAAGAAATCTATTATTGACAAATGGTTTGAAAAACATGTAAATGATAAATATCGTGAGTACTTAGATGATTAAGCGTCGTGTTAAACGGAAGAGTACATTATTAAAATAGCTCGTTTCGGAAATGTATGAACGAAGCCTAAGGAATATAGGTCATACAAAAACAAATAATTATTTGTAAGGCCGAGCTGGTAACTTTATTTTTTTTCTTTAGAAATGACAAATTATTATTCGTTTTATACGACAAATTTTCAAAGTTATGCTTCCCCACACCGTTTAAGTTTCTCTCTTGTTCAAATCCCCACACCTTGTGCATAAACAAATAGGGCATTCGTCATAGGATAAAATAAATTTGTGAGTCATGAGTAAGCAGGCAGGTAACTATGATGAGAGTGCCATTCGGTCTCTGGATTGGCGGGAGCATATACGCTTAAGGCCAGGAATGTATATCGGGAAACTGGGAGATGGAAGTCATGTAGATGATGGAATTTATGTCCTCATCAAAGAGGTGATTGATAACTGTATTGACGAGCACGCTATGGGACATGGTAAGCTTATTGAATTAGATGTATCACAAGATGAAGTACGGATCCGAGACTTCGGAAGAGGGATACCACTCGGGAAAGTGAAAGATGCCGTGAGTAAAATGAATACTGGTGCCAAATATGACAGCAAAGTATTCCAAAAATCGGTGGGATTAAATGGGGTAGGTACTAAGGCAGTAAATGCTTTAAGTGATTACTTTAAAGTAGCTAGTACAAGAGAGGGGAAAGTTAAAGTAGTTGAGTTTTCTAAAGGTGAGTTGGTTAAAGAGCATAATCAAAGCAGTACCAAAGAAAAAAATGGGACGGAAGTAGTATTCAAACCAGATGATACTGTTTTTAAGAAATATAAATTCAATTTAGAGTATATCAAAAATCAAGTTTGGAACTATTGTTATTTGAATGCTGGTTTAACCATCAAATTCAATGGTGAAAAATTCTTATCAAAAAATGGTCTGTTAGATCTCCTAGAGCGTAAGGCGAATTTAGAAGAAATACGTTATCCTATTACCCATTTAAAAGGAGACGATATCGAAGTAGCCATTACCCATGGTAATGATTACGGTGAGGATTTATACTCTTTCGTTAACGGACAGCATACTACTCAGGGAGGTACGCACCAACAGGCCTTTAGGGAGGCTTATGTAAAAACCATACGAGAACATTTTAAAAAGGACTATGATGTGAGCGATATTCGCACGGGAATCGTTGCTGCAATTAGTGTTCGGGTTGTAGAGCCCGTTTTTGAAAGTCAGACTAAAACCAAATTAGGTTCACAGGTCATTGAGCCTGAAGGGAAATCAATCAAGGCCTTTATTCTTGATTTTTTAATCAAGGAATTAGATAACTTTCTTCATAGAAATACGGAAGTCGCTGCAGCTCTTAAAAAACGTATTGAGCAAAGTGAGCGTGAACGGAAGGAATTAAGCGGAATTAAGAAGTTAGCCAACGAACGTGCTAAAAAGGCTAATCTGCATAATAAAAAACTACGCGATTGTCGATTACATTTCAATGAGGAAAGTAAAGGAAAGAATAAAGAGGAACTTGATGAGAAAAAATTAGGAACGACTGTTTTTATTACTGAGGGGGATAGTGCAAGTGGTTCTATTACGAAATCAAGAGATGTTCAAACACAAGCTGTTTTTAGCTTACGCGGAAAGCCTCTAAACTGTTTTGGTCTTACGAAAAAAGTAGTGTATGAAAATGAAGAGTTCAACCTCCTGCAACATGCGTTAAATATTGAAGAAGGGATAGAAGGTTTACGATACAATAATATAGTAATTGCCACAGATGCCGATGTTGATGGTATGCATATTCGCCTTTTAATTATGACATTCTTTTTGCAGTTTTTTCCAGATCTTGTTCGTAACGGTCATGTCTATATATTGGAAACACCACTTTTTAGGGTGCGAAACAAGAAAGAAACCATTTATTGTTATAGTGAACAAGAAAGAATAGATGCCATTCATAAATTAACAGGTAAACCAGAAATCACACGATTTAAAGGTTTAGGTGAGATTTCACCTGAAGAGTTTGCCATGTTTATCGGTGAGGATATGCGTAAGGAACCCGTAATGATGTATGACGAAACTAAAATTCAAAAGCTCTTAGAGTACTACATGGGAAAGAATACACAGGATAGACAAAAGTTTATCATTGATAACCTTCGCATCGAAATTGATGAAGTTGAGCATGTTGAAAATCTAGAAGAAGAAAAATTATGATACATATAATTGTTGGCGATGTAGCTGCGGAAAATTTAAAAGCGGCCTTTGAGTTGGACGAGAATTTAAAAGGAGATGTGCTCGTACTCAAAGATACCCTTGGGATAGGGCCTATTGCTGTTGATCAAAAAGGACATGATGGGGTGCGCACTACTTTCTGGCGCGGAATGCTTGGAGAGGATTTCGAAGGTGTAATGGATGCACACCGAGTTAAGCAAATAATTGAACATGCTCAAGAGCAAGAAGAGCCCGTTTGTTTATGGATGGCACCTTGTGTTAGCGATGTATGTGCGTACTATTACTTATTAACACAATTCAAAGATTACCCTGGCATGTTTCATGTAATCATAATCGATTCCTTACCATTCCTGAATGAGAAAGGGGCTGTTTTTTATCCAAGGAATTTCGGAGAAGTCTTACCGAAAGAGTTTATCAAAACGAAACGATTGTTAAAGGAGGTGTCCCCGGCAGACTATGAGACTGAAGGAGAAACTTGGCAGAATCTGCAGGCAGAGAATGCCATGGTACGTGTTCATAAAGGAGGAAAAGAAATCGTAAGTGCTGATGAAACGTATTTTGATACCATTATTTACAATACGGTAAGCAAGGAGCCACAAAAGGGAAGTAAAATTATCAGGCAAGCACTTGGCAAGACAGATCAAACGGTGAGCGATGTTTTCTTATACAGCCGTTTGGCACAGATGGCGCAGAATGGACAAATAGTTTGTGAGGAGGAACACCCCAAGAATATTGCCCGAGCTAACTATAAGAAAGCTGGAGGTAGTAGTGAACAAGAAGCAGAGGCAGGTGATGAATGACGCTCGGAAATCTTATTATCCTATGTCATAGATGAACGAGCTATATGGTTTGATAAGTACCTTGCTGTAAATAATCTTCAATAACTTCCATTTCATAAAGAGTATCTATTGAAATACAAGATGCCCTCATCTTTTTTCGTACTAGGTTGGTTACCTCCTCGGGTAAATGATCGCCAGCAGCATCCAGTATTTCCTTACTAGGCCACTGAGCGTAAGCAATATATTCTTGTTCAGATACTTTATGTATTCTTGAACCTAGGCTTCCTTCGTATTGGTAAATAAGTTTAGTTAAGTCTAGCCATGACTCTAAAAGTTGCTCTACTTTATCTTCTTTAACGATGAATTTATAAATGACTGCATGCATATTAAACAGATACTTTTGCTTTTATTGCCTCATGGCATTCGTAGTTTTCTAATGTAAAGTCTTCATAGACGAATTCATAAATAGAGGTCCGATCAGTATTAATTTTCATTTGTGGAAGGGCATATGGTTTTCGGCTTAGTTGAAGGCGTACTTGTTCCATATGATCATTATAGATATGTACATCGCCAAATGTATGCACAAAGTCACCTAAACCTAAACCACACACATGGGCTATCATCATCGTAAGAAGAGCATATGAAGCAATGTTAAATGGCACCCCTAGAAATACATCAGCACTACGTTGGTATAATTGACAGCTTAACTTACGTCTGCCCTGTTCATCAGTATCTGGGCTTACATAGAACTGAAACATGGTGTGGCAGGGCATTAGGGCCATTTGGTCTAATTCTCCCACATTCCAAGCATTGACGATAATACGCCTGCTATCAGGATTAGTTTTAATTTGTTGAATGACCTGTTCTATTTGATCATATACTTTACCATTTGCAGCGCCCCAGCTTCTCCACTGTTTACCATAAACAGGACCTAGGTTTCCTTGTTCATCAGCCCATTCATCCCATATTCGTACCTTGTTTTCTTTTAGATAAGCAATATTCGTTTCTCCTTTTAAAAACCAAAGCAGTTCATGAATAATAGACTTTAAATGAACTTTTTTAGTGGTGACCAATGGAAAACCATCGTTTAGGTTAAAGCGCATTTGGTACCCAAAACAACTAAGGGTACCTGTACCTGTTCTGTCATCTTTTTGAGAACCATGATCTAGAATATGTTGTAATAAATCCAAGTAAGCCTGCATGTTGTAAAAATATTCTTTAAAGCGTTTATTCTAGATCTGGAGGGGAGTAAGATGTTGACTTTTTTTACACCGGCTTAGAATCCTAATTTCTTTTTCAGAACCATGGCAGCTTTTAAAGCGGGTTGAGTCTTAGATGAGAGTATTGGATATTCTATTTGGTCCCCGCCAAAGGTTGAAAAGAAACGAGCTACACCTGGAACCTCGCTCCCTTCAAAGTCGAAAAAGGTTTTGCCCTTTGTAATGGCTATTTGGATACAATGCCACAAAAGCAGACCCATAGCTCCGCTGCCTAGGTGTTTTCCTGCACTCCCTCCAAGTAAATAGTAAGAAGTTTCGGTGTCATAAACATTAAATATTGCTGCATGAACTTGCCGATCACGATCCTTGGCTAGATAAATAGAACCATTCTTTTTATTCTGACATAGAGCAAGAGCCTTCTTTAAGGTTTCTCTAGGAATAAGGCTAGTACCTCTCTGACGGCTAATCGAATCGGAATAAACATTATAAAACGCGTCAAGAGTTGTTGTTTCTTCAACGTTCAGATGCTTTTCGGCTTTTTTAAGTTGTCTTTTAAGGCTTGCTTTAAAATTGGTATGAATTAGTTCTTTTCCGTGATCCAGTCTTAAAATATAAGTTCTTTTTTTATTGATCGAAAGGTTCAACGATCTCGTAAACATCGGATTACAATCATATTCACTTAGCGCAAATTGCGAAAGAAAATTTTGTGCCAATAAGAAAAGCTCCTCTTTTTGTTCTTGGGAGTACTGCCGTTCTGCAAATAATAGACCACTATATGGAATGAGATGCGGGTTTCTGGAAATAGTAAATCCCAGTTTTTTTTCCATTGCATAGGGTAGAAAGGCTTTAGAATTATGACCATATAATTTAGTCACACGCCAATGATCAGTAACAGAATCCCACCATTCAGGCTGGTGAAAGAGAGGTATCCAGTTATGTTCCGAACAAAATTCTATATACTCTTTTTTTGTATCCACTTTATTTAAATTGGAGTGCTTTAACCGGTTTAATACTTCTAATGAGAAAAGTAGGAATAATAAGAATAACGAGCATGGTGAGTATGATCAGTAAATTAACCATAAGGAAAGAAGGCCAAACGTAAATAGCTGGCGCAGTTCTGACGTAATAAACCTCAGGATCTAATTTGATAAATCCGAATTGTCGCTGTAAAAGAATAAAGGTTAGTCCGATTACGTTTCCTAAAATAAGTCCCCAAAAAAGAATCCGTAGACCAGAAGCATAGAATACTTTGCTCATAGCAAGTGTATGCATTCCTAAGGATTTTAAGATGCCGATCATTTGTGTTCGTTCTAAAATAAGAATTAGCATAGTACTAATCATGTTCATAATAGCAACAATGATCATGATGCTTATAATGAGCTGCTCATTAGTCTTCATCATGCCAAGCCAGGAGAAAACATTTTCAAAACGCTCTTTAATTGTATAGGCATAAAGCGGAGCTTCGATAAGGTCCTGGTAAATAGCCTCCTTTGTGTCGTTTAGCTGATCGATATTTTGTACGTCTAATTCATAACCTTGAATTAGGCCGAGGCTATCTTTTGTAACATGTTGTATGAGCTGATGATCACAGAAGGCAATTTGTTGGTCAAACTCTTGTAGTTCAGTATTAAAGAGACCACATACAATACCTTTTCTTGGTTTAGGGTTCCGTTCACCCGGAATGAGAAAATAAAGTCTTAGTTTATCGTTTAACCGGACTTTTAATTTATTAGCAAGGGTCGTTGAGATAATAATATCATTAGAGTAACCGCTATCAGAAAAACGAATAGTTCGTCCGCTAGTTAGCTCAATGGTAGTTGGTGCTTCTTTAAAACTAGATTTTAGAATAACACCCTCCATTTCGTCTTTACTTTTTAGAATAACCGACTGCAACGTAAAAGGAGACGCGGATTCAATATTTTCGAAAGAGCTTAGTTCTTTAAAAAGACTTTTATCAAAAGGTACTTTTTCCTCTTGTAAGTAATGGTTAGGGTCAGCCAAATAAGGAGTAATGTGAATATGTCCCCAATTTGAATAGAATTTGTTTTTTACGCCATGTTGAAATCCCTTGATCAAGGATACTCCAATTATCATAACCGCCAGACTAAGAGCAATAGCAGCTATGGCAACTCGTACAATGATAGCTGAGAAAGATTTCTTCTTGCCAAAGGCAATGCGTTTTGATATGAAGCTGGAAAGATTCAAAATGAATACGCCGTAAAAATAAAACAAAAAGGCTGCCTTTAAAGGCAGCCCTCTTATAATCTGTAAAAATATTCTTATTGTATCGAGGGGTTCATTTTTACTCCGCCGTTTATTTTAGCAGGAGGAATAACAACACCCTTAATAGTCAACTCAAATCGCTCTTTCATACTTTTTGCGTTTGATTGGATATAAACAGTTTTATTAAAAGATCCAACTTTACCTTTAGTAGCAAATTTTACGAAAATTGTACCTGTTTTACCAGGCATAATTGGGTCTTTACTCCATTTAGGAACTGTACAACCACAAGAAGAAGAACAGCGTTGAATAATTAAAGGACTTTTACCTACATTTTTGAATTTAAAGCTGTAAGTAGCTTCGGGTCCTTCTTTTACATTGCCAAAGTCATGTGTAGTTTGTTCAAACTTGAAGACTGGCGCATTGTCTTGAGCCACTGCCGCTAAGCTAACAAACACAAGAGCGATAAGACTTAATAATGATTTCATAGCAATTAATTTTTTTCCTTAGTACTAGTGCTTAATCATTGAATTATTGTTCGTAGGTACAGAAGAGGTTGGAGCTTTCTCTACATTACCTTTAATCTTTAATACTTTTTGTCCAGCAGTAGATTTAACCGTAATAGTTTTATAAAAGTTTCCAGGACGACCTTTTGTATTGTAAGTAGCCGTAATCTTAGAAGTTTTACCAGGTAAGATAGGATCTTTGCTCCAGTTTGGAGTTGTACAACCACAACTAGCACGTACGCTTTCTAACTGAATGGGTTGTTTTGTAGTATTGGTAAAAACAAAATCATAACTTACTGAAGGGCCTTCTGGTACAGTGCCAAAATTGTGCTCTTCTGTTTTAAATTTCATTGCAGTACCAGCTTGCTTAACAGGAGTTGCTTTTTTGGGGCTTGCTACTGCCTTAGCTTGAGGTGCCGCCGCAGCTTTGGCATGATCTCTATGCTGTGCCATAGCTGTTGCGCTTGTCATTAAAATTACTGCTAAAAATAAAATTGATCTTTTCATATAAATTGTTGTTTTCAAGGATTAAAAATTGTTCTGTTTTCAAATTTATAGTAAAGACGCTTAAAAAAGTCAGACGGCTGTTAAGTCAGGGTTAATCAATTTGCAATTAACACCTTCTGAAAGAATGAATTGTTAATCAAGGGCTTGTTTCACAATTTGAAACAAATATATCCTGCGAATTCGAAGAGATGCATTGTATAAATTTTGAGTCGCTTTTTGTACTTTTGCGGCATACTATGCCTAACGAAGAACAAGTTGTGATTGACGGAAAGCTATCATTTGAAGAATTTAAAAAAGAAATAATTGACGATTACCAATTGGCTGTAGAAAGTCGAGAGACGAGCCTCTTGGGACGTAAAGAAGTATTAACTGGTAAGGCTAAGTTCGGAATATTTGGAGATGGAAAGGAGCTTGCTCAGATTGCAATTGCGAAAAGTTTTCAAAAAGGCGATATCCGCTCTGGTTATTATAGAGATCAAACATTCATGTTTGCAGCAGGGATGAGTTCTATTCAGGAATTCTTTGCTCAATTATATGCTAATCCAGATATAGATCAAGAACCGTCCAGTGCAGGAAGACAAATGAATGGGCATTACGCAACGCGTTGGGTAAAACCCGATGGGACCTATAAGGACTTAACCCAATCTAAAAATAGTAGCTCAGATATTTCACCAACAGCTGGTCAAATGGTTCGCGGTTTGGGCTTAGCATTTGCATCGAAGTGTTATCGCGCTAGTGAAGCATTACATGTAAAAAATAATTTTTCGAATAAGGGTAATGAAGTTACCTTTTGTACAATAGGAGATGCTTCGACAAGTGAAGGACCTTTTTGGGAGACGATTAATGCGGCTGGAGTATTGCAAGTTCCTTTGGCCGTTTTTGTATACGATGATGGTTATGGGATTTCTGTTCCTAGAAAATACCAGACTTCAAAGAACTCTATTTCGAAAGCTTTAGCTGGTTTTCAGTATAATGAAGGTGAAGGTGGAGTAGACATATATACGGTTCGTGGTTGGGATTATGCGGCTTTATGTAGTGTAATACAGGACGGAGTTAAAAAGGTAAGAGAAACCCATACGCCCGCTTTATTTCATATTCAAGAGGTTACCCAACCTCAGGGGCATTCTACTTCTGGGTCACATGAGCGTTACAAATCTCCGGAGCGCTTGGAGTGGGAGAAAGAGGTAGATTGTATTCATAAAATGCGCAAGTTTATAATCGATAACTCGATTGCAGATCAAGATTTATTAGATACTATTGATAAGGAAGCGAAAGAAAAAGTTAAGCAAAAAAAGCAGGCAGCTTGGACGGCTTTTTTAGAGCCCATAAAAAACAAAATTTCTCAGGCTGAGACACTTATAAACCAATTGGTGTTTGAAGCTGGAGAACATGCATCGTTTATAGCTGGTTTAGTCAAAGAGCTAAAAGCAATTCGTGAGCCGATTCGAAAAGATGTCATGGTAACCGTTTCCAAGGCACTTCGCTTTGCTCCTGATGGCAATGCGAAACGTCAATTGAATACCTTCTATCAAAATCTAAAAAAAGAAAATGAAGAGCTTTATAATTCGCGCTTGTATTCAAATTCTGAAAAAGCAGTTCGTAAAATAGCTGAGGTAAAGCCAATCTACGATGATGAAATTTTGAAGAATGGTTACGAAATTCTAAATGCCTTTTTTGATAAGACTTTAAAAGAACGAGCAGATGTTTTTGCCTTTGGGGAGGATGTTGGTCAAATAGGAGATGTAAATCAAGGTTTTGCAGGCTTGCAAGAAAAGCATGGTAAAGTACGTGTATTTGATACGGGTATTCGAGAAAATACAATAATTGGACAAGGGATTGGGATGGCTATGCGCGGTTTAAGACCTATCGCCGAAATTCAATATTTAGATTATCTTTTGTATGGCCTCCAACCATTGAGCGATGATGTCTCAACGATGGAATATCGAACAAGAGGTGGGCAGAAATGCCCCTTAATTGTACGCACAAGAGGACACCGATTAGAAGGTGTTTGGCACAGTGGTTCTCCAATGGGAATGATCATTAACTCCTTGCGTGGTATGAATGTTTGTGTGCCACGTAATATGGTTCAAGCATGTGGTATGTATCAAACCTTATTGCAAAGTGATGAACCGGCATTGGTTGTTGAGTGTTTAAACGGATACCGCCTTAAAGAGAAATTGCCAAGTAACCTAGGTGCCTATACAGTGCCCTTAGGAATTCCTGAAATTATTCGAGAAGGTGAAGATATTACCATTGTTTCTTATGGTAGTACGCTGCGTGTGATTGAAGAGGCGATTGTTAATTATTTAGAACCAGCTGGTATTTCGTGTCAAGTTATCGATGTTCAAACGCTCTTACCGTTTGACATCAATAAGTCTATCGTTGAAGAATTGAAGAAAACAAATCGGATTGTTTTCGTAGACGAAGATGTACCAGGAGGTGCTACGGCATTTATGTTTCAGCAAATTATGGAGAACCAAGGGGGGTACCGCCACCTCGATGTGGCCCCTCGAACGATTACAGCTCGAGCGCATCGTCCTGCATATGGGACCGATGGTGACTATTTCTCAAAACCAAATGCTGAAGATATTGCACACGTCATTGAAGATATGATGGCTGAATAAAGGGTCATTGGGTTATTCATATAAATGAGCTCCCGTTTCTTTTAACGAATACTCATTACTTCATAAATATTTACAACCTAAATTTGCGGCTTCAATTATGAGCGATTTTCTGCATACACTAAAAGAGACAGTTCTAAACCCAGAGTGGTATATAATGAATGGTGGTTTGTACATGATCCTTTTTGTAATTTTTGCAGAAACAGGTTTGTTCGTTGGTTTTTTTCTCCCTGGTGATTCACTTCTTTTTGTTGCAGGCATCTTTGTTGACAAGCTAGCTGCTGAAATGGGTAATATGCATTACCTCATGGTGATGGTACTAATTAGTATTGCAGGTGTATTAGGTAATTTTGTAGGTTATTGGTTTGGAAGAAAATCAGGCCCTTTCTTGTATTCTCGAAAGGATACTTTTTTTTGGAAGAAAAAGCATTTAATGACGGCTCAGGAATTTTATGATAAAAATGGAGCCTTCACGATTGTTGCTGCACGTTTTGTTCCCATTGTAAGAACATTTGCCCCAATTGTAGCAGGTGTTGTAAAAATGGACTTCAAAAAGTTTACTTTTTATAATGTACTCGGTTCCTTTGCTTGGGTCTTTTCGATGATGCTTGCAGGGCGTTTTTTACACCGTTGGATTTTAGATCAATGGGGAATTGATATTACGCATAAGTTAGAGATCATTGTTTTGGTCATTATCATTGTAACTACTGCACCTGTATTAATCAAGTTTCTGAAACCAAGTAAGGATAAAAAACAAGCATAGGTTTTTTATGCTACTTTATTCTTCATTATTTTAGACCAATGAAGAAAACCAGCATTTGGAGTTTACCTGTTCTCGTAGCGGCCTTAGGTTATTTCGTCGATATTTATGATTTAGTACTGTTTGGGATCTTTAGAGTACCTAGTCTTCAGGCTATTGGTTTAGAAGGGGAAAAATTGGAAAGTGTTGGCCATTTGTTGCTGAATATTCAGATGATTGGCATGTTGATTGGCGGGTTCTTCTGGGGAATACTTGGAGATAAAAAAGGACGCCTCTCGGTATTATTTGGTTCTATTCTTGTTTATTCCATAGCCAATATTCTGAATGCCTATGTTACCAGTGAAACGCAGTATTACTTCTTAAGGTTTTTTGCAGGTTTTGGATTAGCTGGTGAGCTGGGAGCTGGAATTACACTTGTGTCAGAGGTGCTGAGAAAAGAAGACCGCGGTTGGGGTACTACATTGGTGGCGACCATAGGAGTCTCTGGTGCTGTTTTTGGAGGGCTGTTGGGAAACTATTTTGACGGGACGCATGATGTGCTGGGTTATACATTAAATTGGCAGACAGGTTATATCGTTGGGGGAGTGCTAGGGCTCATGCTCTTACTGTTACGCATAGGTGTTTTTGAATCTGGAATGTTTGAACAAGCCAAACAAAAGAATGTCATGATGGGAAATTTAAAAACTCTATTTGGAAATAGACAGAATGTCAAAAAATATTTTTATTGCATTCTTGCCGGTTTGCCGATTTGGTATGGTGTTGGGATTCTTGTTTTCTTTTGCCCAGAACTTGGAGCAGAAATGGGCTTAGATAAAGAAAGTATAAGTGTAAGTACAGCTATTATGGTAGGATATGCAGGGGTAACCTTGGGAGATTTTCTTTCAGGTTTATTTAGTCAGCTGTTTAAAAGTAGAACTAAGATTATTAAGATATTTATTTTATTGACAGCCCTTGCGGTAGCGGCTTATCCTATCTTAGGAAGGATAAGTGTCAATTGGTTATACACGGTTTGTTTCTTTATTGGAGGATTTTCGGGTTACTGGGCCGTCATTATCACAACTTCAGCAGAACAATTTGGGACAAATATTCGAGCAACGGTTACCACCACTGTACCAAATTTTATAAGAGGATCACTAACACCAGTAACGCTGATTTATGTATTACTATTCCAAGAGTTCTTTCACTTAAAAAAAGTACCAGCTGCTATGTGGACAGGTGTTATTGTATTCGTTGTTGCCCTATATGCCGCTAGTCAGCTTAAAGAAACTTTTGGCAAAGATCTAAACTATCTCGAGGAATGATATGAACGATTTAATTAGTATCTGCATGCCAGTAAAGAATACAGCGCCCTTTCTTGCGGAATGTTTGGATTCTTTTTTAGCGCAGACTTATTCAAATTGGGAGCTAATAGCTATTAATGATGCTTCAACAGATCACAGTTTAGAAATCTTAGATACCTATGCTGAAAGAGATTCAAGAATTAAGATCTTTCAAAACGAGGGAGTTGGAGTGGTAGCAGGTCTTAAGACGGCTTATAAGCATTGTACTGGTTCCTACATTTCACGTATGGATTCTGATGATATTCATACCCATGACAAGTTCGATACCATGCTTTCACAACTGAAGAAGGCAGGAGAGGGGTATATCGCTTTGGGACAGGTTTCCTACTTCGCAGAGGGTGGTATCGGTGATGGTTATAAGAAGTATGAGGAATGGATGAACCAGCTTATTGAAATGGGAAGAGGGTTCGATGAAGTATACAAAGAGTGTGTGATTCCATCACCTTGTTGGTTGTTGCATAGATATGATTTCGAACGGATGGGAGGATTTAATTCCGAGCGGTATCCTGAAGATTATGATTTGTGCTTTAGAGTGTACAAGGCTGGTATTCGTTGTCTTCCACAGCCTAAGGTGCTCTTGAATTGGCGTGATCGACCGCAACGAACAACGCGTATTGATGATAATTATAAAGCTGAAAAAATGCTTACCTTAAAATGCTATTACTTCTTAGATATTGATTTCGACAGCAATAAAAAACTAGTACTTTGGGGAGCAGGGAAGCGTGGTAAATTTATTGCGCAGTATTTGACCCAGCGAAATGTTTCATTTATATGGGTTTGTAATAATGAAAACAAGATTGGACATAATATTTATGGTGTGGTACTTCAGCATGAGGATGCTTTGCAGCAAATATCTAATACGCAAATAATCATCTCAGTTGCCAATGTTGAGGAACAAATGGAAATAGGGGAACGCTGCCAAAATGAGGAATGGGAGCACTACTTTTTTTGCTAATTACCATCAAAATTTTAGTTGGTGATACAAGCACATTAAAAGAAGTTAGATTAGCCCATTATTTCACTCAGTTCGAGCCACCGCATTTCTTTTTCTTCAAGCTCTAGAGTTACTTCGGTAAGGCGGCTTGATATCTTTTCGATTTCAGTATAATCTAAGGTAGCATTACTTAGTTTGGTGCTTAGATCTTCTTTTTCTTTTTCTAGAAGTGGGAGTGCTTTTTCAATTTCTTCAAACTCTCGTTTCTCCTTATAGGAAAGTTGTCGACTTCCTGTTTTGTTTGCTGCAACAATTGGTTCAGGTTTATTCGTTATCTCAATTGACTTTTCCTTTGGCTCATTTTTTTTGTTTTGCTGGCTATTACGATAGTCGCGATAGTTTCCAGGAAAGATATTGATTACACCATCTCCTTCAAAAACAAATAGATGTTGTACCAATTTATCCATAAAATAGCGGTCATGACTTACCAGAATTAGACAGCCTGGATAATTCAGTAAGAAGTCTTCTAGAAGTCCAAGAGTTTGTAGGTCTAAATCGTTTGTTGGTTCATCTAGTACAAGGAAGTTCGGATTTTTAAAGAGTATACTTAAGAGTTGTAACCTTCTTTTTTCTCCTCCGCTCAACATGCTTAAAAAAGTATGTTGCTTCTCGGGAGGGAACGCAAAGCGTTCTAAGAAGTTAGAGGCACTAATTTTGGTTCCATCTGCAAGAGGAAAGTACTCTGCTTTCTCCTTTACGAATTCTATCACACGCATGTCTTTTTCCCATTGTAAACCCTTTTGGTCAAAATGTCCAAAAACGACAGTCTCACCATGATTAATCTTACCGCTATCTGCCTTTTCTATTCCCAGTGCAATTTTTAGCAAAGTACTTTTACCAACCCCATTTTTTCCCACGATCCCAATGCGCTCTCCTTTTTGAAATGTATAGTCGAACCCTTTCAGGAGTACTAAATCTTCATAAGACTTATAAACCTTTTTCATTTCAAGAATTTTTCCGCCAAGACGGTTCATTTTCACTTCAAGGGTCAGTTGACTTTCGTTTTTGTTCTTCTTGACTTTATCCTCAATATCATAAAAAGCATCTTGTCTTGCTTTTGCTTTAGTCGCTCTTCCCTGTGGTTGTCTGCGCATCCATTCCAACTCGCGGCGGTAAATGTTTTTATCCTTTGCTAGTTCACTCTGGGCTACTTCTATCCGATGCGCCTTATTCTCCAGGTAATATTGATAATTACCTGTATGTTTATAGGCCTTGTCTTTTTCTATTTCGATGAGGGTATTGCAAACCGCATCGATAAAGTAACGGTCGTGACTTACAAGTAAAAGCGTGCTTTTGGCAGTGGTTAATTTAGACTCGAGCCATTCAATCATTCCAATGTCCAAGTGGTTTGTGGGCTCGTCAAGAATAAAAAGTGAGTCGCCTTCATAGAGTTGTGTTTCTAAAAGGGCTTGGGCAAGTGCAAGGCGTTTTTTTTGTCCACCGCTGAGTGTTTCAATCTTAGTATCAAGAGTAGGAAGTTTTAGTTTACCTATAATTTCTTTGTAAGCCCCTTCAAAATGCCAAGCATTACGATCATTCATTTGGGAGAGGAGATCTTGGAAAGTGTCTGTCTCGGCTTGGCCTTGACTCAGAGCTGCTTCATATTGATTTAAAAGTTGGACGGTAGGATGATCCATTTCAAATAGTTGCTGCTCTATGGTATTTTCTGGATTGAAATTATTTTCTTGTTTAAGGTAGACAACTTTAATTTCTTTGTGAATCCAAAGTGTGCCTGCATCTTGTTTATCAAGCCCAGCTAAGATATTTAGAAGAGATGTTTTACCCTGACCATTTCTGGCAATCAGTGCGATTTTATCCCCTTGGTTAATATGGAATGTTATCTCCTTGAATAAGGTATTGTCGCCATACGATTTGGCAAAGCTTTCTATACTGGCAATGTGCACAGATAATTATTTTATTGGTTTAGCAATAGGTGCTTGTCCTGGGGGGAGTTGAAGTATTTGAACCACGTTTTCTTGCTGTGTCCAATACCGTCCATCCCATTTTAGGCCGTCATAGGTTCCATCTGGAACATATGTATTTTTCTTGTCGGCGTCACCAACACTCGACTCACAATGATCATAGATAATAAGATCTCGTTCCTTATCGTAATTCAGTGATACTCTAGATTGCTTTTGGTATTCTAGAATAAACCTCATTTTAGGTCGCCCCCTTGTTTTACCTTTTAGAGCAAAAACAGGAGCGCCAAATATGGCTCGGCCGTTTCGGTCAAATCCAAAAGGTTCTACTATTTTCTTATCTCCGTCAATAGAGTTGCCATTATAGCCAAAAAGGAAATAGGCATTTTGTTCACCAATTTTTTTCTGCACAATGTTATAATACTGCGCACCATACCAACGCATATTAAAGAAGGTTGAATCTTCAGCACCTCGTATAATTTGATCCGAAGCATCTATTAAAGGTTGAAAAGAACCATCGGCTAAATGTAGTGCTCCATAATAGCGCAATTGGGTATTAGATCGTACAACATCCCAACTATATATTTTAAACTTTTTATCTTTGGGTTGAACGACCGATATTTTTTTCTTGAGTTTTTCTAAAGGAAAATCAAAGCTTTTCCGAAGTTGTAGAAAACGGCGAAAGGTTTTAATAAAAGCATAACTCCCATCGATGCGAGCTTCTGGAATAGGCGATAGTTTCATACTATCTGCAAGAAACACGAGGGTGTCTTCCAACTTCTCGAGCATACTCATTTTACGAATATCTTCGGAATGAACTACACGTTTACTACCGTAGGTCTGAGCTTGGGAATTAAAACTAATACTTCCCAGTATGAAGATGCCTATGATTTGCAGATACAATTTCATGAGCGATAAAGTTACGAGTTTTATTCAGGTAATTTTTTGCCTTGTTGTTAACGTTTATTGTTTGATCGAGCAACCAATAGCCTTTGTTTCAGCTACTTCAGGGTCATTACCCGCCAATAAAGCATCTACTGCATTTTCAAGATATTTTTCGGTTACTTCGTTAGGTTCTTTAGCACTATCATCAATTGCTCCGATGTATTTAACCACTAAGCCGTCATCATTCTTTTGTAAAACATACATATGCGGTGTTTTAGTTGCGCCATATTGTGGGAATATTTTTTGTCCTTCGTCAAAGAGATAGGGAAATGTAAATCCTTTTTCTTCCGCACGCTCGATCATTTTGTCATAAGAGTCTTCTTCGACGATTTCCGGATCATTTGGATTGATGGCGATTAAAGGATAACCTTGTGGTTTGTATTTTTTGTCTAAAGCAATAATTCGGTCTTCGTTTGCAATAGAAAACGGGCAGTGATTACAAGTGAAGCAGATAATAAACCCTTTAGCATCCGTGTAGTCTGCAAGCGAAACCATTTTACCGTCAATATTTTTTAGAGAGAAATCCGTGGCGAGGTCACCAATGGCGTATCCCTTTTTTTCTTCTGTTTCATTTGCTGTTGTTGCTGTATGTTCATTGCTATCCTGAGGAGTCTCAGTTACGGTTTCGCAAGAACCAAGGAATACAATGGTAAGGACAAGGAATAGATATCTCATTATTTTTATTTGTTTTTTATGGTTAAAAATTCAGTTTCTAATTCTTCGAAGGTAAAACTCTTTTCAAAGAAAGCCTTATTCCCGTTCTTATAAATCACCGTTGCAGGAAGTGCCCCCGACCACTTCGGGCTTACTTGGTTGATCCAACTATTTGCATCATTATCATCCAAGACCATAATATCAGATTTGATTTGTTTTTTTTCAAGAAAAGGAATCAAACTCTTGTGTAGCTTATTTGCAAAGTCTAGACTCACTAAAACAACCTTAACTTTTTCATCATGGTACTTTTCTAAGAGCTGATCAAAATAGGGTAGCTCTGCTACGCAAGGTGCGCACCATGTCGCCCAGAAATTAATCACGTAACATGTATCATTCTTTTGCTCAAATAGTGGCACCAAACCATCGTAGTCATAGATTTGGATAATTCTATTTGCTGCTTTTATACTGCTCTTGGGTTTTAACACTTCAGTTTTATCCGGTTTGCAAGTTGAAAATAGGAGTAATGTGGTGATAAGAAGTATTTGGAATTTCATTTCAAGATTGAAAGATGAGCACTATATCTTTGATGACAAAATTATTGTATGAGCAAAGGACCTGTTTCACAGTTTATAGAGCATAATTACAGACATTTTAACGCAGCGGCTTTGATGGATGCCGCTAAGGGATATGAAGCGCATATGAGTGAGGGGGGGAAGATGATGATTACTTTGGCGGGTGCAATGAGTACCGCAGAGTTAGGGATATCTCTTGCTGAAATGATTCGGCAAGATCGGGTTCAAATTATTTCATGTACGGGTGCTAACCTTGAAGAAGATATTATGAACCTTGTAGCGCATTCACATTATAAAAGAGTACCTCATTATCGAGAGTTAACTGCGAAGGAGGAAAGAGCCTTATTGGATGAGCATTACAACCGAGTAACAGATACCTGTATTCCTGAAGAAGAGGCTTTCCGAAGGTTACAAGCGCATATAGAGAAGATTTGGAAAGATGCAGAAGCGGCAGGTGAACGTTATTTCCCTCATGAGTATATGTATCAAATGCTGCTCAGCGGTGTTTTGGAGCAATACTATGAAATTGATCCTAAGAACTCTTGGATGTTAGCAGCTGCAGAGAAGAACATTCCAATCATATGTCCTGGTTGGGAGGATAGTACAATGGGAAATATTTTTGCAAGTTATGTAATAAAGGATGAATTAAAAGCCAGTACAGTAAAGAGTGGCATAGAATATATGGCTTATTTAGCCGATTGGTATAAAGAAAATGCTGGCGGCAAGGGAGTTGGTTTTTTCCAGATAGGCGGTGGGATTGCGGGAGATTTTCCCATTTGTGTGGTTCCGATGATGTATCAAGATCTGGAGTGGGAGGGAGTGCCTTTTTGGAGCTATTTCTGTCAGATCAGCGATAGCACGACTTCTTACGGTAGTTATAGTGGTGCTGTACCGAATGAAAAAATCACTTGGGGTAAGTTGGATGTTGATACGCCTAAGTTTATTGTGGAGAGTGATGCCACCATAGTTGCACCTCTCATTTTTGCATGGATATTAGGTCAATAAATATTTCGTAAAAATGAAGAAACGATTATATTTGCAATCCGTTTTTAAATAAACGCTTGATCTTAAAAAATGCGAAAGTAGCTCAGCTGGTAGAGCACGACCTTGCCAAGGTCGGGGTCGCGAGTTCGAATCTCGTCTTTCGCTCATAGAGACCTATCTGGTTATACGCTTGATAGGTCTTATTTTTTACCAAACACTATTGATACCCTGGTGGTGGAATTGGTAGACACGCTGGACTTAAAATCCAGTGGCCAGTAATGGCCGTGCGGGTTCAAGTCCCGCCTGGGGTACAATCTCCGATCTTTTTAGGTCGGAGATTTTTTGTTACCTAAACATTTACATTTTCTTGGGATTAAGAACTCTGCTAAGAAGGGATCCAGTTTAAACTCTGAAGGAAGAACAATAAGGACAAGAGTTTTACATTTAATAATGAAAGTATGGATCGCTTCTTTTCCCATATTGAACATAACCAACTGAATTAGGTGTTTATTTTCAACGAATGGAATATGCCTTAAATCTTATACTATTATATGTATATCAACCTAAATTAGCAGTTAATCGAAATAATTCAGGTTTGTTGCTGCAATAACCCTGTTGGCAGTAATACAACATAAAAAGAAAAATGACTATTGATAAAAGATACAAGAACTTGATAAAATCAATATTGATATTTATAACTCTTGCATCTTTGTTGATTTTTATCCCATGGGACTCAGATTTTGCAGGGCTTGGAATTCTATTATTGTCTGAGATTGTTGGAATATTCGTTGGAGTAGTATTATTTTCTCTAAGTACTCTGAAAATATTACAGAATAAGGAATCATTGGTTTACAACTATTTTGGAATGTTCAATTTAATAGTTGGTGTGATCCTATTAATTATTGGAGTTCTAAATATGAATTTTGCATTGCCAATAATGATGACCATAAATATCTTATTGGGAATATTAATTATATGGGACATATTTTCCCCGTTAAAATCAAATAATAAGTAGAAAAAAAACTACCGCCAACGAAGTCTATTATATTTATTGCATTTGAACTCCTTGTCGGAATTTACGCTGATTTATTATCTTTCGGCTACGGCGTAAATAATTCTATGGATTTTTCCGTAGTATAATTATAGCTGAAACCGTTGTGTGTCATATTAAAACTGATCGATGAAATGAGCTTTTGGAAAAAAATATTTGGGAATAAAAATGAGAAAATCAGTAATAAAACTGAATCTCATTTTGATCAATATAGAAGTGAACTAAATGAACTGAATCTAAAGTCGCTTTCTGATTTAGAAAATTTACTCAAACCATTAATAAGACAAACCACCAAACTAGATATCCAACCAGCTTCACGATTACCAGAGAACTCTCAGTTTGAATCTCATTTTGGAGGCCATCCATTTTTTGAAATAGATGAGCAATGGCCGAAAAGTAGAAATGGAAAATATTTAGATTTTGTTTTTCAACTTTTCAACTCTTCGGAATTAGAGTTGCCTAAAAATATACACTTGATTCAGTTTTTTTATGATTGGGAAAAATTTCCGTGGGATACTAAAGATGATGGTTGGTTAGTAAAAATATATGATAAAGTTGATAAGGAAAAGGTCCAATTCATTGCTAAGCCTAATGAATTAGAAAAGTCAAAATTTTGCAAAATAGAGTTTAGACCAACCCAAACATTACCGGATTGGGAAGGAATCAATTTATATGGAAGTAATGCTTCAAAATTATCGTGTGTATTAAATGAAGATGAACCTTGGGATAGTTACGACAAGGTTGTTACGAAATTAATTGGAGAACAAGACTATCAAAGTCAACTTGGAGGGTACCCCAAATGGCTTCAAGGAGATGCTACACCAAGAAACACAGAGGGAAATCCAATGCAACTTCTATTTCAAATTGATTCAGAGGACAATGCAGGATTGATGTGGGGGGATGTCGGGCTGGTTTATGTATTCTATGACAAAAAACGTGAAAGTATTGAATTAGCCTTGCAATGTCATTAGAAAAAACGGTACACAACAAGATGTATAAGTATTGTTTTCAGTGATAAAACACGAGATAAAGCATAAAGCAATGATCTATACAAAACCGAGAAGTTAGTAAGTAAAGTTCATCAAGTACTCATACATAAGCCCTTCATCTTTTTTCTATCTTCAGCGTTTTCAATTTCGGCATAATATTTAATCCAAAATTATGTTTATTTATTCCGTCAAAGCCTTTGTTTATTATCGCGAAATTATATCCATACACAATTCTAAAAATCCCAAACCCCATCCCAATTTCAGGTCTGAATCGAAGTGTATTCTCTTGAAAGTCGGTGTAATTAATCATGTTGAATCCCATGTTCATACCAGCAATTCCTCCTCCCAACCACAATCCTGCCTTCGCTCCCCAAATGAAGTCATTGGAAATTTTTAATTCATTTGACAATCCATAAACTAAGGTGCTTGGGTGGTGTCCGGCAACGACATTTTTCATAATCCCAATTCCTATTTCTCCAAAGTGATTTCTGTGTATTTGATAACCTGTAATGATGACCAAATCTGTTTTCATATGGTATTGATGCTGGATACGATTATCTTCTTTTAATGATACCGTTTGACAATAACCGAATTGAGGTCCTAAGGAAAAGAGTAGTATTAAAAGTCTAGTTATTTTCATTTAATTCCGTTGTAACAGTCTCAGCTATGAGCGGTTGCATAGTCTAAGTTACGTTTTACACCGAGCAACGAAAGCTTCTTTTATCGAAACGGTTACCATAAAAAAGCAGGTCTAAGATGAAAACGATTGCCGCCACATTATCTACTTCAGCGTGATGGTGTGTTGTTCATGAATTCCCTCCTTGGTAAGTATTTTGGCTAAATAGCATCCTTGTCGTAGTGCCGATAAATCTATTTTTTTCGCATTCTGTTCTACCTGAACGAGTATACCTAGTTGATTATATATGGAAATACTTTTTACTGTTTCGTTCATATAAATAGTGCCCCAAGTTGGGTTAGGATATAACGCAATACGTTTTTTTCGTACATGCTCGTCAACATTTGTAGCAAACATGAATTTAAAAATTTCGAATTGATTACAACCATAAAGTACATTATCATGAGCGACCATATAATGCGCATAAAAATTCGCGAATTGCGTATTGGTATAGGGAGGCGATGTGGTCAGGTCAACATATTCTGTTACTGCACCATGTCTGAAATAAATTCGATTACCTAGAGCTGCGATACTTCGAACTTTTAAGTTCGTAATATTTGTGTTTGTTGCCGCAAAGGATGAAGCTGTGATGTCATTCAATTTCCAGATATTATTATAGTGGCTCGCTATATAAGCCTCGTTGTTATAAATAGTAAAGGTTCGACAATCAATTGGAAAACTATATATTGAAGACCTCGTCATGCTTCCCTGTGATAGATTGTACTTTATCAAGTTTGGTGTGCTGCTCACTTCTATTATGTAAAGTGTATCTCCTACAATTTTCATATCCCTTGCGTTATATATGGTTCCCGCAACATTTTCGACACTACCCAAAGGGTTTAGTTTTATCCTTTTGAGTGAGTCTCCGTTGCCCTCTACAAAATATAAATAGTCATTGTGCCATGCCATGCCTTTAACAAATAAAGGGTTGGGGTTATTATAAAGAGTGTCTGCAGGTGAACTGAGGGATTGTAGGTCGTATCTTAGGATATACCTTTCGCTACCAGCGTATAGTTCATTATTATGAAAATGTAAGCTTTCGTTGCCTACTTGATTCGTAATAATAACTTGTTTGTATGCTTGTGCTTGTATTGTGGTTGAGTACAGAAGTATTCCTATTAATAATGGGGCGATTTTCATAATGAGTCTTTTATTTGAAACTAACGTGTAGATTGAGGTTTTATTATGTTCATGGTCAAAATTGATATGAACGTAATGGAATATTCGCTGAACGTACACACCAATTGGATGGGTGATTAGAAACAATACGAGTCTTTTTTCTTAATTTGCAACCATGAGATCTATTCTTACTTTGGTTTTCCTTTTTGTCTTTTCAATCTCTAAAGCTCAGTTGTGGGTGCCTACTCGAATTGCGAATATGCCGAGAGCGGTAAGCAATAATGCAGTTTGTGGCGCTATGGTAAATGGTCAGATGAATATGTATTCGTTCGGAGGAATTGATACTTCGAAAGTGTTTAGCGGGATTACTCAAGAAGCTTATAAATGGCAACGCTCAAATAATACTTGGTCTGTCTTGCCATCGCTTCCAGATACACTTGGTAAAGTGGCCTCGGCAGCTTCAAACGTTAAGGGTAAAATCTATATTATTGGTGGGTACCATGTTTATGCTAATGGCAGTGAGAAGTCTTCTTCTCGTGTCCATATTTTTGATCCACAAACGGATTCATATTTAGCGGATGGGGCGGCAATTCCTTTCCCAATTGATGATCAGGTACAATGTGTTTGGCGTGATAGTTTAATTTATGTTATAACGGGCTGGAGTGATGTAGCCAATGTAAGTCGTGTTCAAGTTTATAACCCAAGCCAGAATAGTTGGCAACAGGCAACACCAGTTGCAACAAGTGCCTTTGAGGTTTTTGGTTCTCAAGGTGTTATCAGGAACGATACCATTTATTATTATGGAGGCGCCAATATGGGGATTAATTTTCCGGCTACCGACCTAATGAGAATTGGTGTTATTGATTCTATGAATCCTACCGATATTAATTGGTTGCCTTTTTTAAAATATACAGGGCATCCGCTGTATAGAATGATTGGTCTTCCCAATCCTGATGGTAAAGTTTCTTTCTTGGGAGGCTCTTCTATCTCTTATAATTATAATGGGATTTCCTATGCAAGTGCTCAAGGAGTACCGCCTGCCGACGAGCAGATAGTTTTTGATGTATCGGGTCAAAATTTCGGATCTGATTATTCGTATAACTTCCCTATGGATCTTAGAGGGTATGCCGACTTTACAAATAGTACAAAGTATATATGTGGAGGAATGCGTGATAGCCAACGGGTGTCTAATTGGGCTTACCAACTGGATTTTATGCAAGGGGTGGGCACTACCGATTGGGCTAAGAAATATGGATTGCAAATTTACCCGAACCCTACGAGAGATCTTGTGCATATTCAACTCAATCGATCTTCAAAGGTTCAAATTAAGCTGTTGAACTCCGTGGGGCAGCTTATTTCGATGCAAAAACTGGGGAAACTGACGCGTTTAAACCTCAAAGAGTTACCAACTGGTCAGTATTTTTTGGTGTTTTTGTTGGATGGCGAAACCTATGTTGAGCAGATTCATAAACTTTAATACTGTAGTAAGGATCTACCACCTTTTTCCAATGCGCAAACCAATAAATGCATTGTAGTAAAAAGCCTTGGCCTGTTCTTTTACCATAAGTTTCATTTTTCGTGTATACCCCAAAAGTTGTCCTCCAAGTTGGATGCTTTTTGTGAAGGCGGGGTGTTTGCCTATTTCAGCTTCTAAAGTTCCACCTAGTATGAGTCCTGGTATAAAAGCAATATCATTTAAGGTATGCTTGAAATTCGCTTTACCATAGATAGTTGATCTGTTCAAAAATTGTTGTTGATTAGATGACCCATATACTTCTTCTCGGACCTCCACCCTGTTATTCGGTAGTGGGTATTTAAGTTTTAGTGCATACGGTTTTAAGATGCCCAAAGAGAAACCGCCCGAATAATTAAAAAAAATGTCTATTGATGGAGATAGGAGCCCCTCAAACAGACGATTTTTTTTACCTAATGTTAGATTGATGTTGGATAGCGAATTTTGCTTGCCAAAAATATAGGGTTTGGGTTTGCCAAAGGGCTTTACTTCCAAATTGTTTGGTCTAAACTTTTCCTCCTTGTCCGATTTAATTTCTGAGAAGAAAATAGAAAAAGTATTTGATGAACGGATACTTTTTTTTCGTTCATATTGTAATCCTAGTACATAGCCAGAGGTAGTGGCTTGTCCAAAGAAACTGAGTGTTTGTTTTGGGTTGTTAGGTTTTGTTGATAAAAAAGAAGAGCGGTTTCTTATGTTAGTCATACTTTTTTTAAGCTGCTTTTTTTTTGATACAACTGCATCTTGTCCAGTTGTATCAAACGCACAGAATACAAAAAAAGCAAAAAGCAAGAGATGCCGCATGTAACAAAGCAACGTATTTTTTTTGATTTTATGCGCCCGCCGAAAAATAAAAAAGACGAAATCTTTTTTACAATCTGCTTAGGATGTTTTTGAATAAGGAAAAACTAAAAAATGATACATTTACAGCGTGCCTAAATTCCTTGCCTTCATAATACTTATGCTATTGAGCAATATCTGTATTGCACAACAACCAGATTTTGAGGTGCATCGCAGGCAGTATGAAAAGCAGATTTGGCAAGTTTATCAGACCGCAGCCTATGATGTATACTATACAAAAGGTGCGGATACGTTAGTTGCAGAAGTTTTGTTGGAGATTCAAGATGTACTTCAGGAAATAGAAGATTCACTTTTTACGAGTCGTATAAGAAAACTAAATATTATACTATATCCTACTATCGCCTCTTTGCAAGAGAGTAATATTGGTATTTCAGCGGACCGAGTATTACCGATCGGTAGCAAGCGTTTTACGGGAAATAGAGTTTTACTTGCGTATAAAGGTAACCGGACTTTGCTCCGTGCTGATCTGAAAGAAAAAATACTAGACGCTTACATACAACAAAGAATTTACGGTAAAGGTTTGAAGGCGTTTCTTAAAAGTGCAAATGAAAGTAGGGTGCCTAATTGGTTTAAAAGGAGTGTTCCCACTTTTTATAGCCACGGGTGGACCGTTGAGCGCGATTTAGTTTTTAAGAATATATTACTCATTCCCAAAAAGAAAACCTTTGTTGACCTTATAGAACAAGAACCACAACTTAGCGGTATGGCTTTATTGTATTATTTGAGCAAGACGCAACGCAAAGGCACCTTGTCGAATCTTATCTTCATGGTCTTAAAAGGGAAGTCCTTAGCCCAAAGTGCCCAGCTTGTTTATAAAAAACCGCTCTGGAAACTTCAACAGAACGCCTTGCTATTTTTTGTAAACCGCTATTTGAATGATAATAGCAAGCCATTTTCTTCACTTGCTTGGAAGGAAAGTTTCAAACTTCCGAAGGAGATTTTGAAAAGTCAGTCTATTGAAGTTTTTAAAACTTCACCCGAGTTGAATAAAGCGGTAGTGCTTGCTAAAGGGGTTCGAAGCTATTCAGTTTATGTATATCATTTCGATAGTAAAGAGCCCTATAAATTACTTAGCGTTCCGATACAAGAAGTTTTTCAAGAACCCAACATTCCTGTGTTGGCCTGGGGTATAACCAATCGCGGAGTCAAATTAGGTATAAGTTATCATGACAAGGGGCAGCTTATTTTTAGAGAATATTTTTTTAAAAAAGAAATCAAACCTTATCGTACAACACAACTTGTTTTAAAAGAAGTTGATGCCATTAATGAGATCTCATTCTCTCAAGATCGACAGGTTTATTTCTCTGCCAATAAGGCTGGGATGTGTGATGTATATTTACTTAAAGGAAATAGTCTTAGACGAATAACATATTCTAAAAATGAGGAGGGCGGATTATTGTTTGGTTCGTATCAGGGTAAACAAGGGCTGTTCTTTACGGCTTCTTATCGTGGAGATACTGTTTATATCAATAAGGCAATGAACCAATTGTCTAAGAAATCGAATTTATATTTTCTGGATACGGAAAAAATTGAAATACTTTGGCATCAAAGTAAACCATATGTCATTCCAATTGTGGTTAGGACAGGGGATCAAGAAGTAGCTAATGCCTCGTATAAACAACACCAAGAAGCCTTGTACTATTCTTTTTTAGAAAGTGGCTATCAAGAAGTCAAGTCCAATAAGAGCGGGGTGGAATGTGTGTATAGGAATAAAAAAGCATTCTTAGATTACAAACCAATGGGTGATTCCATTTACACCTTTCACTTGCAAGGAGACGTGATACAGCGTTCTACAGTACAACAACAAAAACAAGTTGCTGTCAAAAGCATTGCTGCTATGGAATTCGAGCTTGCGAAAAAAAGAAAGCTCCAAAAAGCGATAGTAGAACATAAGAAAAAAAATAAGCTGAATTTATTCGGCCCAGATCAGCAGGAAGTGAAGCGTTATCAGGATAGCTTGTTACGAGCCAAATATTTTAATCCTAAACGCAGCAACCCCTATAAACTCAAATTGTTATCAGATTATACCTCCGCCAGTCTAAACAATTCATTACTCATCAATCGATATCAGCCTTATCAATTTAATCAAGGGTTATTTCATCAAGCAAAGGTCGGAGGCTTAATTCAATATGCCTTCTCTGACTTATTCGAAAACTATCGAGTGGCCGCAGGAGTGCGTTTGCCAGCTAATGGAAATGGGAGTGATTTTTTTCTATCTTATGAAAATAGGAAAAGATTGCTAGATTGGGGTGGAGCTTTTTTAAGACATGTAGAGAAGTTTAGTTTGCCTAATAATTCAAAGTGGTTTGCACAGGGTGGGGTGTATTTCCCACCTTATATTCGACAAAAGACAAATTATCTAGAGGGGTATATACGATATCCTTTTAGCAAAAGTCAAGCGCTCAAAATGTCAATGGCGTTAAGGCATGATCGTCAAGTATTTATAGCAAACGATACCTTCAGTTTATTCTATCCAGATACAACACAGCTGTGGAGCTTAGGGCGTTTAAGTTATCAATTGGATCGAAGTAAAAAAATACTAGAAGATATTCGAACAGGATTTAGAGGGCAATTCTTTTTTGAGTATCATGCTCAGCTAGCGCAGGTGCAAACCTCTTTTATGCATTTGGGGCTAGACCTTCGCTACTATCTTCCAATTTACAAGAACATGATTTGGGCGAATAGATTGCAAGCGGCTAGCTCAGGGGGAGAGACGAATGGTATTATGTATACCTTGGGAGGGACACAAAATCAACTGGCTCCACAAGTAGATTCACAGGCTAATTTCTTGCCAACGGATAATTATTCGTTGATTGCGTATGCTACTGGGCTCAGAGGATATGCGCAGAATGTTCGTTTTGGTAATACCTATACCTTACTGAACTCAGAAATTAGAGTGCCAATATTGAATACCTTTTTTAATATACAAACACGCTTAAATGCCTTGAATAAACTTAAACTCATTCTGTTCGTCGATGTGGCGAATGCCTGGAACCGAGAAAAAATCTCTTGGGATCGAACACCTCAATGGACACAAAGTTATGGCGTGGGTTTACATACTAATTTATTGAACTATCAGATAAGAATGGATGTAGCGTGGCAAAACTTGCAGCAAAACAATGTGAAGACACCCTTGATTATGTTTTCGCTAGGGCAAAATTTCTAAACTATGCTTTACTAGATTGATACAAGACACAAGTTTTCTTTGAAAAGATGTAGAACATAAACTCCTTATGTTGTGCATTACGAAATTTGTTTTCGAATAATGCGTTTCAAGATAATGGCTGCATGATATGTAAAAAAATGGTTACCATTTGGGTAGTAAAAAAAATAAGTTGATATGAATCAAACTTTTACATGCAATATTTTATTTAGGTTCGCGTTTTAATAAAGATGATCGACTTCTGTTGAAAACAATACAATACATATTTCTTTTGATTGGTGCTTTCGGAGTACGTACTGTGGCTGCGCAGCAAATAAATGAGTATGTGACTTTGCAAGAAGTGCCAGAAGAGAACTTTAGCAAGTTTAGGGATCAGAGTAAGCAATATCTTGATTTACGAACAGATAGGATAGAAAAACTATATAAGCGGCAGGATAAGCAGATTAGAAAATCCTTGAAACGACTAGCTAGAAAAGAACAAAAACTCAAAGCAAAGTATAAAAAGAAGGATAGTTTATTGCGAGCCCGTTTACGAGGGACTACTAGTTTTGATAGCTTAAAAAAAGTATATGCGCAGAAGAAAGCAACAACTTCAAATACTCAAGTACATAGGAGTGTGAACAAAGGTTTAGATTCCCTCTTAGTCATTAAGAGGTACACCGACCAAAAAATAACAATGGCCAAGCAGAAAGGTCTTTTGAGCAATGGGGTAAATAGCTTATCCACTTCGCATGAGCATTTAGATGATTTAAAATCTAAGTTAGCTATTCAGCAAGAGATTCAGCAGCTGAGTCAACAACACGGCCAGCGCCTTAAAAACGCAATTGGAGGAATTGATAATAAAGCTGATTTAAAAGGTTTGAGTAAGGAGTTATTTTACTTTAAAGGGAAAATTCAGGCCTATAAAGATCTGGCGAAGGAGCCAGAAAAATTGGAACGCTTGGCTTTAGAATATTTGCAAGGAACTCCAGGTTTTGAAACGGCTGTTTCCAATGGTTTAAGAAAACAAGCTACACAGGGTGGGATTTCACTTCAGGATACTAAACCAGAGGATTTAGCGCGTATGGGTTTTCAGACCAAAAGCCAAGTGCAAGGTCAGCTTAAGAAAAAGTTTAATCTAAACAGTGCTGAGAAAATAAATACGTTTAAGAATAAAACAACGCAGGCTAAAGCAGAGTATGATAAATTAAAGACGGGGAAGGAGAGCTTTAAAAAACAAATTGCAGAAGGGAAAAAAGAAGGCTTTAAAGCCAATCCACTGCGCAATATGCCCTTAGTAAAGCGCATCGAGAAAAACTTTAACTGGCAGGTAAACAGAGCTGCCAATGGCCAACCAGCTATAGCCAATTTTGCGGTACAGCTTGGTTTTAGGCATACGCCTAGGTTGACTTATCAACTATTGGCGGGTACTGCTATTGGATTAGGAAAGGGGATTCGAGATATTCGAATAAGCTATCAAGGAGTTCGACTGGGTGCGAATACAGATTGGAACTGGATTTGGGGATTTAGTGGGCAAGTGGGTTATGAAGTTTTGTTCAAAGAGTATACCCATTCCTACTTTGAACAAGATAATACGCAGTTAGAACCACAGCAAATTAATGAAACAAAAAAATTACGGCATACGGCTTATGCTGGACTCATGAAAACCTATAAAATCAACAAGAAGTATAGAGGTACCGTGCTTATAGGCTATGACTTCTTATGGAACAAATACGATAAAAGATCACCTTTAATAATAAGATTTGGATGGAAAAAATAAAGAACCCAATAATGAAACAACTAAAAATGAATATAACAATTCGATACACGCTTTTGTTGTTACTCTTCATGTGTAACCTTCAACTGCGAGCACAAGTAGGTGCGGAGCGCATCAGTAATAATCTATTTAATGGCACCGCCAATATCACCGTTCCGCTTGTGAGCAAATCTGTTGATGGGGTGAATGCAAGTGTTTCATTAGGATACCACACTGGGGGGATTAAGATGAATCGTATCCCTTCTAGTACTGGTTTGGGCTGGGAAATGAGTACAGCTGCCCGTATTACACGATCGATTAAGGGTAAGCCTGATGAAATCGGGTATTGGAAACGACGAAATGATAGTATCAATGGCAAAACGCTAGGCGATGTTGAAACGCGTGTTGCTGTGGCTAATGGTGTGCTAGATGGAGAAAGTGATATGTTCTCCGTTGTGGTTAACGGACAACAAGTCCGTTTTATGTTTGATTGTAATAATCATGTAGAAACCTTTCCAAGCAATGCAAAGTTGAAAATAGAACGAATCTATAATGGAAATTTAGTGGCGCAAATTCCTGATACAGCTTATGTTAGTCTTGGGTTTAAAGTAACGGATGCTCAGGGCAACCAGTTCTTCTTTGCAGAGGGAAATCAAACGCAGATTAAATTTTACAATTATGGTAATACAAATACCACATATACCTATACTGGTTACTTTGCTACGGACTGGGTTATTGAAAAAGTAGTGAGTTATAATGGTCGTGAGATACACTATACCTATGAGCGTAGTACGTATTATCCTGTATTAACAGGCTATAGCCAAGAGATTAATATTCCTCAAATAGACAAAGACGTCTCATTAAGCAATGGTGTGAATACAAAACATTGCCTCATCAAAACAATTGAGTATCCCGATTTAAAGGTAAGCTTTGACTATTATGGAGATACGGGTTCGAATTATACGTGGCCTCGTTGTGATGTGGATGGGACCAAAGCCTTAGAGAAAATTACCATCGAAGGCAAAGAAGATGTACCACCCCATGCGCTCACAGTGCCTGCGCTTACCAAACGATATATTTGGTTTGATATGCGATACTTTATTTCTGATACGGACTTTCATGGATTTAATGTTACAGAAATGGCGTATCAAGGTGGCGGAAGCCCTTGCACTGGACCTTGGAGCAATTATAACATAAATGAGCTCAGGTTGAAGTTGGCTAAAATAGAATCCTCTTATAGCACAACAGGTCCTAAACGATTGCTATATGATTTTGATTATTATGATGTAGCAGACTTTCGAGGCCCGATGGCTCCTAATCGTATGACACATACCCAAGATTATTGGGGCTATTATAAGCGCGGTGATATTTACGCTACCTCTGGTATCACCTATCCGAGTAATGATCCGGTGAACATTTACCAGTCAGATTTTGTGCCTCGAGATAGTTTAGGTTCTACTGCACCCTTTTTTGTTGGAGTGCCAAGAGAGGCTGATACCATGAATCGGATATTCACCCTTAAGAAAATTAAAAATGAGGCAGGAGGAGTAACAGAATTTACCTATGGATTGCATTCAATAACGTTGGGAGGGGATACTCTAAATTTAGATGGTTTGCGTTTAGATAAGATCAAAACTTATGATGAACACCATGAAAACCTTACAGTGAGAGAAACACACTATACCTATGATGATATAGAATGGTTGGTGCCCATGAGTGCTTACCCGAATGACATTAAAGATTTGTTTAAAAGGAAGGTTCGTTTTCTTGCCACACCTTATGGACCCAGCGGTCCTTCTGGTCCTACACAAATTTATGACGATCGTGAAGTGATATCGAACCATTCTATTATTACCAATAGTGGATCGCAACACGGTTATGGTAAAGTAACGGTTACAAATAAGTCTATTTATCAGTCTGCTAATGGAGCTACTCCTCAAACATATACAGATGTCTTAGGAAGTACAGAGCATTATTTTTCAAAACTTAAAACGGCCAGTTCGAATATTAATGTAGTGGCGAATATTTTAAATGGCTCAGGAACGTATACGCCACTTGGAAGCAATGGATATGTAATACAAAATTTTCCACCCGATTCGGTATCTTACTTACCCAATGCGAGTACCGCTGCGGTTAGTACATCAGAAACAGATTATATTTTTCATGCTAGCCCTTATGATGAAGATCCATTTACGAACAGAGATTATGCACTGAATTGGGCAGTAGGCTTACCTATTAAAAAAGTTTCCTTTGATCCTAATGGACAAAAAACCAAAGAAATGGAAATGTTTTATGATGTTCATGTGAAAGCATTAAATTCGGATAATTTTTTACAATTGAGTGCCTCTAATGCAACAGGAATTAGCGAAGATTATGGGGGCATAGTAGGGACTAATAATAACGCATCCTATAAAAGTGATTATTATTTCCCATTGGTCGGTAAGGTGCAAGTAAAGAAAACGAAGAAAAAATCTTATTTAAGTAGTACTGTTTCAAAAGAAACAGAGTCAGAACTGTTTTATAATGCACAGGGAGATGTAGAACGCAGTATTACGAAACCTGATCTAAGCCAACCGAATGAGTTAGTTGAAAAGAAGTTGTTTTATAGTTATGATAATAACCATTGGAGTAGCGATACGGCTATGACACAGTTAGACCAAGAAGGCATCACCTCTATGGTGTATAGCGAGGTTTGGAAGAAAAAGCCAAATGATAGTATTCGCCTTGTTTCTGCATCAGGGGCAGGTTTTGGCCAGTTTGATGGTAAAGTACGTACAAAAAACAAGTATAGTACCGTGCTCAGCAAGCCAAGTGCTACGTATACAACAGGTTCCTTTAATTTAACTGGGGCGGGTACTGGAGCTAGTATTCCTAACTTTGAACAGTCTGGTGAAATTTCAAAATACGATCAGTGGGGGCATGCATTAGAAGCAAGTTATAAAGGGCTTTATTCTGCCACAATTTATGATGAAGATTTAGACCTTGCACTGGCAAGTATCAATAATGCACGACATAGCGAAGTAGCCTATAGTGGTTTTGAATCTACAACTTATGGGTCGGATACTTTGGCACCAAATTACCTTAGTAGAAACAAAGGAAACTGGTGTTTTGATCATAGCAAGGTTAGCAGTTTGCCAACAGCACATACAGGTTTAATGAGCTATGACTATTCTGTAGGTAATGGGATTTGGTCTGGCGCTGATGTTAGTTTAATTCCTGGGAAAAAATATGTATTAACCTATTGGATTTATGGCAATCCTTGGTTAGGTGTGTTAAATGGCACCTTTGATGCCAGTGGGAATAGCACAGGATCAAGTGTCGCACTGGGGCATACACAAATAAGATCGGTCAATGGTTGGAAACTGTTTCGTATCGAGTTTGAAGCTGTGCATCCTGGGGTACAATTACATGGTATTGGTATTAGTGGTACGGGTATTATTGATGAGGTTCGCTTGCATCCCTTAGATGCACAGATGACCACGAAATCTATAAAACCTCTGTTGGGTGTGACAACGGTAAGTGATGGAAACAATAGGACGGTTCGTTACGAATATGATGAGTGGGGTAGGCTGCTGCTTACCAAAGATGATGAAGGTAATATTTTAAGTAAGAAAAAATACGGCGTACAAGCAAACGATTAAAACCAAAAAAAATAAGAGATTATGAAAACAGTACAATATATAGTTTTAGGAATAGCTTGTGCATTCGGCACGTTAAATACATATGCTCAAAACAAACCTGTATTAAGTGAAACGGGTCCGCAGGGAGCCTTGTTGCATACCGAAAGTCATCCAGTTGACTTTGACTCAACACGCACAACACACAACTTTGTGAGGGAATGGACGCCTCAGAAAAAAATTACCAATAGTGGGCAAATTTCTGAAAGCAGTCCGAGCACAGAGGTGTCGCAACAAACGAGTTATGTAGATGGGCTTGGGCGTCATTTACAAACCAATCAGCGCTTTGGAGCTTCCCAGCAAAACAACCTTATCTTGATGAATGATGTGCGTCGTATGGGTACGAAGCAAATTCAATATCTGCCCTATTCTATTCATCAAGGTGGTACGGATGCCAATAAGTTTCAACCTCATGTATTTACCGATCAACAAGCTTTTTATAATACGCATTTTACCGATGAAGAAGATAATGCTTATTCTCGCTCAGAATACATCTCTTGGTCAGGTGGACGGAAAACACGAAGCTATGCACCAGGTAAAAGCTTTACAGGCCAAGATAGAGGAAGTGAAGCCTATTCGGTATTGAATAAAGATGTAGACTCTATAAGAAAATGGGCACTAAACGGGAATAATATACCTGTGACCACATCGGAGTATGCCCCGGGTGAGTTACTTGTAAGCATACAAGAAGGGCAGCATGATGCGAAGTCATTTTCATATACAGATCGCTATGGCAAACTGATTTGTACTAAAGTAAACAGTGGTACCACAGCGGCTCCTACTCAAAAGATAACTTATTACATATACGATGAGATGGATCGTTTAGTCTATACGCTAAGCCCGAAGGCCGTAGAAAAAATTGAGGCGAACAACTGGCTCATTACCAATAATGCTAGCGATCATTTTGTGCTAGATCATTTATGTAGTCGTGTTGATTATGATGCGCTTGGGCGGGTTAGCCAAAAGCATATTGCAGGACAAACAGGCGATGAGGTGGTGATATACGATAGGTGGCACCGTCCCGTTATGACCCAAGACCCTAACCTAAAGGACAAAGGGCAATGGCTCATTACGATCTATGATAAACAAGGACGAGCTATGATGACGGGTTTGCTCAGCAGTAGTCGTGATGCAGCTTATTGGCAATATGTATTAGACGGAACAGGTGCAGTACCTACTGGTGGTTTACCAAGTGCAACGGCAGATACTTCGTTTGCCGAGGTATATACTTATCTAAAAAATACATTTAATCCATTGCAAGGAGATCATGGCGGCTTGTATCCAGACTCTATTCATCAGGTAGAAATTCTGTCTTACAATTATTACGATCATTATAATTATACGGCCTTGAGTGGCTTAAGCTTTGTGCCTGCTGAATTATCTCATTTGCATCAAGATGGGTATACCAATACCTATGGTGATTATCCTGCAGTTAGTGGTTTAACACATGGAATGCTTACAGGTACCAAAGTGCGCATTATAAAACCTAGTCCTTATAATGGTAGTTTATCAGATTGGGTAACCTCTGCCATCCATTATGATAAGGATGGCCGTATTATTCAATCCAGCCAACGCATGGATAAAATAAATCATACGGCTTCAACGCCTAACTACTACAAAGATGTGAGCACGGTGATGTATGATTTTAGAGGGCGTGTGTTACGAAGTATACTGGCACATAACAACTATGCACACAACGGTAGTGTAGCGTCTAATAAAACACATCGTATTTGCGAGCGATATCGTTATGAGAGTAATACGTTTAAGCTACTTAAGGTAGAGCATAAAATCGATACGCAAGCTTGGCAGCCGCTTTCAGTACTTATTTATAATAATGTAACAGGTGCACTTAAGCAAAAGTCATTGGGCTTAGTAGAAGATCAGTTTTATGATTTTGATATAAACGGACAGCTTTTGGGAATTAATAAAAACTATGCTGAAACAAGTGTAAAGAATGGTGCCATGACCTTTGGGCAAAGCCTCAAACGCAACTTTGGTTTTACAGAAAAACGTTTTGACGGATCTATTAGTGGTAATATTTGGATTACACCTTCACACAAAAGCCGAGCCTATGGTTATGCTTATGATAAAAGTGGGCAACTGCTTCAGGCAGATTTTAATGAGCGGCATGGTAGTAATCCGGCACTAACAACTGACTGGTATATCAACACAGGTAATTATGGTGCAGATTTTAGTGTAAGCAATATAAGCTATGATGGAAATGGAAATTTACTCACGCTAGATAGAAAAGGACCCGATACCACGGGTGCAGGAACCGATATGGATCTACTACGATACACCTATGCTAATAATGGGGTGAGCAATGCGCTTGATGGGGTAGAGGATTTAGCTACGGCCTTTAACGTGGCGGGCATACCAGACTTTCGAGATCATAACACGGGACAAGATTATAGCTATGATAAAAATAATAATCTAATTACTGACGCTAATAAGTCCATCAGTAATGCAATTCAATATACCTATCTTGACAAACCACAGAAGGTAGATATAGATAGTACATTGATAGAGTATACCTATACTGCAGGGGGCGGCAAGTTAGAAGAACTTACCTACGAACCGAGTGACAGTAGCTGGACCAAGAAATTGTATGAAGGAAGCTTTATATACAAAAATGACACCCTTCAATTAATTGGCCATAGTGAAGGCCGGTTGCGCTCGGTAGATAGCGTATTTGAGTATGACTTTTTTGTGCGCGACCATTTAGGGAATGTGCGAACCATTGTTACGGCAGAGGAGGTGCCTTTTGTAGACTATCTTGCTACACATGAGGTAGCCTATGCGCCTACTGAGGAAAGTATTTTTGATATACTGGAAGAGGTACGTGGAGGGCGCCCGGCACCAGGCCCTACAAATGGAATGGCGGCAGAGCTGGATGGTGACGTTCCGGCTAAGCGTGTGGGGACTTCACTTTTGCTGCATGTCATGGCGGGTGATAAAGTGAGCATTAGTGCAGACGCTTATTATAGTAGTTCAGAGACACCAACGGGTACCGTATCGGCAGAAAATATGCTTAGTACTGTACTGACTTCATTATTAAGCGAAGCCAGTACAACATCGCCAGGAGAGGGAATTCCGAGTGAAGCAGATATTGTAAACGGAACTTTTTCTAGCACAAACTTTAATGCGTATAACGATCTAGTAAATAATATGACCTCTAGTTCGCATATTGGTGCTTATATCAATTATATGGTGTTTGATGAGAATATGCATCTTGTACCCGCGCAGTGTGGGGCCATACAAGTGAACACGGCTGATAGCTGGCATACTTTACAAACCACTAGTGATATTAAGATGCAGCAAGGTGGTTATCTTGCGGTGTTTGTATCCAATAAAAGTACGGGTGTTACGGCTTGGTTTGATGATATTGATATTAAGTTTTATAGAGGAAAACTGTTAGAAGAAAATCATTATTACCCCTACGGTATGGTATTAAATCAGAGTCATAGTACCACGGTAAAGCCACAGAATACATTCTTATATCAAACAAAAGAACTCAACAAGACGAAACATCTTTATTGGAATGATTTTCATGCACGGCAGTATGATGCACAGCTTGGTAGGTTTACTACTTTAGATCCTATGGGGCAAGATCACTCTGGTTTTATGGGTATGGGTAATAATCCTGTAAGTAATGTTGATCCTGATGGAATGCAATGGGTAGCTGTTACTAAATTAGTACCTCACGCGGAGCTCATGGGTGATGCAGAAAATGATGGTTTGTATTGGGGCATCGGTTGGCATTATGAGTTTTCAGGTTATTGGGATATGTCCGAATCCTCAGGGACAACTGACCCAGAGGGTAACCCTCTCGGTTTTGGCGGTGGTGGCGGTGGCGGAAATCGCAATAAGAGAAATGCTGATCAAATTGGCTTTCAACTTTCTTTTGAACTTAGTCCTTTCAGTAAGAGCCAACGTAATGAAAGGAAAGCTTGGTACAAAGCTTATGCAAGGAATCATACAGCCTACGGAAGAAGAGGTGCGAGACCTACTACTGAGTTTGGAACAAGTTTTGCGCTTACCGGTGATGGGGATAAAGATAAGAAAGGGGTGAAGAAAAGTGAGATACCCATTGTTCAACCAAGAGGTGGGCACGTCTTGGAAGGACTTGATAATTTAGTAGTTAACCTCTTTGAATGGGGAGGAAGCTTATTTAAGGACAATATGTCTGAAGAGCATGCAGAGCATGCCGTGACAACCCTTGATCTAGCAGCTATTGTTCTTACTAAAGGTAAAAAGAAACCAAGTGCAAGTACAATTTCCAAGACCCAGAATTTAATTAGAAGATTAAAAGGTGTTAATCCAAGGGCCATTAAACTCATTCCATTAACAAAGAGTATATTTGGACATACATTTGTCAAGCATGGGGAATCGTCAACTTTCTTTTTAGTTAATCGTGCCATGAGTACCGGTAAGCATCAAGGCCAATTCTTGAATAATCAAAAAGCGGCACAGTTTATTCTGGATAATGTCAAGAAAACAAGTCATGGTGCTGTTGACATTCCAATTCCGAATAGTTTCCCTGCCAGAGTAATTACACCAGGTGGAACTTTTAAGAATGCAACTCACATCAGGTTAGTTCCTGGTGGGAAAGGTGTAAAAACGGCTTATCCATTAATTAAATAACTTAGCAATATGATATTAAATCAATCAGCAATAGAGTATATAAGTAAAGAGCTAGATCTGCCGTATTCTGGATTAGAACAGGATTGGGATATTGAAATGGCTAATCATAAAAGAATTAATGAATTTATATTAGTTTATTCTAATCGAAAAAAGAACTATTCTGAAAATGATAAAATTGCTTTTATGGCATTAATCATTGCATCGTTTAATGATATGTTGAGCGATAAATGTATCGAGGTTTCGGCTAGAGGAGTCTGGCAAGAAATAAGGTTATTAATGGAAGATGATCTTAATCTTTTTATAGATATTATTTCTGACTGGGCATTATTAAATGAGACAGGTTCCAGAAACCTTTTTCTGGTGACGCCGTATGCAAGGGAAATTTTAAAGTCTTTCGACGGTGGGGGTAGCACATCAAAGTAAGGCTCTGTTTAATTATGAATGAAAATGAACAAGTAGAAGAATATAAGAATAAGTATTTAAATACGATTGATACGTATAATGAAAAGTATCTAAAGAATGAATTCGTATTAGATGATTATATTAATTTGTCTTTTATGTATTGGCGGGTAGCGAGTGACTACGGCTTTGTGACACATTATGGCATTTCTAATACTTTAAGAGATATAGGAAATAAAAAGTATGCTGATCTAATTGAGGAAGCTATTGGAAAATATCCTGCTAGTTTAGAGTTACATTTTTGGAAGAGATACTTTCCTCATAGGGCTTATTTTGAAGATTTCTCACAGAAAGATTGCGAAGAGCTTATTAGGAAGTATAGTAATGATGAAAGTTTAATCCCGTATTTCTTTTTGTACTTATTTGATAAAAAGAAATTCAAGGAGCAAAGGGATGAGTTGTTGCAAATATGTAAAGAAACTTCAACAGAGAAGTATCGTTATATTAAATCTATTATTGAGAACTAAGGTCGAGGATCGTGTAACAGAATAAGTGGTAGTGCATCTAAGTAACTGCTGTAAAAACACAATTTGATAAAAAACGAGTTAGATTTATTCTAGCTCGTTTTTTTGTAAAAACTACATATAGGAGTTACCCCTACGGTATGGTATTAAATCAGAGTCATAGTACAACGGTAAAGCCGCAGAATACATATTTGTACCAGACGAAGGAATTAAATAAAACAAAGCACCTTTATTGGAATGATTTTCATGCAAGGCAGTATGATGCACAGCTGGGTAGGTTTACTACTTTAGATCCTATGGGGCAAGATCACTCTGCCTTTATGGGTATGGGTAATAATCCTGTAAGTAATATAGATCCTGATGGAATGCAATGGGTTAATACAGGTGGTTTAGTTCCAGAATACGGGATAATAGGTTATGACAAGCAATCCGATGGCGTGCCTATTTATGGATATTCTTATCACTGGGAATGGGGTGGTTATTGGGATATATCGGAATCCTCAGGGACAACTTTTGGAAGCGGACCATATTGATATAGCATTTTGTATCCAGTTGAATATCTATTATACGAACCTCGTTTTGCCATAGGGTGGCTATGTTACGATTTTATAGGAAAATGAAAATTCGGTTGATATGGCTAGGACTTGCGTTTGGACTGCAATGCAAGAGCTGCTAAAAGAAGGAATGTAAACCGCCAGCAAAAGTAAACTAAATCAGGTTCGTTTGTATAAGAGATAAATCATTTACTTACTTGAATCATTTTCGTCCTGTTGTTTTTTGGATTCCATAACCTAATAATATATACTCCTTCAGGTATATCTGGAATATCAAACCGAGTATTTAAATCTGTCAGTTCCATTTGAGAGATAATTGCTCCTTTGGTATCAAATAGTTCCATATTTGAGCCCAACCAAGTTCTATCAGCTTTAATCATAAAATGTCCATTATTGGGATTCGGGTATATCCAAACAGTTTCTTCTTTATCTTGTATTGAGTATCCAGTACTTAACCCAACTAGGTTTAATTTTAGAATGAAGTTATCATCTCCCAAAGAACTTAAATTGTGCTGTGCAATTGAATCAGGATTAAAATCAACGATTCCACGGAACACACCCGTTGAAAATAAATTCCCGAATCGGTCTAAAGCTATCCTGTTTTTTCGGTTAGAAATAGTTCCCTCAATACCATCCGCATGAATAAAAGATCCATTAAGGTCAAGCTTTAAATAGAAATAGCTGAATGTTCCTATTGTAGGTAGTTGAAAGATGCCGGCACCAGGGTTAAAATCAACTGTGTTATCATAATCTCCGCAAACATATAAATTATTGGAAACATCAATCTTCACACTAAAACCACGATCCTGACCAGTATTACCAATTTTTTTGGCCCAGACATAGTTGCCATTTTGATCTAAACATTCAATAAAAATGTCCTTAAAGCCGTTGGCCGTTATGTTTACTGTAGCCGTAGAATCTGGGTCAAAGTCGACAGTGCCTTCAAAGCTTCCTGTTGCATATACATTGCCCAAATTATCGGTAGTTATACTTTCTCCGTTGCAAGGTTTAATTTGTGAACTCCCAAGTTGTTTGACCCAACTATAACTACCATTTGAATCCAATTTAAGAACAAACGTATGATCGGTCTGATTAGAATAAAGGTATTTCGTTTGTACTCCAGGATCAAAATCTACAGTCCCATGAAACGAACCAATCGCAAACATATTGCTATTACTATCTACGGCAAGATCCATAGCTATTTTCGAAGCTACTCCTAATGATTGAAGTTGTTTAGCCCACACAAAATTACCATTGACATCCAACTTTGAAAAATAAACATCTTGAAAAGTACCCGTTTGAGTTAAGTTGAATGTCCCCATTCCAGGATCAAAATCCGATACTCCATAGAACCATCCCGTTGAAAAGATATTTCCATTCTTGTCAACTTCCATACTCTCAAAACGGTCATGTTGAACTCCGCCAAATTGTTTAGCCCAGATAAAATTACCATTACGATCATATTTGGCAATAAAAACATCAAACGTATTCCAGTTCGTTGAGATTAAGTTAAATGTTGAGACTGAGTCCGGATCAAAATCTACACTACCCTGAAATTGTCCACCAATAATAATATCATCATTCTTGTCTACGACGACTCTAGAAATAGAGAAATCAGAAGCAGCTCTTATACTTTTGGCCCAATTTAAACTCCCTGTAGAGTCCAGTTTAAGAAGAAAACCAGATATATAATTACCGTTGCTAGTCAGGTTATAGGAACCTGGATTAGGATCGAAATCTACTGAACCTTCAAAACCGCCAACTATTATAACATTTCCTTTTGAGTCGGCTCCTACATCTTCCACAAGATCATTGTAGTTATTACCAATTTGTTTTGCCCATTGGAAGGATTGTCCTCGTGTATCGAAATAGAAAAAAGTAGTTAGGAAACAAATAAAAAGTATCACTTTCACCTAACCAAATATAATAACTTTTCATTACTGCTTTAATCTTTTTCTTCTGTTTAATAAAGGCTATTCTGGTGGTTCTGTCGCATCTAATTCAGCTTTAAGATACAAATTGATTTAGTTTCATGACAATTTTTCTTTAGGCTACCAATGAGCAAAAGGACTGAAAGACACTTTTTCCCTGATCCGATAATTGATCTTTTTGAAGCATTCGAACGATTTCTATTCCAGATAAAGTTCTACTGGCCGATTCGAATTCTTTAAACCCTAAACTTCGATTTATCCGCCACTTTATAAAACGGTGATCTTGTTCTACGATATTATTCAAATATTTACATTGACGAATAACTATTCCATCCTTCTTCTCATACCTCCGTTTGTTCTGCACCTTGATTGCACTTTTATTAGCACCACTTTTGTCAATGGTAATAATGTATGGCTTTTCATTATTTCGTATAGCTTTGATCAAGAATAACTGGGCACTTCTTTTACAGCTTTGTTTGCACAAAAGAAAGTCAGTTGTTCGTCTTTTCTTATCTACAGCGCGATATAAGTAATGCCAAACACCTTTTACTTTGATATAGGTTTCGTCCATTCGTCAGCTTGTGCCAGCTACTTTCTTACGCTTGTTGAGTGCTTTTTCAAAGTAGGGCGTAAACTTGAACATCCATTGTTGTAAGGTAGCGTGATCTACTGAAACACCTCGCACGTGCATGAGTTCTTCAATATCTCGATAGCTTAAACCAAATCTAAGTTTAAAATAAACGGCTTGAAGAATTACGGTTTCCGGAAAACAATGGCTTTTAAACATGAAGGAAAGGTAAACATTGTAGAAAATATCCTAATTTACATGCGACAGAACCTAAATTTTTGAATAAGATCGTAACTTAAGGGTTTTCAAATGACAAGATATTTTTTCGTTTTAGTCCTTGCAGTTTTAACTTCTTTGTTAGTCAAAGGAGAGAATTATCTAGAGTATCATAGACAAATAGCTCAGGCTGAAGAGGCAATAGTTAACGAAGACTTTGTTAATGCTGGAGCATTGTATGAAAAGGTTTTTTCTTCGTATTCCTTCTATTTTGCCAGAGATGCTTATCATGCTTTGCAAGCGGCGGTATTAGAAAAAAATAAAAAGCGAAAATATAAAATGCTCATTCGTACTATACAGGCTGGGGTAAAAGAAGAGTGCCTATTAGCTGCACCCTTAATAAAAAAATATATCAAAGAACTAAAAACTAATAAATTTAAAACACTATATAAATCGCACAAATCTCGTTATCTGGCAAAACAAAATAAGAAGTTGCACGATGAATGGCGCCAAAGGTATCATTGTGAACAGTTCGCTAAGCGTGGAAAGCATCCGAGTGGTAAATCTTATATGGAATGTTTGATAGAAAACTATGAGCGACTTAAAACTGAATTAATTAAAACCAATGTTTATCCTGGAGAAAGGACTATAGGTTTATGTGATGGTTTTTATGATACATTAAATGATCAGGCACGAAGAAGAATCGACAGTATCAATAGGGAAAGGAGTAAGAACCCTTTAAATACAGCAACATACTATTATTCAAAAAACACTCCCAAAGAATGTGAATTGACAAATAATTTTGTAACACCAACTTTATTACACACAGGAATTTCTTTCTCCGAATTAAAAACTTATTTATACAAAGCTTTGAAAAATGGAACATTACATCCCAGAGATTATATGTATATCTACTATTTTGAATCTAAAATGGGTAGAGGTCAATCCGGTTATAAAGAATACTATAAGAAGTTTGCACCCGCTAGCAGAGATTCGGTTTATCGAGCATTTTTTTGCCAGTTTAATCGTTGTAAAGATGTCACCAAGGCGAATAAATGGCGTACAAAAATAGGGGTTTGTTCAGTTCAAGTAGATAGACGTAAAAAACAAATTACCGAAAAATACGGATATGATTTCGTAAATTAGCGTTGAACACCCAATCTCCTAAAAGCCACAAAAAAGACGAGATTTATTCTTATCGGGATTGCAAAGGGATACTCCCTTGCCAAGATTTCTAATTCTTAAACTGAAAATTTTTTGCGAAAAAGTTTGACTTTTAAGATAGAATGCGTTTTGGTAGGAACAGGTTGTGACCGTCGTAGCGTAATCTTGTAATTGGGTTTTTTATCCAGTTCCGAAGAAAAAGACCTTATTAAAAGGTCTTAGGATTTGAGCGAAATTTTCATTAGTAACTGTCGCAATATTTCATCCAATTACATACTTGCCTTTTGGAAATTGAGGTCAAAGCTGTCATTATGACGTTCATAAGAACGACCTTATCAATCAAGCAAAATTATTCCATGTCTAGGGTCAAGAACAATTGCATACGGTTTGTTGGCACATTATTTTTTTATACCTCGAGTACCTCTAGAACTAGGATTACTTATTCCTCCAGAGCCCCGATAATGGAAAGATAGACTGTCACCCTTAAATAAAATGAATGGAAAATTTCCGCCATTCCTATGAAAGCCTTCCCAGTCTCCGTTATTTTCCCAGTATGTATTTCTTTCGTAAACGTCTTGCCCAAGACTATAAACATCAGTATTAGGATCATATTGTAATACAATTGTTCTATTTAATGGGTAGTGCTGTGCATTTCCAGCTACTCCTTCTATAGAGTCATACAATAGGTAAGAATACTGCTCTATCGGGTGAAGGGCTACGGTATAGGGTTTCTTACAACTAATTATGAAAATGATAGAGGTGAGAATATAGAGTAATTTAGGGGATAGTATATTTTTCATTTCGATCTAAAATTACATCTTTTCTTAGGATTGCAAAAGGACTTCCTTTGCCAAGGTTGCATTGTTTACAAATGCAATCTTGCAATTGGATTTTTTATCCAATTGCGAAGAAAAGACCTGTCAAAGGTATTCAAGAAAAATAGGAGAGAAGAAAGGAAGGTAGGTAAACAAAGAATTTAAATCCTTATATTTGTTAGAGTTGATTTCGAATACTCCTAGTCTTCTAAAACAGAAATTGATTTACTGTAAAAAATAGGCCCCATGTATAAAGTCATCATATCCTTTCTTTTTCTGCTTTTAAGTGCTGTATCTTCCCATGCTCAAGATAACAAATCACACATCGGTATCGGGCTATTTAGATTAGGCGATGCAGAATCAGCTTATGGATGCGCTAGTTTCCAAAAACAAAGTGTAATTCCTATGACTTATGTAAACTGTTTGTACCAAAAGAGTCAAAAAACAAGCGCAGCTCCTAGTATTTTCTTTACCACAAGAATATATAAGAATCTGCAAGCTAGAATTAATTATCATTTCGTCAGAACAAAAACGGAGTACTACTCGGATATTGTTTTTTATGATGTAAAAAGACATCGTAGCCGGCAATATGATAATCATCTACTGGCTACAGGCATTCAGTATAATATAATACCTCACAGAAAGTTAAGCCCGTATATAATTGCAGATTTTGCTCATCAGATTTTAAACGCAAATAAGAAATTATTTGATAGCGAAGATAATCTTGTTGATAGCGGAGAAGGGGAGTCTGTTTATGAACCTGGCTTTTCTGTTGGGTTGGGCTTGAGATACTTGTTTATGAAAAATATTTCTGCATCGTTTGAAACCCATCCAAATGGGGTAGGTATCGAGTCTTTTCCTATCTCTCGTATTTCTATCAACTACCACTTCTGAGGATAGAGTAATAGATTGGGGGGATACGAAAAGATAACATTAGAAATGAATGAGTTAGAGACAATCTAACTCGTTTTTCTGTTTAATTTACTTTATTATTAATAGTACTGAAGTAATTAAAACTTGAAATTTGGGGTGTTTGTATAGGTTTTAAAATACCCCTTGTATCATAACGGAGGATAAACTATTTGTTTTATGCTATGTTCGAAATGCAATGAAAAATGACTTTCAAAAGAATAGGAAACAACGATACAAATGTATGAGTTGTGGATTGTAGTTTCAAGATAGTTATAAATACAATGCGTATAAATCATCTACTAATAAGAATATTCAAGTATTGCGTTCCGATCGCAAGTCCCGATAAATACTACCGAAATTTCGGTTTTGTGTATTCTATCTAAGTCAAGTATTATCCTAAATATAAATCGTTGAAATTTTGGTGTTTATAGAGGCTTTGGTTTACCCATTGCCCTAAAAGCGTTAAAATGGCAAAAGACCTCAAAGAAAAACGGCTCCTTATTCAGAGAATACGTCCTTAAAGTACCTAGCCTTATCCATAATTACCCAAGAACCGAAATGGGCTAACATATTACTCCATGATATTTCGTAATCAATAGCGTGCAATTGTCTTGTTGTTAAAATTGTAGGCAAATGAGGGAATTGAGCATTAAAAGCATCGAGACCCTTATTGTAATAGTATGACCTCACCTCCTCGCTTAGTCTACCATTGGCATACTGTTTCTCGAAACCATCATTGTATACCCATGTTATTTGCACACTATCCCACTTCCCTTCATCAGGAAAGATTCCATATTCAGACCTTTTGTTTACCTTGTATTTTGAGGTATACAAAAGAGGCTTTCCCTCTTTCTTTAATTTATATAATGTATCCGCTAACTTTCCCCGTTCGTTTCTAGTATTACTTAAGATGTTTGTTGATATCGCATCTTTGTATCGCATTTTTATTCCAAAAACTCCGTCAATGGCATCTTCAAGAATGATTTTCCCTTTGTTTGTTTTACGTATTGGCGTTTTACAATTGACAAATACAACTATCTTATCTACTTTTCTTTTCAATAGTGGTATTAGCCCAAGATTCTCGAGATTTCCACCATCTCCCATTGCATATTCTTTAGTTTTTACTTTAGTTGACTTAGATTGCTTTTTGGCCAAATATGGTGACCACAGGTTTATCTCTGGAAGTCCTAAATGCATTGCAATGAATAGGTACCATCTACTATATAAGAATGTACTAGGTGCATTGCCACTTATTGCCATCATATCGGAGAGTGTAAATCTGCGTAATTTTCTTCTTTTCAATTTTACAAAATACTTGTCATTACTTTTTTTCTTGAAATTGTAGTCCATAGAAAAGGTCTCAATATATCCGCCGCCAACTTTGGATTCCTGAGCAATGTCGAAATGACTTATTCCAGAGTATATTGGTGTCATTTCAAAGTGCATGGAAGGGAGGTAGCGTGTGTTAGTCGCACCACCAACAAGAGTTCCATTAACTATTAGAAAGGGTCTATTTTTTTTCGAATTGACTAGATAAAAGTCTTCATATTTAAGAGTTTTGTCATTAGGCTTCCTGTTTAGAATATCGGCAGTACTTTTTTTATTAAAACCTACGTATCTTGATTCGCCTAGACCTAAAGGTTTTAAATATATATCGTTTAGTATTCTCGAAAATATTTCATCGTTGTGAAAATTTATAACTCCTTTTACATATCTCTCTAGAATTTCACTATTAGAAACACTTTTAAGTAACTCTCCGTCTGATATACTACTAAGTGTATCCAAGGAAAGATCCTCAGGTCTTTTCAACGTTCCAAGCAGTAGATTATCCGGTTTATCTTCTGGTAAAAAGGTATAACATACAGATGCCCAGGAGCCTCCTGAAACAGCAGAAATGTATTTGACATTATCCAGAAGTTTAAGTTCATTAAGTGCTCTTAATTGGCCTGTTGTCAAACTTGCAGCCCGATTTCCTCCACCAGAGAAAGCAATTCCAATATTACTCTTAGAATGCAAGAACCTCTTTTCTGGGTACTCGAAATTCTCATGATTATAGTGGTATGCCCTAGTGTTTAGCCTTTTAACACGGCATGAGTTGAGACTCATTGCAAGGATGAAGAGGGTAAGTGTTAAAAGAACATTTATTTTTTTCATAGGTTTTAATCTAATAGCAAATTCCAAATTATAAAAAGCGACACCCTTTAACAATACTACTTTTGTAGTATTCTAATTATTCTCAACTCGGGTTTTGATTGGAAAATATCAAGAAAGAAAACCAACTGTTTGTATTGTACTATTTGAGTTATTTTTAAAAGCGATTATCACAATATTCAGGTCGGATAATTGTGTTTATTCCTGGAAAGTGAAGCGGGCAATTTAAGTATAGTATTCGTATTTGTCCGTCTCTATGTAATATTCAAGTCTCCTCTGTAAGACGGACTCACAATAATCCAACAATTTTTCTGAATCAAATCTCACCATCTGAGTTTGCGATAGTCTTTGGTCACTTTGTAGAGCTTCTTCTTCTGTCATATCTAGATACATTGTTATGATTTTTTTGTTCATAAACCATGCAGCTCCCCATTCAGTTGTTACATATGAACTATTTAAACTATTCTTGGAGTAAAGCAAACATACTTCTCGGCATTGGTTTAGTCCGCTGCGAATCTTCTCATTGAATAGGTCTCCCGGAATGTTTTCTTTGTCAGCTTTAAATACGCTCAAACCATATTCCTCTAATTTAATTCTAATTCGCTCTGCAAATTCGTTGTCCTTACTAGAGTAGCTAATGAAGACATCTTTTCTACGCTTTTTTAGTTGCTCTCTTTGTTTTTTGAAATGTTTCCTTACATAATTTGGATATATCGGTGAAATTTTACTCCATAGTTTTATATGCTTTAGGTCAATAGGCTTTACCTCTTCGTTTAATCTTGCAACAGTCATTTTTACTTCATGCATAAATGTATTCTGATCACTAAATCTTTTCGGTGTTTCAATGAAAAGACTGATTTTTCCACTGCCATAATTTTCACGACATTCGTAGAGTTGATTATAGGACATCCAAACCTTAATACCATTGCCGAGTTCATTTATGATAAGATTTAATAGCCCTCTTGTTGTACTTGATACCACTCCATTGCGAGAGTAGAATATTGATAACTTGTAAAACAGCGTTAATCGATCTCTTGGAATAATTCTAATTCTATAGTTTAAGTAATGCGAATCAGACTCAATGAAAGCAATAGTTGGTAGATGCCGGTCGACATTCTTGGATTGTTCCGCAATACTTAGAATACTTGCTATTTTTTTTCCTGAATTGGAAACAATATTTCCTTTACTGTACCTTAGTGTAAATGGGTTATATAAGGTTTGGGAGTCTGCATCTTGGCCTGTTCTTTTTTTCTCTTCTGTAATGTTATGAAAGTAATGTAAGGCAGTATTAACTCTACTAATTAAAGCCTTTTCGAGATCAATGTCTTTTTCATCATACCAAAGAATATCGTTACCAAATTGATCGATTAACAGTTTAGATAGTCTCTGAATTTCGGTAAAAGTTTCCTGATAGTATGATTTGTCTGAGATGTATTGCAGTTCTGTTTCTAGAAGGTGGTCAAAAGAAATATGAATATCCCATGTGCTATACCTATGCGCCGATCTGTTCGAGACAGACTGCAATATTGAAACTCCTTGAGTCTTTAAGAAATCTGTAATAATCGGCATGGCCTCAGATTGTTTAGTAAGTTTCATTATGAGTCTTCCAGAACATTTCCAATGAGTATATGGAATAGGTGTAAACATAAAGTCTGTCTTATTAATAGAATTGGGTTGGTCTTTTGATCTAGGATAGTAGATACCAAAGAAAATTGAACCATCGAATATTGTTTGACTTTCAATAACATTTTGGTGTAATTGGATAACCCCTCTGCTGTTTATGTACGCTATACCGCTTGTTCTCATTTTAATTTTTTAGAGCATAAATCTATTAAAGTGAATGCTTTATTAATATACCACTTTAGTGTTATTGGTGAGGTTAATGAACTTCTACCGTCGAAATATCAATATGAGTAATAAGAAAGAAGAGTGAAGAATGAAAGTACGATAAACAATGGCTTTGGAATATTATATTTGTTTCAATACTTTATTGCGAAAATTCGGTTGATATGTCAAGGACTAGCGCTGCAATAGGTAGAGTGTTGCGCCGCCGTATTCGATTAACTATTGCTTCTGAATTTTTAGAATCTGCATAGTGTTATTAGCTATCAGACAATTGGTTTCAATTCATAGAAAATATGTTTTACAACATTTCCATTAATTCTTCAAGGGGCTAGGAGTGTGTTTGTCCTAACTTAATGCGTATATCTAGGATTTATATATAGACAGCAATGTATGTAACGTTCATCAAGAAAAGTACATCGTTTGTAAAAAACGATAACGAATTCTTTGAGTTAGAATTTAAATATTCTAATTTGAATATCATCAACAAATTTCTTTATGATATTTTACTCGTATAATAAAGGTAAACAATTGTTCGATTAGTGCAATCACTGTAACCTTAGTTTAAAATAATCTTTATGAAAAAAATATTACTTCTACTTGTATCCTTTGTATGTACTAATGCGATAGCCCAACCTATTTTAACAGCTACCAACACAAATCCTGTAGGAGGGGAAACTTACAAATTTAAAGACAGAAACAATGAATATATTGGTAACGAAACAGCAACTGGGATAAATTATACTTGGGACTTTAGTAACTTAGATACTATCAATATTGATAACCGAGATGGGAATATGACCAGTACATCTGTTAGCAATATCTTCGAATTTAAGTTAAACAACAGCTTTGCAGGAATTTCGGAATATGGACTTGGAGCGTATCCTAATAGATTAGAAATTACCAACGCTAAAACATTCGTCTCGCCGACTATTAGTTTTCAGGATAATAAATTGTTAGATTACCCTTTTACTTATGGTGATTCTTTTACGAACAATTGGACTGGAACAGGGACTTCTGGGCCGAGTTTTACTTCACACGGAAGTACAGTTGTCAGAGCAGATGGATACGGTACGCTTAAATTGCCTTCGGGCACTTATAACGATGTATTACGTGTGAAAGTTTATAATGCTAGATATGATACTTTGGACGTAAATAACTCTATTGTAGGCTATCAGATAGATACAATTTTTCGTTGGTACCTGCCCGATGTTCACTGGCCAGTTTTGGAAACAACTACTACAACGGCAATAGATATTACCCAAAGTCAGGTGACCTATCGCAAAAACACTCGGTTCATGGAGAATATCCCAACGAGCATCAATGGCTTGCTTAAAAATGAGGAAGTCATAGTCTATCCCAATCCTACCAATAAAGAATTTGTTTTGAGCATTGAAGATGGTCATTTGAATAATTATACCTATAAGATTTTCGACATTTATGGACGAGAATTAAACTTTAGCACCAAACGAGAAGGTCACTACGTACTTTTCAAACTAGCTAATGGTCAGAAAGGTATGTATATTCTGTCTATTCTTGATAAGAATAAAATTGTAGGAACTAGGCAAATATTATTACGATAAATTTGAGTTTCGTCAAGAGTATTTTACCGCAACACGTCAAAGGTCAATATGAGTAAGGAAGACAAAAAAGAAGGCTGACTGAAAAAATCGAGATAAATAAATGCTTTGAAACACTATATTTGTTTCAAGGGTTAAAGACAAAAAATCTGAAGAAGTCATAGTATAAACCTATTGTCCTTGCAACAATAATTACGATTCGTTTCAATTCTGTTCTTATTGAGTTTGTAAAAAGTTGGTTTGGCATCGAGCAGTTCGGGGTACTTACATCAATAGTGCCTGTAAGTTATCAACAAATGGAAGTAGGCGAAATGTATTTCTACATGGGAAATTAAAAGAATCAGGGGTGATTATTATATTTTCTCTTTATCAAGAAAGACAAGGAAGGTAGCAGGCTTTGAGTTGGTAAAAGAATAAAGGAAAATGCTCAACAACTCAACAAGTAATTAATAATTTACTTCTGGGATATCCAGGGAAAACTATTCGTTATTCAAAGTCTATTGCAATCCCAGAAGCAGGACTGAAAATTTTCTTTTGTGAAGTATAAAATTGGTAGTGTACAAGAAGGAGATGCAAAAATGGAATCTTTGATGTAAATTCGATTTTTCTTTCAATAAATAAACCCCTATTTATGAGATATGTTTTAGCATCTGTTATTATTTATTTGCTTCCTCTAAATCTTTCGGCGCAATGCTGGAGTGAAATCAGTGGTGGCGGTACCCATTCTTTGGCTTTGAAAGCGGATAGTAGTATCTGGGCTTGTGGAGAGAACAATCGAGGGCAGATAGGAGATAGTACAAATAATCAAAGAAATAATTATACGCGCATAGGTACAAGACGAGATTGGGTATCTATTAGCGCTGGTAGTACACATAATATAGCCCTTCGGGTGGATGGCACAATATGGACTTGGGGACATAATTTTAATGGAGGCCTAGGTAATGGGACTAACCTTGATATGAATTACCCAATACAGATTGGGTTTGATACGAATTGGGTGCAAGTGTCAGCAGGCAATGGATTTACCATGGCGTTAAAATCTGATGGTACATTGTGGTCTTGGGGAAGTAATAATCATGGTGAATTGGGGAATGGTAGTCTATTGAGTACCAATACTCCAGCACAAATTGGGACGGATACGGATTGGGCAAAGATACACGCAGGGGATGGACATGTACTCGCTATAAAAAATAATGGTAGCCTTTGGGCATGGGGTTGGAATATTTATGGTGCTATAGGTGATAGTACTAATATTACAAGAACTACTCCAACTCAAATTGGGAATGACCTTGATTGGAAAGAAATTGCTGCCGGATTTCAGTATTCCATGGCGTTAAAAAATGATAGTACACTTTGGACTTGGGGTAAAGCGGGTCAAATAGGAAACGGCGGTACTCAATTAGCCATAACCCCATCTAAAATAACTGCGGATTCTAATTGGGTTTATATATCTGCGGGTAACGCACATGCTTTTGCTATAAATGCGTTAGGAGAATTATGGGGTTGGGGTAGAACGTACTCAGGGCAACTAGGTAATTTTATCTCAACCGGAACATTTCATAATCCAGTTAAAATAGGTACTGATACAAACTGGCTTAGTGTAGCTGCCTCTAAAGGAAGTCATACTATAGCATTGAAGAACATGGGTGATATGTGGGCTTGGGGGAGTAATGCTTATGGTCAGCATGGGTTGGGAACAGCTTTGACACAAACCGCCACCCATATGCTTGTCAATTGTCCATTGATTTTAAGCGCCCCTATTATTGCTCAGGTTAGCTCAACAGTTTGTGCAAATGCATCAATACAGACAGCTAAACTGATGAACCCGCAAGGGACTATTGCAATTTCGCTAAATTCAACTCCCATTACAACGTATAATCCAGCAGATAGTACATTCACCTATTCGGTTCTTGCTCCTGGTACGCACACAATTTCTGTTCAATATTCCAATACGAATGGTAATAGTTCAAATTCTGTTTCGTTTGTAACTTATGGTATACCGATGGTTACTATATCCACGATTCCGTCAAATACTTCTTCTCTCTGTTTTGGGGATTCCATTGCACTTATTGCAAACGGAGGAAATTCGATTAGCTGGAATAACAATGTTTCAAATAATACTCTTTTTGCTCCATCAAATACCACGACTTATACCGTTATCGTTACGGATTCTAATTCCTGTTCAAATACAGATTCGATTACAGTAACAGTGCTTCCGATCGTAAGTCCAACTTTAAATATAACCTCATCTGTTATAGGAGGCAGTACAAATGACCCCGTTACTTTAACAGCCACAACAAATTTATCTTCATCTTATAGCATCGATTGGTACCGAAACAATATATTTCAAACAACAAGCTCCGCAAATAGTTGGAATACGAATATCGTTGCAGGGAATAATAATATATATGCAGTTATCCACGGTACGGGGTGTATCTCACCTGATAGTGCCATTAGCAATACCATTACAATAAGCAACGTAACAAGCCTTAAATCGACATCGAAGTCGATCATTTCAGTTACTCCTAATCCCTTTAATGATAGACTGTACTTACAGAATATTACTCTTCCTACCCAAGTGACCATTATCGATGCACTAGGAAAAGTTAAATCTGTTCGCAGGTTTGAAGGTCAAAATAGAGTAGAATATATTTCTACAGATGATTTGCCCAAGGGGCTCTATTTCATAATTGCCAAAGACGAAAATTCAAGCTTTAGTTATAAAATTTTAAAGCAATAAGTTGATGTTAAGAATTTAGCGGGTATGCCAAAGTAACTGTCGTACAAATGCATTGATATTTTTTTGCATCTAGTTGAGTTTCGGTTATAAGAACCTCATTTTGCCATAAGGCAATGTTTGGGATCATAACTTTTGGGGTTGGGTCTATTGTAATGCTCAAATTGAAATAGAATCTTTCGAACACCATAGAAGGGGCTCATAGAGTCTAATCTTTTCATTAACCTGTTTTGTAAAATATAACTAACGTATGGCTACAAATTAATTCTTTCTTCGCGTACTTTTTCTTCTCGTGCCTGACCAGTCGTTATACCAATGTGATTTACCATCATATTTCCATTTACCGTTGAATGAAGATCCACTATTCGAAAAAGTAAATATTAATTGTCCTGACTTATTATTACGCTGTGTCCAAGTGCCTCTTAAAACGTTACCTTTTATAGAACCTGATATCCGGGCCTTACCATCGTAGTAAGTACCCGTTACAGTACTACCAGACTGTCTGAGTTTAACGATTCCCCATTTGGTACTATATACTCCAGTGACTGAAATGGGCGGTACTTCACAGGATCTTAGTTTATATATACCATCAGGAGCATCTCCAAAGTATCGACTAAATCTTCTTTTTCTCGCATTGGCTTCTGCCCATGTCAACCTCCTGCCTACAATTCCCATAGTTCCATACTTGACGTTTGCTCGAATACGTGGATTAGACATGGCAGCAACCGTATAGGTCACCCAACATGGGTTCATACCTCGTTTAAGTTTCCCTCCAACCCCTGATGCATAAACACCCCAAATACGTGCTTTTTTGTCGTATTGTTGCCCCTTGACGAACGTGGCGGTAACTATAAGAATGATTAATAACAGAGCGGATCTTAATATAGTTTTCATAAAAAAATTGGTTTCGAACTAAACAGTTTCTAACTACTAAAATAAAAGAATCTTACTCTTTTTACAATAATTGGGGTAAAATATACTTTAGCTCAACGAACTTATTAGCGTCAAAATTTCAATATGAGTAATGATATTAAAAATAGGAGGGTAGAAGGAAAAGAAGAGAAATAAAGGCTTTGAAACTCAAGGTTTGTCTCAATAATTGAAAATGAAAGTTCGTTCTAAGGTCGTGAGCTAGACCAGTGGTTCTTTCGATAAATAGTTTAAAAACTAATTTTAATTCTCATTTCCATGGATTTCTTTAAACTCTTGCTCGCCTACGTACATATGACCAAATTTATTATGTTGCCTTTCTATGTTTTGTCTTAGCCTTAAAAAGGCCTTAGTGTCAAATGTGATTTCTTCAGAGATAGGAAAATCTAAGCATGCTGAGTAACTATCTCCTGGACCTTGAATTATTATTCTGAGAACTTGAATATTTTTAATATCATAATAAAAAAAATAGACAGCGGCAGTATCCCTCTTGCCGTATTCTATAAGGTGTGGGCACTTATTGGATAACACAGTCACGTTTGGTAACAAACCTAAAGCTGTTTCAAAACTAGGAGAAGAGACAAATTTGAGTAAATCCTTAATGTGAGATAGTTCCCATGATATTTTACCGATTTTTCTTTTCTTTTTATGAATTTTCTTTACATAGTTCACCAAAAGATGTTCTGTAAGAATTAATTGGTCGCCATTATTGTATTTGAAATGTAAAATATTTGTTCCTCGTTTTATGTCTTCCCAAGATTTAATAAAGACATCGCGTTGCGACCCAAGAGATATTGAAGCTACTACGGAGACAGAGATCCAAATTACTGCACTGAGAACAACAATAGTAAAGTACGGGTCTTCATTGCCCAAGAGCATTGCGATAAAACCAAGAAGTAGGAAGCCAATTGAACCAATAGCTAAAAAAACTTTTGATGATTTGTTCGACTTATTTATCTCATCGCAAAAAAAATCTGGTAGATCTTTGTTATAAAATTCGTTCTTGTAATACTTCTTAATGATATTTTTATCCTTAATCGTTTTAAAAGGTATGTGCTCGCAATTTTTGTTCAGAAAATTACGCAAATCTGGTAAATCGTATGGCTGAATATGAAAGGTTATGGTTCGGTCTACTGCATTACGAAATACAATGTTGAAGAGAGCTCGCTCTTTATCGGTAATAAATTCGAAATGACTTATCTCATCAAAAGGAATTACTTTTTTGGTACTTCTAAAGATTCCACTCATTTTCAATAAAAAACCCTTTGGGTATCCTATAAAATGCGTTTTCTTCCCTTCTATGATCACATGGTCAAATTCTTTAACACCGTCATTATATTCTATGGCTAAGAAAACATTACTATCGTCAAAGAAAGGCTTTTTGCCAAGTGTTTTTTGTATATCTTTTTTCTTCAAAATATAATGCCCAATTTAATTAAGAGTTATCAGAAAGTACAACCTTTTTTATCTCTAGTGAATAAATTGTTCTAATGACTGTATAACTGGCTCTTTATTTCGAAATACAAATAAATAAACTATTCCAGTTTCAAGTAACTACACTTTTGTAGTATCAAGATATTTGCTTTTTCTTACGAATTTTCTTGAGCATAATTTTTAGAAAAAATACAGCCCTAGGTATATCATTAGTGAGAAGGTTATACTGGTATCTCGTTTCGATGTGATAGCTGCATTACAATCTTACTGTTTGTAGAGTACAAGGTCACACTAAAGTGTAATATGATTAGACTTTGCAACCTATTACCTTTGTGCTATATCACGTGTTGATATTTATTTAAACCAAACAAACATGAAAGATTTATACATGAATTGGATCTCTGAAGTATGGTCCAATGGTGGTAACACCGAGCTAGCCGAGACAATCATTGCTGACCACTTTGTTGATCATGATCCCCACAAAGAATTCGGACCTGATAAACGAGGCCACATCAAAATGGCCGAGGATTGGAATGCAAAGTTCGCCAATATAGAACTAAGCGTTAAAGATGTTATTGTTTCTGAGGATAAAGTCGTTGGACGGTATACAGGTGAGCTAACTACGAAATCTGGTGAGAAGATTTCTTTTTCAGAAATTGATATTGTAAGAATTGAGAACAATCAAATCGTAGAATGGTGGCATAATGAAGATCTTCCTGCCTTATAAGAAATTCTTAGATGCTTAACTATGGTTGATTATGGAAGGATCATTAAGGACTTTGAAACCAAGGGGTACTCCAATATTCCTATTTCCAAAGAATATCAAGAACGAATCACCAGTTTTCACAGAATTTCCAAACGGTTTTTTTCTTCTGGGCAAGCACCTACAGATGTTCTTTCGTCTAATTTTATTTCTGGGTACAGGGATATTGGCACTGAATATTCACAACATCCAAGTAGGATGGATTTAATGAAAGCGATTTCATTACCAGTTAAATCTCTCAAAAAAGTTGCCAAGGGTTTAAGTAATGAATTTGAGTCGTCCTTTAATGCTACAGGTTCCCTTTTTTTTGAACTAGCAGAAGAGCTAACGAGTGCATTAAACAAAAAATATGGAGATGCATTGAACGCTATAAGTTGCTCGACAAGTACGTCTTTCTTTCAGGTAAGTTTCTATGAACCACACCTGCATGAGAGAGATACATTACAGGATACTCATGAAGACGGCAACCTTTTTACATTGGTATGGGGGAGTGCCCCCTCCTTGGAGATAGTAAAAAATGACTATACGGTACCAATTGACTTTCAAAAAAATGAGATCTATCTAATGCCAGGTAGGATACTATCCTTACTAACTGGGAATAAGATTCAAGCTTGCGATCATGTGGTTAAGTGTCATAATCATCAGTTATATAGGGTGTCCTTTATGTGTTTTGTCAACCCAAGCATTCATAAATCAATAAAACCTTGGATACACAATGATTATAATTCTGAAAAAAATATAAACGAAGAAATTCAATTTCATAGTACAAAATTCGGATTGCCTCCAATAAAGAGCTCTAATGAACAGTATATATAACTACTTAATTGATGTCTCATTTAAACCTAATGAATTCGTTGAAGATCCTTTAATTCTACAAAACTATCTGATTCATATCGTAGATGAATTAGGGTTTAATGTAATTGGAAAGCTCTCTCATAAGTTTGAACCTATGGGTGTTACTTCCTTGGTTATGCTGAGTGAATCGCATATAAGCATACACACTTGGCCAGAATATGGTTTTGGTTCAATTGATATATTAACTTGCTCTGGAAGATTGAATAAGAAGAAAGTTATTGAATTGATCACGGATCTTAGGTTAGGAATTAACGTTGAACAATGCGCAGAGATTAAACGAGAGCTTTCTTATAAGATTGCAATGATGGGGAACGTTACGAATCAAAAATAATTTAAGGAATGATTTAGTGTTTGCACAAAGTGATCTTTTCTTGCGCTAGATCAATCATACAGTATCAATATGAAGAGCCGAACGAAAAAAAATATTCGTATTTAAGTTAGGGCAGGTCAGTGCACCCACAATCCACAATCTATAAAATATTATTTATCTCAATCTTTAACTAGAAAAAGAGCTTGTTCACTCTTACCATTCTTTTTATCAAGGATAAGTATGTACAATCCAGGATTGACATTATTAAGATCGACTGTTAGCTTTTTACCTTCAATAGTTCTAGCGAGTAATAATCTACCACTTGAAGAATACAGTTTTATGTTTCCTATTACTAATTCGTTTAGCTCTATGTGAAGAGTTCCATTATTTGAAACAGGGTTAGGATAAATTCTCCTAAAAGTCTTAACCGTGTTTTTAACTAAAGTAGGATGTCCTGTTTTAGAACCATATTCAATAGCTCCAATATCTACGGTCGAATTCCATATTCTTAAGGAATCGTAGAAGTCCGATGCAAATAATTCAATTTGTGAATTCGTTCCATTATCAATACATGTAGAATTCGATAAAAGACGAAAATCTTTGTTTAAGGCATTTTCAGTATATAAAGCTGTGCTTGTTGGATTAACAAGCAATGGAGAAGTGTCATTGACGTTATGGCTAGTATCTGAGCCACTTTTTAATATGCCACCAGATACAGTTTGAAAAACGGAATGACCTATCCAGTTATAATCAAACTCATATTCGGCCTGAGAAGACGAAATATACACACTCTTATAAGCACCGTTTACATCAGAGAAATTGTTACTAATAATATTATTAAACATCCCAACTTTTGCTGCCTTACGGATTGCAATACCACTACCACTCGTGGCAGCGCTATTATTTAGTATCGTATTATTTATAACTTGTGCCCTAGCACCGTATATCGATACTCCTCCACCATAAAAAAGAGCTCGATTATTGACAATAATGTTATCGCGTATAACGTAACCCAAACTATCCCAACCAAATGTTCCAATATTATCGGCAACATTTATCGCGGCACCTCCACCACTTATAGGGCACGAAGCACTGCGTTGCAAGTTATTAGATATAAAGTTCTTTTGGATGACTCCTCGCGTATCTCCTAGAGCAATTGAAGCACTGTGATAATTGTTATTGTGATGTATAATATTGTGTTCAACCAAACAATTGCCTATCCTTGCTCCAAGCCCCCAATTTGAAATGTTTATTAGCCCCGAATTACTATTGTTCTGGCTGACTTCGTTGTGCACAAAGCTAAGATTTGGTTGGGTAGACCATAAGACCCCTCCCGAATCTATGTGATGAAAAAAGTTAGATTCTAATAAGGTTTGTCCACCAAGACCATTATTAGAAAACACAAAATATGATGTAGGTAAACTGTTATACATTTCGGAATTTCGAATGGCCGCGACAACATTGGTTTTAGTTCTTATATCGAAAATGCGTTCACCCTTCACATGGTGCATCGTACAATGATCCATTAAAAAATTACATTCATAGATATGAATAGGTCGAGATCCCCCTAAGGATGTATGCCACTTAAGGTCTTTAATATCGCAATACTTAAAAACATTAGTGTCTCCTAATACGTCAGCACTTCTTAAATAAAATCCTGGCCAGCCTCCACTAGTACTTGTGTCGCTCCAACCCGTTGTGTCCGAAATGCTAAAAGTAATTCTGTCATTAGGTGCGCCTAAGGCTTGGATCGCACCATATACTTTAAATAAATAAAATCCTTGTACAATCACTTCGACACCAGGTTCTATAGTCAATAAACTGTCGATCCGAATATCCCCTTGAACTAAATAAGGAGAATTTGCTACGGTCCAATTAGCATGATGGATTGTTCCACTGACGTTTGTGCTACCAAATGATTGTAATGAAATCAGACAGAGAAGAATACACAATAAGTTTTTCATTCCTATGAATATACTAAAAATAACAAATTGGTTGTATGAAAGTTGCTGGTTTTTTTTAGAATATTTATCTTTTAAAGAGTATCTATCTGAAGAACTGGACGAGAAAGAAGATGGCTGGCATCGGTAGGATAAATAAAGGCTTTGAAATACTTTTTTGTTTAAATGGTTAGTTACAAAAATTCGGTATTTTTCGTTAGAGTTTGCAATGGACTGCAATGTTTGGCCTCTATCGTTTTCTCTATTTTGTGTTGTAACTTTAGAGCTCTAAATCTAAAAGAATGAATAAGACTATACTTGTTTTGCTTACATTCCTTTCTTTAAAAAGCTTTTCTCAAGAAAGGGAAGTTGAATCAAATGTAAAATGCGGATCATATCAGGCCAATCTAGAAATCGAACAACAATACCCTGATATTCATGAAGAAAGGAATCAATTGAATATATGGACAAAGCAGTATGAAACTAGTTCAAATAAAACAAGAAGTGGATATGTTATACCTGTTGTATTTCATATTAATGATCCCAGTAATCCTCAGAAGGTAACTTTGGCACAAGTGCAATCGGCCATTAATATTTTAAACGAAGATTTTAATGCTCAGAATCCTGATATTAATACAGTGCGAGCTCCTTTTAGTGGAATTGTTGCTGATGTAGGTGTTTCGTTTTGTTTGGCCACTAAAGATCCTCAGGGGAATCCAACCACAGGTATAACATATCACACGAATAACCTGAATGGGAGAGAACCAGATGGCACAGGTTCTGCCGTGAAAAGTATTTCTGCTTGGCCTTGTGAAAAGTATTTAAATATTTGGATTGTTAATAGAACAGAAAATGACAACAGTCTGTATAATTCTGGGTGGGCTTATTACCCTTCAACCTCTTTGGCCGATCAGAGTTTAGATGGAATTATATATAATCACCGTTATTTAGGCTATGGTCAAGGGTCTTCCGATGTTTCGGGACCAGGGTCTTGGCAAGCAAATATGGCCAGAGTTTTGACACATGAGGTAGGTCACTATCTGAATGTAAAACATACTTTTGAAAACTATTGTAATGCACCTGGCGATGATGTGGCCGATACGCCTCCAGTTTATCATCATGGTTCGAATAATTGTAATAGCAATTGGACATTATGTTCTGGTGTGACAACGGTCAATGAAGAAAATTATATGGATTATTCGGACTGTCCTAAAATGTTTACTAATGGTCAGAAAGCTAGAATGTTAGCCGCTTTAAATTCAAATGTTGGGTATAGAAATAATCTTTGGAGTCAGACAAACTTAGTTGAAACTGGCTGTCTTACCTTTCCAACCAGTGTAACAGGGGTTCAAAAAAAGCCCAAAAAACTATTGTACGTAATTGATATTTTGGGAAGAGAAGTTATTGATGTTAAAAACGCTAAAGGAGTTGTAATATTCGTTTACGATGATGGATCTGCGGAGAAAAAAATGCATTTGGAGTAAGCCATAGTGCACGGAATAGTTGTTTTCAAGAAAAATTGAGAATGAATTGGTTGTATAGAAAAACGTCTAATTCATGTTGTCATTTTATTGAGTCCCTTGCAAGAGACCTTTTTACCATTTTGATTTAGTGTTGTGTCTCATTAGGTAGAGCAAAATTCATGAAGTGTCAAATTTTTAAGCAGGATTTATCGCAATAAGGTTAGGTCTCCTTTTAAATTTCTTAACTGATGTCGAGCAACAATAATTTTTATCAAATAGAAGTACGTTCCAATATTGGCATGCTTTCCATGAATATTGCCATCCCAACCTTTGGTCCAGTCCGTTGTATAAAAAACTCTTTGTCCCCAACGATTATAGATTTCGAAAGATTTTAAATCGACCTCGTGCAGGTTGATTATTTTAAATACGTCATTATTTCCATCTCCATTTGGACTGAAAGCATTACTTGTCCTTTCGGTCAATGTATACATATTTTCCATTGAGTTGTACAGGAGCCAAGTCTAGATTAAAGTCTCGAGCTGCTTCAAAGTGTATATCTATAACAAGTTTGCCCGTTTCATTTACGTAGCCAAATTTTCCATCGAGTTGTACTACACCTCTCTGGTTATTTAGCTTATAAGCTTGATCGTAAATCGGTTGACATACCCAATTACCATGAATGTCAATATAACCATATTTCCCGCCTAATTTGGCTACGGCTATACCATCACTAAATGGTCCTAAGTTTTCATATATTATTGGAATTGCGATATTGCCTTTTACATCTATAAAACCACGTTTCATTCCTGACCCTACAAGGGCTAAACCATTTTTGAACTTACTAGCTTGTGTATATATCGTTGGAACAATTACATCGCCTTTCCTATTTTTAAAACCTGTCAACCCATTTTCATAGTAACGTAATAAGTCTTAAGAAAAGCAATTCGGGATAATGTTTATAAGAATAATTGTTATGACTAATTTTTTCATATAAGTGGCTTAAGTAAATACGTGTTGAAGTTCAGTAAGGTTGGCGTTATACGGCTTACTTTATGTAGTACTTTCTATTGCCAAAAAAGCTTCTTTACTGCGAATTATGTTTGGGATATATGAGTTACTAGAATATAATCTCTATTTAGGCAAAAGAAAATATTTTGAAGAAGACTAATGCGAAATCTTGTCCGATCCAATTAAGATGGGCAGGGTTTTCTAGGAATTTCTTACCTTCGAGATATGAGACTCCCCCTATTTATCATTTTCATTTTGTTTTTTACGTTCAGCTCTTCAGCACAAATATTTAATTGGGCTCGAGATATTAGCGATAATACACCTTTACAATCTGCTCAAAATTGTCAAAGTAAGCACATTAAAACCGATGCTGTTGGAAACGTATATTCTATTGGAAATTATACTGATTCAGCAAGAGAGCATTTTGGCAGTACGCCATACTTTTTAACATCAGATAGTATTGGACTATCTGTTTTTATTCGAAAGCATGATTCAAGTGGTAATCTCATTTGGATTAAAAGTATTGATGCGAATACGAGTATTTTTCCTGAAGATCTTGAGGTCGTAAATAACGAGCTATACATTGTTGGTCGTTTACATGGTTCTGCAGATTTTGATCCTGGTCCAGGGGTTGTTAATAAGACTGCTCTAGGTATTGCAGATGTGTTTCTATTGAAACTAGATACGGCATGCAATTATTTATGGGCGAAAACACTTGCTGGGAGTAGTTATGCTTTTTGCAATGGGGTAGCTTTAGATCAACTAGGTAATATATACATAACAGGTAATTTTACTGATACGCTTAATTTTGGAACCACTGCTGTTCAATATCCAGTTGTTGCTGCATCAGGAGCTACCTATGTTGCTAAGTATACTTCCGCAGGTTCTTTGATTTGGGTTAGAACTATTGGTTCTAGTGCTTCAAGAGATATTGTAATTGACAGTTTGGGGGATATTGTTATTACAGGAAACTTTCAAGGGACAGTCGACTTTGATCCTGGTGTTGGAGTCTTTAATCTAACTGCCGGAATGTCTACTGCTGGTCCAGCAACAGAAACATATATTTTAAAATTGGATACTGCCGGAACCTTTCATTGGGCCCTTAGTATAAATGGGGGCTGGAGTGCTTATCCATTTGATTTGGAAACAGATCATAAGGGAAGATTATATCTGATCTATAGGACTAGCTCATTAGGAAATGGTCATTTAACACTTGCTGCCTATAGTAAAACAGGACAGTTAATATGGAACACTTTTGTTAGAATAGGGGGAGCAGTTAGTCAAACTCCTGAAGGAAAAATCGAACTTGATAGCCACGGCGGGATTCTTGTGGCGAATACTTATGAGGACTTTGGTTCAATCTACGGAATGGGTATTAGTCGGTTTGATACCTTAGGGAATGAACATTGGCACAAACTACTTGTTAATAGGATAACAATTAGCGATTTAGAACTTGATGATGCGAACAACATTTTTTTTACAGGTGCTTATTATTATGCTCAAGGAGCTGATTTTGATCCTACTCCCGCTGTTTATTCTCTAAATCCCGTTGTTTCGGGTGGCCACGGTAGTTTTCTCTTAAAGTGGAATGGTTGTTCTATTTCTTCTTATCCAATCATTACAGTTAGTGGTTGCGATAGTGTTTCTGTCAATGGTTTTACCTATTATACGACTAACCAGCATGTTCAGCATTATACCAACAGTCAGAATTGTGATAGTACAGTACTTCTTGATGTAATTATTCATCCTTCCGTAAGCGATACAATTAACCAAATGGCTTGCGATAGTTTTTTATTCAATGGTCAGATGAGATATAATTCAGGTATTTACAAGGATACCTTTTCAAGTCAGTTTATGTGTGATAGTATAGTATATCTTAACCTCACTCTGAATCATTCAGTCGATTCTATAGTTACTTTAACCGCGTGCGATTCGTTGGTTATAAATGGTCAAACCTATACAAGCAGTGGCACCTATACCCAATTATATACCAATAGCCTAGGATGTGATAGTATGTTTACTATCAATTTAACTATAAATAATTCTTCAAGCAATGCATTGGCGCAAACAGGTTGTGACTCATTAGTTATAAATGGTCAAACCTATACGAGCAGCGGGACCTATACTCAATTATTCACCAATAGTCAGGGATGTGATAGTACATTAACATTAAATCTAAATATCCTACACCCAACCACTAGTACGATTACACAAACTGGGTGTGATTCATTGGTTATAAATAGTCAAACCTACACGAGTAGCGGGACCTATACTCAATTACTCACCAATAGTCAGGGATGTGATAGTACATTAACATTAAATCTAAATATCCTACACCCGACCACTAGTACGATTACACAAACAGGGTGCGATTCATTGGTTATAAATAATCAAACCTACACGAGTAGCGGGACCTATACTCAATTACTCACCAATAGTCAAGGGTGTGATAGTATTCTTGTGATACACGCTACAATCAATCAATCTACAACAAGTTCAATTACTGATACTGCAACGAATTCATATACTTTGAATGGTCAGACTTATACTAGTAGTGGTACGTATACGCAGCTACTGACTAACACTGTCGGGTGTGACAGTACCTTAACATTATACCTTACGATTAATTCTATTACACCTGTCATTACACAAAACGCTTTAGTACTAACCGCAAATCCACCAGGGGGAATATATCAATGGGTACGATGTAATCCATTTCAACTTATCTCGGGTGCGAATGCTCCGAGTTATACAGTAACCTCTAATGGACAGTATGCTGTAATCGTAAACTTAAATGGTTTAATAGATACCTCCGCTTGTATTACAGTTACTAATGTTGGTGTTGATGATGTAATGTTTCAAGGAATATCCGTTTACCCGAACCCTGTGAATGACAAATTGTTTATTCGTTCTACTAATATTTTGAAAGGCGCTCGATTACAAATATTAAATGCTACGGGGCAGGTCGTTTATAGAAAGGAAAACCTCACAGGAGTGAATTTTGAAGTAGATATGAAAAAGTATTCTAGCGGTCTTTATATCATCGAATTGAGCAAAGAAGGTAGCAGACAAAGAATAAAGGTATTGAAGCAGTAGTGCTAGTATTGTAGAGACTGAAAAAAGTCTAGGGTAACACTTTTTGATAATACATATAACAAAGGATACAATTTTCTAGCTCAGTTTGTTTGTACGGCTTCATTAATACACTTTAAAATGGTGTAGACAATCTTATATCTTGTTTATCTGAAGCTTTCTGAAAATAATACGTATCCGTACAAATGCGATCCGTATGAATGAATTTAACAGCCTCTGTCCTCTGCATTGTACGGAGAGCTTACAGTTTCAGGACTTTAAATGTTCGCGTTTTACTACTATTTTTTTCAAGCAATTCTAAGAAGTATATCCCTGGAGGAAGTGGAAGTTCAAATGCAATGTTTTTGTCTTGATGGATTACAGTCTCAAATACTTTTTGTCCCATGGTATTGCGCACCACTACTTTATCTAATTGAATGGAAGCAGGCCAATCTATAGAGATACTTTTACTTGTGGGGTTCGGATAAATGTTGATGCGAGCGTTTTTGGTTATTGAGTTTACTGAGACATTGGTGACGGCAAAACAATCCGACGTGTCGATGCACCCATTCTGGTTTACAATAACTGAGTAATTTCCGTTTGTCGCAGGAATAAAAGTTGAACTAGTTGCTCCGGAGACAATAGCAAGTTGGAAGCAGTCGTACCATTGAAAAGAAGCATTTGAAGCATTCGCAATAAGAGCAGGAGAGTGATTCGTAATGCTCGTATCGGCACCTTGGACAGTTAAATTAATTGTCAGTATACTATCACAACCCTTTGTATTCGCGATAGTGTCTAAGTAGGTACCAGTAGTGTCCCAGCTGTATTTTCCACTTGGGCTGGTGTAGGAGCTTCTTCTACATATAGTCATGTTAACAGTAGAAGTTGTATTAGCGCAAGGAACGATCTTTAGAATAAAGGCTTCAAGATAAGCTACATGAGGTAGATTCTTTACTCCTAATCCAATATCGAAATCAGCATTTGAGGAGTTGTATCGTCCTGTCATATAGAAACCGTGACTTGTAGTGGGGTATATTTTTCTTACAAAATCCTCACCAGGTCCAGAGATACGCTTAGCTAATAACGCATGACCGCTTTGGTCATATTTTGCAATGAAAATATCGTTCTTAGTACTCAACCCATTGTTGAGCAAACGCAAAGGAGCATTTAAAGAGTCAAGGTATACCGTTCCTTTATATGTACCGCTTAGAAAAATGTCTCCTCCAGATTCTAAGGCGATACTTACAGCTCTAACGTCTCGCAAACCTGCTATTTGTTTAACCCAACGAAAACTACCTGCTGTATCTAATTTGAGTAGGTAGCCATCTGTTGAGCTTGCCCAAGCAGTTAATTTTGTACTGGTAGAACTATTTGGAGTAAAGTCCGTTGTGCCTGTTAAAAATCCAGCGATATAGATCAGGCTGTCTTGGAAGATTTCAATTTGATATGCAGATCCTGAGCTGCCGCCTCCATAGCCATTTGCCCATATTAAGTTATTCGTAGAGTCATATTTTAAAACGAAGGAATTGCTGCCACCCAAATAATAATTTCCAACGAGATAGTAATTACCAAAATGATCTAATTTAAAATCAGCTACGTAATCACTAAGTTGTCCAAGCTCAGTAACTTGTTTTACAGATATAAAATTACCAGCCGTATCCAGTCGTAAGACATATATATCAGTACCCGTACCCGCTGTGGCTGCTGTCAAATTGGATACGCCTAAGCCGGGATCAAAATCAACCGTTTTTTGAAAATTACCAGTAAGAAATAGATGTCCATTTTGGTCCAATTGCAACACGCCAGCATAATCATCTTCTACTCCTCCAAGACTCTTGCTCCAAACGTAATTACCATTTTGATCTAATTTCATTATAAAAATATCATCTTCTCCATTGGAGTGGAGAAATGCTGAACCTGCACCTGGGTCAAAGTCTGCAGAATCATTATACGAACCAGCAAGGTAGATATTTCCAGCTGCATCGATGTCCATACAGGTGAATTGATCGCGATCTGGTCCAGCGACCCTTTTTACCCAAATGAAATTTCCAGAGGTATCATATTTGATTAGAAAAGCATCATACGTGCCCACACTATTTAAGGAGGTATTGCTAAGACCATTATCGAAATTAGCTAAATAGTCGAATGATCCTAAGGTGTATATATACCCGTCTGGGGTCGTTTTAATAACTGTAGCAGTAATATTACTAGTATTGACCATTGGTTTAACCCAATCTAGCGCAATATTCTGACCGAAACTTGATATTGAAAAAAAAGCAAGTGTTACAATTAGAGTGATTTTTCGTAGCATAAAACAAAGGTATAACATAGAAGGTATTGGAAAAGGAAATTACAACTAGGCAAGTCAATTTGTAATGCTATAAGAATTGTCTTGAAATAGTTCAAAGCTTATACCAGCTCTAAAAAAACTTAAGTTTAATGTTGGGCCAGATAAGAACAGGCCAATTTTATCACTTAGTCCAAATCTAATATCTAATAGACAGCCGTTTAAAACAGGGAAGCCGTCAATCGCTTCTGGGTTCCATGTAGGAAATCTCATAAAAACGATCCTCATATCAGAACCTGCTAATTGATAATTACCAGAGTTGGAATTGCCAAAGGTGTCGACAGTTGCATCCATCTGGTCGTGTGATGATTTATATGAAATTAACGAAAAATCTACACCTATGTTTGAAGAAATTGAGAATCTATTTTTATTTAACCAGTTCCAATGGAATCTAAGAGGGAACGACGCAAATGTTCGACTTTCTTTTACATTTGCAATTACGCTACCACCTCCTAAAATGTTCAAAGTTTGTTTGTATTTTGATCGTGTTTGATATGCCTGTGCTGCAACACCTACTGAAAATCTCTTTGATAGGGCGTAATTGAGACCAACATAGTAAACACCAAAACAATTCGTCCTACTTTCGGTACGCCAAGGATTGGTGTCGTAACCTACACATTTATAGTTTGCCTCCCTAAATCCATAACCGACTAAAAGCGTGAGGTCTTTTTTATTGATCATGTTTTGTGCATAGGTATTTTGAATACCAACAAAAAGCAGAAAAATAAATATAAACGCCTTCATCTCTCTAAAGGTAAACAACGTTGTAAATAAATCCCAATATAATGTTTCAAATAGTCTGTAGGATGATTGAACTGAAAATCATCTGATATCCTCTCCATATTTAAGTTATAGTATAAGCCTTGCTTTAACCAAGATAAAGAACGAACAGGTTTGTTTTTATCTATTTAGTATAATCCGTTCTGTTATAGGCTTAGATAAGATGTCTCCCACCAATTTTACAAAGTAAATTCCAGATGGCTGGTTTTCTAAGGTCACTCTTTGATGGTAGTTGCCTTGTACGGTATTCGTTTGATTTTGATAAATCACAGCTCCCAATTGATTGTACACTTCCATGTTAATAGTACCGCTAGGTAACCCTTTAAGAGATACTGTGAAGCTTTTGTCAGTAGGATTGGGGTAGAGTTTATACTCGTATTGCTCTTTGAGTTGTTCATTAAGATTCAATCCTGAATGTGCCACTTTTATCGTATCGTCAATCGTGCCATCTTGCAAAGAGTCAACCAATATAATTACTTCTTTACCATTGACGGAAGGTTGTAATCGAATAATATGGTTTGTTTTCGGATGTATATCAATCGACTTAGTGTCCCAAGTAAAATATTTATTAGCAGATAGGTAGCGCACATAGAGGTTGTATTGATTATTGGCATTTTTACCATTACTCAGCTTGAAATTATATTGGTCCATAGCTTCATAACGAACGGTATCATTTTGTTCTATTTTAAAACTGTCAATAGAAACAAATGATTCTTCATTATTATTCGGTCCATAAATAGCACCAAGTTTTACATACTTACTTTGTGCATCAGGAGATTCGACTTTTAATATTTCATTGTCTTGAATTAATACATCTGTTTCTCCTATCAAAGCATTGGTTCGGCCATATAGCATCTCTCCATTGGGGTAGGAGTAGAGCCAATTGACTATGCTGTCACAGCCTCCATATAGACTAGACCGTACAACGGTATTCCCATTAAAAACAATGGCATCGGCTAGCGTATCTTCATTGTAGTCGTAATGCAATGATGCTCCTGATAGTTGATTAGTAGTGGTGTTACCAATAACTTGATAAAAGTTGGACGGATTGCCTACTTCTTCGATTTTGAAATCGCACGTTTTTTTTACAAAAAATACTCGTTCGTTATTTATGGTTTTGTTGGAACTATTGCTGGCTGCACTTGGGTCATTCTTAAAAGAAAGAACGGCTTCATTGGCTAAATCAATTTCATGCAAATTGCCATCGATGCCCAAAGCTAGGATCTCCAAACTGTCTGGTGTAGGACTGCTGAAGTATTCCTTAACAGTAGGTAGTATGCTCTGGTTCGGTTGAATAACTAAGGTTGTCCAAGTATTGTCATAGTTTGGGTTCATCATATAAAGAGTATCTCTAGAATTCTTTAAAAGAAATTCACGTGTAGCCTTAATGGGAACTGTAGCATGCAGGCCATCTTTATAACTTATAGATAGTATTCTGGCCGAGTCAATACTATAAAGGTTTTTAGCGATCTCATGAAAAGAGTTCTTATTAAAAGGGAGGCGATCGTAAATTGAGAGATTATTGAACTTAACAAATTCATTTTTGTATTTTTTTAATCTGGGGTCATACTGATATTGTTGGGCAGCCGTCATTGCTTCTAGCGATGCTAGGGCGACATTGTTATACGAAGGGCCTACGTAATCGTTTATAGTAACGGCAGGGTATAGGTTTGAGAAGCGGTTGGTTAGAACTGTTTTATCTTTTAAATGCTGTAGAAAGAAAGCGGATATGCCATAGCAAGAACCCTTAAAGTCTGAAGTTGATTTATTATACCATTTAGCCAAAGCTGAAAAGGTATATAATTTACCACTGGGAGTGGTGATGTAGCAATCGTTTTCATCTTGTGACCACACATGTGCGCGCCAAGAAGGGTAAATCTGAGCTCGCTCCGCTTCCCAAAGTGGGCTTCCTTGAAATAAATTGCTAATATATTTAAATGCGAAAAGAGGTATTAAATCATTAAACATGTTATGGTTCGTGTTCAACCAAATATCATTCTGCTTATAGTCATAAGCTAGCGGGTGATTATTTGTTATTTTGTAGTCGAAGTAAGCCGCGTTGTTTACGATTTTGTATTGATTATTTGTGTTAGCTAATACTCCTGGGATTTCAGGTGTGCTTTGGTCCGAAAATGCAAAAAATCCAACGACTTCAGTATTGGTTACCTTATAGTATCCAACAATATCGTTTTTGTTGTTGATACCACTTATGGTAGAACCTAATGGTGTTTTATTCGTGTCTGCACCAAAAATGAAATTTGCATCTGTCTCATAAGTAATAGAGCTTAAATTACTAAGATCAACCTTTGCAAGCCCACCCTGCATAACATAATTGTTGTCGCGATAATTGACCGTTACATAACCAGCATCGTTTATGTCAGTAAGTATCGTTCTTGGAAAACCTACAGAGAGTGGATTTTTATGTGGGTAGTTATAGTAAAACTGAAGATTCGTATTGTCCCATAAAATGGGTATATAGGCAGCACCATCTAGATAATATCCTGTCATCAGGTCATTGTCATTAATACCATAGCCATAGGTGTTGTATTGGACAACTGGATTAGGTGGAGTTGCAAATTGCACTCGTTGTGTACTCTGATTAGTAAAAGGAGGTGAGCTTTCTTGACAATGAAGCCAGTGCGTAGTACCCGTTCTTACAGAACCTACTGTAAAATCATTATTGTTCATTTTTCGTGGGTATTGATTCTGCGCATTGGTAGCATACCAGGTCTGGATTTGCATATTTTGAAAAGAGCTATTCACGAAACTGCCCGTAATGACTTCGGAATTTGGAGAAGAATTGTAAACTCGGCCTAGTACTTCACCGGTATTACTTATACCTAATATTTCTGTATGAGTATAGCCTGTTTGCTGGTAGGTTGTAAATTTATCTTTCTTGTATTCGTAGATAAAGCCCACGTATGAACCGCTGCCATTTTTATAGTATCCTGCTACCAAGCCATTATCATTCAAGTCAGACAAATAGGTTTCAGAAGCGGTAAACGAGGCATCGGAATAACGAACTGTATCCCAAAAGGTGTAATTTACTAAAGGGTTTTGGGCTATAGTTTCAAAGCATAAAGCACATAACAGAAATAGAAGGTATAGTGTCTTCTTCATAAGGGTTCAATTAAGTTGGTTTAGTCGTTCGTAAGTTAATAATTTTTTTCAACTTTTCTAAATGTCTTCTATATCAAAGCACTCTTATGCTTAAATCATTATAAGCACTGCTTTGATCAACTACCTGACTAGACTCTCAGGAATGGAAATAATAAGATCTAGTTGAGAAGGATATGTAAGGTATATTAAGCTATTGCGGTTTTAATCTTTTAAAAAAGGGTAGTTCCTATATGAATAGGATAAATACTTGTCTATTTGAGGGGAGGAAAAAAAGAGGCCACCCTTATGGATAGCCTCAATTTATCTATGTGCTCAACAGTAGGTTATTCCTGTTTTACAATCTTATAGTTCTTCTCGTTATTGATTCGTAGCAGATAGATACCCGAAGGAAGTTTGCTGACATCTAACCTATGTAAGATCAGATTGTCTTTTTCTTCTCGGATAATGGTCTTACCAGTTATATCTGTAAGTACAACACTTCTGATTCGAGATGCAACGCTTTGACTCTTGATGTTAATCAAATGGTCCACTGGGTTCGGATAAATTAAGAATTGTTGATCCGTTGATAAGCCTTCTAAGCCACTTGTATTCTGGTTGCTTAATCGTTTACCTAAAGTATGTTTGGTATCGGGTAGTTTGATGGTATCGTGAGGTTGAATACCACAGTAGGGGACTGTTAAACAAACCGTATCGGTATAACATATTGAATCACAAGGGTGCCCATTACTGTAATACATATGCACAGTATTGGTAAAGCAATAGGTAGAACCAGAGGCAATACTGTTTGGTATCACATGAGAAATCCAAGGACTCGTATTGCCTAATAATACTGGTGGACTAAAGAAACCAAAGAAGTAATCTGCTGGCGTTCCATTTACAGTAAAGCTTTCGTATGCATCGAGTTGTGCATAGAAGTTATTTTTCAACTTATAGGTCAGCACACGTTGTCCATTGATGCAGCGAATACTCGCATCCACAATATCGGCGCAATCATCTTCGCAATCAGGAATCGTTAAGCATAGAGGTGTTGGATCTATGCAGCAGTTTAGGAATTGCCCTTGCGAATTATAATAGGTAAAACTCTTAAGGTCTATGCAAAGATCTTGTCCTTTGTAAATGCCTCCATCAATTTGGAATCTGAAAGTACAAGCCGTTCCGTTTGGTGGGATTGGGCTAGTCGTTTCAAAAACCATCATACCACTATTGTAAATTAGATTAGCATCACTGGGCGAAGTAAGATTTGTAACACTTACACCGGCTGGCATGGTAATTCCAAAGAAACTTCTGTTCTGACTAGTAAGATTAGTTAAACAAAATTCTACAACAGGTTTGCCCGTTACGGGGTCGCAGTATATTTTCTCATGTACTGGTTGTACACACTCATGGCAACCTTCAACAAAAAATGAAAGTCCACAAGGTGGGCAAACAACATCACCGCATGTTGGAGTAACCGTTATGGTATGAATACCGCAATCATTTGTATTTGGTGTAACAGATATCAGTAGTCCATTTCCCGATGGAGTGACCGTAACTGTACCATTTATATCATGTTGGACCTGATAGGTTGGACTACATGATTTACTGGTTGGGTTGCAGTTGTAATTATAGTAGAACTGATATGTATGTCCAGCCTCAAAGGATTGTGCAATACCTATATTACAAGGGTAGCTACCAATGAGTATTGATTGCATCGGAGTTAACTCTGATATAATTGTTTTGGACCAGCTACCGCAATCGCAATTATCACAAGGGTTGGTCGTATAATCATTATTGAGTCCAGGGTTTGTATGAGTTGTTGTCCTAGTAAGCGTATCGCCACTCAGGTTAAAGTCTGCATCGATTTGAAAATCGAACCCTCCAGTTAGTGCTCCAAAGTCAGATGGAGTAACAGTAAAACAAATCGTTTGATTTATTAGATCAATTGTAGCGCCAGTTAATGTTATTCCCGTTGAAACACCGTTTTGAAGAATCGTCAACACAGGGGAAGAAGGTATGAGGGTACCTGTGACGCCATTTATTTGAGGTGGAATATAGCTGGCGCATACCTGCATTGTTTTATCACAGGTATCCGTTGGGTCAAGGGTTAACCAACCCCAAGCATTATTGTTCGGTCCGCAATTTATGCAAATATCATCTACATAAGCATAAGCGTTGTGGCCCCCAGCAGCACAATCTGCCAAGAAAATCTGTAAGGTATAGGTTTGTCCTGCTCCTGGCGGGAACGTGAGTTGATCACAAATCCAATCGCTATATACGATAGCGCCAAAATTAGAATTGACATTACAAAGGTGACCGATTTCTGTATTAAAGAATACATTACTAGAATCAGCAATTCTGCAAATTCTGCCGGGAAGTTCATTACCACTAGCATCTAAAAGTCGTGCTACAAAGAAGGGTTGAGCATTTGTATGATTTGGATCTTCCATAACTAATGCGTACGATAAGCTGACACTAGTTTGAAGATTACTTGTTGTTGTAAAGGTGCGTTGGATCCCATCAACAACTCGGTCACCTCCGCAGTTACCCCACATACCTGGTGTAACACTATTGGTAGGACCATTAATGCGTACTGCTGTTGCTGATCCGTTATTAGTTTGCATTAAAGTTATACCAGCACTGTTAAGGATAGGGTCTGGAATATTAGAGGTTAATTCAATTTGATTCGGTCTTGGAAGTGCTACAGGAACCATTCCAGCAGGTAGGCCACTTGCAGGAATATAATTGCAGTTACCGGACGTATAATTTCCTGTATTATTTGCACTGCTATTGGTTAAACCAGTATAGTTGGTAAAGCCTTGTTCAAAATTCCCATTGGGGCATTGAAGAGCTGGAATGGCAATTGTTTTGTTTAAAGTGGATTGTTCTTCTATAGTTTGTTTAACGGGCTCATACAAGTCTGCAGCCTCCGGGTGTTGCTTGAAGTACTGAACGCGATAATAGTGCTTCTTATAATTTAGCAAAGCTTGTGCCTTTTGCTCATTAGTAAGCGGAATTTTATGATCTACTTCGTGATGTGCTTTATGTGCTTCATGTGTTTCATTCGTTGTTGCTTGAAATGTTTGTAACGCACTGGCTGGGAAAGGTTTTTGTATTTCGGCAGTTATAAAGGCATTGATTTTTGCTTCTTCATACTGAATAGCCGCTTTACGTTTTTGGAAATCTTGTGCTGACTCTTGAGCACGTAAACTCATTGGTTCAAAGAAACTGGCAAATAATACCAGTAATATTAATAGTTTTTTCATTAGTTGGTTTTTATGTTTTTCCTACTCTTTTTAATAGAAAGGCTTTTCGGAATCACCTTGTTGGGGTTGTATTTGTTTAAATGTTTTTTGCTAAGTAAAACCTGTTGGATAAGTCATATGAGCGGGAAATAATTTAATAGATTGCATTGCTTGATTTGATAAGCACAAGGTATGTGTAAACAATCGTTTAAAAAATAACACGTTTGTTCCAGAAGCGATTAAGAGATGGTGCTATTAAACGAATTAGCTTAGACAAAAAAACTTTAGGTTCTTCAAGGCACGTCAACCAAATGTGCACTGTTTTTTTAAGAAACAGGTTCTTGCGAGCCTCAAAGAAACTAGTAAAAGTTATTCAACGAATGGTGTTGAAATTAAATTACCTGTTGACAATGAACTGAATTGGCAAAAGATAATGGCTATCAATAGCTTGCCCGTTCTTCTTTGCGGGAATCCATTTTGGCATTTTCTTTACGATGCGAACTGCTTCTTTATCACAACCGAAGCCTAACCCACGTTTTATATTTATTTCAGATAATTCGCCATCTTTCTTTACGATAAACTCTAGGTAAACAACACCTCTAATTCCCTGTTCAATAGCCAAAGGAGGGTAATGTAGATTTTTACTTATGTATTGTTGAAGAGCTTGTTGGCCACCCGTAAATGCAGCTTGTTGGTCGGCGGTTTCGAAGTTTTTTTTACGCGATTTTTTTGGCTGGGGTATTGCAAGCACGGGTGCTCGTTCTGAAATATACGGATCATCTGTTTCCCAAAGAGTATCTGTCTCTTGAGTACCACCTGATGGAATATCTACCGTTGATTTCTGATTTGAGAACCTGTTTTGATTTTGTGTGGTCTTCTTTTTTCGAGGAGATTTTAGTTTAAACTTTGTTGTGAAGAGTTTCCATTCCTTCTGAGATTTGAATAGTGGTCCTATTGTTAACTTATAGGCATACTCATCGATGCTAAAATTGATGTGCCCCAGATATACTTTTGGAATTTTCTTTCCTCTTTTATCAGATGATTCTAGTAAGATGTCCTTTTTGTTGTAGGCTACTTTTGACCAATCTATTCTTTTGTACATATTGTTGAAATAGGGTCGGTTGTATTTCTGTTGGCTATTAAAAGCCTTTCTGATGGACTCGCTACTTCTAAATTGGTCAAATTGTTTTTGTTCCTTTTCTGAGAGTTTTTTTCGTATGTTGTTGACCAGCCATTCGATATCTTCAGGTTGCGCTAGAGTTTTTTTTACGCCTTCGTAATTATTGTCCTTTAAGTCTTGAAAAATTCTATTGACAAAGTCTTTCGCGGCACGATCTTGAGCAGAACATCTGACTGAAAAAGTTATAAAGATTAGTGATACTATCCATAAATACTTCATTCGATGAAATTACACTATTGTGGTTGAACATATTTATAGAGGTGCTTAAAACTGCTAGGGTTTAATAAAAAATTGTAGTTGTGTAATGATTATCCTAGGTATGTTTCAGAATAAGAGGACTTGAACCGCTCCGGCTCAGCTAGACCCATTAGCTAAGAAGTTAATTGCTCTGATCTTGTAAGAATTTTTTGGCGTTCCTTTTTTTTATTTTTATTTCTAGCTTGAGAGCATCTGATTTTGACATGGGCTTACTTTCCCATATTCTTTCATAAGGAATATGAGGTCTAGTAGATTTTGTTTTACCATTATTGTGTTCTTGAAGTCGCCTTTCTAAATCTGTGCTAATGCCAGTGTAGTGCCTTCCATTCTTGAGACTTCTTAATATGTAAACTTGATAGCTCATTACAACAAAAGAAGCTGCCACAACGGGCAGCCTCTTGTCGGGATGAGAGGACTTGAACCTCCGACCACTCGCCCCCCAGACGAGTACTCTACCGGACTGAGCTACATCCCGAGAAGGTGCAAATGTAAAGCCAAGACGGAAATTAAATTCCTAAAATAGTCAGGTCTTTTGCTTTTAATTTGTTGGTCTCTAACTGCGTTGGAATAATTTCCCTTATAAAGTTCGCCAATTGCATAATACTGTTCTTTAAAGCATAAGGGCGATTATATACTAAACTTACTTCACGGACTGGTATGGGTCTTGTGAACTGTTTGATCTTTTTCTTCTTGTTCGAGCTTAGACGTTGCTGGTATAGTTCAGGTAAAAGAGTGAAACCTCCAAACTGATCGGTTAAGTTCATGAGTGTGTCAAATGAACTGCTTTCCAATTGGAGGTTGTCTTCCTGTTGTTCTTTAATATCACAAAGTGACATGCTTTGCGTGCGAAAACAATTTCCTTCTTCTAATAACCAGATGCGACTGTTTTGTAAATCACTTGTTTGAACAGTTTTCTTTGTTATTTCTAGTGCACCATAAATCATCATAGATTCGTAATAAAGAATTTCCTCAATAAGATTTTCGTTATTTAGCGGTGTGGCCAAAATGCCAATGTCCAACTGGTTAGATTGCAATTGAGAAATAATCTCTTCAGTGTTAATTTCCACTACCTTTAATTCTAGGTCTGGATAGAGTTTAAAAAGTTTTGGTAAGATTAGCGGTAGTAACGAGCTGGCAATTGTTGGAATGATTCCTAAGCTGATTTCGCCAGATAGAGGTTTGTGTCCCGCTTGGGTTGCGTGTATGAGTTCATCTCGTTTACGAATAACTTCTTTAGCAAGTTGGATGACAATTTTTCCTGTTTCCGTGGTGATTACTGGCTGTTTTTTTCTATCAAAAATAACGAGGCTTAGTTCTTCTTCAAGCTTCTTAATCATAGCACTCAAAGTGGCTTGGGTAATATGGCATTGCTCAGCGGCTTTCCCAAAATGTTTGAGCTGATCAACAGCCAAGATGTATTCTAATTGTTGAAAATTCATTTTAGATAAAATCTATAGATGTGTTAGAAAATATAGTTCAAATCTAATGATATTCAATCATAAATTTGCACCGTCAAATCAAAAACATAGACTAATAAAAGAAAATAAATTATGACACAGACAGGTAAGAAATTTCCAAATTTGGCGGTAAACGCAATGAACGAAATGGGTGATACATTTCAATTGAATGTATTAGAAGAAGCAGTAAAAAACAAGAAAAAAGTTTTACTGTTTTGGTATCCAAAAGATTTTACGTTCGTTTGTCCTACTGAATTGCATGCGTTTCAGGAGGCATTGCCAGAATTTGAAAAACGTAACACATTGGTGATTGGTGCTAGCTGTGATACAGCCGAGGTGCATTTTGCGTGGCTGAATACAGAAAAAGATAAAGGAGGTATTGAAGGTGTAACATACCCTTTATTAGCAGATAGCAATCGAAACTTAGCAGCTTATTTAGGAATCTTGGATATAGCCGACGTAAAATACAATGAAGAACTTGATACAGAATTGATAGAAGGAGATAATGTTACTTATCGTGCAACATACTTACTGGATGAAGAAGGGACTGTTTTTCACGAGAGTGTAAACCATATGCCAGTTGGACGTAATGTGCAGGAATTTATTCGCTTGATCGATGCATATAGTCACTTACAAAAGCACGGTGAAGTGTGTCCTGCGAATTGGGAAGAGGGTAAAGAAGCTATGAAGGCTAACAGAGAAGGTGTAACGGAATATTTTAGCCAAAACTAATTAAATAGATGTATCAGGAAATTACAGAGGATAACCTAAAAGAGTTAGTCGAGCAGCACGATAAAGTGTTCGTGCAGTATTCTGCTGGCTGGTGTGGTAATTGCCGTATCATGAAGCCTAAGTTCAAGAAGTTTGCAAGTGAACATGATGAAGCTCAATTCGTAATAGTTGATGCTGAAAAGTTCCCATTATCACGTAAGTTAGCCAATGTAGATAATTTGCCAACATTTGCTGTTTTCCAAAATGGTAGCTTGAAGTCGCAAGTACAGACGAATAAAATGGAATCCTTAAAAAGTTTTATTGATGAGGCTTCCGCTAATTAGACAAATAAATAAGTACATGATGGAAGCGGATGCTTCATCAGTTGAGAAAGGATTAGAACTCTTGGAGTTTTTATCGGAAAGTAATGCGGTCAAGGATGAAGAGCTTGATGTTATAGGAGAGCTTCTTTCTAATATTTATGGTGCCATAGAAGTGAATAAAGCTATTAAAGAGGGTGTTGTAGAAAAGGATGCATTGAATGGGTTTATGAAAAGAGTCATGGGTAGCATTGATCGTTAGGGTAACAAGTACATTTTAAATTTATAAGCACTCCTTAGGAGTGCTTTTTTTATAGGATATATATTATAGATATAATCTATCATTATGTTAGATATATTAGTTTTTGTCTAAAGTTTAATTTGGATATATTTGTTTCATACTTATTCGAAATAGTTCACACTTAAATTAAAAAAATATGGATCACAAAGGAGGAGATATCAGTAAATGTCCATTTATGAATGGCTCAAAAAAACAAAGCGCTGGTGGAGGAACAACCAATAGAGATTGGTGGCCAAATTCGCTGAAGTTAAATATTTTGAGACAAAATGATAGGAAGACGGATCCTATGGATCCTGATTTTGATTATGCTACTGCCTTTAAAAGTTTGGACCTAGGGGCGGTTAAAAAAGACCTCACTGCTTTAATGACAGATTCACAAGATTGGTGGCCCGCCGATCATGGGCATTATGGTGGTTTTTTTATTCGAATGGCTTGGCACAGCGCAGGGACCTATCGGATTCAAGATGGTCGTGGTGGGGCCGGTTCTGGTACACAGCGTTTCGCTCCTTTAAATAGTTGGCCAGATAATGGAAACTTGGATAAAGCCCGTTTATTGCTTTGGCCAATTAAACAGAAGTATGGTAAAAAACTTTCTTGGGCAGATCTTATGATTTTAGCAGGGAATGTTGCTATAGAATCTATGGGGGGTAAAACCTTTGGTTTTGCTGGAGGAAGAGAAGACCTCTGGCAACCAGAAGAAGATATTTATTGGGGTTCTGAAACGGAATGGATGGGGAATGATGCTCGCTATGCCCAAGGGGACCTAGAAGAGCCATTAGGTGCCGTGCATATGGGCTTAATATATGTAAATCCTGAAGGGCCAAATGGTAATCCTGATCCACTTGCCTCTGGTAAAGATATTCGTGAAACTTTTAAACGCATGGCGATGAACGATGAAGAAACTGTGGCCTTAGTAGCAGGAGGACATACTTTTGGTAAAGCGCATGGTGCCGCAGATCCAGATCAATACGTAGGACGAGAACCCGCAGGTGCTTCTATCGAAGAACAAAGTATGGGTTGGAAGAATTCTTTTAAAAGTGGAAAAGGAGATCATACCATTACAAGTGGTATAGAAGGGGCTTGGACTCCTCACCCTAACCGATGGGATCATGATTACTTTAGGGTATTATTAGATTATGATTGGGAATTAACAAAAAGTCCTGCCGGGGCACATCAATGGAAACCAACAGCAGCATCCAATGCAGATACTGCTACGATGGCTCAGGATACCTCTCAATCTCAAGATCTTATGATGACGACCGCTGATATGGCTTTGAAGATGGATCCTGCTTATGCTAAAATTTCGAATCACTTTAGAGAGCATCCAGAAGCATTTGAAGATGCCTTTGCGCGTGCTTGGTTTAAGTTAACGCATCGAGATATGGGGCCTTTATCAAGATATTTAGGAGAGGAGGTGCCTCAAGAGGAGTTAATATGGCAAGATCCGATTCCAGTACCATCCTATATATTAAATAACCAAGACGTTGAGGAGCTAAAAAAAACAATTAGTGAATCTAATTTATCAATTTCACAATTAGTGAAGACTGCCTGGGCTTCAGCTTCAACTTTTAGAGGGTCAGATATGCGGGGAGGAGCTAACGGAGCCCGGATTCGCTTGGCGCCTCAAAAATTTTGGGAGGTTAATCAGCCAACAGAACTTGCATCTGTATTGAACATATATGGGGGTATTCAAGAAGAGTTTAATGGAGGAGATCGGTCCGTAAGCATGGCTGATTTAATTGTTCTAGGGGGGAGCGTAGGTATAGAGAAAGCCTTAAAGAATGCAGGGCATGATGCTATAGTTCCATTTGCTCCTGGTAGAGGTGATGCTACCGCGGAGCAAACCGATGTTGAATCATTTGCTGTTTTAGAACCTCTTGCAGATGGATTTAGGAATTATTCCAAGAAAAATTATAGGATTTCGTCTGAGGAATTATTAGTAGATAAAGCCCAATTACTAGGTTTGACAGTACCTGAAATGACTGTATTAATTGGTGGGATGCGTGTTCTTGGAGCGAACTTTGATAATGGTAAGCATGGTGTGTTTACCAAAGAAGAGGGGAAGCTCACAAATGACTTTTTTATAAATTTATTAGACCTTAGTACAAGTTGGAAAGCTACTTCTGAAGATGAAAGTGTTTTTGAAGGAAGTAATCGATTGACTGGTGAGGTACTTTGGACAGGAACAAGAGCGGATTTAATTTTTGGTTCAAATACAGAACTCAGAGCAATCGCAGAAGTTTATGCTAGCGATGATGCAACCGATAAATTTATTCATGATTTTATTATAGCTTGGAATAAAGTTATGAATGCAGATCGATATGATTTGTTGTAATCTGGCAGGTATTTGGGGTTTTATTTTGAATACATTGGAAGAACAGAAAAAAGCCTGGTTTGTACGTGGATTAAGTTTATGAACTTAGATCATTTTCAAATTTAGGACTTACTTTCGCACTTGTAATGTGGAGTTTAAATAGGGGTTAGTATTTTCTCTCATTACTTAAGCCCTCGTCTTTGACGGGGGCTTTACTGTATAAGTAAGAACGCCTCGATATTATCGAGGCGTTCTTCTTATTCGATTCAGGTTATATCGTATTACGCATTCTGTTTCTTTATCAAATTGAGAGCCGAACCTTCACGATACCATTCGATTTGTCCAGCATTGTAGGTATGGTTACAAGCAATTACATCTTTACTGCCATCGGCATGCACAAACTCAATGTTTAATTGCTTACCAGGTGCGAAATCATTTAGATCTAAGAAATTGATCGTGTCGTCTTCTTGAATTAAATCATAATCCGATTCATTGGCGAAAGTCAAACCAAGCATTCCTTGCTTCTTTAAATTTGTCTCATGTATCCGTGCAAATGATTTTACTATAACAGCTACAACACCCAAATGTCTTGGTTCCATAGCTGCGTGCTCACGAGAAGAGCCTTCGCCATAGTTATGATCTCCAACGACTATTGTAGGAACCCCCGCCGCTTTATATTCTCTTTGGGTAGCTGGCACGGCACCGTATTCACCGGTCAGCTGATTTTTTACCTTGTCCGTTGCTTTATTAAATGCATTAACCGCACCAATCAAACAGTTGTTAGAAATGTTATCCAAATGTCCTCGGAATTTTAGCCACGGTCCTGCCATGGAAATATGGTCAGTAGTACATTTTCCAAATGCTTTGATTAACAGTTTAGCTCCTTTGATTTCATCTCCAATTGGTACAAAAGGTGTGAGTAGTTGCAGTCTGTTAGAATCATCTGCTACATTAACTACTACATTACTTCCATCTGCTACAGGTTCTTGATATCCCGCATCTTCCACGTCAAACCCTTTAGGTGGAAGTTCGAAACCAGTAGGTTCATCTAGCATGACTTCTTCACCTTGATTGTTAACCAATTTATCAGTTGCTGGGTTAAAGTCTAAACGCCCGCTTATTGCAATAGCGGCAACTAACTCGGGTGAGGCTACAAAGGCATGCGTGTTGGGGTTTCCATCCGCTCGTTTAGCAAAGTTTCTATTGAAAGAGTGAACGATACTATTCTTAGGTGCATTTTTAGGGTCGCTATAGCGTGCCCATTGTCCAATACATGGTCCACAGGCATTCGTGAAAATAATTGCACCTAAATCTTCAAAATCTTTTAGCAGTCCATCGCGTTCTGCAGTAAAGCGTACTTGTTCAGATCCTGGGTTAATACCAAATTTTGCCTTAGGTTTTAATCCTTTTTTTACTGCGTCTTCAGCTATAGAAGCTGCACGGGAAAGATCCTCGTAACTGGAATTGGTACAAGAGCCAATTAAACCCCATTCTACTTCAAGAGGCCATTGGTTTTCTTCAGCTTTAGTCGTCATGTCGCTACCAGCTAGGGTTGCCAAGTCTGGTGTGAAAGGCCCATTTAAATGAGGCTTTAATTCACTTAAATTGATTTCTATTACCTGATCAAAATACTGTTCTGGATGAGCATATACTTCAGGGTCCCCTGTAAGGTGCTCTTTCACAGCATTGGCTGCGTCAGCAATATCTGCTCGATCAGTAGCTCGTAAATAACGCTCCATGCTTTCATCATAACCAAAAGTAGAAGTTGTTGCACCTATTTCTGCACCCATATTACAAATGGTTCCTTTACCTGTACATGACATGCCCATAGCACCTTCTCCAAAGTACTCAACAATGGCACCTGTGCCACCTTTTACAGTAAGGATTTCAGCAACTTTAAGAATTACGTCCTTGGGAGCACTCCAGCCAGATAGTTTTCCAGTAAGCTTGACACCAATGAGCTTAGGAAACTTAAGTTCCCATGGCATGCCAGCCATAACATCTACGGCATCAGCTCCCCCTACTCCTATGGCCACCATGCCAAGACCGCCAGCATTTACAGTATGGCTATCTGTACCAATCATCATACCACCCGGGAACGCATAATTTTCTAGAACTACCTGATGAATAATACCCGCACCAGGTTTCCAAAAACCTATACCGTATTTGTTCGATACTGATTCCAAAAAATTAAAAACTTCGCTTGATTGATTGATGGCATTTTGTAAATCAGCATCAGCACCCATTTTTGCTTGTATCAGGTGGTCGCAGTGCACAGTTGTTGGAACAGCTACTTTTGCCTTTCCCGCTTGCATAAACTGCAATAAAGCCATTTGTGCAGTGGCATCTTGACAAGCGATACGATCTGGGGCAAAATCCACATAATCTTTAGCTCTTACATAAGAAGTCGTTGCTGCACCATCCCAAAGGTGATTATATAATATTTTCTCAGAAAGAGTAAGTGGTTTTCCTACAGCAGCTTTTGCCGCTGCTATACGCTCAGGCATACGTTGGTATACCTCTTTTATCATATCAATATCAAATGCCATAATCTGTAAATTTCAAGTGTCGCGAATTTACGAAATCTTTAAGTGAGAAAATAATTTTGAATTATGAGATTTGAAATATTAGCCTTTTGTAAGTCCGCTTCGAATATTTTTTACCAATCTGGGAGTCTATTCAATTGGCTTCCTGAGATGAATTTTCTACCTGGGCGTTGTGGATCAATTCTATTATCTGTTCTAATAATAATCCCAACCGTAACACATCGGATTTTCTTTTTGAGTTTAACGTTTTTTAAAGTTGATTTGCCAGAGTTTACTATGATTCCCTTAAGCTCTGTTTTGACAAAACCTACCGATGAAATTCTTAAGGAGTAAGTTCCACAAGTCAAAGGTTTAATGACGAATTTTCCGTTAAGATTGGTTTTACTTTGGCCTTTGAGTACTCCATGCTGAAAAACTCCTAGGCTGGCAAAAGGTACGGGATTTCCCTTGTCGTCTAATATTTTTCCTTTAATTGCGCCTGATATTTGGAAATAATTATCCTTTAAGCTATTCGGTTTTATTTGAGCCGTAGAGGGTATGGCAATAAAAGGTAAGAAAATAAGAGCGAAGGCATAAAGAAATTTTCTTAATTGGGTATTTAAACTTGGTAGCTTATAAAGCTGTTGATTTCTTACCCTCCCGCAAGTGCGTGTTGTATTTATCTCTAAGTACTTTAGTATTTCTTCGTTACTCATTGTTGTAAAGTCTTTTACTACGATATTGCACTTTGAGCAATGACGGCCTTGTTCCTCGGGTGTCATATTTTCCCAGTTCTCATAACAAGGTTTTGGTATGGAAATAAAGTTCTTCATACAGGTTCGTTATTAAGGTAAATAATTTTATTGAACATATTTACAATTACCTTTGTGGTATGAAAAAAATGACGCTTCTATTACTCTTGTTATGCTCTTATGTAATGCTTTGGTCACAATCGGTAGAAGTCAGTATTCCGTTTAAGGATTATCAGTATGTAGTTAAAGGTACCTTTCTTAAGGCCCCAAAATTTAACGGCACTGTTGTGTTAATTATTGCTGGCTCGGGCCCAACAGATCGTGATTGTAATAATGTACAGATGCAATCAAACGCTTATAAATTTTTAGCTGAGCATTTTGCACAACATGGAATTTCTTCGTTGCGCTATGATAAATTAGGGATTGCAGAAAGTACTCCAGGAATCCCTGAAGAGGATTTTATCTTTACGAATAATGTAGAGGTTGTTGTTGCCATTTGCGATTTTTTGAAGCAACAAAATGGGGTAGAGCGCATTGTGATATTAGGACATAGTGAAGGTTCAACGGTTGGTATGTTGGCCGCTCAAAAAGTAGAAGTGTATAAGTATATTTCTTTGGCTGGCCCTGGGTATCCTGCGGACGAAGTGCTAAGAAAGCAGCTGAAGACTTTGCCAGATGAAATGCGCGCTGATGCGTTCGGAATATTGGATACACTTAAAATGGGAAAGCCAGTTACTAAGTTTAATCCGCAACTCGTATCACTTTTTAGACCAACAATGAATAAGTATATGATTGACTGGTTTCGGTATGATCCTCGCATTGAAATTGCCAAATTGAAAATGCCCGTCTTGGTTATTCAGGGTGACAATGATATTCAGGTAAGTGTTGATAATGCAGATGCTTTAGCCAATGCAAACAAAAAGGCTAGAAAGGTTCTTGTGAAAGATGTTAATCATGTACTTAAGGTTGCACCTAAAGATTTTCAGGAAAATTATAAAACTTATAATTCGCCAGATGTTGATATTGCCGAAAGAATAAAGAAGGCCTTGGTTGATTTTATTCTTTTATAATTTATTACTTAACTGTTGGAGAGCTCCCAGATTTTAACACACTCCATCGCTTCTTTTACATCATGTACCCGTAGAATATTGGCTCCTTTTTGAAGTGCAATCGTTTGAGCAGTAATTGTGGCATGTAATGAATCGTCAGCTTGGATATCAAGCGGTTTGTATAACATAGATTTTCGAGAAAGGCCCGCTAGGATAGGACAATCTAGATGCTGGAAATAGTCCATATGTTTCAACAGTTTAAAGTTGTGCTCAATAGTTTTTCCAAAACCAAATCCAAGATCAACAATAACATCTTTAATACCGGCCTCCCTACAACGAACAATTTTTATCCGTAGGTTTTTGAAAACATCCTGAACTACATGTTCATAGGTAGGGTTACTTTGCATATGCATTGGAATTCCTTGCATATGCATACATATATAAGGGGTTTCATGTTTCGATGCTATTTTAAGGATGTCTTGGTCTAGGTCACCACCAGCAATATCATTAATAATAGTTGCGCCAGTGGTAATGGCCGCAGATGCAACCTGGCTTCTATAGGTATCAATAGAAATAATGGCATTAGGGTAGGTTGATAATATGCTTTCAATGGCAGGGCATACTCGGTCAATTTCTTCTTGTATACTAATTTCTTTGGCTCCAGGTCTAGAGCTCATACCTCCTACATCAATAAAAGTAACCCCATGGGTTATCATTTGTCCTGCCGTGTAAATGATTTCTTCCAAAGCCTGTTTTCTACTTTGCGCATAAAAACTATCAGGCGTTACATTAATAATTCCCATTATTTTGGGCTGGTCAAATGTTATGAGCTGCCCGTTAACATTAATAGAGTAGTGTCTCATGGAATAGAGTGGCTAATTTAGTGTTTTGAGCAAATTAAAAATTAAAAAAACAAAAAATAAAAAGTTGCGAGCGCTACTTTTGAGGCCGAATGGCGAACACGACAGCGGAATACAATGAGATTATAGGGGTGTGTAGAAGCATTTATTTGAAAAAAATGCAAGACTATGGTACATCTTGGCGTGTTTTAAGGCCTATATCTATTGTAGATCAGATTTATATTAAAGCGAAACGAATTCGTAATATTCAAGAAGTGGGACAACAGAAGGTTGAAGATGAGGTCGCTGGTGAATGGAAAGCGATTGTAAACTATGGCATTATTGCGCTAATTCAGTTAGAACTAAATAATGATGAGGAGTGGGAGCTAGAGCCAGAGCGTGCAACTGGTCTATATAACAAGCATCAGCAAGAGACATTTGAGTTAATGCTTGCCAAAAATCATGATTATGGAGAAGCTTGGCGAAATATGAGTCAGGAAAGTTTTACAGATTTGATCATTACCAAACTTTTACGGATCCGACAAATCTTATCGAATGATGGGAAGACTGTTATTTCGGAAGGAATAGATGCTAATTTTCGCGATATTATTAATTATGCGGTATTTGCCCAGATTTTGGTCAAATAATTAGGACAAAAGTTTGGTCAGTTTCTAAAAGAATGTACTTTTGCAATCCCAAAAAAATAGTGGGGCAAATATTATGTCGCAAAGAATAAGAATAAAGTTAAAGTCTTACGATCACAATTTGGTTGATAAATCAGCTGAAAAGATTGCTAAAACAGTAAAGGCGACTGGTGCATTTGTTACTGGTCCATTACCTCTTCCAACAAAGAAGAAAATTTTTACTGTATTGAAATCGCCACACGTAAATAAAAAGTCGCGTGAGCAGTTTGAATTAAATACGCATAAGAGATTGTTAGATATTTATACTTCGTCTTCTAAAACAGTAGACGCTTTGTCACGATTAGATTTGCCAAGTGGTGTAGCAGTAGAGATCAAAGCATAACATACAAACAAAATTTTAAGATATAGTTACCCACGCTTCGGCTTGGCTCTGACAAAAAAACTAAAAAATAGGATGAAAGGACTAATTGGAAAAAAAATAGGGATGACTAGCATTTTTACGGATGCTGGGAAGCAAATTCCTTGTACAATTATTGAAGCAGGTCCTTGTGTAGTTACACAAGTAAAGACTGAAGAATCTGATGGTTATAATGCAACTCAGATTGCGTACGGCGAAAAAAAGGAGAAAAATACTCCTAACGCTATGCAACAACATTTTGCCAAAGCCAATACTACTCCTAAAAAAGTAGTAAAAGAAATTAGAAATTGTGAGCTTGAGGCCGGATTAGGTGATTCGATCGATTGTGGCATTTTCGAGGAAGGTGAAAAGATTAGTGTTGTGGGAACTTCTAAAGGTAAAGGTTTCCAAGGTGTTGTAAAGCGTCATGGTTTTGCTGGTGTGGGCGATGCTACGCATGGTCAGCACAATAGAGGTAGAGCACCTGGGTCAATCGGTGGTGCTTCGTATCCTGCAAAAGTATTCAAAGGAATGCGTATGGCTGGCCGTATGGGTGGTAAGCGAGTTAAAGTGCAAGCTTTAGAAATAGTAAAAATATTCCCAGAGAAGAACTACATTTTAGTAAATGGTTCAGTACCTGGATATAATGGTTCAACAGTATTAATACATAATTAAGATGCAGATAGACGTTATAAATAAAGAGGGGAAATCAACAGGACGTTCGGTAGAGCTTCCAGATAGTGTTTTTGGTGCACAACCTAATGATCATTTGATTTACTTAGCAGTGAAGCAATATCGTGCTGCACAACATATGGGTACGCATAAGATTAAGGGTCGTGCTGAAGTGCAAGGGTCTACAAAAAAACTTCACCGTCAGAAAGGTACAGGAGGTTCTCGTAAAGGGAATTTGCGTAATCCTTTATACAAAGGTGGTGGTACGGTACATGGTCCTGAGCCACGTCTTTACACGTTCAAAATGAACAAAAAAGAAAAAGATATGGCGCGTGTGTCAGCACTTAGTTATAAGGCAAAGGATAATAAGATTAAAGTAATTGATTCTTTAGAGTGGGAGGCACCTAAAACAAAAGAAGCTGTTGCTTTATTGAATAATCTTGAGTTAACTGGCAAGCGTGTTATGTTTATTGTAGATGGTTTTCGTGATAACTTCTTCTTAAGTGTAAGAAATTTACCTAAGATGCATGTTTGTCAGTTGAGCGATACAAATACACATGATATTGTAAATGCCGATACATTAGTATTTTCTGAGGCCGCTGCAAAAGTATTTTCGGAAAAACCAGAGGAAGTAGAGGTAGCAGAATAAACGATAAAAAACAGAAGCAATGAGACTAAACGAAATATTAAAAAGCCCGATTGTAAGTGAGAAGGCTAATGAGCAAACTGAGAAGTTTAATCGTTACATGTTCGCTTGTGATCGTAGAGCCAATAAGCTTGAGATAAAAAGTGCAATTGAAGATTTTTACGGAGTTACTGTAGAAAATGTAAATACTTGTGTAATGCCTGGTAAGTTTAAATCACGTTTTACTAAAGACGGTTTATTAACAGGTAAAACATCTGCTTACAAAAAGGCAATTGTTACTTTGGCGGAAGGAGATATAATAGATTTATACGCATTTTAAAGAATATAAAAGATGGCATTAAAGAAATATAAACCAATGACGGCAGGCACTCGCTGGAGAGTGGGGAACGCATACGCTGAAGTAACTACGGATCAGCCAGAGAAGTCATTGCTTGAGAAGAAAAAATCAATTGCAGGCCGTAACAGTCAAGGTCGTCGTGTAATGCGCTACCGAGGTGGTGGACATAGAAAGCATTATCGTATCATTGATTTCAAAAGAAATAAGAATGATATTGAAGCAACTGTGGCTACAATTGAATATGATCCAAACCGTACTGCTTTCATCGCATTATTAAACTATGCAGATGGCGAGAAGCGTTATATTATCGCTCCTCAAGGTCTTAAAGTAGGTGATAAAGTAATCAGCGGTGAGAAAGTAGCTCCAGAATTAGGTCATAACTTACCCTTGCGTAATATGCCTTTAGGTACAATTATACACAATGTTGAGCTACAACCAAACCAAGGAGGAATTCTAGTACGAAGTGCTGGAGCTTCTGCACAGTTGAATGCTAAGGAAGAAAAATATGCCGTATTAAAAATGCCTTCTGGTGAATTACGCCGTGTTTCTATTAATTGTTGGGCTACCGTTGGTACAGTTTCTAATTCAGATCATCAATTACAGTCCTATGGTAAAGCTGGACGTAAACGTTGGTTAGGTGTTCGGCCTCGTACTCGTGGTGTTGCGATGAACCCAGTTGACCATCCGATGGGTGGTGGTGAAGGACGCGCTTCAGGTGGTCACCCACGTTCTCGTACTGGTAAGTACGCAAAAGGAGAAAAGACACGTAAGAGAGGTAAAGGTTCTGATAAACTAATCCTTGTACGTAGAAATGGTAAAAAGTTATCAAATAAATAATTATTAAAAGATATTATAAATGGCTAGATCGATAAAAAAAGGACCTTATGTTGCTACTAAGCTTCTTCGTAAAGTAGATGCGATGAATGCTGGTGACACTAAGAAGGGTGTAATTAAAACTTGGAGCCGTCGCTCTACAATTACTCCAGACTTCGTTGGACATACATTCGCAGTACATAATGGGAACAAATTTATTCCTGTATATATTACAGAGTATATGGTAGGTCATAAGTTAGGTGAGTTTTCACCAACTAGAAACTTTAAAGCTCATAGTGGAAATAAAAGATAAATCATGGAAGCAGTAGCAAGATTAAGAAATTACCCGACGTCACCTCGCAAAATGCGTTTGTTGGTAGATGTTATTAGAGGAATGAAAGTTGAGAATGCATTGAACTTCTTGAAGTACAATACACAACATCCTTCTACGCCTTTAGAAAAATTATTGAGAAGTGCTATTTCAAACTGGCAGCTTAAAAACGAAAGTGAGGATATAGACGATTTAATAGTAAAAACCGTATTTGTGGATAGTGGCCGTATGCTTAAAAGGATGTTGCCCGCACCACAAGGACGTGCATACCGTGTTCGTAAAAGAAGTAACCATGTAACAATAGTAGTAGATCAAAAAAATCCTACTGCAGTTGTTGAGGCTACTCCTGAAGCAACGGTAGAAGTAGAAAATAACGATAATAACGAAACTGAAAATAAATAAGTAAATGGGTCAAAAAACAAATCCAATAGGTAATCGTCTTGGAATCATACGTGGTTGGGATAGTAGTTGGTATGGTGATAAGAGAACGTATGCTCCAAACCTTATAGAAGATAATAAGATTCGTACGTATTTAAACGCACGGATCAATCGTGGTGGTATTGCCAAGATTGTTATAGAGCGTATGCTTGGTAAGTTGATTGTAACGGTACACACTTCTCGCCCAGGGATTATTATCGGAAAAGGAGGTCAAGAGGTAGATCGAATTAAAGAAGAATTGAAAAAGTTGACCGCAAAGTCGGACGTTCAAATCAATATTTACGAAATTCGTCGCCCTGAGCTTGATGCAAATATTGTAGCTGATACAATTGCAAAACAAATAGAAGGTCGTGTAAACTATAAGCGTGCTATTAAGTTAGCGATCCAGCAAACAATGCGTATGGGTGCTGAAGGAATCAAGGTAAAAGTAGGAGGGCGTTTGAACGGTGCTGAGATTGCTCGTAGTGAAGAAATGAAAGAAGGTCGCACTCCTTTACATACATGGAGAATGGATATCGACTATTGTTCACTATTTGCTCAAACTGTATACGGTAAGATTGGTATAAAAGTATGGATTTGTAAAGGTGAGGTACTTCAGAAAAGAGATTTGAATCCAAATTTTGGGTTTGATAAAGATAATAAGGGTGGCCGTGGAGGCAACCGTGGTAGAGGAGGTGCTCCTAGAGGTGGTCGTCAAGGCGGTGGTCGTGGACGCAGAAACGATAAATAAGAGAACGAATAAAAGAACTAAGTAATGTTACAACCAAAAAGAACAAAACATAGAAAAGCCCAAAAAGGCCGTATCAAAGGAAACGCAAAACGTGGTACAACCTTGGCATTTGGAACATTTGGATTAAAGGCTTTAGAGCCAAAGTGGATCACCAATCGTCAAATTGAGGCTGCTCGTCAATCTATGACGCGTCATATGAAAAGAGAAGGGCAAGTATGGATTCGAATTTTTCCTGATAAACCAATCACAGCTAAACCGGCAGAGGTAAGAATGGGTAAGGGTAAAGGTAATTTAGAATACTACGCAGCTGTTGTAGCACCTGGTAGAATCATGTTTGAAGTAACTGGTGTGTCTATGCAAGTTGCCAAAGAGGCATTGCGCCTTGGTGCTCAGAAACTACCGATCAAAACAAAATTTGTAGTACGTAGAGATTACGCTGAAAAATAATAACAAGAAATAACCGAGATCATGGCAAAGAATAAAAAACAAGATTTGACGAAACTTAGTGACGAAGATATCCAAAAGGAAATCGTTGAGTCTAGCGATCGTTTAAAGAAGATGAAATTTAGTCATGCGATTACGCCCATCGAAAATCCAAAAGGAATTACGGATGTACGCAGACAAATTGCACGATTAAAAACTGAGCAAACTCGTAGAACACAACTAAGCTAATCTCAAAGTGTTGGGATAAATAATAAATAAATATTATGTCAGAAGAAACAAAAACAACAATCGAAAGAGGTCGTAAAAAGACTAAAATGGGTATCGTAACCAGCGATAAGATGGACAAAACCATTACAGTTGCTGTACTACGTAAGGTTAAACACCCACTTTACGGAAAATTCGTAAAGAAAACGTCGAAGTTCGCAGCTCACGATGAAAAGAACGAGTGTGGAATAGGTGATACAGTTCGTATCATGGAAACGCGTCCTTTAAGTAAGAATAAGACTTGGCGCTTAGTTGAAGTAATAGAAAAGGCTAAATAAATTATTAAGAAAATTAAATTAAAGAGAAATGATACAGCAAGAATCTCGATTGGGAGTAGCAGATAATAGTGGTGCAAGAGAAGTACTTTGTATTCGTGTACTGGGTAATTCAGGGCAACGTTACGCCGGAGTGGGTGATAAGATAGTAGTGAGTGTAAAACAGGTAACACCTGGTGCAGCTCTTAAGAAAGGAACTGTTGCTAAGGCCGTAATTGTACGTACTAAGAAAGAAATCCGTCGTAAAGATGGTTCTTATATCAGTTTTGATGATAATGCAGCTGTGATTTTAAACGCTTCAGATGAGCCAAGAGGTACACGTATTTTTGGGCCTGTAGCTAGAGAATTACGTGATGCTGGATATATGAAAATTGTTTCACTTGCACCAGAGGTGCTTTAAAAAATATTTGAAAATGAGATTTCAACCAAAATATAAAATAAAAAAGGGTGATGAGGTTGTAGTAATTGCAGGTGCTAATAAGGACCTAACTACACCTAAGAAAGTAATGGCTGTGTTAGCCGATGCACACAACCCTAAGGTTAAAGTAGAAGGTGTAGCAATAGCTACTAAACACTTGAAACCCAATGCACAAAACCCTCAAGGTACAATTGTTAAAGAAGAAGCTTTTATTGCAATGTCTAACGTTATGCTTTGGGATGCTAAAGAAGGTAGAGGAGTGCGTATCACAAAGGAAAGAACAGATAAAGGTGTAAACCGAGTATCTAAAAAATCAAAAGAAGTAATTAAGTAATGAGTACAGAAAAATACATACCAAGATTACAAAAGAAGTATTTGGAAGAAGTAGTTCCAGCTTTGATGAAAAAGTTTGAATTCAAATCTTCTATGCAAACACCCAAACTTGAAAAAATTTGTTTGAATCAGGGTACCAAAGGTTCTGTAGCAGATAAGCGTTTGGTGGATAATGCTATTGAAGAAATGACAAATATTGCTGGTCAAAAAGCAGTTCCAACTTTATCGAAGAAGGATATTTCAAACTTTAAGTTACGTAAAGGAATGCCTGTAGGAGTTCGTGTAACTTTGAGAGGGCATAAAATGTGGGAATTCTTAGATCGATTTATTTCAGCAAGTTTACCTCGTGTTCGCGACTTTAAAGGAATTAGCCATAAAGCATTTGACGGACGAGGGAACTATACCTTAGGTGTAACTGAGCAAATCATTTTCCCGGAAATTGATATTGATAAAATCAATAAAATTACGGGTATGGACATTACGTTTGTCACTTCTGGTAAAACAAATGAAGAAGCTTACGAATTACTTAGAGAGTTAGGAATGCCTTTCGATAACATAAATAAGAACGAAAATTAATATAGACCAATATGGCAAAAGAATCAATAAAAGCGAGACAGCGCAAGAGAGAAAAAATGGTAGCGCAATATGCTGAGAAGCGAGCAAAGTTAAAAGCTGAAGGAAACTGGGAAGCTTTGGACTTATTACCTAAAAATTCTTCTAAAGTAAGATTGAAAAATCGTTGTGCGATCACAGGAAGAGGAAAAGGTTATATCCGTTATTTTGGCGTATCACGTTTGGTATTCAGAGAAATGGCCTTAGATGGTAAGATTCCAGGTGTTAAAAAAGCGAGCTGGTAGTATTCTTACTGCTTTATAAAAGAATAAATGGAATAGTTAAGTAGTAAAACTAAACTGACTAAACAATAAAAAATAAAACAAACAAAAAATGGTAACAGATCCAATAGCAGATTATCTAACAAGAATACGTAACGCACAAATGGCGCAACATCGTATTGTAGAAATTCCTGCATCTAATTTGAAAAAGAATATGACTGAAATTCTTTACAAGAAAGGTTATATTTTGAAGTATAAGTTTGAAGATGATAATAAGCAAGGGCTTATAAAAATTGCATTAAAATATGATGCGGTAACTAAAGAACCTGCAATACGTGGTTTGGACCGTATTAGTCGTCCTGGATTACGTCGTTATGCTAAACCAGCAGAAATTCGTCGTGTAAAGAATGGTTTAGGAATCGCGATTGTTTCAACTTCAAAAGGTGTAATGACGGATAAAGAAGCTAAGGCTAATAACGTAGGTGGAGAAGTTCTTTGCCAAGTATATTAATAATTATTAAAAAGAAGAGATTATGTCAAGAATAGGAAAAGCACCCATTTCAATGCCAGATGGCGTTACCGTAAAGCATGACGGTAATATGGTTACCGTTAAAGGAGCTAAGGGCGAATTGACGCAAGAAATATCACCGAATTTATCTATTGAAATAGAAGAAGGTGAATTAACTGTAGTAAGAAAAGATGAGTCAAAAGATACACGTTCTAAGCACGGCTTATACCGTTCGTTAATCAGCAATATGATTGAAGGAGTAACAAATGGTTACACTAGAACGTTGGAGTTGGTTGGTGTAGGTTATAAAGCTGCGAACCAAGGAAATATATTAGATTTAGCATTAGGCTATTCTCATAATATTATTGTTGAGATTCCCGCAGAACTTAAAGTATCGACTGAAACTCAAAAAGGTCAGCCACCTCGTGTTATACTAGAAGGTATTGATAAGCAGTTAATTGGTCAAGTAGCAGCAAAAATTCGTAGCTTACGTAAACCTGAGCCATATAAAGGTAAGGGGGTACGTTACCAAGGAGAATATATTAGACGTAAAGCTGGTAAAGCAGCAGGTGCGGCTTAATTAAAATAAGTAAAAAAGATTTTTAGAAATGAGTAAATTAGATCCAAAAGTAGTCAGACGACAAAAGCTAAGATGGCGTGTACGCTCTAAGGTGAGCGGGACACAGGAGAAGCCACGTCTGTCAGTATTTAGAAGCAACAAAGGCATATATGCTCAGTTGATTAATGATAAAGATGGTACGACTTTGGCTGCAGCAAGTTATCTTGACAAGGACTTAGCAAGCTTCAAAGGAACCAAATTAGAGCAAAGCGCGGAAGTTGGAAAAGCAATTGCGGCAAAAGCAAAATCAGCAGGTATTGAACATGTTGTATTTGACAGAAGTGGTTACTTATACCATGGACGCATTAAAGCATTAGCAGAAGCTGCTCGTGAGGGAGGACTTAAATTTTAATAATAAAGAAAGAAGGAAATGAAACCAAGAGATAATAAACCACAACCTAAAGCTGGCGAAATAGAATTACAAGATAAAGTAGTATCTATAAATCGTGTAGTAAAAACAACTAAAGGTGGACGTACATTTAGCTTTTCTGCTCTTGTAGTAGTAGGAAATGGACAAGGTATTGTAGGCCAAGGTATGGGTAAAGCAAAAGAGGTTCAAAAAGCGATTCAGAAGGGAATTGATGATGCGAAGAAAAATTTGAAAACAATTCCTCTTCATAATGGTACCATCCCTCATGAAGTATTTTTGAAAGCAGGAGCTGCAAGAGTATTGATTAAGCCAGCTTCACCTGGTACGGGTGTAATTGCTGGAGGTAGTATGCGTGCTGTATTAGAGGCTGCAGGAATTAAAGATGTATTTGCAAAATCTTATGGTTCTAATAATCCTCAGAATGTAGTTAAAGCTACTTTCAAAGCGTTGGATTTGATGCGTTCACCTATGACAGTTGCTAAAGACAGAAACGTTGACTTGAAAACCGTTTTTAACGGATAAAAACTAACAACATGGCCAAAGTAAAGATAACACAGGTAAAGAGCGCTATTGATCGCTCACAAAGACAAAAAGATACTTTGAAGGCTTTAGGTCTAAGAAGAATCAATCATACAGTGGAAAAAGAGGAAACTCCTCAAATCATGGGTATGATCAAGAAAGTAGAACATTTAGTTACAATAGAAAAATAAGAAAAGATGAAACTTCATACATTAAGACCCGCTAAAGGCGCGAAGATTAATCCTAAGAAAAGAGTAGGTCGTGGACAAGGCTCTGGAAAAGGAGGTACGGCTACACGTGGTAATAAAGGTGCTCAATCAAGAGCAAACTATAAGGTAAAGCGTCATAGTGAAGGTGGTCAGATGCCGTTACAACGTCGTGTGCCAAAACGTGGTTTCAAGAATATTAATCGAATTGACTATAAAACGTTCAATTTAGATCAAATAGAGAAAATCGCTGAAAAGTACGAATTGTCAGAATTTACGGCAGAAAATTTGTACATTCACAAATTCATAAACCGCACGGATAAGATCAAAATCTTAGGAAGAGGAGAGGTATCTAAAGCATATACATTTAAAGTAAATGCTGTTACTGAAACTGCTAAGAAAGCGATTGAAGAGAAAGGCGGTACGATAGAATTAATTTAAGAACTATAGGCTGGCAATAGGCTAGATAATTATAAAGAGATAATGAAAAAATTTATAAACACCTTAAAGAACATTTGGAGCATAGAAGATTTGCGCAAGCGAATCATTTTTACGCTAGCCCTATTGTTGATTTATCGTCTTGGTGTACAAATCGTATTACCGGGTATTGATGCAAATATTTTATCTAGTTTGACACCTGCTGCGCAGGATGGCTTGCTTGGAATGATTAACATGTTTGCTGGAGGTGCCTTTTCTAAGGCTTCAATTTTTGCCTTAGGGATTATGCCATATATCTCTGCTAGTATTGCGATGCAATTAGCGCAAATTGCAGTGCCGCAGATTCAAAAACTTCAGAAAGAGGAAAGTGGCCGTAAGAAGGTACAGATGTACACACGTTACTTAACTGTAATTGTTACCCTCTTCCAATCTATTGGTTATATTTCCTTCATTCGTCAACAATACGGACCGGCTATTGTAAACGATAGCTTTATCTGGATGGTAACAACAGTTATCGTTCTAGTAAGTGGCACCTTATTCGTTATGTGGATGGGTGAGAAAATCACTGATAAAGGTATTGGTAACGGTACCTCATTACTGATCATGGCAGGGATTATAGCCCGTTTTATTCCTTTAACTACACAAGAATACTTCAGTAAAGCTGATGGTGGTGGTGGGATGCTTATTTTCTTAATCGAAATAGCTGTTATGATTATCGTAATCATGGCCATTGTATTACTTTCTCAAGCTGTTCGTAGAATTCCTATTAATTACGCTCGTCGTATGGTAGGAGCTTCTAGTGTTAAAGACGTAAGTGGTAATCGTGACTTTATTCCTTTGAAAGTAAATAGTGCGGGTGTAATGCCTATCATTTTCGCTCAGGCGATCATGTTTATTCCTTCTATGTTTGCTGGGTTTTCTGACAACCCGGACTCTTGGGTAGCAGGTTTATCAGATTACACATCGCTTGGCTATAATGCAATTTACTTTGTAATGGTTGTTGGGTTTACTTATCTATATACAGCTATTATTATTAATCCTCAGCAAATGGCGGATGATCTTAAGCGTAATAATGCATTTATACCAGGAGTAAAACCTGGGACAGATACCTCTAACTTCATAGGTATGGTATTAGATCGTATTACGTTGCCAGGTGCGGTGTTCTTAGCAGTTATTGGTATTATGCCTGGAATTGCAGCTTTATTTGGTGTGACACAAGGTTTTGCTCAGTTTTATGGTGGTACTTCAATGTTGATTGCCGTTCAAGTAATATTGGACACTTTACAACAAATAGAATCACACTTATTAATGCGTCACTACGATGGGTTAACGGAAACGGGTAGAATCGGTGGGCGTCAGCCAAGAACAACACCTACTCAAGTGGTTAACGGTTAAAAAGTATTCTTTTAAAAAGATATTTAATCCTCGATTTCGGTCGAGGATTTTTGTATTTTATAACTGTTTATAGTTTAGCTAAGATTTCAAAACTGAAAATTACTATTGGCTGGATAGGGTCGTTTTGATATTTGATAATATCAAAAATCTAATATTATAGAAGTTATACGAATTCTTATTTTGTGAATAATAGAAATTTTTCCAACCGTCATTTCAGAGTCTGATACCCTTTGATTTATTTATTGAAAAAGAAAACATTGTTCAGTTTACGAGTTGAACAATATAGCTACATCTAAAGGAGTGCATTCTTTATCTAAGATAGAGAAGAAAATAGAGTAGTACAGTTTAGTCGCAAAGTGAAATGACTTGATTGCTTAGCATTTTACTTAATAGTGGGTGGTTCGCCAATATCTTCTAGATGGGGGAATAAAAAAACTTCAAGCTTTCACTTGAAGTTTTTTTGGTAGCGAGACCGAGATTTGAACTCGGGACCTCAGCATTATGAGTGCTGCGCTCTAACCAACTGAGCTATCTCGCCAAAGGAGTGCAAATGTAATTAATCATGATGATATTTTTCACCATTTAAGATAGAAAATGCACGATAGATTTGTTCTATTATAAGAAGTTTTACAATGCGATGGGGTAGGGTCAGTTTAGAGAGTGATAAAGTTAGATTTGCTCGCTTTCTAAGTTCGTTATCAGGCCCAAATGCTCCTGCTATCAAAATAATTATCTTGCCCTTATTGGATAATTGCCATTGATTAAACTGTTCAGCTAATTGTACAGATCGGACCTCTTTACCACGTTCGTCTAAAAGGACTAAAAAGTCATTGGGTTTAAGATACTTATCAATAAGCTTCCACTCCCTGCTCTTAATTTCTTCTTGTGAGCTCTTTTTAGAGCTAAGCTTACTATTATCAATAGTCTTAAGATCAAACGAAGCATAACGTTTAATACGCTGTTCATAATCAAGGATCGATGAACTAAAATCATTCTTCCCTGATTTTTCTAAGGTCCATAATTCAATTTTCATTTTTTCTTTAAATAAGAATTGCAAAGGTGAGATTTTATTTTATATTTGCCCTCCGTTCGATCGGAATGGCTGCGTAGCTCAACTGAATAGAGCATCTGACTACGGATCAGAAGGTTTTAGGTTTGAATCCTAACGCGGTCACACAAAACACCCTTGTATAACAAGGGTGTTTTTATTTTCGTGATAATTCTCTAGAATAAGAGGAATTACATAATATTAGTGCACAGTCTAGTTTTACCTGACAATGGTTACATCTCCCTTATGACTAAATTCTTGCTTCGTATTCGGGTTGCTATATCGCACTAAGTAGAAATAAGTACCGATAGGTTGGTCTTCATTCTGTAGTTTGCCATTCCAACCTTCTTGATAATTACTTGTGCCAAACACTTCTTGCCCCCATCGATTAAATACCTTAAACGAATAGTTTATAGGAGGGAAAATACACCGTAGGATGGGCTTAAAAATTTCGTTTTTAGTATCACCGTTAGGACTGAACGCATTTGGGATAAAGATATTACAGTTACATTCTTTAATACCTATAAGGATACTATCTGAAACTGGGCCGCAAGGAGGTAGCGTCACCGAAGCGATATATAAACCAGCTTCATGAAGAGGTCTAACCGCAGTGGTTACGTTATCGTTCCAAGTATAAGTAGTATTAGGATTACCAATAGAGATATCAACTGTAATGGATGTCCCCTCACAAAGAACACTGTCAGCAGGTAGCGTTACAGTTGGTGGACTAACCAGAGAAAGTGTTGTCTCTATTATGCTATCGCAACCTTGCGTCGAAGTGAATCTAGATGGATAGACCCCTGCTGTACTCACACTTCTATTGTCTGGTAGTAGGTAAGTGTCTCCAGAGCAAATATCCGCCGATACCGTTTGTAGTATTGGATTTATAACGGTTAGAATGGTTGTAATAAGTGAGTCACAGCCATATTGGTTTGTAAAAGAATCTATATAAGTGCCGGCATTGGAAACAACGATATTGCTGGGTAACGTATAAGAAGATCCACTACAAATAGATGCCTGAGTTGTACTAGAATGACTTGGGTGGTCTTTAAGAACAACTGTTGAGTTATTGGTTGTATCCAAGTAAATTCCTGGTACAGTAAGTGTATCACCATTCAGTATATAGTAGGCCGAAGGGCATTTATAAATAGTTGTATCACCACAGGATATCTGAAAATGAAGTGTTGTACTTTGTAGTTGACAGGGAATATTTTTTAAAACGGTAATCGAATAGGTGTTATTAGGTGTTAAATTACTTAGGGTATCCACATAAGTTCCTAATGGTGGTGAACTTGATTGCAGCAGAGTGCCTGTTATAGAATCGTGCCAGTTGAAGGTGTATGTTGCTGTAACGTCCGGATTTAGGATAGTAACGAGCATAGAATCTGGACAAAGGGAATCTAGTTGTAGCTGAATCGTATTACTATCACAAGGGATAACGTAATCAACTGTGGCAACGAACTGATCACCACAAACGTAAAATTTATTATTTAAAGAGTTGTAGACAATATCATATACGGAATGACCAGAATGACCAGGTATAACGAAAGGATTACCACTAGCTACAAAATTTGTTCCATCAAAATCATACTTTAATATGTTACCATTCGGTCCACCTATAAAAACTTCATCGCATTCATTCGTTTCAATTCCTCCTTGCATTTTAGGAGTTTGGCCTGGTATCGTTATTGCGGATCCTACGTTGGTGCCATTAGTAGTATTAATTGCTTTAAGATGGAAACCGTCATAATAAAATAAGTAATCGTTATTTGCAGCTAGGGCATTATAACCATTTGAGAAAGAGTTAGCCGCAACATAAGGTTTGTTCTGCTGTTCTCCCATAGTAAGGTATCCAGAAGGAACATTCCATAGGTTGCCATTATAGGCTGCATTTATTTTCAGAATATCATTTGCAACTGCTCCCGCAGAGAAAAGAGCATATACCTCATTATTTGGCCCAAGTGCTGCACTAGCTAGATCCTGTGCGAGACCCGGTAAACCAGTTGCATTCGAAATTGCAACAACACCTGTAGTAGTGTCTACGATACCAAAATTAATATTAGAAGATGTGCCACCACCCATTCCTACTACAGATCCAGTAATACAATTGAATTTCATATCCCAAATCTCTCTGAATTGATTATTGGCTCCCGTGATAAAATTATCGTAGTTGCCGGCAGGATCTAAACGTATTATTTGAGCACCTGATGATAAGCCCAGTCCTTGGCTCATATAAGTTTTACCAGAGAATTTGTCTACTACAAGATTCCCTACACGGCTATAGCTTGTTGATGAAGGGCTAGAGCTCCAGACCGGTGCGACTAAAACTCCAGAGAAGGTCCATAATAATACTCCATTCGGGTCATATTTTGCTATTTTAGAAAATGAGTTTGGAGTTGATCCAATATTTCCACCACCACCAATTACAAATAGGTTTCCATCAATATCAAAGTCTACATCATAAGCTTTATTCTCACCTCCGGTCGTACCTGTAGAACCAGATAAACTTGTATTCGTAGTTACCCATGGGTCTATTATGAGCGGTCGAAGAGGGTCAATTGGTTTTGAAGGTTTAAAGCTGATGATATTATGTTGTAATGAATAGTTTATACTCACGGGTTCGCCATTTTTATAATAAGCCTTTAGGTTACCTTCCCACATATCCTCAATATCCGTTTTTAAAATTATTTTCTTCGCGTTGAGCATGGATAGGCTATTCTGTCCTTTATACTGGAACTGAATTTGTTTAATATCAGCACCAGGCTCTAAAAACAAAGTATATTCCAAACCACCTTTTGGGTGCAATTCGAATAGGACATCAATCCCATCATATATATTGTTGTAACGAATACTTCTAAAACCGTAGGAATTGTATTTTTTGTCGCCATAGGTTATATAATGTGAGCTCCTGCCATTCGGAGTAATTGTTGCATTTTTGTTCGCACCAATCCACTCTAAACTGACCCAATTATCGATTCTATTATGAATGTTATGTCGTTCACTTTCTTCATTTAGTTGTTCCGTAGTAAGTTCTTTATATTCCTTCTTCAGGCTAAGTTTACTTAGTCTGAAAGTAAATCCTTTGTCAGAAAGGTATATTTCATTACCAGCATGGATATAAGCAAAATCAGAAACAATATTTTGAGGTGTATAGGAATCAAATTGTCCGTTATTCTGAATGAATAGCTTAGTACCAAAAATTTCAGAAGTACTCCAACTATGCCTTTGAGCGTTTGACATTAAAGCAATAGAAGAGAAGAGGAAAAAGAAAAGATTTTTTTTCATATTAGTCAGCTTAACTTGGGTTGTTTTGTGATATTGAACCAGAACCAATTTTTATTGAGAATTCCAGTACTACACTACTAAAGTAGACGTATATTTCAAGGACTTCGTTGGTTTGTTAACTAGGTCAGCTTTATTATCTTCAACGCATTACATAGTGAGCATAATTGGTATTGATTACACGATATAAATTGAGTAAAGAGGTGGAGCAGGTTTACACCTTCATCGTTTTCCATTTTCCTCTTCTAAAAAGAATAATTGAACACAAACCTAGTGTTGTTTCCGAGATGAATACTGCCCAAAAAACACCCGAATGTTCCCATTGCATATATGTGGCAAGCAGGTAAGCAAGTGGGATTTGAACAATCCAGAAGAAGATAACATTAATCCAAGTAGGAGTTTTAGTATCACCCGCACCGTTAAAGGCTTGAATCGTGACCATCCACCAACCATATATGCAGTACGAATAAGATAAAATAGTCAGCCATTCGGCTCCAATTCGAATAACTTCAGGATCATCTGAAAAAATACGTAATAGTTCTTCATCAAATAGGAAGTATAGGATCGAAACAACAATTAAGAAGAAGGTATTGTAGATACCGATCTTCCATACTGAAGACTCGGCCTGATCCGGTTTGTCAGCTCCTAAATACTGACCAACAAGAGTAGCTGCAGCATTAGATAATCCCCATGCGGGCATGAGCGTAAACATAATAAGACGCACCACAATTGTAGCTGCCGCTACTGCATTATTGCCAATATCAGCTAAAATACGTACAAGAAATATCCATGATGTCATAGAGATAATCATCTGACCAATACCACCTAAGGAGGTTTTAATAATATTCCACATTACGTCAGTGTTTAACTTAAATTGCGCAAGCGTGATTCTTATATGCTTACCACCTCTAAAAAGAAACCAAAGTTGAATAAGAACACCTATACCCCGACCAATATTGGTAGCTATGGCCGCTCCCTTAATACCTAGAGCAGGTAAGAAACCCCAACCATTGATCAACGCTGGATCTAGGATAATATTAATGGTGTTTGCAATAATCAAAACACGCATGGCGATTGCTGCATCACCAGCTCCCCTAAAGATTGCATTGATAACAAAAATGAGAACTATGACTATATTACAACCAAGCATCCATTGTGCATATGGATAGCCTTGTTCAAGCGCCCACGTATCCGCTCCCATGAGGCTCAATAGTTCTTTTGAGAAGAAAATGCCCAGTATCATAAAGGGGATAGAAGCTGCTATGCCAATTAGAATAGCATGTGCAGCGGCAGTTCCAGCTTCTTTCTTTTTCTTTTCACCTATCCTACGTGCTACAATGGCCGTAATAGCCATAGATAAACCCATTGCAACAGAATATAACAAAAACATATAAGTTTCTGTTAGTCCCACTGTCGCTACGGCTGATGAACCTATTTTTCCAACAAAGTAAATGTCTACCACTGCAAACACAGACTCCATAATAAGCTCAAGTATCATGGGGACCGCTAGTAACAGAATAGCTCTGTTTAAGGAAATTTGGGTATAATCTACCTCTATACCTTTAATTGCATTCTTAATTTCTTGCCATATCGAGGCATGAGAAGAAGTACGGGGAGTGTTATTCATTTTTTGAAGGATATCAGAATCCCTACAAAAGAAAGAAGTTTTCCCTTCAATCTGCTAGATGCAATGGAATAAGTTTCTTGTATTAGTTGACTGCAGCGCGGCACTCATCAATAATCTTATCAATTTTTTCTGGAGTTAAATGCTCTTTATAGAACTTGCCCATTTGCATCATAGGAGCATATCCACACGCTCCTAAACACTCAACGGGTTTCAACGTAAATAAGCCATCGGCTGATGTTTCGCCAGCTTCAATATTCAGCTTTTGTTTGATATAATCAATAATATCATCGCTACCTTGAACCATGCAAGGGCCAGTTTGACAGACCTCCAATACATACTTACCAACAGGCTTTAAATTGAACATGGTATAAAAACTAGCAACTTCATAAACCTCAATAGGTTCTAAACTTAGCAGTTCCGCAACAGTGTCCATTTGTTCCACACTCAAGGAATTATTGCCTTGTTCTTGCACCAGATGTAAAGCTGGTAGTAAAGCACTTTTTTGTTTCCCTTCAGGGTATTTTTTTGTAAGTGCTGTTATATCTCTTTTTAATTCTTCGGTAAACATGTTCTACATAAAATTTAGGCATCCAATTCTCCTGCAATGAGGTTTAAACTACTCATGGTTACTACTGCATCTGAGAGCATAGAACCTTTAATCAATTCTGGGAAAGCTTGATAATAGATAAAGCAGGGACGACGGAAATGCAAACGATAAGGAGTGCGTCCACCATCGCTAATTAAGTAAAAACCTAATTCTCCATTACCTCCTTCAACACTATGGTACACTTCACCTTTGGGGATCTCAGTTTCACCCATTACGATCTTAAAATGATAGATCAGCGCTTCCATACTGGTATAAACATCTTCTTTTTCTGGAAGATAGAAATCGGGTACGTCGGCGTGGTAAATATTTGGGTCCAGCGGCGCAATCTTTTCAAGCGCTTGTTCGATAATACTTACACTTTCCCATATCTCTGCATTCCGAACAAGGTAACGGTCATATACATCTCCCGTAGAACCCACGGGAACATTAAAGTCGAAGTCTTGATAACCAGAATACGGGTGTGATGTACGAATATCATAATCAACACCTGTAGCTCTTAAATTAGGTCCTGTAAAACCATAGTTGATCGCTCGTTCTTGGCTAATACCTCCACAACCAATAGTACGATCCATGAATATTTTATTTCGAGTCAATAAAGTCTCGAATTCTTTCATAGCCTTTGGGAACGTCTTCAAGAAGTTATCTAATTTATTCCAAGCCGCGTCAGAGAAGTTGCGTTCAAAACCGCCAATACGACCCATGTTTGTTGTAAGTCGAGATCCGCAAATTTCTTCAAAGATTTCATAGATCAATTCTCTAAATTCAAATACATATACAAAGCCTGTTAAAGCTCCTGTATCTACGCCAATTACAGAGTTGCAAACTAAATGATCTGCTATACGAGAAAGCTCCATAACGATGACTCGCATATATTCAACACGTTTCGGAAGTTCTACACCGATTAGTTTCTCGACGGTCATATGCCATCCCATATTGTTAATAGGAGAGGAACAATAGTTCAAACGATCAGTAAGTGTAGTAATCTGATAGAAAGGACGACGTTCAGCTAATTTCTCAAAAGCTCTATGTATATAACCCACGGTAGGTACTGCGTTTACGATACGTTCTCCATCTAATTCTAGAATATTCTGAAATACACCATGAGTGGCTGGGTGAGTAGGTCCCAGATTCATCGTGTACGTTCTCTTATTGATAGCCCCTTCGGGTAACGGAATATTATTTTTGCTTTCTATACTTTCTGTCATCTCTTTAGGGTTTAACGACCAAACATTTCATCATCCTTGTCAATTCTAGTTTGATCTTCAAGCGGAAATTCTTTTCTTAGCGGGAAATAATCCATTTCATCTACATTCATAATACGAATAAGATTTGGATGTCCTACGAAATTGACTCCAAAGAAATCATAGGCTTCACGTTCAAGCCAATCCGCTGTTGAGAACAAAGCACTTGCTGTATATACATCTGGTGTTCGAATATCTGAGTATACTTTTAAGCGAATTCTTTTACGTGATTGTAGGTTCTGTAAAAGATAAACAACGGCTAATTCCTTGCCCATTTGATCTGGGTAATGAATAGCCGTAAGATCATTTAAATAAGCAAAGTTTAACTCTGGTTCTTCTTTTAAGAAGGTCAAAATCTTAAGATTCAGTTCTTTGTCAGCTGTAAAGGTTAAGATATCATAGTGCTCGACAAAATCAAAAATCTCATCGCCAAACTCAGCTTTAAGTTTCTCTGTAATAAAATCGTTTGTCATGGTCTATTGAATTCCGTAGCTTTCTAAAAGTTCTTTATATTCTGGGCTTGAACGTCGTCGTACATTTTCTGATTTTACTAGATCTTGAATACGCATAAAACCATCTAGGATAGCTTCTGGACGAGGAGGACAGCCTGGTACATATACATCAACAGGAATGACTTGGTCAATACCTTGTAAAACTGAATAAGTATCAAAAATACCGCCGCTACTAGCACATGCTCCAACAGCCAACACCCATCGTGGTTCGGCCATTTGCAAATACACTTGTTTTAATACAGGCCCCATTTTTTTGGAGATAGTACCCATAACCATTAGTAAGTCACATTGCCTAGGTGAGAATCCTAAACGCTCACTACCGAAACGAGCTAAATCATAATGCGCAGCCATTGTGGCCATAAACTCAATTCCGCAACAAGATGTAGCGAAGGGTAGAGGCCACATTGAATTAGAGCGTGCTAATCCTACAACTTCACTCAGTTTTGTGGTGAAGAAACCTTCTCCAGTAACTCCTGGAGGAGCTTCCACCATTTTTATCTTTGTATTATGTGTTACAGGTCTTCCCATTTTATCTTGTTTTATTTACATAAACAGCTAAGGTAATCTATATCTAATCTTCCCATTTGAGAGCTCCCTTTTTAATAATATATGTAAAACCTAGAATAAAGAAACCTACAAACATTAGCACAGCCATAAAGCCATCCCATCCTAAGTCTAAAAAGTTCACAGCATAAGGGTAAAAGAAAATGACTTCTACATCAAACAGCACAAAAAGAATCGCTACCAAAAAGTACTTCACCGCGAGCGGTTGTCTTGCATTTCCTTGTTGTTCAATACCGCATTCAAAGTTTTGAAGCTTATCCTTGGTTTTTCTTTTAGGTCCCAAAAAATGAGTAGCACCCATCATAACTGCTACAAAACCTATGGCAATTACAACCTGAATTACAATTGGTAAATAACTGACTGGGTCGTTCGTGATATCTAATAAAATATGCATTTGAAATGTATCTCACAAAGGTAAAGCAGGACGACCAAACTTTAAGCAAAGTTTGGTTTAAGTATAGTATAAATTGCGCTTAATTCTAGAAAATATAATTCAACCCCATACCGTATTGAAATTCATTTGCTGAACGCAGGTTTTCATAGAAAAAATAGGGTCGCTTAGCTGTGACGGGGTTTAAATTAAGGTTTCCTAATAGGTATAATGCAATAGCTCGTTTGGGACCTATACTGTATTGAGCTCCAAGTCGTGCCAATCCCATCGTATAAAGAGTTCTATAATGTCCTTCTAGCGGCATCATAAGTTCGAACGGAGTAATATCATTGTAATTATCAGCTGAAAATATCAAAAAGTTTGAAATGAAGCCAAGGGATGTTTTTAAATGGACTTTTTGTGCCAACTGGGTATATAAATTAAAATTTATGGGAACTCCAAAATAGTTTCTTTTGATGTTTAATGTACTATGGTTGGGATTGCTGGTCCCATTAACAGAGTAATCAATAAATAAACTATTCTTTATTCGCGTAAAGCGAATACCTATGTCCAAGCTGTATCTGGAACCTATTCTTCGTTCCGTGTACCCACCTATGGAGTAATTTAAAGCAGAGTTTTGGTGTACAGAAGGCCCCCAATAGAAAAGTTTGTCGTTTTGAATTTCATGTTGTGCAATGTTCAAAAATGTGCTCTGAAAAGTTTGTATATCCAGCCCGAGTTGCCATTTTTTCTGGGCATTTGCACCGAATAGGCAAAAGAATAAACAAACAAAAACGCTAAACTTTCTTGTCATATAATTCAAGTATTTATTATTCCTCGTTAATTAAAAGGACGACTTAAAAAGAAAGATGGTTTGATGTAGCTTGTTAATCTTCTCCATTCATGAGATCACGTTCTAAAATATCCATACTGATTATATCGATAGCTTCTTCCATGGTAGGGGTAATAATCATAGTATCCGTAGGAAAAAGAGTCTGAAAATCTTGATACAGATCTTCATGAGCACAACAAATCACAAAGGAGACATCGAGATTATAACTCCCTTCTTGGAAAGCAACCAATTGGTGCATGGCTTCTGAGTCCATTTCTTTAACACCAGAAATGTCAATAACTATATTTTTCCCTAAACTGTTATATTCTTCTAAAAACTCCGTAAAGGCTGTAAACTCTGGACCTCCAAAGCCATCTATAGTAGTGGTGACAATGTTGAAATTATCTTTATGCTCAATGTTGAAACTCATGGTATAAAACTTGTGCCAAAGTAAGCAATAATAATATAAATTTGTCAAGATATGGATTCGCAATATTCAGAAAAAGTAAAAGAAATAATTAACTATAGCAGAGAAGAAGCACTTAGGTTAGGAAATGATTTTATTGGTACAGAGCACTTTGTATTAGGTCTAATCCGTGAAGGTGATTCTACAGCTATACAAGTACTAAAAAATGTACGAATAGATTTATACGATTTACGTCGTGAGTTAGAAAAAGTAATTAAAAATAAAAGCAATAAGAAAGTAGAAGGCTTAAATAGTATTCCGTTAACCCGTCAGGCCGAACGAGTTATTCGTTTGTGTAAACTGGAACGTAAGGCGTTGAAAAGTGATTTGATTGAATCTGAACATCTATTGCTTTCCATTCTTAAGAACAAAGACAACGTAGCTTGTCAGATATTGAACCGTCTTGGAGTCGATTATGATTTGTTTTTAGCTGAACTTACAGGAACTCCAATGGATGACTTTGTGGATGACTTTAAGGCAAGTACAGATGAACCAGAAGAATTTGGAGAAGAACAGTCATCTCAATACGGAGGAAGTGGTTCGAGCAAAAGAAAAAAGACGACGAAATCAAAGACGCCTGTACTGGATAACTTCGGTCGGGATATTTCTCGCTTAGCCGAGAATGATGACTTAGATCCCATTGTGGGTCGGGAAAAAGAGATTGAACGAGTGTCTCAAATTCTCTCACGAAGAAAAAAGAATAATCCTATTTTGATTGGAGAACCTGGAGTTGGTAAAACAGCTATCGTAGAAGGCCTGGCATTGAGGATTCATCAACGTAAAGTTTCACGTGTTCTTTTTGATAAAAGAGTTATTTCATTAGACTTGGCTGCTTTAGTCGCTGGTACGAAGTATCGTGGTCAGTTCGAGGAACGTATGAAAGCTATCATGAATGAGTTAGAAAAAAATCGAGACATTATTCTTTTCATTGATGAAATTCATACAATTGTAGGAGCAGGAGGGGCAAGCGGCAGCCTTGATGCTTCAAATATTTTCAAACCTGCCCTTGCTCGTGGCGAGCTGCAATGTATAGGAGCTTCTACCTTAGATGAATACCGTATGCATATCGAAAAGGATGGTGCATTAGATAGAAGGTTCCAGAAGGTCTTAATTGAACCACCAAGTGTAGGTGAAACTATTACTATACTTTCAAACTTAAAATCTAAGTATGAAGATTTTCATAATGTAGATTATGACGTTGAGGCCATTGAAGCATGTGTAAAGTTAAGTGATCGGTATATTACAGATAGGTTGTTACCAGATAAGGCGATTGATGTAATGGACGAGGTTGGAGCACGTGTTCATCTTAAAAATATAGATGTACCGCCGAGTATGTTAGAGTTAGAGCAAAAGATAGAAGATGTTAAGTTAGAGAAAAATCAAGTGGTGAAGAGTCAACAATTTGAGAAAGCTGCTTCGCTAAGAGATAAAGAAAAGAAACTTCAAGAGGAACTAGAGGTTGCTAAAAAAGAATGGGAGGAATCTATCAAGAATAAAAAACATCCAATAGGGGAAGAAGATATTGCTGAGGTCATTAGCATGATGACTGGAATTCCTGTAATGCGTATGGTTGAGGCAGAGAGTGTGAAGCTGCGAAATATGGGAGAAGATCTTGGAGGAAAGGTCATTGGACAGGAAGATGCGATTAAAAAAGTCGTTAAAGCCATTCAACGTAATCGAGTCGGATTAAAAGACCCTAAAAAGCCAATTGGTACTTTTATTTTCTTGGGTCCTACTGGAGTAGGTAAAACGGAATTAGCGCGGGTCTTAGCTCGTCAAATGTTTAACAGTGAAGATGCATTAATCCGAATTGATATGAGTGAGTATATGGAGAAGTTCTCTGTAAGTCGTTTGATTGGGGCTCCTCCTGGATATGTAGGATATGAAGAAGGTGGACAGCTTACTGAAAAAGTGCGTCGTAAACCATATTCTGTTATTCTTCTTGATGAAATAGAGAAAGCCCACCCAGATATTTATAACCTTTTGCTTCAGGTATTTGATGATGGTCAGTTAACTGATGGTATGGGACGTAAAGTTGATTTTAAGAATACGCTTATCATAATGACTTCGAATATTGGCGTTCGTCAATTAAAAGAGTTTGGAACTGGAGTTGGTTTTGCAACAAATGCTAAAACATCTAAAGTAGACGATAATAATAAATCTGTAATTGAAAAGGCATTGAAACGAACCTTTGCACCAGAATTCCTAAACAGAATTGATGACGTTGTTATTTTCAATGCTCTGAAACCAGAAGATATTCATCTGATCATCGATATTGTTTTAGAAGGAGTAATGAAACGTCTGCACAATCTTGGTTTTGAACTAGAATTGTCAAAAGCTGCGAAAACCTTTATTGCCGATAAGGGATATGATGAACAGTATGGAGCTCGTCCGTTACATAGAGCTTTACAAAAGTATTTGGAAGACCCACTAGCTGAAGAGATTTTAAACCTGTCTATAAAGGAAGGTGATGTATTAAAGGCTGACTTGGACAAAAGCAAGGAAAAGCTTGTTTTTACCCGTAAAAAGGCTAAAACAAAGGGCTCTTCTAGCGAGAAAGCAAAGGACCCTGATACGGAAAAAGATAGTTAAACTTGATGCAATCCTTTGAATCGTTACGTGAGCAATTTTCGCGTTATTTAGCAAACTACCATTTCCCAAATGAACCTGCTGCATTATACGGTGCTTGTCGGCACATTTTATCAATAGGTGGTAAGCGCATTCGTCCTGTATTATGTCTTATGGCAGCAGATGCTTTTGCCGAGGTTAATACGGACTCTTTAAAAGCCGCATTAGCCGTTGAGCTATTCCATAACTTTTCTTTGGTTCACGACGATATCATGGATAAGGCTGATATAAGAAGAGGGCAGCAAACCGTTCATAAAATGTATAGTGAACCGACCGCAATTTTAAGCGGAGATGTTTTAAATGTTTATGCTTATCAACTACTGAATGAGTTAGAATTTGGTCGTAAAGAAATCATTTTTAATTTGTTTAATAAGACGGCTATTGAAGTTTGTGAAGGACAGCAAATGGATATGGACTTTGAAGAACGGATTGATGTTCGTATTAATGAATATCTCAAAATGATAAGCTTAAAAACATCGGTGTTACTGGCCTGTTCTCTGGAGATAGGAGCGCTTCTTGGCAACGCCTCTGCTGAAGATGCGAAAGCACTCTATGAGTTTGGTAAAAATGTTGGAATCGCTTTTCAATTAAAGGACGACTATCTAGATGCTTACGGTGATCAAGCTAAAACGGGTAAGAAAGTAGGAGGGGATATTCTTGCCAATAAAAAAACCATTTTTTATTGTTATTGCCGGCAACATGAAAACAAGGAACTTAGCACTTTACTTTTAAGTCTTCAAAACAACACCAGCCCAACTAAGGTACAAGATACACTAAATATATACAACCAGTTAGGTGCACCATCATTTGTTCAAGATTTAAAAGAAAAGTACTCCAAGAAAGCATTTGATTGTCTTGAGAAAATTAGCATTTGCAGTGAACGAAAAGAGAGCTTAGGAAAGCTCGCTGATTCGCTCCTTACAAGAGAATACTAATGACAAAGACCTATGCTTATTTCCACTTAAAGTTATAGGATATACTTGGCACGATTGGGAAAACAGATACTTGTTTTACTTTGATGTCCACTCCATTAGGATCAGCCAAGTCTCCAATAATATCTAGGTATAAGAAGTAAGGATTTTGACGGCTATAAACGTTATAGACACCAAAGGTCCATGAACTGGTCCAGCGTCTCTTCTTTTTTGGCTTATGCGTATAAACTGCACCGATATCAAACCTGTGATAAGCTGGTATTTGTTGATTGTTTAATCGGTCAAACCCCTGTACAAGTTTTTGATCTGTAATATATAATGAAGTAGGAAGAGTTACGCGAGTACCGCTTCCAAAAACAAATAAAGCTGACAAAGTCCATTGCTTATTAAGTTCATAAGTATTTACAATAGAAAGATTGTGTCGCTGGTCATATTTAGCATAATAATCTAATCCATCGTTCAGATCCTTAAAGTTTCGTTTTGTCCATGCTAAGGTGTAAGATATCCAACCTGTCCACTTACCTTTTACTTTGTTTACATAAAACTCAGCCCCATAAGCATGCCCATCTCCAAATACAAAGTCATAATCAACATCACCTATATTATCTGGCGTATAACCTTCTCTATATTCAAGGAGGTTGTTCATGTCTTTGTAGTAAACCTCAATAGAAGTTTCAAGAGCATCATCAAAGAAATTACGGAAATAACCTGCGCTATACTGCCAAGCCTTTTGTGGTTGAACAAAATATGAACTAGGGGTCCATAAGTCTGTTGGAAGCGTTGAGCCATTATTTGTAACCAAATGGATATATTGATAGTTTCTAGCGATACTGGCCTTAAATGAGGAGCTATTGTTTAACGCAAATCGCATATTCAAACGTGGCTCCAAACCACCATAAGACTGAGCAATGTCTCCGGCCCCATATTCTACGCTATCAGTTTTAAGCTCTCTATTAAATGGAGAAAAGGAATATCTAGTATAAGGGCCTACTTGAAGGAAGTGCGAGTATCGAAGTCCAGCGTTAATCTTTATATGTTCACCAATATCGAACTCATCCTGAATATAAACACCCATTTCGTGCGCATATTTTTTAGGAACGTTATCCGGATTTAGTTCTACACCAGCGCTTTCCCCACCAACTGTGGTAGGAGTAAATGTATGAAAGGTATAATTTAAACCTCCTTTAAAATTGTGGTTGAACTTAGAATAATAATCCAAATCCGTTTTAGCTCCAAAATCACGAATCCCAGAAGATAGTCTGAACCTTGAATTGTCCTGAAATTCACCGTTAAAGGCAAAATTATAGTCATTATAGAGTAAGGTGGTATTCATGAACAATTTATCATCAAACAAATGGTTCCATCGTAGTGTTGCTGTTGAATTGCCCCAAGGGATGTCTACTTTGAAGTTGTCATTTCCATTGGAGAAAGTAAAGACGTCACGCCCAAAATAACCACTAAGGTAAAGTCGGTCTTGATCAGAAACGGTATAATTCATTTTAGCATTAAGGTCGTAGAAATAATATCCAGACCCAGCAAATGAACTTTCTGGATTTACAAAAGGTCTTGTTAGAGCATCGATGTAGGTACGACGACCACTTACAATAAAAGAAGCTTTATCCTTAATGATCGGACCTTGAATAGCAAGTCTGGAAGATATCAAACCAATACCACCGTCAACTTGGTAGTCTTTATTATTCCCATCTTTCATGGTAATATCTACTACAGATGATAAGCGACCACCGTATTTGGCAGGCATGCCGCCCTTAATTAGTGTCACATTTTTAATAGCATCCGCATTGAATACAGAAAAGAAACCGAACAAATGTCCAGAGTTGTATACGGGAGCATCATCTAGCAGTATTAGGTTCTGATCGGGTCCGCCCCCCCGAACATAAAAACCGCTTTGTCCTTCACCTGCAGAATTAACACCAGGTAAAAGTTGAATTGCCTTTAATACATCAACCTCGCCAAGAATAACAGGTAGTTTTTTTACATCAGCCACAGATAAAGTGTGTAGTCCTACATCTGTGCTCTTTACATTGGCATCCGCTTTTTTAGATTTAATGACGACCTTCTTTGTTTCTACACGTCTTCGGCTAAGTTCAAAAGTTCGCTTTGTGTTCTCATTAAAATTGACTGATTGGGTCAATGTTGTATAACCAACGTAAGTTATTCTGATCTCATGGGGCCCGCTAGGTACAGTTATAGAATAATAGCCATACATATTGGCCTTAACTCCTTTTTTTATATCACTAATAAATATAGAAGCTGCTGGTAAACTTTCTCCTGAAGCGGCATCTTTTATGTAACCACTGATTGTAACATTCTGAGCTAATAGAGCTTGAAAAGAACACAATAAAACGAGTGAAAAAAGGATTTTTCTCATTACAGAAATAAAGAATGCAAGTTACATGCAAACGAATTTCTAGAAAAGTTAATTTATTGATGACAATTTAGTTTTAAGTGTTTTCTTTGTAACGCTAATATGGCATTGTTAGGACAAATAATCAAGCGATACCTTAAGATACAGAGTAAATTTACACTTAGGAATGCTTCGCCAAGACGTTATCAGCAGTTGGAATTAGAGCGTTTATTAAAAACTGCACAAAATACGCAATTTGGGAAGTACTATGATTTTAAAGGTATTTTGGAACATAGGAGTCCTTATGACCTTTTTGCAAAAAACATTCCTTATCATAATTATTCCTCGATGTATAAGGAATGGTGGCATTTTAGCCATGAAGGGGAACCCAATGTAGCTTGGCCTGGTAAAGTTAAGTATTTTGCTTTGAGCTCTGGTACTTCGGAAAGTGCTAGTAAACATATTCCTGTTACAGATGAAATGGTAAAGTCTACAAAAAAAACTGGTTTTAAACAGTTCTGTAGTTTATTGAACTTTAATCTGCCAGATTCAGTTTTTTCAAAAGGGGTACTCATGTTAGGAGGAACAACGGCACTTCATGAAAAGGGAGATTATTATGAAGGAGATATGAGCGGAATTTCAGCTAAAGAAATGCCCAAATGGCTCTCTTATTTTTTTTATAAACCGGGGCAGCGAATCTCTAAAAGGCCTCGTTGGGAGGATAGAATTAACCTGATTGTGCGAAATGCAAAGAAATGGGATGTGAGTATTGTTGCTGGAGTACCGGCATGGGTACAAATTGTGTTAGAACAGGTTGTTCAATATCATAAGGTTGAAAATATTCATGATATTTGGCCAAACCTTTCTTTATATATACATGGGGGAGTTTCTTTTGAACCTTACCGAGATAATTTTAAGAATGTATTAGGCCGAAATATACAGTATATAGAAACATATATGGCCAGTGAGGGCTCGTTTGGCTTTCAATCACGTCCTGGTAAAAGAGGTATTTCCTTAGTCACCAATAATCAAATTTTTTATGAATTTGTGCCGTTTACATCAGATAATTTTACAGATGACGGTGAAATTAAACAAGGTGCTAGAGCTTACCGTATTCATGAAGTTGTTGAAAATAAAGACTATGCAATTGTAATTAGCTCTTGTTCTGGTGCTTGGCGTTATTTAATAGGAGACGTTTTACGTTTTACTGACGTAGCGCATGCTGAAATTATTATTGTTGGGCGTACAAAACAATTTCTTAGTTTATGTGGAGAGCATCTTAGCGTAGACAATATGAATAGAGCCATTGAAGTTGCTCAACAAAAATTGGGAGTGGCCATTAAGGAATTTACAGTTATTGGCTTTCCTTATGATGGTATGTTTGCTCATCGTTGGTATGTTAGTTGTGATACAACAGTCAATACAAATGAACTTAAAGACATTATTGATCAGACACTTTGCGAAGTAAATGATGATTATAAGGTGGAACGTACAAGTGCCTTAAAGGACATTTTTTTAGAAGTTTTACCTTCCAAAACTTTTTTACAGTTCTTAGAAAAAAAAGGAAAAACAGGGGCAATGAATAAGTTTCCGCGTGTAATGAAAGGGAAGCAAAAGGAGGAGTGGGAGACATTTGTAAATGATGTCCTCATCAAATAGTCTGCCCCAAATTAATAGTTTTTTATTCTTGGATCAATAATAGCATAGATGAAGTCAACAAGAATATTGATGACTATAAAGAAAGTTGCTGTAAAAATGACACTTCCCATTACTACTGGAAAATCAAACTTATTCAATGCATCCACTGTCACTTTACCAATACCTTTCCAACCGAAAATATACTCTATAAAAAAGCTGCCGGCCAAAAGTTCTGCAAACCAACCCGAAACAGAAGTAACTACTGGATTTAGTGCATTACGAAGCGCATGTCTCCAGATAACAGCCGCTTTTCTTAGTCCTTTAGCATAAGCTGTGCGTATATAATCTTGGTTTAACACATCAAGCATAGCCGTTCGAGTTATTTGCGTTATAATGGCCATAGGTCGAATACTCAATGTGATTACAGGTAAGATCAAACTCTTTAGTCTAAGCTGCTTGCCGAGTATTGGATCATAATCCCAAAGCGGTGAGACAATTCCAAGGCCAGTATAGTCGCTTAGTAGAAAACCGAAAACATAAGCAATCAGAATACCAGCGAAAAAACTTGGGGCCGATATGCCTAGTACGGATGTAAATATGGCACTCGTGTCTAACCATGTATTGTGTTTAACAGCAGCAAGAATTCCAAGAAAAATCCCAACAATAGTGGCGATTAGTATGGAGAGTAAGGCAAGAATTAGCGTTCCTGGAAAAGCATCCAAGAGAAGGTCCCAAACTTTTATCTTGCTCTGATATGATCTTCTCAGATAAGGTTTCTTTAGTGCAAGTGTTTTGTCTTGCCCAAGGTTGATTAATGAAGAGTACTCGTACTTTCCTTGTTCATCTTTACCATGAACACCAATGGGAGAAAGGTCATTCAAATAAAGCCCAAACTGAGTGGGAAGGGATTTATCTAAGTATAACTCTTTCCGAACATTTTCAATAGTCTTTGCATCACTTCTTTGTCCCATAGTAAGGCGCGCAGGATCAGCGGGTAGTAGTACGAAAAAAAGAAAGAAAACAAGGGTTACTACACCAAGCAGTACTAAAAAAGAGTTCAGTATTTTTTTTAATAGAAAATTGAGCAAATCTTATATAAATAATTCGTCAAGGTCTTTTTCCATTTTTTCTTTCTTCTCATCGGCTAGCTTGTGATCTTCTTTAGAGAAAGCATCTTTAAGCATATTACTAAGTTGTGAAGACTGTTTTGCCCAAAGTTTACATACTTTACAGATCATATTATGGAATGCAAGCTGAACTTTCTGATAAAAGGTAAGCTCACCATGATGCTGCTTTATCGTAATAAGTAAACCAGCTTCTCTACAGCTGATCATGAGCTTCTTCGAAAATTTTTCTTCTTCTTCTTCCATAGTTTATTTATTCGTTTACCCAATTGTGTTGCAGACAGTCTCTTAATTGCAGTTTAGCACGGTGTAGGATAACCCAAAAATTACTTTTAGTAATTTTAAAGGTGTCTGTAATTTCTTCAGTGGTAGCATCATCAACAAGTTTCATTTTACTTATTTCGCCCCATTTTTCTGGAAGCTTATCAAAACAGCTTAATAGAATGTCATTTAGTTCATTTTGTTCGGTTAAGTTTAGCCCTTCTGTCTTCATTTGCGCTGGTGCCGTGTTGCCACGCCAACCATTGGTATTACCTTCTTCTCCTGTAGTATCAAAAAAGTAATCAGCGGCATCACCAAGCTGAGATACGTTAATCTGCTTGCGAGTTGATGCTTTCCGGTAATGATCAATAATTTTGTTCTTAAGGATGGTAACGAGCCAAGTTTTTTCGCTGGCCGTTCCCTTGAAATTATCCTTCCCCTTATAGGCAGACACAAACGTATCCTGAACTAAATCTTCTGACAGTGCTGAGTTTCTTGTTCGATACATAGCGTGGTTATATAGATAATCTGCGTAGTTTTTTACCCATTCCTTAGGGTTGAGCGTATTAGCCATGCGCTAAAATTAATACTTTAACACAAACATTTGACGATTGCTACGAAATGTCTTTACAAGAAAATGACAATAATATTACAATTCTTCATTCACCAGACTATCAGACTCTATTAGAGCCTCTTCGGAAGAAATCATAGAAGAACTTGCAACTTGCTTCGTGATGAAAGGTAGTGCTTCATTTAGGTTATTGTAGCTCCATTTTCCGACAACAGTTCCATTATTTAAAATCATAACACCTGGATTTGACCGCATAGCTGTCTTGCAAACAACTCCATCAATCTGATAAAACTGGATATTCAGCTCATGCTTTTTATTGAATGCATCGGTAATGTCTTGTCCCGAAGGGCTAACAGCTATAACGGGTGTGTTTTTGTCTTTTGCTTCTTTAACTAATTTTACTAAATCCGCCATTTTTCCTGTTTTGGCTTTCTTTACGTCTTTAATAAAAATGATAACCGCATTTTGTTCGTAATTCAGAATTTGATCTGTTACATCGGTACCATCATAGCTGGAAATACTAAAATCTAATATTTTAGGTTCGTTAAAAGCAGGGCTGATTTCAGTTTGAATATTATCAACATATTCCCAGTTTAAAGTATCAGCCCATGGCGCTTTATTCAAATCAGTAAATCCTTTTTCTTCACCTGTCTTTAAGTTTTTATAGATTAGTTTATTTTCAACAACAGGAGGTCTATAGTCTTCGCCAGGTGTCATTTCAGTTTTAATATTATTACCTACTTTGTATGGTAAACAGTCTTCGTAAGGTAGGTTCTTTAAAACATCCATATTCATATAAATAGAAAGGATTAACCCAGCCAACATGACTAGATTTGCTATTCTTGCTGGAAAAAGAGCCGTTACTTTATTACGGAATAGAAGCAGAATTGTTATTAGAATAAGTAGAATAATATCCTTGGTAAAGGTTTCCGTAGGCGTAAGAGGAATACAATCTCCAAAACAACCGCAGGCTTTAATATTACCACTAAACAGTACATATGCTGTTAAAAATGTAAAGAAAGCAGTAAGTAAGAAAATAATCCAAGAGAAAAATTTGAAGCGATACCCAAGTATTAGTGCTATCCCTGCTACAATCTCTAAGACGATCATGATAATCGCAAACTCCAGGGCATATTCATTTAACCCATGCATCAAATCTGGTAAGAAATTGTCCTTTATAGCCCAGGCTTCAAAGAACTCGCCCATCTTATAAGCTAACCCTTTGGGATCATTGGCCTTAACTAATCCCGAAAAAATGAATAAACCACCAACGGCGATTCGTACGATCCAAAGAACGGCATTGAGAATTGGGTTTGTTTTCTTATTCATGATGAGTCAGTTTATTGCAAATATAATTCAGTATACCACGTCGAATCTTTAAGGATTGTTATTAATCCACGATTTGAATTGGAATTCGTTTAGAATTGTGAGTTGGTGTAATATTCTTGGTTGCAAGGGCAATATTCATGTAGTAAGTGCCTGCTTTTTTAGGTAATTGTACAGGTAGATGTGTTTTACCATTTGTACGTTTAAGATCTAGAAGGCTCGCTTGTGTTTGCTCAGATACTACGTAATTATTTTCCTTCGAGATAAAGTATACCAAGAAAGTATTTTCTGCTGCAGAACAAGATAAGTCAATTTCTTGGTAGTTCGTTATTTCAATGGGTATTGGCACAGTGGTGCTTGCTCTTAGAGTCTCTGGTATTACGGCGGATATCTTAGCGTGACTAAAGGCGCAAAAAGAATCTACCTCATGATAATAAAGCAATCCACGCGTTGTAAACATGAAATCATAACCTTCCGTCCAAACACCTCTTACATACAAAACTTTTTGACCAAGATATTTTTTCTCATTATTGATGAGCTCAAAATGTGAGGATAGGGAAGTGTAGGGTGTTATGTTTCCAACCTTTTTTTCTTTACTATAGAAAAAGTACTTTGACGCAATCTGATGATTTTGCTGAAAAATTATGGGCAAAGTATCTGCTCTATTTTCTAAGTTAGCTACCCATTCCTTATTTCCATGGAATTCATTCAGTTTAGTAAAAGAATGCGAGTCTCTCGGAAGTAGATCAAAGGTAAGAAAGATTCTCAGGGTGGCTGCTAATAAAATAGATAAAGGAAAGGAGTAATAGATCCACTTTTTTAATCTGTCATTATTTTCTGCAATTTGATAGCCTAGGATAATGAGTGGAATGATCAGTGCGACTAACCAGTTTGCTTCGATCCTATTTCTAAAACTTAGCAAGAAGAAGAAACCAATAATTCCAATTAATATGTATTTAAGCCCTCTTTGTTGTCTTGTTTTTGTCTTAAGGAGAAGGCTGTTTGGGAGTAGCAAAAGTCCTATAAAGGGCCCTGTAATGAGCACTAGGTTTAAAATAAAATGTAAGGGGTAATACCAATGATACCCTTGTCTTTCACGTTCATTTAGATGGAATGAGATTGTAATAAAGTCATGATCCCAAAGCCAAATAATATGAGGCAGAAGAAATAAAACACTTAAGATGCCAACAAGATACAAGGATAATCGTTTGAATAAATCAAGGTTTGCAAGCAGTAGAGATCCTATAACAACTATACCATGATATTTACTATATATAATTAAGGCAAGAGCTATAGCAAGTAGGATGCCGTTCGTAAAAGAGTTTTTTAGAGCATAACGGTCAAAAAGATAAATGAGCAAGACCGTAAAAAGTAAATAAGGAATATCTGGGACGGCCCAAAAACCAGAAACGTGCATGACTACAAAAGATGAAACGATTGTAATAAAAAGCAATGGATCTTTTGGCTTAGTTAGGCGTTCTATTATTACAAGAGTCAGTATATGTGCAATAAAGTAGAATAGTCTAACGCCTAATTCGTTTTGCAATATCCAATAGCCTATTTTACTTAGGAACGGGATTAAAGGAGGAGTGTGATAACTTCCCCAATCTAAGAACTGTCCGCAAACCCAATAATATGCTTCATCGTCAGCGAGCTCCATGTGATAGGCCTGTAATACACCTAGTACACCCCAAACGATATAGAATATTGTGATTGGTTTCTTCAAATCTCTTACGAATATAATAAAAGCCCAATGGAACTTTGCTAAAGACTTAAGGGGTACTGCCAAGGGAGCGTGGCAGTAATTTTTTACTCAATTAATCCCAGCTTCTTAGCACGTGCTTCCCATTTCTGACGAGCAAATTTTTGAGGATCAGTAATTGCATCAGTTTCATCTACTATTTCAAAACCAAATAGGGTTTCTATAATATCTTCTAAGGTTACGAGACCCATTACTCCACCATACTCATCTACTACAATAGCCATGTGTTCTTGACGATCATTCAAGGTTTCAAATACCTTTCGCAAGGTCATAGAGCCTGGAACAAAAGCAACCTCTCTACCAATACTACTCAATGGAGCATTTTCATCTCCCTCTAGTAGGTGTTGTAACAAATGATCTTTCAACAAAATGCTTGTGACTTCATCTTTTGTCTCCTTGTACAAAGGAATTCTTGAGAACGAGCGAATTTTATTTTTTTTATAAAAATCTCTTAGGCTAAGTGACTCTTCTGCCATTACCATTACAGTTCGAGGTGTCATGATATCACGTGCGGCTAATTCATCAAACTGTAATAAATTTTTAATCAGTTTGTGATCCTCGTCTGAAAGGTCTCCGCTTTCACTAACTACATCGACCATAGCACTAAAATCTTGTTTACTAAACACGCTTTTTTTCTTGTCTTTTTTTAGGAACCCTGTAATCTTAGAACTCACCCAAATGAAAGGGTGTAGAACCCAAGAAAGCATGCGCAAGGACTTAGCAGTAAACGGAGCTAATGTTTTCCAATTATTCGCACCAATTGTTTTGGGTATAATTTCTGATAAGAAAAGAATTGCTAATGTCATAATTGTGGCAACGATAGATTCATAAGCAATTTCAAAACCAAACAAATCAAGTTTTGAAGTGCCGAAAAGCTTGCCCGCCTGTGCTCCAACACCTATGGCACCTACTGTATGTGCAATTGTGTTGAGTGTTAGAATAGCAGACAAAGGTTTGTCAATGTCTTTTTTAAGAGATGCCAACAGAGTGCCTAAGGCAGGTGCTTCCTGCTCTTTACGTTTAATATAGGAAGGTGTTACTGACAACAGAACGGCTTCCCAAACAGAGCACAAAAAAGAAAAAACAATTGAAAGAAGAAAAAAACTAATTAAAATGGTCATACGATGTTATTCCAAATGTACAAATAGATTGTTATGAGTTAATCACTAAGTTACTCACCCTTTGTTTTAAATTAGGTAGGACTTCCTCCTTGAACCAAGGATTTTTTTTCTGCCAGATATTGTTGCGAGGGGAAGGGTGGGGAAGCACAAAGAAATCTGGCAAATATTCTTTATAGTTTCTAACAGTTTCCGTTAGATTTTTTTTGCACGATTTTCTTAAATAATGTTTCTGTGCATATTGGCCAATCAGTAAGGTTAATTTGATATTTGGAAGTCCATTTCTTAGCGGTTCATGCCAAAGAGGAGCACATTCCTTCCGCGGAGGGAGATCGCCATTTTTTCCAGTACCAGGATAACAAAATCCCATAGGAACAATAGCAAAAAATTGAGGGGAGTAGAATAAGTCATCTGATACATCAAGCCATTTTCTTAGGTTAACTCCACTGGGGTCGTTCCAAGGAATACCCGAATTATGTACTCGTATACCCGGAGCTTGTCCGACAACAAGTATCTTACTTTTGGAATGTGCGCTTAAAACAGGACGACAGCCTAATGGGAGTTTGTCTTCACAAACTCTGCAAGATTTTATTTCTTGAAGTAGGTCAGCTAACATTTACTTCAAAATGTTGTGACCTAGTTTGTCCCGTTTAGTGGTCAGATATTTTTCGTTATGCGTATTAGGAGTTATTTCAATAGGTACAGTATCTACTATTTGTAATCCGTAGCCTAGCAAACCAGCACGTTTTTTAGGATTGTTTGAAATTAATCTAATTTGAGAGATGTTTAGACGTCTTAAAATCTGAGCACCCACGCCATAGTCACGAGCATCCATTTCAAAGCCAAGTTTGAGATTAGCCTCTACGGTATCCAGCCCTTCTTCTTGAAGTTTATACGCCTTAAGTTTATTAAGCAGTCCAATGCCGCGCCCCTCCTGGTTCATGTATAGTACAACTCCCTTACCTTCTTGCTCTACAATTTCCATGGCGGCGTTAAGTTGTTCACCGCAGTCGCATCTCATGGAGTGTAAAATATCTCCTGTAAAACATGAGCTATGTACTCGTACCAAAACAGGCTCATCTTTTTTCCAAGAGCCTTTGACGAGTGCATGGTGCAGTTCATTTGTTTTAGTATCTTCAAAAGTGACTAACTCAAATTCACCGTATCGCGTTGGCATTTTCACTCTAATCTCTTCTTTTACATAATCTTCTTGAGCCATTCTGTAGTTTATTAAATCTTGTATAGATATAATTTTCAAGTCTAATTTTTTAGAAATATCCATCAGTTCGGGTAGGCGTGCCATGGTGCCGTCTTCATTCATGATCTCGACAATAACACCAGCTGGTTCATAACCCGCTAGTCTTGCCAAATCAACCGCCGCCTCCGTATGACCAGCTCTACGCAATACACCACCTTTACGAGCCCGTAAAGGGAATATATGTCCTGGGCGTCCTAAATCTTCAGGTTTGGTTTTAGGGTCAATGAGTGCCTGTACTGTTTTTGCTCTATCTTGCGCTGAAATTCCAGTCGTACAACCATGGCCTATTAAATCTACCGAAACGGTAAAAGCCGTTTTATGAGAATCAGTATTCTTATTTTCAGCAACCATATTATCCAACTGTAATTCATTGCAGCGATCTTCCAGCAAGGGAGCACAGATAAGCCCACGTCCTTCACGGGCCATGAAATTGATTACCTCAGGAGTAGCCATTCGAGCAGCACATAAGAAATCACCTTCATTTTCACGATCTTCATCGTCTACTACAATAATTAGCTTTCCATTCTTTACATCTTCAATCGCTTCATCGATTGAATGAAAAATTCCTTCTTTCATTATATGCAAAGATAGAATCGAATAGGGCAATTAGCACTTTTTGTTGAAAAGCTTAACAGTCTATTCCTTTTTGATAAACTTACCATTTGCACGTAAGTCATTAGCAAATACAACTTCGATAAAATAAAGTCCACTATTCAAGGAAGCTGTAGATATACTTTCATTTACGCTAGATGAAGTATTATTTTTCACAATTGTACGGCCCGATAGGTCATAGATCCTGTAAGACTCAATTGTTTGAATATCAGCTGGTGTTTTAATCCATAATTCATTTTGGGTCGGATTAGGGAAAATTTTGATAGGAACAGTATTTTTAACCAAGTTGCTCGTATTCGTTGAAACATTCAGGTTAAAAAGTCTAAGGCCTCCATTTTGATTACCAATAATCAATTCTGGACGTTTATCTCCATCTAAGTCTCCTAAAGCGGGAACAGCTCGAGAGGCGGTTTGGATATTAGCTAAATTAGAATCAATCCGATTCCAGTTTGAGTATTGATTTAAAAAGTTATCATAGCGCTCTATAGTTCCGTCCGTTGTCCCGACAAAAAGATATTGATTACTCGTCGTGTCTATGGGGCCAATATAAGGCACACCATAGCTAAAAAATGAAAACTGACTACCCGTTTTAAGGTTACTGATTGCACTATCAATGCGTTTAAATTCTTTCAAGGTAGTTGCACTAGTATCTTCAAATAGCCAAAGTGTTCCTATTTCACATCCGATGAGGAGATCCGTTTTCCCATCACTATTAAAATCATAAATTACTGGAAAGCTATATTTGCCCACATCAATGCCAGGGATGCTGTCTGTTTGCCAGTTAAAATTTGCTTGAACTGTATTTGAGGCAGCGGTATTATTAAATACAGCAATATGACCAGAGTCGTTACCTAAAACTAAATCATCAATTCCATCACCCGTAATGTCACCAAAGGCAGGATAGATACCTTGGTAATTCCTACTAGAAAGATTTAGAAAGTCTCTCGTAACAAGTTCAAAAGAGATATTGCCTGGTGTACTTGTATTTCGATAGTAAGACATTTGACTTACTCTAGAATTGGTTATGGAGTTGAAATACCCTTCACCACCAATAAATAGATCGACTTTTCCGTCCTTATCATAGTCGAACAGGGTGGGGTGACTATTACGGCCTACATCAATCATATCTTTTATAAATGCGCTATCGTTTCGCCAAACCAAATTTGGTGCTGCAGTAGTGCCGGTATTTTCATAAACGGCCATGGCATTATAATTGGCTGTACTAATGTTATCGGTATGCGGTGTAAAAATCAAGTCATTATCATTATCATTGTCAATATCTAAATAAAAAGGAGCTGGCCAGGTATGTAATTCAAGTTGATGGCCACCTGCATCAAACAAGGTGTCTTGTGAAGTGAATTGCGTTGCAGCAAGTGACCCGCCATTAATCAATATTTGAGCATCGTTAAAAGAGATGTTGCCGCCAATCATATCAGGTAATCCATCAGCATTGTAATCAATAGACAAAATACAATTCCCGCTGTGTCGCTGTTTTTTGTTACTTGATGTCCCCCCTTTGCAGCTTGCACCTAAGACATGCGTTCTGTCGAATGTTTGGTACATTTTTCCATAACATGGGTCCCCTTGAATAATTCGAATGCTATCGCAAGGGAGTCCATTTTCCTCACGCATATTTTTGTACCATGGGCAATAAGAACCCAGAACGTCAAATGAGGCAAAGTCGAGATCACCATCGCCATCGAGATCGGCTACAATTGGTATATCATTAGGTTGTACATAGGCATTTACAGGTCCAAAGGCCCCAGGGTAAAATAATTCCTGATAAAAGGTAAAGCTTAATTCATTATTTGAATTGTAACTTCCTCTATAAACACTAAAACCAGCCTGTCCTTTATGAATGAGGTCAGGAATATTGTCGCAGTTATAGTCAATTAACTTCAAATAGTATTTAATCTCTGGAAAGTTCTTAGCATACTTCGGTTGGTACATATATTTTTCTTCACCAGGGTTTCCAATATTGATGAACGTTTTTAAGGTATTGGTATTGTTATCATAAATTGTAATGTCGTTTTTGCCATCATTATTTAGATCCGCATGATTGGGTTGGGTTGAATTCATTCCTCCACAAAATGGGCTTAAAAGTGAATACCCGTTTTCATTTACTTGTGCGCTGAACAGTTCTACAAATGAGAATGTCTGCGAAAATGAGTTAATCGATAGGAACGTCAGAAGAAAGATTGAATATATTGATTTCACCATATAAAAATACTACTATTAAGTTTATTGAAAGTATTGAGGATGTCAAATTTTATGTGCAATGCGCATCTCCATCAGGCTATTTTTTTAGTCTTAGATATTATCGCGCTATAGTTTGTTGTACTAGTTAAACGTTTAAGTCTACTTTTTACCAGAAACATTATTCGGATTTTATGAATTTCCCTTTTCCAATACTGTTATTTTCAAAAACGGTTTCTATAAAGTACAACCCATCACTTAAATTGCCGATGTAGATGCCTTCATTGTTTGAAATACGTTTAATCTTTTCTTGAACGACGCGTCCAGAGATATCAAGGATGCGATATTGTTTTACGAAAGAGCCAGAAGTGGACATTTTTATCCGTATTTCAGAACTGGATGGATTAGGGTACAATCTAATGGCATTATCGGATTTAGTAATATTTGTTGTACCAACACTCGTATTTCTAACGAATTGGTATAGTTGTAAGCCTCCATTTTGGTTGCCCAAAAGAAGTTCAGGTCTTTGATCACCATCAAGGTCAGCTATTGCTGGAGCAGCACTATTGGCAGTATGTAATTGTGCCATATTAGAATCTATCCGAGTCCAATTGGAGTAGTTATTCGTAAAGTTGTCATAACGCTCTATATCTCCGGTTGTGGTTCCTACTAACAGATATTTTTTATTAGTACTATCAACCGATCCAATAAATGGAACGCCATAGGAGAAATAATCAAAGACACTGCCTACTTTAATATTACCTGCTGCGCTGTCTATCCGTTTTAATTCCTTGACGGTTGTCATGCTTGTATCTACATAAAGCCATATGGTTCCAAGTTCACAACCGACTAAAAGGTCCGTCTTGCCATCATTATTAAAGTCATACACAACTGGATAACTGTATGCACCTACATCAATGCCAGGAATACTATCTGTTTGCCATACGAAGTTTGGTGTACTACTATTATTGGGAGCATTGTTTTTGAATAGGACTAGGCTGCCTTCCTCATTGCCAAGAATTAAATCTTCAATGCCATCGCCAGTAAGATCTCCAAAGGTCGGGTGTATACCGTTATAGTTACGGCTTGAAATGTTTAGAAAATCTCTAGTAATAAGTTCAAAAGAGACATTGCCAGGGGTGCTGGTATTACGGTAATAGGCAATTTGACTTATTCGTTGTTGTGTGTTGGTATTGAAATATCCCGAGCCACCTACGAATAAATCAACTTTGCCATCCTTGTCATAATCGAATAAGGTAGGGTAGCTATTACGTCCTACATCGATCATACTTGTAACAAAAGCACTGTCATTTCTCCAAATAAAGTTGGGTGAAGCTGTGGTACCTATGTTTTCATAGACGGCCATCACATTATAATTCGCTGTGCTAATATTATCAATATGAGGAGTGAATACTAAATCCTTGTCATTGTCGTTATCAATGTCAAAATAGAAGGGGGCAACCCAAGAAAAGATCTCAAGTTGATGGCCATCCAAATCAAAAAGAGTGTCTTGACTTGAAAAGTAGGTATTACTCGTGGAGCCCGTATTCATTAGAATTTGGGCATCATTAAATGAAATATTCCCAATGATTAGGTCATTTAAACCACTACCATTGATATCCATTGAAAGTAAACAATTGCCGGCGTGCCTATATTTTTTATTGCTTCCACTAATTCCTTTACATACTTGGTTGAGGTTATGTGTACGATACAAGACGGGCTGAGTCATGCTTCCCAAACAAGGGTCCTCCAGAATAATTCTAATTGAATCGCATGGAAGATTATCTTCAATTCTTAGATTTCTGTAATAGTAGAGAAAGCCTCCTCCAGAAGTGAACGAAGCAAAATCGGTATCTCCATCACCATCTAAATCTTTAATAATTGGAATATCAGTACCTCGAACATAGGCGTTCTCTGGTCCTTGAGCACCTGGGTACCATAATTCCTTGTAATGTGTGAAAGCAAGTTCGTTGTTAGCGTTATAGTAACCGATGTTCACATTAATACCAGCAGACCCTCTATGAAATAAATCAGGAATACTGTCACAGTTGTAATCGATTAGTTTGAGATAACCTTTAATCTTAGGGAAGTTATCTACGTATTTCGGAGTGTAACGGTACTTTTCTTCTCCTGATAGACCAACATTGATAAATGTTTTAATGGTTTCAGTATTTTGGTCATAAATAACGAGGTCATTTTTACCATCATTGTTAAGATCAGCATGAGTGGGTTGTGTAGAGTTAATACCACCACAAAAGGGGTTTAACAAGGATTGACTATTTTCCGAGACCTGTGTTTGTAAAAGCTCTTTGAAAATAATTTTAGGTGATACTTGTGCTATGCTTGATCTAGAGCAAAACAAAAGTATGACTACGACAAGACAATAGGATTTTTTGTTCATAATAGTATAATTAAATAAGGGCTGGCAAGCATTTCCTTATACATGTAGCGTAACCCTTTATAAATTAGACGTCCCGAAATAGGGCTTCGTTGGTCACTTTAGGACAAATTTCATCGTAGTTTTAGTCTTCTGCGTAAGCAGGACATCTCGATTTTCAATAAATTCTTGTTCACAACCTGCAGCGTAGTGTCTTATTGTAAGAATATCTAGACCAGCCGAATGCTTTACCTTATATTCTTCAGAAAGCTCGTTTATCAATGCTTTAATTTTTTCAGGTCTATTATCAATACAAGTTACAAATCCAATAGCTCCGTTTTGGATAATGTTCATTTTCGCTTTGTGCGCATAGAAAATACTATATAAGTTGGCCAGATTACCTTCTGTTATAAAAGACAGGTCCGAAGTAGTTAGGCTAATAAGTACTTGATTACTTTTCCAAACCATCATGGGCGGATAGGCTATGTAATCATCAGGAGAGTGGACTTTAGTCCCAGGCAGGCTTTCATCCAGAAAACATTTAACGTAAAGTGGAATGTCCTTATTATGAAGAGGTTTTAAGGTTTTGGGATGAATGACTTGTGCGCCATAAAATGCCATTTCAATTGTTTCGCGATAACTGATCTGTTCAATGGGCTGCGTGTTGTCAAATTGTTTGGGATCCGCACTCATCAATGAGGGGACATCTTTCCAAATCGTAACACTTTCAGCATTAAGTGAAGCTGCAAAAATAGCAGCGGTGAAATCTGATCCTTCCCGGCCCAGTGTCGTAGAATTATTCTCATCAGTCGCTCCAATAAACCCTTGGGTGAGTACAAGTTTTCCTTCGTCTAATACAGGAGACATGACTTTCTCAATCCTCTTTGCTGTAAAGGGCCAATCAACTTTAGCATCGCGATATGTGTCGTTAGTTCTTATAATATCTCTAGCATCAAACCATTGATTATCAATATTTTGAGACTTTAAATACAAAGTCATTATAGAAGTAGATGCCAATTCTCCAATACAAACAATTTGGTCGTAAAAGTAGTTGTAACCTCGCTCCATAGGTTCCTGTAGAGTCCATTCAATTTCAGTAAAAAGTTCATCAAGTTTAGCGCTTATTTTTTCCAGATTTCCATCCAATAATTCAGTGGCGAAGTCAATGTGTTTTTGCTTTAATTCAGCGAGCTTATCAAGAGCGTCTTTTTGTTTTTCATCAAAACAGAGGTTTACAATTTCTTCGAGTGCATTGGTTGTTTTACCCATTGCAGATATCACGATGAGCATTTTGTCCTCTCGGTTATTTTTAATAATATCTGCCACCTTTTTTGCACGTTCTACATTCTCGATAGAAGCGCCACCAAATTTGAAAACTTTCACTCACCAAAAGTAGTTTCTAATAACTACTTTTGAAGATATTCAATATCAATATTTATGGCAAAAAAGCAAGACTTACAGTTTAATAAGAATGAAGATCAGATGAAGTTGCTTTGGAGTGCTACCAAACAGAAGTTAGGAAGAATAGAAGAAGGTGGTGGTAAGAAGGCAATAGAGAAGAATAAAGCTAAGGGTAAATTGTCGCCCAGAGAACGTGTTAAGTATTTGATTGATAAAGGATCTAATTTTATTGAACTAGGAGCTTTTGCTGCATATGATATGTATGATGAGTACGGTGGATGTCCATCTGCAGGAACGGTCTCTGGCATCGGTTATGTTAGTGGTCGTCAATGTATGATTATTGCCAATGATAATACGGTAAAGGCAGGAGCTTGGTTTCCGATGACGGGAAAAAAGAATTTGCGCATGCAAGAGATTGCTATGGAAAACCATTTACCGGTAATCTATTTAGTAGATAGTGCAGGTGTGTTCTTGCCAATGCAGGACGAAATTTTCCCAGACAAGGAACACTTTGGAAGGATATTTCGTAACAATGCACGAATGAGCGCCATGGGAATAACCCAGATAGCTGCTGTAATGGGCAGCTGTGTAGCAGGAGGAGCCTACCTACCCATTATGAGCGATGAAACATTAATGGTAGAAGGCAACGGTTCTATTTATTTAGCGGGTCCATATTTAGTAAAAGCTGCTATTGGAGAAGATGTAGATTCTGAAACTTTGGGAGGTTCTAGAACGCACAATGAAATTAGCGGTATAGCGGACTATGAATTTAAAACTGAGCAGGAGTGTCTGGATCAAGTTAAACGTATTGTAGATAAAATGGGAGATAAGCCTAAGGCTGGTTTCGATCGCATTGATTCAAAAAGTCCCAAAACACCTAAGAAGATATACGGTGTGGTAAGTCCTGATAATAGCAAGACTTATGATGTAAGAAACGTGATTAATAAAATAACAGATGAGGGGAAGTTCGATGAGTTTAAAAAATCTTATGGTAAAACAATCGTATGTGGTTATGCCAGAATAGATGGTTGGGCTGTAGGCATTGTGGCGAACCAAAGAGAGATTATTAAAACGGCTAAGGGTGAGTTACAAATTGGTGGTGTAATTTATAATGATAGTGCGGACAAAGCTGCTCGGTTCATTATGAATTGTAATCAAAAGAAAATTCCTTTAGTTTTTTTACAAGACGTTACAGGTTTTATGGTTGGTAGCCGTAGCGAGCATGCTGGTATCATTAAGGATGGAGCAAAATTAGTAAATGCTGTGTCTAATTCTGTCGTCCCGAAAATAACCATAATTATAGGAAATAGTTATGGCGCTGGGAACTATGCTATGTGTGGTAAAGCCTATGATCCGCGATTTATTTATGCATGGCCTAATGCTAAACTAGCGGTTATGGGAGGTGAGCAAGCGGCAAAAGTGCTTTTACAAATTCAAGTGGCTGCTCTTAAGAAAAAAGGTGAAGAAATTAAACCAGCAACAGAGGCTAAAATGCTCAAGGAAATCATGGATAAATATGCAGAGCAAACAACACCATTTTATGCTGCAGCGCGATTATGGGTTGATGCGATTATAGACCCAGGTGACACTCGTAAGGTCATCAGTGAAGGGATTAAAGCTGCCAATAATAATCCGAATATTCAAGAACATAATGTAGGCGTGTTTCAGGTATAATGAAGTACATCGAACAGCATATTGCTGAAGTAGAAAGAATATTTGAAGAGTATAAAGGTCGGGAACCTTTACATCTATTTTTAAAGAAATATTTCAAACGACATAGAAAGTTTGGTTCACGGGATCGAAGAAATATTACGGAGTGCTTATATGGTCTATTTCGCATGGGGCGGGAAAATAGACATCTTACTATAAGACAACGAGTTTACTTCTTTTTATTTCTTAAAGGGGAGTTAGGTCAGGATTTTTTCGAAGAAAACTATGATGAATTATCTGTTAATTATCCCAAGTCTTTTGAGCAGAAATTAAAGCTTCTTCAAGAAAACTATGAGTTGAGAAGAACTTTCAGAGCACAAGACGAAATATCGAGCATGGTTGATTTACAAGCTTATAGGACATCATATTATCGTGAGCCACTCGTTTATATTCGTTTAAGAAATGATTCAAAAAATAAGTATCAAGAGACTATTCTGGCCCATGAGGGAGTGTCACATGGTGAGAATATAGTTTCGTTTCCACCCAAAGCGAAACTTGACACTTTTTTAGATATTCAGGATTATGTGGTTCAAGATATAAATTCTCAAAGAACCGCCGATTATTTTCCTACATTAGAAGATACGTTTGAGGTATGGGATTGTTGCGCGGGTAGTGGAGGGAAAAGCATTCTATTCTTAGATAAATACCCTGACGCGCTACTAACCGTTACAGATATACGAGTAACGATTCTTCGAAGTCTTATGGATCGTTTTAGGTTGTATAATATAGAAGCTGAAGTGATAGCCGAATTGAATGTAAATAAGGAGAAAGATCTTAAAATTTTAGATGATCAAATGTTTGACTTCATTATTTGTGATGTTCCATGTACAGGTAGCGGTACTTGGGCGCGAACCCCTGAACAATTTTATTATTTCGACAAAAAGGAGATCAAGAATTTTCAAAAGCGTCAGCTAGATATTCTTTCAAATGCAAGTAAAAGGCTCAAAAAGGGGAGAAGTTTACTTTATATTACCTGCTCTGTATTTGCAAAAGAAAATGAAGAAGTTGTAGAGCATTTTTTAGCGAGTGAGCCCGATTTTAGTCTTACCGTGCAACAGTATTTGGATGGTACAACCCAGCGATCGGATACGCTCTATGTAGCACAGTTGTCAAAAAACTAAAGAAATATGTACTAATGAGTACATGCTTTTGACTCTATACTATATTAATGAGTAAATTTAGTTCTTGTTCCATTCAGAAGGACTTGAACCATTTGTACCGTAATAGTCCACAGTATTATCAGAAAGTCTAGTTGTTTTATAGGTTAACTGAATAGAGGCATCCTGATAAAGGTTACCGCCATCAACGGGATTTTTACCTGAAATAATTCCGAAGCCTTCTATTTCAAAGCCATTTACTATTTGACGTGCAATTTGAATCGTATCATGAGATACAGTTCCAATAACTTCTCCTCCCATCAACACTCCATTTCGAAGGTTTTTTAAGCGAACTTCATTAATTCGAGCTCCATTTGCAATAATGGCGGTATATATTGCCTGAGGGGTTATTGTACCAGTTTCATTTACCCGATATACCCCACCATCTACAAATTTCTCTCTGGCGATTATTTCACAATTCAAGCCTTCATATCCTACTTGACAAATACAATTTCCTTGGTCACAAACACCAGAATATGCACAGTTTTTTTTATCACAAAGGTCTTCTTTGCAACTCGCAAACCCAAAGGTCAATGCAAGGAAGAATAGGATTGAAAGAGAACTACTTATTTTTTTCATGCTATAGTAAAGATAATTACTTTTTTCAAAATGGTCATACAAAATCAACCTTTCAATATCGTAGTTGAAAAAAATATTTCAAGTGACTATTTCTTGACTAATCTTTACTCCAGTCAGATGGTTGCGTGCCGTTGGTACCATAATAATCTATCGTATTATCCGAAAGTCGTTTAGTAAAATAGGTAATTCTCATTGATGCTTTATCATAAATATTCGAAGAAGGTTCCAGGCTTTCATCTTTAATAACACCTATACCCTCAATTTCGTAGCCATTTACCGTTTGATTAAAAATGCGAATTGTATCATGATAAATAGTCGCAATGACATCTTGACCTTGAAAAATTCCATCGCGTAAACCTTGAATTTTTACTTGATTAATTTGGTCTCCTGCCACAATTGTCGCCTTGTATTGAGATAAGGGGGTAGAGGTTCCCTCCTCATTTACACTATAAGTACCATTTTTTACAAATTTTGCTCTCGTTAATACTTCACACAAAGAGCCTTCATAGCCAATCTTGCAGTTACAACTTCCAGCTTCACAAACAGCATCATTCTCGCAACTAATTTTGTCACATGCGTTTCGTTTGCAACTTCCTAATCCCAACAGGATAAATAAGATCAGTGGGCCGGCTAAATAAAATCTGCTTTGCATGTATTCGTGAAGATAATTACTTTTTTCAATTATCGTTACAACTAAAAGAGCCTTTCAATTAACAAAAGACTCTCAATTTATTCTAGAAGAACAATTATTTAGTTCTTATTCCAATCGGAAGGTTGAGAACCATTTGATCCGTATTCATCAACTGCGTTAGTTGATAAATTAGTTACTTTATAAGACAACCGGATGATAGCATCTTGGTAATAATGACGTCCAACAGGGTTTTTACCAGTAATAATGCCTCTTCCCTCCACTTTATAACCATTACTAAAGGTTTGAGGAGCAATCCACATCGTATCATGGGAAACGGTTGCGATGACATCTTCAGTAAACATATTTCTAAAGTTTGTTAATCGAACTTGATTCACCTGAGGTCCAGCTTCTATAGTCGTTGTATATTGTGCTTGAGGAGAAAGCGTTCCATCCTCATTAACACTATAAATTCCATTATCAATAAACTTATCTCGTGCAACAGTTTCACAATGAATTCCTTCATAACCAACCTGACATAAGCAGCTGCCACCATCGCATACACCTGAGTATGCACAGTTTACAAGCTCGCATGGTTCTTGCTCACAGGAAGTGAAAAAAGTCAATATAAGTAAAGTAAAGATTCCAAATGTTGAATAAACCGCTTTTTTCATGGATTAAATTTCTTACGTAAATATAAATATTTTTTAGATTCTAGAACTGTTATTTGCTACTAAATCTCTTGTATAAGCTTATAAGAAATCCTATGACCATGAGTATTGTACCTAACCATAGGAGATTAATATAGGGAAATACAATAGCCTTCATAATGATATAGTCGTTGAGCGCATTGGGTTGTTTGTATTCTATTTCAACAGCTTGCTCTTCGGGTATTATTTTTCCTACACGTACCTGAATCTCAAATTCTTTCAGCGTGTCAATAATACGATACTCTGTCTTATTTCGAATATAATAAACGGGAGCAGCTTTTGCCGTAGTGCCGTTCATATTCAACATGGAAAGGTTAGCTGCGACGGCTACATCACCTTCTTCAGCTTTGTAATTTGGGTTTTTAATATCTGGGTCAAAACCTTCGAAAACCATTACACCATTCGCAAAGTATATACTATCGCCGCTGCTGACTTTTTTAGATTTGTAAGCTGTGGTATCCTTTATTTTAGATTTATCAATTGTAGAGGTGATATAGGTAAAGACGTCTTTTGTGAGATAGTGCTTAGTATCGGGATTAGAAACCAGCCCCATCTTCGGGTTAATTTGTGCATTCGGTTTTAACACAAAGTCTTCGATAATTTGGTCGTCTTTTTTCTTGATATAGCGCACGCTATAATAATGATTGGGTCCAATAGTAGTATCTCCCAAATAGGTCAGCCAATAGTCATCCATTTTGGTTGGCTTGCCTCTGAAAAGAAGCACGTTTTCACGACTTTCTTTTTGATTTTCTTGTGCTGTTTCTTTACCCATGTCAAACTCTACACCTAACGTATTGAGTGAGACCACATTTTTATTGTAGGAAGAAAGCAGAATCCCGACTAACATAAACCCAAAACCAAGATGAGCTGTATTACCTCCCCATTTCTTGATATTCCATTTTTGATTTTGACCAATATAGAAGACATTCGCTACAATGGTAAATACGCTACAAAACATCAATACAACAACAGGTGCTGAGTCCAATTTTTGGAAATAGGAAATCGCTGCTGCTCCTACAAGAGAAATTATAAAGGGGATTGATATCTTTTTAAGTACTGTTGACCACGTATTTTTTTTGAACCGAAGATAGTATATAGTTGCTGTACCTAAGGCCAGTACAATGGCCACCCAAATTTGTATGTCGTTATAGACCTTAACCGGATTGGTAACAGCGTATTTGGTTCCAAATATTTCATTAATAACGGGTAGTGATGTTGTCGCCGTAATTTGAACAGAAGAAATAATCAAAACGAGAGCTCCAATAAACATCCAGAATTCTCGGCTGCTAAGCTCTTCCTCTTTTTTATGGTCGGGAATAGATTTATATCTTGAAAAGAAAAGAGTTAGCCCGCCAAGAAGGAAAATTAATAAATAAGTAACCAGATAGAATCCTAAATAATTCCCTTCACCTGTAAAGGCATGCACAGATGTTTCGCCTAATATTCCAGTACGCGTTAGGAAGGTCGAATAAAGTACCAACGTAAAGGTCATTATAAAGAAGAATAGTGTTGACCGTAAAGAATATCCCGTTGCTTTGTAGATAATGACTGTATGCAATCCTGCGATAAGTACGAGCCAAGGTACAAGTGATGCATTCTCAACAGGATCCCAAGCCCAATATCCTCCAAAATTAAGACTTTCGTAGGCCCACATACCTCCCATGATAATTCCAGTGCCCAATATCATACTACCAAATAGGGCCCAGCGCAGGACAGGCTGTACCCAATCTGTATAATCTCGTTTCCACAAGGCTGCAATGGCAAAGGCAAATGGGAAAAGGGTAGAAGCAAAACCTAAGAAAAGAATAGGGGGATGTATGACCATCCAATAGTTTTGAAGTAATGGGTTTAGACCATTACCATCATTTATAAGGGTTAAGTAATCAGAACGCTGAAATATTGGGGCATTTGCCATTTCATGACGAAGTAGGGCAAAAGGACTGCTACCAATTTTTTCACCGAAGAAGAATAATCCAAGTAACGAGATGCTTAAGAAGAACTGAGCGAGGCTCACAATGGACATAACCGGAGCGCTCCATTTGCTTCTTTTCCGAGATACAAAAATGACACCTAATATACTATGCCAGATCATCCAAAGTAAGAAGCTTCCTTCTTGTCCTTCCCAAAAACAACTAAGCAAGTATTTAAAAGGTAGTTCGTTATTGGAATGTGACCATACATAGTGGTATTCATATCTATGATTGAATATCAGATAGAATAGAATAGAGAATATGCCCAGAACTGATGCTCCATGTATTAAAAAACTGGCCTTGCCCACCTTATACCAATTTGTATCATTTGTTGGTAATTTCGATGTTGTTGACAGAAAAAAGGCAATGCTGCCTAGAATAGAGGTGATAAAGGAAAGTAAGACAAAAAAATGTCCAATTGTTCCCCAAATAAGTTGTTCGCCTTGAAATTCCAAATTAGTAAATAGTTAATAGTGAAAAATGAGTTCTTGGTTCTTGTCGATTTACCATTTGGAATATAAGATCTAGGTTCCTATAGCAATTTGATCCGTATTATACTTCGACGGACATTTCATTAAGATTTCTCTACATTTGAAATGACCATTTTCCATTTTCCCGGTCATGGTTAATTTTTCGCTTCGCTCAAAGTCCTGCGGTTTAGCACCAGTGAATATGACCTTTTGTGTATTTCCGGCTTCATCTGTTGCATAAAATACAAACCGATTCGGATCCTGGATTGGGTCATAATGCATTTCATGGTTTATGGTATCCAGTTTTGCAATAATTTGGTACTCCTTGTCGGGTTTTTTCGCAGCTGTTTCAAAAGTCTCCATTGAGCTGAAATCGCTCACCATACTTACTATTATCCCAAAAGCCGCCGCTATTACTAACAATATAATAATGTGCGAAGTTTTCATGGATGCAAAGGTACATTACAAAGCAGTTGGATGTTTGAAAGGGTAGTTTTTTTTGAGCTGAGGGGCGAATTAAAACTTATTCTTCCACATCATACTCTCTACGGGGCGATTAGGTTGTCCGCTATATTTAGCTCCTTTCTTTTTATTATAAGGAATCTCAATAGTTCCTTCTACCGGAAAGTAAATCAATTGGCCGATAGGCATACCCGCGTATACCCGTACCGGTACTTTTACTGAGATTTCAAGCGTCCAGTTTCCACAGAAACCAACATCACCTTTTCCGGCCGTCGCATGAATATCTATTCCAAGACGTCCAGTGCTCGACTTGCCTTCAAGAAAAGGAACATGAGCGTGCGTTTCGGTATACTCCTCTGTTACACCTAGGTAAAAGCGTCCCGGTTCTAGCACAAATCCCTCGTCTGGTATATCAAAGTGTTCTATTTCATTGTGTTTTTTGGCATCAATCTGATGATCTTTATATATCGCTAGATGCTTACCTAAGTGTACATCATAGGAATTCGACCCCAAATCGTTTCGATTGTATGGTTCTATAAGAATGGTCTTTTTTTCTATTTCTTCAAGTATTCTAGTATCAGATAGTATCATGCCATTGAATTAAAGCTGCAATGTTAATGGTATTAAGGGTTTTGAACGAAAATGTTGTTCTTTTTTTGTTGACATTTGGCAATGTACAAGTTATATATATATTATTTTATATTGTTAAATCGAAGTTTTTTTGCCAATTCTTGATGACATATCATTAGAACGGCCTACATTTATACTAACTTTTAATTGACTTAATTGGTAGATTCCTGATCTAATCGACTGATTAAAAAACTTTTACTTATGAAGAAAATAATATTTGCATTAGTATTATGCTGTGCATTACATGCAGTTTCATTCGCGCAGACGTATAATCCTTATGTTAGTGCGGCAGGAATTGCTCCTGCTCCAATGGGACATCATTATTTAGGTGGTTCAGCTCTATTCAGTTTTGTATTTGGAAATAATGGAACAGATGCAATGCCCTATATCCCGAATCAAGAATTAAAACTTTCAGTTTCTCTGAGCCGAGGTGTTTTAAACTGGCCCTCTGTGTTGCAGTCTGTTTCTGGTAATATGGCCAGTTATTTTGATTGGAGCTATGATGCTTTTGCTGGTTCTGTCGAGGGAGTTCAAAAAGCTACTATACCTGCTGGAGTTTCTGGAGTTATTAATGTTGATTACAAACCAACAAGTATATCCTATCAGTTTAGTCCGCAAAATGGGTTTAATGTAAATATTATTCCGCCACCTTATGCTGTAGGGGCTAATATACAGAGTGATGATAATACAAGTGAGTTTACTTGGACACAACTTATCCCAACTCCAGCTGAGGTATCATCTTTTTCTGGAAAAGGAAGAATTGGTTATAATGAACTTAGCTGGAATACGGTATCCGAAACAAACATCAAGGAGTTTGAACTATATTCAGGTATGCGCGGTGGTAAAATGACTAAATTAGCCTCTGTACCAAGTCAAGCGGAAAATCACAACAGCACAGTGCCGTTAAATTATACTTACAAGCACGATAAGCCAGAGGTAGGAAATAATTTTTATCAACTGGCTTCAGTGGATATTGACGGGAGTCGTAAATATTATAACATCGTAAATATTGTTGTTGCTGAAAAAAAGTCAAATTGGAGCATAGGTCCGAATCCAGTAAAAGATAAGTTACAAGTTGCTTATTCTAATGGAGAGTTAGATATGGTGCATATAATTCTAAATGATCTTCAAGGAAAGATGCTCCGCAATAAAAAAGTACTATTCGAGGGAGGAAGTTTTACTGAAACCGTTGATATCAGTTTATTACCATCTGGAACATATTTATTGAACATTACGGATTTTGAAGGTTACAATTACGCTCAAAAAGTAGTGAAACAATAGTACGAAAACTGTAGTACATAAACTGCGATAAAAAAGGGACGCTTTAAAGCGTCCCTTTTTTCGGATGTTAAGACTTCGTTGTTCTTTTATTGAAGGTTCTTGAATCCAAAACTAAAGTTTTAATCTTGTCCAGTCTATCCACATTTATTTATTGTTGTTAAGTAGTTGCTGAAAATGTGTTTTAAATGCTCGTAGCAGCTACAAAATCGTATTGTATGAAAAGAATATTATGTTCGATAGCACTTTATATTATACCCCTTTTTACTTGGGCACAAGAGTATAACCCCTATGTTTCTAATGGGAGTATTTCGCCAACCCCAATTATCTATCCGAGTGGAACTGCACAGTTTACCTTTACATTTGGAAATAGTGGTACGTCTGACATCGATGTCCTAAGTTCACCTTTACGTATTTCAATATCATTAGCGTTGGGAGAATTACAAGGAGCTTCTGTGGTGCAGTCAATATCTGGTAGTATGGCTAACTCTTTTAATTGGGTTTATGATTTGAATAGTCAGACGGTTAGAGGACAGCAGACTGCCACAATTCCAGCTAATACTTCTGGTCAAATTATTATCGATTATACACCAACGAGTACATCGACACAGGCTAGTCCTTTTAATGGATTTAATGTAAATGTGATTCCACCAGTCTATACAGGAGCCACCAATATATTATCAGATGATAATGTAAGTTATTTTACATGGACACTACTTACACCAGCACCCGCAGAACTGAAAGTATTTAATGGTCTGGTAAGAGTTCGGTACAATGAACTTAATTGGAGCACAATATCTGAGAATAATGTTAAGGAGTTCGAACTATACCATGGTTTAAAAATAAGTGACATGAGTAAGATTGCTACAATTCCGACCAAGGCAGAAAATAACAGCAGTAATCAACCTTTGGGTTATACCTTTAAGCATCTAGAAACAGCAGTTGGTACGAATTACTATAAACTAGCAACCGTTGATTTAGATGGGAGTCGAAAATACTACAATACGATAAGTTTAGTAAATGATAAACAGCGATCAAATTGGCTCATTGGACCTAATCCAACTAAAGATCATTTGCTTATAACATATAATCACGGCGATCTCGATTTAGTTCACCTAACTTTAAGTGACATTTTAGGTAAAGTTATTTATAGAAAAAAGATCGTTTTCGAAGGAGGACATTTTTCTGAAATAATAAATACTTGTTCTTTTCCAAATGGTGTTTATATCTTAAATATTACTGACTTAGAAGGATATAACTATTCCCAAAGGATATTGAAAAATTAAGAAATAAAAGATAGTACACACTCGACGCTTTTTTTGTCTGGTAAGCCTACATATTTTTTAGTTCACTCACTAATTCACCTAATACTTTCTTCGCATCTCCAAATAGCATAGAAGTCTTGGGCTGATAAAATAGTTCGTTTTCGATGCCCGCATATCCTGGTTTCATCGATCGCTTGTTTACGATTATATGTTTCGAGTCTTCCACTTCTAAAATAGGCATGCCATAAATTGGTGAGGCAGAGTCATTCTTAGCGGCTGGGTTTACAACATCGTTAGCACCTAAAACGAGTACAACATCAGTGTTGGGGAATTCTGGATTGATTTCTTCCATTTCCAGTAGTTTGTCATAAGGTACGTCAGCTTCAGCAAGCAACACATTCATATGGCCAGGCATACGTCCTGCAACTGGATGGATAGCGTATCTTACTTCAACGCCCTTTTCTTCAAGCGTCTTCTCGAGTTCATTACAAGTATGTTGAGCTTGTGCAACAGCCAAACCATAACCAGGAACAATGACAACATTTTTTGAGTAAGCCATAAGTACAGCGGTATCACTTACATTAATTTCCTTATGTGTTTTATCTCCCGATGCTCCAGCAGCTCCACCCGTTTTATCACCACCAAGAGCACCTACAATCACATTCGTAAGCGAACGATTCATTGCAGTACACATGAGCATGGTAAGAATGGTGCCCGCACTACCCACCAGAATACCACCTGTAAGCATTACTGGGTTGTCATAAAGGAAACCTCCGAATGCAGCAGCTACACCAGTAAATGAGTTCAATAATGAAATAACAACGGGCATGTCGGCGCCTCCAATTGGCATCACAAAAAGAACACCATAAAGGGCCGAAACGATTAATAGCGTATAGAACAAAGTAATTGGATTTGCCAACCAGCCTAACATAATAGCTACTACAAGTACAAGTATAATGAGCAGTAGTCCAACATTAATAAGTTGTTGACCAGGTAAGAATTTATCTTTTATCTTACCATCTAATTTTCCAAAAGCGACCATAGAGCCTGTAAAAGAAACAGTTCCAATGACCAGACCTAGCAAAATGACCAACAGCATTAGTGGTTCTCCTGCAAAATCAGCACCATGCATTAAATGTCTGAATTCAACTATTGAAATAATTGCAGCACATGCACCGCCCATACCATTGAACAAACTTACCATCTGAGGCATCGCTGTCATCTGAACTCTTTTAGCAATTAATGTGCCCACAACAGAACCAATAAGCAGGCCACCAAATATCCAAGGGTAATTACCTAGTTTCATTCCAGTCTCAGGGTTCTCATACAAAAAAATAGTGGCGAGAATAGCAAGTGTCATTCCTATAGCCGCTACTAGATTTCCTTTACGAGCTGTTTCTGGGTGTGACAGCATCTTTAAACCAACAATAAATGTGATACTTCCAATTAAATAGGATAAGAGTAAAAGCGTATTTTCTACCATACCTTATTTTTTATTTGTTTTTTTCTTAAACATTTCTAACATGCGATCAGTTACGACAAATCCGCCTACGACATTCAAGGTTCCTAAGATAACTGCTAAGAATCCTAGAATAAGCGCGACATAGTCGTCGCTTGCAGCTTGCCCCATAATAATTATCGCGCCAATGATCACAACGCCATGTATTGCATTAGCGCCGCTCATTAAGGGGGTATGTAATACACTTGGCACACGGCCAATAACTTCTATTCCTAAAAATATAGATAGTATAACAATGGTAACCATGTCATAGTTATCCGTGAAAAAATTCATTACCTGTTCCATCTTATTTATTCATTGCGTTTAAAATCCGTTCGTTAATAATTGCTCCATCTTTACAAATACAAGTTCCTTTAATCAAGTCGTCTTCAAAATTTATTTTGAAGTTCTTTTCTTCATCAAAAAAGAGACTCATGAAATTTAGAATGTTTTTACCATAAAGTTTACTTGCATCTGAAGGCATAGTCGATGCCAAATTGGAATTGCCTATGATTGTTACACCATTATGTACAATTGTTTTATTGTTCTCTGTTTTGGCGCAATTCCCACCTGTAGAAGCCGCTAAATCAATGACTACACTTCCAGCCTTCATATTATTTAGGGTATCTTCTGTTACTAACAAAGGGGCCTTTCTGCCAGGTATTTGCGCTGTAGTAATTATAATATCAGATTTACTAGCGTGTTCAGCAACCATAGCTGTTTGTTTTTGTTTGTACGCTTCGCTTTGCTCAACAGCATAGCCACCTGCTGCACTTGCGTCTGCCGCACCTTCTACTTCAACAAATTTTGCACCGAGGCTTTTAACTTCTTCTTTTACCGCAGGGCGTGTGTCAAATACTTCTACTACGGCTCCTAGTCGCCGAGCTGTGGCGATAGCTTGTAAACCTGCAACACCCGCTCCTAGTATAAGTACCTTGGCGGGACGAATACTACCCGCTGCAGTCATAAACATAGGAAAATAGCGGCTGTAATTTGATGCAGCCAATAATACCGATTTGTAGCCAGAAATATTTGCTTGAGAACTCAATACGTCCATGGATTGTGCCCGGGTAGTCCTAGGAATATTATCCATGCTAAAGAGTGTATTGTTATTAGAAGCGATTCGTTCGGCCATATCAAAATCATTAATTGGGAAATAGGTTCCAAAGATGATTTTGTCTTTTAACTCTTCAACCGTTGGATGAATGGAAAGAATAATTTCCGACTGTTGGATAACTGAAGTTCGATCCTGAATAACAGCCCCCGCATCTGTATAAGACGTATTATCGGCAAAAGCATTGAGTCCTGCATCGGATTCTACAAGCACTTTTAGACCGAGGGCTACAAATTTTTGAACAGTTTCTGGCAATGCCGAAACTCTTTGTTCAGCATCTGCTTCTCTTAATATACCTAAAGTCATAAGCTTAATAACGTTATAAACTTATTACAAAAAAGTGACAAAGTATAAATAATCGAATCGAAATACTCTCGTTAGTATCTTATATATGTAGCAATTATACTTTACTAAACCTCTTGAAAATATGCAATAGAATTACATCACCAATATTCTATTATACATGCAAAACCTAAATTTTTTAGAAACAGAACTACTAGATATTTTATTTAGAGGTAAGAACAAAAACTACGGGGCTTACGCTCTACGCAAGAATTATGCGACTCATGCAAAACAAGCTTTGGGGTTCACCATACTTCTTTTACTATTACTTTCTGGAGTACATCACTTCATTCCCAAACCAGAAATCGTTTTAGGGAAACTGCCTTCAGACTACAAAGAAGGTCATATAAAACAACTCAGTAGGGTAGAGATTATTCGAACAAATCCTCCCATGGCTGCTCCGCCCCAGACTAATACCACAAAAAACAACATACCTACGGAAATTGTAAAACATGATCTGATCAAACCAATTGAGAAAAAAGATAAGTTGATAGATATAAGTGTTCCCCAGGCGCACGAGACAGGTGTTGAAGGGACAAAGCAACCTGTAATTGCTGGTTCGGGAGATGTTGGAACATCGACTACAACCGTTTCTTCAGAAGGATCTAATAAGAATACTTCAATACAGACAACTACGGCGGAAAGTAGTGCGATGACGGCGATAGGTGTAGCAGAGGTGATGCCTGAATTTCCAGGTGGTGAAGCTGCTTTGTTGGCGTATCTTAAAACGCATATGAACTACCCAAAGCTAGCCTCTGAAATGGGCATCGAAGGGATTGTATATGTTCAATTTGTTGTAAACACTAAAGGAAATATTTCAGACATTGAATTACTACGAGGAATAGGTGGTGGTTGCGACGGAGAAGCACAAAGGGTAATAAAATCAATGCCTTTATGGAAACCTGGTATGCAGGATGGCCACAAGGTAAATGTGTCTTTTGTATTGCCGATCGAATTTGAGTTATAATAAGTTAAAACCAATAAGAATTAACGATTCTATTAGATCGATTCGTCCTACTTTTGCAGCTATGAAATTTTCATGGCTGCTTTGTTTTCTTTTAGTCTTAGCCGTTGCTTTTACTTCATGTGAAAAGGAAATTGATATTCCCTTATCGGTAAGCGATCCCAAGCTTGTCGTAGAAGGTTCAATAGCAAATGATCAGCAGCCAATTGTTGTTCTAACTGAGAGTATGGGATTCTTTGATCGGATTAACAGAGATAATATTAATTTTATAAGTGATGCCGACGTTTGGGTAACGGACTTAACAACTAATAAGAAAGTAAAGCTCACGCCCATTACAATTGATTTCCTTACGGCCTATACTATTCTAAATTCTGATCCTTTGTATAATGATTTTAAAACTGGAATTACAGAACATGCTTATAAATTAGAGATAACCTATAAGAATGAACTATACACTTCAGTAGCAAAAGTGCCAGCTTCTTTTGGATACGATTCTCTTTATTTTGAACCACAGAAAAGTTTGGAGCCAGAAGAGTTTTTTCAATTAAAGGGCATCTTAACTGATCCTGATACATTGGGGAATTACTATAAATATTTTACTAGACGGAATGGCAATGGAATTGTAGAAAATGATTTCTTTGAATCTTTTGCTTCACGTTTTGACGATACGTATTTTAATGGTCAAACATTACCTGCTGATCTATTCTTAGGGTTTGACAGAAGTGATACGGTCGATAGTGAATTCAATTCAAAAAGAAGTTATTCTCAAAGGGGTGATACAATTATCGTCAAGCTAACAACCATGCAACTCGATGTATATGACTTCTGGAAGACTTTAGATTTTGCCGAAGGAAGCGTTGGAAATCCTTTTGCTTCACCCATTCAGGTGCAGACAAATATTAGTAATGATGCATTTGGTGTTTGGTCAGGTTTTGGCAATCACTATGATACAATTATAAACAAACCATAAATTATATAATGAGCGAAGAAATCGAAAAAGTAAAAGTACTTATTGTAGGGTCTGGACCTGCGGGTTATACAGCAGCAATCTATGCAGCCCGTGCCAATATGAAACCATTAATGTATCAAGGTATCCAACCAGGAGGGCAGTTGATGATTACAACGGATGTAGAAAACTATCCAGGTTATCCTGATGGCATTATGGGGCCGCAAATGATGCAAGACTTTGAGAAGCAGGCCAAAAGAATGGGAACAGACATACGGTATGGTATGGTTACCAAGGTAGATGCAAGCAGCCGACCTTTTAAAGTAGAGGTAGATGATGAGAAAGTGATTGAAGCGGATACAGTTATTATGGCTACAGGGGCATCTGCAAAGTGGCTAGGGCTAGAAAGTGAAACAAGACTAAATGGAAGTGGTGTAAGTGCATGTGCAGTTTGTGATGGATTTTTCTTTAAGGGAAAAGAGGTCGCGATTGTTGGAGCTGGAGATACCGCTGCGGAGGAAGCTTTGTATCTATCGAAACTCTGTCCTACGGTTCATATGTTTGTTAGAAGGGATGAAATGAGGGCTTCAGCGGTCATGGCAGATAGAGTAAAAGCTACTGAAAATATCAAGATCTATTGGAATACCGAAACAGATGAAGTTTTAGGAGATAAGAAAGTAGAAGGGGTTCGTGTAAAGAATAATAAAACAGGAGAAACGCAGGAAATTTCAGTTGATGCATTTTTTGTTGCAATTGGTCATAAACCGAATTCAGATTTACTAAAAGGGCTGGTTGATATGGATGATGCAGGATATGTAAAAACAACACCAGGAACAAGTAAGACTAATGTAGAAGGATTGTTCTGTTGTGGAGATTTACAAGATAAAATCTATCGTCAAGCGGTTACAGCGGCAGGATCTGGTTGTCAAGCTGCGCTAGATGCAGAACGGTGGTTAAGTGAAAAAGGATTGCATTAGCATTCTTAAATCATTAAATGAAATACTCAAATCAATCCATTGGTTTGGGTATTTTTTTATGATAATAAACACAACTTCTGAAGAAGAACTCATCTAAAAAAAGCTTATTTTAGTATTATGAAAACTAAAATCTCTTTGACTTTGGCTGTAATGTGTTTTGGAGTGATTTTATTTTTATATTCTTGTAATAAGGATCCAAAAGTTTTGGATGCATCTGTAGGATTTCCACCAGAGATTCAAAGAATATTTCAAAATAAATGTGCTACTGCTGGTTGTCATAATAATAAGAGTTTTCAAAATGCCGCTGGTTTAAACCTAACCTCGTGGTCTAATTTAGTGTATAAGGGTGGGGTAAGTGGTAGTGTTGTGATTCCGTTTCGCCCAGAATTTTCTTCTTTGTTCCAGTTTGTAAATTCTTATAGTGATCTGGGTTTAACTGCTGAGCCTCAAATGCCTTTGAACGATGATAATTTAACGCGTGAGGAGGTATTAACCATAAAGAATTGGATTATTAATGGTTGTAAAAATGATAAAGGTGAAATTCCTTTTAAAGAAGGTTTTGAAACACGTAAAAAAGTATATATAGCTAATCAAGGTTGTGATGTTATTGCGATTATTGATGCCGAGAGTAAGTTGATCATGCGTTATATCACTGTAGGGAAGAGAAATGCTATTGAAGCTCCTCACTTTTTAGATATGAGCAAGGATGGCCGCTATTGGTACACTTGTTTCACTGAAGGAGAAGTCGTGCAGAAGTTTGAAACGAGCACAGGTGAACTTGTTGGCGAAGCTCAGATTGGTCCTGGATCTTGGAATGTTGTGAAACTAACCGATGATGGTAATACGGCCTTTGTATCCGATCTAAATAATAACGGAAGGATTGCTCGGATTAATACAAATTCAATGACGCTTACGCAAATGTATCAAGGGGCCAATCTGTTTGTTTTTCCTCATGGCATTGCAGTATCATCTACTGGCGATACACTTTATATAACAGCGCAGAATGGTAATTGTTTTTACAGGTTCGTTCCTGGAGCTTTTGCAAACCAAACGATTAGTTTAGTTAAGGGACAGACACCTAACTTCACTCCACAGACTTATGACCCTCATGAAGTGATTTATAGCCCTGACAGGAGCAAATATTTCTTTACCTGTCAAAGTAGTGATGAAGTGCGAGTATTTGATGCAAGAACAGATACATTACTAAAAGTAATACCCGTTGGGTCTTTTCCTTTAGAGTTTGCCATTAGTGAGAAAAAAAATCTACTTTTTGTTAGTTGTAGCGAAGAGCCTAACCCCAACTTTCCTACCCTAAAGGGATCTGTTGAAGTAATTGATATAAATACTCTGCAAGTGGTAGGTAAGTTGTCTGGCAAATTCTATCAACCACATGGTATGACTGTAAATGACGAAGCTGATGAGGTGTATGTCGCTAGCCGAAACGCTGAGTCTAATGGCCCGCCTCCACACCATGTCTCAGAGTGTGGTAGTCGTAATGGTTATTTCGAGGTGTTTAGCACGAATACGTTGGAAATTAAGGTGGGAGCCAAAGAGCTTTCGGTAGACCCTTATGCGATATTCATTACAAAGTAAATATGATCTACGTAGCGCTTAATAATGTCTCGTTTATTGCATATCATGGTGCTTATGCTGAAGAACAGAAATTAGGTAATGAATTTATTGTTCAGGTCAAGGTTGGGGCTCATGACGAAACTGCATTTATAGACTATGCAGATTTACTTACTATTGTACAAGACAACTTTTCTCAGAGAATGGATTATTTAGAAACTCTCATTGAGAAGATAGAGCAGGATATTATTAAGAAAATAAGCCCTTGTGACTATCTTTTTATTTCTATTAAAAAGAAAAATCCACCACTGCAAGCAGTAGTGGAAAGTAGTGAAGTAATTTTAGAAAAGAATTATTAAGCGTGCTGCTCAATTTGTTCTTGTATTTCTTCTATTATAATACCATTATGACTTTCTGCATAAACGCATTCACCATTTCGAATCAATAAGATTTGAGGAGATTCATGATGGACTTGAAAGCGCTTTGCTATTTCATCAGAAATGGAACGGTAAGCAATTAAATCGAGGTAATAGAAATCAACGTCCGTTATGCTATCGCTTCTGTCTAATCGACCCTTAGCCATATGACTAATTGAACACCTCGTGCTGTGCTTAAAGATCACGACACCCCTTGCATTACTTTTTTCAGCAATTGCATCGAGCTGGTTTGCATCCGTTAATGGAAGCCAATTCATTAAAAATGTTATTTGATTAATTCCAAGAAAGAAGGAAGACTGATTCTTTCAGGACAACCATATTTCTTTTGCGTTGCACAAGAAGAAATGGCAACTGTTACTGTGAATAGAATCAAAAATAATAATGTGTTTTTCTTTTTCATTATCTAAATACTTTCTGTTTATTTGCTTCAAAGGTACAGATTTTATAATTGATAATAGTTAATAATAAATGAAAAGGATTTTGGTCTTGGGGGCGGGAAAATCGGCAACTGCGTTGATAGATTACTTGATTAATCATGCTATTCTGTACAATTGGCAGATAGTTATTGCGGATAGGAACAAAAAGTTAGTCGAAGAGAAGATAGAAGGCAGGCAGCGCGCTGAAGCTTTGGAGCTGGATATCATGCAGTCTGATAGTCGTGTTGAAGAAATCCGTAAGGCAGATTTCGTTGTTTCTCTTTTGCCCGCTTTTCTGCATATTCATGTTGCTAAAGATTGTGTAGACCTTAAGACGGATTTGGTTACAGCATCTTATGTTTCTGACGAAATTCTAAAATTGGACCAAAAAGCAAAGGAGGCAGGTATTGTACTTATGAACGAGATCGGTGCGGATCCTGGTATCGACCATATGAGTGCTATGGAGATCATAGATAATATAAGATCGGAAGGAGGAAAGGTCACCTCTTTTCAATCGTATTGTGGAGGGTTAATAGCACCAGAAAGTGATACGAATCCGTGGCACTACAAGATATCATGGAACCCATGGAACATTGTGAGAGCAGGAGGGAATGGTGCTGATTTTCTTATGAATGCCCAAGAGTACCACAGAACCTATGAGCAATTGTATAAGGAGTGTTCTACGGTACATGTAGAAGGTCATGGAACGCTCTCAGCTTATGCGAATAGGGATTCTTTAAAGTATCAGGATGACTATGCATTGATTCATGCTCATACCATCCTTCGGGCAACATTACGTCACCCTGAATTTGTAAAGGGTTGGGCTGCAGTAATTGCTCTAGGACTTACCGATGTTCAAAATACTTTTGACATTACGGGTATGAAAATGAATGATTGGTTCATGAAAGTAACCGAAGGTATAGGTGGAAAAACGCTGGAAGAAAAACTCGTAACTATAGAAGCAGACGAATTGGCTCTAGAACTTATTCAATATCTTGAGCTTTGTTCGGATAAACTTATCCAGTTAGAAGGAGAGCAATCACCAGCCAAAGTATTACAAAAGGTTCTTGAGGAGAAATGGAAGTTATCTCCCGAAGATAAAGATATGCTTGTATTTCATCATGATATCGAGTATGAATTGGATGGTGATTCTAAACAACTCGAAAGTAGTTTAATTGTAAAAGGAGAAAATCAATCTGATACAGCTATGGCAAAATGTGTAGGTCTACCGGTTGCAATTTTTACTAAGCTTTTTTTAACTCAAGGGTTTGAAGGTCTAGAAGGCGTGCAAATTCCTACCATGAAACAGGTCTATAAACCAATATTAAAAGAACTTAAGGAGGAATTTGGTATTGAGTTTATAGAGAAGTAATTTTTGTTGAAGTTCGTAAGCTACTAATTTGTAATTCGTCAGTTGAAATTCCATGAGTGCCGCGCGTAAAACGATTATTGTTCTAGGGATACTTTTTATCATTTACTCTATTTATTTCCTCTTTTTCTTTAGAGGGGGGAGTGTGCATGAGTTCACTGATATTTTTGACAGTAAACAGTTTGTTACGCTTTTGATTGGGATTCTTTTTGTATCCACCATTTTCTTTAAGAAAGAATATTAATTCTTAAGAGATGGGACCTTTCTCTAGTCGTCTTAGAATTAATACTGCTCTGAATCGTTTGGGAAATCATTACTCTTGACATCTTCAATATATTGCTTGGTGGCATTTGTAATATCCTCATATAAGTTCGCATAGCGACGAAGAAAACGTGGAGAGAAGTCTTTGGTGATACCTAACATATCGTGCATAACCAATACTTGCCCGTCGACATCCCCCCCAGCTCCAATACCGATAATTGGAATGCTAACCGTTTCGGCAACACGCTTACCAAGAGCAGCAGGTATTTTCTCTAATACGATAGCAAAGCACCCTGCTTCTTCTAATATCTTGGCATTTCGAATGAGTTCTTCTGCTTCGGCTTCTTCCTTGGCTCGAACCGTATAAGTTCCAAACTGATAAATACTTTGAGGAATTAAACCAAGATGTCCCATCACTGGAATACCAGAACTAATGATTCTTTTGACGCTTTCTAGAATTTCTTCACCACCTTCCATCTTAATAGAGTGCGCCCCAGATTCTTTCATAATACGAATGGCAGATGCAAGAGCCTCTCGTGAATTTCCTTGATAACTTCCAAAGGGAAGGTCCACAACAACAAGACAGCGTTCAATGGCCTTTACAACTGCTTGTGCATGATAAATCATCTGATCCAATGTAATCGGTAAGGTTGTTTCATGACCAGCAAATACATTCGATGCACTATCACCAACAAGCAATACATCAATCCCAGCATTATCAAGGATATGCGCCATAGAATAGTCATATGCTGTAAGCATAGAAATCTTTTCACCACGTTGTTTCATGGCTAAGAGAGCCAGGGTAGTGATCTTTTTAAACTCTTTTTTCTTTAATTCTGTACTCAAAGCAAAATTTTGCACAAAAGTAATGGAATATTTCCACTATGTTGTGGGTTGATTATATGTCTAAAAGTTTTTTTATCGTGGTACATTTCATTATTTTGCCTCATATTTCAAAGAATGTTTATGCTTAAACGTACATTTCTTCTTTTAGCGGCTATCGCTCTTATGGGATCAGCCCATGCTCAAGTGCGTATTGCACCTATGATGGGCTTTAACTTTAACCGTCAAATTCAGAAGTCAAATAATAATAGATTTCAAGGGTTGTTTAATACAAAGCTTCATTTTAGCATTGGTGCTATGGGAGATATCATCCTTACCGATTATCTGAGCGTGCAACCGGAATTGTTATACACTTTTAAGGGGGGGGCATATCAATTAGAACCCTCTACGGTTTCTGAGGATTATACTACCAATCTTGGATATTTGCAGTTACCTGTTTGTATTACTGGGAAGCTAGATGTAAAGAGAGGGTTTCTATTTGCAGGAGCTGGGATGTATGTATCCCGAATTGTTTTTACAAATTATAGCTTAGATCAGAACTACCAAAATGTAGATGCTGGTAAACTACGCGTAGGTAATGACTATCTGAGAGATCAGATTAAACCGTGGGATTATGGCCTCAAGTTTAAGGCTGGGTTTGAGCTAAAAAGAGGGCTTTATATGGGAGCTTTTTATGATGTTGGACTTCAAGACGTTAATCCCCAATACACTGTTACACGTAATAAAACAGTTGGTGTACAGGTTGGTTGGAGCATTAGTCTAACAGAAGAAGACCGTTACGAACGTTTTGAGAACTTCTATGAGTTCTAGCCTTACTTTCAGAGAGGCATCTAACAAGGAAGATTATTTATTGGCTTGTCCCCTTGTGCAGGCTTTGAATTCAGGTTTATCCGTTTCCCAATACTGGCATTATCAAAAGGATATGTTAGCTGTCGGAAATTATACATTAGTTTTAGCTTTTGACGGTGATGAACTTATTGGGATTTGTGGTTATTGGATCGCAACTAAGTTTTATTGTGGAAAATATATGGAGATTGATAATTTTATTATTGATCCGAAACACAGAAGTAAGCGATATGGAAGCGAATTTATGCAGTACTTAGAGGGTATTGCTAGAGGATTAGGTTGCGAAACAGTAATGCTTGATGCGTATCTTGAAAATACAAGGGGGCATCGTTTTTATGAGAAGAATGGTTATCGTGCTAAGGGGTATCATTTTTTGAAAAAAATTGCTGATAATACCATCTAAATAAAAAAAAGTCTGACCAAGTAATTACCTTTGTAGAAACAATCCCATGGAAGATAAAGCTCTTTTTGACGAAACCAGAAAACTATTTGTAATAGATGATGATCCAATTCAGGTAGAAATGATTCAGGACTATATCAAAGATCGATATGTCTTTGAAGTTAAAGCCTATTCCGACGGAGAGTCTGCAATGGGGGATATTAAACAATTGACACCTGAGATTATTGTATTAGACTATCATTTAAGCTCTCAAAAAGCGGATGCCAAAAATGGGATAGAGGTGTTAAAGGAAATTGGCAAAGTATCTCCGAGCTCAAAAGTATTTATGTTTTCCGGTAAAGATGATATGACTATTGCAACAGAGAGTATTAAGCATGGTGCGTTTGATTTTATTGTAAAGGGGCCAACGGCCTTTGATAAGTTGGAAAGAACGATTAACCGCTTAGGGGATATGAATCAGCTAGAGGCAATTAACAAAGCACAGAAGAAAACAATTACGATTCTAGTGGTTGGTATTCTTTTGATTGTCGCACTTGGCTTATTGTATTTTATGTCGCAGCCTTAGGCTTTATTTTACACTACGTACTCTTCTTAAACCGTTTAATGCTCTAGATTGAAAAGGTGCTTTCTTTTCAAGTTCTTCATATATTGGTTCGGCTTTACTTTGATTATTTGTTTTCTCATAAGCCATAGCCAATTGATAGAGTACCTCATCTCTATTCTTTAAATTCTTCTTTCTTAAGGCTCTTTTATAGAATTTAATACTTTGTTTATAGTCGCCTTTGTTGTAAGCTTGATTACCTTTTGCAAAATTGTCTAGTTTAGCATCATAGTAAGTCGATTTTTTATATCCCTTACTTTGAATTGCGTCAATCATATCTCTATTCTCATTAGAGCGTTGGTCGGATAAAGTAACTTGTTCATTTTTCTGTTTTAACTTGACGATTTCATTATTCGGACGACCTATTTTTTTTAATATCCTCTAGCTTACCCTCGTATCTGGGTTGGGTATAAGTATTGCTGAGATGCAAGTTGTCATCACCAGTGGACAAATTATTGTCTAATTTAGCAATAACCTCTTTTGATTTGTCCTTTCCATTAGTCTTAGCCTTTTCAAGGGCTAAGTCAGATTTTACAGCAGGACTATATTTTTCTGTCTCGGATTGTAGTTCCTTGTTTTGATATACAGGAGGAGGAGCCAAAACACCACTAAGGGTGTTTGTAGTTGCTGTTTGTTGATTCTTGGCAACAACTTCTTCTTTTTTAGCAAGCTTGTGCTCATTCTTTTTTGAGACCTTCTTCGTCTTCCGTTTTGGCTCAAGTGGTACTTCTTGAGCCCTCGCTAGATCATTGGCATCAATAGTAAGAGATTCAAGCTCTGGAGTGGCAAGAGTAGACTCTGTGTCGTCTAATTCTTTAGACGGTTCATTTTTACTGTATTGAGGGTGTTTGTCATCAAACCAAGTGGTGTTATCCTTAACATATGAAAATACAACTAAGCCACCCGCAAATATTATGAAAAATAATCCAGCGGCAGCTTTCCATGAAATTCTTCTTCCTCCCTGAACAGGTCGTAAGGGTTCAACGGATTCCTCAATTTTAGTGTGAGCAGGAGTAGCTTCATCTTCTTCAACCTGTAGTAACGATTCAATATGCGATCTAATCTCGTCGACTTGATTTTCAACAGCATGGGCATCTATACTTTGTAGCCCCTCAAGGGCATCGCTACAGAATAAGCAATCCGTAAAATGACGTTCAACGGCATGCATTTGCTCTTGATCTAGCTTCTGGTCTAGATACAATTGCATTTGCTCTTGCGAAAGGCAACTAGAATGGGACAATATGTTCTCTAAGTTCTTCATCCGGTGGCTGACAATTTAATCTTTAAATTTCTTTTCCCATTTTGTATAAAGCTTTTAACTTGCTTAAACGTAAAACCTGTAACTTCACAAATATCGCTATAGGTTTTACGTTCTAGGTAAAAAAGCTTTATACATTTTCGCTGATCAGGAGGGAGGTTATCTAACTCTCGCTCCATATTGACCAACATCTTCTCTTTCTCAACTACTTGATGCAATTCTGCCTCATTTTCCATACTGCCCATTAAGTTTTCCTCAATAGGTTTCGTTATTGATTTGTTTTTACGAAGCTCCATCAGGCATGCATTCTGTGCTACACGGTAAAGCCAAGACTTAAAATGTTGAATGTCATGTTTTTTAAGGTCGGTAATGAGTTTTTCGAAAACTTGCATCGCTACATCTTTAGCTAAGTCGCTATTTTTCATATATTTTAATCCAACACCGAAAACAAGATGGTAATAGCGCTCAAACAGTTTGCCCAATGCTTTTTTATCGTGCTGTTTAACATACTGCACTATGAGTTGTTGGTCCGTAATTTGTTCAGGCGTTTGAGACACGATATTCTCTACGAAAATATAAAAAACAGTAGAGTTTTTGTTACTAAACTTATGCTAAGATTATTCTTCGTCAGGCATTAACCTGGATAGTATGGATCGAATATCGCCAGCCTTCTGGTGTTCGCCATTTTCTTCATAGCTACGAGCAAGTGCATACGAGTAGTGATACACAAATTCCTTATTCTTAAGTGGTTTAAAACTATTCTCATCAACCTCTACTTTATACTTTTTTATAAAGCTATCGACGTCTTGTTTAGACAAGATGGTGCCTTCTGTAGGTTCGATAAAGAATTGTGTATTCATTGTGGGGGCTTCATCATGTTGCTTGAAATCGTACAATGTATTTACGTAGCCCAGAACAACGAAGTTTGAAATCTTTAGTGCGAAGACTGGAATATCTAACATTTTCGTGATCATTAAATAAATCAACGCGAGAGAAAACTGGTTTCCTTTTCTGGTTTCTAAAACATTATTTAGATAGTAGGTATTCGAGTCCTTTAGTGCATTGCGTTCCGCAGAAAGATTGTACATACTGTACAGTATGCTGTTCACAATGTGGATTTCTTCTAAAGGAGTTAAATAATTATTTAGCTCCAACCAGCACGAACGATGCATACTTTTCAGGGTATTTTTCAGCTTATTTTCGTTTAAGTTGGGCTCTATATATCGACTCAAGAGCGTCATAGCCTCAAATAGAGAGGATGAAGACTGAGCTTCCCAAACAGAGAATTTTTCTTTGATATCCGTAAGACTTACTTGCTGTATCAAAGATTCAATACGCTGTTGAACAATTTCATTATCCACGCTTAACCACTCTTCTTCTAAACTAGGGATAATATCTGTACCAAGACTTATAATACGTTTTGATACTGAAGTAAATACAACTTCATCAGGATCGTCCAGCAATCTAAATAAGGCTATTATTTCTTTATCTTTTTCCACTAGGTTTTATCTAAGGATAAATTTCAATCAAAATTATTTGCTATCAAAAAATAATCTTCCACCAATAATTTTTTTACTTTCAGCTGACTGGGGATAAGTTGTATTAGGAGGAGAACCACCAGTTTTTTATCCAGAAGTACTGTAACCTTCAAGATGGATAAGAGGGTATTGGTTTTATTCACAAGAATAAAAAGCCTACTCTTTAGAGTAGGCTTTAAAACTTGAAGAGGGAGAAAGATGGGTCTCGAACCCACGACCTCCTGAACCACAAGGGGCTTTCGAGTCTTTTCAATTTATAAGTAGTTGATTCTCAATTAGTGTTTTTTATTAAAGGGTGCCTGATATTTTTCAAGTGTTAACTTTTAGGTAACTGGTTATTACCGGTTACCTTTTTTTCGGTTTAGGTAAATTAAAGAGGTAATATGGGTTGGCCAAGGATGGTGTTGTATCTTGCCATAGCATAATTGCCTTCAAAATATGTTCAGTGGCGAATTCGCGCGAACCGTTCTTGACATGAGTAATGTTACCATGAGAAGATCCGATCTTTGCGAAGAAATCTCTTTGACTGGAAACTATACCGCCATCAATTAGCCATTGCATAAGTTCCAACATTCTTTGAGTCGATATTGATAATACTTCAGTATCCATTAAGCATCTCTTTTTTGAATATTCTTTTTGTTCTTTTCGGAAAGAATCTCTTCAAATTGTTCATCAATTCTTTTTGGTTCTGTAATTAGTACAGCAACTATTGTATTTATCAAGCCAAAAAGTTTACTGGTTATTTCGACATTATCCTTCATATCTAGTTCTCCAGGATGTACAGAATTGTTTCCTGTTACCCTTACAATGTCGAATGCCTGTTGTATTTTTTTAGGGAGCCCCTTTTTTACTAAAGATTTAATGTCTGCATTTATACTTTTACCCGGTTCACCTAAGTGAATGCATAATTTCTGAATAGCCAGTCTTAATATAGCAGCTGCTCCTCTAGGTGAAACATTTAGTATTTCTCTAGCTTCAAGATAATCTTCTTTGATTTCTTGAGGTAAATCAGCATTAGGTAGTTCTACTGTTCCAGTTGTTGGATAGATTAACTTTCCGGCAGTTGAACTAAGAGTCTTCTCGTACCAGATTTTCCATATTTGATCCTTACCGCAGCAAAAACATCGGGACACATCAAATTTTCCTAGTTTATAGTTTTCTTGAATATTGGTTCCAGAAGCGTTTTTTCTAGTATAAGAAACGATAATTTCTCTAGACCAAGTTTGAAATGAATATACTCCGCAATGCGGGCAGTTATAATTAGGAGATCTATATTTTGGTGGAGAATACATTTTATCTATGTTGGGTTAATAATGAACTTGACCTGACAGAGAAAAGTTATATCAGCAACACTAACCTCCTGTTCTGGAATACTCTTATTCCTTGCTTTTAGAAGTATTTTCTTTTTGCTCTTACCAGGATGAATATATTTCACAGTATCTAGTCCATGTTTAGTTTTTATAATATACTTCTCACCCCAAGTAATTCCTTGGAAGTCCTTTATTTGGCCAATAACAAATGCTTGATTGACAATTTCAGGGTGCATACTGTCTCCGCTTGCGCGTTCTCCATGATTGCAACCGGGAAACAAATGCGCTGGTAGTTGCCCGATGACCTCATTCTTCATGTTGTCGTCATCATAAACAACAACATTTCCCAATGTTGTGAAGCCGCCCGTAATAGGAACTCCTTTCCGTTCTTGGGTATTTTTCAAGTTACGGCGTTTAACTAAATAAGTTTCAGATTCTTCATTAACAACATTAGTTGTTTCGGATAGGCCGAAAAGTTGTTGTAGTTTGATTACTTTATCATGCTTCGGTTTTCGTTCTCCAGATTCGTAATACTGGTAACTAGCTTGTGATACGCCAATGGCTTTTGCAACGGCACTTTGGGACATTCCTACTTTGTTCCTTGCTTCCTTTAATATCTCGGGTGTTAATATCAATGTGTATAACTTATGTTGTCAAAAAGTTGTAATAAAACAACAAATGTTGTTATATTTGTTGTTGAAAGTTAACCAAAGTTACTAAAAGTTGAACATATGGGTTATGGAATATTAAAAGAAATGCAGGCCAAAGAGCTGAAAACACTTGAAAAAGACCTTTCGGCTAAAGATCGTAAGGAGATATGTACAAAGCTCAATAAGACGAAGTCATGCATAAGCCGATACTTAAAAGGGGAGGTTTCCTCAACGGATATCGCCTATGATATTATAGAAATGGGTAAGAAACTTCTTTCCCGTCGCTATGAGCAACTTAATAAAAAAGAGGAGAGCGCAGCGTAACTAATTATTTACTAATGAAGAAAATTCGGAATAAGTAGCATAAACACCAAGACAAATGATAGATGCAACAATCAATACGAAAAAACAGACTCTTAAAGTTACGAAGAACTTCTTTGGGTCGGTTGCAATTAAAATACCTTTCTGGGAACCGGAAGAAATATGTTTTGACAGAGACTGCGCTAGTCGATGGGAAGTATCTGCATCGCGATATAGTAAGACTAATCCGCAAAGGATGGTTAATAGAGTGGTGGTGACAGTAACAACAAATATTAATAGGTATGTATCTGTTGCTTCAAGGTTTTGTTTCTTCAATGAAATAATTAAGCCCAGAATTATACTTAATGTACCTACTGCCCGAGCAAGCCAGTCTCTTTCCAATTTATTGGACTCATTACGAAGTTCAACTAGGAGAGCAAGGTCCTTTCGCCTTTTTTCTTCAACTCGCATTTTACGATCTCTTTCTGCAGTAATATCAAGTGTTCCTAGTCCATATGGATCAGACTTTAAATTATTCTCAGGCATTCTTTGTGTTTTAGTCAATACAAAGGTACTGTTTGGTAGTTCAGGTCAAAAAACTACCGATTTTAATAATCTAAATACCACTAATGTGTAATGACTAAAGATCAAGCCATAGCGATAATAGAAAGTGGTAATAATCAAATCGCCCTGATTAATAAAAATATTGCCAAGGCTACCGCGTTCTTGTCAGGTAAAACTGATAAGGCGCAGGGTCGAGGTGGGAAACGTAAAAGGGTTTTTGATAAAATATATAGTAAACAAAAAAAGGGCGCTGGAACGCCCTCTTAAATCATTGTCAAAACCAATTACAAAATTGATTCTTATGAAAGTAAAAGTAGATAAAAAAAATGAGACTGAAAAACAGGATTGCGATTCTGTGACAGTTGGTGGAGCCACATTTAGGTTTCGCAAATCAAAGGATGAGTTCATGGCGCAATGTGAAAAAGAGAACCATGAGGATAATTACGATCAGCTGCGACAAATGGAAATCGACCAAGCAGAGCAACGTATGAATGATCATTTCGAGAACCAATTAAATAATCACTGGTCATGATAGTTCAATTATCAGAAAAAAATCAATTCCTAGGGTTTCGATTAGTCTGGCTCCTTAAAAATGCGATGGACCTTAATTCATTTGCTCAATACTGGGAGTTAACCAAGGAATATATCGATCTACTTGATACGAGAGATTTTATATCGCAATTGATGATTGAACGCCTTATGAAGGCATTCGATATTAAAATGTACAGCCTAGCAAATCAAAACTGATCATCATGATACTTATAGAAACAACTATTAATCAAATGCGCAAGCAAATTATAGAAGCGCAACGCCAAGGTGTTGAGGACAATGATCAGAAATTCTGGGTAGCTGTAAATAGTTCTGAGGAACAAATTAATGTACAAGTACCTAATACTGCAAAGGCGTTACATGACTTTCTAAATAACAATGAGCACGTAGATAATAACAATATTCAAAATTCTTAATTATAATCATTATGTCAAAACAATCAATTACACAAGCACTGGAGGCTACAAGCCCAACAGGTATAGTACAGATACCTGAAGTTGCTGACCGATTCAAACAACTGTACAAAACCATTCATGGAGGAAATGGTGAAACCTTTTATGAAGCGGAAAAATTTCACTTCGCCAAAATGATCAGCGATAATAAGACGTTGCAGAAATGCACCAAATTATCACTGTACGGAATATTCATGGATGTAGCTGTGTCAGGACTTTCATTTGACCCTGGCTTTAAACACCTATACATCGTGCCATACGGTACCAATGTTGGGACGAAGGATAACCCACAATGGCAAAAGCGTGCACAACTACAAATCAGTGGCATTGGTGAGCTTATACTTAGAGTTAAGCAAGGTCAAATAAAGCATGCCGACAATCCCGTTATCGTTTATGAGGGTGACGAATTCCGCCATGGAACACGTAATGGTAATTCGTTCTTAGACCACGTGGCCGAGGTTCCACCAAAGGGAGCTCAAATAATTGCATGCTATATGAAAATCACTCGATCTGATAATACGGTCGATTATAAAGTGATTACTCAGGCTGACATGGAACGGTTCAGAAAATTCTCAAAGGATCCGAATTCAAAAGCTTGGACCGATGGAGAAGGTGGTATGTGGATAGCCAAATGTATAAAGCATGCCTTTAAAAACTACCCTAAATTAAGAGTAGGTGATTTCTCTAATCTTCAATCCGATACAGTGGATGAGGAGGTTGAAATAGTAGAGGATGTTATTGAGCCATCTATGCAGATGCCTAAAACTGTTGATTATGGAACTGAGGCGGTTGTAGAAATTCCCGAAGTAGAAAAAAATGAGCCCGCAACAGCTGAGGCACCAACTGATAACCAATTTGATTTTTAATTATGGAAGTACAAGAAATAACAAAAGAAGTAGAAATATACAATAAAGCTATTACCACTTTTGGAAGTGGTACCGCGATACTCCAAAATCATCAACTCATTGCTTCGAAAGCGGAACACGCTATTATAGGAGTAATCGATGAGATTCAAGCAAATGGTGGAGACCTCACTGAGGCTTTGGATAAGAAGTGTAATGATCTAATTGCATTATGTAATACCCGTAAAAAGGAAATGGAATCATCGCGCAAGGAGGTCACTCAGATGTTTGATGTGATTAAGAAGATGTTCATCGCAGAAGAGGCTAAACTGGATGTAAAAAAAGATTCGAAGGTTGCCATAGTTCAACAATTTCGCAATGAATATGCCACTAAATTGGCGCAGGAGGCGAAGCGTAAAGAGGAAGAGGCAAGACGCAAAGCACAAAAAGAAAATGAAATAACGGCACTTAGAACAAGAATTCTCACTGAAGCGAATTATTATATCACTCAACAGATCGAAGGTCGATTGAACCAGCTGCGGTCAATATATAGAAGTATTACCTTGGAGAATTCAAATTCTATTAAGGATCAAATCTCAAACTTTGATTGCCTTTATAGTTATGATTTGCACAATGCTTTTGTGCCCTCATTTACCTTGAATGTGGTAAGCCGTGAAGAAGTGAAAGCTCTTCTTAAAGGAGAGATGGCCGGTCTTTTTAATGAACATAGCGAGAAGTTCAAACAATCTGTTGAAGAAGCCAAAAACAGGTTTTTAGAATTGATTCCTGGGCGTATTTTAGAACTAGAAGAAATTGCCAAGGCTGATGGTGCTAAAGCTGAACAAATGAGGCAAACGGCAGCTTCACGTCAAGATCGTGAAGAAGAAGAATCCAAACGAAAATTAGAAGAACAAAAAAAGGCCGAAGCCGATAAAATTGAAAACGAAAAGTCTGCGGCAGAGATGGATACATTGTTCAATCAAACGGCAGAGGCTCACGTAGATGCTCCAAGGCCAGATTCTAGAGCAGGTTTTGAAATTTCTGTTACAAATCGTGCAGGTTGGCTGCAGGTATTCCAAATGTGGTTTCAACATGAAGGTCAATCCGGTACCGATGCATCTATTGAGCGTAAGTCATTAGGTAGTATGAAGAAGTTTTGTGAGAAGCATGCTCACAAAACTGGAGAGATGATTGACAGCAAATTCATTGAGTATAAAGAAGTGTACACGGCTATTAATAGAAAGTAATGAGTAATCCAGATCCATATTTCAATCGAGCTGAAGTGAGCAATAGCGATTTGTCCGCACTCCAAGAATACTGGCAACCCAAAGAGGTTACTTGGGATAAGGAGAAGGCTTATCGCTTTGGGACCTTAGTCGATGCTGTAATTACTGAACCTGAACGGGTTGATTATATCAAACTCATGGTCGATGATGTGCAGTACACCAAAGATGAATTTGAATTAGCTACAGAAATGAAGCGGTCATATATGAAGGATCCTTTGTGCAAGAAAATGTTGGATGATAGTGATTGTCAGGCTGTAATGGCCGTGATGCGAGACTTCCAATATGGACATATTGACTATGCGATGAATGTGCGCTGTAAGTGGGATTTATGGATGCCTCAATTTGGTTGGGGTGGTGATATCAAAAGCACAACGGCCACTACTCAAAAGCAATTTGTTGAAGCTTGTAGGTATTTCGATTACGATAGACAGAGAGCCTGGTATATGAATATAGCTGGCAGTGACAGGGATGTATTGATCGGAATATCAAAAGTGAATAAAAAAGTGTTCAAGTTGCCAATAGTTCGCGGTGATGAATTTCACATAAGTGGAGTTCAGAAGTACGAGGAGTTGGCTTTCAAATATTGGTATTTGTTTGAAGACTTGGGTTAGTAAGCCTTAACCCTTCCCACCTTAACGGAAGTAAAAAAGAAAGGCTGTTCTTTTAAAGCACCCTGCGAAATCCATTCTTGGAGACTAGCAAATCTCGAATGTGTAAGTATGCATAGTTAATTAACAATTAGAAAAAAGTAAGGGTGCCTTTTCAGGAGGTGGCGGAACTGGTAGACGCACTGTTCAAGTAAAGGCTAGTGATAAAACTTGATTAGTTATAGGTTAAAGAATGGTAGTAGTATAAACAATTGAAGTACAAAAAAGTTTTTATGAATCATTCCACTATTGCAGGTTCGATTCCTGCCCTCCTGACAACCATTTAGAAGGAGCCCGTTTGCACCAAGTAGGCAATTCTTATTGATAAGGAATTGTTGTTATCAATACTTGGGAGGGCGTAAATAATTAGGCTGGTATACCCGAATGTATACCACTATTTAAAATGAACATTATGAAACATAATCAAGGCCCATGGTGGGTAGAAAAAACCAACGTAGAAAATATTGACTTTAAAATTATTGCACCGGGAGACTTTGGTCCTGTGGCTACTAGAAGTGTAGCTGCTGTGTATAAGAATAACCAACATTTGAAAAGGTCAGAAGCCAATGCAAAACTCATTGCCGCTGCACCTACAATGCATGATGTTATAAAGGAAGAGATTGGGTTTGCAAAGCATGGCTTAAAGGATGCTGAGAAAAGTGGGAATAGAATCGCCATAGTGATGTGGAAAGGAATGATTACCAGACTGGAAAAAGGAATAAAGGGAATTGAATAATGAGCGAGATTAAAAATTTAAGAGAGGCAAGTAAGCATAATTGGACAAGTTCCAATAGAATAGAAGACATCAACGCTGGAAGCTTACAACGTATTGCTGATGCGGCTGAGGCCATGGCGAAAAATTACTTACGACTACAAGAGGATCTTGATTATTTAAAGGGGCGCGTACAAGTTCTAAGAAAAAGAGCAGAAAGGGCTGAACGATCAAATGCAGCATTACGTGGAGTTATTACCAAAATGAAAAATAAACGTAAAAGCAACTAATGGACATAGAAGCGCAATACCAATCTTACCTATCCAAATTGAGAATGGATGAATCACTAATGCCTAAAGCTCAAAGACAGGAAAATCGAAATGCGTTTGTAGCTGGTGCGACTGTGGTTTTAGGAGGTCTCTTGGAGTGCGAGAGGAAGGGAGTTGATCCGAACATATTCGTTCAAACAACTTTGAAAAGTATAACCGATTACTATAAATGCGTTGTAATGGATTCTGCGGACAGAATAATTGATAAAAGTTTTAGGGATAATGAATACTAAAGGAAAGATAACGGACGAACAATTCGAGCACGCTATGAAGATGAAAGCCTTTCATGAGCAAGAGGCCGAGAAATGGACCAAAATTACAAGGGCTTACCAGTATGCTCTTCAACATCAAATACGAAAGAAAAGCGAACAAGCAAATCGAGAAGCGCTCAATAGAATAAACGAATAGTTCAATGACTAGAATACCAACCCACATATACAATGAGATGAAGGAAGGTAGAATATTGAAAGATATTTTAGACAATCCAATTTCTCCTTCAGATACCTTAATTATTAACCCCGATGGCTATTATGAAACTGCTTGCGGCATACTAGCACCTAAATCTATGAAGTCAACGAAGCCACCAAAGGCCTTTGACTTTTTTGCTGGTTGTGGAGGTTTTTCACTCGGTTTTATTAAGGCTGGATGGCAAGTAGTTGGTATGAACGAATTAGCATTTGACGCTATGCTTACATATACCGTAAATCTTTCTAAACAGCCATTACAAGTGCATTTTGATACAGAAGAAAGGAGTATTGAAATGGAGGAGTATTTGCAGAAACAAATATTTAAGGATAAGAACAAAAGTTATTTCAAACATGGAAATTTAGATTATCTGGTTGAAGATGGAGAGTTGTATTATCCGCCATTGCCAGGAACAGGTTGGATACTCAGTGAAGAATTGAACGGTACTAAACACCCACCCGTCGAACACATTTTTGTTGCGGATGTCAGAAATCTAAATGGCGAAGAAATGTTAGCCAAAATGAATATGAAGATTGGCGAACTAGATTGTGTAATGGGTGGGCCTCCATGCCAAGGTTATTCTAAGTCTGGCAAACAGCAAATAGATGATCCACGAAACGAGTTGATATTTCACTTTGCTAGGTTAATAGTTGAATTAAATCCTAAAACATTTGTAATGGAGGAGGTGCCAGATATCGTAAACTTCAGAACACCTAGAGGCACATATGTTCTTGAGGAGTTTGGACAGATTCTAGATGAGGGAGGGTTTATGGAGTTCTCTCAGTTTTGCGAGGCAATGAAATTTATGCCAAAATCTAAAAGGTTCAGAAAAATCAAACCTAGAAAGTCGATGAAAAAAATTGAATCCGGTTTATCACCAGCAACTAAAGGAGCATTAGACCACAAGAAAAAACCATTAAAACAATTAGCACTGGAATTGTAATCAATCGGAGAAATTCTTAAAACGTTCACAATTAAAATCAATATATAAAAATGCAAACACACGAAATCAAAAAAGTAAAGTTGAAAAGAGGAATGTTCCTACAAGTAGACTACACCCTCAATACTGAGGATGACACGCAAGAAATTTCAAAGTCATCTAATAGCGTAGTGCACGATGATCTGAAACAAGCGCTCAAAAACTTATCTCCACATTTACGGGATCTATGTGAACAAGCGGCTGATTCTGAAATGGAAGTAACTGGATTTACAATTACTGGAGGTGGTGAGGGTATTGTTCTTACTGGAACTCGAAAGCTATTAAGTGGTAAAACACTTAATCTAAACTCTCCAAATGAACGTTGGGAAAATTCAGAGTATTCTGCTTCTCAAGAATTAGGTGAATTGTTGGAAACAGCAAAAGGAGAGGTAAGTCAATACTTATTTGAAGGTAAGCACGCACCTAAGGCTCAGCAGGAATTGGATTTTGACGAAATGGACGCGGAACCAGAACAATTAGAGGATGTATAGAATGGAAAACGAAAAAGCATTTCCGGTATCGGATACGGTTAACGAAAATGGTCGGTATCAACCACTAGAAACAGGTATGGATTTAAGAGACTACTTCGCGGCTAAGGCTATGCAATCTATTATTCTAATGCAGAAGAATATTAATTGCACTTGTGTTGGTGGGAAGACAGGTGTAGCGGTCAATGCGTATGATATAGCCGATAGAATGATTCAAGTTAGAAATAAAAAATCGGTTTAATGATTATCACAGATTACGGAAATAAGTTCGAAGTGTACTTTGAGTACAACCAATGGTTTAAGCGAAACTTAAAGGCTGTCAAATCGGTGCCTAATTATCGCTATAATCCCAATAAGAAGCTTTGGACTTTTCCCGAATCGTCTCGTAATGAATTGTTGAAGTTACAAGAGACTCATAGGGCTAAAGTAGTAGAGCCCCGTATGGAGCAGGAACAAGTCATAGGTGAAATACAGGAATTGGGTGATCTGAAAGTTGAGATCCCTTTAAAGGAACATGTGGTACTTCGACCATACCAACGTCAAGGTGTATCTCGGGGGCTGGAGTTCAAACGTTACATCAATGGTGATGATATGGGATTGGGTAAAACTATTCAATCTATTGCGACTATGGTTGGTATTAACGATTCTCCCTTTCTTGTTATTTGTCCAGCTTCGCTCAAAGAAAACTGGAAACGTGAAATTGAGAAGTTCTCTAACCTGCGGCCAATGATTCTATCAAACAAGATCGAAACGACATGGCATCGTTATGCTGAGTTGGGTATGGTTGATGTTTTTATAGTCAACTACGAAAGTTTGAAGAAGTACTTCGTCAAAAAAATGCCAACCAAGAAACGTTATAAATCCCTTGAGATTGAAATGTATGATACAATCAATATTTTCAAAGGAATAATAATTGATGAGGCTCATAGGGCTAAGAATCCAAGTACAATTCAAACAAAACTTTGTCTGCGTATCTGTCATAAGAAAGAAGTTCGCATGTTGCTTACTGGGACACCAGTAGTAAACAAGCCAACGGACTTATATCCTCTTTTGGCTATTATGGCTCAAACGGCACCATTTGGTGGCACATTCAAAGCTTTCAAGGATCGATATTACTATAATGGTCAACCGAGTAACTTACAAGAGTTGAATTATCTTTTGAATAAACATTGTTACTTCAGAAGAGAGAAAAAGGATGTTCTCAAAGATCTGCCAGACAAACAGCGCCAAACATTGACTTGCGATATCACACCAACTCATAGAACGGAGTATGTGAAAGCTGAGAATGAGTTCGTCGATTATCTACGTTCATATAAAAACTGTACACAATCAGATGTAGAGAGAAAACTGCGTGGTGAGATAATGGTTAAGCTTGGTATTCTACGTGGAATATCAGCGCGTGGTAAACTGAAGGCGGTTAAGGAATTCGTGGACGATGTAATGGATAGCGGCCAGAAGCTTATTCTTTTCTGCAACCTCAAGGAGATCGTAAATGCCTTAAAAGATATTTATCCTGATGCTGGTACCGTAGTAGGATCTGATACTATGGACCAACGGCAAAAGCATATCGATTCATTTCAGAAGCCCGATGGTATAAAACTTATCATTTGCAACATTAGAGCTGCGGGTACCGGTATCACGCTCACAGCTTCATCACGTGTGGCATTTGTAGAGTTTCCTTGGACTTATGCGGATTGTGTGCAATGTGAGGACCGGGCATATAGAATTGGTCAAAAAAACAATGTAACAATCACTTACTTCCTTGGTCACAAAACGGTAGATGAACGCATTTACAAGCTGATTCAAGAGAAGAAGCAAGTAGCCAATACTATCTCTGGAGCAAAGGACAACACGGAAGAATCATTTATTAATAAACTAAACACATTATTTGAAATATGACAGCAGGATGTAATTGTACAAATCCAGTAACCACTGATGGCGAAAGCTGCTATCGGTGTGGTAATTGGTTATTTGGGTTTGATAAAGAACGAGCAGAAATATTAGAAGGGTACCGTTTGGAAAACTTTAAACGAAAAGTAGAAGCTCAGAACAGGAACCAAGAAAAACAGTTATCTGGTTCTCTTAGGGGTAACCGATATACTCCACCGAATAGAAAACGCAAGAAAAGGGTTAAACAAAAACGTAGAAAATGAATAAAGTAAAAGTAATATCACTCCTTCAGCCATGGGCATCACTCTTGGTAATGGGACATAAGACAATTGAAACACGATCTTGGAATACGAAGTATAGAGGGGAGTTATATATCCACGCTAGTAAACGGAAAATAATAGCTCATGAGCAAACATATGATTTGGTGTCAGCATTGGAAGAGATACCTGGCTTTATTGACAATTATGCTCATCTTCCCTATGGAGCCATTATTGGGAAAGTCAATTTAAATAATGTATTTCAAAGTGAAAACTTCTTTACTAAGGATCAGGATTGGAGCACAGGTATTAAAATAAGTAAGCTTGAAATGGCTTTAGGGGATTATAGTCCTAATCGCTTTGGTTGGGATACGGATAGTCCAATTCAATTTAGTAAACCTACTCCAGCCAAAGGACAGTTAAGGATATGGTCATTTGATAAATCACAATTACTAGAGGTATGAGCCAAGAGGAACTACAGGAGAAGTACGATATATTATTGACTGCAGTTGTTGATATGAGAACTAAGCAAAAGACCTATTTCAGTAATCGTATGGGTTGGGCCCTTCAGCATGCGAAGACGGCAGAATCTAAAGTTGACCAACTAATTAAGGAAGAAGAAGATTATAAGAAATCACAGCAAACGAATCTATTTAATGGCTAAGGAGAAAGAAGCATACTATTTTTCACATGATGCGAATGCTCGTAATGACGAGAAGACTGTCGCGCTTAGAATGAAACATAATTGGACGGGGTATGGGCTGTACTGGGCAATAATTGAAAAATTGCGAGAAAGTACGGAATATAAACTGTCAACTGATTACAATTTGATCTCGTTCGATCTGCGCGCCGATGTTGCTCTCATTAAGTCAATTGTTACGGAATTCGATCTATTCGTTATTACAAAAGATGGTAAATCATTCTATTCCGAAAGTCTACTCAGACGTATGGAAAAGAAGGAAGAAAAGAGTAAAAAAGCTCGTGAAAGTGCCATGAAACGTTGGGGTAAAAACGAAAGCAATGCAAAAGCAATGCGTACGCATAGCGATGGTAATGCAATAAAAGGAAAAGAAAGTAAAGTAAATAAAAGGAAAGATAGTAAGAGCGCAAGCGCTCCTCCCAAATCTCTTTCGGAACGAAAAATTGAATTCTATAATTCCCTCAAACAATATGTTCCTAAGTACGGTAAGGAGATGGTCCGGGAGTTTTATGATTATTGGACTGAACATGGTGAGCGAGATAGGAAGATGAAATTTGAGAAGGAAAAAACGTTTGGTGTTTCCAAACGATTGGTCCGGTGGAAAAAAAATGAATCCAAATTCAACGGAGGAGGTGGAGATAATATCATAGAAGCAGATTTATTAGAATAGAATGGAATTAACGAATAAAAATATTAATACGTTTAAGAGGAAGGGCAATGATATGTCCTCTCTTGTGTACGGCAAGATATCACCTCAGGCACCAGAATTAGAAGCCGCAGTTTTAGGAGCTATTATGCTCGAGCCGGATGCCTTGGCTGAGGTACAAGGAATTTTGACTCCTGAAGATTTCTACTCTGATGCAAATCAACGTATTTGTAATACGATCTATGAAATGTCTGAGAGTGGATCCCGTATCGACTTTATGACGGTTTGTGAGCAAATGCGAAAAACTAGTGAACTTGAATTGGTTGGTGGAACCTATTACGTTACTAACCTAACTCGAGATGTCGTCAGTTCCGCAAATATTATCCACCATTCCAGAACCGTTAAGGAAAAATCTATTTTGAGATCTTTAATTAGAATGGGAGGTGAGCTCGTTGCTAGTGGCTATGAAGATTCTCAGGATTGTTTTGATCTTATGGACGTTGCTGAGAACCTTCTTAGTGAAATACGGAAAGGCTTGGCAGCGGAAAAGATCAAATCTATAGGACAGGTATCAATTGATGCTTACGAAGAAATGAAGGAAAAGGCGGAGTTGAAAGCAGATATTCCAGGAATACCTACTGGATTTAAAGAACTTGATATCAAGATGGGAGGGCTCAGTTCACCAGATTTAACTATTATCGGTGCTGGAACAGGTGAGGGAAAGACAAGTTTTGCAATCAATATAGCCGGCCATGTGAGTCAGACCGATGCGGTTGCATTTTATAGTCTGGAGATGAAGGCTAAGCAATTGGCTTGGAAGTTTTTCGCGGAGATCCTCGATAAATCTATTAAACAGATCCGGATAGGAAATTTGACGCCTGCAGAGTGGGAGGTGCTTGAGAAGGGGATCGCATTGATACAGAAGAAGAAGTTTTATATTAAGGATAACGGTGGATTATCCATTATTGAATTCAAAAACAGCGTTCGATCTATGGTCCGTAAAAAGGATGTCAAGTTAGTTGTTTTGGATTATCTCCAGCTGCTTACTACAGTTGGAGTAAAGGAAAAATTCGGTACCCGAGAGGGAGAAATAAACTATATCAGTAAGCAATTAAAAGCCCTGGCCATGGAATTAGACATTCCTATAATTGCCTTATCGCAATTGAATCGTGAACGGGCAGGGACGAAAAGACTGTACCAGTTGTCCGATCTACGTGAATCCGGAGCGATAGAGCAAGATGCAGATAATGTATTGTTCATATTCAATCCAGTTAAGCATAAGATGCGAGAAATAAAACTTTCAGGTACCATAAAAGTGTTTGCTCCCAATGAGGTATTGCTGCAGGTAGAGAAATGCCGTTTAGGTGGTACCGGTATTATTCCAATGAAGTTCTTAGGGGTGCGACAGAAGTTCGAAGATTTTAGCTCACCTGAGATTGAAGCTCCAGGAAACAATTTTAGACCGTTATCGGAGGTGGAACAAAAAGTATCTGCGGCACTTGATCAGCCCGAAGAAGATGAAAATGACCTTCCATTCTGATAAACAAAACCATTTGATAACAAGAATTTGAAAAATATTAGAAACAATCACCAAGAGAAGACATGAAATTTCAATTAATTTATTACAAAAAAGGATCTAACAACCAAACAATAGAAACAAAGGATTTTGCAAGTCTTAATGCTGTGAAACGGTGGTACAAGAAAGGTTTTTATAATGGGGAGTTTGAGTTTCCATTTTTTAGAGGTTGGGATCTCGAGAATGATAAGCCATTTCACTATTCAATAAGGAACTACATTAGAAACAGAGTGCTTCGAAAATAAACTATAACACAATAAACTATAAAAATGAAAATGTACAAACTAAAAATTAAACTGATGCTGATACCTTATAAAATAGACTTCCACTTAGTGTTATGGAGAAAAATACGATACAAACTGTGGATGATGATTCATTCAAGGCGACTTAAGCGTCACTTTAAACGACTCAATTGGAGTGATAAAGATGTATTGGACATGACATTAATGCGTTGTGGTTCTATGAATGAAGCTATATCTGTACTATCTGATGAACTACTTGATTCATATGGAAAGGATAGGTATAATATAAGAGATGTTGCAATTGAACTTGTAGAAAATGGATTTGAAAACATATGGACACAATAAATTAATAAGATTATGAAAACAAAAAATTTAGTATTCATTGAGATATCCGACTTACCAAAGGTAAAAGAATTGTATATCCAAAATATTCATAAGTTAGTAAATATTGCACTCCCTCCTAAATCGACATATGGAGACCTTTTTTCATTAGTCAAGAAAAGGTTTGAAGATGATGATGCTTCTACGATAGCTGCTAACGAATTCATTCAGTGTAATAAGGATTATTGGAAATCTGATTATTCAGAGGTTATAATTAATGAAACTGAAAATGAGGTATACGCAATATTTGATCTTAGAGAAGGAGAATAAACCAAAAAAATTACTATGGCACTTAAAGGAATATATAACCATAAAAAAACAGTCTATTGTCCACTTGTCAGATGCAATTATACATCAAGAGTATTTATGCACCCTTTTCACGACAATAGGAAAGCGAATGCATCTTATATCTGTCCTAAACACGGAACAGTTCTAGTTGATGAAAAACCTAAAACCAAGAAGATATGAGTAATAGCGATTTAATGCGTTGGTGGTGCGAAGACCATCCAGAAAAAGAGATGGGACACGAAGGTTGTAATGGCGCTGGAGTGCCGGATAACGCAAGAATTCACATGTTAGTACATAGGCGAAGATTGGCCGAACAGGAATTAAGGGAAGCAAAAAGGTACTATGGTATGATTTTTAAACAAGTAATTGAAACAATTCAACTGTATAAGAACTGCCTTAAAGAACAACAAAATGAGAGTAATGAGAAAAAATGACAAACTTCAAACACCGAAGTATATAATTGAAGCATTGGGTCCTTTTGATTTAGACCCATGCGCAGGAATCGACACTAAATGTGCTGTTATAAATTTTTCAATAGAGGAGGGTGTTGATGGGTTAAAATATGATTGGGGAAAATGGTTCGTTTGGTGTAATCCTCCATTTTCACAAAAAGATGTTTGGATCCAAAGAATGATTGAACATGGTAATGGCATTTTGATATTACCAGAGAGGGGTTCTGCCCCTTGGTTTGGACCTTTGGCAGAACATTGCGGATTCTATTTTACAATGGGTAAAAAGATAAATTTCGTAGGAGGTAGTACCTCTAACAATGTAGGAAGCTGCTTGTTCCCTTTTGGCAAGAAGGCTGAAAGGAGAATTAGGAACAGTTCTTTACCCGGACACCTTAATAAAGTACAGTTTTTCAAACCAAGAACAACAAACTTTGTTTAATTAGAATCGACACTAATTAAGAATTAACGCTAAAACTTAAATAAATGAGCAATAATAAAATGTCGGTTGACGAGTACAGGAACTTTGTCAAAGGTGGACAAAGAAGGAAGTCAAAGTATAATGCCAAGCGTTCAACTGTGAATGACATTTCCTTCGATTCGCAGCATGAAGCAGATAGGTATGGTGAATTGAAACTCCTTGAGAAAGCAGGAGAGATCACAGCTCTAATGTTACAAGTACCTTTTCGCCTTCCTGGTCCGGTTTATTATTACGCTGATTTTGTTTACTACGATGTCAAGAAGAAAGACTGGATAACTGAAGACGCCAAAGGAGTTCGCACAGACGTCTACAAATTAAAGGCCAAGCAAGTCTTGGATATATATGGAATTGAAATATTGGAGACATGAGTACAGAATTTTCACTTTATCGATATACAATAGAGCTAATATTCATTAAAAAGCTTAACGCATGCAAGTGGTGGCAATTCAGAAAACGTAGGAATATTTATCAATGGAGGAAAAGTAAATTAGTATAAAATGAGTGATTTATGGAATTAAAACATTTACAAATCACCTCCGTGGTTGGGAAAATCTATATTTAATTGGTAGGATTTAAAATAATTCTGCATGATCGTACGCAAAATGCTTACATTTGTGTCATAATAGGTCGGTTAACCATGACACAAAGCATAAAATCCAAAGTTATAAAGACGGAACCCATTCACTGGAAGGAATTAGTGTTTCTGCAGGATAAGAACTTCAAGGAGCTTCCAGAAGAAGCTAAGGAGAAATTAAAACAATCCGTCATATCTAACGACTTTTCACAACCATTTTATGTCTGGCAGTCCAAAGGTGGTATTATTTATTGCCTCGATGGTAAGCACCGGACCCTTATTTTAGAATCGCTCATTGAGGACGGCGTCCAAGTTCCGGATATGCTGCCAGCGACTTTTATCAGATGTCGGAACAAAACGGAGGCAGCGGAATTGGTGCTGCAGTATTCTTCCATTTATGCCCGGATAACTCAGGAAGGTTTACATGATTTTCTTTCTGCATTTCAGTTGGACTTTGAGGGTGCTCTCAGCAAAATAGATATTCCGGAGTTCTCCTTACCCAGATTCGAACAGAAGTATGACATTTTTGATATCAATTCTGCTGAAGAACCTCCAGTATATGTTCACGGAAATGCACTTGTTCAGTCTGGTGACCTATTTGAAATTAATGGTCACAGAATTGTTTGCGGATCTTTTACGGATGGTGAGCTGGTAAGTAACCTTATGAATGGCCAAGTTGCGCGTATTGTAAATACAGATCCTCCCTATAACATTCCTAAAAGCACATTTGTTACCAAATCAAGATCTGGTCGCTTGGAGGAGTTCGCAGTTGGAATGGGAGAAATGGATAATATGGAATTTGTTGTTTTTCTTTCAGAGGTCATGGAGGCTTCCATTGCGAATTCAGTTGAAGGTGCAATCCATTACATTTTTATGGATTGGAGACATCAATGGCACATTTGTGAAGCGGCCAGGAGAGTATATGGTTCGCCAACACCAAAGCAAACCTGTGTTTGGAACAAGGATAACTTTGCTAACGGATCATTCTACCGGTCCAAGCACGAACTGTGCTTCGTGTTCAGCAATGACATGGCCAAGGCGCTCTGGAATAAAGATATGCTAGATCATGGGGGTTTTTACAAGGATAATGACGAACTGTGCTTTATTTTCAAAAACGGAGAAGGTGCCAAGCACTTGAGCCACCTAGAATTAAAGGATCGAACGCGGAGCAACGTTTGGAACTACCCAAGCGCTACCAGCAATGCTAATCCGGACAAGATTCAGCTTGAGAACCACCCAACCCCTAAACCGGTGGTTATGATTGCCGATTCGATCTTGGATACAACTAACCCGGGCGAAATAGTAGTCGATTGGTTCTTAGGTAGTGGTACCTGTTTGATAGCAGCTGAGCACACAGGTAGACGCTGTTATGCAACGGAAATTGAACCCAAATATATTCAGGGCTGTATTGTAAGATTTTTAAATTATTGCTCTAAGAAGGGAATAGAAGTTAATTTTAATCACCTTAATGGTAAATTAACAAGAGAGGACTTTGAATATGAGCAATCAAACCGAATTATTAATGGCTAAGATTAAAGCAGATTTGCTAGATTATTTCACGGATGAGCTCAAGATAAATTCTGATGCTTTAAAGTCCTATGAAGGAAATTCCAATATTGAGTATCCAGATCCGAAGGTGAGGGAAATGAGAGAGTTGGAAGCTATCAAGTTAAGAGACCGCATCAATGAATTACACCGTCATATTGCCGTAATCAAAAGAATGCTACCTACTAATGCAAGTTAATGGGGAAAATTTCAAAGATTGAATACGATAAACGGATTTTTGCCGTTCAAGGTTGGATTATAGAAGGTATTCAACCTGCACTTATTATAAAACAAATTATTGATAATGGTTGGTGTCAAAAACGTCAAGCAGAAAGGTATTTGCGCGAGGCTCGGAAACGATGGTTAGATGTTCCAGAGGCTGATCTTGAAGACAAACGAAAATTAAAGGTGAATGAACTGCAACAATTAAAGCGAACTCTCAAGGAACGATTTAAGGGAACGCCTTCAGGTATTAGGGCCGTGCTGGAAATAGAAAAACAGATCATTATATTGGAGAAACTGAAACCGGCCAAGCAAGTTGAAGTATCTGGAAAAGACGGCAATCCAATTGAAGTCGAAAATACAATTAAGGGTGAGCTGACCCTTGATCCAAGTAAATTAAAAACGGAAACAATAGAGGAGATTTTGAATGCTCAAACTGAAAGAAAATGATATTGTTGCGCTTAAAGCTGAATTATGTAAGCGCAAGTTATCCTTTTTTGTAAAGGAGTTTTGGGATGTGATTGTTTCAGAGGATCTAGTTTGGGAGCCTCACATGGATGTCATCTGCGATGAAATCCAAATTGTTTATAAGCGAGTGTTTGCTAGAGAACCTAAACTATATGATCTAATAATCAATGTTCCACCTGGAACAACTAAATCTACAATTGCAACTCAAATGGCACCTGCATGGAGTTGGGCTGTTGATGATTCAATCCGACATATTACCGGTAGTTATGCTGATAAGCTGGCCACGGAGCACGCTGTTAAATCTAGAGATATTATTAAATCTGATAAGTATCAACTCTATTTCCCTCACGTCAAAATGAAGCGTGATGAGGATAATAAGACGAATTACAAGACAATTAATAACGGCCAGAGATATGCTACTAGTACCGGTGGTGCTGTTACAGGTGTTCACGGTCATATTAATACTATTGATGATCCCTTGAACCCAAAACAGGCAGCTTCTGAGGCTCATTTAGCTGAAGCAATTCATTGGTTCGATCATACTCTATCAATGAGAAAGGTTGATAAGGAGCTTACAGTAACAATTGTAATCATGCAAAGACTCGCGGTAGGTGATACGACTGGCCATATATTAGAGAAGGCAGAAAAGTCCGGCAAGAAAGTAAGACATGTTTGCCTACCAGGTGAATTAGCTCCCAACGTGTCTCCTGAAAAATATCGAGAAATCTACACAGATGGTTTACTAAGTCCTAAGCGGCTGTCTAAAAACGCTCTTCAAGAAGCAAAGAGTGATTTGGGGACCGCCGGATATGCAGGGCAAATTATGCAAAACCCAGCTCCTCCTGGTGGTTTGATTTGGCAGAAATGGTTCATTGAAGTAGAGGACAGTCTTATGCCTCCTTTAAGTCAATACAGGCAATACGGAACAGATTGGGATTTAGCTTATACCAAGGATGATATAAATGCGGCCAGCGCATACATTACTGCAGGTAAAATTGGAAATGACATCTACATAGATGCTATCGGTTGGGATTGGCTCGAATTCCCTGACTTAATAGCCTTTATGAAGAAACAGGCAGGACCACATTACATTGAGGCAAAGGCATCGGGTAAATCTGCTAAACAAACTCTGGTCAAGGAAGGTATAAACGCAATTGAGGTAAAGGTAAAAGGAGGGCAGGATAAAATCGCGCGAGCGCAGATGTCGACCCCTCCTGCTGAAGCGGGTCGGGTTTATATCAGGAAATCATTAGCTAACAAACTCTATCATGATAGTAAGCAAGGAATTCTATTTTTTCCTAAAGGAAGGTATAAGGATTTAGCAGATGTCTTGGCACAGGCTATTCAAAGGTTAGACAAAAAACCAGTTGTCATTTCTACAACTTCGCGTAGTTACCTAGATGAATTTGGGAAGGATTAAAAAAAACCGCCTCGGTCATGAGACGGTTTCTTACCATACCAATAAAGAAAACTTAAAGTGGCTGCTAAGGTACAATAAAGTATTCTTTATTGTAAGCAAAATGCTTACATTTACAAAAATATTTCTTATGACAAACGTAGAAAAAGTAATTGCCGGGTTAAATGAGACGGCTAAGCATTGCAAAGAGCTTCTAAAGGATGAACCACAAAATGCATTAATAGTATCAAGTGGAATTGAGCGTATAGCGAATAGTCTTGCCGCCAGGACAGGGAAGTTGGCTAATCAGCCTAAATCTGAACCTAGCACACCAGAAACGGTTAAAACTATTGCTGGTGTTCCAGTAGAGTTACCATCTAATACACCATTAGGTAAAAAAGTGGAAGAGCCAACTAGGGAGCAAATCGATCTACTCAAAGAAAATGTAGAGAAAATAAAAGGCAGGTTCTTGGACATGAGTAATAATGAAATTTCGAACGAAGTCTCAGAAATGGAGATTAGGGCTTTAGGTAAAAGTGTAGGACTTAATGTTACTCCCACTTTACCAGAGAAGATTACAGTTGCCTTCTATGATGAAATTCGTGAGAAAATCAAGTCACAAAATGAGGAGGCTAAAAGAAAGGAGGCGGTTAAAAATAATGTGAACTCAGACAATGAATCGACCAGTTCGGAAGCTGGGAAATCTGTAAAGGTGGAAGAGCCAGCAGTACCGACTCCAACTACAAAAAAAACTAATTCGACTAAAAAAGCTTCAACAAAAAAAGTTTCAACAAAAAAATAATGGGAAACAAAATACAACCGCTATCGCAAGAACGTATAATGGAGATACAAAATTCAGTGTACAATCCAGCTGAAGAAATGGACCGAATTATGAAGGGTATGTACTTCCCAGAGGAGTTCAAGGAATCAATGATTTCCGAAACTCTAATACAGGATGCTCTTCTTAGTGTTACCTGCGCTAACTGTATGACAACTGAAGAAGAGTTTGAAACCTTAAAGGCAAAACCTGTTAGCGATTATAACATGCAAGATTGGGGAACTGTCTTAAATGCCATTGATCATTTAATCCTAAAGGGATTGGAAAATCGAAAGGGTCTATTTGAATTGACAGAAGACCAGAAGGTATTCTATTATCAGTTAGAAAAGGCACAAACAGCAATGGCCAGCAAGTGGAATGAGATTTGGAAACCATACCGGGAGGAAATTCGTCAGAAGGTGAAGGAAAGTGAAGCACGAGTTCAGGGTTTGATTCGTAGGGAACAGGCGACCACAGGCAAAAGGAAAAAACCTAATAAAAGGAAAAAAGGGAAAAGATAAGAAAACATGAATGAGTTATTTATATACGAACTTTTTAAGAATATAATAAAATCGTCCTTTGTACTAGAGGGGCGGTTTTATGTGTTGGAAGAGTACGCGAATAATCTCAACATGAATTCCTTTGGTAAGGCCATTAAAGATGCCTTGGACAGTATGGATTCTTTACCACAGAAATACCCTGGGGCATTCTTAATGCCCCCTACAGAAATTATCAACGGTTATGGTAACGTTAGAGGACCAGTCGAGTACATGTTAGAAATGTACTTTCTTACTCCGACTTACAACACAGGTCAAGGTGAAACTAAGGATCGGAATATAAAAAATAATACATCAGATCATCCTATTAAATACGATTGGAAGGATATGAGAACTGCGGCCAAGGGGTTTCGAAAGAAGTTAAATGAGGTGTCCAGAGTTAATCTTCCTAGGAAATTTGGTGAGACACAGAAACCTGATCTGATCAAACGAATTTCTGTCAGTAGTAACGATAATCTAAGCGGTGTTTACTTAAAGTTCTATTATCATTTCTATATGGATTGTGAGAATGAAGATTACGAGAATGTAGATCCTAGAGATATTCCTTTACCCGATATTGATCAGCTTCACCAACAACATAAACACAACTAATGAATGTTCTAAGAATATACGCAATAAAGATTCCAGATTCAATTAGATCTGAAAGATTAACTGGAGTAAATAATTTAATTCCTAGAGCAGCGCATGATAAGGATATAATGATTCAACTGGCCAAGATTTGGTTTCTATGGGTAGAACCAGATAAGGAGCAAAGCTTTTGTCCGTACTGTCTTAATAACATTCTAAACAACTTCAAAAATATGCAAGAGGAGCTAGATAAAATGGAGCAGGAATACAAACTACTCAATGAAATTTAACATCAATGACATAGCGTATGAAATAAAAGGGATTACCCTTGGTCAATATTTGGATTACTATTCCAAATATGGTGCATGGATTGAAGAGGAGGCCGCAGCAATCTTCGCTTTAAAAGATTCTGAAGAAAAGGAATATCGAAATAAAGAGTTTTTAATAGATCGTGCATGCACGATTATTGGTCATTTTATCGATCTAGATCCCAAGGTTCTTAAGGAGTCCGTTTATATCGAAGAGGTACTAACCATATATCAAATGGAGTTCGGCTTCTTGATATATCCAGATTATTCTGTTTTTTATTCTGATTCTTATAAGTGGAATGGTGAAACCTGGTTACTTCAAAGTTTTGAATTGAATAGTAAGTCAACCATGACTTTTGGTCAATTTATTGATAGTAAGGTAGCCGTTCAGGAAAATCATTTGGCTGGGTTGAACAGGTGGGAGGTCTTACCAACGATCTGTGCAATTTTTTTAGAGAAAGTTATATACGAGGAGCCAAAGAGTTTTGCGTTGTTTAAAAAGAAGAAAAGATCAAATTACAATAGATCCATAATTGAAGGCGATATGCCTGAAAGAATGAAGGGGTTGCCACTAGAAATAGCGCTAGGCGTACTCTTTTTCTTTGACAAACTTAATGATACCACTGGTGAGTTTGATGTATTTCGAAAAAGTAGATTGAAGTCGGGAAAGAATATTAAGGAGCATTTTAAGTATTACGGCTGGATTAATTTTCTAACCTCTTTGGCTAGGACAAAAGTGTTTGACCTGCCCAATATGAATAGTATAGACTCTGTGAGGGAAGCACCCGCATTTGATGTACTCCTATTCGCCAGTGAGGATAAAATGCTAAACGAAGCTATGGCCTTGGATCAGGAAGAGGAAATCGATAAAAACAGATGATCACCGAGGAACAAATATTGGCAAATGGTGCACAGGTTTTGGCACTTGGATTCAAGGAAGAAGTTGTTCTTCAGGGGCATTCCTTGACCGGCGCTTTGGAGGATTCTGTTCGTATTGAATATGACGGAGTTCAAATAACTGTTAGTGTTAAGGATTATGTCAAATGGGTTAATGAAGGTTTTCCTGCCTCTAGTGCAACTATGAAGCAACTTCCTTTCGTGATAGAATACGTTGAGCAACGAATGGGTAAAAGAGGGAAGGAGGCAGTTGGAATAGCTGTGGCCATTATTAAGACCTGGCAGAGGGAAGGCGGAATGCCTACAAAAGCAAGTAGTAGATTTTCATCTAATTCAAAGCGTACTGAACTGGTTGAGGATGCCTATGAGAAAAATATACAAGAAACTGATGATCAAATTGGCCAAGGGATGGACCAGTTTTTTAATCATGAATTTAACAAAGAAAAAAGTGAAACGATATGACACTTCAAGAAGAATTAAATAATCTAATGGCTGATAAGCTATTGTATAAAGACCAAGTTAAAATGGCAAGAGTTGCCGAGATTTTAACTGAACTCGATACATCAGGCAATACCTTCGAGAGTTTACCCGTAACGTATTACAATTTGAAGGTTACCCCGGCACCACCTTGTGTTGCGGTCACTTTTGGAGGTCACTCAAACCCAGCACCTAGTGAAGTAACCCTTCTGTCTCCATTCTATGATGAAATTACATTGAATGGGACACCACCATTTACTATGGGAGCAATTAGACAGTATCCTGATTGGCTCAGTGTAGCACCTTTTATTAACGATGATAACAAGGTTGTATTGAGCTCCGAATCAGCGACTCCATTAGGAGAGTATTCTTTGGATTTTGACATAACAAATTGTAATGGTGAAACAGCCACTTATAATGAAACTATAGAAGTAACGGAATAATGGCCATAATAATTAGTAATCAACCCGCAACTGATTCTTTGAATGCCGCTTATCGTCCGGTATACTTTCAAGTGTTTGCCAATCAGTCTCCGCAAATGACGGGGGAAGCACCTGTTGTATACGCTGATATCTACATTAATAATGTTTACTATAAATCTATATTTCAAACGCAATATGAATTTAAGTTTTCTGGTTTTGGAGTCTACCGGTTTGATATTCAAGATGTCCTGCAAGAGTACCATTTTCACAATAAACCTAGCGTAAACTTTGATCCTGTTCAACTGGAGTACAATGATATTCTTCACGTGTTCGTTCGATTTAGGTATACTTGGTATGATTCAGACGGTATTCTGCATCAGGAAGGGCCTATTCCACAGCAGGCCACAAAACATACTCAATCGGTCGCTGGTGGTGGCTTACAATCCAATACGTTCAAAAGCTTCAATGCGACAATCCAACATGAGAATAATCTGGATTTGTTGTCTCATTTACAATTTTATAATGACTTCTACGCTGTAGGTAATAATCTCAGGTTAACGCATATGCCTGGGATAAAGTGCAGTTGTCTGGATAGTTATGATTGGGTACCAATGACTACAACCATATTCTCAATGCCTACATCCTTAGTACAACAAATTGATGTTACTTATCGCAATGGAAGTACTGCTTCATTTTCGAATAATGTGAATGTACCTGTACCGCAAGCACCTTGGCATTTATTCTATTTTGCTACAGGTCCAAAGCAAATGCAAAATGACTTTCCAGGTGTTAATTGGGGACAGGTACGGTCTTACATAATAATTTATGCAGCTCCTTTCTTTGAAGCAGCACGGCAGGAGTTTAAAATACAATGTTGTGAAGAATATCCTGTTAGTCTTTTCTTCTTGAATTACATCGGACAATACGATAGTATCAGTTTCCGGGACTCTGTAGAATATTACAACACAAAATCAGAACGTTGGGAGAAGCCGTTGAGTTTGTTTCATACTAAGGATATCGGTGGATATAAAAGGCATAATGTACGTGCCAACGAAAAACATAAAGCAAAAATCAATTTTTATAATGATACCAATAAGGAGTGGCTTAAGGAAATGTTGGACAGCCCAAGCGCTTTTGTTCTTTTTAAGGGTATTGAGGGACAGGCTGATGCATTTGTACCCGTCAACTTGATCGATGTGAGCGACTATCAATTAGTGAAAGAAGAACAAGAACACTTCTATGAATACGAAATAATTTTTGAACCAGGTAATGAGACAATTAGACAGAGATAATTACAAATCAATAGATGCTTGGTATTCTCCAGTGCTAGGTTCATACTTGCAGGTATCTGTAGCTATGAGATTGCCATTCTCTCGTATGGTGATCGCAACAGTTGAATCTTTATCAAAATTTATAATTGACATATATATATCCCGTGTACGAAATGGTACTACTTCATTGTGTTTCGAAAAGGGATGGCTGGAATACTCCCAAACCCATTTGTTATCAATGGTTAGCCATTTATCTGATATGTGTTCCCTGATAATAGAGGAGCTAATGGAGTTATTAGGATTATACACTTCGTATGTGTATTCAACCAAAGGATTTGCCTCATCGTACTTTTTAAAAAGAGCATCCTTGTCAACCGAGTTATCCTTTTTACAGGATCCGAAGAAACCAACAATTATTAGTGCTAACAATAGCTTTTTCATAGTCAATAAAATTACTAAATATCATGGGTATTTCTAAATATACAAGCGTAAAAATAGAAGGGAATGAGGCTGATTTAACCGAAATCGACCAACTGCCCATCAGTTTCGACTATGAATTAGAGGATGGGAAGAATTTCAAGTCCAAAAGTGGCTCTAAAAGCCTTTCTATTGGATTTCCTGCGACAACAAATAACCAAGGTATTTTCAACGATTTTACCAATGTTGAGCGTCAAGATAATACACCTGGAGAGGTATTATCCAAATTGAGAGCGGTGGTAATCGCCAATAATGGTCAGGAGCTATTAGTTGGGAAGTTACAAATGCGAAGAGGGGGACATACCAACAAACCAACCAAGTACGTTGCCGATTGCTTTGGGCAAAATTCAGATTGGGCACTGGATCTCAAAGAAAAGACTTTGCATGATTTTGTTAACCCTTTATTACACTATTTCGATGATGGTACATCAGGTTTGGCAGGTGGAGGAAATAATATCCAACAGTCCTGGTTATATGATGGTATGGATGAGGATTATGACTATGTGTATGCTCCTGTATTATTTCATAATAAACCAGATGAGAACTACGCCAACATTAACGCAAATTATCTAACCCCATCAATTTCTCCATACTGGATTATTTACCGGGCGTTTAAATCGATAGGTTATAAAATCAAATCCGATTTTCTAAACTCTCCTCTTTTCAGACAGCAAGTAATGCCGTTCACATGGAGTGATTTTACAAGATTTGACAATGAGGAAGTAGAGCAATTATTATTCCGTGCTGTTCAAAATGGTTCCTTAACCGATACCCATAATAACGATGGTCCTTTGTCGCCAACTCTGAATTTACCAATTTTGGACAACATAGGAAAGGGATTCGACAATGGAGGCGTATACAGCTATAATGCTGCCGTTCCAGATCGATATAGATTTACGTACAACCCTCCACCAGTGATTGGAAATAATCCAAATATCCCTAACATTGGCGTCGCAACATTCAAGTTTTATTACTCTGCTGAAATAATGTACGAGGTGGTCGGTCCGGGAGCTACGATCAATTTACATTTTAATGTATTCAAAAATGGATCGACTTTAATTCAAAGCACCCATTTGCTAAATGCTAAATTGAACGACACAAGTTTTGGGAATTTTGAAACATTTACCGCTTCGGTAGAAGTAAAACTGGAACCTGGAGAATTTGTTGAAATTCAGTTGGACTATTCATGTAATACCCCTGGTTCAGGGCAGACTTCAGACATTACTATTCGAAAAACTCAGATTTGGAATGATGAGGTCTTTAGGGGTATGGGGAGCATTATCAACTTTAAGAAGATAACAGCATTCCGAAATCATAAGTTCTTAGATATGTTCGCTGGCTTTGTTGATGATTTTAATCTGCAGTTCCAAACGGATAACATAGCGAAGGAGGTGCTTATTGAACCCTATTTTGATTACTCTCTCGACAATAATCCCTTGAACACAAACACGGGTTACATAAATGGTAAAATCCTGGACTGGACAGATAAGCAAGATTTATCTGTAGAACAATTTGTAGAGCTCAAGAATGAGTATGAGCGATTATTGAAGTTCAAGGCTAAGGAAGATGCACAGGACGGTATGGCCAAAATATTAAAAGAGCGTCATGCCACTGATTTGGGGTCAGCTTTGTATCAATTACCAAACCGATATAAAACGGGTACAAAGGATAATACAAATAGATTCTTCTCCCAACTAGTTCACTACCGAATGGTAGGAATGGGCAATGCCACGAATGGAATTCCAATTCAAATTCCAATACTGATTCAAGAGAATATCTCGAATACCTCTAAAACGACAGCTAATAAACAATTTCTACCTAAGTTAGCTTACTACAAGGGGCTGGTAAATGATGCAGGATCTTGGTACTTCAATGGTCAATTAAACCAATCTTATCCTTACATGTTCGCTGTAAACTATAACCCTGGAGGTGAACATGATCCCATTCTTTCATATACGGACGAGAGAATAGATAACGGATCTGGTGGTTTTGTGATTGGCAGGGGATTGTTGAAGCGTTTCTTTTTACAGCGGCTAGCGATTATGCGTAATGGGCAATCTTACGAACCCGCCTTGTTTCGATTAGAGAATATTGATTTTACAAATTGGTATCACAGGGAGTTTATCCAATTGGGAGGCAGTAAGTACATACTTAGAAAAATAAATGGGTATAGACCCTTAGTCAATGAATCGACACGATGTGAACTTGATAAATGGCACCCAATCCAACAACAAGATCTTGATAATTCATTCCCTAGTCCTGACAGTGTTGGTTCGGGTAATTTACTAGTAAATACTCCAGATATTCCTTACACCAGATTGTTAGTTCTATCCTCAGACATTCCAAACTATTAGAGCATGGCAGACATTACGAAAATATATGCATTGAAGCTCGAAGGTCTGGATAAAACCAAAGCTGGTATAAATGATATTGGTTTAGCCTGGGAGAATGCAACAAAATTCAAAAAGCAGTATGAGGCAGCCCTTAATAACAAAAATGCTGCGGACGCAATTAGGGAGATAGATGCTCTTAAAAAAACAGTAGCAAAACTTCGTGAAGAATTGAAGAAGGCTATTGATACGAATACTGACACCACCAAAGGACTATCGAAACTAGAAAAGGCTGAAAAAGCGCTTGCATTTGCGATAAGCGAGGAAGGCAAAAGATTAGCAGAGATCAACGAAAGGCGTTTGCAACAGAATCGAATCAATAAAGAAGCCGCTAAAAATAATATAGGGCTAATCGGGTCATATAGAAGACTATCAAACCAATTAAATGAGGCTCGCCGAAATTACAAGGATCTTGTTGCAGATGGGAAGGAGTTTACCGATGAAGCAAAAAAACAGAAAACCGCCATTGATATTCTCGATGGAAGGTTAAAGGGGATTGATAAAAAAGTTGGACAATATGGTCGAAATGTTGGGAATTACAAAAGTGCTTGGGAAGGCCTCAGGGGTACGTTTATAAGTTACTTCAGTATTGGTGCAGGTTTAACAGGGTTATTAGGTGAAATTAATGAAGGTATTGGTGATGCTCGGGTCATTGAAGGTGTTGATCGAGCCTTTCGAAAATTAGATGATCCTACACTACTAAACAACCTTCAGGAGTCTACAAAGAATACGGTTAACACTTTGGATCTTATGACCGCTGCAGTTCAAGCAGATAACTTGCAAGTTCCAGTTGAACAATTAGGTACTTTTTTCGGATTTGCTCAACAGAGAGCTCTAGATACAGGAGAAAGTGTCGATCATTTAGTGAATAGCATTGTTACTGGTATTGGTCGTAAATCACCACTAATTTTAGATAACCTTGGGATAAGTGCTGTAGAACTGAAAGAAAATTTAGATGGTGTAAGTCTTGCACAGGCAACTACTGGCCAAGTGGCCGAGGCGGTCGGTAAAATTATCAAACAGCAACAGGAGGAAACAGGAAATAGTCTTGATTCGAACCAAGTTAAACTTTTAAAGGCAAGAGCTGAATGGGAAAATACACGAACGGAAGTAGGGACTAAGTTACTACCTATTCTTACGAATGTTACTGCCTTTTTTACTGCTCTAGGGGCTGTTTTGCTTCAGTTGCCTTTGCCAATAGTTGCGGCAGGAATTGGATTGGTTACTGTTAATCTTCTTGCTCAAAATAGAGAGCTTATTAAAAGTAAAATCCTTCTTATTCAAGACGCGGTATCGAGTATTACTCTTGCCAATGCGAAGAGAACATTGTCTGGAGCTTTAGGAGCTTTGGGAACAAGTTTTAAAGGATTGTTTGCCATAATGAGGGCCAATCCCATTCTGTTTTTTATGGGCCTAATTGTCGGTTTGATCGGCTGGTTTGTAAAGTTGACAAGAGGGAATGAAAAAGTACAGGAGTCTTTTGCACAAGTTAAGGTAGCAGTATCGCAGGTAATTCGGGCATTCCGACCTTTGATATCTTTCATAAGTAAAGTGGTATCTGCTTTCGCCAGAACACTAGGGCCAGTGATCGAGAAATTCGCCAATAATGTCCTGGTGCCTTTGGCTATTAAGGTTTTACCAAAGATTGCACTAGCTTTTAGAATTGCAGCTGGAGGCATTAGTTCATTTGTTTCTGTATTTGGTTTCGGGTACGAGCAAATTAAACAAATAGCTGGTGGTTTTATTGACACCTTAAAAGGAATCTTCACAGTAGATAGAGACTTGATAAGAAAAGGTGTAGAAGCGCAAGTTGGAGGATTCAAAACGTTATTCAAGGGGCTTGGCAAGGCTGCCAAAGATGGATTTAAAGAAGGGTTTGAACTTGGTGATACCTTCGAGGATGCGGAAACGAATACAGGTTCTACAACTAGAAGGAGCAGGATATCAGGTGGTGGTTTTGATCCCAAAGCGGCAGAGAAAGCTCGAAAAGAAAGAGAACGTAAACGTAAGGAACTGGAACGTGCGAAAAAAAGGGCAGAACGGGCACGTCTTGCTCAGTTAAAGAAGGAATTCGAGGAACGAAGAAAAATTATAGATCGTCAGTTGCAATTAGACATTCAAAATGAAGAAGATACAAGGAGAAAGATAAAAGTAGATGCGAATAAGTCTAATTTAGAAAAGGCTAAAGCACATCTTGAATATACACGTAGGGTAAAGGAATTAACCGAAGATCGGAATCGCTCAGTCGCTGAACTTGAACGGATATTCTCTCAGAAATCTTTGGAAGCTGAAAATAAACGAAAGGATGAGATTGAAAAATTAAGACGTCTGGAACTGGAGGATTTAAGAAAAATCGAAGAGGCCAATTTCAAGGATATCAAAGAGGCTGGTGAAAAAGAATTACAGGTTTTACGTATTCAATTTGCCAACCGTCGAGCATTAATTCTTAATGACGAAGAACTAAGCCCTGGTAAAAGAAGAAATAAACTCAAAAAGCTTGCCGTAGAAGAAAGGCGAACAATTGATGCACAGGAGATTATTAATCTCAGAAAAAATTATGATCAATTAAAACAACTGCATGACCTCGGTCTAGCCAGTGAGAAGCAGGTGTTAGATGCCAAACTTGCTCTTCAAAATAAGGCAAATAATAATACTGAGGAATTCTTTAAAAAGGAGGTTAAGTCATACAAGAAAGGGATTGCTGGGTTTACGCAGGGGTTAGGCGATTTGTTTAAGATAGATCTTAATGAGGATACGAATGGTAACGGAATTACTAATGCCATGCTTATCGCTGAGGGCTTCAACATCGCTAAAGATGCGATGAATGACTACTATCGACAAAAGGAAGAACGTGTAAGACGTGACACCGAATTGAAGATTGAAGATATTGAACTTGAAAGGCAGCGTCTTCAGGAGGATGCCCAAACAGCTCAGGAGAGGGAGTTTATTGATAAGCAATATCAACAGAAAAAGCAACAAATTGAGAAAGAGGCCGGGGAGAAACTAAAGAAGCAAAAAACCTCAGAAATAACGATATCTTACTATGCTGAGTTGGCAAGTATTGCTGCTCAGGCCGCTGGAAATCCTGCTAATAAAGTAACGTTTGGCGGTGCAGGGATTGCCCAATACGCGGCATTAGCAGCGGCAGCAAGTTTGAAGTATGTTTTAGGTTTAAGGACCATTAACAGGCAGCAGTTTGAGTTTGGAGGATTACCTAAATCTGGAGGTAAAATTGGAGGCAAACCTCATCCCCAAGGTGGAACACCTTTTCATTTAGGCGAAGCCGAAAAGAATGAAACCGCAATTATTACTAAAGGTGTAAACCCTAACGAACATCTGACTGTATCAGGTACAGCTCACCAAATTTTAAGTGGAATTAATGCTCGGGGAGGAGGAGTAAATTTTGCACCCGGTGCAGCCATTTCTAGATATCAATTTGGTGGATACCTTGGTTCTCAATTACAACCACCGGTATTCCAATTTTCAAATGTCAATTCAGATAATAGTCAAATTCTGACGGCACTGGTTTCGAGAATTGAAAATTGGCAAAGTTCATTTACTGTAAATCAGGTTACAAGTTCTGTCAGAGATGCAATAGGAAAAGAAGTTAATCAGATTAACACGGCAAAAGTATTTGATGAATAAGAAGATTACGGACGAAAAAGCAAGGGAATTGGCCTTAACTGATTGGGACGCATTCTGTGAACTTCTAAAGCCCAATTTGAAGTTGTTTTATATCTGTGAAGCCAAGAAAATGGGTAAATCCAATCAACAAATCGCAATTCATCTCAACGTGGATAAGGATTACGTGAAGTATCACTCAAAGAAATGCGAGGGGTAAAAGTTACCCCACAAGCGTAAGCAATGTGCTTACAATACAACGGATTGAATAGAACTTTGTTTTCGAATGAAAGCAGGTTTTCCAATTTTTAATTTCTCTGTAAATAATCAAGGCAATGATACCTTGGATATTTTCATTGATGGTTCAATAGAAACCGCAACAACGCAAAGTGATTTAAGGCAATTCTTCGGTGATGAGACTTCAGTTTCATATGCATCGATGCGCAACGAAGTAGAGAAGTATAATCCCAAGGTAATCAATTTCTACATTAACTCTATAGGTGGAAATGTAGTGGAGGCAATGGCCGCTCACGATTACATAATTGACTTAAAAAAGAAGGGGGTAACGGTTAATACAATCGGAAGAGGCCTAGTTGCCAGTGCAGCAACATACATTTTAATGGCTGGAACCAATATCTCCATGACAGCGAACTCTCGTTTCATGGTGCATAATGTACTAGGAGGTGTATACGGTAATGTACAAGAAGTTGAAAACTACGCTAAAACAATGCGATCATTCAATAATCAGATTGCTGAATTCTATACAAATCATACCGGTTTAAAACGTACTGAAGTTGACATCTTAATGAACGAAGAAACGTGGTTAACAGCCCAAGATGCGAAGGATAAAGGCTTTGTAACTACAGTAACCGAAGAAGTAAAGTTCACAAATGTAATTAAAAAGGAAAATTGGCAGTTCAACAATACTGAAGTGCTTGAATTATATAACTCTTTCACTAAGAAAAATACAAATATGAAAATTGATTTAAAGGAAATTGTAACAAATGCAGTTTCTGCTCTAACAGGAAAAGATAAAACTCCAGAGGCAATGGAGACAGCATTAACTAATGCCCTTCAGCCTTTGTTCAATGAAATCAAGGAGACCAAGGACAATCTAACCAACGCAATTGTCAACGGTGTAAATGCTGGTCTTGAGAAGGCAATGGAAGGTACCATATCTAAGGAAGACTTTGATAAAGTGAAAAATGAATTGGATCAATTGAAAAAGGATGTTTCCAATAGCAGTGGTGCACCAAATCCGGATAAGGATGGAAATAAAAGAACACAAATTGTGAACAAACCTGGTTTTATATCAGCTGATGATGTGGATTGGGAAGATAAAAACTAATCAACGATGAGAACAGCAATAGATAATTCAGGTTTTTTAAATGTATGTCACAATTGTGGTTGTGTAGGCTTTGAACCAAGTCTGGCCTTTGATTTTAACTCAGTAGCCAAGACTTTAGAAATAACAGATAATACCACTTATAGTGCCGGTGATGCACGAAAAATTGTTCACATTTTGGTAAGCGATAAGCATGGGAATCACAAATCGGGGAATATACCTGTAGGGGGTACAGGAGTTGTGACTCTTGGCCTTTCAAACTCCAATCGAGGTGATGTTATGGACCTTTCCGAAGGTATCAACATTATATGTACGGTGGTAAGTGATAAGCGATGTGTAGCTGATCTATCGGCCTACTCTGTTGGCTTAGTGACTGGCTCTGCTACTGGGGATTTGGGTAATACCGATAACGAGGGAGACATCGATGGCGAATAAAATCTAACAAAAAAATTAAAGAATAAAAAATGAGACTTAATCCAGGACAATTTTACGAAGCAATAGTACAGCCTAGTTTTGCTGACTTCCTTGACGATTATACAGGTGCCTATAATGGTATTTTACACGAGTTTACCGTGTGGGATGATGTATCCCTAGCCAACGGTACGCCAATTATTGATTTATTCAGTAAATCTCTTATGCTTAAGCGCAAGGAGGCTAGTTGTAAAACTGATTGGTCTACACTCGGGCATGGAGACACTAGAAAAATAACGGTCACAGAAATTTATGAGGCCGTGGAGGACTGTCTCGAAGAATTCTATCAAGGTTGTTTAAAAGACTTTAGAGGGGATGATACAGCCAAGCAGTTTTTCCTTGATCAGATCAGAATTATCTTCTTAAAGCAGGTAAGACTTTCACTTGCGGTGAATTCATATTTCGGGAATGTTGCCCGACCTGCTGATCCAACCGAAACCTGGAGTTGGTCAATTTTCGATGGAATTTTTACAAAAATTGCTGAATACATTACCAAAGGAACAATTCCAGCTAGCCAAGCCTTATCAATGCCAACAGGAGCATTGACTCCAGCACAAGTTAAGACCAAGTTTGACGAGATGTTCGCAGCACGACCCGACATTCTCCGAATGCAATTTGCGAATGATACGGCATTCTATGTTAGCGAAAATGTGGCACTTGCATGGGAAGATTATCTAATTGCCACAGGTGCCAATTCATGCTGTGGAGTAAAGTACCTACAGGATGGAATTCCAACACTTAAATATAAAAATGTTCCAATTTTTGTCGAACCATTATGGGGACCTGTCCTTACTGCCATAAACGGCGGTACTGAAGCTAATGCTGCTATTCTTACTGTTCGTGGGAATTTCATTTTCGGTACCAATAAGAAGTACGGCATCGGACCCAAGTTGAACCATTATGGTTTGCGTGTATGGTATAGCGATGATGATGAAGTTTGGAAGTATAAAATGGGTATGGTTGCAGGTACTGACCTTATGAGACCACAATTAATTGTAATCGCAACTGTCTAAAATAAAAAATAGAAATTATGCTAGTATGTACAGTAACAGGATATAGAAAAAATTGCGGAAACGAAACTGGTGGATTATCATACATCTATCAATTCGATCCTAATGATTATGATTTCACACAGGCTGCAGCTGGCCCTTCAGGTTGTTTACCAGCTTATAGTGTTCTTGCCTTGCGCACTGGTGCCACATTGCCAGATGCAGGCCTATTTGAAGTTCATTTTAATGATGACGAAGCTGAACACAAACAAACTCAGGCGGTTAATGGATGCAATACTTCATGGAATCATGAGTTGACTTTTCAGTTATCACCTAACTCTCAGACGCTTACTTGTTTCTTGATGGCCTTAGATCGAGCTTCATGTTGTGGTTGTCATGGATATTTCTTAGTGTATAATGATGGTAGAGTATTCGTTATAGGTGAGAAGTATGTAAATACTGTTTTACAACCCAAGTTTAAAATTAAACAAAACGGGACTGAAACTACTTCCGGTAAAAAAATGGAAGATTTCAACGGAGCCAATGTTAAACTACTTGGAAGTTATACTAGACCTGCCTTTGAAATTGAAGGAGGTATTGCCACTATTGAACCATTCTTCTCTTAAAATAATTACAATGTCAAAATTAAAATTTAAACCTAAAAAAAGTGATGATCCAGTTGTCTTTAGTTCTTCTAAAGGGGGTGGTGATTTAACCAAAATTACTCCAGTCCAACACCGCCAAATAGTATTTGAGGCTTACAAGGCTAAAAACAAATATGTGCTTGATGCGTATGAAGAAAAGCCTACTCTGGAGGAAATTAAAGAAGAGATGAAGGCCGAGTTTGAAGCGGAAAATCCGTTACCTCAGAATGCGACTACTTCAACATCGGCAACTGCTCCCAAACCTTCATCAGCTCCTACTACAAAAGAAAGCGATAGCAAAGCCGTACAAAAGAATTAATATGAATGGTTCTGCAAAGAAAACAAGTTACCAAAAGAAAGGGAAAGGTTAATGTAAGCAATGCTTATTCCTTAGATCATAAGAATCCAATCCCATTGGATAATGATGGTTTTGGATTTTTTACGTCTAAGAATAAAAAGTATTTACCTTTCCTTGATCCGAAGGACTGTTTCTTTCAACTTCTACTTGAGGCCTCCTTGCTAAGCAATACCGCTAAGGCATGTATTAATACAAAATGTACCTATTACGCTGGCAAAGGTATAATGGTTAATGATAAAGAGAAGTTACCTGAGTTCGACGAATTCGCCAAGGTAGTCAATAACAAACGACAGAGTCTACAAAAGGCAATTAAGTCCATATTGCAACATTGGGAAACTACTGGTAATTCATTTATAAATATTAAGTTGGTTAAAGTTGGTACTTCTCGTTATGTCAAGGTTTATCCTCTAAAATTCGTAGACTGTCGTTTAAGTGCTCCTAATGATGATGATGTTTGTGAGTCAGTTTTCTATTCTAAACAGTTTCGAAGAAAGAATTATTGGTCGATGAACTCAAATGATTTTATTGAAATACCAATTTACCACGGTGGTATGGATCAGAAATTCTTCAAGGATAAAAAGGGTGATTTGAATGTTGTTCTACATCTTAAGAACGAAGTAGCCGGGTACGATTATTATGGCATGCCAGCAAGTGTGGCCAGTCTCCCTCAACAGCTACTGGAGTACAAAATGGCAAGGTATAACATTGATAATTTTGATAACAATCTGGTTATTGGAGGTGTTATTGTTTTGTCTGGCAATACAACACAGGAGGAAGCGGACAAACTTGGAGCCGAAATTGTATATCAACACTCTGGTGATGGGAAACAAGGCAGGTGGGTTATTCTCAGCGGGGAAGGAGGTATAGAGCAGAGTAAGATTGAAAGTTTTAAAAAACAACAAGATGGAGATTTTATTGAGTTAGATAAGCGCGTAGAGCAAAAAATTGTTACTGCTTACAACTGGGATCCATTACTTGCCGGAATAAGCAGGGAGACTACTCTTGGCAGTGGAGGTCAGCACTTGCGCAATATTTACGAAATAAAAAAGGAGACGGTTATTGAACCTGTGCAGCAGGATTTAATAATTGGAGAATTTCTTATCCCTCTGCTTGAGTTATATGATAAATGGACTGGAGGTAATCTCAGTAGCTATGAGTATTCCGTTAAATCAACCAATCCGTTTTCTCTTGCCGGTGCCATAGATATCAACAAGATCGTAAAAAAGAATGAGGGTAGAGAAGCTGTTGGTCTAGTAAAGGAAGAAGGTGAGGAATGGGAAAAGCCGATTTCAACTGAAACAAAATCAAAAGAGCAATCCAATGTATAACATTAATAAATTAGAGCGACCGGTTTTAATAATGCCTGATGAGGTTTTGTTTCATGCTGCAACGGATCATAAAGTCGATGAGCGACAAATTTTACAGAATATCATTATTGCCGAGGAGCGTTTTATAGCTCCAGCAATGTGTGATGACTTTTATTTCAATTTTATTGAAGCAAAAAATAGAACTGTCGATGCCAGCAATCAATCGTCAATATTAACTGACATAAATGCTTACAGGACAGCAAGAGATAAGGAGCCAATAACCGTGACGGATATACCTATAGGAACCTATATAAATAGTCCATTGTTCCTTAATGCTGATATGAAACTACTATGGAATATGTATCTATGGAAGTTAACTGCTGAGGCTGTCGATCAGGTTTGTACCGTTCCTTCTTGGTTAAGACATAATTCTAAAGGACAGCAGAAGAATAACCCCGAGGGCTTAATGTCTAATGGTGGAGAAAGTGCTAGCGGTGATTTAAAGGATATCAGTTATAAAAGCAAAAAACAAATTCAGGACAGGATTGATCCGTTAATTGAGCGCATGCGATTATGGATTTGTAAGAATAAGGAAAAGTACCAAGACTATTGCAAGACATGCTGTTGCGAGGATGGGGCCGATGGCGTAAGTTCTCTCCGTAAAACGAATTGGGTATTTAATGCTTACGATAAAAAGAATTGTGAACGATCAAATTGTAATTGCAGTGAGCATTAATCTAAAACATATCGCAGAAGGTTGGGGCAAATCCATGGGTTGGCTCGAGATAACTGAGGATTGTGCTAAACTATCTCAAGAGCGTCTGAACATATGTGCGACTTGTCCATTCGCTGAGGAGAGTTCTTTTTTGAAGGTATTCAGGAAGGAGGCCAAGGATCTAAATGCAATTGGATGCAAGAAATGCGGTTGCCCTGTGAATGAAAAAACATTAGTAACAGATGAAAAGTGTCCTTTAAATAAATGGTAGAATAAAATGGCAGTAGCAATAAAATTTGAAAATAAAGCATTTTGTAATACTTGTTCAACACCAATTTCGAATGAGCATTTAATTGGAGAAATATTAATATGGCCTGGAACTACAGCGCCAGAAAATTGGGCCATATGCGATGGTAGTATTTATGATATAAGTAATAGACCTGAATTATACGCCGTGTTAAAAATTACATTCGGCGGCGATGGCTTAACAACATTTGGGTTACCAGATCTAAGGTCAAGAGTGCCAAAAGGTGTTGGTGTAGGTCCGGGAATAGGTACAACGACATTAGGCGACAAGCAAAGTTCAGCAGCTCCTGGGACATCGGACGTACACACACTAGGACTAAACTATATAATTAAAATTCAATAAAATGATAGGAACAATTAAGCATTGGCCTGGCTCAGTGGCCCCAACAGATCACGCTTTTTGCGATGGAACAGTATTACCAATAAACGGTAATCAGGATTTATTTAACGTTCTTGGTGCAACCTACGGTGGAGATGGTATAAACACATTCGGGTTACCTGATCTCAGATCACGTATACCTAAAGGAGCTGGTCAGGCTCCTGGACTACCATTAGTACCATTAGGAGCGTTTGAGACTTCAGCAGCTCCTGGGACATCGGACGTACACACACTAGGACTAAACTATATAATTAAAATTCAATAAAAATTAAAACCATGAAAAAGACAATTATTTTATTCGCAATTATCTTAAGCGCTTTTACAATTAACGCGCAATCTATTCCTGAAGAACAAAAAGGTTTCTTGTCAGAAATTAGAATATTCGCTGGATCTACAGCGCCAGAAAATTGGGCCTTTTGCCAAGGTCAGCTAATTCCAATTTCTAGTAATGATTCATTATACAGTGTGATTGGGAATACTTATGGCGGCGATGGTATAACCACCTTTGCTTTGCCTGATCTGAGATGTAGATCAGCTGTAGGTGTTGGCTGGGGTCCCGGACTCGGGACTACAACTCTAGGGCAGCGGTCTAGCAAACCGTATGCAAGTTCCTGGACAAATGGATCAGGCTCTTCAATCGGATTACATTATATAATCTGTGTTCAAGGAGTTAAACCAAAATAATTGCATGAAAACTGGAGCAGGGTTAACGTTTGCAACTATTATAACAGCCTTTTCGAAGGGGCTGCCCGACCCTTTATTATTGGTTCTAGTTGCTATCTGTATGGTTGTTGATTTGATAACTGGAATCTTTCATGCTAAAGCTAGAAAGGAACAAATTACCAGTTATGGTTATCGAAGGACCATAGCCAAATTCATTCAATATGGTGGTGCACTAATGATAGGAATTATGTTGACCACAATGGCAGATAGAACGGAATTGAAGGGACTAGAATCATTGATGCCTTATTTATCAGATGGTATGGCCATATTCATAATTTACATTGAACTTATTTCAATCCTGGAGAATTTGGAAGGCATTGATAAGAAATCCCAAATATCAAAAGTCTTTAGAGCATTGCGATATGTTCTAACATTTGAAATAACTAAACTCACAAAAAATGCTGAAGTTGAATAAATACATACCATATGTGATTGCTATACTCTGTTTGTATATCGCAGGGTTACACATTTATATCTCCCAGAATGAATGTGCTGAAATCATTGATCAGGTTGTGGTTCATGATACTATTTATAAGGAATTACCACCGAAAGAAATTCAAAGTTCTCCTAAGATTGTTTATGTAACAAAACATGATACCATCATCAAGTACTTGCAAGGTGGAACGGACACTTTACTAAAATTTGTTCATAAACCCAGCGGAAAGACCTTCGAGCAAACTGACACCCTAAAACATGAGGGGCAACAGGTGATAATTAATGACCGAGGGAATTGTTTGGGTGTTCAGGATAGAAAGGCAATATGGTCAGGTAAGCGCTCAATTATTACTAAGACAATTACTAATACAATTTCACAACCTCCTTCAGTATTTAGCCTCTATGGTGGTGTACAAGGTCAATATATAGATACTTCTATTACCGATATACAACCAAGCCTGCTGCTTATTTTTAAGCAGAAATTTGGAGTCGAGTATAGTTATGGGGTTTTACAAAATTCACACAATGTGGGATTAAAATTTAAAATAAAATAGTCATGATTCAGTTTAAAGGAAATAAAATAAATATTATTGATTGGCGAGAAAAACTTAAGGACAATCAATTTTACCCAACCAAGCATTCAAAGAGTAGAATAATATTACACCACACAGCTGGGGGATCAGCTCAAAGTTCCGTAGATTGGTGGAATAAGAAGCCTGATCATGTGGCTACTCCCTACATTATTGATCGCGATGGATCTATATATGAAACGTTTAATCCTGAGTATTGGGCATATGCACTTGGTTTAAACAGTAGTGCAGAGGAAAAGAAGTCAATTCAAATAGAGATTTGTAATTATGGCTGGTGTATAAAGAAGTTCGGAAAGTTCCTAACTGGTTATGGTAAAGAAATGCCTGCAGACAGGGTAGTTGTCTATAAAGAGAAACACCGCGGACACTTGTATTATGAGAAATATACAGATGCTCAAATCGCGAGTACGGTTGACTTAATTGAATATTTAGCTTGGAGGTTTAGAATTAATATCAAACCCGAAGATTTAAAACAGTTTTGGTGGTACGATAGATATAGTAAAAAGTCATTAATAAGCCACACCACCGTAAGAAGAGATAAATCTGATATTCATCCTCAACCCGAATTGATTAAAGAGATTTATAAGCGGTTTGGATATAGAGGGCCAGTGACGGAATAGCATTACACGAAAGTGTAATACTCAGTCTATAATTGCGCATTGTACTATATTAGCGTTTAGTTAATAGTACAATGCCCGAGGAGGAAAAACAGGATAATATAGATAGTGCTACCTTAAGTGAATTCATAAAACGCCCTTGGGTAAGAATTACTGGGGCATTGGTATCAATAATTACGGTATGGTCAATTGGATATAGGGCTGGCAATTTTATGGCCTTGAACAAAATAGAAATTGAAAAGCTGAAATTAGAACGGGACTGTTTGGCTCAAATACAGGTAGAGCGTAATAAGTATAAGGAATTAGAAATGAAGTTGTTTGAAAGAGATATAAGAGAAATCAAATCAGTAATAAAAAAACTAGAGAATAGTAAGGAGCGATGAAAGTGAAGGAGCTAATTTATTTAATATTAATTGTAATTCTGGGAGGATTTGCTTCAGGTATGTTTTTTACCAATAAAGATCTTAAGAATGAGTTAGCACGTAACAATGAATTGTTTGATGAGATTTCTGATGTTGATTCAGCGCATGAGAATACGAAGGATACCCTCGCGGAGACTATTAAAGAGTATAGGACTGTTACTAGATTTGTTCAGGGAGATAAAGTATTGTCTGATGAGGACATTGTTAAGTTGATAAATGAGAGGTATGAATTTAAAGAAAAATATTTGACTTCGGAAGTAGAACTTCAGAAGACAAAATTTAATCTTAGGATTGCTTCAAGTAAACTTGAAATGATTAAAAAAAGATATGATATTGAGTATATAACTGAGGAGAGGGGAGATGAGATTTTTTTAAAAAGAAATGGGTTCGGCAAAGCTGATTCTGGGCTACTTCTATTACCAAGTTACCGCAGTAAGTTGTCAAAAAAAGAAAATGTTTGGCATGTCTCAATAACCAAGTACAAGTAGACCTGATTCTTGTGGGTCTACTAACGAACCTTTTTTAGGTACTGGAGACTAAAATGTATTTTTGTGAACCGCTGCATTCAATGATTCAAAATTTTGGATCAAGTTTAGTTAAATTACTTATTGTTGGATTAATTTCTTGAGCCCTATGGCCGTTACATTGGATGTACTCAATATATCCATGTTCTTCATGATAGTAGGCATCCCAATAATGTAAACAATGTATACAGTCCTGTTCAACATTCGCATATGGCCTATTATTAATCGTTTTCTTGGAAATGGGACAATTCGGTACGTAATAATCATAACCTTGCCCTCGATAAACAGCTTTTTTCATTGCTCCTGTTGAAATCTCCTTCATAAATTGATCTAACCTTTGATTATATATCCATTTTTTATACTCGACTGATTCGTCTAAATAATATTTCAATTGGCTCTTATCAAAGTCCTCTTTTAGATGGCTTAGATCAATTTCCAGCGTTGATATTCCTAGTTTTTTGATTTTTTCTTTCTTTTTTTTATCAATAAAATGAGTCACTGCGATTTCTATTAGCATTTTTCGACCATTTTTTTCAATAATAACATCAGGAATAATGTTATTTGTTTTATGCTCCAATCTCACTTTATTAAATGAGATTACTTGACTAGGGTATAGTCTATATTTATTATCGTACCCTCTGCCAATTTCTGCTATCACTTCAGGTAAACGTATTTCTTTGTAAGTCTCCAAATATTCCTTAGCTGCCATATGAAGGGCAGTTTCTATTGCATATTTACACTCAGGTTGTTTATAGTGAGCGAAATGATCAATTCGTTCTTCGCCTTTTCTTGCAACTAGAGGGTGCTTACAAGATGGACATACACATTTGCAATCCAAACCTCTTTCAACTTCGTTTATATCAACGATTTTACCATCTTTTAGACCAAAAGGTAACTTGAGCTTCATAATTAATTATTCAAAATAGGAATATTTATACTTCTAGGTTTCAAAATTGATAGATATACTACTTGATAATTACCCAAAGTAAACTCAATGCGCAGTAGCTGATACAGCTTTGTATAATGAGTAATCAATGTTGTAAACCAAGTAAGCCGGGTGAGTACCTTGTATACAAGCCAGAATTGAATAAATATGTACATGAAGTGTTTACCTCTTCTGGAAGATGGGTATCAGAGATTTTGACAGGTATTGAAGTAAGTAGGTGGAAGCCGAAACCATTCCCTTGCGAAGCGTATGCAAAACTTGAAGGAACCTATTTCGGACAGCTTTTTATTGATCAACGAAAGGATTGCTTATATTCTTAATTAATTCCATTTGTCTTTTCTTCTCATTAACAGCATAAATTTCAGTTGTTCTTGTACTTGTATGACCAGCTGCAGCGGAGGCCGTTTGCAGACCTATTAGACCACTTATTTCATCGATGTTGGTATGCTTTAGTAGATAGAAATCCTTTTTAATTCCAAGACCAACATCAGGCTTTGTGTCGCCTTTGATCCATAATCGCCATCGTTTCGTTATTTGTCTGGGAGAAATACTGAGAGGGCCTGGAATTAATCCCTTGCTAAATATAAAGTCATTGGGTTCGGCATTTTTAGTCGCCTCTAACCAATAGGGGAGAGCAATATTTTTTATCGGGACCAGGACCTCAAGTTTCTTATCTCCTTTTTTCTGAATTACCTTGAATTCTTGGGTGTCAAAATAAACATCGTTCCTCTTGACATTCATGAGTTCTGAAGTGCGTCTTCCGGAGTGAAAGAAAATGATTATAAATCGTAGAAATTCTGGTGATTGATTAGAAAGGTATTCAAAAATTTGTTTACGTTCTTCCAACGTAATGACTTCGCGAAGTTTCTTGATAGTTTTCTTCTTTTTAATATCCCTGATGAAGTTGTATTCTACTGTTTCACATTCAACAAGCTCCCTGAATATGCAGCTGTAATGTTTTCGATAATGGTTATAATTGTTTTTGGTCCATTTCTCCGGACCTTTAATTTTCCCAATTTGGTTGAGAATTACTCTTATATGCCTACGTTTGAGATTGCAGATGTGATATCCGGACATACTTAATTTTTTTATGGCCTTACCGGTGTATTTAAGTATCGATTTGTATTCTTTCCTGGTATGTGCATCGATATCCATTAAATTGACAGCTTGAGTAAAAGCTTCCAGTATGGTAGATTTCGGATTTATCTCGTATTCATAATCTAGTTCGTGCTCAAAGCTTTCGGTGATTGGGTTCCAGCCGTTCTCTAAATCCGTGCTTTCTTTCTGTATGGTTAATTTTATAGCTTCTCTTCTGTCCTGGAGAGTAGTCCATTCGTTAATACCAAACTTGATGATAACCTGTTTCGGTTTGGGATAATTAGGGTCATAGAATCGGTAGTGGACATACCAATCTTTTCCATTTTCAATGTCAGATTCAAGTTGCTTTTTACTTCTTGTTTTCCAGTCTCTTGGATTGACTGAAATCCTGCCTACGTAGCAGTTGCCTGGTAATTTTGTTGTTCGGTGCATAAGCTTGTCATTTTTCAAGTGTTAACTCAAGTGTTAACTTTTTGAGTATGTCAAGACTCGTTGACCGAGGTGGGAAGTCTTTGAAAGCCTTACTGAGCAAGGCTTTCAGACTTGGGAGAAAGATGGGTCTCGAACCCACGACCTCCTGAACCACAATCAGGCGCTCTAACCAACTGAGCTACAATCTCCGTTTAAGGAGGGCAAATGTAAATAAAAAAATATTTTTATTTCCTTTCGATTAGATATTTTCTTGAAGCCCCCAGTAATCAAACAAAGCAGTTTTTTGTTTTGCATCTAATTTCATCTCATTATAGTGGCCTAGCGCTTCTTTTTGACGATAGGCCTCATAAATTGTAACTGCACAGGCTACCGATATATTTAAGGAGGAGATCATCCCAACCTGTGGAATAATGAAGTTTCCATCACATTGTGCGCGAATCTCATCGCTCACACCAATTTTTTCGTTGCCAAAGACAAGGGCTATTGGTTCTGTAAAATCCATTTCATAGATGGATTTAGAGTGCTCTCCTAGATGTGTGGCAAACACTCTCTTGTATTTTTTCTTTACAACCTTAAAACACTCCTGCATATCCGTAAACTGATGGGTTTGCATCCATTTCTGAGCACTAGAGCTACTTCGTGTGCCAAAACGTTTATGTGTATTGATTTTGGTATTCAGTACAAACAATTCGCTGATACCAACAGCATCACAGGTGCGCATAACCGCAGCAATATTGTGCGGATCTGTTACATTTTCTATAATTACAGTGAGGTCATTTTGCCGTTTGCTTAATACCTTGTTTATCTTTGCAGCTCTTTCGGGAGTCATATATGCAAAAGTACTTTTCTAGAGTTGTTTTTACGCTAATCATTCTTTTATTTGGAGGGCTTATACTTTTTTCTTCTTTTGAGGAAAAGAAGACGGAGAAACTCTCGATTATCCAGACAGAAGCCCAATTAGGGAAAGCACTTTTTTTTGATAAACTTTTATCAAAAGATAGGAGTATCAGCTGCGCGAGTTGCCATAAACCTGAATTTGCTTTCGCAGATACCGTACGCTTTAGTAAAGGAGTGGGTGGTAAGCTTGGTAATAGAAATACACCTTCGGTAATGAATATGACTGCTCGCGGAGAATTATTCTGGGATGGCCGGGCTAAAGATCTTGTGGATCAAGTTAAGTTCCCGATAGAAAACCCAGTTGAAATGAACTTGCCCTATGATAGCGCGGTAGCAAGGGTTGCTGGGAGTAAGGTCTATGTAAAATTATTCAAGAAAATATATGACGAGCTACCTAATAGAGATAATCTTGCCGAAGCGATTGCTGCGTTTGAAAGAACATTAGAAACAGAAGATACTCCTAATGATCGCTGGTTGGCAGATGAGAAAAATAGTGGTATGACAGCTCAAATGATTCGTGGGCAAAAGCTATTTAAAAGTAATCGAACCCGATGTTTTGATTGTCACTTTACACCTGACTTTACAGCTGATGAGTATCGTAATATTGGTTTATTTGATGGGAATACCTTGAATGACTCTGGAAGATATGTGGTAACGAAAGACCCTAAGGATTTAGGAACCTTCAAAACACCAGGTCTTCGTAACGTAGCGATAACGGCCCCGTATATGCATGATGGTAGTTTTAAAACATTGCGCGAAGTCATAGACTATTACGACGAACCAGCTAAATTTATGACCGGCTCAATTAACCGAGATACTATTTTACCTAAAAAAATAGGATTGACAGAAAGTGAGAAAGATGATTTAGAAGCTTTTTTACATGCTCTAACCGATGATCGGTTTGTGAAAGAATAGATGCTTTAAAAGATAACACCTTGCTTATTGTCATCTCGTTCATAACAAGAACGACAACGAGGTTCGTACACATCTTTTTCTCCAAGTACTATTGTTTCTTCACTGGCAGTTTTGCGGTAGCTATAATTCGCCATATCACCACATACAGAGCAAATTGCGTGAACTTTCGTTACGTAATCGGCCTGCGCTAAAAGTTCAGGCATGGGGCCAAACCCTTTTTTATTATAGTCCATGTCTAGTCCCGCGCAAATCACACGAGTCTTTAATAATGCTAATTCTTTTACGACCTCAACAATGTTCTGGTCAAAAAATTGTACTTCATCTATTCCAACAACATCAATATCTTCAATTTTTGAAAGAATCTCACTAGCCTCTTTAACAGCAATACTCTTGATGCGTACACCATCGTGCGATACTATATCTTGCTCATCATAGCGGCTATCTATACTTGGTTTAAAAATAGCAACACTATGGTTGGCGAATTGAGCTCGTTTTAATCTTCTGATTAGCTCTTCCGTTTTACCGCTAAACATAGAACCGCAAACAACTTCTATCCAACCACTCTTTCGGTTCTTTATATTAGGTTCAATGAACATGTGTTACATTTGAGAATCATAACGAAAGTAAATACACCATGAGAAAATTTATTTTGACGAGCTTATTATTTTTATGCACACTATCTGCCTTTGCGGGCGAGGGAATGTGGCTTCCTTTTTTATTAGAAAAGATTAATGAAAAAGATATGAAAGCTATGGGCTTGAAGATTTCGGCTCAGGATATTTACTCGGTCAAAGATGGAAGTCTTAAAGATGCGGTCTTGATTTTTGGTGGAGGGTGTACTGGCGAAGTAGTATCAAACAAAGGACTTGTACTTACAAATCATCACTGCGGTTATGGCACCGTTAATGGTTTGAGTAGTGTAGAGAAAGACTATCTGACGAATGGCTTCTTCGCCAAGAATCAGGAAGAAGAAATTCCTTGTCCTGGTCTCTCTGTTCGTTTTATTCGAAACATTGAGGAGGTCACCAAGGAAGTGATGCAAGGCGTGTCTGATATGATGTCCAAGAAAGATCGAGATAAGAAAATTAGATCTAATGTAAAAGCACTTAAGGAAAAAGCAGAAATGGAGAGCGGGTTAGAGATTAGTATTAAATCGTTCTTTTATGGCAATCAATACTATATGTTTTACATCGAACGTTATAGTGATGTGCGCCTGGTTGTATTTCCGCCCAATGGAATTGGTAAATACGGTGGTGATACAGATAATTGGGCTTGGCCAAGACATACTGGAGACTTTAGCGTATTTAGAATTTATGCCGATAAAAATAACCGAGCAACAACCTATGCTAAGGGGAACAAGCCGTATAATCCTAAGAGGCACTTTAAAGTGAATATTGGAGGGTTACAGGAAGGTGATTTTTCAATGGTTTATGGTTTTCCAGGTAGAACGCAGGAGTACCTTACCAGTGACGGTATTAATGAAACAATGAATGTTTTAGATCCTGCGCGCATCAAGATTAGAGCGCAGCGTCTGAGCATTATGGAGGCTGCTATGAAAGAGAGCAAAGAGAATTTTATTAAGTATGCCTCTAAGCAAGCACGTGTTGCGAACTATTATAAAAAATGGCAAGGTGAACTACAAGGTCTAAAACTGAATGATGCTGTTAATAAAAAAAAGAAGGAAGAAGAGAAGTTTTTGACTTGGGCTAAACAGTCACCTGAACGTTGGAATAAATATGGGGATATTATTGATAGACAGAAAAAGTTATATCAAAATAAAGAACGTGGTGAATTACAGTATAATTATATCAGGGAATGCTTACAGGCATCTGAGTTGGTAGGATTGGGGCGATATGGCGATTCTATATTGATTTATAACGACCGGAATAATAACATCGAAGATTTCAAGCGTATTCTAAAGAAGATAACAAGTGGAATCAAGCGTATGGACTTGAAGACGGATCAAAAAATTACATCAGCACTTTTTGAAATGTACAGGAAAGAGTTTGGGGAGTTAGATGTGATCAGTGAGAATAATATAGAAGGCATGTATTCTTATTCTGTATTTGCAGATATGAGAAAGTTAGCCACTTTGTTAGGAAAAGGCTCGAGTGAGATTGAGAAGGCTATAAAGAATGATCCTGTTTACATGGCCAATTCGTTTATTAAAGAAGAAAGGAAAAAGGTTCTAACAGATTTGCGCCCAGACTTGGTCGTGCTTAATGAGAACTATAAATTATACATGCAAGGTCTAATGGAATATTCTAAAAAACCGCTCTACCCGGACGCAAATTTTACTTTGAGACTTACATATGGAAAGCTTGAAGGGCTTGAACCACAAGATGGTATGACTTATAGTTACTATACTACTTTAGGTGGTGCAGTAAGAAAACGCAATACAGAAGTTGAGGAGTTTAATATGCCTCAGCGTTTAGTAGATTTATATGAACAGCAAGATTTTGGACGTTATGCTACTATGCATAAGGGTAGAAAAGATGTACCTGTTTGTTTATTGTCATCATTGCATACAACGGGTGGGAATTCTGGTAGCCCAATAATGAATGCTTATGGTGAGTTAATTGGAACAAACTTTGATCGTATCTGGGAAGGAACAATGAGTGATATTAATTATGATGTCAATTTATGCCGAAATATCTCTGTGGATATACGTTATACACTATTCATCATAGAGAAATTCGGTAAGGCTAAATGGATTGTTGATGAAATGGACATTGTGGACCGAAGAAGATAGGTCTATAATTAACCCTTTCAAAGAATGTAAGTTGATGATCTAGTGCTGCTCAGTTACCTGTAAATTATATTCAATAGGACTATTCTCTTTATCGATTTCAATAGGTAATCCGCCTTCAACGTCAATGACGCTGTAAGGGTCCCAACCTGTTCCATAAAGATAATATTCCCCATCCTTAAGGCCTTCAAAAATCGCTACTGTATCACCATTCTGGATTTTTACATCGGCGCTAATATCATATTCTGATAGACTCGTAGGTGCATCAGTTGCGTTGAACTTCACATAGACCTTAATGCTATCCAAAACAATGGTATGATGACGAGCTTTGATACGTAATTCATTATTCCCGCCAAGTCCTGCTGTATTTTTTTTTCTACACCCAAATACAAGAGAAAGCGCTAATAAGATGGTCAAAGTGGTTAATCCAAATTTCATGATAGAACTTTCCACTAAATTAAATACTTTATTCACTTTCTGTTACATCTTTCTGTCATTTTTGAGGTTAAATAAGTTGTAAATTTGGGCAGTGCTCAGGCGAATAGGGAAAATATTGGGGGTGACTGTCCTAGTGGTATTGCTATTGCTTGTTATTTCAGCCATACTGATCCAACAAGAGAAGGTGCAGAGCATGCTTGCTAAAGAAGCAACAGCTTGGTTAGGCAATAAGTTGAAAACCAAAGTATCTATTGATCGTATTAAAATCGATATTCTAAATCGGGTACATTTTGAAGGACTCTATATTGAAGATCAACAACAAGATACTTTGGCTTATATCCATGATTTTAGTGCCCATTCTACGTCGATTATCTCGGACTTATGGAATAATAAGACTTCTATTATTAAGAATGTAGAGCTTGAGGGAGGGGTCGTTAACTTATTGCGCCTTAAGGACAAAAACACTTGGAACTATGCCTTCATTGAAGATGCCTTTGCTAGCAAAGAAGAGGATGATACTACAAGTTCAACTCCACCTAAGATTGATTTTAAAAATCTTACCGTTCGGAACGTACGTTTTAATATGTTGGATAAGTGGGGGGGGCAAGATGTTGTAGCAAAACTTGGGAGCTTACAACTAAAGATGAATGGAGCAGATCTTATAAACTCGAATTTTAATGTGAAGTCAATTGATATTCAAAATACAAATTTTGCTTTTCGAGATTATGTTGGAGGGAAACCCAAAACCAAGAAGCAAAAACCTGACCATAGCGACTGGGGCACTGCTTTTAATCCTGGCAACGTAATTATTGCGCTAAAGAAACTTGACTTAAAGAATGTAAATTTTGAATATCAATTGAATAACCATCAATCGAAGCCAGGAATTTTCGATGAAAGGCATATTGTTGCTAAAAATATTCAACTAGATCTTGAAGATTTGAAAATATCTGGTGATACAATTGTTGCAGATATTGTTCATTTAAGTACACAAGAACGAAGCGGCTTAGATTTGAAGAAATTACGAGCGCATGTTACACTGAACCAACAGTTAGCCGAATTGAATAATCTCTATCTCGAAACGAATCGCTCGGTGGTACGAGATTACTTTAGTATGCGTTATCAGAACTTTCATGATTTTAATGAATATATAGATAATGTAGCGATGTATGCCCGTTTTAAAAATTCTAAAATCGATAAACGTGATATTGCATTCTTCGCAGGAAATATATCACAGATCCCAAAGCTTACTAGATTAGATGGTAAAGCGGAAGGCACGGTAGCAAACCTTTACTTTTCAAGAATACATGCTGTGGCCTCTAATATTGATTTTAAAGGCAAGGGACATATTATTGGTTTGCCAGATATTGATAATACCTATTTCGATTTACATGCAGATCAATTAGTAACAACGGGTAATGAAATCATTCGGATAGCTCCAGAAGCCAACACGGATGCCATTCGATGGAATCAATTAAGTCGAGTAAAGTATACCGGCGACTTTAAGGGTACTATTAAGAAATTTGATGCCGATGGTTTGTTATCTACAAATCACGGAAATGCAGATTTTGAGATATTCATGAATCTTGCAACACCTTTGCCGAGCTACATGGGTCGTGTGCATACACAGAAACTCAATTTAGGTCAAATTCTTGGTCGCGAAGATATTGGAGTTGTAAGTGCCCAGGGAACCTTAGAAGGTAAGGGATTTGATTTTAATGATCTGGCAGCCAATGTTGATGCTACCGTAAGTGAATTATTTTTTGATGGCACTGCCTATAAGAATATTACGATTAAAGGGGATGTTTTAGACAAGAAGTTTAATGGTTTGGCATCTTCTAGAGATGAAAAACTTGGGTTTGATTTTGAAGGGAACGTAGACTTAAGTGGTGAAAACCCAGCCTATGATTTTAAGTCTGATATCATAAGGGTTAACTTAAGAACATTAGGAATTACCCAGCAAGATGTTCTACTAAAAGCACGTGTAAACCTTGATTTTAAAGGAAATAATATTGATGAGTTTGTAGGGAAAGCAATTCTTCATGATGTGGTCGTACATTATAACAAGGAAGAAATTCGTATTCCGCGAATGAGATTAAACTCCTATTATACTGATAGTCTGGGTAAGATTCTTGATTTGAAAAGTACAGTTGCTGATGCACGGGTTGAGGGCCAGTACTCTTTAACAGGTATTGACAAAGCCATACGATCTTTTCTGCACTACTATATGCCTACTTATATTTCTGAAGTTGCATTACCAGATAATGAAATTTTTAAATTTAATTTATTGGTCAAAGATGCGAATAAGGTTATTCAATTTTTTGACCCCAAGCTTTTGGTAGATTCTGGTTCTGTCATTCGAGGAGACATAAATACAATTAGCCAAAGTTTAAACTTAGTAGGTCTTGTACCCAATATTAGTTACAACGGCATCAGACTGAGTCAAGTTGGTGTAAAATCTGTAGGAACTCGTTCCTTATTTACTTCAGATATCATTGCAGGAAAATTTCATGTAGGCACTTCTGAAATTGTGAAGGACGCGAAGTTGGGCTTAGAAATGTCTAGCGATACATTGCATTTTAATCTTAAAACAAACCCCGTAGATGATTTCTTGGGGCAAGCTGAGCTTGACGGTAAGGCTACGGCTTTTTCCGATAAAATTCAATTAGAAATTAATCCATCAACCTTTATTGTCAAAGATGATAAATATCGTTTATTCTCTTACCATCCAGTAGCGTTTACTAATAATGGAATCTTGTTAGCTAAGGACGTTTTGATTCAAAATGGAAACCAACAACTTATTTTTAATGCTACTCATGATGGTTTAGTGAATAACGCTTTATTGGAGACTCAAAATATAGATTTAGAAAAGGTATCTAAATATATTAACCTAGATGACCTTGTACTAAAAGGCCGAGTAAATACGGAAATAAAGGCATACGATATTTGGGGAAATACACAAATAACGGGTAAACTAAATACTGTAGACTATTTACGCCTAAATAGTGACACGTTAGGTGCGGCAGATATTCTTTTTGATTATGATCGTGCGAGAAATATATTGACAATACAAGAGGGGTCTAAAATAGAAAATCAGTTATCTCATTTATATACCTCTGGGCAAATCGATCTTGAAAAAAACGAACTAAATATTGGTGCTGACTTGAATAAAACACCAATAAGTTTTGCCAGTCAATATATGGTTGGGATTGTAGATAGTTTGAGAGGGGATGCCACTGGTAAATTAGATATTCAAGGCTCCTTTGATAATCCAACAATTCTTGGTGATTTACTTGTAAGGAATGGTGGATTAAAAATACTGTTTACAGGTTGTACCTACAGTTTAGATGATATCAACTTGAAACTGAATAAGAACGCTATTGTTTTTGATCCAATAAGAATTTATGATGAGCGCCCAACTCCTGGAACCGCATTACTTACAGGAAAAATTACGCATTCCAACTATGACAAATACAGACTTAAACTAAATATTAATTCCGATGATTTTCTTGGTCTGAATACAAATGAACTTAGTGGAGAGTTGTTCTATGGATATATCCCATCCAAAGTAGATATAGATATTACGGGTGCCATTGATGATATTACAATGAATATAGAGGCAGAACCTCTTGCTAAAAGCCAGTTTTATCTTCCACTTACTGATGGTGGTGACGTAGGAAGTTATGATTTTATAAAGTTCAGGACATTAGGGCGATATCAAAACGAGAAGTCCAAACGTATTAGCTCTAACTACGTAAAAGTAAATATGAATATCAAGGCTACACCAAAGGTTCTAGCTACAATTATTCTTGATCCTAATACGCAAGAGAAGATAGAAGCAAGAGGCTCTGGAAATATTTCTTTGAAAGTAGACTTGGGGAATGAAATTCAAATGTTTAATACGTTCAGAGTTTCTAGTGGAATTTATAAGTTCAACTTTCGGGGTCTATTAAGTAAAGATTTTGACTTAGAAGAGGATGGTACAATAACTTGGAATGGTGATCCCTATAAGGCTATGCTCGATATGAAAGCCGTTTATAAAACAAAGGCTTCTATCTATTCCTTGATAAGTGATGAGATTGAACAGTCTAGTGCTAATCAAAGTAACAGTGAGCTTGATGAAGAAATAAGACGATCTAAGAATCTAGAGGATACTTATGTTACTATTGATTTAACCGGACCTCTTTCTAAACCAAATATTCTGTTTGATATTACCCAGCCGAATAACCGCTCTATTGGGGGGATCGCACAGGAGAAGTTGTTACAGATTAGACAAGACCAAAATAAAGTGATTTACCAGGCAGGCATGTTGCTTCTTTTTAATAGCTTTAAACCGTCTACAGGTGGACTTGATGCTGGAAACTTGGGGTATAGCACTACACTATCTACAGCTTCTGATTTTGTAGGAGCCGCCCTTTCTCAAGGGTTGACTAGTGGAATTAATAAGCTCGGTATTCCGAATATTAGTATTAATGTGGGTTACAAGAATTACTCCGCTGATGTATCCTCGGGTAATTTTGGGCGTAGAGATCAAGTAAATCTAGGTTTTCAAGCCAGTCTTTTCAAAGATCGGTTTCTAGTAGATTTTGGTAATAGTTTAGATTTCGCTGATGCGAATGCTCAGGCAAACGGATCGAATAAGTTTACTTATGGTGGAGATTTTAGAGGTCAATATTTATTGACTCTTGATGGAAGGTATCGTCTTAATGCCTTTAGAGTCAGTAATTTTGATTATGTGCTTAACGAACCTGTTACAAGGGGCGGGGTGGGGCTGTCGTATAAAAGATCTTTTAATAAATGGAGTGATCTATTTAGAAGAAAGAAAAGACGTCGTGGTGACGACAAAACTGAAAAAAAAGACGTACAAACAGGCAGTATAAAAAAAGAAGAGTCGCTGGATAGTGCGACTCTTGATAGTATTCTTAGTTTAGTTTCTTTTTAATTAGATAATGAGCATAGCATCTCCGTAGCTAAAGAAGTTATATTTCTGTTTGATAGCTTCTTTATAAGCTTTCATAGTTAACTCATGTCCCATAAATGCGGTTACTAGGATTAACAAACTCGTTTTAGGTAAATGGAAGTTCGTCAGCAATGCATTGTTTAATGAAAAATCAAACTGAGGGTAGATAAAAATATTTGTCCAACCTTCATTGGGTTTTAATAGTTTTCTTGTCGTCAGTGATGATTCCATTGCCCGAATTGTGGTGGTTCCTATGGAACAGATTCTACGATTATTTAACTTGGCTTCATTTACAATATCACAGGCATCTTGCGAAATCTCAAAGTATTCAGCTTCCATTTTATGTTTCGTAATATCCTCAACCTCAATCGGACTAAAAGTCCCAAGCCCGGTATGAAGAGTAACCTCGGCAAAGTCAATACCTTTTATTTCTAATCTTCTAATCAAATTCTCACTAAAATGGAGTCCTGCCGTAGGAGCAGCTACTGCACCGGATTTCTTGGCATATACAGTTTGATAGCGTTCGCGATCTAAATCTTCAGGTTTTCTTTTTATGTACTTAGGAAGAGGGGTTTCGCCAAGTTCCTCAAGTTTTAGTTTTAGCTCATCATTGGTACCCTCAAACAAAAATCTTATTGTTCTTCCTCGTGAAGTGGTGTTGTCTATAACCTCTGCCACCAAAGAATTATCTGCTCCGAAATAAAGCTTATTTCCAACACGAATTTTACGCGCAGGTTCAACGATTACATCCCAAAGGGCATTGTCAGCATTTAATTCCCTTAAAAGAAATACTTCAATTTTTGCACCAGTTTTCTCTTTTTGACCATACAAGCGTGCATTAAATACTTTAGTGTTATTTACAACCATAACATCTTCTTCTTCAAAATAGTCGATGATGTCCGAGAATTTTTTATGTTCAAATTCTCCTGTATCCTTATGTACAACCATAAGTCTACTTTCTTCTCGGCGCTTGGCGGGGTATTGAGCAATGAGTTTTACTGGTAAATCGTATTTGAATTTGGATAACTTCATAAAGAGCGCAAATTTAATGCAATAAAGGCCGTACACCTCATAAAATGGGCAAAAAAAATCCTGATACCAGAGGTATCAGGACTAATAATTATTATATACTGTTTATTCTGGTTCTGTAAACTGAACAGGAAGTGTAAAGTATGACCTTACCGCTTCACCATTGTTTTTAGCAGGTTTCCATTTTGGCATCTTCTTTACTGCTTTTTTTGCTTCTGCACCGCAGCCACCTCCAATGTCACGCTCAATTTTTGCTTGTTCAATACTACCATCTCTATTTACGACAAACGTAATATAAACAATACCTGTAATACCATTTTCGCTCGCAATCTTGGGGTAACTAATATTATTACCTAACCATTCTAGCATGGCGTCTTCCCCGCCTGGAAAAGAAGCTTCTTGCTCTACCGCAGTGAATATCTCGTTACTTACCTTCTTTTTTGGAGGGTCACCTACAACTGCTTTCCCTTTATCTGGAATAACTGGCGCGCTTAAGTCTGCTGATGTGTCACCTTTTACGGTAATCGTACTAGCAGCTGCCTTTTCAAGCTTTTCCTTTGGTGGTGGTTTTTCTTCTTCTTTCACCTCTTCCTTTTTCACAATTTTAGGTGGTGTAAACTTCACCTGTGGCTTCACCTTTGGCGGTGGAGGCGGTGGCGGTGGCGGTGGCGGTAATTTCTTTTTGTTCACGGGTGGTGGAGCTTTCAACTTCACCTTTTTAACCATTGGCTTTACCTTCTTTTTTGCAGGTTTTAAGCCAGCGATAATGCTTGGAACAAAACCTATGATTAGGGCAGCTATACCAACGATAACTGCAGCATTTCGCATACGCTTTTTGTAGTTCTTGCGAAGCTCATAAGCTCCATATTTTTTGTTTCGTTTATTGAAAACAATATCAAGATACTCTGTTTTTAATATGTTTTTAAAGTCCATAATCTACTTTTTATTTAAAGATGCTTCCACTATTGATTTTCCATAAACGGACCTACTGAGATCCAGCGTTTTGGGCATCATCTTTAGCTTTTATGAATTTTTGATCCTCTTTCGTAATGTCGATCAGTGCATAGACATTTATACCATTAATTTGCATTTCATCAAGGGCATTAATCATGTCGGCGTACTTGCTAGTTGTATCGGGTTTAATCAGAATTGTAGCTTCATCTTTAGCATCTACACCAGGCATACCCGCATTGTTCTGTTTATACTCATTAACATATTTCTTCTTATTGATGATCACATCTCTTATTCCACCTTGAGGACTAAAATCAGTGACTTCCACCTTTGCAGAATCGCTACCAATTCCCTGATAATAGTAGATTTTACCATTTTTACCTAGCAGTAAGGTAAGTGCAGTATAATCCTTAACCTTATTCGGTGGAGGATCACCAGGTTTAGGTTTGACGGGCATAACGATTTCCATAGTCTTAGGTTTAGCCATCGTTGTGGTAAACATGAAGAACGTTATAAGTAAAAAACCTAAATCTACCATAGGAGTTAAGTCAACTCTCGTGGAGAGTTTCTTCCCTTTCGTTCCGCCTTTTTTATTGCCTCCTCCGGAGACGTCCATTTCAGCCATTTCTTATATCTTTTTAATTAATGTTTTTTATCCGTCTGTACCTGATTTCATTTGTTCCTCATATGCGGCACTTCCTTCTGGAATTCCCTCAGCACTTGTAATTAAATTGAATCGGTCTACACTATTCTCTACTAAAACGTCCAATACTTTTTTCACCTTAGGATAAGGAGTTTTAGAATCAGCTTTAATACAAATTCTTGGTGTTTTACCTATAAGGTCACCAGCGGCACGTGCACTTTGAACCCAATAAACGAGTTCATTATAAGTTAAATCGGCACTACTATCATTAATCGGAATTCCTTTAAACGGGAAGTTCTTCTTCTCATAATCTCCAAGAGCGAGATATTCTTTTAACTGACTTAGTGCCCCTCCATAAGAAGCGCCAAGTACAAAGCTTTCCTGCTCTTCTGGTGTTAGATTCAGTTTACGAGAAGCATTCATGTCCTTAATCATAGCTTGTTTTGCCTTCTTATTGTCATATCCAAAAAAGACTTGTCCTTTAGGGTCTAAAGTCAATAATATGGAATTCTCGGGTATTGGAATTTGAGAAATAGACGAAGGCGTAGAAACAATTACAGGTTCATCGGGCTTAAACTTTGTAGCCAACATAAAGAATGTCAGCAGCAGGAAGGCAACGTCGCACATAGCCGTCATGTCTATGTGCGTACTCTTCCTTGGTAATTTATTCTTAGGCATTCTTTAATACGTTTTAATTATTTATAATTCGCTAAGAAAGTTTGCTCTAGCGTAAATCCACTTTCATCAATACCATAAGTAATATTATCAATGATCGTAGTATAGAAGTTATATGCAATCACAGCAATAAATGAGGTACCAATACCCAAAGCTGTATTAACTAAGGCCTCAGAAATACCGGCGGCAAGAGCATTTGCATCAGGTGCACCCGCTTGTGACATGGCAGAAAACGCACTAAGCATACCTAATACGGTACCAAATAACCCTAGTAATGTTGCAGCAGAAGCAATTGTAGATAGGAATACCAAGTTCTTCTCTAGAATTGGCAGTTCAAGAGAAGTTGTCTCTTCAATTTCTTTTTTAATAGCAATTACTTTTTGTTCAGTATCCATTGTAGTATTTGTAGTCATTTCGGCATATTTTTTCAAACCAGCTTTCATAACATTACCAACACTTCCAGATTGCTTATCACATTCTGCAAGGGCTGCATCTACATTTTTGTTACCAAGGTGGTGTTGAATTTTACGAATAAATTCTGCATTACCCATTTTACCTCGTGAACGGAAAATAGTTAAACCGCGCTCAATTACAAATACGATACAAACTAATCCAGTACCCATTAGGATAGGAACAACCCAACCACCAAGTCTTACTGTACCCATTAAATTGGCAGGAACATGATTCGCAGGAGAATCTTTAAAGTTAGAATCCGCTCCAAAAACTAAATAGAAAATAGAGTGCGTAATAATTAAACAAATGACAATGATTCCAAAATTCAACCAAAAGTGTCCTGAGTTCTTTTTCGGGTTAGCCGTTGTAGCTGTTTTAGTAACAGTTTTTTTTGCGTCTGCCATAATAGATTTTCTTTATATTGTTTTATAATTTTTAAGGTAACAAAGATAATTTTTTGAATGAATTAACCAAATGTTTGTCACAAAAGTTAATACACAATTAATAACGGGTTTTGCTTGCTATTATTGCAATTGAAACAGAATAGGAGATACAGATGACATATTATTATATAGGTGGCGTATTATTATTAGGAGTACTTGCAGGAATACTTAGTGGGTTGTTTGGAATTGGTGGTGGCGTGGTAATTGTACCTGCTTTGGTTATGCTATTCGGACTGAGTCAACAGACAGCTCAAGGTACCACCTTGGCAATGCTCTCGATACCTGTGAGTATTGTAGCAGCTATTAATTATACGAAGGCGGGAATGATTAGCTGGAAAGTGGCACTTATGCTAGCAGCTGGATTTATGATAGGTGGGTTTATAGGTAGCAAAATTGCAATTGGCATCGATGGTGCCGTTATGAAAAAATTATTTGCAATTCTAATGATTATTCTTGCCGTAAAAATGCTTCTGGCCAAGAAATAGGTCTATTTAGTAATTGTCTTTATAAAACTTCAGATATTCCGCAACTTTTCTTGTTTTTAGTAGTTCGGTAAAATTGCTTTTGGAAATAATAATCGCAGTAAAGTCACTGCCGTTAACCTTAGAGAATAGGTTCGGTTCGTTGCGTGTTTGTTTCGCATAACGCGAAGCCTTATCAGCATTTTCGAACTTAATAACACTCATAAGTGCAGAATTCCTATTGATTAGATTCATATTCGTTTTGAGCTTTTTGCGACCATGCTTAATCCTATTATAGTCACTAAAACCTGCTTTAAGTGCAATTGTATTACCATCAACTTTTTTCAAGTAAAGAGCGTAATAATGCTCTTCGTTTTTATCAAAAGTATAAATAGCTAAAGGATCTTTTTTGTTTTTAGATATTTTCAATGAATTTGTAGTACTACTACTATCGCTGTTATTCAACGCTTGTAACACCCCAGGGTTCATTTTGCTGGCACGTTTCAAATAAGAGAGAAAATTTTGGGCATACCTTTGTTCTTTAGTGCCCGGGTATTCTCGAATAATATTTTCGGTAACAACCCGTGACGAATCGTATTTTTTCAAACCTGCTAACGATTTCGCTTGTACAAGTTCAAATTTAGGTTTGAGCACATTTTCAGGGTACTTAGATAGCGAGGCGGTTGCATTACTTAAAGCATTATTATACTCACTGCGTATAAGCATTTGATAGGCTGTGTCGTAAAGTACGGCTACTTGAGCGAATACTTTATCTTCTTCTTTGTTCGAACCATCGATTAGCTTAGTAAATTGAGTATTTGGGAATTCGTTCTTTAGCTTTTGAATATATGTATTTGCCTTCGCATCCTGTTTTAGTTTTTGATGACTAAGTATCATACTATAGTAGGTAGCAGCGAGTTGGTCATGTTTGTCATATCTCATATTCATCGCTTCAAAAGTTTGAATACTTGTTTCGTACTCTTGCAGACGAGATGTGTAAATAAGTCCGAGTTGAAAATAGGCATCCTTTATTTTTTTGTCAGATTGTTCAAAGTCTGCAGGTGTTTTATAAAGTTTGCTCAACATTTTTTTTACCTCAGCATTCCTAGTTAATGATTCACCAGAATTATTAGTGCTATCACCCCCAGCAAGAATTGAAGAACCATTCAGGCCAGCGCTACCACTTCGGCGCCAGTTATCTGTCAGTTGTCGGTCTCCCCATTTGGTCTTAAATTCTACCATACCCTGTTGGATTGTGGTGTTGTTATAGAAATACCAAGCATTTTTACCAAATTTTCCTGGGGTCAAGGTCACAGCCGTAAGCTTAGCACTTTCTGCCCTTAGTTTTTCTCTTTTTTCTTTGGCGCGTCGCTTAAGTTCTTTCTTTATAGTAGCAATTTGTTCTTTTTTACTTTTACGAGAAAGCGTTTGTAAACTGTCCTCTCTACTTATAATATCGGTGTATTTAATAAGACTGGTTAACACTTCTTTTCGAAGGTTTATTTGATCCATCTTTTTAAGTGTAGGTTTTGCTTGTTTGGCAAAAGTTATAGTTGAGTCATAGGCTGTTTTTGCAAGAGAGTATTTTGCTTGTTCGTAATAGATTTCACCTTTACCTAAAAAAGCAGCAGCTTTTAATGCTCTATTGTTTTCAGCTTTCAAGCATTTGTTGTAATAATTAATAGCGCTTTCAGGATCATCGTATTGCAGAACTTGACCTAAACTAAGGTAAGTTTGTGCTTGCCATTTTCCGAACTTATCGCTTCGTGCTAAGGATTCTAATGCTTTAATGGCTTGTTTCTTATCACCCTTACCTTGAATTGCATTTTGCGCTAGATTCAGCTTAACAAAGTACTCCATTTCAATAGGTGGCTTATTCTTTAAAGCTTCAGTAAAAAATTGGTTTGACTTCGCTATGTTACCATCTTGAGCATACAACTGAGCTAGAAGGTAGCTTGCTCTGTTTCGCATTTTTTTACTTAGAGCATCTTGTTTCAATGCTTTTTCTAAAGGAGCAATGGCAGATAGATCATTCTCCTGATCAAAATTTAACTCAGCCATGGCTAGGTATAAATCATCACGAAGGCGGTCTGGGAATACTTTATCTTCCTCTAAAATACTTAATAAGGATTGTGCCTCGCTAAACTGATTGTTTTTGGAATAGGCTCGTGCTAACCAAACCAACGCCTGGTTCCGAATAGGGTGGTGAGCTAGGGCCTTTAAGCCTCCTCTTTTTTCCAGTGTCGCTAGTCTTACTTTATTGTTTTTGTCAAATTTTACTTCATCAAGTTCAGGGAGTTTTTTATAGCCCTTCTTTTGTTTTTTCTTTTTATCGCCATCCTTGTATTCATTTACCACGTATTGGAACGCTGTAATAGCAGATTCGTAGTCATTTTTAAAATAAAATGCCTTACCCATTAATAGATAAAGGTTATCAAACCATTTTGATCTTGGGTCATGGATTTGCGTATCGTAGGCGCACTTTTTTATAACCGTATCCATATCACCTCCAATTGCCGTTAATCCACTTTCAAGATCGTATGGATAAATGGATATTTGGTCGGTAAAGGTTTCCTTGTAACGTTCTTTAAAACGCCTTAGTGCATCCGTATACTTTCGTTCAGCGTTGTAATATGAGTTATAACGTGTAACTGTATTTTGCCAAATTCTTCGTTTTATATTCCAACCTTTTTTCAAAAGCTTTTCATTCGTCCAACTGCCCTTTTTACGCGCATGAATCTTATCGGCACGTTCCTTGAGTAATTCTGTTTCACTTTTCTTTTTCCTCTTTACAAGTTTGTCCAGATTGAGTTTCTTCTTGAGGGAGTCTTTAATACGATTTTTTACAACCCGCACACTATCCATGAAAGCCTTTCGAACTTCGCGGATACTATCATTAATCGCTTTTCGCTTTGCAGTAATGCTATCCATGACCCTTTTGCGCTCTGCTTTTACCGCAGCTATTGCTTTGTCTCGTTCTGCTTTTATACTGTCCGCTTTGTGTTTTCTATCCGCACGTAGTTTAGCTAGTTTTGTTTCTCTAGCCTCTCTTATACTATCTTTTCGTATTTTACGTACCGAGGCAACACTATCTCTGTACCTTCTACTTTTCTTGTATTTCCTAAGTGCATCGCGTTGTCGTTTTGCTTCTGCTCGAACTTTTGCAATACTGTCGGTTCTTATTTTTCGAATAGCTCTTAAGCTATCTGCTGTTTTCTTACGTTGTGCAACAATTCGCTTCATTGCCTCACGTTGCGCTTGAAGGATGCTATCTTGTCTTCTACGTTTGGCCAGCATTTCTGCTTTAATTTGTTCCCGTTTGATACTGTCCTGTCTGCGTCGTTCTACTTGAACCTGACGCATACTATCTCTGTAGCGAAGGAGTTGTTGTTTACGAAGGACACGGTTTATCGAATCTTGTTTTCTCCGGAGCTTAGCAGTCTGGATAATACTATCTTTTTTCCGGAGTTCATTTTCATAGCGTAAACGTGCATTTAATGAATCTGTATTTATCTGAGCATACGAACCCCTTGTAGCAAATATTGCTATTATTAAAAATAATGAGAACGCAAGGCGTTTAAGTGTAATCAAATCAAATTATCGTAACAACAAAAATATTTTAATTAACGTTATAAAAAACATAATAATTCCAATTAATATTATGTGTTTTAGCTTGTCGGTAAAATCATTTTGCAGAGAACCAGCTTTTTTTCAAAATAACAGATGCAAAGGGAATAGCTCGAAAACCATATCTTAGCATAAAATGAAGAAGATAAGTGGTGTCGGGAAGCGGCATATTTTGAAGAATTTCTTCAAAAGAATTAATACACCCTATGATTTACGTATTCGGAATACGATAGACGGAGAGGAGATGTTACATCTAACGCTTACCAAAAGGAGTATTTATATTCTGGCCTCAACGTTTTTAGTATGTTCATTTTTACTTGTTAGTTTACTTTTTCTATTTACTCCAATAAAATATTACATTCCCGGGTTTGAAACTGCGAATAGCAGAAACAAGCTGTTACATCTGCAGGCTAAATTGGATTCGTTACAAGACTATCAAAGAAGTTATACCAAACTGTTGAGTAATACGGTAGCAGTATTGAGAGATGATCAGTCTGTATTGTTAGATACCGCACGTTTAGATCGTAAAAGCCTTTTACAGGCCGAATTTGCTAATCAAAATGAGGTGAGTTCGAATAAAGGGAAAGCCAAAAAGATACCTTTGTCGAAAACAGATACAAATGTAAAAAAAAGAGGTCTCAATAGCAGAGCGGTTAACAAACTTGATACAGGCCAAGATTCACTAAAGTAATTGAAGGAAGCCCTAGTGCGATTTATTCATAAGAAATTGTGAACATCTCTTTTAAGATTTAGGTGAATGATTATCTTTGGCAAAATTCTTAAACTTTAAATATGTCCATTTTTTCAAGCAGCAATAAAGATAGTCAACCTGAACCAACTCCAAGCCCGAGAACAGCATCTACAGCTACACCAACTTCCTCTTCTAGTATGAGCAGAAGTTCTAGTTCAACGTCAATTGCACAAGGAACTCAAGTTGATGGTAATATGAAGATAGAGGGTGACATTCAATTGGATGGCCTAATCAAAGGGACATTGACTTCAAAGGGTAAAGTTGTTATTGGTGCTTCTGGAATTGTTGAAGGGGATGTGTTATGCCAGCATGCAGAAATCTCTGGTAAAGTAAATGGTAAATTAAAAATTGCCGATATTCTATTCTTAAAATCTAGTGCTCGTATTGATGGTGATATTCAAACAGGCAAGTTAGTTATGGAAAGCGGTGTACAATTCAATGGAAATTGTTCTATGGGATCTGCGGCAACAGTACCAACTTCTAGTGAGAAAAAGACAGTTGCGCCAAGTGCTGCCCCAAAGCCAAGTACTCCTTCTGGAGGCATGACTCAGACAACTAGTGGATCTTCAAATGCCTAAGAATAATGCTTGGCTGAAATATGCTGGCATGGCGTTTCAAATGTTGGCCACACTAGGTGTGGCTTTTTTTATTGGTTATAAGTTAGACAAATATTTTGAATTATCGTTTCCTGCTTTCTTACTTTTGCTTCCGTTGTTAGGACTAGGTGGATTGTTTTACCAAATATTACACGATACAAATAAGAAAAAATGAATAAACGATTTTATATACTAATGATAGCTGTTTTCGGCGCACTTACAGCTTTGATTTATGCTATAGGGCAATCTGAAGTATTTACTTTTAAAGTAATGTTGATTGGTAATGCAGTAATTTTTATACTTTCTGTGTTATCCTATGCAATAAGCAGTCGTTTCGCAAATAGTGATAATAACAGCCAGTTCGTACGGGGAGTCATGGGAGGGACTTTTCTAAAGTTTTTTCTAGCGCTCGTTTTTGGGTTGATTTACATCATTCTGAATAAAGATCATATAAAAATTGCCGACATCCTCGGGCTAATGATTTTGTATATCATCTACACCACTATAGAGACCGTATTTCTAGCGAAATCCTCAAGAGCAAAGTAGGTTAACGCTTTATAACTTTTATATTCTGCACTCCGCTAATTGTTACCATTTTAAGAATATAAATACCAGTAGATAAATTGTTTAAATCTACAATCTGACTACTCGAAACTTTTATATCTCGGATTTTTTCTCCCATGCCACTATATAAGGAAATTGATGTTATCTCATCAGTGTCTCTAATATTAAGTGTGAAATACTCTTGAGCAGGATTTGGAAAGATGGATACAAGCTTGGTTTGAACATTTCTTTTAAGATGTATAGTACTAGAATATTCAAATGTATAGTCCGCATCTATCATTTTTAATCTGTAATAGTTATCTTGTAGAGGAGCTTGGTCGGTAAATGAGTAATAGGTTTTGCTATTCGAGTTTCCTTTTGCAAGGACTTCTCCAATTTTTGACCAACGTTTATTATCGTTCGATCGTTCAATCTCGAATTTATTTGCATTGATTTCAGTAAAAGTTTCCCAAAGCAATTGATTAGATTCTTGGTTTTTGATGCCACGAAAATTATTAAGCAAAACAGGAACAAAGGAATTTACTAGTTCACTCAAACATAATGAGACTTCTTGATCCATGGCAAAACCAGAATGACCAAAAGGGGAATAGGCCTCTTTCACTTTTGTTAATCGAATGAGTAGAGTATCTGATGGGTTTAAATTTGATATATGTATGCCACTATAGTTTCCTCCAGAACTAGCTGGAATTCTAGGGTAGGGAAGTGGAGTATTACATAATATTGGTAGTAAAGTATCGCAATCTGATTTATGGTAAACAGATACTGAGAAGTAGTCATCCACTAGAAAATGGTTAGAATCTGAACGTTGAATATAAAATGATCCAGTTGAAGGTACTATGACAGAGTACCAGAGGTCTTTATCATCTAGACTACAAGAATCCGTGGCTAGGTCTGAAGGTGTGCTATAACGAAGATTTTCACGAATCAAATTACAAGTGTATCCTTGACCTACATTTAAAGGTAATGGTGCTGAACAATTATTATTACTTGGAATTATAGGGTCCGTAGCACATATTTGTAAATTGTCTATTGTACCATAACCTGGCCACACTCGAATCAGTACGGTATCGTTGGGAGCTAGGTTCTCCAAGGTAATATTGCGGTTTTGACTCATACAGCCAATAAGATTCAGAGCACTACAGTTATTAGTATATACAGCGCAATTCATTATTGGTGGTAATTCTACGGATAAATTACCGCTTAGTGGAATTACTGTTTTGTACCAAACAGCTCCGCCTACTGTGTTCGGTGCGTTACAGGGTAGTATTCCCGTTGAGCGTGTAGCTCCTGATAAATTACTATCTTTAAAAGCGGTTGTGCTTGTACAGTTTGTTGTTATTGGAACAAATTTTGCGTTTGTGCATTCATCGTTCACCGGCTGGTTAAAACCGTAGGCACATATATTAAACCTACCTATTTCATTAGAACCATCTTCCCATACTCTTACTAGTATTGTATCGTTTGGGCTTTGGTTATTGAGTATAAGAGTAGCTCCGTTAATTTCTCCTAAGCTGTTACAGGATATTTCCGTTAAATTGCCACAGGTTCCGTTATAAGCAACCAAATTAATGTTTGAAGCAATGGGATCATTAGGTATAGAAGAGAATTCATTTTTTGATGATACTGCTATGTTTCCATTAGCAGGTACAACTACTGAATACCATAAGTCCTTGCCACTACCAAATGATCCACATGTCGGAGTAGGTGTTTCTCCCGAACTTGTTGCATAGGTTATCGTATCTGTTACTTCGAGACAATTAGAATAAGTGCCTACTGTAAGCATTTTTGGTGAAGCGCAATTGTCGTTAGAAGGAGTTGTAGGATCTACTGCCATAAGATCTAAGCGAAAGCTACTCAAGTAAGTATTTGGATGGACATCGGATTTACTCCAAATCCTTATATAAATAGTTTCACCAGCAGTACGATTCTTTAATAAAATAAAAGGGTCACGATTAAATCCATCGTCCTCATTACAACGAATTAAAGTTAAGCTACTACATGAGCCACTGTATACAGCCATAGATAAATCGAAGGTCGTACCAAAACTATTGTTTGTGTAAAGTGCTAGATTGCCACTAGAAGGAACGTCTACTTTTACCCATGCATCATAACCCATTCCAATAGGGCAGGTTGGTAAAGGGAGTGTTCCAGAAGCTGTATAAGTGTTTAAACCAAAATTATTCCAAAGGCCATTGGCAACAATATTTGGAGCAGAGGAACAATCGTCACCAGCCGTTTGACCATAGGTTAGATTAGAGAGTAATAATAAAAAAACAATACCAATAAACTTGGACATAGCATAGGGGTTTTGACAAAGGTAGAATATAAATTTTATTTCACAATTGTGCGCATTTTCTTAGTTGCTAAAGGGTGATAATTTGGAGCAGCTTCTTCCAGAATACGGAGTGCCATTTTTTTACCTTCATCAGTTTTTACAAGCTCCTTATATAAAGGTTCAAGGAATTTTTTTCGCCCTACAGACTTCAAGAATTTTTCCATTGCGGGGTAGGCCTTTTCATATTTAGACGCAATGGCTTGTAAGTACCATTCGTCTGCAATCTCAAAGTTGCCGATACCGGTAAGGGCATAGCTGGCATCTAAACTATTCAATGTTTTTGTATCCATAGGTTTTGGTAATTTACGCAAGAAATAAAGCCATTCATGTGTACTCCAAGACCTCGCATTTAGAGCTTCAGCATTTTTGGGGTTATCTAAAAATATTTTGGTTGCGTTATCAACTTTCTCAAATCGTTTTGGAAACACATAAGCTGTTTTTTTAGGAAGACCAGGTTTGAAAATCCATTCGTTAATATCAATATCCGCTTTTTGCAGATCTAAATTTTCTTCCATGTGTTTAACCGCCATGCCCGTATTCATTGGTGTAAATTTATGAGCAGCGAAATAAGCTGTTAACCATTTATCAAAAACTTCTCTTCCAACAGCTTCTTCTAAGGTTCTTAAAAATAAAGCCCCTTTATCATAAGGGATAGCCGAAAACGACTCTTCTGGGTGACGATCTTTGAGATCAACTTTCAATCGAGTATCAGCCCACTTTTCCTCTTTAAAGTCTTTTAGGTCTGCTTGTAAATCTTGGTAAGCTATTTCCCATAACATCTCGGTATAGTCTTTATCCGTAATCTCTTCCATGATTCTTTTCTCAAAATAAGACGTAAATCCTTCATTTAACCACAGGTCATTCCAATTGGAATTTGTTACAAGGTTACCACTCCAGCTATGCGCTAATTCATGTGCGATCAAAGAGACTAAACTTTTATCTCCTGCAATTATAGTTGGTGTAGCGAAGGTCAACCTCGGGTTTTCCATACCCCCAATCGGAAAAGACGGAGGGCAAACTAAAACATCATAATTACCCCAAGGGTAAGGACCTCCTAGTTTTTCAGCCGCTGCAATCATGGAAGGAATGTCTTCTAGTTCTTTAGCACATTTTGCAAGCATAGAGGGTTCGGTATATACTCCACTGCGTTCATCAATAGCTTGATATTCAATGTCACCAGCGGCAAGAGCAATCATATAGGTTACTACGGGTAATTCCATTTCAAATTTGTAAACGCCCTCTTCGTTTTTCTGCTTAGGGTTTTTAGCACTCATAACTGCCATCATACCACTTGGTACTTTTACCGTTGCATTATAAGTAATTCTATTCGCAGGAGCATCTTGGCATGGAACTAATGTTCTTGCATAAATGCTCTCGCATTGGGTAAATAAGTAAGGCATCTTTTTGCCAGCCGTTTGTTCTTTAGCTAACCATTGTATAGCAGTTCCTTTACCTGCGGAATAAGTAATTTCTGCGATACTATCCTTGTCAGTAATAGGTATAATCAGCGCATCGCCCATTTCGTCCACTGATTTTACTTTATATTCTACCTCTTTACCAGATACCAGTACTTTGCTTACTTCAATATCTTTAAGATCTAAGATGAGCTCGTCCGTCCCTTTGTTTTCAAATAACCACTTTGCCGTTGCGTTAATTTTCTTTTCATCAAAATTGATTTCAGCATTCCAATCAAGGTGCTTTGTTGTGGCCATATCAAAATTAGAATTGGTATGATCTTTCTCTCCTTCAGGAAAGGTGTTGTACGTTGAATCGATTGATTCGCATGAAGCGATAGCGATGATCGCTAATAAAAATAAACTAAGTTTTTTCATTGTATTGCTAAAATACAGAGACCTGCCAGCTTTTAATAAACTGACAGGCCTTTTTTAAAAGTTATTTTATTGGAGAACCGCAGAGCCGAATAAGACGCTAAAATCTTCACACCAAATTAAAACGTTGTTGTTGGTACTGACATCCGTATTCAGATCAAAAGTGTACTCAAAGTTTCCACTAACAGCTTTTAAAGCTCCTAGCGAAACGGCTGAGTTGATATTTTTTCCAGAAGAGAGGTATACTCTTAAATCTGGGCCGTTGTCGGACTGAAGATTTTCGAACTGTAAGGTGAATTCATTATCGTTTTTGTACAATTTAACGGTTCCTGACGTAGGATGTACTTCGTTCATAAAATTACCTTGTGAAACAAGTGAGTCAGAAGATGAAGGCATAAAGCCTGTATCAATTCTGTCAGGTGTATTTTCTTTTTTACAGGAAGCTGCGGTTAGAACGACAGCAAGTAGGAGGAATGCGATTCTCGTAGTCATAATTAATCAATTTCTTAATCAGACGCTAGAGGGAGGGATCAATTACAATTTTAGTTTTTTTTAAGGAATAAGATGATTAGAGCGCTTTTTTCTTAGGCGCTATTTTACTGACTACGACACCTACGACCATAGCTACTAAAAATGACGGTGCTAAGACGTCCAATTTCTCGAAATACGGGCCAACACCCTCTAAATTCTGAAAATAGAATTTAAATAATGGGACACATAAGAAGCCTGAAATCATGGATGCAATGGCCCCTTGTTCTGTGTACCCCTTCCAAAAAAGTGACAATATAATGACAGGACAGAAGGTGGCGGCGATACCTGACCAGCCAAATATAATGGTCCAAAAAATTTGTCGGTCAGGTGATAAAATAGCCGTTGTCATAGCTAGAGCAAGCGCAATTAAAGCCATGCCTAAAGTAACCCACCGAGATATTTTTGTTAGGTTTTCATCTTTTAAATCGGGTCTGAATATTTTTTGATAGAAATCTCTGGTAATTGCACTTGATGCAAGTACGAGTAGTGAGTCTATCGTACTCATAATAGCGGAGAGAACAATAGCTACATAGATTGCAACAAGGATATTCGGCAGAAAGTTCTCAGTTGCCACTTTCAAGACATCAGTGGCACCTGTTCCAAAAACGGCTTCAACATCTTGTCCGTTTTCCGTAAAAATTATTCTAGCTAAAATACCTATGGTAACAGCAGCAGCATCTGTAAGTAAGGTAAAAATAACGGCGACCCATTTGCCATGATCAATTTCTTTTTCGTTCTTAATAGACATGAACCGCACATAGACCTGTGGTGAACCTAAAAATCCTAGCCCTATCATTGCAAAGCCAAGCATGGTAAACACATTCATCCAAACATCTGTATGTCCTCCCCAAATATTGGTAAGTGATGGGTCTATATTTTGAAGCCCCTCAATTATTCCTTGGCCATGATTCATATTGAACCAAATGACAATAGGGAGGAGCACAAGACCAAAAAACATAAGTAGTCCCTGAAAGAAGTCTGACCAAACAACAGCCACAAAGCCGCCTATAAAGATGTATACCAGCACGATAAGAAATCCTATGATGGCACCCCAGAAATAATTGAGCCCAAGTAATGATTCAAATGCGACACCTGTCGCATCTATTTGTGAGCTAACATAAATGATAACAAAAACGGATAATACCGAGGCAGCAATAATTCTTAAGGTATGTGTGGTACTCTTGAAATGAGATTGTAGATAATCTGGAACAGTGATTGATTTATATTCGTCAGATTTTCGTTTAAACCTTTTGGCCATGAGCCACCACGAAATGGCTACGCCCAGTACTTCTCCTGCTACTACCCAATAAGCAGATAAACCAGCTATTGCTCCCATGCCGGTAAGACCGATGAGCAGCCAACCACTTTCACCTGTTGCACGAGCTGAGAATGCAACAGCCCAAAAACCAAGGTTTTTTCCACCGACATAGAAGTCACTCATACTCTTGATTCGTTTAGATGCAATCCAACCAATTAAGAAAAGAATCATTACATAAATGGCAAGAACAATAACTTTAGTGAGCATATAGTTTTTCTTTTAGATTAGAACAAGTAATCTTCTAATAGAAGGTTACCCAAATATACACAATTAGTAAAACCATTTTGTGTCTTACAAAATGATCACTTATTCAGACCAGCGGATATGAATAGACTTTCGTGTTCTTCAACAAAGTTTTCTAAGGAGCTAAAGAAGTTCAGAATGTCTTCAGGGTTATTCGTAGCGTTAATAGCCACAAGGCGTATAAACTCATTATTTTCAAATGAACCATATCCTACCAGTAGTTTGGAATGCTCATAGAGTAAAGTGCAGATATCACGTGCGGGGATGCCTTTATAATTAAAACAAATAGAAATCGAATTGTCTATGCTATAATCTGTATAGTTTGGATTTTCTCTGACATACTTGCGCGCTGTATCGGCAAGCATAAATAATTTGTCAACTATCTTTTCAAGTCCTTCTGTACCTACACTCTTCCACAGGACCCATAGTTTTAGCGCATCATTTCTACGACCACATTGCAAAGATGTTTTACCTAAATTAAATTCGTCGTGATCAGTTTGATATAAATAACTCGCATCATTAGAAAACGAATCTTGTAAATGCTTTTTATCTTTTACAACTATCAGTGAGCAACCTAAGGGAGTACCTAACATTTTATGGGCATTAAAACTAAAGGAGTCCACTTGCTCTATACCTTCAATGAGGTGTTTATATTTTTTACTAAACAATACTGAACCACAATAAGCCCCATCTACGTGAAGCCATATAGAAAACTCTTTAGCTATTTTGTTGAGCTCAACTAAATCATCAAATGCTCCCAAAACGGTTGTTCCAGCAGTTGCGTTAATCAATATAGGGTGTAAGCCATTAGAGATGTCATCTTGAATAGCTTGCCGAAGTTCTTCGGGACGCATTCTGCCTTGATTGTCAGTTGTAATTTTTCTTACATGATCTCTTCCTATGCCAGCAAAGGCAGCATTTTTGGGTGTGCTATAATGAGATTCTACAGAAGTGTATACTGTCATTTTGTGTTGAACTCCTTCAAAACGAATTTTATGATTAAAGGCATCGCGAGCCATCAACATACTCATGAAATTGGTCATAGAACCTCCAGGGGCAAGAGTCCCATCGGCATTTTCATCCCAGCCAATTATATTACAAACCTCCCGAAGGACCACTTTTTCAACACCTACTTGAGGCCCAGCCGCTTTATAGGTATACATGCTGTTATTCAACATAACAGAAAGTAAATCACCTAAAATAGCTTTTGCCTGTCTGCCACCGAATAATTGATTAAAAAATGCAGGAGTTCCAGTGCGAGGCGTAGTAAAAACTAAGTCTTTCAATGATTGCTCTAGTTGCTCTGCACTAATTCCTTTTTGTTGTAGTTTTAAGTCTAAGCGATCATATAACTGCTCTGAGGGGACATGTTCAGCTACAGGGTGCAGCTTCTCGTCAGCTAATAATTCCGTGATTAATCTATTAAAAACTTCTAGACTCTTTTCTATTTCTCCCAAACCCTAATTTGTGTAAAAGTGCCATTTTTTTACTGTTTTGGCGTCATTTTTAACCATTTTTAACTCAAAAAGCACTAAAATCAACGAAAACGACTTTTGGTTAACGTACAACTAACCATGTGTATTGCCAGCTTGTTGTAACTTAGTGGAACCTTAAGTTATGGATGATATTGATAGTTTAGACGACCTGATTAATGAATTAAATAGGGCTGATAAACAAGCCATACCAAGTATTCTCAAACGATTGCAGTTACAAAAAGAAGACTTTCAAAAGTTTGCCTCCTGGTGTGAAGAAGGTTATACAAGAAACTGTGTTCACCGGACGCAAAGCTATGAACTCATCTTGCTTTGCTGGTCAGAGAATTGTGTTACACCTATTCATGATCATGGGGGGCAGGATTGTTGGGTATATCAAATTTCTGGAGAACTAACCGAAAAAAGGTTTATTAAAGATGACTCAGGAGCATTAATACAAACAGGAAGTAACACCTTGACTCCTGGAGCTATTACGTATATGGAAGATAAAATGGGGTATCATCAATTAGGAAATGAAAAGAACGAACTAGGGTATACTTTACATTTATACGCTTCACCAATTAATGAATGCGGTGTGTTTAATGAAGAAACACAATCTTTCGAGACTCGAGAAATGAATTATGATACATGCCCTGAGGAATTAATCGGTATTTAACGCTTGGTAGGTTCTATTAAATCCCATAGATTTCCATAAAGATCTTTAAATACAGCAACTGTGCCATAATCAAACTCGCTTCGTTCTCTGACAATTTCAATATTATGTTTTTTTAGGTTGAAATAGTCTTCTTCGAAATTATCTGTATGAAGAAATAAAAAAACTCGTCCTCCTGTTTGATTACCTATAGCTGCCACCTGTCTTTTATTTTTAGCTTTTGCTAAGAGTATAGTACAATTTGCTTGTGGGCCAGGTGGTGCGATAACAACCCAACGTTTGTTTTCTTTAGGTAATGGAGTATCCTCTATTAAACTAAAATTTAATTTTTGAGTATAAAAAGCAATTGCTTCATCATAATCTTTTACAACAATTGCTATTTGGGCTATTTTTTGTATCGACATATCAACTAGAATTCAAATTTTAAACTTCCAAATATTCCAAAGCGTTTATTAGAAGAATCGTTTACTCTACTTACGGGAAGTACTCGCCATACGAAGTCAATTCTTAGCAATCTAAAAATATTTTCAAGTCCTGTTCCTAGTTCTAAATAAGGAGCTGCAGATAATGTTTGGAAACCAAATTCATTATTTAGGTTAAGAGTCTGGTTTGCTTGTGACAAACCACCGTAAACACCTTTCGCATTCCAAAAGGTTCGAATCTTTGTTTTTCGGACAAGTGGAATATATTTAAAAACAAATGAGCCAAGAGAGTGCTCTAACATTACACCAGCATATGCATCGCTAATATATTCGAAGCGGTTCATCATATTGAACGTCCTAGCATTATAGTAATGAAATTCATTACCTGGATGAATCGCTAGGGCAGTATAAGGTACAGTGCCGAATACCTTACCTGCAAAAACATTGTAATACATTTTACCCAAGCTACCCATAGGTTGGTTATCCGCAATAGTTAATCCTAGTTTTAGGTAACTGACATCACTTTCAAATACGTTTTTTAATCCTAAACCTGTATATAATCTTATGGCAGGGTACTTTGTGCCTAAGCTTGTTCTGAGATAATTGCCCTCTACAAATTTTTCTAAATATGCAAAACGAAGCTCTAAGCCAAGTTCGCTTGTAGTTAAATCATCGCTTGGTACCCCATTGGCATCTGAGAAAATATTACTTATTGGTAATGGAGTATATGGGGTGGTTTTTTTTCGTTCAAAGCTAAGTAGCTGAGAAAAACCGTTATGGGTTTCATTGTAAAATTCTCCGCGCTTACTATCAATAAAAAGTAGTTTCCAAGGAACCCAGCTTTTTCTTCCAATTGTGCTAAAAGCATTATCTATACTTCCAGCTCCATTGTCATAAAAGCTAACCGTATTGTCAACATCCCTTTTATAAGATAAGTAGATGTACCGCCTAGGTTTTCGATCGAGCAACCAGAGTAAGTTTGCATTATATTTGAATCGGTTATCCTCTGTGCCATAGGCTATATAGCCATTTATATAGGCATTTTTAAAGAGCTTAGGTGTTGTGCCTAGGTTTAGTCTATAACGATTACCCTCGATAATATTTCGTGAGTATAGGTTGTAAATCGATCCAATCTCTATAGGCCCAACTTCTTTGATGCCCGTGCTGAGAAAGTAGATGATGTTATAATATTTATTATACACTGGCAGCGATTGAATGGTATCGATCATTTTGTAAATCGCTTTTTCGTTCTTGCTCAGAACTGTATGTCTCTTGCGGTTCCAAAATGCTTCATCCTGATCTGCAGCTCCTTCTAAAACGATTAGGTCTTGTTTATTTTTTTTATCATTGATTACCTTGCTGATATCTTCATCATCTACAATGATATCTCTATAGGTTGTTGTTTTCCTTCCTATCATACCAGCGGCCCTAGCTATTTTAGTAGGAATGAAATCTACAAAGAACTTATCCTTTATAAGGAACCAACCAGCTTCCTCTTTCTTTTCAAATTCTTGTACAACACTTACTTTGTCTACCCAATTTACTTGTTGTCTTTCGGACACTTCCATACTTACTTTCTGAACAGCATAATCTTTACTATGAATCATAATATCTCCTCGGAATGTTCTTTCACCCTTACGTTTAGGAGTAAATAATACTTTGTAATACCGATCAAATCCCATCTTGACTGTATCAACAATGGTATACTTATAAAACAATGGGGCTGTATTGCTTATTGGGCTAACATAGCGAAGATCAAAAATAGGAATGGTGTTATCATAGATATTAATGTTCTGATACATACTTCCTAAGAATTTTGATACACTTTCGTTTTTATAGCCACTTATTTTGGTGCCTTTGATGAACTCTCTGCTCTTCTTGGGACTTTGTTGGAAGTAGTAATCAGAAATTGTTTCAGTAAGAAAAAGAGGTAAAAAAGGTTTTTCTTCTGACGTGGAATCTATAAAGTCTTTCATAAAACTAAACTCCTTAAGAAAACCTTTTCCAGAAAAGGTCCTTTTAGGGATTTTGGTGATGTCCAATTCAAGTTTGTTGTATACTTCGTATTTATAATTATCCGCTTTGTTTTGGTCGTTGTTCGGTTTGTTGGCAATGACCTTTTTAATTAGTGTTAGGGCTAAATTTGGGTCGTATTGGATAACAAGTTTTTTGATCTGTTTATTACTTCGGACTAACTCTATTTTGATTTTTAAATAAGTGCTGTTTGTATCAAGAAACAAGACCGTGGTAGTATATCCAGGGATACTTGCTCTCAAAGAATCTGATGGCCAATTGCTTAGATTAAATTTGAATTTCCCCTCTAGACTAGATCGCATGCCAATAGTCGTACCTAAGAACGTAATATTCACAAAGGGAAGTTTTTCTGCCGTAGATGGATCTACAACAACTCCTTCCAGCGTAATATTTTTCTTTTGTGCATAGCCTGTAGATGCCATAAACAAAAGAACACAGGCTAAGCCTATACCATAAAAAAAGCGAAGTAGTAGCATTCTTTCTCTCGTTAAAGATAAGGATATCAACGCGATTCAAGTTCGCCTACATTCACCTATTATTTAGGTATTGTGGTTATTGTATAATTTTGATTTCAACTCTTCTGTTTTTTGTGCGACCGCTACTGGTTTTATTACTTCGTACAGGCTGTTTAGCACCCATTCCTTTACAGATTATTTTACTTTTGTCCAGTCCTTTTTCCCATAGATAGGATCGAATAGCTTGAGCCCGTTCTTTTGATAATATAAGATTGCTTGATGGATTTCCTTGATTATCAGTGTGCCCTGTAAGGATAATTTTTTTCCAATTCATTTTCCCTAATTCTTCTGTTAAACGATCGAGATATGGGTAAGATTTTTTTAGAATTGTATGGCTTCTACTATTAAAATGAACATGTTTAAGAACAAAGGGTGTGTTTAGGGATTTTTGTTTTCTTAATGCTTCATATTTTAGAATGCGATCTACTTCTTTTTGTGCGCTATTCAAATAAGCATTGATCTCTTCTTTGGTCATCTTGGCATCAACATTAGATCCAGGTAAGCCTTTAATATAAACTAAATCGTATCCTGGCCATCCACCATTGTTATCTAATGAAATAACCTTGACAAATTTTACAGGTTTGTCATATTGAATACTTTCTAAATCAAGAGAACTAGCTCGCCCATCAAAAGTTATACCTAGGCTGTCAAATTTTTTACCATCATAACTTACGTATATTACCGCTTTATCATTTGCACCTCCTTCTTCTTTTATATAAAGGTCGGCTTGGTCTGGATAATTGACTACTTGATTATCCGTAAACATAATAGTGACCTCGGTGCCTTTAGGCATGGTAAGGCAAAAATCTTCTTCGGCATCTAGAATACAGTGCGGATCTACTTGTACGATCGATGAAAGAGGGGTGCCCGTTGTATTCATTTTTTTTATTGGAGCATTAATCTGCGCTCCATGGAAGTAGGGATATTTACTTTCTTTACTTAAAGTTGCCTTTATTAACGAGTCAGCATAAGCGAAATTTCTATAGACTTTTTTTATGTTGAGTTTTATATCCCAGTGTGCCACATAGTCTTCTATTAATGGTAACCCTGCCCATTCTCTATACTCATGAAGAAGCCCTTCGTTTTCTAAGGGGAAGAGTTCGTACTCATTACTACCCTTGTTATATCTTATTTGTGTGCCGTATCGTTGTGGTCTATTTTCAGAACATTCAATTCTATCATACATCATAGCAAAAGCCTGACAACTTCCTTCTCCCTCATTACATAGTTTTTTTAATGTCGGGATGTACTGTTTCATCTTTTCGAGATTAGAGTGTTGGATAATCAAAAAAGCACTATTAGCTGCCAGCATGCCTACTTCTGATCTCTTAGGCCAACCTTTATCTTGAAGAAGCTGCTCGAGTTCGCCCTGGTTCTTTTGATTGATGCTCTTTTTTTTCTGCCAAATGTCTTGAACTTCCTTTGAATCATGTCCATGTTTGAACTGGGCAATTTCCAGTTCCGAGTAAAGGGCTTGGTCTGCAGCGCAAAGACGAAATAGTTTTTTTGCATAGTCAGGATCTTTAATTCCTGCTATCCGTTGCGCATTCAGTTCAAGCACTTTCGTTTCTATAGAATCCCAAATGGGATCTGCATGTAAGAAATAGAGATCTGGGTCGGATAAAGGAGTTAATCCTAACCATGTAGAAAGAGCTAGATCCAAGTATTTCAGACAAGAGTCCTTCTTGTGCATTATACCGTATAAACAAGCATAGTTATAATTATTCAGCTTGTTTTTTGGGTTGCCTTTAAAAATGTTACGATGCACCGTAAGCGCTTCTTGAAAGAGTCCTTTTTTGCGAAGTGCATATGCAGTTTCAATGGGGTTTTGTTTTTCTTTCTTCTGTCCGAAAGTGATGCCAAAGCAACTTATAATACAGACCCCTAGAAGAAGAAAATGTCTCATAACTCTTAAATATACAATTTTAGATGACCTATTTCAACACAATATTTCTTAATTTATGTAACCTACCGAATAATTTTTCTTTTTATTGACAACTGCGCAATGATACGCATGTAGTTTTGTAATTAACAATCATCAGGTCTTAGAACAAAGGAATGGATTCACTTACTCAAATTATACTTGGAGCAGCGACTGGAGAAGTAGTACTAGGCAAAAAAATAGGAAACCGTGCTATGCTATGGGGAGCAGTTGGCGGAACCATCCCAGATCTTGATGTATTGGGCAAATTCTTTTTATCTAATATTGATAACCTTGCTTTTCATAGAGGGATTAGTCATTCCATATTTTTTGCGATTCTCGGAGCTTTTGTCTTCGGGTGGGTTGTACATCAAATCTATAAAAGCAAGTATCATAAGTGGATTGCTTTAGTTACGAAAATTCTAGCGACTGTTTTAGTTGGATTTGCGGCGCATTTTGTATTTAATATTTTTATGCCAGGGAATTATATTCCTACAATAATTATCATAGCTTTTTTGGCTTATGTTTTGTATTCAACAAGTAAGAAGAAATACTTCAGCGGAACTTGGAACGCACCTGAAGTCAATTTAAGAGACTGGCAATGGCTCTTCTTTTGGTCAATATTTACACATCCAATTTTGGATTGTTTTACAATGTATGGCACACAATTATTTGCACCATTTTCTAATATGAGAGTGGCTTGGAGCACGGTATCCGTTGTTGACCCATTATACACCGTTCCGTTTTTGGTTTGTTTGATTATGGCATCGAGATATAGCCGACTAAACAAAAGAAGAAGAAATTGGAATTATGCTGGCGTTGCAATTAGTTCTGCTTATTTATTATTTACTGTTCTAAATAAGCAAAAGATGAATACGACATTCTCGGAGGCTTTTGCTAAAGAGGGGGTGCCCGTAAAACGACTTTTAACGGGACCTAGTATTTTGAATAATATTCTTTGGAACTGTACTGTAGAGACGAAGGATCATTTTTATTTGGGCCAGTATTCATTGTTTGATACAGCTCCTATAACATTTTCAAGAGTTGAGAAAAATCATGATATATTAAAAGGGTTACATACTGATAAGACGGTCAAAACCTTGCGCTGGTTTAGTAATGATTACTTTAATGTGATTGAATTAGAAAATGGATATCAGTTTAACGATTTACGTTTTGGAACGTTTAGGGGAGAAGCACAGAGCAAAGATGATTATATTTTTAGATTTCTTCTAATGGATCGAGGTGAAGATCAGTACTATATGGAAGAAGCACGAGGTGGACCTCCAAAGGGTGGAGCTGGACCTTTATTCAAAGAACTGATGGATAGAATTGCTGGAAAAAAGTAAAATTCAGTTAGGATGTATAAAAAGAGGGTGAAACTTTCACCCTCTTTTGTATTCGAACATTATTCTATTTGAGACCTGCGATGATATTATTTTTAGGATACTTTACGGTATATACAAATTGCTCTTTCCAGGAGCTACGAGACGCTATTTGAGTAGTCCATAATAGTTTTCCAATTTTTTTTGCATATTCGGCTGACCCTTTCTTATTGAGATCCACATCGATTTGATTACTCTGAGAAACGGGTATTTGGTCCAATACTTCAATCTTGATAGGGACAGACTTTTTATTCTTGACGACAATTTCATAGCCAATTGTTTCCTTTTTGTTCGAACCTAGACTTTTCTTTTTCGAGAAGGATGCTATCGCGTTTCGTTTTACTACAATCCCATTATCTCGTCCCATAGAAATAAGCATAGTGTCTGCAGTTATCTCCGGGTTAATCGTCGAAGTCCCTACAAAAGCACCTTCAAAGAAAATATTAGCTTTACCAGGGAGCAAATTATACTGACTCCAATCGGAAATTTTTGCTAGAAGGAAAGCTCCATCGCATAATTTCGGTACTGTATGGTAGATATAATCTGTAGGTAGGTTATATGTGTTGAGCGCCATGAGATTCCTTTTGCCGTCACTTAAAACTGTTTGTCTATTAGCTACTTTAAACTCTACATTCAGTTGATTTTCTCCAATTTGGGCATGAGCAGTATAGCCACCCTTAAAATCTTTATTAGCGTCTCTTTCCATGGCCATATTCATAAGTTGTGCAACCGCTTCTTCCTTGTGTTTTGCTTTATAAGGAACGGCAATCTTAGCGTATAAGGGGTTTAATATTGGACGTTCGTTGTTTTGAGTTGGGTTACCTGTGGACACGATTAAGTTTACCTTATTCCAATCTTGACCTGTATTCTGATAAACATTTGCTCGGTAGTTTAGTTTGATATTTTCTGTTATTCCTGCAGAGCGTAAATCATATAGGGGAGACCAACCTGCATTATTCACGGTATAGGTACAACGGATGTTTAAACTAGAATTACTTTTGGAAGCAACTTGTAGTACAATGGTACCCGTTGGTTTGTTAAATTTGGCGCGCATTTCTTGCAACTGTCTATTGGTTTGGGCAAGTTGTTTCTTAATCTCCTTTTCTTGTTTAAGAATACCTTTTAACTCTTTTCGGATTTCTAAATACTTGGATCTGTATTTATTGCTTAATTCCATTACCTGTGCTGGTGTAAAGCTTGATTGGCCTCCAAGATCTTGATTTTTCTTTAGGATTTCTTGCATACCTAGTAGAGCGTTCTTCTGATCGGTAATCCAGGCATGTTCATCAACAAGCTTTTCCTTTTTGTCCTTTAGTTCTTCGACTTTAGGATTTTCAGTTTTACCCAGCAAATGGTTGGGCTCATATTTAGCAGACAGTAGTTCGCTGCTTGCATCCTTAAATTGGATCTGAAGGCTAGATGGATTGATGGATGTCGAGATGCCAGTAAGAACGATTTCCTGAACACCAGTATGCACTCGTACTTGTGCTTTTCTACTGATCTCAGCATTTCGTTTAAATACCTTTACTTTTTCAATTTTAGAAGAGACAGGTGTTTGTGCTCCCAATTGAAATCCAATAAATAAAAGTATTATGCTCAATATTTTTTTCATGATGTTCTTATTTATGAAAAGAGATGCTTAATCGATTCATATTCCATAATCATTTATAAAAATAAAACTCAGGAAAGGCAGACTATATTAAGTAGTAATGATAGTGGATGTTCTATTTTTACGTTTTTCAATTTGCACATTGTCTGATATACTCCTTATAACGCCTCCTTTTACTCAACTCAATACGCCTTATCCCGCTACGGCTTATCTTAAAGGTTTTCTTAACGCAAAGGGTATTTCTTGTTTTCAGATGGATTTAGGGATTGACGTTACGCTGCGTTTGTTTGAGAAGGAAAGTTTGGCAAAAGTTTTTCAACATGCCCATGAACACGATACGATTCAGTCTGAAAATGCTTTGCGTATGTATTCTTTACGGGAAGAGTATATTAGGACAATCGATTTTGTGATTCTTTTTTTACAAGGAAAGAACGTAACCCTTGCCAGACAAATTTGTACGGAAAATTACCTTCCTCAAGCATCTCGTTTTGCTCAGTTAGAGGATATGGAGTGGGCATTTGGTCATATGGGGATGCAGGATAAGGCAAAACATATTTGCACACTTTATTTAGAAGATTTAGCAGATTTTATTGTGGAGTGCGTGGATGAGCATTTTGGATTCTCTCGTTATGCTGAGCGTCTAGCAAGAAGTGCAAATTCATTTGATGAAATTTATAATCATTTGCAACAACCGCTAAGTTTCATCGATGCTCTAACCATTGATATACTAGAAAAAAGCCTCAACGAACACGAACCGAAGTTGATCTGTTTTTCGGTGCCATTTCCAGGTAATTTGTTGAGTGCATTTCGATGTGCTCAGTTTATTCAGAATAATTTTCCGAATATTAAAGTAGCTATGGGCGGTGGTTTCCCGAATACAGAGCTCCGGTCTATAAGAGATCTGCGGGTCTTTGAATTTTTCGATTTCATCATGCTAGATGACGGAGAACTTCCTTTGGAGCTAGTCTGGGAGTCTATAAAGCATCCAAGAGATAAATCTTTATTATGTAGGACCTTTCACTTGGAGGCTGGGGAGCTTATATACAATGATTTTACGCTCAAAAAAGATTATAAACAGGCGGAACTTGGTACACCAAGCTATGATGATCTATCCTTAGATCGATACATTTCAGTTATCGAAGTGGCCAATCCTATGCACAGCTTATGGAGTGATGGTCGATGGAATAAACTAACTATGGCACATGGTTGCTACTGGGGAAAATGTACTTTTTGTGATATAAGCTTAGATTATATTAAGTCTTACGAGCCACTCACGGCCAAACTCTTGGTTGATCGAATGGAAGAATTAATCGATCAAACTGGAGAATATGGTTTTCACTTTGTTGATGAGGCTGCACCACCAGCTTTAATGAGAGAGCTGGCCATTGAAATTATACGAAGGCAATTGGATGTAACTTGGTGGACGAACATTCGTTTTGAAAAAAGTTTTACCTACGATCTATGTCGGCTGCTTAAGGCTTCAGGTTGTATCGCTGTTTCTGGAGGCTTAGAAGTTGCTTCTGATCGCTTATTAAAGCTAATTGACAAAGGAGTTACGGTAGAGCAAGTGGCAAGAGTTACAAGAAACTTTACAGAAGCTGGTATGATGGTGCATGCATATCTTATGTATGGATATCCAAGTCAGACAGTACAAGAGACCATTGATAGTTTAGAAATGGTACGTCAGTTATTTGAGCTAGGTATCGTTCAGTCTGGATTTTGGCATCAATTTGCACTCACCGCCCATAGCCCAATTGGTATTGAACCTACAAACTATGGCGTTCAACCCCATCTAAATGACATTACTTTTGCTAATAATGACGTTGCTTTTACAGATGTAACAGGTATAGATCATAATCAGTTTTCCTTTGGGTTAAAAAAGTCGCTTTACAATTATATGCATGGTATTTGTTTTGACTACGATTTACAAGAGTGGTTCGATTTTAAAATTCCACGTACTACAATTGACTCGAATTATATAGAAGGTTGTTTGTTAGAGGAACAAGATCTAATATTGAAATCCAATGCTAAGGTGGTTTGGCTGGGTCCTTTTCCTTCCACCGTGAGTACAAAAAAACAACAAGTTGCGTTGCATTTTCATTCTCGAACGGATATGCTTCATGTAAAGTTGGGAAAGGCAAAAGGGGAGTGGGTGCTACAAATTTTAGAAAAGGTTTCTGTTTATAACAAGAGCATAATGCAGCTTAAGGAAATTAAAGCTGATTACGAGCACCAATTTGAAGACTTTGAGATATTTTGGTTTTCTAAGCCAATGCAAAAAATTAAGGCATTTGGCTTGTTGTTATTTTAGTTCTTGCAGTAAACGTAAGGCCTGATTCGACTAATATGATAATTTTTAGTTAGAACTACTTTACCTTCGCGACCTGATGAAATTTCAAGCTGAAATAGACAAACGTAAAACCTTTGGGATTATCTCTCACCCCGATGCAGGTAAAACGACCTTAACGGAAAAACTACTCCTTTTTGGAGGAGCTATTCAAACAGCTGGTGCCGTAAAGTCTAATAAGATTAAAAAGAGTGCGACCTCAGATTTTATGGAGATTGAGAAACAGCGTGGTATCTCGGTGGCGACCTCTGTAATGAGTTTTGAATACCGCGATAAAATTGTTAATATACTAGACACACCAGGGCACAAAGATTTTGCTGAAGATACTTATAGAACACTTACGGCTGTGGATAGTGTGATTTTGGTTATTGATTGTGTAAAGGGTGTAGAGGCACAGACAGAACGTTTGATGGAAGTTTGTAGAATGCGTAATACCCCGGTAATTGTTTTTATTAATAAGCTGGATCGAGATGGTAAAAATGCTTTTGACTTATTAGAAGAAATTGAGCAGAAGTTAGATATCCAAACACAACCTTTAACATGGCCTATTAATATGGGAAGCGATTTTAAAGGTGTATATAACTTGTATAACAAAAGCATTATCTCGTTTGGGGCAAATCAAAAGGCTACAGAAAATGACCTTGTTCCTATGGAAGACCTTAATTCGTCAGAGCTAGACACCATGATTGGGGAACAAGACGCTAATCAGTTAAGAGAAGACGGTGAATTATTAATGGGAGTTTACGAAGACTTTGATAAGAGTGCCTATCTTGAAGGTAAACTCGCACCAGTATTTTTTGGAAGTGCCGTAAACAATTTTGGTATTAAAGACATGCTAGATACGTTTGTAGAAATTGCTCCTAATCCACGCCCGAGAATGACAGACGTAAGAGAAGTAGCACCTTCTGAAGATAAGTTTAGTGGTTTTGTATTCAAAATTCATGCAAACATTGATCCCAAACATCGAGATCGTTTAGCTTTTTTAAGAGTTTGTTCTGGACGGTTTGAGCGTAATAAATTTTATCAGAATATCCGAGCAGATAAAAAACTTCGTTTTAATAATCCATACACTTTCTTGGCCAGTGATAAAGAGATTGTAGACTATGCTTATCCTGGTGATGTTGTAGGTTTATATGATTCTGGGACGTTTAAAATTGGTGATACTCTAAGTGAGGGTGAAGAAATGAATTTTACAGGTATCCCTAGTTTTTCTCCTGAGTTATTTAAGGAGTTGGTTAACAATGATCCTATGAAGTCAAAACAACTAGATAAGGGGATTCGACAATTAACAGATGAGGGAGTGGCACAAATGTTTACTCAACATGGCGGAAATCGTAAAATTGTTGGTTGTGTAGGGGAGTTACAGTTTGAGGTGATTCAGTATCGTTTATTGGGAGAGTACGGAGCCAAGTGTTCATTTCAGCATATGCCCTTTTTCAAAGCTTGCTGGATTAAGGGAGACCAACAGAAAATAAATGATTTTGTCAAGTATAAGCAAGCAAATATTGTTGAAGACAAAGAAGGAAATTTAGTTTATCTGGCAGAAAGTGAGTGGTACTTAAATACTGAGCGTACAAATAATCCTGATATAGAATTCTATATTACAAGCGATTTTAAACACGAATTATAGACTCCGACTGATATAGGATTAATAGTGTCTTACTATCTAGATTCATAAACCCTTTTTATGGAAAGAATTATGCTGTTACTGATATTGATTAGTTCTGTACTTTTTGCCGAAGCATAGACGAAATGTTACACTTATAGGAGCAAATACAACCGCACATTAATCAATGAATTTTCTTCGAATAAAATCATAAACTCGTTCTACAGCTTTACCAAGATAGTCGGGTGAGGTTCCAAAATGGTCTTCGTCTAAACCGCTAATACCACTCATTTGTAGGTTATTATCTATTGTCGGCTGTTCTAGCTGATGCATTCCGAAAGAAAAAAGACACAAAGAGAGGAGTAGCAGCAAAGATTGTTTGAATGCCTTTTTTTTATGGTTAACATAATAAACGATGCATATTACAAGCCCAATAAGGACTATAAAGCCATACCAAAACTGACTAATCCATGTATTATTAAGAATATGCATTTGTTCAAAAATAGTGTATATCCTCAATTTTCTTAAATTTTAACGATTATTACAGATAAAAAGTATATATTTTTACACTAGAAAATGAAACGCTTCGTTGTATTAGTTACTTTTCTTGTTTGCTCCACCTTATTGGCTGGGGCTCAACAGCGTAAATCTAATATTGAATTGTTTCCGGTTCCTTTGAAAGCGGATCAATTAAAGGTGCGTATGAAGCCAGCTACCGCTGGAAAAGCTGCTTCTATTGAGTTGAGAAATTTCATTGGTAAAAAACTACAATCTATTCAATGCGATGGAAACAAGAATTTAATTTTCACCGAGATGCGTCAATATCCTGAAGGGGTGTATGTTGTTTTGGTCAAAGGCAAAAATGGTAAGATTGTAGAGTCTGCCAAATTCACGATTGCAAAATAAATGAACCCCTCCAAAAATTCTTCGAAGAAGATCATCTTCGGGCGACAGCCAATTTATGAAGCCTTACAAAGTGATATGCTCATTGATAAGCTTTTCATTTATCATGGAATAGGAGGAGATATTGTAAGTGATGTTTTGGAGGCTGCTAAAGGAAAGAATGTTCCTGTAATACGAGTTCCCAATGAAAAGTTGAATGCCATGACCCGTAAGAATCATCAAGGTATGGTTGCTTTATGCGGGGTGGTAGCTTACCAATCCGTTCAAGATGTTATTTCTCAGTGCTTTGATCAAGGTAAGAATCCATTTTTGCTTCTGCTTGATGGGATCACAGATGTACGTAACATGGGGGCTATTATACGTTCCGCGGTATGCTGTGGAGTAGATGCTGTTATTTTTTCTGAAAAAAATGCTGCGCCCATATTTGAGGATATGGTAAAAACATCAGCGGGAGCCTTTACCAAAATGAACTTTTGCAGAGAAAAAAGTATCAATGTTGCTCTTGAAACGATTAAAATGAACGGAATCAAAGTGTATTCATCAGATCTTCTGGCTTCTAAAACGCTTAGAGAGCTAGAGTTAAACGAACCTTTATGCATGGTTTTAGGATCTGAGGACAAGGGGATTTCATCAACAAGTCGTAAGGCCAGTGATGAAAGCTTTATTATTCCTATGGTGGGAGAATTTGATAGTTTCAATGTAAGTGTTGCATCTGGTATCATCTGTTATGAGGTGATGAGTCAAAGAATGTAGAAAACTCTCCTATCATAGAGGGAGAATAGTTTTCTTTTAGACTTAAATTGCAAGCTTTAATAAATATTTACAATGAATTTCGAGACATTACTATTTGAAGTAGAAGACAATATAGCGGTTATTACAATCAACCGTCCCGATAAAATGAATGCATTGAATGCTGATGTTATAAAAGAGTTGAATGCAGCAATTGACAAAATAGAAGAAGATGAAGACATTCGTTCTGCTATTATTACCGGAGCTGGTAAAGCCTTTGTAGCAGGAGCAGACATTTCTGAATTTCCAACTATGGATAAAAACGATGGTGAAGCATTGGCTCGTAATGGACAGGAATGGGTTTTTGATAAAATCGAAAACTGTTCTAAACCTATAGTAGCTGCAGTAAACGGTTTTGCCCTAGGTGGAGGATGCGAGTTGGCAATGGCTTGTCATTTTAGAGTAGCAAGTGAGAAAGCTAAGTTCGGTCAACCTGAAGTGAATCTAGGGCTTATTCCAGGATATGGTGGTACGCAACGTTTAACAGCTTTAGTCGGCAAGGGTAGAGCTATGGAACTTTGTATGACTGCTCATATGCCTGATGCGGTTGAGGCAGAGAAAATTGGCTTGGTGAACCATGTTACAACGGTTGAGACCTTATTAGATCATACGAAGAAGATTTTGGGAATTATTAATTCTAAATCTCCAATGGCTTTAGGTAAAGTTATTAAATGTGTAAATGCAGCTGGGACTGATCATGGGTATGCTACAGAGATCGAAGAGTTTGGAAGTTGTTTTGCAACTCCAGAAATGCAAGAAGGTGTTGGCGCTTTCTTGGAAAAAAGGAAAGCTGATTTTCAAGGAGTAAAAGCTTAGGTTATATTTTAATAATGAAAAAGGCGAATCATACGATTCGCCTTTTTAGTTTCCTGTTCGCTACTTTCTTTAGAACTCATATCCAACACCAATCGTGTAACGCAAACCAGCTTGAGGATAGAAGTAATTAAACGTTTGTCTACGCCCTCCGCTGATATAAGAATAAGTATATCCATTACTTTCGTAAAGATTATTCAATACATTCATGAGGCCACCACGGAACTTGAAAGTACCTATTTTACAGCTTCGGTCTAGTGTAAATAAGATATCCGTTGTACTATAAGGTTTTATGCTACGAGTGTTGTTTTGAGTATTGTCCAAATATTGTCTACCTACATACTTGGGCAAGATATCAATAGATGATTCTGCAAATACATTCTTCTTACTACCAGTATTCAAAGCTCGGAAAGGGTATATAGATATCTGTCCTCCTGCTACTATATTTGGAGAAAATGCAAGATCTGTATTGACAAATGTTCTTTCACGTTGTCCGCCAATGTCATAATTGTCTAAAAATTCCGTAAATACTTCTTGTTTATTCTGAGATAAGCTAATATTACCCTGTATTGAAAATATGCTATTGGGTTGATAAATAGCGAGTACTTCAATACCTCTTCTATAGGACTCAGGAGTATTAGTTCTAGTATATGCACCTACATCATCAACCTCACCTGTAAGAATTAACTGATTGGTATACTGCATATAATAAAGCGTAGTGTGTAGTTTAAGTCCTTTGGTAACTTTTTGATTCCAACTTAACTCAATATCCGTAAGCTCTTCTGGTTTAGGCAATTGTCGTGAACTTGTTTCAAAGTCATTTCGGTTGGGTTCTTTACTAGAGCGGGCTGCAAAGAGTGCAAAGTTCGTAGCCTTTGAAGGAGCATAGCGCACCTCGACCTTAGGGTTTATAAAGTTCCAATTCAAATCATGCTTTGCAGTCGGAAAGTCTCTAAAACCATTTATTTCATATTGAACATTTCGGTACTGTACATCAGCAAAGAACTGTAGGTTTTTAAGCACCTTTAGAGAATACATACCATATAGGTTTCGATCCGTTTTAGTCGCATCATGATCATACCATCGATAATCATTTGCGATACCTCGGTCAGCCCATATGATATCTCCAAAATGATCTCCATCATACCTTGAGGAATTAAAGTAAAGACCAGCTTGAGATTTTTTCCCAAAGTAACTTACATAAGCTCGAACACCATAGTAGTCGTTGTCTAACCAAAGCTGACGGATTAAGTCTGTAGTGCTCACCGTATCGTTACCTTGAACAAAATTCTTTAGCCCATAGCTGCTATATTTTTGTTGCATTTTATATTCTTCGTAGTACCCCTTTCCTTTTGTATAGAACAAAGCACCACCAAAACGTAGGACTCCGTCTCGTTTATCAATATTCTTTACCATGCGATCTGCAAAAAGCTGATAATAGTCTTGTTGATAATTATCCGTTTGATTGTCATAATAAGTTCCATCACTTTTGAGTCCTAATTCATTAAAGGTTCGTGCAGTGTCTAAGTTACTTTCCGCAACACCATTCCATGCTTGTCCGGTTTTTTCTTTGCCGCCTAAATAGTTGAATGTAAGCGATGTATTTGGAGTAATATAGTATTTACTGGTTACCTGAATCGAGCTCAAATCTGACTCTGATCTTTGAATAAAACCATCACTGGTAATTCTTGAAAGACGAGCGGTTGTTATGAATTTATCATTCAGGAGTCCAGTACTTACTTTCACGCTATTCTTTAACGTGTTAAATGAAGCATAGTCCGACATCAAACTTACGTGTGGCTTTTTATAATTAACGTCTAAGTTATTTATAGAAATAGCACCTCCGAAGTTACCATAGCCTGTCTTAGACGTACCAATTCCGCGTTGAATGGATAGCGAGTTTGCCGAGCCTAAAATATTGGGGAAGTTAACAAAGAAAACACCTTGACCTTCTGCATCATTAATAGGAATGCCATTCATATTCACATTGATACGACTTATGTCAGTACCTCGAATTCGAATATTTGTATAGCCAACACCTATTCCTGCATCTGAGCCAACAACAACGGAGGGAGTTTGGTTCAGCAAATAAGGAACATCTACCGCAGTATTAAGTTTTTTGATGTTCTTTTTGGTGATGACAATTTCGGTGTTCTTGACTTTTGTCTCTTCGAGTGGGTTACTCTTTTGGATTACAGCAGCAGGAAGTTCTATGTTCCTAAATGTGCTGTCTTGTTGTGCTCTAGCGCTTAATGCTATTAAGGCGAGCGTAATGAGAATAATTCCTTTTTTCATCATACATTTTTTCATTCATAGTCCGAGTTCAATAGGACTACTTAATAAATTAAAACGGTAAGAAGAAATGAATCTTTGCTTACCTTTCCTAACCAGCATTACCTGGTCTAGGTTCATGGGTTTGATCTCAGATGGTTAACTAACCAACACCCCAAGGTTTACACAATACACATATTTATGAGATTGTGATGACAAATGTAAAGTAGCTTTCGCTGAAAATGTCGTAATTTTAAAGCAAATAATCCGTCAATTTTGAGATGAGAAAGCTTTTACTCTTTTTATTGTTTGTACCCTCCGTATTGTGGGCCCAAAAACAAACGAAGTTTACCATTATTGAGCATACTGCTGATTATGATATTATTAAGGCTGAAATAGGAGAGATAAGCTTTAAAGAGCAGAGTACTCCAAATGGGATTCAGAAAAAAGTTAGTTTACATAAAGGGACACAATTGTTGCAGGTGGGAGCTCCTGATTTACCCAAGTTGGCTTTTTCGTTAGTTGTACCCAATCAAAAAGATGGTGAGGTAGAAATTTTATCATCCGATTATTACGAATTGCAAAACATAGATATTGCACCTTCTAAGGGTAAGATTAACAGACAGCAGAAATTAAGTGATTTCCCATTTGTTTATGGACAGACCTATTCAAAGAATGCATTTTACCCGAGCACGACAGCTCAATTTCAGAAGCCATATATCCTAAGAGATTTAAGAGGGCAAGCTTTGCAACTGCATCCTGTACAGTATAATCCTGTTCAAAGAACATTGCGTGTATTTGAGGAAATAACCTTTAAAGTTCATTATAACAAAGCGGCTACTGAAAATATATTATTATCTCAAAATGAATTTCCTACTAAAGTAAATCATGAATTTGATGAAATTTATAGGTATCAGTTCTTGAATTATAAAACGTTGTCAGGACAGTATAATCCATTACCTCAGCATGGTAAAATGCTCATTTTTTGTGATGCAGACTATGCAAGTGCAATGCCTGAGTTTATAGAGTGGAAAGAGCGTAAGGGTTATGAAGTATTCTTTGAGATTACAGACACGATGACGGGTGGTCCTACTGAGGCTAATCTATTAGCACGTGCTACACAATATTACAATCAGCATCAAATAGCTTATCTTTTGATTGTTGGAGATGCAACAGATATTCCTCCACAAAGTGCTTATTTTACAATTCCTACTCTTTTTGGCCCTTCTGATTTAGCCTATGCCTTTCAGTCAGGAAACGATCATTATCCTGAATATATTGTAGGACGTTTTTCTTGTGATACATTACAAGATGCAGAAACTCAAGTAAGAAGAACAATAGATTATGAAAGACAGAAGAATACATCTTCTATCTGGATGAAAAGACAAGTGGCTATAGGAAGTCAACAAGGTCCAGGGGATAAGGGACAGTACGATCACGAACATTTAAGAACAATTGCGGACAGCAATAAGAATTATGGCCCATATGTCTATAATTATGAGCTTTATGACGGCTCCCATGGAGGTAATGATGCACCAGGGAATCCAGCAGTGAATACATTAGGCGATGCGATTAATAGTGGTGTTGGTTTAATTAATTATTGCGGACATGGTAGTATTGATATGTTTACGACTAGTACGTTTATAGGAGCAGGACAAATGCCAAATCTTACAAATACAGATGGAGAATGGCCTTTTATATTCTCTACAGCCTGTCTAGTAGGTAATTTTGTTTATTCAACTTGTCTTGGAGAAAACTTTTTAAGAGCAGTGGATTCAATAACGGGCAAGCCCAAAGGTGCCGTAGCTACAATTATGTGCTCGATTTTACAAAGTTGGGATCCCCCTATGCACGGTCAGGATGAGATGAATGCGATTCTTAATCATCATAGACCTGGAACCTATCAAACCACTTTTGGAGCGATTACTTCAAGCGGTATTATGGGAGTTAATGATCATTACAATAACATTATAGATCCTAATGGAGGTAATGAAATAGCCGATACTTGGATTGTTTTCGGAGATCCTACACTTGAATTATTTACTGAGGATAAGGGAACTTTAATATGTACGCATAGTGCTACCATAGGAAAAAATAGTACATCATTTAAAGTGCAGTGCACCGAGGAGAATGCAATGGTTGGTCTATATTACCAGGGTGATTTCTTGGCCTCAGCGGTGGTGAAAAATGGATTGGCCGAATTTACTTTTCCTGCGATACTGAATATTGATACTATATTTGTTACAGGAACTAAGCAAAACTTTCAACCTTATTATGGTATTGTAGAAGTAACGAATGAAACACCTTTTAGTGTTCATGATTTGTCTAAGTACAATATCAAAGTTTATCCAAATCCTGCTACTGATATGATTTATATTGAGGATCAAGATAACACGGTAAAACGTATTGAGTTATTTGATCTTAATGGCAGAAAACTCATTTCAAGTGAAGAGCGTATGATTTCAGTTGCAAACCTTCCAGCAGCAACTTATCAATTAAGGGTATATTTAAAAAATCGTAGTATTCCTGTAACAATTACAAAGCAATAATTTGCATTGAATTTAACGATGTAGGGTTTATTATAGGTCTTAACCAACTTAATTCAACTTACCTTTGTATTACGGTGAGGACTTTTCTATTAATAGTGTGTATCCTATTATCCCTATCAAGTAGGGGGCAGGGGAGTTGTACATTAATGTATGCAGTAGACAAGGAAGAGGTAACGAAAGCACATAAGTCTTTGATAGATCAGCGTTTGGATCAGCAAAAAATAGAGTCTATATCCATTAGAGCTTACATCCTGGATAGTGGAGCCGTATCGCGCAATCGTATTTTAACGGAGCAAAGAATTGTAGTACTAAAAGAATTCCTTCTAAGCAAAGGCATTCCCTTTAATATTATTAATACCAGTTTCCTTCTGGATGAAAAAACAGATTCTTGGAATAAAGTTGTTTTGGATTTCAAGTTTGCAGAAAAAATAGGAGATAAGGTTCTGAAGAAAACACCGGTTGTACAAATATCTGAGATAGACTATGTCGAAAGAAAACCAGTTCCACCTTCGCAAAAAGAAAAAAAAGAGCCTAAGGTTGACCCTAAGGTCGAGGTGAAAAAGAATGAAATTTTATCAGTAAAAGAGTTCAAGAAAGATGAGTTAATTAGCTTACCGAACTTACTGTTTGAACCTGGGACACACTTTTTATTGCCAGGTTCTGAAAAGGTGCTTAAAGAGCTTTTAAATGTAATGTTAGCCAAACCCAAACTTCGCATTGAACTACAAGGTCATATTTGCTGTAGGTTAGGTGGATTAGATGGTTTTGATCCTACTACTGGGAAAGAAAATTTATCTGAAATGAGAGCGAAAGTTGTTTACTTATATCTTGTTTCGCACGGTGTAAAAAAGTATCGCATGACTTACAGAGGTTTCGGCAGTAGTAGAAAGCTATACCCTGATTTAAATAGTGTCAGTGCACAAACCTTGAATAGAAGGGTAGAAGTACTAGTAAAGGCGACGGAGTAACCCGTAAGCTATTTTTCAAATAAGTTATCCTGTTCCACCTTAGCGATGCGAATGCTATATGATTTATACCAGTCTTGAATTCCTTTCTCTTTTGCCATTCGATGATGTGTATGTTTTCTCCAGGTCGCTATAGCTTCTAGATTTTTCCAATATGAAATACTAAGTCCTAGTCCATCACGTTCACCACGAGTAGATTCTGTTCCAAGAAAACCGTCTATATCTTTCGCCATTTTTTCGAGTTCTGCATTGGTCTCAATATAATTGTCCTCAACTTCAGTTCGGATAGAAGCAAAAATGACCGCATAGTAGGGAAGTGGGAATTTAGGTAAAAGCATACTTAGAATTTATCTCAAATCTAAGTATTTATGAGTTTGTAAAGAAATATGCCACATAGGGTTGGCTTGAATATAATCGATAATGAGTTCAGACATTTCTTTTTGTTTACTCCATTCGGGTTGCAAAAAAAGTTTGCAAGCAGGAGCAACGTCCTTTCTATGTTTTTCAGCCCAGTCAAAGTCACTTTTATTATAAACCACAACTTTTAGTTCATCTGCCCGAGCAAGCACTTCGGGAATTGGTTTTTTGAATTTTTTGGGTGAAAGACAAATCCAATCCCAATGACCTGTAATAGGGTATGCACCACTTGTTTCTATAGCAACTTCAAGGTTGTTTTTTTTAAGAGCTTCAGTTAAAGGAGCACAGTTATGCAGTAAAGGCTCACCTCCAGTAACCACAACAAAATCTGTTTTCGTTTTTTTTACTTCTGTTAAGATATCTGATATTGTCATTTTAGGGTGCATGTCAGCATCCCAACTTTCTTTAACGTCACACCAAACACAACCTATATCACAACCTCCTAGCCTTATAAAAAAAGCAGCTCGTCCTTGATGGAAACCTTCTCCTTGAATACTGTAGAAGTATTCCATTACAGGAAGCACTTGCTGTTGCTCAATAGTTGTTTGTTCCAACATGAGTGATTGAGAGTATAATTAAAATTATAAATCAGCAGCTCTTAGCGTGTTCTTCATCAGTGCGCAAATGGTCATTAGGCCTACGCCACCTGGAACGGGAGTTATGTAGCTACACTTATCTTGTACATTTTCGAAGTCAACATCTCCAACTAAGCGTGAGCCACTTTTTCTTGAAGCATCCGCTATTCTGTTGATACCAACATCAACAATAACCGCCCCATCTTTTACCATATCAGCCGTTACAAACTTTGGCTTTCCAATGGCAGCAATTATTAAATCTGCTGAGGCACAAACTTCTTTAAGGTTCTTCGTTCTTGAGTGTGTTAGTGTTACGGTACAATTTCCCGGGTTAGCATTTCGACTTAGTAATACACTCATTGGTGTTCCTACAATATTACTTCTGCCAATGACTACACAATGCATACCACTTGTTTCAATTCCATAGTGTTGAAGCATTAACAAAATACCGTAAGGGGTGGCTGGGATAAATGTTTCTTGGCCAATCATCATCTTGCCCAAGTTACTTGGATGAAACCCATCTACATCCTTTAGCGGATTGATGGTCTCAATTACTTTGTTTTCATCTATATGCTCAGGAAGAGGCAATTGGACTAAAATTCCATTTACATCTTCATGCTTATTTAATTCTTCAATTTTTGAGAGGAGCTCTTCTTGACTTACGGAAGTATCGTACTCAACTAGGGTAGAATCAAAGCCTAATTGCCCACAAGTTTTTACCTTATTCCCTACATAAGCCTTACTGGCAGGATTATCACCAATAAGGATTGCAGCTAGGTGTGGTGTTTTTTTTCCTTCAGCTTTCCTTTTATCTACTTCTAGCTTGATTTGATCTTTATAGGCCGCAGAAACAACCTTCCCATCTAATAATTGCATAGCGCAAATATAACTAGGCGCGCGCTTATACTAGCGAATGAATCTTTTCAATTCTTTATAAGAGATTAGTCCAACTTGCTTTCGAGCAAGTTTACCTTTTTTGTATAGATGCAGGGTTGGCATAGCTTGAATTCCAACTTCATTGGTAAGATCTTTATTTTCATCTACATCAATATAGATAACCTTTAATTCGTTACTGTAATTATCTGCTAACCGAACTAAGTTAGGTTTCATTATTTTACATGGTCCGCACCAAGTAGCCGTAAAGTCTACCAAAACAGGAACGTCTTGGGTTACGATTTTTTTGAATTCTTTTAAAGTCATGCCTTTACCTGAACCAACCGCTTTAGTGATAGGCAATTTTGCATCACGCCAAGCTAGAATACCTCCATCAAGATTATAAACTTTAGTAAACCCCTCATTGAGCATGGTTTCCATAGCACGACTACTTCTTCCGCCGCTTCTACAATAGATATAGGTAGGGATATCTTTCTCCAAACTGTTTATTTCACGTAAAAAACGTCGATCGTTAAAATCTATATTCTCAGCATTTTTAATATGCCCTTCATTGAACTCTCCCGGTGTGCGAACATCGACAAGCTGTATGTTCCTCGCCTCTTTAATATTCGCACTAAAACTTAGTGGAGATAAATCTTTGGCGCTTTGAGCCAAAACAACGCTAGGGCCTAATAGTAAAATAATATATAAATATATTTTGCTCATGTTTTTAAAATTAAAAAAAGTGTTTCATTTATTAAACGAAACACTTTAGAATAACTTACTCTTTTACAATTGAGAAGTCTTAAATATATGTTAGGACTTATGTTCTATTTCCTAGGAGCGGGTGCATTATCCCGAGCTTCCAGTACTTCTATATCAAAAACAAGCGTACTATTTGCAGGAATCCCTTTAGGATTAGCCTTGTTGCCTGGCATTGCTCTACTTCCGTAAGCGTTAGCGGAAGGAATTAACAATTTAGCTTTTGTGCCAACACGCATGCCCAAAATGCTATTATCCCATCCGGAAATTACACGTCCTTGACCTAAAGGAAATTCAAAAGGTTCAGTATGTTGAAATTTAGGATCTACATTTGAATCGAAAGTTGTTCCATCTAATAGGTAGCCTGTATATTTCATTTTTACTAATTGGCCTTTCTTACATTCTGCTCCTTTTCCTTGTTTCATAATGGAAACATAGGTTCCTGTTTCACTCTTTGTTGCTTTAATCTTATTGTCTTGGATATATTTCTTTAGACTTTCAATTTCTCCAGCCATAGCCGCTTTTTTCTCAGCTTCAATTTGCGCTTTAGTTTTTAAGTCAACCATATCAATCTCCCAGAAAAGAAAATCACCATCTTTGACAAATGGAGGTTTTTGGGCTCCATTCGGAAAAGCTACATCTGTACTAGCTTTAAAAATGGCTTGGTCACCTTTAGAAAGTTTCACAAAACCTTCCATAAGATCCGCTGCTGTTTTACTAACGGTAATAGGCTGTGGTATAGGTTTATTATTATTCATAGTTTTAGAGTTATATACCACAGAGTCACCCAGTTTTACGGTGATATGAATAGTAGCAATATCTCCTATCTTAGCAACGGGCCCTGGTTCGTCTTTTACTATTTTATAGGCTAGTCCACTAGGAAGTTTTGTGTAATCGTCTTTTTGTTGAGCTTGGCTACTCATTGCAATAAAAAGTAGCATGCTTATCGTAATTAATCTGTACATACGGTAAATATAAAAAAGTGTTTCGTCTTATTTGACGAAACACTTCAAGATTAAGTTTATTTTAGGGTTGACTATTTAGCAGCACCTTCTGCTGAGATTTGTGGTTGTGGCTGTGCTTGAGGTTTTGGCATATCTTTTACCCCTAATACCTCTACATCAAATACTAAAGGACTATTTGCTGGAATTCCTTTAGGATTTGCTTCACTACCTGGTCTAGCTTGACTTCCGTAAGCCATGCCAGAGGGGATAAGTAGTTTTGCTTTAGTACCCACTTTTAGAGAGGCAACACCTTCGTCCCAACCTTTAATTACTGCCCCTTGTCCTACAGGAAACTCAAAAGGATCAGTATGTTTAAATTTTGGATCTACGTTAGAATCAAAAACAGTCCCATCCAAAAGGTATCCAGTATACTTCATTTTGGCAATTCTACCACTGCCTACTAATTCACCGTTTCCTTCTTTTGAAACAGCTATATACATACCCGATGGAGTTGCTTTGGCTTCAATACCTTTTTCCTTCATATATTTTTCTAGCTCTACTTTTTCACTAGTTGCTAATTTCTCTTTTTCTTTTTCGATATCTTCAGGGCTTTTTAATTGCACCATTTCTACATCCCATGTCATCATATCACCTTCTTTAATAAACGGCGGACGTTGCTGTGGGTTTGTAAAAATCGAATCTGATATGATTCTAAAGATAGCTTTGTCACCTTGTGACATTTGCATAAACCCTTCCATAAGGTCGGCAATAGAACGGCTTGGTTGAATAGGTTGCTCAATAGCTTGACCATTATTCATTGTTTTTGAATCAAAAACAGTAGAGTCGCCTACTTTAACAGTGATATTCAATTTTGAGGTATAACCAGAATCCGCTTTTGGTCCGTCTTTATCTGTTAACATCTTCATTTGAAGACCATTCTTAAGAATGGTAAATCCATCTTCAGTTTTCTTTTGTGTATTACAAGCAGTTGCAAAAACGATCACTGCCAAAGTAATAACGAATTGTAATGTGTATTTCATAATTTAGTTTAAAAAAATCTTTGAGTTGCAAATCTATTTAGTTCCGAGGACTTCTACGTCAAAAATAAGCACACTATTTGCAGGAATTTTTTCTCCCATTGCCCGTGAACCATAGCCCAAACGTGAAGGGATAATCAATTTTGCCTTAGCTCCTTTGTTTAACAGCGCAATTCCTTCGTCCCAACCTTTAATAACACGCCCTTTGCCTAATGGGAAATCAAAGGGGGTGACATGCTTGAATTTAGGATCTATATTTGAATCAAACACGTTCCCATTTAGTAAATAGCCTGTATAGTTCATTGAAACCGTCTCGCCAATTTCAATATTGGGGCCAGAACCTTTTTGTGTAATGATATAATAGAGCCCTGAAGGGGTTTTGATGACTTTGTCTGATAGTTTATTATCTATTATGTATCGAGTGATAGACTTTTCCTCTGAAATACTAGCCATTTTCTCTTCTTTTTCGATTTCTTCCTTAGTCTTGATCTCAACCATTTCTACTTTGAAAGACATGGTATCACCTGATTTAGCGAATGGCGGCCACTGTTTTTGCTCGCGCATCACAGAATCTACAATAGCTCTGAAGTCGGCAATATCACCTTGGTGCATCATAGCAAAACCTTCTTGCAAGTCACCATTATGTTGCGCTGGCAGAATTGGAGTAGGTACAGGTTCGTTATTATTGATTTTTTTTGAATCAAAAATAACAGAATCTGCTATACTTGTTACAATATCAATCTTAACATTACTTCCTAAGCTGGCTTTCTTATTAGCCTCACTTTTCTTAATAAACTTGTATTCTAGGCCTGTCGGTGTTATGCGGTAGCCTGGCGTACTTGATGGCTTACTTAGTACGCCATCAACGAGGGTATATTCTGCTTTCTCTTTTTTCAATACGCCACAACCAAATAGGGTAGACAGTATTATAAAACCGATTGTAACTCTTTGTAACATGTTTTGATCTCTTGTTTATGTTTACTTAGTACTTTTTTGAATGTTTCAATTGTCTTATCAAGTGATTGGTCCGATTTGCCCCCAGCTGCATTTTTGTGTCCTCCACCATTAAAATACTCTCGGGCAATTTGACTTACATCCAGTGTGCCTTGACTGCGCAAACTCATTTTAACCTCATCGTCTCGCTCTACAATAAAGGTGGAAAATATAATATGTCCCATACTTAATGGATAGTTTACCAAACCTTCAGTGCCACCTGATTGAATATTATATTCTTTATAGACCTCTTTAGGAATAGTTATAAGCGCCGCGTGATACTCAGGAAAAAGTTGCATATTATCCTTGAGGACATAGCCCAGAAGTCTCAAATCCCCTTCACTGCGCGTATCAAATGTTTTTTCTTGAATGCGGGATATATTGATACCCGTTCGCATAAGCATTGCTGCCATTTCAAGTGTAGTGGCCGCTGTGCTTGGGTACTTAAAACCTCCTGTGTCGGCAACGGCTCCAATATAAAGGCAACTTGCAATTGTTTTATCTATGAGCGCTGTTTTATTCCAAAGCGTGATAAAATCATACACCATTTCTGCTGTACTGCTCTTTTCAGGGATCGAACAACCATAGTCAAAAGATGCCTCATCCGGTTGAAGGTGATGATCGATTAAGATTTTCGTTCCTTTGTAATTGGCAAGTATATCTGCTAGCTTTTTGGTTCTATGAAAAATATTAAAATCCAAACAGAAAAGTGCATCTGCTTTGTCAAATAGCAATATCACTTCCTCTGGTTGGGTTTCGTAAACTAAAATGTCATTATACCCTGGTAGCCATGATAGAAAATCGGGATTCGTATTAGGTGATACTACAACGGCTTTATGGCCTAATTTTTCAAGAAAAAATTTTAGTCCAAGCGTACTCCCTAGAGCATCAGCATCAGCATTGTAATGATGTGTAATGACAATATTTTGCTCGTCTGGTAATTGAACTATAAAATCTTCTAAACTTTTCATTAACCGTGCAAATGTAAGTGAAAATGTAGGACTCTGAATTATTAAAAAAAGCTAAAAAGCTTCGGCTATATTAATATAAAATGTGTGTGAACCTCTACCTATTCCAAAATCAAAGCGCACATTGATATCCTCTTTCGGAATAATTTTATAACGAATACCTGCTCCAACAGAGTACTTTAAGGTTCTTAATTGAAAGTCGTTAAAACTATTGGCAACATCCCCTAAGCCAGCAAAGGCCACAACGCCAAAATTATAGGGCAGGGGATATCGATATTCCATTTGACCACCTATAAAATGTCGGTCAATATACCGACGTTCAAAATATCCGCGCATCAAGATATCGCTCCCTACGAAAGCCATTTCAGAAAATGGAATGTCCCCAGCTAGAGTAGATTGAATATAAATTTGCCCAGCCAGAACATCTGCTCTTCCTTTAAATGGTTGTGTGTATTTTCTTCCATCTAATTTGAGCATGCTATATGGATTTCGCTTCTTCTTTACTTTACTCATTCTTTCAAATCTCAGGTCAATGTATTCACCACTATGCGCGTTTAAAATATTATCACGATTATCAAACCTTAGATTGAGTGTAGGACCTAAAGAACCAAATCCATCCCAGCCAATTGGCTTTTCTCGAACAAGTAAACCATTGGGTTGTTGTTGTACATGAAAGGCTCCAACGACTCTAAAGCCAAGCCCCCCAAATAAATTGCGTTTGATTTTTTTGAATACGATCTGCTCAGTTTTAACTTCCTTGAGCTTGACCATTTCTTTTTGGGCCTTTGGGGTTTCATGTCCAATACCATAATAATTTTGAGGAAACTTTTGAAAAACGTAACGCCCGTCTAGCATGAAATTTTCGTGATTAAAAAAATGGACAAAACTTGGCTTAAAGAGCAATTGATTTTTTAAGGTGTACTTTAACGCTGATGCAATAAATGATTTCCTTGTATCCGATGGGTCATAGTTTTTTGGTCGATATAAGTATTTCACTCCAACTCCAAATTGCCAACTCGTAACAGGTTTGTAGGCTATTAATGGGGCGATCACATAATTACTTTTTTTGAAGAATCTCAAAAAAGATTTTTTTTCGGATATGGAGTCCTTTTTCTTCTGTGCTGAACAAATTGGAGAAGTGCTCCAAAGAGTTAGCGTAAATAGTAGGGTTAATAGATATGTGCGTTTAAGATGGTGCAACGTATTTCGAAGGTAAGGATAATCGCAATGCTTAGTGGTTAGGTAAATGAAAGAATTGTCATCAATAAGTCAATCCGTACTTATGCCTTGCCTGTGTATTTTTTCTTACGGAAATAAAGAAAAACACCGCCGAAAAGGATTGTGATTACAATTGGCACTCCAGTATTAACCAATTGCCATTTAACTTTTTCTTTTTTGACACGGGGCATGTCTAACAAGCGCAGACTCAGATCTTTACTTCTGGCTTCGATAAGACCAGAGTCATCTATTAGGTATTCAATACAATTTAGTAAGAAGCTTTTGTTTTCAAACCGTTTTAGGCTTTCTTGGCTACGTTCGTAAAATTTCCAATAACCACATTCCATAGGGCCATTTTTTTTACTGAAGTCATTATAAAAAACAGAGCCACTCGAAACTACAATTTGTTTTGAGGGTTTTAAGCCTTCCGCAACAAAAGGTTTGTTTAAAGAGTCTTTTAAGGTAGTAAGAAATTTGGGAGCTAAACGATTGGTAAAGTTTGATTTGAATTTACCTTCTAATAGAACAGCCATAGGGATTGATTTGTCCTGATACAACTTGGGGGCTGGGCTAAAACGTAAACTGGATAAACTTACTCGGACAGGTGCAGGTACTGTTCTACTTCTATTAGAGGAGTGTAGTAAGATTGTTTTCTTAATACCAGGTGTTGCAATAGTGTCGATACTATTTACAAATTGAAATAGTATTCTACTCATATTGTGTACAATAGGATGCTTGGAAGTGGGCAACGCAAATGGAAAATAAATCCAAGGTTTTAGTTTAATATTAGGTCGATCTCCAATCATGCCAACTGTAATTGGTATTGGTACATTTTGTTGTACATCTTCAATTAAATCGTTATTTATTCGAACTCCATATTTGAAAAGAAGGTCTTCTAAGTTTGTTGGCCTCGCAACAGCCAGAAAAGTTTCGGCAGATTGCATTTGCTCCATACTTGTGTTCAAATTATCTAATAACCAGAGCATGTTACCGCCATGCATTACATATTGATCAATTTTAAACTTTGCTTTCTCGTCCAATCCTGTTTTTGGAGAAGCCATAATAACCGCTTGGTATACTTTCGGTATTTCAATGTTTTTGTTCAGGTCTATTGTATCAAGATGATACATTTGACCTAAAGTAGAAAGCATATCAAATGTTTTGATATCTAGGGGTTGATCATTTCCTGTGGCATAAGCAATTGTTGGTTTGTCGGGTAGATTTGTTTTTTGAATAGCCTGAGCAAATTTGTACTCTAATAAGCTGCTGGCATAGTTCAGGACCTCCTGTTGTGAAGTGCCACCACGGTTTTCAATAAGATTTACTGGAAATTCTCTTCCATTATGAGCAACAAGTGCGTAAGGGAATATGACCTTTTCTCCATATCCAACAGCATCTTCATCCTGACTTACTTCAGCCAGAACAGGTAAAACACCTTTCATAGCCATTTCTTTCATGGCCTCGTTCTTTTCTTTTGGGGTACTCAAGCCTTCTAAAGGATTTTCGAAGTGAAATTTTATTTTCCCATTAGAGTATTCATTAAATTCTTGAAGTGTTTCAATTGTTCTATTTTGTAAACGTTGAAAGTCCGCGCTCAAGGTACCTTGTAGATATATGGTTACATTGGCGATTTCATTCATGTTACCAATATATTTTTTTGTAGCGTCAGATAAAGAGAATCTTTTTTCTTTAGTCAGGTCAAAACGCTTGTGTAGTTTGGAACTAACAATATTGACAACAAGCAAGATAATAGCCAATATGGCAAAACGAATAATATGGGTTCTTTTTAAATTCCTCATTGCCATTTTCTTTTTTGAAGGAATAAACGTGTTGCAAAGATGAATAACAAGCTTACCGATGCAAAATAGATCAGATCACGTGTGTCTAAAACACCCCTACTAATAGATTTATAGTGAAAGTGCAGCCCTAACTGGCTAATGGTATAGTCTAGGCCACCTCTAAAGGCTGGTAAGCCGCTTAGTGACTCAAAACCTTGGAATAAAAGAAAGTTAAGAAATACAGCGATTAAAAAAGCAATGATCTGATTATCAGTTAATGCAGAGCAAAATAATCCAATAGCCGTAAATGCAGCAATTAAAAACATAAGACCAATATAAGAGCCTATAATGCCTCCTGTATCTAAATTATTGGCAACAACCGCTAGGGATTCTAAGGTAAGCACATAAAGTAATGTAGGTAATAGGCATATGCAAACTAATATGAAAGATGCCCAGAATTTTCCTATAATAATGCTATGCTCTTTAAGTGGTTTGGTACTCAGCATTTCAATCGTCCCAGATTTATATTCATCCGCTAGCATCCTCATGGTAATAGATGGAATTAGGAATATGAGTATCCATGGAACAAAGGAAAAGAACTTCTCCATACTGGCATATCCGTAGTCAAACATGTTGGTGTCTGGTAAGATCCACATGAATAAACTACTTATTAATATGAATAGAATAATCACGATATAGCCCACCAAGGAACTAAAGAATGATCGAATTTCTTTGAGTAGAATGCTCTTCATAAATTGCGGCGTAAATGTAAGTAAGAAATGAAGAATTGCTAAACTTAAACCTTAAAAATGACTTAAGGTTGACGGAGGGTGAAAAGGAGGAGCGCACAAATATGAAGATTTGAAAATGATTGCTCTCCTTAGGTAGTTAGCATTTCAGTAACAAAAAACCCAAATTATAGGGATTTTTCAAATTAAAAACTTTATTCATGTTTGTGGCTTAACAAAGTTCTTTATATTATTGAGTAAAATATTTTAGCGTTCTGCTATAAATAGACTGTAGTTGAAATCTAACAAACTCTCAATTGGTACAGTCAAGTTTAATGCCAGAATGCCTGCGCATGGCGTGGGTGTTTTGCATTACTTGTACATCGGGTTTTCGACGACCTTCAAGACGAGTGATGCTAGCCCACGGTGTGCGTTTTTTGTTTTTTCCTACTAGCCTCGTAAGTAATTAGAATACTGGGGTAAAACATAAAAAAAGCGAAACAAAAAACGAACCTAATAGACGGGGTGGCGATAGCATTGCGTTTATTCATTTGCTAAGAACAGGAATAGCTTATTCATGAATAGAAGAACCTAAAAAAATAATGAAATGAAAAAGTTATCAAATTTAGTAGCCATAGCGGCGCTAGTAGCAACTACAGTATTAGTAGGTTGTAAAAAAGAGAAGGTTGTGGTAAGCCCTGGCAGCACGGTACAGCAAATAGCCCCGCAGCCTTTGGCGGGTGTGCCTAATTGTAATGCCACTGTAAATAATGGACATCTTTCCTTTGCTACACAGGCAGACGTTCAAGCTTATCACACCTATCTCGAAACACACTCTAATACCGAAATTAACGAGCTGGAAGAAAGAAACAACTTCATATCGCTTATTCGTAAGATGCAAATAATCCTTAATGAATACGAAGCACTCAACGAAAAACGCGAAACCACTATGCAGGAGATTCTTGCTTTTAGAGAGCTGCATAAGGACTATGTAACTATTACAGACGATGACTTTTACCCCAATATTAAAGGGTTTAGCAATAGGCTAATAAGCCCCAATGGTTATGTACAAGTGGGTGGTAGACTAAGCAAATATGTAGGGCAAGATATATATACTACGAATGTAGATAATGCCGCACTTCTCGCATTAGGCTCTTACACCAATAGCCTAGTGCATCACTCGCAAGTAAAAGTAGTAAAGATGAAAAAAAATACCAGACAGCTAAACCAATGGGAAAATTTTTATCGTTATGACATATCGAAATGTTCTCGTTGGCATAGTACCCAACTTGATATAGAGTTTTATGCATTAACCGATTATGATTGGGTATCGGGTAATGCAACAGCTAGCTGTGGGTTTAATTATTTCTTGAAAAATAAAAAGCGCGGCTGGACGGGTATTTGGTATGCACATACCCGGCCTAGTAGCAACCAAGGCTATTACGGAGCAGCCTATAGTACCATAGTAAACTATAATGATGTTGCCAACTCAAACTTTGTGTACAAAAGCTATTGTGGTAATACATGGACGGCAAACTTCAGTAATGGAACTGCGGCGCAACAATGGGCCAATGGTGTACTGGGTAATACCTGGGCATTTATGACCGGCACGGTAACCTATAATGTATGCGGCACTAAAACATGGACTTACTAAACTAACAAAGCGTGGGCTTGTAATAAAACAAGCCCGCGCATTTAATACTAGATATGAAAACAATTATTACCATACTCTTGTCATTCATTGTATTTACCAGCCAATCTCAAACCATCTACGTAGGATACGGCACGGCCACTTTATTAACCAATCAATCGGTTAGGCTTTTAAACGCCAAAAATGATTTTTCCCTTTCTGATATGCAACGAGTAATAGGGTTTGAATACAGGCATAAACAAATGTGCTATTTATTTTCTTTATCAGCCTTCAACGCAGGTACTACAATGAGATTGAGCAGTATACATAAAAATGGCTTTGCAGGTAGTCATGTGCGCCGCGTAGATATAGGTGTAGGCTATAACTTGTTTAAGCCTCATAAAAAGTTATTTATAAAACCATTTGTAATGTTAGGGCTTCAAACATCAAGACGTTTTGGAGATATTGCTAGCGGTTACTTAAAAGTAATGGGGCCCGATTATTTTGAAATTAATGCTACTTCAGAAGGGATTGATATGAAACAGCTAGTACCATCATTAGGTGTGCGTATGGGGGTTAAAATAAAAAAACAGATACAAGTAGGGCTGTGCTTTCAGGGTGTATATGGATTTAAAACTTTTCAGCGAATATTTTTTGATTATACCTATAAAGATGATCCATTTACAGAACGTCGTGCAGTATTTGATACACGGGGCACAGGTTTGTATTCGTCCTTATTTATAGGCATTGACTTATGGAAAGAGGGCTATGATTTTAAGAAATTTTTTAGCCAATAAGATATGTGCAAGGTATAAATTGGTTATTTTGTTCTTTTTAGCCAAACTATAAACTGCTCCGTAGCCTTTGCTCTATGGCTAATTGTATTCTTTTCTTCTTTACTCAATTGGGCAAATGTTTTATTGGGCATTGCATCTGGGATAAATATAGGATCATAGCCAAAACCTTTTTCTCCGATGGGTTTTAGCGTGATATGGCCTTTGCAAATGCCGCTAAAGGAGTAATGTGTGTCATTTTGAATTAAATGGATAACTGTCTTGAAATAAGCACTACGCTCTTCTTCGTCTTGCAGTTTATTAAGCAGTAATTCAATATTAGAGCGGTCTGTAGCATGCTCGCCACTATATCTCGCTGAAAATACGCCTGGGGCACCGTTAAGAGCGTTTACAAATAAGCCAGAGTCTTCTGCAAAACAGTCTTTGTCAATTGCATCGCGCAGTTGTTCCGCCTTGGTTTTGGCATTTGCTTCAAGGGTGTCAAACGGCTCTTGAAGTTCTTCATTAAAACCAATGTCTTTTAAAGACTTGATCAGGAACTGCCTCCCAAGGATGGTCTGTATCTCACTAGCTTTATTCTGATTGCCAGTAGCAAAAATGAGTTCTTGTATCATAGGTCGAACATTTTTTTTAGGCCATTCCATAAGGCTTGTTTAGCTTTAGAAGATGTAACTATTTGATTAAGATTATTTATTACAAGTAATTGAATATCATTGATATAAATAATATTATATAGAGTGTTACTAAAAGATATATTTTCTGTGTCCAATTGTTTCCCAAAGCAGATGATTTTGGCAGGTTTAATTTTATTGATATAGGGTAATAGCGGCTTTTTTTCTACAATTTTTAAAAGGAAGATATCTTGCATACTAAGCTTAGTAGCTTTCAGCATTTTATCCAATAAAATTTGTTCTTCACTATCGCTGGCAATAGCATCAGTAATAATCAGGATCTTCTTACCAAACTTACCACTGGGCGTGAACTCATCAACTGGCTTATTATCAACAGCTATAAGGCTTTCTTTATAAATCAAAAGACTCTCTGATCCAAAAGCCTCCGTTGAGGGTTTAAGTTTAGCTTTCATTTATGACTTCTATTTTGTATCTTTGCGGCACTTCGGGACAACCTGAAGGGTGCAAAAGTGAGAGCAAATTAGCTCTGAATCACGATTTAACCGCTTTTTGACTTATAAACTAATTAACAGATTAATGGAAACAGCCTTGATGAATATAAACATAAAGAAAACCCCAGAAAGTAGAATTTCTCAGTTCGATGAGAATAACATTCAATTTGCCAGAATTTATACTGACCATATGCTTGTGGCAGACTATGAAGATGGTGTATGGAAAACCCCTGAAATAATGCCCTTTGGGAATATGAGTATGCATCCGGCAACTACATTTATTCATTACGGTCAATCGATTTTTGAAGGAATTAAAGCATATAAAAGTGAGGATGGACGTGTAAATATTTTCAGGCCACAAGATAATTTTGAACGTTTTAATATTTCTGCTAAGCGAATGGCCATGCAAGAGGTGCCCGAAGAAATATTTATGGATGGTTTAAAGACGCTTGTTGAGATGGATAAGGACTGGGTGCCTAGCATTGATGGCACTTCGCTTTATTTGCGTCCTTTCTTATTTGCTACTGATGAGTTTATCGGGGTGAGACCACCTACGAAGTTTCGCTTTATGATTATCATGACACCAGCAGGTGCTTATTATAATAAAGCTATTGACATATATGTACAAGATAAATATGTGAGAGCTTTTCCGGGAGGTGTAGGGTATGCTAAAGCATCTGGAAACTATGCAGCAGCCATGCAGCCAACAGTTGAAATTCAAGAGCAAGGCTTTGATCAAAACCTTTGGTTAGACGGTATTGAAAGAAAATATATAGAGGAGATAGGAACTATGAATGTTTTCTTTGTGATTGGAGACAAAGTGGTTACCCCTTCTTTAGAAAGCGGTACGATATTAAATGGGTTTACACGTGCAAGTGTGTTGACTCTACTTAAGGAGAGAGAGATTGAAGTTGAGGAGCGAAGAATAAGTATTGATGAAATTGTTGAGGCCAGTGCGAATGGAACTTTGAAAGAAGCTTTCGGAGCAGGTACGGCAGCTGTTATTGCCCCAATCGCCTCTTTAACTTATCAAGGGAATAAAATGATCCTGCCTCCTCAAGAAGAGTGGACAATATCTCCAAGTCTGAAGCAAGAACTTGCTGACATTCGTTATGGACGTAGTGAGGATAAGTATAATTGGCTGTTCCCAGTTGGAGCATAATTTTGCTCCTAATTCATGGTAAAAATTGGTGTATTTGGTGCAGGGCACCTTGGAAGAATTCATGTTCAGCAATGGCAACATGTAGAAGGTACTGAGTTTGTAGGTTTATTTGATATTGATCTACAAAAAGCGCAAAAAGTAGCGGAGGAGTTTAATGTGTCAGTAATAGATGACATTGATACCTTAATAGATCAGTGTGATGCGATTGATATAGTCAGTACAACAAGCACACATTTTGAATTAGCCGAGCGCGTTATCAGGAAAGGTAAACATCTGTTTATTGAAAAACCTATGGCGGCTTCTTTAGAACAGGCCAAAACCATTCTAGATATGAGTACAGAGGCAGATGTTAAGTGCCAGATCGGTCATGTCGAGCGGTTTAATCCAGCCTATTTAGCCGTTCAAGATAAGAAAATTGAGCCTTTATTTATAGAAGGGCACCGTTTAGCGCAGTTTAATCCAAGAGGAACTGATGTCTCCGTTGTATTGGATTTAATGATCCACGATTTGGACATTGTATTATCGTTGGTCAAAAGTGATTTGAAGAAAGTATCGGCTAGTGGAGTCAATGTTATTAGTGATACAGCCGATATTGCCAATGTGCGTTTAGAGTTTGCTAATGGATGTGTAGCAAACCTTACGGCGAGTAGGATATCGCTTAAAAGCATGCGAAAAATTCGGATTTTCCAAAAAGATGCCTATATAAGCCTTGATTTTCTTGATAAGAAGACTGAAATTGTTACAATATCAGATGATGATGGAGAGAAAGGAGCTTTTGATTTTCCAATAGAACTGCCAAATGGTAAGACAAGAAAGATTTCTGTAAATATTCCTCCTAAAATGGAGGTAAATGCCATTCGAATGGAGCTAGAGAAATTTGTGGAGTGTATTGTTGAGAATACGGCACCAGCTGTAAGCGCACGAGATGGCTATCAGGCAATGGATATTGCCTATGAAATATTGAAAAAAATTAATGAAGCTCTAAAAAAATAAATACCTTCAATTTTCGTTATATAAGTAGTTGTATGAAGAAACTGTTGTTTGGTGGGCTTATTCTGTTTGTTATTTGGAACTTTAGCAGTTGTAATATAATTAATCCAGACGAACCTCTACCGAGTTATATTACGATAGATAGTTTTGATCTTATTTCCACTGATATGAATTACCATGGCAGTGTTAGTACGAATATCAAAGATGTATGGGTCAATATTAATACCAGAAATATTGGAGTTTTTCAGTTGCCAGCTACGATTCCTGTACTCATGGAAGGAGATAGTGTTGACGTTACTTTTTTTGCTGGAATTGAACCTAATGGACAAGCCTTGCAGAGAAGACGTTATATCTTTTATGAACCTTATTCTCAGAAAATAAAAAGGTCTACAACTACTCAAAAAATATCTCCCAAAATTCAATATCGAGATGGATTAAACTTTTTACTAAATGAGAATTTTGAAAACGGTAATTCTTTTATACCTTATACAAATCCCGATACAGGACTTGATCGTTCTAACTTAGCTCCGTATGTATTCGAAGGAGCTTTTTCTGGATTAATCTTTTTGGACGGTACTAATAGAGGCTCACGGGTAATAACAACTCAAAGTTTTGAGATCCCCAAAAATCAAGAAACGTTTTTAGAAATGGATTATAAGAGCGATGTTGAATTTGCGGTTGAAGTACAAGTTGTAACAAATACAAGTTCTGTAGTGGTTAGTACTTTATTAAATATTCGTGCTCGATCCGAATGGAATAAAATTTACATTAATCTGACAGAAATCGGGACCCTGTACCCAGGAAATAAAGTTAACTTTATATTGAAGACGGCATTGAGTCCGAATCAAACAACAGGTTTTGTGGCAGTTGATAATATTAAAGTAGTGACTCAATAGAACGATGAGAAGAGAGGTAAAGAAATCAATAATTTCCTACGCGTTCGCAGATTATTTGTCCGCGATTGTTGCATGGATTTTATTTCTATCCTACAGAAAAAATGATTTGCATTTTACTGTAGACCTTTCTTTTTTTGGTGACCTTTCTTCGAAAGATGTTTTACTGGCTTTTCTTGTAATTCCTTTATTATGGTTGGTTTTTCACCTATTCTCAGGTGCTTATTTTAATCCTTATAGGAAATCGCGTGTAAGTGAAATCTTGAGGACGCTGATTATATCTGCTATCGGAGTAGGGATTATATCTGCTTATGCAGTTTTCAATGATCAAAACTTAGATTCTAACTATTACGTAAAAGCATATTTGGGGTATCTAGCATTGCAGTTTGTTTTAACTTCAATTTTTCGGACAATTGTATTGAGTAAGGTAAAACGTGATATTAATAAAGGACGTTTTGGGTATAATACACTGGTAATTGGAGGGAATCAATTGGCTGTAAAACTTTACAAGGATATTATTAATAACCCCGTACAATTAGGATATTCTTTCAAAGGCTTTGTTTATGCTGATGCTAATGGTACAAATGGGTTGTCTTCACATTTACCCAAGTTAGGGAGTATTTCTGATCTGGAAAGTATTATCGATAAGCATCAAATCGAAGAGGTGATTATTGCTTTAGATACCAGTGAGCATCATCGACTAGAAAAAATTCTTTCGCAATTATCTCATAGAAAAGTTATTATTAAGATTACGCCAGATTCTTATGATATCATTTCTGGTTCTGTACGTACGAGCAATGTATTTGGAGCTGTACTTATTGAGATCTACCCTGAATTAATGCCCGATTGGCAACGCGTCTTTAAACGAGCTTTTGATATCGTATCATCCATTCTAGTATTGATATTGTTAAGCCCACTATATCTGTTCTCTGCACTCAAGGTAAAACTATCTTCGCCAGGGGATGTTTTTTATAAACAGCAACGTATAGGCTTACATGGTGAACCTTTTTGGATTTATAAGTTTAGGTCCATGGTTGAAAATGCAGAGGACGCTGGTCCACAACTTTCAAGTGAGAATGATCCTCGGATTACAAAATGGGGACGGTTTATGCGCAAATGGCGTGTGGACGAATTGCCACAGTTTATTAATATTCTTAAAGGTGAAATGACCTTAGTAGGCCCGCGGCCAGAGCGTAAGTATTTTATTGATATTATTTCTCAAACGCATCCGCACTATCGGTACTTGCATCAGGTAAAACCTGGGCTTACATCATGGGGTATGGTGAAGTTTGGCTACGCAGAAAATACCAAAGAAATGATCGAACGTATGCGCTATGATTTGTTGTACATCAAAAATTGTAGCATGGGACTGGATATAAAAATTATGCTTTACACCATTTTGGTTATCTTGCAAGGCAGAGGAAAATAATAATGAGATTTCTAATTACGATTTTGTTGAGTGTGTGTTTGTCACACTCCGTTACAGCATACTGGCAACAAAAAGTAGATCATAAAATTCAGGTACGCCTTGATGATGAGCATCATATCCTAAGAGGTTATCAAGAAATGGTTTATACCAATAACTCACCGGATACATTGGAGTATATTTTTATGCATTTATACCCCAATGCATATAAGCATGATCACACAGCTTTTGCTAAACAGAAAGTGGCTAATGGAGATACGAAGTTCTATTTTAGTGATAAGTATGAAAAAGGTTTTATAGATAGTTTATCCTTTAGCGCCGATAATTTACCATTAAACTACAGTAAGTATAATGAGCATGAGGATATTATATTTCTTGAATTGGTAGAGCCTCTGTTGCCCGGAAAATCTATTACAATAGAAACACCTTTTCGGGTTGTAATCCCTAAAACGTTTTCACGACTTGGGCATGTAGGACAGTCTTATCAGATAACACAATGGTACCCTAAACCAGCCGTGTACGATGCTTCTGGTTGGCATATGATGCCTTACCTAGATCAAGGAGAGTTCTTTTATGAATATGGAGATTATGATGTATCCATTACGCTGCCTAAAGAATATGTTGTGGCTTCAACAGGAAATAAGAAGGTAAATCAAAATGTTGAGATTGGAGGGAGGCGAAATAAAAATCAGACCTTGCGTTGCATTCAAAGTGGGATACATGATTTTGCATGGTTCGCAGATAAAACATTTAAAGTAAAGAAAGAAGAGTTTCAATTACCTTCAGGAAGAGCTTGCACAGCTTATGCCTATTATACACCTGCGAATGAAAGTAAGTATATCAATAGTACCAAAGTTTTGGCTAAAACAGTAAAATATTTATCAGAGGAAGTAGGAGAATATCCTTATGACCAAATAAGTATAGTTGATGGACCTTTATATGCAGGTGGTGGGATGGAGTATCCGAACATTGCTATTATAGGTACATTACCCGATGAGTCTACTGTGAATATTGTAACAGTTCATGAGGCTGGGCACAATTGGTTTCAAGGAATTTTGGGTTCTAATGAACGAATTCATCCTTGGTTGGATGAGGGAATTAACTCTTTTTATGAGGCAAAAATTGTAGATCAATTAAAGCAGGATAGTATACCTATTGCTGCAAGTGGAGGGAATAGTATTATTTACGTTTTAAATGGGCATGTACGACATGATCAACCAATAGAATTAGCTGCTACCGAATATACAAACGAAAACTATGGTGGAGTGGTTTATGCCAAGGCTGCTAAAGGTATGGCCTATTTAGAGGACTATATAGGAGCACAAAGTTTTAAGCAGGGGATGAAGGCGTATTTTAAAACATGGAAACAAAAACATCCTACCCCAAGCAGTCTAAGAGCTGCTTTGGAAAAGAATTCAAATCAAGATATTAGTTGGTTTTTTAATGATTTTATAAAACGTGAGAGACCATTAGATTACGTCATAAAATCTGTGCGTACACAAGGGGCTAATACAGTTGTGCGCGTAAAGGATAAATTTGGGTCATCTTACCCTGTACCCGTTTTTGCGATGCAAGGAGATTCTGTATTACAAAAAAGCTATACGGTGAATGGAGAAGCTTATTTGAATACGTACGCATCGAACGTTCATTATAAAATTGATCAAGCTGGCGTGGTGCCTGAGATAAACAAAGCAAATAATCGCTATAAGTTAAAAGGGATGTTTAAACGACAGGCGCTTAAGTTAGGTATCGGAACAAGTTTACTAAAGCCAGGAGCAAATAAGGCCTATGTATTACCTGCTATTGCGTATAACCACTATGATAGAACTATGGTTGGACTTGTTTTGCATAACCTTGCTCTACCCAATAAGCAGTTCCAATTTGCCTTAGCACCTTTATATAGCTTTAAATCGCAACAGTTAAATGGAACAGGAGTTGTCGGTTATAGTTTTTATCCGCGAAGTAGTTTTTATAGAATTACAGCTTCTATTCAAGGAAGTACATTTAGTGCAGATTCTACAAGCCGTAATTTGACCAAATCTATTTACCCAAGATGGTATAAGATAAACCCTCGTTTGAAGTTTGAATTGCCAAAACCTTCTTTGCGAAGCCCTATTAAACGAATATTATCATTTAATTATTTTCATGTGGCCACTCAAGGTTTTGGATTTAACCTAGACCCAATAGATAGTCTCTTTAAAGCCAATATAGGTGATTATAAAATGCGAGATATTTTTAGAGTAAACTACACCCATAGTAACAACAGAACATTTAATCCGTTTGGGTACAATATCCAGTACGAAATGACAAAGGATATTAGTAAAATAAGCGCCGAAGGGAATATTAAGATTGATTATTTTATGCCCAAGAAGGCTTTTTATATTAGAGTATTTGCAGGGAAATTCTTTTATCTGAACAATGAGACTTCATTTTTTGATGTTGTGCCATACTTTCTTAATACTACACCAACTGCTGTAAATGATTATGCCTACGAGAACACTTTTATAGGTAGAAACGAACAATCTGGCTATCAAAGCCAACAGGTAATGGATAAAGAAGGTGGTTTTGTAACAAGAACAACTTTTTTGTCTAATCCTCTAGGTCAAACCGATGACTGGCTGGTATCTATTAACTTACGCAGTGATATTCCTTTAAAGTATAAATTCCTTCCACAAGTTTTTTTCAATGTAGCCTCTTTTGCTAATGCAGGACAAGCAAACCCAAGCGGCAACAAAACCTTGTTCGAAGGAGGCCTTCAATTCAATATCATTAAGGATATTGTTAAAATCAATGTTCCTTTGGTGCTTAGCAAAGATTTTAAGGATTATACAGAGTCTATTTATACTAAGAATCGATTCGCACGCCAAATTTCTTTTTCTCTGTCCACTAATAAGATTGACTTTTTAAGAACACAGGAAAGTTTGACGAATGTTGTATTTTAATTAGACACGGTACGGGAAGCGTTTGATGAGCGATATTAGAGAGACAAACGCCCAAATACCTTCAAGGATTATGAAAGGTACATAATGGATTAAAATTGATGCAAGGCAAGCTAAACCCGCTCCGAATAAATTAAGTAGAATAAAGACTAAGCTTTTATTTGACACCCTATTGGATGTGTTAAGAACATATGCTAACAGTATGAATAATACTCCCGTCGCCCCTATACAGTCTATTAAGGTCATTTTTTGTTTTAGGAATTTTATGCTCCCTATGTAGCTAAGTTAAGGAATGTAGGTCGTCTATCATTTGTAAAAAATAAACCTTTTAAAGTAATCAAACTCATCAAAGCTTATCATCTTTGCATTTGTGAGTACAAAGGGTAAAGTTTTAGTAGCCATGAGTGGCGGAATTGATAGTACTGTGGCTGCATTAATGTTGCAAGAGCAAGGCTACGAGGTTATCGGTATTACGATGAAAACATGGGACTATGCTACAGTAAATGCAAACGGTAAGGAAACAGGGTGTTGTAATGTAGATAGTTTTAATGACGCGCGTAAAGCAGCTGTAGAACATGGGTTTCCGCATTATATCTTAGATATCCGGAATGAGTTCGGAGATGCAGTTATTGAAAATTTTATTGATGAGTATATGGCGGGGCGTACACCAAATCCTTGTGTTATGTGTAACACACATATTAAGTGGCAAGCACTTCTAAAGCGAGCAGATGCCCTAGGTTGTGAATTTATAGCAACAGGACATTACGCTAAGGTTCGAGAGGAGAATGGACGATATGTGATCAGTAAAGGTCTTGATGATAATAAAGATCAGTCCTATGTACTTTGGGGACTAACACAAGAATGCCTAAGTAGAAGCATATTTCCGTTGGGTGGATTTCATAAACCTGCAATTCGTCAAATGGCTATTGATTACGGCTATCCTGAGTTAGCCAAGAAAAGTGAGAGTTATGAAATTTGTTTCGTACCAGACAATAACTATCGTAATTTTTTGAAAAAAAATGTTGTTGATCTAGAACGAAAAGTAGCTGGAGGAAACTTTGTACTCAAAGATGGTACGGTTGTTGGTCAACATAAGGGGTATCCGTTTTATACCATAGGTCAAAGGAAAGGATTGGAGCTTGCGTTTGGACACCCAATGTATGTAACAGATATCGATGCGGAAACCAATACGGTTATGTTAGGAGAAGATGGTGATTTAAACCGAATGCGTATGGAGGTAGGGCAGATGAATTACATTAAATATGCAAAGTTTGATCAGGATATGGAATCTAAAGTAAAAATTAGATATAAGGATGCAGGTGAAATGGCCTTAGTGAATGAAATAGAAAATGGAGTGGATGTCGTATTTCACCATAACGTTAAAGGGGTTGCTCCTGGGCAATCCGCAGTGTTTTACGAAGGAGACGACGTAATAGCCGGAGGTATCATCACAAAGTCATATTTATAATAAACCATCAAGAATTACGTTAGGAATCAGTAATTTTAAACTTTACGGGATATGAAAAATACATTTGGGGTAGTCATTTTGTTGGGTAGTATTCTTTTTTGGGGAGCTTGTAATAAGCAAACCATACAACCAACTCCCACGGATTTAGGGTTTGAGTTCCAACCTCTGGATAAAGGACACTTTATTGTATATGATGTTGATTCTGTTATTTATAATGACTTTGACAAGACAATAGATACATTTTCCTATGAAATAAAAGATGAGATAGGAGATGCCTTCACTGATGATGAGGGAAGAACATCGCATTATGTTCATCGATATCAACGTAAGAGTAGTAATGACCCATGGGATATTTTGCACGTTTTTTATCTAACGCAAGATGTTTATCGATTGGAATGGAAAGAGAATAATTTACGATTTATAAAAATGATTTATCCAGTAAAATTGAACAAGAAGTGGAAGGGGAATTCTTATATGCCAACTCAAACCAATACTGAATTGAGTTGGCTCGATGACTGGGATTATCGGTATACGGATTTACTTGTTCCATTTAATACGGGACGTAGATCTTATAAAAATTGCCATATTATAGATCAGGCTGATTATATCGAAGGAGATCCACAAAATGCAAATGCATTTAGTGCCCGAACATATTCTCAAGAAGTATTTGCAGAGGATGTCGGTATGGTTTATAGAGAAGTGACTCGTTGGGAATACCAGCCCAGTACTACACAATTTAGAAAAGGTTTTACGACTTTCTTTAGAGCTAAAGCAAACAATTAAAACAGATTCAGATGAAAAGAGTATTATTCATTGTATCCTTATTTTTCCTAGCGCAAAGCGTTACAGCACAGACTGGATATGCTTTTCGAGTAAAACTTTGTGACAAAAATGGTGGGCTTACCATAGCGGATTCTTTACAATTTTTATCTCAGAAAAGTTTAGACAGAAGATCGCGTCAGGGCATTACTTTAGACACTACCGATTTGCCCGTTGTACAAATGTATGTAGACTCCGTAATGCGTGTTGCCAATGCAGTTAAATTGCATAATCGCTCTAAATGGTTTAATCAAATTGTAGTCATTACATATGATTCGAGTAAAATAAGTGATGTGCTAAATATACCTTTTGTCTGCGGAGCTAAACTTGTAGCGGAATATCTAAATTATACACCTAAGACGGAGGTAAATCCTGATGCACTTAGTGCGAGAAAGTTTCCTACGGTGGAGCCTATAACGAATAAAACAACTGGCGATCCTTCCTATTATGGCATTACGTATCAACAGATCAATATGTTGAAAGCCGACTGTTTACATGACCTTGGTTTCAGAGGTGAAGGAATGACTGTGGCAGTACTTGATGCAGGTTTTAATCATTCTGACACGCATACGCAGTTTGATAGCCTTAGAAATAGTGGGCGGTTCTTGGGGACCTATAATTTTGTCAAGGATACTACCGATATTCTTACAGTATCAAATGATCATGGAACAAACGTAATGAGTATTATCATATCAGAAGATTCAGGTTCATATGTGGGGATTGCTCCCAAGGTGAATATGTACGCTCTTATGACAGAGGATATTTTTACCGAACAGCCAATAGAAGAGGATAATTGGTTAAGTGCCGCCGAATGGGCCGACAGCGCCGGGGTTGATATAATAAATGGGTCTTTGGGGTATAATGAGTTCTATGCACCACACCAAAGCTATACTTATTCTGCAGACTTTGATGGTAATACAACATTAATAGCGCGTGCTGCGAATATGGCTGTAAGCAAAGGGATTTTTACTTGTGTTGCTCAAGGTAATACTGGTGCACAAACTTGGCATTATATGTTGACACCTGCTGATGCCGATAGTGCCTATTCTGTGGGAAGCGTTGATGGTTCTGGTGCATGGAGCCAGAGTGGTTATGGACCCAATGCAGATGGACAAATTAAACCCAATGGGGTTGCATTAGGAAAATCAACTGCACTTATTGGAGGTAATGGCTTGCCCGGAGTATCCAACGGTTCTTCTTTTGCAAGTCCATTAATAGCTGGAGCAGTGGCCTGTTTATGGCAAGCATTTCCTGAAAAAACGGAGTCACAAATAAGACATCTGGTTATGCAAGTAAGTGATCGATATACGACTCCTAATAATACAAATGGTTATGGCATGCCTAACTTTTGTATGGCGTATAATCTTACATTAGGAACAGATGATTTTGAAAACGAATCTCAGTCTACCTTCAAGGTATACCCAAATCCAAACAATGGATCCTTTTCAATAAGAGTTAAACAGTCTGCAATCCCCTATGGCTTTGAAATGTATGATGTTAACGGAAAAGTGATTGGAAAACTCTCAAACATTAATAATCTGATCTACAGAAACGAGCAATTAACCAACTTACCCGCTGGTACATACTTTATTAAGATACGATCAAAGAAGGGGGTAGAACAAACTGTTATTACGAAACAATAAAACGAAGTCAAAGTAAAATTTTAGGCAATTTGTTGTTGATATTCATCAAGTAGTGTTTCCAGTTTGGATAATGCAGCTGGTGATAGAGGGATGTCACTAAACGTCTCCATTTTCAATATTTTTTCCATCAATACATCTTGTGCTTTTTGTCTTTTCCATGCAATGGCATAGTCATTATTAGTGAAAGAAACTTGCTCGTATACGCTATTGAATTTTTCTGGGAATAAACGTCCGATTTCTTTCTCTAGTTTCTTTCTTCTTAAGAATTCAGGTTTGGCAACATGATCGCTCATTTCATAGAAATTGCGAATAGCTAAGTCTGCAATTGCCTGACCATTTTCAACACGTAGTTCATTATAACGTTTTAAAATAGAAGACCAGTCATCATGATTTGGGTCTTCATCAATCATTTCTATTAAAATACGCGCATCTTCAAAAGCAGCATTCATTCCCTGACCGTAAAAAGGTACTACGGCATGCGCCGCATCTCCAATAATCAGGCTTTTATCTTTATAAATCCAGGGTGAGCTTTTTACCGTGACCAAAGAAGAAGTAGGATTATCGAAATAGTCATGTAATAAATCTGGCATTCTATCCATAACGTCAGGGAAATACTCCTTAAAAAACTCCTTAACATCATCCTTTGTTCTTACTGTGTCAAAAGATGGAGTGCCTTCAAAAGGGAAAAATAAAGTACAGGTGAAGCTTCCGTCCATATTAGGCAAGGCAATCACCATAAATTGACCTCGGGGCCATATATGCAAGGCATTTTTATTGATTTGATGGGTCCCATCCTGAGTAGGAGGGATGTGTAATTCCTTATAGCCATGGTTAACATATAATTGTTGGTAGTTATACCGATCTGTTTTGGTATAGGCCGTTCTCAGAGCCGAAAATGCACCATCTGCTCCGATCAGTAATTCCGCGGTATGATACTCGGTTCCTTTTTCTGTTTCAAATGTTATTTTGTTTGTTTCTACATCTACATCAACACACTTATGGCCAAAGTGAAAAACAGTTCCCGCTTCTTCGGCTAAGTCCATCATCTGTACGTTTAATTCACCTCGGCTAATAGAATAGATGGCTTCATTATTTTTGCCATAGGCTTGAAAGTTCGTTTCACCATTATGTTGATGAATCTCTCTACCATGCATTGGGATAGCTATTTGATCAAAGCGTTCTCGAATACCTGCCGTTTCCAGCGCCGACCAACCACGTGTACTCATGGCAAGGTTGATTGACTTGCCTGCACTGAGTTTCTGTTTACGCATATCTCCACGACGTTCGAATACTTGTACTTGATACCCTCTTTTTTCGAGCATATATGCTAGTAGTGAGCCTACAAGACCTGCTCCTAAAATTGTAATGTTCTTTTTCATTTCGAATTATAAATTTAATATTCCCTTTCTACGGTATAATTGATCAAGTCGATAAAATGTTTTTTAGCTTCGGAATCTTTAACGGCACTTAGAAGATCTAGAGCTTCATCCCTATGTTGTAACATGGCCTCATGAGCGTATTGAATCCCTTGATGTTTTTTTACAGTATCTACAATATAGGAAATCTTTTCTCTGTTTTTATTTTCATTTTTGAAAATACGTTTAATATTTTTTGCTGTGCTACGATCACAGTTTTGCAAAGTATAAATTAGTGGTAAGGTCATTTTCTTCTCTTTGATATCGTTACCTGTGGGTTTACCTATTTTTTTACTACCATAATCGAATAGATCGTCCTTGATTTGGAAGGCGATGCCCATTTTTTGGCCTACTTTTTCCATGAGAACGGCTTCTTCGAGTTTCCTATTAGCAGAAAAAGCTCCAGCTGAGCAGGCACTAGCCAAAAGAGATGCAGTTTTTCTACTGATAATGTCATAATATACTGTTTCGGTGATATCAAGTTTTCTCGCTTTTTCTATTTGGATGAGCTCTCCTTCACTCATTTGGCTAACTGCATTAGAAAGAATTTCAAGAACTTCAAAATCTTTATTCTGAATAGAGAGTAGAAGCCCCTTCGATAAAAGGTAGTCTCCAACAAGAACTGCAATTTTATTCTTCCAGAGCGCATTAATAGAAAACATGCCACGACGTTTGTTTGCATCATCCACAACGTCATCATGTACTAAGGTAGCGGTATGTAAAAGTTCAATTAAAGAAGCGGCTCTGTAAGATGTTTCATTGATCTCGCCAAAAAGCTTTGCGCTCAGTAAAACAAGCATAGGACGTACTCTTTTTCCCTTACTTTTGACAATGTATTTCATTATTTTGTCTAGTAAGGGAACTTTGCTCTGTACAGCACTGTTGAAATTTGATTCAAATCTCTGTAAATCAGTACTTAAGAACCTCTTTATGTTATCCATACGTTATGCAATATTACTTTAAGTAATATTGTTAAAAAAAAATAGCTTTTATGCTAAAAAAAGAAAAACTTGCTTCTATATTTGTCGCTTAAACAGAAATTTATAACCTAAACTCTTATTTGTATTATGATGACTAAAAAGGATATGCTTTTGGCATTGGTTTGTTTGTTTATGGGACTTACTTCCATAGCACAGACTACTTCCGAGAGCGAAACAATTTACCGTGGAGCGGGATATGACGTCCTTGACACAGCTTTGGTTCCAAGTGGAAGAATGGAACAGCACAGAGATTTTTTGGATAATCAATATGATTTCCCGGCTCGTCCACGTAGCCAGTGGGAAATTGGTATTTCTGGCGGCCTTTTTAATGTATCAGGCGATGTAAGAACTAAAACACCTTTTACAGCTGTGAATCCTGGTCAAACTTTGGGCTTTGGTGTACATCTACGTAAAGCTTGGGGATATATTATTTCAACTCGTTTGCAATATTTACATGGTACGGCTTCTGGTTTTAACTGGCAACCTGCTACTGGATATTGGGGGCATGCTAATCCTTGGATGGGGCGTGGTTATGCTACTGGAACTGCTGGCCAAAACAATGCGGGCACAGTTAACCCTGTATACTATAACTATTGTACTAATATAGATGAGCTATCACTTCAGTTAATGGCTTCATTAAACAATATTAAATTCCATAAGGCCCGTAATAAGGCAAGTATTTATGGTCTTGTAGGAATTGGTGGAATGCTATACGATACTTGGGTTGATGCTTTAAATAGCCGTGGGAACACATATACCGCTGGTTTTAATACAATTAGAACGACGGACTATGCTAATGAACAACCAGATGGTTGGTTATGGAATAGTAATAAGTATAGAACCCGTCAGGCAATTAATACTGACTTGAAAAACTTATTTGATGGAGAGTATGAATCACCTGCTGAGCGTCATAATAATCGTCCATGGTTTGGTGAAGATAGAACGTTCCGTACCATCTTAACCGCTGGTTTAGGTGTTCAATTTAAATTAGGTCAAAGAGTTTCTTTATCAATTGAGGATAAATGGACTTATACAAATGATGACTTGATTGATGGACAAAGATGGCAAGAGTGGCCTCAACCTAATAATGGAGGTTCTGCAATGACAAGAGATTTTGATACGTATAACTACGCTTCTATTGGTTTGAATCTTCATCTTGGAGGCCGTTCAGTAGAGCCGTTATGGTGGATGAACCCATTAGATTATGGTTACAACGAGATGAAAACTCCTCGTGGAGGTGGTTGTGATATTGATACTGATGGGGATGGTGTTTCTGATTGTTTCGATCGTTGTCCTGATACTCCAGTAGGTGTTGCTGTTGATACACACGGTTGTCCTATGGATACTGACGGAGATGGTGTGCCTGATTATAAAGATAAGCAGCTAATCACACCTACAGAATGTCAACCTTCCGATGCTGATGGTATTGGAACATGTCCTGATCCTGAATGTTGTGATGAGCCTACTAAAGTTCGTTGCGGAAGTATTCAAGATGGTTCAATCCGATTTGCACCTGGATCTTCAAGACTGTCTTCAAGTGCTATGAGCCAATTGGCAAGCCTTGCTTCTCAAATGAGAAAAGATCCTAGCTGTAGCGTAATTGTTACTGGTAACGGAAACTCTTCTAAAGTAGCGCAACAACGCTCTTGGGATAGAGTGAATGCAATCATTAATTACATGGTTGATCGCCAAGGTGTAGATCGTGACCGTTTCATATTCCAGTATGGTAGAAGTGGTAATGGTAATACTGTTGATTATCGTTCGGCAATTCAAGGAGAGACAGGGCCTTCTAATTTACCGCCTCCTTTCCCTAACTTGAGTCGGTAATTAAATATTAATTTTATCAGAACACCCTTCAATATACTTGAAGGGTGTTTTTTTATGCACAATCTTATTTTTATAACATAAACTCGTTACATACTGCATATTAATTTTTGTATCTTGCTAGACCTGCTAAACTTATCAGTAGCGCACTAACAGAATGAATCGCAGTATATTACATTTAGACTTGGATACTTTTTTTGTATCTGTGGAACGTTTAGAAGACAGTAGATTAAATAGTAAGCCCGTTCTAGTAGGTGGTACGGGTAATAGAGGGGTGGTGTCAGCAGCAAGTTATGAAGCACGGCAGTTTGGAGCACATTCGGGAATGCCTATGCGCATGGCTCGGCAATTATGTCCCGAGGCAGTTGTGATAAAGGGAAATGCAGCTACTTACTCTAAATATTCTGGCTTAGTTACCGATATCCTTAAAGAAAATGTACCTGTATTAGAGAAGGCTAGTGTAGATGAATTTTACGCAGATCTATCGGGGATGGATCAATTTTTTGGTTGCTATAAATATGCTTCAGAGCTAAGACAAAAGATCATTCATGAAACAGGCTTACCGCTTTCTTTTGGTTTATCGATCAATAAAACAGTTTCTAAAGTAGCTACTAATGAAGCTAAGCCCAGTAATCAATTGAAGATTGATTTTGGACAAGAAAAGACATTTCTTGCTCCTTTATCCGTAAAGAAAATTCCTTCAATTGGGCCTAAACTTTTTCAACAACTATGTAATATGGGTATTAAGAAAGTAAAAACGTTACAGGAAATGCCTCGTGAAATGCTAGAGACAGCTTTTGGTAAAACTGGTACTATGATGTGGAATAAGGCTAATGGTATCGACCATAGTAAAGTAATAGAGTATCATGAGCGGAAATCAATTTCGAGTGAACGAACATTTGGAAGGGATACGATAGATATTTATAAAATGAAGCGATTGATAAAAGCAATGGCTGAAAATTTATGTTTTCAATTACGAAATGGTCAAAAAATGACTTCTTGCATAACGGTAAAAGTCCGTTACTCTGATTTTAATACACTAACAAAACAAATTAAAATATCTCATACAGCAGCCGATCATATTCTAGTGCCTGCAGTTACAGCTTTATTTGATAAACTCTATAATAGAAGATTATTAGTACGCTTGGTAGGTGTTAAATATAGTAGTCTTATCGATGGAAATTCTCAAATGAATTTATTTGATGATTGGCATAGAACTGTAGGGCTCTATCATGCAATGGATGATGTACGGAACCGATTTGGAGGGACAAAAGTTATGAGTGCAGCTACCATGGGGGCTAAGTCAGTTGGTGGAGTCATAAATCCATTTAATGGAGAACCACCTATAGTATTAGCACATAGAACCGCTTAAGATGTATTTGAATTGTCATTCATATTATAGCTTTAAGTATGGGACATTTTCTGAGGAAACGTTATTACAAATCGCTCAACATCATCAAGTACCTAAAATTGCACTTACTGATATAAATGGGACATCAGCATGTCTCAACTTTATACGCTTAGCGGCAAGGTATGATATACAGCCTGTAGTAGGAATTGATTTTAGAAATGAGAAACAGCTCTATATAGGTCTGGCAAAAAATAATAATGGATTTGAGGAGTTAAATCATTTCTTATCTAAGTATAGACATCAGCATGCTGATTTTCCAGAAGTGGCTGATGAGTTTCACAATGCATTTACGGTTTATCCTTTTAAGCAATTGGAGTATTTAGGAAAGACTCAATTATTGCCTAATGAGTATATCGGTATTGCTCCAGATGATATAAACCGTTTTAGGTTTTCTAAATGGAAGCATTTACTTAATAAGTGCGTTATTTTACAATCAGTAACTTTTAGAAATAAAAGAGATTTCAACATACATCGCTTATTACGCGCAATAGATAAAAATATACTATTAAGTATGTTGGATCAGGATAATCAGGGAGCCTATGAACATCAATTTATTCCACCAGATACGCTTAAAGTATATTATAAAGATCTTCCCGAGCTGATAAAAAACACAGAGTGTTTGTTAGAACAGTGTTCAATTAGTTTTGACTTTTCTCCTGATCGGCCAACACAGAATATAGCCTCTTACACAGGTAGTATGCAAGAAGATAAAGAACTCATACATCGTCTCTGTAATGAAGGTTTGCCGTATCGTTACCCAGTAATAACTTCAGAAATTAAAGCTCGTGTAAAAAAAGAGATTGATATGATTGCACGAATGAATTATAATTCCTTTTTTCTGACAAATTGGGATATTATTCGTTATGCCAAAAGTAAAAATTATTATCACGTAGGAAGGGGGAGTGGAGCAAATAGTATTGTAGCATACTTGTTAGGGATAACCGATGTAGATCCTATAGAACTTGATTTATACTTTGAACGCTTTATGAACTTATATCGAAGTAGCCCACCAGATTTTGATATAGACTTTTCGAGCAGGGATAGGCCAGATATTACAAAGTATATTTTTAACCGGTTTAAAGGAAACGGGCAAGTTGCTTTATTAGGAGCATATAGTACGTTTCAACATAAAGCTGTCACGCGTGAATTAGGTAAAATATTTGGTTTGCCAAATCATGAGATAGCTGCACTAAGTAAAACAGGGCATGCTCATGATGAGATTGGTCAGCTTGTAAATAAGTATGCAGCTTATATACAGGAGATGCCCAATCATATGACTGTACACGCAGCAGGAATTTTGATTTCTGAAAAGCCCATCCATTATTTTAGTGCTACGGATATGCCACCTAAAGGGTTTCCTACTGTACAATTTGATATGCATGTAGCTGAAGATGTAGGATTGTATAAGTATGATATTCTAGGACAAAGAGGACTTGGTAAAATCAAGGAGACACTTGAGATTATAAAATATAATCGTCCCGAGGCACCTGCTATTGATATACATAATGCTAAACCTTTTATGGAGGATAAGAAGGTCAATGAGCTCGTGAGCCAAGCAAACTGTTTAGGATGTTTTTACGTAGAATCACCTGCTATGCGGATGTTACTTAAGAAACTTGAAGTTGATAACTATTTAGGTCTTGTAGCTGCTAGTTCTATCATACGTCCTGGGGTAGCTAAGAGTGGGATGATGCGAGAATATATTCTACGTCACAAAGATCTTAATCGAAGGAAGGAAGCCCATCCTGTATTAATGCAAATTATGCCAGAGACCTATGGGATTATGGTTTACCAAGAAGATGTCATCAAAGTAGCACACTATTTTGCAGGTCTAGATTTAGGAGAGGCTGATGTATTGCGAAGGGGGATGAGTGGTAAATATCGAAGCAGAGAAGAGTTTCAAGCAGTAAAGCAAAAATTTATTCAAAATTGTCGAGATAAAGGTTATCATGATGACCTCACTTTTAAAGTGTGGCGTGAAATAGAAAGCTTTGCAGGCTATGCTTTTGCTAAAGGACATTCTGCATCTTATGCTGTAGAAAGCTACCAGAGTTTATACCTCAAAACCTATTACCCATTAGAGTATATGGTAGCTGTATTAAATAATGGTGGAGGGTTCTATAGAAATGAATGTTATATACACGAAGCTAAAATGTTAGGAGCTAAAATTGATCCCCCTTGTATCAATAGAAGTGAATGGCGAACAATCATAAATGGTAAAACAATTATCCTTGGCTTACATCAAGTCAGTAGCTTAGAAAAAGAAACCGCACGCCAGGTTTTAGAAGCTAGATCTGCTGAAGGTGCGTTTAAGACCCTCCATGATTTTTTACAACGTGTTCTTATTTCGAAGGAACAATTAGACTTATTAATACGTGTAGGGGCTTTTTCGTTTACGGGCCAAAGTAAAAGAGAGTTACTTTGGTATGCAATTTTTCAACAAAATAAACGTGCCCATAAAGCGAGGCAATATAGGATTTTTAAATCCGTAGAGCAGAAATTTAATATCCCCGCTTTGACAGTATCGACTTATGAGCATGCATTTGATCAAATGGAAATTCTAGGATTTCCTCTAGAGAATCCTTTTGACCTAGTTTCTAAGGAACAGATTGCGAGTACAATTTATGCTAGACATTTTAAACAATTTAAAGGTGAAAACATAATTACGTATGGCTATATGATTACCGTAAAAAATACGAGTACGTCAGGTGGAGCAAAGATGGTTTTCGGAACGTTTATTGACGCCGAAGGGCATTGGATTGATACCGTTCATTTTCCTGAAATATCCTATCGTTTCCCATTTCGAGGTAAAGGAGTCTATAAAATCATTGGAAAAGTGGTAGAGGAATTTGGGTTCTTAAGCATAGAAGTTACTGAGCTAGAAAAAATTCCATTTATGGATGATCCAAGATTTGTATTGGAAGATAAGCCACTATTTCAAGATGAGAAATCTTAGCTTCTTTTACAACTCAAGCCAAGGAAGTTATACTGCTATAAAGCTCCAAGCTTAATTAAGACAACTTGTAAGCAGCCAATAATAAAACCGAGTACAGCACCTAGAATTTCGATAAAACGAAACTCCTTTTTCATGATATCATATAAAATACGTTCTAGTTTATCACTGCTAAAATTAGTTACCTTTTCTACGACTAGTTTTTCAACATCCAAATCCTGCTGAATATTTTCGTTTACCTTTTTTAGTATTTCTGGTAGACTCTCCTCAAACTCTTGCATAAGAGTTGTTTTTACCTTGGCCTTGGTATCCTTACCCAATAGCATGGCCATCATAGGCATGGCTTCTTTAAGTTTATTGTCGAGAAAGTGGTCCATTTTTGAGCTTACCGTGTTAAGCATTAAAGCTTTGTTGCTTTCAGAATTTATTTTTTGTTGGATATCATCTAAAGAAAGTAATTCGTTCGCTACAAGTGCTCCTAGTTTTAGGGCAAAAGCCTTTTGCCTTTTTGGGAAAATACCCTGTATTTTTAATCCAAGAATATTTTTCTCCTCTTTAGGATTAAAAAGCATTTTAATTGCCAAGAAGTTTGTAATCCAACCTATAAATGCTGATAAAAATGGTAACGCAAAAATCATGTTGCGCAAAGTTAACCGACAATAAAGAACGAACAACTAATCTGGTATAAATAGCTTATTCCGATTCTTTAGTAATTCGTATATTATCTAACAAAGTGCTATTCAAATTTGATACATTGAAATCAACAAAACCAGCAATTCCATTAACTTTTCCTTTATCGCTAAACTGCCAACAGAACCAATCTCTTTTAATGTTGGGTTTGCCGTATTTCTTATATTGGGCAATCCATAGTGGGTATTTGTCAAAATCTTGGTTCAAGTTCTTTTTATAGAAATGAGTATAGGTATATAAAATAGGAGGGACGCCGTAATGTGCTTCAAGTGTTAGTGCACAGGCCTTGAAGGCATCTCTAGCTTTATGAGCCGAAATACCATAGAGGTCTTCAAAGTCTATAATAGGGGCAAAATCTCCTTTAGCCAGTTTTACTTTATGAATAAAGTGTTTGGCTTGTTTAGCTCCATCTTTCCTGGGATCAAAAAAAAGATAGGCGCCTCGGCTTAGATTATATTTTTTAGCTTCCCTCCAGTTTCTTTTAAACTGCCGATCGGTAAGGTAGGTGCCCTGTGTAGCCTTTATAAAGACAAAGTCGATCCGCTTCCCCAAATCTTGCATTTCTGAAAGCTGTTTCCAGTTAATTTTCCTTTGGTAACGAGAAACATCTATACCGAGGTGTTTATACCCTGGAGGAATCTGAATGCCAAAACCAGGGTAGGTGTAAAAAGGGATAGTATAATGATGAATCGCTACTTTTATAAGACCGGCGAGTCCAATGAGGACTACGAAACTTATCAATATCCTTTTTTTGTAATGTTTTTTCAAAAGCGATAGCAAGATATTTTTAGAATGATGGTTCGTAACAATATTTCGCATAATTTTACGTTAAAGACGAATACAAATGCAGCGATACTTGAAGACCTTTTTATTGGCTCTGTTGTGCTCTCCTTCTTTGTTCGCACAAGTAAGAGGTGGGGAGCGTGCTTTTGAGTTTTTACGTTTAGCACAAAGCCCTCATATTACTGCTTTGGGTGGCCTTTCTGTTGTGCATAGTGCATCGGACATTATGATGAGCACTGCGAATCCGGCCATGCTTCGTCCAGAATTTCATACGGACTTAGGTATTAATTACAATCTATTTTATGCAGGAACAAAAGCATTAAATATGTACTATGCTCATCATAGTAAGAAATTGAATACCACATTTGGTATCGGTGTGCAGTATATGAACTACGGTGATATCACACTAGCAAATAATTTAGGCCAAGTAACAGGAACCGGAAGGGCAGCTGACTATGCTATTACACTTTCGGCGTCTAAATCATATTTAAAACATTGGCGATATGGTGCACATATCAAATATGCACAGTCTAAATTAATCGATAAAAATGCATCAGCTTTTGTTGTTGATGCAGGAGTTACTTATTCGGATACAACAAGTAAGTGGTATTTTGGCTTAGTGGCAAAAAACGTAGGGTACCAGTTTGATCGCTATTATGATGACATTAGTTCGCAACCCTTACCACTTGATATTCAAATAGGCGTTATGAAACGGTTTAAAAAAGCTCCTTTTTCAATCTCTGTGTTAGCACATCACCTCAATCAATGGGACCTATATTATGATAATCCTGCAGATAGGCAAAACAATATCCTAATTGTGGATACGGCCCAAACTAATGAGCCCAATAATTTTGGTCGAAAACTTCTTAATCATTTCGTATTTGCGCTCGATCTAAATCTAGGCAAACGCCTTGAGGTAAGTGGAGGTTACAATTTTATGCGTCGCTCAGAGCTAGGGCTTGATGAGTTAAAAGGCTTAGCAGGTTTTTCTTATGGGGCTGGTGTATATCTAAATAAAATAACAGTGCATTTTGCCCGATCTCATTATCATCTGGCAGGAGCGTATAATCAGTTTGGTCTTAATTTTCAGCTTAATAGATTCTTTGGACTGGGTAGTTTTGGTAAGAAGATAAATTGGAGTTCAAAGTATGCAAATGCTTACTAAAGCAATTGACGCTTATACATCTGAACAGTATTTTCTAGCCCCAAATAAATAGCATCACAAATAAGAGCATGACCAATAGAGACCTCCAACAAGTTTGGGATTTCTGCATGAAAGAATTTCAAATTTTCAAGATCTAAATCATGCCCAGCATTAATACCTAATTCATATTCCGATGCTTTTTGTGCCGTTAGTTTATAATCTAGAATTGCTTTGTGCTTATTTGTATGGTATCCTTTAGCATAGGCCTCCGTATAAAGTTCGATACGGTCTGTGCCTGTTTCTTTAGCCGAAGGGATTAATTCTGGATCTGGGTTCAGGAAAATAGAAGTACGAATACCTTGGCTGCCAAAAAGTTCAATAGTCTCTTTCAAATAATCAAGATACTTCTTTGTATCCCAACCATTATTAGATGTTAGGATATTTTCTCCATCAGGAACTAGTGTTACTTGTGTAGGCTTTGATTTAAGAACCAAGTCTATAAAAGCTTGATGTTTAGGATTGCCTTCAATATTAAATTCAGTATAAACGATTGGCTTTAATGCATCAACATCTGCGTATCGAATATGCCGTTCATCAGGTCTGGGGTGGACGGTTATTCCATCGGCACCGAAGTATTGAATATCCCTTGCTGCTTTTAATAAATCAGGGTTATTACCTCCACGCGCATTGCGGAGGGTGGCCCATTTATTTATATTGACTGAAAGTTTTGTCAATAGGAATTATTCTACTTCGTCTACTGGGGACGCTTCTTCTTGTTCTTCAGCCTCCTCAATCATTTTCTCGATCTCTTCATCAGAGAATTTTTTATCCAATTCAATATCTACTGTGTTGGCGACATTGTGTACATACCAGCTGTCCTCAATTTTTTTCATTTCAAGCTGATCTACAATATCTGGTAAGTGACTGTTTGAGTATTTTACAATGGCTACACCTTCGGCTTCTTTTATATCCATGCCCTTAATTGTAGCTACGGAGTTAGCATGTTCATCTATAATGTCCTTAGTCAAGGCCGTTTTTTCTGATTCAAACCGATCTAGCTCGCCTTTGAACTCCTCAGAGGCATACTTTTTAGCACCCTCATAATTCATCGTGATATAATCTTTTAGAAAGCTCTCAGCAACCTTATTAGGATCGCTAAGGTCGTTCTGACTTTCGCAAGCCGTAAAAAGAACAGCTATTAGTGCAAGAGAAAGCAAGTTTTTCATATGGCAAAAGTAAATCTTGATATTAACAATAACTCTAACTTAAGAGAATTTATAAATTATTAATTTCTAGAATTTTCAGTATCCGTTGTTTTGTTTTTTGTGTCCTGTTTCTTCGGAGGTGTTCTTTTTTTGTTTTCTTCGTTTTCAGAATCGGAATCGTAGGCTTTAATGATTTGACGCACTAATCTGTGTCGTACAACGTCACTACCATCTAGTTCGATAAAAGACATACCAGGAATATCCTTTAAAATCCGAAATGCTTTACGTAAACCTGACTGCTGATTTCTAGGTAGATCTATTTGCGACATATCTCCAGTAATAATTGCCTTGGCTGATGGTCCAATTCGGGTTAGAAACATTTTAAGCTGTAAATCGGTGGCATTTTGGGCCTCATCCAAAATAATATACGCATGATCGAGTGTTCTACCCCTCATATATGCTAAAGGAGCTATTTCAATGATCCGATTGGTCATATAATAGTTTAGTTTATCAGAAGGAATCATATCGTCTAAAGCATCATATAATGGTCTTAAGTATGGGTCGATTTTGTCTTTTAAATCCCCTGGAAGAAACCCTAAACTCTCACCGGCTTCAACTGCAGGTCTGGTAAGGATTATTTTCCGCACAATTTTGTTCTTTAAAGCCCGAACAGCTAATGCAACAGCGGTATATGTTTTGCCAGTACCTGCAGGTCCAATGGCAAATAAAATATCATTATCCTCTGCCGAATTTGCTAAAAGTCTTTGATTGTGTGTTTTAGCTTTTATAACTCTTCCATTCGGCCCAAACACAATTATATTATTTTCAATATTGTCTCGAATACTGTCATCTATAATGCCATCGTCATCTCCTAAAATTTGCGAAAAGTAGTTTTCCGAAAGGTGGCCATTCCGTTCTAAATATTTAACGATGAGTTCAATTTTTTCGCGAGCGTCCTCTACGTTTTCTTTATTACCCGAAATTTTAATTTGTGTCCCTCGTGAAAGAATCTTTAATAAGGGGAATTTCTTTTTAAGGATATTAAATTTATTATTGTTCACTCCATAAAACTCTATTGGATTAATAGAATCTAGTTGAATAATGTAATCTGTCAATTTGCTTATTTTGTTTAAAGCAATGATACGAAGAATGGATAGATCGAGGCTTTTAAGCTTGTCAAGGCTGTGCAAACTTAAATTTTGGAAATACTAATTATAAACTTAAATTTGGTAAGATAAACATTATTGATTTCTATGGAAATTCAGCTGGGTCAGCAAGCACCCGATTTTAAGCTTTATAATACCGATAAAAACTTGATATCGCTGCATGACTATAATGGTAAAAATGTTCTCTTACTTTTCTTTCCCTTGGCGTATACTGGAGTCTGTACCAGTGAGCTTTGTTCTGTGCGAGACAACTTATCTCAGTATAATGAAATAGGGGCTGAAGTGATCGCGATTTCTATTGACTCTCTTTTTGTTCTTGGTAAGTTTAAAGAAGATAATGATTTGAACTTTACCTTGCTCTCTGACTTTAATAGGGAGGTTTCTGAATTATACGGTTGTTTGTATGATACTTTTGTCTTTGATATGCAAGGTGTTGCCAAACGTTCAGCTTTTGTAATTGATAAAGAAGGTGTGGTGCAATATGCTGAGATCTTGGAAAGTGCGGGAGATCTTCCTGACTTTGATGCAATCAGCGCCCAGTTGCAAAGAGTTAAGTAGCTCATTATTTAATATTCGAATAGCTAACGATACCCGTTTAGAATACGTTATATTTGTAATAACTAGATTGTATCATAGACATGAAAAAAATATTACTATTCCTAGTCATTTTAATATCGGTTCAAAGACTTCAAGCGCAAGTAATTGAAGATTTTGAGAACTGGAACTCTTATTCCGTTCTTTTTACACAACTGACAGAGCCTAATGGTTGGTCAGGAAGCGATTCTTTCGTTGTTGGTTACGGTAAGCTACTAAACCCGAATGGTACGTTTCAAGCTCAGATATTTCAAGATAATCCTGGACAAGCTGGAACAGGAGCTTTACGTGTTGCATCAAAATTTCAAGATGCCATAAACGCTGGTATTGGAAGCTTACCGGCTAAAGATTATCCAGGTATTTGTACAAATTCATCAATTGCAATAAATTTTACGAATAATTCTTATACCCAAGTTGGAGGTTCACCTTTGACTGTTCGGCCAGTTTCTACATCAATGTATGTAAAAAATACAGTAGTTGGTGGAGATAGTACTTTTATTAATGTGTTATTAATTGATGATTCGGATGGAGCAGACAGTATTATTGCTACAGCTGATACTATTTTAACCACAAATATTAATAGCTTCACCCAAATCACGATTCCATTTATCTATACAGGTTCTAGTTTGACGCCAACCGTTGTTCGCTATACAATTGCTTCTGCAAACCCTTTAGCTTTATTAGATTCTGCTAATATTTATTCTGTGCATAGTGGTACCGAAATTGTAGTAGATAATATTAATGTGAATACAAATACAGGTCTCAGACAATTTTTAAGTAAGTCTCCAGTTGCTAAGGTTTACCCAACTACAGGAAGTGATGTCATTTATGTAGATTTCCTAAAAGAGATGCAAGGGATGCACCTGGAAATTTATCAAATAAATGGACAGTTGGTACAATCACAGATACTTAAAGGAAAACTTAACTCAGTATCTGTAAATAGCTTGCCTTCAGGTAGTTATATTTATGCTATTAAATCTGATGAAGGAGTGTACCAGACTGGAAAGCTTCTTAGAGAGTAAGTAACCTTACTTTTTAGCCCGTTGGTAAATAAACAGAGCTACAATTCCAAAAACAATATTGGGTAGCCATACTGCCAATAAAGGAGATAGGTTTCCCTTGACAGCAAAGGTGGTAGAAAATTGCATGAATACAATGTATGCTGCACTGATTATAAGGCCCAATGCTAAATGCATTCCACTACCTCCTCTTACTTTCTTATAGGCAATACATGCCCCAATAATCGATAAAACAAAAGCAGAGAATGGGGCAGAGGTTCTTCTGTGCTTTTCAAGTTCGTAAGCACTTAGGCCTTGTCTGCCTTTATCGCGTTCTCTTTTAAGAAACTCATTTAGTTCTGCTGTACTCATGTGTTCTCGTGCTTTTCTTTCCTCAAACAATTCTATAGGTTTTAGATCGAGTTTGAGACGATGTTCAGCTTTCTGCTGAAACCTTTCTTTTATACCGTTGTTTATTCGTCGCTTAACGTCATAAAGGATCCATTCGTTCTTTATGGAGTCATAGGAGGTTCGAGCAGCGAATATTTTTTCAGTAAGCAAGTTGCCATTTAGCTTATTGTAATTAAATCCATAGCCCATATTCGAAGTCCTTCTATACGAGTTGAAGTTTACATACTGCGAATCGTTTAGTTTGAGGTAGGTTGCCTTGATGTTGTCCTCGATACGATTGCTACCGGTATATTTAGATTCAAAATCTAAGCGTTGCTTATTGGTTCTAGGTATTACGAAATGATTGGCTAACAACAGCAGAAAACAAATTAGCCCTGCTCCGATAAAGTAAGGGCGCATCATGCGTTTAAACTCCATACCGGTTGATAGAATCGCAACAAATTCTGATTTTGCTGCCATACGAGAAGTAAATAAGATAACCGACACGAAAATGAAAACTGGAAATAATAAAGCTATAATGTGCGGTATAAAATTTCTGAAATAAATCAAAATTTCATAAAAGGAAACCTTGTGTTTTACGAAATCTTGTACTTTTTCAGTATAATCGATTACTACAGCAATTATGGTAAACATAAGAATACATACCATAAATGTCATTAGAAAGTTCTTAAGGATATATCGATCTATTCTATTGAGCATAGCGCTAGCTGCGAAACTAATCTATTCTTTGATTACGGACTCCTAGTTCTCGGGGATAAGTCGTTAAAATAATTACAAGCGTGTGCTTACCTTTTTGAGCATATCTTTTTTCCAAGCTGCAAAGGTGCCTGCTTTTATTTGTTCTCTGCAGGCTTTCATTAACCATAAATAGAAACGTAAATTCTGAATACTGGCAATTTGTAGGGCGAAAAGCTCCTTAGCAACAAACAAATGGCGTAAATAAGCTTTAGTATATTTTGAACTCATACCATTGGGCAAGTTGGGGTCAATAGGCGAGAAATCATCTTCCCACTTTTTATTCTTTATATTGATTATTCCTTCTGTTGTAAACAGGTAACCATTTCTGGCATTTCTTGTTGGCATTACACAATCAAACATATCAATGCCTAATGCAATATTCTCTAAAAGGTTAGCTGGTGTGCCAACACCCATTAGGTAACGGGGTTTGTCTTTAGGTAATACATTGCAAACCAATTCACACATAGCGTACATTTCTTCAGCAGGTTCTCCAACACTAAGCCCTCCAATGGCATTACCTGGTGCCTGTTTATTGGCAATGTATTCAGCGCTTTGAAGGCGCAGATCTTTGTAGGTACTTCCTTGAACAATTGGGAACAAGGCTTGACTATAACCATATTTGGGATCCGTCCGGTTAAAATGGTTTATACAACGATCCAACCATCGATGAGTCATATGCATGCTGTTCGTCGCATAATGTTTATCGCATGGATATGGTGTGCATTCGTCAAAGGCCATGATAATATCGGCTCCGATACTGCGTTGTATATCTATAGCTACTTCGGGAGAAAAAAACAACTTACTTCCATCAATATGAGATTGAAATGAAACTCCTTCCTCTTTAATTTTTCTTCTTTGTGCGAGAGAGTAGACTTGAAAGCCTCCACTATCTGTAAGCATGGGCTTATCCCAGCTGATGAACTTATGTAAACCTCCTGCTTTTTCCAGAATATCGGTTCCTGGTCTTAAGTAGAGATGATAGGTGTTTCCAAGAATAATCTCTGCTTCAATTTCGTCTAATAGTTTTTCTTGTGGAACAGCTTTTACACTCCCAATGGTACCAACGGGCATAAAAATAGGAGTTTCAATTTCACCATGAGCTGTCGTTATTTTTCCAGCTCGAGCTTGGCTGTTTGGGTCGGTATATTGAAGTTGGAAATCCATTTGCTTGATGTAGTTTTGGGCCGTGATAGGCCAAATCGTATTTGCTGTTTTTTGCTTTTTTGCTTTGGTGCAATTCTTCTATTATTTCTTTTTTTTCATTCGCCTTGCATTCTTAAGGAAATCTAAAGAAAATGACAACAAAACTAGCTTGCCTATAAGTATTGTTATTTGTGCGCATAACGAGCAGGCGAATTTACAAAAAAATCTACCGTATATACTCAATCAGGTATATGAACATAATGGGAAGCCAAATTTTGAGGTCTTGGTTGTAAATGATAATTCAACAGATGATTCTATATATATGTTGAAAGACTTGGCCAAGAAGTATGAACAATTGAACCTTTTAAACCTAGAACAGGAATCTCGTAATATGAAAGGGAAAAAGTTTCCTTTATCTATGGGGGTTAAACAAGCAAAACATGAGCATTTATTGCTAACCGATGCTGACTGTCTACCAACTTCTGAAAACTGGTTAATTGACATGGTGCAACCTTTTTATAACGGTAAGGAAATCGTTCTGGGTTACGCTCCTTATAACAAAGAGCAAACTGGCCTGAACAGAAAAATCCGATATGAAACGTTTTATGCAGCATTGCAATATATATCCTTTGCACTCGCCAAGATTCCTTATATGGGAGTAGGTCGAAACTTGGCTTATAAAAAATCACTTTTTAATGCGAATAAAGGCTTCTCAAAACATTATCATCTTCTATCTGGTGATGATGACCTTTTTATTAATGCAGTAGCAAACAAAAAAAATACGGCCGTTGTTATTTCCGATAGCAGTCATATGTTTTCAGATGCTAAAGGAAGTAAAGCTGCTTGGAAATTTCAGAAAAAGCGACATCTGACTACAGGCAGGTATTATAAGTTCAAGCATAAATTATTACTAGGTGGCTTGGCCTTTTCTCACTTTTTTTTCTTCCTTGGTTTTATAGCCTGTTGTTTTTTTAAACCTTGGATCTGGTTTGCTCTTGGTGTGTTTATGTTCCGGTGGTTGTATGTATTTATAATACATTATTTAACCATGCGTAAGCTTAATGAACAAGATTTAGTGTCCAGAATATTGTACTATGATATTTGGACTTTAGTCTATTATATTAAGAATATTCCCAATATTTTTCTTAAACCTAAAATTATAGAATGGAGATAATAAAAAAGTACTTTAATGATTTTACGGAGGAGCAGGAAAAACGTTTTATGGCTTTGAGGGAATTATATACTCACTGGAATGGGCAGGTTAATGTAATCTCACGTAAAGATATTGAACAGCTATATCCAAAACATGTGTTGCACTCATTAAGTATTGCAGCTATTGGAGATTTTAATTCAGGAACCCGTATTTTGGACGTAGGTACTGGAGGAGGATTTCCTGGAATTCCCTTAGCCATATTTTATCCTGACGTAGAATTTATTTTGTGTGATAGTATCAATAAGAAATTGAACGTGGTACGTGCCATAAAGGAAGGACTTCAATTGGATAATGTAGAAGTGGTCTGGAAAAGAGCGGAAGATATTAAACAAAAAAACTCATTTGATTTTGCTGTTAGTAGGGCTGTTGCCCCCTTGTCAAAACTTTGGCGTTGGTCAGCACCATTAATCAGAAAGGGAGAGAATAAAGAACTTGATAATGGTTTAATTTGTCTAAAAGGTGGAGATTTACATCAAGAAATCTCAGAGAGTGAAACACGTCCTATAATGTGGGAGATGCGCTCAATTTTTGATGAAGAAATTTTTGATGAAAAATATGTGCTCTTCGTAAAGAAGTAATAAAGCTATTGTATTCTATTTAGAATCCACTCAACCAAGAATACTTCATCCACAATGGACCAAGAATGACATTTTCGTACGCCATTTTGGTAGCCTTTGCCAGAAGTTGTTATAAGTGTAACATCTTGATTGCCGTAGACTTTTAGTTGATTTACGAAGGCAACATTATCAAAGGAGTTGATATCATAATAGGAAGCATTTCGTTCTTGTTTCCACCAGTCTAAATCAGGTTCATGAAATATAATCGTTGATACTTTTTTAAAAAACCTTGCATTGCCTCCCCCCTTTGCAAATTGAGTATAAACAGAACGATCTTGGTACGTCATGTTATTCTTAGGACTGCCTTTTAGTCTTTTTTCAAATATCGGAACCATCATTTTCGCTTCGGATAGCATACCACCTTTGAATTGGTTGCCATTGTTTTTAGCTGAATAGTAGAATCGCTCGAAATCAAGAGGGGAATCTACTGCAAAAACGCCTCTTATTTTAGTCTTATGCTTAGACTTGCCTTGTTCGCAATATTTGGTATACTGCAATGCTCGCGTGCCACTTGCAGAAATACCGCCGATAAAAATATTGCCCGGGTCAATGTTGTGTTCTTGAACAATATCATGAATCATTTCATCGAGCAATATTAATGGCGTATCAGTATAACACAGTTCAGGAAAGTAATTTGAACTGCAAGTATAAACAACCATTAAACCTTTCTCAATCGCAAGGTCTGTAAACTGGTATTTGCTTTTCCGACTAATATTAGGGAGTCGACTATAGTCACGGATGACTAATCCTTTAATCTTACCTTCATTAGGAGATATTTTTAGGTAACAGTTATAAGAAGAGTCCGCTGGGCTCTTGAAAACGTAGGTAGCTTTTTGAGCAGAAACGAGTGTGGTACAAAGAAGAAGAAGTACGGATAATGAATATTTCATTTGATATTTCGTAAAAGTAATTGGGTATTATTGAATTACAAGATTTTTCTTTTCTGTCTAATACTTGATACTTCATATGAATACCTACTTATAGAACAGGTTTGAATTATAACTTGATTTTTAATACAACCGATATTATTGGATATAGACGTTTAAAACGAAGCTCAAGTTGGGTTACTCTAAATAGACATTTTGCCTTACATTTACCAAAAGAATAGTAATCATATATGAAATCAGTTGTAATTCTTAGTCTCAGTGTATGTTTAATAGTGATCGCGTCTTGTGTAAAGCCTAAAGAGCCAAGAGCTCGTATTTGTCCTGAAGAACCTATTGTAATAACAACTAAGGATACATTAGTGCTTGAGAATTGCTCAGAAAACTACGAAACACAACGTTGGGATTTGCCGAATGGAGCATTTAGTACCCAGAATTCAATTGCGTTTGCAAGTCCTACACCAGGTGTTTATTATATACAGTTAAAAGTAAAGAACAACGACTACGCGAATGATTATGTTACACAACGCAAGGTTGAAGTTAAGTTGCCTTAACCGTTGTTTTGATCTTCAAATAATACAGCTTTTTCTCGAGGTGAAATAATCCTAAAGATCTTCTCGGGCTGTTTATAAATCTTAGTATTATACTTATTCCCTAAAACGATAATAGTAAAGTTGTCATTTAAAAATCTATAGAAGGCTGTGTTATTACCATGCCACCAGCCATTGTGATAAACTACACGCATATTTTCAGCAGGGTAGTGAATCATACGCCACCCTAGTCCGTAATTTTTCTGAGAGGGTTTCTCAAAACTATATGGCTTATATGCTGCTTTCAAAGTAGTCCATTTCAGCAGCTTATTTGAGTAAAGCGCTTGGTCCCATTTGTATAAATCTCTTACACAGCTATAGACCCCCTTATCTCCATATACGCCATCATGATGCATATCTTTATAATGCTTCCAACCAGCTTTATAGCTTAAGGCTTTGTTAGTTTTTGTGGGTAAATTTGGGTCATGGATTTCTGTATTCGTCATACCCAATTTTTTGAAGATAAAACGCTCGACGAAATATTTAAAGCGCATACCACTTACACGCTCAACGATAGAAGCTAGGATCGCATAGTTACTATTGCTGTATTTGAAATTTGTATTAGAAGGAAAATATAAGCTAGGCTGTTTTGTTGCAAAAAGGTTCACAATGTCTTCATTATTCAGGTAAGGTTTGTCTGGTGATGCCGCAGCAAATTTGATATAATCCTTCAACCCACTTCTGTGGTTCAAAAGCATCCGCACTGTGATCTGACTGTATGGAAATTCTGGAATATATTTTTTGACCTGGTCATCAATGTCTAGAAGACCTTTGTCAGACAGTGCCAAAATAGCCGCACTGGTAAATGGTTTTGAGGTTGAAGCTAATTGACTATTCGTTTTTTCGCTCCATTTAATTCCTTTTTCTCTATTGCTATACCCAAAGTATCGTTCGTATACGATACGACCTCTATAACCTATTAAAACACTGCCATTGAACCCTTTGGCTACTTCAGCGGCATAGAAACTATCGAGTCTTTTGATAATTTCTTTGTGCCTGCGTGAATTTGGATTTCTGAAATCATAACCCATGCGCCCAAAATCCGGAACCTTTTCTGGAGCAGCAAAAGCAGCTGGTGCTATAAAAAATAAGGCAAGGAAGCAGACTAGAATCAATTTTGGGTTCATAATCTCAAAGGTATTAAGGCCCATTGAGTTAGCTGTGTTAAAATTATTAAGCGGATTGTTAATTATTATGTAGGGTTATGCACATTTGAAATATTTAATGATCAATCCTTTTATGGATGACTGGTCTCTTTGCATTAAAAAAAAGATTGTCGATTCTCTTTTCACGATTTGCTACATTGTATCTTCGCGCAAACTCTTATATAATATGAATTTTCAACTATCCGAAGAACATTTAATGATCCAACAGGCAGCACGAGATTTTGCTCAAACTGAATTATTGCCTGGTGTAATTGAACGTGATGAAAAACAAGAATTTCCCGCAGAGCAAATTAAAAAAATGGGGGAGCTTGGTTTTATGGGAATGATGGTTGATCCCAAATACAACGGAGGCGGAATGGATAGTATCTCCTACGTATTGGCAATGGAAGAAATATCTAAAGTAGATGCTTCTGCTTCTGTTTGCATGAGTGTAAATAATTCACTTTATAGCTGGGGAATTGAAACTTATGGTACCGAGGAGCAAAAAGAGAAGTATCTAAAACCTGCAGCTACTGGAGAAAAAATTGGAGCTTTTTTATTAAGCGAGCCAGAAGCTGGTAGTGATGCTACATCCCAGCGCACTACAGCGGAGGATAAAGGCGATTATTATCTTCTAAATGGGATTAAAAATTGGATTACCAACGGTAATACGGCTTCATTTTATATTGTGATAGCCCAAACTGATATTGAAAAAAAGCATAGAGGAATAAACGCTTTTATTGTAGAGAAAGATTCGGAAGGTGTAGAAGTTGGTGCTAAAGAAAATAAAATGGGTATTAGAGGAAGTGATACACATTCAATTAGTTTTCAAGATGTAAAAGTGCCCAAAGAAAACAGAATTGGCGAAGATGGCTTTGGGTTTAAGTTTGCTATGAAAATTCTTTCTGGTGGACGAATTGGTATTGCGTCTCAAGCCTTAGGTATAGCTAGCGGAGCTTATGAACTAGCCCTTAAATATTCGAAAGAGCGTAAGGCTTTTGGAACCGAAATTATGAATCACCAAGCCATTCAATTTAAGCTAGCGGATATGGCTACCGAAATTGAAGCAGCGCGACTGCTGTGTCTGAAAGCAGCTTATCTGAAAGATACAGGTGGCGATTATACACAGGCTGCGGCTATGGCTAAATTATATGCAAGTGAAATTGCTCAAAAAGCAACAACAGAGGCCGTGCAAATACATGGTGGTTATGGTTATGTAAAGGAGTTTCATGTGGAGCGTTTAATGCGAGATGCCAAGATTACTCAGATTTATGAAGGAACAAGCGAAGTACAACGTATTGTAATAGCTCGTGGTATTTTAAAGGGCTAAGCGTTAGAACAAAAAAAATGATATTATAACCCTCCTATTTATAGGAGGGTTTATCTTTGGTAGCACCTCTTATTTAAGAATTTAAAATAACTATGAAACATATATTAACACTCATACTTGTAACTATAAGTTTACTTTCAAATGCACAAAGTAAACAAATCACCCTTGAAGATATCTGGAAGAAGGGAACATTTGGTGGAGACTATGTAAGAGGCTTTAGTTCCTTTGGGTCGGGTGAATCTTATCGTGCCATTGAAAAGGGTGACTTAGTCATTAGAAGCTTTAAAACGGGTAAACGAACAGGTATATATGAGTGGTACAAAGATTTATCTTATCATGATGAAAAGTTGAAGGTTTCTTCTTACAAGTTCTCTAAGGATAATAGAAAGATCCTTTTGTATACAGAGCCTGAGCGAATCTATAGACGAAGTGCGGCCTATAAAGTATTCGTTTATAATGTGATTAGCAAAGAAACTAAACTAATAAGCCAAGATAAAGTACTTCATGCTACATTTTCACCAACATCAGACCAGATTGCCTTCGTGAAAAATAACAACCTATATACTTATCAACTAGCAAACGAAATAACGACACCGATTACAACAGATGGCTCTGAGAATATTATCAACGGGAATTGTGATTGGGTATATGAAGAGGAGTTTGGATTTACTAAGGCATTTCAATGGAGCCCTGATGGAAGATATCTAGCATTCTATCGTTTTGATCAAACCAAGGTTCCTGAATTCACAATGATGTATTTTAGAGAATTGTATCCTGAAAAATATCAGTTTAAATATCCCAAGGCGGGCGATCCTAATTCTAAGCTTAAAATTGGGCTATACAGTGTTCAAGATAATGAGACGAATTATTTAGAATATGAAGAGGAGTATATTCCAAGAATTAAATGGACTCAATTTGACAAACGTCTTGTTATTTATACGCTCAATCGACATCAGAATCAACTGCGATTTTATAAAGTGAATCCTCGTACACTAAGAGATAAAGTCGTTTATGAAGAAACCAATAAATACTATATTGATATATCCGATGAAATTACATTCTTAAAGAACGAAAATGCCTTTCTATTTACAAGCGAGAAATCTGGGTATAATCATATCTATTACCATGATATGGATAACGATGAAACAACCCCTATTACAACAGGTGAATGGGAGGTAACCAAGCTTTTTGGCCTAGACGAAAACGGAATGAAAGAAACAGTTGACCATGCATATTATATGAGTACTGAAGTATCTCCGTTGGAAAGAAACCTGTATGCCATTAATATCAATACGGGCCAGAAGAAAAAATTGACGCCTCAAAAAGGCTGGCACAGTGTATCCTGGGGTAAAGGTTTTCGATATTTTATTGATAATTATTCAACCTTAAATACGCCAAGTGTTTATTCTGTAAAAGACCATACAGGAAAAATGGTACGCGAGCTAAAAGATAATGAAAAGCTTAAGGAAAAAATGCGTGATTATAATATAGTGGCTGCGGAGTTAATAAAAGTTCCGATTAGTCGAGATGTTTATTTGAATGGTTGGATCATAAAGCCAAATAATATGGAGCCTGGTAAAAAGTACCCTCTAATTATGTTCCAATATTCAGGCCCCGGCTCGCAACAGGTTGCTAATAAATTTTCGGGAGGGAATTTTTGGTGGCACCAAATGTTAGCACAACAAGGTTATGTTGTGGCTTGTGTAGACGGGCGTGGAACTGGTTATCGTGGCGAAGCATTTAAGAAAATGACTTATTTACAACTGGGGCGTTATGAAACAGATGATCAAATTGCAGCGGCGAAATATTTAGGTTCTAAGAGTTATATAGATAAATCAAGAATTGGTATTTGGGGTTGGAGTTATGGTGGATATATGAGTAGTATTTGTATCGCCAAAGGTGCAGATGTATTTAAAAGTGCAATTGCAGTAGCACCTGTTACAAATTGGCGCTATTATGATAATATTTATACGGAGCGGTATATGAGAACTCCACAAGAAAACCCTGAAGGATATGATGATAATAGTCCAATTAATATGGTCGACCAAATTAAAGGCAACTATCTACTAATTCATGGTAGTGGTGATGATAATGTGCATTATCAAAATACAATGGAGATGATCAATGCTTTAATTAAGGAAGATGTTGAATTTGACAGTGAAATTTATCCAAACCGAAATCACGGTATTTATGGAGGAAATACACGTTATCACCTTTATAAGAAAATGACTAAGTTCTGGTTAGATAAACTTTAGTCTCTGCATTCGGATTTGTACAGATTCATATAATCAAATACAATCACTTCAGCTTCTACAGGAAAATCTTGACGCAAGTTAACGTTTTCTTTTACTCGCTGTGTCATTTTATAAACTTTACACCAATTACCTTCCATGGCAATTTGTGCACCGATTAAAGCATCGATCAAGTGGAACGTATAGCTATGTTGACTTCTTCGAGACTTGATTACAGCGAGTTCTGAGATCTTTTTTGCGTCATTTACATCAAAGTAGTTATCCATTGCCTTTAAGTAGGCAAGGCACAGAAGCTCGTCGGCATCAATTTTTTTATAGAAAGCATCGCTCGTTCGCTGTATCCCCATTCTCATCTCTATAAAATCTAAATAGGTATTGTAGTTATTTTGCCCGTTAAAGTTCCAACCAAGGGCGTTAATAACGGCCATTTTGATATCAATAGGGTAGGCTCGGTCAGATAGGTAGAGCATGAGTTCATTCGTCAACTTACCTTTTGCATCTAGTGCTTCATGTACAATTTCATACTCTTCATAAACGGTATAAAAATTAGTAGAAGTTATTGGAGAATCTGCAAGAGCTACATGTCCTATAAAAATAATCGCAAGTAAAAAAATAACTTTTCTCATACTTATAAATTTGAAAACCTAAGTTACAAAAAACTATTCAAATAAGGAATTCGCAATCAACTCTTGCGTGTAATGGTGTTGAGCATTATGGTAAATATCTTCCGCTCCATTATATTCAATGATTCGACCTTTATGCATTACAGCAATTCGATCACTAATATGTTTAACAACCGAGATGTCATGCGAAATGAACATATAGGTTAATTCAAACTCATCTCGCAATTGAACAAGTAGATTAAGAACTTGCGCTTGAACGCTCACATCAAGAGCACTTACACTTTCGTCGCAAATGATTAACTTGGGAGATACCGCTAGGGCTCGTGCTATACAAATCCGTTGTCGCTGACCACCCGAAAATTCATGAGGATATCGGTTATAATGTATTGCGTTCAAACCTACTTTTTCCAACAGTTCAATTGTTTTCTTCTTTCTATCCTTATAGGAATACAAGCCATGTACTTCCATAGGCTCTTTCACGGCTTGTCCAATACTAATTCTAGGGTTAAGACTTGAATATGGGTCTTGAAATATAATTTGAACATCTTTCTGATAAGCTAGTTTTTCAGATTTCGACATAGTCGTAAGATGTTGCCCTTTGTATAAGATGTTTCCGTCCGTAATATCGGCTAAACCTACAATACTTTTACCCAAAGTTGTTTTACCGCATCCGCTTTCTCCAACGATGCCCAGAGTTTCTCCTTGCTTGATTTCGATCGAAACTTCGTTCAGAGCTTCAAACCAATGTGTTGTTTTACCGAACACGTTTTTATGAATTGGATACCAGGTAGATAATTTTTTAGTCTCTAATATGGTATCAGAAGTAAGAAGTTTACCCAGTCTGTGCTTTCTATCCTGTTCTGAAATGAAAATTTTCTCAAATTGGAAATACGTTTTATCCTTTTCGAAGGTAAAGTCATCTACTTGAGGTAAGAATTTTATACTTTCATCAACATTGGGCCGGCAATGAATAAGGCCTTGTGTGTATGCATTTTGAGGAGCTTTAAATATTCGACTTGTAGTTCCTTGTTCAACAAGTTTGCCTTTTTTCATAACGAGGACCCTGTCCGCAAAGTGGTTTACAAGACCTAAATCATGTGTAATAAATAGGATTCCCATTTCATACTTCTCTTGTAGATCTTTTAGAAGGTCTAGAATGGTTCTTTGTACACTGACATCTAATGCCGTTGTTGGCTCATCGGCAATTAGTATCTTAGGGCGACAACTAATTGCCATGGCAATCATAACACGTTGTTTTTGTCCACCAGAAATCTCATGAGGATATTTATCTAATAGAGATTCCGGATTTGGTAGACGAACTTCTTCAAAAAGTCTGATTGTTTCCTCAACAGCCTGTTGTTTTGATAATTTCTCATGTAGAAGAAGAACTTCCAACACCTGATCGCCACATTTTTTTAGTGGATTAAGGCTTGTCATGGGTTCTTGGAAGATCATGGCGATTTTATTTCCCCTTATTCTCTCCAAGTCCGTTTTGCTCAGCTTTAATAGATTTGCACCGTCAAACCAAGCTTCACCAGAAGTAATTTCCGCTGGAGGTGTGGGCAAAAGCCCCATAAGACTTAAAGCACTAATTGACTTTCCACTCCCGCTTTCACCAACAATGGCTAGGGTTTCTTTTTTATAGAGATCAAAGGAAATTTGCTCAGTACCAGAGCGTAATCCATCATCAGTTTTAAACTGAATGCTTAGATTATCTACACGAAGTAAAGGTGTGGTTTGCACCCATCAAATGTAAAGATAATTTCTGGGAAGGTTAGTAACGCAAGTGCTTTACCGTAAGGCCGTTATTTATAAGTTGCTTTAAGGATTCAATGCCAATATCCAAGTGTTGTTTTACGTATTTAGCCGTAACTGTTTTGTCACTTTTATCTGTTTTAACTCCTTCAGGAGTCATAGGTTCATCGCTTACAAGTAGGAGAGCGCCCATAGATATTCGGTTACTAAAGGCTGTAATAAACAAGGTAGCTGTTTCCATATCAATAGCATCTACACGAAGACTTCTCAAATATTTTTTGAACTCTTCGTCGTGTTCCCAAACTCTTCGATTTGTGGTATAAACAGTGCTAGACCAATAATCCAATTTCATATCTCGGATAGAAGTAGAAATTGCCTTCTGCAATGCAAATGCTGGAAGGGCAGGGACCTCTGGTGGAAAATAGTCGTTACTACTTCCTTCTCCCCGAATGGCAGCAATAGGTAGGATTAGATCTCCGACTTTATTTTTACTCTTTAAGCCGCCACATTTTCCAAGAAATAAAACAGCCTTAGGTTCTATCGCGCTTAGTAAGTCTATGACAAGAGCAGCCATTGGAGAGCCCATCCCAAAATTAATAATTGTGATCCCCTCAGCAGTAGCAGAAGGCATCGCTTTATCCTTACCTACGACCTCAACATCATGATGAATAGCGAACATGTTAACGTAATTTTGAAAGTTGGTCAAGAGGATATATTCACCAAAATGAGATAGACCTTGCCCAGTATATCTAGGTAACCAATTGTCAACGATTTCCTTCTTTGTCTTCATGAATTATGATTCTTTACATAAAGATACTTATATAAAAATGAAAAAACCTTTGTCTAAAAAGACAAAGGTTTTAATAGTATTCTGTAAGAACTATCTAGAAGGTTTCTAAACTACTAAAGAAGAAATCACCTTCTATTTTTGCGTTCTCGTCGCTATCACTTCCATGAACAGCATTTTCTCCTAGGCTGCGTGCATACATTTTACGAATAGTCCCTTCCTCCGCTTCTGCCGGGTTTGTAGCACCGATCAATTTACGAAAGTCAGCAACAGCATTATCTTTTTCTAAGATAGCTGCAATTATGTGTCCGCTGCTCATGAAATCTGTTAGTTCCCCATAGAATGGACGCTCTTTATGTACTTCATAAAATTGGCCTGCTTTTTCTTTTGAAAGCTTGGTCATCTTCATTGCCTTAATTGTAAATCCAGCTTCGTTGATTTTTGCCAAAATTGCACCAATGTGTCCATCTTGAACAGCATCAGGCTTAATCATAGTAAAAGTTCTATTAGACATTTTTTATTATTTGCGCGCAAAAGTAAGGATTCCTTTATCGTTTCTGATAGAATGCTGAAAGTTTAATTGTTAAGACACAGGAAACGCTGTTCAATTCTTATCAGTCTTATCCTGCTTATTTTTGATAATGGTATGATCACATATATTGCATTTGCCTTGTTCATTATTCTATTGATTTATTTCTTCTCTATAACTTCAAAAAAAAGAAAATGGATCAAGCCAGTAGAAGGCATATCGAGCAACTACAAGAATATTCTGGAAGAACAAGTTACTTTTTACAGGAACCTAAATGCCGAAGAAAAAAGGACTTTTGAATATGAGATACAGGAGTTTTTAGCTAATTATAAAATCACACCAATCAATACTTTATTAAGTGATACGGAAAGAGTGTTAGTAGCAGCGAGTGGTGTGATTCCTACTTTTGCTTTTCCAGATTGGACATATGTGAACCTGACTGAAATTTTGATTTATCCGGATACGTTTAATTTAGATTTTGAAACGGAGGGTGGGGCACGGGATGTGTTAGGTATGGTAGGAACAGGTACCATGCAAAACAAAATGATTCTCTCAAAAAAGGCAATTCTAAATGGGTTTGCAACTGATAGAGATGGTCAGAATACAGCGATTCATGAATTTGTCCATTTAATAGATGGCTTGGATGGTGAAATAGATGGATTACCTAAAGTATTACTTGAGGAACCTTATCTAATTCCTTGGTTCGAATTAATCAGAAAAGAGATGCAAAGAATCAGCCGAGAAGACTCGGTCTTAAGACCATATGGTGCTTATAATGCTGCAGAATTTTTTGCAGTGGCCAGTGAGTACTTTTTTGAAAAACCCAAAAAACTCAAGAGGATACACCCAGAACTGTACGCGTTTATGACAGAGGTGTTTAGTAGAAAATAGACTTAATTAGTCTATCCTTAGGAGTAGTCGAAGCTTTTATTACTATTTTATTATTGTCTTTAAGTTATCAAAAAAACAAAATGTACCGTTCATCAAAAAATGCACACCGTTTATAAAATTATTGAGTTTAACATTTGAATTAACATGTACTTATGTTAATATTGTTCAAGAACAGACTGTAATAAATAGAATTTATTGACAAGTGTTCTTCAATCTTACTTATTAAACGCACCCGCATATGAAACAACTAGAAAAAGCAAGAAACCACGAGAGGATGTTCAAACAACTTCTTCTTTCATTATTCGGAACGCTATTTTTTACAACAAACGTATACAGTCAGACGTGGGAAGTTATCAAGGGAGGACGCTTCAGTTCGAACAAAATGAGTTTGACTGGTTCTAAGAAAAGTGCGGACATGGGAGGTCGTAGTTCTTTCGGTGCAGTATCGATTAACGAGTTTATTTATGTACATGGAGGCTGGGGTTTAAATAGAAAAGGACGTTGTGCTGTGCTTAATGACATTTGGCAATTTGATACTCGTAAAAGAAAGTGGAATTGCCTTGCCAAGAATAGTTTGGACTCAGCTTATTTCTCAAGAAGTAATCATACGCTAGTACATTATAACAATGAGTTGTTTTCTTTTTTTGGAGTAGCCTATAATAAACAGAATAAAAAATATACTCGATCTGATGTCTCTGTTTACAATATTGAAACAACTAAACGTGATATTCTTGAGCTAAATAACTCCGAATCACAACCGCTTTCAAGACATACTCCTGTTACATGGCAGCGAGGAAACAAGTTTTATGTATTAGGTGGTATTCATGTAGATAGTCTGGGGCGTAATCATACGTTGGAAGATTTTTGGGTTTTTAATCTTGATGAAAAAACTTGGAGGCAATTATCTCAGGCTAAAGAAGATTATTGCCAACCTTTTTTGAATGTACAGCAAGATGATCTTGTTGAGAGCGAAGAGTATCAGCAACCCAATTATATTAAAGGAGGGCTTGCTTGGGTGTATAATGGAGACTTATATTATTATATTTCTCTAGCAGGTGAAAGTTTCATAAATAATGCCCAAATATGGAAATATTATGCACAGGCTAATAAGTGGAAATTAGTTAAAGTAAATAGAAACAATTTAGGAGAATACGGTGAGCTTGCTATGCCTGGTTATAGAACCTCTTCCGTGGTTTGGGTTGATCGTAATACCCTGTATTTATATGGCGGGTTTAGTTACAATAGTTCACGCCTGTATGGTTTGGCCAATGATACATGGAAGTTAAATTTAGAAAACTTACAATGGATAAAAATGAGTCCTGAAGAAGACTGTAAAATTTATGCTGATATTGTTTATGAGACAGAGGATAAACGTTTTAATAATCCAGGTGCAAGAATCGAAACCGCCGGATTAAGCGTTACTCAAAATAATAAAACAGAGCAATTTCTTCTAGCAGGTCTGTTAGCTCATAACGGTAAGACCGCTTATCGAAACGATGTATGGAAGTTAGTTCCAGATCAGACTGAAGAAGAGACACAGAAAATCAGAGAGTATCAAGAACGGACAACAAGGAGTACTTCTTTGGAAACAAATGATTGTCCGTTAAGAATCTTAACAAACACTTCGGTAAGTGAGTTGCAAATTGTTTCATCAGCAGATGTAAAAAATCTTACCATTCAGATCTATGACCTTTCTGGAAATTTAGCTGCGGAATATACTGAGGGTTATATTCAACAAGGTCAAACAATCACGATGGAACTTTCCAAACTACGAGACGGGGATTATATTGTTCAGTATGTCCTTGGGAATTCAAAAAAATGTTCTGAACGCATTATTGTAAATAATACCGCACACTAATAATTAAATTTTATGAATAATATAAGTTGCAAATTAGTTGAAAGAAAAAAAGTAATCAGTTCAATACTGTTATTTCTCTTTATGGCTCAAACCGTTGTTGTATCTGCCGAACAAGTTTATAGCTTGAAGGCTTCGATGCAGTATGTTGGAACTCAACAAACGATGTCGAGTAATGATGTAATAGTGAAACAGACTAGGAGTAATACGTCTGATCGTTCCATTCAAAGTATAGAAAGAAAAGAAAGTACTTCGGATCGTGAAGAACCTTTTGTGTTCAATCAGTCAGTTGTTAAGAAGGGAGCTTTTGATTTTGAAAAGCTTAGACAAGGGTTGGCAAACGAATTGAGAAAAAGGAACGTAATCGAAGCGAAAACAATGGCTTCGAAGGAAGATGTGACTAAGACGATTAATCTATTAGTAGGCAAAAAAGAACAACTAAATACCAAGATAGATCAACTGGAAAAAGGTATGAAGAAAGATGTGGTATTGGCCAGTGCGGATGATGATTTAAGCTACCTTGAAAGTAGCGTTCCTTCAGATCTAGAAAATGAATTAGCTGAAGAGGAGGAAGCTTTTGGCTCCAATGACGAATTAGTTACCGTTACAAGTGAAGCAGATTTTATGGGTGCTTTGGAAGAAGAACAAGGTGTTGTCAACGAGGGTGAACAAGCAATAGATACTGATGAAGTATTATTTGCGGATGCTGGAGAACCAGTTGCTCAGGATATAGAAGAAGATCTGGAACAAGAGCAGTTGCCGAACGAAAGTGCGCCTATAGAGTCTGATGAAGATATTGATATCGATTTAGAAGCCAAGGGACCTCAAACTCCAGAGTTCAGCAGTTTTGAGTCTGTTAGTGCGGATAAAATGGTCAATCCATATACAGGTGATTTAACTTATTCCTTACCTGTATTAGAAGTGCCTGGTGCGCATAATGGAGGTTATGCTGTAGCCTTAGCATACCATAGTGGCTCAGGTCCCAATGATGAAGCTTCTTGGGTCGGACATGGTTGGAATTTAAATCCAGGTGTTATTAATCGAATTAAAAAAGGCTTTCCTGATGATATCAAAAAGCGCGATGTTGAATACATTAACGACACAGAACCGAATAATACAATTTCCTTTGCGCCAAGTTTAGGGGTAGAAGCCTTTTCTTTAAATGCTAGTTTTACAAAGAAATATTCTTATAATAACTTTAAAGGGTTTAGTGGTGGTTACTCCATTGGGTTATCGGCTGGTTCATTAGGTTTAGCTTGGACCATGGAAGATGGTAAAGGATCTTTTTCACCTCATGTAAATGTATTTAGATTACTAGGTGGAGCGAAAAGCATCTTAAAACTAGATAATAAGAATAAGGAAGCTCCTTCTAATTGGGCCCGAGTTGCAAAACATAGTATTCAGTCTGCAGATAAGTTTTTGGGGCAGTTGAATGGAGGGCTTTTTAATTATGGGATAACGCTTTTGTCTGATCAGGGAGGTGCTAGTAATGTGACTGAGTTTACAGGTACAAGTGAATCTTTTGATGCTGGTATGGCAACCGATATTCCTTTTTTAGTAACAGGGATATCAGGAAGTGTAAAAGGAACTCGAACAATACAAAGACCAGTGGCCTATAAAACACGACAGGCCTATGGTTATCTTTACTCCGATAAAACCTACCAAAGTACGAACTCCGCTGAGAATCCCGGTAATAATGATATCATGGATTATCATGTAGAGAAGAACGGAACTTATTCAAAGCGTGATAATTACCTACCGATTCCTTTTGCCGATGTAGATGTTTACAATGTTTCGTCCGAAGGTATTTCTGGTGGTTTTCGTGCCTTCTGGAATAAGCCTACCATGATGTTCCCTCCTGGTGCTCAAAGTAGTTCTACCCATTCCTATAAACATGTTCAAGGGCATATTGGTACAACCGTAGGTGCGGGATGGTCTAAAAGTAGTGGCCACACCAATATTCAAAATTCTCATAACTGGGCTGATAATGCTAACACCGACGATTTTAAAGCAAAGATTGATCGTATAGATTTTCCTAATGCTACCGTCGCTATACATGAAGATGAACCTTATCAGTTTCGTTTCTTCTCGGACATGGGTGGGAGTGTCATATTGGATGATTACTTCGGAGCTATGAGTATGTCAACCACACCAAGTATTGGTACTGGAGGAGCTGCTAACTATAAACAAAAAACGGGGCATACGCTTGAAGGTAAAGGGCGAGTAGGACGTAAGACGTTTATTGATTATCATACGAATGAATACCTAAATAATCAAGCGAGTTCAACCAGTCCGATGCGTACCTTCGAAGGTGCTTACTCGGGATCGAGTTCACAATACGCTAGTTACATTGATCGATCTGATCCTAGCATCGCGGAACATATTGGAGAGTTTTCTATTACGAATCCGAATGGAGTTAATTATGTGTATGCCCTACCAGTATATAACCGCTATGAAAAAAGTATAAGCTATAATATTGATGAGAATAACATTTTACCAGGAACACCAAGTACACCATTAATAGCTGATATCAATTATAGCATACAGGCTAATCCAAGAAAAATTGGAGAGCGACATCAATATGCTTACCCTGCATATTATTTATTAACCAGTATAAGGAGTGATAATTATGCCGATCTAAATAATAATTATCTATTAGATGAAGATGATTTAGGAGGTTATACGAAATTTACGTACAATCAGGTATACGGAAGTACAATTAAGAATTTGGGGGCCAATTGGTATAATTGGCGAACCCCCTTTACTGGTTTAAATTATAATCAAGGGAAATTAAGTTCTAATAAAGATAATTATGGATCTTATGCAAGTGGGGAGAAAGAAATGTATAATGTGAAGACAATTGAAACCAAAACGCATATTGCTGTTTTCGTAACCAATAAATCCACCACCTTTAATTTTAATGGAGTCAACTTACCCAATACTGCTGGTACAGGAGATGATCGTTTGGATGGGTTGAGTGCCAATTTAAACGAATTTGGTGTTGCTAAGGGGGAGCCGCAGGCAACAGGCCAAGTAACTCGTACGCCTGAATTTTTGGAAAAAATTATCCTTTTTGCCAAACCTGTTGATGCTAGTGGAGCAACGGCTTCTAGCTATAAAGTTTTGAAAACGGTTCGGTTTGCATATGACTATTCGATTTGGCCTAATTCACCTGGGGTGTTGCAAACGACTGCAGTTCCTAATGCAGGTAAGTTGACCTTGAAAAAAGTTTGGGTAGAGGATGAAGAAGTAAAAAATGCAAGAGTAAGTCCTTATAAGTTTGACTATACTTATTCTACGACAAATACACCTTATCCTAGTCGCTATAGTAATCTAGCTACTTTCTATAATGGGAAAAATCAAACACCAGACTATCTTACTGAAAACGGAAACAATGTAGATGCATGGGGAGAGTATATGGATAATGGTTTCGTTAACCGTTCTGAGTTAAGACCCTTTACTCCACAAAACCCATCGGCCACTTTTGACCCTTCAGCATGGCAATTGAAACAAATTAAAGTACCTACAGGTGCTACCATTCAAGTGCAATATGAGCAGGATGACTATTCTTATGTGCAAGATAAAAAGGCCAATGTATTAATGCCATTGTCCTCTAGTTCAAATGATGCTGATAATATCTATTCTATCGATTTACAAAGTTTATACCCTGGTATTACAACAGCTGAGGGTACGGCCTATGCTCAGATGTTGAATAATTATTTTGATGCTAACAATCCTTACATCTATTTTAAATTTCTTTATAAACTCCGTGCGGATGCGCCAGCTTCATCCAATCTGCCACTTACAAAAGATAATTGTAATAATGAATATATCTCGGGTTATGTGAAGTATGGTCATGCGCAATGGACGAACGGAAAGTTGCAAATCGTGTTGGTAAACGCGTCGTCTCCTAATCCGCCTACTACGGCGAATATTGCTTTCCCAACGAACAATTATAAGTTTCCTAAGAATGTTTGTTTGGATTTTTATAAAACGGAAACGGGCTATCAAGCAGGAGAGTGTGTGCCAGTAATGGACTTTGGGAGTTCTTTAATGGGTATGGCGAATAATTTCAATTACCTCATGGTTCAACAGATGAAAAATTATGTTGGAAGATCTACGATATGCGGTGCTATCAATACAGAACTTTCTTATTTTAAGTTACCGATCGATCCTCGAATTATGACAAAGCGAGGAGGTGGCCTCCGTGTAAAAAGGCTTCTACGTTATGACAAAGGTTTGCAAGCATCAGGTGATGATAAAGCATTATATGGTGTTGAATATACCTATAATATTAGTCCAACTAGTGAATTGAGTTCGGGAGTTGCCGCCAATGAGCCACCTGAGATGAGAGAAGAAAATGCTTTAGTGGATTTCCTTCAAAAAAGACAAAGCCAGAAGTGGTATCAGAAAGCATTAGCTGGTGTAGATCGTGAGCAATTCGAAGGCCCATATGGAGAGAGTGCCTTACCACCTGCTTCTGTTGGTTATTCGGCTGTGCAAATTAAGAATATTCATACGGCCACATTGGCGAAAACGGATGACGGAATTAATGTATATGAATATTATACCGCTAAGGATTATCCTTACGATGCCCCAGCTGCTTTCTTAGCGAATAGACCCTTTTTCTATAATAGCAGAAAATGGGAGTATGATAAGACTAAATTCTACCTTGGATTATTCCGTCATGAAGTAAGAAGTGATCACCGGGCGGCTCAATCCTACTATCAAGTGATTTATAATATAGCGGGTAACCCTAAATCTGAATCTAAGTATATGGGGACAGATTTAAGTATACCTCCTGTATATCAGAAAATATATTCCTATTACGAACCTGGAGAGAAAATTCCATTACAGACCGAAGTGGTAAGCAATGTGAAAGAAAACAATTATCTAGGGGTCAATATGGAAATTGTAGCTGAGCGTAAAAGAACAATTACTAGACATCTATCTAAGGATTTTAATCTAGACTTCGGTCTACCTCTTTTATGGCCTCCGATCCCTCCTTCTGGCGGTGCCATTTTATGGAAGACTGAAAATAATGGAGACTTGAGCACATTAGTTGCGAACAAAACAACCTATTTGCCAGTTGTGTTGAAATCAGTTGAGGAAATTAAGAATGGAATTAATAACAAATCTGACAACATAACTTTTAATAAATACTCTGGAAGTGCCGTGGTGGTAAAAACGTTTGATGATTTTCAAAGTCCATTAAATAATGGAACGATACCAGCCGAGTACTATGCCTATTCACAGCCTGCTCATATGCACTATCCAAACTTTAATCAAAAAGCATTTAACCAAAATAAACAAATTTTAGTAGGTGGTACAGTAAGTACGGGAGGTGTATTAACATTTAATGCAAATACAGATCATTTAGTTGTAGGCGATTTACTAGAATTATATAAAGCCTCTGGTCAAGTTGAAGATCGAGTTTATATCACAAACAAGAATTCTGCGGCCTCTTTTGATGTAGAAAGGTATGATGGGACTATTAGTGCAAGCATACCATTTGTATTTGCCAAGGTAATTAAATCAGGTTATACAAATAATGCGGATCAGATTGTCGGAAATATGGTGACCTACGGAAAAATTCCGTCAAATTTTTCTGGGCCTTCTACCTTAACGGGAGCCTATTTAACCAATTTGTTCAATACCTCAGGTTTTAGTACGACTTCGGGTGTACAAATTAATCTAGGACAATTTGGAAATATCATGCAAAGTACTTGGACCTGTTCGCCGAGTTATTGTAGTAATACAGATTTGATTTATGAAAGTTATATCCCTACGAGTGCTCCTACTGAATTGTATCTCATTAAATACAATCCACTCAATTGTTATTCAGTAACTGGCCCAATGACCATTGATCCATTAATACTAAGCTCTCCAGATTATGATTATATGTCCGCTGGTTTGGCTGGTGCAAGTCTTCCCAAGGGTGTGTTAGGCTTTATCCATTTAGGTCAAGTTGGTGGCACATTTACCTGTAGTTTGAGTGGTTCGAATTTCACTTGTAATTATCAGGGTACTGGCTCTGAGTCATCTTTTAATGAAGAATTATTTGATGCTGGTAACTTATTGTCAAATGTAATTTCATTGCAAAGCTCTACATTTAAGCACGATTGGGATTATACAAAGCTGACAGACTATAAGGCCCTTCCAGGTGTTGCCTTAAGCAATAATTTTAGTAGGAATAAACTGGGTAGTTGGGGCATTGAAGATTCTTATATGTATAAAAAGGATCGGGATAAAGCCTATACCGACCCAGCTGCTCGAAACTACAATTCAGGAATGTTTGAGTATGCTTATTTGGGTTGGAATGATCATACGACTGATCCAAGTTGGGTATTGAAATCCAAAGTATTGAACTATTCTCCGCATGGAGAGGTGATTGATGAAGAAGATGCGATTGAAGTGCCATCCTCTGTACATTATACAGTTGGTAAGACTATGCCAGGTGTCGTAGCGAGTAACGCTAAGCACAATTCAGTATTTTTCGAAAGTTTTGAAGATATGACCTCGTTGGCAGCAGTTCAGGCAAAATACTCTGGCGTTTATGGGTTTGCCCCGAACTATGGTATTGATGTAAACTTTGCGTCTTCAGGTAAGAATACATTAGAGTTGAAGAAATCTACAGGATATGTTGAAATACCATATGAGAGTACAGATGATTATGATAATAGTAATAACAATATTCTAGTAAGATACTGGTGCAGCACTTGGCCGACATTCGATGAGGCAGCAAATGGTGCTATTGTACCCAATGATGGTTGTAATATAGAATTTAGAACAAATGGTTCTTTAACCAGTACACATAACCCTACAAAAATTGCCACAGTCGGAAGCTGGTGTTTGTTTGAAGTTGTCATCCCTGGTTTGTACTATAATCCTTCGAATACAGACGTATATACCATGAGAATCAAACCTGTTAATAAGGATGTATTTATTGATGATATCCGATATCAACCCATGGAGAGTACTATGAAAGCTTATGTCTATGATGCTCGTCGGAAAAGGTTACTTGCTGAGTTGAATGATGATCATATGCCTATTAAATATGTATATAATAAAGAAGGTAAGTTGGTTAGAAGGATCGTTTGGACTGAAAAAGGTGCTAAGGTGATTGAAGAGAAGTATAAGAATAGTGGCTTTAAAGAAACCAGACCACAGTAAAGAAAGGGTATGGGAAATCAGATAAATATCATTTCACTTTTTACGTTGATGGCATTGTTATGTTGTTCAGAGAGTGTGTTGGCTAAAGAGGGCGCTAAAAATGTCCAATTAGTAAAAGGTATTTTAGAACGGCTACATACAAACTATTTGGAGATCAAACCAAAAGATAAGCCTTTCGAGATCATTACAAGGGTTACGGCTATTCAGAATCCGAAACATAATAATACGGATTCTACTCGTATAGATACGACGCAGGTCGTGACGCGTACGTGGGTAAACCATGCTTTTACTGTATTAAGTTCAGAAGAGGGAACGCTTTATTATAATCGCAATCAGGTGTTACAAATTGATCGATTGGCTCAATCTATAGAATTAAGAAACTCACTTCCTGATAGTGCGTTACGCTATCAAACGAAAGTAATTCGCTCGCAATATACTTCTATGATTGATAGCCTGACAGATGGGAATTGGATACTCAATGACAATTTACTAACGATTACAAAACAATTTGACTATAAGGGAGAAGCTGCTCTGGCTGCTCAGATAGCACATGTTGAAATTGTAGTGGATATCGAAAAGAGACAGGCAGTTCGTTTGGTCACTACATATAAAAACCATGTATTGGATAAATCTATAACAGAGTATGAATATGTTTCTTCGCCTAGAAAGGAACAGTTTCCATCTCTTAAGGAATTGAAAAAAGATCCAACATTTAAGCAATACACATTTGAGAATCTAACAGTTAAAAAGAGATAATTATGGTAATACGTATTAAAAAATTAGGAAGTCTTTTAGGGGTATTGGTTTTTCTATGTTTAGGATTTTTGGCTCATGGTCAGACCCAGAATCTATCCTTTGTTAAAGCTGCTCCGGTCGCTGGTCCTCCTTTGGCCGAGAAGTTGGTGTTGAATGATTTAACAGAGTGTGGGACATCGGGTAGTAATTTATGTACGAGTGGAACCGAGTATAAGAAGTTTAATTTAGTTTATCGGATTCGTATTGTCGATCCATTTCAGGGGATTTATACTCCAGGTCGCCATGCCTACAGTGTTACGCTTAATCTTCGGAGTCAGTTTGTAAATTGTTTGAATGTTTCCAACATAATCGATATGAGTCCTGCTCCAGGTTTACAGACGTCTGCAACGGTTACCTTAGGTGGTAATGGGGTTGCCGATCCTGTTACAGAGGCTACGATTACGATTCCTATGGAGGAGGGGGTTGATTTTTATAATCAAGCTTCTGCAGGTCAACCTTCATTAAAGGGTAACTATATTTCAACGACAGTACCATCTTTAGTCGCTACTGGTATTACGGTACAATATGTTGAGATTCGCGGTGAGATTGAGGAGGTTGAGAGCAAGCGTGCATTTGCTACGACTGGTCAGACGGTTAGTTTGATAAAACCTGTAGCGATACCTGGTAGTAATAAAGTAAAGTTTAGTTGGAGTGGTTGTCCTGATCGTACGTATCAGTTACAGTTATTAAAGATGTATAATAATGATCCTACAAAGACAACCGAGACAGATATTATGGTTGATTATGGCGATTTTCATTATTATGATAATAAGCATATTTGGAATGAATCCTTTATGATCAATGTAAATGGTACGACGAAGGATTTGACCTTGCCGAATGGTAATGGGTTTTATATTTGGCGTGTTCGAGGTTTAAATGATCAAGAATCGGGAGGGGAAGGTAATCCTAACAATTGGGGTCCTTGGTCAGCGATGTATCCGCCCTTTTTAACGAGTGTACCGATTAATATTACGCAGGCTAATATAGCTTCGGAGAATAGTATCTTCTATTACAATCAATTTGATGATGACAAGAACTGGGTCTATAGTCGTTCCTTTATAGAAGGTCAATCTCTTCGAACGCTGAGTGAACATAAAGAGACGATCATAGGCGAATCGATTTCTTATGTCAATGGTTTGGGTATGGTGAAGCAATCTCAGAAGATGAATAATCATTACAATGAGTCTATCGCTAATGAGACGTTTCAAGATTATGTGGGTCGTGATGTATTGCATACTTTGGCAGCGCCAACGGGTCGGAGTTATTTAGGCTTTGTAGATAATTTTAATGCAGGATATAATCCTGATGATTTTGATATTGCGACGACGCGTAAGGATCCCAATCCTTTACCAGCAAATTCTGTTGTATCGACTTATTATTCAGATTTAAATACGGATGTTAATGTACCGAATGCTGATGGTTATGCTTTTAGTCGTGTACGTTTTGATCGTTCATCTTTAAGTGAGGTGATTGAGACGAGTAAGGCAGGAGATGTATTACGGATTAATTCGACGAGTTCTCGAACAGATCGTATGTTTATTGGTGATGTTGCTGATATAGAATTGGTTCGCGTGTTTGGATCTGAGGCTCCTCGTCCAGAGCATGTAATCAAGAAAGTGACTATTGATGGGAATCAAACGGTTAATGTTGCTTATATCGAGAAGACGGGTAAGACGATTGCTACTTGTTTAAGTTTACCGACAGCGCAAAATTTAGAGCCATTGGCATCGGCTACTAATCTGGCACCTGTACAGATTTCTCATAAGCTGATCGGAGGTAGTCCTAGTGCAGTACCGAATGAGGTGGTATCGAGTAAGGTTTTGGTTTTTGCCAAGCCAACGACGACTTTGAATTTTAATTATAAGCTGGAACAAAAGACGATAGATTATTTATGTAATACAGAGTGTAAATCATGTGATTATGAAGTTGAGTTTAAGTTAGTAGATGCAGATGATCCACAGGGTTCAGTTTGGGCTAATTCAGTTACGATTGACCCTACAAATTTACCCTGTGAGGATGTGCCAGTTGGTTTGGGTGGTGTTGATTTTGATGATCCTGGTAATGTTTCAGTAACCATACCTGCTGGTAAATATATTTTAACGAAGCGGGTTAAGTTGAAGAATTTAAATGGGAATACGACTTTAAAATATATTGATGTTTATGTAAATGATTTGCTTCAAACGATCGATGCTAATATTTATAGTACAACAGCGAATTGGGTTGTTTGTGATGCATTGGGTGCACCGATCACTTCACTTCCAAATATAAGTGTAGGGGATTTGAATACGAAACTAAGTAATCAATTATTAAAAGGTCCTAATGGGGTTTATGCGATGTTGGGTATTAATGCGACGTCTCCCAATTTAGAAACTCGGATTATCAAATTAGATCCTTATATATCGGGTGCTAGTGAAGGTACAGGTTGTGATATGGAGTTAGTATTTCATATTACTCCTTGTGAGGAGGTGACCTGTCCTGAGCCAAATGTATTTGCGAATGATTTGATTGATTATTTTAGTCAGGAGATTACGGCTTATAATAGTGCATCACCTGCCCCTTGTACGACTTTGTCTACAACGCTTACAGATCATTTTATTATTTATAACGAGGCTTATAAACTAGATGTAGGAGGTGGTCAGAATCTAGCTTTGACGGGTCCTGATATGGTAACGGTTATAGAGAATATGATTTATGATCATAACAATCAGAATGTAGCAGATGATGTGGGTAAGAATTTTGCTTGTGAGAATATTAAGAAAGCTTGGGAGTTAGCGGTAGAAGCATATTTAGATCGCGAGAAAGATAAGTGTCAGAATGCATCTTCTGTTACAGCCACGATCACGAATGACTTTTTAGATTTCTTCTTTACGTTTATCGGTTACCGTCTTATTGGAAGTACTGATGTAGCTGTTGGTTCAAGTTCTAGTCCAGGATATAAGACACATCCTTATCGTTGTTTTTACTTTCCTGCTCCTGCTTCAGGTACACCGACGTTGAATGCGGTATCTGCAGCTAGTACGATGATGTCTGTAAATATTTTAAATGGGAACAGTATTAATAATGCCTTGATGCCATCGCCTTGTAATAATTTAGCATTACCTGCTAATAATAATGATGTAGCAAACTATATTGATCCGAATTGGAATATTCTGACTTTACCTTTTGCGAATGCATGTGATAAATCCGAAGAGGTGATCGAGACTTTCTTTAAGGGGATTCGTTATGCCTTAAATACCAATATTACGGCATCCTTCGCCCTTCCGACAAATGGTACGTATGCAGAGATTCTTGCTATGACACAAGAGAACGAACGTATTTGCCGGTCATTATGTGATGGGAAACGCGATGCAGTGAAGTTGAGTATTCAAGATGAGTTTCTTTCTCCCGAGTTGCAGTCTGCCGCTGTGGGTATTGTAGAGAACCGGAATGGGACTCTTATGGGTTATAATGGGAATGATCCAAAGATTCCGGCGAGAGATAATATTTCAGCGAACTGGATTGGAACGTATACCGAGATGGCTGTTGATCATTGTAAGAGTAAATGTAAGTTGACTGTTATAAGTTCGAAGTGTCCTGGTACGAAGTGTAAAGTAGAGGGTATTGGTACCCCCGAAGAACAGATTGAATTTATAAAGGCGACTACGATGCGTGCCAAGGTTTATTTAACTGCTGCTTTCGAAGATGTGATTCCAGCAGTTACGATGCCTGCCTATAATAATTGGATGAGTTTGTATCAGCCAGCCTGTGAGGTTTGTTCTAGTATGGACGGTGGTCCGATGTCTTCAAGGGACTGTAATGATCATCGTTATGTAGAAGGGAATACCTTGTCACAAAATCCGTTACCGAATATTGATGGATTTTTATACCGCTCTTGTTGTCCTAAATTACACGAAGAGCATGAGTATGCTGCATATCCTATGGAGCATATAGACTTCCATCAAGATCCACAGTATTCTAATATGTTGAGGTATTCTCCAGATCGTGTTACGGGTGTGGCTTATGATTTAGTTCCTTGGTTAACGAATTTAGTCAACAAGCAAATCAATACGGGTCCAAGTTCAGGTATTATGAATATTTATGAGGATACGTATAATTATATCAATCCAGTTTCAGATGAGTTGGGTGGTGTGAGTCCTATTGCTCATGTATTTACCGCCGATAATAATGGTAGTGGCTCCAAGCAGTTAGAGTCTGAGAATGTATTTGGCGGTAAGACGAAGAATATTACCTTTAATCCAGCAGGTTTTAGTTTTAGTATTGGAGAACCCACAACAGAGGTTAAAACGGCAACGATGAATGGATCTGTCTTTACGATAGAGCGAACCCATACGAGTCATTTAGCGATGCATGGTTTTATGCGAGTGGGTATTAAGGTGATTCCTCCTACAGGTTATTCAGGGACAACAGAGTTTATGTATAAGGAGACTTTACAGGAATATTCATCAAGTGGTAATAAGGTTTACTTTACGAGTGATTATCCACGCGAGGATTTAGTTACGGGTCAGGATCATTTTTTTGCAAGGAAGTTTACGCCATTAAATAGTGATCCGATAGAGTTTGAATATTTTGTACGGATAAAGAAAGATAATTTTTTACCCCAGGGTACGAATGATATCAACAATTATGATTTAAAAACGATATCAGGTGCTTTGACGGCACAGGATGATTATCTAGTATATTATGCGGCCTCTGAAATCGGTTTGGTGAATCAACCACCTGTTGTGGGTTGGGAGTGGTATGTAAATATTCCTTGTTTACGAGAGTATGATGAGAATGTAGCACCTTTAACACAGCCTAGAGCGTCTATCACACAATTATCAGGCGAGGATGATATTCAGAATGCATATACGGTTACTCCGAGTAGTATCGTGGCAGGGAGTAACCCTCCCGATATGTCTGTGAATAAATATGTACAGGTTGTACCGTTATACTATACGTTTATGAACTATGATGATGCGGGTAATCCTACAGATGAGGAAACCGTTTTACTGTGGTCTTTGAATAATCATAAGGTGTTCCAACCGATGTCCATTTGTGTGCAGTATATCCCTGATGAGATGCCTTATGAATTTGAGGAGATTGGTCCGAAGTCCTGTAATGATGCTTTGGCGATGTCCTTATTATCAGATTTAAGTAATCAGGTCGATCAGATTAAGAAAGATGAGGAGCATGAATTGCGCATGAAGTATGATGCGACTTGTGGTATTGATGGTTTAAATGATGAGTTTGAGGCGAGTTATGAAGAAGGATTGCATCACTATACTTTGTTTTATTATAACCGTGCAGGTAATTTGATTCGTACAGTACCGCCTAAGGGTGTTGAGCGAGCCGCTTCTTTTGCAACCGACAGGAGTGCCCCTCAGGTGTATCCATTAACCACAAAGTATGATTATAACTCTTATGATGAGGTAATTAAGTCGATCTCACCTGATGGCGGGGAGACGCATTATATCTATGATAATGCGGGTCGTTTACGTTGTAGTCAGGATGCTCGTCAGCTTGCCATGAGTCCTCCTCGTATTTCCTTTACTCGTTATGATGATTTAGGTCGTGTGAATAGTACAGGGGAGATGGAATATAGTGGTGTGTTTAGTAGTTTACAAGGCTTAGTGAATGCAGATAATATGTGGCCATCGGTTACGACCAATAATGTACATAATATTGTGAATAGCTATTATGGTGTGACGACGAATGGAACGACGAATTATATGGGTGTGGGTCCATCGCAGCGGAATATTAGAAACCGAGTACAGAGTTTATGGAGTATCTCGAGTATTATAGGAGGGACGATCAGTGATGATCATAGTACACAGCGATACAGTTATGATTTAGCGGGTAATGTAGAATGGATAGGAGAAGACTTTGGAACCGTTTCGGATAAGCCTTATACGTTTATTAAGTATGAGTATGATCAGATTAGTGGTTCGGTGAATAAGGTTTTATATGATGAGGGAGCAGCTGATGCGATGTATCATCGTTATGAATATGATGAGAATAAGAAAATAGTTCGAGTTGAGACGAGTCAGGATAATAAGACGTGGATGGAGGATGCTGTATATACCTATTATAAGCATGGTCCTTTAAAGGCTACGGATTTAGGAGATACCAAGTTGCAGACTTTGGATTATGCTTATACAATTAATGGTTGGTTGAAAGGGATGAATCATCCGAGTTTATTAAAATCGTTGAATCATTCAGGTGCCTCAACACATTCTTTAGATGATAAGTTTGGGTTTAAGATACAGTATTTTGAGGATGATTTTAAACGTAGCGGTTCCCCTTTTTCTTATAATGAATCGACGGCCTCTTTTGCACCGACGGATCAGCTGTATAATGGGAATATAGCAGCGATTATGGCATCGAATGTAAGTAGTTTACAGACGGGGAATGCATCTTTGGATGCGACCCGTTATCATGTGAATGATTATCGTTATGATGAGTTGAATCGTTTGATTCGGTCGAGTTATGGTACGAGAGGGGCAGGTAATGTGTATACAATCATGAGTAATGATAGTTATCAAGAAGACTTTGTTTATGATGCGAATGGTAATTTAGAACAAGCACAGCGTTATGATTATAATACAGTAACACCTACTTTGATCGATAATTTTACCTATACGATTAATAACCCAGATGATAATAATCAGTTGGATCAATTAGCAGATGTTGGGATTGATGTAAGTGCTTATCGTGATATTAAGAATACTTCTTCTGGTTTGAATTTGTATACCTATGATCCCGTAGGGAATTTAATAGAAGATAGTAAAGAGAATTTGCTGATTACATGGAATGGGATGGGTAAGGTAGAGACGGTTCAAAAGAATATTCCGACAGGTTATACGAATCATTATTTTTACAATGCACAGGGGAACCGTATAGCGGTTAAGAAGGTTGAAACAGCTACTGGAGATATAAGTTGGACGTATTATTCACGAGATATAAATGGTAAGACGATGGCTATTTATAATCGGGATATCACGGCATCTAGTTTTGATTGTGTAGAGCGGCCTATTTATGGTAGTAGTCGACTTGGTGTACAGGTCGCTAGTATAGCTACTCAGAGAACTGGCTCATATATGGATGTATTGCCTTTGACATCTTATGTAAGTGATGCGGTATTGGGTCAGAAGCGTTATCAGTTAGAGGATCATTTAGGTAATGTACGTAATGTGATTAGTGATATGCGTTTGACTACGATGGCTTATTTACCATTCTTAACGCATAAGTATATTTTTTATAATCCGACTACAGAGGATAAGGCGATTTATAATTATTATGCTTTTGGGATGCCGAAGACGAGTGATTATGATTATAAACAAGCAACTACTGATGCGTTCCGTTATGGGTTTAATGGTCAAGAGCGAAGTGATGAAATCGCTGGATTGGGGAATCATAATACAGCTAAATTTTGGGAGTATGATACTCGTTTAGGGAGAAGATGGAATATCGATCCTAAACCTAGTGCTGGAATTAGTCCATATGCCGCGTTTGCCAATAATCCTATTTTATTTCCAGACCCTTATGGAGATACAATTCGAATTAATGCAATTGATAAAGAGGCCAATAATGGTGCTGGTGGGCCACTAAGACTTACTTATTTACAAAAAGGAAAGGAGGGAGCAGGTTTTTATACTGATGAAGGGGATAAGTATAGTGGCGATGATAAATTTGTCGGAGAAGTAGCTAAAGCCCTTGGGAAGTTAGAGTCTAAGAGTAAAGGAAATGAGTTAGTAACAGATTTATCAAATAGAACCGTGGACGTTGTAATAGAACAAGCTATGGAAACTCTTGCAGATGATAATTCAGTTGGCTATAATCCTAAAGATAATATGTCAGGTTTTGATACTGAAGATAGCAGAGTTAGTAAAAATTGGCTAAACCTTGGTCACGAATTAGCCCATGTTAAATCTTATCTAGATAAAAGACCTGGGAGGTTAGAATCTTGGAGCGGTAAAGAAATCCTACAAGATGAAAAATACGCGAGCCATTATGAAAATATGATTAGAAAGGAACATGGACTTCCTTTGAGGACTCATTATGCAGTAATTGAAGGACCCAAAGGAAAAATGTCTCCAGATCCAAGTACAAAAATATTAATAAAAAATACGCACAGTAAGTTCTTTAAACAAACTAATTTTGGACGTGTTCTAAGAATGGATAGACATGGGAATATACAGACTAGATTTCAAAGACAAGAAGTGCCTTATAAGTATTAACCTATGGTAGCTAAAGTATTATGTTTTTTTTTAGTAGTATTATTTTGCACTTCCTGCGGGAGAGGCCTCTATAGGAATATAAGTAATGAACTTCATGTTGAGAAATTGGGAAGGAAGTCAAGTCCTAATAATCATTCTTTGCTTAGGTTAATGATAAATAAGGAATTCATTCCATTCGTTCGTCATAGTAGCGATACGCTTAGCGTTATTCAACAAAGTTTTCCTGGCAACGGGAAAAAAAAGTGGACCTTTTGGAACAAGAAAGACACCATAAGTTTCGTGTTTTTGCCAATTAATGATTCTCAAAGTGAACTTAAAGTTTCAAGTTTCAAAAGTCTCTTTTGTAGTAGAACTTTGGAGTCAGTATATAATTTAGATACTAATTCTCTACTGAAACAGAGATCGCTAAATAGAGCCAGTGCTTGGGTTTTTTATATTTTTGCAGGTAAGATTGCTGATGTTAATAAAATTTCTTTCTATACGAAGTTGTGTTTGAATACTGATTTCGATCAAGCTAAAAGAAAAGAAAAAGTCATTAAAACATGGGAATATAGATCTGAGTAAATTACTTATTCCCACTGTCCATAGATAGCGTCCTCGCTGCAGATAATACCTTATATAAAACCAGCAATTATATTGCATTGTCCGTGCTGTTGGTTCTATGGTCAACAGTTTTGTGATACAGAATCCTAATGATGTAATAAGTTGTAAACTTATAAGTCCAACAGATTATTTCTTAGGGCAAACATTACCATCCCAATTCGAGACTTTACTTCAAACTTTTGGAAAAGAGCATCACGATAATGATCAACCGTTTTGGGGCTCAGGAACATTTTTTCAGCAATTTCTTTATAAGTAGCATCTGTGCAGGCTAAGTTAAGAAATTCTTGTTCTCGTTCCTTTAAAACAATCTGTGGTTGAGTGGCGTTACCTTGAAGAGACGCTAACAGTTTGCTATTCGAAAAGTCATTATGATAGTAACCCGTTTCCAATACTTTCTTCATGGCAGTGCTAAGCTCGTCATCATCGGTGTCTTTGAGTAAATAACCTCGAACACCCAAACGAAGCATTCTAATAACTGATTGGTCATCATTGTTAATGGTGAGCGCTAGAACTGGTACTTCAATTTTTGCTTCGTTAAGTTGCTGCATTGTTCCAAACCCATCTAGGACAGGCATATTCAGGTCTAAGAGAATAAGATCGGGGAGATTTGCTTTGATCTTGAGGAAAGATAGAAGTTCCTTGCCGTTTTTAAGGATACGACTCACTTCAAAGTCGGGTAAGGTATCGACCAAAGCGGCAATACCTTTGGCTACTAACTGGTGATCGTCAACAATGATAACTTTATGCATAGTTTCTATTTTTAGTAATGATGAGTTCGGTGCCTTTTTGAAGGGTAGTATTAAGAGTGAGTTGAGCATCGATTAAGCTTGCTCTTTCTCGCATATTGTCTATTCCTGCTCCTTTGTCTAAGCCGTCCTTCTGAAAACCAATGCCGTTGTCAGATATCTTTAAGGTGTAACTCGTTTCAGATGATTCAAAAAAAAGAGCGATGTGGTCTGCCTTAGCATGTTTAATACTATTGCTAATAAACTCTTGACAAATACGATAAAGGATAAGCTGGTCTTCTTCTTCCCAGTTTGGAAATTCTTGCATCCAATTTAGGGCTGTTGTAATTTCTCCAGAGCGGTCTACGTCGTTTAACAGTTTGCTTAGTGCTTTCTTTAACTCAAAACGTGTTTTTAAACCTGATTTTAACTCATAGCTTAGGTTGCGTACATCGTCTAATGCATGCTCCGATAAATCATCGATGACATCGATGCGCTCATCAGAAAGTCCTTTCTTAAGAGATTTGATGCTTATACGCATGAGCGCTAGAATTTGTCCGATATTATCGTGCAGTTCGTTAGCGACGTCATTTAATGTTTCATTTTTTACTTTAATACGAAGTCGGTTGATTTCATCGGCTTTCTTCTTTTCAAGTAGTGCTTTCTCGGACTCGTATAATTTTCTATTTCTGTAGGTTAAATAGATGAGACCAAGTATTGCCGACGTCAATACCACGCAGACAATAATTGTAATAATGATCGTATAGATTATCTCGCCGGAAATACTTTCTTCCATCTTATTATAAAAGTACACATTATATATCCACCTACTGTAATGTATTTGGTAAGACGATCATAGGTAACAAATAACTGCTCATTGGTATCGTTTAGATAGTTATATAAAGCCCAGTAAGGTGCGTTACATATATTCATTAAGAATAAACCAAACGTAAACCAAAACAATGGATGAGAAAAGATCAACGTATTGCGTTCAAGAATCATTTTCTCATAGAAGAAGACAATACAAAGACAAGCAATGATGATGTAATTGACGGCTATAGAATGTGTCGTTAGTTTGTTTATAGACTCTTGAATGAAAAGTATATTGATCGTGAAAAAAGTAACTGCAGATAAAGCAAGCAGTACAATAGAACGCTTAAGTCGTTTTGATTCTTGATAGAATATTAGCGCCCATAACAAAAGCTGAAGCACATCAAAGTAATTGTGGATAGCCAATAAGTATGGACTACACCTGAAATACAAATTGAGTATTGTTTCTGTAATAGCGATCAATAAGAAGCTTAACCCTATACTCATTAAAGGCTTGTATTTTGACTGGAAGCCAAAATACAAATAGAGTAGTGCATTAACTCCTTCTAAAGCTATGATAAGAATACCCATATGTTTAGTCAGGACAAGTGCTGCTTAATTCTGGGCTTAAACATAAATCATCAGCTAAGTTTAAAAGGTCATATCCATCACATGGTTTTGGAGGAGGACAAATACTTCCTTTATTTTGAACACGCAATGCGGCTCGTGTGCTTGCATCCGTTTTTAAGTGTAAGAATTGGAGTGGTGTATTTTCTTCAAGGAGTCCTTGGTCTATTCGTCTCTTGCTTGCAAAAAGATTCGGTTCAAAATCAATATGGGTGGCGCGTTCTTCGTCATAAACAGTAGGGACGATAAGCAGTGAATGACAATTTTCATAATCCGGCTTATGTGGGATAATTTCTTTTTGAACATACTCTGAGCTTTCATCATAAACGATATAATAAAAACGTAATCCTGAGAGTGTGTACTCCTGCAAACTAGGTGTTGATTCAATCTGACGTTCTATACTGCAGATATACTTTTTTATGGTGTCTATGGGAAAGGTAATAGCACGACTATCTATAAAGGCGTCATTGCTATTTCTTCTATAAGATGACAAATTGATTTCGGGAATGGCAGGAGCATTGTTTGCTGCATAATTTATAATTTGTTGTCGTTCGTTTCGGTATGCACGAATCATTTTCAAAGCGTCTTTGGCGCCAATGGTCATCGTGCTGCCCGCATATTGATTGCAACAAGTTTGGGGGGCATTCTTTGTTTGATATTGGTAAAGAATAAAGCCAGCTAGTATTAAGTTAAACCCGACGGAAAGCATCAATTTTTTTTTCATGATAATAGTTTTGAGATATGGCGGCAAAGGTATTGATGAAAATGCATTGCTCGTATTGTCTTTGTATGTTCTCTTCTAGCAAGAAACTCGTAATGTCCGTCCTTGAAAGCATTGTACGTAATAGTTTAAGTCTGTTCCCCCAAAGAATGGGGAAAAATCCCCAAAACGATTTGGGCATTTGCCTTCCCAATATGGGTTCGTAGCCTCTTGTCGTTAAAACTGTTTCTTAAAACCTTTGTACTTGTTACAGGTCATTAAATAAATACAGCTAAAACAATAGCAAACTTATTTTTTCGAACTAGTCAGCAGGGAATCCGAAAACTGTAAATAGAGTAGGAATGATTTTAAAAGGATAAAGAATAAATTAAATTATGCCAAGTATTGTTAATCAACCCGTCATTCATTATGACTTTTCCGCGATGCCATTTCAAAATTCAGATGGTACGCACGAAGCAAAAAACATTAAAAACTGTGAGGTCTTTGATCTTCCGGCAAGAACTACGAGCGGAGCACGACACGCTGTTAACTTTAAAAAGGGAAGCACGTTTCAAATACCGAGTGCTCCTTCTCTTGAGAGCGCTGATATGTTCTGCGTAGAAATGTTTGTAAACCCAAGCGCTTCAACGAGTACAAAATCTAAACTCGCAGAAGGACAATTTTTACCATTTGCATTTGCATTAGAAAAACAAGGGACTCGGTTTTTCTTACGTGCTTCTATTCATAGCGCCGATGGTAAATGGTACAGCTGCGCATCAGAAATCAAAGTAGCCAATGCGATATTACCAAATCGTTGGACAAAAGTGGCTTGTGTATTTACCGGTGATGATATTGTTTTATTCAAGGAGAATGTTGTTGTAGGCAGAAGAAGCATTAAAAATGCTAATTTAAAACCAGTTGGTAAAAAAGGAATTTTTATCGGGACTTGGGTAGACGGAAGAAGAGATCAATTTATTGGTGCACTCACTGCCTTGAAAATTTATAACGGTATCCCAACTCAATATGAGCGATTAATTAGTCAGGCAATTCGTATTGGTATTGGTGCAATTGAAAGTAAATATCAGGACATGGGCGGTTCTCGTAGTTTTTTAGGTGCTAAAAGAGGACCAGAACGAATGGATGGAGTAAGACGTTTTCAAGTATATGCCAAAGGAAGAATTTATTGGCATCCGGAACATGGTGCTTTTGAGGTACACGGTGCTATTTTAGCTCGTTATCTAAAACCAGGTGTTAAGGGGATTTTAGGGTATCCAAAATCTGATGAAACTGTTGGTACAAGAAATTCTCGTGTAAGTTATTTTGAACAAGGAGCCATTTATTGGTCAAGCCGAACAGGTGCGCATGAGGTAACAGGAGAAAGCTATGCTTATTATGTCAGTATTGGAAGTCATGGCTGTCCATTTGGATTGCCTATTAAGCCAACAATGTCTTTAAACGGAGGTAAGAGAACAGAGCTACAACGTGCAACTATTTATTATGCTAGAAGTACAGGTGCGCATGAAGTGCATGGAGCAATTCGGGAGCGTTATAAAAAGCTTGGAGGAGTATCGAGCTTCCTTGGCTTTCCTATAACGGATGAAGAAAAAGTAATGAAAGGTAGCAGAGATGTCGGACGCGTTTCACGTTTTAGAAATGGAGCTATTTATTGGTCTCCTAGAACAGGCGCCTTTGAAGTACATGGCCTGATTCGACAAAAATATGAAGAACTTGGTGGTGCAACAGGAAAGTTAGGTTTTCCGATTAGTAATGAAACGAACGTTCCTGGAACAAATATTGTATATAACGATTTTCAAAAGGGGATTATAGTATATCGGTCAGGTTGGAGCGAAGCTCAAGTACTTACTGATTTGAAAATTATTCTCAAAAAGGCAAAGTCTGGAAGTATAGATGATGGTACCGAATGGGCAGGACCATTTCCAATTGGAAAAGATCGTTCTGCTGAGTTATATACAAAAACGACAATTAAGCAAAATGGTCGCGTACTAGTGAATAACAAAAAGAGCGGGAATAAAAAGACCACGGCTAATATGAACATTACCAAGTCCTTTACTGGGATAAATAGCAAAACTAAAATAGATCTTCGAGTCCAGTACTGGGATTATGATAAAGGTTCAGGAGATGATAAGCTTGGTGAATTTAGAAAAACATTTGAGTTGAAAAATTGTTTTGGCTTGACTTCCGATTTTGAAAATAGAATTGTAGCCAATCAGAACATGACTTCAAAGAATGGAGATTCACCTAAGTTTTCAAGTGTTCGACTAGAATACTCAATGAATATTCCTAGAACGATTGACCGAAATGAACCATTTAGAGCACAATGTTGGTGGCGTTTTGATAACTTCCGAGGGCCAAATAATTTGAGCCGTCAGATGATGGCCGATACATTTACAGACGTTGATGCGACCTCAGATAATTTCTGGAATAAATATGTTCAAAACCCATTGGATTCTATTTTCTACGAAGTAGCTTACAAGGGTATCGCAGCTGGAGGAAACTGTTTCGGAATGAGTACGGAAGCCGCCCGGGCCATGGCCAATAACTCTGCATTTATGCAACCATTGCATGAAAGTTATAAGGCTACTGCCGATCGCAGTAGAATTTCAGCACATACTGAAATTAGAAGTAGTTATCGCAATATTATCAATAGTGCTCAAAGCACTCAATTAGGTGGTCGGGTATACAATCGAATGATCAGTAATATTCTAAATGCTGCTGTGCTACGTCCGCGCAGAGTGTTCAGTGATGTAAGAAATTATATTCGTACAGGAAACTTGCCGATCATTACTTTGCAAGATCTAAATGACGGTAGAGGACATGCCGTATTAGCCTATGATTATAAAGTGGGTAGAGGAAATGCACCTGATGAAATTTATGTTGCCGATCCGAATACGGTATGGAGGAATGTACCTAAACCTGGAGGTAGAGAGAAGTTAGACCGTATTTGTATATTCAAGAACAATACATTCACCACAGAGTTTAACTCAGGTAGTAACTACAGAACAAACTCATCTGATCTTACAGGTCTGGGATTGAATTTGCCAAGTACTTATATGTTTGCTGTTCCATATTCTGACTATGGTGGACAGCAGAGAAGTTTAATCTATGATTTACTGATTGATATTGCGCAAGTCATTGCAACTATGGTATTTTTATTTGGCGATGCCGAAGTAGAGCAGGTTTCTTCAGGATCAAAAAAACTATTTGGCACACATAGAGGTAAGCGTATTATGAATATTGGATCGAAAGGGATTCGAAATTTTGTTCAAATGCCAACATTTGATGTAAAGAATGGTTTACAGGTTTTTGCTAAAAAAGGTAAGGGTAGTTTAAACATTGATGCTGCCGTAAAAGGTACTAAAACTGGGAACTATGAGTTTAGTATGGCAAATAGTCGATACGCTGCAAAGTTAAAAACAACGACTAAGCGAAATGGCAAGGATAATGTAAAGTTAGAAAATACTTATACTCCAGAACCCGTTCTAAAATTTGTTACTGGTGAGCGTAGTAAGAAAGCCGATGTAAATCTTGGATTCGTGCATGATGTGCGTGGTCGTCTTAAGCGTTCCTATGAGTTGGGCTTACAAGGAGCTAAAAACAAAGAAGTATCCGCCAGTATTGCGAAGTATGGTGATGGTATTCTCATCGAAAATGCAGGCCCGAGAAATCCATTTGACGTTACGGTGCGTGTTCAAGATAAAGGAATTGATAAGATGAAACGAGTACGTGTTAATCCAGATCAATTCGCAGGAAGTAAAATTATTCAGATAAGAAATGTTGACATCGACAATCCTCAATCTAAGATTATTATGGAAGGTTTGACCAACAGAATCAACGGTTCTCTTATTAAGCGAATTATTAAACCAGGACTTTAAAACGGGTACCCATGATTGACATTAAACCATTACAAGGTGTTCTTAAACTAAGAAGTCGAGGAGAGTTTGTTATACTGTTGCAGCAAATCCTAAGAAGTAAGGGGTATGCCCACGTTTCTTTGGATGGATATTTTGGCAAAAGTACTGAAGAGGCGGTAATTGATTTTCAAGGAAAGAACAAGCTAAAGCAAGATGGAATTGTTGGATCAAAAACATGGATGTTACTAAACGGAGTTGCTCGTGAAATGAACACGAGCGCTCCTGTTTCTGTTGCTTCTAAACCAATTGGCATACTAAAGGTGGGTAAAAGAGGTGAGATGGTTTTACTCTTACAAGAAAATCTAATCCGCCTAGGCTACAATCTTGTTGCCGATGGCATATTTGGACTTGGAACCCAGAAAGTAATTAAACAGTTTCAACAAGCAAAAGGATTAGCTGTAGACGGCATCTGTGGCCCCAAAACATGGTTGGCTATTGAACACGCATTGCGATCAAAGGCACCCGCACCAGCAATAAAAGCTCAAGATGAGGAAGAGACAATAAACAAATTACTAAGTGAAAAAGATCTTAGAGATTTTGCACAAAGATATGGGCTAGAAGTAGCCGCTGTTAAGGCTGTGCATGAGGTTGAGAGTAGTGGCCGCGGCTTTAAGAATAACAAAATCAAGATTTTATTTGAAGGACATGTTTTCTGGCGAGAATTAAAAAAACGAGGTATTGCTCCTGCGTCTAAACGTGCTGGCAATGAAAATGTGCTATATCCTTCTTGGATTAGAAAGTACTATAATCAAAATCAACATAGTCGCTTAGATAAGGCAAAACAAATACATGAAGAAGCAGCCCTTTCATCTGCGTCTTACGGACTGTTTCAAGTGATGGGGTTCCATGCAACTGCTCTAGGGTTTACTCATGTTAAGACCTTTGTTGAGTTCATGGAAATAAGTGAAGCGAATCAGTTAGAGGTTTTTGGTCGGTTTATTAAAAAGAATAATCTGATCAAATATTTAAAAGCAAAGAACTGGGCAGGTTTTGCTTTACGTTATAATGGTAAGGGATATAAAAAGAATAAATACGATACTAAAATGGCCAAAGCTTACGCAAAATATAAAGCACTCGGATCATAGAAGATAGTTATAGTTTAATATTATTTTACAAAACAATTTAGAACCTATACCTGTTTGTAATAAAGCGAAAAGGAAATAGTTTTTTTGACTTTTTAATACTGTTATTATAATCGCATATTATTATTTTTTTCTGGTAATTATTTTTGAACTTACTTTTATCTGGTGGAAGCTCCTGATTGTAATCAGTTCATATTGCCGATAAAAAACGATGATGTTCATGCTTTTAAGGAGTTGTTTGATCTTATGCATCCTTTGCTTACAAGGCATTTATATAAGCTGACCAGTCAGTCGGAATTGAGTGAGGAGTTGGCAAATGATATCTTTATATCGTTTTGGAAGAATAGAAAAACAGTTGAGATAAATACTTCTCTCAAGGCTTATTTATATCGAGCAGCTACAAATAAGGCCTACGATTATTATCGAAAAAAAGAAAGACAACCTTCAATCTATGGAATTGATGAAACGCTACATGTGGTTAGTAAGGATAATAATGCAGAGGATAAATTGAATTATGTAGCAACGGAAAAAAAAGTATTGGCTTGTATAGAGAAGCTTCCTGAACGCTGCAAGTTGATCTTTTCATTAAGTAGATTTTCTAAATATCCGCGAAAAAAAATTGCAGATGAACTAGATATTTCAATTAAAACCATTGAAAATCAAATGACTAAGGCCATTAAATTAATGAAAAATTGTGTTTTTGATAAAAAAGATAGGGGGGGGAAGCAAAAATAACGACCTTATTAGAGGAGATATAGGCTTAAAACGGCTGTAAGCAGCGTAATAGCTATGATAGAAGAAGAAAAAATAGTAAAAATTATTCTAAAAGAACTCGAGGGAGACTTGAATTCGGAAGAGCAAATAGCTTTAAATGCTTGGCTTCAGGATGATGGGAACGTTATTGTCTATAACCAATATCAAGAACTTTGGGGTGTTACGGATACCTTGGCTCAAAAGAAGGAAAACTTTGCGTCAAACAGCGATCTGTCTTGGATGGCCATTGAGCAGCATATTACGGTAGAGCAACCGAAACGTAGATTAAAGGTCGCTTATGGAGTAGCAGCATCTATAGCATTGATTCTTATGATCTTTGGAGCGAACTACCTATTGAATACAAACAGTAATCAAGAAACCATTCAATATGTTCTACAACCTAATGAAAAAGACACTTTAACTTTTCCTGATGGGTCTCAAGCTTATTTATTTGGTCCTTGTTCTATGACCTATCCTAAACACTTTGCTGCTAATGAGCGCTCTGTTTCGATAAATGGATTTGCTTATTTTGATATTGCTCATGATGAATCAAGACCTTTTGAAGTAGTTACGGAAAAAGGAAGAGTAGAAGTATTAGGGACGTCGTTTACTGTAGATACAAGACAGCAAGAAGCTTTTACCGTAGCCTGTTTGTCAGGTAAAGTTAGAATGATTGCGACCAGTGATAGTCATGAACAAAAACATCAAACGATTTTGACAAGAAATAAAAGAGCGACCTTTTCTAGTCAATCTAAGCAACTTGACGTTACAAATTTTAAAAGAAGCGATTTAGGTATAGCAATACCCGTTCGTAATATGACTTTTGAAAATAAGCCTCTAGGTGAAATCCTAGATCGTATAGAATATAACTATGGTGTAACCATTCAGTTAGAGAACAAAGACCTGTTGGGGATGAAATACTCTACTGCCTTAAATGATACAACAATTGAGGACTTCTTTAACGAGTTAAAGATTACCTTTAAGGTAGAAGTAATTCAAACTGAACCAGAAAACTACATTTTAAAAGGAGGAAGTTTGAATTAGGTATTGTTTTCTGAAGATGAAGTATTGCGTCCTTGTATTTTTTCTATTAAGCAGTGTACGATTAACCGCGCAAATACAAGGTTCAAAAACAGTAAGTCTTAATGCGCACAACGTCAGTCTCCTCAGTATTTTAAACAAAATTGAAAATGATGCGAACATCACGTTTGCGTATAGGAATAGTCTAATCCAAGGGAAAGTAGTTAAGGTAAGTTTTAAAAACGTTTCCTTGGAGGAAGCTCTTAGGCTGTTATTTGAAAACAGTGATATAGCATTTACAATTAAGAAAAATAAAGTATTACTCTACAAAAAGGCTAATACTCCAAAAAAAATTACGCTTAGTGGTTTTGTAACGGATAAAGTGAGTGGAGAACCCTTAATCGGAACAAATATTTATAGCCCACAGGGAAAAGTAGGAACGCGTACGGATAAAAACGGCTATTTTAGTATGACCCTAGCACCTGGAAACTATGAATTCGTTGTTTCCTATATTGGCTTCAAAAGAAGTAGACTGAAAGCAAGCATTCAGACTAATACCAAATTAAATGTGGAACTTGACCGGAATGATAATAGTAAACTTAAGGCTGTTGTCATTAAAGAAAAAAATGACGATAATTTATCGGACGAGATATCGTTGAAAGCTACAACAATTAATGCATTGCCCTCTATCGGAGGAGAGGCCGACGTAATCCGAACATTACAATTCATGCCAGGGGTTAAAAGTGGAACCGAGAATGCTAGTGGCTTATTTGTTCGAGGTGGTGCACCAGAAGAAAATCTTGTATTGCTAGATGGAGTTCCTATTTATAGACCTACTCATCTATTTGGATTTTTATCAATTTTTGATAGTGATATTTTGAATAGCGTAGAGCTAAGCAAAGGAGGATTTAAAGCACGATATGGAGGACGTTTATCCTCAGTATTGGATATTAATATGAAGAATGGCGATATAAAGAAAAATAGTTTGTTAGTTTCTTTAAGCCCTGTAGTTTCTAAGGTGCTTGTACAAGGGCCATTAAAAAAAGAAAAGGGCTCATTTATTATGAGCTTTCGTCGAAGTTTTACTGATTTGTATCTAGATCGGTGGCAAGTTTCTGAGACTTATTATGGTTTAGATAGTAGTCGATCGCGCTTTAATTTCTATGATGTTAATGCAAAGTTCAATTATAAATTTAATAATAAGAATAGGGTATTCTTAAGTGTTTACAATGGTTCTGATCAGTATGCTCGGCAGCAAATACAAAGAGATAGCACCTTGCAATGGCGATCTGTATATGATAATGATCTTCAGTACAGTAATCGTATACTTTCTGGCCGATGGCAGCACATTATAAACGATAAAGTTATAGCTAATCTAACTTTAGCCTATTCGAGATATAAAACAAGCACTTTCCTTGAGAACAGTATTGTTTATACGATACCTGATATTTTTCAAAATGATCAACAAGCGGAGATTAATGATAAAATTTTGAAAGCAGACCTGAGCTACTTCATGAATAAAAATCATACCATTCGTTTCGGAGCTGATGCGGCTTATCATACGTTCAAACCAGAGAATACATTTCGAGAAGTAACACAAAGTTCTGATAGCACCCAGCGTAGCGCAGAAAAAGTACAGGGAACCGAGTTTAATGGATATATTGAAGATGAATGGCAGTGGAAACAGATACACGTTAATGCTGGTCTGCGGGCTACTTTGTATAATGTAAATCAAGTAACCTATTCTTCTTTGCAGCCTCGTTTAGAAGTGCAATACGCTCTCCATCCAAAATGGAATATAAGTGCTTCTTATGCACAGATGGCACAATTTTTACATCTGCTCACCAACTCAAATATTGGAGGAGCTCCAACAGACTTATGGATCTTGCCTACGGAAAATATCAAGCCGCAGCGTAGTAGGCAAATTGCAGCGCGAGTAAATTATAACTTAAATAAAAGTTGGAACTTTAGTGTTGAGGCCTATCATAAGAAACTAAACCAAATTATCACGTATAAGGAAGGAGCTTCGCTTGTTCAAAATTCAATTAATGCCTCTGAAAAAATTACGACAGGGTCTGGAAGCTCTCAGGGAATAGAATGTTATGCAAGAAAAAAGATGGGAAAAACAACTGGTTGGGCTGGATATACACTTTCTAAGAGTATGCGTCAATTTCAAAATATCAATAATGGTGTTGAGTTCCCATTTCGTTTTGATAGTCGACATGATGCTTCTTTAGCCATCATACATGCTTTTAATAAAAGGCTTAGCGTAAGTACAAGCTGGGTGTATTCTAGCGGTACTCCAATAAGTATTCCAACCGGACGTTATGCTGTTGGTATTCAACATGGGGCTGGAGGAGTACCACAAAATCGAGACTTCGGTGCACGCAACAATTCAAGAATGCAGAGTTATCATCGATGGGATTTTAGTTTGAATTATATAAAACCTACAAAATGGGGGCAGCATTCCTTCCATTTGAATGTATACAATATTTATAATCGATTTAATACAGTATATATCTCACGACATCTACAGGTTTTCGATAATAAGTTATTCGAGGAATATAAGGAGAATGCGTTATTCCCAATAATACCTACTTTTACCTATAAAATACTTTTAAGTGGAACGGAGAAATAATATTATAATATTTTTTTTGCTGCTCCTCGTATGTTCTTGTGAGAAGCAGCGCTTATTGAATGTGCCTATTGTAGATACGAAGTATGTTGTAAATGGTTTATATGGTAGCGACGAACCTTGTCGGTTAGAAATTACTAAAAGTCAATCATTAAATGATACTAGTTCTGTTAGAGATATAGCTACGGCAGATGTTTTCCTGTATGAGAATGGCAATCTTCTTGAAAAACTTTCATATTCACCTCCGAGCCCAGGAAACATGTTAGGTTTATATACTGGAAATTACAGAAACTTTGCAAAATCAAAAAATTACGCTATTGATGTAAAATTTCCTGATGGGACCGTCTTATCTGCTGCTGATAAAATGCCAGATGTCAGCGTAGATATTCAGAGTTTCAAAGGATCGGAACAAGGTGATTCGATTAACAAGTATCTAAATTTTGAGTTAGTCCTAAGACAAAAGAGTATTCAAAAGCAGTTTTTTCATTTGTTTCTTCAGCAACGTTGGGTACGTTATCATCTCCAGCAAGGGGATTCAAACCTGGCTTACACTCCTTGGTTTGATAAAGCAATTTCACCTGAGAATAATCCGGTTAACTTTATTCCTACTTCTTCGGAACCTTTCAGTTTAGAACTAGGCACAACTATGCATGGAATTATGTTGGATAATCAACGATTTAACGGCTCAACGAAGTCGATCAAATTTTCTGCGAATAGTTTTTATCCGCAATTATCCAATACTTATTTAGAATCCAGAGTGATTATAAGATCCGTTAGTGAAAACTATTTCGAATATTATTTTAGTTCAAGTCAATATAATAGGACCAGAGGTGTTCCTTTGACGGAACCCGTTATCGTCCATAACAATGTAATGGGGGGACTTGGTAACTTCTCAGGCTATACGGCCGATACGAGCTTTATTGTACGTACGGTTTATTAAAATTAAGGATGTTTCGACCTTTAATTATAGTAAATCTCTATAACTGGTTGATTTTTAGTTAGTTATAGTAGTTTAAGCGGCTTATGTAGAGAAAATATAAAAAAAATCTAATTTTTTACTAAAAAAGATAGGGGGGCAGGTATTATAATTCGACTTATAATGTGAACAAGGTATTTGCTGTTTCAAACCATTAAGCTAGTAAGTGCCTTAATAAATAATTAACAATTTAAAAAATCAAAGATGAAAAGAGTATTATCATTATGTTTAGTAGCTGCGATGCTTTTCGGTTTAGGTTCTTGTACTAAAGAAGCTCCGAATCAAGGTGGCCAAAACCCGTTTTATGTACCTGGTGGCACAACCAATCCTCCTGGAGGTGGTGTTGACCCAGAACCTGTTCCAACCATGCCTGTAGGTGAGGTTCCTGGATCATTTACTAAAAAAGTTGTTCTTGAAGAGAATACTGGTGAATGGTGTGGCTGGTGCCCAGAAGGTGCCAAAGTTATGGAAGATGCTATTGCAGCTAATCCTGGTAAAGTAGTTGGTATTGCGATTCACGATGGTGATCCAATGGAAGTAGCTGCTTACAATACTTGGCAGAAAGGTCTTACTGGTGTTAGTGGTTTCCCAAGTGGCAGTGTACAACGTGCAGATGCTTCAAACCGAGGATCTTGGATGGGAGAAATTAATACAGCTCTTGGCTTAACTGCTGATTGTGGTATTGCTATGGTAACTTCTGAATCAGGTGGAATGCTTGACGTAGACGTATATGTTGGTTACAACGCACCAATCTCAGGTGATACAAAAATTTCTATTGCAATTATTGAGAATGATGTACCACAATCTTCTCCAGGTGCACAATCTAACTATTCTTCTAGTGTAGTAGTTGATGCAAACTGGAAGCACTCTCACGTATTCCGTGGCATGGTTACTGCTAATGAAGGTGATGCGATTGATTTAAGCTCTTCTGAGAAGTATACAAAAGTATCATTCAAAGGTGTTGATCTGAACAGCATGAAAATTGGTGAAATGAGTAATGTACATGTGGCAGCTTTTGTAAACCTAAACAGTGGTGCTTCTACTCCTTCTAAGCGTGATATCCTAAATGCTCAAGAAGCTGGATTGAACGAAACTAAAAAGTGGGATTAATAAATAATTGGGGTGTGTCTCCATCCCAAGGCTAGTAGTAATCTTGTTAGTCAAAAAATCTAGTAAGTAGTATAATAGAAAATTAGAGACAACATAATAGGAAAGAAAAAACGAGTTAGATCTTCTAGCTCGTTTTTTTGTTTTATAATGATCACTCTTCTTATTAATAATGATATAGTTCTACTACTTATTTATAAAATCTTTTACACTCTGATAATATAACTGTGGTTGACTGATAAACATATCATGGCCTGCTTTTGGAATAATAGTAACTTTCTTTTTTTGACTTTGTATTTGACTATAAACCCAATAAAGTTCTTGTGGCGGAACGTTAATATCAAATTCGCCACCCAATAGTAGTATATCTTTATTTATTTTGGATATCTCGGACTTGATATCCCATTTTCTTTCCTGATCGACCAATTTATTTAATAGAGTTTGCCTTTTCTTTAGCGTTAGATAATATGGAAAGAAATTATTACCAGAGAATAAAAGAATATTAAACACATGTTGTAGCTTGATTTCCGCTTCTTCTTCAATCTGGGTTTTTTGCATATACTCAAATAACTTAGCTCTAAGAGGAACTGTATTGATAACAGGATGTAGATCAAGCCATTGCTGTACATTTTGCCAGTAATCTTTATCTTGGTTAGAAGCAATATTATTTGTCGTTATGTTTTGTACATATGACCTGCGAATTACCCAATGCTCATCATCCAGAAGTCGAGTCCCGACACCAGCCGCGGCGATATATTTACGTACTAAGTTTTCATTTCCTTTATGGAGTATATACCGATAGGTTAATAAAGCACCAAAGCTATGACCCATAATATGTAGTTCACACTCTGGATACCGTTCTTTTAAGCTAAGACAAATAGCATGAATATCGTCAGTATACTGTTCTAAAGTCATACTACTTTCATCAATTCGGCCTTGAGCATTACCAATTCCTCTTTGGTCGTAGTATACCATCGCAAAATCTTGTTCTAAAGTCGAGCGCCATTGGCCAGGATCTATTTCTGCAACATCTAAACCTGTACCACCTGGCCCACCATTGATGTAGAGAATCATTTTTCTAGAAGCTGTATTACCTCTTACCTGAACTGGTAATATCGCCTTGTTTATTTCTACGTGAAAGAAATCTGTATGTTTTTGCTGATATCGATCTTCTTTTTTACAAGATGTAGAAAGAAGTAATAGGATAAATAGATATGTTAGTTTGTGCATGTGTTAAAAATTAAATCCGAGTTCAAATAAAAAATACTGACTGCTACCCTGAAAATATGGGAATAATAACTGTATTCTGGGACGGATATATATACCAGATATCCAATTGTTCCAAGGACGGGAAAGATTCCAGTACTTTTCATAGCTAAGTGATGAAAGAAAGTAATTAAGTCCTTTGTTATATTTTTTTTCTATTTGTCCGGCAGAAGATATTTTATACACTTCAGGTATACGTGTTCGTAGCCATCCTAAACCTAAAGAATAACGATGACCGGTTGTTTCCTTTTTTCTTCGACTATGTTGCACTTCCGATTGTAACCAATAACCCGTATTATATTCTTTATGGGAATATATTCCACTGCGGGCTCCAATGCCCCAAAGCTTGTTTAGTGTTTTACCATTTTTTTTCTTCCGGCTATCAATTTTTATCGTTTTTATCGCTCCAATTGTTATACCAGGGTGTACAAAATTTCCGCCAGAATATCCAATGTCATAATGCCAAGAAGAGTCTCGTTGACCAGAACTAACATGGGATATACATATGCATAATAGAATAACTGTCAGTCGTTTTACCATAACCAAATATTGAGGCAATATTAAAAGGGGGAGCATCCTTGAAATAGTAAAAACCCGACAATTAGTTTATAGACTCAGAAAAAATACTTGTTTGAATCCCTTTGTCCGATGTAAAGTATCTTTTGGGTACTAAGCCTGTGAACTTCTTTATTTCTTTTATGAAATGATTCTGATCGTAATAGAATGCATCATAAGCTAGACTTGTGAGTGCAATGTTTTTACATTGTTGTTGAAGACGTATAGTATAAACAAATCGTACAAGTCTACAGAATTTTTTGGGTGGGATGCCTAAATGCATTAAAAAATATCGCTCAACAGTTTTAGTCGATATTTTAAACGAATGAGCTAATTCATGAATAGATATCTGACCATATGTCTTCAATACACGATCAAGTAGAACATCAAAAAAGGAAGGTTGTAGTTGATGTTTATGCAAACATTTTTTTAAGAATTGTTCTATCAGATAAATTTGTTGAAAAATATCCGTTTGTTCAAAAAGTTTTGCTTCCAACTCCAAGACTTCTGGTCCGAAAACGGTTTCAATATTTAGGTGCTGATCAATCGTATCAAGAATAGGAAGTCGTGTAAAATGACGCAAAGCAAAGGGTTTGAATCGAATAGATAGCAAACTGCTTCCTGTCAAACTAACATGTTGCCATTTAGTTTTCATGCCGGCTAAATGGCTCTTTAGCCCATTCTCTTCTTTTCGTCCTTCAATAGACCGATGAATTTTATGGTCTGTGAAAATGAGTTCTACCGATTGATCCGGGATAAGCAGTTGTTTCTTACATCTATGTTCAATTCGATCAAATAGATTTTCAAACCAAATGCAGTCGATGTATGGTTGTAGGTCAGGACTTGTTTTATATTGTTTATAAAAAGTCAATGAAGAAGCAAAGTAGGCTGAAACAGCATATATAATTTGAGCATTACGATAAATAAATCTTAAAAAGGTAAGATGTTTTCTAGAGGTGCTTGCAAACTAGCTCAATAGAAAAAGAGCTTCATATGCTTGAAGCTCTTTTGAGTGTGATCCCTGCAGGATTCGAACCTGCGACCGTCAGATTAGAAATCTGATGCTCTATCCAGCTGAGCTAAGGAACCAATAGGCCGCGAAATTAAGAATATTTTGAAATTTATGAAGCTTTTTCTACGATTCTTTGCCAAAGCCAACTTTTATCAAGAGGAGTTAACCAAGAATCGATTAATGCCTTCTTAGTGGCAACTAAATTATTGAATAGGGGGGTATCTGTTTCAATAAATCCCTTCTCTAAGCCATACGATATTTGATTCATAGGAAGCATTTCAACTCTGTCCTTTACTAAGAATGAAATGGTCAGTCGATCGAAAAAATTAACATTATACTGCCGCTCAAGGCTCTTGATAACTCGGGTCATGCCATCAGTGCTACAACCGCTTACCTGAGATTTATTTTCATCGGCTATAACCACAACAAATGTATCAAACAACAATGCACCCCAACCTTTAACATCTTCACCATGGCTTTGCCATTGTAAGTAGAAATTTTTGAGTTGTTCGTCAATCTCAAGCTTCTCTTTAGCATTAAAGGGGCGTGATGATTGAAATATCCACACACGACTATCATCAGATAGGTCAAGAGGTATTTTATTAAATTCTTGGTGCATTATTTCTGCATGCTTTCGTTAATTATTTCAGCAATGTCTTTAACCTCCACGCTATCTTCTTTATCTGCATTTTTTACGCCATCACCAAGCATGGTAATACAAAAGGGACAGTTGGCTGCTATAGTGGTAGCACCGGTTTCTAGTGCCTCTTCGGTACGTTCTATATTCACACCTTTATCACCTTGCTCTTCTTCTTTAAACATTTGTGCACCACCCGCTCCACAACATAATCCATTGGCTCGACAACGCTTTAACTCAACTAGTTCAGCATCAAGTGTTTCTAGAACTTTCCTTGGGGCTTCATAAATATCGTTTGCTCTGCCAAGGTAGCAGCTATCATGATAAGTAATTTTTCTTCCTTTAAAAGCACCACCTTCAGTCATTTTAATTTTACCTTCATCAATAAGTTGTTGAAGCAAAGTGGTGTGATGAATGACTTCGTATTCTCCTCCTAATTCTGGGTATTCATTCTTAATTGTATTGAAACAGTGTGGGCAGGTCGTTACAATTTTTTTGATATTGTACATATTCAGAGTCTGAATATTATTGTACGCCATCATTTGAAAGAGAAATTCATTGCCACTTCTCCGAGCAGGGTCACCCGTGCACATTTCCTCTTTGCCCAGAATTGCATAGTCCAAGTCTACCGCATTCAATATTTCTACAAATGCTTTAGTAATCTTCTGTGCTCTTTGATCAAAACTCCCTGCACAACCTACCCAGAATAATACTTCAGGTGCTCTACTTGGATCTATTCTTTTTACATTCATTCTTACTATTTTTTAGTTCGCATATTTAAAAATTACGCGTATAAATTAATTGTTGATTTATTATTCATTTGCCCATGCATCTCGATCATCAGGACTAAATTTCCAAGGTGCCATATTATTCTCAATATTGCTAAACATAAGATTCCACTCTTGTGGAGCATTGCTTTCTTCCATAACGAGATAACGACGTAGCTCATTAATAATAGAAAGTGGCTCAATGCTTACAGGACATTCCTCTACACAGGCATTACAAGTTGTACAAGCTCTTAACTCCTCTACGGTTATATAATCATTTAGTAATGTTTTACCATCATCAACGAACTCACCATTCTTGTCAATATTATCGCCTATAGCCTGTGCCCGATCGCGCGTATCCATCATGATTTTACGAGGTGATAACTTCTTTCCAGTTTGATTAGCCGGGCAGGCTGAAGTACAGCGTCCGCATTCCGTGCAAGCATACGCATCTAGAATACTTTTCCAGCTCAGGTCTACAACATCCTTCGCTCCAAAGCGCTGCGGAGCACCATCACCAGATTCATTACCTGTAGGGGCTAGTTCTGGTTGCATCATATACTTTATTTCATTCTGAATTGCTGGCATATTATCCATTTGTCCTTTATCTGTTAGACGACTATAAAAGGCGTTTGGAAATGCTAATATGATATGCAAGTGTTTGGAATAATAGAGGTAGTTCATAAAAAAGAAGATTCCGATAATGTGCGTCCACCAAAAGAGGCGTTCTAGTAAGATCAGTGTGCCTTCAGAAAAACCTTCAAAAAAAGGAGTTAAGGCTGAAGAAATAACAAAAGAGCCTGTCTGCACATAATGCTCCGAACCCATACCTTGCAGCACGGCATCTGCAGCGTTCATTTTTAAAAACAAACTCATGAGTATAATTTCAAAAATCAATATTAAATTCCCGTCCTTTTTAGGCCAACCAAATGCTAGGTCACCTGTGGCAAGTCGTGGGATTTTAATAATATTCCTACGAATTAAGAAAATGGCACAGGCTAGGATAACAAGTACTGCTAAAATCTCAAAGCAATTGATGAGGAATGTATAAAGACCGCCTAGTGCAGAAGCAAAAAGTCTATGTTGGCCAGTTATGCCGTCCAGGATAATTTCTAGAATTTCTATATTAATAATAATAAAACCTGCATAGACTACGAAGTGCATGACGGCTACCATAGGTTTCTTAAACATTTTCTTCTGACCTAGTGCAAGTAAGACCACATTGCGCCATCGTGCTGATTTGTTATCATTGATATTTTGTTTCTTCCCAAGAAATATGTTGCGACGGATCCGTTTCATATTTCGCCAAAAGAACCAAATAGAAAAACCCGAAAGCAAGACAAAAAGTATTTGCTGTATGATTTGCATTGTCTGCAAATTTAATACATGGAGTATCAATATTAAATAACTAATTTTACACCAATATTGTAAACAAGTATGGCAATAAAAAAACAAATTCTTTCTGAAGAAGAAATCCAGCTTAAACTAGAACGGCTTGCTTATCAGATATACGAGAATAATCTTGAAGAGAAGGAGATTATCTTGGCAGGTATTCAGAAAAGGGGATATGTCATAGCAGAGGAACTGCAAAAACGTATCCAACGACTCTCTAAAATTAAAGTAAGACTAATTTCAGTTGCGATCGATAAACGAAACCCTATTGATAGTAGTTTGAGCGAGACAAAAGGTTTAGATAAAAAAGCAATTATTGTTATAGATGATGTTGCAAATTCGGGAAGAACAATTCTGTATGCCTTGCATCCTTTTTTAAACGTTATTGCAAAGAGGATTCAAATAGGCGTTTTAGTTGATAGAAAGCATAAGTCTTATCCCATTTGTGCAGATTATATTGGCTTGCAATTATCTACTACCGTTGAAGAACATATCAAGGTAGATATAGATAAGGGTAAACTTAAAGCGGCTTATTTAATATAAAAGAACGATCAAAAAAAATCCCAACTTTTGTTGGGATTAAATATTAATATTCATCTTCATTAAAGAAGAAATCATCGTGTGTAGGATAATCGGGCCAGATATCATCTATACCTTCATAAGCTTCTCCCTCGTCGTCCATTTCTTGTAAGTTTTCAATAACCTCCAAAGGGGCACCAGAACGAATGGCATAATCCAAAAGTTCTTCTTTAGTTGCTGGCCAGGGGGCTTCCTCAAGGTGTGAGGCTAATTCAAGAGTCCAAAACATATTTATTCTATTAGGTTCGCTAAATTTGCGCAAATGTATGATATTATTTATATCTACCAAATAGTGAGATTCTAAAGAAAAACTAATGTTAAAACTCAAAAATATCAACAAGTCCTTTGGAAAGCTCCAGATATTGGATAATGTAGCTCTGAACATACCGAAAGGCCGAATTGCAAGTATAACTGGAGCTTCGGGTGCGGGAAAATCAACCTTGTTGCATATCATGGGAACCCTAGAAAGTGCGGATAGTGGAGAGTTGATTATCAATGGCCAAAATGCTGAGAAACTGAGTGGAAAGCAATTAGCAACTTTTAGAAATAAAGAGATTGGGTTTGTTTTCCAATTTCATCATTTACTTCCTGAATTTTCTGCTCTTGAGAATGTTGCCATGCCTGCTTTAATATCCGGTGGTCATAAAAAAGATGCTTTTGAGCGAGCAATGGAATTATTAAAAAAATTGAATATCCATAATCGTGAAGACCATAAACCTCATCAAATGAGTGGGGGAGAACAGCAGCGCGTTGCTATTGCTCGGGCGCTTATGAATCAACCGAGTATTTTATTAGCTGATGAGCCTAGTGGCAATTTAGATAGCAAACATTCTAATGAGTTACTGGACTATCTATTCATGTTACGCGATGAGTTTGAGCAAACGATTGTGATGGTGACACATGATCACGAAATGGCTCAACGTTGCGATACAATTTTGAACCTAAAAGATGGGAAGATTAATGAGTAAGCAGCGCCATATTTCTTACAAAGCTACTGGCTCTTTTTCAAAGTTAGTTTTAGACTATTTAGAGCAGAACGAAAGATTAAAGCCTTTTATTACTGATTTTCCATCTGTTGAGAGTATAAAGAGACAAATTGAGCTTAGAAAAAGCAAGGTGGTCAATCGTGAAGCTTTGGTTGAAGTGCTCAAGGAACAATATCGAAATAATGGAATTGAACTAAATGATACCAAAGTAGGGGAGTCGATTGCTCAATTACGAGATGAGCGGACTTTTACCATCTGTGCGGCTCACCAACCTAATATATTTACTGGTTATTTATATACCCTTTACAAAATCGTACATGCCATAAATCTTGCAAGAGAATGTGCTGAGCAGATTCCTGGATATAATTTTATACCCGTTTTCTTTATCGGAAGTGAGGATAACGATATTGATGAGATTGGGGCATTCAATTTTAAGGATAAGGGATACCAATGGAAGCCAGATGATACTGGTGCTTGTGGTCGAATTTCAACACAGAGTTTAATTGAAATACGAGATGAAATCATATCTAATTTTGGACATTCTGATGAAGAGAAAATAATTAAAAACCAATTAATTACATCCTATAATGGAAGTAAAACTTTAACTCAGGCTACGCAGCATTTTATTAATACTCTTTTTGGAGAATATGGATTAATTTCATTAGATGCCGATGAAAGGAGATTAAAAATGGCTTTTACGCCCATTATAAAGGACGAACTCGTTGAACAGAACGCACAGAAGCTTGTAATTGAACATAATATAAAACTGTCTGAACATTATAAAGTTCAAGTTGAGCCTAGGGCATTAAATCTGTTCTATTTGAAAGGTAAAATTCGAGAGCGAATTGAGCAAAGTGATTCTGGATGGACTGTTGTAAACACTGATATCAAATTTAGTGATATAGGATTAGTCGAAGAGCATCCGGAGTATTTCTCCCCAAACGTCATATTACGACCATTATACCAGGAAACGATCTTGCCCAATGTGGCCTTTGTTGGCGGTGGTAGCGAAATAGCATACTGGTGTGAACTAAAAACACTCTTTGAGCACTATAATCTGCCATTTCCAATTTTATTTGTTCGGAACTCAATTTCATTGATTTCGGAGAAGGTTTTCAAAAAAATGGATAAAATTGGTTTCGAAGAGAGTTTTAAACCGCTTGAGAATGCGCTAAAAGAAAAATCATTGACCGACCCGGTATATATCCAATTATTAGCCGATTTTGAAAATTTGAATTCGAAATATGAGCAAGTCTTGAAATCTGCCGCTGAAGTTAGTCCAAATTTAGATGTATCATCAAAGGCACATTGGGCCAAGATTAAAAAAAATCAAGATCGTATTAAAACGAAATACAGAGCACATCTAAAGAGAAAATATGATGATTTGATGAATCATAAACTGGAAATATTGGCTGCTTTGTTTCCAGATGGTAAAATGCAGGAGCGACATGAGAACTATATTGAATTGGTCTGTAGGCATAAGCACGATATTGTTCCTTATCTATTAGGGGCTCAAAAAGGTTTTGGATTGGATTATCTCGTTATGTCTCTTTAAATTCGGGTTCTTCTTTCCTATAATTAATATTATGTTCAATTGAATTAATTAAAGAAAATAGAGCTCATATTTTATCGCTTATGGGTTCTACTTTATATTTACTGTAAATAATAAATAAGTATGAAAAAATTATCCGCAATTTTATTACTAGCCTGTTTTACACTTCTGGGGGCTAATGAATTGAGTGCACAGCGAAACATGGGTTATCATGCCTATTCTTACGATGGAGGTTTTCGTGTGTCTAAAAGAACATACAAATACCCTCGTTCATATCGTTCTTACAGAAATGAAGTAAGAGGTTTTGCACAAGCTAGGAAATCTTGTAATAAGCCTTGTGCTAGTAAGCGATCTAGCTGTTCTAATCAGAATAAAAGAGCGTGTAGTAATAAAAGTGCTACTAGAAAGGCTTGTTGTAAAAGCAAATCAAGTTGTTCAAAACAAAGAAGCTCTTGCCGCAGCTACAAATCATGGGACTATTCAGACCATTCTGACATTCGCGACGTACCACATCTAAAAAGAAGAAATGCTTGTTCTAGAAGTAAAATGAGCTGTTCTAGCCAAAAAGCTTCTTGCGCGAAGCAGAAAGCAGCTTGTGCTCAAGGTTCTCGTAAGGCTTGTTGTAAAAGCAAGTCTTCTTGTTCAAAGCAAAAGGCATCTTGTGCTCAAGGTCAGAAGAAAGCTTGTTGTAAAAAGAAAGGTGCTTCTCAAAAGCAACGCTCAAATACAAGTCGTTATAACAGATATTAAGGAAACAACTGGATCTATCTAGATTTTCCGATTAAGTTTTGTTGAATGCTTCCTTAAATGGAAGCATTCTTTTTTATGCCCCCCTACTATTTAAACAAGTCTTTTTTAAGGTTTCAGCTCTCTTACTTATTCCAAAAACCAACGGTCACGAGAATCCTAAGGATAAAAAGGGCGAGGATACAGACTACGATTAAGAAGATCGAAATGAAAACAAGAAAGTAAGCAATTGAAAAAATTGTTTCCGATATAGACGAGGTATAGTTATAATAGGAAATAGCTCCTGATATCGTGGCTGAAATGGTCAATAAAATAAGCCCAAAGACAAGTGTTCTTTTAATAATTCCCTTCTTACTTAATACGTAACTGCTCACTTTCTTTGTTTCTTGATCTAAGTTGATATCGAGATTTAGGCCTTAATTCTTTTTTCCACTTAAAACCGGCTAAGAACCTGTTTTTCTCTTCAATCTTTTCCATAGGATAAAATGCGCCTTTCGGTTTATTGTAAAATACGATTCTATCTACCTGTTTATCTTTAAATAGCATTTTGATTCTAGCCCCTTCTGCCCTATTTAAACCCACGAATTCTTCATTGTCATTCGTTGCATAATAAATACTTTCAGCATTACCCATAACCATTGCATCTTGAATCTCATTGTCTTTGAAAAAGGCATCAATATTCTTCCCCTTTATCTGATTATACATTTTAGGGTATTTCGTATCATTTAGGATAAAGGAATTGTTCCGGAGTTCAGTTTTCCGTATTTTATTGTTAGCCATATAAATGTATATCGTGTCTCCTTCGGCTTGTTGGTTACTGCTCCAAACAATTGGTTTTTTATAGAGGTTAAAAATAGAATCTGTTTGTCTGTAAAGCATACTATCGCAAACAGCTTGCATACTATCCCCATAGATCTGAACATGTTGGTCGCATATGATAATCTTTTTTGCTTGATAGGTATCTGGATGCTTCTTATGTAGTAAGGCAAAGGTGGGCTTGTCGTTTCTTACAATTCGTTGCCTTAGAAATATCGTATCCATATGCCGCAAAGCAATCATGGTATCAGCAGCTATAAGTATAGAGTCATTATCGGTGATGGTTGTCAATAAGGGCTCTTTAGTAGCAACAAGAAAATCGTTGAACTCATTATACTCTACTCTACCTGCCGTTAAATGTACATTTTCAACGGTATCGATATAACGGATATCACCTTGAGCTATTCCGTATCCTGTAGCTTTATTATAGTTAACCGCATTGGCATAGAGTACTGTATTTTCTTCTTTATTAACAATGATTACTTTACCTCTTGCACTTCCTGCGCCCGTCTTCTGATTGTATTTTATTTTATTCGCCGTAATAATCTGTTCATTATTTTCAACGGTTGTTCTTTTCGTAAATAGTGCCTGACCAGATTGCTGGTTGTATGAACCTTTTTTTGTATCAATTACCGCATCTTTTCCATAAATAGTAGACTCATCTAGAAAAACTATGTTCTTGCTCTGGGTGTTATAAGTAAGTTCTTTAGATTCTATATCGGTATCTTCACTCGTAATAAATACATTACCCTTAAAATGTGAATGCTTGCTTCTACCATTATATTTACCGTAATCACTACTTACGGTAGTGCCATCAGATACAAGTTGTCCGCCATTTTTATAGATTCCAATTTTACTTTTTAAGTTATAAATCAGGTCATCGGTAATTAGCTGATCCCTATTATCATAGATTTGTACATTATCTTTCATAATAGCTTGGGCTGTATTACCTACATATTCTACGTAATCAGCTTTAGCTGAAGTGGTACCGCCTTTCAAGATATCGACATTTCCAAAAGCCTTAAGTCTGTTATCCTTTTCATTAAGGTATGCACTATCGCAGGTCATAACAACATCACCACTACGTACTAACACATTTCCAATGAACTTATTAGTGTATCCGTCCTCACTTATTTTAATCCCTACGAGCTGATCCGCCTTTTCAATTTGGATTTTCGTTTGATTCGTATCGGATGAATCAGTAAGTTGGGGAGTTACCCTTGTGTCCACCTGTGCCTTAGCTGTTATATTAAAAAATGCTACTGAAACCAGAAGCATTAAAATATAACTCAATTTCGTTGTTAATCTATTTATCCGCATTTGGAGCTTTTAACGGAGGGGAAGCCTTTTTCTTGCCACCAAATAGGTTAAGGTTTACATAACGATAAGGTCGAGCACTTAAATCGTATAATAAGTTATTCAAGGTTTCACTTGTATTTCTAAGATTTTTATAGAGCTTATCATCATTCATAAGTAAGCCTATACTCCCTTCGTTTGAATTCACTTTACCCAGAGTAGATTGCAACGAACTAAGCGTTGTGTTTAATTTAGTAACCGTTTGTTCTAGTTTTATTTTACTAAAATTTTGCGTAGTAGTTTCAAGATTAGAGAGTGTTCTGTTAATTGTTCCATTATTTTTATTAAGGTTTGTAGAGAAACCATCCAGATTTGTCATAACCTTATTGATTTTCTTCTTTTGTTGTCCTAAAGAAGCAGCTAATCCACTGAACTCAGTCATTGTACGGTCCAATTTGGCGATCGTTCCCTTGAGTTGTTGTTGTGCAGTGGGATTTAGAATGTTTTTGATTCCAGATACAGCTGTATCTAGGGAAGAAAGTGTTCCCTTTAAATCGTTTAGAATAGGGTCTAGTTCTGCACCTACTTTATCGAACAATCCGTATTCGATATCACCAAGAATTGTTCCTGCTCCCGCTAAATACTCTGTAGAGTTCCCTAGTTCTAGTTTGATCGCTTTTGTGCCTAACAAACCATCTGAAACAATATAGGCTTTGGAGTTCTTAGGGATTTTAATATCATTATCGATTGCCATTTCGACGGTAATTCCTTTATTGATATCTCCATCGGTAACATAAATATCATTTACAGTACCAACGTCAAAACCATTTAAAGAGATTCTGTTCGCTGGTTTTAAGCCTCCAACGTCAGAATATACAGCTGTAACGGTTCGTTTATTAGCAAAGATTCCTTTCCCTTTCAAGAAGTTATAACCTAATATAAATATAACAATTGCTATAACACCTAACAATCCAATTCTAACCTCGTTTGCTACTTTCATTCTATAGTGTATTGATGTAACTTCTAATGCAAGTTAGAACTATTATTACCTTTTTCTACTTCTGCTTTATATTTTTTTATAGCGTAGAAAATGGCGTTGGCACATTTATTTTTACCGAGCTCACTATTCAACATCGCTTCTTCATTCGGATTGTTTAAGAACCCGAGTTCAACAAGAACAGCAGGCATAGCTGTACCGGCTAGTACCTCTAAACCTTTTTGTTTAACACCAGCACTTCTTCTTCCTTGGTTTTTAAACTCATTTTCTATATAAGTACCTAAAAGAATACTACTGGCAAGAAAAGTCTGCGAGTATTGAGCAATTAATATTTGGTTCAGCGGATCTTTAGGGTCAAGAAGTCCATTGTCACTTACAAAATTGCCAGCATATTCTCCAATAGCTCCTTCCTTTTGATCTGTTCGATGTAAACCCAAAACAAAGGTCTCTGTTCCATTTGCGGTAGTGACTCGTCTTGGACTACTATTAATATGAATTGAAATAAACAAGTCAGCCTTTGCGTCATTGGCCATCTGATGCCTTTGTTTTAATGGAGGGTACCAATCTGATTCTCGTGTATACATAACTTGTACATCACGCATTTGCTGTTTGATCAAGTTCCCCAAACGAAGTGAGACATCAAGTGCAATGTTCTTTTCAAAAGAGTATTGACCATGGCAACCAGGATCTTTACCTCCATGTCCGGCGTCAAGTACTATTTTTCGAACCTTTTTTGCAGCTGGTAAAGCAGTGGGTTCGGCAACTAAATAAAAGCTGCCCACAACAAATGAAAGCATCAATGCCATTACAGTAATCTGTTTCAACTTCATATTGTGTTCTTGTTATAAATCATTTAACCCTTGGAGCAAAATCTTTGGTGAATATGACCTTACTTTTACTCCAAATTCTTTGATTGCGTAAAGTTAAACCATTCAACGTATTACTAAAAGGTGGCGGCAGATATATTCTGTTAGCAGTCTTGTTATTTGTCAATCTTTTAACACGTGCACAAACTGTGGATTCTGGTGCCGTAAAAACAAAAGCCGCTGTGCAAAGACCTGTTCCTGTAGCCCAAGACGATTTAGAAGATCCTGTTTTCTACGAATCGTTGGACTCTATTGTGTATGATGCAGCCACAAAAAGACTAATGCTCTATCGAGATGCTCAAATAAAGTATCAGGATATTATAGTCGATGCTAGCTTTATTGAATATCTACAAGACTCAAGCACCATGAGAGCCGATGCTTTAGAATGGGAGAAAGACTCTGTGGATAAACATTTGCTTACTAAAGGCGAAGAGAAGACGAAATTCAAGGATATGCGCTTCAATTTTAAGTCTCAACGTGCCTTGTTAAGTAATGCGTACAGTCAATATGGAGAAGGTTTTATTAAAAGTGAGAGGATTAAACGAAATAAAGACAAGAGTATTTATGGCCTTCATAATATCTATACGACATGTAATTTAGAACACCCTCATTTTGGCATTGCAGCTAAAAAGGTAAAAATCATTCCGAATAAGGTTGCCGTAAGTGGTTCTGCGAATTTGGTTGTGGAAGATATCCCTACCCCACTTTACCTTCCTTTTGGTTTGTTTCCTTTGAAAAAGGGACAGCGATCGGGTTTTAAACTCCCAACTTATGACGTGAGTCAGAATTTAGGTTTTGGGTTACGCGGAGGAGGATACTATTTCGCGATTAATGATCACTTGGACTTATTAGCGCAGGCAGATATTTACTCCTTAGGAACATACAGAATTGGAGCAATAAATAATTATGTGTGGCGTTATCGTTTCCGCGGAAACTTACAGTTTGATTATGCCTACAATAAAATTGGGAATGAGTTTGAAACTTCGTCAAACGATTCGAGAAACTTTATAATAAACTGGTCACATACTCTTGACCCTAATGTAAGACCTGGGAGTAATTTTTCGGCTAATGTAACCATTGGTACAAGTAAATATTATACTAATAATTCTTATGATGCTAGCCGATATTTGAATAATAACTATTCCTCATCGATTAATTATACGAAAACTTGGGAAGGGAAACCGCTCAACTTAAGTGTAAGTGCACGGCACAATCAAAATACACAAACAGGGCTTGTGAATGTGACACTCCCAGAAATTAATTTTTCTGCTAATCAGTTATATCCTTTTAAATTCAGAAAAGATGTTATCAAACCTAAATGGTATGAAAAAATAACGGCTAGTTATCAATTATCCGCAGTTAATCAATATGAATTTGTTGATACTCAATTTAATTTTAATACGCTTAATACAAATGATTTTAATAATGGGATTAAACATACTGTGCCTATAACCGCTACGTATAACTTGTTTAAATACATCAATGCCAATTTTACGGCGAATTACAATGAGTACTGGTTTTCTAGAAGAATGTTTCAATCTTTTGATTTTCAAGAACAAAAGTTAGATTCAGTGATCACAAACGGTTTTTATGCGGCTCGTGACTTTAATGTAAACGCTAGTTTCTCAACACGTATTTATGGTATAAAGCTTTTCAATAAAGGAAGAGTTAAGGGTATTAGACATGTAATGACGCCTTCGGTTAGTTTACAATACAGGCCCGACTTTGGACTGCCGCAATATGGATTTTACTACGATACATATGCAGGTAATAGTTTTAATCGTAGCAGATTATCCTATTTCCAAGGGTCGCCCTATGGAGGGCCTCCTAACGGTGAAATTGGTGGTGTAGGATTTAGTTTAGGTAACAACCTCCAAATGAAGGTAAAATCAAAGGATTCCACCAAAGAGGATCGTAAGATTAATTTGATCGATGGACTTAGTCTCGGTACTTTCTATAATTTGGCAGTAGATTCTTTCAATTGGAGTAATCTGACAATGGCCTATAGGACAACTTTGTTCAAAAAGATAAATATATCTGGTGGTGCAAGTTGGAGCCCTTACGGTATCGATACGTCCGCTACAATACCAGTTCGGGTTAAAGAATTTTACTTTGAAACAGATAGGAAAGTATTACGTTTTGAAAATGCAACACTCGCTGTTGGGGCATCTTTCCCATTACGAAACAAGCAGGATAAAAAGGATAATGATGATTTTGATGATCAACTAATTAATAATGGGATTAACTACGCTAATTATGTTGATTTTAATATCCCATATACCTTAAATATTAATTATAATATAAGATTAAATAGACAGCATTTAAGAGATCAACTGACGAATGCTTATAAGGATTCACTAGTGTTTGGTCAGGATTTAAATTTCTCTGGAGATGTAAATTTGACACCTAAGTGGAAAATTGGACTACAAAGCGGATATGACTTTATTAATAAGAACCTAAGCTTTACTTCTATCGATATTTATAGAGATTTGCATTGTTGGGAAATGCGTATTAATGTAATTCCTTTTGGTTTTAGAAAGAGTTATAATTTTACATTAAATGTAAAAGCTTCTGTGCTACAGGACCTTAAATTGGTCAGAAGAAAAGACTTTAGAGATAACCTCTAGTTGAAAGAACGTCCAACAAAGTTTAAATTTCTAGTAAGACTACCTGAAATAATAGAATCATAAGTAGCATCGTCGAAAACCAAGTAACCTACCCTTCTCGTTGCTCGAGTACCAAATATCCCTAGAACATCCTCAGAAGTATTCCCAGATACACCATCTCGGCTTAAGTTTGTGAAAACAGGTTTGATTTGATCGTTTGTAAGTCCTCCCTGTGCATTATTTACATCGATATATTGTTTAATTGTAGCATCTCCCGCAATAAAGAATAACTCTGATGTATCAATTCTGCGAACAATATTATTACTACTTGCCGCTCCTACATTAGCAGCAAACAGTGAATAAAAAGTTGCGTTCTCCATAGCATGACTCATATTAGAACTCGTGCGTGGTATAAAAGAAGCTAATGCCAAATCTGCTGACTTCTGAACAGTATCTTTTTTAGATATTGTGATTTCATCGTAATGAATACGGAGCATGATATCAAAAAGTTCTGCTCCAGGTGGAGCTTTCCAGCTAAAAGTGTAGCTCTTCGTTGGGTCCGCAAATCTTAGTTGATCAAAAGATGTAAAAGGTTTTATAATCGTAAAAATGTCTGAAGAAGTATTTATAATATCAGTCTCACCAGTTATAATACTCCCACTTTGATTATTCTTAACAACAAGTCGATATTGGTTATCTGGATTTAAACTTGTAACAAAACGGTAGGCATAATTAGGGCTATCAAGAAAAACCCCATTTTTCTTGATGATAGGGTTTGGAAGGCTATATAAATCTACTTTATTGCATTGAAATGTATTCACTACATTTCCATTATTTAGCTCCTCAACTTTAACATCAAGATCGGCATAGTACAGTGAGTCTTTGTTCAACGCAAGAACAAGATTATCTTCTTCCTCACTATAAAACCCTTTAGTAATTTTAATAAATTGCTGATTAGTTACTTCTCCTTTATCTAGGAGACCATAAACCACGGTAACTTCTTTATAATCTGCTCCAACTTTGAAATTATCATCACAAGAAGCAAACAGAAGAATTACTGACAATAGCAATAACAAATTTTTCATCGCCACAAATCTAAGCTTTTTTGGCATAGCTAAAATGTGGCGTATTACATTTGTTCACAAGTTTTACAATTTGATGAGTTTTAGCAAAGAAATAAAGAAAATAGGCCAAAAAGCAGTACGTGCACTTTGGGAGCAAGAAGTTGATATAGATACCCTTCATGTTAATGAAACGAAGCCAGAATTTGAAGGAGAGTACACTTTGGTTACATTCAGTTTAGCCAAAATTGCAAGAAAGAAACCGGCCGAAATTGCAGAAGAAATAGGTCAATGGATACATGCACATTATACTAATATTTTTAGATCGTATAATGTGATTAATGGTTTTTTGAATTTGTCTTTAACCGATGAGTTTATTCTTGATTTTGTAACAAAGAATATAGATACACTTGTTAATAATAATCAGAAGAGTGGTAAAATTATGGTTGAGTTCTCTTCTCCGAATACGAATAAGCCCTTGCATTTTGGCCATCTGCGGAATAATTTTTTGGGAGATAGCGTATCTAGGATATATGCTGCCTATGGATTTGATGTCTGTAAGGCGAATCTAATTAATGACAGAGGCATTCACATTTGTAAGAGTATGATCGCTTGGCAGAAACTTGCCGAAGGAGCAACTCCAGATTCGACAGGCGTAAAGGGTGACCATTTCGTTGGTGCTTACTATGTCAAATTTAACGACCTCTATAAAGAAGAGATTAAACAACTCGTTGAAGGTGGGCTGGAAGAAAAAGAGGCAGAACGTCAAGCTCCTATTTTTATCGAGGCTCAGGAAATGCTAAGGAAATGGGAAGCCGGCGATGAAGAGATTGTAGCCTTATGGAAAAAAATGAATGGCTGGGTATATAATGGTTTTGATAAAACATATAACCAGTTGGGAATCTCCTTTGACCGTTTTTATTATGAGTCAGAAACTTATCTTCTAGGTAAGAAAAATGTAGATGAAGGACTGGAAAAAGAGATTTTCTTTAAAAAAGAAGATGGAAGTGTCTGGATTGACATGGAAGATGAAGGTCTGGATGAAAAATTAGTACTTCGGTCGGATGGGACATCAGTATACATTACACAGGATATTGGAACGGCGGACCTAAAGTATGAGCAAGAGGCTATGCAGAAATCTGTTTATGTCATAGCGGATGAACAGAATTACCACATGAAGGTGCTAAAAATCATTTTAGCACGATTGGGAAGATCATATGCAAATGGAGTACATCACCTTTCCTATGGTATGGTAGAATTGCCACATGGTAAGATGAAAAGTCGAGAGGGTACAGTTGTAGATGCAGATGATATGATTGATGAAATGCTTGGGATTGCTCAAAAAAATACGGAAGAATTAGGTAAAGTAGATGGCTTCAGTGCTCAAGAACTTAATGAACTATATCGTACTATTGGTTTGGGCGCTCTGAAGTTTTATCTGCTTCGTGTTGATCCTAAGAAAAAAATGATCTTTAACCCTGAAGAGAGCATCGATTTTCATGGTTTTACTGGTCCCTTTGTTCAGTACACACACGCTAGGCTATGCTCTATCCTACGCAAGGCTGGTACGATGAGTTCCGACATCAGCTCTGACCTCAATGATGGTGAACGTGTCATGATTACAGAATTGGAGAAATTCTCTGCAATTATAGAGCAGGCAGCTTTAGAATATAATCCTTCGCTCATCTGTAATTATGTTTATCACATTGCAAAAAATATGAATAGTTTCTTAAATCAGCACAAAATACTGACGGCCGAAACCGCTGAAAAAAAGGCACTTCGTCTTGCCATAGCAACAATTACAAAGAAAACAATCGCAGAAGGCTTATCTTTATTAGGTATTCAAGCTCCTGAGCGAATGTAAATATGATTTTATGAAGCACTTAAATATAGGGCTCGTTCTTTTCGTTCTAGCATGTGGTTTTTTTATACTTACTGAAAGTTCTTTTACCTCATTGCTCGAACAAAAAAATATTGAGTCAAGAGAAAAAAAACAATGGGAATTCGAAATGTTACGTGACCCCTCCACCAATGAGGTGCCTAAGGGAGTTCGTTTTAAAGAAATGAGTTTCTTAAGGCAGATGCCTAACGTATTGAAAAAACGTGGACAAGAATGGCGCCTTCGAGGTCCATGGAATGTGGGCGGCAGAACGCGAGGTTTTGCAATAGATATTCGAGATGAAAAACATCTTATTGCTGGTTCTGTAAGTGGAGGTATTTGGCAAAGCAAAGATGGCGGTACCAAATGGACCAAGGTTTCGGTTCCAAATGCTCATCCAGGAGTGGTTAGTATAGCACAAGACACGCGTGCAGGTTATGAAAACATCTGGTATGCATTAAGTGGTGAGATTTCAGGTACATCGGCAAGTGGTTCTCGCGCCTTTTACTTAGGTGATGGCGCCTTCAGATCATTGGACAATGGAAACACTTGGCAACCTTTAGCAAGTACTGCAATTGGTACGCCTGGGAACTCCTTTTCGTCTGTGTTTCAAGGAGGTTGGCGAATAAGAACGTCACCAATCGATGGGTCTGTTTTTATGGCGGTCTATGGGGCGGTTTATCACAGTACGGATAGCGGTAACACCTGGCAAGCTGTTTTAGGAAACGGTAATGATTCGTACTATACAGATGTAGCTGTTTCATCCACTGGTGTTGTTTATGCCACTCTAAGCACAGATGGTGGTGTGCATGGGTTTTATCGTTCTTCGGACGGAAGCAACTTTGATAACATAACCCCGGCTTATTTAAGCAACCACAAAAGAACAGTAATGGCTATTGATCCAAACAATGAGCATATTGTTTATTTTTTATCTGAATTAGATTGTAATAACTGCGGTGGTGTTATTTCATCAAATTATCTAGGAGAAGAAGAATACGTAAGTTTACAACAGTATACTTATCTTAGTGGAGATGGTACTCCTACAAGTGGTGGTGGTTCTTGGGCAAATCTGTCTACCAACCTACCCTTAAACTCTGGTCACCCATTTGACGATTTTAATTGTCAAGGGGGCTATGATTTATGCATAGGTATTCAACCAGGAAATTCTAAGCATATTGTAATCGGTGGTACTAACCTTTATAGAAGTACTGATGGATTTCAGTCGCCTCTTAATACAAAACAAATTGGAGGATATGGTGTGGCAACTGCCCTACCCTTTTTCGAAGTGTATCCTAGCCATCACCCTGATTTACATGGTGTAATTTTTTCGAAGAATAACCCTAATGTGATGTATTCTAATTCGGATGGAGGTATTCATAAAACAACAAATTTTTTAAGTAATGAAGTAAGTTGGGAAAACCTTAGTTTAGGTTATGTCACCGCTCAATGCTATACAGTGAATATTGATATGAAAACACCAGGAGACCCTCGAATGATGTTGGGTTTACAGGATAACGGAAATTTTGTAACCTTGTCGGACAACCTACGTCAAGAATGGCGGTTGCCTGTAAATGGAGATGGTGCTTTTGGTTATGTTTCTCCTACTCGCGGGTTTTATGTTACTAGTATACAACTTGGTCGTGTTGTTAAAATGGAATTAGACGACCGAGGGAATATCGTACGTCGTCGTAGATTAGATCCTGACGGAAAAACTAAAAACGACTATTCTTTTATTAATCCGCTTGCAGTAGATCCAAATAATGAAAACTTACTCTATCTTCCGATTGGTAAAAAGCTATTTAGACTTGACAATTTGAGCAAGTTGGAACTAAACAACAACTACTCCAAACTTAAGGATACTTGGTTTGAGATGCCAGATAGTATAACCACACCGGATTACGTTGGTGGCAGTTCTTCCATTCCGGCAAAAATTAGTTGCTTGGCCATCTCAACACAACCAGCTAACGTGGTTTATGTGGGAACGAACAATAGTGAAGTTTGGCGTATTGATAATGCAAACTCAAATAGTCCAGTTTGGACAAAAACATCATTAGTCGGTTTGTCACCTGGGGGCAATGTAAACGATATAGCTATTGATCCTGAAGATGCAGACAAAGTACTGATGACTTATTCTAATTATGGCGTACTCAGCCTATATTATACTAGTAATGGCGGGCAGCAGTGGACGCGCGTTGGAGGCACTTTGGAAACAAACAATAATAACACAGGGGCCGCACCTTCTGTAAGGTCAGTCGCGATTCTAAAAAAACCTAATGGAGGGCGAGTTTATTTTGCAGGAACAAGTATTGGCTTATTTAGTACAGAGTCTTTTAATGGACTTTCTACTATGTGGAATCAGGAAAGTTCAGACTTGATTGGTTCTAATATTGTAACAGATATTAAAATACGGCAATCTGATGGATATGTTGCTGTAGGAACACATGGTAATGGCGTTTTTGAATCCTACTATAACAATGATCAAGGGAATCCACCTACAGGTGCTGTTCAAGTTGTAAGCTCCCTACTATTTCCTAGTCCGGCAGATGATATATTGAATTTCTCTTTTTCTACTAGTGCAGATGCTAATGTAGAGATCCGAATGTACAATATAAATGGACAGCATACTATGCGAAAGTCACTGGGGCTACATACAAAGGGAACATTTAATTATTCTGAAAACGTGAGTCATTTACCTTCAGGGTTTTATTTCTTTGGCTTGTTCAATCAAGAATCTGGAGCAGGTGGTTATAGAAAAATATTAATTCAGCATTAATGAAGCGAAATTTAGTTCTAGTAATAGTTTTTACATCACTTTTTCTTAGTTGTCGTGAGGAAATATACGTACCCAAACCTAGAGGATACTTTAGCATAGAGTTACCTAAAAAGGAGTATACTCTTTTTGACAAAGAGTCTTATCCTTATACGTTTGACTATCCCGTTTATGGAACCGTAGAAAAGGACAGTTTATTTTTTGATAAAAAAACTGAAAACCCATGGTGGATTAATATTGTATTTGAACAGCTGGGCGGGAAAGTCTTTATTAGTTATAAAGAGATTACCGGAAAGACAAGTTTGGAGAAAATGCTAGAAGATTCTTATCAGTTAAGCCATTATCACACAAAGAAAGCCGACTATATTAATGAGCCTGAGTTTCATACTCCCAATAACGTACATGGGGTTTACTATAATGTTGGCGGCAACTCCGCTTCAGCCTTCCAGTTTTATGCTACGGATTCTGTAAAGCACTTTCTGCGTGGAGCTCTCTATTTTGATGTGGCGCCTAATGCAGATAGTCTAAGGCCTATCAATAAATTCTTGATAGAAGATATTCAACATATTGTTCAATCAATTAAGTGGACTCGATGATTATTGTAGATGAAATATTAGTAAGTGACCAAATTTTAGATAAAAAGTTTGTTTGTGATTTGTCACAGTGCAAGGGTGGTTGTTGCGTTGAGGGAGATGCTGGTGCTCCCTTAGAGAAGCACGAATTAGAAGAAGTTAAGAAGGCTTATCCACTAATTCAGCATGAAATGAGCCCAGAAGCCATTGCCGAAGTTGAAAAGAACGGAACCCATGTACAAGATGAAGATTATACCTATGTTACACCCATAGTAAATGATGGGATTTGTGTATATGGATATTATGACGATCAAGGGATTGTAAAATGCTTAATAGAAAAAGCCCATAAAGAAGGCAGATTGTCTTTTAAAAAACCTATTTCTTGTCACCTATTCCCTATTCTTTACACCAAGACCTCTTCTGCAGAATTTATTAATTATCAACCTAGAGAAAAGCTTTGTGCACCGGCTTGTACAATGGGTGAAAAACTTCAGGTACCGGTCTATCAATTCTTAAAAGAACCGCTAATCCGAAAATTTGGAGAAGAATGGTTTGACGCTTTAGAACATATTGATAAGAAAATGCGAGACTAGCTTCTTCATGATGAATGAAATTGTCTTAGTCTTGTTTGTAGTTATTTCTTAATTCCACAAGTAAGTATTTACACGCATTATCGGTACAGCGCGTAATTTGTAAACGTCCGCCCTCAATTCGGGTTCTAATTTTATGTTTGGTTACGGCCTTATTCCCTATAACAATGGCTACTCTCTTATTAATATGTCGCTCTGTAAAATTTGCAAGTTGTATTCTAGCAGCGTCACTTAAAGTTAGCATAAGATGTATGCGTTTATCCTTTTGTTCAATGCCTGTGGGTTTCTCGGCAAGGTCTAAAGGCACAAATTCTGTTGTGTCAATCTCAAGCATAATGGGTTGATTTGTAGTGTTTGAATCTAAAAAATCCAAACTAAAAGGTATAATAACCTTCTTCTCAAAATCAAAATCTGTAGAATCTGAAAACTCATGTTTAATAAGGTAGATCCCATTGTCAAGTGCTAGTTTATCTAAAGGCGCTTCTTCTTGCTTTTCAATATAACTACTTGTAGAAGTATTGCAACCGAAGAGTGTTACAAGAGCAAGTATACTAATGATATATATGTTTTGCATCATAATCATAAAACTAGGTGAAATTATTTTAATCATATGAAACTTACCTTTGATTAAGTGAGATTAACGCTAGTTCTAATTTTTATGTTTCCTTTTTGGACTTTAGCTCAGTCCGATAGTCTTGGGTTTTCTTTTGAAGAAAGCATAGCAAAACTGAATCAGAATCAACGTGCAATATTTACTAAATTAATTAAGGATAAAAGAGTACATCATATTTCTGTTAAGGCTTATGTTGGAGATCAGGGGTCTATTTCAAAGAATAGACTGGTCGTAGAATATCGTATTCGTTCTTTGATTGAACTGTTTGTGGAACATGCTATATATGAGAATATTGTTTCAATAGAACGAGTTATTACAAACGACTCCGCTAATTTTAATAAGATCAAACTGAATTTTGAGTTTATTGAACCGAAGAAAGAAAGAGTAATTTTTAAAACTGCTACTGTAGAAATTACTGAGCGTGCTCCAGCGCTCAAAATTGTCCCTAAAGTATTAAAACGAAAGGCCCCTCAAGAAAAACGGGACGTGATTAAAGATTACGGTGTGCTTAAAATTGAAGACTTTAAGAAGGGGGCAAAAATTGTGATCCCCAACTTATTATTTGAAGCAACTCGGCATACTTTGTATAGAAGTTCATATTCATCGCTTAGAAACCTACTGGCTATCTTAGAAGATAAACCTACCCTAATTGTTCAATTGCAAGGTCATATCTGTTGTAAGAAAAATGGCGATGATGGTATGGATTTCGGAACGGGTACTGGCAATTTATCCGAGAATAGAGCAAAGGCAGTATATGACTTTCTTGTAAAAAATGGGATTGCACGCGAGCGGTTAAGTTTTAGAGGTTTTGGGAGTAAATATAAACTTGTAGATGACGGAGGGAGTGCAATTAAAGGGCTTATAAACCGAAGAGTTGAAGTTTTTGTTATCTCTGAATAAAGAAAAAGCCTTGCAGTTGCAAGGCTTTTTCAGAAAAGGTTTTTATTCTTTTATTGAACGACAAATTTTATAAGTTGTCTCTTATTCTCTTTGGCGTCAATGAATTCGGCAAAGTAGAATCCTGTTTGAAGTTGTTCTTCAAGTTGAATAGTAGAAACACCAGAAGCTAATGCGTTAACTTTTTGGGTTGCTACAGTTTTGCCGGTTAAGTCTACAATACGAAGATCTAAATTGTTTGTTCCAAGTTCTGAGACTATTTTAAATCTAATTACACTATTGGCTTCAGCAGGATTAGGATAAACAGTAATATTCATATCCTGTACATCAACATCATTTACTGAGGTCGGGGCAACAAACTTCTTTAGTACGATTGTAAAATCCTTAGAAAAAGATCCATCATTCGCTCGAATGACAACGATATGATCTTGAGTCTCGTTTACTGGTGGGGTCCAAGTAAATGTACCATTGACCATATTGCCGTTTCCTGTATGTAAGTAGCTAAAGCTTGCATTTGAATTATTCAATAGGCTGCTGAATGCTGTCATACTCAATACATCATTATTGTTCTGATCCATGGCACCAATTGTAAAGGTCAATGGAGAACCAGGATAATAATACTGGTAATTATAACTTGAACTTGTGTTCTGGTTATTTACACCATAACCAGTAACTGGAACGAAGTTAGGTATTGAAATAGGGCCGTTCTGATTCGAATCAGGTACAACAACATATTGCATATCACGAACTACTTTTCCGATTTCAACTCCACCGCTGTATTCTGTTATTTCGAAGGAAGCAATAAAATTTCCTAACATATTAGGCGTCCAGTTAATCTGCCCTGTTGCACTATTCAGTGTAAAGGGTCCACTGGCAGCTGCAGAGGGTAGCGTATATCCTGCACAAGGGTTTAATGATGAACCAGAAAAACTACCCCAAGGTGTATTTAAAGCCCAAGAGAGGCTATCTCCGTCTGCATCAAACGGTAATGGGTTATAGACCCAAGGCGTATTGATTGGCCCATAAATTGTAGGAATCGCTAAAAATTCAGGACTAAACTCTGAAGTACTTGGCGAAGGATCATATGTATACTCACAACTGATTACCAGCTTTTCAGAACCTGGAGTTGTTGTATTTAAGATGGCCAAATTTCTACAGCAGTCTTCTGTATAGAATAAATATTTACCTGGTCCATTATCAGCAAAGATGGTATCGATTAAACCAGCTACAGACATATAGTTATAAATTTGAATACCATATGGAATTCCAACGAGTAGTGCTCCAGAACTATTGGAATCCATTGGCATGACCAAAGCACCTGGTGGTGTACCCGTAATCGGTGTCCATTGATTACTGCTTGTATCCCATTTGTATGCGTTGAATTTGGTACTTGCATAAGCTGGAATACCTAATGTGTCCCTAAAATTTACATGTTCTAAAATAAAAGCTCCATTAATATCTTTCGTAATACCAATATCACCTCCCATCAAATGGGTGGCGTGCGTTGATAAATAACATAAGAGCATTAGGGCTGCGGTGCCCAACGTTTTGATAGATTTTTTCATAGTTTTTCGTTTAAGAGTTGCTAAAGAAATATTACATTCCTTTAACATTGTTGCACAATCTATAAAATAAAATACTGAAAATGAAGGATATATAGATTATTAACTTTTGTTAATACAAAAATTATTCCTCTATTTCTGGCACTGAATCAGTGTGCTGATGACCAGTAATACCTTCTATAGAACCAATTAAATGGTTACTATTCAGTAGAACCTTATCTATCTGCTTTTCGCGTTCTTTCCAAATTTTTTCCATTTGCATTCGCTCCCTATCTATCCCAGATTTAAGGGCCAAATAGGCTGAATTAATCGTTTCAACCTGTTGTCTAAATTCATTACTTGTGAAGTAATTGTAGAGCATCTCCTTTTTGTCTCCTTTGTTTTCTTGACTGCTTTTTGCTCGTGCAACTCGTAAAATTCCTTCTCTAAGAGACTTAACCAAGCTTACGACTTCATTAAACCTACAAATCCAAACACCATTATGTTGGTCAAACATGCTTTGATCTTTGGGTAGTGTTTGAGTAACCAATACGCTTATGTCACCTTGGGCTGATAAGGTATCTTCTTTTAGTTTTGGAATCCACTCTTTCTTAAACTCCTTAGTTCGCTTACTTTCGAATATGATACGTCCGGCAGTTTTTCCTAATTGATCCTTTACAACTAGAATGCAATCAGCTCCTTTCCTTCCTTTGCCAACTTCTTGTACCTCATCATAAGGAAAAGAATCGTTCAACACTTGCTCAAGAGCAAGTTCTAAAATTTCACCTTGCGTTTGCATACTCCCCTGCTCTAGTTTTCGTTGAGATTCTTCTGTTAACTTTTTTTGATCATTCAGTTGTTTTTGTAACTTTTGAATCTCTAATTCACTTTTTTCACGTTCCTTACTTAAAATGTCTTTACTGAGTTTTTCTTTCAGTTCTTCTTCAAGCCGAATTGCTTGTTTCTTCATTTCAAGTTCAGCTTCTTCATCTTTTTCTTTTAATTTTTTTTCGAGTTCCATTTTTTCAACTTCCAATTTCTGAAGTGCTTTTCTTTTTTCCTGCTCTTCCTCAAGCTTATGCTGTATTGCCTTTACTTTTTCTTCTTGCTCTTTTGCCGCTTCTTTTCTTAAATCTGCCCCTTTTTTTTCTAACTCGTTTTCCAATCGTTTTTTAAATAACTCATTTGCTTGTTTCTTTTTTTTCTCAAATTCTGAAACAAGTTCCTCGAATTTCTTTTCCTTTTCATTAAGCTCCTTTTGCAATCCTTTTTTAAGGTGTTTTTCTATATCTTTTGTTAATACCTCGCTTAAATCATACGTTTCATGGCAATGTGGACAAGTAATTGATTGAGACATAAATAAATTATTCTTAAAGTAAATTTAGGCAAAAGTATTATTACTATTTTAGCTAAAGTATCCACTATCGTTGTGCAAAAGAAATTAGAGCAATTCAAATACATTATGCAGTTCTTTCCCTTACGATTGAATTTTTTTGTATTCCTCTTCTTTATGGTTGTGATTTATCGTTTTGCCAATCAGCCTGCAGCCGAAACATCTAGTTTTCACCATTTTTTGGTATTAATGAGCAAGGTAGGCTTTGGTATTTTGGTTTTAATTCTCATAATAAGCTTACTCTCTACTATTGCTTCTTGCATTTATTTTATTCGTCACCGTGAATATTTTCACGTGCGAATTTCGGATAAGGATACCCAAAATGAGCAGCCCCAAATAGAAGTACATACTTATATGGACAAGATCCTAAGACCTATTCTTGGTAGTATACAAGTTCGTTATGAATACAACGAATATCATTTATCATCACCTTTTGTTTTAGGTAGAGAGAATAGTTACACACTTTTTCCTTCAATTGGCCATCAGTCCAGTATTACCTTACCTAATATTAAAGAATACAAGCTAGATGCCGCATTGCTAAATTTTCAAGATTTGTTCCGTTTTTTCTCGTTCACATTTAGGAACGTCATACAATCTCAGTTTACAAATCTTCCGAAAAAAGTTAATACACAAATTACTTTAGTTGAACCCAAATCCACGGAGCATGATACTTTTCGAACCAATGCGCTTAGAAAAATATCTGGAGAATGGTTAGAGTATAAAAAATATGAAGCATCAGATGACATAAGGCGGATTGTATGGAAGGCATTTGCGAAGAGTAAGGAGCTTATTATTAGAAAGCAGGAGGTTTTTTCTCCCTATGCCTCGCATATAAATTGTTATGCTACCTTTTTTACAAAGAAGCAATTTTCAGAGAAAAGTTCGGATGCAATGGCAGATTATTATAAGAATTTTATCTGGTCTTTTTTCAAAGAGTTACTTCATTCTGACATGGAAGTAAAACTTCATTTTGAAGAATTAAGATTAGGAGTTTCTGAAGAGGGTCTTATTGCTGAACAAATATCGAGAGCGCATTGGCAAAATGAAATATTACCTTCTCGTTTTTTTAACGCAAAAAAAGGGAGTATTTTCTTCTTGCACTCCTTATTGCCTATCGAAGAACTAGAGAAGATCGTGCAGCAATGTGGTAAAAATACTCTGATTCTTTATGTGGATTTAACTGCTGTTTTTAATCAATATAATAAGATGGCTTTGTGGAAACGATTTTTTCTTAAACCTAAACATAAATATGATGAGGAGCTTCTGGCTGATTGGAACAAGAATCCAATGCGAATAAGACTACAACGTGAGATAAAAAAACATAAACTTCTTTTAAATAATAGCTTAGCAGAAACTGAAATTATTGAATGAAGAATATAACGACTATACAAAACAAGCATCGTTGGGCTCAACTATTATTCCTTGTCCTTCCGACTATTATTGTAGCGGCTTTTTTGCTTTATCAATTAAATTCTTTTTTCAGCATATTGAGTAATCAGTGGACCATGCAAACCATTTATTTCGGAGCAGGTTTAACTATAGGTAGCTTGATTTTTTCCGGAAGGTTAAGGTTTCTTACCAGTTACTTGATTCTGGTTTTAGTTTTGTTTCTTATTTATCGATATATCGATTCAAACGCTACAGGTGAATTTGATGCATTCTTCATATCAAAGCAATTTTTAGTGTTTTCCTTACTCTTTTCTTTTGGGGTTTTATTAGGTTGGGGGGTACAACGATTTGCTTACTTCTCAATAATTGTTTCTGCCTTTTTCTTCTTGCTTACTATTTATCTATTATCCAAAACAGGGGAATTTACGATGGACAAAATAGTTTTTGTTTTGCTTCCCATTATCTTCTACTGTATTTATTTAATTTTTACGGCTAATGAACTTTATCGTTTTAAAGCAAGTAGAACATTCGGTTGGACTAAACTACTTAAAAGACTTGCATTGTTCTTTGTATTCATTCTATTCATAGGTTCTGTTGTTGTCTTCATTATGAAAACAGAAATTAAGGATACTATTGAACAATATGGAGTAGCCCAAGCAAATGAAGATAACTCCATGCTCAAGAAGAACAAAGATGGTAGTGTTCAGAATCAGGATAAGATGGGAATGAAAAAGAACAATAAGCGAAGTAACGAGCTCGTTTTTTGTGCTTACATTGATAACTTTTTCGAAGAAGGAGATTTCCCAAATCCATTATACCTTACCTCATATTATTTTACAAAGTTTGATACATTAACGGAGACCTTCGAGCGTGACACGAGTATGCCCTATAATGATGAATTTACTCCCAATCCCGATGAAATTCCTTTGTTTTCCAAAGAGAAAAATGAGGCCTTATTAGATAGTGCTCTGTCCAATAAGTTCTTGCGTAACGTGGAAATAGAGGTTTATAAAAGAAAACTTTCAGCCGATGCCTTTCTTGCTCCAAGTACGGCATATGAAGTGCAGCCGATCACCGTAGAAAAAGATTTTCAGGATGAATATATATATGCGTATAGGGCAAAAAGCAAAGTGTCTAAACTAAATAGCGCATATTTTATTTATAATACAGATGATCCTATGATCAATGATTTCCAAGAACAACGTTTTGAAGAGTTAAGGAAGGCAAAAGCTTACAAGGGAATGGATGAACGTTTCTTGAGTTATTATACTTTTTTTCCGAGATCATATAAATTCAACAATTTCAAGAAACTTGCTGACAGTTTAAGTAAGACTGTTGATAATACTACAATCGATAAAGTTTTAGCCATTCGCTCCTTTTTTAAACAGAAGAATCCTTTGGGAGAAGCTGTTTATTCTTATTCCGATAACCCTGGGATTCCGGGATTGCCGGGTGCCTCAAAACTAAGTACATTTTGTTTTGAAACTAAGAAGGGCTGGTGTACTTATTATGCAGGCTCTACGCTCCTATTGCTACGTGCTATGAAAATTCCTTCTCGCATCGCTGTCGGTTTTCTAACTGTTGATCGAAGCGATAATAACAAAGGTTGGTATTGGTATTATCAGGATCAGGCACATGCCTGGGTACAAGTTTATTTTCCAGAATATGGATGGCTGGATTTTGATATGACAATTGGTAACGACGAGGCTCAACAATCACCAAAACCTGATGGTACCCCACCTATGCAACCACCGAAGGCAGTTGTTGTAGCAAGTGGAACGATCAATTCATTAGATACCAATTCTAAACGAATAGAGATTCAAGCTAACCATTTTATTTACAAGGAAAAAGAGTTTAAGAATATTAATAAACAAATTTCTATTGATGCTAGTCAAACTAAAATTTGGAAAGACTCTGTGCTAATACAAATAAGTAACCTAAAGGAAAACGACTATCTAGTAAGTGTTAGCTATGATGAAAACTTAGGGAAATTTAATAGCAAAGCGTTGAATAAAATTCTGTCGAAACTTCCTCAGACAATCCCTGCTGATGAAATCTATTTTAAAACAAAGAAATTAAAAGAGGTTCAATCTAATAAAGAGGAACATCTGAAAGATAAAGATGCGCTTGTTCTGATCTTAAAGTTGCTTAGTGTACTGCTAGTTCTAATTTTATTTATATTTACATTGCCTTATTTACTCCTTAAGATTTATGCCTTCCGATTTAAAAAAGGAAAAACAACTCGTGAACAATCTTATAGACTATTTAGATACACAACTTATTACTTGAATCAAATGGGATATCCTCAAGGGGATAATACCTTGAATGAGTTTGCCACGAATATCGTAGAGCCTTCATTTGCTAACTCTTATCTAAAATATACGCAGCTCTATCAAAAAATCAAGTTTTCTAGCGGTGCTGGAACTGAAGCGGATTCAAAATATTTACAGTCTTACTTTAGTACTTTTACTAGAAATATTAAAGATCACATAAAACCTGGGGAACGATTTAAGAATTTCTTAAACATAAAACGAACCTTTAAATACTTTTTATCGTATTCAAATAACTAATGTTATGGAAGAACAGACACAAGAAACCTACACCGAAACCATCCCTACCTTGAGACCTATTGACAAACTCAAACAGAACTTAGAGCTCATTATTATGGGAAAATCCGACCAAATTGACTTTGTGATTACATCATTGATCGCTGGAGGACATGTGCTTATGGAGGATAATCCAGGTACTGGTAAAACAGTACTTGCAAAAACACTCGCCGCCTCTATTGGTGGAGGTGCTATTTTTAAGCGCATACAGTTTACCCCAGATCTACTGCCCATGGACCTTCTCGGAAGTTTTATTTTCGATGAAAAGAACACGGACTTCGTATTTAAGAAAGGCCCGTTGTTTTGTAATGTTTTACTTGCAGACGAAATTAATCGAGCATCTCCTAAAGTGCAATCGGCCTTATTGGAGGCAATGGCAGAACACCAGATTACCATGGGCGATAAAACATATCAACTGGAAGATTTGTTTTTTACTGTTGCAACACAAAACCCGATTGAAATGGAAGGGACTTATCCATTGCCAGCTGCGCAGCTTGATCGTTTTTATATGAAAATATATTTTGGTTATGTTGACGAAGAAACAGAAATCAACATTTATTCAAACTATCGAAATATTCATTCAAATCTTAAAGACCTACAAACAGTTCTTGATTTAAGAGAGATTATTCAAGCTCAAAATGAGGCCACCAATGTGGAAGTACACCCTGAAATCATACAAGCTGTTAGTAATATTGTTCGAGCGACACGTGATCATGATGGAATATTATTAGGGGCATCTCCTAGAAGCGGAATTATTTTCTTGAAATGTTTAAGAGCTTATGCCTTTTTACAGGCAAGGACCTATGTCGTCGAGGACGATATCAAGGCACTTTGTTTTGCAGTCCTTGAACATCGATTAGAATATAGAAGTAAAGAAGGTAAGACCTTTGCACTTCAGCAGATTTTGGATAAGGAATTAGGAAGATTAAACGGTTTGAAGATTTCGTAATTGAAATTTGCTACTTACATAACATTTTTAGTTTGTGTTCTTGTGATAGAAACAGGAGCAGCGCCTATTCTTACGGAGGCTCGTTATGAAATTGATGCCAAAAGAATAGGAGTATATTATAACTCTGAAAACGCCATGGTTCGTTCTCGAGAGTTCAAACGTATTGATAGCACATATTACGTTGGTTGGATGTATGAAGGGACCTACCGTTATGAACGTGCCGCCGATTATAGAGGATTTAAGCTTGCCGCAGAACAGTTACAAAAAGCACTGGACTTACTCTACCATGATTTCAAAGAAGAAATTACTACTCGAACAAGCAACTATGACGTCTACAATAAATATTATCAATTGCGGAGAGATTATGACTACATGGTCTATCATTTAATGAATTGCTACAGTAATATGGAGCGTCCAGACCTCGTCTGGAAGCATTTACAATGGAGTAAAAAAAATAATCACCAACACGAAATCTATGCTGATACCTATTGTTATTTGGCTTGGACGGTTCATAGAAATCGTTTCTATAACAGCAGCAAATATAGTTTTCTACGAAACTCCATAGCTGACAATGAGACTTATGCAGACAAATTATTAGATTCTGCAGAGTTGAAACTTAAGGCTGATGCACATTTGAATAATAAGCTATTCTCTTCCGACTATTATGGTAGCAACATCAGCTCAGTATGGCATTATCGTTCTATTCTTTACAGCTATCAATTAGATGTAGACAGAGCAAGAGATATTTATAGTAAACTCAAAGGAACTTATTATTTTCCCGAGAATAACTATGCTACTTTTTGCGGCATTCAAGGTAAGTTTAGAGAAGCTGCATTTTATTATAATCAGGCAAAAAAAATTGATCAGGGAGATAAGCGTTTAAATGAATCCTTCTACTATTCCTCTATCCTTAATGTATACAGGGCTTTACCTAAGGTTGGTGTCCAAGAAATTAAAGATGTTATATCATCGAATGGGACAACACCCGGTTTTGGTTGGTATAACCTTGCTCTGGCTAGAGCTTTAATTTACGATGGGCAACTAGAAGAAGCAAAAAAGCATACACTAAATGCCGAGCAGTTCAAAGAAATCCATCGTGGAACGACCTTAGGACAAAGCCATTATGACTTTACAACGGCCCTACTTCAACTGGCGATTAAGCAAAGAGAAATAAATGAAATCAAGTTTATGAATCGAAGTTGGTGGCGCAGTTTTTCATCTTTGAGCAAACTAACACAGTTAACCGTTGAGAAATATGGCTTACAGTTTTTAATAATTAACCAACTAGCGGCAAACCCCGAACGGGAATTAGTTATTTACAAATTGTTCTCTACGGAGAACACGGTCTCCTTCGATGAGATATGGGGTTTGATCAATGGTTTTTCTACGAATTTCTTTCTGAAAAAGTATAAGAGATATGCAGAAGAGGATGACCGCCCATTAGTACGGAAATATTATCAATACTTTATTGCTAAACTGTATATGGAAAAAGGCAACTATAGAGCCGCGTTTGAAAATTTACAGCGTATCCTTAAGAACTCAAAAATTGATGTAGAATATGAAAATCTCTTTTTGTCAAGGGTATATATGACTTATGCTAAATGCCTTGAAAAAGCAGGGCGAGAAGCCGAGGCAAGAAGCTATATGCATAAGGCTTATAAGGACTACCCACAGCTTATTCCATTTCAAAGACAACAAATTGCTATGCGACTACATGCAAATGCTAAGTCTGATATGGAAAAAACGATTCTAAAGAAATTAAAGAAAACAAATGTTGAATGGTTATCTGCTGATAGTCGCTCGGAAGATGCCGTTGATGTATTTATAAGGTTTGGACAACGTGAGGGGTACCCTACAATTTCGTTTGAAACCAGCTATAAAGGGAATATAGTTGTAACGAACCAGAGCTTTACTTATAAAAAGCCCGAAAAAGCAGCAAAGGAACTAGCGCTTTATTTATTCAATATTGGTAATGTCGAGAAATCCTTCAATATGAATGACAGTAAAAATGGTATTTATTCATTATCAGGATCCCATGCATCGAAAAGAACTTTTAGAAATCTATTCTCTTCCTCTGTAATGACATCATCAGCTTTTACAAGGTCCATTGCAAATTGAAGAAATTCATTGCGTTCTTTTTCTGTAGCTTCAGAATAAAAGAAATCCATACATTCTGAAAACCTTGGCATCCATTCGTCCGAAGATAAATTACTTATCGATGTATTTAAGGCTAGATCGTCATATTCATTAGCCCACATTTTTTTTATAAAACTCTGTATTACAACCTTCTCCTCTTCTTGGAATTCATAGTCAACCGCTGATAAAATCATCAGCATATTATATCCTGCTTTTGCTTTGTTCATTTCTGTATTCTAGTGTTAAAAATTGCTGGGTAAAATTAAGTCTAAATGAGTATATTTCATATCAAAACGGTCAGCTAATGACTTATGAGTAAGCTTACCTTCGTAGGCATATACAGCATGAATGATATTTTTCTTGTTTAAGATCATACGAGCAAAGCCTCCTTCATTATTGAATGAATCTAATACTAAAGGCATAATGATATTGCTAATCATTTGAGAAGCGGTTTTGGGTACCCCTGATGCCATATTAGGGACACAGTAATGTACTACATCATATAGTGTATAGATTGGTTGTTCATGACTAGTCATTCTAGAAGTTTCTATACACCCCCCCTTATCGATATTAACATCAATCACCACGGCTCCACTCTTCATTTGTTGAATATTCTCTTCCGTAACAATCATAGGTATGACGCCCCTTTTAGGTTTGACGGCTCCGATCAGAACATCAGCCTTCGCGAGTGCATTTTGAAAGAACACATTATCCATAATAGAAGTATAGATATTCTGATGTAGTTCATTTTGCAAGCGCATTAATCGATTCACGGAAGTATCAAACACTTGAACACTAGCCCCAAGACCGATAGCCGCTCTAGCTGCATGTAAAGCCACTAATCCAGCTCCCAATATAACAACACGCGTAGGTGGGACGCCTGTAACACCTCCCAAAAGAATGCCGCGTCCTCCATTATTGATATTCAATAAATTGGCAGCAGTTTGAATAGCATAAACGCCAGCTATCTGGCTCATGGATTGTACTACTGGGTAGTTCTCATTTTCGTCTTTAATATCAGCAAGTGATATTCCAATAATCTTTTTATCTAGACATTTTTTAAGATGCTCCTTGCTCATTTTAGGTAAATGAAGAGGAGATAATATAATTTGCTTAGGTTTTAAATAGTCTAGTTCTTCGTCAGAGATCGGAGCTGTTTTAATAATGGTGTCCGCTTCATATATTTCTTTCTTATTATAACATACTTTAGCCCCTACCTCAGCATACTCTTGGTCTGTATAACTAGCCCCTTCGCCAGTTTTTGTTTCAATCCATACTTTGTGTCCATTGTTTACCAACACAGAAACGGCCGCTGGGGTTAATGGGACTCGTTTTTCTTGATAGTCTAATTCACAAGGTATACCAATAAAAGAGTCTTTACGACTAGATAAAACCTCGAGAGATTCCTCTAAGACATTATAACTGTAGGATACATCTACTATAGGTTTTTTACCCTTACTCATTCGCTCTAAAGGTACTAGCTTAAAGTTTAATTTTCAAACCGTCGAAAGCCAAATTAATACCATCCGGCAAGCTGTTATTTTCTTCTTCGTGCAGACCTAACTTATGACTTATATGTGTGAAATAAGTTTGTTTGGCTCCGATATGTTGTGCTATCGCAATAGCCTGAGTCAAGGTAAAATGGGAGATATGTTCCGTTTTCTGCAAAGCATTGATAATAAGTACTTTACTCCCGCTAATTTTGTTTAATTCTTCCGGATCTATCCGATTAGCATCTGTGATATAGGTAAAGTCCCCTATCCTAAAACCAAGAACAGGCATTTTATAATGCCATACTAGAATAGGAATAATTTTTAAACCGCTTACATTAAAGGGCTCGTTCTCCGAGATGGTAAACTCATTTACTGAAGGTACACCGGGGTATTTCTTTGCTGCGAAAACATAATCGTATTCTAGTTTTATTCTTTGCCAACAATCTTCTCGTGCGTAGATATCCATAGATCTTTGCTGTTTGAAATTGAAAGCTCGGATATCGTCCATTCCTGCCAAATGATCTTTGTGGGAATGTGTGAAGAGCACAGCATCTAATTGCTGTACATCCTCACGAAGCATTTGCTGGCGAAAATCTGGACCCGTATCAATTATAATCGTTGCTCCTTCTGTTTCGATTAGTATTGAGGAACGCAAACGTTTGTTTTTAGGATCTGTACTTTGACATACGTTACATTGGCAGGCGATAACGGGCACACCCTGCGAGGTTCCTGTTCCTAATAATGTAATATCCATAAACAAATGGTGAAGCTACAACCGTTTATGACTTTGGGTGAGCTTTCTTATGAACATTTTTAAGTTTCTCAATTCCATTATGCGTATAGATTTGAGTCGCTGCCAAACTTGCATGTCCTAGTAGCTCTTTTATGGCATTTATATCAGCCCCTTCATTCAACAAATGCGTGGCAAACGTATGACGTAGAATATGCGGACTATTTTTATTTAAAGTCGTGTTCGGTTGAAGGACTTTTTTTACAGCATTATAAATATATTTTGGATAGAGCGCCTTTCCGTTAGACAAAACTAACAGCTTATCATTATCGGCAATAGCGACCTCCTTTCTTTTGATCAAATATGCTTTGATTAGCTCTACCAATTCTGTATTAATTGGGATGATACGTTCTTTGTTGCCCTTACCAATTATACGCAGTTCTTTGCTCATAAGGTCGGTTCTATTCAAGGTAAGATTAAGTAATTCGCTTCTTCGCATACCAGTTTGATATAGAATTTCAATAATTAATTGAACATTCAAGTGATCTATTGTATCTGAAGAGTTGGCTTGTGATGCCCCCAAAACGACATCTATTTTATCTTCTCTAATAAATGTTGCCAAACGTTTCTCTACTTTGGGTTTTACAATATTGAGTAAAGGAGAAGATTCAATATGTCCCAACCTGCGCATATATTTAAAAAAAGAGCTTAAAGTCGAAATTTTACGATGGATACTTTTAGCTGACACATCATGTTCTCTTAAATCGGCTATCCAGGACCTGATATGAATTCGTTTAATATTTTGGATGACTAAAGAATCATATTCCACCAACATATAATCTCTAAATTGCTCCAAGTCTTTTTGGTAAGCTTTAATTGTACTTGGAGCATAACGCTTTTCATAGCGCAGATAATCAATAAATTGGGATTGTAGATCTTTCATAAGAACGCTATATAGTAAATATAGCACAGACCCAATGGTCCTAAAAGAAAAAATCCTCACCCATGTGGGTAAGGATTAAATATTTTGGGGATAATGCCTATCCTATTTTTTGATTTTACCTGATTCCAACTGCTGTACATAAATTGCTTTAAGCACTTCATGACGACGCTTAACAGATGGCTTTGTGAAATGCTTATTAGCTCTCAATTTCTTGATAAGCTGAGTTCTATCCGCTTTTTTCTTATACTTTTTAAGGGCGCGGTCAATGCTTTCACAGTCTTTAGAATCTATCGTTAACATAAAAAATCTCTTTTATTAATCTTTAAGGAGTGCAAATGTATGCAAATATTCGTTTTACAACAAAAAAATAATTATTTTGATCCATCTGAATCCCATAAAAGAGGCATATTTATCAAAGATTTAGTAATTTATGATGCAATTATAATTTTACCTTTACGGTAGAAAATGAGAATTTACTTTTTACTAGCCTTTTTTTTAGTTGCTGCTTGCAAGCCTTATGAAGATCCTGCCCCAATTACGGACCCTCGCTTGGATAATTCTTCATATTGTAACGATCCTGCTGCTATCAACTATAATTGGGGGTTTCCGGGAGTTCCGGATAATTCACTTTGTATTTTTCCTGCTGATGTATTTATAGGAAACTATGTATGGAGGGATACGATCCTAGATGAAAATAGAACAGTATTAGGATACGATTCGGCACTTGTAACTATTACAAAGATTGACACGGTTCGGTTTAACATTAACGGTCGTTGTGGGTATGATCTAAAATTGACCGCAGATAAGTTTTTAGGAATTGTGATTGATAGTATAGATGGAAGAGGCCAAAAATTCTGTCAGCCGAATGATACCATTATTGGAACAGGCCTTAAAACGGGTTTCTCTGATACTACCACTTTTACACTAAACTATGTTATCATATCCGATACTGGTTCTTCAATTCATGAATCTATTTTTATAAAACAATAATATGTTTACTGGAATAATAGAGTCGCTAGGAGAAATCAAGCAAGTCCAACGAGTATCAGATCAAGTAATACTTACTGTATCTTCTCGTTTAACGACCGAACTTAAAGTTGATCAATCTGTTGCGCATAATGGGGTCTGTCTCACGGTTACTTCTATTAAAGGTGATCAATATCAGGTTTGCGCCGTACAGGAAACCTTAGATAAAACAACCTTAGGGAGTTGGCAAAGTGGAGAACAAATCAATCTGGAACGCGGTATCAAACTTAGCGATCGATTGGATGGACATATTGTTCAAGGACATGTAGATACCATTGGAAAATGCATTCAAACCACCTTAAATGGGGAAAATAGAGATTATACATTTCTATTTGATAGCGCTTTTGCAGCACTTATCGTTGAAAAGGGATCCATTGTAATAAACGGTGTAAGTCTAACTTGCTTCAATGTCACTGAGCGTACATTTCAAGTAACCATTATTCCATTTACCTATGCGCATACAACTTTTAGTACACTCAAAGACGGCGATGCAGTAAATCTGGAGTTTGATATATTAGGTAAGTACTTCCAAAGACATTTAAGCTTGCAAAAGAGTTAACTAGCCTTGTTAAGTTCAAGCAAAGTAATTTCTGGAAGGATGCCAATTCTACCAGGATATCCTAGAAATCCAAAACCTCTGTTTACATAAATGTATTGATTTTCTTTTTGGTACAATCCTGCCCATTGCTTGTAAATAAACTTAGCTGGACTCCACTTCAACCAAGGGATTTCTACCCCAAACTGAAAGCCATGTGTATGTCCGCTCAAAGTCAGGTCAATATCTTTAAAGTCCTGGGTTACTTCCTTATCCCAATGGCTAGGGTCATGGCTCATGAGTATTTTAAACGGAATTTCTTCAGCACCATGATATGCTTTGGGTAAGCTGCCATAGCTGTGAAATGATGAACTAATGTTCTCAACTCCTATTAAACTGATTGTCTCGGCTCCTCTGTTTATAAGCACATTTTCATCAAGCAATAATCTCCAACCAAGAGCCTTATGAATTCTTTTTAATTCTTCAAGATTAGCTATTTTTTCCTCAGGAGTTTTCCAATTATGATAGTCGCCATAATCGTGATTTCCAAAAATGGAATAGACCCCTATACTGGCTTGTATTTGTTTGAATATATTAATGTATCCTAGCATTTCGCTGGACTTGTTGTTCACTAAATCTCCTGTAAACAATACAAGATCTGGTTTTAGTTCATTAATCATGTCAATCCCACGTTGAACTCCCATTTTGTTCGTAAAACTTCCGCTGTGAATATCTGATATTTGTACAACTTTTAATCCATGAAAAGCTGGTGGAAGGTTCGAGAAATCTAAGGAGACCTTTTTGACGCGGTACTTGTGTCGATTACTCATTCCATAGAAAAACAAGCCGAACATTGTTCCGCCTAAAATCAGACCAATTCTTCTTAAAAATGCAGACCTTGACATCCCATTTTCAACCAAGTCCGGCGTGTCCGTATTTGCATAGAAAAGACTTGTTACCCAAAAAAAGAATCTTTTTAAATCATCAATAAGCATAAAAGAGCCCATCATTACTTTTAAAAAGAAAAAAGCCATAAAGAAGACCAGAGCAAAATTCATGGCTGGTTTAGCCATATCCGAATTTCTCATTGCAGGAAATGATAAGAAAACAGCCAACCAACCTGCGGTTAACACAAAATATAAGCCCTGAATAATATACTTATAAGTTGGTTTAAGTTCTCTGGTTGATACTCTTAATGATACAATAGCATAGTACTCTATAAGGATAATTACAATAAGAAATAGGACAAATCTCAATACAGGTATTTTTCTCATTTATATATTAAAAAGAAATGAATTCTTTTATCTGTTGTTTAATCGTTTCAATTGTTTGGTTCTTTACAAACCGGTCCTGCAGCAATTCTTCATGGATACTTGAAATTGGTAACTTGTTTGGAAGAACATGCATTTTAATATAATTGCACATATTCGTCATTGCATCTAAGCCACGTAAGTTACCAGAACGTCCTGAAGCAACACCTGTTAACATGACCTTTTTGCCATGCCAGACTTCTTTTATATCGCTCATATCAATCATAAGTTTAAAAACTCCTGGAAATGCACCATTGTATTCAGGTAAAATGAAAACAAATTTCTCTGTGGGGATTAAGTATTTTCTTTCTAAAGTAATGAATGCTTCATCCCTTTGTAGCATTGTTATTTCCTTTAGAGAAAAGATTGTTGCATCAATATTCTTTTCCTTAAAAAAGGATTGATACTCCTTTGCGACTTTTAGTGTATTACTCCCCTCCCTATTCGTACCAGCGATAATTGTATACATGCGGCGCAAAGGTAATGTCGCATTTGCTGATGGGATGCTAAGGTTTTAATAAAACTCTACAAACTTTAACTCAATACGCTTGAGATCTTCTGCTTCATCGCGCCAGATAAAAGGCTTAGTCAATAGAATTGATTTTGTCTCGGGAAATCCAAACTCAATCATTTCTTCTCTTAGTTGATTGACTTGATCAAAACGTTGTTTAAAATAAGCATAAGCATTTCGATCGGTATCACTATCACCGTAGTAATAGTAGCTTTTGATATATAATTTGACTTGTGCCGAGTCTTCTAACCAATTGGGGATGCTTTGCTTTACTTGCTGCCAAGCCTCTCGTGAGTTTTGAGTCAATTGATTATTCGAATCTAGTTTCAACGTAAGACTGCAAAGAGTATCAATAATATGAGGCTCTCTTAACCTAATGTTCTTTAATACGTTACTCGGAAAGGTATCTTTCCTAAGGTCTACTAAATTGTAATAAGGCCTATATCCTTGTTGATCGATATGTACTAGATATTGTTTTCCCATATGAAGAGCTTGGGTATAGCTAGCATCACCCTTATTGGAATATACTTTTGACACCTGTTCTAAAGAAGGCCATTTATAGAAATAAACTGGTACTTCTTTAAAAAGTGCTTGTGTTTTCTTGTTTAAGACCTGACCTTTCATACAAATTGTAGGAATTGGTTTAATGCCCTCGTATAGATCGAACCGATAAATATCTAAAGAGCCTCGAGAGCCAGCTCGTTGTGAGGCAATATATCCAACATCGCCTTTAGCTGTAATAGCTACACCACCATCTTTTTGGTCTGAATTAATAGGAGCACCAAGATTTACAGCTTTTTGCCAATTGTTTTTATCTATTTTTCTACTAAGAAAAACATCTGCTTTGCCTAATGTAGGATGGCCGTTACTGGCAAAGTAAAGTGTTTCATTATCCGGGTGAATAAAAGGGGTAGTTTCATCGCCAGGTGTATTAATTTGTGGCCCCAGATTCTCTGGTTCTGTCCAAAAATTATTTTTAAAATGGGATACATAAATATCTTTCCCTCCAAGACCACCTTCTCGGTCGCTTACGAAGTACAGATCTTTATTATCACTACTAATGCAAGGTTGCCCCTCATAAGCTACGGTGTTAATCGTAAATTTAAAGTATTGCGGAGCACTCCATTTAATAGCATTATTTTCAAATCCCGTTCTGTAGCAAAATACTAAATCACATCCTCCTCGTTCCATACCATTCGTACTTCGCATATCACAACGGGTAAAAAAAAGATAATTTCCATCAGCACTAAGTTTAGCTGCACCATCTGGGTAGCCCGTATTTGGAGGGTACCCTAGGTTCTTTGCCTTTAGCCAATAACCATTAGAGTCCTTATGTGCGATAAAGAAGTCTTCATTAGCACCATTTATTTTTCTCGTAAAAACCATTGTATTCCCGTCAAGTGATAAGCTTGGCAAGTATTCCGCATCCGTAGAATTAATACTATCTCCTAAATTCTCGAGAATAACGTTGTACCGAGGCTGACTTAACTCATATTTCTGCAGAAGATAGCTGCTTTTAAGCGCTCTCAATTTTTCCTTCTTTTGATTATCCGAAACTCTATTGGCTAGTAAATCCAATATATAAACGGCTGTAGTATTATCTCGTTTAAAGGACATTTTCCTTGCCAGATAAAATAAAGGGTTATAGGCCTCATTTGCATTAGCCTCTACAGATCGAGCAGCATATAACTTGGTTTTGGTAAGATCATTTTTTGCATAGTACAGCTCACTAAGCCTACATAATACTTTAATGTTGTTCGGTTGTTGTGGTAGGCGTTCTTCATAACAATTGATTGCTTTTTCTACCTTTTTCTTTTGAACATAGCGCTCACAAGTACCTATTCCCTTTTGCGCAAAAGAAGGAAAGCCAATGGTTAAAAAGGCTGCAAGAAGTAAGATGACTTTGAGCTGGTTCATTATTTGAGCTCGTCAAAAGTAATAAAATATGAAATCAAAAAAGGCTGTCTCGTAAGACAACCTTTTACTTTTCTGAGCCGCCGATGAGAATTGAACTCACGACCTCTTCCTTACCAAGGAAGTGCTCTACCCCTGAGCTACGGTGGCACTTTTAGTCAAAAAAAATGCTGATTGGAGCCAATCAGCATAAAGAACTAAGAGCGGGAGAACAGAATCGAACTGTCGTCATCAGCTTGGAAGGCTGAGGTAATAGCCACTATACGACTCCCGCGGCTTTTTTAATCGTTGACCATTTATAGTGGGCAGTGTTGGATTCGAACCAACGTAGGCGCAAGCCAGCAGATTTACAGTCTGCCCCCTTTAGCCACTCGGGCAACTACCCAACCTTAACCTTTAACTATTAAAAGTTAAAAGAGCCGCCTGTCGGACTCGAACCAACGACCTACTGATTACAAATCAGTGGCTCTACCAACTGAGCTAAGGCGGCTAAAAAATGATCTATCGTTTTTAAAAGAGCGAGTGCAAATGTAAACGTTTAGAAAATAATTTTCAAAAAAAAATAGCTAGGTATTTTATACTTTTTTTTAAAATCACTTTTTCAGTCAAAATGCGAGTGTTTATAGCTCTTAAGACATTATTATATTATTAGGAAGGCATCTTGCACATAAAAACTACTTTTGTACAATGCATTATCGAACGATTCTTTTCAAACTATTGTTATCGTTGTCCATATTTATCTGTGTAAGAAGTACTGCCCAGATTCAACAGATAGACACTATTGTCGTTGATTTTGCCAAGGATACCTTGGGTAAAGAAAAGAAAGAGATCACCCCTACTCTAAATTTGAGTGCATTGCGTCAAGCTGTAAAACAAGATTCATTAGATAAAGTACGCATCGCTCAAGAAAAAAAAGAAGCTCTTAAAAAGAAACAGGCGGCGCAGCAAGAGAAAAAAAGAAAAGAGAAATTAGCTAAGGAAAAACAACGGGAAGAACTTGAAGAACAAAAAAGAAAAGAACAAGAAGTTCGTGCAAAAGCACTTGCTGACAAAAAGAAACAAAAAGCATTAAAGAAAAAGGCAGAACAAGAGTCAAAGAAGAAAGAAGCTGCTCTTGCCAAGCAAAGAGAACTTGAGAAGAAGGAACAGGAAAGACAAGGAAAATTAAGTGAGCAAAAAAGCAAAGAAACACAATCCGAAAATACCCTAGGGACTACCCTCGTCAAACCAAAAGTAAAACAAGATCTGCCCAAAGTGCCCAATGGTGTGACTCAAAAAGATAATCCTTATGGTACAGTTCGGTTAGCCTATGATGATTTAACGTCCTCTTTTCTTTTGACAATCCCAACGGAAACAAAGATGCATTATCATAAAAACCATTCAGAACATATCATGCTTATTGAAGGAGAAGGAATGGTATTAATGGGATACAAAACCATTAAAATGAAAAAAAATGAGCTTATCTTCATTACGAAGGGAACGCCGCATAAAATAATTAATAATGGTCGGAATAAACTTAAAGTGCTCTCTATACAAAGTCCGTTTTACGCAGGTAAGGACATTATAATATTGGAATAATTGAATTATCTAGGACATGCTTTAATATCCGGTAGTAATAACAACATATTGATTGGCAATATGTTAGGTGATTTTATTAAAGGAAAACAATACCTTAATTTTCCTGTAGATATTCAAAAAGGTATGCGCTACCATAGATTAATCGATGAGTATACTGATAAGCATCAGAGTATTCGCTCTGCAACCAAAATATTACGAGAAGATGGTATTAAATATGCTGGTGTATTTATAGATATCTTTTTTGACTACTTTATTGCTAATGATTCAGATAATTTTGAGAATAAGAAAGAACTAGAAAGTTTTACCTTATCTGTCCTTAAGTCGCTCGAAGAAGCGCAACATCTTATGACTGATAGTATGAAAACCTATTTTGGTTATATGATTCGGTATAATTGGCTCTACCATTATGGTTCAAAGGAAGGGATTGAAAAATCAATTATGGGTATCATAAAGCGGTATCCTCGCTTAGGAAATGCTGATGAAATTCTGTTTTCTTTATTCAACAATATAGAATTGCTACGTCCTCATTACCATATATTTATTAAGGATATTAAGGCTTGGAGCCTGAATACGCTTGAAGGTTTTGAAAGTCCTAATCGTTCGTTTTAATATTTAAAACATGCTCCTTTGGAGTTTATGCTTTTAATTTGCATCCAACCCTTATTTAATAAACTCATGCAATTGCGACTTCTAGCTACTCTAGTATTCTATTTTTTTTCTATTCACTCACTTTCGGCACAGTACTTCACCGCGCCAGCAACTACTGGAACAGGAACTCCTGTAAATGTCATAAACAGCTCAGGTATAACAGATTTTTCAAATAATAATTTCTATTTTAATGCGGATACATTTTCTATAGCCACGAACCCTCTTGTTAATTTGAATATCTATACTTTTCCTAATAATTTACTTCAAACGCCTACATTCTCAGACCTAGCCTATGATGGGACGAATTATTACTTATTTTCAAGTAACTATTTTGGTGGAGTAATACGTTGGGATTTTGGGCCTAATATCTTTAGTACACCTACCGCGGTTAATTTGGGAAATTTAGGGAATACTCAAAATGAAGGTATTATCATTCGTAGGCAAAATAACAATTGGTACGGCTTTTTAGTTTCCAATGGCCCAACAACAAAGTTGACAAGAATTGACTTTGGTACAAATTTGGCTAATCCCACCCCCGCAACAACAAGCCTTGGTACACTAACTTTAAGTTGGCCGCACGAACTAGAAATAATTGATGATGGTGGAAATTGGTATGGGTTTGTTGCGAATAGAAACACAAGAGTCACTCGTTTAGATTTTGGAAACTCTTTGACCAATACACCGACACCCTTTGTATATAACAATACGAATATTGCGAGCCCTTGTAATTTAAGAGTTGTTAAGGATAAGGGAAATTGGCATCTTTTTTCTGTAAACTTATTTAATGGCCATATTGTACGCACAGATATTGGTCCCAACCTAGCGAACAATACTCCTACTTATACAAATCTGGGCGAGCCAAATCCTGCTGTAGGTATTGCAAGAGGATTTACTTTATTGCAAGACTGCAATGGGTTAAGAGGCTTTTTGACAGATGAAAGTTCGAATATCTTTGACCTACGTTTTGATGGCGACAGCTTGACGGGCGCCCTTTCAGGGACTATTTATAATGGGATTAGTTGGAGCACACAAGAAATAAACGATTTTACCCCCTTTTGGTCCAATGATACTTTATACTTCTTTGCTACAAATCCTTATTCCTGGGTTGGGCTTTGTCAAATCAATCCTACACTAGGACCAAACAACCAAAGTAGTTCAGCTTTTTCTCCTTCTTTTACTTATTCCAATTCGGGTAATCCTACTATAACAAACCTTATTAATATTGGACAATCGGGTATGCGACATCAATGTCAACAAATTACCGTAAGTGGAATTACGAATGTTTCAGTTACGCGCTGTCCAGGTGATACCATAATACTCTCTAACAACACAATTGTATCTGCGCCCGGAGTATATATGGATACTTTTTTAAATGTTTTAAATCAGGATAGTATTGTAGCTATAAGTTTTAGTAACTACCCTACTTATAATAATACCGTACAGGTTAGCCTTTGTCAAGGGCAATCTTATATGCTACCCAGTAATGTTGTGGTTAATACAACAGGAGTTTATCAGGATACTTTGTCTACGATCAATGGCTGCGACTCTATTATTGTAACAAGCATACAAGTAAGTCCTACTTATTCAGCTATCGTGTACGATACCATCTGTGATAATAGTTTTTATATCCTCCCAGGAGGTTTGGGGGTTAATACTACGGGAACATATGTAGATACTTTGAGCACTTCAGCTGGTTGCGATAGTATTATCACCACAAACCTTTACGTGTATCCTACGTATCAAATAAATATTGCCGATACCATTTGTGCAGGATCTCCCTATACACTACCAAATGGTACTATAGTAAACTCCGGTGGAACTTATACCAATTCGTTTACCGCACAAAGTGGGTGTGATTCCGTTTATGTAATTAATCTTTATGCCATACCAGCCACAGTCTTATATGATACAGCTATTCTTTGCGACCAAAGCACATATCTACTTCCTAATGGTAATACCGTTTCAACAAGCGGAACTTTTTTAAGCAACTTTATATCATCTAGAGGTTGTGACTCGATAATCTCTACCACCGTATACTTCAATACATCTCAAATGAGCACACAAAATGTGACCATTTGTTCAAATTCAACGTATACTCTTCCCGATAACCAAATTGTAAGCTCAGCAGGAACTTATACAAGTACGATAACTGCTTCAAATGGTTGTGACAGCATTATAACCACAATAATTACTACTGTAAATGCGCCTACCATAAACTTAGGACCTGATATGAACATTTGTAATAGCACTATTACCCTTGATGCAACTGCACCCAATGCCACCTATCTTTGGAACGATAATGTGACCACTGCTACTCGAACGATTAATGAGGAAGGATTGTATATCGTTCAAGTATCCGTATCACCATGCCCACTCGTTTCTGATACAATTCTTCTCACAGGTTGTAAATGCGCTGTTTTTATTCCCAATGCCTTTTCACCTAATAATGATAGCAAGAATGACTTGTTCAGTCCAATTATCAATTGTAAGATTTTTGATGGCAGTTACCTATTTCAAATCTATAATCGTTGGGGACAATGCGTCTTCTATACCACCTTAGAAAGTGATGGTTGGGATGGCACTTTTAGAGGACAGCCTCAAAATATAGGAACTTATTACTACATGGTTCAGTTTGTAAACGAAAGAACCAACGAGGCAGAGCTTTATAAGGGGGATATTACCCTAATTAAATAAGGAAATAAGTGAATCTAATGTCAAACGGACGCTTAACATTCATTTGCGATATTTTCGAGAAAAAACCCTACCTTTGCGCCTCGAAAAATTAAGGAAATGTCTGATTTAAAATTTCAAAGAAATATAGGAATTGCAGCACACATTGATGCTGGTAAAACAACGACTACAGAGCGTATCCTGTACTACACAGGTAAAACGCACAAAATTGGTGAGGTGCACGATGGTGCTGCGGAAATGGACTGGATGGAACAAGAGCAAGAGCGTGGTATCACGATTACTAGTGCTGCTACTACTTCTTTCTGGAACTTCCCGACACAGCAAGGTGAACCAATTAAAGGAACCAAGTCGTACAAGTTTAATATCATTGATACTCCCGGTCACGTTGACTTTACTGTTGAGGTTGAGCGTTCTATGCGTGTATTAGATGGCCTTGTCGCACTTTTTTGTGCAGTATCTGGTGTTGAGCCTCAGTCTGAGACTGTTTGGCGTCAGGCAAATAAATATAAAGTTCCACGTATCGGTTTTGTAAACAAAATGGACCGAAGTGGAGCTGATTTCTTAAACGTGGTAAAGCAAGTTAAAGAAATGCTTGGAGCAAACCCTGTGCCGTTGGTATTACCTATTGGTGCTGAGGATGACTTTAAAGGTGTGGTTGATTTAATCACCATGAAAGGAATTATTTGGGATGAAGCTTCGCAAGGTGCTAAATATGAAGAAATTGATATTCCTGCCGACATGCAAGCTGAATGTGAAGAGTGGAGAGGAAAATTAGTTGAAGCTGTAGCAGAATACGATGAGAATTTATTAGAAAAATTCTTTGATGACCCTAACTCTATTACTGAAGACGAAATGCATGAAGCAATTCGTAAGGCAACCATTGATATGTCTATCATTCCAATGATGACAGGTTCTGCATTTAAAAACAAGGGTGTTCAAAAAATGTTGGATGCTGTTTGTCGTTACTTGCCTTCTCCTTTAGATGTAGAAGCAATTGAAGGAACTCTTCTTGATGGTGAAACTACCGAAGTACGTAAACCCGATGTAAATGAGCCATTTAGTGCATTGGCATTTAAAATTATGACAGATCCTTTTGTTGGTCGTTTGGCCTTCTTCCGTGCTTACTCTGGTAAGTTGGACGCTGGTAGCTACGTATTCAATGCACGTACACAAAAGAAAGAGCGTATTAGTCGTTTGTTACAGATGCATGCAAACAAACAAAATGCGGTTGACTTTATTGGTGCTGGAGATATTGGAGCTGCTGCTGGATTTAAGGATATTAAAACAGGAGATACCTTATGCGATGAAAAAAATCCGATTATCTTGGAATCTATGACATTCCCTGAGCCCGTAATTTCTATCGCTATTGAGCCTAAAGCACAAGCAGATGTAGATAAGCTAGGTAATGCTATAGCTAAGTTAGTAGAAGAAGATCCTACTTTAAGAGTTAAAACTGATGAAGAGACTGGACAAACAATCCTTTCTGGTATGGGTGAACTTCACTTAGATATCATTATGGATCGTATGAAGCGTGAATTTAAGGTAGATGTGAACCAAGGTGCTCCTCAGGTAGCTTATAAAGAGGCTTTACAAACTACTGTTGAACATAGAGAGGTTTATAAAAAGCAATCTGGTGGTCGTGGTAAGTTCGCGGACATTAAGTTCGAAATGGGACCTGCTGATGAAGAGTGGTTGAAAGAAAATGATGGTAAGAATTTCCAATTTGTAAACGATATTTTTGGTGGTGCGATTCCAAAAGAATTCCACCCTGCCATTATCAAAGGGTTTGAAGCTGCCATGAATAATGGTGTATTAGCCGGTTATCCTATGGATAATATGAAAGTAAGAATCTTCGACGGTAGCTTCCACGACGTGGATTCGGATGCTGTAAGTTTTGAGCTTTGCGCAAAAGTAGGCTTCCGTACTGCTGGTAAAAAAGCTAAGCCAGTATTGTTAGAGCCCATTATGAAAGTTGAAGTAACTACTCCAGATCAATACATGGGTGATGTTACTGGTGATTTAAACCGTCGTCGTGGATTAATGGAAGGTATGGATACAAGAGCTGGTGCTCAGATTATCCGTGCTAAAGTTCCATTATCTGAAATGTTCGGTTATGTAACACAACTTCGTTCTTTATCTTCTGGACGTGCGAGTAACGTAATGGAATTTAGCCATTACGCACCTGCTCCAAATAATATTGCCGAAGATGTTATTGCTAAATCTGGTAAGAAAGCAATTGAAGAAGAAGCTTAGGCTGAATCATTTCAATATCTTAACTATAATCAAAATCTCTACACAATGGTGTAGAGATTTTTTTGTAGAAGGTATTGAGTTTAAAAATGCTTAGGCTCAAATATCTACTGTAATTTTGGTTTAGTTGAAAGCAATAGGACTTAATATCATCTTGGGTATTCAGGAACTCATGAATAATCCACTCAGAACGTTTCTTTCTGTACTGGGAGTTTCTATTGGTGTTTTTTGTATCGTCAGCGTGAGTACAGTATTTGATAGTATGGAATCTAACATACAAGAAAATATGTCTACCCTAGGTAATGATGTACTATACGTAGGGAAGTTTGCTTGGATGCCAGAGCCTGGAGAAACAGAATATGCTTGGTGGCGCTATAAAGCTAGGCCTGTAGTTACCACTGATGAGCTAGATGCCATACAGAAGGAAACAAACTTCACAAGCTATTCTGCCCTTAATTATACTTTTAATAAGTCATTTAAGTTCATGGATAATACCGTGAACGGAGCACAAGTCTATGGCGTTACTTATGATTTTAATAAATTACAACCCATAGACCTTGAGTCGGGCCGGTATTTTTCTTTGAGCGAAATGAAAAGTGGCTTGTCGAATGGAGTGGTCATAGGAAAAGATCTTGCCGAGGCCTTGTTCGGAACAATTAATCCAATAGATAAAGAGATTAAAATAGGTGGTAGACCTTATTATGTTCTTGGTGTCATAAAAAAAACTGGGCAAATGACTACAGGCTTTGATTTTGACGGCGGAGCTATTGTCTCGTTTAATTATTTCTCAACCTATTTCAAGGTAGATGATAATACCAATAGTGGATTTGCAGACCCACTTCTCATGATTAAGTCACGAGATAAAGACAAATTCGACGAAATGAAATACGAAGTTGAGGGACTTCTAAGAAGGTTACGAGGCTTGAAAGCTACCGAGAAAAATAATTTTGCCTTTAATCAATTAGATGGAATTCAAGAAAAAGTAGCCGAGGTGTTTTCTATGATAAAAGGAATTGGCTGGATTATTGGTGCCTTTTCCTTAATCGTTGGGATCTTTAGTGTTGCCAATATTATGTTTGTAAGTGTAAAAGAACGAGTTAGCATCATTGGAATAAAAAAGGCGATTGGAGCTAAAAATATAGCCGTATTGGTGGAGTTTTTGATTGAAGCAATACTACTTTGTTTATTAGGCGGGTTAGTTGGCATGCTCTTTACTTTCATTCTTACGAAAGTGCTCACCAACTTGTTTGAGTTTCCAGTATACATAGACATTAAAAATATGACCTATGGTGTATTGCTCAGTATAGTGGTTGGGATAATTGCTGGTTATATTCCTGCATTTAGGGCTTCTCGTTTAGATCCTGTTGAAGCCATTCGTTCTTAGTGTATAGACCAAGTATGTGTTTCATGAACCTGATCAGATTGAATCTGCACTAAATAAAGTCCGTTTTGAAGTTCAGGAAACTGTTCTACGATCCGTTTAGTTTGATTGTACGTCTTTTGAAATATCTGTTTCCCATCAAAAGAGAAAATCGTAATCTTAATCTGCTTACTATATAGTTCCGGAACTATAATTCTAAGTTCTTGTTGGTTCGGTTGCACTAGGGAAAAACTTCTTTCTATCTTTTGATCGGATATTTCTGTTGTTGTATTGATCCTAAAAAAAGAAAGTACAGGCAAGTGATCAGATGTGGTGTTTTTAAAATTAGGAATCGAAAAATCTGCCTCTCTCAGGATAACCGTTGCATTAGGGATGTAAGATGGATAAGCTTCATTGGAAACCACATAGTTATCAATCAGACTTGGTGTAGATCCTAGGTAGGTCGTCTCTCCTGGAAACTGAGAAGGAAGTGTAATTCCTTTGAAACCATTATCCATTAGGTAATCATAAGGGCTTGTTGTAAAACCATTTGTAGTAGCTCCTTCCAATAGATCATTGTAGTCTCCTAAAATAATGATTTTAGCATTGGGCAAATGTGCATTTAAACTATCTGTCATGATTTTAGCACCACCTGCTCTCCTATTATGATCAGTAGAGCTGGCAAAAGCCTTAGCATGTAAGTTTACGAATTCGAATACTTCGTTTGTACTATTTACTTTTAAGGAGAGTGTATAAGGCCAACGACCAGATGCAAAATAATAATATGGAGATCCATTACCCTGTTGAACCGGATAGGTTGATCTTAATAATCCAAATACCCCCTGTTTAGTAAGTTTTTGATTGTTGAATACATAGGCTAGTTTCTGTACATTAGCATAACCTGCCGCATTTGTATCCGTAATTTGTGAACCGTAACCGGACACTACATAACTATATTTAGGTCCCAGATCAGCTGTCATTTTCTCTAACTGCGCAATACTAACCACTTCTTGCAAAGCGATTACATCTGCATCAATTTCTTTTAGCATACTGGTGGCATTTCTTCTTGATAAAGAAGTATCACAACCACAATTTGTTGGAGCCCCAAACCATTTCAGATTCCAGGAACATGTTGTAATAACCTTACTATCTGGTGTTGAAATACTAAGTAAATATACTTTTCGATTTAAGCTGAAAATGCCATCCTGAAAACTAATAGTACTTCTATATACAATTTCATTTTGGTTCGGTAGGGTTCTTATATAAACAGGGATATTGATATTACTCTGGCTATTTGAAATGATCAGAGAGTCATTATAATTTGTGCCGTCAATACTTAGTTCAAAAGGGAAAGTTGTTACCAAACGGAGGTTATTAGCAAAACCACTCATATTAACCACTAACGTATCAGGAGTTGAGGCTACATGAGCCTCTGTACCATTAATCTTTACGAATTCCTTGGATAAGGTAATGTTTTGTGCGCTAATTAAAAAAGTCCGTAAAAGAAGAATGATTAAAAAGATATTGAATCTTAGAATCACCCTGTAAAGTTATTCATATTTATCTATAAAAGGCACTTTACCAGTCAGGCAAAATATTTATTTCTTTGAAAAAACAGCGTTCGAAAGTTTGGTGTTAATCTTATAATCACTGATGAGCATATAGATTTCGCCTGTGTTTTTCTTGACCGAAGTTTTTCTTTTTGATTTCTTCTTTACATCCATAGCTAACATTTTGGGGACTTTGAATTTCTTCATTTCAATCTGGATAAGTACCTTATCCGGTAATGCTTGTGTAGCATAATCACCATAAAAATTTTGTGTTCGAATCGTACCGTTTTCCTTAGTTGTTATTTCACTCATATAAATAAGAGGATCTTTTAAGCTTACCCAGAACTTACCAATAATAAGCTCTAAGTTTGGATCTAATGGTATGACGTTAACAACAGCGCATTTAATTCCTTCAATTTCAGCATAACCAGATATAATAGATGTATAAGAATCTGTATTGGCTAGAAGTTTAGGAATATCTTTCATGGGATTCTCTTTAGGGATAAAAAAAATCCCTTTTGCACGAATCCGAAGTTTATTCGGTTTTTTATAATAAACCTTCCCTCTTAGTGTATTAATTTTTATCCCAGGGAGTGCAAATTTCATCAACACATTTGCTTTATAATCTTGAACAGCAGCAAATTTCTTATTGACCTCTCTTATCAATTCTTTAGCTTCTTGTGCATGAAGACTTGAAATAGTGGTGGTAACGAAAAAAACGAGGAGAACAAAATGTTTCATTATGAATTAATATCTTTTCGATTAAAAATGTAGATTGATGCACTTAGCAGCAGTACAATGTGGGCAAATAGAATTATGCAAGACTGTATAATCTCACTCTTAGGAATCGGATCTTCAAACATGTCCTTCCAACTAATCATATGAGAAGTAAATAAAAACGGCTGAATTACATCAAAACTTGGCAAATCAAACATTCCAATAATAGTAAATATAATCACTATGGCCATGGTGCTTACAATTGGAGTAATTGAGTTGTCTAAGATGGTTGATAAAAAATGGGCTAACGTTGCAACAACCGAAAGAGATAAAAAAGCGATTAAAAAAGCACCACCAAAACGCCAATTCATATCATTAGCCTGTATAACCGTTAAAACCTCCGAGTTTATATAAATTAGATCATCGGCACCGAAAATGGCTCTTGAAACAAACAAGGCTAATACTCCAAGAAATACTAAGAGTAGAAAAGTGTATACAATGCCAGCAATCCATTTGCTCATTAATATTTTCGTTCTACTAGCAGGCCTTGTCAATAAAAAACGCATAGTGCCCATAGAGATTTCTCCAGACACCAAATCACCCGTAACCAGTGCAACTAAAAGAGGCATTTGAAGTATTAATGTTTGGAGCAAAATAAAACAAATCAAATTGCCGTTTAAAACCTGCCCCTCTATTGATAATGTATTTTCTAGTTGACCTGTTACAAATGAGATAATCTCCTTACCATCATTATAAAATGCAGCTTGTAAAATAAAACAAATGAAGGCTACCACTCCAAAACCTATGAAAGAACGAGGCTTTCGGATTGTTTTGATAAGTTCATTCTTTAGTATGGCCAAAAATTCCTTCATTAGTTTTCTTGAGTTATACGTAAAAAATAATCTTCCAACCTTTTACGATACGTTGAGGAAATAAGACCTACTTCATTGGTTATAAGGTAGGCATTTAGCTCAATAATATCTTCCATAGGCATATTTAATCTAAAGTGCTCACCCCGTTGTTCTTTCAACAGGTTTTGCCAACGACTTGTGGCTAATAACGTTTGACATTTCTCACTATTTGACACTTCTATATCAACCACAAGATCTTCATCTGAGAGTAAGTCAGTAACTTTACCTTGAGCAATTGCATTACCCTTATTGATTACAATGAGGCTATCGCAAAGTTCCTCAACTTCACTTAAAATATGAGATGAAAACAAAATAGTCTTTCCTTGTTCTCGGTTTAGTCTTAATAAAAGTGTTCTTAGTTCAATAATTCCTTTAGGATCTAAACCAGTATTTGGCTCATCTAATATAATAAGGTCAGGATCATGAAGAATAGCCTGTGCTAACCCAAGACGTTGTTTCATACCATGAGAATATGTCTTGACTTTATCTCTTTCTCGTCCACTCAATCCTACCAATTCATAAAGCTCTTTGTAATCTTGAAGAGTATAATTGATTCCATTTGCGCGAGCAAATAGTTTAAGATTATCATGGGCCGATAAATACTTATAGAAATCTGGCTTTTCGATAATGCAGCCAATTTGGCTCATAATTGCCCCTCTATTTTTCTTCAGCGCTTCACCGAAAAATTTGATTTCACCTTGGCTGGGTTTTATTAAACCCATCATCATGCGAAGCGTCGTGCTCTTACCACTTCCATTTGGTCCGAGAAATCCAAAAATCTCACCCTGCGGCACCTCGAATGATAGATCCTGAACGGCTACAAAATCTCCAAAGTTCTTCCTAATGTTCTTGACTTCAATTGCGTTTGGCATAACCAACTTTGAAATACAAAGTAATGACTGGAAAATGTTTTTTATGTTGATTCCTACATATAAATCTGTTAAATAAAAATTACATAATTCATATTACATTTACGGTTCAATTTTTTCTATGAGTAAAATTACATTGGCAATTCACGGTGGTGCAGGTACCATATTAAGATCAAATCATACAGATGATCTAGAGCAGGCCTATCAAGAAGGATTAAAAGCTGCTCTAGCCGCTGGTTATCATTTGTTGGAGCAAGGTAAGAGCTCTATTGATGCGATTGAAGCGGCTGTCCAATCTATGGAAAATAATGTTCTTTTTAATGCGGGGCGAGGTGCCGTTTTTACGAAAAAAGGTTTGAACGAAATGGATGCTGCTCTAATGGAAGGTAAATATCTAGAGGCGGGAGCGGTTACTGGAGTCCGAAACATTAAAAACCCTGTCAGTTTAGCACGTAAGGTTATGGAAAAGAGTGGTCATGTCATGCTAAGTGGAAATGGTGCTAAAGATTTTGCTCTGCAGGAAGGTGTAGAACAAGCTACAGACGATTATTTCTTTTCGAAGTATCGTTACGACCAGTGGGTAGAAATACGAGATACAGACTTTTATCAACTAGATCATAAAGAAGATAATCTAAAGCATTATGATAAAAAATTTGGCACAGTGGGAGCAGTAGCTGTTGATCGAGACGGAAATGTCGCCGCTGCAACATCCACAGGTGGAATGACCAACAAACGTTTTGGACGTATTGGGGACTCTCCTATCTTCGGAGCTGGCACATATGCAAATAATAAGACCTGCGCTATTTCTTGCACAGGTCATGGAGAATATTTTATTAGAGCCAATGTAGCATATGATATTAGCTGTCTTATGGAGTATAAAGGAATGAGCTTAAATGAAGCTTGTAATGAGGTAATACACTCCAAGTTAAAAAACTTTGGCGGAGAGGGTGGCTTAATTGCCGTAGATGCAGCTGGGAACCATGAACTATGCTTTAATAGTAAAGGTATGTATCGCGCTTTTAAGAATAGTGATGGAGAGGAAGGATTAGCTATGTTTAGCGAATAACATTTCTTTTCTAACTCTATATTACATAGCGAACGACATTCATTATTGACTAGAATTGATTATCTTAGGTTTATACACAGTTTAGATATGATTAGAATTGTTATTAGTTTATTGGTACTTTCTTTATTTACAAAAACAAGTCCGGCGCAGGTGATCAATAAATCATTTATGCATAACGGCGTACAACGAAATTACCAGCTTTATATTCCTGCTAATTATAGCTCAACAACTCCTGCACCATTGGTGTTTAACTTTCATGGGTTTACTAGTAATGGAAGTGCTCAGTTTGTGTCAAGTAACTTTAAACCTATTGCCGATACTGCTGGTTTTATTGTAGTTTCTCCCACGGGTACTCCACTACCTCCTTTGGGACTCAATCATTGGAATGTAGGTGGGTGGACCAATTCAAGCACCGCAGATGATGTATCGTTTGTTGCAGCCATGATTGATTCTGTTTCTTCTGAATATAGTATTGATCATATGAGGATTTATGCTACGGGCATGTCCAATGGTGGTTTTTTTAGTCATAAATTAGCCTGTGAACTCAGTGATCGAATAGCAGCAATAGCATCTGTATCAGGAACATTTACAAATGAAATGCGGCTAAATTGTAATCCTATTCACCCAACACCTGTTCTTCAAATTCATGGAACGACTGATGGTGTGGTGCCCTACAATGGCACGACTGGAAATGGTGGTATGATAGCTGTAGATACCGTTATTAATTATTGGGTTCAGTACAATAATTGTAGTAGGACTCCTACAATAAGTGCCCTACCTAATACAGTAGTTGGAGATGGCAGCACCGTAGAACGTTATATTTATGCAGGTGGCGATGCAGGTGTAACAGTCGAACTACTTAAAATAACGAATGGTGGTCATGATTGGCCCGGAACTTCTGGGAATATGGATATTACAGCTTCCTTAGAAATTTGGCACTTTTTCGCAAAATACTCTTTAATCAGTGTTGGACTAGATAATATCGATGACAAACCAGTCCTAAACATCTACCCCAATCCAACGCAGCAGTTTATTTACGTAAAGGGGCTGCAAAGTGCTAACATTCCATATGTTTTATATTCTTCAACGGGCAAAACTTTAAAAAGTGGAAGCTTAAATTCAAGCCATTCAAGAGTAGATGTAAGCCAATATGCCGAAGGTGTATATTATCTTCTTGTAAACCAATTGGCTTATAAGATTATTAAGAGAGATTAGTAAAATGGGCTTTTTTTGCACCGTTTGGTAATAAAAATTACACGTTAATTACCAGAAAATGTTCGTTGCTTGCTAAACATTGCTCTTACATTTGGTAAAAATCTAATGATGAAAAAAATACTTCTAATTGCCTTATTGGCAACCCCATTTTTATCCAAAGCGCAAGTAAATGTTTCCTTTGGTCCAGAGGTTGGTTTCTCTATACCAACTCTGAGAATTGTATATGAAAATAATCCAATTGCACAAGATGTAAACTATGTTGGAGGCGCCTACCATGTGGGAGCTGCTGCCCATGTGCAAATTGGTGATTGGTTAGCTGTGCGCCCCGCAGTCTTTTATAAGGGAATTGTAATGACCGAAATCGATGGGGTTGAGGATGTCTACTTTTCAGATTTAGAAATTCCTATTAATATCCTATTCTCTAGAAGAACGAGTCGAAACCATAAGATTTTTTTTGGTGCCGGACCTAATATATTATATTCTTTAAATGCGGAAAATGACATTGGTACTGGAAGGACTGAAATTAAATTAGGTTCCGGAGATCTTGAAATTAATCCTATCGCAGTAGGTATCAATGCTAAAGTAGGTATGCAATTTGGATTTGGCTTAGGATTTAATTTTTATGCCAATGCTGGTCTTGGCAATCGTTATAACGGTGTGCTTGCAAACGCGGCAAGAATGCGCTCTGCGGACGTTTTTGGTTTAAGCCTATCCTTCCTATTCGGAGGTCGCAGCTCCACCGGCGGCGGTTTTTAATTTTTTTAAGCATGAGAATATCTAATGCCCTGAATTTTTCAGGGCATTTTTATTTGGGAACTCCTCTTAAGTACAAAAAAACAAGTGTCCCAATTACGCATATCCCAGTTACGATAAACCAGGTCATATCAAATCCCAGTAGACTAGAACTCTGCATTCCCAGATTATGACCGAAGATATGAGCTAGAGAAAAATTCATTGAGAACAAGGCCATGTACTCTCCTTGTTTGCCCCGTTTTGCTCGGTTCACAGCCCAGGTATTAGCAAAAGGAAAGACAAATATTTCACCTATACTCATTAAAATCATCCCGATTATTAATATTCCACTCCAAGAAAAAATGGGCAGTACAATAAAACTAAGTGCTAGTAAAGCGATACCCCAAGTCAGAAGTTTGATTTTGTTCGTTTGCCTGCTTTCGAAGTATTGCGCTATAGGCATTTCAATTAGAAATATGATCATGCCGTTTAACCCCATTAGGAGACCGATCTCTCCTTCAGCTAATTTGTGTACTTCCTTGTAGTATAAGGGTACAGAAGAAAAATACTGCAAGAAAGCAAGAGTAAACAATAAAATACCTATCAGGAATAACCAATAAACTCTATCCTTATAAGGAGACAGCGGATTTTCTACATTTACTTGTTCGTCCAGCACTTTGCGTTTACGAGGATTCAGCAACAAAAGAAGTAAGAACCCAGCAACGATATTTGTTCCTCCATCTAGCCAAAATAACACTTGGTATCCATAGCTTATAATTAACCATCCTCCTACTGCCGGACCTAAAGACATCCCCAAATTAATTGCGAGTCTGATTAAGGTAACAGATCGCGTTTTATTCTCTGGTTTGGAGTAGTTACTCATAGCCACAAACAATGCAGGACGGAAAGCATCTGCAACCAATGTAAGAAGAAAAACACCTAGGCAAATAGACTGAAAACTATCCAAATATTGCAATAGAATATACCCTATTCCACCTGCAACAAAGCTCCCAAACATGACTTTGTATCCTCCTAGTCGATCTGTCAATTTACCGCCTACCCATGACCCCGCAAAAGAGCCTAAACCAAAACAGGTCATAATCCAACCAATTTGTCCTTTCGTTAATCCTATTTCCTTGGTTAAATAGATCGATAAAAAGGGAATCACCATCATACCTGCCCTATTCACCAAAGTGATGCCAGATAAGATCCAGATTTCTCTGCTTAATCCTTTGAATGAATTAAGGTATTTGTGTAGATAGCTCACTATTTCCAAATTAGTTATCAAGATTACTTCAGAAAACTTAATAATAGTCCAAATACGCCTGCGATTTGTACTGTATCTTTGACAGCCTATGAAAATTAAGCTATATATCTTGCTTCTCTTATTGGCGCCAACCATATCCTTTGGCCAACAAGAAGATTGTGGCACAGAGATGACGCAGCAGGATGTACAACATATTAATATTATATTGCAGAATAGCTCAAGTTATAAAAACAGAACACCCGCAGATTCAACAGTTCCTGTAAAATTTCATATTATTCGTAATTCAGCCGGTTTAGGAGGTATGGATTCTACAGATGCTTTTAATGAACTAGCCTTAACCAATTCTATGTATATCAATGCTGGCATTAAGTTCTTTCATTGTGGGGACATTAATTACATCGATAATACAAGTTACATAAATTTTGAAAAGGGTGTTGATGAAACGATTTGTGATTTGAACGACCGACCTAATATGATCAACATCTACTTTGCACAAAATGTCTATCGTATAACGAATGGAAATACGGTTCAGATTTGTGGTTATGCCTATACTTCAAGTCTAACTAAAAATAGAGTCGTCTTGGATAATGATTGTGCATCGAATGGTAGCACTTTTGCCCATGAGTTAGGACATTACTTCTCTCTAGCACATACACATGCTACAAATGGTGGAGGTGAGTTAGTAAACGGAACAAATTGTAACACAGCTGGCGATCAACTTTGTGATACACCCGCTGATCCTGGTCTTTCTACCCTAACGGTTAGCTCAACCTGTCAGTATACAGGTAGCCAAACCGACGGCAATAATCAAGCCTATATGCCGAATGTAAGAAATATTATGTCCTACTCACGTAAGTCCTGTCGTACCGAATTCTCTTCAGGACAATACCAACGAATGCAGGCATACTTTCAATCTTATAGAAATTACTTAACCTGTGCTCCTGTATCTACTAGAGATATCTCAAAGAAAGTAAACGTTCAAATTTATCCAAATCCATCTCAAGATTTGTTAAACGTCTCTTCAGCGGAAATTATTGAGTTCGCAGTGTTGTATGATCAAACTGGGAGAATGGTACTCAAAAAGGAAACGAACAAAAAAGAGATTCAAATCAGTTTAAGCCAGTTAGGTTCGGGGATCTATTTTTATAAGGTGCGTACTAATGCTGGTTTAGGATATGGCACAATTGTAAAAGAATAATTTATTAAACATACTAAAACTAATAATCATGCAAAAAGTACTTATCGCAATCATTTGTTTAACGACCTTCTCATTCACATCAAAATCAGCGGAAGCACATTGCGAAGTTCCCTGTGGTATCTATAATGACTCCGTTCGTGTCAAGTTGATTTATGAACATATTATGACTATTGAAAAAGCGATGAATCAGATTAATAAAGAATCAAATAGTGCAAAACCGAATTATAATCAATTAGTTCGTTGGATTAATAACAAAGAAAGTCATGCTACCAAGATTCAGAATATTGTTAGTCAGTATTTTCTGCATCAACGCATAAAAACGGTTGGTCGGACCGACCGACATGCTTATAGTCATTATATCGAAAAGCTTGAGCTATTACACAAACTATCTGTATATGCCATGAAGGCAAAACAAGGAACAGATGTTGATTATATCAAACAAATGCGCTCGACACTCGCTACGTTTGAAAAAGTGTATTTCTCTCATAGCCATTAGGAATTTGAATTTTCACGAAATTCTAACGACTAAATTCAAGGTACTAGCTAGTAAGTGCTAGTTTTGCGAGCCGTGAATTTCGTTTTCCCTTTATTTTTAATTGCTGGAGTTTTACTGGTTATTCCAGTAATTATTCACTTATTCAACTTTAGAAAATTTCAAAAAGTTTATTTCCCAGATATTCGCTTTCTAAAGGAAATTAAAGAGCAAACAAACCGGCATTCAAAACTTAAAAGAAGATTAATTCTAGCCGCAAGGTTACTGGCTGCAGCGGCATTGATTTTAGCCTTTGCTCAACCTTATTTATCAAAAAAAGGGCAAAAGATTACAAATCAATCCAACGCGGTTAGCATTTATATTGATAACTCTTTTAGTCTAGCACTTGAAGAGAAAGGTGTTCCCAGGCTAGAACACGCAAAGAACCAAGCGCGAGATTTAATAAATTCTTATAGTGAAACAGATAAATTTCAGATTTTAAGTAATGATTTCTCAGCGACTGAACACAGATTTTATACCCCAAAAGAAGCTTTAGTAGAGTTATCCAGAATTCAAATATCTCCGAGATCCAGAACCACTTCCGCCATTCTTGAAAAGCAAAAAAAATTACTACAAACCCAATCAGATTCAAAGCAGCTAATTGCCTTTATTTCTGATTTTCAAGAAACTGGATTTAATGCTAGTCTAAAAGGTAGCGACACAATTCCGAAATACTTTATTCCAATAGCACAGAAGAATGTACAGAATTTAAGCATTGATACTGTGGAACTTATTGGAGGGAATATCCGTCTTCAAGAGAAGAATAAACTTCTTGTAAAGATTAGAAACTATAGCCCAATCGAACAACAAACGGCCCTTACATTAGAAGTAAATGGTCAGATCAAAGCTGTCGTAAATACTACGGTTTCAGAGAATAGTGTTCAAGAAGATTCGGTTTCTTTCACTCCTTCTTCTGCGGGAGTACAACAAATCAAACTTTACCTAAACGACCACCCTATTTCTTTTGACGACACCTTTTATGTAGCGGCTAAAGTAGTTTCGAACTACTCCGTTCTAATCTTGAATCAGAATAATGCAAATGCTTTTTTAAGTACTGTATTTAAGCCGACTTCTTTATTCCGGGCAGAAAATAATAACGTAAATAGTTTTAATCCAACCCTTCTTGCCAATTATAGCCTCGTGGTTCTGAATTCAGTAGATCGTTTGTCGAATAATTTGGCAGCTAAACTGAGCAGTTTTTGCAAAAAAGGAGGTAATATACTGGTATTCCCGCCTCGCACAAACCCCGCTGGATTGAATACTTTTTTACAGGATAATATTGGCACTTCCTTTGGACAATTTAATAAAGAGAAACTTTTCGTAAGTTCTTTTAATAAGAGTCATACGCTATTCTCTGGTTTGTTTGATAAAGTGCCTGATAATATTGATCTCCCAATAGCCAATGCATATTATACCTTACGTTCTGGAAGTATGAGTGGAGTGCAAAAGTTATTCACTTTTTCTAATGGAGATGGTTTTCTAAACTCCTATAGAATGGGTAATGGAAAAATATTTGTATGTGCTTCTCCGGCAACCAAACAAGCATCTACTTTCCCGAACTCATACTGGTTTTTACCCTTGCTTTATAAAATGGCGTTGTCTCAACAATCTAACTCTGTACAATCTTCCGTACTTGGTAATCACGCTCAGGTAGTAATTCCTAATAGTAAGCAATCTTCAAGTGATGCAGTGTACCATATTACGAATAATGAAGAAGATATTATCCCGGCCCAACGTGCCATGGGAAATCAAACCGTTATTCATCTCGATAAAAATATTGAACAAGCAGGGATCTACTATGCGTATTTATCTGGGCTAAAGGACTCAACAGCACTAGGCATCAATTATAATAGGGACGAAAGCAATATGAAATTCTGGAGTATATCCGATTTAAAGAAGAAAACAAAACTACGAAACACTCATTGGCTCACTCCAAATCAGCGAGCAGGATCTGCAGTGAATAGCCTTGAAAAAGGTACCCCCCTTTGGAAAGTATGTATTATTTTTGCTTTAATCTTTTTGTTAGTTGAGATAGTACTAATTAGATTTTTAAAATAGTTGAATGACTATATTGATAAAACAAGCCATTTTACTCTCCCCGGATAGCAGCCACCATCTGAAAAAAAGGGACATCTTAATTAAGAATGGTAAGATTGAAAAGATTGCTACAAGTATATCTGTTAAGGCCAATAAAATAATATCGGAGAAGAATTTATACGTTAGTCGAGGTTGGAAAGACCTTTTCGCAGATTTCTGCGACCCCGGGTTTGAACACAAAGAAGATATCCATTCGGGTATTGCTGCTGCAAAAGCTGGTGGCTATACTGGCATATGCCTTGTACCTAATACAGAGCCAACAATCAGTAGCAAAGCACAGGTGGACTACATCGCAAGACATAGTCAAAATAGCGGTATTGAATTAATCCCAATCGGCAGTGTTTCTATGGATACGAAGGGCGAACAATTGGCGGAGATGTATGATATGAACCATACTGGGGCCAGAGTCTTTAGCGATGGTAAAAAAAGCATTCAATCAGCGGGGCTTTTATTAAAAGCTTTACAATACTTAAAAACGATCAATGGAACCTTGATTCAAGTTCCAGATACTCAAAGTATTTCCAAGCATGGACTTATGAATGAAGGGCAACAAAGTACAGCCCTTGGCATGCCAGGTAATCCAGCAATAGCCGAACATATCCAAATTCAAAGAGACCTTACCCTTTGTGAATATGCAGGAAGTCGAATACACTTTACGGGAATCACAACAAAGAAATCTGTAGAGCTCATATCGTCAGCTCGTAAGAAAGGAATTCAAGTAAGTTGCTCAGTTTCCCCCTACCATTTATTGTTTACTGATCAGGACTTGTCAGGTTATGATACTCAGTATAAAGTCTTTCCTCCATTACGAACAGAACAGGACAGAAAGTATTTGATCAAAGCACTAAGAGAGGGGAAAATTGATGGTGTTGCTTCGCATCATTTCCCACAAGATACTGATGCAAAGAAAGTAGAATTTGCCTATGCACAGAATGGTGCAATTAGTTTACAACTTATGTTACCTATGCTACTAAAAGCAGGCTTTACCGCTGAAGAAATAGCTGGTATTGTTATAGGAGCTTTTAAGAGTGTTGAGGGGTTAGATGCTGAGACAGAGTTCAAAGAGGGGCATCGTGCTGATCTTACGCTATTTACCACCCAAGGTGAAACGGTTATAAACTCTAAAACAAATCAATCAAAATCGCAAAACACTCCTTTGTTTGAGGAAGTACTTCCTGGCCGTATTATTGGAACTATTCTAGGAAAAACGTCTAATTTTCTATAAATGAAAGGCTATACTCAAATAGGTTTATTGACGGGTGTAATAATTTTATTATTCCAAGTTTCACTGATTAAATTAGGCATGTCGGCTAGTCCTCTTATCGGTTTCCAATATCTTATATTACTGATTGGGATTTTTATATCTGCTTACTTATACAATAGAGAAAACAAATTGGTGATACTGGATTTATTCATGATTGGCATTCGAACGATGAGTAGTGCCATAATCATTTTAATCCTTGGTACAGTTTTGTTTTATTTTATTTTCCCTCGACCTGCAGAGAGTCGTTTTACTTATAATTTAATGATGGTCGTTTTTCCTTTTGGGATGTCTGGTGCGCTTTCTAGCTTTGTAAGTGCTATTATTGTAAACAAATTATTACAGAAAACGTGAATGTAAGCCTTGTTATACCAGCATATAATGAAGAAGAGTCGTTGCCTGAACTCTTGCAATGGATAGAACGTGTTGTAAAAGAGCATAATTATTCTTACGAAGTTATATTTATTGACGATGGAAGCAGAGATAATACATGGGAGATTATAGAGAGGTTATCTGCTGAGAATAGTCATATTCGTGCTATTAAGTTTCAAAGAAACTACGGAAAAAGCCCAGCCTTGAACGAAGGTTTTAAACTAGCTCAGGGAGACTACGTTATTACTATGGATGCTGACTTACAGGATAGCCCCGATGAAATACCTGAATTAATAAAAGTGCTGGAAGAAGGAAAATATGATTTAGTGAGTGGATGGAAAAAAGTAAGACATGATAATAAACTCACCAAAAACCTACCATCAAAACTTTATAATGGTGTAACGGGTAAAATGAGTGGTATTAAACTTCACGACATGAATTGTGGACTCAAAATATACCGTAAGGAAGTTGTCAAGAGTATTGAGATTTTTGGTGAAATGCACCGGTATATACCGGTATTGGCAAAAGCAGCAGGTTTTGATCGCATTGGAGAAAAGCCTGTTATCCATCAAAAACGAAAATACGGCACAAGCAAATTTGGAATGGAACGTTTTGTAAACGGCTTTCTAGATTTGTCTACTATTCTGTTTATAACAAGATATGGTCGTAAACCCATGCATCTTTTTGGACTCTGGGGAAGTCTTATTTTTTTCGTAGGATTTCTGATGATTGCCTATCTAATCATTTCGAAGTTTGCTTGGGGTACCCATATTGTTAGCCGGCCTGCATTCTACATATCATTAACTACTATGATTTTGGGAACACAATTCTTTTTAGCAGGTTTTATTGGAGAACTGATTAACCGCAGAAGTCCTGATCGAGATAAGTACTTGGTTGAAAAAACTATTTAGCCCCCCCTTACTAAGCAAGGTTATACTACTTTGGTGTAGTTCTTTTGAGTTGTAACTCATTCTTTATTGTGCTAAATTGCACTATGCCTTTCTACACCAACTTAGATATCAAACCTAATGATTTACCAGAAGAAAAGATTAGGAAACAACGGACTATTAAAAATATAAAAAAGCTGCGTCATCATTTAAAGGCTCACTTTACAAGGTCTAGAAAAAAAGAAGTTGGGGCTGAAATCTCGCCAAAAACAATTCGAATAGCTACATGGAATTTAAGAGAGTTCGGTGGTAAAAAATATAAAGGGCGAAAACATGAAGAGCTGTGTTATATTGCTGAAATCATTTCGCACTTTGAATTAATTGCTCTTCAAGAAGTTCGATCAAATTTGTCAGAATTAAAACGGCTTATTAGAATATTGGGGCCCGACTGGAAATACATCGCTACGGATGTTACAGATGGAAGTGCTGGAAATAATGAACGTATGGTCTTTCTTTATAACAGAGACTATGTTTCGTTTAGAAATATTGCTGGGGAACTAACGCTTCAAGAAAATGATAAAGTAAGAGCTTCTTTTGGAGAACGAATTAAGTTGACTAATGGAATAAACATTAACCTAAATGAAGCAATTGATGGCACCTTTAAAGGACGCGTTGAAAAAAATAAAGGAGGTTACAGACTTAGTGCGGATTTAGAAATCCCTTTACAAAAGAGTAGCAATATCAAAATTCCTACAAGCTCTTTCTTGACTATAAAGAAAGGGACTAAAATTGCGTCTAATGAAAAAGTAAGCCTTTCCCGTGGAGGCAGAGGTAAACTAAAAGTAGAAGTGCACCAATCCACGATTCAAGGAGCAAATTATGCGGTAAGATTACCAGAAAATTCATTCGATGATAGCTTTAAACAATTTGCCCGTTCTCCCTTCTTAATTTCGTTTCAAGCTGGATGGTTAAAGTTGAATCTTTGTACGGTGCATATCTATTATGGTAGCGCGACCGACGAGAATAAACTAAAACAACGAAAGAAAGAAATCGAACTCTTAACAAAATCTCTAGCCAAAAAAGCTCAAAGAGAATTTAAAGATGATCATGAGTCTTTTTTAGGAGTCTTAGGTGACTTCAATATTATTGGTAAAGGACACCCTACTATGGATGCCTTAGAAAGCAATGGGTTCAAAATACCAGAAGCACTTAAGTCTATACCTGGCAGCAATGTGGCTCGTAACAAGGCATATGATCAAATCGCATTTTGGAAACCAGACTCCAAAAAAAGCTATTCAAAACTCGATATTATGAGTGCTAACATATTTGATTTTTTTAAGTATGTTTTTAAGGATGGAGACGAAGCTGAATATAGAAAAGAAGCAGCCTATAACGGACTGACAAGTAAAACAAAATATGAACAATGGCGCACTTATAAGATGTCTGACCATCTACCGATGTGGATAGAGCTTCGCACTAATTTCAATAATGAATATCTGGACTATTTAGAAAAGAAAAACAACAAGTAGTGTTTTAACTTATGAAATAGCCTTATCTCCCCTGCCCTTCCTACTTTTGCGCACCTATGAAATATGCTCTCAGTGTTTTATATGTTTTTTTAGCTCATATAGCCCTTTCTCAAGGACAGCTTAGCGGTACAATTGTTGATAGTAAAACAAAAAAGGCTTTACCATTTGCTTCCATTACAATAAAAAATATTGAAAGTGCAGAGATTCTAGGGACTAAAGCCGATATGAAAGGGAATTTTAGAATATCTAAAATCCCTTATGGAGTTTATTCAGCCCAGTTGAGTTTTGTAGGCTACAAAACCAAGCCTATTCAGAATATTCGGATTTCTCAGTACAATAAAAAACCTAAATTAGGTACAATTGAATTGGATAAAAAGAATAAGAAGCTTGGTACCGTGGTTATAGAATATGAACAAAAAAATATTGACATCAAGGCCGATAAGAAAGTATTTAATGTAGAGAAAAATATAGCCGCAGAGGGCGGTACACTTGAAGATGTTCTAAGAAATGTACCCAGTGTAACACTTGGTGCCGATGGTAGCGTCTCACTTAGGGGCAAGAGCAATGTAACAATTTTAGTAGATGGTAAGCAAAATCCTTTATTTGCAGATCTAGAGACGGCCTTACAAAGTATACCTGCAGAGAATATTAAGAGTATTGAAGTAATAACGAACCCTTCCTCTAAATATGAAGCCCAAGGTCTGGGTGGTATTATTAATATCGTAATGAAAGAAGGTAAACGAAAAAAAGGATTTAGCGGATCAGTTAATGTAGGTGCTAAGTACAACTGGCGTGCGAATGCTGGAATTAATTTGAACTATCGTCCTTCGACTAAACTGGCTTTTTTTCTAAACGCTAATGGTGGATTGGGTAATGTATGGGAAGAGAATGAATATACACGAACAAGTTTTGTAAGTGACGAAACTTATGAATCTGATGCATATAAAACACGAACTCCAAGAAGAAGTTTTGTTAGTTTAGGTGTTGAGTATAAACTTGACAAACGAAATAAACTAATCTGGACAAACTCTGCTTTTCGTGGTAGTTTTGATGGAGATAACTTAACGAAGATATACATTCGAGATAACCCGACTACTTTAAGCGAATATTGGGATAGAAATAATATATATAACGCTAAGCCTTCCAACACGACAACAAATCTTAAATATATTCGTTCCTATGATAGAGAGCGGCAAAGGCTGAGTGTAGAAGCTAATTTTAGTAAGCGTTCCTATATAAGAAAAAGCGATTATAGTACTGCAATATTCGATGGACAGAACAATAGAATTAATGGTTTTGTACAAAGAAACCCCATAGACGGGGGGAATACGAATGGAGCGTTTCAGATAGACTATGAACACCCAATTGGTAAAAATGGAAAGCTAGAAATAGGTGAAAGAACGTATCTAATGGATTTTTACTCCGAGAATTTCCCAACGATTCAATTTGATAATCAGCAAGAGCAGTTCGAGAGTATTCTCAAGAACGATTTTGATTTTCTGCAACAAGTACATGGCGCTTACGTAAATTATTCTACAAAATATCATAGTTATTCCTTTCAGTTTGGGCTTCGAGGTGAGTATTTTCAATATAATGGAACTGCTGCGCAACTAGGAAGTCAAGAGTTTAAAACAGATTATTTGAGCCTTTTTCCAAGTGCCTTCATAACGAAAAAGGTCGACGAAACAAGTGACTTAAGTTTGAGTTATTCAAGAAGGGTTAATAGACCCAATTTTTTTCAACTTCTTCCATATATTAGGGTTAACAGTCCGCTCGATACGAGCATTGGTAACCCAAGTTTAAATCCTGAATTTATAAATGCATTCGAATTAGGATATAGTAAAAGCTATGGTAAGGAAAGCACTTTATTTCTAAGCTTATATTATCAATTAACGGATAATATCATCCAACGTTTCAGGCGTTTTAATCCTGACGGATCCACATTTTCTCAGACACAAAACCTAGCGAGTGGTAGTACGTTTGGTTTGGAAATTACTAATCAATTTGTCGTAAAAAAAGGTTGGGATATTACATTAAATGCAAACGGATTTAGAAACATCATTAATGGGAATACAAGCTCAAATGATCAAGACTTTGATGGTTATGGAGGTTTTGTTAAATTGATAAACAACACAAAAATTGGTAAAACATGGCAATTACAGGTCTCTGGGAATTATTATGCTCCGAAAGTAATTGTTCAAGGGACTAGACTAGCCTATGGATTTATGGATTTTGCTATAAAAAAATCTTTCTTCGATAAACAGCTTAACCTAACCTTAATGGCCAGTGATATTTTCAACTCCAATGAAACTATTACTGAGTTCAACTTATTCCCAAATCAGTTTCAAACGACTCGTCGAAATAAACAAACACAATTCTTTGGATTTAACTTAAGCTACAGATTTCCTAAAACCAGTAAGGGTGGCTATAGCAGTAGAAATAGAAAAAGCACAAAAGATCGAAATGACAATTTGAAAGATGGTGACAGCGGAGGTTATTAAATATTGCATGCTTCTTGTTGACATAAAAAACGAAAACGGCTAACTTTGTCAACTTATGACGATATCTGCGATTGTAGCTTTTTCTGATAATAACGTAATAGGTATTAATAATGAATTGCCTTGGCACCTCCCGAATGATTTAAAGTTTTTTAAAAGAATAACTAGTAATCATACGATTATAATGGGACGTAAAACATTTGAATCTATAGGAAAGCCATTACCCAATAGAGAGAATATCGTCGTATCAAGAAATCCGAATTATAGAGCAGATGGAGTTCGTTGTTTTGATAGTATTAGTGCGTCCATTAAATATTGTGAAAACAAGGCGAAAGATGAGATATTCTTTATTGGAGGAGCTCAAATATATGAAGCTTGTTTACCCTGGACAGACCAACTTTATATAACTCGTGTTCACACCCAAATTGATCATGGAACTGCTTTCTTTCCAGAGATCCAATGGAATAGTTGGAGTTTAATTAAAAAAGAAACGCAAAAGCGTGATGATAAAAACGCTTTTGATCACACCTTTGAGATTTATAAAAGAAGTGAGTAAACGTCATTTAGTATCATCGTATCTAAAGTATGTTATACGGGCTAAAGGCTCTCATGGCACACATTCCCCTTTCGTCTTCTCGTTTATCAATGAGGTACTTCGAGACCGGCGTACGTTTTATGCTTTTGAAGAGATTGAGGAACTGCGATCTAAACTACTAAACAGTTCCGAAGAACTCGAAATAACAGATTTTGGTGCTGGTTCTTTACATCATAAACAAAGTAAACGTAAGATAAGTGAAATCGCTAGAAACGCTGGCAGATCAAAGAAATACGGTGAGTTGTTGTTTAGAATAGCTAACTATTTTGAGTTAAACAACATTTTAGAACTAGGCACTTCTCTCGGTTTGGGTACCTGCTATCTTGCCAAGGCTAGAGAAAAGAGTCAGATCATAACTCTAGAAGGTTGCCCTGCTATTCATGAACAGGCAAGAGCTAATTTTCAATCCATTGGTATTAGTAATGTGAATCCCTATTTGGGGAATTTTGATGACATCTTAGATAAAGTACTTGAAGCTTATCCTCGATTTGATTTAATCTTTGTAGATGGAAACCATCGTAAAGTGCCAACGCTTCGATATTTTGATCTGATAAAAAAATATGTACACCCAAACTCACTCATCATATTCGACGATATTCATTGGAGTGCTGAAATGAGTGAAGCATGGGATATCATAAAAAAAGACCCTCAAGTGAAGGTCTCAATAGATCTGTTTCAGTTTGGTCTCGTGTTCTTTATGAAAGAAATAAAAGAAAAACAGTCTTTTACGCTAAGGTTTTAAGTATTACTCATTGCTATTTAGGTAAATAACCTCATATCCCATCTTTAATAGTTCATTTTCGAATTTAGCTACGTCACCAGTTAAAACGATTTTCATTTTTTTAGTATCAATCCATTTCGAAGCTAACTTATTGACTTCCTGAATTGACATTTTTTCAAGTACTTGATTTTGTGCTTCTACATAACCTACATCTAAGTTTCTACGTAGCATATTTGAAAGAAAGCCTAGTTTTTGAAAGGCAGTCTCGTACTTACGAGCATCACTTTGTTTTATAGCACTTTTAAGGAATGCAAGCTCACTTTTCTGAATCCCGTCGTTATTATAGGACTCGAACTCTTTAAGAATTTCTCGTAAAGCAGAAACCGTGGCATCAGCCTTTATTCCTGAGGAGAAAGTATACGTTCCTGAATAATCATTAGCACTAAATCGTGCGCGTGCTCCATAAGTCCATCCTTTATCTTCTCTGAGATTCAAGTTTAACCTGCTATTAAACGCACCACCTAGGGGATAGTTCATTAAATTGGATTTATAATATGTTCCTTTAGTATCATAGGGCATATCGGTAACATAACCGATTCTAAACTCGGTTTGTGCAGCTTTTGGGATATCCACAGCATAAATAACTTTCTCTGTAGCCGTTTTGTATTTGATTTTACTCTTAGATGGTATTTGAGGCAGCTCAATGTTTGTAGGCATTAGTTTGCCGACAGTTTTTAGTACCAGATCTTTATCTTCACCATCAAAATCACCTACCATAACAATTTGCAAGTCGTTTGCACCAACGTATTTTTTATAGTAGTTTTCGATGTCTTTAAGCTGGATATTTCTGACCGTTGCCATACGTCCTGAACTCGGGTTACCTAATACTGATTCTAAACCATAGTTTACTTTCGCGTAGGCCTGACTGGCCACTGTTCTAGCTCTAGTCTTACTATTCTTGATACTTTGAATGCGCTGGTCTTTTATTCGGTTAAACGTTTTCTCTTTAAAGAGAGGGTGATACATTCTTTCTTCAAGAATTTTAAGTGTTTGAGAAAGGTTTTTCTTCAACGTTCGTACCGTAAAATTAATCCTGTCCAAGCTTGTACTAACACGCACTGAGCTGCCAATTTCATTCAACTTATCAGAAATGGATTCTGCGCTCATATTCTTAGTATCCTCATTCATCATGGCTGTAAACATACTAGCCAGTCCTGCTTTGCTTAAATCATTTTGTTCGACAATTCGTCCTCCTTGCATACTGATTTGTAATGCAATAACTGGAATTTCATCTGAAAAACTAGATAACATTTTTAGGCGTTTAGTATTTAAAGTTTGTTCAGATTTTACAACGCTCGGAACTTTAACACTAACCGCAGCACCAGCCTTAGGTTGCTTACTCCTATCAAATGTATCCTTTGCTCTGAAATGAGTAAGTTTATTGTACCCGTAGTTTGGAGCAACATAACCTTCCTTAGAAACGGTATAGTTTGGGGTTTTCGTTCTTAAGTTTTCTTTTCCTTTAGGAACTACGCTGAGTAGTACCATGGGTTTATTCTTGATATACTTATTGAATACGCGCAATACATCCTTTTTACTAATCTTGTTGTTTTTAGCAATAACCTTTGGTAAATAATCCGCATCACCCGTAAAAGTATAAAATGATGCTAGCTGCGAGACTTTTCCTCGAACACTTTCAAGACCATAAATCATTGATGATTCCAGTGATTTCCTATAACGAATAACATCTTTCTCTTTTATGCCCTTTTTCTCAATTTCCTTTAGTACAGCCCTAAGCTCTTTTTCCATATCGGCCAGTGAGCTGCCTGGCTTAGGCATCATCCTAATTCCAAATTCACCTGAAAGCTCATAGCAGGGGTGTCCCGCACGGGCCATTAGTGCTTTTCTAGTTTTAACAACCGATTGATGGAGCATTGAACTTTTACCTCCTCCTATAATATTCGCTAAACAATCCAGCGCTGGTTCATCTGGATGATTACGTGGTACTGTGGGTAAAGTTGCAACGAGCATAGGCATTTTTGCGTAATTATCAACTAGACTAACATGACGATCTTTTTTAAGAACAGGAACAGGCAATTTAACAGGTGAAACCAGCGGTCCTCTTGGAATAGAGCCAAAGTATTTCTCAACCCATTGGAGGGTTTGTTGCTCCGAAATATCACCACCAATGGTTAGTACAGCATTATTTGGACCATACCATCTTAAAAAGAAATGTTTTAAATCGTTAACATCAACTCGATTTAGGTCTTCAACATAACCTATTGTAAGCCAAGAGTAAGGGTGACCGTAAGGATACAAGTTTTTAGCTGTAGTTTCTCCTGCTAATCCATAAGGCCGATTGTCGTAATTCTGTCCTCGTTCATTCTTTACAGTAGCCCGTTGTATTTCAAACTTTTTTTGTGTTACAGCATCTAACAAAAAACCCATTCGGTCGGCTTCTAACCAAAGCATTTTTTCAAGTTGATTAGCAGGCACCGTTTCAAAGTAATTTGTTCGGTCCTTATTAGTAGTACCGTTCAATGTTCCACCACTCTCAGTTATAATCTTGAAATGTTGTTCATCGGCTACATTTTCACTCCCCTGAAACATCATATGCTCAAAAAAGTGAGCAAAGCCTGATTTTCCTATTTCTTCACGAGCACTGCCCACATGATAAGTAACATCAACATGAACCAAAGGATCGCTATGATCCTCATGCAAAATAACGGTTAATCCATTTTTCAATTGATATTGTTTAAACGGGATATTAATCTTACTAGACTCCTTTTTCACCTCTTTGATAAACCTTATTTGACCAAAAGATCCGAATGAAATGGCTATACAAAACAATGCGATAATCGATTTTTTCATAAAAAACTGCTTGAAACCACAAGTTATACCAAAAGGGTTATTTATGATTAGTTAACGCATGAGTTTTTCAGAATTATATTAGAAATTAAAGCTTACTAAGGCTAAATTTGCGAACTTAATCGGATTTAGAATGTACGATAAGATAATAAAAAAAGAGAAAAAGATTGGGGTTATTGGTTTAGGGTATGTTGGTTTGCCAATTGCCTTAGAATTGGCTAGAAAGGCCGAGGTAATTGGCTTTGATATAAGTGCTGATCGAATTGAACTAATGAAAAAAGGTATTGACCCAAGTAATGAGTTAGATGCAAGTGCGTTTGAAGGGTGTGATATTCAGTTCACTGCAAATCTAGAGGACCTAAAAGAAGCCTCTTTCTACATTGTAGCGGTTCCTACTCCAGTAGATTCTCATAACGTTCCTAATTTAAAACCGGTTTTAAGTGCATCGAAAACGGTTGGACAAGTTATCTCTAAAGGTGATTATGTTGTCTTTGAATCTACGGTATATCCGGGGTGTACAGAAGAAGATTGTTTACCTGTTATTGAAGAGCTCTCGGGACTTAAAAATATAGTTGATTTTAAGTCTGGATATAGCCCAGAGCGCATTAATCCAGGAGATACCAAACATACCTTAACTAATGTTGTCAAGGTCGTTTCAGGCTGTGATGAAGAGTCCCTTGAAAATATTGCCAAAGTATATGAACTTGTTGTAACCGCCGGTGTTCATAGAGCATCTTCCATCAAGGTTGCAGAGGCAAGTAAAATTATCGAGAATACGCAGCGTGACCTAAACATTGCTTTAATGAATGAATTAAGTATTATTTTTAATAAATTGAATATCAATACTTTCGAAGTTCTTGAAGCTGCCGGTACAAAATGGAATTTTCTTAAATTTTTCCCTGGTCTTGTCGGTGGTCATTGTATTGGTGTAGACCCGTATTACCTAACCTATAAATCAGAACAGCTTGGGTATAAGTCGCAGGTAATTCTATCAGGACGTACAATTAATGACTCTATGCCCTCTTATGTGGCCAAGAATATCGTGAAGACTATTGTTAAAAATGGTTTTCATCTGGCAGAATCTAAGGTTTTGGTCATGGGAACTACTTTTAAAGAAGATGTTTCTGATATTAGAAATTCCAAGGTAGCTGACTTGGTTAAAGAACTTGAAGGGTATCAGATCAAAGTAGATGCTGTTGATCCACACGCTAGTAATGCCGAAATGGAACATGAATATGGCATATCACTAATTGACCAGAACAGCATTGATAAAGACTACCAATGCATAATAGTAGCTGTAAATCATAAAGAATATGCGAATCTAGAAGTAGCGTATTTCAAGAATATTCTTGCTGACAAAGGCTTATTTGTGGATATAAAGGGAATATTTAGGGATAAAATGGAAGGTTCTGATATAGAATATTGGAGTCTTTAGTGGATAGCTATAGCGGTCTTGCTATTTCGAACTGTTTACAGTGTCGTATATAAACACATCTTCGTTCTCTTTTTTCATAAAGTAACGTTCGCGCGACTGCCTTTCAATCTCTTTAGGGTCTGTTCGCAATGTTTCTCGTTGCTTCTCTATTCGTTCTATTTCCTTTTCAAGAAAAGTAATTTTCCCTTCCAATTCTTTAAGTTCCTGTCTTTTACCTAAAATGGTAAATACATCGTACTGCGCAAAAAACAAAATCCATGACAAGAGAACAAGGATGATAATGTGTAACTTATATTTTTTCAGAAACTCCAATGAATACTAATTTCTTACTTTGTTCCAAAAGCAAGTTTTTTCCCCAAGTAAACAGCTTGTTTACCAAGCTCTTCTTCTATTCTTAGCAGTTGATTATACTTAGCCATACGATCAGAGCGAGAGGCTGAACCTGTTTTTATTTGACCACAGTTCAGGGCTACTGCAAGGTCTGCAATGGTTGCATCCTCGGTTTCTCCACTCCTATGACTCATCACGGTATTGTACCCATTATGCTGTGCTAAGCTCACTGCATCGATTGTTTCACTCAAGGTGCCTATTTGATTAACCTTAACCAAAAGGGAATTAGCTATTTTTTTATCAATCCCCATCTGAAGTCTTTTACTATTGGTCACAAATAGATCATCGCCAACGAGCTGAACTTTGTCACCGATCTCATCCGTTAACATTTTCCAACCTTTCCAATCATCTTCATCTAGGCCATCTTCAATCGAAGCTATAGGATACTGTCTAACCCAATCTGCCCAAAACTTAACTAACTGCTCACTACTCATTTTTTTTCCAGAAGACTTATGAAAAACATACTTCTTACTTTTTTTATCATAAAGCTCACTGTTAGCAGCATCCATGGCCACTACAACTTGTGTTTTAGGCTTATATCCAGCTACGGTTATTGCTTTTAAAACTGTTTCAATTGCTTCTTCATTACTTTGGATATTAGGTGCAAAGCCACCTTCATCACCTACATTAGTAGAATACCCTTTCTTTTTCAATACACTTTTCAAGGCATGAAAGATTTCTGTTCCCCAACGCAAACCTTCACTAAAGCTTTTAGCTCCTACTGGCATCACCATGAACTCTTGAAAATCAATTTTATTATCAGCATGTGCACCACCATTTAGGATATTCATCATGGGAACAGGCAGAGTCTTAGCATGCACCCCACCTACATAACGATATAATCCAAGACCGCTCTCATCAGCTGCAGCTTTAGCCACAGCTAAACTTACCGCCAAAATGGCATTCGCGCCTAGCTTACTTTTATTCTTGGTTCCATCGAGTTTAAGCATTGCAGCGTCAATTGCCTGTTGGTCTGTAATATCCATACCAATAAGCGCCTTTTCAATGGGCCCATTTACATTTTTAACGGCTTTTTCTACACCTTTTCCTAGATACTTGGACTTTACGTTATCTCGTAATTCCGCAGCTTCATGTACACCTGTGCTAGCGCCTGAGGGAACAGCTGCACGACCACGTGCTGCAGTATTTGTATAAACATCTGCTTCTACGGTAGGATTGCCCCGTGAATCTAAGATCTGTCTTCCTACGATATTCGTTATATAGCCCATCTTGAATTTTATTTAGGCGCAAAAGTACCTTCTACTTAATGAAAAAATAAAACGATTTATAAACGTTTTTACCCCCATTTCTTTATAAACTTATTCCCCCTATTTTTTAACCCGCTACTCCAGATGGTAATATTTGATTTTATTATTGTGAGTAGTTCATTCGCCATTTCGGGGTATTTTTCAATGATTCTTTCACAAACTCTAATACTGAAAGCTTTTACTGCGATAGCTTCTTCAGAATCGGCTATGAAATTCAAACAGATATCATAAAGCTCGGCTTCAAACTCTTCTGGAATATCTGCAAACTGATAGGTTCTTACAATATTTCTTCTGATCGCATTATGGTTCTGTTTAACTTTAAGCGCATCAATGAGCTCTCTATGATACTTATTATATAGCACAGGATACTTTAATGAGACATCTCCCAAAGCCCAACTAGCTTTTTGTGACAACCTCATATCATCTCCTAATACACATTTTAATAGTTTTACAAACCGGGCGTCATTATTCCCTATGTATTCAACGATTTCATTGTTGATAACCTTGGAATGCCCATGGGATAGCACCTTCTTAAAGTTCATTGCAGTGCTAAAATAAAAAAAGCGCTCTAAAAAGAGCGCTCCTTTGTTGATAATAAAATTTTATCCTAGATAAGCTTGTAATGATTTGCTATATCGTCCCTTTTGTAAACGTTTTATAGCACGTTCTTTAATTTGACGGATACGCTCCTTGGTCAAATCATATTTCTGACCAATTTGCTCAATAGTTGGCCCCTCACTTCCTCCTAAGCCAAAGTAAGCCATAACAATTTCGCTCTCTCGTGGACTCAGTGATTTTAGAATTCTAAAGATCTCATTGCGCAAGCTATCTTGCATCACGTTATCATCAGTGTCATTACTTCCTTCAAGTAATTCCCCCATACTTACATCTTCGCTATCCGTAACAGGAGCATCCAAAGAAGCGTGACGTGTATTACTTGTAAAAATGTTAGACAGTTCCGTCTCTGACATTTCTAAGATTTTAGAAAGCTCTTCAACAGAAGGTTGTCTTTCATGCTCTTGTTCAAAGGCAATAATTGCCTTGTTTGCACGATTATAAGCGCCAATTTTGTTTTGCGGCAAGCGTACCAATCTTCCTTGCTCTGCCAACGCCTGTAAGATCGACTGGCGAATCCACCATACAGCATAAGAAATAAATTTGAAACCTTTGGTTTCATCAAATCTACCTGCAGCCTTTATTAGACCCAAGTTCCCTTCATTGATCAAATCACTAAGCGTTAAACCCTGATGTTGGTATTGTTTAGCAACCGATACAACAAATCTTAAATTTGCCATAACCAATTTTTCCAAAGCAGCATCGCTTCCTGCCCGAATTTCTCGCGCTAAGCTTGCCTCTTCTTCAGGAGTTACCATTGGCAGCTTACTTATATCTTGAAGATATTTTTCAACTGATTGGCTATCCCTATTGGTAATCTGAGTGGCTATTTTGAGTTGTCTCATATATTAATAAATGACGTTTTTTTTACCTCGATTTTACGAAGCGAGTGCAAAGGTAATGTTATAGACGGGGGAATGCAACCAATTTGTTGAATTGGTATGACAATTTTCTGTTAATCTACCTAGTAAAATGTCGGAATCGATTTTCAATTCCTATACATCAACAATAATACCAGAATATTAATTCTACTTACGAATAACAAATTTCTTAACAAATTCAGCGCCAGATTTATCTCTGAAATTTAAAAAATACATTCCACTGCTCAGGTGTCCAATCTCTAAGGAGGATTTCACCGGAACTTTTTCTATAAATTGACCGCTTATAGATTGAAGACTAACTTCCTGAATATCAGAGGGAAGATTTTTAATTGTTAGTCGATTCGTTGCAGGATTAGGAAATATCACGACTTGATCTTTTATTTCTTTAGATATTGACAATGGATAAACTTGCGGTTGTATCTCTATATAACTATCATTAACATCAAAGAAAATATTATTGTGTCCTTTTACTTTAACTAGACCATGATTTGTTGCCCAGTTCGGCGCGTTAATATCATAACTACCATTATTGGGAACATTATCCGCCATTTTCCATGGCCAAGTTCTTCCAGAATCAATAGAGAAGTAAATATCTACCGTAGCAGCATTAATACCATTAGCGGTTGTCCCACCTACTTCCCAAGTAACGGTTTGTTTCGTATCTCCCGTCCAAACCTGATTGGCAGTATTATGACTAGTTACTCTAAATAGATTAGAACCAGAGTTAACTGCTTGGATTTCTAATTCTTCATTAGAATAATTAAAAGATCCGTAGCCATTATTAATATCTCTCGCAGCAACCTTAAAACTTACATTACGGGTAAGCTCAGGAAGAACCTCTCCCCTTGTTTTAATAAATTCTGGGAGAATTTTAGAGAATTCCGGAAATGTTCGAATATTGTTTTCAGTTGGGTAAAAAGATCGAAACAATGGGTTACCGCTTGAAACTAAATTCCAAGGACCATATGCTCCTAAATCCCATTGTTCCCAACAATATGTAATCGGGTTATTATCTGCATCAGTGGCATTTGCTTCTAACTCAAAAAAAGTTCTATATGGTATCGTATATGACTGATTAATACTATTTAAACTGGGTGGTGTGTTGTTGGTAGGTACACTGCTCGCGCAATTACCCTGACCGTCCATATGATTACTCATTTGTAACAAAGACCTAATATGATAGTAGTCATCACTATTTGTTTGAATATTATCACCTCCACACAAACCAGCATATCCCATTATGGTTGTGCCACTTCCAGGTTCGTACGAACTCTGACTTGAACCATTACCGCCACATGAACCAATGGTAGAATTAAAGGTATGGCTTCCGCCAAACTGATGGCCCATTTCGTGGGCAACATAATCTATGTCAAACGGATCACCAATAGGATTGGAAGAACCTGTAACACCACGAGCCTTAGAACCACGGCAAACAGATGCAAAACTGGCAATTCCACCACCTCCAGTACTGAATACATGCCCAAAATCATAATTAGAAGCACCGATGACACTTGTCAAAGTATTATGGTTTTGCCCTAGCATAGCACCACCGCTGCTATTTGTATATGGATCAGTTCCCCCAGGTAGATAAATAACATCATCTGTATTGGCAATCAGTTGGGCATTCATTGAGAATTCTCTTTCGAATACTCCATTTACCCGATTCATAGAAGTAACCATAGCCGATAGTACTGTGGCTTTAGTTGGGCTTGCTCCACCTACGGCAGCTGAATACTCCATTGTACATGCAAGTGCTAGTCTGTACGTTCTTCTTTCGGTACCAAATGTTTTACGAAGGCCTCTCAATTGGGGTAACCCATTATTTAACTGCATCCTCCCCTGATGTATTTCATTTAACTCCTGATCTTCATCTACCAAGCATTGCATCCGTTCATTAGCAGGTTTAGAATAGTCTTTTTTAAAATAGATAATATACCAGTCTTGATTACCTTGTTTATATGGATCAATGAAATAAGTCTTACGAGCATCAAATATCTTGGCATGAAATCCCCAATGCGTAAAATCAGCCTTCCCAGTAACCAATGGATTTTCTGTATGAATTAAAGTATAAGTCTTAATGAGAGGATATTTATTTGCAAGTTCCATGGCCATCATAGGTGCTTCATAGATATAGTAATCTTGCATTGTACCATTTGGGTCTGGGAGCGCGATCACAGGGTATGACTTTGAAGATTCTAAGGGAATTTGACTTTGAAATAAGTGAAATTCACCTACTTGAAACTTTGACAAAATATATTTGTTTGGAAAAAGCTTTTGTTCACCATATGTGGCAATTTCTTTTTCTGGGCTAATCGACCATAGGTTTGAAGCAAATGAATCTAAAGAGAAAAGGAATGTACAAGTTATTAAAATTATTATTTTTTTCATGATGCTATCTTATTAGACGATGGTTTAAGACAAAACCTTCAATTTTGAGTTAGGAATTATTTTAATTTCAAATACTTTTTTAAGGCACGAGCATTTTTTTTGTTGTAAGAAATATAATAACGTACCCCTCCAATACGTACAGGTTCTAAAACATAATTATCAGCTCCTAGTTGCAAATAAACTCTTAGCCCAACATCCGATTGAAAATCGAAGCGACCGGTATGAGAAGGTTTATTCGGATCTTGTCCTTTAAACGTATAAACCCTTGTTCTTTTTTGAGTTTCCCAAGGAATCGTTTCAGAATTTTTCAGAACAAACATTCTGCATTCAATATTATCACCTACATAAACTGGAAATGTCAATTCAAACGACTTTGACTTTTCTTTGAAATTTTGCTCCAAAGCTTGCTGCAATTTGGCGTCATCTGTTTGAAAAAATCTAAAGTCCTGTGAATACTGTTCTAGCTTTTTCTTAACTGGAACGTTAGCTTTCTCTACCCAGAGCAAATTATAGTTCCCATCCACACAAGGCTCGGAAACCATTATGTCACTATCTGTTTTTTGTTGATTATTTCTGTTGGAATGATCTACTGCCATCTTTTTGCTACCTCCACAAGCAGCACACAGCAAACCAGCCAACAATACAAAAAGGCCAATTCTAGTCATAGTCTGAACTTAAAAATAAGACCTAAAGTTGTAATTGTTTACGTCTGTCCGATTATTTAAAGTCTGTAATAATCGTAGAAAACGTTGCACGCTCCCTTTTCTTGCTCACTACATGCCAGTTACCATTATAAAGCACTTCATAGGGAACAAGTTTTTCACCCACGGTTCTAAGTTTTACATGCATCTGAACATTAAAGTCATAGAGCAATGTATTATAGCTAAGTGAGTAATTCCTTCTTACAATCGCTTGGTCTTGTATTCGAATCCATGTATTCAGGTAGTTTATAACATTATTCCTTGTGTATTTTTTCTTTGGTCTTGCCTTGAAAACATAACACCATTCACCGTTATACAACTCTTTTTTCAAACTGAAATTATATTGTTCTCTTCTGCCTTTTTCAAAAATGCCGACTTTACCTCCAACACCTGGCACTCCAGATATAGATGCACCTGGCTTAAATACGAGTTTTTTGAGCTGATTAATTCTTTTATTTTCCGAGGAGGATAATTTTCCACCTACAATATCACTTTCATTGCATCGCTTTTCATCTATCATAAATAATTTATGATAGAATTGCGCCGTGGTGCGCCGTGGTATGTTTTTTCTGGTAAAATAGTTCTTTGAATATTTTTCATTTGAATTTCGCATGGTTCTACACTGACCGTCGTATACCTGCTTACTAATGCCATTGTAGTAAGAAACTTGTTTCCCTTTTTTATCAAAAAATTGTACATCATTGTATTGGGTACAACTCACAAGGCTTAGGCTCTTAAACGCTTTATAGAAAGTAGTGTCATTTTGCACGCGATCTATAAAGGCATCTACATCAAACCCTTTATTCATATCAGCAATAACAACAGAGCTTAACAGAACGCCTTTGTAAACCTTAGTGGAGTCTTGAGCATAAAGACTTGTAGTTAGTACAAACATGAACAATAATAGCGCATTTTTTTTTCGTAGCTTTATGCAAAATTTATTTTTAAATGAAACGTGCATTTCTAATTCTCTTATCTTTTGTTTGTATTAGTCAATCTTTTGCTGCTAGTATTCTAAGAAGTGATAGTATTGATATTAAACGGACAGTTATCCGTTGCGATATTACTGATTTTGTTACAAAGCAAATAAAAGGACATGCTAACATTTTAGTAGAGTCTAAAATTAATGGACAAACACAAGTAGTTTTTGACTTAGAGGGGCTTCAGGTTGATAGCGTATTATGGAATGGCAACACCACTAGCTTTAGTCATACAGGTATGTACCTCAATATTACAGCACCAAGCGCTTTTAATCAAAATGATACCGCTATACTGGATATCTATTACAATGGAAGTCCAATTCAGGATCCTACATGGGGAGGATATTACTATGTCGGCAATTATAGTTTTCAAATGGGCGTTGGTTTTAATGCTCAACCACATTCAGTGGGTCGTTTTTGGCATCCTTGTTTTGATAATTTTGTGGAACGAAGCCCCTACGAGTTCTACGTTACCACGGAACCAAATAAAATGGGCGTAACCAATGGTTTGTTTATAGATTCTTTTTTAAACGCAAATGGTGATATTGTTTGGCATTATAAATTAGACGAGGCGATCCCGAGCTATCTAGCTGCGGTTGCCGTAAGTGATTATGTATGGGTAAAAAAGTCTTTAAATGGAAACAACGGAACTACACCAGCATGGATTGCCGCTCCAGCAGTGGATACCAACAAGGTAAACGCCTCCTTTGCCAATTTACAATCTTCTTTTTCCATGCTCGAAAAGAATTTTGGCACACACTCGTTTCCTAAAGTCGGGTATACGTTAGTTCCCTTTTCAGCGGGTGCTATGGAACATGCTACTAACATACACATCGGTACAGCATTTATTGATGGTGGACTGACTTATGAAACATTAATCGCTCACGAATTAGCACACCATTGGTGGGGTGACTTAGTAACCTGTAGAACAGCTGGTGACATGTGGCTCAACGAAGGTTGGGCAAGCTACTCAGAACATTTACATCAGGAATTTACTTATGGAAATAACGCATATCAGGATGCCGTAAGAGCAAACCATTATTCAGTTCTAAATAGCGCTCATGTGCGCGATAATGGTTATAAAGCAATTTCACCTATGGATAGCTTACATACATATGGCCCCACAGTCTATAACAAAGGGGCGGATGCAATACATACGCTACGAACCTATCTAGGTGATAGTCTTTTCTTTAATGGGACAACCGCCTTTTTAAATGCTAATAAGTTTAGAGATATTAGTAGTACAGATCTGCGAGATTTTCTCACAACATATAGTGGCATAAATATGAATGATTACTTTAATGATTGGATTTTCCAATCAGGGTTCCCACACTTCTCTATTGATTCATCTAATGTAATTAATAATGGGGGCACTTATGAGACCTCTGTATTTATTCGACATAGAAAGCACCAAGCACCAAACTATTATAATAATGTTCCACTTACGGTAGGTTTTTATGATGCTCAATTTAATCGACAAGTTTATCGATTGAATTTTACAGGTCGTTGTATGGAGTTAAAAGTAAATCTTGGCTTTAAACCTGAAATGATTGTTATCGATCCTGAAGAAAAAGTATCCGATGCTCTTACAGAAAATGAAGAAGTAATATCGGCTACGGGTTTAAAACTATTTAATGAAAGCAAAGTAAGAGTTTGGATAAAAAACATTAAAAATACTTCAGATTCTAGCTTGATTCGAGTGGAACATAATTGGATAGCTCCCGACCGTTTTACCATGCCTCCGAGTAACGGATTTGTATTAAATGACAAACGTTATTGGACTGTACACGGAATAAACTTAGATAATATGGAAGGCTTAATACAGTTCTTCTACGATGGAACCTCTAATGACAACTATATTGATAGTAGTTGGTTACAAAATTCAGAAGATAGTATCAGGCTATTTTATAGAGCAGATGCTGGTCAGAATTGGACACTTGCTAATGATAGTCTAAGAGCATTTAGTTTAACGGATAAAAGAGGTAGTGTTTATCTTAAAGGGATCAAAGCAGGAGAATATTGCTTTGGAATTCAAAGAAGTAATTATTCCGATCCTTTAACAAGTGATCTCGCTACAGGTCCTTGTGGATTGGCCACAAACCTTTCTGAAGCACAAAAACCTAAAAACCAATTTAGTATTTATCCAAACCCTACTCAGTCTTATGTTATTATTTCATCGGATAAATACTTCGAAGGACAACTAAAATTGTTAGATGTTAATGGCAAATTGATCCTAAACCGTAATATTGAACTGAACGATCACTTAAGAAAAATTCAATTACCTGACCTTGTTCAAGGGGTCTATTTGTTGAATCTTTCGAATGCAAACACCACATTCAGTAAAAAAATAGTTGTTAAACGCTAATATATATAGGGTTACCTCTTTCTTCGATTTCTTCTAATATTCTTGCTCTGAATCCCTATACATAGGAGTTCAGAGCAATATTCGCTCTTAAACCTATACTCGAACCATCTTATTGTTAATCGTTAATAAGTGTTTATGTTAGTATCTAAATAATAAACTAACTTTAAACCTATAAGTCTTAGTTGCAAAACAGAGAGGTATGAAACATTTAATATCAATACTGGTTTTATTGCTGTTAGTAATTTCGGTAAATGGGCAACGTCTGTTTTCTGAAGGCGTTATTACTTACAATGTGCATATGGATGGAGGCAAAAAAGTAATTGGCAAATATATTGTCTATGTAAAAGGCAGCTATATTAAGCGTGTCTTGAAGTTACAGAATGGGTATGAAAATAACACAATTTATAACGGTAAGGAAGGCACATCTGCTACACTAAAAGAAAGTCAAGGGGTCCGCTATGCACTTATGCTTACAAAAGACGAAGTAGAAGCTGCGAATAAGAAATTTGCTGGGGCTACTTATAATTTCAAGAAGAATAAAGAGACAATTGCTGGCTACAAAGCGGTTCGAGGAACAGTAAAGTATAAGAATGGAAAAACCGCCCAAATTGCCATAACTCATGATTTAAGAGCCGAAGACTTCCACTTGCTTACAATGTTCCCAAACTTGAATGGTATTCCTTTAGAATACAGCATGGATAATGGCACTTCTAGTATGCAATTTATTGCAGAAAGGGTTGATATAAGAAACGTAGGTTCTGAAGAGTTTGTAATTCCTAAGGATTATAAGATTGTAACAAAAAAAGAGTTGGAAGGCCAACGATAAGCACCTTATTTTCGCGAGGTGAAATTTCTAATAGTTGGTCTTGGTAACATTGGAGGTGAGTATAATGATACACGTCATAATATTGGTTTCGATATTTTAGATCTGTTCGCCATAAAACATGATGCTAAATTCACTACAGAAAAACTAGGTGATGTATGTACGTTAAAATTTAAAGGACGTACTTTAATATTGCTTAAACCTAGTACGTTTATGAATTTAAGCGGTAAAGCAGTACATTATTGGTTGCAGAAAGAGAAAATCCCTATTGAGCGGCTCCTTATTATTACAGACGATATTGCCTTTCCATTAGAAACACAAAAAATAAAAAAAAGTGGAAGTGCTGGTGGACATAATGGGCTAAAAAGTGTTGAAGAAAGTTTAGGATCTCAACAATATGCTCGATTGCGCTTTGGTGTTGGGAATAATTTTGGTAGAGGTCGTCAAGTAGAATACGTTTTGGGCAAATGGAATGATAAAGAAATTCCGTTTATTCAAAAGAAAGTTACACAAAGTATTGAGATTATTGAACACTTTGTAACAATAGGCTTAGAAAGAACAATGAACTACTTCAATAATAAGAAGACTAAGTTAGAAGATGATAATCAAGAAAATAAAACAGATAAATAATAAGAACTAAGAAAATGAAAATCATCTGTATCGGCCGAAATTATGTAGCACATGCTCAAGAACTAGGGAATGACGTTCCTCAGGAGCCTGTGGTATTTTTCAAACCTCAAACCGCTTTGTTGAAAGATAAAAAAGATTTTTACTACCCTGGTTTCTCAGAAGATATCCATTATGAAGGAGAATTGGTTTATAGAATTTGCAATAATGGTAAACATATCAAAAGAAAATTTACTAGAGACTTTTATAAAGAAGTTACCGTAGGTATAGACTTCACAGCCAGAGACATTCAAACGCAATTAAAAACCAAAGGTCTTCCTTGGGAGAAGGCAAAAGCATTTGACCAAAGCGCTGTCGTGGGAAATTTTGTTCCCATCGAGCAAGTTGCAGATGTTGAAGGACACCTTAAATACACCTTGGACAAAAATAACGAAACGGTTCAAAATGGTGACACTAGGTTCATGATGAATAATATAGATGATATCATTGTATATGTATCTCAATTCTTCACCCTAAACATTGGTGATTTTATTTTTACTGGCACCCCCGCCGGAGTAGGGTCGATTAAAATTGGGGATACCTTTTTAGGCAAACTAGGTGATCATGAAGTCATGAAATGTTCAATTAAGTAAGGGGATCGTTTTATTCATTTATCATTCTTATTTTCGGATCGTGATCATTTAGTATGACTCAATAATCCAGTTTTCAACAAATTTTAATAACTTAAACGAAGGGCTTCAGTAGTAAACCGCTACTTTTGCCTGCAAATTTTATAAAGATGCAAGCACTTCTTAAAAAGCTCAATTTAAAGAAAGTAAATAGCGGTACCTCTACGGGTAAAAAATGGTATAATGCTAAACACGAAATTTTGGATAGCTACTCCCCTACAAATGGCAAATTAATTGCCTCTGCTTACTCCACACGCAAAGTAGATTATGATAGAATCATGGAAACTGCACAAAAAGGTTTTCAAGAATGGAGATCATGGCCTGCTCCTAAGCGAGGTGAAGTAGTGCGCCAACTTGGTGAAAAACTAAGAGAAAACAAAGCTGCCCTAGGCAAGCTTGTAAGCTATGAAATGGGAAAAAGCTATCAGGAAGGACTTGGTGAAGTGCAGGAGATGATTGACATCTGTGATTTTGCTGTAGGCTTAAGCCGTCAGCTACACGGATTAACTATGCATAGTGAACGTCCAGGTCATAGAATGTATGAACAGTATCACCCGTTGGGAATTGTAGGGATTATTTCTGCCTTTAACTTCCCTGTAGCTGTATGGTGCTGGAATACTGCTTTAGCTTGGGTTTGTGGAGATGTTTGTGTTTGGAAACCATCTGAAAAAACCCCACTTACTGCAATAGCTTGTCAATTATTGACCCAAGAAGTATTTAAGAAAAATGGAGTGCCGGAAGGTGTAAGTTGTTTAATTAATGGAGGCAGAGAAGTTGGAGAATGGTTGAGCAACGATAAACGTATTCCCTTAGTTTCAGCTACAGGAAGTACTCGAATGGGTAAAGCCGTAGGAGCCGCTGTAGGAGCTCGTTTAGGAAAAAGTTTATTAGAGTTGGGAGGTAATAACGCCATTATCATTACCGAAAATGCAGATCTGGATATGACAGTTGTTGGTGCTGTGTTTGGTGCCGTTGGAACAGGTGGTCAGCGTTGTACTTCTACCCGCAGATTGATCATTCATGAAAAAGTTTATAATAAAGTAAAAAATGCATTGGTTGGTGCCTATAAACAAATAAAAATTGGTGATCCTTTAGATGAAAAGCACCATATGGGACCATTAATTGACCAAGACGCCGTTCAACAATACTTAAACTCAATAGAGCAGGCTAAAGAGCAAGGTGGTAAGGTACTCGTAGAAGGTGGCGTTTTAAAGGGTAAAAAGTTTGCAGGTGGTTGTTATGTAAAACCTTGTATTATAGAAGCAAAGAATGAGATGGAAATTGTGCAGCACGAAACCTTTGCTCCTATTTTGTATATTATGAAGTATAAGACTTTAGATGAGGCCATCGAAATGCAAAATGGTGTTCCACAAGGACTTTCTTCTGCAATAATGACAAATAATCTTCGTCAAGCGGAGCGTTTCTTATCATGTGCTGGTAGCGACTGTGGTATAGCCAATGTGAATATTGGAACAAGTGGTGCTGAAATTGGAGGTGCTTTTGGTGGTGAGAAAGAAACAGGAGGAGGACGTGAAAGTGGTAGTGATGCCTGGAAAGTTTATATGCGCCGTCAAACAAATACGATAAACTACACTACAGAACTTCCACTAGCACAAGGAATTAAATTCGAATTTTAAGAACAATTTCAACTAATTTTGTAGCCTTTGAAGTATTTGTATAATCAAATACTTCAAAGGCTTTTTTAATAAAACACTATGGCATTAACCCCTTCGCAAAAAATTGAACTTGGTAGTAAAGCACCTTCTTTTACTTTATTAGATACAGTTAGTGGATCAAATTTGTCTTTAGACAGTTTAAAAGGAGAACATGGTACGGTTATCATGTTTATCTGTAATCACTGCCCTTTTGTGATTCATGTAAACCCAACTATTGCTAAACTGGCAAAAGAATACCCAACAAAGGGTATTCAGTTTATTGCAATAAGTAGTAATAATATTGAAACACATCCTCAAGACGCACCAGAACTCATGACCTTAGTCGCTGAAGAAGCAGACTACTCCTTCCCCTATCTTTACGATGAGACACAGGATGTAGCAAAGGCTTATGGCGCCGAATGCACCCCAGATATATACCTTTATGATTCAGATTTGAAGCTTTATTACCATGGACAACTAGATAGTTCTAGACCAGGTAATGGTATTCTGAGCGATGGAAACGATCTGGTACTCGCTATGAACAATATGCTTGTTGGCAAACCTACTACAGATCAAAAACCAAGCATTGGTTGCAATATCAAATGGAAATAAAAAGGGTAACAAAATTTTGCTACCCTTTACTATTTACTAATTAATTCTTCTTTACTAGCGCATAAGCGTTACGTTTCCTCTAAAGGAGTTCTTAAACCCATTTTTCCAACGTGCACTAATTTGGTAAATATAAACACCTACTGGTTGCTCAGCACCTCCATATTTACCATCCCAACCTCTTCCATCAACAGAATTAGCGGTAAAAATAACCTCACCCCAACGGTTCATAACTTGCATATCAAACTCAATAACACCAGAACTCAAAAGTTGGCGTGGAATAAAGTAATCATTGCGTCCATCCCCATTTGGTGAAAAACTATTTGGAATATTCAAGTAGCAATCTCTTTTCACCCAAATACTATCTGTGGTAGAACAACCATCATTATCAACAGAGGCATAATACCTACCAGTTTCACTAGTGGTGATAGAAGAAGCAACTTCTCCAGTACTCCATGTAAGGATTTCGCTTGGATTCTCAATATTCTCAAGCATAACAGCTGTATCTAATCCTGGACATAAAGTTCTATCCTCTCCTAGATTTACAATTGGAAAGTCTTTTACATTGATAGATACGCTTCTCGATAGATCTGGACAAATTAAGTATTGGCCCGTAAGTGATACATTATATGTACCTCCTTTTTCAAAAATATGTGTTGGATTATCTAATCCAGATAGTATTACCCCATCGTCAAAATCATATACCCAATTAAAGGTATGAGGAGCAATGGTATCATAGAACTGTATTTTCTCACCTGCACATATTTCCAAAGGCGTAGCCGAAAGTTCTACATAAGGAGGAATATCTACAAAAACTTCATGAACAGCCGAATCTACACAACCAGCAGTATCTGATACAAACAACTTTACTGAGTAAATACCAGCCTGTGCAAATGTATGCGTTTGTGTAATTGGGCCGACATTGTTTATAGTCCTTCCATCTCCAAAATCCCAACTATAGGATAAAGGCCCTAAACCGTTAATTGGAAATATTAACGGTACAAAAGTAAAGGTCTCTCCTAAACAGATAGAATCATTAACCCCACTTGTTCCATTATTAGATATGTAGAAATCAGCTCCAAGTGAGTCAATAATTTCTATAACTAAGCTATCTGCCAGAGCCGTAGAACAAAAGTTTTGTAGTTTTATAATAATTGTTTCAGTTCCTTCGGGAATATTATCTTGATATGCAGCAAGACAGATTGTTCGAATGGTATCATACGGGCTTGGTGAGAAAACAAGTGTATCAGAAAGGTAGTTATAATCTGTAGCGTTTATAGCTGTTCCCTGTATTATGAAATTAATTGTGTCACTTCTAAGTAGCCCTTGCTTCTCAATTTTTACATCAATCTTTAGGGAATCACAACCTTCGATTAAAATTGGATTTCCTGACTGCGAAGTTAGATTGGCGCTTAAATCTAATCCTACCTCATTAGCACTAAAACTACCAGCTTCTAGCATTACACCTGAGTCTAACGTACCATCAAAAGCATCGGCTATGGCCAATTTAAAATGGTAAGTCGTACATGGGATAATCTGAGCTTGTGCTGTTAGCACTGTTGTAAAACCCTGATAATTTACAGTAGATCCTGTACTATTACATACGAAGTAAGGGCATGTAGCCGTGGGCGTTGTAAACATACCACAGCCCGTTGTTGTAGCATGGCAACTATTGGTTGCATTACAACAAATAGGGTTATTATTAGGTGGAGTTGCATTAGGACCATTCTGAGTATCAGGACAATAAATAGTACTTACTCCCACAGGGCAGGTACCACCACTACCAGGAACCGTTGCGATATTGATAGCTCCATTGGAATAAGGACCAGCAATTCCAGGTCCACTCACAAAGAAGCCAAATACATCATTATAATTGGAACACGTAAAATTTGGATACTCACTGGAACCAAATACATAATTAAAAGTTACAGAATCACCTGTTGTTTCAAAGTCAAATTCAAGCACACATGCATCATTCGTAGTTTGGCCAGCTAAAATTGTCAAATCTGGGTCACCAGGAGCTTGATGGTCGGTTGCTGGTCCAAATGCAGGTCCATTCATACCTTGCGTAGTGGCTGTTGTGGCAGCTAAGCCAGAAGTAAGTACAATTCCGCTATCTAGCCCTAAATTAGAAGCAGTTACCGTAAAGTCACCAGAGGCAAGTGCTGGGCAATTCAGTGTAGCATTACTAATGTTTACCCCCGCTCCAATAAGGCGTGAAGCAAGGTTTGCTGCATTTGCATTATTGTTAACTGTTATCTGAGCCTTTAAAGAAGCTGTGAAAAGGACCAGCATGCCAATAATAAGATAATTTTTTTTCATGCCTAAGCAATTTGTTTTGAAGATATTAACTAATTTGATGAGCACCAAAATAATACCAAATATTTTCCTAGTGTTCGAATAGGTACTTAAAAAGACGTAAAATACTTTTTGAAGGTTGGAGCTTGTTTAAACAAAAACATGCTTTGCCATATCTAATGCTTCAGAAAAGGCAGCTTCGTTTAAACCATGCTTTATTCCTTTCCTGTCAAGAAAAGCCAAAAGGCCCTCGGTTGCCATATTCCCTACTAGATCATCCTGTGCCATAGGGCAACCTCCTATACCATTTATTGCACTATCAAAACGATAGCATTGGTTAGCAAGTGCAGCCTCTAGTTTCTCTTCACGAGTCTCTACTGTTGAATGAAAATGTGCCCCAAATTCTATATCGCGTCCAGCAAATTCTTTCGTTAATTCCGAAAATATAGAGCTAATATTATCGGGATTAGATACACCAACAGTATCACTCATGGCAAAGGTATGGATGCCCATACTCGCAAGTTTGTCAACCCATTCAATGGCAACTTCACCACTATAAGGGTCTCCATAAGGGTTTCCAAAGCCCATAGAAATATAAACAACAAGCTCTTTTTTATTCTGAATACAAATGTTTTGTATTTCTTCAACACGTACCAAAGACTCAGCAATAGAGCTATTGGTATTCTTCTGTTGAAAGGTTTCAGAAATTGAAAAAGGAAACCCTAAATAACTGATCTCGTCATAGACTGTTGCATCTAAAGCACCCCGCTTGTTTGCCACTATTGCCAATAATTTAGACGTTGTCGAACTCAAGTCTAATTGCCTAACAACTTCTTTTGTATCCGCCATCTGGGGGATCGCCTTAGGAGATACAAAAGAGCCAAAGTCTATTGTATCAAAGCCAACTTTTAAGAGTTGATGGATATATGCAACTTTCTTTTCCGTAGGAATTTGATGCGCCCAACCTTGCATGGCATCACGTGGACATTCAATGATCTTTACATTCATAAATGAATGGTAAAGCTACGCAATTTTTAATCTTTAATTATCATTCCTTAATCCCCTTAGTATTAGATTTGCTATTCATGACAAAATCAGATTTTATAGCCGTTCCTTATGGACAAACCGTTCATGGCCAAGAAGAAATAGATGCTGTGGTAAAGGTCCTTGAAACTTCTACCCAAATGGGCAAACATGTTCGATTGTTAGAACAGAAAGTCGCAGCCCTATATAACAAGAGTTATGGTTTGGGTGTAAACTCTGGTTCAAGTGCATTGTATCTCGCTGCTGAATTATTGAACTATGATGCTGGTGCAGAGATTATAACACCTGCTCTTACATTTAGTACAACTGTTGCTCCCTTAGTTCGAAAGGGCTGGATTCCGGCTTTTGTAGATGTAGAAGAAGGCACCTATAATATTGATGCGAACAAGGTGGAAGAAATGATAACGGATAAAACCAAAGCATTATGGATTCCAAATTTAATGGGGAACCTTCCTAATTGGGCTCAACTTAGAGAAATTGCGGATAAACATAATTTATTCGTATTAGAAGATAGTGCTGATACCCTAGGTGCGGAGATAGATAATGAAAGTAGTGGCCGGTTTACAGATATTAGTACGACTAGTTTTTACGGTTCTCACATTATTAATTGTGCCGGAAACGGTGGCATGATCTGTGTTAATAGTGATGCCCATATGGAAAGAGGTAAACTCCTTCGTTCTTGGGGACGTTCTTCCTCACTTTTTGTAGAAAGTGAAGCAATAGAAAATCGCTTTAATGTAGAAGTAGACGGAATTCCTTATGATGCTAAATTTGTTTTTGAAGAACCTGGTTTTAATATTGAACCCAGTGAGTTAGGGGCGGCATTTGGACTTGTTCAGCTTAGTAAACTTGGATCCAATATAGACTTGCGTACTGCACACTATAATCGTTTGCGAAAATACTTTGAGCAGTATGAAGAATATTTTATTCTTCCTAAACAGCTACCTAATTCACGTACGGCATGGTTAGCTTTTGCCGTTACTATTAGAGAAAGTGCTCCTTTTGAACGTAGAGCATTACAGATTTTTTTGGAAAAGAGAAATATAATGACGCGCACTGTCTTTACGGGTAATATCCTGCGTCAGCCCGGATTTAAAAATATAGCGCATAAGGCTTCTAAAGATGGATATACAGAGTCTGATAAAGTAATGCGTGGCGGTATGCTCATTGCCTGCCATCATGGTTTAGGAAATGAACAAATTGAACACATGATGGAAAGTGTAGATTTGTTTATGAAAGAACATGTTTAAGTACTACGAAAAATTTCCTATTCTTATTCAGAGCCTGATCATTCTGGCTTTGGCCTTTTTTCTGCACTGGTTTTTAAGACGCAGCATTCGCTTAGTATTAAGCCGACTGAATGATAAAGGATATCAAACAACAAAGATCAACTTTATCAAAAACTCCTTGGGTTTTATTATCTACGGTATTGCACTTGTTCTTATTATCCTGAACATCCATTTGTTACGAGACCTCGGTAAATCATTGCTCGCCGGTGCGGGTATTTTTGCTGCTATTATTGGTTTTGCTTCAAGAGAAGCTTTTGCGGACATTATAAATGGTGTATTTCTTGTCATTTATAAACCCTTTCAAATAGATGATATTATTCAATTAGATGATGGACTTAAAGGAACGGTATCGGACATTACTTTTAGACATACCGTTATCGAAGATTTTGAAAACAGAAAAATTATCATCCCAAATTCTAAGATCGGAGACAGTACGATTATTAATAGTTCACTTGACGATGATTTAATTCGGAAACAGATTAATTTTTCAATTAGTTATGAAAGTAATGAGGACTTAGCCAAGGCTATTATCCGTGAGGAAATTGAAAAACATCCTCTTTGTATGGATAGGCGAACTCTTGCTGAAAAGAAAAACAATGTTCACATTGTTCCTGTGTTAATGACTGAATGGCAGGCTTCTGCTGTTAATCTTAGAGCCTATGTGTGGACAGCTTCGTACAAAGATTCCTTTTTGCTTCAATGCGATGTATTAGACGTTATTAAAAAGCGGTTTGCTTCTGAAGGCATTAGTATCCCCTATCCTCAATTGCAAATACACCAATAAAAGAGTCAATCAATATGGAGCTTGTCCAAACAAAAGACGTAACCAATAAATTCAACGCTTATCCCAGTGAAGTTAAGCCTCAAATGGATGCTCTTCGAACCCTTATACTAGACACGGCCGAAGAATTAGGCATCTCTCGTCTAGAAGAAACACTTAAGTGGGGCGAACCAAGTTATATTGCACCTAAAGGCAGCACACTACGTATAGACTGGAAAGCAAAATCTCCTGATCAATACGCGATTTACTTTAAATGCACAAGTAAGCTTGTTGTTAGCTTTAAAGAAGTTTTTGGAGACTTGTTTACTTATGAAAATCACCGTGCTATTCTTTTTAAACTAGATGAGACAATACCTATCGAAGCCCTCAAAAAATGTATTGGAGTTACCCTTAATTACCATAAAGTTAAGCACCTTCCACTTCTAGGATTATAAACCGCTCGAAGCGTTGTTTGATTAGAATAAGTTGGGTACATCTCATTTTTCTTTTTATTCAATTACAAACTATCTTTCGGAAAAATTAAAGCATTTGTCATTAAGTAAAATTTGGAGCTGGTTCATCATAGTAGCATTTATTGTTGCTGTATTCAATTTCTTATTCAACCCTAATGAGAAACAAATTTTTGCCCAAATGATAACAGGTAAGGCAAAAGATACGATTCATGTTAATACAGTTGACAAATTTATATTTTCAAACGAAAACCAGTCCAAAATTGCTACAGGAGCTGTTGTAAAACAAGGGCATTATTATTATAGGGCTCGTAATGGGAAAATTGATGTACTTAAAGTTCCGCAATCTTCTGGAATCATTGGAATAGCCGATACGGCAGTAGAGATTAGTCTAGGTTTAGTTGGGGTTATGGCTTTATTTATGGGCCTTATGGCTATAGCCGAAAAGGCTGGAGGAATTCGCTTTCTTAGTAGACTCATAGGCCCGTTCTTTTCCAAGTTGTTTCCAGGTGTTCCTGCGGGTGATCCAGCAATTGGTCATATGATGATGAACTTCTCAGCCAACCTTTTAGGACTAGACAATGCAGCTACCCCTTTTGGTTTAAAGGCTATGCAAGCTTTACAAGTGCACAATCCGAGCAAAACAACGGCATCAGACGCCCAAGTAATGTTTTTAGCATTGCATGCTTCGGGTTTAACCTTAATTCCTGTTAGCATTATTGCCATTCGATCATCGTTAGATGCAAGCGACCCTACAGACATCTTTATCCCATGTATGATTGCCACTTTTGTAGCCACCATGACTTCAATGCTCATCGTTTCATTTAAACAAAAGATTAATGTATTTCAAAAGACAATTCTGGCTTGGGTATTAGGTATTAGCGCTTTCTTAGGAATTTTCGTTACTTTCCTTACCAGTCTAGAAAGAACTGTTCTACAGAACTTTAGTAGCACCTTAAGTAATGGTTTAATCTTGGTAATCTTTGCTTTCATCGTAATCGTAGCAGCCCTTTATAAAAAGATAGATGTATTTGATTCTTTTATTGACGGCGCAAAAGATGGCTTTAATGTAGCCGTTAAGATTATCCCTTATCTCGTAGGTATTCTTGTCGCTATTAGCCTTCTTCGGACAAGTGGAGTTTTTGAAATTGTTATGGATGGTTTTCGTTTTGTATTCTCTCCCCTACCTGACACAAGATTTGTTGATGGCTTACCAACTGCGATGATTAAACCTTTAAGTGGCAGTGGTGCTCGAGGTATGATGGTAGATGCTATGACAACCTTTGGCCCAGATAGTTTTGCTGGAAGACTTTCCGGTGTATTACAAGGAACTAGCGACACTACTTTTTATGTAGTAGCTGTTTACTTTGGAGCAGTAGGCATTAAAAATACTCGTTATGCCATTGGCGCAATGTTATTGGCTGACTTAGCTGGAATAATAACCTCTATTCTATTGGCTTATTTATTCTTTGGATAAGGCAATTTAGAATAAAATACCCCTTAAAGAAATTATCATTAATAAAGGTTTGTGTTTTAACAGGAAACAATATGATTCCCATAATTAATTTGCAAAAAGATATCCCTTTTTCTACTTCACCATATTCTTGTGTAAAACATCAGAAATCTGATGCTTCATTGTTTAGAACGATTTCAAACAAGCATACAATTCGTATAGATCTTGAAAATTGTTATACATAGGTACGGCAGCAAATCGAAGTACATTCGGCTCACGCCAATCCACTACAATGCTATTTTTCTCTAAGTGCTTAAATACCCGCTTGCCATTTTTAGAAAACAGTAAGGAAAGCTGCCCTCCCCGTTGCTCAATGCTTTTAGGTGTTATAATTTCAAACCCAAGTTTCTTATTTTCGGTCTTAACCAGCTCGAGAAGGTATTCAGCATACGCTGTAAGTAAAATACTCTTTTTTCTTAGCGCCTTAATAGATGTTTGGTCAAATAAATCTAGGCTAGCTCTATGCGCGGCCATATTAAAGACTTGAGCGTTACTCATTTGCCAACTTTCGGCAGTAGGTATAGGCTTGAACCCTTTGGTCATTTGAAACCTAGTTTTTTCATCATAACCCCACCAGCCAGCAAGTCGTATTGTTTTAGGGTCCTTAGCATGCTTTTGATTAACAAATACTCCACCTACACCACCTGGGCCAGAGTTCAAATATTTGTAAGAACACCAACAGGCAAAATCAACATCCCATTTATGCAGTTCCAAAGGCATATTTCCCACAGCATGAGCTAGATCAAAGCCACATTTAGCCCCTACCTTATGAGCCGCTTTTGTAATGCGCTCTAAATCGAAATATTGTCCTGTGTAATAATTTACACCTCCAAAAACAACAAGCGCCACAGAAGACTTATTTTTCTCAATCGTTTTAATAATATCCTCCTCATGAATTAAATGTTCTCCTTTTCTTGGACTTACCTCTACGACTGCTGTTTTGGGATTAAAACCATGCAATTTAGCTTGTGTCTCCATGGCATACATATCACTCGGAAAGGCCCCAGCCTCCATAATGATCTTATACCGTTTCTTGGTTGGCTTATAAAAGGACAACATCAAAAGATGTAAATTAACTGTAAGTGTATTCATGGCGACCACCTCAGTTTTTTTAGCGCCTACGATCTTAGCCAAGCTTTCCGTAAAAAAATGATGATAACCAAACCATGGCCTTGTACTATGAAAGTGTCCATCAACTCCCCATTGTGCCCAGTCGTTTAATTCTTCGTCGAAATACTTCTTTGCTCCTTTCGGTTGTAGGCCTAAGGAGTTACCACAAAAATACACGGCCCTTTTACCGTTTAATTTGGGAAAAATATACTCATCTCTAAAGTCACTTAATGCATCGGCATCATCTAACTCCTTAGCAAAACTCCTCGTGTTCTGAAACTGAATGTTCTTGGGGTTCATAGCGAGTGACGAAGATAGTGAAACAAAAACCAATTTCTCAAATGTCTTCTTGTTAAAAGACACGAATTATTAATTTTTAAATTTATTAATATTAGTTGCGTACACCTTATTTTCGCGTACAACTAAACCTTTTAGATGTGGCATTAGAATTTGGTAAAGAAACTTATTTATACTGGTATGAGAACATGCTTCTTCAACGAAAGTTTGAAGAAAAAACGGGTCAATTGTATGGAATGCAAAAGATTCGTGGGTTTTGTCACCTTTATGTTGGACAAGAAGCTGTGTCTTCGGGTACCATGACTGCAATTCGTGAAGATGATAATATGATTACTGCCTATCGTTGTCACGGTTTAGCAATTGCTAAAGGAATTACACCTCGAGAATGTATGGCTGAACTTTACGGTAAGGCAACAGGATGTGCGAAAGGTAAAGGTGGTAGTATGCACTTCTTCTCAAAAGAGAAACGTTTTTTTGGCGGGCATGGTATTGTTGGTGGACAGATTGGGTTAGGAGCCGGTATTGCATTCGCTGACAAGTATAATAATTCTGATCGCGTAACGGTATGTTACTTTGGTGACGGTGCTGCCCGTCAGGGTATTTTACACGAAACATTTAATATGGCTATGACTTGGAAGTTACCCGTAGTGTTTGTATGTGAAAATAACTACTACGCAATGGGAACTTCTGTTAAAAGAACGAGTAATGTAACCGATATATACAAATTTGCGGATGCTTATGATATGCCTAGTGATGAAGTTGATGGTATGAGCCCAGAGGAAGTACATAAATCAATGAATCGAGCGGTTAAAAGAGCCCGTGACGGAGAAGGGCCTACACTGCTAGAAATTAAGACCTACCGTTATAAAGGTCATAGTATGAGTGACCCAGCCAAGTACAGGACGAAAGATGAAGAAGCCGAATTCAAATCCAAAGATCCAATCGAACATTGTAAGAATGTTTTATTAGAGAACAACTTCGCAACGGAAGAAGAAATCAAAGCAATACAGGACAATATTAAAGCTACAGTAGCGGATTGTGTAGACTTTGCTGAGAAATCACCTTGGCCAGATGACAATGAGTTATACAAGGACATATATGTCCAAGAAGATTATCCTTTTATAACGGATTAGTCTTCAAAGAAAAGAACAATACAGAGCGAATAGATTGATCTATTCGCTTTTTGTTTTTTACATTATCTTGCAATTAATGAGATCTAAATTGATTTGCTTGCTCCTCTTGTCTTGCACAACCATTTCAGCACAAATAACTCGTTTCGAAAAAAGTAAGGGAACAGAAAGTCCTACCTATCATGAAGGTATTGCTTGGTGGAAAGAATTTGCTGCGGAGAATAAGAACGTTACCATAACGGAGTTCGGTGAAACGGATGCCGGCTACCCTTTACATCTAGTTTGTATGGGAGAGGCTCCTTTTGAAGTAGATGCTATAAAAAGAAGTGACAAGCTCGTTTTGCTAATCAATAATGCCATTCACCCAGGCGAGCCAGATGGTGTAGATGCCAGCATGTTACTTTTTAGAGATCTAAAAGAAAAATGGCAAATGACTGAACATCTTAAAGAATGTATTGTAATGTGTATTCCTTATTACAATATCGGTGGTGCTCTCAATAGGAATAGCTATAGTAGGACAAATCAGGAAGGTCCAATAGAATATGGTTTTAGAGGAAATGCACAGAACCTTGATTTGAATAGAGATTTTGTCAAGTGTGACTCTAAAAATGCATTGAACTTTGCGCGGTTATTACAAAGAGTTGATCCTGATGTTTATGTTGAAACGCACGTAAGCAATGGAGCCGATTATCAATATACCATGACCTATCTAGCGACACAACCAGATAAGCTAGGTTATGGTATGGGAAACTATTTAAGAAACGAAGTACTTCCAGCACTCGAACATAGCATGTTTAACAAAGACGAAGAAATGTCTCCCTATGTAAATATTCATGGCGGCCCTCTCAAAGATAAGATTCATACTTTTTATGATTCGCCTCGTTACAGCACAGGGCTCACAACCCTACACCAAAGCTTTGGATTCATTACTGAAACGCATATGCTCAAAAAATTCAGGGAACGCGTATGGGCTACTCATAAATTTCTTAAAAGTACTTTGGAGTTTTGCTCCAAACACAGTCTAGAAATGAGGCTTCTTAGATCTAGGGCAAAGGACAAAGTCAAGAAAGCAAATCTCTTTCCTATAGATTGGGTGGTTGATACAAATAGCTATGTAGAACAAAAATTCAATGCCTATCAATATGACTATAAGAAAAGTGAGGTTACTGGTCAAGAAAGACTGTTCTATGATCGATCTAAACCAATAACGAAAAAAATTAAGCACTATAACCGAATGAGTGCAAGCAAAACCCAAAAAAGCCCCAAGTACTATATACTAAAAAAAGGTTTTGGTCAAGTTGAAAAAAGACTGCAAGCAAATGGTGTTCCAATGATTGCATTAGAACGTGATACGGTTATTCTAGTTAAGGCCTACCAAATACGTAGTTATGAAACAACAAAAAGGCCCTATGAAAAACACTACTATCACTACGATACAAAATATGATCTTAAATCTATGCTGTACCAATTCCGAAAAGGGGATTACTTAATACCTATGAATACTGATAAAAATAGATTTATAACGGAAGTGTTTGAACCCGATGCACCTGACTCCTATTTTAATTGGAATTTCTTTGATGCAGTGCTACAACAAAAGGAATGGTATAGTGCTTATGTGTTCGAAGACAAAGCAGCACAAATGCTTCGTACAAACCGTAAGCTTAAGAAAGCATTTTTAGAAAAAAAGAAAAGCGACGCCAACTTTGCTAAAAATACGCAGGCCCAATTATATTGGATTTATAAACGCAGTCCACATTATGAAAAGGAACATATGCGTTTACCTATTTTTAGGATTGAATAACTACTCGGTCGGAAAAGGAATCCCTTGTAGTCTATAAAACTTGGTTGATTAACTATTTCTAGATGATAGAAACTCAACAAGTGGCCAAATTGGCTTTATTAAGCACCTCAACCCAATCTGCTCTAACTTGTTTAAGAGTCATTATTTCTTTGTTCTCCTGTTAGTTTTCTTCTGTGTAGTAAATTTTATAAAACTTCCGTCCATCTGATTCGGTTCCCTTTTCGATAAGGCTCTTATCGCCGTGAATATAAACGTGAAAATTCTTATCTAACTTTAAAACACTTTTAAAAACACGAGCTTGTTTCTTAACTGCCTGCGCTGATATACTAAAATTATCTTTTGATGCTACTTCAAACTCAGATTCATAGCTACTTTTAAAATTTTGAAAAGAGTCTATAATTTCCTCATCTACAAAAACTTCGCTCATAAACTCTTCTTTATCAAAACTATCATGGTCTTTAAAATAACCTACCGATTTATTTAACAAATCAATCTTATCTGTTTTATCCATATCGTAATCTTCAGGTAACTTCTGTGTTACAAATTCCTTGGTAATGTTCAGAAACTCATTGGTCAGGTAAAACTCATTTCCTATTGGTTTTATTTTCAAAAAATCGTCCTTCCAGTAATAGGTTTCAATAGATTTCTTATCAATTACAAGACAGCGGTAGCCATCATGTGCCTCCACATTAAAAACAAGGCATCCTTTATCTACACCTTTCATTTCGAAGCCAAAATCATGGTCTACTGTAAAACCATCTAGCACACGATCCATTTTGATAAAGGGTACATTATTTTCTGATTTGAAAATACCTACGGCATCGACCATTTCATCACCTACGATCAGCTTAGAAAAAAAGACTACATTGAGTTCCCCCTCCTGAATTTTAGGATGCGTAGTGGCTTCATAAAGTAATTTTCCCAAGTTGTGAGAGTGTTCTACAAAAAGTTCCTGATCTTCAAAAAGTTCATTGACAATTGTATATACATTATTCTGTTTAACATCAACAGCATGCGTAAAGGAGTACACCTCATCTTTCTTCATCGGGAGCAAAAAATAGTTCAATAAATGCTCTCGGGTTTCATCCGTCACCCGAACTTCATCTTGAGTCAGTGAAATACTTTCCTCTCGTTGTTTATTACCAATGTGATGAGTAATTAGTTTCTGAATCCGAGCCTCGCTAAAGTCTATAATCATAAATTCTTTCTTGCTTATCCAACTCCAAATCTATTGTATAAAGTGCCAAAAAAAGAGATCCAATACCGAATTAAAATAAATCCTATCGTAATTTCCCTGATTGAATAGATATTTATGGCTTCAGGATTTTTTGCGCTGTTCGATGATATTGCCGTTTTAATGGATGATGTAGCCACCATGAGCAAAGTGGCAACTAAAAAGACGGCTGGTATTCTAGGAGATGATCTAGCGGTCAATGCTGAAAAAGCATCTGGCTTTGTGGCTTCCAGAGAAATGCCCGTTTTATGGGCTATTACAAAAGGATCTTTTCTGAATAAGCTTATTATTCTTCCCCTAATTTTTTTATTGAGTGCATTTCTACCTCAAGCTGTTACGATCATTTTAATATTAGGTGGTGCATTTCTAGCTTATGAGGGAGCCGAAAAAGTCGTTGAATTTATTTTTTGGAGAAAGAAAAAAAAAGAACATGTTGTAGATACTAAAGTATATACTGAAGAAGAAATTCTAACTCATGAGAAAGCAAAAATCAGATCGGCCATTATTACAGATTTTATTTTGTCCCTTGAAATCATTATCATAGCATTAAGTACCGTTTTAGATCAACCTATATCTCTGCAAATAGCTGTGGTCTCCGTTGTAGCTGTACTCGCTACTGTAGGTGTATATGGTGTTGTCGCATTACTAGTTCGTATAGACGATTTAGGATATAAACTCATTCATCTTAACGAACAAGATAATACTTTATCAGATAAGGTAGGCCACTTCCTCGTTGCACTCTTACCTAAGATTATTAAAGGTTTGGCTGTGGTTGGCACTGTAGCCCTACTGCTTGTAGCGGGTGGTATTTTTGTACATCAAATAGATTTTATTCATCACCTTTTAGAAAGTTGGCCCTCTTTGCTGGCCGAATTAACAACAGGCTTAGTCGTTGGGCTTATTGTTTTAGGTTTCGTTCTTATGATAAAGAAAATAATCGGCAAATAGTTCTGTGTCAAATTAATAACCAGACAACTACTTTATACAGGTTGGATAATAAACTCCCGTACGACAAAAAAACACGCTAACTAAGCGCAATATTTTTTAGCAAACCGCGCTCATTATCCTTCAATCATTTCCATAAACTCATCAAAAAGATAGCGACTATCGTGCGGGCCAGGTGTTGCTTCAGGATGGTATTGAACAGAAAAAGCAGGCTTACCATTAAGACGTACACCTTCAATTGTATCGTCATTCAAATTCATATGTGTGATTTCCAATAGTTCACTTGCCTTTATGCTATCAGGATCTACAGCAAAACCATGATTCTGTGTAGAAATTTCACTAGTACCTTTAATGAGATTCTTAACTGGATGGTTAGCACCTCTATGTCCGTGATGCATTTTATAAGTTGTGGCACCGCAAGCCAAAGATAAAATCTGATGGCCCAAACAAATGCCAAAAGTAGGCTTTCCACTTTCTAAAATCTGCTTTACCGTATCAACGGCATAATTCATAGGAGCTGGGTCTCCAGGTCCGTTAGAAATAAAATAAGCACTTGGTTTAAACTCTTCTAAAGTGGCAAAATCAGTTTTAGCAGGAAAAACCTTTACATAGGCTCCTCGATCTACCATATTTTGCACTATACTTCTTTTAATCCCTAAATCTAAAGCTGCAATTCGAATCTTAGCATCTTCACTCCCACTTGAATAAGGCTCATTCGTGCTTACTTTAGATGCCAGTTCTAAGCCTTCCATTGAGGGTACATCAGCTAGTTGTTTTTTTAATGCCTCAACATCCATGTTATCAGAAGAAATGATACAGTTCATTGCTCCCTTTTCTCGAATATGTGCCACTATGGCTCGAGTATCTACTTTATGAATAGCTACCACTTCATTTTCCAACAAGTATTCCTCTAATGACTCATCAGCCAGATCTCTAGAAAATTTACTGGAAAGGGTTTTACAAATTAGCCCATTGATTTTTACACCATCGCTCTCTATATCAGCATCTTTAGCACCATAATTACCAATATGAGCTGCATTCATAATGAGGACTTGACCATAATAACTAGGATCCGTAAAGACTTCCTGATATCCTGTCATTCCAGTGTTAAAACAAATTTCGCCTGTGGCAATTCCTTTTTTTCCGAAAGCTTCGCCTCTGAAAACTGTTCCATCAGCGAGGATTAATATGGCTTGGTTCATTAAAGTGCAAATTTACGTCACACTTGCTAATAAGGGCTGAACACTTATTTACAATTGTGGATAGTTCACAACAAAAGCTTTTCGAATGATTCACATACCACAATTATTGTAAATTAGCTCTTACTTTGACTTTTTCGGAGATATATCAAGCGCATAGTTCATTGGTTTATACCATGGCATATAAATATGCACTCAATGCTGAAGATGCCGAAGAAATTACACAAGACGTTTTTTTGCAAGTACATGCTAAAATTACTGAATTTAGACACGATGCTAAGATAGAGACTTGGCTCTATAGAATAACAGTTAATAAGTCAATTGACTTCTTGAGAAGGAAAAAAAGAAACAAAAACCAAGTACATCACCGAACGGTACAAGAAGATAGTGTTCAACTGACTAGCAATATTCGAACACCTGCTCAAGTACTTGAACAGGATGAAGGAATTCAAATGCTTATGAATTGTATTTATCAATTACCTGAAAACCAACAACAAGCATTAATTCTTTTAAAAATGGAGCAAAAAACGCAAAAAGAAGTAGCTGAAATTTTAAATACAACCCCAAAAGCAGTTGAGTCATTATTTCAGCGAGCAAAAAAGAATTTGAAAAAAAGACTAAATGAAGCAAAGGAAAATGAATAAACAGGCGTCTAACGATATGATGGAAAGAGAGTTCAATATTTTACAAACGGTTGAAAGTTTGCACCCCCCAGCAGCGCTGTACAATAAAATATTATCTCGAATTGAGGACACAAAAATGACCATTTCTAAAAAATGGCTTGTGGCAGCTGCCGCCATCTTTGCGGTTGTACTATGTATTGAAGTATTCATTGGGCTACAAAAAAATAATCAGAGTCAGGTAGAAGACATCGAACTCTTGATGAACCAAGAAAATCATCAGCTTTATGAATAAGACGAAGTTTTATCAAATTATAGTTATTGGTTTAATCATATCCAATACTGTTCTGCTGACTTTTATGTTTATCGGCAAGAAAAAACACAGAAGACCTCTAGGTCCTCGAAATCTTATTATCGAACGCCTAGATTTAGATAAAGAGCAAATATTAAAGTTTGATGCTCTGATTGAAGAGCATAAATCCTCAATAGGAAAATCGCAAGAAAAGATTCGAGACCTAAAAAATGAATTGTATTCTCAACTAAGTATAGAACCTCAGGATACAAGTTTGATAGATTCCTTACAAGCGGAGATAGGTACAGCTAAACATTTAATTGAAAAGACACATTATGCTCACTTTCTTGACATTAAGAACATTTGTTCGACTGAACAACTAGCGGCATTCGAATTGCTTAGCAAAGATATGGCAAGGATGTTTGGACCACCAGGTCATAGACATAGACCTAATCATGGACCATAATGAAAAAGTTACTGTTCATATGCGTGGTGTTATTGGGGTGCTGTTTTTCAAAAGCACAGACAATCCAATTTAGGTTTCAAATTGATGGAGTTGATATTGAATTAAACAAAGAGTACAAAGTAGGTCAACAAACATTTAGTCTATCATCTTGTAAGTTTTATATCGCAATCCAACCAAAAAATCCCCCCCCTGAAGCGGAAAGACGGTATTATCTGCTTGATATTTCGAAACCCGCTTCGCTGAGTATTGTTTTATCTAACAAGCTAGCCAATTTAGCGGCAATTCAATTTGACGTTGGTATCGATAGTTTGAAAAGCACGTCAGGAGTTTATGGAGATGCTTTAGACCCGACCAATGGCATGTACTGGACATGGCAAAGTGGTTATATCAATATAAAACTGGAAGGAAGTTCTCCAGTATGCCCAGCCCGTAAAAACAAATTTCAATTTCACCTAGGTGGTTACAGCTACCCTTATAATAGCCTAAGAACTGTTAAGCTACCCGTAAAAAAAATTAAAAAACAACACACTGTAGTATTAGATCTGAGGAAATTTATAGAATCTATTGATCTGTCACAGGACTATCAGATCATGAGTCCAAGCAAAAAGTCCATGAGACTAGCCCATCTTTTTTCCAATTGTTTTTATCTAAATGAATAAGCTTTTATTAGGTTTTGCTTTTGTTTTAATCGCAAGTATTCTTTGTGCATTTATCCCATGGCATTACGGGCCAGATCACTTTCCTGAGCCATTTTTAAAGGTGAAGCGAATTCAAAATTTTAAAAAGGTTGAATTAGGCAGACAGTTATTTTATGACCCTATCCTATCTCAAGATAGTACAATATCTTGTGCATCATGCCACTCCCCTTTTAATGCCTTCGCACATACAGATCATGATTTGAGCCACGGCATTTATGATTCAATCGGCACTCGAAATGCACCAGCTCTGTTCAACCTTGCTTGGCACAAATTATTTATGTGGGATGGTGCAATTAATCATTTAGATGTGCAAGCCTTAGCGCCTATATCACATCCTGGTGAAATGGCTGAAGACATTAGCCATGTCGTTAAGAAATTAAATCGCTCTAACTTCTATAGAAATAAATTTGATGCAATATATAAGGATAAACGGATTACTGGCGAACGTCTTTTAAAGTGTTTATCAGAATTTCAATTGACGCTTATTTCTGCAAACTCCAAATATGATAGTGTCATGCTTGGAAAAAGTACATTTACGGATCAAGAAAACAAGGGCTATCTACTTTTCAAACGTAATTGTAATTCTTGCCACCAAGAACCTTTGTTCTCAAGTTTTGAATTCGAGAATAATGGTTTAGCAGTAGATACAAGTTTAAATGATTTTGGACGGTACAAAATTACAAAACAACCTAAGGATAGTCTCCTCTTTAAAGTCCCCTCACTTCGAAATCTAAAATATACTTTCCCGTATATGCATGATGGACGTTTTGAACGATTAAGAGAAGTGCTAAATCATTATTCGAACGGTATTGTTAATAGTCCAACGTTGTCTTCAAGGCTTCGTAATGGAATTGCATTAAATTCAAGAGAAAAGACAGACCTATTAGCCTTTTTAAGAACTTTAAATGATCAGAAATTCGTTTTTGAAAAAAAATATGGTTTTCCAAAAAAAAGATCGAAGGAAAAATGAGTAAACAACGTCTAAACTAAAAAGCAACCGTATGCGAAAGAATCTATTATTTGTCACACTGTTTTTCCTATCCAGTTTGACTTATGCACAAGGCCCGGAAATTACGTCCTATTTGCAGAACACAACACAAACAGGCACTTATTATACTAATGGTAATTCAACGGCAATTGGAAATAATATTTTAGTAAACTGCCAAAAAGTAGAGTATTCTACCGATTGGGTTTATATAACTACAGCTGGTGTTCCTGCCTATCCTACAGGACCATTCCTAGATGGCAACCCATCGAATGCCCAAGATCAAGGTGCTATTTATAAAATGCCTCGCATCCCCACAACAAATACAGGATCTCCAACGGCCACTACTCCTGGGAATATTGGTATTTTCATAAATGGCGTTTCTCTATTTGATTATAGAGATGGTGTAGCTTGGGATAATAGTACGATGGCTCTTTGTGGCGGGCCTGGTAACCCTCCTTGTCCAGGTGGTCCTATGGCCACACAAGACTGGAATAGAGATGCCATTCCAGCAGAAAAAGCTGGTTTTGACTGTAGCAAAGGACATCCTGCTATGGGAAATTATCATCATCACCAAAATCCAAGTGCTTTCAAACTGGATTTAACCGTAATTTCTACAATCTGTAACCTATATGATGCGGACGGTCTTTACGCAATTGATAGTACAAAACATTCCCCATTAATTGGGTTTGCATATGATGGTTACCCTATTTATGGAGCCTATGCATATAAGGATACGAATGGAACTGGTGGCATCACGAGAATGAAGTCTAGCTACCAGCTAAACCTTGCTACAACGCGCACAAATGGCCCAGCTGTAAACACAACTTATTTCAATGGTTATTTCAGAGAAGACTACCAATACATTGCCAACTCTGCTACTGATTATCTTGATGAACATAATGGACGTTTTTGCATAACTCCAGAATACCCCAATGGAACATATGCTTATTTCGCCACTGTAGATGCCAACTGGAATTCAGCTTATCCCTATGTGGTTGGCCCCACTTTTTATGGAAATGTGGTTGGCAGTACAACAAGTTCCATTTCCGAGCCTACAACTGTTTACACACCATCTCCAAATAATCTTTCGCAAATGGAATGGGAACGTACTAAAATTACCATATTTCCAAATCCAGCTAGTGATTTAGTTGCTATCCAAGTTAACGACCTGGTACAAGAAGATATGGATATTCAATTACTTGATCTGAATGGCAAGCTAATTAAGTCCACTAAGATTAATAAAGGACAAACAATTGCTTACTTCGACACTGAAACTATTTATGCCGGAATGTATATCATACGCGTCTCCTCGGGAACAAATAGCCGATCTCAAAGAATAGTTATTAAGAAGGATTAAAATCTATTCTTTTCTTTCTTATGAAACCTCGGATATTTCCGAGGTTTTTTCATTTCAAGTTCACGTGAGCTCATCAAAGTATTACTCTCTGGATGTAGTAATAAAAGCATCTCGATAATCCAATACAGCTTAATTAGGGCTTTTTTCTTACTTTAGCGTAATGGCAAAGAAGATTTCTAAAAAGAAATGGGAAGAGCAATTGGCCTTATATGATGCGCTTGTAGAAAAATGCCCTAGGTTTGAACGCAAAGGCAAAACGGTTCCCTACACCTCCTCCAACGGTTATATGTTCTCTTTACTCAACAAGGATGCAGAACTAGGGATTCGATTGCCTAAGGAATCTGCAGAAAAGTTTATGGAAAAATATAACAGCACACGGTTTAAATCACATGGGTCTTTTATGAAGGATTATGTACTTATACCAGAAGCTATTTATTCTAAGAAGAAATTATTAACTGATTTGCTTAACGAGAGTTATGATTTCGTAATGAGCTTGCCAGCTAAATAGAGCTTGTCTTGAGATAACTTCGTGCTTGAGCATAGCTTTACAAAACAAATAACAAAAAGGGGGATAAATAAATAATAAAAAACCCTGAACAATCGTTCAGGGCTTAATGATATTATTTAGTACAAAATACTATGCTTCTTTCTCTTCAGCATCATCAGAAGATTCTTCCTTAGACTCTTCTTCTGCGGGCGGTGTCTCCTCTTCCGTAGGAGCCTCAGCTACTTCTTCTTTTACTTCATCCGCAACAGCTTCTTCGGTTGTTTCAACAGCCTCTTCTACTTTTTCTTCTACTACAGCAGCGGTTTCAGTCTTTTTCTTACGAGTACGACGTGTACGTTTTTTCTTCGTACCAACCTCAGTTGAAGTGTCATAGGTCTCATTGAAGTCAACCAATTCGATCATGGCCATATCAGCATTATCTCCACGACGTTGATCTAATTTGATAATACGCGTGTAACCACCAGGACGATTTGCTATCTTCTGACTAACAACTCCAAATAATTCCTTGATGGTTTCCTTATCTTGTACATGACTGAATACTACACGACGATTATGTGTTGTATCATTCTTTGTTTTAGTTAATAACGGTTCTACGTGCACACGCAAAGCTTTAGCTTTAGCCAAAGTTGTTACGATACGTTTATGCTCTACTAACTGACGAGTCAAGTTACGCATCAAAGCTTTTCTATGCGCCTTCTTTCTTCCTAGTGGGTTTAATTTAACTCCGTGTCTCATTATATTCTCTTTTTAAAAGACGACTACTCGTCCATTTGTAATTTTGATAAATCCATTCCAAATCCTAAACCTCTGTCAATCAATACCTGCTCTATCTCAGATAGTGACTTCTGACCAAAGTTTCTAAATTTCATTAATTCCTCCTGCTCATATTGAACCAACTCACTCAACGAGTTAATTTTAGCCGCTTTCAAACAATTAAACGCACGTACAGAAAGATCTAAATCTTCAAGTGGCGTTTTAAGGATCTGACGCAACTTCAACGTTTGTTCGTCTACCACATCATGTTTCTCGGCAATACCCGTATCGAACGTGATATTCTCGTCTGTAATCAACATCAAATGTTGGATCAAGATACGTGAAGCTTGTTTTACAGCTTCTTCTGGGTGAATCGTACCGTCCGTCTTTACTTCTAAAATTAGTTTTTCATAATCCGTACGACCTTCAACACGAGTGTTCTCAATGGTATATTTTACGTTCTTGATTGGAGTAAAGATCGAATCTGTTGGAATATAACCCAATGCTTTTTCCTTGATTGCACTTTCATCTGCAGGAACATATCCACGACCTTTCATAATATCAATCTCCATGCGAAGATTCGTGCTGGTATTCATAGAGCAAATGACTAAATCAGGGTTCATAACCTCGAAATTGTTTGTTGCGTCTCCTAACATACCTGCAGTAAAGACATCCTTACCTTTGATATTGATTTCAATTTTTTCAGAATTCAGATCAGTTTCGATCTTCTTGCGAATACGAACCTGCTTTAAATTCAATATAATATCGGTTACGTCATCTTTAACACCTTTAATTGTGCTAAACTCATGATCTACACCGTCTATTTTAACACCGTTGATAGCATATCCTTCTAAAGAGCTTAATAACACACGACGAAGTGCATTACCAATTGTCACACCATAACCTGGCTCTAATGGACGAAATTCGAACGTACCCTCAAAGTCAGTTGCTTTCTGAAGTATAATTTTATCTGGTTTTTGGAAGCTTAATATTGACATATAATATGTTTATTTTTAGTTAGTTATGAGAATTATTTAGAGTAAAGCTCTACAATAAGTTGTTCTTTAATATTCTCTGGAATTGAATCACGCTCAGGATCCGCAATATAGGTTCCTTTTTTCTGCTCGGCGTTATAATCAATCCAAGTTATTTTGGGATCTTTATCTCTAAAATCCTGCATAAGAGGGCCATTTGCTGCACTTTTCTCCTTTACCGAGATAACATCTCCAGGTTTTACACGGTAGGAAGGTATATTACAAATGTGGCCATTTACTTCAATATGTTTATGAGAAACAAGCTGACGTGCACCCGGACGAGATACGCACATACCCATACGATATACAACGTTATCCAAACGGCTTTCTAAAAGTTGCATCAAGTTTTCACCTGTTACTCCTTTTAAACGCGATGCTTCTTTAAAAGTATTTCGGAATCGGCGCTCTAATACACCGTAAGTGTATTTTGCTTTTTGCTTCTCAGCAAGCTGAATTCCGTACTCACTTTTTTGTTTTCTTCTACGATTTCCTCCGTGCTGACCAGGAGGATTACTGTTTTTGCTTAATGATTTTGCAGTTCCTAAGATGGGTTCACCAAACTTTCTGCAAATTTTTGTTTTTGGTCCTGTGTATCTTGCCATAATTATAGGATTTTCTTGTTTTAAGCTCCAAACTCATCAAAATCCTTAAATTCGATTTTGGAGACTTGTTTATAAATAAAGTGTTCTATTATACTCTTCTTCTCTTTGGAGGACGACAACCATTGTGAGGCATAGGCGTCACATCATTGATTGTATTAACCTCTATACCAGAAGCTGCTACTGCACGAATTGCACTCTCACGTCCATTACCTGGTCCTTTTACATATACATCTGCTTTTTTCATACCTGCATCAAATGCAACTTTACCTGCATCTGAAGAAGCTAACTGAGCTGCGTAAGGTGTATTTTTCTTAGAACCACGGAAACCCATTTTTCCAGCGCTACTCCAAGAAATTACTTGACCTTGTTTATTAGTATATGCGATTATAATATTATTGAAGCTAGCAGTAACGTGCACATCTCCATGAGTGTCTACTTTTACTTTTCTTTTTCTAGCCGCTGCCGCTTTACCTGTTTTTGCTTTTGCCATTTCTAAAAATTATTTACTATTTCGTTACTTTTTTCTTACCTGCAACAGTTTTCTTTTTCCCTTTACGCGTACGAGCATTTGTTTTTGTGCTTTGACCGCGTACTGGCAATCCTTTACGGTGACGCAAACCTCTATAACTTACAATATCCATTAATCGTTTAATGTTATTCTTCGTTTCAGATCGCAATGCGCCTTCTACCTGCATTTCACTTGTGATAATCGTACGAATAGCAGATTGCTCTTCATCAGACCAATCTTGAACTTTCTTATTACGATCGATACCCGTTCTATCGAGTATTTGTTGGGCTGTGGATTTACCAATTCCATATACATAGGTTAAACCTATTTCGCCTCTTTTATTCTTAGGTAAGTCTATTCCAGCTATACGTGCCATATCTATCCTTGACGTTGTTTAAATCTTGGGTTTTTCTTATTGATGATGTACAATTTGCCTTTTCTGCGTACAATCTTGCAGTCGGCACTCCGTTTTTTTATAGAAGCTCTTACTTTCATTATCTTGAATTGCTTTTGTTCGTTTTATATCTTATTGTTATTCTCCCTCTATCTAAATCATAAGGACTCATTTCAAGCCCGACCTTATCTCCAGGAAGGATTTTAATATAGTACATTCTCATCTTACCAGAAATGGTTGCCACCACCTCATGTCCGTTTTCCAGACGTACGCGAAACATAGCATTACTCAATGCTTCCACTACTTCACCATCCTGCTTTATTAAAGGTTGTTTACCCATAATTTTTTTAAGAGGTGCAAATGTAGCTCAAATATTGATATTTGAGAAATATTTTACTGGCAATGTACCAATAATTGCAAACAGCTTGTTAAACCTTATTGGTACTTTTTAAGAAGGGCATTAATGGCCTTCACTTTATCTAGTTTATTGGTGTTTGCATATGCACTTTTTAGTGCATTCAAGGTGTTTTTGTAGGTAACCAAATACTTTGTTTTAGTCAAGTCTTTGGACTCTAGAGTTGTCTTAGTTCCTTCCAAAATTGGCAATGCTTGACCAAGCAAGGCTTCGTACTTCGTTTTTAACGCTTTGTATTTCGTATTATCTGCCTCATTTTTCATCTCAATACCTACATCTTTTGCTTTATTATAATATAAGGCTCCAAGATTAAATTGGAAATCGGGATTGCCTTTATCTAGGGAAATAGCCTTATTATAAGCAGCTTCTGCCTTTCCGAAGTACTCCTTCTTTTTGTTCTCATCATTGACACTGCTCGCTAACTTGGCGTACAAAACTCCAGCATTTAAATGATATTGTCCATTATCAGGGTCTTTAGCAATAGCTTCTTGGAACTTAGCAATCGCCTCATTGATCTTATTCGTTTTTAATAAATAGTTCAACTGTTCATCTTGAAGCTTTTTGCCCTTAGGGTATTTTTCAATTCCCTCTTTCAATAAAGCCTCATACTTAGCCATATCCTTTTTCTTCTCATAAATATTGGCAGCCATCAAATAAATATCCTCACTAGAAGAACTCGGAGAAGCCATACATGCCTCTAAGGCTGGAAGCGTGGCTTCATCATCTCCTTTTTGATAAAGTGCATAGGCTGTATACTTCTTAGCACTGCCTTGCATCATTTTAAGTTGTTTTTTATATGGAGCGTACTGAGCACCTAGAGACGGAATAAATTTTCCTTTCTTTAAGTTAGCAATTCGATTAATAAGTGCTAAGTTTTTTATGGACTTATCATATTGTTTGTTGTTATAAGCTTTTACTCCATCTGAATATGCATTAATACCTATCGCCGAGATAGCAGAAGCAACTATTGATTCGTCGGGCTTTTTGCTATAAACGATATACCTATTAAAAGATTGAAGTGCCTTTTTTAATGGGTCTTTTGTCGTCGGTCGAAGAGAATGCGCCTTATCTAGGTCAATCTGAACAGGTTTACCATTAATATTTGCCACAAAAGGAATTGCTTTACCAGATCGCGGATCCTTCATAGTTTCCTTATTGGTTCCTATAGCCTGATAAACAAAGGCACGAATCAACCAAGCTTTGCCATTCTTCTTAGTCGACTCATTTTTTGTTGCCTTCTCAATATAATCCTTCGCTTTTGCAATATCATTATCTTTTAATGATTCCAATGCATTCTGAATATTTAACTTCTGTGCTTGCAACGCAAAAGATAGAACGCTTGCCAATATTATTAATAATCCCTTTTTCATTTCTAGTATTTAAGTTCTAAATTAAAATTATTCTGTATCTGATTCAGTTTCCGAATCGTTATTTTCATTATCGTTAACATCATTTGGAGATTCTGATGACTGTTCATTAGACGCAACATCTTCCTCTTCGTTTATTATAGGGTTACCCTCTTCATCTAATTCAACCTCTTCCTCCTCATCAGCTTTAATTTTTGCCAAAGCGGCAATCTTATCCCCCTCATCAATATTAATCAACTTCACACCTTGAGTTGCCCGACCCGCTTCTCGAATATCCGATACATTCATTCGAATGGTAACACCAGAAACACAAGTAATGAATAGATTGTCCGTCTCCTCAACAATCATCATTCCAGCTAGGTCACCTGTTTTTGCAGTAACATTGATCGTCTTAACACCTTTGCCTCCTCGATTCGTAATACGATACTCCTCATACGATGTTCGCTTACCAAGCCCTTTCTCACTTACGACTAGTATGGTTCTACCACTTTCCTGATCTTCTCTATTGACCTTAAGCATAGACACAACCTCATCTCCTTCTTCAATCTTGATACCAGAAACTCCAATAGCTCCACGACCTGTTGGTCTTACTTTTTCTTCAGGGAAGCGAATGGCATAACCCGATTTTTTCGCCATCATAATATAAGAGTCACCATCGGTTAAAGCTACATCAAGTAATTGATCACCTTCATTAATTGTTATGGCATTTACACCACTTTGACGCGGTCTACTGAAATCCTTCAGTTTTGTTTTCTTAATAATCCCCTTCTTAGTACAGAGCACCACAAAGTGCTTATCTACAAAATCTTCATCTTTAAAGTTTCGTATATTAATTATAGTACGAATCTTATCGTCCTTTGGTACCTGTAGTAAATTCTGAATGGCTCTTCCTTTAGCTGTTTTATCTCCTTCAGGAATTTGATGCACCTTCAACCAATAACAACGACCTGCATCAGTAAAGAATAAGAGTGTGGCATGCGTAGATGCTACAAATATATCCGCAATATAATCTTCTTCACGTGCACGACTTCCTCGAGCTCCTCTTCCTCCACGTCGTTGAGCCCGATACTCATCTGCCGAAGTTCGTTTAATATAACCTAGATTCGATACACTTATAAATACCTGCTCTTCCTCAATTAAATCTTCAATGGACATATCTCCACTTGAGAATTCGATATTTGTGCGTCTTTCGTCGCCAAACTTTTCTTTAATCTCTGCAGTTTCTTCTTTAATCAAAGCATATTGAAGACGCTCCGTTGCCAAAAGCTCTTTTAAACCAGCAATCTTAGCCATAATCTCCTCATACTCCGCCTTGATTTTATCACGCTCCATGCCTGTAAGGCGTTGCAAGCGCATTTCAAGAATTGCCTTAGCTTGAATCTCCGTCAATTGAAAATTCGATATAAGGCCTTCCTTAGCTTCTTCTGGGTTTTTCGACTCTCTAATTAGTTTAATAACCGCATCTAAATTATCCAATGCAATTAGGTAACCTTCTAAGATATGCGCTCGTTCTTCTGCTTTGCGTAATTCATACTTTGCCCTTCGCTGAATTACATCCAAACGAAATAGTACAAACTCTCGAATCATATCTTTCATAGAAAGTTGACGAGGTCGACCATTCACAAGCGCAACATTATTTACGCCGTAGCTAGATTGTAACTCAGTATACTTATAGAGTTGGTTTACGATAACCTGCGCCATAGCATCACGCTTAAGATCTATAACTAAACGCATTCCATTCCGGTCACTTTCATCGCGCACATCACTAACTCCTTCAATCACTTTATCATTTACAAGGTGCGCTATTTTCTGGTGTAGATTCGCTTTATTTACCTGATAAGGTAGCTCGTAAATAATAATTTGCTCCTTACCTTTTTTATCCGTGTCCACATTCAGTTTACCACGAACTACTACTCTACCTCTTCCAGTCTCAAAAGCTTGCTTCACTCCTTCTACTCCATAGATCGTACCTCCTGTTGGAAAGTCAGGCGCTTTAATGTGCTGCATGATCTCCGTCGTTGTAATTTCAGGATTATCAATATAAGCAGCAATTGCTTCACATGCTTCCGATAGATTATGTGGCAACATATTCGTTGCCATACCTACGGCAATCCCAGATGCGCCATTGATAATTAACTGCGGTATCCGCGTTGGCATAACGGTAGGCTCCTTTAAGGTATCATCAAAGTTATCTTGAAAATCAACCGTTTCTTTATCGAGGTCATTCAAAATAGCATCCGCTATTCTGCTTAAACGCACCTCGGTATAACGCATAGCCGCTGGGCTATCGCCATCTACACTACCAAAATTACCTTGCCCATCAATGAGCATATAACGTAAGCTCCAAGGTTGAGCCATACGAACCATGGTATCATACACACTGCTATCACCATGAGGATGATATTTACCCAAAACCTCTCCTACAATACGAGCTGATTTTTTGTAGGCCTTATTGTATGTATTCCCTAATTCACTCATCCCGTACAACACCCTACGATGTACTGGTTTGAGCCCATCTCTTACATCAGGCAAAGCACGACCAACAATCACCGACATCGAATAATCGATATAGGCCGTTTTCATCTGCTCCTCAATGTTTACAGGAATAATTTTGTCATGATCTAAGTTTCCTAAATCGTCGTTTTCTGCCATATTCTTTAATTAAACCAAGCCTAACTTGATAGTGTGCGAATTTACTAAATTACAAAACAGAAATACGGTTTTTAAAATTAAGATTTCCCCAAAACTCGAAATTTACCCCCTTAAAATGCGAAATAGAGCAATTTACTGAATTTTGAGGCAAAATGTTAATAAGCCTTTTAGAGAAAGTAGAAATTTGGGGGATTTATGGCACAAACAATGTTATCATTCCGTTTTTAAACCATAACTAAAGTCTACAGAGATAAGGTTATTTTATTATTCCTGTTGAATATTCTCCACTAAATGAATTCGGCCAATCATCCTCCGTATAAAATCTCCGGTAATGATTATTTGAATGAGGAAGTTTATTCGTATAACTTGTATTAAGACTCAGTGAATTATTCCAAGGAGTATTACCGTCAACATTTCCTAAATAATAGCCCTCAGCTGCCCCTCCAATAGGATGATAAAATGCGTTAGCCATATTTAAAATAAAAACTGAATCTTGCGGATTTTTTGGAATATACAATTGCTGCCACTGAGGATAAGCATTAGTAGTGCCAACATCTACCCAAGAATATTTCCTTTTTTTATTTAAGCCTTGAACAAAATCAATAAAAGAACCTATAGATGCTGTAGAACTAAATCTAGAAATAATAGAACTCTCTGACGTATCCTCACTAGAAAAATCAGCAGCATAAAATGAAAAAACCCAGTATTTAGAATTATCGAATGAATTGGTATAGTACCAAGTATTTGTAAAATATGCTCCTCCGGTATTAATAGAAAAATTGATTTTATTCGGGCTTAAAAAATTAATGACTCCAGAAGTAAAAATTGCACGGTGGGTAATAGTATCCAGTAAGGTAGGCTGATATTGAATCAAATTGGTCGTATTATTAAGACTACTCCTATAAAATGCAATAGAATCCAAAACTCCCTGAAAACCATAAAACTCGACACTTCCACTATCTACTGCCCTATACCATTGATTAGAGAATTCAATTGTTTTTCCATCAAGAGCCTGTTGCATCGCAGAAATATTATTATGAGATGGCTCTTGATCATTCTTATCTTTTTTGCATCCTATTGTAAATAATAAAATAGATAGAAATAAAAGGGGTAAGTATTTCATTCGATAAATATATATAAAAGTAAGCAAATACCATTTGGATATTGAGTCCTACTAGATAGTATTATTTTACCTTTGCCAGCCTATGCTAAAAATAAAATTTGGAACGGATGGTTGGAGAGCAATCATTGCCAAAGAATATACTGTTGAGAATGTAGCAAGGGTAACACAGGCGGTTTGCACTTGGTTAAAAGCAAAAAAAGAAAACCCAAGTATTATAATAGGACATGATTGCCGTTTTGGTGGAGCTTTGTTTACGGAAAGTGCCGTTAAAGTTTTTTGTTCAAATGGCGTGAAAGTCATTATGGATAAAAAATTCGTAAGCACTCCTATGATTTCCTTTGCCGTATTGCAGCACCAAGCCGATCAGGGTATAGTTATCACTGCGAGTCACAATCCACCAAGCTATAACGGATATAAGCTCAAGTCTCCTCATGGTGGCCCAACCGCTCCTGCACAAATTCAAGAAGTAGAAGATTTAATACCAGATAATGTTGTTGAAGTTGTAGGAGAAATAAGAGATTATGAAAAACAAGGCTTAATAGAATATAGAGATTTGGAACAGGAATTTCTTGACTATTTAGACCGGAAATTTGATCTCGAAAAATTAAGAAATTCCCATCTGAAACTTGCATATGACCCTATGTATGGAGCAGGTCAGCAAATTATGCGGAGAATTTTTCCAAAAGCCGTTCACCTCCATAGTGAAATCAATCCATCGTTCAAGGGCACCCCTCCCGAACCTTTGCATAAAAACTTACTAGAACTAAGCGAAACCATTGCGAATAGTGAAGAACTGAAATATGGTTTTGCAAATGACGGAGATGCAGATCGTATTGCGCTTTATGATGAAGACGGTAAATACATCGATTCACACCATGTAATTCTAATGCTGATTCACTACTTATATAAATACAAAAATATGAGTGGCAAGGTGGCTATAGCAGCCAGTACTTCCCTGCGTGTAAATAAAATGTGTAAGGCTTACGGTCTAGAATGTGAGGTTACTCCTGTCGGTTTCAAACATATTAGTGAAATTATGAGCAAAGAAAATGTGTTGGTAGGAGGAGAAGAAAGCGGCGGCATTGCTGTAGCGGGTCACATTCCTGAGCGAGACGGGATCTATGATGGTATTCTTCTTTATGAATTCATGAATGAAACTGGAAAAACAGTAAAAGGTTTATGTCAAGAAGTTTATGATGTTGTAGGCGCCTTTAGCTATGACAGAAATGATCTACATGTAACAAATGAATTGAAATTAGCCGCTATTGAAAAATGTAAAAATGGTATCGATGCCTTCGGAAATTATAAAGTTGAAGAAACTATCACAATCGACGGATTTAAGTTTGTTCTACCAAATGACTGCTGGGCTATGGTACGTGCTTCAGGAACAGAACCTGTATTGCGTATTTATGCCGAAGGAAATACTCCGGAAGAATGCGCTGATATTTTAAAAACAGTTAGACAAACTCTAGGAGTTTGGTCTAATTAAATAGAGTCAACATTAGAATTATATCTTTTATATCGGCCATTACACTCCTTACGGTTTTCAACCTGAAAGCTCAAGATTCTAATTGGAACAATAAAACTTTTCTTCAGAAAGCAACCAGTATACCGGGTTCGCCAAACAAGGGGCGTGTAATTGGCGTAAGTGCTGCTTATGCTTTGGGGTGGACAGGCACCTTAATCGCTTTAAATGAAACTTGGTATAAGGGTTACCCCAAGTCAAAGTTTCATGCTTTTGACGATAGTGGCGAATGGTTACAAGTTGACAAAATAGGTCATACATATAGCGCATATCGTTTGAGCTTAGGATACTCCTCTATCTTACAATGGAGTGGTGTCGATAAAGACAAAAGTGTTTACATCGGTGCTATTAGTGGCGTACTCTCTCAATCTGTTATAGAAATATTAGATGGCTATTCTGCCAAATGGGGTTTTAGCTGGAGTGACATGGGAGCCAATGTTTTGGGTAGCGGTATGTATGCCGGACAACATGCCCTTTGGGGTGAACAAAGAATTTGGTTTAAATTCTCTACACATGGCAATGTATATCCAGAAGGCATGCTCCGTGACCGAGCGAATGACCTATACGGTACGAGTGTTGGTTCAAGAATCTTCAAGGATTATAATGCCCAAACGTATTGGCTAAGTGCCAATTTAAAGTCTTTTATGCCCAAAAGCAAACTCCCTAAATGGTTAAACATAGCCGTTGGTTATGGTGCACGTGGCATGTACGGCGGTTATGAAAACTCTTGGATCGATGAGGAAACAAACCAACGTTTTGATAGACGTGACATACCTCGATTAAGACAATTTTACCTATCGCCTGATATAGACTTAAGTCGCATTCAAACCAGATCTAAAATACTCAATAGTTTTTTAAAGACCTTCAACCTTAAAATCCCATTACCGACTCTTGAGATAAATTCAGATGGTAGTTTGAAGTTTCACCCAGTATATTTCTAAGAAATTAGAGCTTTATACTTTAACTTTTGCATACTCATTTTAACGTTTCTCTAGGATATATTATCCCGACATTTATAGTCCCTTTTGAAAAAACTAATTCAACTCTTCGCGCTCTCAATATGTGCCACAGCATCTTTTGCTCAGAATTTAATTGTACAAGGCACTTTGTATGATTCTATAATCAATAAGCCTATTCCTTTTGCCAGTGTGAGCTTATTACAACAGGATTCTTCTCTGATCACGACTCAACGTAGTACGTTGAAAGGATCTTTTAAGTTTAACCAATTGGATAGTGGCCAATATATCTTATTAATAGGCCATCCAAAGTATGCCTTGCATAGCAGAAATTTCACCTTACAGGAAAACCAAACGTTCAGTTCTATTTCCTTGTTTCAAAAAAAGCAACTGTTGAAACGAGTTGTCATTCGAGATCGAAAGATTATTACCATGCGCGGTGATACTATAAGTTTCCTTGCTGATAGTTTCAAAACTAAGGATGGTGCTGTAGTAGAAGATCTACTTAAGCTCCTACCTGGTATGGAGGTTGATGAAAACGGGAATATTAAAAGTCAAGGTAAACAAGTAAAAAAGGTACTAGTAAATGGTGAAGAGTTTTTTGGTGACGACCCAACAATCGCAACTCAAAACTTACCTTCTAAAGCAGTATCTAAAGTTGAGGTTTATGATTATAAAGATGAACAAGAGAGTTTTACGGGCTTTTCCTCTGGAGATTCCGATGCCAAAGTAGTCAACCTCAAGTTAAAAAAAGATATGAACAAAGGAGGCTTTGTAAAACTTGCAAGTCATAGCAACATATTTGGAGATCGTTGGGAACAAAAGGCCTTGATTAATCGTTTTGAAGATAAAGAACAAATGGGTATTTACTACTTAAGTAATAGTAATAAAATGGCTCGAATGAACTGGGAAGAATCACAATCTTTTGGCGCAGGTACTTCATTTATTGATGAAGATGGCGACATGGTCACTACAATGACCTATGGAGGTGACGGAAGTGGTAATCCCTTTTGGGGTGGTGCGCAATATGGCCTTAACAAATCATGGAAAACGGGTGGACGCTATGCTAATAAGTTCGATAAACGAAATCAAGAACTTAGCGTAAACTATAGTTTTTTAAGAAGCACAAGAGAACGAGAATTGAGACAGTATACAGAGCAATTAATTCCAGGTGCTACTATTAATAAAGTTGATAGCTCACAGAATAATTTTTTATCAAATGGACACTCCTTCAACACGCTTTATAAAATCGACCTTGACTCTAATCTAAATTTGACCTATAACTTTGGCCTGCAACTACGGAATAATTTCACGGAAAGCCAAGAGTACACCCAAAACTCTAATTTAGACGAAACCCCGATAAGTTTTAATAATCGTACTTCTTCGACAGAAAGTACAATGTCCAACGTAAATAACAGTTTAAACCTTAAAAAGAAATTTAAAAAGAAGGGGCGCACACTTTCTTATCGGATTGGCCACACTTACCGGACCAATAAAGCCGATAATTTCACACAAAGTGTAAATGCTCTTGATCTACAAGGTACTGGTCAAATGATTCTGATAGATCAAAAGCAGCAAGGTAATAATTCTAAAGTAAGCCTTAATTCCAATGTGGTGTATACTGAACCCTTGAGCAAACATCTGAAATTAAAACTGAACTACCGTTATATTCAACAAACAAACGAAAATGAAAATTTAACCTTAGATACAATAGGTAATACTGGTGGTAATTACATAAGACAGCTAGATAGCTTAAGCAACATTTTTGACTCAAGACAAAGAACACACCAACCAGGATTTGTGATAAGATATGAGAAAGATAAATGGCGCATATCACTATCTAACAATGTCAGTTTTACATCCTTTATTCAAACGGACCAACTTAGAAACAACAACTTTGATTATAAACAAACGAACTATATTCCCAGTATCAGTGCACGTTATAAAATAACAAAATATCGCAACTTGAATATCCGATATTCAGGACGAACCAGAACACCTTATTCCAGACAGCTGCAACCTTTCCCAGACTATCGCAACCCGCTCAACATTACCATAGGCAACCCCAACCTCAGAATGGCATACGCTCAAAGTTTAAGGTTAAACTTCTCAAGTTATGCGCCCATAGAAGGACGCAGTTCTTATATTTCCATTAGTGGTAGTAATACCATTAATCAAATCGGTACGGCTAGAAGTTTTGACGAAGAAGGACGCACGATCACCACGTATCTAAACCTACCTAATTCGTATAGCGCGAATTTCTATGGCTATTATTCGCACAAGTTGGGTGTATCAAACTTTAATCTTGGTGTAAACGGGAATGCCCGCTATAGTTATTCTCCCAATCGAGTTAATGATATAAGCGGACAAAACGAGAATACCTCTATTAGATTTTCTCCAACAATTCGGTTCTATGATAAGGATCTCTTGTCCTTCCGTATTAATTTAGGACTTCAATATACGCAAAATAAGAACCGAGGAAATGTAAACCGAACAGTACAATACCTAGCTTATGACCCAAGCGTTAGTTTTGAATTTTTTCTGCCTAGATTTATTGAAATAGGTGCGAATACAAGTTATGAGTACACCCCTGCTGTAGCTCCATACAATACACCTTTTGAAAGACTATTTGCTTCTGTAAATGTTACAAAAAAACTTTTGAATGATAGAAGCTTGGCCTTGGAGTTTAAACTTATGGATGCCTTCAATCAAAATCAAGGTTATCATAGAAGAAACGATGTCAACTTCAACACAGAGAGTTTTTATAATACGTTGGGGCGCTATTGGATGATTGGGGCTACATGGAATTTATTATATGGCCCAGCGAATTCCAAAAAGAAAAAAAGTGATAGAGGTAGTTCTGGACAAGGATGGCTCGGAAAGAAAAAGGCTAAGAAGAAAGACAAGAAATAAACGATTCTCGACTTATCAATTTTGCTCCTAAACGCTCTAAATGATCTGTGTGCACTTGACAATCAACTAATGCATAATCTTGCTGTTCTAAATATTGAACCCATTTTATAAAACCATATTTAGAGGTATTCGGTAAAATAGAAAACATACTTTCTCCGCAAAACACATGCCCTAAATCCACTCCATACAACCCTCCTACCAACTGGTCACCTTTCCACACTTCAACGGATTTTGCATACCCTTTTTCATGCAAATGAATATAGGCCTCTTTCATTTCCGATGTAATCCATGTACCACGCTGACCACCTCTAATCACATTTGAACATTGTTCGATAACCGCAGTAAAACATTGATTGAATGTTACACTAAAAACATTATCCCGTAATAGCTTCTTCATACTTTTAGAAATATGAAGTTCAGTAGGAATCAAAACCATTCGTGGATCTGGGCTCCACCATAGAATTGGCTCGTCTTCACTATACCAAGGAAATATTCCAGAACGATAAGCCAATAGCAAACGCTCAGGGCTTAAATCACCTCCTATGGCCAACAGACCATCTTCATTGGCTTCATCTACTTTGGGAAAAACAAATGATTCATTCAAAAAGACCATGTACTAGCTTACAAGGGCGTCTTCCTTCACATATTGCTGAATCTGTTCTAGGGCGTCGGGAATAACATCACTAGAAATTACAATAAAATCTCCTTTTTGAGCAAGTTCTTTAATTGCAAATTCGACAGCTTCAAATTCTTTTTCGATAATATGAATTTTTATTTTAGGATTGGACTTTTTTATCCCTTTTTGAATCAGATCCATGATTTCATCAGCAGAACGTCCTCTTAGATTCTTATCCTGACGAATTATGATTTCATCAAACATAGCTCCTGCAACTTCACCTAACTCTATGGTGTCCTCATCTCTCCTATCTCCCACACCTGCTATTATGCCAATTTTTTTATTCGCCTCCGTCTTATCCAAAAAGCCTTTTATGGCACGCATACCATGCGCATTATGTGCATAATCGCACATAACCGAAAAGTCTTTAAACTCAAAGATATTCATACGGCCAGGTGTTGTTTCCGCGCCCGGTTGAAAGTTTTTGAGTGCGGCCCTAATCTCACTAGCCTTAATCCCATTTGTATAAGCAGCCAAAGTTGCACCCATTACGTTCTGAATATTAAACTCGGCTCGGCCATCAAAGGTGATTGGGATATCTTTAGCTTCTGCTACACGCACTTTCCAATTTCCTTTTAGAAGTGTTATGTAACCATTTTCGTAAACACAGGCCAAACCATTTTTCTTGGTATGCTCTTTAATTCTTGCAGAATGTTCATTCATAGAATACAATGCAATTTCACCTGTAGCACCCTGTCTCATTTTGTAAACCAAATCGTCATCAGCATTCAATACGGCATAACCGTCTGGTAACACAACCTTGGTCACAACCGCTTTTACATGTGCCAGTTTTTCAATGGTATCTATTCCACCTAGTCCGAGATGATCTCCACCAACATTAGTTACCACCGCTGTATTACACTTATGAAAACCTAAACCTGCCCTTAATAATCCACCTCGCGCACATTCTAGAACCGCAAAGTCAACGGTAGGATCTTTTAGCACAAATTCTGCAGATACTGGTCCAGTACAATCGCCTTGCATCATGAGCTCGTCTTGTATATAAACACCATCGGTTGTAGTATACCCTACATGGTAACCTGCTGATTTTACAATATGAGAAATCAAGCGAGAGGTTGTTGTTTTACCATTTGTGCCCGAAATGGCTACAATCGGAATGCGCTCATAGCTTTTATTCGGAAAGAGCATATCAATTACGGGCTCAGCTACATTACGGGGCAGACCATGAGTAGGCTCTAAATGCATTCTAAACCCTGGAGCTGCATTCACCTCAAGTATAGCACCTCCTGTTTCTTTAAGTGGTCTAAACAATGAAGGCGCCATAATATCAATCCCACAGATATCCAAGCCAATAATTCGGGCCACGCGCTCGCACATAGTTATAATAGAGGGATGCACTTGATCTGTAATATCTTCAGCGGTACCTCCAGTGCTTAAGTTCGCGGTAGGCTTCAAAAGAATCTCCTCACCTTTTTTCGGTACACTATCTACAGTAAGTTCTTGATCTTTTAAAAAATTAATCGTTTGATCATTCACCGTAATTGCCGTCAGCACTTTCTCATGTCCAAAACCACGGCGTGGATCTTCATTTACTTTATCAATTAATTCTTTAATTGTACTACTGCCATCACCTACAACTGCGGCAGGTTTACGAACTGCAGCTGCCTCAAACTTATAGTTTATCACTAGAACCCTATGATCAAAGCCCGTAATAAATTGCTCAACAATCACCCGACGCGAATGTTCTTTGGCGAGCCGTAAGGCTTCAATAGCATCTTCAAGGTTCTTTACATTGGTTGTAATCCCTCGCCCATGATTTCCAGCAATGGGTTTTAAGGCGAGGGGAAAACCTAATCGGTCGATAGCATTTTCTAGATCTTCTTGGTCATAAATAATACGACCTTTAGGCACCGGAATTTCAGCTGCCTCTAAGAGTTCTTTAGTATCTTCTTTATCACAAGCAATCTCTACGGCTATACTACTCGTAGTACTTGCAATGGTTGCTTGAATTCTTTTTTGGTTAACACCATAGCCCAATTGCACTAGAGATCTATTATTTAAACGAATCCAAGGGATTTTTCTTTTTTCAGCTTCTTCTACCAATGAACCTGTGCTAGGTCCTAAACGATCGTCTTCACGTATTTCCCTTAGATTTTGTACGTGCTTTTCGAGCTCTATATCTTCTCCAGCAATTAGATTCTCAGCAATACGAACTGAGGCTTTTGCTGCATAACGACCTGCTCTTTTTTCCCAATACGAGAATACTACATTGTATACTCCCCGTTCTGCCATTTCTCTTGTTCGTCCAAAACCGCACTCCATTCCCGCTAGGGTTTGAATTTCCAAAGCAATATGCTCAATCACATGCCCCATCCAAGTACCTCGCTTAACTCTTTCAAAAGAAACCACCCGGCTCTCCTATCGAACAACGGTGAGGATACATAGTAGGAATTTGCGTAGTGATGCGCTCATAAAAACCTGGTATTTTAGCGAAGAAGTCCGTTTAAAAAACATCAGCAGCGGGGAAATAATAGCCGAGAAGAAAAGTGAGCTGCAAAGCAAAATAGAATCCATAACCCAGCTTAACTACAACCAGTTTTTGCGCTCGGTAATGCTTGCCCAGGGCGAATTTGCAGCATTTCTCTCTGCCGATGCCAAAGATAAAGGGACATTGCTGGAACAAATTACCGGAGAAGACATTTATAAGAAAATAGGCGAGGCCATTAACAGCAAAACCTTCGAAGAAAAAAGAAAACTCGACACCATTAAGGCAAAAATAAACCATGAAGACCTGTTGCCGGAAGAAAAAAGAGAAGAACTGAGAAAAGAAAAAGAACAGGTTGAAGAAAAAAACACCGGCATTAATGCAGAAATAAAAAAGATAACCCTTTGTCTGGAATGGTACAAGAAAAACGAAGATTTACATAAAAATAAACAGTTGCTGGAAGAAAAATTCAGAGAACTGGAAAAAAGCAGGCAGGATAACCAGCCGTACATCGAAAGAATAATGCGCCACGAAATGGCCGATCCCTTTAGGGAACATCTTGAACATATCGGCCGGAT
>CBDDLM010000005.1:0-89666 GCA_965230665.1 Chitinophagaceae bacterium
TACCGAACAGTTCAAGAATCCTGATCATGATTATTACTTAGACCCAGAAGATTTTGGTGGCGAAGATTCAGAAGAATATGCTGAAGAGCTAAAAGTCGAGCTTGAGCAACGAGATTATTACGCTGAGGTAAACGTATTTTGGGTGCCAGCCGCAGCGCGTTGGCAGTTCTTGCAAGACAACAATAAAACCGTTATTGGTGGCGCAGAGCTAGAGCTACCTGATGGGAATACTAAAAAATTCAGCTCTGTTGGGCATCTAATCGACAACGCTCTAGAGCAAATTGAAGCGGATAACCAAAAGCTCAAAGGCGTACTAAATAAGCTTTACACCCGCTTACAAATCGATCAAGCAAAGCTAGGCGAGCTTATCGATCTAATCGCGACAATTCCATTCAACCATGCAAGCTTGAACTCCAAAGATATTCTTGGGCACGTATATGAATATATGCTCGGCCAGTTCGCCTTGGCAGAAGGTAAAAAAGGTGGCCAGTATTACACGCCTAAATCTATTGTTAGTTTGATCGTCCAAATGCTTGAACCCTTCAAAGGGCGGGTTTATGACCCTGCCATGGGTTCTGGTGGTTTCTTTGTGCAGTCTGAGCACTTTATCAATGCCCATAAAGGAAAGATTGGTGATGTTTCTATTTATGGGCAGGAATACAACCACACGACATGGCAGCTAGCCGCCATGAATATGGCCATCCGTGGAATTGATTTTAATTTCGGTAAAGAGCCTGCCAATACTTACACCAACGACCAGCACCCAGACTTACGCGCTGATTACGTGATGGCCAATCCCCCTTTCAACATGAAAGAATGGGACACAGGCGTCAGTGAAAACGACCCCCGCTGGAAATACGGAACACCACCTTCAGGAAATGCTAACTTCGCGTGGCTTCAGCATATGCTCTATCACCTAGCACCTAACGGCTCGATGGGCTTGTTGCTGTCCAATGGATCGATGAGTTCCAGCACGAACAATGAGGGGACAATTCGTAAGAGCCTAATTGAAGAAGACTTGATTGAATGCATGGTGGCGCTTCCGGGGCAGCTTTTCACCAATACGCAAATCCCCGCCTGTATCTGGTTTTTAACCAAAAACAAAGGTGCACGTATAGCGGCAAGTGGCAGAAAACTACGCGATCGTAAAGGCGAAGTTCTTTTTATCGATGCCAGAAATTTAGGGTATATGAAAGACAGAGTGCTACGCGACTTTACCGCAGATGATTTGAACACAGTGACCAATGCCTTCCACAATTGGCAGATGGGCGAAGGCTATGCGGATGTTGCTGGTTTTGTTAAATCGGCAAAGCTAGAAGATATCCAAAAACACGATCACGTTCTTACGCCCGGACGTTATGTTGGAGCTGCTGATACAGAAGAAGATAGCGAACCCTTTGCTGAGAAAATGGCACGTTTAACAGACCAGTTAAAAACACAGTTTGAAGAATCTGATCGTCTGGAAGCAGAAATCAAAAACAACTTGGCGGGGCTGGGTTATGAGTGCTAATTGGAATATATCCCCTTTAAGTGAATTAACCCATAAGATTACGAAAGGAACAACACCATCAAAAAAAGATGGTGGATTTAGTGACGATGGAATTAATTACATTAAAGCTGAGTCAGTTGGTTTTGACGGAAGAATAGATGAAAGTAAATTTTCTTTTATTTCTGAAGGTGTTCATGAAAAATTCAAACGGTCACAATTAGAAGAGAATGACATTTTGTTCTCAATGGCTGGTGTTCACCTTGGTAAAACGGCGCTTGTTGAAAAAAGGCATGTTCCTGCAAATACAAATCAAGCATTAGCTCTAATAAGGCCAAATACAGCTGTTATATATCCCAAGTTTCTGCTGTATTTCCTACAGAAAAGAGAAGTTGTACATTTTGCAAATAATGCTACCTCGCAGTCTGCGCAACCAAATATTAATTTGAAGGATATTGGTTCAATCGAAGTTTGCTATCCTGATTTGGAAGAGCAAATTAGGATTGCTAATAAGATTGATTGCTTAAACCAAAAAATTGAACTCAATCGCCAAACAAACCAAACTCTCGAATCCATCTCTCAAGCAATCTTCAAAAGCTGGTTCTTAGATTTTGAGCCAACTCGTACCAAAATCAGGGCTAAGGAAAATGGTAAAAACCCTGAGCTTGCTGCTATGGCCGCTATTGCAGGCAAAGAGGTTGATGAGCTGGAGTCTCTAAGTGCTGATCAGCTCGAAAACCTCAAAGCCACAGCCGCACTCTTTCCTGATAGGTTCGTAGAATCCGAACTCGGTCAAATACCAGAGGGCTGGGACGTAAAAGCTCTAGATGAGATAGCGCATTATCAGAATGGCTTGGCTTTACAGAAATTTAGACCAGAAGACGAAAATCACTTTCTGCCTGTTTTAAAAATAGCTCAACTTAAAAAAGGATTTGCAGATGGTGCGGAAAAAGCCTCACCAAACATTAAGGAAGAATGCATTGTAAATGATGGTGATGTTGTTTTTTCTTGGTCTGGTTCATTAATGATTGATGTATGGTGTGGAGGCAATGCGGCACTAAATCAACACCTTTTTAAGGTAACTTCTGAGCAATATCCAAAGTGGTTTTACTATTACTGGACGAAACAGCATTTAGAATCGTTCCAACAGATAGCTGCTGACAAAGCTGTTACGATGGGACACATCAAAAGAAGTCATTTGGCGGAAGCAAAATGCGCGGTTCCTAACGTTGACATGAACAGCTTCCAACAGATTAGCCTTTTACTCGATAAGATTGTTGAACAGCGCTTAGAAAGCACCACACTAGAACAAGTTCGTGATGCACTTCTTCCCAAACTGCTTTCCGGTGAATTGGAGGTAGGTAGTGCCAATTGAAAAGGTCAAAAAAAGTGCAGAGCTTATTAAGCAGGTTGAAGTTTTCCTAGAGAACGGCTTCAAAGACAATCAAGACTTTAACGAAGTATTAGACGGTGAAGATTTAATTCAAATTCGTAGTTTGCAAGATCACGAGCAGATATACGAATATAAAGCGAGTGAAGTACTTTATTGGGTGGATCGTACAGTTTATTTGGATGAACTGGATAACTGGAATGGTGTTCAGTTAAAAGAAATGCACTCGGATGCCATTAATTTTATTGATCAAAGCAATCAAGAAGCTGTTTTTAGTGATCTTGTTAATCTAATTCGAAGAAGAAAAGTTGCTCCGTTTGTGGGGGCAGGTATTTCGGCTGCTGCTGGGTATCCCGGGTGGGGCAGCACACTTCGAGATTTGGGGCTAAAGCTAACAGAAGTCGATGATACAGAAGTAGAACAGTTGTTAGCAAATGAAGATTACCTTTCACTTGCTCAAAAACTATCTGAGGCATCATCAAGCCAGCTCGAAAATCATGTAAGAACTACCTTTCGGGTAAAGCCAACAATCGAAACCGACCGCAGCCATATTCCTAGAGTAATCCAGTTACTTCCCCGCCTATGTTATGGGGCAATGGTTACTACAAACTTCGATACACTCATTGAAGATTGGTTTAAATCCAAGGGCGCCCCAGAATTCGATGGTTTTCTTCTTGGATTACAACAAAATAGTAATTTTGTTCAAAAGTTACTGAAAGGTGATCGATGCCTGTTAAAGCTGCATGGGGATGCAAGTCAGCCTGACACTTACATTTTTACCGAAGACCAATACAAACAAGGTTATGGTGAAGCTGAAGTTGATTTTCGCCTACAACTCCCGAAAGCACTACGCCAAGTCTATGTCAGTCATTCATTGTTGTTTCTTGGCTGTTCTTTGGCACAAGACAAAACAATGGATTTATTTAAGCAGGTCAAGGAAGAGGGACAATTTGTTATACCAGAGCATTTTGCCTTGCTAGCGGAGCCCAAGAAAGAAGATGGTGAAATTAACCAGCAAGTTAAACAGCAGACAGAAGACCGATTATATGGAATAGGCATTCGTCCTATTTGGTATTCCGGCGATGACAATCATGCGATGTTGGTCAAGTTACTTGAACTGGTGGTAGAGGTAGCTGAAAACCGAGTTGGCCTAGGAGGATAAGATGAGCAAAGGGATGATCCTATTGATAACAAAGACTAGAGCTGTGAGCCAGCCATGATTACTGAAGATCAACTAGAACAACTCTGCCTTGATTGGTTTCAGGCAATTGGATACGACTATATCTGTGGTTATGACATAGCACCAGATGGCGCGAGTCCTGAACGAAGTGATTATCGTCAGATCATACTGGGTGCGAGGTTGCTAGAAAGTCTTGTAAGAATAAATCCGCATATTCCAGTTTCAACGCTTGAGCAAGTTGTTCATCAGGTATCTAAGCCGGAAACTCCGATACTGATTAAAAATAATAAAACCTTCCATCAAATGTTGCTGGAAGGCGTGAAGGTTGATTACAAAGACGATAACGGCGAAGAAAAGCATGATTATGCTCGCCTTGTTGATTTCGACAATTTGCAGAATAACCAGTTTTTGGTCGTAAACCAGTTTACTCTCATTGGCAGCAAAGGTAATCGTCGCCCGGATGTCATTGTCTTTATCAATGGTCTGCCGCTTGCAGTATTGGAACTCAAAAATCCAGCGGATAGTAAAGCTGATATTTGGTCGGCTTATCAACAAATACAAACTTATAAGGACGAAATTCCTGACCTGTTCGCTTTTAATGAGGCACTTGTTATTAGTGATGGGCTCAATGCTCGCGTCGGTTCTCTGACAGCCAATAAAGAACGCTTTATGGCATGGCGTACCGTCAGTAATGAACATGATAGGCCGCTATTTGAGTATGCACTGGAAACATTGATAAGGGGCTTTTTTAAACCAGATTTATTTTTGGATTATATTCGCCACTTCATTCTGTTTGAGCAAGCTGGTGACGTTACCATCAAGAAAATTGCAGGCTATCATCAGTTTCATGCCGTGCGTGAAGCAGTAAGAGCTACTGTGATTGCTTCACAAACCGAGGATGGAATTGCAGAACCACGAGCTAACTATGCAAATAGAGTAGTTCCCGGCTCTGGTAAGGCTGGAGTTGTGTGGCACACGCAGGGTTCTGGTAAATCTATCTCCATGGTGTGCTATGCGGGTAAATTGCTCGCTCAACCTGAAATGAACAACCCGACAATCGTGGTCGTCACTGACCGTAATGATCTCGATGGTCAGCTCTACGATACCTTCGGCATGGCCGCTGAAACACTCAAACAAACGCCGGTTCAAGCTGAAGACCGTGATGACTTGCGAGAAATTCTATCTTCTCGGCAGTCTGGCGGTATTATCTTCACGACTGTTCAGAAGTTCGCTTTGTTGGGGGATGAAACGTCTCATCCAGTTTTAAGTGAACGTAAGAATATCGTTGTGGTGAGTGATGAAGCCCATCGCAGTCAGTATGGTGATAAAGCCAAATTTAATGCCAAAACAGGTAAGTACACATTTGGCTATTCAAAACATATGAGAGATGCGTTGCCCGCAGCATCTTTTATTGGCTTTACGGGAACACCGATAGACTCTGCTGATAAAGACACCAGAGCTGTTTTTGGTGATTACGTTTCTATTTATGACATTCAGGATGCTGTTGATGATGGTGCTACGGTGCCTATTTATTACGAGTCCAGATTGGCAAAGTTGAATATCAACGAAGCAGAAATGGAAGCCCTCAATGATGAAGTCGATGAAGTCATTGAAGATGAGGAAGACGTTGCAGCAAGGGAAAGTACAAAATCTAAGTGGGCGGCCTTAGAAAAATTAGTGGGTAGCGAACCTCGTATTGCCTTAGTCGGAAATGACTTGGTTGAGCATTTTGAAAATCGAATTGCAACCATGCCCGGTAAGGCTATGGCTGTTTGTATGAGCAGAGAAATCTGCGTCGATTTATATGATGCGATAGTAGCTATCAGACCAGAGTGGCATGACCCTGATCCGATGAAGGGTGCTATTAAGATCGTGATGACAGGGGCAGCTTCAGATAAAGAAAAGCTGCAACCACATATCTACAATAAAGAAACTAAAAAGCTGTTTGAAAAGCGTTTTAAGGATGTAAACGATCCTCTGCAAATCGTAATAGTGCGAGATATGTGGCTAACGGGTTTTGATGCACCTAATTGCCACACGATGTATATCGACAAGCCGATGAAAGGCCATAACCTAATGCAAGCGATTGCGCGTGTTAATCGAGTATTTAAAGACAAGCCCGGTGGGCTGGTTGTCGATTACATTGGTATTGCCAACGAATTAAAACAGGCACTAAAAACCTATACAGGTTCAAACGGGAAAGGTAAACCAACACACGACACCCATGAAGCCTACGCCATCCTTCTAGAAAAAATGGATGTCGTTAGAAGTATGTTCCATGGATTCGACTACAGCGGTTATGAAGACAATGCGTTGCAGCTTTTACCCGGTGCCATGAACCATATTCTGGGGCTAAAGGGCAAAAACGACGAATTGGATGGTAAAAGGCGCTTTCTTGATGTGATGGCTGCAATTTGCAAGGCTTACACACTATGCGGAACAATGGATGAGGTGGAGCCGTACAAGAAGGAAATTGCATTCCTTGGTGCGGTTAAGAATGCTATCAGCAAGTTCACCACTATTGATAAACGCCGCTCTGACGAAGAGAAAAATTCAGCTCTGAAGCAGATAATCGACAATGCTGTTATTGCCGATGGTGTCGATGACATCTTTAATCTAGTTGGACTTGATAAACCAAATATTGGCCTGCTGTCTCCAGAATTTATGGAAGACGTAGCCAATTTGAAGGAGAAAAATCTGGCTGTTGATTTATTAGAGCGCCTACTACGTGACGAAGTAAAAGCTCGGATGAAAACAGATGTGGTTTCTGAAAAGAAATATTCTGAGCGTATACAGGAGACACTACGCAAGTATCACAACAGAGCCATTGAAACCGCTCAGGTAATCGAAGAGCTAATAAAGATGGCCAAAGAAATGGCAGAAGATGAAGAGCTTGCTGCAAACTCTGGCTTAAACACTGATGAAATTGCTTTTTACAGAGCGCTTATTCAAAACGAGTCTGCTGTTAGAGAACTTGGGGACAATAACCTTCGTGAACTTGCAAAGCACGTAACCAATCAATTGCGAAAAAGCACTACCGTTGATTGGCAGGTGCGTGACAGCGTTCGAGCAAAATTGCGTAACCTTGTACGTCGAGCGCTTAGGAAGTGGAAGTATCCGCCGGACAAAGCTGATGAGGCGATTGAGTTGTGTTTAAAGCAGGCGGAAGCATTGAGTGAGCATTGGAGTGCTGGTGTATAAATAATCTGAAGACAATTTATCCAGTGGCGGTTTCTTTAGGTCTGTTTGTTTGAAGTGAAAAATGAAACTTTCAAATGATTGTTATAACAAGAATAGATTAGTTTGAATGGCTGAAAAGGAGGTCGCGCATTATGATTGGTAAAGGGTCAGAGTGGCATAGATGGGAGCCTCATATCCATGCTCCCGGCACGGTACTCAACAATCAGTTTGAGGGTCGGCCGTCATCCTGGAAAAATTCTCCAAAAATAGGTTAACCGACTGTTTTTAAAAAGAAAATTTAAAGTTACGCATGATTACCTGCCATATGCGTAAATGTGCAATTTACAAGCAACAAAGCTTTTTATTTGCAGCTATTATCGTTAACGTAGCTACTGACTGCGTCTGAGAGCAGCAGGTCACTTTTGACATATGCTTTCTCCCACATCGTTTTTGCTTAGTTTATAATAGTCCAACTGTCTACTAAAGCAGGGGAAGATCACAACTGTATGAGTGCTGTAATCAAGGTTTAATTTTTTATACAACTCAAGATAGTTATCCAGGAACATAAAACCGTAACCCACAATAAGTGACAAAAACAAAAATAATATAGAGTTTTTAACAATTCCGTATTTACCTGAACGAAGTCTAGTTACAGAAAAGTATATGAAAAAAATTAATAAAAGTGGTGTATATGAGTCAGCAATCTTATCTAGTATTTCGTACACAGCCCTACCTAGTTCGTAATATTAAAGTATGTTTTATTGCCGAAATTTATTGAATTTTTAAAGCTTTATTTTTATCTTTTTTTAATGCGTTTCTTTTGTTTGCCGCAATTTGCTCTGAAACAAATTCATTCGTGGGTACAACGACATATTTCACGTCAACGATCGTTCTTCCCTCTTTTCTATCATCTGTAGTGAATGAACGAATAATCTTCTTTTCTTTCAATTCATTCAATGAACGAATTGCTTTTTTTCTGTTATCGATTTCTCGTGCCTGTTGCAATAACCCGCTATTTTTTAGATCAGAATACATAAAATGATAATCATTAGTCATATTTGCTTGAGTAAAGCGATTTATCATCCGCTTATAAATCCATCGTGTCAGTTGTTCATTACACTGCATTAATCTCTCATAGTTAAATTGCCTATACCCTAAACTATTAATACCGTGACTGATAAATAAAGGCAATCTTGCTACATGTAATGCTTCTGTATTCGCTAAATACTCCTTTCTACCCACTGTTACCAAGTCCTGCAAAATAGAACCTTTCCATGTTTCTTTCCCTTTTGTATAAAAAGTCAAAATACAGGAACTCATTACTTCAATACTATGTTTTATTTCAGTCAAACTCCTTGTTTTGTTGCGAGACTTTAACTCTCTTTGTATCATTTTTAATGAAAATTTCACCCAGGTTTCCAGGTTTTTAGGGTCATGAACTCCTAGATTTTGTTCAGAAAGTATCTTTTTCAGAGCCTCTTCAATCATTTCTTCAGAAACACCTGGAAAATATGCCTTATAAACACCTTCCTCTATCTCAATTAATGCAGGTTGGATTTTAATTTCACATTCCTCACCTTTATACAGGTACTTCCATCGATATGGCTTGGCCAAACCATCCTTTGTTCGTATTTTTTCAATCTGTTTTGCAGTAAAGAAATATTTAGGTATGGACTCCCAAGTTTCCACGGTATTTGATACCGAGTTTTTGTCGTCGGCAATGAAATTTCGAAATAAATCAAATTGATCACTCTGAATGGGCAGCTGAGGGACTACTTTTGATGGTTTTTTAGCCATTTTCTTCTTTTTTGGAACAGAAATACTCATATAAACACTCACTATACCTGATGTTATATAAAATGTTTATAGAAAGGCATTCCATATTCAGGGTAAGAGCATATTAATTTCCTTGAATTAATTCATTCAGAAGCTTCTCATCCATCAAGGCAATCTTTCGTTTACGCTTGAGACTGGCTTTGGAAGTTTGATTTTGTTTGAGTAAATTCAATGTTAAGCGGCGAAAGGTACTCATAACCTCAGCAGCATTGCCACGGCGTATACGAGACTCATCTTCTCTAAAACTAACATCCAGGACCCAATGCAGTTTATTCTCAATCCCCCAATGACTGCGTACAGCATCAGCGGCTTTGTGGGCATCCAGGCCAAGTGAACTGATATAATAGCGTTTTTCAGTAGTACGGACATTATCGATATCACGAGTGGATTCAATTTCAATAATCGTTTTTAGCTGAGTCCAATGGGTACTGGATGGTAGCCATTTTTTATTGATAGCGATTTGCCGACAACGGCGTGTTTCTATACGACCATGACCTGAGTCATTCGATTCAACACTATCAACTTTTAGTTCAGGTAAGTTATCCTGATTAAATAACCACTTAACTTCATCATACAGCTCACCCTGGTTGCCTTTGAGTGCCAGGACATAGTCAGCTTTTTGTTGCGTGATTTTCTCTGCTATAGTGGTCTGGCAACCCATAGCATCGATGGTGACAATACAGCCTTTGACAGCCAGCAATTCTAATAAAGCAGGGATAGCCGTGATTTCATTACTCTTCTGAGCAACTTTGCGTTGACCTAAAATGAGATTATTTTCACAAGCCCAGGCACTGACCATATGGATGGCACTTTTTCTATCCCCTTTTTGAAAGGAGCGACGAACGGTTTTACCATCAATGGCTACCACCTCACCATGGGTTAACTCGCAAGCTGAATTCATCCAGGAAATAAAGCTGTTTTGTAAAGCCTCAGGCTCTAGACGACTTAATACACGAGCAATGGTATCGTGCTTTGGAATACCATTTTTATAAGGAAAATAACCTCTTAACCAATTTAACCTGGCTAAACCAAAGTCTTCGATCTCTTCCCAGCCTTCAGCACCGCATAAAACAGCACTAATTGATAAGAAAAGAATATCCAGTAATTCATGTTGACGACAACGCGCTATGCGCGGCTCTGGAATTGATTTGAAATGCTCTATAAAGTCGCTCATTGGCTGCTCTCCCAAAAAGTTATGGAAGATCTGATCAATGATTTGTAAATTAGTTCAATTTATAATGATCTTACCCTGATTCCATATTCAAAAAAGGAGTGTATAAGCAGGCTCAGAAATAAGTACAATGGGAATGCAAACTTTGTACTACTGTTGAAGTTATGTAAAGAGGTTGAGATGGGATTCAAACCTACCACCCTAATTGTTACTTTTATTAATACAAACCTATTGTTTATCTCTCAAGATATTTTTAACAACTTCTTCGCTTTCCTTTTGAAGCTCTTGTGCACGCTTTTTAGGTAATACAAGCTGGACATTCTCTAACTGGTACTCATCAAGTGCTTTTTCTAAATTTTTATAAAATTCATCTTTAATTTGAGACAAACGCACTTTATTCAACCCATATTTTTCATATATTTGCTGACGAGGTTGATTTTCAATAAGCAGAGCGTACAGCGCTTCAAGATTGTTATCGCTATGCCTTGAATACTTTGTGACAAGCTTAAATACTTCGGGGGTCAACTCGAACTCTTCAATGTCGATTTCAAAGTCCACCATTATACCCACCTATTGATATAGCTTTCTCAAAATACCTTAACCGTTAAGGCTTAATGATGCTATAATATACCCATTAGACAAAAATTGAAAGTACAGAGCGGAAAAATGAAAGGCGAAAACTCAGATAACAATATAAATGGCAGTGACGAATCAATTCCTGAATTTATGATTGATATGATACGAGACTTTGAAAACTGGCTACATCTCTCAGAGTCAATCACCGAAAAAAAAGGGTTAAAAAGAAAAACAACGTTTGAAATAGGTCTTGTAGCAATACACTTTTCAAGTACACAACGAGCTAATAAGTATTATAAAAATATCCATATTCTTGAAAAAGAAACACAAAATCTACTGGAAGAGTGTGGTGCGCTAAATTCAATTAAGGAAATTGAAGCTCATCTTAAAGCTAGCCACAATTTTTGGAAAAGAAAGAAATCTCGATAAAATATTTTTTTGTCCTACATTTAACAGATATAATGTTTTTCAAATTTCTTGGATGATAAAGGTGACTACCTTGTGCAATAATGAAAATGCTAATTGGTTAACTAAATCGCTACTAGATCAGGAATTTGCTAGTTATAAAACGGTTTGGGATCTTTATTTAAAATTTTACACGGTTTTTCTTACTGTAAATTTGGTTGCACTTGCAGCAGTTGTAGAACACGTCAAGACTGAAGAGCGTAATATAATAGTACTAGCTTTTGTAATTCAGAATTTATTTTCAACTGGAACAGCCATAATTATTGCAATCTTTTCTCGAAAGACAGCTAAGCGATATAATGATATTTGTATTCATCTTGTAAAGGATAATAATTGCCCAGATGTTATATTAGAATCCGCAAAATCTTCGGTACCTGGATGGGTTGGATATTGGGGAGGGATAGCTAATGCTGCAAGTCATATTGCACTTTCGGCATGCTGGATTGCTATTAATTGTCTTTAAATATTTCTTTAGAGTCATCTTCCAGATCTTAAATCTGAAACTCTGGATTTTATATTTATAATTACTTCAGTGCGTTGCTCCTTCCTTTAAAGACAGTAATCAGCAAGAGATTGAACACTAGAAATGGCCTCATCCCATTCAGCCGGTGAATGGTTATAGACAAGTGGCCCAATAAATTGATTATATCGTTCTTCATGCTGCACCTGTTCCATTAATAACGAAAGACCATAACGAAGCTCAGAGTTTGCATCATGTAAAAATTCTTCGTGCTGGTTTCCGAACTGGCGCTTGTCCATTTCAATAACTTTCTGGACCATTGACTTTAAACTAGAAGGTATTGTCATTGATTCATGTATTAGATGTAGATCATAAACATGACGTATCAACATTTCATCATCTTTTCTGGAACTATCCCGGCCATGTAAAGCAGTCCTACGAAGCAGTGAAACAAGCTTTTCGCTTACTGTGGAATGTACAGTAACACATGCAAATCTTTGAATTTCAGCTTTTTCATTCAGGGTGCTGGCATAAATAGAGCTTAGAGGAAGCTCTACTGGAGCTTCAAGTAAAACAGACTCTGTTAATTCCAGTTGTAGATGTGGTCTCAGTGCTTTTAGAAAATCATATTTTCTTGGATACTCGATCAAGAACTGTTGGTACTTGCCTTTATTGCGTTTTTCCGGAGTAGCGGCAAGCTTGAAGATATCTGAGTCAGAAATGATATCGTGAATGAGCTGATGAATATCTCTCCGTAATTGTTGCTGTTGATTATTAGACAATGAGACCGTACCTGTATTGGGAATCATTTTAATATCGATATCTTCTGACATTCTATAGGTATTTTGATGAGCTTTGGATAGGCAAGTCCCGCCTGAAAACACCAACTGATACATATCTGGATTAAGTTGCGATATTTCCTTTAGTAGTTGGGTAGCCCAATAGTCTTTTTCAATAATGGCTGGACTACTAACCCCTAGTTTATCAGCTATATCAAGAAAAAGAGATGGATCAAGCACACTCATTAAGCTTGTACTGTTTTAAGTTCAAACTTTTCTGTACCAATGCGACGATTAAAACGTCCAAGAATAATAACTTCAGCGTTTGCCGGGATCTGTGTTGAACCATATTGATAGTCTTGAGCTAGCTTAGAAGGCTTCCATTTTACGCCTAGTCGAGAAAGCGCTTCCTCGGCTACTTGAGTGAAGCCACCTTTAGCAGCCAGCATGGGTTTACCAGTAATTCTATTCGGTCGAGCCTTGGCATAAAGACCATAACCAACTTTAACAAGTACGCCTTCAGAACTTAACTGACGTAATGCTCGACCTATTTGGTCATAGCCTGCCAGACTCGCAAAATCTGAACGCAGAAAAACCTCACGTCTTGAGCGCGATATCTTCGTAACAATTTTTAATTTAAGTGACAAGCGTTTCATGTCAATCAACTAGGCCGAGAAATATCATACATGTAAATTTAGCAGAACTTACATTCCAAGTCAAACAAAAATACGACATTTTATGATCTGTAAAAATTATATACCATATTGAAAAATAAAGATAATATATAACTATACTGTCGTATTTTTGAATGCAACTGTAAAGATCAAATATTTTAGAACTTTTGAGAATTAGATACATCTATTGATCGTATTTGAACCCTGTAATAAATCCATCATATAAATGAAGACTTTTTATGATAAATTTTTGCAGAACTGGATTTGGATGTAACTTAGCTTTCCACCAGGATGCCACATTTAGATAAAAAGGCAGGCATATACTTTCAAATGAACTGATAATCATGAGGTTAGAGATGAATTTATTCAATATTGGCTTAAGAAATACTGTTTTTAAACATTCCAATTTTTCACCATCAAAGTTGCTATCAAAACCCAAGCACCTTGCCTATATTTCGTATTTAAGTATTTTCCTAAGTACAACACCTCTGTATTTAACAGCGCAAAATTTTGATGGCACAGAAATTTCAGCTATTCCTGTCGAAGAAAAGCCATCGTACAATATACATCTAAGAGAGAGTAAAGCTGAGGGATTTGTGATATCCAGAATTTATCACTACATAGCTAATACAACAAATGTCAATCATAATCAGGGTTTTAAATTTAATGTTGACAATGCTCAGTTAAGTCATGAAATCATTAATGAATCAGAAGCTAAGCCGTATTTACCCGCAGGAGAATATTGGGTCGTAGCATTAAAATCAAAGCGTATTCGTTTTGTGAAAGAAGGAAATGAGTTTAAAGTATTTAAAAAGCCACAATCCCGTTATCATTTAAGTCAGGAAGGCAATGGTTGGCTATTGAAGAAAGGCTCGGTTAGTTATCGATTGGATAGTTCAGGTCGTTTGATTGAATATCAGAATAAGACAAGTCATCGTACATATACGTACACAGGGTTAACAACAACGATACAAGGACTCAATGATTCAGGAAAAGCCTTATGGCAAATGCAGCTTGAGAAAGATGTTGATGGGCGTGTGGTTGGTTTAGTCACCCCTCAAGGTATAGAGAAGCGTTATGAATATGACGGTGAAGGTCGTTTGGTAGCTGCTGTGTATGCGGATAATACAGAAGGATGGCATGATAATCCACGAGAGTTGTATTTATATGAAGACAGTGCTCATCCCAATTTACTCACACAAGTGATATCACCGCTGAAAGATGTTTTGCTAAACATGTCTCTAGTAGAAGTTGCTGATAATAGATTGGCATTAAGAGTACAAGAATTACCAAAACGTGCACCACGTCCCAGGAAAAGTCCAGCACAAGAGTCTGCTGCACAAACCACGACAAGCTGGGCCAATGGTGTTAATTTAATAGTAAAAAATAGTGAGAGAAGCTATCAACACAATGGACAGTATATCAGCAAGGAGAAAGCGGATGAATTACTGAAAGACATTCGTCATTACTGGGTTAAACATGTGGTTCATTATGGTGCAGGGGGTTGTAACTGTACTCATGCCAGAGGGAGTATTCGTAGAGAAGAAAGTCGAGAGAATGGTTGGCGTAGACAGGTTATCAATGAATGGTCTGATGGTCGTAAGCAGGTGACAGATTATACAAAAGAGAATAATGGTATAGGCTTTTTAAAATCCATTACACTCACTCAGGGCAATACCTTACTAAGTCAAAAAATTTATACAGGTACCAGAGAAAGTCGTTTATTGTCAGAAGAGACATCCGTATTAAAAACCGATTATAAATATGATGTGGAAGGTCGATTAATACAAACCACACAAATCGACAAAACCAACAACAACACTGAATCGATAACTTTAACACGTAGCTATGATAATAAGGGGAGGCTGATTTCTTCCGACGGAGCAAGAGCATCCACCAGTGATCAAATAAACTATCTTTATAATGAAGAAGGACATCTTATTCAAAAAACTAATGTCTTGGGACATGTCGTGAATTATGAATATGATAAACAGGGTAGACGAACCGCTGTTATTGATGGTAATGGAGTAAGAGAAGAAACCCATTATGGCAATAATGGAAAAGTGGCAAAAGTAATTCGTGCGGCAGGTACATCACAAGCACTGACTACACATTATTTTTATGACGCCATTGGACAATTAGTTCAAACATTGACCGGTACACTTAAAGGCACCAAAAGTCAATTTGATGCTTATGGACGATTAGAAAGCACAGAGGATGCTTCAGGTAATACAACTCTTTTTCATTATGATAAACAGGGCAATCTTGTTGAACGTACCACCAAAAACCAGCAAGGTAAAATAATTCAACAAACTGAACGTGAGTTTGATGCACAAGGTCGAGAAATTCTTAATAAAAGCAGTAATACTCAATTGGATTATTTAGGTGATAGCCAAAGGCCAACAAAAATCATCAATGGAGAAGGTAACCAGGTATTGAATCAGTATGATTCAGAAGGTCGATTATTGATAAGCTTTGATGCTAACGAACAACCAACCTATTATGATTACGATGATATGGGTAACCTGGTTAAAGTCACGGATGCCAGACGTATAGAGACCCGATATTCCTATGATGGTTTTGGCAGACGTTTAAGTGAGATCAGTGGCTCTAAAGGCACTATCACTTATCAATATGATACCGCAGGTAATATTGTCAAAGAGACTAGAGAAAACGGTATTGTGATTAAAAGAGATTATGATGTTCTAAATCGGATGACTAAAATTGTCTTTCTAAAGAAAGAAACAGGCAGCTCTGGCAAAAATAAATCCGTAGAGAAAAAACGTATCATTTTTAAATACGATAATTGTATCAATGGTGTTGGTAAACTCTGTGTGGTGAAGGGTGCTGGTAGTACAACGCGTTATGATTATGATGTACTAGGTAATCGGACACAGGTGAAAGTCAAGTATGATAACCAATCTAAAGTAGATATCACTCGATTTCAATACAATGCCAACAGTCAGTTAATTTATTTGATGTACCCCAGTGGTCTTGAAGTCGAGTATCACTATGCAGACAATGGTCATATCAATAAGATTACAGCAAAAAATCACAACCAGATTTACACAGTTGCTGATATTAAATCATCCAATCGATTGAATGCTATCACATTTGGCAATGGGTTAACTCAAAACCTTGTGCATAATGAACAAGGTCAACTCACACAAATCACTACAGGAGATAGTGATACACACACTCAGCACCTTAATTATGTTTATGATAAGTCAGGCAACATTACACAAATAGAAAGGCCACTCAATACAAATAACACACAAGCATTTGAGTATGATAAAACCAATCGATTGGTAAAAGAAATCACTGATAAAATGACACAAAGCTTTGAGTATGATGCTACAGGCAACCGAACTAAAAGCAGTAAAATAATTGATACTAAAAAAGTAAAAAAGAAAAACTATTTGTATAAAACAAATGCCAATCAGTTACAACAAATCAATAAGCAGCCAATTACTTATGATACTAATGGTAATTTAATTGAAGATAAACATGGCAAGCGCAAATTTGAATATGACGTGACCAATCGACTCACAGCTTACTATAAAGATGGAGAGAAAAAGGCAGAATATACTTATAATGCTTTTGGCCAACGTATTCAAAAAATCATTAAAAGAAACAAAACCACTAATGATGAGTATAAAACACTACAATTCACCTATTTGCCTGAAGGTTGGTTACTGTCAGAAGATGGTCGAGATGAACTTAATCGCAAAGGTTTTACCAGAGATTATATCTGGTTGGCTGATAAACCTGTTGCACAAATACAGACTCGTTTTAATAAAAAAGGTAAGATAAAAAATCAAAGCATCACTTACATTCATACTGACCATCTCAATACACCCAGGTTGGCAACCAACCAGAATCAGGAAACTGTATGGAGCTGGCAATCCACAGGCTTTGGTGAAGGCAAAGCCAATCGAGATGTCGATAGTGATGGTAAGAAAACCGTGATTCGTTTGAGATTCCCTGGACAATACTTTGATGGGGAATCAAAACTGCATTATAACCATTTTAGAGATTATGACCCGAAAATCGGACGCTATATCCAATCCGATCCTATTGGACTTAGTGGCGGAATTAATCGGTATACATATACATTCAACAATCCACTCAAGTTTATTGATCCCAATGGTCTTGCTGTAGATATGAATTTGTTCTCGATAGGCCCTCAATGGCAGGCTGCAGATAGACACTATGAAAGGGCTCCTGGAGTATTTACAATAGCCGCTCATGGTAATATAAACCGTTTATATGATTCTACAGATAAACCAATAAGTTCAACTAGATTAGTCTCTATGATTCAAGATCACGCAAATTATGTACCTGGAATGGATGTCGATATACTTGCTTGTGATATATGCGCCAATACCTCAAATCCTAACCAATTTATCACTGAAGTACAGGCCGGGTTAGGCTCTGGCCGAGTTAGAGCGCCTAACACAGCAATATGGTGGGACCCTTCAACTGGTGAGTATAGCCTTTACGATAGATTATCTGATCTTGAAGGCCATCCTGATTATCTAAGACCTGATAGAACAAAACCTGGTTCATTTAATGAAGTGGGCACTTCAACCTGGGAAGAACCGGATAACTACACTGGTCTTCTTGGTCGTCAAGGTGATGATTGTGAGTGCCCTTAGCTATATAAAATTTAAGATTCTTTCATTTAACGATAACCATTGAGAATCACCATGAATTCAAAATTAATTTTAATTAATATGACAGCGCTATTTTTCTACTCACATCTTCACGCTGCCATTGATTCGAATTCCAATGCAGCAAAACAGAGACATACAAATCTACAAGCTGGTTGTCATAGTGATATACATAATGAAAATGAAACTCTTTCAAAATTAGAAAAGGAAGCTAAGCGTGGTAATACAAAAGCGCAGTATAAATTAGGCATCATTTACCAGAAAGGTTTAGGAGAAACAAGTGATAAAATTGAATCAGATAAAAAAGCCGTTTATTGGTATACCAGAGCTGCTAAAAAAAACAATGTATGTGCACAACTTAGCTTGGGTGCCATGTATTGGTATGGAAGGCACAAATTTGAAGGTATTTATAATAAAAAAGAACTATATAAAAAAGCAACCTTTTGGTTAAAAAAGGCTGCTAATCAAGAGAATACAAGAGCACAATGTATATTAGGTGAAATCTATGCAAATGGAAATAGTAATATTAAAGATCCTAAAGTGTATCTTAAAAAAGCTATTTACTGGTTAACTAAATCTGCTGAAGGAGGCAGTTCAAATGCACAAAAATATTTAGGTGATATTTATTCTCCTGAACTTAGTGAATTTACTGGTGAAAATGAACCAAATAAAAAAGCTGTTTATTGGTACACCAAAGCTGCTGAACAAGGTAACTCTATGGCACAAGAGAGTTTAGCCTGGATGTATGCAAATGGATTAGGAGGAATAAATGATAAAATTGAATCAGACAAAAAAGCCGTTTATTGGTATACCAAAGCTTCCGAACAAGGAATTGTTAGTAACCTATTTAAACTTGGGAACTTATTTGCTGATGGCCGTGGCGGTATTACTGATAAAGAAAAATCCGACGAACGAGCTATTTATTGGTATACCAAAGCAGCTGAGAAAGGGCATGCAGATGCACAATTTGCCTTGGGTAAAATGTATGCTGAAGGTCGAAGTAATATCAGTCTTAAAATGGAAGCAGAAGAAAAAGCTGCATATTGGCTCAATGAGGCTGCCAAAAAAGGCAACCGCAAAGCAAATAATTATTTAAACTGGTTTTTATATGAACGGTAAACTTTACTTTTCAGCTGACCAAACTAAAACTTAGTCTACCAAAATTTAAAGAAAGATTTATTTTTATTCGAGGTTACTGAACTTTCAATTGATAAAGAACTCGCTACTAGTAAACGATGCGCCGTTTTTAAAAACGTTCTCATACCTTTGGTCACGCAAATAATCTTTGGCAGGGAAATGGATAGATAATCTCTCACCAAGAAATGTATTTAACGGATTAAGATATTCGAGATTTTAGTACATATCTAAACAATACTCTCACAAATATGTAATATTTTATATTTACAGTACCATTAAACTAAAAATAGTTTAATGGTCTAATATGAAAAATATAAAAGTTTACTTTGAAATTTTTGTTGTATTTTTACTCGCCACTTTGTCAGTCAATGGAATCGCCAAATCAAACAAGCACAACTTTATTAGAATTGCAGATAATCAAAACCTATATAGTTCTATATCAGTATTCGGCCCGGCAATAAATAATTCTGGTATCGTTGCCTTCAAAGCGACAACTCAAAATAATATAGAAGTTATTGAAACCAGCTTCAATGGCATAATAAGTAATAGATGGCCCTAATTACAAGCAACTTCGGAAATAGCTCATTAATGGTGACATTTTTACTCCAGTGTGGACAACACTTCACCTTTGTTTAATTCCGCGTTGACACACAATGATGGAAAAGTGATAGAGTTCCTTGAAAAGATAGGAGTGCATGTATTAAAATCTCCTTATTGAGTAATACATTAAGCCAAGATGGGCAGGTAACTAATATGAAATATGCACGGCTATTAAAGAATCTAGAAAGAGAATTAGAGTATTTAAAATCCAAAAATCGGGAAAATACTCCTTATTTTGAATCCATTGAAAAATCAATTGGTAATATCAAGCGCTTAAAAAACTAGAAGCAGTAATATTACACCGTAATGCATAACAGTGTAATTTATGGGGTTGAAACGCTGAAATTTTAAATACTTCATATTGCAAAAAATGAGTTAAATCACTTTTCATTGCCCTCCAACGCACCATGACCTAATTGTATTGAAAAAAAACAATCCATAAACAGCTTTTAATTTTTATCATTACATTGTAATATATTACAATGTAACTTTATAGGTTAATGCATAGGTTTTTATATGCCAAAAAAATTTACTATCACAAAGAAAGAAGTAGATCGCGTTAAAAAATGGCTCTTTTCAGCGAAAGCTAAAGGTCATTTATATTTAGATGAGAGAACAGTCATGCATCTTGATACACCTCAAGACGTCCAAGACTTATTTTATTCGTCAGATTTTGATGATGATTTACGCAAGCGTCTTCAAACAGCTCTTGCTGTTTATAGAAGTCGAGAAAAGAAGAAATCTAAAAATATTGTTAAAACAGAATTGGACGCTTACGCGCGTAAAGTTTTACTTGCAGTAGCGAAAGAGCGCAATATAACAACTTCAGAATTAATTATGCAAACATTTGAAAATGAATATGATGCGCTTGATGATTTTGGACGTAAATCGCGAAAATATTTCGATAGTTCCGGCAATCCTTTAAGCTCGCATACTTAATTAACGGCACTACTTTGTGAAATCATGTTTATCAATGACTATTAGAGAGTCTTGAAAGAAGCTAGAAAATTGTAGTTACGCGCTAACGCTAATGCCCTCGCTCCTTTTCTAGGAGTTTAGCAAGAAACCCGTCAAAGGTTAGCCCTTTTTCTTTTGCAATTGCAGTCAGTCCTGAATGCGTGGAATGGGGGATTTTAACACTCACCTTGCTGGCTGCTCTTGAGTGCTTGTTTTGTCGGATGTTGCTTAAACATTGTTTCCATCCAACCGTAGACACATACTTTAAAACCCACTTATCTAACTCCGTTGGGTTCGTAATTTTACTACCTGACTGGGCAAGAAGCTCAAGGGACTCTTTATCTTGCATTCTAACCGAAAGCTTATAAGAAGGAATATGACAATATTGTAGTTGGTTAATATTGTCTAAAGCGTCTTTTGCTTTGGTTTGGCTGTTGGGACTATTTAAAATTTTATCGCAGCGATCATAATCATCCAACGCCTTTTTAAAATATAAAAAGACGGCATCTGAATTGTCCGCTGTTACGCCTTTTCTTGGTCTAGCCATATCAAACCCCTCAAAAACTCGGTTAACATTATAGTATAACGCTATTATACATAGAGTTAGCGTATAACGAAAATTATTTTGTATTAAAGTTAGCATATAACCAAAATAAACATTTAGTTATAGTTAGCTTGTAACGATAATGAAAAATCAGTCTATTTAAACCGAACTTAGGTTAAATATATCTGCGTTCTTATTTTTGGATATTCAAGTTTTAATTATTTCTATTTAAAATTAGTAATATTTCTTTTTTCATCTCACCAAGGGCAGCCATATCAATATCTTTGATATCTCTCACTTTTAAGAGATAAACAATATCTTCAATCTGTAAAAGCTGGGATAATGTTGTTGAGCTTGGAATGTCAATACCAAGCGATATTTTAATCATCTGTATGAAATTTGATATCATGTTATTCACCTTATTTTATCAACTTAAATAAGCTGATTCTCTGTAAAGCTGTAGTAGTCGTCTTTTGTTACAATGATATGATCTAGTGTCCTGATATCAATTTGCTGAAGCGCATCTTTGATAATATTTGTGATATTAATATCAGCCTCACTGGGGCTACAATGGTTTGATGGATGATTATGGGATAAAATTACTGCTGCTGAATTTAAAAGCAATGCTTCTTTCAGTATTTCGCGCACATGTACGCCACACTGATTAACTGTTCCTCTGAACATTTCTTTAAATTCAATCAATTGATTTTGTGTATTCAAAAATAATACCCCGAACACTTCATGCTCATACTGGGCCAAATTTAATTGGCAGTATTTTTTTACATCTTCTGGTGATTCAAATTTGAATGAGGTACTAACAATTCTATTTTTTAAGATCTCCAATGCACTATTAATAATATCATCATCAGTTTGAAAATTACCCTTAATTACATTTGATATCGAAGTCATACAAAAATTCCTCTCTAATCTGTTAACAAGCTTAATTGTGGACTTTCTGGCGAATTGCGTAGATCATTTATGCTTGTCAAGGTCCCATCACCTATTAATGAGTAGCCATAATTAATGTTATGTAGATTATATTTTTCTACTTCAAATTTTCTTGGCCTTTTTCCACAACACCACTCATAAATAAAATCAGCAAAATATACAGAATTTTTGGGTAGCCATTTATTATTATTCCATATTTTCAAGATAGTTTCTTGATGGCCTTTAGGCAACGTTCTAAGCACTTTACGAGCTTTTTTCCATGTTTTGGCCTCATAATTTCGCCTGTCAGTTTGGTTTATATAATATGCTTCTTGTCTTTTTTGTCTTTGCTGATCAACTGAACAAAGCTCATTATCAAACTGCTCTTTAAACAGAGGCAACTTGTTAATTAGTTTTTCCCTTGACCTGACTAATGCTTTTTCACGACGTGACGACCAATGAAAATCTGATTTCGGATACCTATTAAACTTCATGATGACTCTCTCTTTTCTCTAGTGGTTTAAAACACAACCCCTCTGGGGTTGAAAACCCCAAATAAGGAGAGAATCGACTGAACGACACACATTCAAAGTGAAATGTCACAAAAAATCGTTAGGAACGTGGAAGTTTTTTGTTTACAAAAAAACCGCGAAAGCTCTACTATTTTTTTGATGGTTTGCTTTGCATGTGTATACTAATTATCTACCCAGAGGGGAGACGAGACAAAAAAATCAGGCGCTTTGCGCCTTCCTATTGTTTTTGAGGTATTATTCTTGAATATTATATATGATATCGTATATAATATCATACATGGTTATTGTTGATACAAATGTCATTGATGCAGCCTTGAGATCTCCGACAGGGGCAAGCCATGTTATTTTGACGAAAATATTAAAAGGCAGCATTGAAGCGGCTTCAAGTACAACCCTGTTTTTGGAATATGAAGATGTTTTAAAACGCCCTCGCCATAGACAGGCATCAGGATTAACGCTTGAACAATTGGATATTATTTTATCCGCACTGGCACAAAAATTAACGCCTGTGCCTATTCGTTATCGTTGGCGTCCGGTTTTACCTGATCCGAAAGATGATATGGTATTGGAAGCGGCATTAAATGGCAGAGCAGAGACAATTATTACATTTAACCTGAAAGATTTTAAACAGGCCGGATCTTTCGGTATTGAAATTTTACAACCTGGCCAATTTGTACAGAGGTTAAAGCTATGAGCCAATTTTCACTAAGATTACCTGACTCTCTGATGGAAGAAGTAAAACAACTTGCAGAAGAAGATAGTGTGTCTTTAAACCAGTTTTTCTTGTCTGCCATATCGGAAAAACTGGGTGAGTTAAAAACACGTCGATTTTTCAAGGAGCGTGGAAAAAACGCTGATATTGATAAGGCGCTTGAAATTTTGTCTTCCTTGCCATCAGATGAGGCGCCGCAAAAAGGCGATGAGTTAAGCTGATTTAAACAAATGGTCGCTTATTTTGACTCCTCTCCGATCTGAAGGAAGGAGAGGGGTCAACTCCCGCGCGCCATCTCCATAATGGGGTTTGAAGCCCAATGGTACGAAAACGTACGCTAACTAATCTTATGCATAATTCTCTGGAAAATACATTGGGTTCAAATAGAGTCATTCCTTAATATATACATTACACTTAGTTTAAAGGAATGACACAAATCGAGAGCTTGGATATGAAAACGTTGTAATTGCTCAAAACGTTCAACAGTCATCATAAATCCGCGACTGCTAATTCTCGCTGGCCCTTTACGAAAGTAATCAAAACGTGATGTTCGTTCCCCTTCTGGTATCAACAGCAGCGTTTCCAGTTTGTCTTTTTGCGCTTTTGATGGAAATGAGGCTAATTGTTTCCATAACCGATTATTTGTCCTTTCACGAATTTCAGAAATTAGACGGGTTAATGTTGATACGTCTGGTAGTAATATTTTGTTCTGAATTAACCAAGCTGTCGCAAAATCAAACATCATGCTAGGTCTTTCATTGCTAATCCATGCACGAGCGTAAAGTAAACGACTTAAGCGCAAACCCCTATCTAATACTTTGTTATATATAAACATTTTTGATAAAAGTTTTGTCCTACAGAGAAAAGTGTCATTTTAGGCGGGAATGTCCCCAGAACCCCTTGTTGCAGCGATAGCTTGAGCTAGAGTAGCCCAAATATTAACAAGTACCATAGTCCATAATGTGTAATACCTAAATAAAATCAAGACGTTGGCTCATGATTTCAAGTCAATAGCATATAATGTTACATTATCATAACTAGACATTAATGTTTTACAATGCTAATTTAAGAACATGCGTACAATATCTTACATAGCGTTTCTTTGCTTAGTATTTACCAACTTGGTAAGTGCTTCGGATGTTGGTTGTTGTGCGTCTAACAATCAGATGGATACTAATCAACACTCTGAGAGAGTTTCTCAATTAAAAAGCTCACAACACAAGTGCCCTTGCCCTCATAGCAAACAATCTCAACCTGAAAAAAAACTAACTCAAATAGATGACTCTCAAACCATCCACTGTGAGGATTGTGATTGTCAGCATAATCTTAAAACACAAAACGGCATTCTTTTTGAGAATACTGATGTTTCTAATTCTACTATTTACTTGTTTATCAATACTTATTTAAACGCTGATACTCAACGTTTTCCCAATTCTATATTTTATCCTCCTAAGATAACGCTTCATCACTCAATCGCTTATTCTGTATTTACATTTAGTCGAAATGTAACTGCTCACCCCATTTTTTATCGTGGGGGAGTAACACTCATGCAGCTAAACGATAATGATATAAATAGTCTGCATATTTTTTATTAACTCTATTTAAAAGAGGTGTATTCATGATGAAATTAAACATTATTTTTTTACTGACCAGTCTATTATTTATTTTAGGCTTTAATGCCAATGCAGCAGATGGCGACCCAGATATCTCTGAAAAAGAGCGTATGCTAGCCGTGGAGAAAAAGTTTCAAAATAACCCCAAACACTATTTGGTTTATGTTAAAGGCTTGGTCTGTTCGTCTTGTGCTATCGGTATAAAAGTGCACCTACGAAAGTTAAAAGGTGTCGATAAAAGGCAACTAGAAAAAGGGATTTCGCTCGATATTGAGTCACAAATCGCTTCTATTGCTTTAAAGGACAACCATAATATTTCTCCCAAAGATATTGCTAAAGCTATCGATAATGCGGGTTATGAAGCAAAATACCTTTACCAGTGGGATGGAAAATCAATCGTAAAAACCGATCTGGAATAACGTTGTTATAACCACATTTATTTTATAAACAGTGAGGCCATCAATTTTATGAAATTAAAACTATTGATTATGGGTGTTTTGTTAACACCCTCTTTTTTCGTCTTTTCTGATCAACCTATCATGAATATGATGCCACGCTGGGATGGTGGCTATGGTTATCAATTGCGTACCGAGTATATTAACCGCAGTGACTTATTACGTGGTGATGAAGTTGTTGGTGAAGGCTTTAGTGAAAGCATTTATAAACTGCATCTTGAAGGTGTTTATACTTGGGATCGTTCTATTCGGCTTACCCTGAAAATGCCTTATGTTATTGAGGCAAGAAGAGAGCAATTAGTTAACGGTGCTAAACAATCGGAAAGAACGAGTAAACTGGGCGATATGACTTTTGCACTTCCGCTAAAAAAATACTTTAACCGGGATGGTAGTAGCGGCTCTTGGACTTTGGCGCCACAACTGCGCGTTCCTACAGCAAGTAAAACTAACGCTTATGATATTTATGATAGGGAATGGGGGCTCGGGCTTGCTTTAGGTTATGAAATTGAAACATCAACGTCTTTTTTTGCTATTGGAGTTCATGGCTTTGCGTTTGAAAAAGATGATGATAACGAAATCGGGATGAGTATCGACCTGGGTTGGAACTTTAGAGACTACGCTCAATTATTGTGGGAAACTGATTATCGTGCTGAAGATAATGGCTCAGAAACCCTGGCTGCTGGCCCTGCTTTATATTGGCGTTTTACCGATGAAATTCACACAAGAATTGAATGGAAGCATGACTTTAAATCAAGAGTGGGTAGCAATGAATTAGACCATGGTAATAGTGACTCGTTTAGCCTGGGTATTGGGTTTGTGTGGTAGTTTCTGTTACATTGATTTTTTTGATGAAAGGCAAAAAGTCGCTTCTTGAAATAATAACGCTTCTAGTTCTTTAAATCAGTTTCAGAGTTTGGTAGCAGCAGTCAAGGATGCTCTGCTTTTCGTTAAACTAAATATGGCTAAAAAGAGAGGAGGCTTACATTCAATTAAAATTTTGCTAAAATAGTACTTGCAGATTAAACATTTAGAACTGCTACACGAAAATTACACGATCTGAGCTAAAACTATTGATATCACTGACACGTCGAGTCCGGTGGTGTGTTAGCGGTCTATTTTAGCGAAGGTCACTTATTACAAAACTTAAGTTCACTGCTAGGTTTATCTAACCAAAAATATATTACGCCAGTTTTATCAATTGCCAGCTTGGTTGGTTTTATCACTTTATTTAGAATTGCCGTTCGCAGTGGAATTTTACTCGTCAAAGAGTACCAACGTTTAGAAGTTTAAGGGAAAAAACTCCAAGATATTATTATAGGCTCTTTAGAGCGCTTATCTCCCATTCTTATGACAGCATTAACAGCTATGTTAGCTTTATGTATAAACAAGCCTTGCTGGTCTTACATTTACCTAACTCTTGTGTTAATTCTGGATATTGATTAATTCCAGCCATAATATAAAGCACTAGGTTTTGTTTTCGAGGAGAAAAACCTGTTAAAAACCAATCACCTTCACGGCCACTCGCATATTTATAGTGATATTGCCCAAAGCCTATAATGGAATCTCCCCACATTTTAGGATCTTCTTTAGTGACGCTTTTCATCATTTCTAAAATTTTAAAGCTGTCTTCTTTTTTCTGTGGGTGTTCAATGCTGTTTAAGAAATCTTCAAGGGGTTTGAAGCCCAATGGTACGAAAACGTACGCTAACTTAATAATGGCTAATAGCATCTCCACAATGAGGCATCGTATTTGAAGCATAGGGATTATGAACTTTCTTTATTTTTTTTGAATTTTGAATCCACTTTTTCTCAACCATAGGACAATAATAAACATTATAAGTATCCCCTGTATCATAACTAGTAATTAAATGGATTAGTGCCATAGAAATTAAGTGATAATCTTGACTATTTTCTTTAAAAGAACGCTCAGGATTTAGAAGGCTTAATTTCTTTTGAGAAAATATTAATTTCTTTTTAATGTCTTTATTCGAAATTTTGTCGATTGCTTGGCTGACTTTATTGGCGATAGTTTTAATATTGTCAAGTTTACGATCAAAAAATAACTGGAATAAACCTTCATTTGTTTGTAAAACATTTAGAATTTCATTCTTTGTGTTTTCATCTATAGATTGGCGCTGCTTTTCTGAGCTATAAGCCTGTGAAGTAAATAATATTAGTAATGTCGTTAAGAATAAATTTTTCATGATTTAAGCCTCCGGTTAAGTTTTAACTCTTCAAAAAAACTGTAAATTAAAGGAACGATAAATAAGGTGATCAACTCGACTAGCATACCCCCTAATACGGGTATTGCCATAGGTTTCATTACTTCACTACCAGTTCCAGTTGACCAGATAACTGGTAGTAAAGCGAGTATTGTTGTCATGGTTGTCATAAACAACGGGCGTATTCGACGACAACCGGCCTGAACAATCAGGTTTCTAATTTCTTGTATGGACTTTGCTTGGTTCTCTGCCATTTTTTGTTTGATATAGGTCATCATAACTACACCATCGTCAACGGCTATGCCAAATAAGGCAATAAATCCTACCCAAACAGCAACTGATAGATTAAATCCACCAAGCCACAGTAAAATAAATCCCCCTGCTGTCGCTAAAGGGATAGACGCAAAAATAATTAAACTCGATCTAAAGGATTTAAAATTAAAATATAAAATTAATAAATTAATTAATAGCGCTATTGGTACTAAAATCATTAAGCGTTGAGAAGCGCGAACCTGATTCTCGAATTGACCGGCCCATTGTATCGAATAACCAGCAGGTAACTCTATAGCCTGATTAATGACTTTTTTTGCTTCCTCGACAAAACCAATCAGATCCCTATCTCGCACATTGAGTAGAACCACCGAGCGTAGTAAACCATTTTCCGATTGTATAACAGCGGGACCTGTTACAATACGAATATCAGCCAGTTGACTAATCGGAATATGTAATCCAAGTGGCGAAGGTACTAAAACACGTTTAAGTTCATCAATACGATTTCGCAGTTCTTTTTTATAACGGATACGAATGGATGAATACTCCCTACCATTATAAATTTGTCCTATTGCCATACCACCAACCGCTGTTTGCAAGATATTATTAATATCACCAGTATTAATACCATAACGTGATGCGGCTACGCGATCGATATCAAATTCTATATAAGGTTTACCTGTAATACGTTCGGCATAAATGCCGTAAGCACCTTTAACTTTCTCAACTTCTTTGGAAATCCTGCCTGCTAATTGCTCTAGTACTTTTAAATCATCACCAAATATTTTTATGCCAACTTGAGTTTTAATTCCCGTTGAAATCATACCAATGCGCGTTTGTATTGGAAAATCCCACGAATTAATTAATCCAGGAACTTGTAACATAGCGTCCAGCTCTTTCATAATATCGTAAATACTTTTGCCTTCAGGCCATTCTGACTTATCTTTTAGTCGAATAACGGTTTCTAACATGGCAACCGGAGCCGGATCGAGTGCAGTGTCTGCCCTACCGAGTTTTCCAATAACATCACTAACTAAAGGATGCGATGCAATCACTTTATCGGTATAAGCCATCAGTTCTTTCGATTGAGTAATACTCACATCTGGCGTAGTAACAGGCATATATAAAATATCACCTTCATTAAGTTGTGGCATAAATTCATTGCCTAACTTGGTGTAGGCAAAACCACCTAGCATTAACAAAACTAAAGGAATCATTAAAAATTTCTTTTTATTATTTAAAATCCACTGCGCGGTTGGTTGATAAGCACTAATAATATTTCGAGAAAGGCTATTTTTTTCTATCGGTTTTAGTTTTCCTTTTAAGAAATAAATTGTCAGTATAGGAATTAGGGTAATTGCAACAAATACTGAACCGAGCAAGGCCAAGGTTTTTGTCCAGGCAAGTGGTTGAAACAGTTTTCCCTCCGCACCTTGTAAGGCAAATACAGGTAAAAAAGTCACCAGGGTTGTTAACACGGCAGTTAAAATGGCTGGCCCTACTTCTTTGGCTGACTGGATAATTGTTTGAATAGGATTTTTCGGTTTCTGACTGAGATTGGCATAAATATTCTCCGTCATAATAATACCCATATCGACCATAGTTCCTATTGCAATCACTAATCCAGCCAGGCTCATTATATTGCTGTCGATCCCCAGCAAGTGCATCATGATAAAACTAATACCAACACCAAATGGTAACGTTAAAGAAATAATGATACTCGATCTAAAATGTAATAAGAAAAACAGAACGACTAATACAGTAATCAGTATTTCCTGACTAAGCGCGGAGTAAAGCGTACCTATAGCTCGCTCAATAATTTCAGAACGATCATAAAAAGGAACAATAGCGACTTCTTTAGGCAAGCCTGCAGATATTTCTTCAATTCTGGTTTTAACACGATCAATGATTTCCTTAGGATTTTCGCCAAATCGCATGGTAACAACGCCACCGACCATTTCTTGACCATTTTTATCGAGTGTCCCTCGTCGAAATGCGGGACCTATTTTGACTGTCGCAACATCTTCTACTCGAATAGGCGTTTTTCCTTTGACAGCAATCACAATATTTTTAATATCTTCGACACTATGCAAGAAACCAAGTCCCCTAACAATCATTTCCCTACCGCCTTCTTCGATCACTTCAGCACCAACATCAATATTAGAATTTTTAACCGCTTTGATTAATGCAGAGAAATGTAAATCGCGAGCAAATAATTTGAGCGGATCAACATCAATTTGGTATTCTTTAACAAAGCCTCCAACACTGGAAACTTCAGAAACACCTTCAACACCTTGTAAACGATACTTTATATACCAATCCTGAATGCTCCTGAGTTCTTCTAACGACTTAGGATGTTTTGCATCAGGTTTATTTTCAAGGGTATACCAAAATACTTGACCTAATCCTGTTGCATCAGGACCCATAGTTGGCGTAACACCTTGCGGAAGTTGATTATTAACGGTTGCCAGTTTTTCCAATACTCGACTTCGACTCCAGTAAAAATCAATATCGTCTTTAAAAATAATATAGAGTGTTGAGAATCCAAAAGCGCTCATTCCACGAACTTCTTTAACGCCAGGAATACCCTGCATAAGCGTTGATAAAGGATAGGTGATTTGCTCTTCAATATCCTGTGGCGATCTCCCCTGCCATTCAGTAAAAACAATTTGCTGGTTTTCCCCGATATCAGGGATGGCATCAATATGTGCATTTTTTAAACTAAAAACAGCTGCTAATGAAATAAGCAAGAAAAGTAAAATAATCCATATTCTATTTTTAATTGAAAACTCAATAAAATGATTAATCATTTTGCTTTTCCTCAATGATTCTTATTAGTTGAATCATTATCATTTGGCGTATCGGTATAACCGCCAAATAGTTGGGCTTGTGCATCCAGTAAGAAATTACCTTCTAGAACAACACCATCGTTTTCTTTAAGACCATCAACAATTTCTACATAACCTTCAGATTCAAAACCTGTTGTCACAGTTTTTGCAATATAACGATTCTCACCAAGATCACACCAAATTACTTTTCTCTTACCTGTATCAATAATCGCTGTTCTTGGAACGGCTAATCGTTTATTGGCTAACGTAATATGAATATAAGTTTCACCAACCATACCCGGTTTAAGTTTGGCGTCATGATTATCAATGGTTCCTCGTACATTAAGTGTTCGAGTCGCTTCATTAAATAATGGCGATATAAAATCAATTTCAGAATTAAATTTAATACCTGGGTAAGCTGAGAACTCAACTTCAATAGACTGGCCAATTTTAATCAAAGATGAATCATGTTCATAGACATCCATTTCTATCCAAACTTTAGACAAATCAACCAAATCATAAAATGATTGTCCTTGTTTAAAATATTTACCTGCAACAGCATTCTTTTTGCGAACAATACCATTAGCAGTTGAATAAAGAGTAATATTCCGGGGAACTTTGTTATTTTTATACCAACTGTTATATTGAAAAGCTTGAATACCCCATAAGTTCAGTTTTTGTTTGGCTTGTTCTAAAAGATTTTTATATTCTTTCGTTTTATTTCTTTGATAGGCTTGTCTTGCTAATAAATACTCTTCTCCGGTAGCAATCAACTCCGGGCTATAAATATCGACCACAGGATCACCTTTAGAAATAAATGAACCAGTTGAACTGATATAAACTTTTTCTACTCTCCCCGCTATTCGTGCAGGGATATTGGCTTCTTTTTCTTCTGATTGTATAACACGTCCTAATAATCTCAATGTTTTAGACATATTAATTGGCTGAGCATGAAAAATATCTGCTTTAAAGTGTTCAACTTGTGATTCGCGTAGCTTAACTTTGGCAACTGTTTTTCCTGCTGCTGGCACCCGATTAACTTTAATCATGGGTGTTCCATCGATAGGACAGATTTCTTCTTTTGAACTCGTTACATCGGGATAATCTTTACATTGCCATAAGGGAGAGTTATCTCTTTTTATGCTATCACTATCAGTTTCAAAATCATCACCCGCTTTTACATGGATTAAATTCATACCACAAATAGGACATTTACCCGCTTTATCTTGCTTTATTTGTGGATGCATTGAACATGTCCAATATCCCAGAAGAGTTTTATGTTTATGACCTTGATGAGAAATATTAGAAGAAAAATGTTGCCCAAGATAATAAGCTCCTCCACCAATAATAATCATGATGATAATAATAAATAACTTTTTCATAAGATTTTTTCTCCTGGTTTTAGAGGCAGGCCCATTTCAAACAAATAGCTCAACTTTTTCATTTTTAAATCAGCTTCCAAATTAGCTTTTTGTAATAAAACGTTTTGTAATTGTAATTCACTTTTAAGTAGCTCAATATAACTCGATTGACCAACTTGATAAGCTTTTGCGGTAATCTTACGAGAAGTTTGTGCAAACTGGATTGTTTCTAACTTTAGTATTTTAAGCTCTGTTGTTACTTCTTTTATTTCAGATTCAAGTTTTACTTTCTTAACTTTTAATTGAGTTAAATAATTACTTAAATTAGTTTGTGCGGCATATTCTTTTTCAAGTGCTGATTTTAGGCTCGAAGACTGTTTATGATTAGTAAAGGACAAAGGGACAGAGACAAATATACCAATAAAATCGCCAACAGAATCAATATTATTACGATAACGATAGCTTAGTCCAAAAGTAATATCGGGCGTTCTGCTATCATCTTCTGAACGAGCCATAAATTTTGTAGCTTGTTCTTCTTGAACCAACATGGCTGCTTCAGGTGTATTCATTTCCGTTATTGTTTGCTGATCGCTATTTAAATGAAACCAAGGAACAGTATTTAAATCTATTTCATTCTCGTAATTTTCACTATCTAAAATTCCGGCCAGCCTAATCTGTAGTTGTTTCAATTGCTCTTGATTTTTTTGAATATCCGTTTTTATTTGGCTAGTACGTATTTTTAAATCTAAAATAGCTTGCTGGGAAAGCTTTCCATTAGCATAGCGATTATTTGAAACACGAATCATATGCTTCAGCCAAACCATATTTTCAGCAAGAATTTTATTTTCTTTGATTATTTTCTCTTTGAGAATCGCATTTCTCCATATCTGACTGACTAATCGACGCTTCAATATTTCTTTGGAGTATTCAATAGCTTGAGTTTTAGCTACATAGGATTTTTTAAGATTGTTATATTTATCTGTTATAGGAATAGCTTGAGAAAGTGTCATTTGTATTCCCGTTAAAGGGGTTTGATTAAATTCAAGATTTTCTATAGGGAAATTAGAAGCATCCAAACGTAGCACCGGATCATTCCAGGCACTTTTAGATTGTCCTTCAAATAAAGTGGCTTCTTTTTTATGTGTTAAGACTTTTAGTGCTGAGTGTTGCTCAACCTGATCAATTAGCGCTGAAAAAGAAGCAGAATAGCTTTTACTAATCAGTAAAAAGGTTAAAAAAATAAATAAAATGGTCTGTTTCATATTAATACCTAATATTTTACTAACAGATTATGAAATAAATGCCTTGAAGCTTATTATTTCAATAAAACCAAATAACAAAATAAATTTGTCAGAAAATTAAATATTAGCGAAACGCCTAGGGGGATAAAAAATAGAATTAAGCTTGGAAAGGTAATAAGTATTTTGATAAGTATCAATAGCTAAATTGATTATAGCGGTACTTAAGTTACTTAACTGCAAAAAAATGCCACTTTGATTTTGTAAATCTTTTTGGCAATGACAATCTCCATCAGGACAATGATTGGTTTGAGGAGACGGTTTAACATCTTGCGTGACTTTAGAATGATGAGGACAACAAGATGATTTTTTGGCTGAAACCAATTGAACATTGGCTTTTCTTTGTAGATTGTTGTGCTGCTGTTTCATCTCTGAAGTACTATTTTTCATCGCACAACAGCATATATCTGAGGCATTTACCCAATTAGAAAATACCAAAGATATAAAAAATATATAACAAATAGCACGCATTTTATGATTATTATCCATACATTTAGAAATGTCTAGTAAAATTAATATGCCAAGCGCTTAGAAATGTAACAAAAATCTATATCGTATTAATAGTTACCGTCAATCGTGTTCCTACAAACTATTCTGGAAGTATGTATTTAGTGCCTCAATATTCGGTCAAAGGCTTTACTCCGTTCTTTCCAAGTGAATCTCATAATCGTTAAGAGATAACACATGCTTGTATATAAAAATATAACTTTTAATCTATTGCTAGTTTTTATTAACCATGCCGGTTATCATTATTCTGGCTTAATGGTCTAAGTTTTCCGTTCATCACTTGCTCTGATAAAGTGAAAGAGTAATGACCCAATACATTGATATGACGGTAGACTAAAGGTGATAATCTTGATTCATTATCAGCTGAAATTGTCATTGAGCCTCGCAAATAATCTAAAGCGGATTGCATATAAATAGTATTCCATAAAATAACGGCGTTAGTCACTAAGCCAAGTGCACCTAATTGATCTTCTTGTCCCTCTCGATACCGCTTTCTAATTTCACCACGCTGTCCATGACAAATCATTCGCGCAACCGCATGTCGTGCTTCACCGCGATTCAATTGTGTTAATATTTTTCGGCGATAATCTTCATTATCAATATAGTTGAGTAAATAAAGGGTTTTATTGATCCTGCCTACCTCTATAATCGCCTGTGTTAAACTCGATGGGCGATCACTTTTCAACAGTGAGCGAATAAGCTCTGAAGCATGGATCATGCCGAGCTTAAGAGAGCCTGCAATTCGCATCATATCATCCCAATGTTGTTCAATTTTTTTCAACTGTATAACACCGCGTGCAATCGTATCGAGTAAACCATAATTGGCATTTTTATCGATACGCCAAAATACCGCTTCACCTGCATCCGCTAATCTGGGTGAAAATTGATACCCTAACAACCAAAATAAGCCAAACACAATATCACTGGTTCCCGTTGTATCGACCATAATTTCTGTTGGCTTTAATCCCGTTTGTTGCTCCAATAATCCCTCTAAAACAAATAATGAGTCTCTTAATGTACCAGGGATAACAATCCCATGAAAACCAGAATATTGATCAGAGATAAAGTTATACCAAGTGATCCCGCGATTAGCGCCAAAATATTTTTTATTATACCCTGCATGGACGGTTTTAATCGGTGTCACAAATCGCATACCATCGGCAGATGCCACGTGACCACCACCCCATTTCTGTGCTAAGGATAGTGTGGATTGATAATCAACCAGTTTGACATTAGCTTGAACTAATGTTTCAGCACGAAGGTAGTTTTGCTTAACCCAACTCAAACGATGACGACTCAGTGCGGGAATATGGGATTTAACTAATGGCTCTAAACCGATATTACACGCTTCTGAAATCAGCATGGCACAAATGCTCGTCGCTAAGTCATCCGCGCGTGCATTGGATTCACTCACATGAATAAATTCATCCAGAAAATGGGTATGAGCATGAATTTCAAGTAACAACTCCGTTAAATCTACTTTGGGTAACAGCCCCATCACTTTGTCACTTAATTGTATTAAGCTTGCTGGCTCATCCAATTTATCAAGATTCGTAATGGTTAATGTTGTTCGTTTGCCAGCATTATCTAACTTAACGAAAGCATTATTGCCGAAATTGTTTGACACTTGTTTGTAGGTTTTATCGAGCTGGCTGGTTAAATGAGCAATTGCTTCATCTGGCTGAATATGATGTCCTAATGAGCGATAAATTTTTATCCGATTGGACTGCCAATCATTGTCTTGTAATAACTTCGCTCTCGGATCTCCCCAACGATCACTGTTTTCAATATACACATCTCTTCGTCGTAAACTATCTTGTAGCTTGTCAAGGAAACAGAGCGTATAACCTTTCTTTGTTATTCGGCCTTGTTCATCAAATACGAGTTTTTTCCATGGTTTACTAATAATACCTAAAGGAGGATCATCCAATATTTGTTTACGTGAACTGACTCGGTTGGCCAAATATAAAAAAGCTTCATGTGTGATTAACCCAGCGGGCGCCGCTTGGATTTTAATGTCATTAAATAATCGGGGCAGTAAACGCTTTACTCGACTGTACTGCTCTAACATTTCTGTTTGAAAACCCTCATTTGAGGGACGTGCAATTGCATTAACTTGTTCGATGGATTGAGCCAGTTGAGTCTTAGATATTTTTTGATAAATCCTAGCTCTTAATTCGCTATCTTCGGTTTTTTCATCCAAGATTAATGAACAAATAGCCGCTAATTGAAGTGCTGATTGATCTAAGTCTTTCAGCGTTCGTAAACGTTTCTTTTGATCGATGCGTTTAGCCTCATTCGTTATCTCTGTGAGTAACAAATCGAGAATATCGATGGCATCATCCAGTGCCAAGATTTCAAAACTTTTAACGAAAGCAACTAATAGAGCGATCCGTTTATTTTTAGGCATCCTTGCAATTTTATACACTGAAATAGTCCCCGCATATCGAGCCAAACTTTTTAGCCGCACCGGCGGGATGTGATTGAAATTGAGAGATTGGATATTAAAACGTTTTAATTGTTGGAAACGCTCTACAGCTAAAATAAAGGCTGGACTGCTAATCCTAACTGGCCCTTTGCGAAAATAATCAAACTGTGATGTTCGCTCACCTTCAGGTATTAAAAGTAAAGCTTCTAATTTTTCTTTTTGTGCTTCTGATGGCAGTGAGGCTAATCGTTTCCATAACTTATTCGTTGTTCTTTCACGAATTTCAGCAATTAATCTGGTTAATGTTGATACACCCGGTAACAGTATTTTATTTTGAATGAGCCAAGCTGTTGCAAAGTCAAATATCATGCTAGGTCGTTCATTGTTCAGCCATGTACGAGTATAAAGTAATCGGCTTAAACGAAAACTCCAAGGAAAATGATTGAACTCATGGTAGCCATAGTGTTGACGGATCAGTGCCGTATGCTCTCGCTTTGTTGTTTCTCTTTGTGCATAATTAGTGAGTACACCCAGATCAGTAATCGATAACTGTTTAGCAACAAAATATTGAACATTAATTGGCGTTACCGATAAATTAGAAAGAAATGTCCCTAAAAATCTAACCGTTGTTAAATGCAGTGCAAAACCTAACTTATTCTGATTACCTCGACGGTTAGTTATTAAGGCTTTATCAGCTTCATCAAGATGAAAATAACGAATGAGTTGAATATCATTAGGCTCACCACAAAACTGACCATATTGTGCTTTTTGCTCTTTTGTTAAGAAATCAACTGCCATTTTAGAGAGTATTATATTGTCTACTAATTTATAAGTTTGTAGACATATTATTTCAATCGGATTACTATGTCTATAAAATCGTATTCGATGTACTTAATAGACACTTTGTCTATTAATCGAATTAGGAGACTCTATTAGGATGCGCCTCTTTGGTTATGCTCGTGTTTCTACAAGCCAACAATCTCTAGACATTCAGGTTAATGCACTCAAGAGTGAAGGTGTTAAATCCAGCCGAATTTTTACTGACAAACTTTCTGGTGACAAAATTGATAGAGCTGGATTAAAACTTCTAAGAGTCAAAGTTGAAGAAGGCGATGTTATCCTAGTAAAAAAATTAGATCGCTTGGGTCGAGATACGGCAGATATGATCCAGCTAATCAAAGAGTTTGATAGCATCGGTGTGGCTATTCGTTTTTTAGACGATGGGATTAGCACTGAAGGTACTATGGGAAAAATGGTTGTTACCATTCTTGCTGCGGTTGCTCAAGCGGAACGTCAACGTATTTTAGAGAGAACTAATGAAGGCCGAATTGAAGCTAAAGCCAAAGGGGTTAAATTTGGACGGAAAAGAACAGTCGATAGAAAAAAAGTACAAACCTTAAATGCTCAGGGTGTTGGTGCAACGGAAATTTCAAGATTAACTGGGGCTGGTCGTTCAACCGTTTATAAGTTGCTTAAGGAAGAAACCTAGAAAAGTGTAGTAGAAAAGTGCAATTAAAGGCGAATCGTTAGCGTACGTTTTCGTACCATTGGGCTTCAAACCCCGTTAAAAACACGTCGATTTTTCAAGGAGCGTGGAAAAAACGCTGATATTGATAAGGCGCTTGAGATTTTGTCTTCCTTGCCATCAGATGAGACGCCACAAAAAGGCGATGAGTTAAGCTGATTTAAACAAATGGTCGCTTATTTTGACTCATCTCCGATCTGAAGGAAGGAGAGGGTCAACTCCCACGTGTCATCTCCATAATTTCATCAGTAGACAAACCTTTTTTCTTGATTCCACGAATCACTTTAAATGGATCATCTCGACTAACATTGACCAGTTGAACTGTTTTATTGATTGAAACAAATTCAACTTCACTTTCTCCAGGTTTAATATCCAGCATTTCTCGAATATGCTTTGGTATTAATACCTGACCTTTTGTTGTTACTGTACTCATTTTAAACTACCTTGCATTGAAAAATGTGTTACTCAATATGTAATAGTACAACGCCTGAAGGTAACACTTTCAAGAACATTATGTAATATATTGTTTCATTTGACTTTTAAATATATACTACTCATATGAGTAGCTGTTCAAATAAGTCAAAAATATGGCCTCGTGCTATCTTGCTCGTTGATATGAATGCGTTTTTTGCATCCGTAGAGCAACGAGACTTCCCTGAGCTGCGCGCAAAACCCATTGCAGTAACCAATGGCACATTGGGGAGCTGCATCATTACTTGCTCATATGAAGCCCGGGCGTATGGTATTAAAACAGGTATGCGTGTAAAGGAAGCTAAAGCTCTCTGCCCAGGGTTGATTCAGCGGCCAGCTCGACCAAGGGTTTATTCGACCGTTTCGAAATCAATCATGGAAGCCCTGGCTAACTATGTCAGCCCTGATATTGAGGTTTTTTCTGTTGATGAAGCCTTCATTGATGTAACCGATAGCCAAAGGTTTATCGGCAGTCCCCAGGAGCTTGGTAGACTTGCCAAAGACATTGTGTTGAAAGTGTCGGGCTGTCTGAGTTCTGTTGGTGTGTCTGGTGACAAAACAACGGCTAAATTTGCAGCAAAACAGAATAAGCCGAATGGATTAACGATCATTGAACCCTGGAATGCTGAAAAAATATTAAACCCTGTTAAAGTGCAAGAACTATGCGGCATCAACAATGGCATTCAATCATTTTTAAATGAAAGGGGTGTTTTCACATGCGGAGACATGAAGAAAATACCCATTAGCGTCCTGGGTGAGAGGTTCGGTAATATCGGTCGAAGAATTTGGCTCATGGCTCAAGGCAAGGATATTGACAAGGTTAAACCTAATATTGAACCACCAAAATCAATAGGGCATGGAAAGGTACTACCCCCTGATACCAGGCAATCAAAAACAATACGCACTTTTCTGTATCATATGTGTGACAAAGTGGCTTTTCGGTTGAGGAAACATGATATGCAATCCAATCACTTTTTTGTGGGACTTCGATTAAAAGAACAATGGATGAAAACAAAGTTTCGCACCGTTCCAACCAACACTACACAAATAATATACAAAAAAGTCAGCCAGTTTATCGATGATAACTGGCGAGGGCAGGGCGTATTTGCCGTCCAGGTCACAGCCTTAAACCCAACATCAAACAAGGGACAAAAAGATTTGTTCTTTGATGCACAAACATCACCGATTGATATCGTGACAGATAAAATTAATGAAAAGTTTGGTCAATATTCGGTAACTAAAGCCTGCCTCATGGAACGCTCAGAAATGCCGGATGTCATAGCCCCAGCATGGAAGCCCGATGGTCACAGACAAACCATAGAGTAGGGCTATGTATCATGTGTGGCGGTGTCTATTATCAATTTAATAAAGAGGATATTCGGATTTATTTTCCGAATCCTAAAGCTATGCTGCCTGTGATAAAGAAGGACAAAAGCATTATTTTATTACCCTGGGGGAGAAGGGAAAAGCAACGGGGCAATTTGCCACTAGGCGGCTGGGCAAGGCATGAATCAATTCACAAAGGAACCTGGGACAAATGGTTTCCAACACCTGTTAAAATTCCCATTAAGCAATTTATGGAAAAAGATATCGAGGGAAATAGCCATTGGTTCGATTTAACCAAGGGGCAATTTGTTCAAGGGTTAGTTGCAACCAACAGGGATGAAAAAAGGATCTATGTTGTCACTGTAACACCTGAAGACACAGCAGCTATTCATCATCGATGGCCCAGGGTTTTGAGTGGGAGTGTTGAGGGCAATTGTTCTTGAAATGAAGCATTTTTTTAAATCATCCACTGAACACTTTTTAACTAACCCATGCCCTGGATAAAACACTTTTCTGTTATTTTTTCATTGCACAGAAAAAAAATATAAAACACAACATATAGTCCTTGATAAATCCAGAGGCAGATTTTATAGTAGTCTTGGGCTTGAATATATCATAGTCCATTTATATAAATTTATGGGAGAGCCAAGTGTGTGAGACACTTGGCTCAAAGCGCTATTAAATAGCGGTTCGTGATGAACTCTGTTTTCAGCCTCCTATAAATTGTCCATTTTTTACAATTAAGTAGAGGTACGTATATTTGTTTTATTTAATGTCACCCATCAAGAGGCGAATCAAAAAATCAAAAATTATTTTGATAATCATATTATATATATCAAGATTTTATAACATGATTCGTGATTTTTTTGATTAAAATTAATCACTTAGTTGCTATTGTATACGTTATAATTTTTTATAATGTATGCAATACGCAGATTGCTGCAATCACTCACACAGTCTATACGATCCTTTTTTTAAAAAAAAGAGTTTTCGAAAAATATTTTTTCCGATCTTAGATTTTTAAAAAAAGCGAATAAAAAAAAATAAATAAAGCCGTATTTTCATACGGCTTAGGGTGGGTTTTGCCTTTGATTTAATCAATTGACTTTAAAGCCTCAAGATAAGGTTTAATAGTATTGTTGTATGAACCAATGGCATTGGGTGTCATTTTACGAACCCAAGCAGTTTGATATCGTGACCACTTAAAACCATTACTTTTTAAAAGACTGCGAATTTCTTCATTCGGCTTACCTTCAAAAGTAATTGCTATCTGCTGCTTATCACTAATACCCACTGATGCACATTGAAACGTATCATCAATATCCATCTTTTGGATGCATGAGATTGATTGAAGCCTACCTTTCAAACGTCTTATTTCTGCGCCAGTATTGGTTAAAGCATAAGAAGGGAAAGGCACAACACCTCTCCAATCAGGTTTTAATAATAGCTCAACTTTTTCGCTTGAATATCCAGAGTATGCCATCAATTCAGCTACGCATTCGGTATGTTTTTCATTCGATATTTTATCTGTTCTTTTTTTGTAATACCTGCGCGTAATTTTATTGATTTCTTTCATCATTTCTTTTGATTTTTCCAGACCTTCAATTTTATCCTTAATTTTGTCTATTGCTTTTGGATCATTTGAGGCAATAGCGGAACCATCACCCCAGGGCAATAATTGTCTCACTATTCGTTTAATGCTCTTTTTTTGAAACTTGCCAATATTATCATAATGAGCTTGCGCCCAGTTCATGCGTTTCTCATTCCTTGCAACTGGAAAATTTGCAGGCCCAGTTATCATTGCCGACATCACAGAGCTATGACTATGCAAATAACTTTCATAACGTGTCTTTAACCCCTCCCGATGATCAATAAACCAGTCATCTATTACTTGAGGGTAATCTTCAGCCAATTCAACGTTTCTTTTTTTTGCACGCTCTGCAATTTTCTTAACCCTGTTCAAATCATTTAATAAACAAACTGCATATTCTGATTTGATTAATGAGGCTGCTCTATCAGGGGAGTGTGATGTTGCGTAATATGCTCTTTCAGCCAAACCTTGAGAGATATCATTAAAATAGGGTTCTATTTCTGGAAGTTCGTTTAATCGTCTTTTGTTGTATTCGTTCATTTTTTCGCTCCTAAGTAGGTTAGTTAAAACACAACCCCCTCTGGGGTTGAAAACCCCAAGAAAAAAGCGAGTAAAACGAGCGCAAACAGACGTCTAAGAAAAATTGCAAGTGCTCTCGTGGGTGACTGCCAGAAATTATCGAAATATAAATTTCGCAATAATTTCAGCAGGAGAGAGTGCTTGTTATTTTGATGAGTCTGTTACAATTTAAATCTACCCAGAGGGGGAGATGCAAAAAATATGGCGCTTGCGCCTTCCTTTAATAATTACAAAATAAGTTTCCCACAATGTGGAAAATACTGCACCTTTTAAGGGTTTCGTATTTACACACAGTGATGGAAAAGTGCCTAAATTTAAGGATAAAAACATGTCTTAAAGTATGAAATACCCTAAAATAACATTTTAGGATATTTCATTTTCCACTCTCATTCCTAAAATTAGCAGTACATACATTGCAATGATCATAGGTTTAAATGTCACAGCTTCAACTGCTCCATTACATGTATTTGTTAAATTCACCGATGAAAAAGGGAAAACTATAAACCTGGAAACCACAAGTGGGGCAAACCCTGCAAGAGATAGTTGGATAAGGAAACATTTTCCAATAAGCAATAAAGCCCTTAAAAACGGTCTTTATTTACAAAAATTGAGCAAAAAAGAAACAGTTGCAATTATGGTTGAACAACTCATGCAACATTATGCAGAGAAAAAGCAATTTGGAACAGTGATTGCGCTGGCTGATTTAATTCTGGAATATCATCCTAAAAACATGAGTGCCTTTCTTTATAAAGCTTCATCTTATAATAAGTTGCTAAAGGTACATGGATTATGGCAGTATAGAGACTTGGAAGAAGTTCCTGAACATTTAAGGAACACTTACAAGTATCTCATTTTTCATGAACATAAATATTACAATCACATGGTAAGCCTTGGCTGGCAGCCAGTGAAATAAACAAGGCGGACAATGTTATGAATCGATACAACGCTTTCCTATCGGCTTTTCTGGTTTTAATCACTGCAATTTTCGCTAATCCGGTGAATGCCAGATTTTTACAGAGTGATCCGCTTGGTCAAAAAGCTGGGGTAAATACTTATAATTATGTAAAAGGAAATCCATTACTTAGAATTGATCCTAGAGGGCTTGATTTGGTTATTGTTGGCGAGGGCGGCACTAGTGGCAGAATGTTTAACCTTGCTGCACAAACATGGGTAAGAACCAATCCAGGTAGTCATCAAATTGTAAACGTGAATAGTGGCCAAACATTTATTAATGCAATTGATAATTATGCAAAAGCAAATAATGGAATGATTGATGGATTACAGTATTTTGGGCATAGTGCAAACTATTCTTTATTTGTTAGTCAAGGCTCAGGGTCTAATAGCATCTATACCAACTGGTTTACATTGCAGAGCTTATCCAGTTTAGGAAAACCTAGTAGATCTATATTTGATATTAATTTTGAGCTTTTCTCAAAAACTAACAATATAACCCTGCATGGATGTAATGCAGGTTTTGGAGAGCGCTCATTTGCACAAGAATTAGCTAACTGGTTAAATATCGATGTTAATGCTGCGGTAGGGCCAACTGCATTTTCAGGGCTACAAAATGGCAAACCTAATGAAGGTTTACCAGATAGAGTGCCAGCGAACTATACGGGTAACGTATTTTTAGTTCCAGAATATCCTAATCAAGGCTTTAGAACGTTTTCACCGCCGCCCCCTCCAAAACCAGCAGGGAAGAACGAACAATGAAATTAATAACAGGTTTCTTTTTTTTGTTATTGGTAACTTGCTGTTACGCAGACAAGAAATATCCTGTTCCGATTATAACTCCTAATGTTGAGAGCATAGAAAAAGAGTTAAATAAATATTACAAAGAGGGCAAAGCTGGTATTCCAAAAATCTTAATTAAATTAAAAGAAGGGCTAAAAAATAGGGCTGCAACTATTAGCATTGAAAAAGTAAATAAGTCTGTTTATTATCTGCATAAACTTGCTGAAAAAGGTATTTATATAGACGAGGAATTACCTTTATTAGTAGAAGCACTTAATAAACAGCTTTTTATGGAAGATACTTACCTTACGGCCGAAACATTAAGGTTAATAACAAAAATTGATGTTGGATATGATAAAACATTTGTAATGTCATATAAAGTTGAAGATGAGGAAAAAAGAAAAGCAATGGTAAAAAAATGGGAAGATTTTATTAATCAGAAAAAAAGAAAAAGATGAATAGACACAACACTAAACTCAATACTTTTTTCGTTTTAATCGCTGCAATCTGTATTAACCCATTATCTGCAAAATATTTACAAAGTGATCCGCTTGGTCAAAAAGCTGGCCCGAATACTTATAATTATGTGCAAAGTAACCCAATTATAAATATTGATCCTACAGGATTAATCGTAGAAGCAACTTATGATAAAACATCTGGCAGGGTAGTGATGCGTGATGTGGACACCGGAGCAACTACTTCCGCACCTGCATTTTCTGGGGTTCAAAATTCATTTTCTCCAACGCCAAATGGTACATATAGTATTAGTCATTTTCCTTGGTTAAAACCTCATTATTATGCATTAATTCATCATGATAAAGTAATTGATGATTATGTTGATGGAACACCTAGTAATTATGATCCCACAAAAACCATGTCTAATATCAGATTGCATCCTGGTGATACAAGCCATGCATGCGTTACCATTCCTCTATCAGAAGATTCTAAAGAGTGGATGGCTATAGAAGAAATGATTAGAAATACTCAAAGAGGAACCCCTATTACTATAGGCGGCACTAAGTATCCCAACTTCGGCACTCTCAATGTTACTGGCTCAGGCTTTGGCTCAGTTCCTGGTTCTACAAATAATCAACCTCCAACTTCTCAGCAACCTTGGTATGAACGTTTATGGAATTGGATAACAGGTGAATAATATGTTAACAAAATCGACTCTGGTTATATTGTCATTTTTTTTCATATCCGCTTGTAACTGCAATAATGAAAATATCTTTTCTAATACAGTATCTCTTAGTGTAGGAAAAATTATTTCACTATCTGATGCATACCATAGATATGAATATTCAGATACAAATCCATTTGGTGAAGCTCAAGCATTTATTTTATTTGAAGAAGAGTACAAAAAAAATATTAAATCCATTCCTGTAGAGTATAGAGTTAAATTTTTTTGGTCTATATTATGGCATCTTGATTTGCAAGGTGACCATTTAACAGAGTTTTTAAAGATTATAGAAGAAGATTGCTATAAACACTTTACTGATAAATTAACTTTTTATATTGAACGAGAAGAAAAAATAACAAGAAATAAGTATCGCTTAAAACTATCTAAAGGTGTACTAACCAGTCTGGAAAGAATTCATTCATTTAAAACAGAGAGTTAAATAATTTCCAGACTTTAGTATTTACTTATTTTTGTATGAAATTAATTTCGTATAATCAGGATCATGTTATATAACCTGTAGATTTTAAAGAACTTTCTCAATCTTTTGATTTACAATCAAACTTTGACAATATGTAAATTACTACATATTCTTAAAAAGAAAGAAAAACATCTAATCATGGTGATTTAATATGTCAAATACGATTAACATAACGGTATTCCTATTTTTATTATCTCTAAGTAGTCTATCTTCAGCTCACAGTGGTCGTACTGACTCAAAAGGTGGCCATAATTGTAGTGAAGCCGCTAAGAGAAAAGGTCTATGTACAGGTTATCATTACCACAACAAAAAATATATTGGCTCATCGATTATATTAAAAAATAAAAAAACATCTTCATTGAATAATGCTCAAAAAATAGGCAAATATAATAATACAAGTAATGCCAACCATAATAAAAAAATCAAGATTGAGTGAATATCAAGTCTGAGTTAGTACAAATCCAGAACCTTATACACGATAAAAACAAAATTAAAACTTTTCTCGAAATCCTTCTGCTATTTTCTCTAGTTTTGACATGAGACTTAAGTCTCTGTCTGTTCCTTCTATTTCACTAGGCTTGCGTTGGTTCCAGTGCTTGATAACGGTTATCAGCAAATAAGTATTCGCATCGAAAAAACCTGGGCAATAAACCAGAACGTGACTCGATGTTCTGGAAAATTGCAGCAGTCTAATTGGAAACGATTTTCCATCTCTCTTGATATGTATATGCTGTAACTCCAAATATGTGCGATTGTGTGTAAAATCATAGGGTGCATCGCGACCAAAAGTATCTGGTAAGATGCCTTTTTCTTTATATAACCTGAAATCACTCAACAAGTCGTCAGCAGCAATTTTACCAATGGTATCGATTATCAACTTACTTTGAAATAATCTTATTTTTGCCATTACAATATGATCATTTATTTTTGTTAAAAGTCTCTTGAGTTACCTTGCTCAACTTATCAAGCTGTCCATTATAACGATGCAATTTTATTAACTCAGCAGAATCTTGTTTATTCAAATTGTTTTGCTCATCTTCTACAATTTCATACAATTTATTATCACTAATGTTTATGTATTGTCTTCGCACTCTACAAAGTCTCCCAATTCATCATCGGATGAATTTTTCAGTTTATCTGTCATATTTTCAACCATGTCTTCAGTCAAACGGAATTTCGCCGGCGCTGTTTTTAGCTCAGTTGTTCCTCTTTGAGCGTATTCACAAAAGGCCGACATTTCTTCAAAAAGCTCCGCAGGAACAACATAAAATTGAATTTTGTTATTGGCAGAAACGGCTATTGCATCGCCTTGAGCTTCCTTTATAGCTGCACTGGGATTAGATTTAAACTTACTGATGGGTGTAGTGTAACCACACATAACTTTCTGTAACATATTAGTCTCCAAGTTCACAAATATAGCTCTAATTATAGGTCCATATTTAGCTCTTGTCTAGCCCTTTATACTTTATATTTAATTTCGTATAATTAAGATTATGTTAAATAACTCATTGATTTTAAAGGATTTTATCAAGCTTTAGGGCTTTAAGCAAACCCTGGAATTTAGTACAAGTGCTCTAAATGACCATTTAATGTATTAATTTTTTTCCAATTCTGAGATAACTTCATTAGTTTCTTTAAGCAATTTTTCCAAAGGATATGCAGGTTCTCCCTGATAAGAAATCACAGCTCCGAAACCTTTAGCCAATGCACAACTTACTATCATTACAGCAGCATAATCTTTCATACTGCCATACCAACACATACTAATGCAAAAATCATTATCTCCTGCAATAACTTTTAATTCATTATCGCCCTCATAAATATCCTCTGCTGGTTCATAATATATTTCAAATCCAACATCATCATCTGTATCTCCCCATATACAAGGAGAAAATCCTTCATCCTCGAAAGGTGCCAATTCAGCATCAACACATAATCGGATTTTAAAATCAAGTTCATCAATAATAACCTGCCAAGCTTCTGCATCAGGCACATTCTCTTTTTTTAAAAATGCAAATTGTGTATTGGACATTAACGATACTCCAGTACTATAGCATTAATTCCTTCAAAAGATAAATCGAACAAATCCAGAAAAAGACTGTCACTTATCTCAAGAAAAATATCATTTCCAATCGATTTAACTTTTAACAACTTTTTTCCTTCTAACCTTTTAATTTTCTTTGTATACTTTTTATCCAACCTTTCAAATTCATCTTCTAATTCTTCATCTGTAAATCCCAAAAAACTATCTATATCTAAAGCACCAAAAATCATTGTTTGTTCATTTCTTAATCGCCAATTTCCACAAAATTTAACATAAAAATCGTTAGAAAAAATTAATCTAATCATTCTTTCATGACTAACTATTTCAGCTTTTTTTATTTTAACTTCAACTAACTCCGATAGTTGGCCAAACAAATCATCATTTATCATTTTGATTACACCATTCTATTTCTTTTTAGAAACAAATATTTCAATAATGTCAGCATTAAATACTGCTTGTAGTTTTCTATTTTTCTTTCTGGAAGTGCCTCTCCCAGTCTTTAAATCAAATGCTAACACTGCCTTACCAGTTCTATCTCGGATTTCTACATCAATACCTACAGAACCTTTCGCTCTTCTTCTAACTTCTGCTTTTGATGACGAATCACGAAAAATTTCAGCATGAATAGTATAGCCGTATTTTTTATACTTTTCATTAATATTTTCAATAAGTCTCTCAAACTCTTTATGAGCAGCAGTACCTTTTGCTCCAGCATTTTTAAATCCAGGTCCAGCTAATTCTTGTATCAATACATTTAATAATGCCTCTTTGGCCAAAGCAATAATTTCTTCACCAATTATTCCAAATGCTTCTTTACCTGCACCAGTCAATGCACGGCTAATAATTGCTTTACCTGCAGCGGTTGCTGAAACAGCTCTCTCTGCATTAATTCGAAGACTAGCTCCGATACCTGCCAAACTAATGTTCCCCGTTGGATCAATCATATTCACTGGGTCAACATTGGCATAGAGATACTTATGCAAGGTCACTGGATCAAAATTCCTTCCCATCCAGGTATCCATTTGAGTAAAACGGCCTGTTGCCTGGTTGTAGTAACGTGCTCTTAGGTAATATTGATCTAATGTGCTATCAAACTGCTCACCTGTGTATAGATAGGCATTCTCTGTTGAGCCAAACTGAGCTAATAATGAACCAAAAGCATCATAATAATAATTATCGGTTACAATACCACTGGTATCACTTAACAAACGCGTTGAACCCAAACCATCATAATGATAATGGAAGACACTGTTGTTTCTCTTTTGGCTTAAGAGATCATCACCAAAGAGATACTCCACCTGTATTTGCTGAGTGGCATCTGACTCTGCAACCACTTGTGCATACTGTTGGTTGGTATCAATCAAGAAGTGCGTGACTGTGCCATTATCCGTTTTTTGATTACGAATACCATCAATGTTGTATTGATAGCTGGCGTTTGTTGTTGTGCCACCTTGTGTGATTTCAGCAGTCGTCAGTTGTTGCTTTGCATTATAGGTATAAGTCGTGAGATCGGCATCCATGCTTTTGGTTAAGGTATTCCCCATCGCATCATAGGTGTAGATCTCACCACCCGCCTGAGTTAAGCGATCATTAGCATCATAGGTATAAGCCGTACTCACACCATTGATAGTAGAGAATGTCCGATTACCCACTTTGTCATATTGATAGCTGGCAGTATGATCACCATTTAAGCTATCAACAATACTCTCACCCGTTAAACGATACAGATTATCGTAAGTGTAAGAAGACGTACGCCCATTCAACTCTGTGATTTGTGTCCGTCTGCCTGTAGGATGCAAGCTGTAATCAAACTGTTGATACACCGAATCATCAGCCCGCTTTTCCTGTATTTGAGTCAAGCGATTCAAACTGTCATACACATAATCGGTTTTGTTGCCATTACTGTGCTCAACCTGAGAACGATTACCCACAGCATCATAGGTATAACGTGTGATACGGCCATCGGCATCTGTGACAGTCTCTAATCGATTCAAGACATCATAGGTCATGCTTTCTGTGCGTATATTGCCATTAGCATACCTAATCGTTAATTGGGTTTTATTACTATTGGCATCATACTGATAAGCCAACACCTCACCTGATGGCTTGGTTTCTTCGATTAATCGATTGCGCTCATCATATACATAAGTCCAACTACCCTGGCTACTCGTTGCACTTAAACGATTGCCGACAGCATCATAAGTAAATGTCTCGAATGAATTATCTTTACCATAATCAATACGCACCATTCGGTCATTTACATCATAGGTATAAGTAGTGACATCACCATTGAAGTCTGTTTTTGTCAGCATATTGCCCACAGCATCATAGGTGAAGCTTTCTACCTGACTCAAAGGCAATGTACGGGTTAACACACGACCCAGATTATCATAACTCCAACGTGTGGTGCGGCCTTCTGCATCCGTTTGTGTGAGCTTGTTACCCTGCTCATCATAGGTAAAGCTTGTCTCTTGATTTAACGCATCAATGACTTTGATTAAACGACCCAACTTATCGTATTCATAGCGAGTTTCTACTCCAGCCATATCGGTTTCAGCAATTTTGCGATCCACCTTATCGTAAGTGCTGAGTGTTTTTAAGGTAATATCGGGATAAATGGTTTCTACCAATCGGGACTTGGCATCAAAGATAAATTGCATGCGATGGCCACGTGCATCAACCATGGCAGTACGCAAACCTCTAGGGTCGTATTCGGATTGAGTTTCCTGACCAAGTGCATCACGCACCAGTGTCACTCTATCTGCTGCATCATACCCATATTCGGTTCTTAGGTTACGCTCATCAATTTCGGCAATCACACGACCAGCAACATCATATTCTGTGCTCATACGTGGATTATCGGTATCATCTGAGGGTGTGTTATCTGGCAGAATGGTTTCAACCAAGCGATTGGCTTTGTCATACACCATCTTGGTCACACGACCCAGCCTATCAGTCTCTTGAATCAGATTATTTTCTGCATCATAAACCATGGTTTCTGTTGTGCCATCAGGATAACGCGTAAGTACCAAATTACCCCGTGCATCATATTCCATCTCTGTACGACGACCGAGAGCATCAATCACGGCACTTTCTTTATCAATACCATTGTATTCCGTGCGAGTGATATTGCCTTCTGCATCGGTGGTTTGTGTTAAACGACCTTTGGCATCATACACAAAGCTGGTGGTTTCTGTTTGTAGATTACCCTGGCTATCGGTTCGAGTTGTGGTTTCGCTTAAACGACGTCCCATATCATCCACCACATAATCTGTACGTACCCCCTCAGCATCAATCATAGCTGTCTGAAAGCCTTTGCTGTTGTACTCATTGATGGTGATTTGACCTTCAGCATCGGTAATTCGACTCAACTCGCCTGTTTGTGAATCATAATTCAATAACACTCTATGACCTAGCGCATTTGTCATATCACCCAAAGGCCCTGCTGACACCAATGCACCACCACCAACAGTTTTATTCAAATAAAAATTGCTAATAATCAAATTACCAATTTCATCTGTTGAGGTTTCGAACTGATTAAAGCCACCATAAGTATCTGTCGTTACATGACCCAATGGATCGGTTTCTGTTAACTGATTACCCAAGCGATCTACTGTCCAGGTGGTGGTATGTCCTAAAGCATTGGTACGTGTCAACTCATGACCCACAGCATCATAGGTATGTAATGTGGTCTCTCCCTCAGCATTGGTTTGGGATAACACATCACCCCGGTCGTTATACACATAAGTTGTCGGATTACCATTACGGTCTTTAATGGTTTCTACACGCCCACTGATATCATGGGTGTATTCAATACGATTACCATCGGCATCAATCGTGGCAATTAAACGGCCATCATTGTCATACTCATTACGGGCAACCTGAATACCCCGTGGATCAATAATGTTCTCCAAATAATGAGGCGGTAAATTCGGGTTGGTTAAATAAGTATAAGTCGTGCGATTACCCACCTGATCGGTAAAGGCAATCAAATCACCATTGACATCGTATTCATAGGTTAACTCTGTGGCATCGGGTGCAATGACTTTAGTAATACGACCTGCTGCATCACGCACAAAAGTCACACTCTCACCTGCCGAATGAATAATGCCATCTTCACCAAAGGTTAAGGTATTGCCACCTATCGGCTCTTTGATTTCTCGTATAGTGAAACCTTGATCAAGAATAAGCTCCCGACCTTCTGCTGTGGTTAATTTATAACGCTGCGGATTAATCGGCACACCTGGATTGGTTGGATCGGCCAGGCTGCCATTAATCAAGCGCCCAAAGTTATTATCCAATGCTTCAAGTGTGGCACCATTGTCACTATCCACCGCTTCAAATACCAGATTAACATCTAATACAGCTACAGCCTGATTACACTCTGGTGATGCCTTAGCAGCAAACTCCAACACCTCACCATCAGGTAGAGTCACTGTCACCTGATTTTTTCCTGCTGCCTGTACACAAAAATCAACCAGAATGCCAAATGGTCCTGATGTAAACTGATTCAGCGCCCAACCAAAACCTGGCGTACGTGATTCATGTACACGCACATTCTGGTAGTCAACTGTCCAACCGAAACCAAAGTCCAAATTTTCATGACTGCGACGTGTATCATAGGTACGGATAATACTAATGGGTAAGCCAGCCATGGGGATATTTAAATCTTCAAAGGAGACTGAGAAATGACCCACTTTCATTTCACCATCCAGGGTGACTGTCACACTGTCTTCACTGATTTGTCCGTTGATATCGGTTGCTTGTAATATCAATGTATATTGACCATTCAACATTAACGTCGGATCTAAAGTAGCGATAGTGTCATCCGTAAGATTGGTTGTGCCTTCAGTCAGTAATACAAATTCATCAGGCGGTGAGCTGGCTTCTTTGCGGAATAATCGCCAGTTAGTTAGGTTACTATCTGACACACTCACGGTAATGGGTGTCGGTGTTGTAATCACTGAATCTGTTAATGGACTGGCAATACTTACCACAGGTGCCGGATCATTCGGATCTCGCACCCTGAAGATATCACTGATAACAAAGCTTTCAAATTGATCAACCACTGTTGCTTCAACAATATGCTCACCAATTCCTGAAGCTGTGATTTGTGCTTCGAAGTTACTGTCTAATGGGATGGGGTTGCCATCAAGGGTTGCTGTAACCGTAAACGGTGCAACTGCATTCATCGGCGTAACCGTGACAGACACAGTATCACCTTCATTGACAAACTCAGGTGTCACCACTAAGTCGGCTGACAAGACAGCCGTGTCAGATAATACCTGTAGGCTCCATCCCTGCTCGACAAAGCCCAGTGCATCAGCAACACGCACAGTCACAGGCACTGTTTGCTCACTTGTGGGTGTCCACTCAATGAGACCATCATTGGAAATCGTCATACCGGTTGGTGCATCAACCAACTGATAACTCAAGGTATCACCATCGGCATCCGTTGCGACAAGCCGATACTGATAGTTCTGATTGGCTTTCGTTATCGTATTTGGTGTACTGGTAATAACAGGAAGGTTGTTAGGTGAGGTACCTGTGTTATAGACATTAATTGAGAAAGACTGTGTAGAAAAACCACCTTGCCCATCTTCTACTCGAATGGCTATATCATGTGAACCTAATTGATTCACAACAGGCGTCCAGGTAATTTCTCCTGATTGACTATCCACTTGCATTCCGGCTGGCGATTGAGTTAATAAATAAGTAATCGCATCACCATCACTATCCGTTGCATTTACATCATAACTATACTGCGTATCAACAAGCACACTACCAGTTGGCGTAGAGGTAATGATAGGAGGATTGTTAATAATAGAACCAATAACAGCCAAAATAAAATCCTGTTGAACCGTTTCACCACGTTCATCTGTAACTAAAATACTGATCTGATGTGAACCTATATCTGAACCATAAACTTGCCAAATCAGTTCTCCAGAAAGTGAGTTGATACTCATTCCGTTTGGAGAGGTAATTAAACTGTATTGAAGTGCATCACCATCTGGATCATTTGCTATCACCTGATATTTATATTCAAAATCAACTGGTGTAACAGTTAAAGGTAAAGATGTGATAACTGGTGCGTTATTTATCGTACTTCCAGTAACATGAATGAATATTCTATTTTGTTTGGATTTGCCTTCCAAATCAGAAGCACTGATTACTATACTATGAGAACCAATATCCATCACTTCGGGAGTCCATTTTAGTACTCCCGTTTCCGAATTTAAGGTTGCCCCTGAAAAACTGGAGTTTACAATAAAATAATTAACATGATCATTTGTATTATTATCTGTAGCAATAATTTGGTGTTCAAGTGTATCCCCAAACTGTATAGATAAATCTGTTCTATCAATCACACTTGGAGCTTCTGAATCCTCTTTTATTGCTAAACCCCAAAATTCTGTATCTGTTAAATTATCTATATCAGTAACTTGTAAAATTATTGCCTCTGAACTTACCAAGTTATTATTCACATTACACTCTTGAATACCAAGTGGTGGTTTTATTAATGCAAATATTTTTTCTCCAAAATTTGAAAAGTTTGATACTGTAACTGTTTGATCTGTTTTAACCTCTCCTGGATACAATTGTGGTAAAACTATTTCGGCTATTTTATTTTCAGATAGGGTAGAGTCATTTCTATACAGTTCAATAGTAGAACCTGCAGGTACAACTTGTGTTCCTCTATTCGCATATTCAATCAAAACCCTCCATCTATTTGTTTGAGGGAATGCCTGAATATGACTAATACTTAAATCTGCAAGACTATCTGATGAAATCACATTGATTGCTTTTTCCGAAGTAAATCCTGTTCTTTCATTAACCGATAAGTTTTCAGTAAATAAATTAGTATCAACAGAATTTAAAGTTTGCCCAATAAAAGAGTAGTTATTTGAAGCAGATAACCAACTACCAGATATTGACTCAAACACATTGACATGATTTCTAGAAGTGGCAATAATTTCTCCTTGACCATCAGAATCAACATCAACAAAAATTGGAACAGCCTGACTTACAGGAATATAACCATGATTTAATATTTTTTTGCTTAACTCACCAGTTGCAGCATTAACAATTTCTAAACCATCACCTGCTGGTGAGTAACTTAGAAAATCCCACTGCCCATCTCCATCAACATCTGCAACCGTTGCACCAAAATAAGGTGATGTACTTAAATTGTTTTTCCAAATAACTTGACCATTTTTATCATACAGCGTTCTTTCACTTGGCAAATAAATATCATTTACGCCATCATTATTAAAGTCACCTAATATCACCTGACCTCTTGTAGTGGCTCTAATATGCCAAATCTCACTGAAATCATCATCAAGTAACCTTAAAAAAACTCTAGAACCATTTTCAACCATAACCATAACAATTTCTAATTCTTGGTCAGCATCAAAGTTGGCGTATGAAAAATAACTATTAATAACATAAGAATTAGGTGTTACTTTATCAATTTCAGATAAAAGATTTCCTTGATAATCTCTTACTTGATCAAGAAATAAAATTTCTTTGAATCCATCCGAATTACTGTCCATAACCGTCGGCATAGCATATGCATTTTGTTGAGCAATATTTGCTAAAGGAAAACTCCACAATAAATCTCCATTTGAATCAAACACTGAAGAGCCAATTAATAACTCACTATCTCCATCATTATCTATATCCATAGGATATATAGCATTATATTGTATAAAACTAATATTGCCATCATAAATCGGCACACTACTCTTCCATCTGATAGTTCCATCTGAATTCAATGCAACCAGTAAGTTGGTTGTATTTTCAACATAAACAAACTCAGAAGATGTATCATTATCAAGATTCGTTAACGTACCAATTATGGTTGTCGATGGATTCAAATCTGTTCTTTTCCATACACGTTTACCAGTAATAGCATCTAAAGCTGTTATATCTCTAGCGTTACTTATGCCAACTAAAAACCGCCTATCATTTTCATCCAAAGCACCATCAAAATTACTATCATATAATGGTCCAAGTAACGGTTGTATCATGCGATCTGTAGAATTTAACCATTTTGTTGAAACTTTTAAGTTATTTAAAGTACCTGTTGAATTAACACAATTGGGATCAAACCCTGCAATTGTACCCGGATTAGTTGTATTGACAGGATCCCATAAGACCACACCTGTTTTTGCATCAACATTAAAGCCTGAAGGTGCATCGATAAGACTAAATGTTAATTCATCAACTTCATTGTCTTCTGCTGCGGAAAATTTAGAAAAACTAAATGTCTTATCTTGTAATGCTATCGGTAAAGCACGATGTCCAATTCTAGGCGCAGATGGGGAAATATCAGCAACAATTGTATAGGATTGAATATCATAATTACCCAATTGATCATGCACCTGTAAAATCACCTGGAAGCTATCCCCTTTGATTCCAGTAGGCACTTGCCAAGATACCATTCCAGTACCAGTATCAATTGACAATCCCTCTGGACCTTTAAATAAACGATATTCAACTACCGCACTAGAATCCGCAACAATAGATGTTTGGTATTGGTACAAACTACCTTGAATTGCTCTTATAACAGGAGAGGAAGTGAATTTTGGAGATATATAAGAATTATCAACTGTCAACATAAATGTTTGGATGTCTGACAGCCCTCCAATATCTGTAACAGAAATGGATACTGTATGATCGCCACTTTGATTAACATTAGGAACAAAATGAATCAATCCTGTTAGTTGATCTATGCTCATCCCTGGAGGTGCTTGCACCAGCTTATACTCCAAAGCGTCACCTATATCAGGATCCTGTGCTATCACTGGATAAGAATATATCGTATTGACTGATGTTTGATTTATAGCTGATGAAGTAATACTTGGGGTAGAATTAACATTACTAATATTTATTCCGAAAGTTTGTGTGTCACTTAACCCCGAGGTATCTGTAGCCGATACTGTAAACGTAGGTATGACTAAACTGTTATTTACTGTGTTACATTCTGTGATTGTTTGATCTTGAATTGTAGCGTTTGCAGATAAATTATGTTGTATGTCTGATACACTGTATATAGTTCGATTTTCTTGTTGACCGACCAACAACATAGGTAACTCAAAACTAAAAATATTATTTCCCCCATCATTAATATTAACAATAATGGGTGAATTAATATCCACTAAGCCTCTGTTTTTAATAGATACGGTTATTTCATTATCTAAATGTTGTAAATGAGTAATAGCCAGATCTGGTTGAAACTTAGATTGAAAGTGACTACGTATTTCATTAACCTTAATATTAACAAAAGCATTAGAAAAAGATTGTGCATCAACACCACCATTTCTAAGTACATTCAAGTTCCATGCTGCTCCATCTAACTCTAATGCTAAATCTATATAATCCTGTTCAGTTGTCCCTTCTTCATCTATAACTTGTACATTATCACAAAAAGTGAAACCACCATTGCCATCAGCAACAAAGCCAATATTGTTTTGCCCCATACCTAAAGCTTGGGTAACACCATCTCCACACTGAAATGTTGCATTCACAACAACATTTAAAATAATATTTTTTTCTTTTAAATCTGTTCGGATACTTTCAAAATTAATTGAAGGATCAGTATTATCTCTATCCTCATCTGTGATTAAGATCATGTTTTTTGAAGTGTTGTTATTTATTGGGTAGTTCAAAGCAAACTTAAGACCAGCCCATCCATCCTCTGTTCCTCCATTCAATTTTAAATTAGAAGTAGAGTCAACAAACTCATCAGAACTACCAAAAGCATGTCCTGCAACTCCAACATCAATTTGACGAGGAATAATATTCGCATCACCAAAACCAACCAATCCAAAAGTATTTTTATTCTGAATATCACCAATATTATTTGATCGCAAATGTGCATCAAGTAATGGAATTAGTTCACCAACCCATCTATGTTCTCCAGACATTGAGCCTGACTCATCAATGACTACTATCACTTCTGCAAAAGGATTTGGATTAACCGTTACTAACTGAGAAACAGCACAATAGGGATTATCTAAATTAATATACCCAGTGTAATTTGATAAAGGTGTCCATTGAATAACTCCTGATAAACTATCAATGGTAGCACTTTGAGGAGCGTTATCAAAAGTATAAGTAATAACATCGTTTATATTAGGATCGGTTGCTTCAACATCATAAAAATAAGCATCATCTTCATTGACTGATATCACAGGTGCACTGGTGATGACTGGAGGTTGATTCTTGGCACTTACTCTAATTGTAAATGTTTGCTCTGTCGAAGCTCCTGACAAATCAGTTGCACGAACCGTCACAGAGAAATCACCAACTTGCATGCTACCAGGTGTCCAAGAAATTAACCCTGTTAACGAATTAACCCGCATACCATCTGGTGCATTCGTTAGTTCATAGTTAGCTGCATCTCCCAAATTAGAGTCAATAATTGTGACCTGATATTGATATACACTTTCACTTTCTGCAGTGGTTATTTCTGTACTATTAATTATTGGAGCTTGATTGATTTGTGATACACCTACTGTAAAGCTTTGTGTATCAGATAAACCTTCCGGATCTTCTGCTTTCACAAGCACATGAGCAACACGAACATCGTTATTATTTTCCAAACACTCACTAACCTGTTGCGTAGTATCAACCCTTGCCAAAATATCTCCACTTAGAGAACCCAAAGGAATGTTATTTAAAACTAGTGTTTGTTGTTCATTACTGGTTAACGAATTAATAATTATTGAACCTAATAATGTTTCTATTAAGTTCGTATCAATCGTAAAAAACTCAACAACTATGCCATCTGGAGTAGAAGCCAAACCACGATTCTTGACATCAACATTAATTGTATAACTACCATCACTCATCCTTACTGCTCTTAATCCTGATAAGGTTAAATCTGCTAAATCAAGTGAATGTCGATCAGGAAAACTATTTAACCGGAAGGTATTATGCGTTTGCCAACTGTTAAGAGGAAATTGTGGAATACTACCATCATCATTAACGTTATGAATTGAGTAGGCATGTTGGTTCCATATTTTTCTTGTATCAACCCATTGATTATTTACATCTTCAAAAACACGAATACCATTATTTAAAATAACCTGATTAGCTCTATGAATATTTGCACTAATCACTATATCAGCATGTTTATCATTATCAATATCAGCAATTACCGGAAACTCCCTCCAAGTTCCAGATGTATTGGGTGTACTGAATATAACATTTCCACTTTCTCCATCATAAACCCTTAATGTTGTTTCATCTGCATAAACTATTTCAACTCGACCATCGCCATTAAAGTCAAATACAGAAGAACCTGTCGTCGATGAGGAAATATCTTGAACTGGTGTTTGCCATAATATGGAACCATCATGATTTAAAACTATATAAATACTCAAGCCTGCAATACCAATTTCCGGCAAACCATCGCCATCAACATCAGCAATAGTTGGAGGTCCTCCGTTACCCAATTCAGGAATATTGTTTAGTTTCCACAAAACATTACCTTGATTATTAAGCAGACTTACTATACCTCTGCTTATATGAATCATTTCTGGATTCTCATCTCCAGCAATATTCGCAATAGCTGTTAATCCATCACCCACCTCTGTATTTTCCCAAAGTATATTACCGTCTTTATCATATACAGAAGCTCCAACAATAACCTCTAAACCATTAATCTCGGGAATAAAATCAATTGCATATGAAGAAGAACCATTAAAATCAAGGTTGGAATGATTTCTTGCAACAAAACTTCCCTGACCTATCCATTTTATACTTCCATCATTGTTAACGACTGTCTTTGCATAAATAATTTCTGGAGTACCATCTCGATCTAAATCTGCAATTGCTGGAGCACCCCAATTATTTGGTGTTAATGGAAAAGATTCCCTGTTATTTTGCCATAAAAGAGAACCATCATGATTGAAAGCAATGAGTCCACCTGAACTCTTTACACCAATAATTTCTATTAAACCATCAAGATCAATATCACCAACAGCTAAATTAGAAACACTACCTAAACGATAATCAGTGCTCTCTATAGTCAATATCTCAGTACCATCGGAACCACTAAGAATACGTAGTACACCATTATTAAACTGCCCATTAATATAAGAAATAAATATAACATCTGGAATATCATCTTCATTAATCACTCCATCATTATTATCATCATTTGTTTGGGCAATTGCAGGAGACATCGCCACTTGATCGTAAGTTGATAAAATACTACTACCTGTCCACTCCCATTTGATTTTCGGTTCAAAACTATTAATATCAGGCGAGACAAGCCTACACTGAGTGTTTAATAATTGATTACTTTCAACATAATCAGGGTGTGTTAGCCAATCAATCAAACCTGTTGCTGAATCTATTGTCATACCAGAAGGTGCTGCAGCCAAGGCATAGGTCAATACATCACCATCAGGATCTGATGCTTCAACATCATAAAAATAAGCATCATCTTCATTGACTGATATCACAGGTGTACTGGTGATAACAGGTGGTTGATTTTCTGGCTCCACTTCTACAGTCACCGTCGCTTCATTAGAATCCACAAAACCATCATTCGCAATAAACTTAAAGGTATCTGTGCCTGTAAAGCCACTATTGGGCGTATAAGTGACATCCGGTGCTGTACCACTTAAGGTTCCATTGGCAGGTCCCTGTGTGACTTGATAAGTTAATACATTGTTATCCAAATCATTGGCTGTTAATTGAATAGCAACTGCAATATTAGAAGGTGTATTGACAGTTTGTATATCAGCCTGTGGTGGACGATTGGGTGCTGACAAATTAATGTTGATATTCGCAACGGCTGAATCCAATACCCCATCATTGGCTATAAATGTAAAAGTATCCGTTCCCACAAAATCATCTTGTGGTGTGTAAGTGATATTAGGTGGTGTGCCGGATAATGTGCCACTGGATGGCTGTGCAACAATAGAATAAGTGAGTACATCGCCATCAATATCACTGCCTGTTAATGTTATGGATAACGTTTCTGTATTCAATATGGAAAAGGTTTGTAGATTAGCAACCGGCGCATCATTGACGGGATTCACGGCGATAGCAATCGTGGCGACATTGGAATCGACACTACCATCATTGGCTGTAAACGTAAAACTGTCACTGCCATTAAAATTCGTATTCGGTGTATAAGTTAAGTTAGGTGCTGTACCACTCAAAGTTCCATTTTGGGGTTGGGCCGTTACAGCATAAGTTAACGCATCGCCATCCACATCACTCCCTGTTAATACAATCGATAAAGATTCATCTTCATTAACCGATACACTTTGGGCATCGGCAACTGGCGCATCATTGAGAGGATTCACTGTGATAGCAATCGTGGCGACATTAGAATCGACACCGCCATCATTGGCTGTAAACGTAAAACTGTCACTGCCATTAAAATTCGTATTCGGTGTATAAGTTAAGTTAGGTGCTGTGCCACTGAGGGTTCCATTCTGGGGTTGGGCGGTTACAGCATAAGTTAACGCATCGCCATCCACATCATTCGCTGTTAATACAATCGATAAAGATTCACCTTCATTCGTTGCAATACTTTGATTATCCGCTATTGGTGCCTCATTGGTATTAGCCGGTAAAACTTCTATCGTCACCGTTGCCATACCAGCATCCCACCCTGATTCATTATTCGCAAAAAATACAAATTCATCAGTTCCTACAAAATCTGGATTCGGGGTATAAATTAAATGGGGTGCGGTACCCGTTAAGGTTCCATGCTGTGGATCTGATACATATTCATAAGTGATCTCTTCTCCTTCTGGATCAGTCACTATCAGCTCAATATTTACCGATGTGTTTTGATTCACCTGTATATTCAAATCTTCAGCAACTGGCGATAAATCGATTGGCTCAATCACATTAATCGTCACAACCGCTGTATTCGAACTTCCATGTCCATTTTTAGCAATATAACTAAAACTATCTGTGCCTATAAAACCTGAGTTTGGAAAGTAAATGGCTTGCTTTGTGCTGACACTGAGTATGACTGAACCATTTTGAGGTTGTGACACAATCTCATAGGTTAAAGCTAATCCCTGGGGATCAGTTGCCTTAAGCCAGATCCCAACATGGATATCATTCTCAACTTCTGCTTGCAGGTTTTCTGCAACAGGAGGCTGAATTGTTTGTGCAAACAAATTGGAAAAAGAAAAGACACAGAAAAATAAACACAATGAAAAATATCGAGTCATACCATTACCTAACCGAAATGAATAAAAATTAAGTCAATTTATGGGATGTTTATCCAGACAATAAAACCTGCCAATAACCTTATGACACTATCACTTTCATAAATTATCAGCTTTTCTCTGCTTTACCGCTTGATTAGTCCAAACTAGCTTGGTTTAACACCCTACAAAATACGTCATTGACCATTATGTTGAATATAACGAAACTGCATTATATCCATATTATATATAATTGCAACCGATAAAAAATAAGTGTTGTAAGTAGAAAAATACGCATATCTATCTCTTAACGGATTAATGTTATTGTTCTTTGTGTTGGCTCAACGATTGTTACAAGCGGCTGCATCAAAGCCAGTTTCCTCCTCTTTGATGGACAACAATTTAAAAGTAGATAACTATTTCATTAGTAAATCAGAATTTTCTTGTGCTTCGAAAGCAGTATGTACTAGATGTTTAGCTCTTGCAATAAATAAGCCCTGAATTTTAATATTTGGAAGGTGTTTTCTTAGAGCTATCTCAACTCCCTTAAAATGACTACCAGTTGTAATAACATCATCAACAATGATCACATTTAATATATTATTAGGTATTTGTTTTAAATCTAAATAATATCCTTTTGCACGAGTGTCATGACATATTCGTGATCCTCTGGATTTATGATCAGGCGTAGTACTTTGTAGTTGCGAAATACAGTCATGTATATGTAAGTCTTTGTTCGAAATTTCTTTTGCTATATTCAATGCTTGCACTAATCGGTCATCATAATGAGAATCAGTTCGAATTTTAGAAGGAGGTATTGGCACAAAAATTGTATTTGCCATATTGCATTGTGGATTAATTATAGAGGCAATCATTCTACCAACTTCTTCAATAGCATTTTCTTTATAAACCCATTCATTTGAACTCTTGCGCGACATGTCTTTTTTAAAGTTTATGATAAGTTGGTTCATGACACTATATGAAAAACCTTGTGAGGCTGTGTACTCCCCAAAATACCAACATTCGTCATTTTTATTTAAATAGTGATGATCCTTTATACTAAGCTCGTCTATCCTAAATATACGAGAAGGCAAAGCTATAGATGCTCTTTTATGTCATCATATTCTTTTACTCTTATTGCACCTTTTCTTAAATATTTTTCTGGCCATGTTATACTTGAATTCTTAAAACAACTATCCAGTATAAATAATTTTCTACCTTGTTCTAGCGCAGCCCTGGCTTGTACAAGTGTACCCGATGTTTCTCCTGCTTCCACAATGATAGTAGCTTTGGTAATAGCCGACATAAGTTTATTCCTTTCTGGGAAAAACCATTTATTATAGTGTGGGGTTTGGTTTGAATAACGTACAAATGGTACTTGGCTTATTAACAAAAAATATTTGCTTATTATGTCTTGTAAAGCTTTATTTTTTTTAGGGTAGTTTTCTGTTAATGGAGTTCCAATTACTGCCATAGTCCAACCACCAGCCTCTAATGCAGCTTTATGCGCTTCTGTATCGATACCCTCAGCAAGACCAGATGTTATAGTAAACTTATCATTTACTAAAAGCTTAACTAACTTTCGTGTTCTACGTTTTCCATCTTCAGTTGGTTTTCTTGTTCCAACCACTGCAACAGAGGGAGAACTAGCTATATCCCAAGCTCCCTGAAAATAAAGCAATTCAATGGGATGCTTAGCATCTCTTAGATTTTTAAGATAATCTACCGTTCCATTAACACGAATACCAAAATCTTCGATACCAGCTTTTTTTAATAATTCGATGGCTTTAAATTTGTATTCAGATATTAATTCTGGTTTTACGAAATCGGATGGTAAATAATGTGGTTTTGCCTTAAACTTCTCGGCCAAACTTCTAAATGACGCCCCTTCTTCAGCCCAAAGCGCTTCATATGCTCCCATTTCATCTGCGGGACTTATTGGAGTGTACTGATTTTCATTTAAAAAGGCTAATTGCATGATTTTCCACATTCATACTGCTTATATGCACAGTGTAAAGACTAATTATCAGTATATCAATTTCAATTTTACCTTAAAACATACAATATTTTGATAGTACTATTAAAGATTAAACTCGCAGAGTAAAATATTGCATTGCAAAATTTTACTCATACTATGAATTTCTTAAAATACTAATTATTTTAAATAACCTATTTATTTTTAAAGGTTTTTATCGTATTTAACTCCTAAATACGATTCACTCTTTCATCACTCCATAATGACTTCTAAAATCTTCTTTTGACGAAAATTCTATTTTTATACATAATCTGTAATTACCCAGCGTTAGCGTGCTGACGCTCCAAAAGCCGTATTTATATACGGCTTTTGCGTTTTTAAGGCATACTTGAGCCTGTCAAGACGCAATCGAGAAGCCAAGCGTTGCAATTAACACTGGAGATGTAATAAAGCCCACCAGGATTAAAACCCAAGACAGAACACAAATACCAATACCGGCTGCATTTTTGTTAACTATAGCTGTAACACTACCAAACACTGCAACCACTACCGCTAAAGGCACAAATATGACACCAACTGTCAGTATGCCTAATACCGCAAGCACACAAGCAATTATCCCCGCTGTCTTTCCAGCCCCTCTTTTTTTTAATACAGATTCTATTGATTTCGCTTCGTTCATATCAGTCATAGTACTTAAACCTCATTGTGATTTAATCTATCTAGCAGATTTTTTATGCTATCTGATGTGTCATTCGTTGATTTAGTGGTTTTTGATATTTTTTCTCTTAATGAATTAAGAGCGTCTTGCATACCAGGTTCATTTACTAGTAATTCATCGAAAGATTTTTCAATTGATTTTCGATTTTTTGCTTCATCTTCTCTTACTTTCAACTGTATTTCTTTTGGTATAGTTATCCCAAATTTTTCTAAAGCAATTTCTACAAAATACAATAAATCAACATTTGTACTAATAGCATCGTCGTCAAGAAGATTACTATATTCTGGCTCATCACTTAAAGACCCTTCCCTATCAATCACCATATAATATCGCTGTAGCGGCTCATCCCAGCCGATTTGCACTTCATAAGTGAAACCATTTATTGTTTCTTTGTGAAAATATTGACTCATAGAGAAAATCTCGCTTACAAACTTCTTTGAGAATCCAGAATTGCAATGATTTCTTGTTTAATATTATCGTCCAATAATGAAGTTTGAATATAATCTTTTGCTTCTTGAATTTCAGGTGAAACAGTATTTTTTTGCTTAACAACTTTTGCTATGCCAGTTTGACTATTAGGTATTATTGAAGCAATTATCTTTTGACTTCCTTTACTATTTTTATAACCGTATCCATCATATATGTCCACTTTTTTAATAACTGCATTAAACATCACCTTATATTCGTTATTTTTAGTATCAATTTCAATATCAGATGCTATTTCATAAAATATTTTTATCGATACATCCCTATTTACACTACCGCTACTATTTTTTCGTGACTGTATAAATTTTTTAGCCTTATTGCTATCCATTTTTATTCCATCAATATCTTGCCAGTTCATAAACTGTAAACCAATACTTGTTAAAGTTTCACACTTCCCACAATAATAATTGTTCGTCATATCAAATATTTTAAAATAAGATCTTTCTGACAAAGGGTTAAATTCGAATTCATTTTTTTCGAAATCATATTTACCGAACTCTGTACCAGTGTAAACAATATAAGTCTTTCCAGTATTAATGTCTTTTACATTATTTACCATCTCACTTAACATTTTTTGTTTCTGTGACTCAAAAAGGAACTCATCATCCCTATATTTTTTGTACATTTCATTATTAAATTTGTACATATACTCAACTACAAAATCTTTTCTTTTGTCATTTTTCTTCAACAAAAAATAATCGAAAGCTTCTCTTTCAGATAATTTATGATTACTTCCAGCACTAATTGAAAGTGACATAATTAACAATGGAGCTATTAAAATTAATAAACGCATATCTGTCTCTTAACGGGTTAATATTATTGTTCTTTGTGTTGGCTCAACGATTGTTGATAATGGTTGCATTAAATTGATTCTATCGAACCCCACATCAGGTACAGTAATAACTTCTAACCCTCGATCATAAGTCCAGGTTATAAATTCATCACCTTGTCGTAAGCTATAACTTGAAAAACCAACCTCTTCAAAAACATCTACATCATTAAAATGCTGAATTACTGGATTAGCTGCCTCTTTAACCACAATGACTGTCTCATTAGGTTGAATTCGATAAAACCCATTGATTGGAATTATTGAGCCTCTCTCTAAAGAAGTTACATTTATCTCAGAACTCCCAGTTTCAGTCAAAGTGAAGCTATCGTATATATTTTTTGGATAACCTTCATCAAACACATACTCAAAAAGATTACGTTCCTGCCAATTAGGTATGATTTGACAGTTGATGGTTCGTAAAGAGGAAAAGCCATTGTTATCACGTGTGTTATCTAAAAAAAGGCTTGCAAAGTCTGTTGGTGCATAACTATTTGAGTCATTATCAAGTACGCTAGTCACTGCAGTCCATTCCGTATTTTGTGGCACTACTGGTGTATCGCTCCCTAATATTTCTAGATCACCTATTTCCACCTCAGGAGGCTCAAATATAACTGCATTTCCATTTAAACTTGTTGTTATTGGTGTAGTTGATCCTCGCTCTATTATCTGCCAATCAGAAATATTAGCAACGGCAATATTACATGGAAATGTTGAATGAGGCATCTTAAATGTTTGCACCCTCCATTCAGTTTTTTGATGCAATCTCCCCTGGTTTTCACGAATACCTGTTTTTACGTGGTTAGTAACTGAAACATTGCTGCCTGTATTATTAAAACTTACAAAAATATTTTCACTAGAAGTATTTCTAAAACGATATTCAAAAACCTCAACTGTAGCACCATCCAAATTAGCTCTATCACTAAAAGATGTGTTATCAAATTCAGGTATTGATAGCTCGGAAGTAGTTATTTCTGGCGGCGCAGTAACAGTTCTTATTTTAAACCTAAACTCTTTTATTGTTGTATTTCCCGCTTCATCTTCTGCCTCTATTGTTATCAGGTGTTCATCATTTGGCGTTGATAAGTACCAACCATTCCCCAAACCTTCTTCCGACACCGGTATAATATGATTGTGATTTGCCACTATTGTATCGTTAACCGTTCTAATGCTGGGTAGTAATTCATTACGATTGATTTTTAAATCACCTCCCACAGAATAACTAAGAAATACTTTTATATTTTCAGTATCAGAAAATACATCTACAGAATTTGATGCATCATTAATTACAACTCTGTAATAAGGATATTTATTATTTCTTAAATTATTCTCCGTCAATGCCAAGCCATTTAAACTATATCGCTCAGATGGCACATGAAGCACAAACTCAGTAGCATTTTGTTTCCATAAATCTAAAAAGATACTTGGACCTATTGCTGTCTCAATAGAATATTCAACAAAATAATTACTTTGTTCAATTGGAGTTGTCACACGAATTATTGGACTATTTAAATCCAAGCCAATTTGGACTATTTGAGTTATCTCATTACCTAGTTCGTCCTGAGCATCAATAACAACATTATTAAAGCCTGGTGTAAGATTAATATTGATTGACCATGTTCCATCTTGCTCAATATCAGCATCAAAACCATTCACACGTATAAAATTCATTCCACCTGTACTGGTTGCATAAGTTCCAGACATAGGATATTCAGTTTTATTGGTTTTAAGGGAACTGGTCACATTAATCGCTGGCGCTTCGTTATAGAAAAACACCTGGATATCTCTTGTGCCTTCATTACCTAAAGCATCTGTAGCAACAACTCTAATAGTGTGCTCTCCCTCCGAATAATTAGTAGTTAATATTGGGATGCTTGCATTAACTTTGTCTGTTGATTGTCCCAGTGATACATTGTCAACAAAGAACTCAACACTCTCAACAATAGTAAAATCTTCAATAGTTACTGCATAATTGATGCTACCATTAAAAGCCGTCCCTTCAGGATTAACCAAGTTAATAATAGGTGCATCTTCATCAACGGGTAAAGGAGTAACATTATCAAAAACACCATGAGTGCTATCTGCAATACTTCGTGCTGACGGTAATAAGTCATTGACTGTAATGGTTGACTCATTATTTTCATTACCGATAAATCGAAGCATATTTTGAGCAACAATTGCACGATAAGTATTTGCATCAATACTGACTGTTCCAAATCCTAAATTTGAGCCTGGATTATTTCCATTGCTATCAAACCCAATACCATTAAGCATCCCGTCAGCACGAATATCATTATATGCAATTGTCGTAAAATCAATAGAGGTGTAGGTACTGTGCTCAGATAAGTTATTATCAAGGTTTGCTTGTGCTGTAAACCCTGAAATACCCGCCATATAGAAAGCGTAGCGAATACTATCTGTTAACGCCTGGCCTCGAATATCAACTGTTGTCAGGTCAGCTGGTATAGTCGTAATGATATCAATGCCACCAATTATGCTACTGATTGCTATGGATGCCTCAGTGATAGCATTATTAATATTAAGGCTTTCATTTTGCACTTTATGCTCAACCAATCCTGCAGCAATCGTTGTAAGTGGCGTGAGCATTACGCTTACAGGTTCGCCACTTTCATAAAATGTAAAAGCCTTCAAACATGTTGTTTGATTCAAGGTGACATTTACACCTGAGAACTCTTCAGTGTAATTTCCATTACAGGTCTCAAGTAAGATAGGCTGACTTGGTGCTTGTAGTTCAATTTGATAAAAGCCCCGGTTATCACTTACACCTTCACCTAGTAATTCATCAGTTCTAAGTGCATTATCATCTATTGCATAAGCTCTAACCGTTGCATTACGTATTCTTGCATCATGCGTAAAACCGGATGCAATAGCTATTGGTCGCTCTGCTGGTAATTCTAAATTATCGTTACATGCTGTAATAGCCAGAATTGTTATTACAGAAATTAAAAAGCCATTTATATTTTTCATACTACACCTCAAAATGTATAACCCAATTTTACAGCAAAACCGCTGAGTCCGTCATCCAAACTTTGATAGTATCCAAGTTCATAATTGAATGGAATGTTGCTAATTTTAAATTGATTTGTGAAATTGATCACAATACCAGCATCACTTATCGATTTATCATCTAATCTTTGAATCAAGAACCCCTCACTATCTACCAAATGACGACTTTCTGCATCATAGTTACCCGTGAATACTCCAACACCAATCCAGGGACGAAATCTTTTAGATAATCTCAAATGCCATTGATAATTAAAATCTATTCTGACGCCTTCAAGTGACTGACCAATCTCTGTACCTTCTGCATCAAAATTAATATCAATGAGACTCAAATTAATAAGTGCTCGTTGATATTTCGTAGTCTTAAAACCAATACTAAATGCGATAGGTATAACACTGATTGTACTCTCTGAGCTGTTTTCACCATCAAGTGATCCAAAAAACAACGAAGGTGATACAGAATATAACACTGTGTCCTCACCAGCATTAACTACCATTGGTAATAAAATTAAAAAGAGAAATTTTTTCATATTGCCTCATCCAAATATAGAACACATATATATATTCTATATAATAATTAAACGAATTTAAACATTATTTCAACATGGAATCTTTGTTGAGATATTTTCTAAATGTCTCTATATCAAGTGATCGTCCCAATATTTTATGTGTCGTTGTTTTCAGCATTGTTTTAAAGTAATTAGTTGAACATAATCGACCATTTCTATGCGTGAACATATACTCATCCTCATCTTTATTTTTGATTGATTCAGATAACCAGGGATGAAGCTCTATTGGAATATCTTTATCAGCAGTAACATCTTTAACTTTGACTTTTCTTAAGTTATCAAAATCATATGATTTCGACAGTAAATAGAGGGCAATTCTTGTTTGTGCTGTTTTATTAACCAAAAAAGGTTTAAGGTGAGTGTAATCAATGCTCATATCAGAAACTTTTGTCAATTCTTATTTTTGCTTTTTGTGGTTTAACCTGGACATAGCTTTTTGATTCTGGAATATGCTTCTTTTCTCTATTTAATGCATCACGCGTGATTTTTTCTACACCTTCGCCAGCAATGGAATCACCCAAACCCCGTGAAACTATTTCACCGCCTAACGATAATGCAGTATCTGTTGCTGACGCCTGGATCTCTTTATTTCTGCTTCTGATCACAATACCTGTCAAACCAGATTTATCATTAACATCATATACAGTGGCTGATAGCGAAAACTCTTGGCCATTTGGCATTATTCCGTGAGATATAAAAAATTCAACACGTAATGTATTTTTATTGACCGACTTCTTGGCAAATAACTTGGTATTCGCTGGTAACGTCTGCTTGTCACCAACAAGAGGTGATAATAAATAAAATTCTATATCTGCAGGGTCGCTACTAGACACTTCCCTTTGAAGCTCAACATTCGCCCAGGTCCCAATTCTTATTCCATAGTGATTTAAATCTTTTGAAACACTATCGCTCTTTACGTTAGACGAAGAGCTAAAATATTTAGGCGGAATATATTCATCCGTAGTTTTGGATTGTATTGCTTTCTTACTGTTTGCTGGAACTTTGGTATGAGTTGTTGAAGTACTTTTTGAAGAAGGTACGCTTTGTGTTGTTGTATCTGTATCAATCCTTTCATCCGAATCTGTATTGTGTGATACAGGTAACTCTTTGTCTTTCTCAGTAGTATTTCCTGAATCCGGGCTATCTTGGGGCATACCATTTCCACGACGACCAAGTTTATTAGTTTCTTCTTCAATCGCATTATTAGGGTTCTCTTTTTCTGGTAATTCTCCTGTTATCCCTGGTTCTTTATTTTTACCATTAGGTTTTACATCATTGTCCTTCCTGGATTTGGTATGTTTACCATCACCTATTTCCTCTAGAAGCTCTAAAATAGTAGAAGCTTTCATTCTTTTTTGATCTTTATCGAACCTTTTACTGGCTTCGTATTTAAAACGTTTAACCTGTTTTTCTGTAATAACTTCTTTCTCCTGGGAGATTGACACACCCCATGTTAGTGAAAATATCAATATTAATAAAACTCTTACCATGACACTTCTACCTGACCACGATTGGTGCTAACCATAAGTGTTGATTTAAAAGATTTAATAAACGCTTTATTACGTGTTGTTACAGCACACTCCGTATCTGAGCCAGCATGAATGCTGCTGGTTCTACATTCAAATACAGAATCAATACTCATTTCGACACCATCCTTTTCATATTTAATTTGCATATCATTAAGTACAAGCGTATTGGTACTTCTGTTTTCAACATCTACTTTTAATACATGATAATGCTGGTAACTGAATACCTTATCAATATGTAGTAGTATTTCATCCCCTGAATCTGTTAGTAGTTTTTTCTCTTCTTTTATATTGGATTTTTTAGATTTCCCAATAGCCATCAAACCAAACTTTGACAATACTTTATTCTCAGCATCCCTATCTTTAATCATCATTTCAGATTTCAATCCCTGTTTAATACTCTCAAGCCGTTCTTTAATAGCTCTTTCAATCAAATATTCTCGTTTTTTCCCTACAAAATCAAATACCACATTATCAACCACCTTTGATGGCTTATTGGTTGTCTCCAGTCGAATAGTGATATTATAGCCATCTACACTCATAAATAATGTCCCAATAAAAAACGGAATTTTTCCGCCTTCTTGCGAACGTCTAACATTGACAAGCATAGTATTTTGATTCTTTTGAGAATCATCACTGAGCCTGGTAACTTCAAACATTGAGTTAGTTAAATCCAGCTTAAATGTTGGATCTAGCTCTGGCGCATCCAAAATAAATGGAAAGACTAATCGAGTACCCAAATCAGGTGATAAATATAACTTAAAGCTTGTAAACTCTTTGAGCTCTACATGTTTTGTTTTTGCTTTAAATGCATAAACATTGCCAACACACAAAAGCAGTAATAATATATATTTGTTAAGGCGCATCATCTATCTTACAAACCTGTATACCACGATTACTAACCAAGCCTCTGGGAATAAGCTTCATTTCTAAAATCACTTTAAATTCTTTTATTTTTTTGTTTGTTTCAGTCAAAATCAACTCACCCTCATACAGAACCTTCGCAAAATTATCATCTCTTGAGAGTACCCTCGGTCTTTTAGCACCCTTATAAAACTCAATTCGCGTAACATGCCCTGCACTCTTAATTTTCTGCAGATAGTCAGAGTTTTTCATTTCCTCAATCGTACGATGTTTGAGTTCGTCACACATCATGTTCAAATAGGTTGCCGAATGCAAATAGATACTGCCACTATTCAGTGATAAATAGTTTTCAAGAAAATAGGCTCCATCACCTAAAATATCAATATCCTCTCTATTAGATGGATGAATATAGTTCATATAACCCAGTAAGCGACCATGTTCATCAATAACCCTCTCTGGTGAGGGTGTTATTTTATCTATAAACACATACCCCATAAATACAACAAATGTAAACACAAAACATATCCAGCCCATATTAGAAATCATCTGCTGTTTTTTTATAAAACTCTCTGCAGGCGATACGCCTTTGTTGACGTTATCGTTAACACTCGCTGGCTTATTACTGCTTGTTTTCATTATTTGCCTTACGTTTCTTCATTTGTTGAATAATCGCACCCCTGGTTGCCTGTGCTTTTTTCGAATTTTGTGGAGTAACAGTTGATGTCTGCGTCTTATTATTGGACTTTGCTGATTCTCCCTCTTCTTCTTGTGCTAATGATTTTCCAGCCATTGCTGTTGCAATACTTTTAGACTTAGGCATTAATGACGAGCTTTGTTTTTTGATGTTAGAAGAGCTATTTGAACCAACAGCTTTACTCTGATTGCTTTTCTCTGGATTCATCTGACTACCGGTCATGACAGGGTTAGATTCCTGCTGGTTCTCACTTGCACTTGATTGGCTTCCCTTCATAACTGAAGGAATATTCTCACCTTTGGATTGAGTTCCTTTAGTAGTGGCTTGAGAGCTCCCTTTCGAAGAGGTGTTTAAATTCGAAGACTTGGATTGACTACCTGTCATCAGCGGTGAAGGTGATGATGGTGTTGGACTCTTCTTTTGCATCATACCACCTAATTTTTCCAGTCCTGACTTAAGGTGTGATGGAGACTGGTTTAATGCATTTAATCCAGCAGAAACAGCTCCGGTAGTAGCACTTCCTTGCATACCCTTACTCGTCATATCTTTGGGGCCTCGCATTGCTTTAGCTATAGCCGCAGTCGAAGCAGCTGCAGCACCAAATAAGGGAGTCACTAGCCCACCAATAGTACCTGCATTTCTAATTAGTGCATTCGTTATAAATGGTGCTGCTATAACAACTGCTGAAATAATAATATTGAGTACAGCTAGAGTTAAATATGCTCCAGCCAAAAATAAATTTTCTTGTGATGAAGAAGGATCACTAAAAAGATTCGCTCCTTTTAGAAAAATACCATTAAACAAAAACATCAGTAAATTTTCAACAATCGGCCACATTAAAATTGTGACAAAGAATATCAACCAGCCTTTCATAAGGCTAAATTTTTCTCCAGCAATATGTGAAGGTATTGCCCATACACCCCAAATGCAACATATTGCAAATCCTAAACCTTTTCCTAATCCTGCAATTGCTATGACAGACATAACCCAAACAAAGCTTATAAAATAGATGAAAAAAGCAACTAGCTTGGGAATATTATTAATAAAGTTTACAACAGCATCCAAAAAGTCTGACTCTTCATCATCAATAACTGCAGCTATTGAGTCAATACTCGATGATGCAGCAACCAAAACATTGCCTACTGAGCCTTGCTCTGCAGTCCAAGAGTTTAGAATATTAAAAAAATTGATAAAAGCAAACAATATAGACCAGTACATTACAAGTACAGTACCCCAAATGGCTAACTGTTTCATAAAAATACCCCACTTCCCTGAACCATTTCCCTCCATAACTTCACTGGATACATTGACAGCACGTGCACTCACAGCTATCAACAAAAGTATTGGTGCTAAATAAACCAGTAAGGTTTGAGTAACTTCAAAGCCTCCATTGTAAATAATCTGTGGATTAATCATATCCATCAGATTTGCAATTGACTTTTGCCAGCCGTCAAGATTTTCCATCACTCACCCTTGTTTAGCTTTCCAATTTTCTCTAATGCCTTACCAGCACCTTTTAGAAAATTAATTTGATCAACTTCAGATTGAAGTTGTTGCTCTTTGTTTTCCTGTGCAGCCTGTTCAGCAAGAATTGCTAACTGAGTTAGACTCGTCAGAGCCCTTGCTGAAATTTGATTGGCTTCTCTTGGATTGATATTTTTACCAGCCTTTTCCATATCATCTTTTAGAGCATCTGAAGCATCAGACAAAGCCTCTAATCGCTTCAGTATGGAAAGCTTCATATCGATAGCCCTTTTTTCTTCCAGGCTTTTTGAAATTTTCTTTAAATCATTTAGATTTCGTATTTGTGAATCGATTGAATCAGACGTTTCACTAAAGCCTAGTGACCCACTGATATTGGATAATTTACTCAATTTGTTAGCAAGCTCACCATTAATAATATCTTCTGTACTAAGATTTCTTAATTCCTCCAACTCATTTAAATTATCAATATTCCTTTTAACATCTGTCAAACGATTAAGCTGTTCAACCAATGTATTATATATTTTTATCAATTGCAGTATTTGCTTGCTGTCTGTAATACCAAACGCATCTGCTTTTAACGTCTGTACGCTCAATAATACAATAACTATAATGAGTTTTTTCATACTATCGCCTCTCTAATATCTTTATCTTTAGCGTTCTTAATCGCTTCATCTAGCATGTCTAATCGTTCAAAAAAGTTATCTGTTCTTTTACCTATGGTGTTTTTTAGATCCAGAACTTGAGGATCGGTATTGGCCGCTAATAATAACTTCTTTTCAAATGTTAAATGTTGGTCATAAACCTTGTCATAACTTACTTTAATGCCTTGTCTGTAATTTAATGACTTAGGATTAGGATAAGTCATCCATCGCTCTATAACAGGCTGGTTTAAGCCCAACCTTTGGGCAACTTCATCATGACTACCCTGACGGTATAATATAGATTTGATATTACACTGATTAACAACTGCGGATTCAATAGCATCAATTTCAGCAACTTCTTGTGTTACCAGGTCGAGTGATGCAGCATCTTTTCGGCCCATTCTGGCAAGACCGGAACATAACGGTCCAACAACATCTGGTGCTATTTGAACGTAGACATGCATTTCATCCAGGAGTACTCTCGATGGTGTTTTGCTTGCAAAGGCTTTTTGTGTAAACGCGAGTGATAAAAATACTAGATAAAACTTCATTAAATCTGGTGCAATATTTTTAACCTGCAGTAAATCCACACCAATAATGGAGCCAGATAAATCCATATTACCTTCCTGATTAAAAATTGAACCTTCTTTTGTCCTTAAAAAGGATTCTAACTGCATTCTCATTGATTGAGCGGCTTCAACTTCTTTTTCATTTTCTGCAAGCTCAACATCCAGTGCATTCATGAAGTCTTCCAGTATAGGCTGTCTGGGACTCTCTCTATCCACTAATAAATAAGTTAACTCCAGAGCATTTTGAGCAATCACTTTTTCAAAGTCATTGAGTTGTGTACGCCCTCCGGTCAAAAGAAACGATATGGCGCCAATCGTGCCTGTTATGACATCAAAAGGTAACACATAGCCATCATCCGTTAATTCACAAACACTTAAAGAAGGCAATGGTTGTACGATGGACTCTCTTGGATCTATTGTAAGATACCTACCTCCTAGCGCCTCAACAACCCACTCATAACTACGACCAACCTCCATGATGTACCAATCTATTCCAAATGGATAAGTTTCAAATATTTGACAACACTTATCAACACCTTTACCTGCTCCAGTCATGGCTACAGTAAAAGAATGGTTAACAGTATCATTATCGAAGGATTCACCGATTAACTGACCTGAACTACCAAGTCTAAGCATATCAGGATGACGCGTACCCTGCTCAAAAGATTGTGCAGGTATTAAATTAGCAACCTGCCAGGTATCATCCACTCTGAAATGATTTGCCTGATAACCACATCCTGGCAAAGAGAACCTATAATAGACAAGCTGAAACTCTTCTGAATCTCTTACCTGACCGCCACGCCTGTCTATAAAGTCTTTAATAGTCTCTGATTGTTGATAAACGCTTTCCTTATCACCAAAGACTTTGATAATTAATGTAGATGCAAAAGTTTTTACTGGGTTATTAGAAATATGACGCCTAAAGCTTTTTTCATCAATTAACTTTGCATCTCTTTCCTCTTCTCCACGATTACCAGCAAAACCTTCTTCTCGATTAGTTGCATTTTCTGATCCTTTGACAACTTTCTTTTTATCAAGCGGCATTACTGAAGTAGTAATATGAAGGTTAGCCGGTAAACCCATAAAATCAGACATATAACCTGCATAATCCGCATCAGGTGTTAAAAATACATACATGACTTTTTGGTATGTATCATCCACTTTAAGCAATCCATCACTATAATGTGGTTTAGTAGAAATAACCTGCTCATTAATAAAGTAATTCTTATTGATATGCTTTAAGCGTCCATTATCAAAGTCCTTTCTTCTACTGGACTGAACTATTTTTTGGAAAAATTCATCACAAGTTGCAAGTCTGGCACCATTTATCAAACGCATAAATCTTGGAAGTTCTTCAGCCAATTGATTCGCAATCACTTTAGAATCAGACAAATGTTTCTTGGCAAAAAGGCGTTTCTTTTTTCTAAGCCTGGTTATAACGACTGCCAGTTGATTACTCATAGCATATTGAGCTAGATGATAGGCGTGTGCTTCTCGCATTGGTTCACATATTTCTTTTGCTCTTATAAAGTCCTTACTGCGATCTAAATATTCAACCGCAAGCCTTGCATCCTGTTCACGCCAGGCATGAAATTCTATTCTGTAATGTTTTGGGTCAAGTGAGTCCAATAAAATATACAAATTACTCCACTCACCATCCACTTCATCCTGACTTTTGAGCTCACGCGTAATACCATCCCAGGTTATCATTACAGAAGCAGAGCCATCATGATTAATAACAATATTATCATCATGGCAATAGGCCCAGGGAAATCTTGCTTCGTAAGTCATTAATCCTTTCCTTTGATTAAAGTTGAACTTTTATTCTTTTCAATAAAATGCAACCAATAAATAATATAAAACCGATAGTCAGACTTAAGTATTGAGAAAATCACAAAAACAACAAATGATACCGACATTATCAGAATAAAAATAAAATCTAAAAATGCACTATCAATAATCATCATTAAAAGCATGGACAAAAAAAACATTATAATGCCTCCTAATGCATTCGGAGCTAGTCCAAGTGGCATAAATGGCTTATAACGATGATTAAATGCAGGCACGTCTAAATCCTATTTAACAATGAATTTAACGATTGCGTAAATAGAAACCAGTATTAGTAGCCCAATACCTGCTCCCCAAAATTTGGCTTTCGCCTTTTCTCCATTACCAGAATTCAAATCGATTACACCCCATACAGCACCTGCTATACAAAACATAGTAGCAATTAAAAAGAGAATATTTGTACCATCTTTTCCTTTATCTTGTAGCTTTTTCTCAAGATCTTCTCCTTCAGTGACATAGTCTGGCACCTTAAATTCTTGTGCACCCACATCTGGAAAATGAAATGAAAAAAATGCGAAGCTCGCAATAAATAATGCTGTTATAAATGTTTGTACTTTCATAGTAACCCCTTAATGGTTGTTTAATGACTTAAATGCTTACCAAGTTGATTTCTATCAACCATTAAAACTTTATTAAATACAAAAATTATCAGTGTATTTAATAAGTAAATAATTGGTGAAACCAATGCAATAAAATTGAGTGATATTAGAAAATGATAAAGTGATTTATTGTTCCATGATGCCATCGATAGCCATTGCGTTAATTGTACCTCTAATGCATTAGGCATAATCGAATACAAAAATTTATCATGAATTAAATGTATAAAGCCTGTACCGATTTGAATAGTTTTAGAGCCAATATCTAATTCAGGAATAATACCTATCATAAAGAAAAACATAAAAGGCACAATGTAATTTGGCAAAAGTCTAAGATGATTAAGCATGTTCAAACATCTCCTCATCAATATCTTTTATAGCGACACCTTTTTGCTCAACATGTCTTTCATATAACCCAAGACCACTACCAGTGCTACGCATCGTAATTTCAGGTAATGACTCATTTACCCAGTCATCATTAAAAGGTAAAGGAAAAACTGTTTTATAAAAACGGCTTTCTGCTTCACCTGTTTTCGAATATTCCAGTGTAGAAATAAATGCTTCTCCGGCATTCAAATTTTTTAAATCACGTCTTGAAATTCTATCTGCATTATCTCTGTTATTAATCGATATCCCTCTTTTATCTCCTAACACCGAAGTGTTGAGCTGAAGACCATCATATTGACCAAAAAGTCGTACAGCAAAGTCAGCACTATCTTCTCCCATCAACCTTAATAGTATTTTAACCGCCTGCGTATCATCAAGACTATCCATAAACTGCTGTGACACTTCTTTTAAATGCGCTGTTGATTGAAAAGAAAACGATATGGGCATACCTGCCGATCTAACACGCGCACTCATTTTCCCAAATTCATCATAAAACATACCCGACCAATCATCATAAATAATTGGATAGAGTTCATGTTTATCATTACATTCCATTTGACGACTGGTTGCAATATCTTTAAACGTCTCACTAATGGCAATACCTATATCCTTACTTAATTCACTATATGGTAAATGAAAGTAAACTCGTTTTTTCTTTCTTACGACATCATACAAACTGATATCTGGCTCATAAGCATTAATTCGTTCTGCATATCGTCCTGTTACAAATACAATAAGACGATTAAGCATACCCTCAATAGACTGCTTACGCTTTTCATAGTCCTGATCATAAAATGATGACGCCTGTCTAATAATTTCTGTAGAGACACCCTTTTCTCTGGCTATTGCCATCAGCTCCAATCCCGCGTTTTCAATAGCTAGAGCCGCATATAAATCTTTTAAATTAATTTTATAGCCAGTAGCTAATAGCAGAGGAATGATTTTCAAAAGAACGCTTCTTTGAGCATCTGAATAGTAGCTGGTTGATGATGTCTCACCAATAAGTAACTTTATACACTTTTCAATACAAGCTTCCTGACTACCTTCCAATAAATTAATAGAGTGAGAGTCTTTCAACAAAGATGAAAAGAAATAATCAAACTCGACACCTGCGTTTTTGGCTTGCTTGTATAAATCCACATCACCCTTACCTTCCAGATAAGCACAACCATGATCGTTTTCAACAGAAATATATTTAAGGAAGCCTATACACGCCGAAGACTTACCTGCCTTTGGTGATCCAATCAGTGTCATACCTAATTCAAGCGCTTGTTTTTGTAAAACCACCTGATTTATTTTCTCTGGCTTTACTGGATTAGTGATCTCTATACCTTGAGAAAGCTGCCAACCATCTACAAAGCTTACTTCTTTCTTCTTATTCAATTTAGTCAATGCATAAAATGCCAAAAACATGGGTAGTAGCATCAAAGCAGATAAATAATGATAATAAATCGACAAGATAACGATATCTATAGTTAAGACCGAGAAAATAAATAACAAAACAACTCTCATGGGGTAATCTCCCATGCTTTCTCAAAAAAGACGATATCGATTTCAAAATCTAACTTATTCCTATCAATAAACCTTAAATGCTTTTTTTTCTGTTTTTCCGAGAATACAGCTATTAGCATTTTATCAGCATGAGCAGACCAATAAGGATTGAAGCTCCTACCCTGCTCTCTTAAAGATTCTATTGAAAAATAGCGCATATCTTGTTTATGTTTTCTTGTCCAACTTCTTTCAATTCTTTTTGATGGAAAGCCATAATCATCAACCATTAATAAAATCATTTGGTTATTCATCCAAATACAATGCTCACCAATCGATGGGTATAATCCTAATTTGTATAAATAAGGTCTCGCTACTAATCTAGCATCAGGGTTTTCTTTTTTTAATTCAATAATCACTTCATTACGATTAACTATCTGGTGTATTTTTGCAGGAGAATGCCATTCATTTCGATATTTTAAATTCTCGGCTAAATAATCATCTGCTTTAAGACCTGCTCTCAATACACTTTTTTGTCCAAACATATTATTAATTTCAACAATTCGAGAATCACTCAACTTACCAACTGCCTTGGATATATTAGACTCATATGAGTTATTTAATTGACATAACTGCCTTCTCGTTAAATATTGATATTCTTTTAACGATTTAACTATATTTTTACTAAGTTGGGTTCTCATTAACCTAATTTGTTGCTGAGGGTCGATAATAGCTCAGCAAGTTCCTTATCTTTCATTGTTGAGAAGTCAGTTTGAATGATACCCTTTTCTTTAAAGTAATTAAGCAATACTAAAATATCGTCTTTAACGACTGATAATCGTTTAACATTTGATTTAATACCTTTAGGAGTATTATGTTCATGATTAGTATCAGTTGATTTCGTTTCAACTTTTATTTCATTTAACTTCTTTCCTCGTTCATTATCTTTTGCCGGAGCTCCATAACTAGAAATAGCCGATCTTAATCCAATTTTTGCATGATGCACATCTTCCTGAATATTTTTAGGTAAACTTAACAATTTAATTCTTTCTGAAACCCAGGAAGTACTTTTTTTCATTTCCTTAGCCAACATAGTCATTGAATAATTTTCATTGTCTTTTTTGTGACTATCAAAGATCAGCTTACAAAAACGTGCTTCTTCTAAAGGTGTATTAGCTTGTGCAGTATCATTTAATGCAAATTGTCTTAAATAATGATTGCCCCATGATTTAAACTCACCAACCTTTGCTGTTATTTTTTTCCAACGCGAATCATCGGGATACTTTGAGTTTAATAAGGATACAGCTCTATATCGTCTCTCACCATCCTGAAGAATTATTCTATTGCCTAACTTAACAACCTTGATAGTTTCTTCAATATCATTTTCATAAATGTCATCTGCAAGACTTTCAATTTCTTCAAATAATATTCGACCTTGTTCTATCACCTCTATTTCATCAATGTAAAACCTCTGAACATTTTCATCATTTCTATCTGCAGTTATTTGCTCTAAAACATTTTCCGTAACTGTTTTGCTTTCAGTTACATCTTTATTTTTGATTTCTTGTTGTTGACTGCGCTCTCTCTTTTTCTTTGCAGCAAGCTCTTTCAATCGACTCATTTTCCAACTCCCAATACATCTTTCAATTCATTAAATAACCCCTGGTAAGCAATTGAGGCTTTACATTTAGGATCATGTTGAACAACTGGCTTCCTCAATAACGCAGCCTCTTCTATTGCTGTAGCTCTTGGAATAATATTTTCAGCAACATAACCCTCAAAATAATCTTTAACATCTGCAATATTGCTCAGTGTCGCATTAGTATTTTGAATCACATTTGCAAAGAAAACAGCCTTGAAGTCAATCGGCTCTCTACCAAAACGATATTGGTTTAACTCACTTATGATCTCTTCCATTTCAGGAATTTCGTTAGTTGACAACGCACTGGCATTTAACGGCATCACCACATAATCACAAGCATTTAAAACGGATGTAAAGAGTCGGCCACGATAACCAGGCGTATCAATCCAAACAATATCATAATCATTAATAACGGGATCATCTTGAAGATTACGACTAAGCTCCAACTCACCCATTGTTTTCTGTCGAATGTAATCATCTGTTGATATTAAATCTGGGCCAGCTGGCACTATATCCAAATTGTCCCTTATGGTAAGCACCACATCACTTATCGAAGCAAGATCATCCTTCCCTTTAGGAGGCCTTATCAGCATGGAGCTAAACCCTTGGAAGTCTTCTACTCCTGAGAGGTAAGTTGCATGAGCTTGGGGATCATAATCCAGGATAAGTGTCTTGAAACCTTGTTGAGCAGATACACTTGCCAAGTTAGCCACTGATGTGCTCTTGGCAACACCGCCCTTCCCGTTCATGATTGCGACTTTATTTTTTTTCATTTTTTAGCCTCTCAGAATTTAAAAGTGTTTGCATTGCAAACGCTTGGTATTTTTGCAGCTTTATGTGGTTGACTCCAAACTTGCTTATAACCTTTCCACACATTCATCTTTTGACGAATTTGAGCCGTTGTGTAATGTCCTGCATCAGCCTCAACAACAACCATATCACCCTCAGCATCAGTGAATATTGCATCGGGCAAAGCTGACTCTGATGCAAAGTGATGAAGACTGGTTTTGGCATTATGGTTAAAGCTTGGGACAGTAGCATTAAAAAGTTTGTACTCACTATCACCAAAGTCATTTACAGTTAAGAAAGTATCAGGACGCTCTAATGCAAAGTAAGTCTTACTCACCAGCAACTCATGATACGACTGCCTATTTACGCCACATGATGGAAGACGCCCGCCAAATGAACGAGCTATGGAATCAGATGAAAAACGATAATAAGCAAGTCTCCTTTCATTAGGTATTACAGAATACTCTTTCTTTAAAATTCCGTATTCACACAATTTATCGAGACGTCGTGTAGAATCAGACTTATTGGACAAATAATGATATTGATTAGCCACATCTTCATCAATCAAATGAACTTTTGACAAATCTTTTAGAAAGGATCTGTCCGCATCAGATAAACGAAACTTAAACTTGGATTCAAGTTTTGCCTGCAATCTTCCAGTTCTGATATTGCCTATTGCTTTTCTTTTCATATTTATTTTATAGAACACACTTTAATGTTCTATATTATACACTATTCATAGTTCTGTCAAAACTATTTCGAGATGTCCACACAAATATATCACACATTGATCACCCAATGCGAGATTGAAGTCACATTTCTAATTACTAATATAAATCGCTCTTGATGAAGGTTAAGCACATCCCTACCCGATTAAAGATTAAAATTCCCAGGAGTGTTTGCAATGCAAAGATAAATCCATTTGTATTAAGAATTAACTTACACTTTTTTTACAGTATCACTTTCTTCATCATAAATATGGTCTTTTACTTCCTTATTTAGTGTTTGTTTTTCTTCATTATTAAGCCATAAATCATTGTTATCGAAATTCGGCAAGATAAAGTTTTTGATAGTAACCAGTGGATTATATTCAGGTTTAGATTTATATATTTTGCAGCTTTGATACAATTTAAAAATGAAATGATTATCCTTTACATGTTCATCTATAGGTCGATGAAAACACCAATTATTTTCAAATTTCTTAGAGAAACCATCCCTTCGTATTCTTCCTCCACTCAAAAACTGTATATTCTGAATAAAACATTTATTAAATGACGAATCTATTATAGTGGTAGGTTGAGTTTGACCTCTTTTTACAAATCTAAATTTAAATTCGAGGCTATCTAAGACACAGGTATCAAAATGAGTGTTGATAAATTGTGTATCAAGAAATTGAGCACCTTTTAGATTTGTATGAAAATAATTTACATTTTCAAGGAGCATAAAATTAAAGCATGTTTTAGATAAATCATAGTAGTTTTCTTCTCTATCAATCAGATAAGAGTTAATTTCATCGTTTCTTCTTATTTTTTCTAGTGTTTGCAATGCAAAATTAATATCTGGACATGAAATTGATAAGAACTCTCTGACCTTATTAAAGTCGACTTCAGGCTCATTATTTAAAAAAGTACGTAATTTTCGAAAATAAAAACTATATAGTTTTTCATTCTCATAATACTTAGGAGAGCCAGCATGGTTCGCGTCGTATTTCCCATCCATAATCTCTTCTATTGATTTCCATGCACTATTCATTTCATTTTGTTTTGCTTTATATGGATGCTCTTTTATAAAAGTACAAATAATGTTTATTATTGAAATTAACCTATTATCATCATTACTTTTAATTTTTAATGACTCATTATCGGAAAAGTCACTTAATGCTTGTAATCCACCTATTCTTTCATAAAGATGTTCGCTTGATAACAGCTTTACAGACTTTTCTAACAATCCTGCTTCATGTGAATTTCTGGAGATTTGCTCTTGTTTTCTAGAAGTTTCTTCTTGTTTATTTGCAATCACACCTCTCCAAATGGCTATGCACAATGCAAAATATCCTGTCAAAATCAATGCAGCATTTCTAAATTGATCTGATGCTTTACAAACATACAATAAAAAAGAAATTACCATCAAACCAACTATGAAAATAATAATTAGATTAGTTTTATTACTTAAAAATTCTGCAGTTTTGTTAAATAAACATTCTAATATCTTATGACGCATTATCTCACCCATATAACGGCTCAATTTGCCTTTCTAAGCCCACTTTAGCATAAAGACGTATCCAAGCATCAAATTACAATCTAAAAGCTTAGAAGTCAAATTTAAGGCTTAACCATGTTTGCATTGCAAACACTCTTGGGTAATAAAACCAATCCTAACCGTTTGCATTGCAAACACTCTTGGGTAATAAAACCAATCCTAACCGTTTGCATTGCAAACACTCTTGGATAATAAAACCAATCCTAACCGTTTGCATTGCAAACACTCTTGGATAATAAAACCAATCCTAACCGTTTGCATTGCAAACACTCTTGGATAATAAAACCAATCCTAACCGTTTGCATTGCAAACACTCCTGGATAATAAAACCAATCCCAACCGTTTGCATTGCAAACACTCCTGGATAATAAAACCAATCCCAACCGTTTGCATTGCAAACACTCCTGGATAATAAAACCAATCCTAACCGTTTGCATTGCAAACACTCCTGGATAATAAAACCAATCCCAACCGTTTGCATTGCAAACACTCCTGGATAATAAAACCAATCCCAACCGTTTGCATTGCAAACACTCCTGGATAATAAAACCAATCCCAACCGTTTGCATTGCAAACACTCCTGGATAATAAAACCAATCCCAACCGTTTGCATTGCAAACACTCCTGGATAATAAAACCAATCCCAACCGTTTGCATTGCAAACACTCCTGGATAATAAAACCAATCCCAACCGTTTGCATTGCAAACACTCCTGGATAATAAAACCAATCCCAACCGTTTGCATTGCAAACACTCCTGGATAATAAAACCAATCCCAACCGTTTGCATTGCAAACACTCCTGGATAATAAAACCAATCCTAACCGTTTGCATTGCAAACACTCCTGGATAATAAAACCAATCCCAACCGTTTGCATTGCAAACACTCCTGGATAATAAAACCAATCCCAACCGTTTGCATTGCAAACACTCCTGGATAATAAAACCAATCCCAACCGTTTGCATTGCAAACACTCCTGGATAATAAAACCAATCCCAACCGTTTGCATTGCAAACACTCCTGGATAATAAAACCAATCCCAACCGTTTGCATTGCAAACACTCCTGGATAATAAAACCAATCCCAACCGTTTGCATTGCAAACACTCCTGGATAATAAAACCAATCCCAACCGTTTGCATTGCAAACACTCCTGGATAATAAAACCAATCCCAACCGTTTGCATTGCAAACACTCCTGGGAATTATATTTTTAACAGGGTAGGGGGGGCAGGCAAAATTACCCACAATGATGGAAAACGCTTCGCCTTTTTTAGGCTCCACGTTTACTCACAATGTGGATAATTTAAAACCTCATCCATCCTTAAGCTCTATCTAATACCCCTCCCTTAGAAGGGAGGGGATAGGGGAGGGATAACTGATTTTTTCCCGAAGGGAACGACCCGTGAGTACAGACAGCGTTTACGCGTTAGCAAAGCTAACTGTCTTACGCAGCGGCTTTTTTGCAAAGAATACTTAGTGAGGAACGAACTTAGTATTCATCAAAAACGCGGGCGTTCCCGTTGAAAAAGAGGTTATTAAAATAGTCTTATATTGCTGATTTTATTATTTTTAATAGAAAATAAATAATAATTAGAAATATACTATAAGTACATTCTTGTACTTATATCATTTAAATAACCTCTTTTGATGTAAAAACAGACCGTTTGCAATGCAAACGGTCTGTTCAATATTAAATCACGCCGTAAGGCCGCAATTCATTGCGGTGATTTAATGTGTTAAAATCTAGAAAAAATTAAACCATTTATACAAAGGAGTCATGTAAAAATAGGTTCATTAATGATTTTAACTAAACGTCTTATTATTGCTCTAGATATTCTCTTTTACATTCATTCAAAAACGAATGAAGGAGGGCATCTGACATCACACGAAATTGCAAATCATTTTCAAATATCATACTCCTATGTAAAGCAATTAATGACCAAAGCTTCTAAATCAGGATTAATTCATAGCAATGTTGCTAGGAAAGGAGGGTATACATTTAGTGAAAAAGCACTTCAAATGGACTTATATGAAATATTTTCTTCGCTATCAATGAACGATTATTTTCTATATGAAGATGATATTAAGGTATCTAAACAAACATCAAGGCTATTAAAATCAACAAAAAAAGACTTTATCAGTTTATTAAAAACTATGAAAATGAAAGATTTTTTTTAACCGTTTGCATTGCAAACACTTTGATAACAAAAGCACGCGCCTATCACTTTAACGATCAAAAAATTTCTCTGTAAAACACTATTTCCAATAATACTTAACTTAGTCTGGAGACGCCCAACAATGTTAAATTATATTTGACGTATATATTCACATCGCATATATTGTCGATAACTACTTACCCTTAGTAGGCGCTATTTAGTTAGCTAACTTACATAGGGAGAAAAAACCGTCTTCTAGGCGGTTTTTTCATTTCTAGTAATAAAAAAGGCTACAATTTTGAAAACTACGGTATATATTGATTGTTACAGCCATTACTATAGTTTACTTAAAGGCTCATCATATAAGTGGCTTAATTTAAAAAAGTTATCACAGAACAAGAACCTACTACCCAAGTTATAGTTATGAAATATTATTGCCAATTAATACGAAAAATGTGAATTCACATTTTTTTGATGAATTGATATTAATTGACAAAGAGGCTAGGGGTTATTTTGAATCCTATTAGACTGTGCAATCTCAACATAAGTATTCAGTCGAGTCTCCAAAACAATTACCCTTTCATGTATATGTTCCACTCGGTTTTTTAGCTCTTTATTCGTCTCTTTAAGCCCATCTACAGCATCAGTTAACTTAACAACGTCTTTTAAAACACCTATAAAATCTTTACCTATACCCACTTTAGCCACCTTTTGCGTCAAGCTTTTTTATTAATGTTTTAGTTTCTTCATTGGTTCTGATCACATCATTTATTGTGCTTTTAAGTTTTTCTTTTAAATATGCTACTAACTCTTTTGCTTCAGGCTCTTCACTTAATAATCTATCAAAAAGCTCTTCTTCTGTTTTTTCTGGCAATTCAATAACAATACACCCTTTTGAAGCTTTGATATTAACTTCTGTGTCATTAGCTGAATTAATACCTGCCGCTGCAAGTATTTTTGCTGAAATACGCACAGCAGAACTATTACCCCATTTTTGAATTTTGCTTGTTGCAAACATGATATCACCTATAAAAATATTAATGCCTGTAATTATGGTAATTCATAATTTATTGCGTGTCAACAAATGTATATACATTATTATACATGTGTATATACATATTTATTGCGTAATAATTGATCAAATGGGAGCTAAACCTACCATCAAGTTGTTAAGTGAGAGTTGAACCTGTTACTTAATGATAATCATTACCATTTTAGTCACTTCTTCTGATAATTCCTCAGAGACCTTTTCAATTAATTTCACATTTCTTTCTGAATAATCCAATGATTTTACTTGATGCACCAGTATAGAGCCTTCTGTTTGAAGCTCTTCTGGTAATATTATTTCCAGCTTCATTTTTCTTGGGGTACTGGTTATTGGGGCCGTTATAGCAAAGCCTGTGTGCTCATTAAAAATTTTCCGTGAAATAATAAAAGCGGGCCTACGCTTCATTATTTCCTTACCAGCACTTGGATCGAAATCCAATGTAACAATATCACCTTTATCGGGTATATACATTAGATTTCCTTTCCAACAGGTTGCTCATTTAACCACTCTCGATCATCGTTTGTTATTCTGAAACATTCTTTAGGGCTACCTTCAAGCAAGGATATCAAAGTGTCATCTTCCTCCGTGATAGGAGTCAGGATTATTTTATTATCCTGAATTGTCAGGTTTAATTTTGATCCTAATTTAAGGCCCAAAGTCTTAATGATCACTTTAGGGATGCTAACGATATTAGCCCCCCCTGATTGTCTAATAGAAATTGCAGTCATAATATTTCACCTTAAATTACCAAATATTATACAAAAGTATAACATAAAAACAATGTTATACGAAAGTAAAATTTAAAAAAGCAAGCTCATGGATGAGCGCTGCAAGATTGCGAACTAAGTTCGCAATAATTAACTGGATTAGCACCAAAGCACATATTGTACTGATATTAAAAAATACTCAATATATCAATATGAGTTCAAGCACCTTTCTAATTAACAAAATGCGCTAAAATTCGATATTAAATATTTCTGGATGTAGATAAGCGCATTATAAGAGGTTCTTTAAGATGTATTATTTTGTGGTTATGCCCCTTGGGGCAACATAATAAGGGGCAGGAAGCCCCGCATAGGCTGCGAAGCAGGGCGAATACATGGATGTAGTAGGGTTAGGAGATAAATCGTGATAAAAAGTATGAAATTACAGAATTGAATTAATACTAAAGAATAAATATGATTAAGAAAGACTAAAAGAATAGGGGAGAGGATTTTTTTAAAATTGTTTTATAAGTCAATAGGTTAGCTATACAATAATTAATTAAATGGGAGCTAAACCTACCATGAAGTTATTAACGGGAGCTGAACCTACCACATGCGGGAGCTGAACCTACTACTTTGCGGACCAAGTGGGAGCTAAACCTACCACCAAAAACATTAAATGGGAGTTAAACCTATTACAAGCGGGAGCTAAACCTACCAACTGTGAATGAAAAAAACCTACAACTTTTACTATGTGGGAGTTAATCCTACTACATATGGGAGTCAGACCTACTACTTACGGGAGTTAATCCTACCACCTAAATATTCAATAAAACAGTGTGTTTTATATCAAGTGGGAGCTAAACCTACCACTTATGGGAATCAGACCTACTACTTACGGGAGTTAAACCTACCACCAACGAATTCAAGAAAACAGAGTGTTTTATATCAAGTGGGAGCTAAACCTACCACATATGGGAGTCAGACCTACTACTTACGGGAGCTAAACCTACCACTTATGAGAGTCACAAAATTTTGTACGTACTACCAAATGGGAGTTGAACCTACCACTTTTATTTTTTCACATATGAAAAAACCGCCGTGAGGCGGTTTTGCCCCAAGCTCCATTGAGTCAACTTCACAAGGGGAGGGTTAATTCGATTGTAATACATTTTAATTGGAACTGTATAGGAAACTTTTCTAGCCTGGCAGCTCCGCATGTTGTCGAAATGATGCTAGAGCAAAATCTGGCAGGTGTATTATCACTATGGCTAGTTTATATTGATTCTTAAATTGGTACTATAAGTAACCTAATGGGTAACTGATATCACTTATATACGAACCTGTGAGGGTTGGTTATATTTAGCTAATGTTGTTGATTTATATTCTCGTCAAGTCATTGGCTGGAGTATGTCATCTCGATTAAAACAGGAAATTGTGTTCAATGCATTATTAATGGCTGTCTGGCGCAGACGTCCTGATGGTGAGGTGATTGTCCATTCTGATCAAGGTGTTCAATATACCAGTGAACAATGTCAGGGTTTTATGAAAGCACATCAACTGGTTTCCAGTATGATTCGGCGGGGAAGTTGTTACGATAATGCTGTTGCAGAGAGATTTTTTGGTTTGCTAAAACGGGAAAGAGTCAATCGTCGAGTTTATAAAACTCGTTTAGAAGCCCGCTCTGATATTTTTGATTATATTGAACGATTTTACAATCAAAGAAAGAAGCGTAAAATGGGCATAGCCCACCAAACTACTCTTAACTAACTGTCCGTCAAACCGGGGGAAAACCAGAACAAAAGAAGAGAGCAGAGTAAATGACCAATAACGAAGAACAACAGTTTTTAGCAGAGCTTGATAAAAAACTCTGGAATGCCGCTGATAAGCTACGCTCAACCCTCGATGCATCGCAATACAAGCATACCGTACTTGGCCTCGTCTTCTTAAAATATGTTTCCGACGCTTTCAAAATTAGACAGGACGAACTTA
>CBDDLM010000006.1:0-8329 GCA_965230665.1 Chitinophagaceae bacterium
TTCGCACCTTGACCAAATCTTCTACTATAGGCAGTATATAAATCACCAAATCCACCTCTTTTAGCAACCCTACTATTTGCAATAATTAATACCTTGTCTTTACTACCAGCTCCGCAATTCCACCCCTGTTCTACCAACTCATTGATTACTAAGTTGTAATTGGTATTTTTAGTAGGTATTAGTGAATTTTCATACTCCAGAACCTTTTGGCCTTCAGTTTTTTCTGGATAGTTAATACAATTAATAAACCGTATACTTCCTTCTGGTTTTTCGCACTCCTCCGGTGTTTCTTGTTTAATGTTCGTTCTAATATTGTTGAGTAAATCAATTACTTTGTGAGAGCTTCTGTAATTTTCAACCTTCGTGATTATTTCTATTTTCCTAGCTGTAATAAAAGTGTCCAAAGATCCCACACCTGAATCATAAATTTTTTGGTGTGAATCTCCAAAAAAGCCTATTACAAGTTTTTCTTTATTTCTTAAAAGTAGAGAATCTATCAAAGAGGTTATAGTCTCAGGAGCAGTATCCTGATATTCATCAACAAGGAGATATGGGTATTTATCCGCTAGAATTGAGGTAAGTAAACTATAATTAGAGAACATTCGTTGTGAAAGAATCAATAAATCATCATGACCAACAATGCCTTCTTCAAATTGACTGTAGGTTTTATCGGTATATTCAACGCGATTTATTCTTTTGATGAGTTCTAGTATATGTTTTTCAGGTTTCTCTTCATGATATAGAGTGTTGATAGTATCGAACTCAACAACTAATTGTTTGTTGAATGATTTAATACACTCCCATAAAAATTCGTGGATGGTCGAAACCAAAACCATTGGATTATTTTCAAGACGCTCAGTGATTTCATTTTTGGCAACATTAGTATATGTAATACACACTATTTGTTGATTATTCAACGTAAGGTTTGCACCTCTTTTTTCAATCAGATAATTTATAGTTTGAATAAGCGCATAAGTCTTTCCTGCACCAGCACCAGCTTCAACTACAAAGCTTTTCTTTGCCTCAATTTTTTCTATTATTTGCTCTATTACATCCATTATGCTTCAGCTTCTACGGATAATAAAGGTTCTTCATCTGCTATTTGCCTTTCAATCGGAGTTGCTAGCCACTTTAAGCCTTCATCAATGTAAGCAGGAACATTCCATTCACCACACATTTCTTCTGGAAAAGACATTACATCAAAAGCAAAATTGGTTTTGGCGCTGGAGCTTGTGGGAGCTAATTGAAAAGGCTTTTGTGCGTTTATAGCTTCAGCTGATTTTACCCTTGAAAAACAGAACTGATTTTTTACGGGCTTATCTTCGTCTTGCTCATCCTTATAGGAAGATTTAAGCAACGTCATGTTTCTATTGATAAAGGATTCTTCAAAACTCCTGCCTACTACTCCATTTTCTTCTGTTTGGTAAGCAACCCTAATAATTCCTAATTCAATTTTTTCTTCATTAGATACAGCAAGTAATTCTGCAATGGTAGTCTTTTTGGGGATCCAATCTTTTAAGGTATGGTTGGACGTTATTTCACCATTAGTTCCTCTATTCACCTCACATCTTTCTTTGCTATCTGGATGGACAGAATCTATATCCGTCACAACCAATGTTTTCAATTCCAAAAACTCTAGGATCTCTTTAAATTTATGTGTGTATGTTCCTCCAATCTCTAATATCGTTGTATACTGACATGCTAAGCCAGGAGCAGATTTTTTAATCATCTGAGGCATCAACATTCTTTCAGTTGTCCCTTCTACAAGGATAGCCTTATCTGAAAAAAATAAATCTGATTTATGGAGTGTTAAATACTGTTTTAAAAAACGAACGGTTTGCTTTTCATTGGAGATTTTCAATTGGTTGAAGTCCTTAATTTCAACCCCATTTTCAATACGATTGAAATATCGGACTCTCCTGAACCCTTTTTCGGAATCTATTCCAGCTTCTGATAAAATGTGGGATGAATGTGATGTAATTAATATTTGAACGTAAATATTACTTTTTGCAGCATCTTCCAAAATACTTTTTATCTGACTGATAAAAACCTGCTGCATCTGAGGATGCATGTGTGCTTCTGGTTCCTCCACTAATACGACTAAAAATTCTGACACTTTTTCTTCTTTGGCATTTCGGAATCTCTCGATAAAACTTGCAAGTTCCAGCACCATGTAGATAAGGTTGCTGTATCCAAGGCCATTATAGCTTTCCGGAAGATCAATTTCTTCTTGTTTGTAGTAATACTTGATATTGTTCTTTATGACGGACTCTGAGTCAAATTCTGAAGCAATTGATATTGGGGGGATCGCTATGGGAGTGGAAGCTCCAAAATTACCTAAGTCATCAATAATTTTTTTCAAAACCACATCATATTTCTCTTTTAGTTCACCAGATATTACCTTTAAAGATTCTTCAACTGCCCTTACATTGTCGTCTGTTTTATCTCTTTCGTTGTAATATTTTGAGAACCCTAGTGCTAATGTTTTGTTACTGTCACTTTTTTTGTCATCTAAAATGCGTAACGCCCTTATATCTTCAAATGAGACTACTTTTTTAATTTTTTCTCGATAACCAATTTCAATTTCTCTCAGATAATCAGAACGCACATCCTTGGCATAGCATTTTAAACTATAATAAGGACTTATGTTCTCTTTTAAATATTCAATTAGAGTTACCGTTTTATCTTCCCTATTTTTGAAAGCCTTTAACAGACCCAAAGTATTATGCGACTCATATGATAATAGTGCGCAAGCATCCGTTCTTTCATCATCAAGATCCGTAATAAACTGGCTTAATTCGATTAACGATTCTTTCTTGTCGTATTCAAATTCTATTTGTAATTGAATTTTTGGAAACCGAGTGATAACATCCAATTCAAGTGATTCCCGTTCTTCTTCGGTAATACCATCTACCAGTGTTTTATCAAACTCTCCCAGAAGTTCTTTAAAGGTAGCGTATGTAGATTGAGAGAAATCTTCAAATGACATTGAATTATCACCGGAAACGAATATCTTTATTATTTCGAGCAATGATGTCTTGCCGGTGTTATTTTTCCCCACAATTAAGGTAATATCATCTTCGAGATCAATTGAGGCATCAGATAATAATCTAAAGCACTTGATTTTAATATTTTTGATTCTCATGTGTTTTTGTTGTTTGCTTTACCATTATGTAAGATACAGTCTCTCTACCTAATACGAATTGAACTAAGTAAATTGCAAGAATTCGTACTATAAAAACTAATAAACCGCGCGATCGACATAGCCTATAACTTCCTGCTTTCCATCCTGATTTTTTAGTGGGTAGTACTTCTCGCTTCTGCATTACAGTAGGCATTACTCGCGTATATTATCAGCCAAAAAATTATACTTGGCACGACTTATAACAACTATGAGTATATAAACCGTGCTTAACGAATATATCATTTTTTCATTTGATATAGGTAGTAAATCGCATATATTACGTTATATTCAAAAAATAATACCAATACATATCAAAACCTATCAAATTATTTAATAAAGAGGTATACGAGTTACGGAAATGACCCAATTAAATATAGCAGCAATATTTTTCATCTCTTTGTTCACGTCTTTCGCCTGTTTCGCGCAAAACGACTTTAATCCCTTTGAGGCTTTTGACCCGAATACAGAAGTACAATCTTTGAGTAATGGTCAATACAAGGAAGTATTTGATACAGATTCTATAGAAATTATTGGCTCTGCTATACTCAATACGCGCACCATGAAGGTAATTGGCTTCGTCGAACAAGACACCATGTATTCTGAAGCGACGATGGAGCCAGAAATTGTCAGTCGCTGGCTATCAACTGATCCTGCGGCTCGAAAATACACTGATTTATCCCCTTATCATTTCTCTGGTTGTAATCCGATATGGTACCAAGAAGTGGACGGTGCGGTTTTCGATTTTAGCAATCTGAGTGCACAAGAAAAAGAACAATACGATGCCCTTATCGTCAAACTAAGTGAAAGTGACATTTTCAGCTATTACTATGCGGTTCTTGATAAGTCCGAAACCGTCTATACTATAGACTTTGATTCAGATTTACCCAGAGGTGGACAATTCAATTATAAAACGAATACGGTTACATTAAAGTCTCCTGAAGGTCGTTATACTGCTGCTCAGGAGTTGTTTCATGCTTTTCAAACCGATCGAGAGTTTTATAGCCCCGAAGGTGATCGTGCCAATATTGAGACAGAAGGTGATATAGCAGCCACTTATGTCCTTTTTCAAAGTAAATCTTTGGTACCTACGGCGGATTGGATGCGACCGTTATTGAATGAGTATGGCTTCTTCCAAACTCCTGATCCTGAAGAAGTGCAAAGTGAAACATTTAATGATTTATTTCAGGGAGCCGTTGAAGAAAGAATTGAATACTATGAGGGTCAAAATGAGCAATTTAACGACTTCTTTAAACATTATACCACCGAAAAATCTGACACAAAACCTAAAGCCATTATCAAAGCAGTTACCGAATCCGATCAGTCTCTAACGGGCCCAAGACTGGAAAATGGAGATTTCTACTCACAATGAGAATTAAACAACACATATTAATGATCGCTGTACTTATTTGCTCAAAAGTTGCTGTAGGTCAGTTGGATGAATATGAATGTGGAATGATAATCACCGAAAGATTGGATTCAATGCTTTCTCAGAATCACGCAGAGAAATACCTGCCAGTTAGAGAAAATGTATTCATGGCTTTTTTAATCGAATTTGAATCCGACAATAGCGTTGCAGACTGTGAAATGGTAAGAGCAGACCACATGCCAGAAGAATTGCATGCGGCTGTACTTGAATTTATTAATTCAATTCATCTACCATGTGCCCACGAGTCGTTGGCAGTAAATGGAGAAACGGAAAGGATAAAGGTAGCCTATCCTTTTGTACCCAAACGCCTTGATAAGCAATTACCCATCCAAAAAACACACCAGGACGAACTTCTTCCTGGAGACCGATAATATTTCCGAATCAACATTAGTTTTTCAGCGACACCTACTTTTCATCATGTTCACTCGCACCATAAACAAACGACCTTTTCCCTTTGTTTTGTGTTTAGCCTCATGATTTGCCAATCCTATGCTCAATACTCTCAAAATAATAAATCAATCTTGGGAGGAACCTCTACCAGCATCAAAAACCAAATGGATCAACATAACCGTAGCACAATACAAAGGGATTTATATCATTCGGATACCTCACCAGATAACGGAGCATCTTATCTAAAAAAACGTGAAGCTTCTGTGGAGATAGTACGAAAAATACTGTTTGACCTAAAAAAAGAAGATCAGATAGTGTCTTATGTTCTCCCTATCACTGCGGACGCAAGTACCAGGTTACATTTCGAGAATGCTTTTAATGAATTGTGCAAAATGCTCGATGGCAGCATCCCACTGGATCTGAAACGTGCCATTTTTCTTACCGAAAATGCCTTCTTTGGTAACTCTTTGAACTACGATGATTTTCTTATAGAAATCAATAAAATGATCAAACAACTGGAGCAATACATGTCTCATGAACAATTAAATCCTGAAAGTAACGAGGTTATACAATATGCAGTTTATAAATACATGACAGATACACTTCGCTTTCCAGCTCAGTATCAAGAGACCAATATCATCTCTTACCCCAAACGATATGATTTTCACGACCCGTTTGGTTACGAAAATCCAACAAACCTGTTCGTTTCCAAACTTATGGATATGAACACCGGACAATGCAAGTCCCTTCCGCTGCTTTATCTCCTGCTGGTACAAGAATTAGGCGGACAAGCATATCTGTCTTTCTCACCAGCGCATTCGTACATCAAGTGCCAAACAAACAAAGGAATATGGTATAACATCGAGTTGACCAATGGGCTGCTAACTACAGATTCGTGGGTATTGGGGTCTGGATATGTGAAAGCCGAAGCAGTAAAAAGTGGGATTTTCATGGATACATTGAACACAAAACAGGTCATTGCCAACTGCGTCACCGACCTGGCTCAGTACTACAGCTACCGATACGGAGCATATGATAAGTTTGTCTTAAAATGTGCAAACAAAACACTTGAACATCATTCATCCAATATTAATGCCATGCTGGTTAAATCAGATTATTACACGTATTTGATGCAATACATTGCCTACCAAACGAAAGCTACTTCACCCGAACAACTCAATAGAAATCCTGAAGCTAAAAAAGTCTATAATCAGATGGTAAGAATGTATCAACTACTCGACCAACTAGGCTACGAAAACATGCCTTTGGAAGCTTATAAAAAATGGTTAAACACGCATAAGGAGAAATAATACCTGAAAACCAACCAGATCATTTCTGGTCAACTAAAACCAATTATGTCATCCGGAAAGAAAATACACACCTTTATTCTAATTGCAGTACTCAATATTCTTAACTCCTACGGACAGCTTTACAGCAATTCGGGAAATCATTTTTACGACCGTGCCTTTAGAGAACTACTACAATTAGTAGACAACCCTAACCCTGCCAGCTTTAAACGTGCTGTCTTTGTAACAGAAAATGCCTATCTGAATGAGACACTCAGTTATGAAGCCTTTTCCTCCGAGATCGAAAGGCTTGCAGGTTTAACCATACTCTTCTCCAAGATCAACGAGAACGCGTTCATATATAAACAAAAGGACAAAGAAAAAGTACTTATTTGGGCATCATTGTTCAATGTTTTGACAGACTCGGTTCCTCTCCTGAATAAACACAAGGACACCCTGTATCATACGCCCTATTCGTATGATTTCGATGATTTCATGGGGAAGAAAAACTGGACTAAAATGTTTGTCAGCAAGCTCCTATTGGAACATAAAGGCAACTGCCATTCACTCCCTTACCTATACAAAATCATCGCGGATGAATTACACGTTGGTGCACACCTCGCATTGGCTCCGCATCACATCTATATTAAGCATCGGTGTGAGAAAACCGGATTTTACAACACCGAATTGACAAGTGCTACTTTCCCCATTGATGCATGGTTAATGGCCTCCGGCTACGTCAACTTACAGGCAATAAAAAGTGGTATTTATATGGACACTTTAAGCAATCGACAAGCCATCGCATTGTGCCTGTTTGATTTGGCCAAAGGATTCGAGCGGAAACATGGACATCAAAATGATGATTTTTTACTACTATGTCTTGATGAAGCGCTTGTTCACTACCCCAATTGCATCAACGCACTGTTGTTTAAATCGGAGGTATTAAAACGAAAGCTGGATAGCGTAAAGGGAAATCCCAGTTATAAGGAGCAATTCAACAAATATGAGGAGTTGATTTTAAAAATTCACCAATTAGGCTACCGAAGAATGCCTGAATCCATGTACTTGAATTGGTTACAGGAATCTAGTAAAAAACGAGAGATGTATGAAAACAAAAACATCATTCAAGCAATCTATTATTCAGATAGTGAATAATTAAAAAAATCTCGTTTGCCTTAAGGATAAAATTAGGAAGGAAATCAAACCATTGGTTAGCGTTAATTGGTTATTTCTCATTCATCGAACTCAATATAGCTTCGCCCCTTTCTCAAATCCAATCTGAAGATATAAAACATGATAACCCTTTTCTAAACCAGACTTTGACGGTAAGTTTAAATACCTTTTTGCGGTTAACCATGAAAGTACGATTAAATCAGGATCAAAAAATACGCATTGAAAATGCAAAAGATGTAGCAATGATTATGCAACGCATTCTGTTTAGACAAAATAAGCTGCACAGAAAAAAGGAATATTTTTGGTCTCTGGGTCTCAATATAGCAAATGACATTGAGTACATCGAACTACTCGCAATCGGTTCACTAAACAAGGTGCATATAGATTCAGTTGAGGTACTCAGCTTTGCCGTTTCCAAGAAGTGTAAGAAGATTATTCTTTGCCACAATCACCCGTCTGGTACTTTTATATTGCAAGTGATCTTCAATCTCGCGAGCTTATTTACCATTGAATTTTTGGTAAATTATGGTTTTAATCGATTTACTAATGGCGCTTTTCGTTATTGACCTAAAACAACAAGTTATTAACTTAAACAGGAGAAATTTAAAATCATGAAGTCACTTTTTAATCTAATAATATCCATCTGCATGCTTACCATTATCGTTTCCTGTATAAACCCAAATACGGAAAAACGGATCCACATCAAGAAAGGCACGAAACTAAAAGAATTAATAGCAATTGAAAAAATTGATTCGGTTGAAATGATCAACTATTCCGGAAAACATCTGATAGAAAGTGAGAAACTAGCTTCGTTTGTAGCAAAGTTAGGAGAATCAAGTTACCAAGATGCTTCTTTAAAAATGGGTGCCA
>CBDDLM010000007.1:0-7211 GCA_965230665.1 Chitinophagaceae bacterium
GTTACCAGTTTATGTACCGTAAGGTGGGTGCCAGCGGCTGGGAGATTATTAATCAGTTTGAAAGAGATATAGAATTGACAGGTCTTGAAGAAGACACCGAATACGAATACCAGGTACGCACCGAGTGCGAAGACGGCTGGAGTTTGTATACCGATAAAGAGACATTCACCACACCTATTACGACTCCTTCGAGAACTAATTCGACACCTTGTGAGAAAGTAACGGACTTACAGTTGGCAGACCCGGGAGCAGGTAAAACTTATCTTAATCTAAAGTTCAGCGAGAAGAGTAATTATACGGGCTATTATGTAGAGTATAAAAGTGAAGATCAGGGGGTAAACGATTGGTACAAAGATGTACAGACGCCACCTTTTGATTTCGATGATGATGATAATTTCAGGTATTACTCACTGGAAAATTTATATGAAGGTACACAGTATGATGTGCGTATAACAGTTGCTTGCGGCTCTGATGAAGAAACATCGAAGATCTATAAGTTTTCGACGATAGATGGTGTCCCCATAATTGCTGATTTTAGTTGTGGTGATGTAGACCCTGATTGTTTATTTCCCAATAATAACTCCGATAATGCCGATGATGGTGAGTTAGAGGTGAATGCCATTTTTACAATGGGGGGATTTGAGTTGCAGGTTGTTCCTAAGGCATCAGTTACGTATGATGATGTGTCTGATGATTCATTCAAGCAAAACCCGGATGGAAGTTATAACGGGTTTGCACACGTGGTGGTACCCTACATGAATAATGCGCAGGTGGAGGTTTATCTTGAAAACGTCGTAGTTAAACAAACCACTGATGATAAATTATGTGCTGTATCAGGAACTGGAAATATAAAAGGGTCAATACTGCGTATTATTGATGCTGATTTGGCGAATCAAATTCATACCATTTTAAATACAATTGGAGATGTAATATCAACAGCTGAAGAAGCTACAGAGTTAGCTGTTGAAACAATTGATGCCCTGGAAGAATTGATGACTTTGATTGGAGATCCTGTAAATACAGATGCTTACAGTGATTTAGATCCAATAGATAAGTTTATTGCGGCAACAGATTTATTCGAAAGCGGTACGGGTGACTTTATAGATGAAGTAAAAGCACTGAATTTTGGTGAGTTGAGTGATCCGATGCAGGAAATTAAATTGGCAGCAGCATTAATAATTGAGGCATATGAAGAGATAAAAGACGAATTAGAATCATTAGATGCAACTGCCGATATTCAAGTAGTATTTGCTCCATATAATAATGATGTCGGGTTCGATGCTTATACAGGAACTTTTCCGGCTTACTATCAACAATTGGGGTATGCTGATCAGTCCTCAAATTTCTATTTTGTTCCTTACATAGCCATAGATCCCGAAGCAGATATTCACAATGCAGGTTCCGGCTTTAAGAAAGTTGTAGCTACAGTAACTATGACAGAGAATTACGATCCCGCTAAGGTTTCTTTTGTTACGAATAGTGTTGTTGGACAAGCTATACAAAGTAATAATTTGGATGCACTTGAATCAACAGTGAACGCAAATAATGACAAAGAGTTTGAGGTAATTGTTCCACACGATGCCAAAAGAGTGTATGCAATTTATACTGACAATGGCAAAAACCTGAAGTTGGGTAAGCTTAAAGTGATATCTACTCCGAATGACGAATATGTTATCAAGTTAATACCAACCTTTGAAGGCTTTTCACTAAGTCAATCGACAATAGATGATATCAAGGCAGATCTAAATGAATTTTACGAAATACCTAATAAGCAATTTGCCACAATAGAAGTTGAAACGGCATTCACTGAAAGTGATTGGGATAAGGATGAGAACGGTGATTTGTTAGTGGATGACCATCTTTTAATGTCCAGGTACTCGGAGGAAATGCTTGATCTCTACAACGATTACTTTCGCGCAACTGGTGAGAAGGAAGACAATAAGACCGCTTATTTCTTTGTCATGGAGAATATGATTGAAGCAGGCACAAATGAAGAAATTGCAGGTTTCTTTCCTAGGAATAAGCGAGTAGGATTTTTAAATGATAACAGTATTAACAGTAGAACCATAGCGCATGAAGTTGGGCATGGATTGTTTCGTCTTTCACATACGTGGGTAATAGATGAAACCATAACTGAGGAAAATGAACCTACGAATTTAATGTCTTATGGTGGAGGAACCAACCAGAATGGTGGACAATGGAATCAAATCATAGATCCTGTATTTGATCTCTACGGCTTAGATCCTTTAGATGAGTCTCAATCGGTACGAATTAGAGATATATCGGCTTTAAGTAAATATGCGGTTGATCTTAAAGGAGATAGTTGGTTGACTTTTCTATCGCCGGCAGCTGTTCCAATAAGTATAAAGATGGAAGGACTTACAGATTTGTGGTTTTCAAGTCCATACGATGATTTTTTTGACGAAAAAGTACCGGTAGGAGCCCTATTACATTTTAAACAGGATGGTATTAAATATAAGGCTCAAAGACTCGTGGAAAATAAGGGCTATTTCACCAGATACGCACATAAAGAAGACGGCGTGGTTACAACAGGTTATGAAGAGGATTTTTCTACTAAAAAACTATACAAACATCTCTTAGCCGGATTACCGTGTATAAAGGAAGGCAAAGTAGTGTTTACTGTTAATTCTACCAGCTATTTGTATGTGAATGATATTCCGGTGCAAAATAAAGCAGCTGGAGATAAAGCAGGAGAATTAGCGCTGTCATATTGGTTGACAGATGAGTATGTGGAAATTTATGGAGATTTTCTCACCCATGAAAATCAATTATTAAAGGCAAAATTTCTACTCAATTATGCTGATTTGGATCCTTGTGGTGTAGAGGCGTTCTATGCATTTCAGGTTGCCGAAGAACTAGAGAATAACCCCAGTTTTAATGTGTGTATTGAAGAATTGGAGTCTTCGGTAGTGGATCAAATAATAAGTGATCACATGCCTGCATTAAATTATGTATCAGAAATGACACCGGCAGGTTCTTTGTTTGTGCCAGATCACTCGAGTAAAATTGCGCTGGATCCCAGTATTTTTTTACAGGCTTTTGACAAAACGGTAGAAGAACTAAAGAACAATCGGGAATTCATGAAGCAATATTATGAGTCAATTCGAAAGTTTATTGATGCCATTGGTGAGAAAACAGAACAAATAGAACAAAAGAGTACAAATGAAATAGCCGAAATTCTCTCTTTTGTGCATTTGCAATCAGAAAATATTAAAAAATGCTTTTACCAGAAAATTCCATATGACATAAAAATCAAAATTTTAAATCATGCAGTGGATAACTCCGATATTGCTGATTTGAGCAAAATAGAAGCTATAATTAACGATATCCTATTAAATGTTAATCCTGATAATTATGCGGATTTATACAATAAATTGAAAGGAGTAAACGATAGCTACGACTTGTTTTGGAAGTTAAATAATGTCGTCGATGATGAGGATAAAGAATACGATAAGTTTATAGCTATCATTACAGGTTTGATTTTTGATATTCAGAATGTAGAAGAGATTACAGAGTTTATTCATCCGGTAATTACTAACGCCGATGCTCCTGTTACGACTCCGGATTTTTTCTGGGTTTACAAGAGTGAAACATTTTCTTACAACTTAACGGGTACTACGCACACACGTTCTGTTGATTCATATTATGATGATGAAATACCTCAGATTAAGATTTTATCTAAAAGTACAGACTCATATCATTCTACTGACATCAATGGCAGACCTGTTCAAAACATCAATTCTTATGATCTTTCTATTACTCATGACCCTTTTACAATTATACAGATTCGTTTCAATGATAATTTCCAAATTCAGGGCCCGGATGGTACACGTGTCAACTATCATAATAAATACAGAGTGCCGCTTATATGGGTACGCTGGTTACTTGAAAGGCAAGGCGATATAGAAGATGCGATTGCTTTTAAAGTAGGCTTGAATGCATTGGCATTAACCTTATCGGCTTTGACGGCAGAGCCTGGTCCCGCTTTAGTAGCAGAAGCAGTGCTCTCAACACTCGATATTGTAGATATTGTAGTGACGTTGAAATCTGATGATATTCGATCTAATGGAACGCAGGATGAAATTGATATGCTTAATGAATATGAGAAAATTGCGAATACAATTCAAGTTTTATCGCTATCCAGAACGGCATACACAGGATTAAAAGCACTTCCTTTATCTACCGGGAGTATATTGGATAAACTGCATTCTATTAAAAATAGTGCATCCGACATTTTCGATTTGTCCAAAGGTTTAGTAGATGTTTTCAACCAAACAATAAAGGCATTTCCAGGAAACAACTGGCCGGGATACGCAGTATGGAAGTCTTTCATGGACCAGGCATACGCACAGGTAGAAATCTACAAGCACCTGCGGGGTGTCACGAATGCGAAGTTCAGAGTTGATCAATCTAAATTTATAGTAGACTTCCTAACGGGAGGAGGTACGAGATTATATTCTAATAGCTTGGGGGATGTTATTGGAGATATTAATTCTGGTAGTTTTGCATTGAAAAATCCTAGACTATTTGATCCGGATACTCATGTTGATACAGATGGACAAGAATTGTTAGCTGAAATAAATCAGGTTCAAGTAGAGATTGACGGTGCGCTTGTCACTAAAACCTATAATGTATATAAAAATGGAAGAGGTTACATTTATTTAATTGAGGGATCTGGTGATGTAAATAGTTGGCTAGACGCAATAACAGCAAGGCTAGATGGTCTGGGTAGTAACATTTCCACCTTCAAAAATACACTAAATGGTATCTCTGATGTAACAAGTGAAGCCAAAAACACATTCCTTTCTCTTGTGCACGGTATTGATGATGTAAATGATCTTAAAAGATTTGTAGATGATTTTGCATCAAATGCGAATGCTTTACGTAAATTTAGTAACGGAGAGATTTCGGTTGATAGTTGGAAAGGTATTGGGGACGCAGCAAAAAGAGCCAATCCAGATATAGCTGATGCAGGGAAGATTCTTAGAAAAGATATAAAATCTCTTGAAGCCTTTGCAAAATTTGATGCAGACTTAATTAGTAAAGTTGGACAGCAAAGGTTTGATGACTTTATGACAAGTTTGATAAAAGCAAATCCAAAGTGTAAGACATGTGGGAATGCAGGAAGTTCTTTGGTAGGAGACTTAGATGATGTGCTGAATGATTTCCATAAGGTAGTTACTGAAAGAGCAGTTAAAGCTGACGGAAGTTTGGTTGACGGGTTTGATGACTTTTTGAAAGAAGCAGGAGAACAAGCATCGAAAGCAAAAGGTGCAGCTTTGACCTTGAAAAAGATGTCCAAAAATTGGGATGAATTAACTCAAGGCGGTTGGTCGCTGAATCGTTTTGAAGGTAGTATTCCTGATATTGAGACAGGGCATAAGTTGGATGCACTATTCAAAAGAACGAACCCTACTACTGGAGCTACTGAATTTAAGTCAGTAGAGATGAAGAATTGGAGTTCTGCAAGAAGTGTATCAGGCAGTACTTACGATCAATTTAAGGCATATGTAACAAGCGGAAATGGCTTTGAATACTATTTCAGTGATGGTTTAAGTGATGCTATGAAAGGAAACTTCCAAAACGTTTTCAAGGATGCTTCAAAGGCGACTGAATTATTTAATGCCAACCCATCATTCTTTACATCTCAGAATATCGCAAGCCCTACTATACTAAACAACTTAGCTAATCAAGGGCAATTATTGAATCATCCCACATTTATGAATTTTGTACGCTAAGCAATAAAGTTAAATGTTTAAAAAGGCATCTGAAATAAATAATATAAGCAAAGGTTATTACATAGCTGAAAGCATACTGGTTTATCAATCAGGTAGAGAGGTTTTTCAATACGACTTAGCAAGTGGAAAAGAAATGCTTCATTCTTCTGTAGAAGATGATTTTCAAAGTCTTATAAAAAAAGAAGACTTAACAATTGGTATTTCAAATACAGGATATGCCTTTTTTGACTCTCGGTTTCGTACTAAAAAGGCAATTTCTATTGAAAATGGTATAGGCGATTATGGCTTATACAATAACAATTTGATTGTAGTGACAACCGATTATGATTACTCCCTTTTTCTGCCGAAACAGGGGGTTCAAGATGTTTTTTTAGATAAGGTTATCTGGGAAACTAATGCTGGTGAAACTATAAAAGTTGAGTCAAATATGGCGTTTACTGTATCACTTAAGGGAATCAGTAGAAGAGACATTGTTCAAGGAGTGGTTAAGTGGTCTTTGGAAATGAATAATGGTAATCTTCTTCCTGAATTAATAGGGGTCAGTAATGGTTTAGTGATTTTTGCTTTTCAAGAAAACAGCAAGCTCATAGCTCTTGATATTGAAACAGGAGCAATTAAATGGGAAATTAAAACATTAACTAAAGGACTCAGTATTGACAAGGAAAAAGGACTACTTCATCAAATGATGGTCAACTATACAGCTTATGATTTACTTACAGGAGAATTAAAAGTCAATTACCAAGACAGCTCTTATTTTGAATCAATAGGTATAGAATCCCAAAGGAGCAATTATGTTTTGTATGGAGACTATCTGATTACAACTGATTGGAAGAATGGGGTTGTCGGAGCATTTAATACTCTTACTCATAAATTTGATTGGGTGCATGAAGAGGAAGGTGTGAGTTTTCCTTCACCTGTTCCTTTGAGTTATACATCTCCCTATTTATTGATTCATGACAATAAAGGAACACTTCACATTTTTGAGAGAGAATAAATAAGAGTAAAGAGATATTAAAAGCCTCACATCTGTGGGGCTTTTGTTTTATAAAATGCCCTGTAGCTTCATACGGTCAATAAAAGAATCAAGGAACACGAAAAGGTGTTCTTTTTCTTTATCGGGGAGTTTAGAAACCAACTGTATCCGTTTTAGCATAGCATCGTCCAGTTCCACATCTGTTTTACCTACCAAATAGTCCAGAGATACTTCGAGTAAATCGGCAATTTTAGTAACCACATCAATAGAGGGCTTCATTTCTTCACCCCCCCGCTGGCGCGAGTCTGTGACTCGTGACCAACATAAATTTTCTTTTTTCAAAACTGGCATACATATTGCGTAGCCAGTAAGCATGAGTACGAAATACAAATTTTTAAACCCGGAAGGTCTTTACTTTGTAAGTTTTGCAGTTGTTTATTGGATAGACGTGTTTGTACGAGAGCTGTATTTTCAATCAA